>NZ_QBKT01000038.1 GCF_003054265.1 Kordia periserrulae | reverse complement strand
ATACTTACAGGCAAGGTGTTGATGTACAAGCCTACTTCCTGCTCTACCGATCCTACTGACCAATCTCTTCCTGAAACTGTTGCGCCAAAGACAACCTTCTCGGCTCCTGTATAACTGTGAAGTAAGTAACTCCATGCGCCTTGAACCAAGGTATTCATTGTAAGACCTTTTGACTTGCTGTAATCCACCAGTAGCCTTGTGTGGTTATGGTCTAATTCAAAGCTTACATGACTGTCTCCAAAGACACTGTTGCGTAAACTTGTATCTTGTAAAAACGGTAAGTATACTCCGCCTTCGATGCCTTTTAGGTAGTCTTGCCAGTAGTCAATCCCTTCGCCTGAACGGTCACGATTGTATAAGTCACGTACATATCTGCCATAGTCACTCACATAGCCTTGCGCTATCTCCTCGCCTTCTAGTGCCGCATCGTAGCCTTGAATAAATTCATTCATCAGTATCGATAGCGACCAACCATCCCATAAGATATGATGGTTATACAGATACAAACGAGTAATACCGCCTGGCAAGTCATACAACTCAAAGCAAAATAACGGTGCCTGCTGCATATCAAAGCTCACTAGCTTCTTATTCTCAAAGTACTCTTCCAGCCATCTGCTGTCCTTATCGGTATAATCATAACGGGTAATTGGTAAGTCCACCTCTTTGTAAACACATTGTACTGCATCTGCCAATCCTTCTGAGTAGATTCCTGTACGCAGGATGCCATGACGTGCTACAATGGATTCCCAAACCTTGACAAATACCTCATAGTTGATGCCGCCGTTAAAGTCACATACAAATTCACTCACATACGAGCCGCTGCCTTCGCCTCCATATAAGCTATGGAATAACATCCCTTCTTGTAAGGGACTCAGGCGGTATACCGATGCTATGGCTCCGTATTGCTGCTCACAGTCCTTGATAAAGCTATCTAGTGTCTCATTGCCTACACTAGAGGATAATCCGCAATCACTACAACTCAGTACGCGTTCTTTAGACGCCTTACAGTGCGTTATAACAGCTTCTAGTTCTGAC
>NZ_QBKT01000037.1 GCF_003054265.1 Kordia periserrulae | reverse complement strand
TTTTTAAATTCCTAGAAATGCTTTGATGGTTGTAAATCCATTTTCGGTCTGTAAATAGGTGAGCGCTTTTGGACTTTTTGATAGTATCACAAGCCGTGTCAACACTTCTGTGGGTAGCGTATTGAGCGTTGTGAAGGCTTCCGTTCGTAAATCAGTGTCTAAATCGTTGTTTCCTTTTATGTGTATCATGCTATTTGTTGTGTTTAACTTATTTGAAATTGGGTGAATAATTGCTGCATCGCCAAAGCAAAGTCTTTGTTTCTAACCATGTTTTTATAGGTTTTGTAGATGACTCCTACATCGGTATCGCTTACGCGCTCACTGGCAATAAATTCAATGAACTGCTTTTTTTCACTTGATAGATTTGACGGTGTTCCCATACCCACTTGTGGCGGCTGCGCGCCCATAATTTGTGGCAAAGCAGGCGCAAGATTGGCGGCAATGGTTTTCATCGCTTCGCTATCCATAAAAGACTTACGGTTTAAATCCGCTTGCAGGATGGCGAGTTCTTTCTGCTTCTCTGCGGTGTTGACTTCCAATCTGAGCGAGTTGTTTTCTTCTTTGAGCATGCGCTCAGAGGATTGTATGTCTTTGTAACTGCTTTTTAAATCCTCGTGACGTTCTTTTAAATCTTCGTATTTAGCCGTGAGGGCTTCCAGCTTGCTCTCTGCGGGATGCACACCCATCATAGGATTACCCATGCCGTAATACGGCGTATTTATCCGATGGGATGGTAGCTGATTTTCCGCTATTGACTGATTTGGATATTGTTGCTGTTCCATACGCTGATTGTTTGTTTGCTCACTACTGAATTGTAAGGTTATAGGCTCGCCGATAATCTTGGAAGTTGTTCCATTGGAAACCCGTAAGACTATTTTTGTACCACTTGGAAATCCTTCATTTTTTAAACTTCTTAAAAAAGGCAAAATGCCTTGCCATCCGCTTTCAATATGCTCTTTGGTAAAGAGGTATTTGTTTTTGCTCACATGCGGGTTTATCTTTTTAGTTCCCATGTATTCCACGCTAATGGAATTGTTGGGATGCTGTGATAGATGATGCGCGATGTGTTGCATCTTGTTGTGACTTGTTGCGGATTGTTGCATCTTGTTGCGTTTTGTTGC
>NZ_QBKT01000036.1 GCF_003054265.1 Kordia periserrulae | reverse complement strand
CAAAGCCAATTGTAATTCTTCTTTTTGTTTTGTCCGTGAATGACAACGGTATCAAGCTGGTCATCTGTTTGCAGATAGACCTCTGTAAATCCTTCTTCTGCCATGAATTTAAACGGATGGTATCCTGTAAAACTCACCACAAGGGTAGTTCCTTTGGGAACTTGTATGCTAAAGTTTCCATCCATATCCGCTGCCGTTCCTATGGTGGTGTCTACATCGACATATACATTGGCTAAAGGCAAGGTTTCATTGGTTGTCGCGTCAAATACTTGTCCTTGTACGCGGATGCCTGTACTATATTCGGTGCAAACGCTGTTGATATTGAATTGACTCATTTTCTTTTAGATTTTATAATTAATAACTTGGTCGCTCCAAACGACTCCCTGATAGCACCACAATCCCCATATTGCACACCATTGAACAAGGTAATAGCGTTTGTTTTCAGGCGCATAGATATCTGTGGCAATCACTTCTCCGATAAAATCCTTGTGCTTGTAATTTCCGTAGAGTTTCTCTGTGGTTATCCATGAACCATCACTCTGTAATTCCACTTGCGGCACTTGAATCCCTGACTTTTTAGCGCAATACAGATAATCTCCTATCAAATAGTAGCCGCTATCAATCTGCGGATTTGTATTGTAATTTGGTGCGCGTATGGCGTTGTAAAAGCTTGAGAGTTCATCAGTAGATAAACCGTTTAGGGTATCGGTAAATAAATCCCTGTCAAATAGAATGGCATACGCCTGTGCTACTTGTTTGATATCGTCTATTTGTGATGCGATATTCATCAGCGCTGCTTCATCGGTAAAGATGTCAAATTCAGGAAGTAAGTAGCTAAAGAGTCCATCTCTGAATCCAATACGCGCAAAAGACTCATGAATGATAGCTGCGGCAGTCACTACAGGATTTCCAATATTAGCGCGTGCGTAGCGTTCGGCACGTTTGCGCTTTAGATATTTTGGGATTTTGTGCCAAGCATATACCGCCGCAAGTGTACCGCCTATAAGTAATGCATTGTTCGATACGGTATTGCCGATAACGCCTGTAACGATTGGATTTCCTAATTTGCTCATTTGGCTTAACTTTTTAAATTCCTAGAAATGCTTTGATGGTTGTAAATCCATTTTCGGTCTGTAAATAGGTGAGCGCTTTTGGACTTTTTGATAGTATCACAAGTC
>NZ_QBKT01000035.1 GCF_003054265.1 Kordia periserrulae | reverse complement strand
CAAAGCCAATTGTAATTCTTCTTTTTGTTTTGTCCGTGAATGACAACGGTATCAAGCTGGTCATCTGTTTGCAGATAGACCTCTGTAAATCCTTCCTCTGCCATGAATTTAAACGGATGGTATCCTACAAAACTCACCACAAGGGTAGTTCCTTTGGGAACTTGTATGCTAAAGTTTCCGTCCATATCCGTTGCCGTTCCAACGGTGGTATCTACATCGACATACACATTGGCAAAAGGCAAGGTTTCATTGGTTGTTGCGTCAAATACTTGTCCTTCTACGCGGATGCCTGTACTATATTCTGTGCAAACGCTGTTGATATTGAATTGACTCATTTTCTTTTATATTTTATAATTAATAACTTGGTCGCTCCACACGACTCCCTGATAGCACCACAATCCCCATATTGCACACCATTGAACAAGGTAATAGCGTTTGTTTTCAGGGGTATAGATATCTGTGGCAATCACTTCTCCGATAAAATCTTTGTGTTTGTAATTCCCGTAGAGTTTCTCTGTGGTTATCCATGAACCGTCACTTTGCAATTCTACTTGCGGTACTTGAATCCCTGACTTTTTAGCGCAATACAGATAATCTCCAATCAAATAGTAGCCGCTATCAATCTGCGGATTTGTATTGTAACTTGGTGCGCGTATGGCGTTGTAAAAGCTTGAGAGTTCATCGGTGGATAAACCGTTTAGAGTATCGGTAAATAAATCCCTGTCAAATAGAATGGCATACGCCTGTGCTACTTGTTTGATATCATCTATTTGTGATGCAATATTCATCAGCGCTGCTTCATCGGTAAAGATGTCAAATTCAGGAAGTAAGTAACTAAAGAGTCCATCTTTGAATCCAATACGCGCAAAAGACTCATGAATGATGGCAGCGGCAGTCACTACAGGATTTCCAATATTGGCACGTGCATAGCGTTCGGCACGTTTGCGCTTTAGATATTTTGGGATTTTGTGCCAAGCATATACCGCTGCAAGTGTACCGCCGATAAGTAGCGCATTGTTCGATACGGTATTGCCGATAACGCCTGTAACGATTGGATTTCCTAATTTGCTCATCGCTTGTTGTATTTTTAAATTCCTAGAAATGCTTTGATGGTTGTAAATCCATTTTCGGTCTGTAAATAGGTGAGCGCTTTTGGACTTTTTGATAGTATCACAAGCC
>NZ_QBKT01000034.1 GCF_003054265.1 Kordia periserrulae | reverse complement strand
AAAAACAAGCGATTTTGGTAAAAAGTTTGATTTCTAATTACAGCCATAGCAATATGTAATAATTTGTTTCTTACAGCATTAAGAACACTCATTTTATTTTTGCCTTGTTTCACTTTTTTTTCATAGTAAAACTTTAGCTCATTTTCCATTCTGACAGCTCTCATTGCCGCCATTTGAAGAGTTGTTTTAAGTTGGCTATCAGCCATTTTAGAGACTCTAGGTTTAGTCTTTAGACTAGTTCCACTTTGTTGTTCAAAAGGTACAACACCAGCAAAACAGGCTAGTTTTCTTGGATTAGTTAATCGTGTAAATCCATTTGTTTTTACAGCAATAGTCCAAGCTGTTATTTTTCCTATTCCTGGAATAGAGAGTATTCTAATGATATTTCGCTTCAATTCTACATCTTGATTTATCTCTAGTTGAATTAAATGCTCTAAAGTTGCTATTTGATAATTAAGTTGTCGTATTTGTTGTTGATTGAGTTGAATAATTTTTGTGATGGCTTTGGTTTTAGTCAGCATTTTTAATTCTGAGTTTTGTTGTTTTAATCCGCTTCTCAATTTGATTTTATGATTCCTTTGGCTAAGTAATATTTTCATACTTTTTATTTGCTCACTAACAGGTTTCCAACATTGAAAGTCTTGATGATTTCTTTCAATAAAAACAGCAATACGTTTGGCATCAACCTTATCATTTTTACCTCGAACTAAACCAATACTTCTTTTGATATGCTTAGGATCTATCACATATACTTTACATTGAGTATGCGCTAGCACCTGATATAGATAATCATTATAATATCCAGTATTCTCCATAGCAACAAAGATATCAGTATGCTTCTTAATTATTTTTTTAAAGAACGTATCAATGTTTTTTATAGTATTACTAATCTTGTAAAAGGTCGATACGCTTTTATCTAATAGACAAATGTCCAATGTTTTTTTACTAATGTCGATTCCTAAATAAATACTTTTCATAAATTAGCTTTTTAACTTTGATAGAGCCATTCATCAGTAACTCAACTCCTTAATAATGGGCTTCAAGTCCCGAATTTCTATTAGAGATTGTTGATGAAAGAACGAACTTAAGTCTGAATCGAACTATGAATTTTTAATTCTGAGCGCAAATAGTGTACTTAAGTTCGGCTCTTTTTTAAACTTAAATATAAATATACAAGTCTAAAGGAGCGCAGTCGAGAACA
>NZ_QBKT01000033.1 GCF_003054265.1 Kordia periserrulae | reverse complement strand
GTCAGAACTAGAAGCTGTTATAACGCACTGTAAGGCGTCTAAAGAACGCGTACTGAGTTGTAGTGATTGCGGATTATCCTCTAGTGTAGGCAATGCGACATTAGATAGCTTTATCAGGGACTGTGAGCAGCAATACGGAGGCATAGCATCCATATACCGCCTGAGTCCCTTACAAGAAGGAATGTTATTCCATAGCTTATATGGAGGTGAAGGCAGCGGCTCGTATGTGAGTGAGTTTGTATGTGACTTTAACGGCGGCATCAACTATGAGGTATTTGTCAAGGTTTGGGACTCCATTGTAGCACGTCATGGCATCCTGCGTACAGGAATCTACTCAGAAGGGTTGGGAGATGCAGTACAATGTGTATACAAAAAGGTGGACTTACCAATTACCCGTTATGATTATACCGACAAGGACAGCAGATGGCTGGAAGAGTACTTTGAGAATAAGAAGCTAGTGAGTTTTGATATGCAGCAGGCTCCGTTATTTAGCTTTGAGTTGTATGATTTGCCAGGCGGAATTACCCGTTTGTATCTGTATAATCATCATATCTTATGGGATGGTTGGTCGCTATCGATACTGATGAATGAATTTATTCAAGGCTACGATGCGGCACTAGAAGGTGAGGAGATAGCTCAATGCTATGTGAGTGACTATGGCAGATATGTACGAGACTTATACAATCGCGACCGTTCAGGCGAAGGGATTGACTACTGGCAAGACTACCTAAAAGGCATCGAAGGCGGCGTGTACTTACCGTTTTTACAAGATACGAGTTTACGCAACAGTGTCTTTGGAGACAGTCATGTAAGCTTTGAATTAGACCATAGCCACACAAGGCTACTGGTGGATTACAGCAAGTCAAAAGGACTTACGATGAATACCTTGGTTCAAGGTGCATGGAGTTACTTACTTCATAGCTATACAGGAGCCGAGAAGATTGTCTTTGGCGCAACAGTATCGGGAAGAGATTGGTCAGTAGGATCGGTAGAGCAAGAGGTTGGCTTATACATCAACACCTTGCCTGTAAGTATCGAGGTAGCTCGCGATAGAGACTTAGGCGATTGGCTAAGCGACTTACAAGCCGGACATTCCAAAGGAAGAGAACAGTACAGTCATGTATCGCTGAGTATGATACAAGAGGCAATGGGCGTAAGTGAAGCACTCTTTGACAGTTTGATTGTTTTTGAGAACTATCCTGTAGA
>NZ_QBKT01000032.1 GCF_003054265.1 Kordia periserrulae | reverse complement strand
TTGTCAGTATCGCAGTATTCGAGTGGAGTTGCAGGGAAGACTGCTGGAGTATCGTTGATATTTACCGTAAGCTGCGTTACAATATGACAGCCTGTGTTGATATCTTCTACACGTACAGATACTGTGTATGTTGTTGGCATACCTGTGTTTTCATACGGCATGACAAGTGCATTGACATCATTGTCTGCATCTGCATCAGTAAGGTGGTATGAAACATTTAAGTTTGGATTCGACAGTGTAATTTCATCGTTTTTAACCGTTAAATCCGTTGGCGCTACGCCATCGGCGGTTTCATCGTCGCAGGCTTCTAAGTCTGTTGGCGTAGCAATCACTGGTAATGGTTCTACTTGTAACGCAAAGCTTCCTGTTTGAATACAGCCTAGTGGATTTACAGCACGTACATGAACTATGTCTCCATCTGTACCATTGATTGGCGTGGTGATTTCATTGGTGTTGTTTTCTGCATCTAAAGCCGTTGGATGATAGGTGATAGTCAGTCCTACTTGTCCGTTTGCCACCACTGTGGTATGAGTGGATAGGTCAAATACTTCCATATTATCGCCTGGATTGTTAAAGTCGCAGGCAATCATCGGTGGGATGTTGTCTAAGTTTGGAAGTGGATCGGTAATTAGTGTTACTAGCACCACATCAAAACAGCCTGTGATATTGTCTACCACTTGCGCATAGATGACTTGTAAGTTTGCCACATTGGTGGTGTACATCGTTGGAAGTGGTGTGGTCAGTGCTGGTGTTTCGTAATAAGTCACCGTTGCCGTTCCTGCTAATGTTCCTAGTATTTCTGAATCTAAAGTAGATAAGTCAAACGTTCCTAGTCCGTCCGTGTCATTCCCATTGGTATCATCACAAACGCTATAATTAGATGGTGTGGTTGCCATCACTGCTGGATTGATTTGAATGTCTACTTGAGAAGTGGTAAAACAGCCTGTAACATCGTTTTCTATTCGAATGTAGATGGTTTCTCCTGTACCTGCGGTCATGTTGGTATAAGGTGAGGTAAGCGGTGTGCCTGTACCTGCTTGTGCATCTGACTGTAACAGGTAGTAGCTAATGGTCATCGCATCACTAGAGGTTTGTCCTGCTAAAATTTCTGCATCTGCATCCGTTAGGGTAAAGTCAGCAAAACCGTCGCCATCATCATCACATTCTTCTATCGTAGCTGGTAGTACTGCTACTGGTAATTCATTCACAATTAA
>NZ_QBKT01000031.1 GCF_003054265.1 Kordia periserrulae | reverse complement strand
CCAGCGGCGTATGCCAATGAAGAATTAGGGGTACAAACCATCTTTGTACTGGCTACCAACGATACCACAGGCTGTCAAAACACCATTACCTTTGATATCCGCGTGAATCCACTACCAAGTCCAACACTCAATGCTGGTGGTACCCTCTCAGCCGACACCTGTGATGATGACAATGACGGTTTTGTAGCCACTGATTTAGACATGCTAGTGAATGACATTGTCAACAACGAGCCAGATGTGGTCTACAGCTTCCACGAGAGCGCAGAAGATGCCAACAACAACTTAAATGCACTGAGCAGTCCTTACACCAACATTGTCATGGACAGTCAAACCATCTATGTGCTGGCAACCAATACGGTGACAGGCTGTTTTACAGTAACGCCATTACAAATCAATGTCATCCCAATTCCTGTAATGCCAATTAGCATCGATGATGTAGAAGTCTGTGACGATGCCGCAAGTTTAGACGGCTTTGCCATGTTTGATTTAACAGTAACTCAAATGCAAATCTATGGCGACCAAACCCCAGGAAACTTTACACTAACCTATCATGAGAGCGAGCAAGATGCCATCGATGACGTATCGCCAATTGTCACTCCGAGTGATTATATCAACACCACAGCCAATCAGCAAACCATCTGGGTACGTTTGGAAGACAACGCAACGGACTGTTTTGCCATTGGAAGCTTTGAGATTATTGTAGTGCCGCCACCAGTACTAGTACAACCAACAGCCTTCTCACTCTGTGATGATTTAGAAAGTGGTGATGAGAGTGATGAAATCAGTAGTTTTGACTTAACAGATAAGTACACTGAAATCACAGGCGGTGATACCAGTTTAACCCTGACCTATTACGCTTCACTGGCAGACTTAAATGCAGACATGCCAATTGCAGACCCAACAGGGTATCAAAACATCAGCAATCCACAGACGCTTTACATAAGAGCCACAAACAGTGCTGGTTGTACGACTGATATCACCATGACCTTAAGAGTACTTCCAATTCCAACACCGAACACCATGCCAACCCTTTTAGAGGCATGTGATGATGATAGTGATGGAGATGCAACCAACGGTATTTTAGTGTTTGATTTGACGCAAGCAGAGGCAGAAATAGTCAACAATGAAAGCAATGTCACAGTCAGCTATCACACCACATTAGAAGATGCAGAGATGGACAACAATCCGATTGTAGACCCAACCATGCATGCGGTAGATATGGCAACTGCCAATGAAAA
>NZ_QBKT01000030.1 GCF_003054265.1 Kordia periserrulae | reverse complement strand
GAAAACATTACGTCAAATAATGCGTTTCGTGAAGTATCGCGCTCTATTTCTAGTAGATTGACCAGTTCTTCATATTGAAAGTCTTGATGGTCAAAGCTGCTTATCACGCGTTCACCTAAGTCTTTGATGTATGACTTGAAACTCTTCGCTGCCTTTACATCACTTCTTAGTGCTAATGTGTTGACAAATAAACCTACTATCCCTTCTACATCGGAGTGTCCTCTTCCTGCTACAGGCGTTCCTACTACTACATCTTCCTGTCCGCTGAGTTTGCTTAGTAGTATTTTGTAGATACCTAATAATAGCATATACAGTGTGATGCCGTATTCTTCGCTGAATTTTTTGAGTCCTTCTACTTGTGGTTTTGCCAATTCGAATACGACTGACGAGCCGCCTTCATCTCTCACGCTTCCTCTTGGGTAATCCGTTGGAATGTCTAACACCTCTGGAATGTCCTTGTAAACCTCCATCCAGTAGTCTTTACTTTTGGCTTCTATGCCTTCCTTTTGTTGCCAATCAGAGTAGTCTACATAACGTAAGCCAAGTTCTTTTAAGGAAGAGTCATCTTTGTACAATTCCATGAAGTCTTTGACCAAGATGCCTTGAGAAACACCATCTGTGATGATGTGATGCATGTCTAACATCAAGATATGTTCTTCTGAATTTATCTGTATCAGTCCTACACGTAATAATGGTCCTTGACTTAAATCAAACGGACGGATATAATTTTCTATAATTTTACGTGTTTTTTCACTTTCTAAAGCATCGCCTTGGTAATGGTCTACCGAGAAACTAACGGATTCTTCCGGTAGTATTTTTTGGTAGACTTCATCACCTTGCATCTCAAAGTATGTGCGCAGACTCTCATGTCGTGAGATGAGTGATTTGATGGTATTTTCAAAACGTTCTGTATCTAGGCTGCCACGAAGAATCACAACATTTGGCATGTTGTAAGTGATTGATTCGCGATTGAATTCGTATAAGAAATACATTCTTCGTTGTGCTGATGAAAGACCATAGTATTCTTGGTCTTCCAGTACAGGAATGGCTTTGTGATCGCTTTTGGTACTTTTTTCTATGTAAGCGCTCAGTCCTTCTAGCGTTGGTGTGGCAAAGACTTCATCTAATGGTACTTTAACTTCTAAGTCTTTGGCTAGTTTGTTGATAAGACTAATCGCGCTGAGTGAATTCCCGCCAAGGTCAAAAAAGTTATCGCCTTTAAAGATGCGTTCTTCATCTATTTCTAAGATGTCTGACCAAATACTGCGAACAGAGAGTTCGATTTCTGTAAAGTCACTATCACCTTCTAA
>NZ_QBKT01000029.1 GCF_003054265.1 Kordia periserrulae | reverse complement strand
CCTTTAAAGATGCGTTCTTCATCTATTTCTAAGATGTCTGACCAAATACTGCGAACAGAGAGTTCGATTTCTGTAAAGTCACTATCACCTTCTAAGGAGCCCGTTTCGATGGCTGGCAAACGTTTTTTGTCTACTTTTCCGTTGATGGTTAGCGGTAGTTCTTCTAGTGCCATGTAATGTGTAGGTACCATGTATTCTGGTAAAGCTTCTGTTAAAGATGCTTTGAGCTTGTCTACATCTAATGTGTTTTGTTTGTCTAGCACTATATAACAAGCCAAGTCTTGTACTTCACCTTCTCCATGTAAGACCACCACACTTTGACTGATGCCTTCTTGCAGACTTACCACGGATTCTATCTCGCCAAGTTCTATACGATAACCACGGAGTTTTACTTGCGTATCTTTTCTGCCTTTAAATTCTAATTCGCCTTTGGTATTCCATCTACAGATATCGCCTGTACGGTACATCTTCTCTCCTTCCTCATACGGATTGGCAATGAACTTTTCTGCCGTTAAGGCTTCTTTACCAATATATCCGCGCGACAAGCCAACGCCCGACACACATAATTCGCCCCAAACTCCTGTTGCTACTTTTTTCAAATCAGCATCCAACACATATAAACGCGTGTTGGCGATGGGACTTCCTATCGGTACATTTTGCAATATTCCGTCTTCGCTATCGTATTTGTACACTGACACACATACCGAACATTCCGTAGGTCCGTACGCATTGTAGTATTCTTTGCCACTAGCAGCTATTTCGTAGGCTTTACTTCCTTGTGCCGCTTCTCCAGCGGTGATAACTGCTCGCAATCCTGCTATCTCTTCTAAACTTAATAGCGATAGATACGATGGTGGAAAGGTTACAACACTTGCCTTTGTTTCATTTAAGAAGCTTACAAAACGGTCTTTGTCTTTTAGCATTCCTGAGGATGGAATCGCTAATGTGGCTCCGCTGTAGAGTGCCATCATGATCTCTGATACCGAAGCGTCAAAGCCTACCGCAGCAAACCACACTACTACATCTTGTGGTTCTACTCCAAAAATTCGTACCTGATCCAAAGACATATTTACATTGCCTTTATGTTCAATCATCACACCTTTTGGTACGCCTGTACTTCCTGAGGTATAAATCATATATGCCAAGTCATTCCCTTTAATGGTGATGCCTAGGTTTTCTTTGCTGTAGCTATCCAATCCTAGTTTACTTATATCTACCATAGGTAGGTTTATAATAGATAGTGTGCTTGTATAACTTTCTTTACTTAGTAGTAATACCGCGCCACTGTCTTTTAACATGTATGCTTTACGCGTATCGGGGTGATTGCTGTCTATAGGAAGGTAACAGCTACCGCTTTTTAACACCGCTAGAATACTTACCAGATAATCCAAGGATTTGTCCATCAGTATGGCTACAACCTTGTCCTTTCCAACAGTATAATTGGATTGTAAATAGGCTGCCAACTGATTGCTGCGAGCATTCAACGCTGCATAGCTTAATTGTTCCTTACC
>NZ_QBKT01000028.1 GCF_003054265.1 Kordia periserrulae | reverse complement strand
TAACCGCGGAGTTTGATCTGACTGTCTTCTCTGCCTAGGTATTCTATGTTTCCATTTGCATCCCAACGAGCTACATCGCCCGTGCGGTAGAGTTTTCCTTTTCCATACGGATTGTTGGTGTATTTTTCATTGGTTAATGCTTCATTGTGCAGATAGCCTTTACTTACTTGTACTCCTCCGATACATAATTCGCCTTTGACGCCAATAGGTTGAAGAACATTGTTTTCCCCTAGGATATAGATTTGTGTGTTACTCACAGGTTTTCCTATGGGAACGCCACTGCCTTTGTAATCACTTAAGTTGATTGCCGTTACATCAATTGCTGCTTCCGTTGGTCCGTAGAGGTTGTGTAATTGGGTAGTACCCATTTTTGAGCTAAATGATGAGACTACCGATTCAGGCAAGGCTTCTCCACTACAAACAACATTGGAAAGACTTGTGAACGAACTCTCTACATCTAATAGAAAAGCTGAGAGCATCGAAGGTACAAAATGTACTAATGTAATGCCTTGTTCTTCAATTACTTTGGATAGGTATTCGCTGTCTTTTTCTCCGCCAGTACGAGCAAGCACCATTTCGCCTCCGATAACTAGCGGAAGGATTAATTCCCAAAAGGAAACATCAAAACAGAAGGTGGTTTTTTGTAAAATAATGTCTTTTTCATCTAAACAGAGAGAATCGCGCATCCATAAAAGACGGTTGTAGAGTCCTTCATGTGTGTTGATAACGCCTTTGGGAACCCCTGTGCTTCCTGAGGTGTATAGTACATAAATCGTATCTGTTGGAAGTACTTTTGGAAGCCTAATTTTATCGCTTGTTTGATAGGTTTCTTCACTATCAAGAGCGAACGCATCATACCCTAACTCTTGATATTCTTGTTGGTAATCACTAGTGGTGAGAATCGTTTTTGCCCTGATATTTTCTAGAATGTAGCGCTTTCTAGAGGCTGGATATAAAGGATCAATCGGAACATAAGCGCCGCCGCTTTTTAGAATCCCTAATATACCAACAACCATCGTAAAGCCACGATCTAAACTGATCGGAACAAGCTTGTCTTCTCCTAAGATACCTTTTTCTATAAGGTAACTTGCCAAATCATCTGAACGACTGTCTAGTTCCTTGTAACTCATCGTCTCTCCTTCGTAACGTAGTGCTGTACTGGTTCCTTTCTTTGCTACCATCTCCCTGAACAGATCTAAAACCGTAGCATCTCCGTAATCGACGGTAGCGCCAGTGCTGAAGGTGTGGATAAGTTCATAATCTTCCGTTGATAGCATATCAATTTCTGCAATCTTTTGCGATGGATTGTTGAGGATTGCTGTGAGAATTTGAATGTAGTAAGTACTGTATCGTTCTATGGTTGAGCGATTGTAGAGGGAAGTTGCGTATTCAAAACTCATTTGTAGGTTACCTTCACCATCTTCAAATGCTGATAAGTCTAAGTCAAATTTTGAAATAGTAGTACTTCTATCATACGGTTCTAATACCAAACCTGGGATTTGTACACTTCTATCGCCCATGCTTTCATACGAAAACATTACGTCAAATAATGCGTTTCGTGAAGTATCGCGCTCTATTTCTAGTAGATTGACCAGTTCTTCATATTGAAAGTCTTGATGGTCAAA
>NZ_QBKT01000027.1 GCF_003054265.1 Kordia periserrulae | reverse complement strand
TAACCGCGGAGTTTGATCTGACTGTCTTCTCTGCCTAGGTATTCTATGTTTCCATTTGCATCCCAACGAGCTACATCGCCCGTGCGGTAGAGTTTCCCTGCTCCATACGGATTGTTGGTGTATTTTTCATTGGTTAATGCCTCGTTGTGCAAGTAGCCTTTGCTTACTTGTACTCCTCCAATGCATAACTCACCTTTGACACCTGGTGCTACCAAATCGCCCCATCGGTCTAAGACTAGTACTTGACTCGAGCGTAAACTCGTTCCCAAAGCTAAACGTTCCGCTATTTCACTACCTGGCTCATATAACTTGCTTGTTACAAAGATGGTTCCTTCTGTTGGTCCGTAGAAGACATAAATCTTTGCCTGTGGAAATAGCGATTGCATCTGGTGTAGCAGTGCATTTGGAACTACATCACCACCAACATATAACTCTTCTATCTTTGCGTATGCTTCTTTTGTGTTGGTTTGTGCTATATGATCTAATACAGCGCGCATCAATGCTGGTACGGCGTGGAAACTAGTACTTTCTTGTAAAGCACTTTCTAACGTTTCCATATCGCGTACTTCTTCGTTTTTTAGAAGTATACTTGTTCCACCTTTGAGTAGTGGACTCAAGAGTTCAAAGAAGAAGATGTCAAATCCATGAGAGGATAAGACTGGTTGTATGCGATTCGCACCAAATTCGTCTTCGATGCCTTTTAAATACCCTAGTAAGTTGCCATGACTCACACATACACCTTTGGGTTTTCCGGTACTTCCTGAGGTGTAGATGATGTACAAGGTAGCATCTAGTGAAATAGTTTCTTTAGCTGTTTGTACTTCTTCTACCTCTGACGATGCTTCTATTACTGCTGACAAACGTGCTACTTGCGTGTTTTCTATGTTGATAGCTGTATCACTTTCTACGATGAGTAAACGACTGTGACTGTCTTTTACAATGTAAGCAAGACGCTCTTCTGGGTGAATTTTATCTACAGGAACATACACGCAGCCCAATCGCGCTAGGGCTAAAAATAGTACGACCATTTCCATACTGCGGTCACTGTACAAGACTACAGTATCGCCTTGTTTTAATCCGTAATGTGAAGATAAATAGGCACTTACTTTTCCCGATTGATTCCACAATGCTGCATAGCTTATACCTTGTCCATCAACATCGCGCAACGCTTCTTTGTCTTTGTAACGATTAAAAATTGCTTCTAGATATAGTTCCAGACTTGCTTCTTCAATTGAAATTGAAAATTCTTCCGAAGTTGATAGTAAGGCTTTTTTATCGGAAGCATCTAATAAAGTAATGTCTTTTACTAATAGTGATGAATCAGAGACTACCTGATCTAATATACGAACGTAATATTCCGTGATGCGCTCAATTGTGGATGCAGTGAAGAGTTTCGTGGAATACATAATATTTAATAGTATTCCTTCCTCACTTTCTATGGCTCCAAGTTCCAAATCAAATTTTGAAATCGTAGTACTTCTATCATACGGTTCTAATACCAAGCCTGGAATTTGTACACTTCTATCGCCCATACTTTCATATGAAAACATTACGTCAAATAATGCGTTTCGTGAAGTATCGCGCTCTATTTCTAGTAGATTGACCAGTTCTTCATATTGAAAGTCTTGATGGTCAAA
>NZ_QBKT01000026.1 GCF_003054265.1 Kordia periserrulae | reverse complement strand
GATGATTTGGTAGGCGAACCAACCGAGGACTTTACCGTGAGTGGAACTGTGGTAAGTGGCAATACGTCCAATGCAAGTGATAGTGGCATAGTGACTATCACCGATAATGATACCCCAGCCTTTAGCATAGGCGATGTCACCGTTGCAGAAGACGCCGGTACGGCATCAGTACCAGTAAGTATCGACAATCCAAGCAGTGTAGATACGGTAGTGAGCATCACTACGGTGGACAACTCAGCGACCGATCCAGCGGATTATACCACTACGACAGTAACCGCGACGATTCCAGCAGGAGCAACGAGCGTAAACGTATCTATTCCAATCACCGATGATTTGGTAGGCGAGCCAACCGAGGACTTTACCGTGAGTGGAACTGTGGTAAGTGGCAATACTTCCAATGCAAGTGATAGTGGCATAGTGACTATCACCGATAATGATACCCCAGGCTTTAGCATAGGCGATGTCACCGTTGCAGAAGACGCTGGCACGGCATCAGTACCAGTAAGTATCGACAATCCAAGCAGTGTGGATACAGTAGTGAGCATCACTACGGTGGATAACTCAGCGACCGATCCAAATGATTATACCACCACGACAGTAACGGCAACGATTCCAGCGGGAGCAACGAGCGTAAACGTATCGATTCCAATCACCGATGATTTGGTAGGCGAGCCAACCGAGGACTTTACCGTGAGTGGAACTGTGGTAAGTGGCAACACAAGCAATGCAAGTGATAGTGGCATAGTGACTATTACCGATAATGATACCCCAGGCTTTAGCATAGGCGATGTCACCGTTGCAGAAGACGCTGGCACGGCATCAGTACCAGTAAGTATCGACAATCCAAGCAGTGTAGATACAGTAGTGAGCATCACTACGGTGGATAACTCAGCGACCGATCCAAATGATTATACCACCACGACAGTAACGGCAACGATTCCAGCGGGTCAGACTACAGTTAATGTATCTGTTCCAATCACCGATGATTTGGTAGGCGAACCAACCGAGGACTTTACCGTGAGTGGAACTGTGGTAAGTGGCAACACAAGCAATGCAAGTGATAGTGGCATAGTGACTATTACCGATAATGATACCCCAGGCTTTAGCATAGGCGATGTCACCGTTGCAGAAGACGCTGGCACGGCATCAGTACCAGTAAGTATCGACAATCCAAGCAGTGTAGATACGGTAGTGAGCATCACTACAGTGGATAACTCAGCGACCGATCCAAACGATTACACCACTACAACAGTAACGGCAACGATTCCAGCGGGTCAGACTACAGTAAACGTATCTGTTCCAATCACCGATGATTTGGTAGGCGAACCAACCGAGGACTTTACCGTGAGTGGAACTGTTACAAGTGGCAACACAAGTAATGCAAGTGATAGTGGCATAGTGACCATCACCGATAATGATACCCCAGCCTTTAGCATAGGCGATGTCACCGTTGCAGAAGACGCAGGCACGGCATCAGTACCAGTAAGTATTGACAATCCAAGCAGTGTGGATACGGTAGTGAGCATCACTACGGTGGATAACTCAGCGACCGATCCAACGGATTATACCACCACGACAGTAACCGCGACGATTCCAGCGGGTCAGACTACAGTTAATGTATCTGTTCCAATCACCGATGATTTGGTAGGCGAACCAACCGAGGACTTTACCGT
>NZ_QBKT01000025.1 GCF_003054265.1 Kordia periserrulae | reverse complement strand
GTGGATTCGCCTGCAAAGCCTACCAAACCTTCTTCTGATACTGTACCATCAAAGTCGCCTAAGTAGTTAAACAGAATTCCGCCCTTGCTATAGGTATAGGCTTCTGGAGTCTCACTTAAATAGCGTAAAGCTCCGTAGCCAAGTCCACCATCAGGTACTTCGCGTAGCATGTCTTTGGTGTCTCGAAGTTGAACTCCCAACTCTGTTGCCACTTCTAATTTTAATGGATAGAGACTGGTAAACCAGCCGATGGTGCGACTGATATCTAATCCTGTCAAGACTTCCTCACGGCCGTGACCTTCCACATCGATATATACCTTTGAGCTATCATACTGATTTCCTAATACTTTTGAGAGACAACCAAGAAGCACATCTTGTAATTCTGTGCCATATATCCCATGAATCTCTTGAGATAGACTTTTGGTGAGTTCTCCTGTAAGACTGGTACTCTGTGTCTCTAAGGTACCCGAGAGTGTCTTCGGGTCTTTAAAAACACTGTACTCTTTACTGATTTCTTGCCAGTAGTGTTGCTGGCTTTCTGATAAAGATGCTGCATAGGCTGATAAACCGTTTGACCATTGGCGAAGCGAACTCTGCTTTGCTGGTAGCTGGTAATTTTGATTCGATAGTAGTTGTTCCAAATCTTCCAAAACAATACGCCATGAAACACCGTCAATCACCAAGTGATGCGCTACAATAAACAGGCGGTCTTTCTTGGTATCTTGTGGATAGGCGATTTTTACAAAATAAATGAGCGGTCCAGCACTTAAATCAAAGCTTTCTTGATAACCTTGACATAGCGCTGTTAGTGCCTTTTCATCAGCTGCGATTTCTTCCTTATAGTAGTTATCCATTTCTGGCTGATAGAAACCTTGTCCGTCTTTGTAGCTACTGCGTAGGATATCGTGATGGTCTATCAGTTTGGAGAGGCTGCTTTGAAGAGTTTCACTTGATAAATCTTTTGGAATGCTCAGTAGTACCGATTGATTGTAGTGATGCGGCGCTAGGTGATTGGCTTCTATAAATCGATGTTGAATCGGTAGTAACTCAAAGTTACCTTCTAACAGTCCTGTTTCTACTAAAACCGTCTCTGATGCGCCACATACCGATAGCAAGCCTTTGACAGTTGGATGTTTGAAAACGTCTTTTACTTTAAAGTGATAGCCTTGTTGTTTGCTGCGACTCATCAGTTGAATTGCCTTGATCGAGTCACCTCCCAATTCAAAGAAACTCGTTTCTATACCGATAGGACGTATTCCTAATAAACCTTCCCAGATAGCAACCATTGCCTTTTCATCCTTGGTCTGTGCCTCTTGCTGTCCTTCTTGATGTGTGATATGAATGGCTGGTAGTTGTTTTTTATCCAATTTACCATTGCTTGTCAGTGGAAATTCTAAGAGCGTTTGGTAATGGCTCGGTACCATATAACTTGGCAATTGTTCTCCTAAGTAACTTTGTAATGCCTGCGTGTCTAGTTCAATATCTTCCGATTCGATGTAATAACACACCAAGTGCTCTCCTTGACCAATGGTGGTTTTAATAACCACTGCCTGTGAGATGCCATCGTAGTTCTCCACCACACGTGTAATTTCTCCTAGTTCTATACGATAACCGCGGAGTTTGATCTGACTGTCTTCTCTGCCTAGGTATTCTATGTTTCCATTTGCATCCCAACGAGCTACATCGCCCGTGCGGTAGAGTTT
>NZ_QBKT01000024.1 GCF_003054265.1 Kordia periserrulae | reverse complement strand
GATGATTTGGTAGGCGAACCAACCGAGGACTTTACCGTGAGTGGAACTGTGGTAAGTGGCAATACGTCCAATGCAAGTGATAGTGGCATAGTGACCATCACCGATAATGATACCCCAGCCTTTAGCATAGGCGATGTCACCGTTGCAGAAGACGCCGGTACGGCATCAGTACCAGTAAGTATCGACAATCCAAGCAGTGTAGATACGGTAGTGAGCATCACTACGGTGGACAACTCAGCGACCGATCCAGCGGATTATACCACTACGACAGTAACCGCGACGATTCCAGCAGGAGCAACGAGCGTAAACGTATCTATTCCAATCACCGATGATTTGGTAGGCGAGCCAACCGAGGACTTTACCGTGAGTGGAACTGTTACAAGTGGCAATACGTCCAATGCAAGTGATAGTGGCATAGTGACCATCACCGATAATGATACCCCAGGCTTTAGCATAGGCGATGTCACCGTTGCAGAAGACGCTGGCACGGCATCAGTACCAGTAAGTATCGACAATCCAAGCAGTGTGGATACGGTAGTGAGCATTACTACGGTGGATAACAGTGCAACCGATCCAGCGGATTATACCACCACGACAGTAACGGCAACGATTCCAGCGGGTCAGACTACAGTTAATGTATCTGTTCCAATCACCGATGATTTGGTAGGCGAACCAACCGAGGACTTTACCGTGAGTGGAACTGTGGTAAGTGGCAATACGTCCAATGCAAGTGATAGTGGCATAGTGACTATCACCGATAATGATACTCCAAGCTTTAGCATAGGCGATGTCACCGTTGCAGAAGACACCGGCACGGCATCAGTACCAGTAAGTATCGACAATCCAAGCAGTGTGGATACGGTAGTGAGCATCACTACGGTGGACAACTCAGCGACCGATCCAAATGATTATACCACCACGACAGTAACGGCGACGATTCCAGCGGGTCAGACTACAGTTAATGTATCTGTTCCAATCACCGATGATTTGGTAGGCGAACCAACCGAGGACTTTACCGTGAGTGGAACTGTGGTAAGTGGCAATACGTCCAATGCAAGTGATAGTGGCATAGTGACCATCACCGATAATGATACCCCAGCCTTCAGTATAGGCGATGTGACCGTTGCAGAAGACACCGGCACGGCATCAGTACCAGTAAGTATCGACAATCCAAGCAGTGTGGATACGGTAGTGAGCATCACTACAGTGGACAACTCAGCAACCGATCCAAATGATTATACCACCACGACAGTAACGGCGACGATTCCAGCGGGTCAGACTACAGTGAATGTATCTGTTCCAATCACCGATGATTTGGTAGGAGAGCCAACCGAGGACTTTACCGTAAGTGGAACTGTGGTAAGTGGCAACACAAGCAATGCAAGTGATAGTGGCATAGTAACCATCACCGATAATGATACCCCAGGCTTTAGCATAGGCGATGTCACCGTTGCAGAAGATGCTGGCACGGCATCAGTACCAGTAAGTATCGACAATCCAAGTAGTGTAGATACGGTAGTGAGCATCACTACGGTGGACAACTCAGCGACCGATCCAAAGGATTATACCACTACGACAGTAACCGCGACGATTCCAGCGGGTCAGACTACAGTTAATGTATCTGTTCCAATCACCGATGATTTGGTAGGAGAGCCAACCGAGGACTTTACCGTAAGTGGAACTGTGGTAAGTGGCAACACAAGTAATGCAAGTGATAGTGGCATAGTAACCATCACCGATAATGATACCCCAGGCTTTAGCATAGGCGATGTCACCGTTGCAGAAGACGCCGGCACGGTATCAGTACCAGTAAGTATCGACAATCCAAGCAGTGTGGATACGGTAGTGAGCATCACTACGGTGGACAACTCAGCAACCGATCCAAACGATTATACCACTACGACAGTAACGGCTACGATTCCAGCGGGTCAGACTACAGTAAACGTATCTGTTCCAATCACCGATGATTTGGTAGGCGAACCAACCGAGGACTTTACCGTAAGTGGAAC
>NZ_QBKT01000023.1 GCF_003054265.1 Kordia periserrulae | reverse complement strand
TTTTCATTGGCAGTTGCCATATCTACCGCATGCATGGTTGGGTCTACAATCGGATTGTTGTCCATCTCTGCATCTTCTAATGTGGTGTGATAGCTTACTGTGACATTGCTTTCATTGTTGACTATTTCTGCCTCTGCTTGCGTCAAATCAAACACTAAAATACCATTGGTTGCATCTCCATCACTATCATCATCACATGCTTCTAAAAGGGTTGGCATGGTGTTCGGTGTTGGAATTGGAAGTACTCTTAAGGTCATGGTGATATCAGTAGTACAACCTGCACTGTTTGCTGCTCTTATGTAAAGCGTTTGCGGATTGCTGATGTTTTGATACCCTGTTGGGTCTGCTATTGGCATGTCTGCGTTTAGGTCTGCCAGTGAGGCATAATAAGTCAGAGTTAAACTGGTATCGCCGCCGGTGATTTCGGTGTACTTATCTGTTAAGTCAAAACTACTGATTTCATCACTCTCATCTCCACTTTCTAAATCATCACAAAGTGAGAACGCTGTTGGTTGTACTAGTACTGGTGGCGGCACTACGATTATCTCAAAGCTTCCAATAGCAAAACAGTCGGTAGTGTTGTCTTCCAAACGTACCCAGATGGTTTGCTGATTGGCTGTGGTGTTGATATAATCACTCGGAGTGACAATTGGTGATACATCATCGATAGCATCTTGCTCACTCTCATGATAGGTTAGTGTAAAGTTACCTGGTGTTTGGTCGCCATAGATTTGCATTTGCGTCACTGTTAAATCAAACATGGCAAAGCCGTCTAAACTTGCGGCATCGTCACAGACTTCTACATCATCGATGTTGATTGGCATTACAGGAATTGGAATCACATTGATTTGCAATGGCGTTACTGTAAAACAGCCTGTTACTGTATTGGTTGCCAGTACATAGATGGTTTGACTGTCCATGACAATGTTGGTATATGGACTGCTCAGTGCATTTAAGTTGTTGTTGGCATCTTCTGCGCTCTCATGGAAGCTGTAGACCACATCTGGCTCGTTGTTGACTATGTCGTTCACGAGCATGTCTAGGTCAGTAGCTACAAAGCCATCATTGTCATCATCACAGGTATCTGCTGAGAGCATTCCACCAGCATTGAGTGTTGGACTTGGTAGTGGATTGACTCTGATATCAAAGGTAATGGTGTTTTGACAGCCTGTGGTATCGTTGGTAGCCAGTACAAAGATGGTTTGTACCCCTAGTTCTTCATTGGCATACGCCGCTGGATTGGCAATTGGCATGTCATTGGCTAGGTCGGTCGCGTTGGCGTAGTATTGCAAGCTAATCCCTGGCACATTGTTTACTAAGTCTTCTGCCAAAGATGTCAAATCAAAGACTTCCGTTTCATCATTTAAGGTGATGGCATCACAGAGTTCGAGTCCTGGCAGTTGCACTAGATTTGGAAGCTCGTTGACAATCAGCGTGAGATTGGTAATAGAAAAACATCCTGTTACTTGGTCTTCTACGCGTACCCAAATGATTTGTGGACTCGGTGGAATGTTACTATAGGCGTTTGGATTGTTAATCTCGCCTGCGGCAGTTCCAGCGATGGCATTTGCCTGGGTGTTATAGTAACGAATTGTATGAGTTGTTGGGTCTTCGCCGTTTAGAATGTCAGTCGCAGCCTGTGTTAAATCAAATTGTGCGATCTCATCTCCGGTAATATCATCACATTCCGCTAAGGTTAGGGTATCGAGTGCGGCTATCTCTGGCGAATCATGCACGATTAACGCTAGAGAAACCACATTGTAACAGCCTGTAAGGACATTTTCCACACGTACATACAGTGTTTGATTGTACGGATTGATATTGCTATAGGTATCAGCGAGTGCATTGACATTGTTGTCTGCATCTTCTGGGGTTTCGTGGTAGCTCACTGTTACTTGACCTGGCAATACACCGCCTGTGATTTCACTCTCAGAGCTTCTGATGTTGAAGATGCCGATACCGTCATTGTCAGTATCGCAGTATTCGAGTGGAGTTGCAGGGAAGACTGCTGGAGTATCGTTGATATTTACCGTAAGCTGCGTTACAATATGACAGCCTGT
>NZ_QBKT01000022.1 GCF_003054265.1 Kordia periserrulae | reverse complement strand
GGACCAGGTTGGGATGGAACTTACAACGGTTCGCCAATGCCATCACAGGATTACTGGTTTAGAGTAGAATACGTAGACCCATTCGATGGAACACCAAAAGAATTTATCAATCATTTTACGTTGAAGAGATAATTCATCACATATTGAAAAATTAAACATGAAAATATAATAAACATAACAGAGCCGAAGTACATCAAAACTTCGGCTTTGTTATAATTAAAAAATAAAATATAGAATAGGGTTTTTCTTTTGTTTTCTGTTAAATAAATAAAAGATTACTCTTCTTATTAATATATTTGAGATTAAACTAGAGCTAAACTAACCAGAAATACTATTTTATGAGGGCAAAAATTCTACTTGTTCTATTGTTCATTATAGGGCATCAAGCATACTCACAAACCATCACCGTCGACGATACACGTACACCAGAAGATTTAATTATAAACGTACTTTTTCAAGATGTTTGTGGAAACGAACCTGATAATATTAGAGTAACAAACCATAGTGGTGCTGATAATTTACCAGGCGAACAGAATGGTGCCAATCTTAGTTTTGAAAGTTATGGGTACTTTTTTACAGGAACAGCTGATTTTCCCTTTGCAGAAGGAATCATATTAAGTAGTTCTAGTGTAACTGCTATAGCAGATAATGGAGGAGGAAACCTAAGTTTTGGCGGCGGCGGTTGGAACGGAGATAACGATTTGGCATTGCTCGCAGGTGGTGGAAATACATTTAATGCAACAGAGATTGAGTTTCAATTTGTGCCTTTATCAGACAGAATAAGTTTTCGTTACATATTAGCTTCAGAAGAATATACCACAGCTGCTAGTTATCCATGTAGTTTTGCCGATACATTTGCCTTTATATTAAGTGGACCTGGAATTCCTAATACAAATTTATACGACCACGATGCCAATCCGGCAACACCAGAGTTGAACTTAGATTTAGGTGGAAGAAATATTGCGTTACTTCCCGATTCTAACATTCCAGCTAGTATCACAAATATTCACACATTTACCTGTGGTACAGGATTGGGAGAATTCGCTTTTCCAGAATATTATGATGATGGCGGAAGTAACAACGGTTCAACCGAATTTGACGGACAAACTCGTAATTTAACAGCAGAATCAACCGTAATTCCTGGAGAAACTTATACAATTCGATTGGTGATTTCTGACTATTCTGATTCTTCATTCGACTCTGCCGTATTTCTTGAAGGTGGAAGTTTTGACATTGGTTCTTTAGATTTGGGAATGGACAGATTGGTGACTACTGGAAACCCAATTTGCGAAGGAGAATCAATCACATTAGACGCACAATCAGCTTTAGACACAGCAACGTATACATGGTTTAGAGACAGTGTGGAATTGGTGGGAGAAACAAATCCAACACTGACAGTGACTCAGCCTGGAACATATTCGGTTACAGTGTCAGTTTCTACAAATTGCTCTACAGATGATAGTATTGTGATTGAATATGCGCCTGTGCCTGTAGCGAATCAACCTAATAACTTATTAGAATGTGCGCCTATCGGTGATACGATGGCAGACTTTGATTTGACATTAGTGAATAATGATGTACTGCTTACGCAAGATCCGTCATTATTTAATATTTCTTATCACAATACTTTTGATGATGCCGATATGGATATGAATCCATTGCCAGTTCCGTACTCAGGAATGAACGGAGAAACAATACACGTACGAATAGAAGATATCTCTGGAGCTTGTTATGCTACTACGAGTTTTCAATTAGAACTTTTTGATTTAGCAGTGGCAAATCCGGTAGCAGATATTGTACTGTGTGATGATGATTCGAATGATGGTGTTGCAGATTTTACCTTGACGGATTATGATGTTCAGGCGTTGGGTACACAGAATCCAGCTGATTATACGGTGTCTTATCATCCTACGCTGAATGATGCAATTAATGACACAAATGCATTAAATCCAGCATACACTGCTACAGTAGGAACACAAACGATATTTGTTCGCGTGGAGAATAATACAGATGATTCCTGTAATGATACAACGCAATTTGACATACGTCTAAATGTACAACCGATAGCAAACGCGGCATCAGATATGGTTTTTTGTGATACAGATAGCAATGGCACGGAAGATTTTGACTTTAGTACGCAAGAAGCGGCTATTTTAGGCGGACAAAACCCAGCGGATTTCAATATTACGTTCCATAACAGTCAACCCGATGCAGAAAATGATGTAATGCCACTTACAAGTCCTTACACTAGTAGTGGCGGAGAAACAATCTACGTTCGTATTGATAGCACCGAGCCAGGCAACGACTGTTTTGCTGTTACGGATTTTGACTTAATTGTGAATGAATTACCAGTAGCAGTACTACCAGCTACGATAGAAGAATGTGATGATGATGGCGACGGTTTTGCTGACTTTACCCTAACGGA
>NZ_QBKT01000021.1 GCF_003054265.1 Kordia periserrulae | reverse complement strand
ATGGAATTGTTGGGATGCTGTGATAGATGATGCGCGATGTGTTGCATCTTGTTGTGACTTGTTGCGGATTGTTGCATCTTGTTGCGTTTTGTTGCTAGTTTGATGGGCAGTGAAGTGTGCCATACCAAATCACAAGTCTTGGATTTGGCACGGCTTCTTCTGTTGCTACAAAATCAATTCGAAAACTGCTGTTGACCACTGCAAAAGGAACTTCCACCACAAATATCTCATCGGGTTTGACATCATCAATACCGTTTATCATCACCGTTTGATTCCCGCGATTGCGAAGGGTTAAGTGATGTACACCGCGCTGATTGAGTTGCTTCAAATCAAGAATGGTATCTGCGGTGATGAGTTTTGCCGATATTGTGCCTGTTCTATCTATCATAGCCATCGGTGTCAATTACAAATAAAAAGTGTCCTGAAAATTCTCTTGCAACTATTTCAGGCGAAAACATGTTGATAAGCACCTTGCCATTGGTTTTAAAGTTTACAGGCTTGTAGGCTTCCAATCCGCCAATTGTACCCTTTTTAAAATCACGCACGTCTACAGCTTCCAAAATAGGATTGCCCTGTGTATCTTCAATGGATAGATTGATATTTTGCAGTGGTATCGCATCGAATTCAAAAAAAGTAACCCCGATACAACGTCCTCTAACAAGTTCCTTTGGCTCTTGCGTGGACTTTCCATTTGCGGTGATGGTAAGGTTTACACCTACATATTTTAAATTTCTATTTCTTTGCATGGTCGTACTTTTTTACGTTGTGTCAATTACTTTTTACTAGCCGATGTTTCAAATCCGATGTATCGCAGTTCAATAAATCCTTTTTCTCCAGCTTGAAGTCCCAAACTTGCACCATCAGGCACTCTGATTTCTGCATTGAGCGTTTTGTTATCTCTAAATAGGATAAACTTGTTAAAAGGATATTTGTATTTGTCTGTGTGAATGGCTTCGGCGATGGCTTTGATCGGCAAATCCATGATGATGTTCGAGTCTTGCTTTTGGATGATTTGACCGTTTAAAAGCGCAATCGGTAAGTTGTTTGTAAAATCTACCAAACCGCGTGATTTACCATCATTGGCAACTCCATAGGTAAGACGTACACTTGTGGCAATAAAATAGCGTCCTGTATCGAGTTTGTTGCCATCAAAGAGATTTTCGCCAACGATTTTCTGTAATTCCTTCTCGAATAAATCTTGGGAACTTCCATTGGCTTGCAATTCCTGTCGAATATAGATTTCACTATCCTGTAATTTGATATTTTTGTTGCGAATGTTGCTAATCATATCGTTTGAGAAATTGCCTGATTCGTTGGCAACTTTCCCAAGAAAGTCTAAAACTTCTGCGTATAATTCTGTTTGTTTCATTGTGTTTTGTATTTGTTAAATTGTTGTTGCGTTTTGTTGCATCTTGTTGCAAATTGTTGCGTTTTGTTGCGGGTATCGTCCTAAAATTTGCTTTTAAGTCAGTGGAAACTCCAATCGTGTAGGTTGGGCAGTGGTTTGATGCGCACCTATTTGAGTGTTGGTTCGATTAGGTGTAAAACGATAGCCCATACCCATGCGTCTGCTTGCTTCAACCGTTGGTTTAATCACATCGCCACCGCCAGTTTCTAACATGTCGTGCATGAATTTGTTCATGGTCGTTCCATCCGCTTCAGGAAGTGTCGGAGTAGCCGCTTCAGCGATAAAGCGTTGTCCTTGACGAATGCCCATTCCTAAAAGCAGGTTTCTAGTGATTTTGGCTGTGGTGTCATTTCCTTGTATAGAAGCTGCACCAAAAATTCCTAGTGCCGCCAGTGCTGCTTTTCGCATTTTAGAATCTTCAATTGGCACAAGTCCTTCAACTCCTGAGGAAAGTAATCCGCCTGCAAGCATCCCGCCTGCATCAAAGGATGCACTAGCGACTGTCTTGCCTGTAAACATTTTAAATTTCATATCTATTTGTTTTTATAATTAATACTTGTTTTTAAGCTTTTGCCATGAGCGTTCCTGCAATAGCAGTGGCAGCAAGCCATAACCCTGCATTGGAAGATTTTTTGGTAACTATTGGTTTTGGAGAGTTAGTGCCATCAGTCACCGTTGGATTACTTACCACATCGATAGGTTCTACGGGTTCTGTAGTGGTTTTGGATTCCACTAAAAAGACTGGATACATCGCGGTGGTGTTTTCTGACCACTGGTGATTATAACCTTCAAATATCCATGCGGCATCGGTGGTTTCTTGACGTATTTCTGTGATGTTGTAGGTGTAGCCAAGTGAGGTGACAATGCTTTCAAAAGCAGGAATCAGCGCATAGAATACCTCGTTGTACTGGTCGAGTGCCAAGCGGGAACATCTACGCCAATTCTCATTTACACGTAAAAACCAATACATATCACGACATACATAGACTGCCATTGCCAAATAGTTGAGTCGATTGTTCAGCTCGCTCACACTTGATGCGGTTTGTAGTTCTTGAAATAGATTTTGGAAATACGGCGCGTGAATAGCTGATATTTCTGCGGTTGTTTGTTGCGGGGTAAAAGTGGAATTCCAACACGTGAGTTCAAATCCGTTGGCGAAAATCGCTCCAAAGGTGTTGGA
>NZ_QBKT01000020.1 GCF_003054265.1 Kordia periserrulae | reverse complement strand
ATGGAATTGTTGGGATGCTGTGATAGATGATGCGCGATGTGTTGCATCTTGTTGTGACTTGTTGCGGATTGTTGCATCTTGTTGCGTTTTGTTGCAAATTGTTGCTAGTTCGACGGGCAATGCAGTGTGCCATACCAAATCACAAGTCTTGGATTTGGCACGGCTTCTTCTGTTGCTACAAAATCGATTCGAAAACTGCTGTTGACCACTGCAAAAGGAACTTCCACCACAAATATCTCATCGGGTTTGACATCATCAATGCCGTTTATCATCACCGTTTGATTCCCGCGATTGCGCAATGTTAAATGATGAACCCCGCGCTGATTGAGTTGCTTCAAATCAAGAATGGTATCTGCGGTGATGAGTTTTGCCGATATTGTGCCTGTTCTATCTGTCATAGCCATCGGTGTCAATTACAAATAAAAAGTGTCCTGCAAATTCTCTTGCAACTATTTCAGGCGAAAACATATTGATAAGCACCTTGCCATTGGTTTTAAAGTTTACAGGCTTGTAGGCTTCCAATCCGCCAATAGTACCCTTTTTAAAATCACGCACATCTACCGCTTCCAAAATGGGATTGCCCTGTGTATCTTCAATGGATAGATTGATATTTTGCAGTGGAATTGCATCGAATTCAAAAAAAGTAACTCCGATACAGCGTCCTCTTACAAGTTCCTTTGGTTCTTGCGTGGACTTTCCATTTTCAGTGATGGTAAGGTTTACACCTACATATTTTAAATTTCTATTTTTTTGCATGGTTGTACTTTTTTACGTTGTATCAATTACTTTTTACTAGCCGATGTTTCAAATCCGATATAGCGCAGTTCGATATATCCTTTTTCTCCAGCTTGTAATCCTAGACTTGCTCCGTCAGGCACTCTGATTTCTGCGTTGAAGGTTTTGTTATCTCTAAAGAGGATAAACTTGTTAAAAGGATATTTGTACTTGTCGGTATGGATGGCATCGGCAATGGCTTTAATCGGTAAGTCCATTACGATATTGGAATCCATCTTTTGAATGATTTGACCGTTTAAAAGTCCAACGGGTAAGTTATTCCCGTAGTCCACTAGACCGCGAGAAGTTCCCGAAGCAGCAACCCCGTAGGTAAGACGCACGCCAGTGGCAATAAAGTAGCGTCCTGTATCGAGTTTGTTACCATCAAAGAGATTTTCTCCTACAATCTTTTGCAATTCTTTTTCAAAGATGTCCTGCGAGCTTCCGTTGTCTTGCAATTGGTGACGTATGTAAATTTCACTGTCTTGTAACTTGATATTCTGATTGCGAATATTGGTTAACATATCGTTTGAGAAATTGCCTGATTCGTTGGCAACCTTGCCTAGATAGTCCAAAACTTCTGCGTATAATTCTGTTTGTTTCATTGTGTTTTGTATTTGTTAAATTGTTGTTGCGTTTTGTTGCATCTTGTTGCATCTTGTTGCGTTTTGTTGCAACTTGTTGCGGGGTATCGTCCTAAAATTTGTTTTTAAGTCAGTGGAAACTCCAATCGTGTAGGTTGGGTAGTGGTTTGATGCGCACCTATTTGAGTGTTGGTTCGATTAGGTGTAAAACGATAGCCCATCCCCATGCGTCTGCTTGCTTCAACCGTTGGTTTAATCACATCGCCACCGCCAGTTTCTAACATGTCGTGCATGAATTTGTTCATGGTCGTTCCATCCGCTTCAGGAAGTGTTGGAGTCGCTGCTTCGGCAATAAAGCGTTGTCCTTGACGAATACCCATTCCTAAAAGCAAGTTTCTAGTGATTTTGGCTGTGGTATCATTTCCTTGTATGGAAGCTGCACCAAATATTCCAAGTGCCGCCAGTGCTGCTTTTCGCATTTTAGAATCTTCAATTGGCACAAGTCCTTCAACTCCTGAAGAGAGTAATCCCCCTGCAAGCATCCCGCCTGCATCAAAGGATGCACTAGCGACTGTCTTGCCTGTAAACATTTTAAATTTCATATCTATTTGTTTTTATAATTAATACTTGTTTTTAAGCTTTTGCCATGAGTGTTCCTGCAATGGCAGTGGCAGCAAGCCACAATCCTGCATTGGAAGATTTTTTTGTCACTATTGGTTTTGGCGAGTTAGTACCATCCGTAACCGTTGGATTACTTACCACATCGATAGGTTCTACGGGGTCAGTATTGGTTTTGGATTCCACTAAAAAGACAGGATACATCGCGGTGGTGTTCTCTGACCACTCATGATTATAACCTTCAAATATCCACGCGGCATCGGTAGTTTCTTGACGTATTTCTGTGATATTGTAGGTGTAGCCAAGTGAGGTAACAATGCTTTCAAAAGCTGGAATCAGCGCGTAGAATACCTCGTTGTATTGATCGAGTGCCAAACGGGAACATCTACGCCAATTTTCATTCACACGCAAAAACCAATACATGTCACGACATACATAGACTGCCATTGCCAAATAGTTGAGTCGATTGTTCAACTCGCTCACACTTGATGCGGTTTGCAGTTCTTGAAATAGGTTTTGGAAATACGGCGCGTGAATGGCTGATATTTCTGCGGTTGTTTGTTGCGGGGTAAAAGTGGAATTCCAACACGTGAGTTCAAATCCGTTGGCGAAAATCGCTCCAAAGGTGTTGGA
>NZ_QBKT01000019.1 GCF_003054265.1 Kordia periserrulae | reverse complement strand
ACCTATCATCCAACGGTAGCAGAAGCTTTAGCAGGCACAGGAGCGTTAGTAAACGGTTTTGAAAACATGACCGACCCACAAACGGTCTTTATCCGCGTGGAGAACACCGCTACAGGCTGTGTGAACACCAACAACATTGCAAGTTTAGAACTTAGTGTAGAACCAATACCAACAGCAACCGCGCCAGCGACTTATGAGCTGTGTGCTACAGACGCATCAGACCCAAACACAGCGGTATTCGACCTTACTAGTTTGGATGCAGAAATCATCGCAGGACAGTTAAATATGGCAGTCTCGTATTATGAAACCGCCATGGATGCGGATAGTGATATCAATGCTATTGCCAATGCAACTAGCTATGTAAACACGTCCAACCCACAAACGCTCTATGCGAGGGTAAGACAAACCATTACAGGCTGTTTATCTGATCCAGTGCTAGTGACATTACAAGTGAACGCACTACCAGTATTTACGCTGCCAGCAGACGATATTTTGTGTGTAGATGCCGATACAGGAACCACTACTGACGGACCAATGATTGGTGTAGACTTAGGTGCAGGCTACAGCTATAGCTGGACCACACCAAATGGTACAGCAAACTCGGCAACGGTGGCAGTAACCACCGCAGGAACCTATAGTTTGACTATTACAGACAATAACTTTACTACCAGTTGTACTTATAGTGATAGTGTGACGTATCAGGCGTCTTCAGCACCATCGGTATTAGATATACAAATCACTACACCAGCCTTTGCAAGCAGTCACAATGTGATAGCGACAGCCTCAGGCGGTTCTGGCGTGTATGAATACCAACTGGATGATGGAGATTGGCAAGAAACAGGAGAGTTTTTAGACCTAGCACCAGGCGAACATACCATCACCGTGAGAGATACCAACGGATGTGGAGAGCTTATCAGAGGCTTTGAACTGATAGATTACATGAAATTCTTCACACCAAACGGCGATGAGTACCATCCAACGTGGAACATCATCGGACTGCGCAATCAGCCAGGCGCGAAGATTTACATCTTTGACAGGTATGGAAAACTGCTCAAACAAATCAGTCCAGCAGGACCAGGCTGGGATGGAACCTTCAACGGTTCACCAATGCCATCACAGGATTACTGGTTTAGAGTAGAATACGTAGACCCATTCGATGGAACACCAAAAGAATTTATCAATCATTTTACTTTGAAGAGATAATTCATCATATTTGTCGTATATAATTATAGGACAATGGCTTTAATAAAACTTACAAACAGGATAAAAGGTATTTTTACAATATTTTTTATCCTGTTTTGTGTTAACCTACATGCACAGTTGAATCCATCATTAATTGGAGATACGACTGATATTGGTGGAGATTGCTTCGAAATTACACAAAACGTAAACAATCAATCAGGAGCAGTTTGGTCGGGTACGGCGATTGACATGCAGGAAGATTTCGTGGTGGAGTTTAGAGGTTTTTTCGGAACAAATGATGCAAACGGAGCAGATGGAATTACCTTTATCATCAAAAACACCCAAACACCTGAAATCGGAAATTTAGGTGGCGGCATGGGCTATGAAGGAATTAACAATTCCATAGCAGTAGAGTTTGATACTTGGCAAAACAACGATTTGAGCGATCCCTTTTTTGATCATTTAGCAATAGTAAGTCAAGGAAATAACAATCACAGTGGCGCGGCAAATTTGGCTGGCCCTGTGCAAGCATCTCCAACTTCAAGCAATATTGAAGACGGCGTAGAACACATTATACGAATTGAATGGACAGCAGCCACAACAACACTTGACGTATATTTTGATTGCTCTTTACGTCTTTCATACACGGGCGATGTTGTCAACAATAATCTTGCAGGTGTAACACAAGCGTATTTTGGTTTTACAGGTTCTACAGGCGGAGCTGCAAATTTACAGCGTGTTTGTTTCGATTATGTATCTTTTGCCAATTCTCTTGCTTTTACAGACGAACTTATCTGCGAAGGCGAATCCATAAGCTCTGTAGATGCAACTGTTACGGGCGCAACTTCGTACGCATGGACACCAACTACAGGCGTAAGCAATCCTAACATTCCAAATCCAATTTTTACACCAACGACGACAACGACATATACTGTAGACATTTCTAATAGTTGTGCAGATACCATACAAGAAAGTTTTACGATAACTGTAGAGCCAATTCCAACTGCAAATCCTGTAGCAGACATTGCCGTTTGTGATGATGCTTCGAATGATGGTGTGGAAGAATTTAGTTTTACAACATTAAACGCAACCATTCTGGGAATGCAAAATACTTCCGACTTTACAGTGAGTTACCATTTAAGTCAAGATGATGCAAACAATAATGCAAACGCACTCACTTTTCCGTACACAAATACCAATCAATGCGAGCAAATATTCGCCAGAGTAGCAAATAATTTAATCCCAACGTGCTATGCTACGACAGATTTTGAAATATGTGTAAACAGTCAACCAATGGCAAATCAGCCAAACGACATGAATACCTGCGATCCTGAAGCAGACAACATGGAAGTATTTGACTTGTCTACGCAAGAAGCGACCATACTTGGTTCTCAAAACGCAGCAGATGTTACCATCACTTTTCACGCAAGTAATATAGATGCGAATAGTGGCGCCAATCCATTACCAACAAACTACACGGGAAGCAACAACGAAACCATTCATGTACGAGTGGAAAGTACCGAAGCAGGAAGTAACTGTTATGCAATCACTTCTTTTCAGTTGTTTTTAGATACGACTCCAATTGCAAATTCTGTAGCTGATATTATAGTTTGTGATGATGCTACGAATGACGATGTGGAATCGTTTGATTTTTCAACGCTCAACGCTACTGTTTTAGGAACGCAAGATGCTTCTTCGTTTACAGTGAGTTATCACCCAAATCAAGTAGATGCTGACAATAATACAAATGCACTAACATTTCCATACACAAATACAGCACAGTCAGAAGAAATATTTATCAGAATACAAAACAATTCCAACACCGACTGTTACAACACAGCAAGTTTTGAAATATTTGTAAATACACAGCCAATTGCCAATCAGCCAGAAAACATGGTTGCTTGCGACCTTGACGGGAATGGTATGGAAGATTTTGACTTGTCTACGCAAGAAGCTGAAATTCTTGGAACGCAAAATGCTGCCGATTTCAATATTACCTTTCATTCAGATCCGTTAGATGCTCAAAATGATGTAAATCCACTTCCGCCAGTCTATTCTGGTGCCAATAACGAAACGATTTATGTGCGAATAGAAAGTACAGAGCCAAACAACGATTGTTTTGCTATAACAGACTTTTTAATTCTCTTTGAAACCTTACCTACAGCGAACACGCCAACCGATTTAATTGTGTGTGATGATGAAACGCCTGATGGTTTTACTGCTGTAGATTTAAACGTAAAAAATGACGAAATCTCAGGTGGCATTTCAGGACTTTCTGTGCGATACTATCTAACACAGACAGATGCTGACAATGATGTAAACGCGCTGGCTATTCCATACACAAATACTAGCAATCCTCAAACGGTATATGTTCGTGTAGAAACTGCGAATTCTGGATGTTATGTCACTACTACGTTAACTATTATGGTAGAAGATGCTCCGCAAGTATTTCCCGCTACACCATTAGAATTTTGTGATACTGATAATGACGGATTTGGAGTGTTTGATATACGAAGTACCGAATCGCAGATAACGGGCGGAATTACCAACAACATCGCTGTCACCTACCACGAAACCCCAGAAGACGCCGACAACAATGTCAATGCACTGGCTGATACCTATAGCAACATCAATCCGTACAATCAAACCTTGTATGTACGTGTCGAAAATGTGCTTACAGGCTGTTACAATGTGGTTTCTCTAGCGTTAATCGTGTATGATTCACCAGAGATAGCCGCACTCGATACCCTAACCTTAGCGGAATGTGATGATATTACCGGAGACCAAATCGCACAATTTGATTTAACACAGGCTCAGACTGACATTCTAAACGGAGAAGACCCAATAACCCATACAATTCGTTACTATAACACCCAGGCAAATGCCATCGCTGGAATGAGCGCAGGCGAGATTAACAATCCAAATGCCTATAGCAACATTCCACCGAGTCCACAAATCATCTGGGTACGCGTGGAAGACCAAGTAACAGGATGTTTTACTATTACCAA
>NZ_QBKT01000018.1:2500-5587 GCF_003054265.1 Kordia periserrulae | reverse complement strand
TACGTTCCAAGACAGAAAAAAACTTTAAAAAAAATCAGATAAAAGTTTTTCAAAGAATTAAAAAAGGTTGTATGTTTGCACCCCGCAAAAATCAGTATTGATTTAGTGGTAAAGTTCTAAATAAAAATATTTTAAAAGCGAGAGGCAAGAAGTTTGGAAAGAGCTTCAAAAAAAATATCAAAAAAGTTTTGTTGGAATAAAAAAAGGGTTTTATATTTGCACCCGCTTTCAGAGAGAAGGCAAAAAAAGACAAGAAGAATATAGTTCATTGACATATTGATTAGCAGCAATTATTTGGCGACAAATAATGATAAAAAACATAAGCAAAGACATCTTTTGAGAGTTACGATAATTTTTCTGAGTTCTAAACATATTAAAGAACAACGATGAAGAGTTTGATCCTGGCTCAGGATGAACGCTAGCGGCAGGCCTAACACATGCAAGTCGAGGGGCAGCATAGATTGCTTGCAATCTGATGGCGACCGGCGCACGGGTGCGTAACGCGTATGAAACCTACCTAATACAGGGGGATAGCCCAGAGAAATTTGGATTAATACCCCATGGTACTGTGGTCTCGCATGAGATTATAGTTAAAGATTTATCGGTATTAGATGGTCATGCGTCCTATTAGTTAGTTGGTAAGGTAACGGCTTACCAAGACTTCGATAGGTAGGGGCCCTGAGAGGGGGATCCCCCACACTGGTACTGAGACACGGACCAGACTCCTACGGGAGGCAGCAGTGAGGAATATTGGACAATGGAGGCAACTCTGATCCAGCCATGCCGCGTGAAGGAAGACTGCCCTATGGGTTGTAAACTTCTTTTATAGAGGAAGAAACGTGAATACGTGTATTCATTTGACGGTACTCTACGAATAAGGATCGGCTAACTCCGTGCCAGCAGCCGCGGTAATACGGAGGATCCAAGCGTTATCCGGAATCATTGGGTTTAAAGGGTCCGCAGGCTGTTGTTTAAGTCAGAGGTGAAAGTTTGCAGCTCAACTGTAAAATTGCCTTTGATACTGGATAACTTGAGTAATAATGAAGTGGTTAGAATATGTAGTGTAGCGGTGAAATGCATAGATATTACATAGAATACCGATTGCGAAGGCAGATCACTAATTATATACTGACGCTGAGGGACGAAAGCGTGGGGAGCGAACAGGATTAGATACCCTGGTAGTCCACGCCGTAAACGATGGTTACTAGCTGTTTGGTCGTAAGACTGAGTGGCTAAGCGAAAGTGATAAGTAACCCACCTGGGGAGTACGGTCGCAAGATTGAAACTCAAAGGAATTGACGGGGGCCCGCACAAGCGGTGGAGCATGTGGTTTAATTCGATGATACGCGAGGAACCTTACCAGGGCTTAAATGTAGTATGACAGGGGCAGAGACGCCTTTTTCTTCGGACATATTACAAGGTGCTGCATGGTTGTCGTCAGCTCGTGCCGTGAGGTGTCAGGTTAAGTCCTATAACGAGCGCAACCCCTGTTGTTAGTTACCAGCACGTAGTGGTGGGGACTCTAGCAAGACTGCCGGTGCAAACCGTGAGGAAGGTGGGGATGACGTCAAATCATCACGGCCCTTACGTCCTGGGCTACACACGTGCTACAATGGTAGGTACAGAGAGCAGCCACCTCGCAAGAGGGCGCGAATCTACAAAACCTATCTCAGTTCGGATCGGAGTCTGCAACTCGACTCCGTGAAGCTGGAATCGCTAGTAATCGGATATCAGCCATGATCCGGTGAATACGTTCCCGGGCCTTGTACACACCGCCCGTCAAGCCATGGAAGCTGGGGGTACCTGAAGTCGGTGACCGCAAGGAGCTGCCTAGGGTAAAACTAGTAACTGGGGCTAAGTCGTAACAAGGTAGCCGTACCGGAAGGTGCGGCTGGAACACCTCCTTTCTAGAGCAACGATGAAGAATTATAGTAACAATTTAAGAGATTGTTTTTGCTTAGCTGTTAATTAAAATTGAACGAAAAAGATACAAGCAAGAGTCTCATAGCTCAGCTGGTTAGAGCGCTACACTGATAATGTAGAGGTCGGCAGTTCGAGTCTGCCTGAGACTACAACATTTGCGATTTAAGGTTTTATGATTTAAGAAATTAGATTGTAGATTAAGTATTAGAAGAGGAAATTCTAGAGGTTGGAATTCAACATTCATAATTCTGAATTCAACATTCTGAATTTTGCTATGGGGGATTAGCTCAGCTGGCTAGAGCGCCTGCCTTGCACGCAGGAGGTCATCGGTTCGACTCCGATATTCTCCACCAAGTTCCCGATCAGTCGGGAATCTCATTAGGGTTAGTATTAATTTTAATGAGATATCCAATCAATTTGGATATTACAAAGTTCATTGACATATTGAGATAAAGAGAGAAACGAGAAATTAATTAAATTAATGAATCGAGAGAAAAATATTAAATAATAAAGAGCAAAAAGTACAATAAGCTAAGTAAGGGCGTATGGGGGATGCCTAGGCTCTCAGAGGCGAAGAAGGACGTGATAAGCTGCGAAAAGCTGCGGGGAGAGGCACATACTTTGTGATCCGCAGATATCCGAATGGGGCAACCCGGCATGTTGAAGACATGTCACATCGTAAGATGAGCAAACCCGGAGAACTGAAACATCTAAGTACCCGGAGGAGAAGAAAACAAAAGTGATTCCGCTAGTAGTGGCGAGCGAACGCGGAATAGCCCAAACCAATGTTGTTACGGCAATATTGGGGTTGTAGGACCACGCGATTTGATGTTTACAGAATTAGAACTATTTGGAAAGATAGACCATAGAGGGTGATAGTCCCGTATAGGTAAAGTAAATAATTGATAGTGGTATCCTGAGTAGTGCGGGGCACGTGTAACCCTGTATGAATCTGGCGGGACCATCCGCCAAGGCTAAATACTCCTGAGAGACCGATAGTGAACTAGTACCGTGAGGGAAAGGTGAAAAGAACCCTGAATAAGGGAGTGAAATAGACCCTGAAACCATACGCTTACAAGCGGTCGGAGCCATATTAATGGTGACGGCGTGCCTTTTGCATAATGAGCCTACGAGTTACCGTTGCTAGCGAGGTTAAACACTTCA
>NZ_QBKT01000017.1 GCF_003054265.1 Kordia periserrulae | reverse complement strand
ATAAATCGTATTCTAATCATTATAAATAGTAAAATAACGCATCAAAATAGTTCATCAACACTTATAAAGCTCTTTTCATAGGTACTACCCCTTACGGTAAGGGGGTAATGATTATCGTTAAACTTTATTGCAAATACAACTGTGTATCCCTAAAAACAGTCGTGGAAACCGAAAAACGTACGAGTAGGTGTATTTTAAAAACTAATAAAATGAATACAGGAATTAAACGAATTGGTAAAGGATTATTTGCTATTTTTATGATTAAACTTACACTTTTTGTGGGTGTACTTATTTTTCAATCGTGTCAAAAAGAAAATGACTTTGAAATTGAACGTAATGAAGAGTTAAAACAAAATTTTTTAGAAGCTTTAAAAGAAAGTAATTACCGATTGGAAGAAGTAAAATCAAATATCAAATTGATACGGTATAATGAATTTGATTTAAAAAGTAATGACACTATCAATTGGAAACAAGTTTGTTTGGAGCGAAATCTTCAAAATGATGCTTTAGTAAATGGCGATAGTATTATTACAGCTACTGTAGTTAACTCATTGGGTGATGTTTTTGATTTAGCCAATCAAATAGGAACACGACCTATTGTAGTGAATGAACCAGAACCTAGTGATAATACAAATAATACGTCTAATTTTGATTATTATCATACGTGCTATTATTTTGACGAAACACCAATTATGAATGCTATAAGTCCAGTTGTTACAGAAGCAAAAAACTACTTATATCAATATGGGTTTGATAACCAAGAAATACAAGATATGATAGTAACTGAAGGCGGTACGGAAGAAGACTTAATCCCTTTAGTCATGACTATGGTAAATGCTGAACAAGACAATAGTGTAACCATGAATTATCTGAGCTTATTTGCTCCGAGTGTTAATGCACAAAGTTGGCAAGAAGTAGGTAGATGTGCAGCGTATGCAATTGGAGCAGATGTTTTGTATTCTCTTGGAGGAGGGGACTCTAGCAAATGGACTAAAAAATCAATAAAAAAAGCTTTTAAGGCAGTTGCAAAACGATTACTAGGACCAATAGGAGTAGCTATTGCAGTAGTTTCCTTTGGTTTATGTCTTTTAGGAGCTGCCTAAATAAAAAATTATGATGCTATACTTAATCCTAATTCCATTAGCAAGCTTTGTATTTACAAAAAGAATAAAAGGCTTCTTGGAAGCAAGAAAGACAGGCGACAAAAAACAGCAAAAAATTGAAATTGTCTTATTATGTTCAACTATTATAGTTGTTTGCTTTTTAGTATATATAATAGAAATGATTCGTAGATAGGAGAAATTATGTTTAAATATAACGATAGACTACCAACATTCATAGTACACTGCGTCCTTTTTATAGGAGGATTGTATGAGATATTATTCTCAGGAAATTTTTCTAATTATAGTACTTCAGGAAAAGTAAAAACAATTATCGTAATGGTAGTAATTGCAATACTTATTTTGCTGTATATATACAGAGATAAAAGCAAAGACCATGATGACGAATAGTTAACATCTCTTAAATTTCACCCTTTTTTTCATAACCAAGTAAAAGCCATGCTCACAACAGCATCGCCTGCCATCGGCATGGCTTTTTTAACCCTTTTTTCCTTCAAATAAATAGCCATTTAACCATAACAATATCAACATTATGATTACCAAAGAACAACGTAAAAAACTCAAAGAAACCTTAGGGTATCACTATACTGGTGACGTTTTAAAAATTTTAAAAAAACGCGGTATTACCAATCGTAAAGGAACACCGTATGGTACTTCTATGATCCGAAATGTATACAATGGCTTGAATGAAAACAAAGAAATTGAAAATGCGATACTCGATTTGTACTTACAAAAACTGGAGGAAAAAGAAAAGGAACGCAAAACAAGAAATAAATTATTAGGTCTTGACTCTGATACTGAAAATTAACTATTAAACACTTTCCCCTATTGCTATTGATAGCCGTAAAACCAACAATAGCATGCACACCATTACCAAAATTTTGATAGGAATATGTATTGCATTTGTCATATTCATTATCATCCTATTGATTCTACATTTTAAAGAATCTCCCAAAAATTATATCACTAAACATTCAAAGAAAAACAACGTTGATGCGGAAATAGAAAAGGAACTCAAAAGAAATAAAGATAAAGTCTAAAATAAATCAGTTTGGGGAAGCTGAAACCAACACTTTTAAACCTTACTGGTATTGCTGAAATACGATGGTGGATAATAATTTATGTTTTTAAGTTGATGGTTAGTGTAGACTTTACAGTAGTAGCGTAGCTAGGTAGTTAGCTGCGCTACTTTCTTAAAATCTAAAAAAATAACATGCAGAAATTGAATACACATTTTATCAAAGGATTTCTCATCGGATTTCTTAGTGCATCAATTCTGTTTGCGTTAATTGTCTTAATAGGAATTTGTTTTTTTTACCTCTTAAAACTACAACTTAAAATCTTGTTGCTAGTTGTTGCGTTTTGTTGCAAATTGTTGATGCTTTTAAAAAACACATATTATATTAAAAAGAAAAGCGACATTTTCATGCCGCTTTGAATGTTTTCACAACTATGTGTTGCTATAGGTGAATTCCCTGTTTCTTGTGACTTCTCACGTAAAATTACAAAATGAAAGCAGTTCACAACCTTCTGATAATTCAGTAAAATCAACAATACCTTGTGACTTCTCTCGTAAAAATACAAAATTAATTATTTGGGAATAATCAATGGTTTTTACCGAATGCTTACACTTTTATAATCAATTATTTAAAAAATTAGTCAAAAAATATATCAAATAATAACCTAGTTTTTTTTATACTCATAGATTTTATATAAATTAACTCATTATTAAAATTAAAAACATTATTATGAGAAAACAAATTTTAAACCTAGGAAAAGTTTTAAGTAAATCAGAGCAAAAACAAATTTTTGGTGGCTTTGATGATCCAGGTAGTCATTACACTGTTACATGTAGTGCTGGCGGCGGCGGAAACGTTAACTCTATAGATGAAGCTAATGATTTGATTAAAAAATGTTGGGCAAAAGGAGGAACTGCGATGATTAGAAGCAATGATTAAGAGTACTACAAAATAAAATTTATGATGTTACCAAGAGCAAGTTTAATTACTTGCTCTTTTTTTTGAAAATCAGGATAAGACAAGTTGACACTTGTTGCATTTCGTTGCGACTTGTTGCAAACCGTTGCTTTTTAAGTAGGATTTGGAGTTTTTTTGTAAGATTTTTATATTGATTCTTGTTGCAAGTTGTTGCGTTTTGTTGCAGCTAAATTGTGTCAAGAATTAATTTGTGTGTGGACGGATTGTATCGGGTAGGGACTGATTGGGTTTGATAATGATGGATACATATAGATTTAATTTGAAGAAATAGCTGAAATTCGTCTCAACAACGGCAAAAAGTGTAGCAAGATCACTTGCTTTGGTCATTTTTAAAATAAAGTCACTATTTGGCAACCATAGCTGGGTTTTAAGCCGTGTTTATTTTCATATTTACTATTGAAACTAAAAAGAAAAACATCCTTAAAAGTGCTAAAAATTAGTCAGATTTTATAAAATTATAGGGTTGTGCAACAGTTACCATTGTTGTGTGGCGTAATTTGTTAAATTTTTATTCCTTTACTATTCAAGAACTCTTTTAGTTCAGAGATTTCATTGGTACTAAATTTATCGTCATCTAAAGAAGAATATCTTAATCCATCGTGGAAGAACATAAACCCTAAAATATCGGAACCTGTTCTTCCTTTAGTATATTTCCAACAATTTCTCATAAACTGAAAGTAAAATTCATAATCCTGACGTTTATTCTCTGTTATTAAAACATCAAAATTATCATAACCATCATCGAGAGTTTCTTCTAAATCGTCATATATAGTTATATCTAATTCTTGATAAACTTCTTCGCAAATTCGACTCAGAGTTATTTTTCGATTTTTAGCTATTTGATTGTTACATTTCAATTCTGGTTGAAAGTCTTTATAATCTTCATATGGATAAAGTAAATAAGATTGAGTCGCTAATAAATCAAAACCGTTTAGTAAATCGTAATCAATATCTACTGCACTTATTGAATATGGTGCAGACACTTGTTCTTCTAGATTCCCAGTTTGAATTTTATAAAAGAAATCTAAAACCTCATTCCTCATACTTTCTAAAACATAAGTTTTATAATAGTAATTCCAACAACTTTCAAAAGTTTCCATTATCAGTACTAAGTCTAGAGCATTATTATTAAAACGAATTACTTTTGAAGATTTATTAAATGAAGAGAAATTACTTAAATCGTAATATTTTATAGTTTCAGAAACTAAACGATATATTTCAGAAGCTATGCCCCAATGATTTTTTAAAAATTCAGATTTAATTTGATTCACATTCATTTTTTTGATTTCTCTTATGACACACAACACCCAAATATAGGCATTGTGGTTATTTTTCTTTTAAATATGGCGGTTATCTAAATATAATGTAAAAATATAAATAATTGCAATTCAGTTAGCCTATTCATTTTAGAGTGATAATTATTTTTACAAAGCGAATGTCATGCTGTTAACCAAAAAAATTACTTGCATTTCACAAAATCTACTTGTCTTTACGGAAACTTTATAAATACAATACGGCGCTTGTAGTATTTGAATTGGCTGGAACCAATTCCGCATATTTTTTAGGATTTAGTTTTTTAAACTCCTGCCCCCAAACAATATGATACCCATTGCCATAACGTCCGCGTGTTTCCATCAAAAAGTCTTTTACTTCTACAATTTGGTCCACAATATGCATCCACTTTTGGTCGCCTTTAAATCTGCCTTGCTTGGTGACTTCGAACATGAGGATAAAAGAAATGTTCGGATATTTTTTAATGTATCTATCCTCAAACTCATGCGGCTTCATCTTGGTACGGTCAATATAGCTGTTAATCAAATCAATAAAAATATATTGAAACTCTCCTGAAGCGCATTCTGCATCCAAATCCTCTAAGGTATTAAAGTCCGAAGCTTCTGCATTTGGATTGGTATCGAGTCCAGCTAATGCCCATAAATCTTGCGTGTTTTTAATAATTCCCTGATCGGCGAAATTGTAGAGTACTTTTCCAAACTTGGTCAAATAGGCTGCAAACTGACAAGCGCCTGCGGTTTTTCCATTTTTGGGTTTTCCCGAAATTCCTAAATTCATGCGCTTGGTGGCATTGGGCAAAAAGAGTTCCCAACCTTTATCAAATTGCAGCGTTTCAAAGTGCATACTCATCAGTTCTGTGGAAGTAAGGGTACGCTTGTTTCTTGATTTTTTAGATGATTTTTGAGTCTTATGGACAACCTTTTGTTCCTGGTACTTATTTTCAAAAGGAGTTACCTGATAAGCTTCCGAAATTGGTTGTGTAGCTGTCGTATTCTCCAATTCATCAATCACAAGAATATTAGTGCCTAAACCGCTTTTTTTTTAACTTTAATCACACTGCCGCCTTTTACAAACTGATAGCCTTTATTGAGTTTTCCATCCTTTCTAAGTCCGTCACACTTGATACGATTGGTACATAAATGACGAGCAGGAATCGAAAGTCCGATAAGTTCAGGTTCGATTTTTTGTGTTGGTTTTTCAAGATAATCTATCAGTTCTGCCTTCGCGATTAAGATTTGATGAAATAAACGATTATCCTTTGATACTATTCCTTTTTCTATAGCGTTATCAATCCGATTTAAAAGTCGTTCAACTTTATCCGTATCAGGCTTATACCCTTGCATGGATAGATACGATTTTAAAAGAGTGATAGCGTAATTTATTTTTTGACCTTTTACATAATTCTCAATCTGATTAAAGAGTGCTTTATCGGTAAATTCTATATTCGCATTGCTTTTTGTGGGACTCACAGCATCAAAGAGCGCCACGACTTTCTTATTAATCTTACCGAACAAATCTGCTGCTGAATTTGTCTCACGGATAGACTGCTCCAAAGCTGCTTTCTGATACGCCATATACAAGAGTTGAATTTTTCTAAAAGTGGTCGTTTTATGCAGTCTTATCAAATTGTAAAATCTTCTAATCAACCGAAATTCAAGGGAATAATGGTCAACTATTTTTGCGGTTGCATCCTTCTTAATAACTTTTTTTTGCGCTTGTTTCTTTTCTTTTTTTGAACTCGAATAATAGTCAGGATATTTTTTATACAGAATAGTTTCTAGCGGTTCTTTGGTGAAATAAAAATCAAGTTCAATTCTACCATTATTGACAATCTCATCAATTGAAATATAGCCAGCTTCTGCCATTTGGGTGTCACCATTTAAAATGACATATCCGAATAGCATATTTCTATCCTCTACAATATCGGTAATATACCAATCTGAACCACCATAGAAGTAATGTGCATATACGATACTTTTCTTTACAGAATCGCCCTGTGGCTCTTTGGGAATTTCAGCAAGTTCACTTTCAAGCCTTTTTACCAACGACTTTGAAAACGCAGTATTTTGTTGTGTTAATGCTTTTTGTTGGTTAATAGGCATTAGCATTTTTACATAGGTAGTTTCTTTAATGAGTTGATTGGTCGTTTTTTTCTTTTTAGTCAAACCATTTAAAATATTTTGCAGGGTATCTTTTTTAAAATCAAGATTCAGCTTGTATGATGTGCTTTTCAGCAATCTTTCAATAACAATTTTTCCTAGTTTTAGATTTGTTACTTTTTTATTGGTAATCCGAATGCCATGAAAGGTATGCTTAAAAGGCTGTTCTAGGATAAAGATATCCGTTTTGGCTGAATAATAATGCGCATATACAATGGCTTGTTTTAAAGAAACACTTTCAATAGTTGTTGGTATCTCTTTTAATTGCTTTTCTACGTCCTTTAGCTTCGTGCTATTTTCCTTTGTATTCTGCTTTTTAAGTTCAGCTTGCTGTGCAAAAGGCATCATTTTTTTTACAAACTCAGAAGCTTCTATTTGTTGTGAAATTGTTTTGCGGGTACTCATTATATTTTTATTTTAATTTTGATATTTTATATATTTTCTTACTTTTTACGCAACCTTTTCTTTAAACATGTATCTAGCAGATATATAAACCATATAAATCAAATCAATTATGAAGAAAAGAACTCTTAAATCGTTGGAACTAAATAAAAGAACTATTTCTAGTTTCACAGCAGGTAAAACAAAGGGAGGAACATCCCCAATTTTAACTCCTATTATTTTAGTTGAAGGAGGGGAATTAGCAACAATAATAGTAGCTGAACCGCCGCCTATGGAATCTTTAGTATCTTGTGGTAGCTCTAGTGTAGATACTTGTGAAGATTAAAAAATTAACAAGCGAACTTCGATTCGTTTTTTTGCATTATTCCATCCTCCTTTTCTAAAAGCCTTAATCAACTTTTGAAATTGTATTACGTGTAATTCATTATGCTTTTTTATGTAAGTACTCAACTATCGCGTAAAACATGCCTAATTATGAATTTCTAAACCAAATCAATTATGCAACAAAATCCTACTTCAGATGTAACTGAAAATGAAACAAATAAAAAATCATCAAAATCATTATTATCATCTCCGTCTATAACTATTGAGATATCAAATCAAGAAATCACAATTACAACTCCTATGCCTAGTGAATCTACTGAGTCCAATGACAACACTTAGCATAGATACTTGTAAATATTAGACCATACAAGCCAACTTAGAGTTGGCTTTTTTTACAATCTTATCGTAAATTCTTTTCCAAAAGCATTGATAGTTAACTCATAATGCAACGCATTTTGCGAAATGTATTCCAATAAGGTATCAAGTTGTGTTAACAATCCTACCGTTACTAGTTCCACTTGTAAATCCTCAATGATATAAATCCCATTGGCAGGCAACTCAAAAGATGAAATATCCGTGTC
>NZ_QBKT01000016.1 GCF_003054265.1 Kordia periserrulae | reverse complement strand
AAAATGAGTGTTCTTAATGCTGTAAGAAACAAATTATTACATATTGCTATGGCTGTAATTAGAAATCAAACTTTTTACCAAAATCGCTTGTTTTTGTCATAGAAATCGAATTGACAATCTGTTATTTATTGGTTAATTATAAGTGATAAAATGATGATTATTAATCGAACTCAGGTTAATAGTCGAAATCTGAATTAAAAAATTTTAGGAATGTAAATAAAACAGCCAATAATGACAGCGGCAATAGCAAAGATGAATACGGCACCAGCAGCCAAATCTTTGATGAGTCCTATTTTCTTATGATGTTCAGGATGTATGAAATCTGCCATTTCTTCAATAGCAGTATTGATTCCTTCCAAACTCATAATGAGTCCAATGGTCAAGGTTTGTACAATCCATTCCGTTTTGGAAATTTCGAAGTAAAATCCAGCAATGGTAACTAAAATACCGATAAAGAATTGCGCTTTTAAGCTGGCTTCTGTAGTAATGAGCAGATATGCGCCTTTACACGCATATCCGACTCCTTTTATTCTTCCTGTAATGAATTTAATCATCTAATAACGCTTCCAAAGCAGCTTTATAATTTGGTTCTTCAGCAATTTCAGTAATGTGTTCGGTGTATTTTACATTTCCACTTTCATCTAACACCACTACGGCGCGTGAATGTAATGCTTCCATAGGACCATTAATCATATCAACACCATACGCTTTTCCGAAACTTCCATCTCTAAAATCAGAGAGTGTTTCTACATTTTCCAAACCTTCGGCAGCGCAAAAACGTGATTGTGCAAATGGTAAATCGCGCGAAACGCACAATACTTTTGTATTTTCCAATTCACTCGCTTCTTGATTGAATGTGCGAACTGAAGTAGCACAAACACCAGTGTCAATACTTGGAAAAATATTCAACACGACTTTTGAGCCTGTATAATCGTTTAAATTTTTAGTGTTTAAATCTGAGGTTACTAACGTAAAATCAGGAGCTTTAGCTCCTACATTTGGCAAGCTTCCTGAAGTTTTAAAAGCTGTACCATGTAATGTAACTGTAGCCATTTTTTTTAGTTTTTTGGTTTGTTTCGTAAAATTACACAATAAAAAGTGCTATGCGTAATAGTTTGTAAAAATTTAAGAAATAATTTAAAACTATTAATTTTTAATCTACTATAGTTAAAAACTATTTTCAGATAATAATTATCAATTTTTTAACCCTAATAATAGGAAATTAATAAGTAATTTTAAGACAATCTAATAAATCCAAAATTTTTAAACATATACCAATGGAAAACAATCCTCATTCAAATGATGCTTCAACAAGTCCTTCAGACTTAAATACGAGCTCAGCAAAATGTCCATTTTTTAGTGGAACTACCAAAAGAACTGCTGGTAGCGGTGTGAAAAATCGCGACTGGTGGCCAAATGAATTAAAATTAAACATCCTTAGACAACATACTGCAAAATCCAATCCGATGGGAGAAGATTTTAATTATGCAGAAGCCTTCAATAGTTTAGATTTTGCAGCCTTAAAGCAAGATGTAATCGACTTAATGACCGATTCACAAGATTGGTGGCCAGCAGATTATGGTCACTACGGTGGATTCATGATTCGTATGGCTTGGCACAGTGCAGGAACCTACAGAGTAGGTGACGGACGCGGTGGCGCTGGTGGCGGTTCGCAACGTTTTGCTCCTTTAAATAGCTGGCCTGATAATGGGAATTTAGATAAAGCGCGATTGCTTTTATGGCCAATCAAACAAAAATACGGTAACAAAATTTCATGGGCCGATTTGATGATTTTAGCAGGAAACTGTGCGTTAGAATCGATGGGCTTTAAAACATTTGGTTTTGCTGGTGGACGTGAAGATGTTTGGGAACCAGAACAAGATGTATACTGGGGAAGCGAGACAGAATGGGGACAAAACGATGATAGATACGCAGATGGTGATTTGGAAAATCCGTTAGCTGCCGTAATGATGGGATGGATTTACGTAAATCCAGAAGGACCCAACGGAAATCCTGACCCACTAGGTTCTGCAGCGAATGTTCGTGAAACTTTCGGTCGTATGGCAATGAACGATGAAGAAACAGTGGCTTTAGTTGCGGGTGGACATACCTTTGGAAAAGCGCACGGAGCAGCAGACCCTAATAAATATGTAGGAGCAGAACCACACGGAGCTTCTATTGAAGAAATGAGTACAGGATGGAAAAACTCCTTCGGCACAGGTGTGTTAGACGATACCATTACGAGTGGAATTGAAGGTGCATGGACGCCAAATCCAACACAGTGGGATCACGATTATTTTGATGTATTATTAAATTATGATTGGGAATTAACGAAAAGTCCAGCAGGCGCACATCAATGGACGCCAACAGCAGCTTCCAATGCACGAATGGCTCCAAAAGCAGGTGATCCAAACGGAAAGCAAGCGTTGATGATGACAACAGCAGATATTGCATTGAAAACGGATCCTGAGTATTTAAAAATCTCACAAAAATTCCACAAAGACCATAAAGCTTTTGAAGATGCGTTTGCACGTGCATGGTACAAGTTGACTCATAGAGACATGGGACCAATTGATCGTTATTTAGGTCCAGAAGTACCATCAGAAGAGTTATTATGGCAAGATCCAATTCCAAAAGTAACTTACACATTAAGTGATGCGGATATTACGACATTGAAGAATATGATTGCCGACAGCGGATTATCCGTTTCTCAATTAGTGTCTACAGCGTGGGCTTCGGCTTCAACCTTTAGAGGTTCTGACAAACGTGGTGGTGCTAATGGAGGACGTATTCGTTTAGAGCCACAAAAAAACTGGGAAGTTAACAACCCGAAAGAATTGGCTAAAGTATTGGCGGTGTACGAAGGTATTCAGAACGATTTTGACGGTGAAGTTTCTATGGCAGATTTAATCGTGCTTGCAGGAAATGTAGGTGTAGAAAAAGCCATTAAAAATGCAGGACACAATGTTACTGTTGAATTTTCACAAGGTAGAGGAGATGCTTCACAAGAGCAAACGGATATTGAGCAATTCAACTATTTAGAGCCAATCGCAGACGGATTTAGAAATTACATCAGAGAAGATTTAGAGATTGCAGCAGAAGATTTATTGGTAGACAAAGCAAACTTATTAACCTTAACAGTGCCAGAAATGACAGTCTTGGTTGGAGGTTTGCGTGTATTAGGAACTAATTATGACGGTTCTAAACATGGAGTCTTTACAGATAACGTGGGAACTTTGACGAACGATTTCTTCAAAAACATTCTAGATTTTACCTATACTTGGAAAGCAACGAATGAAGACGATCGTTATTTCGTAGGAAGCAACCGAAAAACAGGCGAAGTAAAATTTTCAGGAACGCGTGCAGACTTAATTTTTGGTTCAAATACGGAATTGAGAGCAATTGCAGAAGTATATGCAAGTAGCGATGCAGATGAAAAATTCATTCACGATTTTGTAGCCGCTTGGACGAAAGTCATGAATTTAGATAGATATGATTTAAGAAAATAAAGAGCTTATTTTCTACTAATTGTCAGTTCGAACGCAGTCGAGAACAGTTCTTACTAAATTTTGACTGCGTTCCATTTGACAAGTTTATCCATAAAAAAAGTCACTTCGAAAGAAGTGACTTTTTAGTTTTACACCAAATTATATTACTTGTCAATAGAACCCATAACACGTTGCATAAAGCTATTTAAAGCTTCTTTTCGTGGCGTTCCTTCTTTCACCATTTTATGTACTTCAATAGCGCCGTACAGGTTTGAAATCAGTTCGCCAATGACGTCGAGTTCTTCATCTTTTAACGACGGAACTTCTGTAAGTGCTTCCAACGTATCAATGGTTTCAATTACATAATCTTCGTCGTTTTCGTCAATAAATTGTGTCAAGTGTTTTATTACAGGTAATTTCATTAAAAAGTATTTTTATTTCCTTGCAAAAGGGAATCCTTAATTGTTTACATTCATTAAGCAGCAACTTCGTCTACCAATTCTTTCAATACGTCAAACTTGTTGGTTTGCACCTGATTTACAAATTCGCCATTTTTGAACGTTGCGAACGTTGGTAAATTATCTACTGTTGCTAATTTTCTCGATTCAGGAAACTTCTCTGCATCTGCAATCACAAAAGTGATGTTTTCTAGTTCTTTGGCTAATTTTTTCACTTTTGGCTTCATGATGCGACAATTACCACACCAAGATGCTGAGTACTGAACCACAACCGTTTCGTTGTTAGCTACTAATTCTTGTAAATTGTCTTGATTTAATTCTTGAACCATACTAGTTGTAATTTATACGTTTGAAGCTAAATATTCAGCAACTCCGTCTCTGTTAGCATTCATTGCTTCTTTTCCTTCTTCCCAGTTTGCTGGACAAACCTCTCCTTTTTCTTGAACGTGCGTGTACGCGTCAATCAAACGGATAAATTCGTTTACGTTACGTCCAACAGGCATGTGGTTGATTCCTTCGTGGAAAACAGTTCCTTCTTCGTCAATCAAGTACGTTGCTCTGTATGTTACGTTATCACCTTCCACTTGAACCGTTCCCGTTTCTTCGTCATACACTTCGTTGGTGATGTCTAAAATTCCTAAAATGCTAGATAAGTTACGGTTGCTATCAGCTAATAAAGGATAGGTGATTCCTTCAATTCCACCGTTATCTTTTTCAGTGTTTAACCATGCAAAGTGTACTTCTGGAGTATCACAAGAAGCACCAATTACAATTGTGTTTCTTTTTTCAAACTCTCCCAAAGCTGCTTGAAATGCGTGTAATTCAGTTGGGCAAACGAATGTAAAATCTTTTGGATACCAGAATAACAATACTTTTTTCTTGTTGTTTACTGCTTCATCCAAAACATTTAGTTTGAAAGTGTCTCCCATTTCGTTCATTGCATCAACATTCAAGTTTGGGAATTTTTTTCCTACTAAAGCCATATTTTTTGTGTTTTAATTTATGTTATTAATTGGTGCAAAAGTAACAAGCCTATGTTGAGTTTTCAATGAATAAAATCTTAAAAACTTATCAAGCAATAGAGAACACTTATATCGTAAAAACAATCACATAAGATTTTCTTATAAAACGCTAAAAGCCTTGAATTTACAGTGAATTCAAGGCTTTTTCTATTAAATTTAGATGTCTGTTAAGCAACTTTAGTAGCTAACTGCTTGATTTTGATTTTGAAAGCGGCAAATAAAAGTGTTGTGAATGGACTGAGCCAGTTGAAAAACGCATATCCAGCATACGAAAATGTATCTACATTTAACACACTTGATTGATACGCTCCACAGGTATTCCAAGGAATTAATACAGATGTAACCGTACCAGAATCTTCTAAGGTTCTACTTAAATTTTCTGGCGCTAGTCCTTTATCTTCAAATGCTTTTTTATACATTCTTCCTGGAATTACAATGGCTAAATATTGATCGGAAGCTAATACATTCAATCCAACACAACTAATAACTGTACTTGCAAAAAGTCCGAAGATTGTATCGAATAAGTTCAATACAGATTTACTAATACGAGATAAGGCACCAATAGCATCCATTACACCACCAAAAACCATCGCGCAAACAATGAGCCAAATAGTTCCTAACATGCCACTCATTCCACCTGAACTGAATAAATCGTTTAGTTGTGCACTTTGGGTTTCAATCGCTGTGTCAACGGTCATTGCTTTCATGATTCCTTTGTATGCATTGTTAAATGTTAGACTGCCTCCGCCACCAATACTTGTTACAATTTCTGGTTGAAATATCACAGCAAAAATACCTCCTAAAAGTGTTCCAATGAGTAATGCAACTAATGGCGGTGTTTTTTTAACAATCAAAATAATAACGGCTAGAGGAACTAAAAACAACCAAGGAGAAATATTGAACGATGCAGATATTGAAGCCAACATTTGACTGGTATCAGCCGTTCCAGAAACATCAATTGATAAACTGATAATAACAAATATGATGAGCGTAAGTACTATCGTTGGGATAGTTGTATAGGTCATGTATTTGATGTGTGAAAATAATTCGCCTCCAGCCATCGCAGGAGCTAAGTTGGTTGTATCACTTAATGGAGACATTTTGTCCCCAAAATACGCTCCCGAAATCACAGCGCCAGCCGTCATTCCTGCGTGAATTCCTAAGGCATTTCCAATACCTATTAGCGCAATACCAACCGTAGCAGAAGTCGTCCAGCTACTTCCTGTGGCGATTGAGATGATGGCACAAATAATCACACATGCAGGTAAAAATATGGTAGGATTTAATATTTGCAATCCGTAATAAATCATAGAAGGGATAATTCCACTGATGAGCCATGTTCCTGCCAGCGAACCTACAAAAAGCAATATTAACAATGCGCCTGTAGTCGATTTTACATTTTCGGCAACCTCATCTAGCATTTGTTTGTAGGATACTTTATTGTAAAAACCAACGATTGCGGCAACGGCAGCTCCTAATAATAATACAAATTGATTACTTCCGCTCAGCGCATCATCGCCAAAGGCATATTTTACGTTGTAGAATAACATCCCAACCAATGCTATCACGGGAATTAAAGCTTCCCAAATACTCAATTCTTTATTTTCAATGATGTTCTCATCTTGCGGTTCTCTAGGCTTTATTTGTTGACTTTCCATAGTAAGTTTTGGTGTAGTTTTTTTCTAAGCGTAATGTTACGATTTTGTAAACTAGTATGCAAATCATTTTGGTTGCGTACCTTTGCAAATCTTTAATTAATGTCAATTTATGGATTCGTTAACTCAAGTTGTACTTGGAGCTGCCTGTGGAGAAGCTGCCATGGGAAAAAAGATAGGAAATAAAGCCTTGCTTTTTGGCGCTATTGGCGGAACGATTCCAGATTTGGACGTCTTTATTGGAAACTTTTTGTATAGCAATAAGATTGATGCAATGCTGTTTCACAGAGGCTTTATGCATTCAATTTTCTTTGCAGTGTTAGCGGCTTTTGCGCTCGGTTGGCTGGTTTTTACATTGTACGATAAAGGCAAACGGCGCGGAACAACGACTAAAAAGGATTGGACATGGCTGTTTTTTCTTTCTATTTTTACACATCCTATTTTAGATTGCTTTACAGGATACGGAACGTTGTTATTTTCTCCTTTTAGTAACTATCGTGTGGCGTTTAGTAATATTTCTGTGGCAGATCCTGCGTATACACTTCCTTTTTTAATTTGTTTGATTATTTTGATGTTTTACAAACGACAAAATCCGAAACGAAAATTTTGGCTGAAATTAGGCGTTGGTATCAGTTCTGTGTATATGTTGTTTACGATTGGAAATAAATTCTATATCAACAGTGTTTTTGAAAAATCGTTAGCCGAGCAAGGAATTGAATATACACGTTACAATACAGAAGCGAGCATTTTAAACAATATTTTATGGTACGGAATCGCGGAAACAGAAACGGATTTCCATGTCGCTTTTTATTCACTGTTTGATACGAAAGCAGTGTTTACCGATTGGGAAACGATTCCTAAAAATCATGCGTTGCTTCCAAAAACGAATTCCGATATTGCTCGTTTGGCATGGTTTAGCAATGATTATTATACGATTGAAAAAGCGGAAGACGGTGCTTTTATTTATAAAGATTTGCGTTATCCGTCCATCAAAGTAAATGATGAAAAATCAGTAGTGTTTTCGTTTAAAATCTTCAAAGATGGTGAGCGACTTAATATGAAACCTTTTCGCGGACCACGATTTGATGAAAATACGTCTTTTGGCGATGTACTCGCTATTTTCTGGGAACGGATTAAAGGGAAGTAGGTTTTTTTGGTTGCTAGTTGTTGGTTGCTGGTTGTCAGTTGTTTGTTTTTTGTTGTTTGTTTTTTGGCGTTTCTTTGAAACTTCTCAATTCAACATTCAAAATCCAACATTTCAAAAAAAGCTTCTCTAAATGATTTTTGATAGCAAAACAATCTCAAAAACAGCAAAATTCATTTAGAAGCTTTCAAACTTCTCAATTCAACATCCAACATTCAACATTCAAGAAGCTACTCCGCATACAACTGACGTTTGCATACTTCGCAGATGATTCTGTTGATTTTCATACTTTCTAGTTGTGCAGCAGTGTTCACTTGACAAGCGAAATGCGTTTTAATCGCTTCGTTATAGCGCATCTTTTTGCAAATGGAAATACTTTTCGTCAGGCATTCGCCAAAAGTATCTTTTTTAGACTTGAATAGGTGCAAAACCTCATCTATGTTTTCTTTTAATGTGTACAGAGGTGTTTTACTCATAAATCAACATGTATTAACCGCACTTTAAGGAATCAGTACACACTTCTCACGTAGGTGAAAAAGGAACAGACCAATTCGTTGTTAAATTTTGTCCATATACAAGTGACTTACGCAAGTAGAACACAACGTACGCCCGATTTTAGCACATTGGGTGCGTGCACGTTCTTCGGGTTGACAAGAAAAAATGGTGCGGGAATCTTCTTCGACATCCATGCGACCACAAATGGATTTTTGTTTTGAATAACACTCGTCTTGGTCTGTGGGGTTTGCTAAAAAGAGATGTAATTCGCCATCTGATTTTCGTTCTCGTAATATGTAAACATTTTTGCGCATACAGTAAATTCTAGTATTGTTCTATTTGGGATTCAATAATAACTAAAACCTATCGGTAAAAATTACGGAAAACCGTAATCGATAGTAAATTAACGGGATTAACGTAAAACTACTTAGGTGATTTCCGTAGTATTTGTGCGTAAAAAGTAAAAAGAGCATCGAAAAGACGCTCTTTTACTCGATAATCGAGATTAAAAATGCTCCGACGCTTGCGTCGAAATGTTTTTAATAGTTTCTACTAGATGCTTCGTGGACTTGCCCTGAAGTAGTTGACTATTTTAAAAACTAAACGTAAAGATTATGCCATTGCTGGTTCTAAAATATTTAAGTGTTCCATACACTCACGCATGAGTTGATACGTGCGTTGAATGTCTTGATCCAATCCTACAGAAAAACGTATCAAACCATCTGTTAAGCCCATTTCGACTTGTTCTGCTGGTGGAATTTCAGATGAAGTGGAAGTGCCAGGCGCGCTAAAGAGCGTCTTGTAAAACCCTAAACTTACCGCTAAGTAGCCTAAGTTTTTTTCTTGCATCAATTCCATCAATTCATTGGCTTTTTCAATAGAACCGACATCAATGGTTAACATGCCACCAAAACCATAATCAGAATTCATCATACGTTTAAAAATTTCGTGTGACGGATGCGAAGGCAAACCAGGATAGACGGTTTTCAATCCGTCTGCTTCAAACATTTTTGCCAAATACATCGCATTACAACTGTGTTGTTTCATGCGAATATGAAGTGTTCGTAAATTTTTCAATACAGAAGCCGCGCGTAAACTGTCCATCGTAGCACCTAATAACATACTTGCGCCATCGTTAACGTTGCGCAATTGGTCAATCAATGCTTGTGTCCCGCAGACAACGCCGCCAACAGTATCACTAGCTCCATTGATGAATTTCGTTAAACTGTGAATGACGATATCCGCGCCTAATTTTGCCGGCGCGATTGATAATGGAGAAAAGGTGTTGTCAACTACCAACTGCAAATTGTGTTTCTTTGCCAATTCCGCCAAAGCGGGAATATCAGCGACTTCCAACAGTGGATTGCTTACAGCTTCACAATACAATACTTTTGTTTTTGGCGTGATTGCTGCTGCTACCGTTTCCAGTTTTGTGATATCTACAAAAGACGTTTCGATACCAAAACGCGGGGTGAAATTCTTTAAAAAAGCATACGTGCCACCATAAATTGTTCTACTCGATACAATATGATTACCACTTTGGCATAATTGTAAAAGTACAGGTGCGATGGCGCCCATACCTGAAGCAGCAACATTTGCCGTTTCTGTGCCTTCCATGGCGGCTAAGGCTTCTCCTAAGTATAAATTGCTCGGTGATGAATGTCTGGAATACAAATAACAACCATCAGCATTGCCTTCAAACGTATCAAACATTGTTTTGGCAGACAAAAAGGTATAAGTTGAAGAATCGGAAATGGAAGGATTCACACCTCCAAATTCACCAAAATATTGTAAATCTTGAATATTATTTGCGGGATTAAATTTCATGTGATTCGTTTTTTAATGTTATTCAAAATTCGACACATTAAGAATAAAAATCAACTATTAAATAAATTAATAGAAAATAAAACTATATTTTTGGTTATTATATGAAAATATATCATAATTGATAATTGTTAAATTCCAATTTTAGATTTTTTTACACCATGAAACTTGATGAAACCGACAAAAAGCTTCTCACGCTTTTACAAAACGATAGCAAGCAAACGAATAAAGAATTATCAAACAAATTGCATCTGTCTGTAACGGCAGTTTATGAGCGAATTAAAAAGCTAGAAAATGCAGGAATTATTCAGAAATATATAGCGTTGATAGACAAAAAGTTGGTCAATAAAAGTTTTTTAGCGCATTGCCATGTGCGATTGACACAACATTCCAAAGAATTCGTGATACAGTTTGAACGTGAAATCATCAAGCTTGAAGAAGTGTTGGAATGTTATCATGTCAGTGGCGATTACGATTATATTTTAAAAGTATTGGTGACTGATATGGAAGCCTATCGCGATTTTATGGTGACGAAACTCACTGCGATTCCCAACATCGGAAATACACACAGTATCTTTATTATTGGAGAAGTGAAGCACACGACGGCGATTTCTGTGTGAAAATGTAGCAATGTACTAATGTAACAATGTGTCAATGGTTTTGTTCAAAGAAAATTCTTAGAAACGAACTATTTCAGTATTTTCTACTTCAAATTGAAAAGCTAACTTTTTAATGTGCTAATTTGAAAATTTGATAATGTGCTAATAAATTTTAAAAACACTCAAAAACGCACCAACTAAAACACTAAAAGCAAAGCTGATGTCAATGTGTCAATGTGCTAATTTGAAAATTTGATAATTCGTCAATATGCTTTTCAAAACACTCAAAAACTCACCAACTAAAACACTAAAAGCGAAGCGATTCCTAGACAAACCTTGATTCATTGAATATTTCAATCCTTAAATTGAGCGTAGCGAAGCCAAAAGCGGAGTGCATCTAACAATCTCGTTTCAAAGCCTTGCTGAACCCTAAAATAGTTGTACTTTTGTGGTATTGACAATCAAAAATAGTTCAAAAACAAGAATATGAATTCATACGATGTAGCCGTAATTGGCTCTGGTCCTGGCGGATATGTTGCCGCTATTCGTTGTGCGCAACTAGGCATGAAAACTGCAATCATTGAAAAATATAGTACCCTTGGTGGAACCTGCTTAAATGTAGGATGTATTCCTTCAAAAGCGTTGTTAGACTCTTCTCATCATTACGAAGACGCTATCAAGCATTTTGATACACATGGAATTGAAATTTCAGGTGATGTAAAAGTGAATCTTGAAAAAATGATTGCGCGTAAGCAAGCGGTAGTAGATCAAACCACAGGTGGAATTGATTTCTTGATGAAAAAGAACAACATTGACGTGTATGAAGGTTTGGGAAGTTTTAAAGATGCAACGCATGTCAATATTGCTAAAAATGATGGTTCAAACGAAGAAATAGAAGCGAAAAATATCATCATCGCAACGGGAAGTAAACCATCGAACTTACCATTTATCAACTTAGATAAAGAACGAATTATCACGTCTACAGAAGCTTTAAAACTGAAAGAAGTACCAAAACACATGCTAGTGATTGGTGGCGGCGTAATTGGTTTGGAACTTGGACAAGTCTACAGACGTTTGGGCGCAGAAGTGACGGTTATTGAATATATGGACAGAATTATTGCCGGAATGGATGCTGGACTTTCCAAAGAATTAACCAAAGTATTCAAAAAGCAAAAATTTACCATCAATACGTCACATGCTGTAAAATCAGTAGAGCGCATAGGTGATGAGGTTGTGGTAAAAGCAGATAATAAAAAAGGTGAAGAAGTAGAATTCCGTGGCGATTATTGCTTGGTTTCTGTTGGTCGTCGTCCATATACGGAAGGATTAAATGTAGAAGCTGCAGGTGTTCAATTGGACAAGCGCGGTAGAGTTGTGGTGAACGATCACTTGCAAACCAACGTTTCTAACATTTATGCCATTGGCGATGTCGTAAAAGGAGCCATGTTAGCACATAAAGCTTCGGAAGAAGGTTCAATGGTCGCGGAAATCATCGCGGGACAAAAACCACATATCGATTACAATTTAATTCCAGGCGTGGTTTATACATGGCCAGAAGTTGCCGCTGTTGGAAAAACCGAAGAGCAACTCAAAGAAGCAGGAATTAAATACAAATCGGGACAATTTCCAATGCGTGCTTTAGGAAGAAGCAGAGCGAGTATGGATTTGGACGGTTTTATCAAAATATTAGCAGACGAAAACACAGACGAAATCTTAGGTGTTCACATGATTGGCGCCAGAGCTGCCGATTTAATCGCGGAAGCAGTGGTGGCAATGGAATACAGAGCCTCTGCGGAAGATATCGCACGTATGTCGCACGCACATCCAACATTTGCAGAAGCTATCAAGGAAGCTGCGTTGGCTGCTACGGAAGATAGAGCGTTGCACGTGTAAGTGTTCGTTTTTAAGATATTATAAAGATTGTTTACAAAGTAATTGGAAATGTCATTCTGAACTTGATTCAGAATCTTATCATCGTGATTTCTAATCGGGATGAGAAATCGAATCAAGTTCGGTTTGACGAAAATCTACTTCGTAAACAATCTTTTTTTATGGCTTTTAGTAAGTTTTTATCTTTTTGTGCGACTTCAAAAAGTAACCTCGATAAAGCTTATAATAAACGCATAATTATGAATTCGCTTTGGTATTTTAATGATGTCAATCTTTTTAAAGTGTTATGTCCGCATAAATTCAAGCAGTATAAAGAAGCGCATGATTTTAACTTGTACAAAAAACAAGATTATATTTATTTTGAAGAAGATTCAGCCACTAAAGTCTATTTGATTGACAAAGGAAAAGTCAAACTAGGATATTACACCGAAAATGGAGAAGAAGTCGTAAAATCCATTTTATCAAAAGGAGAATTATTCGGCGAAAAAGCAATTTTGGGTGAAGAAAAACGAAACGAATTTGCGCAATCTATTGATAATACAACGTCCATTTGTCCTATCGGAGTAGATACCATGCACGACTTGATGCGCGACAATCAAACCTTTACCTTAAAGATTTACAAGTTTATCGGTTTTCGAATCAAGAAGCTAGAGAGAAGATTGCAATTATTACTCTTCAAAGACACCAAAACACGTTTGTTAGAATTCTTAAAAGAGCTCTGTGAAGAATACGGTTACGAATGTGAAAAGACAGGAGAGCATGTTGTAAAACATCCATACACACAAAAAGATATTGCTAGCTTGATTGGCACTTCTCGTCCGACATTAAACATTCTCATGAACGAATTAAAAGAGGCAAAAATCATCGATTTCAATCGAAAAGAAATTCGGTTTGTGAAGTCAATCACTTTAGGATAAAGCCGCAAATATTCGTAAGAAACGATTAAAAAATAAACAAAAAAGTAAAAATATTTACATCTCGATTATCGAGAAAAATAGTATATTGACAATCGATTTCAATCGTTTTTTTAAGCAAAAAAGAGTCCAAAACCAGCATGACATCATGGCAGTTTTGGACTCTTTCTTTATGTTAGATTGTTTGTTTAAATAATAATAGCTAATCATTTGATTAATAAAATATTGAAAATTAAATAATTATATATTTTCGGTATTATTAAAAAATGATTTTTTTAGAAAAAAGCGAATTTTTTATGGAAGTGTTAGCTAGCTAACATTTTAGGTGGTTTTGCAGCAATACATTTGTAGTATAATCATAAAAAATATTCGCAATGATAAAAAAAATCTTTTTAGGACTCGTGTTGGGATTCTTCACGGTCGCATGTAGTAACGATGATGATGCCACAGTTGCGTTATCAAACTTAAATGTAAACTTAAACGGCTTAGAAAATCTTGGAAGCGACTTCGTATATGAAGGCTGGATTATTGTCAATGGTAATCCAGTATCTACAGGAATTTTTACCGTAAACGATTCCGGAACGTTGTCGAGAACTTCGTTCACCGTAAACTCTGATCAACTGGCTTCAGCAACCGCTTTTGTATTGTCTATTGAACCAGCTGTTGATCCAGATCCTGCACCCGCAGCAACAAAATTATTAGCAGGAGATTTTTCAGGAAACACAGCTACTGTTGGATTAGCTCCAGTAACAAGCACAGGAAACTTTGACAACGCTTCGGGTGTGTTCTTTTTACGAACACCAACCGACGAAATGCCAGGCTCAGGAAATAACGGAAACGATCAATATGGTGTTTGGTATGGTACGCCAGGCATGCCACCAACATCAGGCTTGAACTTGCCACCTTTAGCTGATGGATGGAAATACGAAGGTTGGGTTGTGGTAGATGGTGTGGGACCATTAACAACAGGAACTTTTACCACATTTGGCGCTGTGGATGAATTCAACGGATTCAGCGGCGCTGAAAATACGGTTGGACCTCCAATTCCAGGAGAGGATTTTTTCCTCAACGCACCAGCAGGTTTTACATTTCCACTAGATGTTCGCGGACGCACCGTTGTCATCTCTGTAGAACCATTTCCAGACAACAGTCCAGCACCATTCTTACTAAAGCCCCTAGTAGGAACTGCTGGAAATGATACGGCACCTGCTATACATAATTTCAATTTGAATGCAGCGTCATTCCCAACAGGAACAATAGTGCGATAATCTTTATGATTAAGTATCGTTAGATGGAAGACACGTTATCAGTTTTTTGATGGCGTGTTTTTTTTTTTGCTCGCTTCGCTCGCATTCAAGGATTCAAGGTTTGTTTGATTTGGGTTTTGGGTGTTAGGTATTAGGTATTAGGTATTGGGTTTTTGTGCGCTTCGCTTTTGGTGTTTTAATTGTTGAGTTGTTGAGTGGTTTTAAGATTGCATTCGCATATTATCAAATTAACACATTGCTATATTGGTAACGCTTTGCCTCTTGGTATTTTGGTATTGACCTCGCTTCGCTCAGTTTTTTTTGCTTGTATTAAAGTTTTTGTGAATTTTCATAAATAAAACTATTCGTGAATAATCAAATTAGTACATTTAAACAACAAACAACAAACAACAAACAACAAACAACAAACAACAAACAACAAACAACAAACAACAAACAACAAACAACAAACAACAAACAACAAACAACAAACAACAAACAACAAACAACAAAA
>NZ_QBKT01000015.1 GCF_003054265.1 Kordia periserrulae | reverse complement strand
GGTAAGGAACAACTAAGCTATGCAGCGTTAAATGCTCGCAGCAATCAGTTGGCAGCCTATTTACAATCCAATTATACTGTTGGAAAGGACAAGGTCGTAGCCATACTGATGGACAAATCCTTGGATTATCTGGTAAGTATTCTAGCAGTATTAAAAAGCGGTAGCTGTTACCTTCCTATAGACAGCAATCATCCAGATACGCGTAAAGCATACATGTTAAAAGACAGTGGCGCGGTATTACTACTGAGCAAAGAAAGTTATACAAGCACACTATCTATTACAAACCTACCTATGGTAGATATAAGTAAGGTAGAACTGGATAGCTACAGCAAAGAAAACCTAGACATCACCATTAAAGGAAATGACTTGGCATATATGATTTATACCTCAGGAAGTACAGGCGTACCAAAAGGTGTGATGATTGAACACAGCGGCAATGTAAATATGTCTTTGGATCAGGTACGGATTTTTGGAGTAGACCAACAAGATGTAGTAGTGTGGTTTGCTGCGGTAGGCTTTGACGCTTCGGTGTCAGAAATCATGATGGCACTATACAGCGGAGCCACATTAGCGATTCCATCCTCAGGAATGCTCAAAGACAAAGACCGTTTTGTAAGCTTCTTAAATGAAACAAAGGCAAGTGTTGTAACCTTTCCACCATCGTATCTATCGCTATTGCGTTTAGAAGAGATAGCAGGACTGCGAGCAGTTATCACAGCTGGAGAAGCAGCACAAGGAAGCAAAGCCTACGAAATAGCTGCTAGTGGGAAAGAATATTACAATGCGTATGGACCTACGGAATGTTCGGTATGTGTATCAGTATACAAATACAAAAGCGAAAACGGAATATTGCAAAATGTACCAATCGGTGCTCCTATCGCCAATACGCGTTTATATGTGTTGGATGCTGATTTGAAAAAAGTAGCAACAGGTGTTTGGGGCGAATTATGTGTCTCAGGCGTTGGCTTGTCGCGCGGATATATTGGAAAAGAAGCCTTAACGGCAGAAAAGTTCATTGCCAATCCGTATGAGGAAGGAGAGAAGATGTATCGTACAGGTGATATCTGTAGATGGAATACCAATGGCGAATTAGAATTTAAAGGAAGAAAAGATACCCAAGTAAAACTCAGAGGGTATCGTATTGAACTTGGCGAGATAGAATCAGTTGTGAGTCTGCAAGAAGGCATCAGTCAAAGTGTGGTGGTCTTACATGGAGAAGGCGAAGTACAAGACTTAGCTTGTTACGTAGTTTTAGACAAACAAAGTACATTAGATGTAGAAGCACTCAAAGCATCTTTAACAGAAGCTTTACCAGAATACATGGTACCTACACATTACATGGCACTGGAAGAACTACCACTAACCATCAATGGAAAAGTAGACAAAAAACGTTTGCCAGCCATCGATTTTAAAACAGAAAATTATGTAGCACCCTCAACAGAGACTGAACACAAACTAGTCAAGCTATGGTCACAAGTATTAGGGATAAAAGAAGAAGCTATAAGTGTAAACAAGAACTTCTTTGAATTGGGAGGAAATTCCATAAAAGCAATGCGATTATTCATTCTCATAAAAGAACAATTTGAAATAACGATAACGCTAAAAAAATTATACAATTACGTTTCTGTAAAAAGTATGTCGAAATATATTGAACTTTTTATAGTTGAAGCAGATCAAGACGAATATCTAGAATTCGAAATCTAACAACGCATAATAATTTCCACGACCTCAAAATTAACCATTCACCAAAAAAAAGAAAAGTAGACATACTGCTATATAACAGCAAATAATTGTCCATCACTTTTCAATAAGCTTAAAAAAATGAAATTCAACATAAAAAATAGTTTAATAGATATATTGTACGAAGCCAAAAGGCAAGGTATTCTGCTTCATGTTGAAGAAGGACGAATTAAAATAAAGGTGAAAAAAGGAATAGAAGTTCCTAAAAACTTTATAGCGTATATAAAAGAAAATAAAGAAGCAATAATAGAGCTCTTAACATCTTCTCAAATTAACGCTGAAATAGGAGAGGTTATAGCTAAAAACAACACAGAAGAAATACCACTCTCTTTTGCACAACAATCAATTTGGTTTATTGATACTTTGGGAGAAGGAAGTACTCAATATCACTTGCCTGCCGTTATAAGAATTAAGGGAAGTATAAACAAAAATTATCTTGCTGAGTCATTTAAAAAAATAATAGAAAGACATCAAGTACTACGAACTATTATCAAAGAGAATGATGATACTGCCGTTGCTAATGTAATTACAGTTGACAATTTTAAAATGACAGTTGAAGCAATCAATGGTAAAAATGAAAGAGAAATTATAAACGAGGAAATTGCAAAACCTTTCAACCTCTCCAAAGATTACATGATAAGAGTTCGATTAGTAGAACTCTCACCAGAAAACTTTATTCTAATTGTAGTGATGCATCATATCGCGTCAGATGGTTGGTCTATTCCAATATTAATTAACGAATTGGAAAAAAATTATCAGTCGCTAATAAATGACGCTCCTCTTACGCTTCCAGAACTATCCATTCAATACGGAGATTATGCACTTTGGCAGCGAAAAAACGTTTCAAACGACCAGTGGAGTTCACAAATGGAATACTGGGAAAGTCAACTAAAAGGCTATGAAAACTTAGAACTTCCGTACGATTATGTACGTCCTTCCATACAAGGTTTTAAAGGTGAGGAAAAGGTATTTCATATAAAAGCTGAACGATTTGAAAAACTAAAACAAGTCGCTAACGAACATCAAACAACACTGTATGTTACGCTACTTTCGATATTTAAAATATTACTTTCTCGTCTTTCTGGACAAGATGATATATGCATAGCTACACCTGTTGCGAATAGAAAACAAGCACAAGTAGCAGACCTCATAGGTTTTTTCGCCAATACCATTGTGCTCAGAAGTACAACAAATGCATTCCTGCAATTTTCAGAATATGTAAAAAAGGTTAAAGAAACCGTCATCTCAGGATTTGATAATCAAGAAGCTCCTTTTGAAAAAGTAGTTGATATGCTAGTGAAAAATCGTTCTTTAGATAGAAATCCGTTAGCTCAAGTACTATTCTCGTATGCAAATCAATCGGAATATGGTACCGTAAAATTGGGAGATACGCATGTTGAAATTGAGGAAATACTTCAAAAAACTTCCAAGTTCGACCTCTCAATGGATGTGATAGAACAAGAAGATGACATAAAAATCAGCATCATATACAATCCAGAACTCTTCACTGCATCCACAATTGAGCGCATCACGGAATATTACGTTCGTATCTTAGATCAGGTAGTCTCTGATTCAGCAATATTAGTAAAAGACATTGCTCTATTAGCAACTTCTGATAAAAAGGCGTTGCTATCAACTTCGGAAGAATTTTCACTTGAAGAAGCAAGTCTGGAATTATATCTAGAAGCAATTTTTAATCGCTACAAAGACAAAGAAGCGTTGCGCGATGTTGACGGACAAGGAATGAGCTATGCAGCATTGTGGAGTCAATCAACAAAAGTAAGCACCTATTTATCTTCTCATTACGAATTAAAACAAGGCGATACTGTAGTGTTATACAGCGACCGCAGTATAGATATGGTCGTCCTGTTTTTAGCACTAGCGCGATTGGGCTGCATGTATGTTCCTGTAGATAAAATTCACCCAGAAGAGCGTCTTGCTTACATTGCAAAAGACAGTAACAGTCGTTTACTCATCGTAGAAGGCGATACAGCTATCAACATAGAAAATACTCAGGTAGTACGTTTGTCAGAAGTGTTTGAAGCATCGTCAGAGGTAGAAGAAGTACAAACAACTAAAGAAACTATTTCACTAGATGCTACCTTGTATATCATCTACACCTCAGGAAGTACCGGAAAACCCAAAGGTGTATGTGTGAGTCATGGCAACTTACTAGGCTACCTAAAAGGCATCGAAGACGAATTTGGAGAACATCGTGTACAACCAGTCTTATCCTCTCACGGATTTGACATCTTCTTCTTTGAACTGTTGAGTCCACTACTCAAAGGTGGAACAAGCATCCTTTTAAGAAACGAAGAAGTACGCGATATGGAAACGTTAGAAAGTGCTTTACAAAAAAGTACTAGTTTCCACGCCGTACCAGCATTGATGCGCGCTGTATTAGACCATATAGCGCAAACCAACACAAAAGAAGCATACGCAAAGATGACGGAGTTGTATGTTGGAGGTGATGTAGTTCCAAATGCACTGTTACACCAAATGCAATCGTTATTCCCACAAGCAAAGATTTATGTTTTCTACGGACCAACGGAAGGAACCATCTTTGTAACAAGCAAGTTATATGAGCCAGGTAGTGAAATAGCAGAGCGTTTAGCTTTAGGAACGAGTTTACGCTCAAGTCAAGTACTAGTCTTAGACCGATGGGGCGATTTGGTAGCACCAGGCGTGAAAGGCGAGTTATGTATTGGCGGTGTACAGGTGAGCAAAGGTTACTTGCACAATGAAGTATTAACCAATGAAAAATACACCGACAATCCGTATGGAAAAGGGAAACTCTACCGCACGGGCGATTTGGCTCGTTGGGATGCAAATGGAAACATAGAATACCTAGGCAGAGAAGACAGTCAGATAAAACTACGCGGTTATCGTATAGAACTTGGAGAAATTACACGTGTGGTGGAAAACTACGATGGCATCTCACAGGCAGTAGTTGTTAAAACCACCATTGGTGACGGAGAGCACTTGGTGTGTTATTACATCGAATCGGAAGATATTGAACTAGACACGCAAGCATTACAAAGTTACTTAGGGGAACAACTACCAAGTTATATGGTACCGAGCCATTACCAAGCGCTTTTAGAATTTCCACTGACTAGCAATGGTAAATTAGATAAAAAACAGCTTCCTGCCATTCATATCACACATCAAGCAGGAGAGCAAGAAGCACAGACCAAGGATGAAAAGGCAATGGTTGCTATCTGGGAAGGCTTGTTGGGAATACGTCCTATCGGTATAGAAACGAGTTTCTTTGAATTGGGAGGTGATTCCATCAAGGCGATTCAACTGATGAGTCGCAGCAAACAACAAGGCTATCACTTTAAAGTAAAAGACGTTTTCAAACATCCAACCGTCAAAGGCTTGCTATCGGTATGTGGCGCATCAGAGACAGTTTTAGTAGAAACAGGACTGTTAGAAGGCGACTTTGAGTTACTACCGATTCAACATCGATTTATAGAAGCCAATCACCCAGCGGCGCATCACTACAATCAATCGGTATTGCTTAGCATTCCAAAAGATTTATCAAGTGAAACCCTCCAAAGCAGCCTCTCCAAACTGATAGACCATCACGATATCCTACGCAGTAGCTACAAAGACGGACAAGGTTTCTATCAGCCAGAGATGGATAACTACTATAAGGAAGAAATCGTATCAGATGAAAAAGCACTAACAGCGTTATGTCAAACGTATCAAGAAAGCTTTGATTTAAGTGCTGGACCGCTCATTTATTTTGTAAAAATCGCCTATGCACAAGATACCAAGAAAGACCGCCTGTTTATTGTAGCGCATCACTTGGTGATTGACGGTGTTTCATGGCGTATTGTTTTAGAAGATTTAGAACAACTGCTATCGAATCAGAATTACAAACTACCGGCAAAGCAGAGTTCGCTTCGCCAGTGGTCAAACGGTTTATCAGCCTATGCAGCATCTTTATCAGAAAGCCAGCAACACTACTGGCAAGAAATTAGTAGGGAGTATACAATCATAAAAGACCTTACTAAAAACCCGCTATCAGGCAGACTAGAGACTCATAGTAACAATCTTAAAGGGGAACTCACCAAAAGTCTATCCCAAGAGATTCATGGCATATACGGCACAGAACTACAAGATGTCCTTCTTGGCTGCCTCTCAAAAGTATTAGGAAATCAGTATGATACGTCAAAGGTATATATCGATATTGAAGGTCATGGACGCGAGGAAATCATAGCTGGATTAGATATCAGTCGCACCGTAGGCTGGTTTACCAGTCTCTATCCATTAAAATTAGAAGTGTCAGAAACCATCGGCGTGTATCTTCGAGATACCAAAGACATGCTACGCGAAGTACCCGATGGCGGACTTGGCTACGGAGCTTTACGCTATTTGAGTGCTACGCCAGAAGCCTACACCTATAGCAAGGGCGGAATTCTGTTTAACTACTTAGGCGACTTTGATGGTACAGTATCAGAAGAAGGCTTGGTAAGCTTTGCAGGCGAATCCACAGGCGATAACATCCATCCATCCAACAGTGAAGGCTATGGATTGTTACTGACCTTTATGATAGTCGGCGGGGAATTACAGATGAACTGGAGTTATGATAAAGGGATGTACAGCGCATTAGAAATCTCAGAACTATCAACGCTATACAAGTCAGAACTAGAAGCTATTATAGCGCACTGTAAGGCGTCTAAAGAACGCGTACTGAGTTGTAGTGATTGCGGATTATCCTCTAGTGTAGGCAATGCGACATTAGATAGTTTTATCAAGGACTGTGAGCAGCAATACGGAACCATAGCATCCATATACCGCCTGAGTCCATTACAAGAAGGAATGCTATTCCATAGCTTATATGGAGGTGAAGGCAGCGGCTCGTATGTGAGTGAGTTTGTATGTGACTTTAATGGCGGCATCAACTATGAGGTATTTGTCAAGGTTTGGGACTCCATTGTTGCACGTCATGGCATCCTGCGTACAGGAATCTACTCAGAAGGATTGGGAGATGCAGTACAATGTGTTTACAAAAAGGTGGACTTACCAATTACCCGTTATGATTATACCGACAAAGAAGCTACCTGGTTATCCAACTACTTTGAGAATAAGAAGCTAGTGAGCTTTGATATGCAGCAGGCACCTTTATTTAGCTTTGAGTTGTATGACTTACCAGGCGGTATTACTCGTTTATACTTATACAACCATCATATCTTATGGGATGGATGGTCGTTATCGATACTGATGAATGAATTTATCCAAGGCTACGATGCGGCACTAGAAGGCGAGGAGATAGCTAAAGGTTATGTGAGTGACTATGGCAGATATGTACGAGACTTATACACTCGCGACCGTTCAGGCGAAGGCATTGACTACTGGCAAGACTACCTAAAAGGCATCGAAGGCGGCGTGTACTTACCGTTTTTACAAGATACGAGTTTACGCAACAGTGTCTTTGGAGACAGTCATGTAAGCTTTGAATTAGACCATAGCCACACAAGGTTACTTGTGGATTACAGCAAGTCAAAAGGTCTTACGATGAATACCTTGGTTCAAGGCGCATGGAGTTACTTACTTCATAGCTATACAGGAGCAGAGAAGATAGTCTTTGGCGCAACAGTCTCAGGAAGAGATTGGTCAGTAGGATCGGTAGAGCAAGAGGTAGGCTTGTACATCAACACCTTGCCTGTAAGTATTGAGATAGCTCGTGATAGCGATTTAGGCGATTGGTTGTCAGACTTACAAGCAGGACATTCCAAAGGGAGAGAACAATACAGTCATGTATCGCTGAGTATGATACAAGAGGCAATGGGCGTAAGTGAAGCACTCTTTGACAGCTTGATTGTTTTTGATAATTATCCAATGGAATCAGTAATAGCAGAGGCAAAATCTAAATTGCAAGTATCTAATATCGTTCCTAAACTATATAATAACTACGCATTGACGATTGGTGTTTCACACACGGGCAATAAATTACACTTTAAGTTAGATTACAACAAAAAAGTCTTTCCACAAGAATACGTAGAAATGATTGTGGAGCATTTAAAAAGAGTATTCGAGCGTATAAGCGAAGGTGTAGAAAAAGTAGGTAATCTTGACTATATCAATACAAAAGAAGAGTTTTTACCTAGCATAGGTAATAGGGTAGCATTAGATAATTCAACGACCATTATAAGTCTATTTGAAAAACAAGTAGCGCAAACACCAAACGCTATTGCTCTTGAGTATAGAAATAAAGAACTTACATATCAAGAAGTCAATCATCAGGCGAATCAGCTAGCAACTTATTTAATACGAAATTTTAATATCAGTAGTGGCGATGTTGTAAGTGTATTATTACCAAGAAGTAGTAACAGCGTTATAGCTATCATGGGAATACTCAAAGCAGGAGCAGCCTACTTACCGATAGACACAGAATACCCTGATACAAGAATACATTACATGCTAGAAAATAGCGCATCTAAATGTGTAATAACATACGCTGAATTAGCTGCTAAAATTAAAGATACTAAAATTTTAGAGTGGGATTCTTTAGATCTAACAAGAAATGAAAAAGAAGAAAAAATTACACTCAACGGTGACTCGCTGGCATATATAATTTATACCTCAGGAAGTACAGGTCAACCTAAGGGCGTAATGATTTCACATAAATCAATAACCAATTACATTTGCTGGGCAGAAGATTATTATTTGGAAGAAAAACAAACCTATAATTTTCCTCTCTACAGTTCACTTTCTTTTGACCTCACATTGACGTCAATCTTTTTACCATTAATTGGTGGTCATAAAATTATAATATATCCGGAATCCAAAACCGTTTTGACAGATTGGGTACTGACTGATAATCGCATCAATATCATCAAACTAACTCCTTCACATTTACGAATGATAAAGGATTACCAACCTGAAGGAACTCAAAAAGTACTTGAGGGATTACAAAAGGTAATTGTTGGAGGTGAAAAACTAGAAAGCAATCTCGCATTCGAAATATCTAAATTATTTCATCACAACATAGATATTTTTAACGAATATGGACCTACAGAGGCAACGGTTGGCTGTAGTATTTATAAATACGATCATGAAAAAGATAAAGATGCTGTTGAAATCTCTATCGGAAGTGCCATCGCCAATACGCGTTTATATGTATTAGATAATGATTTAAGGAAAGTAGCGCCAGGTGTTTGGGGTGAATTATGTGTATCAGGCGTTGGCTTGTCGCGCGGATATATTGGCAAAGAAGCCTTAACGGCAGAAAAGTTCATTGCCAATCCGTATGAGGAAGGAGAGAAAATGTATCGCACAGGTGATATCTGTAGATGGAATACCAAAGGTGAATTAGAATTTAAAGGAAGAAAAGATACGCAAGTAAAACTCCGTGGTTATCGTATAGAACTTGGCGAGATTGAATCTGTGGTAAGTCTGCAAGAAGGCATCAGTCAAAGTGTGGTGGTCTTACATTGCGAAGGCGAAGTACAAGACTTAGCTTGTTATGTAGTGCTAGACAAAGACACTTCATTAGACACAGAAGCACTCAAAGCATCCCTAACAGAAGCCTTACCAGAATACATGGTGCCTACGCATTACATGGTACTGGAAGAACTTCCGCTGACCATCAATGGTAAAGTAGACAAAAAGCGTTTGCCAGCCATTGAAACAGGCTCTTTAGAAGGTGATAGTGACTTTACAAAAATCGAACTCTCTGTTCGCAGCATTTGGTCAGACATCCTAGAAATAGATGAAGAACGTATTTTCAAAGGAGACAGCTTCTTCAATTTGGGAGGAAACTCACTAATCGCTATAAGTCTAATAAATAGATTATCAAAACACTTAGAGGTAAAAGTACCATTAGATGAAGTTTTTTCATCTCCTACGCTTGAAGCTATGAGCGCTTATATCAGTGGGATGGTAAAAAGTTGTCATACATCAATTCCCTCATTAGGCAATCAAGAATATTATGCGCTTTCATCAGCACAACGAAGAATGTATTTTTTATACGAATTCAATCGCGAATCAATCACTTACAACATGCCAAATGTGGTGATTCTTCGTGGCATGCTAGATACAGAACGTTTTGAAAATACCATCAAAGGACTCATCTCACGACATGAGAGTCTGCGCACATACTTTGAAATGCAAGGCGATGAAGTCTACCAAAAAATACTACCCGAAGAATCCGTTCGTTTCTCGGTAGACCATTACCAAGGCGATGCTTTAGAAAGTGAAAAAACACGTGAAATTATAGAAAATTATATCCGTCCGTTTGATTTAAGTCAAGGACCATTACTACGTGTAGGACTGATACAGATAAATTCAGAAGAACATATCTTGATGTTAGACATGCATCACATCATCACAGATGGTGTTTCGCAAGGCATCTTGGTCAGAGACTTTATGGAATTGTACAAAGATGACTCTTCCTTAAAAGAGCTTGGCTTACGCTATGTAGACTACTCCGATTGGCAACAAAAGGAAGGTATAGAAGCTAAAAGCAAGGACTACTGGATGGAGATTTACAAGGACATTCCAGAGGTGTTAGACATTCCAACGGATTACCCGAGAGGAAGCGTGAGAGATGAAGGCGGCTCGTCAGTCGTATTCGAACTGGCAAAAGATCAAGTAGAAGGACTCAAAAAACTTAGCGAAGAATACGGCATCACGCTGTATATGTTGTTATTAGGAATCTACAAAATACTACTAAGCAAACTCAGCGGACAGGAAGATGTCGTAGTAGGAACACCTGTAGCCGGAAGAGGACACTCCGATGTAGAAGGGATTGTAGGCTTATTTGTCAACACATTAGCACTAAGAAGTGATGTAAAGTCAGCGAAGAGTTTCAAATCATACATCAAAGACTTAGGTGAACGCGTGATAAGCAGCTTTGACCATCAAGACTTTCAATATGAAGAACTGGTCAATCTCTTAGAAATAGAGCGCGATACCTCACGAAACGCATTATTTGATGTAATGTTTTCGTATGAAAGCATGGGCGATAGAAGTGTACAAATTCCAGGTTTGGTATTAGAGCCGTATGACAGAAGTACTACCATCTCAAAATTTGACTTAGACTTATCAGCATTTGAAGATGGAGAAGGCAACCTACAGATGAGTTTTGAATACGCAACCTCACTATACAATCGTGCAACCATCGAACGTTATAGAGATTATTACGTTCAAATTCTCACAGCAATCCTGAACAATCCATCACAGAAGATTGCAGAAATTGACATGCTATCAATGGCAGAACGTAATATGCTATTGAACGAATTCAACAAAACAGAAAAAGAATACGATATAGATGTTTCTATCATAGCATTAGTTGAAAAACAAGCAGCGCAAACACCTGAACAAATTGCAGTCGTAGACAATGAACAAGAAATCTCGTATCATCAATTACTAAACGATGTTTACAAAGTAGCGGGATATTTAAGTGAAAACTACCACATCAAACACAATAGTCGCGTAGCCATACAAATGAATCGCGGAAGCAACGCCATTACAACACTATTGGCGATTCTAAAACTAGGAGCAACATACATTCCTATAGACCCAACGCTTCCTCAGGCTCGTATCAATTATATTCTTGAGAGTAGCAATTCAGATTTGTTGATTATTGAAAATAAAGACATTGAACAAGAGCCACTTGAAAACGTAAAAACGATATACTTCTCAGCGATACACCATGAAAATCTCGTGACGCTTAACACTCCAAAAGGAACACAAAATTTGGCATACATCATATATACTTCGGGTTCTACCGGAGAACCAAAAGGCGTGATGATTGAAAATCGTTCTCTCGTAAATCTGTGCCGACACATGATTGATTTTTACGAGATTTCAGAAAAAGACAAAATACTTCAGTTTGCACCGTTGCATTTTGACATGTCTGTCGAAGAAATCTTTCCAGCTTTGGTAGGTGGCGCAACATTATATATTCGAAATGATGAAATATTAGCGTCTTCTTCAAACTTTATAGATGCTTGTAAAAAATGGAATCTCACCATTTTAAACCTGCCAACAGCATTTTGGAATTACCTCTATGCAGGAATGGAAACGGACGGTTCAAAATTACCAGAAAGTGTTAAAATTCTAGCAGTTGGCGGCGAAGCTTTGCATTTAGAAACTACCAAAAAATGGGTGCATACTTTTGGCACAACACCTCAATTGGTCAATGCGTACGGTCCTACAGAAGTTACGGTAAATACGTGTATGATCAAGCTGAATGAGGAAGTCCTCAGCAAAAACCAATTACACCAAGTTCCAATTGGAGCTGCCATTTCCAATCACAAAATATTCATTCTCGACAAAAATCAACAATTAACACCGATGGGCAGTGTTGGAGAAATATGTGTCTCTGGTCCAGGAGTAGCCAAAGGATATGTAGGAATGGAAACCTTAACTCATCAAAAATTTATACAAAATCCTTTCGGAGAAGGATTACTCTATCGAACGGGAGACATGGGAAAATGGGGAGACGATGGAAGTATCGAATTTATTGGACGAAAAGACAATCAAGTCAAAATACGAGGTCATCGTATTGAAACAGGCGACATAGAATCGCATATTGTCATGATGGATGCAATAGAGGAATGTGTGGTAACTGTTAAAGAATTTGGTGGCGATAAAACACTGGTAGCATATTACACATCACGTACATCGGTTGATGACAATAAAATTCAAGAATTCCTTGCACAAAAATTACCAGAATACATGGTGCCTGCCTACTTCTGTGAAATTGCTAAAATTCCTTGGAAAACAAACGGAAAAGTTGACAAAAAACAACTTCCAGAAATAGCATTCAAAAACAAAGAAAATTATGTAGCACCATCAAACACATTAGAAAAAGAAATTACGCAAATATGGTCTGAAATTCTAGACATAGAAAAAGACCAAATAAGCATCAATAGTGACTTTTTCAGAATCGGAGGACATTCACTAAAAGCGATGAGCTTTATCAACAAAGTAGAAAACACCTTTGATGTAAAGATATCCTTACGCGATTTCTTTACGAAACCAACCATCAAGCAAGTAGCCATAGCTATTGAATTAACGCAATGGCTCAAAAATGATAACAAAGAAGAAACAACCACGAAAAAAATAATCAAAATTTGATATGGAAGATCTCATTCTCAAATTAAAACGTCAAAATATTACACTAAATGTAATTGACAACCAACTTAACCTAGAAGTTCCCGAAACCTTTCAAGAGGAAGAACTCTTACAAGAAGTTCGCGAACACAAACAAGAGCTTATAGAATATATCAAAAATATTCAAGGAGCTTCACGTTTTCCTGAACTTACTGTTGCCACAGAAAAAGAATATTACCCGCTTTCTTCTGCGCAAAAACGTATGTACTTTTTATACGAATTCGATAAAAAATCTACAGCGTACAACTTACCGCAATTTGTAAAATTAACAGGCAAACTCCATCAAGAAAAACTGGAAACAGCATTTCAAAAATTAATAGAAAGACACGAAATATTACGTACTTCATTTTTAATAATCGACGGAGAAACCTTCCAAAAAGTTGAAGATGAATTCAATTTTTCGCTAGAAGTTTTTACAGCAAAAACAGAAGCAGCAATAGAAAACATCATTCCTCAGTTTATAAGACCTTTTGACCTTTCAAAAGCTCCTTTGTTGCGTGCAGGACTTATCGCTTTAAGCGAAGAAGAACATATTTTGATGCTCGATATGCATCACATTGCATCCGATGGCTATTCACAAGGACTACTGATTGATGATTTCATGAAAATATACGGTCAGCAAGAACTCAAACCTGTGCAATGGCAGTACAAAGACTACGCAGAATGGCAGCAAAGTGAGGCGGTTCAAAATAAGATAAAGTCAGGAAAAGTATTTTGGCTCAATCAATTCAAAGAAGACGCAGTGCCATTGGATTTGCCAATGGATTATCCAAGATCAGCTATCAGAAAAGATGATGGAGACACACTACATTTTGAAATCACAAAAGCAGAAACCGAAGCGCTCAACAACATCGCCAAAGAAGAAGGAACGACCATTTTTATGGTAGTATTGGCACTATACAACATATTCCTAAGCAAACTAAGTGGAGAAACGGACATCTCAATAGGAACTTCTGTAGCAGGTAGAGAACAAGCGGGATTGGACGCTATTGTAGGAATGTTTGTAAATACACTCGTGCTGCGAAACTTTCCAACAGCCGACTTACAATTTGACACGTTCTTAGCAGCGTTAAAAGAAAATACGGTACAATGCTTTGAGCACCAAGAATACCAATTTGAACAGCTAATAGAAGAATTGCAAGTAGTAAGAGACAACAGTAGAAACGCACTATTTGATGCGCATTTTACGTTTCAAAACTTCGAAGAAACAGCGTTGTCAATTCCAGAACTGGTTCTAACATCCTATCACAGAAATACCAAAGTTTCCAAATTTGACCTAGAACTTGGAGCAATGGAAGTAGAAGGAACGCTAAAGCTGTATTTTGAATATGCTGCTGCTTTATTCAAAGAAGAAACGATGCAACGCTTTACGGAATATTTCAAAAAAATTGTGGCAGCTGTCGTGCAAAACAAATCCGTTTCACTTCAAGAAATTGACATACTTTCACAGGAGGAATACAATGTACTCTCTGCCGTAAACAAAACAAATTTCCAACCAGAAACGGCGCACACCATTGTAAGCTTATTTGAACAGCAAGTTGAAAAAACACCCAATAGCATTGCCGTAGTATATGGCGAACAACAACTAACGTATGCAGAACTAAATGCACGTTCCAATCAATTGGCAAGATATCTAAAAGCCAATTATGATGTTGGTCGCGATAAAATCGTATCCATCCTCATGCAAAAATCAGCAGATTATTTGGTGAGTATTCTCGGAGTCCTAAAAAGTGGTAGTTGTTACTTACCAATTGATGGTGATTATCCAAGTTCACGTAAAGTGTATATGGTAGAAGACAGCGGATCTGTTTTATTGCTGAGTAAAGGACTCAATGGCGAAGGATTATTATATGAAAATGTGCCTGTAGTCGATATCAGTTTGGCAGAATTAGATCGTTTCAGTAGTGACAATTTAAACCTTAACATTCGTGAAGAAGACTTAGCGTATGTCATCTATACCTCAGGAAGTACAGGCGTACCAAAAGGAGTGATGATTGAACACAGCGGAAATGTAAACATGTCTTCCGACCAAGTACGTCGCTATAACGTAAATGAAAACGATGTTGTGGTGTGGTTTGCCTCTGTAGGCTTTGATGCTTCTGTTTTTGAAATCATGATGGCAATGTACAGTGGCGCAACGCTGGCAATTCCAGCATCAGGTGTGATAAAAAACAAAGACCGCTTTGTGGAATTTTTAGAAAATACCAATGCTAGTATTGTTACTTTTCCACCTTCGTATGTAGCGCTATTAAGTGTAGAAGAACTCAAAGGATTGCGTTTGGTCATCACCGCTGGAGAAGCAGCACAAGGAAGTAAAGCCTTCGAAATAACTGCTAGTGGCAAAGAATACTACAATGCCTACGGACCTACAGAATGTTCGGTATGTGTGTCAGTGTACAAATATGATAGCGAAAACGGAATATTGCAAAATGTTCCTATCGGTGCTCCTATAGCAAATACGCGTTTATATGTTTTGGATGCTGATTTGAAAAAAGTAGCGCCAGGTGTTTGGGGCGAATTATGTGTCTCAGGCGTTGGCTTGTCGCGCGGATATATTGGAAAAGAAGCCTTAACGGCAGAAAAATTCGTTTCTAATCCGTATGAAGAAGGCACAAAAATGTACCGTACAGGCGATATCTGTAGATGGAATACCAAAGGCGAACTAGAATTTAAAGGAAGAAAAGATACGCAAGTAAAACTGCGAGGCTATCGCATAGAACTGGGAGAAATAGAAGCTGTAATCAATCTCCAAGAAGGTATCAGTCAAAGTGTTGTTGTAATTCACGGAGAAGGCGAAGCACAAGACTTAGGCTGTTATGTGGTTATGGAAAAAAATACGTCGTTAGATGTAGAAAAACTCAAAACAGCACTTATCGGTGTGCTGCCAGAATATATGGTGCCAACACACTATATGGCACTGGAAGAACTTCCGTTAACCATCAATGGAAAAATTGACAAAAAACGCTTGCCAGCACTTGTTGTAACAACTCAAGATTATCAAGCACCAACCACAGATACAGAACACAAACTAGCAGCACTTTGGTCGGAAGTATTGGAAATTAATGAAGATACTATCAGTACAACCAAAAGCTTCTTTGAATTGGGAGGAAACTCACTCACGGCAATCAGTTTGGTAAACAAACTACAAGAAAAATTAGAAATCAAAATTGGATTAGACGAATTTTTCACACAGCCAACAATCAAAGGAATCATACAGTTATTGCCAACAGCAACGTATCAAGAATATCAAAAAATTGAGCCAGTTGCCCCAGCAAAATATTACGAGTTGTCATCCGCTCAAAAGCGTATGTACTTCTTATACGAGTTAGACAAAAACTCCATTGCCTACAATGCGCCATATTTTGTAATTCTCAACGGAAAACTCGACGCAAAACACTTAGAAAACAGTTTCAAAAAACTTGTAGAAAGACACGAAAGCTTGCGAACTAGTTTTGAAATCGTAGAAAATGCGCCGTTGCAATACATCATTCCTACTGCTGAGCTTGACTTCACCATAGAAACATACGAACTCATTTCTGGAAAAGATGAAAAAGCACTCATGCAGGAGTTTGTGCGTCCTTTTCAATTAGAAAAAGCACCTTTATTCAGAGTTGGATTAATTCGATTAGAAAGTGACAAACATGTGTTGATGTTAGACATGCATCATATCATCTCTGATGGATACTCGCAAGGAATTCTCATCAATGATTTCGCAAAAATATACCAAGGAGAAACCCTCGAACCGCTAAAAATTCAATACAAAGACTATGCGCATTGGCAACAAAGTGAAGCACACTATGATGAAATGTTGCAACATCGAGAATACTGGTTGAACATATTTGCGGAGGATCCAGTAGAGTTAAAATTACCATACGATTTCATGCGTCCAGCATCAATCGGTGAAGAAGGAAACATTTTCGAATTTGAACTTTCGCCAGAAGAAACACAAAGTTTGAAAAAAATCGCGGACGAACATGGAGCAACATTATTCATGGTCGTATTGGCAGTATACAATATCCTATTAAGCAAACTAAGTGGTGAAACGGATATCACTATTGGAACTTCCGTATCAGGAAGAGAACACAATGATTTAGAAACAATCGTCGGAATGTTTGTAAACACACTAGTATTGCGAAATTATCCTTCGTTCGACAAAAATATTGAAGCGTTTCTTCAAGAATTAAAACAAAACACCATTCAAAGTTTTGAACATCAAGGCTATCAATATGAAGAATTAATAGAGGATTTAAAGCTAACAGGTGATACGAGTAACAATCCGTTATTTGATGCGCACTTTACATTTCAAAACTTTAAAGACGCTACATTCACCATTCCAGGCTTAGAACTTCAAACCTATGAATTTGAAGTTGCTGTGACCAAATTTGATATCGAATTATCGGTAATGGAATTTGAAAACAAACTACAGCTGACTTTTGAATATGCTACCAGTCTCTTCACAAAAGAAACCATACAACGATTCAGTAACTATTTCAGAAAAATAGTAAAACACATCATTCAAGATACATCGAGTCAAATTTCAGAAATCAATATACTGGGAGATGAAGAACAAAAGTTCTTTAACAAAATCAACACTACCGAAGCATCTTATCCACTTCATAAAACAGTCGTAGATTTATTTGAAGCGCAAGCAATCAAAACACCAAACAATATAGCAATTACGTTTGGAGAAGAAAAACTTACCTATCAAGAATTAAACCGTCGTTCCAATCAATTAGCGCACTATCTCAAAAAAGAACAAGGAATAGGTGTAGAAGATATTGTTGGAATTCTATTGCCAAAAAGTAGTGATTTCATTGTCAGTATTTTGGCAACACTCAAATGTGGTGCTGCGTACTTACCGTTAGATGCCAAACTTCCAGCAGCCAGAATTGCGCAAATGACCGATGTGAAACAATTAAAAACGACCATCGCGTCGCGTGAATTGCAAGAAGAAAAAGTACTAAATAAAGTGTTGATTTTTGACGATATACATCTAGAAAACCAAGAAGAAAACAATCTTCAAGTTGCCATGAATGCTAATACGTTAGCGTACATTATCTATACTTCTGGAAGTACAGGTGTTCCTAAAGGTGCCATGATAGAACACAAAGGAATTGTAAATACAGCCTTAGATCATATCAACATTTACGACATCACTGAAGATGATACCTTAACGTGGTTTGCCGCAGTAGGTTTTGATGTAGCTATCTTTGAAATCACAATGTCATTGCTTAGCGGTGCTACACTGGCAATTCCTGTAGCAGGCGCAATACAAGATCAAGCAAAATACGTACGTTTTATCACGGATGCTAACATTACGCTTCCTACCATTCCTCCAACATACCTCGATTTAATGAGTTTGGAAGACATAAAAGGAATACGAGGTGTCATTACGGGAGGAGAAGCTGGTAATATTGACAAAGCTAACGAAATTGTTGCTGCTGGTATACGATACTTCAATTCCTACGGAATGACCGAATGCGCAGTATGTGTCTCTTACTTTGAACTTAAAAAAGAAGACAAAAACCTAACCCGAATTCCAATCGGGAAACCAATAGCCAACACGCGTTTATATGTGTTGGATGCTGATTTGAAAAAAGTAGCAACAGGAGTTTGGGGTGAATTATGTGTGTCAGGCGTGGGTGTCTCACGCGGATATATTGGCAAAGAAGCCTTAACGGCAGAAAAGTTCATTGCCAATCCGTATGAAGAAGGCACAAAAATGTACCGTACAGGCGATATCTGTAGATGGAATACCAAAGGCGAATTAGAATTTAAAGGAAGAAAAGATACGCAAGTAAAACTAAGAGGGTATCGTATTGAACTTGGCGAGATAGAATCTGTAGTAAGTCTGCAAGAAGGCATCAGTCAAAGTGTGGTGGTCTTACATGGCGAAGGCGAAGTGCAAGACTTGGCTTGTTATGTGGTGTTAGACAAAAACACTTCATTAGACACAGAAGCACTCAAAGCATCGCTTACAGAAGCTTTACCAGAATACATGGTACCTACACATTACATGACACTAGAAGAACTTCCACTAACCATCAACGGAAAAGTAGACAAAAAACGTTTGCCAGCCATCGAAACAGGTTCTTTAGAAGGTGATAGTGACTTTACAGAAATCGAACTCTCTGTTCGCAGTATTTGGTCAGACATCTTAGAAATAGATGAAGAACGCATCTTTAAAGG
>NZ_QBKT01000014.1 GCF_003054265.1 Kordia periserrulae | reverse complement strand
GTTGTCTTTGGCGCAACAGTTTCAGGAAGAGATTGGTCAGTAGGATCGGTAGAGCAGGAAGTAGGCTTGTACATCAACACCTTGCCTGTAAGTATCGGAGTAGCTCGTGATAGCGATTTAGGCGATTGGTTGTCAGCCTTACAAGCAGGACATTCCAAAGGAAGAGAACAATACAGTCATGTATCGCTGAGTATGATACAAGAGGCAATGGGCGTAAGTGAAGCACTCTTTGACAGTTTGATTGTTTTTGAGAATCATCCGATGGATAAAGATACATTCAATCAATCTTCATTACAAGCTGAGAATTTTCAAACTAAAGAATATACCAACTATGCATTGACTATTGCAGTTTCTCATACAGGAGATAGGCTACACTTTAAGTTAGACTACAACAAAGAGGCATTTCCAAGAGAGTACATAGATATGATTATACGTCATCTACAAAATGTACTACAAAGTATCAGTAATGGTGCTAAGAAAGTAGGAGAGCTGAAACATATGACGGAAGAAAATCAAAACGTTTTACTTCCAAAGAATGAGTTTTCTCTAGAAGCAGACACAAGTCTAGAACTATACCTAGAAGCAATTTTTAATCGCTACAAAGACAAAGAAGCGTTGCGCGATGTTGACGGACAAAGCATGAGCTATACAGCATTGTGGAATCAATCGGGAAAAGTAAGTGCCTATTTATCTTCACATTACGGATTAAAACAAGGCGATACTGTAGTGTTATACAGTGACCGCAGTATGGAAATGGTCGTACTATTTTTAGCACTAGCGCGATTGGGTTGTGTGTATGTTCCTGTAGATAAAATTCACCCAGAAGAGCGTCTTGCTTACATTGCAAAAGACAGTAACAGTCGTTTACTCATCGTAGAAAGTGATACAGCTATCAACATAGAAAATACGCAAGTAGCACGTTTGTCAGCAGTAATAGAAGCATCGTCAGAGGTAGAAGAAGTACAAACAGCTAAAGAAACTATTCCACTAGATGCTACCTTGTATATCATCTACACCTCAGGAAGTACCGGAAAACCAAAAGGTGTATGTGTAAGTCATGGCAACTTACTAGGGTATCTAAAAGGCATTGAGGACGAATTTGGTGCGAATCGCGTACAACCAGTCTTATCCTCTCACGGATTTGACATCTTCTTCTTTGAACTGTTGAGTCCACTACTCAAAGGTGGAACAAGTATCCTTTTAAGAAACGAAGAAGTACGCGATATGGAAACGTTAGAAAGTGCTTTACAAGAAAGTACTAGTTTTCACGCCGTACCAGCATTGATGCGTGCTGTATTGGATCATATAGCACAAACCAACACAAAAGAAGCATACGCAAAGATGACGGAGTTGTATGTTGGAGGTGATGTAGTTCCAAATGCACTGTTACACCAGATGCAATCGTTATTCCCACAGGCAAAGATTTATGTCTTCTACGGACCAACGGAAGGAACCATCTTTGTAACAAGCAAGTTATATGAGCCAGGTAGTGAAATATCAGATCGTTTAGCTTTAGGAACGAGTTTACGCTCAAGTCAAGTACTAGTCTTAGACCGATGGGGCGATTTGGTAGCACCAGGCGTCAAAGGTGAATTATGTATTGGCGGAGTACAAGTAAGCAAAGGCTACTTGCACAACGAGGCATTAACCAATGAAAAATACACCAACAATCCGTATGGAGCAGGAAAACTCTACCGCACGGGCGATGTAGCCCGTTGGGATGCAAATGGAAACATAGAATACCTAGGTAGAGAAGACAGTCAGATAAAACTACGCGGTTATCGTATAGAACTTGGAGAAATCAATCGCCAACTTGAAAAGCATCCAAACATTATCGAAGCTGTGGTACTAGTAGTTATTATCAATGATATAGAACGATTAATCGCTTTTGTAAAAGCATCCACTTCGGAAACAATTAGCACGGAAGAACTCGTTAATCATTTGAGATTGAGCTTACCAGATTACATGATTCCAAGACATTATGTTTCTTTAGAAGCATTTCCACTGACAGCCAATAATAAGGTGGATAAACAAGCGCTAAAGGAAATGGAGTTCGAAGAAGTGAACAGCTACGAGCCGCCATCTAACAAGATTGAAGAAACATTAATTTCTTTTTGGTCAGAACTGCTCAAAATTGATGAAGATGTAATAGGTGTTACGGAAAACTTCTTTATGCTTGGAGGTGATTCTATCAAAGTAATTACGCTTCAAAACAAAATCAAACAAGAATTCGATGTAAAAATAAAGCTCGAAACATTCTTCGAAGTTCCAGTAATACGAGAATTGGCAAAAGTCATTCTAGTAGCAGAAGTTTCTTCAACACCAGAAGAAGGTACACAAGGCGAAGCCAAAATGACAATTTAAACCTAAAAAAAGAATTCCTTTTTTAATCAATAACAAAAATGGAAAAATTACTAAGCGAACTTAAAGAATTACAAATTTCACTGGTCGTAAAAGGCGATCAGTTAGAAGTGTATGATCCTAAAGATAATTTAACACAAGATTTGGTCAGCAAAATCAAAGCGCAAAAGCAAGAATTGTTAACCTATCTGAATCTGGCAGAACATACGCACAAAACTGAAGCAATTCCGAAAGCCGCATCAAAAGAAACGTATCCTGCAACGCCTGCACAAAGACGTCTATTTTTTGTGTATCAGCTAAATAAGGACACAACAACATACAACATGCCGCAAATCTACAAGATTAAAGGAGCATTGGATATTCAAAAAATATATCAAGTTGTTGATACTTTATTGAGGCAACACGAAATATTGCGCAGTAATTTTTTCTTGAAAGATGGCGAACCTGTATGGAAAATTCGAGATACTTTCGACTTTACGATTGCACAACATCAGGCTGATAGTGAAGAAGATGTGGAAGCGATTATCAAAAAAACCATTACTCCTTTCAATCTTGAAAAAGATTCGTTAATCAGAATCAGCATCATAGCGTTACAGGAAGAAGAGCATATCATGATTTTTGACATGCATCATATCATTGGTGACGGAATTTCTAACGGAATTTTAGTGCGCGATTTTAAAATTTTATATGAAGGCGGATCACTTCCCGATTTAAAATATCAATTTAAAGATTACGCAGAATGGTTGGCTCAAAAAGATAAAGAAAATGCACTTGAGAACGATCGCGATTTCTGGTTGAAAATTTTTAACCAAATAGAAACTCCAGAACTTCCGCTCGATTTTAAACGTCCGAAGCGCAAAAAAGGACACGGAGCGTCGTACGGATTTGTGATTAACGAAGCGCAAACCATCGCGATGAATAAAATCGCCAAAGAAGCCAATACAAGTTTGTTCATGACACTGTTGACGGTTTTCAACGTATTGCTTTCAAAACTATCCGATCAAAGCAATGTGGTTATCGGAGTGCCAGTGCGCGGTAGAGAACATATGGAGTTGGAAGACATGATAGGAATGTTTGTAAACACCTTGCCAGTGAAAAACGAAGTTGCTGGCGAATTACCGTTTATAGCATTGCTCAAAAACGTCTCTCAGCGAACACTGCGTTGTTTTGACCATCAAGCATATCCGTATGATCAGTTGGTAGAAGATTTAAAAATTAAACGCAGTGAAGGAAGAAATCCACTGTTTGATGTATCGTTTACGTATGACAGTTTTGGCGGAACAGAAGTAAAATTTGAAGGACTAGATTTTGAAGGCTACGACAACAAAAGAAACGATGCCAAATTTGACATCACGCTAATTGCTTCAGAATTTTCAAATGGAATCAATATCGGATTTGAATACGATATTGAATTATTCTCAGAAGCTACCATTCAACGATTTGGAACATACATTCAAAGAATCATTGATGAAGTTGTAAAAAATAAACACATACGCATCGATGAATTACGTATCATTTCTGAAACGGAAAAGCATCAAATACTGCACGATTTCAACCCAGAAAGTACTGCATCGATACCTGAAAAAACGTTCTTAACAGCTTTTAAAGAACAGGTAAGCTTGCAACCAGCACACACGGCTGTTATATTTGGTTCTGATGAATGTTCGTATCGAGAACTGGACGAAAAATCGGATGCACTAGCCTTAACTTTAGTAGAAAAAGGCATTGCTGAAGAAGAATTCATCGCGGTATACATGCCACGATCTGTCAATCTTTTGGTGGCGGTATTGGGAATCTTAAAAGCGGGTGGTGCGTATGTGCCTATTGATATGGCATTGCCAGAAAATAGAATACAATTTATGTTGGATGATACAGAAGCTAAACATATCATCGTATCAAAACATTCCAAAGAAATACACGCTACAACGGCCAATATCTTAACCATTGAAAATTGTTTGACAGCAACACAAAAGCAAAGCCTTTCAGAAAAAAAATCACTTCCTGTCATTCGTCCACAGCAACTCTGCTATGTAATATTTACATCGGGTTCTACAGGAAAACCCAAAGGAGTCATGGGCGAGCACAAAGGATTGTTCAACATGTCTGTCAATCATGCAAAGCTTGCAGGAATGCAGTCTAAAGACCGTGTATTGCAATTTGCTTCGTTCTCTTTTGATGCCTTTGCTTGGGAAGTATTTAGCACGCTTTTATCAGGAGCAACGTTGGTCATGGCAGCTGAGGCGGAAATTAAATCGGTAGAAAAAATTCATCAACTATTAGACAAGCATCAAATAAACTGTGTAACGCTTCCACCTTCGTATTTATCATTCTTAAAAGAAAAAACGCACGCGCTCAGAGTAGTTGTTTCAGCAGGTGAGCCATTAACGGCAGATTTGGCAACATCTTTCATTGAAAATGGCGTGCAAATCATTAATGCGTACGGACCTACAGAAAATACAGTGTGCAGTACGTACAGTGCAACTCCTGTACAAGAATGGGGAATTACGATTGGACAACCATTACAAGGAACCAAAGCATACATTCTTGATAGTAAAGGAGAAATATGTCCAATTGGTTGTATTGGAGAATTATGTGTTTCGGGAATTCAAGTAGCTCGCGGTTACCTGAAAAGAAACGAACTAACAGCATCAAATTTTATCGCAAATCCGTTTGATACTGGAATTTATGGAAAGCTCTACAAAACGGGCGATTTAGCACGTTGGATGCCTGATGGAAACATACTATTTTTAGGAAGAAGAGATGCCCAAGTAAAAATTAGAGGCTATCGTGTAGAATTACAAGAAATTGCACAAAACATACGATTAGTACCCGCTGTTGAAGATGCCGTTGTCACTTTAGATGAAGCATCGCAAACATTGAACGCGTATATGGTGTCATCTAAAACAGACGACGCAAATCTGGCGGCTTTAATAGCAGAAGTTACGGAACAATTGACACAAGTGCTACCTGCGTATATGATTCCGTCAAATTATAGATTGATACTACAAATTCCGTTAACATCAAACGGTAAAATAGACTATAAAAAATTACCAAAACCAGAAAGTCAAACACAGGTAGGACCTATTAGCGACAGCGAAAAGCAACTTATACAAATTTTTGCAAAAGTATTAGAAATTGATGCGGAAACCATTCATCCAGAAAGCAACTTTTTTGAACTAGGAGGACAATCGCTCAAAGCAATGATGTTGGTAAATACCATTGAAAAAGAACTCAGTGTTCATCTTTCTATTGATGAAGTGTTTGACAATCCAACCGTAGCGTCTTTAGTACAAATACTGGGCAAAAGCGAAACGTCGCTGCCACTGATTATACCAAAAGCGGCAGCACGTGAATACTATCCGGTCTCGCCTGCACAACGCAGAATGTTCTTTTTATATCAGTTAGACAAAACAGCGACCAACTACAACATGCCGCAGATATATGAGGTTTCAGGAACTACTGATACTGAATTTTTGATGTCGGTATTTAAGAAGATTGTTGCGCGACATGAAAGCTTGCGAACTACATTTCATATCGTAGAAAAACAAGTGATGCAGAAAATTAGGACTGTGGACGATTTTGAAATAGAAATTCTCAATTGGAAAGAAGAAAATATTGCTTCCAATTACGAACGCTTTATTCGCCCTTTTGACTTGGAAACGGAATATCCAATTCGAATTGGTTTTGTACAGGTAGATTCTGGAAAAAAGTTACTACTTATTGATGTGCATCATATTGTGAATGACGGTCATTCACAGGAAATATTATTAAAAGACTTTTGGCAGTTTTATCAAAAAAGAACACCACTTCCTTTATCGCTTCAATACAAAGACTACGCAACATGGCTCAGCAATTACAAAACAGGAGTAGGTTCAGAAAAGGATCGTGAATTTTGGTTAGAAGAATACAGTGGTGAAATTCCACTGCTCAATTTACCTTACGATTATGAGCGACCAGCAAATGGCATGAAAGAAGGAGCTAAAGTCGATTTTGAAATTAGCGATGAAATGGCTCAACAACTTCGACAAATTGCTAGCGACGAAGGCGTTACGCTATTCACGCTGATGTTTACTATATATCATACATTTTTAAGCAATCTGTGTAAGCAAGATACGATAGTGGTTGGAACTCCAAGTGCAGGAAGATTCAATGCTGACTTGGAACAATTGGTTGGAATATTCTTAAACATACTTCCTGTAAAAAGTACGCTGCCAGCAGATGGAACATTTACAGAATTCTTGCAATACATGCAACAACATGTCATCACATGCATGCAGCATCAATTGTACCAATACGATAAATTGCTAGAAGAGCTCAAGCTATCTAGAGAAACCGGAAGAAATCCGCTATTTGATACCATTTTCACATTCAATGAAGCAGGTACGGGTAGCAACACAGGAATTACTACCGATTTAGAAATAAACCCCGTAAAAACAAACTACATCAGTGCAAAGGTAGACTTGGAATTATTCGTTTTTGCCTATCCAGAAAGCATGAAGTTTAGTTTCATCTTTAACAAAACACTATTCAGCAAAAAGAAAATAGAAACATTTACAAATTATTTACAACACACCATTCAACAAATAATCAACAACAAAAACTCTAAAATTTCAAATATGGATTTACTCTCAGAAAAGGATAAAAACAAACGTTTGACAGCCATGCAAAGCGGTTCTAAAATGGCTACCGTGTACAACACTTCGGTAATTAACATGTTCCAAAAAGTGGTAGATGAATATTCAGAAAATACAGCTTTAACCTACAAAGGTCAGCAAATATCATACAAAGAATTAAATGCTGCTGCCAATAAGTTTGCTAACTTTTTAGCTGAAGAACATGCCGTTAAAAAAGGTGATATAATCAGTTTGCGTTTAACCAATCCTGAAAGTTTGCTAGTGGCGACACTCGGCATCATGAAGGTAGGTGCAACCTATGTACCTGTTGATCCTTACATTCCCGTAGAACGTGTACAATTCATCCTAAACGATAGTCAATCCAAACACCTTATTACAGACCTTGCAGATGATTTTTCTGTAAATGTCATTACTTGGGATGAATCAATATGGTCAAACAAGTCCGAACAACGAGAAGCGGTAACGGTTGAACCAGAACAATTAGTATATGTAATTTATACTTCTGGAACCACAGGAAAACCTAAAGGTGTAGCCGTTCCCAACAGAGCATTGTCCAATTATGTACATTGGTTCAAAGAAGCCTACGATGTAGATGCTTCTGATGAAACCATTTTACTATCATCCTTTGCGTATGACCTTTGTTATACCAGTGTTTGGGGAAGTTTATTATCTGGCGGAACGCTGCATTTGCTACAACCAGATCAGCATTTCAATGCAGATGAAGTGATTTCGTTACTAACCAACGCATCCGTAACGTTCTTAAAACTGACACCTTCACATTTTAAAATGTTGTCTAAAACGCCAGGTTTCCAAGAAAATATTCCAGAGTTTGATTTGCGCTTAGTTGTTTTAGGAGGTGAAGAACCAGATATAGAAACGATGAAAGAATATCTTCAAAAAGCACCTATCACATTTGTGAACGAATACGGTCCTACCGAAGCTACCGTAGGAACTATTGCATATAATATTGATAAAAGAAGAATAAAATCATTGCAATCAGGTGCTACCATTGGTAAAGCTATTGATAACGTAGACGTATACGTACTCGATGAAGCGATGCAACCTGTGGGCGAAGAAATGATGGGAGAAATCTACTTATCAGGATTGAGTGTGGCTAGTGGCTATATTCACAACGAAGCACTTACTGAAGAAAAATTTATAGACAATCCTTTCGCTACGGCAGATTATAACAAAGTATTATACAAAACGGGCGATTATGGAAAAAAACAAAGCGATGGAACACTTGTCTTCATGGGAAGAAAGGATGATCAAGTGAACATTCGTGGATATCGTATAGAACCGAAAGAAATTGAAACTGTCGTAAATCAACTGCCAGACATCAGTGAATGTGCAGTGCTCAAAATAAAAAATCAGTTATCAGAATATCAAATTGTGGCGTACGTAGTGGCTTCCGAAGATTTGAAAGAAAAAGAAGTAACCGATCAACTTGCCGAAAAATTACCGTTCTACATGATTCCTAAAATAGAATTTGTAGAAAGGATTCCGCTCACCGCCAACGGAAAAATTGACCAAGAAGCGTTGATTACATTGGCAGAAGAAGGAGATAAAAATGATTCAGAAGATATCAGTCAAATTGAAGAAAAATTGATAGAAATTTGGTCAGGTATCTTGTCTGTAGAACAAACAGAAATCAAACGAAATAGCGACTTTTTCCAGCTTGGAGGTCATTCTCTAATTGCTATTGATCTTATATCTGAAATCAAAAAAGTATTCAGTAGAGAAATTCCACTAAACGGCATATTTGATGCGCCAACCATTAAAAGTCAAGCACTTATCATTCAAGAAATGGAAGGACCTAAAATCATACAAAGAGATGATTTAATTCTTTTAAAAGAAGGCACAGAAGACAAAAACTTATTTATCATTCATGACGGTAGCGGCGCTATTAGCGGTTATATGGATCTTGTCAATGAAATAGAGAAATTTAATTGCTACGGAATCAGCTATATAAGCGATCATTTAGGACCAAAAAACACCACGGCAGAAGCGTTGGCGACATCCTACATTGAGAGAGTAAAATCTATTCAAGAAAGTGGCCCGTATCATTTTGCTGCTTGGAGTATTGGAGGAATTATACTGTCGGAAATGGTAAAGCAACTTCAAAAAAATAATGAATCTATCTCCTCTTTAGTATTGATTGATACAGTATTTGGAGGCGAAACCGAACACCGAAGCTTTTCAACAGAAGTAGAAGTAAAGACGATTCAGGAATTTTTTGATATAGAAAATCTTTCTACGATAGAAACCAGTGATGTAGATGGCGTGTGGCAATCTTTTGTAGATTCAGATTACTTTAAGAACATGGATATTTACCAAGTTCTTAGAAAAATACCGTACAACATGAAAAATATTCTTCCCGATAGTGCGAAGGATAGTAAAATGAAAATTCTGCAAGCTATCAACACGATGCGAACGCTAGAATCTGTAAAAGACAATTACGAACTACAACCACTCGATATTCCTGCACTTATCATTATAGCTTCTGATTCCGAAATAAATCACAATCTCATTCGCACATACTTTAGTCAGGCAGTAATCAACGAAGTACGTGGAAATCACTTTTCTATGATGGAAGTTCCGAATGTCTACAAAATTGCCGAATTAATGACAGCGTATTTCGAAAAAGAATATACCGAACAAGTGTAGTACATAATTGTTCACTCAAATACATACAACAAACAGAGGTGATAATCGCCTCATTACATAACATAATTAATCACATTAAAATTAAAATATTATGAACTTTTCAGACAATGATTTAGTTTACATCAAATCAAACTTAGTAATTGAGCCTTTATTTGATAATTGGTATGCGTGGTCGCATCTAATTTCACCAGCAACTTCAGCCATGAATATTTACGGAAGACATCTTACCATTATGGAATCTTTCTTAAAATATCCTGAATTGCATGAAGAAGCGGTTAAAAACCCAAAAATGTTAGGAGGTCCGTTTGTAGATCATCCTGCTTCTAGAGTCAATGAAATCAAAAGTATGGTAGAAAACACCAAAGATAAATGTGCAAATCTACTAACGCTTAGAAAAGATATTTTAGCACTTTTTGAATTGTTAAAAAAAGAAAACGGCTATTCTTTGGACGGATTGTACGATAAAATTCCTAAAAACTTGGACGGACTTGTAGAGTTGTTTTATGACATTAACAACAATGCTTCCTTTCGCTTCTTTGAATCGCTCTTGTATGAAACGGAATTTTACAATGAAGATTTACAAAGTTTTAATTTATTCCTAGTGCAAGACGATGATTCAAGATCTTTTGTATTGAGTACGCCGTTTTTACCAACGCCAGGAAAGCTTAGAATTAACTTGCCTTTAAAAAGTAAAGAAATAGATACACTCTTTGAAATGGCGCGCGAACCACAACGCTATGGAGACATAAAATCGTTATTCAACCTAACTGCTGATGAACAAGAATTGTTTGACAGTTTCTTTACAACAGAAGCTCCAAAAGTGTACGAACCATACAAAGGCGACGGAATTCTAACGCGTTATTTTGGTCACGCATGTATTCTTGTAGAAACAAAAAATACTACCATTTTAGCCGATCCGCTCATCAGTTACGGATACGATTCTGACATTTCACGATATACTTATGAAGATCTTCCAGAAACAATTGATTATGCCGTAATTACACACAACCATCAAGATCATATTCTCCTTGAAACCTTATTGCGTCTTCGTTCAAGAATTAAAAATATTGTCATTCCTAAAAACAGTGGCGGCACACTACAAGATCCAAGTTTAAAACTAATGTTTAAAAAACTAGGCTTCAAAAATATTATTGAACTCGGAGAAATGGAAACTATTGATTTTGAAGATTGCTCTATTACTGGATTGCCATTCTTAGGAGAACACAGTGACTTAGACGTACGAAGCAAACTATGTCATCACGTTAAATTTAAGGATGATAAGAGCATGCTATTTGCTGCTGATTCGTGTAATGTATCTCCAAGCCTGTACAGAAGAATAAAAGATGTGATAGGAAACATTGATGTCATTTTCTTGGGAATGGAATGTCACGGTGCTCCATTATCTTGGTTGTACGGACCGTTATTGCCTGAACCAATGACAAGAGAAAATGACCAATCGCGTAGATTAGCAGGTTGTGACTTTGAGCAAGCAAGAGAACTTATTGACACGTTTCAGCCAAAAGATGTATTTGTATATGCGATGGGACTCGAACCTTGGCTTCAATACATCAGTTCTATCAAATACACGGAAGAATCCAAACCAATTATTGAATCAAACAAGTTGTTAGAGTACTGTAGTCAAAACGGAATTTCTTCCGAAAGACTCTTTGGAGAGAAAATTATAGAATACACAAGCGAACTATCAACAAGCTAGGAATATAGACCTACTTGTATAAATGTAGAGGAACGCACATAAAAAATCGTATTCAGATACTTGGTAGATAAAAATTTACACAAATGAACATTACAAAAGCAGACATATTACTATTAATTGATTCCGAAGCCGGACATATTTATCCAACACTTTTAATAGCTTCTCAATTGCGGGACGAAGGTTACACCGTAGTCTACACCGGATTGGAAGCAGATTGTCCGATAGTAGAAAGCAAAGGGTTTGCGTATTACAATATGTTTTCCTTATCCAAAACCGAAGCAACTCATAAAAAAGATCACTTTGGTTTCTTGGTATCTGATGCGATTGACGAATTCATGCAGGCACTTCGCCCAAAAATAATATTACAAAGCTCGTTCATGGTGTTAGAAGGGTTGATATTACACTATAAATATCAAATTCCTTTACTAACATATTGCTCGTACTTTTTAGAAAAAACAAAAGACACAAAATCAATTGTTAGAGAATTATTGGGCAATGCCTGTGTGTATCGTTTTATGCAATTAAGCGGCGATACTCCTCAAAAATTATTAGCATTAATTCGCGAAAAAAATAAATCGGCAAGTAGTTTGGCTGACCTTGCTTTGCCAGTAAAAAATGCGCCGATTATTTTCTTATATCCTGAAGAATTACAAATTCACCAGCGAAAACGAGATGAAGCGATTTGTTTTGCAGGACCAGGAATTTTGGAAGCAACAAACAAAGAAGCTTTTGACATTGACAGTTTGCTCCCAAAAGGTAAAAAGTTAATCTTTTTAAGCATGGGCTCGCAAATCAAAAAATATCCTGAAAAAACACAGAAAGTTTTTGAAACAGCTGTTAAAAGCATGCAAGCTCCAGAAATGGACGATTACCATTTATTCATTACAACAGGAGGAAATCAAGTAGCATTTCTAAAAGAGCATTCTTCAAGTGAGCGCGTAACTGTTTTTGATTGGTTACCGCAAAAAGAAGTATTACAACATGCCTCGTTGGCTGTGGTTCATGGAGGACTTGGAACACTTAAAGAAACCATTTACTATGGTGTTCCAACAATCATCATTCCTATGGGACGTGATCAAATGGACAATGCGTTGCGCATACAACACCATCATCTAGGGAAGATAATTGATGTTGAAAAAATTCATGCATCGTACGTATCCAAAACACTCTTAGAAGTACTAAACGATACCGAAATCACAGAAAATGTCAGCCGAATGTGTCATCTATTTAAACAACAAAACGCGCAAAAAACGGCGCTTCAATTCGTTGAAAAACACCTAAAAAACGCAGTGGAAATCACTCATGAAAATATATAAACGTAGGTTGAATCTTTTTGATAAAAGACTAAAACTTAGCACCAACACAATCCTTTTGAAATCTTAAAAAAACAACAAAAATGATAAAACCTATAAAAATGACTTCTGCAATACTGATGTTATTGCTCTTTTTTACGTATACTGGACTTTGGTCACAGGAACAAGTGCGTATTGACAGTGACAAAATTGATGAGGTTGTAAATACCATTATGGAAGAAGGAGACATTCCTGGTCTTAGTATCATCATTGTAAGTCCTGAGAAAACCATGATAAAAAGTTATGGTTTTGCTGATGTAGACGAACAGCGAAAGGTAACACCAGAAACCCTTTTTGAATTAGCTTCTAATAGTAAAGCTTTTACAGCATTAGCGATACAAATACTAGTGGATGAAGGCAAACTAAGCCTAGATGATGAGGTATCAAAATACTTACCTGATTTTAGCGTAACATACGATGGAAAGCAGCAAACTATAAAAATTAAGCACTTATTGCATCATACCAGTGGAATTCCTTGGGAAACCATCTCAAAAATTCCAGCATCAACAGCAAAAGATGCGCTAGCGCAAACAGTAGCAAAATTACAAGGACTAGAATTATCTTCCGAGCCAGGTTCTACGTACGAATATACGACTATCAATTATGATGTGTTGGCGCTCGTTGCTCAGAAAATAACAAATAAATCATTTGAGTCGTTCATTACAGAACAAGTATTTAATCCACTAGGTTTAACCAATACAACAATAGGCATTCCGAAAGATTCGCTTCTTTTGGCACAAGGATACAAACCTGCCTTTTTTGGTGCTAGAGAATACGATGCACCTCGCTACAAAGGAAACAATGCCGCTGGATATGTCATCTCTGATGCTAATGACATGGCAACGTGGTTAGCACTTCAACTTGGAATTGAAGAATCGTCAATGACAGATTTAATTGTAAAAACGCAGCAACGCGATACTTCAGTAGCACCACACGGATTGTTATCGTATGCGCAAGGTTGGGAAGTATCGTTGAGCGGAAACAACGAAATATTCCATAGTGGTATCAACCCAAACTTTAGTTCGCACATCATTTTACGACCAAATGAAAAATTTGGTGTTGCTGTATTGACGAACACCAATAGCAATTATACTTCCTTATTGGCAAATCAGCTAACGAACGTAGTATTAAACAAAGAAATCAACAACGACGTCATGGTTGATGACAATAGCGATGGTTTCTTCTCTATGCTTTTTATCGCGTTGTCCGTATACACACTCATTGTATTCGCTTACATTATCATGGCATTTTTAGGCTGGAGTAAAGGCAAGCGAAGCATTGCAAAGGTCAATGGAAAAAAAATAAAACAGTTCTGTTTAGCAGTATTGGCGGCAATACCATTTTTACTTGGAATATATATCATTCCTGAAGTAATGGCTGGATTCAATTGGGATTCCATGCTAGTTTGGACACCAGGCAGCTTTGAAATGTTAATCTACATGATTCTAGGTGTATTCGGTATTTCCTATGTAGCGTATTTGGTAGGAATGTTGTTACCAGAAGAAAACTATTACAAAAGCAGAATCCCGAAAATATTACTTTTTAGTATCATTTCAGGACTAGCAAATGTTATGGCGATTATTTTAATTACTTCGGCATTGCAAACCAATATTCAACTAAAATACTTAGTTTTCTATTACGGACTGGTGTTGGCTATCTACCTCTTTGGAAGACGTTTTGTGCAAATAAGACTCACCAAAATGGCGGTAAACCTAGTATACGATATGCGTATGAAGGTAATATCTAAAGTATTAAAAACGTCTTACCAAAAGCTAGAAGCCATGGATAACGGACGAATTTTTACCGTAATCAACGATGATACAAACTCTGTGGGACGATACGCCTCACTATTTGTAAGCTTAATAACGAGTACAATTACCATCATAGGAGCTTTTGTATATCTCTTTTCCATCTCATTATGGGCAACAGGATTGGTGTTAATAGTGATGATTTTATTAACAGTATTATACCAGTACGTAGGGAAAAGTGCCCATCGTTTCTTTGAAGAAGCTCGTGATGAACGCAATATATTTATGGGATTAATCAGTGCTTTGGTAGATGGACTCAAGGAAATCAGTCAACATTACAAAAAGAAAAGAGAATATGAAGAAGATTTATCCAAAAGTGCGCATCGATTTAAAGAAAAAAACTTCATTGCCGATGTAAAATTCATCAATGGTTTCTTAGTAGGAGAATCTTTGTTATTACTATTACTGGGAATGGTGTCTATGGGACTTCCTAAGTTGTTTCCATATATTCCTTTTTATACATTGATGAGCTTTGTAATCATTCTACTTTATTTAATTGGGCCTATCAATGGCGTGCTCAATTCCATTCCTGAAGTGATGCGATTAAAAGTATCATACGACAGAATTCGGAACTTTTTAAAAGAAATTCCAGCAGATTTGGAAGATGATAAACATTTAGAATCTCTAGAAATTCCTGAAGTAAAAAGTTTGGCTGTAAAAGATGTAGAATTTACCTATAAAGGAGATGAAAAAGACCGAAAAAACTTTTCAATTGGTCCTGTAACATTTGAAGCAAAAGCAGGAGAAGTGATATTCATTACGGGCGGAAATGGAAGTGGAAAAACCACACTCGCTAAAATCTTGACAGGCTTGTACAAACCTGACGCAGGCGTAATTTCAATCAATGGGGAAGAGATTCCTAACGTAGAAATGAGTGAATATTTCTCAACAGTATTCAATCCTCCATATCTATTCAAAAAACTATACGGAATAGATACCGAAGGAAAAGAAGAACAAATAGCATACTTCTTGAATAAGTTAGGATTAAAAGAAAAAGTAAGCCTAACGAATAATGAATTCAGTACTATCGAATTGTCTTCAGGGCAACGAAAACGTTTAGGATTATTGCAATGTTACTTACAAGATTCTCCAATTCTACTATTTGACGAATGGGCAGCAGATCAAGATCCTGAATTCCGACAATTCTTTTACAGAACGATAATTCGCGAAATGAAAGCCGCTGGAAAATTAATTATCGCCATTTCTCACGATGACTTCTATTACGATGTTGCCGATAAAATTGTAGAAATGCGAGAAGGAAGATCTACAGTAGTGATTAGAGAAAAAAGTTTGGAAAAACTTTAATACAAACCATACCTAAAATACCATCAAAAAATTGGAAAAACACAACCTTATAGAAGTTCTGAAAGAAAGAAGTACGCTCCATGATGTTGGAATTACATTTATCAGTGGAGCCAATGAAGAAGACTTTCTCTCGTATGCAGCGTTATATGCTTCCTCGCTGAAAATTTTGGGATTCTTGCAACAAAAAGGACTCAATCCAGGCGAAGAATTAGTACTTCAAATAGACGATAACAAAACTTTTGTATTGGTCTTATGGGCGTGTATTTTAGGAGGAATCATTCCAGTACCATTAACTCCAAGTCATCAAGATGATCGTAAAAAGAAATTCTTTAACGTATGTGAAGTATTGCACAAACCGTATCTCCTAACAGAAGAAAAAATACTTCGTGGTTTAGAAACCTATGCACATGCAAACGGACTTACAGCGATATATGAAAAAATCCAAAAAAACCATATCAATGTAGACAAAATACAAAACGCAAACATTGAAGGAACCATAGTAGATGCACAACCCGATGACATAGGATTCATTCAGTTTTCCTCAGGAAGTACTGGAAGTCCAAAAGGAGTTGTGTTAACTCACAAAAACCTTATCACCAATGTAAAGGCTATTGCCAATGCAGCAGCGTATACGTCAACAGATGCAATGTTGAGTTGGATGCCTTTAACACATGATATGGGATTGATAGGTTTTCATCTCAATCCACTCTTTTGTGGAATGCATCAGTATTTAATTCCTACAAATCTCTTTGTGCGTCGACCTTCGCTTTGGTTTGATAAGGCTTCACAGCACAATGCTACCATACTTTGTTCTCCAAATTTTGGATACAAATACATCATGAAGCACTGTGGCGAAGCAGAAAAATACAACTGGGACTTATCGTCTGTACGGTTAATATACAATGGAGCAGAACCAATATCCGAACAATTATGCTACGATTTTTTAGAATGGGCAACTTCTTTCGGATTAGCGTCACAAGCAATGTGTCCAGTGTACGGCTTGGCAGAAGCGAGTTTGGCAGTAAGTATCTCCAAATTAGAAGATCCTATCATCTCATATCAAGTACGAAGAGATGCATTGAATTTTGGGGATAAAGTAATAGCAACTTCAGAAGAAAACGAAGGAATCTCATTTGTAAATCTAGGAACGGCTATTGACAATTGTCATGTAGCAATTGTAGATAATACGATCAATCCTGTTGCAGAAGAAGTCATTGGACACGTTGTTATACAAGGTGAAAATGTAACCGCAGGATATTATAATGATACAAAGAAAAGCAATGAAGTCATTCAAAAAGGATGGTTAAAAACAGGCGATCTCGGATTCTTAAAAGATGGATGTCTGTATATGACAGGAAGATATAAAGACATTATCTTCATCAACGGTCAAAACTATTATCCACACGATATTGAAAGCATTGCGCAAGAACTGGAAGAAATAGAACTCAATAAAATAGCTATTGTCGGTTTTTTCAATCCTGTTGCCCAGATAGAACAAACCATTGCTTTTGTTTTCTACAGAGGAAAACCTGAAAAATTTGTAGAAACAGCACTGACGATTCAAGCACATATAAATTTAAGAATTGGTGTTGCAATAGACCGTATTTTACCAGTTAAAAACATTCCGAGAACAACCAGTGGAAAACTACAACGTTTCAAGCTATTGCAAGAATACATAAATGGAGACTACAAGAAAACAGAAGCAACACTAGCAGCGCTCATACAGGAACATCAGAAAAAAACTATTGAAATTATTTCTCCGCAAAACGAAACGGAAGAAAAATTACTAGAAATCTGGAAACAAGTTCTCAATAATGAACAAATAGGAGTTACTAATAAATTCTTTAACATTGGAGGCACCTCTTTAAAAGCTGCAGAAATCATCATGAAAGCTCACAGCACATTTGAAAAGGAAATTCCATTCACAGCACTTTATGAAGTGCAAACAATACGAGCGTTTGCTGAAAAAATTGGTCAGTTCAACAAAAAAGAATATGTACCTATCGTCAAAGTAAAAGAAGACAAATACTATCACCTATCATCGGCTCAGCAACGATTATTTTTTGCATGGCAACTAGACAAAACCTCCATAGCTTACAATCTTCCAGTAGCGTTTACTGTTAAAGGAAATTTAATACTAGAAAAAGTACAAAAAACACTCGACAATCTCGTTTCCAGACATGCTGTATTACGAAGTTCATTTCAGTTATTTGATGTTCCAAAGTTCACCATACAGAAACATGTTGAGGTTGCGGTAGCGTCTTTAGAATGTGAAGCTAACAAAGTTGATGCAACGATTAAAAAACTAGTAAAACCGTTCAATTTAGAATCAGATATCTTGATGCGATGCGCTCTGTTAGATACTGGTACAGATGAAAAAGTACTCTTTTTCGATTTTCATCACATTAGTATGGATGGACTTTCGGTGCAAAAATTCATGGAAGAATTTCATCAAATCTATAATGAACTAGCTGTAGAAGAACTTCCTATTTCATACAAAGATTATGTGTATTGGCAGCGAAATAACATTTTAAAAAATAATTTCGATACACAAGAAAAATTTTGGACGGAGCTCTTCGAAAACGGAATTCCAACCCTCGAATTACCGACCGACCATCCAAGACCTGCATTATTAAGCACGAAGGGTAAAAGAGTAAAATTTCAGTTTACAGAAACCACAAGTCACCAATTAAAACAAGTAGCCTTGCAAAATGGTGCTACGCTGCACATGCTAATGTTTAGCATCTACAAATGGTTGCTGGCAAAACTAACCGGACAAACAGAAATTGTTGTCGGAATTCCAGTTTCTGGAAGAACACATCAAGACTTGCAACAGGTATTAGGAATGTTTGTAAACAATCTTCCGGTACTTACTCAAACGGACAAAAATGAAAACTTTGTGGCGTCATTACAACGAGATGTTGCTTTATTGAAGAACTGTCAGGAAAACCAAGAATATCCTTATTCACTTTTGGTGGACAAACTCGATACGAATAGAAATGTAAGCAGGAATCCGCTATTTGACACCATGTTTTTATTCTCTCCATCAGCAATACAAGCAAAAACAACAACATATCAATTGACACAGCGCTTTTTTGATGCTGGATATTCAAAATTTGATCTTTCGCTCGAATTTTTTGAAGAAGGCGCACATTTGTCATACGTAGTGGAATATGCTACCGCACTCTTTGATGAAAACATCGCATCAAACGTATCTGTATACTTAGAGCGAATAATAGCTCAAATAATCGTAAATCAACATGTTTTATTTTCAGAAATATCTTTATTAAACACAGCAGAATTAAAAGATCGTATTGACACATTCAATGATACAGCAGTAAAGTACTCACAAACAGAAACGTTGCTGAGTCTTTTTGAAAAACAAGTGATTGTAAACCCAGATGCTGTAGCTATTGAAACAGAACATGAAACGGTAACATTTAAAACGCTAAACGAAAAAGCGGAAAATTTCAAAGTATATCTTCGTCAAAAGAAAATAACCAAAGGAGATGTTATTGCCGTAAGCTTGCCACAAAGTACTGAATTATTATATAGCATACTGGGAATTTTAAAAGCAGGAGCAATCTATCTGCCGATTTCTGAAGAAACTCCACAAAAGCGATTAGAATATATAATTAATGATAGTAAGAGTAAACTTTTAGTTTGTCGTGAAGCGAAAGAACTAGAAACACTAACTTACGAATGTATATTGCCAACTAGCAATGTGATGGAGTACAACCATGAAACAACTCAGGAACTTCCTTTATCACAAAAAGATGCAGCATATATTATTTACACTTCCGGAACAACAGGAAACCCTAAAGGTGTAAAAGTTGGACATAAGTCTATTGTAAACTACTTGCAATGGGCTTCTGAGGAATATCTCAATGGCGAATCATTAGCCTTTCCGTTTTTTACCTCAATAGATTTCGATTTAACATTGACGTCTATTTTTCTGCCACTTATCACAGGAAATACAATAGTGATATACAATAATGATGCTGCCGAAATGCCGTTAAAAAGCGTATTTACTGAACAAAAATCAGAAATTGTAAAACTCACACCATCGCACATGAAAGTGCTGATAAATAATAAAATACAAGTAGCTTCATCCGTTAAAAAGATTATAGTAGGTGGAGAAAAACTAACACCTGAAATTGCACGTGATTTTCTTAAACTTTGTAAGCACGAAGTGAGTATTTACAATGAATACGGACCAACGGAAGCAACAGTTGGTTGTATGATTCATCAATTTGAACCTTTTAAAGACACAATAACGGTTCCTATTGGAAAGCCCATTAGCAATGCAAAAATATATGTGCTCGACGAATTTAAAAAACCAGTTCCGAAAGGAGTCATTGGTGAAATTTTTATAGGAGGAGATTGCCTCAGTATGGGATATGTAAATAACAACGAACTGACAGATGAAAAGTTTGTTTCAAACCCTTATAAAGAAGGTGAATTGATGTATGCTTCTGGCGATTTGGCTAAAATAAAACCTTCTGGAATCATTGAGTATATCGGAAGAAGAGATCAACAAGTAAAAATTAATGGTCATCGTATAGAAATAGAGGAAATTAAACTAGCCTTAAAATCGTTCAAAGGAATACAAGATGCAATAGTAACAACGGTCGTTAATGACAAAGGCGTAATTGAACTTTACGCGTATTACATTACAGAGGCGGAAATTGCTCGTGATGTCAATGATATCATGCTTAAAACGTGGTTGCTCGATAAGATTCCACATTACATGATTCCGAAGTATTTTGTGGAGATTGAAACTATTCCTTTAACAAAAAATGGAAAAGTAGATATAAAAAAATTACAAGTGCAAAAGCACTCTGCAATCACGCAGGAAGCTGAGGTAGTTTCAACAAGGCTCAACGAAAAAATACGATCAGTTTACAGAACGGTTATGGAAGCGCCAGAATTTGATTTGCAATCCAATTTTTATGAATTTGGAGGTGATTCTATCAAGGCAACACAAATTGTTTCCAAACTTCGCGAAGAAAATATCAAGGTAAGTCCTAAAGAAATTTTGACATACAGCACCGTAACGGAACTTGCTTTTTATCTAGAAAACAACCAAAACAGAGAAGAAAGCAATACAACACAGTATGAACAGGGAATTCTAAAAGGCACCAAAGAACATACTGCTATCGAAAAATGGTTTTTTAGTCAAAACTTTACAAATCCAAGCTTTTACAATCAATCTGTATTACTAACATTACATCGCCCTATACATAAAAAAGTACTTCAAAAAACACTCCAAGAACTGATTGCGCAACACGACGGACTTCGTTTGAATATGGCTGCTGCTAGTGGAAAATTATTCTTCAATACAAAACATTTAGAACACAATTGTAATGTAGAAGAATACACGATCAATACACCAAGAGAACTGCCAGAATATTGCACAAAAATCAAAAATACTTTTGATATCACGCGTAGTTTATTAATCAAAGCAGCAATACTAAACGTAAAAGAAACTGACGAGCAACTGTTGTTTATCACAGCGCATCATTTGGTTGTAGATGGAATTTCATGGCGAATTCTTCTAGAGGATTTATACCGTATCTATCATACAATCGAAGCTGGAAAAGCACTAAAACAGATGCAAAAAACCGCGTCACTTTCGCATTTTACAAATGCACTTGAAAACTATTACAACAAAGAAAAGCGCGCGCAAGAACTTCCATATTGGAAAACAATTGCAGAAACGCCATTTCAGTTACCAATAACTGCTACACATACAGAAAGTACGATTGAAAAAGTAGCACAGATGGTGATGAAAGTTGAGCAAAAAACTACGCATTGGTTGCTAAAAGAAAGTGCCAATTACAAGGTAGACATTCAAACCATACTACACACGGTATTGGCAAAAACCATAGCAGAATGGTGTCAGACTTCCCAAATAAAAATTGAACTTGAAAATCACGGAAGACATCTTGATACTGTTGATGTATCGCGAACGGTAGGCTGGTTTACGGTGATGCATCCTGTAGTTTTTGAAATCCAGGGAACCTTAGTACAAAATCTACAATCAGTCAAAGAAACACTAAACAATATTCCAGAACACGGACTCGGTTACGGACTGTTGAAAGATGAACTCAATAACAAAGACACTGCGATTACTCCGGTACGATTCAATTACTTGGGACAATTTGGAAACGAACTTACCAACGATTTCTTTACGCTAAAGCAAGAAGACACAGGAGTAGAATCAGATAGGCAAAACCAACTAACAGCAACGTTGGAAATCAATGCAATGATTGTTTCGCAAGTATTAACGCTACAATGGAATTACGATACAGAAGTCATTTCAAAAGCGACCATACAACTATTGGAGAAAGCTTTCAAAAATCATTTGAATGAACTTATAAACAAACTTCAAAAAAGCGAAGATCCGTTGCTAACTCCCTCAGATTTCAACGATTTAGAAATCTCTCAAAACGAATTAGATGACCTATTTAGCTAAAGTTTCTTTAAGTTTTGAAGTAAGAATCTTGTTAGAAGATATCTAGAAACTATAATCGCAAATTATTTCAGCCTAACAGATGGATAGGATAAAGAAGTTTGGTTGGGATAATTTATAAATGTGAGCTTGAAATAAAAAATAATGGAAGTTTTATCTTTTCCGCAGTGTAGCAGGGATTTTTCGTTAAAAATTTCTGAAGCCATGGAAGAAATTTAGAAAAATTCATGCGGTTTTGGTTTTTCTCCTAAAAGAAAAAGCAAAAACACCTCTGGAAAAGTGCCCTTTCTTTTGTTTCTTTTCTTTGGGCAAGCAAAGAATAAGAAAGTAAAGTACTGAAATTCAGTTGCTTATATTTTTTTTCTTCAGAAGAAATAATTTTACTTGGAGAAAAATTTATATGGGTATTCTAAGTTATAAGAGATACCTAAAAACTTAAAACCACTTCCTAGTAAACAACTTCGTCAAGGTTTTTGGACTCAATGTTACGATGAATCGGATGCGTTGGTCAAAACCTGGCTGCGCAATTTCCCAACCGTTGTTGGAGTAGACAGGAAAATACAATTCAAAGAAATCTGGTACCAAGTTTAAACGAATTCCAGAGTCGTACACAAATCGTGTGTTAACGCCGTTATCTTTGATAAATCCGACATCGCCATAACCTTCAATCCATTTCCAAATACTGTAACTCGCGTTTCCTGTTGCCAACCAAGCATTGGAGAACGGATTTGGCAATTTGGACTTAAATCCACCTTCTGCCACAATAATCTGCTGACTGAACAACCCAGTATCTTCCGAACGCCCGTAGTAATTATAATCAAAAAGGTAATCGGTGGGTCTATCTAGCGCAAAGCTAAAAAAGTCAGAATTTGTATCATTAAAAATAAACTTCCCAAAAAAGAATCGTAGATTTAATTGACGATTGTCTTGAAATAGTTTTCTATAATCTAAATTGAAAGAAATTTTAGCAAAACGCTTCGAGATTTGAAAATCCGTAAACCATACCATGTGACGAATTGGATCTGGATTGGAATACACATACCGCGCATTAAACACACTGTAATTAGGTTCGTCATTGTCTGTCGCTAAAGTTGGAATTTCCGATTGCTCTCTTTGTACAATTACATAACGAAAATCGATAAACTCCTTTTGATTCGACCTGAAATCAGGATCTCTAAATCCGAAAGTTACTTTTGGCACAAAACGCGTATACGCCAAATCTTCCGCATAGTTAAAATAATTTCCACCTACGGTAAAACTGATAAAATACAAATCACTGTTAATGCTTTCAATATCATGACGATACGAAACGCTTCCCGAACCTACCAATTGTTTTGAGCGCAGTCCGTACGAAGGTTTTAAATCGTATAACAAGCGCTTGGTCAAAAATACTTTGTTGTACAAACGCATTCCAGGCGTAAAACCATCATACAAGTTAAAACGCGCTACAGGAACAAAAAATATCTGATTGTAATGCGGGTTTTCAGCGTCTTTAAAGAAGGTAAAACGCAATTTTTTATTATTCGCAAAGAAACCGTTGAGCGATTTCCAGTTGTCACGCTGATTGAATTCTGGAATGATTTTATCATAATTCAACACCAAACGGTCAATGCTATCGCTAGGAATCGTTACGGTTTTCTTTTTGCCGACGTCCGTCACCCAATATTTTGAAACTACCGAATCATTTTTAATTCCGAAAAGTGAAATAGGGAAGTTGGCATCGTATTTATTTTTGATGGTAACTTTCAGTGAATCGTCTACTTTTTCTACTTTTTTGATTTTATAATCAATTCGTTTTCTGGAATCTACGTAGTTGTTAAAAAACCAATCGATATCTTTCGGAGCTTTGGCTTTGAGCAAAGTTTCAAAATCGTCTCGAGAAGCTTTCTGCAAGCGATTTTCCACATAAAACTCTTTCACAAAATCGTCAATCACCGCTTCATCAAAGTAAGATTTTAAATATTTTAATCCCACACCAGCTTTGTATTTATTGGCGATATTGTTGTTGAATTTCGTCAACGAATCTTTGGAAGTATTCAACGGTTGATCAATATTTTTACGCGCCATCAACATAAACATAAACGGATATTGGTCGTTAAATTCCAATTTGGCAAACTCATACGAGCGAATTCCCCAAACTTTTGCCAATTCTCCAGTCAATTTCATGTTTGGATAGAAGGTTTCCGCGTAGCCCATCATCAGGTAGATTTCAATAGCATCTAAAATCCACTTTTCAGTGCGCGTGTCCATCCACAACGATTCTTCCAAATTTTTCTCTAAAATCGCCTTTAAAATCTTGATTTCGTATTGAAAAGCATCTGTAAACGGTCTGATAAAAGAAGGCAATTGTCCCAATCCGTATACGGGATTCTTTTTATTATCAATCTCAGAAATCATCATGTTTTTTCTTGGAAAATCCCCCAATTTTTCATGAATGAACTGTACCACTTTGTCAATAGCAATCGCTTGTTGCTTTTCATCCAAACCATACGGATTTAGGTTGGTGGTAATGTTTACTTTATCAGTTTGAAAGGTTTTAAATTGTGAGTTTTGACGGAGTAAAATGGTAACGTCTTTCACCTTTTTAGCAGTAAATTGCACCAAACCATTTCCATCATTTTTCATGGAATCTGCAGTCGAAATCACTTCAAATGTATCTGGAATAATCAGCGTGATGTTGTGATTGGCTTGTTCGGTGTATAAATCGTCCAAATTTTTATGGCTATACAATTTCCAACCATCACGGTAAACCGCTGGTGTCATATACCAATATCGAAGACTGTAATCGCCATTTTTAGCAAATCCGTAGCGTGTAAACTCGTCGTACGCCAGCTTCACTTGATAATTCAAATCGAGCGTAATGGATTCGTTGGGTTGTAACGGTTCTGGAAGTGTTACTTTGATAATATCAACTTGATAGTCCAAGCGTTCCCAATCTAAAATAGCATCATTTATCGAAATATAATTCACCATCGTGCGACCGCGCTTTTTCTCAGGCGCTAGGTGAAAGTTTCGGTGAAATTCTTCCGCAAAGCGTTTCGCTAACGGCGTATCTTTTCCCGAAAAGGCATGACTCCAATCGTTCAGATAAATTTCTGAAAGTGCTGTTCCTGCTTCGTTCGTGTAGGTAATTTTTTGAACAACATTGAGTGTATTGGTTCGCGTTTGAAGCGTAGCTGTAACCGTATTTTTATGCTGTCCAAAAGCTGCGACACTCAAAAATAGTAGGATGTATAATTCGAAATGGGTACGTATTGTGTTCAATTATTTTTTTATAAATTTTTTAGTTTCTGTAAAATTGTCAATTTTTATATAGTAAATACCTTTCGGTAGGTCGGAGATATTTACTGTTGTAATATCGTTATTTTTCGCTTTTCCTGAAATCAATTTTCGTGCTAAAACGTCATAAATCACATAATCATGGTTTGTTTGGGTAGAATTTAACACAAATGACAATTGACTATCAGCCACATTTCCACGAACAAACTGAAAAGTACTGTTGGCTGTAAATTGATTTGTGCTGAGTAATTGTTCGTTGGTTTCCAATTCCATCACTACAGGCAAATGGTCGCTCATATCGTGCAATGCGGTACGCAATGCAGGCGAATAACTCACGCCAGAACCTGGAACTTCTGCACAATCGGATGTATTGATAGCACTATTGAAGCAGTTTGGATTCAAGTTGTTTCCAAAGGATTTGTAGGAGTTTGGGACATAATACAAATCAGTATTGGTCAACATGTTTTCTGACGTTAAGATAAAATCGAATCGATCGTCAAATCCGCCAGAAGCGCCACCCAAACCGCCTTGCGTACGAGTGGATTGTGTAAAAACATCCACAAAACTACTGTTCGTATGCCAATCGCCCAAACGATTTATCGGATCGGTCAGTGTAATCACGTTGAAAGGATCAGTGAGTTTTTGAAAAGTAATATCATTGCTGGTATACAAGTTCAAATCGCCTGCAAAAATGACTTTGCTGTTTGGGTCTAAGTTGTCCAAATAATTGACCAATTCTTCTGCCATTAAAAAGCGTTGCAATTCATCATCAACCGAGTTTCCTGCTTTTAAATGTCCCACAAATACTTCCAATACAATCGGATTGGTCGCCTGATTTACGGTATTCAATTTTAAAGTATAGCGATTAAAATCGCGCAAAAAAGTCGTAATAATATCTTGTCCTTCTAAAATAAATTTAGAACTGTCGTAATAGATTAAATTCTGCAACAAATTGGAATCACTTCCAGTATCGTCGGAAGTATTGTTAAAATAAGTTGCTTGCGCATAGTTGGGATTGATCATTTGCAATCGGTTGAGAATCAAACCTGCGCCAAACGCGTCGTTCAATTCACACACCATAAACAAATCGGGTTGATAATCAGAGATAATAATTTCCAATTCGTCCAATCGGTCGAGAGAAAGTTCAGGAAAATTCAAAAGATTGTAAAACATCGTTTTGATATTTTCCTGAGCCGTATTTTGTTGTAATCCTATGTAAAAACATAGGATAAGCATGAGTATTTTTCTTTTCATTTTCTTTTTCGGGTGCAATTATTCTACAAAACTTCGATTAGAAGTTAGGACTCAGGTTGTATTTTTTATAGAACGCGTCTAAAATATTCAATACTTCGTCTTCGTTGTCTACAATATGAATCAAGTCCATATCGCCAGCACTGATGTTTGAAAACTTCGCCAACAAGGTTTCTTTTACCCAATCGATTAAGCCTGACCAAAATTCGGTTCCGACCAAAATGATAGGGAATTTGTCAATTTTTTTGGTTTGAATAAGCGTTATCGCTTCAAAAAGTTCGTCCAGCGTTCCAAATCCGCCAGGCATTACTACAAATCCTTGCGAATATTTTACAAACATCACTTTACGAACAAAGAAATAGTCAAAATTGATGCTTTTATCAGGATCGATATATGGATTGTCGTGTTGTTCAAAAGGCAATACGATATTTAAACCTACCGAAGTTCCGCCGCCTAAGTGCGCTCCTTTGTTACCAGCTTCCATAATTCCTGGTCCACCGCCGGTAATCACTCCATAGCCGTGATCGACGATTTTGTGCGCAATTTTTTGTGCGAGTTTATAGTATTTGTTATCAGGTTTGGTACGTGCTGAACCAAAAATAGACACACAAGGTCCGATTTGACTCATTTTTTCGAATCCGTTTACGAATTCGCCCATAATTTTAAAAAGTGCCCAAGAATCATTCGTTTTTATTTCATTCCAGCCTTTGGCATTTCTTTCTTTTCTCATGTAATTCAATTTTTAATCAAAACGTGCTAAGATACTATTTTATATAGAATTTTGACAAAGGTTTTAGAGGAGATTAACATTATGAGAAATTTCGGAAATAGCGATTTTTCATAAAGTCAAACAGTATTTTTTGAAGAAAAATGTAGAAACAGATAATTCTATCGCATAATATATTTGTTATGAGGTTGTTACAGTTTTAATTTCAAATCTAGTATCAGTTGTTTTCGCCTTTTTAAGTAGTATTACTGATATTCTTTTTTGACAAACGTGTTAATTTCAGTTGTGATTTTCCCTAATTTGGGAGTTACAAATTTGTTATTTTTTGTACTTTCAATAATGTAGATATTTTTGATTTCTGAAAAAAGCTTTTCTATCTGTTTTTCAGATAAAGAGTTGAGTTCTTCCTGTGAAATGATGTGATATTTTCCATTACTAATATCATATATTCTAGAAAGTTTCATTGTTTGTTTTCGCTTGTTAGTTACTTGAAAAAAAACATTTTTTTCTCCAATGGAAAGTCTAAAAGTGAATTGCTCCTTTATTTTAGACTCTGAAAGCTTAGAACCGTCATGAGTTGCGTATGTATAACTGGATTTATGATTTTCCATTGAAGGATTATAAAGTAAATATATATCTTTATTTCCCGTGAATTTGGAAGGTTTTAAGAATGTATATTTTTCATCTTTATTTTTCAATGTATAATTCTTCAACTCATAGTAAAACGGTTGAATACTTTTTGCCAAAAACAAGTCATCATCTTCCGTACCAGAACAAGTCGTTTCGTCAAACATGCTTAAAAACACTTCCCGAACCAATACTTTGTTGTTTTTTGCATCACTTTCATCAATTAAAAAAAGCGTTTTCCCCTGTAAAATATTGAGAAGCGTTGAAGAATTTGATGCAAGACTGTGCATAAACTTAATATCAACTATTGTCTGCTTATTTTTCTTTATGAATTGTCTTTCTTGGTATTTATTGTAGGTTTTGTTGTTGTCAAAATAATCATCAAAATCTAAATATTTTCGATATCCAACATCAAAAAGTAGTTTGTCATTTTTTCGATATGAATAATTAAAAGAAGTGTCTCTTAATTTTTCATTGATGTATACAATGTCCTTTTTTTGATTTTTATCTGATGAAAATAAAAGATAAATTGTATCTAGTTTTTGTAGTTCGCTTGGCGTTTGTGCAAAAAGCCTAAAACTAACAAAGAAGGCAATTATAAGTAGTTTTTTCATAAACTATCATTTGTGTTTTCTTGAACTTTCTTGGTAGTATCTCCAAAAACCATTCCTTTAACGGAGCATGGTTAGAAATACAATCACAAATCCAGCCAACGCTTAAACACCGCGACTTTGTTTTTTCCAATAATAATGTCAATTTCTGAGACAGGCTGCATTTCTATTTTGAGTGCGCTGTTTCCGTATTTAATGATTTTATCAATGGCGTAAATTGCTACAATGGTTTGTCGGTTGGCTCTAAAAAAGAGTTTCGGGTCGAGTGTGGCGTAAATTTGGTCTAAACTATCGTTTGCTGTAAAGCGTTTGCCATCTTTTCGAACCACGTACGAGATGGAGTTTTCCACATAGATATACGAAATGTCTTCAATTGCAATCGGCATCAATTCGTTGCGAATGTAGGTGAGGAGTCGCTGTTTCGGAACTTCCTTGTTGTCTTCTTCCGTAGTTGTTTCAACCGTTTCTTCGGTTTTGGTTTCGGAAATCGTTTTTAGTTCGGCAATGCTTTTTTGATAGTTTTCGAGCGAATCGTTGAGCTTGGATAAATTCAACACGCCATCTTCCAATTTTGCCGTTTTGCGCTCAATAATTTGTTCGTAATACACCGAGACCAATCTGATGACAATCAACAATAACAACAATAATAGCAAGCCGAGCAACAAATAACTCGTTTTGGCTTCTTCGGTAAAAGTGTTGGTTTGTTGCGTAAAGTTTTCCAAATTCAAATGTGCCGCCATGATTAAGTCCGAATTCGCCACAGGACGCAACGCAATGATTTCCGAAGCTTCCGAATTCTTTTCATCCGTATTTTGTATGAGCGCGTACAATTCTTCACCAGTCACTTCGCTTTTCATATTGGAAATGCTATTGCTTTTTTGCTCGTTTTTGCTGCGTAATTTTGTAACATCGGGATGACAAACAATGGTTCCCGACCAATCAAACACGGACAAATACATATTTTCCTTATCGCTTCCCGCAATCGCTTTTTGAATACTATTGAGCATCGTTTCTTTCGAAATTTGATGCGTCAGCGCATCAGCAGTTAACAAACTCATTTGCTGAATTTCTTTCATCGCTAGGTTGATGGTATTTTGCAGTTGTACAATGCTTTTCTGTTTTACCAATAATGGATGTATCATAAAGCTTATAGCAAGCACATACACTAACAGAAAACTGACGGTTGCATAGAGATAGATTTTATAATTTCGCATGGCGTATTCTCAATTCGTATTGACCACACTAAAATACTATTTCGTTCGGTTTTCCCGCTATTTCTAACGATTTTATATTCCTTTTTAGGCGTTTATTTTCCGCTTTACACACAATCTACTTAAAGGACATTGCAGAAAACAGTACTTTTATATGGTAATTACAAAATAAAAATGAACTTAGAATAATCAAATGAAGAGTGAGTTCTTTTCCGCAGTGTAGGAATAATTTTTCAACAAATTTTTTCATGATTTGAAAAAGAAATATTTCATCAACTTTAAAACTCAAAATAGAGCATGGTGAATGTAAGATTTCGAAAAAATTATTTCGGTTTTAATTTTCCATAAAAGAAAATTAAAAACACCTCTGGAAAAGCGCCCTTTCTTTTGTTTCTTTTCTTTGGGCGAACAAAGAATAAGAAAATAGAAAACTAGATTTATGTCAATTATAAGAACTCAACTCAAAAAAATGGAATTTCCTTTGAAAGAAATAAATTTTTGTTTGAATGAATGCAATTACTGATAAAAGAATCATCATATCATGAAAAATATAAAATACTATAAAATATCCGTCATAAGTTGCGTACTATGTTTGAGTTTGTTTTTTTTGTATCAATATGTCAACAGCGGTATTGCAGATACCAATACTGTACAAACGGAAGAATCATTTACGACGAATGAATTGTTGGCAAAATTTCAACACAAACAGCAAAAGCTGGAAGATTTTATTGAAAAAGCAATTGAGATTGAAGGAAAAATTAAAGATATTACCTTTCAAGACGGGAAATATAGTTTAATTTTAAAAGGCGATTCGGATGCGAGCTATATTTTATGCGAAATGCAATCCGATCAAAATGCAGATGTGAAAAAGCTTCACGCGGGACAAAACATCAAATTGAAAGGAATTTTAAAAGGATTTCTCTTAGATGTGATTTTGTTGCATTGTGTTATCATTTAAGCAGTTTTGTATGAATAAAGTTGTACTCTTTGTACTTTTTAGTCTTTTGTATTACAGTAACGTTTCTGCGCAAACGAACGATTTTATTGAGCGTCAGGGACAAGTTACTTTTTTCTCGTACACTGCTGTAGAAAATATTCAGGCGAAGAACAATCAGGTGTTGAGTTTGTTCAATCCGTATTCTCAAGAAATTGCGGTGAGTATTTTGATGCGTGCGTTTGTGTTTGAAAAGTCGCTCATGCGCGATCATTTCAACGAAAGTTATATTGAATCCGATTTGTATCCGAAAGCAACCTTTAGCGGAAAAATTATCGATTTTGATTCAGAAATCGCGACGCAAACACGCATTATTAGAGGCGATTTTACGCTAAAAAACACCACCAAAACCATCGATATCAAAGCAACTATCACCAAAACCGACGCAGGATATACCATTACCGGAGCGTTGGATGTGTTGATTGACGATTATGATATTAATGTGCCGCCGTTGCTGTCGCCTAATATTTCGAAGAAAATTGAAGTCACGTTTCACTTTACCTATGCGCCGTATGAAAAGTAAGTTGTTAGCGTTTATCGTATTTGTAAGTTTGTCGTCAGGAGTGATGGCGCAGGATTTGTTGGACAAACTCAATGCGGAATCACTGTTGATGGACGATTATGTGTCGTTAACCTTCAAAGGAACGCGCATTTCTGTGGGACATTCGGTAGAAACACGCAAAAAAAATACCTTGGAAATCTCGTTTATGTCGCGCTACTGGAACATTCCGAATTACGGTGGCAATTCGTTTATCGCAGATAAAATGTCGGCGCGTTTCGGGTTGGATTACGGAATTTCCGACAGACTCACCATCGGATTTGGAACTTCGGCGCCGAATGGCGTAGTGGATACCTATTTAAAATACCGATTGTTACGACAAACCGTCAACAACACAACGCCGCTCAGTATTTCCTTAGTACAAACGGCAACCTACCGAACACGACGTTTAAACGGCATTACACAACGCGCAGATTCAGGTGATAAGTTTGCATTTGCTTCACAAGTGTTGATTGCCAAGAAGTTTACGCGAAATTTCTCTGCGCAAATCGCGCCGACGTTTATTCACAGAACCTCTTCCAGATTTCCACAAGACGACCACAACCATTTTGCAGTAGGATTTGGTGCGCGTTACAAAGTCAGCAATCATGTATCGCTGGTTTCTGAGTATTACTATGTTGCCAACGAATTGGAATCGCGCGAAACCTTTGGTGCGTTTGCTTTGGGCACCAATTGGGAAGTCAGCAAGTTGTTATTACAATTCAAAATGACCAACAATCCGTTTTTTGTAGAAGATACTTTCATTACGCAAACCACTCGAAACTTTAACTTTAAAGATGGGAATTTCTTTTTTGGGTTTGGGGCGGTTTATTTTTTGCAGTTATGAGAGTGGTTTCGATAAAAAGTACTTGAAATTTATTTCAACAACGGCAAAAAGTGAAGCAAAATCACTTACTTTGATTATTTTCAATATGAAGTCACTATTTGGTCACTATAGCTGAGTTTTAAGCGGTGCAAATTTTAGGATTCCATAGGTAAACTCAAAAGGAAGGCATTCTTAAAAGTACTAAGAATGCCTTGTTTTTTGTGGAATTATTGGGTTGTGTAACGTACTTTAATGTTATATTATCAGGTTAACCATTGAGCAACAGTTCCAATTATCAAAACCACAAGTGAAGCAATTAAATATACATTTGGTTTTTTGTCCTTATCTATAATTTGTTTTACTACATAGCCTCCATAACCAATTATAAGTGCATATTGAAGCGAAAATGATAAAACTACAACTAAAAGCATTAAACATAAAATTACTTTGTCAATTGTTTTAAATCTATCCCATATTTCTGTATTGTCTGAAAATATTTTAATCATACCTTTAGGCATTAACCATAAACCAACCCAAATCAAAGCAGATGAAGTTGCAACAACTGGTACGAATTTGATTAATGGTGTTAATAATAAACAGGCTAATAATAGTACTCCTATTACTACAGCAGTAAGTCCTGTTCTACCACCTTCTTTGATGCCAACACTACTTTCTACAAATGTCGTTACACTACTTGTTCCAACTATAGGACTTGTTAAAGCTGCAAATCCGTCAACCATAAGTCCACCTTTTATTTTTTTATCTTCACTCCCTTTTTCTGGAAAAATATTAGTGCCTACTGTAAGCCCAATAATTTTCGCCACACTACCATAGAAATCAACAAGAAAAAGTATAAGTATTGGTGCCCAAGAACGAGGGTCGAGTATGACATCTAATCCTGTCCAAAATGAGCCAATCGCAGAGAACATTTCCATTGACAATTCCGCACCTTGCATATCATCTGCAAGACCTACATAATTAGCATAAACTGCCATAACTATAATGCTTATTAAAATCGATGCTTTAAATTTTAGAATTTTCTCTAATAAAATTATAACAGCTAAGCCAATATATAATGTAATTGCTCCTTGACCAGTTAAATCTCCTATTCCAATTGGTGTTGCACCTTCAAATGCTACCATATTAGAAATCTTAAAACCAATCATTATTAAAAACATTCCAACACTTGCAGCAAGGGTGTGTTTCATGTTATTTGGAATACTGTCTACAATTTTACCTCTTAACCCAACTATCGATAAAATAAAAAATATTAGAGTAGAATAGAAAACAATTGCTAAACCTTGTTGCCAAGAGAAGCCTAAAACTGCCACAATATAAAATGCAACGTATGCATCCATTTCAAGACCAGGTGCAAGTGCAAATGGCAACTTTGCTTTCAGACCCATAATAATTGTAAAAATTCCTGATACTGCTATTGTTGCAAAGAATACAGCACTCTTATTAATACCACCCTCAGACAATATTGCGGGATTAACCACGACTATATAGGCTAAACTCATAAACGTAGAAAGTCCAGCTAATAGTTCAGTATTAATTGTAGAGCCTTTCTCTTTGATTTTAAAGTATTTGTCAATTTTGTTTTTCATTTTTTAAATTGTTTAGTTTTTTATCTTTTTTTTGGCACTGCTTTTTGAGCAAAACTACCAGTTGTAAATCCTCCTATTATTTTAAAGGCATTCGCCCATAAACTGTCTGCACTAAAAATATTCATAATGCCAACGATTACTAACAAGAAAAGTGCTATTGCTGGAAGTCCATTTACTCCGATAGAATTTAGAAATGTCAGTGATGCGGCAATGGCAATTCCGATGTCATTTAGTCCATATAATATTCTCACAAGAAAAATTATTCCGGGAAGTATTAATCTTTGATGCCAAATAAACTCATCTGGATATATCCAAGGTAAATCAACGAAGGATAATAGTAGAGTGAGTATAAATAATAACTCAAGGGTTTGGATGAAGAGTGGTTTTTTCTTTTGTTCTTCGCTCATAATATATTAGTTGGTTAATATCAGTCACAATGTTTCTTTTGTATGTTGCACAACGTATGTATATACGGAATTCCTGTTTTTATACTAAATATGGTAAATAACAGGAACTAATTTTATATAAGCCTCACATTATTTTTTATAAATGTAAAACAAAACTTACACATATGCAATGTGGTTTCCCGTAATTTAGGAAAATAATTAGTGACAAGATTAAATTCCTACCTACATTTCGACTACGCTCAATGCAAGTGCAGGATGACAAGTTAGCCACGTAAAAATAGGAGCAAAGATAATTAGCTACTTACGATGTAAGCTTCGCATCCAACAGTTTCGCTAATTTTTTACCATATTCAATAAATTCAATGGTTTCGTCGGTTCGTGCGAGTTTGATTTTGTCGAAAATGATGAGTGCTTCGCCATTGCTTTCTAAATGGTAAATTTGATGGTTTTCGAAAAAGCGAATGATGTCTTCTGTAAAAAAGGAGCGAATTTCCGCTTCATTATTCCCCATTAAGAGGAATTTTTTAGAAAAATCGGGATATATCTCAAAATCAATGTCTTTATAGCCTGTAAATGCCATGACGCGGTCGAATAATTTTTCCAATACCGCTTCTTTTTCCATCGTAAACACAGGTATTTTGGTGTTGAGTTTTAAAATCATTAGGGTAGTGTTAAAGGTTTCTGCGGTAAACGCTTGCCCTTCATTGAAGGTGACATCCGCAATTTCCCAAGACATATCTACCTCATCAAAAGAACCTTTTAAACAATTGTATTTTCGCTCAATGGGTCTGATTTCAAAAAAGTGAAATTTCTTTAAATAGGTCGTATTCCAATCTACTTGACTTGTGTATTGATATCCTTTTTCAGTGGCTAAGTTTCGCAAGCGTTTTTGTCGATGCGATAATTTGGTAGCACTTGTCAAACTAAGTTTTAACGCTCTGTTGTGCGTTGATGAAGACACATGCGAGTCCAATCCTGTGATAAAAACTTCTGCGCCCGTAGCTCTTTGTGTTTTTAAGTATTCTACCAAATAGTCCATGTAGGTAATGCCTACAAGTCTGGTTTCTGATAAATCGATATTGACATTGGCACCAGCAGGAATTTGCGCGACTAGTTTATCTACCTTTATAATCCCAAGAAAATTTGCAATTCCTCTAATTTTTAAATCGTAACTATTGTCTGGAAGTTGTATCAATCTTGTGCGCGATTTGTACACCATTTTGAAAAATTCTGGAATCGGTAGTCGTGCCAACAACATGTGAACTACGAGTGCCAAGACCAATCCGCCAAGCAATCCAATTAACAAATTGGTATATAGGGTTAAAATCATGGTTCCCACAAAGAATATGAGTTGCTCCGTTCCTTGATTGTAAATTTGTTTAAATACCGAAGGTGATGCTAATTTAAACCCTGTATATACCAGTAAAATGGCAAACGCACACAGTGGCACTTGCGTCATGATTGGACTCAATACCAAAATAAAAAGCAACAACAAGAGTCCTTGATACATGTTAGACCATTTCGTTTTAGCGCCATTATGAATATTTACCGTACTTCGAATAATTACCGCAATAATTGGCAAACCTCCAATACAACCCGCCACTGCAGTACTCAATCCGATTCCTGTTAAATCTTTATTCAAATCTGTTTTTCGTCCGTACGGATCAATCTTGTCTACTGCTTTTGCAATGGCTAGGGATTCAATACTTGTAATGATTAACATAGAAAATACGGTCGTCCAGAATTCAATTGTATGTATTTTGCCAAAGTTGGGATGAATGATGGAATCCGTTATCGTATCTGGAATGTCCAATAATAAATTTGGACCTACTTCATAGGCTTTTCCAAAGAATGACAGTGTTTGTTCATCAAAGAAATTAAACGCATACACAAAGGGAATGGAAAGCGCAATCACCCACATGGGCGCAGGTAATAAATGAAAAAAGCGATTGCTAATTTTAGACTGAAATAATAATAAAAGCAATCCTGTCAAGGCAATTATGACTACAAACGGATTGGCTTGTGGTAGGTATACGACGGCATCAACCAAGTTTTGTATAATGCTTGGACTCTCAGAGTGCGTGCCCATAGCTACATGAATTTGTTTTGCAAATATGATGATGCCAATTGCTGCCAAAATACCGTGAATTACGGAAGAATGGAAAATATCTGCCAGTCGCCCTAATTTTAAGATACCCAATAGCATTTGAAGCACACCAGACACCACAACAGCCGCCAATACATAATTAAACGCTTGTCCTGAACCATCGTCCATGATGGCAATTCCCAAAAGGATGACTCCAATTACTCCTTTGGCGGGTCCGTTGATGGATATATGTCCACCGCGGTACAATGTAGTTACCACTCCACCCACAATGGCTGAAAAGATACCAGACATTGCTGGTGCGCCTGCTGCTAAGGCAATTCCTAATGAAAGCGGTAACGCAATTAGCGCGACACTTACTGCTGCAATTAAATCACTTTGCCAATTTTCAATCAATCCCTGAATACCAGATTTGGGTGTGTTTTCCATGTAAGTAGTAGTCCAAAAGTTATAGTTCGTCCCTTAATTGTCTAAAATAGTAAATATTTGGAATTACGAAAGGGAAGTATGAAAGTTGTTGGAAAATTGGAGAACTGTTTTTTTTTAGGAAATAGGAAAAGTCAAGATGATTTCTATGTACTATTTATAGCTGTAGCCAAAGAGTAAGTCAATTATTTTCATCACGGCTCTCTTTGTTCATTTTACTAGGATTTTGTCTAGTATCGAAAACGTCATTTATGATGATTTGATTGTGGCTTACACGATATATTATCTTGTAATTTCCGCTAACTAGGTATCTGTGGTTTTGTTTTAATTTTACTAGATTTGATTCTAATTGACCAGATTCAGGATTATTTAAAAGTTGATAAGTTGAATTAAGTATTTGTGATCTTATTTTTAGAGCTATTTTTTTTGAGACCTTATTTGAGTAATAATCAAATATATCTTTAAGATTTTTGATAGCGAAATCAGTCCAAATTATTTTCATAGTACTACCATTCCCTGAACGATTGTTCTAATTCCTCTTGAGTTTTGAATTTTCCATTTTTGAAATCACTCTCAGATTTTTCAATTCTTTGAATCAACTCTTCAACAGTAAATGGCTTATATTCAGGTTCATTTTGTTGTTTTCTTAAAATAAACTTTTCTATTTTTTCAATGAACTTTTCATCTTGTAATTGAGCAAGATATGCTATTAAATTCAGTTTTCTTGTTTGTAAATCCATAACAGTGATTTTTTCAAATTTACAAATTTATTTTGTGGGTTTTACGTTAATCTACTGTATTTCATAAATGATTCACAATCCGTTTTTCGCAGAAGATAGCTTGCACATTATTATTTTACAATTTACTTTTCTCCCACATGCTCTTTGTAAAATTTCCAAGCTTCTTTGGCTACATTTCTTCCTAATTCGAGTCCCGCCACATTATCGGCTTGAATATGATAGCCTCCTAATACTCTTGAAATTCCTGCCATTTCGGCGGTTTCTGTAAATGTTGGAAATTGTAAGGTGATGGTATCTCCTAAGTTATGAGGTTCCGTCATGGCGCCGGCAACTAGTTCGGCAGAAGAACCAAATTCGTCACTTCCTGTCCATAGTTTTAAGGCTTCTGCACATCCACCACTAATGGTACTATGCCCAGAAACATAACTTGGAAATGGCGGACATAAAAAGGTGTCTGGCGAATACGGTCTCCATTGCGTCCCATCCAACTCAATGATGCCTTTTCCTTCACCGCCCCAAGCTTTTATTTTTTGATTTTTGTAATATTCGTGCACCAATGCGTACGGTCTGGCATAGTCATAATGCATTTTAGCATCCCAAGAAGCAATAAAGGCATCCATGGCTACAACTTGATTGTAAAAATACATTTTCACATCTTCATCCAACGTATGTTGATCTCTTCGTGACACATCTTGTGCAAATTTTAGCCAGTGTCCCGCTTGTTGTACAGATTGTGGTCCATCTCTCATAAATTCGACCAATGCTTTTTCATAATCGGTTAAATTGGCTTGTAGTTCAATGACTTCTTGTACTTCTTCTTCCAATTGTTTGGAGCCTATCAATGGTGGTGGACCAGGTCTGAATTGATCTGCAGATTTCAGAGCGATTGGTTGTACGTTATCCCAAAAAGGCGTTAAACAGCCAGGCGCAAATTTTCCTCCTTTGCCATCTGAGAAATATTTGGGTTGCCAACGATTGGCATCCACGTTCGCATCCGCAGAATTGATAGGTTCGTACCCTACATAATTAAAATACGGCGTTCCATTAGAATTTTTTTCTTCTCCGTATTGATTGGCTCCATCACCTTTTCGCGCTTCAATGACAGCTTTAGCCGCCAAATTACCAATACCTTCTGGAGTCGTAGGATCTAAACTTTCATTACTAGGATCGAGTCCTAACTGGCGCATAAAATCTTCAAAAAGTGTTTTATCAGTGTAATAGTATTCATTCATGGCACGAAATGCCGCATAACTAATCGCGATTTCTTTATTTTTTAGCGACTGCTCGTTTTGCGGTCTTCTCTCAACATTTTTTAAATATACAGGAATTGCGTTGTCATCGTATCGCGACCAAGCATCAAAAACTGCCACAAAGATTAATCCCAAATAGCGAGAAGTAATGGTTGGTCTTGGTTTAAAGCGTTCCGTGTCGTTTGCCGTAGCGGTGAGTGCCATGGCTCCCCATTTATAGGCGACATTTTCGGTTCCTTTCGGTTCTTGTATTTTATTAGATTTTTGTTGCTCTCCACAACCCAACAAGATGGTTACAACAACTGCGATTACAACTATTTTTTTCATTATATGATACTCAATGATATGATATGTTTTTGTACGTGAAGTTTAAAAGTAAAAAATTATTTGTTGTTCAACGTTTTTATTTTTCCTATTTCAGTTTCTTGGTGTATGAAGTGCATTGGATATCTTCCGAACTCCCATTTTCCATTTTCAAATTTGAAAGATATATATTCCATTATTGCAGGTCGTTTGTGGTCATCAATTTCAATAAACTTATATTTTTCTTCAATTTTGATAAAATCTTTTTCTTTAGGTTTGTAGTTAAAGTCAAACGGATTACTATTTGAATTTAGAGCTTCTAGAATGCTATCAATTGTAAGTTCGTTATTAATTTGTGTTTTTGGATATACCATCATTCCCATTACACCATTCTTGTTGACTTCCTCTTTAAATGAAGACAGAGTCCATTTAAAGTAAGTTTCCATATATGAACCATCATCATTCAATATCGCCATTCGGGAATCATTTTTTTTTAATTGATACAGTTTTACAACTTCATCTGCAAAGTCAATATTAATTTCTAACTTATTTGAGCAGGTACAAAAATGAATTTTTAAATCTTCTTTACACATAGTTTTTCAAATGTTATGCATTGTTAGTTTTCGTTTTTTTATATCCAATTCAGTCAACATTTGTTTAAAACTTAAATATTCAAATTCCTCAAACGTGTCAACTACAATAGGATACTCATTATTTTCTCTTTCTACTATAGAGTCAAAACAATATTACTCTCTAAATATAAAACAAAAACCCACACACATACAATGCTGTTTCCAGTAATTCAGGAAAAATAACTCACCAACTCATTTTACCCTTTCATTTCCACAAGGATACTAACCTAGCGCTTGTTCTTGAAATTAATAAAATTCTAAAAGGAGTTTTAGCGTTGCTTTACTAACAATAAAAAGTCTAGTAGCATATTATATCCTATTACTGACTTCGTATTCGTTGCAAAGTTCTTTCATTTTAGCAGCGAATGCTTTTTTGTAAAAATCAGGCATTTGTGAACCGTTTTTAAAATAATTCAAATACCTATTTTCCAATTCAGGAAAATGTTTTCTAATAGCATTTAAAACCAACGTTTTGCTGTCTGCCTTACCGTTTCCGAAAAGGGTAATTGTTGCAGGAAGTATGTATTTTACATTGCTTTTTTTGAATGTAGAAAATAATAAATGTAAGTGCTCTGTAGTATCTGATATAAAGGGCAATAACGGCATTAAACTGACTCCTGTGTGAAAGTTTTCGCGAACTGTATTTTTCAATGTTTTAAGTCGTACAGAAGGTTTTGTAGCTCCTTTTTCAAAGATGTTAGCTACCGTATCGTCCAAAGTTGAAAACGAAAAGGATATAATGGTTCCTCGGTTGTGCAATCTATCTTTTAAATCATTTGAGTGAATAGCCGTTTTATCTATTTGATGTAGCAAGTCAAAATCGCGTTCTATTAAATCCGATTTCGTAATGATATGAACAGGAAACTTATAGTTAGCAATGAGTTTTAGAGCTTCTCTTGTGAGTTCGTATGTTTTTTCTAGTTGTAAATACGGATCAGTAGCAGAAGATAACACAACAATACCATATTCATTTTTCTTGGCTCTCCGAAAAAGCTGTCTATCCAACACTTCAATAGCATTGGATTTAATCGATAAACTTTCTTCCAAATTTGTTCCGTACTTACTTCCCCTAATGTAGCAATACAAACAGTTAAATGAACAACTGCTGTATAAATTTACCGTGTAATCGTCTAAAAACCAGCTATCTCTTTTTTTAGTTTTGTTTAGAACGGATGTGACTTCAATTTTTCTTGGCATAAGCATTTCTGTTTAAACCAATTTCAATCTTTTTTCTAAACCAATATGCTGTGTTTTCGGGATGCTTTATGTCAGCGGAGTACAATGCAATAATATCTGGATGAAATTTTGCCGTAGTTTTGGCTGCCCAACCGATTCCTTGTCTCACTTCCTTATCTTTAGCATTTGCGAATGAAAGCAATATTGTAAACATGTTTTTTACATGCGATTTCTCCAATCCTTTTTTAATAGCATAATGAGTTCCAGCGCCTAACGCTCTGAGAACCCAATTGGTTTTGTGTTTGGACAGTCTTTTTATTTCTTGAATAGTTCTTTGCGGTTCATGCAACAGTGCGTACCCATAAACACGTTCACCTATAATATCACATACATACCAAATATCGGCATCCGCAATATATTCGGTGGCTTTTTCGATAGATTGTGTATAGTCGAAAGGCAATCTTTTTTGCAAAATTTTACCTAAAAGAACGTTGCCGCCTTCAGTTTTTAAGCGATGGATAGCATCACAAAAAGGAAGGTGTTGATTTTCAGGAAGTGTTTCAAACACAGTCTCAGCACAAAATTCTAAATTCGGAAAAGTAACTTTGTGTGACAAAATAGCGTCGTGAATTTCTGTAATTAACTTGTGTAAACCATCTTGATGATAGTGTATGAAGCACTTTTTAAGAATTTCTCTAACTGTTGATTTTTTAGTAATTACGTTCATTACAAATGGGTTGCTGCGAATTAAATCTTATAAAAATCAATAACGCCAGCTTGTCAAATCAGCACCTTTGGGCGCTACTTTGGCAACTTTGTCTACATATTTTTTGATGAACATACGATGATAGCGCAAACGACTGATGTGATTTCCATTGTCGTGGTCGCCGTTCCAGCAGTGTTCGGCACGATCGCCATAGTCTACTTCACCGTCGTAATACGGTTCGGTGGTTTCTGATAGAATATCTTCCGCAAGGTATACCGCATTGTTTAGGTAATAATTGTCCATATCGCCGCAGTACAAATGAATTTTATGTACCCAGTCTTGTCCGTATTTTGCCCAATCTCTTTTTAAGATATAGGCTAAATCGTAGTTTTCTTTCCAATACGCTGCCACTTCTTTATCAATTTCTCCCGTAAGGCGATCCCAAATTCGTTTCGGATAGCCTTCGTTATCAATAGGAGAGAAGGTCGCTTCCCAAATGTCCCATTGCTGTCCCGAACGTCCTTTGGAGCCTAAGACCAATTCGCGGTAGTTCATGTCTTTGAGCGTTGCATCAACATTTCCTAAGTAATCACGATGTCCTGGCACGAGCGTTTTTCGGAATGTGCCTTTTTCGTAATAGGCGTTTTCGTCTTCGTAAATATTTACCAAACAATAGGCTCTAAAATCAATTGGATCGGGACATGCCGCAAAGCACATTCCGTATTCTTTTGGATATTTTACTTGTACTGCCAAGGCTTCCCAGCCGCCCGTACTTCCTCCGTAGACAAAGCGTGACCAGCCTTCGCCGATACCTCTGAATTGTTTTTCGATGTATGGAATGAGTTCGTACGTCAACGCATCGCCATACGGACCTTGCGCTTCACTGTTGACCGCGTACGAATCGTCATAATATTGTGTTGGATGCTGAATTTTGATAGCAATCACTCTTGGGAAATCAGGACCTGTCCATGTTTTATAAAAGTCATAGGCTTCTTGCTGCACCATGATATTATATCCTTCTACGTCAAAACGTTCGCTGTAATCTGGTTTTAAATTTGGATCGGGTGGCGTGGTTCGGAATCCGTCAAAATCTTTAGGAAAATGTCCGTGCATAATCGCGAGTGGATATTTTACATCAGGATGCGTGTCCCAGCCTTCTGGCAAGAGTACATGCGCGCCGACATACATATCGCGTCCCCAAAAATCGCTCAACAATTTACTTTTGATTTTGATATGTTTTACATATTTAGTGTCTTTTGGTGGTTCAATCGGTGGAATCTTTTGATCGAGTTTTACAGTCAGAGATGGAAATGCTCCGTCTTTAATGGTTATTTTTTGCGGCATCGAGTAGAGGTTGCCAGGTGCGCGATTCCATTGTTGTCCTTCGCCTCGATCCATGGGTAATTTCACAGTCAATCCGTCTGCGCGATGGAAGGTTTCGTATTTGTGAAATACCGCTTGCACATAAAATTCGCCTGAAGGCAAGTCCGCAAAGTTTTCGACAGGATAGCCAAACGATGCTGCATCAAATTGAAGAGATTCGCTAGGTTTCCAGTCGGTCACGTCCATGCCGAAGCCTTGACAGGTTTTCGAATCGTCTCGCAATTGAAAGCGTGGTTCGGTGACGGTATCTTTGGAGATAAGCAGGATCAATCGTCCGTCTAGAGGTTCTTTGTAGTGTTCGGTTGGAAAGGAAAGCGCTATGTTTACAGCAGTGTTTTCTTTTGTGTTTGCATCTGTGCAGGACACAAGACAGCATGTAAAGAGCAATATGAGCAGATAGTTTTTGGAAACTATTTTATAGAAAAGTTTGGTCATGGTGGTTGGTTTGGTTATTGGTTTTCTATAAATGTAGTGTAAAGATTGGTTTTGTGCAATGTGGGTTTTGTGATTATGAGTAAAATACGGCAACTATAGCTGGATTGTAAGCGTTGCAAATTTTAGGGTTTCATAGAAAGGCTTCCTTAAAAGGACTGAGAATGCCTTGTTTTTTTATTCAACTAATAGTTTTTCTCCACTTTTCGGTTTTTCGTTATGTTTATTTGGTTCAAGATGATATTGGAAAATCCGATTTAGATTTTTTTCCACAATTCTTTCTTTAGTTTTTTCCATACTCGAGACATTTTTTAAATTCAGATGAATTGGTGTTTCAGTTTCGTTTGGAAATCTGGTCAACTCATCAATTGCCAAAGTTTCCACAATTCGACTTTTCACAATCCAAGTCAGTTCAGATTCTTGAGATTTTAAAATCGTTCCTTTTGGAATTCCATCTTGAACATTTTCCACTTCGGCTATTATTCCGAATCCAGAAATATTCCACGAGTCTAATATTTTAATTTTCTTTTCCGATTTCATTTCTCAAATGACACACAACTGTCTAGTATAGGAATAGTGGTGGTTTTAAGACCATAATCTTTTCAGTTTAGACCAAAGTTTATTATTGTTATTATCTTTTGTTTGGGCAGTTATTCCGCCCTTATTTTTATAGGTTGTTGGCAACCGTTTTATTAATTCGACATACTTATACTCAACATTACAATAGTCTCTTTCATAGCCTTTACTGTATTTTATGTCAGATGTTGGTACTAAAGTCTCAAAAACTATTTTTTTCTTTGAATTTAGATAGTTCCAATGATTTAGATTTCCTGAATATGCCATTCCGCCTTTAGGCAAACCTAAACAATGTGTTTTCTTGTCAATAAGAGGTTTATATTTTGCCAAGTCAATTCCGAACATTGAAAAAGGCAATTCGATATCCGCAATTTTTTGTTCTTTAGATTCTAAATTCAATTCGGCAATGTCTCCATTTGGTGTAAATCTCCAAATCAAATTATCTTCTACGAAAAACGCATCATTTAAATATTCCTTTTCTTCCTTATGATGAAATATTTCTTTCATCTGTTGTAAATCAATAACTTTAAATTCATTTGCTCCATTGATTATCATTTTTGTGGAAGCATGGTTAAATATGTTGCCATTAAACCAATCGACAGAACTTATTAATTTTTGATTTGAGTCTAAATTGATTATCTCTTGTCCACCTTTTAATGGAATGTAAACGAATTTTTTGTTTGGCGAATAAAGTTCGTAATATCCATTAGGCTCTTGCATTTCACCCGATAAAATCAATTTGTCATTCTTAAAGAACTTTACATCAAAATACAGATAAACCGACATTCTAATTTCTTGAAGGTTTCCAAGAATTAGTTTGTATTTTGAATTGTCAAACTCAAAAACAGTTGTTTTATTTCGATAATCAGAAATTTTAAAATCAGATTTAGTTATTTCTTTTAGTTCCATTCAGTTTTTTCAATGGTTGCCAACGGTTAGTATATGAAAAGTAGCGGATTTTTACGCACTAACTTTTTGGTTAAGCACTAACCTTTGTTCTATATTTTATCTTTCGTTCTATTACTTAAGCCGATATCTTTTATATACCGTGTTGTGTGTAGTTAATTTCAATTCATAAATTCATTCATTAACTTAATCTGTCCTTCTAGCATTGCAATTCCTTTATGAATTTGACACCCTTTTTGAGTTGCCTGTTTCAAAGTACAAGTCATTTCAGGACTAATAATAATATCTGCAACTAATGTATTACTATTCAAATTTGATAAAGACAAAAGAGGTTTGTCACTTTCTTTCATTCCTACAGAAGTTCCATTAATTAGAATATTTAAATCATTCGAAACATTATCACTATATGATATGTCGATATTTGGATATGCCTTTGTCAGTTTATCAATCAGTTTCATAGCTTTTGATTTCGTTCGATTAAAGATTGATAACTTCTGAATTTTATTCTCGCATAAAGCAAATGCTATTGCAGATGCAGCTCCACCACAACCTAAAAGAAAGACTCTTTTAGACTCAACAAAATGGTTATTACTTTTTAACCCTTGAATAAATCCTTTGCCATCCAGTAATTCACCTTTGATTATTCCTTCAGGAGTTCTTTTGATAACGTTGCAAGCTCCAATCATTTTCACTTCATCTGATGTTTCATCAAGATACTTTAGGATTTCTACTTTATGTGGCATTGTAATAACAGCACCTTTGAAATTTTGAATCTTCTTTAATCCTTGGATTGTCAACTCCAGAGAAACCTGATTGACGTGAAATGGTATTAGAACTTTGTTTTCGCCATTTTTTTTGAAAATAGAATTCATCAATTCCGGTGTAGCAACTTGCTTAATAGGGTCGCCAAGAATACCATAAATTTTTGTCTTTCCGTCAATTTTCATTTGTCAGTTATAATTACACACAACGTACGTATAACAAGAATTCCTGTTTACATACCAAATCTAGTAACTAACAGGAACTAATTTTACAATAACTTCCTGTTATTTTTTATAAATGTAAAACAAAACCCACACATATACAATGTGGTTTACCGTATGCTTTGATAAACTCAGTACATACTTCGACAAGCTCAGCACATACTTCGATAAACTCATCACATGCGTAGGAAATCAAAGATTCTAGGAAGTCAATGACAAAAAGAAAAGTTCATAAAACTGAAAGCCAGCTATTTTACGAAATTGGGAATTTGTGCAACGATTACTGTTGTTGGCAAACATTAGTTTTTAATCAATTTGTAGATACTCTTTCGATCTTCTGAACGTAATTCAATAAAATACAAACCTGTAGGAGCATTTAATTTGAATTGAACTACCTTGCTTTGAAGGATGCGTTTCGTGTGTAGTACACGACCATTTATATCGAATATTTGTAAGGTTACAGCATCTTTTAGATCTCTTAAATTAATGTATACTACTTCGGAAGTTGGATTCGGATAGATAGATACTTGATCAAAAACGAAATCATCACTAGTTCCTAATGTCTCTTGCCAAGTGACGTCCAAAGTGATACAATTGGTGCCACTATTACAAGGAAATTCATCTACTAAGAGATTGACAGTTCCTGTATAGGTTGCCGTCCAGCTAATGGTTGCTGGACCAGCAAATGGACCACAACCATCATCATCCGTTGCTAGAATGTCTGTTCCTGCGGTATTATATAGCGTCATGGTTAAATCAAGTGTATTTGTTGAACATGTTGAAAAGTCATACGTTTCACCTAGTGTAACATTCACAGTGATGAGATCACCACCAAAAACACAAGGGTCACTAACGGTTGCACCTGAGGATGGAGGCGTCAAATCTCTATAAAAGGTATTATCAAAAGGACAATTTTGTGCATTTACGTTTAGTGAGAACAAAATAATTGCAATAGTACTAAAAAAGCATTTTTCCATATTGGGATTATTTTAGGGGTTTTACTATCTACTAAAGGTTTTGCATAACCGTCAGTTACTAGGTTAAAGATAGTAATTTTGGATAAAGTACTTGAAACTCATCTCCAAAAGGGCAAAAAAGGAGCGCTAAATCGCTTGCTTTGATAAAGTCACTATTTGGTCACTATAACTGGGTTGTAAGCGGTGCAAATTTTAGAGTTCAATAGGAAAGCTCAAAAGAAAGGCACTCTTAAAAGTGCTAAGAATGCCTTGTTTTTTGTAGAATTATTGGGTTGTGCAACGGTTACCATTGTTACCATTAGTTTTTTTTACTTATAAAACGTATCTAATTCTTGACAGAAAATATCTAACATTTTCATTCCAACTTTATAGTTATTAATATCTGTAAATTTTTGTAATCCTTGAGTATAATTAATTTGATAAACCCTCTCATTACCTGAAAAATGTGAAATTTTTAATCGGGTTTTTAATTCCGTTTCATTTACTCTTTTAATTCTGAAATCATTTTTATTCAATGTCCAACCAGATTCATCTTTAAGCATTTCTAATATGTACACAGAGGAAAGATCATAAAGTAAATCTAATTCATTATGGTAATTCTTTTTCTTTAAGTCCTCTATACGGTTTTTTAAAATCTCTTCTTTCTCAATCATTTCAGGTGTTTTCGTAACTGTTTCAGCATTTTCAATGAAATAATCAATTGATTTGTTTATTTGCCAATTCATCAATATTCTATGAAGAATATAGAAAAGAATTAAGATTCCGATAATTATTAAAAATGTATTCATTAGAATATTTTAGGTTGCGGATTAAATTAATGGTAACGTTTAGTATATGAAAAGTAGGCGATTTCGAAGTACTAAACTTTCGGTTAAGTACAAAGTTGGATACAAGTCAAAAACATTGGTTTTACTATTGTTTCGCCTATTTTTTATATACAATGTGCCTGTTGCACAAGTCTAAGATATTGAATAATTGCGTATCTTATTGTATGCAAGGCAAGAAAATCTATCAAGAAAAATTATTCAACAATTTTCAATTAAGTGATTGAATTTAGTCATTATTTACAACTTTAAAAAATACCTAAAATTCATTTCATCAACGGCAAAAAGTGGCGCTAAATCGTTTGGTTTAATCATTTTCAAAATAAAGTCACTATATAACAGCTGTAGCTGGATTGTAAGCGGTGCAAATTTTAGAGTTCAATAGGGAAGCTCAAAAGAAAGGCACTCTTAAAAGCGCTAAGAATTCCTTGTTTTTTTGAATTATTGGGTTGTGTAATGGTTACCAATGTTGGGGCATTGTGTTTTATTTGTTTAAACCTTTCTAAATCAGATATTTTAAAGCTATTCCAATTATCAACCATACATAGCTTACGATTGCAAACCATTTCAATACTTTTTCAAGCAATGGGCTTTTGGGTGCCATTTCTTTATAGTGCATTACATCTTTTCCTTTATAAAATCCGAAATAGATTAGAACTCCCGACAAAGCCAGGAAACCGAGATTTAAATAGAAAGTATAATCTATTTTAAAATGTTCTTTTTCTGTTATGCTTGTTACATTAGATTCAGGTATGAGGTCTAGCAAATTGAACCCATAATGCAATAGTAACGAAGTAACCACAAGTGATGTAAACAACAAGAACAATATAAAAAAAGACATTCTCCAACCATAGTACTTTGCATTGATACGTAAAACGGGAAATACTACAAGGTCACTAAATATGAAAGCCATTACTCCTGCAAAGCTTACTCCTTTTCCAAAAAGCAAAGCAGCAAGTGGGATATTGCCCATTGAACCAATAAATGTTAGGAATGCTGCTACCGGCCCAACAATAACGTGTTCAAGTAAAGTAAAAAAATCGAATGACTGCTGCCCGTTGCTAGTATTGATGAAAAGTGTTTGAAAGAATGAGTCTGGTACAAAAGCAGCAACAATTCCTGCTATCGTGAATCCTACGGTTACATCTTTCCAAACCATTTTCCACTCCATTGCATACTGTTTCCCAACCTTAGCCCATTTTTCCTCAGATTTTATTTTTTCAGTAAAAGTTTTTTGGTCAAGCTGCTCTTTCTGATTAGATGAATTCAGGTTATGCCGTGCATTTTTAATAAGTTTTTTAGGTTTGATAATTAGGATAAGAAACCAACTAAATAGAATGAGTAATATTCCGCCAACGTATTCTCCAACGACAAACTGCCAACCTAAGAAAATGGAAATTATGATACCGAGCTCAATTACAAGATTGGTCGAAGCTAGTAAAAAGGCGATTGATGAAACAAAGCTAGCCCCTTTTTGGAACAAAGATTTTGAAGTTGCTAAAGCAGAAAAACTACAAGAACTACTTATTAATCCAAAGAAAGTACCCAGCAGAACACTTTTCCCATCTTTATTTCCCATTACTTTTTGCATTCGTTTTTCAGTAATGAAAACCTGTATCAATGAACTGACAATATATCCCAAAACAAAAGCCCACATTGCCATCCAGAAAAATCCTAGACTAGTATACGCTGCTTCTCCCCATTGATTCAAAAATTGATTCATTTAGATGATAGTTCTTTTGTGTTTTCTTTTCACATGTGCCCCAACGATAAAGTATATATGCAGTAGTACTTAAAACTACTGCCGTTAGGCTAATGTACAAAATTTATTAAAAGTCATTTCGATTGGTTTTTGCACTGTCTCGCTATTGCTTATATACCGTGTTGTGCGTTCGGCTTTTATTATCCCCACCAATATTTATTAAGAACATAATAATTCTTGTTATATTCTATAATAAGACAATCATCATAAAAAGTTTTTAAACGTTGAATACTTGTTATTTCTTCTAAAAATAGAGAGTCAATTAGCCAAAAAAAATGAAGTCTATGGCTTTTAGATTTTTCCTCATTCTGATTTTCGTCCCACAAAGTCTCACTAATAAAGTTCATTAGTGTATTTGAATAACTTTTACTTTCAAAAAACTGAATGTCATCTGTTTTTTTTTGAACTAATAATTCCAAAGATTCAGTTTTGTAAAAATTAAAGGCTTCTCTGTAATGGTCTACTCCAAATTTTCTATCAATATAATCGTTCGCAAAAATCAGAAACCCTTCAATTAGATTTAGTTTATATTCCTCATTCAAAACATAATCTTTATAAAAGTCGGATATCTCATAATTACTTTCCTTAAAAAATTTATAGTTTCTACTAAAATTCCAAATTGATGAAAATGTTAAATCAGAATACTTAATTAAATCATTTCTAACTTGATTTAATTTAGAGTTTAAATAGAACCTTTTACCATAATTCAAATCATCTCTTCTTACGTATTCAGATAAATCATCATCAATTATTTCGACAGAAGTTTGGTCAAAATTCAAAATTTTCAATTCGTCATTTGCAATAAGAAATATATTCGACTCAGTACTAAAATCTCCATATCCAAGAACTTGATAATTTTCTTGCTCTAATTTGGCATTTTTTGCTTTTTCTTTATGTTTATAACGTATTTTCATTCAGCTGACGAACAACGTATTTGTGTATGATTTTTTGCAGGAAAAGGAGGGAAGTCCTTTTCCATTGTTTCGGAAAGATAATTAATAAGATTGAATTTCCGCTGAGGAAATTCAATCTTATTAATTATACACCGTGTGCCTGTTGCACAAGTGTAAGATATTGAATAATTGCGTATCTTAGGATATGCAAGGCAAGAAAATCTATCAAGAAAAATTATTCAACAATTTTCAGTTAAGTGATTGAATTTAGTCATTGTTTACAACTTTAAAAAATATCTAAAATTCATTTCAACAACGACAAAAAGTGGCGCTAAATCGTTTGGTTTAATCATTTTCAAAATAAAGTCACTATATAACAGCTGTAGCTGGATTGTAAGCGGTGCAAATTTTAGAGTTCAATAGGGAGGTTCAAAAGAAAGGCACTCTTAAAAGTGCTAAGAATGCCTTGTTTTTTGTGGGATTATTGGGTTGTGCAACGGTTACCGGTGTTAGCTGCTGGGTTTTATTTTTTCGTTGAGTCATAAAAGTCATCAGTATATTTATAATGAACGTTATGACCGTGAATTCCTTCGTTTAATTCTCTAATTTTCAATTTTATATTCTCGTGTGTTTTTGTCTCGAAGTCAAAATCATTAAGAATTATGAGTTTGTTATATTGTTCTTTAAGCCATTTAAACTTCTCAAACACGCTCGGATTTTCAAAACTCGTATCAAGTCCGTTTACTATAACTTTTCTAATTTTCCCTAAACTTATTTTTATTTTTTCATCGGTCATTTCGATCCAACTCTCAATAACTTGAAAATAAATCATTTGATGAAATCCAACACAACCATCATTGAATCTTTCAAGATATTGGTGATAAGGATATCTATTTCTTTTGGTTTCAAGCGGGTAGTTTAGTTGTTTTAAAAGTTTATCTGATAACACAATTCTTGGAAACTTTGCATTATTACTTTCAAGTTGGTATGCATCTATCAAACCTTGCCCAAAAACGGTTCCGTTTTCGTTATGAATTAGATTTCCAATTGTAAGTCCACCTCTAAATAAAATTCCTTTTTCAAAAAGAATTGCTCCGATATAAGCAAGGTTGACTATTAATGTAGAAGCCATTTCATTGACATTATTTTCAACTTTTACAGATACTACAATACTGTCCGAAAATGATGTGCTATTTGTTTTGTCTCTAATGTCAAAGTTTTCAACTCCTTTTTTTTGTGCATCTTCCTCTATTTCCACTAACTGTGAACTCCAACTTTCAGATGTTTCCCAACTTTTTAGATAGTCTAATACAGAGTACAGAAATTCAATTTTTGAATCATCTTTTTCAGATGAACGAACAATTTCTTTAAACCCAAGAATATCTATAAATGCTATAAGTCTATTTTCGTATTTCAAATTTTTCTTTGTTTTCTAGGTGTTCGTTCAACCTTGCAGCTAACGTATGCATAACAGGAATTCCTGTTTACATACCAAATTTGGTAACTAACAGGAACTAATTTTACAACAACTTCCCGCTATTGTCCATAAATGTAAAACAAAACCCACACATACACAATGCGGTTTTCCGTAATTTGGAGAGAACTACTCACCATTTCAACCAATAACAAGAAAGATTTATAAAAACTAAAAAACAATCATTTTACGAATCTTTTAATAAAAACATCATTTTTCATGATTTCATTGCATAATTCGCAATAAAATCACTCCCGAAAGCTTCTCGCAGCAATGCAACAGGCTTTCGGGAGTTCCCGAAACGTTCTCGCAGCCGTGCAGCAAGCTTTCGGGAAGTTACAAAAGCGCCTCGCAGTGCTGCAACACACTTTTGTTTGCGTTGGAAAACGTCTCGCAGACCTGCGAGAAGCTTTCCAACGTGGGGAATTTGTTGTTGCACGTCAGCAGGAAGCTTTCCCCAATAAAAGATGTATATACGTGTTTGTTCTTATCAAAATTGACGAAAAAGTAATAGTGACAGCACGGAGTTGTTTTTAAATTTAATCTTAGTACAAATCTTCAACATAATATACGGAACGTTCAGGGCTTGTTTTTCCGTTTCACATAGTTTGTTTGCTGAAAACTCTAGTATTCATGCGTTATTTGTAGTGTTATCGATTTAGGGGATCGAAACAGGTTTAGCGTTTAGTTTACGTAGTTTATTATTAATTCAAAGTGTGAAAAGAGTGTTTCTTGGCGGGGACACTCTTTTTTTATTTGATAATCGAGATTTATAATGCTCCGACACTTGTGCCGAAATGTTTGAATAGTTTCTACTGAATGCTTTGTGGGCGTGCCTCTGAGTAATTGACTATAGATTTATTTCAATTCCTTCTTTAAGAAGCGTGCAGTGTGACTTTTTTTGTGTTTCGCCACTTCTTCCGGAGTTCCTGTGGTAATGACTTTTCCGCCACCTTTTCCGCCTTCGTAGCCAATGTCAATAATATAATCGACCATTTTAATAACGTCCATATTGTGCTCAATAACCACAATGGTGTTTCCTTTGTTGACCAATTTGTTCAAAACTTCCATCAACACGCGAATGTCTTCAAAATGCAGTCCCGTGGTAGGTTCGTCTAAGATGTAAAACGTATTTCCAGTGTCTTTTTTAGAGAGTTCGGTAGCTAGTTTGATACGTTGTGCTTCTCCGCCAGAAAGTGTGGTGCTTTGCTGTCCGAGCGTAATATAGCCCAACCCAACATCTTTGATGGTTTTAAGCTTACGGTGAATTTTAGGAATGTGTTCAAAGAATGCTACGGCTTCGTTCATGGTCATTTCCAACACATCAGCAATAGATTTCCCTTTGTAGCGAATTTCTAATGTTTCACGGTTAAAGCGTTTTCCTTGACAGGTTTCGCAATCGACATATACATCTGGTAAAAAATTCATTTCTATCACACGCAATCCGCCTCCTTGACAGGTTTCACAACGGCCACCTTTTACGTTAAAGCTAAAACGACCAGGTTTGTAGCCACGAATCGCCGCTTCGGGAGTTTTGGCATACAGACTTCGAATTTCGCTAAAAACGCCTGTATAGGTAGCAGGATTGGAACGCGGTGTACGCCCAATAGGTGACTGATTGATGTCAATTACTTTGTCAATATGTTCTAAACCTTTGATGCTTTTGTAGGGCATTGGTTCTTTTACAGCATTGAAAAAGTGCGCATTCAAAATAGGGTAGAGCGTTTCGTTGATTAAGGTCGATTTTCCACTTCCCGAAACGCCTGTAACGCCAATCATTTTTCCGAGTGGAAATTCGACTGACACATTTTTTAGGTTGTTACCTGTGGCTTCTTTTAAGATTAAGGTATTTCCATTTCCTTTTCTGCGTTTTTTTGGAACAGGAATTTCCTTTTTTCCATTCAAATATTCCGCTGTTAAGGTATTGTGTTTTAATAATTCTTTCGGCGAACCTTCTGAGATGATTTCGCCTCCATGTCGCCCCGCTTTTGGACCAATGTCAATCACGTGATCGGCGCGTTCTATCATGTCTTTGTCGTGTTCTACCACAATGACAGAGTTTCCAATGTCGCGCAATGATTCTAGAGAATTGATGAGTTTTTCGTTGTCGCGTTGGTGCAATCCGATGCTTGGTTCATCCAAAATATATAAGACACCGACCAATTGCGAGCCAATTTGCGTTGCCAAACGAATGCGTTGTGCTTCGCCGCCCGAAAGTGATTTGGAACTTCTGTTGAGAGAGAGATAATTTAAACCCACATCTAATAAAAATCGCAACCGCGTAGAGATTTCTTTGATGATTTCCGACGCGATTTTTTGTTGCTTTTCGGAGAGATTGTTTTGTAATTCTTCAAACCAAGCAGACAATTCCACCACGTCCATTTGTGCCAATTCGGCAATATTTTTATTGTTGACTTTAAAGTACAACGATTCTTTGCGTAAGCGCGAACCACCACATTCGGAGCAATCGACCTTGTCCATGTAATTTTTTGCCCAACGCTTGATAGAAGTTGAATCGCTTTCTTGAAATTGATTTTTGATAAAACTAATAATCCCTTCAAAGTCAATTTTGTAATCGCGCGTGACGCCTAGTGTTTTGCTGACCACAGAGAATTTTTCGTTGCCACCGTTGAGAATGACGTCTAAAGCTTCTTTGGGAATGTCTTTGATAGGATCGCTGAGTTTGAAATCGTAACGTGCCGCAATGATTTCCAACTGCTTGAAAATCCACGACTTTTTATAGTCACCCAACGGTGCAATACCACCGCCTTTAATAGTTGCTTTGGTATCTGGAATGACTTTCGTTTCGTTGACTTCATGAAGCGTTCCCAAACCATTACAGTTGGGACACATGCCTTTTGGCGAATTGAACGAAAAGGTGTTTGGCTCTGGATTTGGATAGGAAATTCCCGAAGACGGACACATTAAGTTACGACTAAAATAGCGTGCTTCTGTAGGCGCATCTTGATCTATCACCATCAACACATCATCACCGTGATACATCGCTGTTTTGATGGTTTCCGTAAGACGTTTGTCATTGTCTACCTTGTCATCAATCTTTAAACGATCAATCACAATTTCGATATCGTGGGTTTTATAGCGGTCAACGCGCATTCCTTTTTCAATATCCAAAATTTCACCATCCACACGCACTTTGACAAAGCCTTGTTTTCCGATGGTTTCAAACAATTCGCGGTAATGTCCTTTACGCGAGCGTACGATAGGAGCGAGGATATTAACGCGTTTTCCGTTGAAATCGTTTAAAATTAAGTCTTTGATTTGCTCATCGCTATAACTGACCATTTGCTCGCCAGAGTTGTAACTGTACGCATCTGCGGCTCTGGCAAATAACAAACGAAGAAAGTCGTAGATTTCCGTAATGGTTCCGACGGTAGAACGCGGGCTTTTGCTAGTTGTTTTTTGCTCAATAGCGATTACGGGCGATAAACCGTCGATTTTATCCACGTCTGGACGTTCCAATCCGCCTAAAAACTGTCGCGCATACGCGGAAAACGTTTCAATATAGCGGCGTTGTCCTTCGGCATAAATCGTATCAAAAGCGAGCGATGATTTTCCACTTCCTGAAAGTCCTGTAATTACGACCAGTTTCTCTCTGGGAATCGTAACATCAATGTTCTTTAAGTTGTGAACTCTAGCGCCTTGTACTTCAATATTTTCTTCGTAATTCGTCATAGCTTTTTGCAAAAGTGCAAAGGTACGAATTTTAGATGCAGAAAGTAAATTTGAATGATTTCAATTTTTATAGTTAGAGAAGCTACAGGAAATACTTTATTTCTTTGGTTTAAGTAGTATATTTAGTACTTAATTTTGTGTTTATGAACGATAAAAAATTTGATGAAGAGATAGCTAAAACAGAAAAGACAATTAAGAAAATTCGATTTTTCGGATGGTTCTTTGTCTTTACAGGATTTATCTTTTTAATAGTTGGTCTTTACTATTGGTTTTTAATACGAGATGATTTTAACGAAGTTGGTGATTTTATTGGTGGAGTTTCAGGTTCTTTGTGGGCATTAGCAGGTCTTTTCTTTATCTATATTGCTTTTCTTGGACAGAAGATTGAGATTAAGAATCAACAAAAAGAATTAGCTCTCAATCGAAAAGAGTTAGAATTAAATAGACAAGAATTAGAAGAATCAAGAAAAGTCTTTAAAGCACAAGCAGAAATCATGCTTGACCAGAAGTTGGACACTACTTTTTTTAATTTGCTGGATAATCATAGAAAGTTAATTGATAGCTTCAAAAGAGGTGAAAATAAAAATATTGGAAGTTCAATAAGTTTCTTTAATAATAATTATAATAAAATAGAAACAGTTTCTGGTTATGAAGTTCTTCAAGAGATTTATGATACTCTGAATAGTTATCTACATGAATATTCAAACTATTTAAAAAATAGAAATATTTTCGATTCAGAAATAACTAATACTAATCCAATTTCTTTAATTAAAAAGTATAGATACATAGAATTATTATACAATGAAGTTTCTGGTATAATTGAATTTATTTCTAATAAAATAAAAAAGGATAACCGAGACTTTTATTTTAAAACACTTTTTAATAATCTATCTAATGAAGAAAAATTTTTGCTAACAACATTTAATATAAATGTTAGTGATAAACATATACCTGAACTTAATTTTGAAGATTATTTAAGATTAGGATTTATTGATTTTTCCAGTGAAGTAAATTTCTTATCTTTTAAAAATTTCTTTTTCCGTGAACAAAATTTAAAAAAAGAAATTAATGAGCGCGTAATAATTAAGATTATAGATGAAAATCCCAAAGATTATAGTGAATTCAATATATATATTGTAAAAGATGATAAAAAAGAAATTATTGATTCTATAAAAATAATGTCAATTCAGCAGGAGATTCCTGTTTATGGCTTACTTTTAAACATCACCAAGCAATATTTTTCAGAGAAAATAAAAGAAAAGAAGGAAAAAAAGGATAGCAGACAAAAGTATAATATTATACTACAAGGAATAAATAAAATTAATAACTTTTGTATGTATGATTTCTATGATATTATTATAGGGTTAAATAATGAAGAGTTGGTACTATATACAGAACGTAATTATAATTTTTTTAGTGATTGGATTAAAGACTACTTCAATGACAAAGAAAATTAAAAACTAGTTTTCAACCTACAACTTTGAGTGCATCTTTTCAGGCTTCTCAAAACAGAGTTACATAAAAAACTCCGAAGTGTTTGCTTCGGAGTTTTAAGTATGTTATATAGAAACTTGATTACTCAATAATCAATTTCTTTGTAACGGTTCTTTCTTGGTCTGTTACTGTAATTAAGTACATTCCTGTGCTTACGTTGCGTAATGAAATGTTTTCATTAAAAGTAGCCGTAGCATTGTAGTTCTTGCTGTGAATTAATCTACCAGAAATGTCGTGTACGTTGATGCTGATATCTTCTCCAGACGTAGAGTTGAACGATAACGAGAACTCTCCTTTGTTTGGATTTGGATAGAGTGCAAAGTTGTCTAACTCAAATTCTTCGTTGCTTAATACTACTGACGTTGTAGTAGTACACAATTCAATAGACCATTCATTTACGATACCAGAATCTCCGTTAAAGAAATCCACAAATACCAAGTTCCACGTACCAGAAGGATTATTTCCGTTAAATCCAGTCATAGGGTTTGCAGGTGCGTAGGTTCCAACGGTTGGTGAAGCACACATAATAGTTGGTTCGCCATCACGGAAGGTAACATCTACATTTCCGTATTGTGCATCATTACAAGTTCGTGCCCAAATATTAGAGAATCCACCGCCATTTGGAGCTTGCAATTGCATAATTAAGTCACCTATCCATGCATGAGTTACATCAGCACTTACTCTGATATCTGTAATTGGTGTAGATTCTGTAACTGTTACAGGAATAAATACTGGAGTTCCTTGTACATTCGCTCCTGTACTATCTGGAATTGGCGTTGCAATTGGTCCAGTAGTATACGTGTTACAAACTGTATTGGTTGTTACCGTAGCTCCTACAGAGAACGATTTAGAAATTGCGAAGTAGATGTTTCCAACAGCTTCAATTTTGATTCTACAATACGGTTCAAATATAAATGGAAATGTGATTGATTCAGAACCGTCGTTTGCCGTGTTAGCAGCTAATACGGTTGGGAATGTTTGTCCACCATCTGTAGATAATAAGATATTTACATTAGATGTATTGATTCCGTTAGCAGTAGTTCCAGCAACATCCCAAGTTACTGTGGTCGTTTCACCAGTTACAAAACTTTGGTCTGTAGTATCTGGCGCAGTTACTCTAAATGGCCCTGTGTTAGCCAGGGTAACGGTCATGTCATCTCTATTTGTTTGTCCACCATTTGGTGTTCCATTGTCTCTTACGGTTAACGCAAATGTCATAGTTCTAGCTACATTTGGCATTACTTCCCATTGTGGCGTTAAGTTATCGTCTAAAATATCGCTTAATTGTGGGAATGTACGATCGCCTGTAGCCACAGGAGAATACGATCTAAATTGTGGTCCTGTCGTGTTTGTTGGAGAAGGAACTCCTGAAACGGTTCCGACATCCACTTGCTCCCAGCAATATGATAAGGTAGTTCCATCAGGATCAGTAGCAGTACCATCTAAGGTGAAAGCAGTTCCATACGGAATCGTATAATCATTTCCTGCATTTACTGTTGGTGCAGTGTTTCCGTTTGCTGTATTATTAGAACAGATTGGTGCTTGGTTCAAACGTGTCCACATATTATCGATACTAATTGCGTGGAAATGATCGTCACTATTATTTTGCACGTTATCTGAACCACAAATTCCTGCATACGCCATAATGGTTGTTCCACTTCCTGGTTCTACAGCCGTAGCCGCGTTTCGGTTTCCACCTGAACAGTTTACTTGGTTTCCATTAAAGGTATGCGGCGCACCAAATTGATGTCCCATTTCGTGTGCTACGAAGTCAATATCAAAAGGATCGCCTACAGGGTTTGGAGAACCTGTAACTCCTTGTGCTTTGTTATTGGTAAAACAGATACTACCTAATGCAGCCAATCCACCACCACCAGTAGTAAATACGTGACCGATGTCATAGTTTGCTGAACCAATGTTTGCAGTTACAATCGCTTGGTTTTGGTTGATTAATTGTGAAGCATCACTATCGGTATATCCGTCGTTTTCCGCTAAGAAAATGATACTTGTATTGTCTACCAATGTCATCGTTAACGACATGTCTCTTTCAAAAACAGCATTTACTCTTGTCATGGTAACGTTCATTGCCGCTAAAACCGTTGCTCTTTTTACAGCATCTGTAGCAGCAGCTTGTCCCGCAGCGTTGATGTGATAGTTTGCATATTCTTGCGTACAAGCCAATGCCAAACGGAACGTACGTAACTGTCCATCGTTAGCATTTTCTAGTTGAAAATCATCAGTAGCACTGCGTCCAGACAAATTGTCATCAACAGCATCTTCCACCATACATCCAATATAATCATCAGCTACCGTACGATATAAGTTTGATTTTTCATACATCATGTACGTTTGCAAGTCTTTTGTCATTGGATCAATGTACAAAGTTTTGTCAACTGCATGAACCGTGGCATGGAATCCGAAGATAGTGGTAGAAAAACGAAGTACAGTACCTGTATTTTCTCTACTGATAGCTACATACGATTGAATGTCAGGATAGTTTGCTGCAAACGATGGTTCTAATACAGAAGCATTGTATACTTCAAAGTTTTCCATTTTTCCTTCTGCACCTGGAAATTGTATTACGATTTCTGACTGAATGTTTACATCTCTGTCAGGAGCCGACGCTAGCAATTGTTTTAAAGATTGTAAATCTAACGTATATGTATCATATACCGTGGGAATGGACGTTCTTACTAATAGTTCTTCCTCTTGGAAGTTAGTAGTATTGCTTTGCTTCCAAAATGACTTTCCTTGCGAAAAGGCGAAGAAAGGAAGTAACAATACTAAAAAGAAGTAGTTCTTTCTCATAATTGATAAATTGATTAATAGAAGTTTTAGTTTAATAAAAGTGCGCTAAAGTTAACTTTTTTTTTAAAATATGCTGGAAAAAGTTTAACAATTCACACAAAAAGCTCTAAAATTTTAACAAATTACGAATCTCTAATTCCAAGCTTTAAGATTTTCAATATCAATATCTAAGACCAATAGACTATGTAGAGTCGCTAAGGATATGCCACTTTCCATTGGTTGCCAATTGTCCCAAGAAGCATACAATCCGCCAATAGGAATGATATCCACCCACATTTGATAGCCTTTCGGACGACCGTTTTCATCCAAATGCCATAAGTAGGAATCGCCAGGAGTGGTTCCGCCACTTGTGTAGGTTACCAACAATCCTTCTTCGCCCGCTTCGTTTTTAGCAATACTTCGTGTTACACCTTCATCAAAGACTTTATAAGGCGCAACTACCCAAAATGAATCGTTGTGAAAGTACGAAAGTGCCGTTTCTATATAGTCCGTTTTGTCATTGTTGGTGTAGGGTTTTCCATTTATTGTGACAGTGCTTGTATTAGGTTTTTTTAAATTGAGTTGTACTTGTACGTCACTCCACGACACTTCAACGTTGTATTGGTCTTTATCCCAAACATAGTGATGCCCGCCAGGAAACGTCCAACTCAAATAGCGCGTATTTTGATAGGCGTCATAATTTAACGCAGTCAGCATTTGACGTGCGAGTACATCCGCTTTACTACTATCTGAAACTTGTGGAACAGGTTCGTTGTAAGCCAAGTATAGTACGGTAAATACAATTAATAGCGTGATGACAATTCCTAAGAGAAACTTACCTAGAATTTTTGCGATTTTTTTCATGGAGTTGGTTAGTTTTTAAATCGTCTTAAATCGGTGCTTTCAAATGTCCACTCAGGTGTGCGTACGGTTCCTTTTTTTGCAATATACCAAGGACTGAGTGCTGCATTTTGATTGTTGACTAAGACTTGAGTTTCTTGTGCAGGCATGTAACTTTGGGCAATCATGAATATTTTTTCTCCTTCTTCATTTTTCGCTACATCCACTACAATGACAGCATGCCCAAACGGATTTCCTTGTTGTATAAACACATCGCCCACTTGGATATCTTCTATGTTTGGAACGACTTCTAATTCTTTTCGTAAAGAAGCTGTGTTTGCATACGCAAAAATGTAATTCATGTAACGTCTGAATTTTTTATACGAATGATCGCCTTTGGCATATTTTGTAAAGTAGCGTGGTTTTCCGTCCGAAACAAAGTTGAAGTGAATATCCTGTAAACGATTTTGCTCAAATAAAAATTCACCGCGTAGGCGCATTACGGCATCGGCACATTGTTGCAAATCGCGCGTACCAATTTCCATATCGACCACAGAAATGTAGACGTTGTCGTTGTATTTTTCGCGTCCGTCATAATATTTAACGGTGCTGTTGAATGGTTTTAGCGGTAATTTTCGCAGATACGTTCCAAAATGTGTTGCTTCAAGTGGAACTCTGGTGTAATTTTCTGGTGTGTTGAAGCGTTCTTCAATTGTTTTTCCTTCAGGATTGATGATAGGTTCTTCAATTTCAGTTTCTTGTTGTAGAGCAATTTTTTTTTTTGGCTTTGGGGTTTGCTTTTTTTCATTCGCGCAAGCATAACAGGTCAGACTTATACATAAACTGAATATGATATTTTTTACTGTAAGTGTTGTTAGATTTGTCATAGGATGTTATTTTTACTCAGTACACGAAATTATGAATGCTCAACACAGATGTCGGTTTTTATTTCCTTCTTCTACTCCGTAGGCTTGCCCAGAGGTTGCTGATTTTCAAGAATTAAATGTACAAATTATTGAACTATAATTACGAGTAAAACAATAACAATACCAAAAAAGAACATGAACATTTTAGGCATCGGCTCTCGCATAAAGCACGAAACATACGGATTGGGCGTAGTTACCAACGTAACGTCCAAACATTATTGGGTAACTTTTATCGACAACGGATTGGAAACGATTGATATTGATAGCGATTTTGAAGTAATTGACGCTGTAGAAGATGAAGTCGATACGGTGAGTTTTTATGAAGTAGAAACCATTTTGCGAAACATGCTCAAAAAATGGTCGGATGTTTCAGAAATTGTTCCGATAGGCGATAAGTGGAAAGACGGAAAACTGATTTTAGAACCTGGCGGCACCAATTTAAAAAGTAAAGAATTACCTATTGATGGTTTCTTTCACAAAATCGTCATGGTACGCGACCGCATTCGCGTGATGGAACAAAAAATAAATTCCAGCAATTTGGAAGAGCAAGAAAAAATAGACTTGCAACAATATATTACAAGAATTTACGGAAGTTTAACAACGTTTAATGTGTTGTTTAAAAACAAATCGCAGCAGTTTGTAGGCTCGCGGTCTAAATAGGTCTTGGGTGTTTGGTTTTTGTAATACAATCTAACCTCCAACAGCTAACACCCAAAACCAAAAAAAGAGGAACGCTTTTTTTAAAAACGTTCCTCCAACTTGTAAAACTAACCAACACTAATTATGGCATCACGACAGTGTCTATGACATGAATGACACCGTTACTAGCCATAATATCCGTTTTTGAAATCATGCTATAGTTTCCATTAGCATCTTTCAACCAAATTCCTTTGTCGTTTTGTACAACGGTTATTTTGCTTCCGCTAAGCGTTGTTAATGTTACTTTTCCTTTTCCCTTTTTCAAAGCAGCGACTACATCACTTGCAGTCAATTTTCCCTTAATCACGTGGTATGTTAACACAGCCGTCAATTTTGACTTATTTTCTGGCTTCAATAAAGCACTTAATGTGTTTTGGTCTATTTTTCCAAAAGCATCATTTGTGGGTGCAAATACAGTAAATGGTCCTTCACCTTTTAATGCATCTACCAAACCAGCCGCTTTCACAGCAGTAACTAACGTAGAAAAACTTTTGTTAGAAGCTGCAATGTCTACGACGTCTTGGTTTTGTGCCGTTGTTTGGGTTGCAAACGCAAATATTGCAATGGTTGTAATTGTTAGGATTAATTTTTTCATAATAATTTTTTTTAGTTTTTAAATTTTAATTCTTTTTCTAATTTTCTAAGCGCTTTCATTTATATATACACAAGTTTTTATCTTTTGGATGAGCTTGGTCAAAAATTTTTTTAAATTTGAGAAGATTTATTTCAAAAGTGAAAGACGACTCCATTCTCATTGAACGATTTCAAAATCGTGACGAAACCGCACTATCCAAGTTATACGACATGTATTCTGGTGCAATTTATGGTGTTATCATTCGCATGAGCAGAAATGAAGAAGCTGCACAAGAAATTTTACAAGAAACGTTTATAAAAGCATGGAATAAATCACATTTATACGATGCAACTAAGGGAAAATTCTACACTTGGCTATATCGTATTGCTCGAAATACAACACTAAATTTTCTAAGAAAAAAGGACAATCTCATCCAAATGGAAGATTTAAGTGTATATAAAGATGAAGGCGAAGAAGCACATGATGATCTGCACACAGAATTAAAAGGAGCTTTGGCAAAACTCGATGCTCATCATCAAAAAGCCCTAAAATTAATATACTTTAACGGACTTACACACAGAGAGGCGCATGAAGAAATGGGCGTTCCCTTAGGAACTTTTAAATCGTATGTGCGACAAGCCATTAAAAAGTTACGCGAAGTATATGACCAAGAGTCACTGATGTTAATTTGTATTTTAGAATTGTTGGCATGAAAGATAGAAACACTATCATAGAAAGCGGAATGTTGGAGATGTACTTATTAGGTTTGTTGCCTGACGAGAAAGTCGCTATGCTTGAAAAAATGTTAGCAGACGATGCTGAACTCGCTCAAAAGTATGCTGAAATTGAACAGGATTTTGAAAATGTTTCTCTCGAAAATGCCATTCAGCCACCAGATTTCATTAAAGAAGATTTATTTGAATCGATTCGACAAGAATATACCGATGTAAAACAACTTCCGAAAGAAGCCAAACCACAAACCTTTTTATGGATTGCCGCTAGTTTGGCAGCGTTGTTTATGATAAGCTCCCTTTGGATGTTTACCCAATGGAATTCCACAAAAGAAGATTTGCAAGTCACACAAAAAGAACTCAACGATATCAAATCGCAAATTCAAAACTTACAAACTGATTTGGAAAGTTCGCAGTTATTGGCTTCCATCGTAAAAGACCCGAACACTTTGCAATACGCTATGAAAGGCAATGCTAAAATTCCTGGCGGATTTGCCACAGCATACATCAATCATGAAGCGAAATCTGCGATTGTCAACGTTCAGAAACTTCCTGAATTGCCAGCCGACAAAACCTATCAAATGTGGGCAGATGTAGAAGGCGAAATGATTAATATGGGCGTGATTGATAAAAACAAAGACGTCGTAGTAATGAATTATATTGATGAAGCAACGTCACTGAACATTACGATTGAACCCAAAGGCGGAAGCGACCACGCCACTGTAGAGCAGTTAGTGACGAATGTGTATTTGTAGGTTTTTTGGGTGTTAGGTTTTGGGTGTTGGGTTTTGGGTGTTTGGTCTTTCAATTTGAACTTGGCTTAACTTCTTACAAGTAACGTTGTATATTTTACATTTAGAATTTCAAAGTACTTCTCGATACAAAATTTCTGCGAAATTTCACTCGAAGTGACGCCTCTTTTGATGTGAAAATTTGATAATTTGAAAATGTGCTATTGCTTTAACTTAAGTCTAATTATCAACTCGAACTTGAAATATCATATGTCCGTTCGAGTGGCGAACGCAAGTTTGTTGTATCGAGAACAGCTTAGATTTCCTAAATTTTATTGTTTTAAGAGTTTGCAACAATTCAACATCCAATATCAAGAGAATAAAAAAAACAGCAACTAGCAATCGACAACCAACAACTTAGTTAAAAGTGATGAGTTAAGAGTGAAAAATTCACGAATAACGAATAACGAAATTTAAAATATAAAACTCAAAATGTAAAATGAAAAAGTATTTTCACTGACAACTGACAACTGACAACTGACAACTGAGAACCAACAACCAAAATCAAAACTCATAAATCGTAACGCCACTTCGCAATTTTGGTTCTATGTAGGTGCTTTTTGGTGGCATGGTGAGTCCTTCGTCTGCAATGCGTTTCATTTCGTCCACATTTACAGGAACGAGTCCGAAACCAACAGCAAATTCGCCTGAGTCAATGCGGTTTTTCATTTCGATGACATTGTGTTTGTCATATCCGTAATCAATTCGACTGTCGTTTCGCAAATCGGTAATGCCCAAAATAGGTTTTAAAATGGTGATGTAGAGAATATGTGTATCCAATTCGCTGAGCGAATCTGTAAAATTGTAATGTGTTTTTCGCAAGTATAACGAGTAAAATTCGCCATCCAAATACATGCTAAAGTGATGTTTTTTAGACGGTTTGTACAATTCCAATCCTCTATTTTCAATACGAAATAGCTGATCGAGTTCTAATAAAAATTGCTCTTTCGACAAGCCATTCAAATCCTTAATCAAACGGTTAAATTCATAAATGCGCAACTCCGATTCCGGAATGAGATAACTCATAAACGAACGGTAGCTTTCCTTTTGTGCATCTTCACTCAACAAAAAAGAAGACGCCGAACGATGATGTCCGTCCGCAATATATACATCGCCAATGCGCGCAAATTCATCTTGAATGACTTTGATGTCATTGGCATCTTCCACCAACCACAAATAATGCGTGTCGCGATAGGTCGTCGTAAATTCAAATTCGGCACGCGTTTCTGTATATTTTGCTAAAATTGAACTGATACTATCAGAATCAGGATAGGTGAGGAGTACAGGTTCTGCATTAAAGCCAACCGTTTTTAGGTATTCTTTAAACACTTGCTCGCGGTATTCAATCGTATCTTCGTGTTTTTTGATGACATTATTTTTGTAATCTTCCGTACTGGCTGCAGCGACAATTCCTGTGAATACTTGCTGTTCGCGATTCACAACGCGATAAATATAAAAACACGGCGATTCATCTTGTACAAAAATGTCATCTTCTTTAAACTCCAAATAACGATTGCGCACCAAACCATAACGCTCTTTTCCAGAAATTTCTTTGTGATATTTATATCCTGGATTTACGATGTGCAGAAACGAAAACGGATTGTAATCCAATCGTGCTTCACGTTCGTCTTGCGTGTAACTTTGATACGAGCGAGAAGCGACTAAGCTAACCTTGTCGCGCGTTGGTCGTACTGCTTTGAATGGATTGATGTTTGCCACGTTAGTTGCTGTTTGATTTGATAAATGTTGTCGGATTTAGAAATCCGCTCGTATTTGTGCTATATCCGCCACCAATTTCCATGAAAATATCATCGCGAATTTCTAGATGCAAATGTGCATAATAAGCGCCATCTGCATTGCCAATAGTGCCAATTTGCATTCCTTTGGGAACAAAAGTACCTTTTTTTACGAAAATAGTGTCACAATGCGCATACAACGATTCATAATAATTTCCGTTGTATTGATGCACAATGCGAATAACATTTCCCCAGCCACTACCTGCGTTTTCAGCAAATTTTACATAACCATTTCCAATTGCGTACACAGCATCGCCCAAATCAGAGTTTCCGCCGCCTGTACCGTTCCAATCTTCACCTAGATGATTATTTTCGGTGAATTTTTGAGCATTGTAATAGCCTTTAGCATTGGGTTTTCCAACAGGAAAGTCAAAACTATTTGCACGGAAAGCTGGATTCTGCTCGAATAACGAATCAAAAACAGCAAATGAATTTTTAGAAACAGTTGCCGTTTTGTCTAGATGTTTTGGTTCACTTTTTGAATTCGTTTTTTGACAGCCAAGCAGGCACAAACACAGTATGATTACGAGTTGTTTCAAGCGTTGATATAGGTTTCAAACTTTTTTAAATCGTCGTCCGAATAAAAAATATCTCTTGCAATATAAATGTATTTGGTTTTTGACACATAAATCAGCCAATAATCGTCTTTGGTAATGACATTTTTTAACAGCCCTATTTTCCACGAAACTTGTTCGCCATTTTTAGTGAACTGCAAAGTTTCTTCATCAAAATGTAGCTGAGTTTCCGAAAAATACGGTTCCATGTTTTTTACATAGGTCAAAATCAAGTAACTGAATCCTACAATAATTAGAACAATCAAACTATACAAAGCAATTAGTTGCCCAACTTGCCAGCCGAATAACAACGTCCATACAACTAAAAATGGTAAGAGTTGCAACAGACTTCTTCCAAAAACAAAAAAGAAAACATCACGGTATTTTTCTCGCGTTAAGCTATACGTTTTAGTAGCTATCATTAGCCAAACATTTTTGCAACTTTCTCTGCTTTTCTACTTTCTGAGTAATCGTAAAAACCTTCTCCAGATTTTACACCCAATTTTCCAGCCATCACCATATTGACTAACAATGGACACGGTGCGTATTTCGGATTTTTAAATCCTTCATACATTACATTCAAAATAGACAAACACACGTCTAATCCGATAAAATCTGCCAATTGCAATGGTCCCATAGGATGTGCCATTCCCAACTTCATTACCGTATCAATTTCCTGTACGCCAGCCACGCCATTGTACAAGGTTTCAATAGATTCGTTAATCATGGGCATTAAAATTCGATTGGCTACAAATCCTGGATAGTCATTAACTTCTGTGGGAACTTTGTTGAGTTTTTTCGACAATTCCATGATGGTATTGGTAACCTCATCCGATGTGTTGTATCCACGAATAATTTCCACCAATTTCATAATCGGCACTGGATTCATAAAGTGCATTCCAATCACCATGTCAGGACGCGAAGTTACGGCTGCAATTTGTGTGATAGAAATAGAAGAAGTATTGGTTGCCAAGATGGTATCATCGGGACATAATTCGTCTAAATCTTTAAAAATTTGCAGTTTTAAATCCACATTTTCCGTAGCCGCTTCCACGACCAAGCCAGCATATTCCACACCTTCTTTTAAGTTGGTAAATGTGGTAATATTATTCAGTGTATTCTGTTTGTCTTCTTCTGAGATTTTTTCTTTCGCCACCATACGATCCAAGTTTTTCGTAATGGTTGCGATTCCTTTATCTAAAGAAGCTTGCGAAATATCAATCAATTGTACTTTAAAGCCAAATTGAGCAAACGTATGTGCAATTCCGTTGCCCATAGTTCCTGCTCCGATAACAGCTACATTTTTCATAGTGTTTTGCGTATTTATTTTGTCTGTAATTTTAGTTTTTTTCCATGCCAAGGACAAAAGCGCCAGTTTCCATTGAGCAACTCATTGTCTTGAGGGCACATTTTTTCTTCAACCATACTGCCGAGCGGCAATTTATAATTGAACTTGTTGTTTTTATTGAAAAGAATTGTAAACTCACCATATTGATTCATCGGTGCTATCAACTTTCCATCTTTTCCAGTTTTTTTAAATACATGAAATTTCATCTGCCTTCCGAGTTCTCCTAAAGTTTCTGTCATAGAAGGCTTCAGCGAAGAAAGTATTTCATGATATTCAGCAGAAATTTCAGAACTTTTCAACTCTTCATAAATGTTTCCTTTACTGTCTTTCAATTGAAGATTGATATATTTTGGTTTAAAATCACCGTATTGTGTCATTTCAGCATGCATAGAGCCTACTAAAATATATTCGTCCAATGTATTTGTAAAAGGTTCAATATCTTCTGCCGGAATTACGTTGCTTCCATTCAAAACTACTTCCCAATATTCAGTAGGAATCCACCAAACCATTTTAAAGTTGTCTTGTTCTTTTTTAAGAATTTGAATGTCCTTTATTAAATTGGAAACATTAATTTGTTCTGTACTTTTAATCTTGATTTTTTCTTCTTGCGCGAACGAAAACGATATCGAACAACAGCAAAGTACTAATAAAGCGTATTTTAATAAATGCATGAAAAATTATTTTTCGAAAGTTTCTATAATTTGAATCGCGATGCGTAATGCTTCTGTAGCTTCCTCTAGCGAAACAATTGGTGTAGTGTCGTTATTGATGGCGTCTGCAAAGGTTTCCAATTCGTCCAAAATGGCGTTGTTTTGCGAAATATCAGGGTTTTCAAAGTAGATTTGCTTTTTCACGCCTTCTGCATTTTGAAGAATCATGGCGTATTCATCCGCTTTTTTAGGCGCGTCTTTCATTTTTACGACTTCTACTTTCTTCTCTAAAAAATCCACAGAAATATACGCATCACGCTGAAAGAAACGACTTTTACGCATGTTTTTCATGGAAATTCGACTGGACGTCAGATTGGCAACGCAACCATTTTCAAACTCCAATCGCGCATTGGCAATGTCTGGCGAATTGCTAATAACAGAAACACCACTGGCGTTAATTTGCTTTATAGGCGAATTCACCACACTTAAAATCGCATCAATATCATGAATCATTAAATCGAGCACCACAGGGACATCGGTTCCGCGCGGATTAAATTCTGCCAAACGATGAGTTTCAATGAACATTGGCGTATTAATTTGATCTTTCACCGCCATAAACGCAGGATTGAAACGTTCTACATGTCCTACTTGTCCTTTAACCTTATGTTTTTTTGCCAACGCAATTAATTCTTCCGCTTCAGCAACCGTATTGGTAATCGGTTTTTCAATAAACACATGCTTTCCTTTCAAAATGGCTTTTTTAGCACATTCGTGATGTGAAAGGGTTGGAGTCACAATATCAATAACATCTACCGCATCAATCAACGCATCAATAGAATCGTAATACGTGTAGCCAAACTCTTTTACGATTTTCTTTGCGTATTCAGGATTGGCATCATAAAAACCGACAAGTTCGTATTGGGAAGATTGTTGTAATAAACGAAGGTGAATTTTTCCTAAGTGTCCAGCACCTAAAACTCCAGCTTTTAGCATAAAAAAAGTGTTTTCCACAAAAATAATTTATTTTTCCAAAACCGTTGCCTTATCATCAACAATTATATAATTATATGCTAATTTTTAAGGGTATTTTTGATAAGTTGTGAATTTACTACAGAAACACATTCGTTGTCAATCAGTTGTATTTTTACTAATTTTTTTAGTTTGATAGCCAAAAAATACTGTTACTTTTGTGAGCAAATGAAAGATTCGTTCAAACATAAAGGCATGCGAAATCAGTTGGCGCAAATTGTTGCCGACAAAGGAATTACCGACGAAAAAGTGCTGGATGGTATTCGAAATATTCCGCGCCATTTGTTTATGGATTCGAGCTTTGAAGCGCATGCATATCAAGACAAAGCCTTTCCAATTGCTGCCGATCAAACAATTTCGCAACCGTACACGGTAGCATTTCAAACACAATTGCTCGAAATTAAAAGTGGTGACACCATTTTAGAAATTGGTACAGGAAGCGGCTACCAAACCGCGATGTTGCTCGAATTAGGCGCAAAAGTTTACAGCATTGAACGACAAAAAGAATTGTTTAAACGCACGAGCTTGTTTCTGCCAAAATTAGGCTACAGACCCAAAAAACTCATCTTTGGCGATGGTTACAAAGGCTTACCCGAACAAGCACCTTTTGACGGAATTGTAGTAACAGCAGGTGCGCCGTTTGTACCAAAACCGTTATTGGGGCAATTAAAAATAGGCGGAAAATTGGTCATTCCAGTGGGCGAAAAAGCACAAATCATGACCTTATTCATTAGAACTTCCGAAAAAGAATTTACTAAAAAAGAATTTGGAGAATTTCGCTTTGTGCCGATGTTGGAAGATAAAAATTAACAATATGCGTATATTTATACAATAACAAAAACTGTAACTGTCATTTTTAAATTAAACATGATGCATCATATATGATTGTATCGGACTTCCCCATAATCCATCTGACTTTAAAAACAAATTAGTAACTAATAAAGAAAGATGATTATGAATACTTTATCAGAAGAAAAAGACAAACTTCCTAGGACAGTTTGCAGTTGGATTCAGCAACAAATGTGCTGTAAACCCAAAGAACTCGCCATTATTGATGGACTCAACGAAATAAATTACGAAACACTTCAACAAAAAGTAAATGCTGTTGCGGGCGAATTGCACTATCGTGGAATTGCAAAAGGCTCGTTAGTAGCTGTTTGCATGAGTCGTTCATGGGAATTGGTAGCTACATTGTTGGGAGTTATGCAAGCAGGTTGCGCCTATGTTCCGTTAGATCCTAACTATCCGAAAGAACGAATCGATTATATGTTATCACATTCCAAAGCCATTGCTGCTTTTGTAGATGATGAAAAAACAGCCAACCTATGTAAAAAGGTAAACGAAGTCATTTGGATAAACAGCGTTGGAGCGCATACGGAAGAAACTATTAAAGCAACTGAAAATGACTTAGCATATATCATTTATACTTCTGGCTCAACAGGAAAACCAAAAGGTGTTGCAGTTGAACAGCATAATGTTGTTGCTATGGTAGCAGCTTCGCGTACCGTATTTAGCGATGAAGAATTGTATGGAATGTTTGCTGGCGCATCTGTATGTTTTGATACATCTGTACTAGAAATCATGGGAACATTGGCGTTAGGAGGAATGCTAATTCTGGCAAAAAATGCACTAGAAGTGACACAAATTCCTGCGTCAGACAAATTAAGAACCATTGTCATGGTGCCGTCATCAGTGCAAGCGTTATTGGCTACGGAAGATTTGCCAAAAAACGTTCAAACCTTAGTTTTTGGAGGAGAAGCATTAAAGCGTTCACTCGTGGCACAAGCGTACGAACAACCATCAATTACAAGAGTATTGAATGCGTACGGACCTACCGAAGATACGGTATATTCAACCATAGCAGAAGTTTCTAAAGGAACTGAAGTTGTGACTATAGGGAAATCGCATCCAAATTCGCGCTCGTATATTTTAGATGAAAATTTAAAGCCTGTTGCCATAGGAGAAGCAGGAGAATTGTATTTAGCGGGACCGAAATTAGCACGAGGTTATTTATACGACGATGAACAAACCAAAGCGCGATTTATAGAAATAACACCTACTGATGAAATTACAGACAGTCGTTTATACAAAACTGGCGATGTGTGCCGCAGATTGGACAATGGTGAAATAGAATTTTTAGGAAGAGCCGATCAGCAGGTAAAAATTAGAGGATACAGAATTGAACTCGAAGAAATTGAATCGACACTCGAAACCATGACAGGAATTGATGCTGTAGCAGCAGCGGCAATTGAAGGTGGAATAGGTCAAAAAATATTGGCGGCGTATGTGGTGACAAAAGATGCTTCAATCACAGATGAAGCTATCAAATCCTATGCTTCGGAACGATTGCCAAAATACATGATTCCACAAATGATTACGTTTTTGGATGAATTACCATTATTACCGAATGATAAATTAGACAGAAAAAAGCTTTCCGAATTGGCAAAAAATAACACTTCTTACACAGATGATTCTTTTGAAATAAATAGTACTCAAACTACAGTAGAAGCGTTGCAAAAAGCTATCATCAAAGAAGTTGCTACAATTTTAAACATAAAAAACACAGCTTCTATTTTACCAAACCAATCGTTTGAAGCCTTGGGATTGGACTCGCTAACGTCATTAGAATTCAGCAGTCGACTATCAAGAGTCATCAACAGAAAAATACCAAAACGCATGGTTTTTGACCATCCAACTCCAGAAGCATTGGCAAAGCATTTAGTGTTTGCATCTAGCGATGTAGAAACGATGTCTTGTAAAAGTATGGTCAATACAACTTCGGATTCTTTAGCAACATTTCAAACACACATTCAATCGAGTCATCCAACATTTCAAGCGGCAAAAGCAACTGCTTGGAGTGTTACGGATAAGAGCAAATTGGTGCAAGAAGTGATGCAAATGGTAAACAATAACAGAAGAAATCCGTATAGTAAAGTTTTAAAAACAGGAAGTGCTACCAAAGGAATAGTCGGTGATGCATATAATGACGAAACACAAGAAGCGATTATTTGGACAACCAACTTATATTTAGGCTTAAATCGTGATAAAAAAGTTATACAAGAAGCGTTGATTGCACTCGAAAATCACGGAACAGGCATGGGAACTTCTGCCGCCGCTTCTGGTATGACCGACCAACATTTGGAATTTGAAAAAGAATTTGCCGATTTGGTCGGAAAGTCAAGCGCTTGTCTTTTTCCAACAGGATATACGGCAAATGTTGGTGCTGTGGCGGGACTTTTAGGTAAAAATGATGTTGTCGTCATTGACCAATTATGTCATGCTTCTATCGTTGACGGCGCGCGTTTGTGTGGTGCGACTGTACGAACTTTTAAACACAACGATGTAAACGATTTGGAAGAAGTATTACAATCGGAAACTTCTCCGTACAATACAATATTAGTAGTGTTAGAAGGTGTGTACAGTATGGGAGAAGGTGCTGCGCCTGTTGCAAACATTGTCCGAATGGCAAAAAAATACAATGCGCTTGTGTTGGTTGACGAAGCACATTCGTTTGGTTTTTATGGTAAAAATGGTGCGGGAATTTGCGCTGAACAAGGCGTGACTGAAGAAGTAGACTTTATTATGACTACTTTAAGTAAAGCGATGGGAAGTCTTGGAGGCGTTGTGGCAGCTAGCAAAGAACATGTCGATTTGTTAAAATCATCTTCAAGAGCTTATATTTTTCAGGCATCTGTGAGTCCAGCCGATATGGCAGCAGCGTTGACAGCGTTGAGGCGACTTCGCTCAGATGCCGCTTTGCAAGAACGTTTATGGAGTACAACACGTTACATGCGAAATCAATTTGAAGCTGCGGGTTACGACTTAGGAACAGGCGATGGACCTATTGTAACGCCACATTTTAGTGACAAAGATAAATTGTATGCAATCGTACAAAGTTTATACAAAAAAGGCGTGCAAACCTCTGCGGTTACGTATCCGATTGTAGAGCCAGGAAAAGGACGTTTGCGCTTTATTTGCTCTGCAGCACACACAAAAGAAGATGTGGATAAAACACTTGCGGCACTCATTGAAGCAGAAAAAGAAGTAGATGCACAACTTGCCATCATTCGCAATGCAACAAAGAATACGAATATTTCACTTGCAGCATTACATGATTGGAGTGTTTCGTTTATTGAATTTCTTAAAAAACAGGTACATCCTCAAACACCAGATTTGTCGATTGTGCTAGGGATTCACGAAACATCGGAATCCGTTGCTATTTTGGTAAAAAGTGGAAATATCACGTTACAAAATGTACAAGCTGAAAACATACCGTATTGTTCGTTATTTTTCAAAGAATCTTCTGGAATTGCAGCTTTGAAGGAGGCAAACCTACAAGGATTGTTGCAAAGTGTATGCAACAATGATTGCATTTTACATGGACAAACAGAACCGTTTGTTTGGTTTTTTGCACAAATTGCGGCATATCAAAAAGTGTTACAAACGCAATATGCTTCAACGGTAAGCATGTCTTAAATCTTCAATTAAAAAATCCCTTTCGTAAGTGTATTTGCGAGAGGGATTTCAATTTTTTATAGTGGATATTGAAAGAAATATAAATAACAATCAATAACTCTTCTTAATGCGATCTAAATTACGTTTGTTATCGCGGTCTTTAATCGTTTCACGCTTGTCGTGAAGTTTTTTACCTTTTGCCAACGCAATGGTAAGTTTTGCCAATCCACGCTCGTTTAAAAATAAGCGCAATGGAACAATTGTTAAGCCTGAATTTTTAACTTCTTTGTTGAGACTTCGTAATTCTTTCTTGTTCAACAATAACTTACGCGTGCTTCTGGGTTTGTGATTGTAATGTGTACCAAAAGCATATTCCTCAATGTACATATTCACTACAAACAATTCGCCACGTTCATTAAACTCACAAAAACTTTCGGCAATAGAGGCTTTGCTCATACGAATGGATTTAATTTCCGTTCCTGTGAGTACGATTCCAGCGGTATAGGTATCCAAAATATCGTATTGGAAACGCGCTTTTCTGTTTTGTATGTTGATATTTTTTTGCATGAATTGCCAAAGTTACTAACATTTCTTGGAATGACAAGTATATCGATATTGAAGCTTTTAAAATAGCGAAAACTATCTTTCAAAAAACTATGACTTTTGTCATTTTTCTGGGAAAAAGTCGCGCATACATTTGTGTCATAATTATTAAATAATAGACGTATGAAAAAAGCAATATTTAGTGTTTTTTTAATGTTAGGAATGTTTCAACTAACAGCACAAGAAGATGTTCAACAAAAAGATCAAAATACTTTTAAAAAGTGGCAAGTTCGCGCGCGATTTATCTCAATAATTCCGAATGAAAGTGCTTCTATTGAAGCTATTGGCGGCGATGTTTCCATTTCCACAGCGTATGTACCTGAACTGGATTTTACTTATTTTTTTACTGAAAACTGGGCTGCAGAATTGATTTTGGGAACCGCAAATCATGAGGTAGAAGCTGTAAATACAGCCGCAGGAAATATTGATTTAGGTGATGTTTGGTTATTGCCACCAACGCTAACATTTCAATATCATTACCCAATAGGAGATTTTAAACCGTATGTAGGTGCGGGAATTAATTATACCATTTTTTATGGAGCGGATGAAGGTCCTGTTGCAGATGATGTGGATTATGACAACAGTTTCGGATTTGCTTTCCAGGCTGGATTTGATTACGCATTGAGCGAAAAATGGTTTTTAAACCTTGATGTCAAAAAGATATTGATTCAAACAGATGCTACTGTCAATGCTAACAGCGCACTAGGAGCAACAGTAGGAGCAGATGTAGATATCAATCCGCTAGTGATAGGATTTGGTGTAGGATTGAAGTTTTAATTGGTAACCTACAAAATTTGTGTATTAAAAAAGCTGTTTTTGAAGTTCAGTTTGACGAAATAAGAACTTCAAAAACAGCTTTCTTTTGTTTATCATCTTGACTTATTTAGTTTACCGTCAATAATTGTGCAGTTTTAGAATTGCCAGAAATGGTTACAATGTATAAATTACCATTATTATCATCGGCAATTGATTCGTAATCTTCTCGTTGAAGCAACCGATTTACAAAATGAGGTGTGGTATTGCTATGTCCAACAATCAACACGGTTTTTCCTTGGGTTTCTTTTAAAAAACGGTCTAATTGTATGTTTCTTGGATCGTAGATTTTTATAGGCAATTTTTTGGCGTCTGCGGTTGGTTGCGCCGTTTGTTTTGTTCTATTATAATCTGTGGAATAAATAGCGTCAAAAGGGACTTTTTCAAATACAGACGCCCAATACGCCGCTCGGTTGTTTCCTTGTTTGGTTAAATCAGGATTTCTATTTTCTTTGTCAGAACGATCTTTTTCTGCGTGACGAATTAAGTAATACACAGAAGTTTCCGATTCTGTAGATTTTTTAGCGTCTTTTTTTTCTTGTGCAAAACAATTGATAACTAAGAAAAGGCTCAAAACGAGCAATACATTTTTTTTCATAAAAGGTGTCTTTGTTGTTAACTGATAGCGAGTGCAATTTCAATCATTTCATTGAAAGTCTGCGCGCGCTCTTCGGAAGTAGTGCTTTCATGCGTCACCAAACTGTCCGATATAGTGAGTAAAGATAATGCTTTTACTTGAAAACGCGCTGCGATGGTGTATAAGGCAGAAGTTTCCATTTCGACGCATAAAACACCGTGTTTTGCCCATTTTTTATAATAATCGGCATCTTCTTGGTAAAAAATATCACTGGTTAAGATGTTTCCCGCTTTTACTGAAATGTTTTTTTCTTTGGCGGCTTGCAATGCTTGTACAAAAAGCTCCGCATTGGCAGTCGGTGCGAAGTTTTCTCCCGCAAAGGGCAAATCGTTCATACTATTGTTAGACGACGCCGACATGGCAACGACAATATCTCTAATTTTTACGTCTTTTTGGTATGAACCAGCACTTCCCACACGAATCAGTTTTTGTACGCCATATTCGTTAATGAGCTCGTGTGAATAGATTGAAATTGAGGGTGCGCCCATTCCTGTTCCTTGTACTGAAACAGGTTTTCCTTTGTACGTTCCTGTAAAGCCAAACATGCCACGAACATCGTTGTATCGTACAGGGTTTTCTAAAAATGTTTCTGCAATCCATTTGGCACGCATTGGGTCGCCAGGCAATAAAACCGTCGGTGCAATGTCTCCTTTTTTTGCGTTGATATGTACGCTCATATTTTAATAATTATTTTGTGCGGAAGTTCCTAAAACTATAGCAATTCCGTTAGATGTTCCAATACGTGAAACTCCTGCATTGATATATTTTATAGCCGTTTCCGCATCACGAATTCCGCCAGAAGCTTTTAGTTGTGCTTTTCCGTTTACGGCATTTTTTATGAGTTCAATCGCTTCTAAAGTAGCACCGCCAGTTCCAAATCCTGTAGAGGTTTTTACAAAATCAGCTCCAGCTTCCACGGCAATTTCAGAAGCTTTTACTATTTCTTCATCCGAAAGGTAACAGGTTTCAATAATGACTTTTAAGATAGCAGTGTTTGCCAAGGTTTTTAAACACATAATTTCGTGCTTTACTTCAGCAAACTTTCCAGATTTTAATAACCCAATATTGATGACCATATCAAACTCGTCTGCGCCGTCTTCTTTCGCTTGCAGCAATTCGCCAATTTTCCCTTTTAGATTTGTCGCGCCAAGCGGAAAACCAATCACGCTACACACTTTTACGTCGGTGTCTTTTGGAAGGAATTCCTTCGCCGTTTTTACATACGAACTGTTGACACAAACCGAGAAAAAATGGTGCTCTACAGCTTCTTTACAGAGTTGTTCAATATCCGCAATAGTTGCTGTGGGTTTTAGCAATGTGTGATCGATATAGCGACGAAGATTCATGAACTATTTTGTTTGGTGTAAAGATAGTTAAAAACAAATTTGGAAAAACTGATAAAAAACAGCTCTTTCGATATAAATTTAGTTTTGACTTTAAAAAAATGAGTAAATAACATAAATTTAGCTTCTTACTTTCGTTTTCTTTGCTCGCCCAAAGAAAAGAAACAAAAGAAAAGGCGCTTTTAGTTCGTGAGTTTTATATTCTTCAATATGGTACTCATGAATCTTTGATTTCCAGAGGTGTTTTTAGTTTTTCTTTTTTGAAGAAAAACTAAAACCGTAGTAATTTTTCGAAATTCTGGTTTGTCAAGCTCTATTTTTAAGTTTTGAAATTTATATAGTAATCATTTATAAATATTCGATAAACTTCTACGAACAATTACTACTACACTGCGGAAAAGAACGAAATCTAACTTTTTTTATTTATCACGAAACCATTGCCAAGCGTAAACTTTTGATGCGTTTGTCAAAGGTTGACTCTTCTACGGGAAGTTGTACGTTTTCGAATAATTGTAAGAAGTAATCATTGTGTTCGTGTGCTTTTCCTTTGAGCACGTTAAAATGGACAAATGAACTCCACATGACCGCTTTGAGTTCGGTTTTATCTTCGTTATACATGCGAATTTCCACCAAGAGTTGCTTTTTTCCGTATTGAATCAATTGTGATTGAATAGTCACGGTTTCCATCACTAAAGCTGGACGTATATACGCGATTTGATGCGAGCCTACAACCCACGTAGTTCCTGTATTTTTGGCGTTTTCGAAAATATTTAGATTGTAATGTGCAATCAATTGATCTTCACGCGCGTTGATGAGATAATCCAAGTATTTGCTGTTGTTGAGATGATTCAACGGATCACAGTCTTGAAATCGGATGGTTGCGGTACTTTCTAGAATTTTTGGTAAATCTTTCATAGTGTGAGTTTTTAATATACCAATCGGTATATTTTGATGTAAAAAAATAGTGTTATGCTTTTAATTGCTGTTGTATCATTTGGTCAATTTGGTTCATGGTGTCTTGAATGTAAAAATCGTCATCCATCGTATATGCCATAAAAATAGCACCTTGTATCATGGTGTCAATTCGTTTTGCTACGTGCATGGCGTTGATTTTATCTGAAATTTCACCACAAGCAATACCGTCTTCAATAATAGTTGCCAATTGGTCTTGAATGCGTTGAATGATGGTACGGACTTTTTGTAATAATAATGCATTTTGATTGTTCGCGTCAACGCCCACATTTAAAATAGGACAACCACCCATTTTATTTGTATACAGATAGTAATTGCGATAGAAATCGGTAATTAAATAGAGTTTTTCAATTGGAGAATCACTTTTGTCCATGTGTTTTACCAATTCCTTCATGAGTAGTCTTACCATGTACTTAAATGACGCAATGGCAAGTTCTTCTTTGTTCTTAAAGTTTCCGTAAATCGCGCCTTTTGTTAAGCCTGTTGCATTGGTAATATCAGAAATACTCGTAGCGGCGTATCCGTTTTTATTAAAAATAGGCGCAACGGTTTCTATAATAAATGCAGCTGTTTTTTCGGCTTTGGTAATCATGCAGTAAAGATAGTTAAAAAAATATACCAATCGGTATAAAATGAGTTTTTATTGTAAAAACGTAGTGGAAGTATTGTTTCTATGTAGTTGTAAATGTTTGATTATTAGTAAATTTATGTAACTTAATTTAAAAATCACATCATGAAAAAAAGACATTTCACTATAAAGTTAGCTTTAAAAAAGAACGTCATCGCTTCTTTAGATGCTAACATAATTATTGGAGGAGCTGTGAACGCGAATCCTTCCGACGAACCTTTAACACATAATAGCTTGTGCCCAATTGAAACCTGTTCGTGTACCGATCCTAAGTTTGATAATTGCAAGCCAATTGAGATGTAAATAACTGTCGACATGAAAAAAAAGAATGTAAAACTAAGTTTACGAAAGAGCAAAGTAGCTTCTTTTGAAGCCAAGAGAATTAAGGGCGGAACAGCGGTTGATAGTGAGCCAATTACTGTGGAACCAGATGTATGTCAACAATCCGACATCTGTTCAGATGCTGTTACGTGTCCTTTTGTGTGTATCACTATCCGTGAAGAGGCTTGTTATACCGATAAAATTTTAAGTTGTGAACCATACGTCTGTGGAGATATTGGCTAATATGAATTTAATTTTAAAAATACCTACCATGAAGAAAAAAGAATTGAACTTAAAACTATTGTTAAAAAAACAGAATGTAGCTTCTTTTGAAGCGCAAACAGTAAAAGGAGGAAACACAGCCGATTGTCCACCGCCAACGTTGTCGTGTAATTGCAACCCAACAAATGATTGTGGTACCAATACTGGTCGCGTTGATTGTTATACATTGAATGTAGAAACTTGTTTTTCAGCTCCTGAATTAAGTTGTACACCAGAAGGATGTGGAAATTCTTTGTATAACTGCTAATTTGAATTATATCCTACTATATATAATTATCAATTTTGAGTTAGTTAAGGAAGATAGAAGTGTAGTTGTATGTATGCTTCTATCTTTTTTTTATTGAAAGATTAAATGATTGAAAGATTGAAGTAATTTTTTTGAACATATAGAATTTCAGAGCACATCTCGATACAATTTTCCTCGTTTCACTCAGAAAAACACTCGATGTGACGTTTAGAATTTGTAGAACTTAATAAAAGTAAACTCCTAAACTTTTCAACTTATAAACTGAATCAATTGAAAGATTAAATGATTGAAAGATTGAAGTAATTTTTTTGAACCTAGTAGAACTTCATAGCACATCTCGATACAATTTTCTAGCGAAAATTACTCGATGTGACGTTGACGTTAACTGATAAACACCTAAACTTTTCAACTTATAAACTGAATCAATTGAAAGATTAAATGATTGAAAGATTGAAGTAATTTTTGAACCTAGTAGAACTTCATAGCACATCTCGATACAATTTTCTATCGAAAACCACTCGATGTGACGTTGACGTTAACTGATAAACTCATAAACTTATAAACTTTTCAACTCCTAAACTGAATTGTAAACAATTCTTTCAAAGTTTGTTTTCCACGTAATTCTTGGTTTCCTTTAGAGATGGCTTTAAATTTTGATTCGAGTACGAGCGCTTCTTTCAAATCTTCTGAGATAAGGATGTCAACGCCCAAAGTATTGCAAAGTGCTTGAATGCGTGCGGTAGCATTCAACACATCGCCTGTGAAAATGATGTCTTTTTTTACCGCACCAATCTCGCCTGTGGTCACGGTTCCTAAGTGCAATCCGGCTTTGAATTCGGGAACTACACCAAATCGTTTGTTAAATTCGTCTTGCTTTTTTTGTACATCCGCTTTCATTTTAAAGAAACAAGCAATGCAATTGTTGTTTTGAATTCCGTTTTTATATGTCCACGAAATCACCATCTCATCACCGACATATTGATAGATTTCTCCAGAATGCGCAACAACTGCGTCCGACAGCGTGTAGTAGTATTCTTTTAACAATTCAAAATACCGAACATGTCCTAATTGTTCAGCAATTGTGGTGGACGATTTCATGTCTAAAAACATAAAAATTCGGTTTTCCTCTTTGGGTCTGTGGTATTTTCCTCTGATGAAATTTGCCAACACGCCGTGACCAATATTTTCACTGATTTCCGCATAGAATAGGGAAGCAGTTAATGAAATAAACATCTGAAAACCAGTACTTATAAATGTGATGCTCTTTAAATATTCATAAAATTTATTCCAAATAGCCGAGTCGAAAATGCTTATTTTCAACTCCATACTCGCCGCGATTGGATACATGATGACGATAATCAGAAATAAAAAAAGAGAGTAGATGACTAGTTTTCCTAAGATGGTTTTTAAGAAACTACTTTTCGCGAAAAGCCGATTGAGAAACAAAACTTCAATAGTTCCAATAAGCAAACCTACCAAAGTTACCGCAAACATGGCAAATACAAAAACTTGCAGATTGACTTCAATAACACTTTTCGGACGATAGGCATAATCTTTCGTTGCGGCAATTTCAATCAATAAGAAAATGATTCCAAAAAGCAACCATATTACACCAAATGGCAGAATTTGCGCGAGGTATCTTTTGAATTTTGGCGTGAACATGAATATTGATAATAATTGTCTGTGTGCTAAAAGTACTTAAAAGATTAAAAAATTGAACGATTCAATCATTAAAAGATTAAAATTTTAGTTAGCTTATGCATTCTCAAATACACATAAAAAAAAGCGAAACCAAGTTCGCTTTATATCGTTATGCCGGACAATTTTCTGGATCAGCAGTATGCGGAAACTCGCACATTACTTTACAATAATACGGTCGTACAGAAGTCACTCCTGGACCTGTAGAACAAGGATACGTAGCTCCACCAACCACTTTTTCATATTGAAGGTTGGAAATAGATTTTTTGTTTAACTGTAACGAGATAAGATTTCTTTTTTTCATAGCTATAAAAATTTAAGATGTTAAATCTTTAAAATACAACATAAGAATCTCAATCACTTACGGGAATTCCGTAATTAATGTAATTTGGGTATAAGAAATATTGTAATTAACTTATTTACAAATACTTATAATAAATTTCAACTCGAGTATTATCGTAGATAACGAGCGAAGCTACCGAGATTCGATTGAAAAGCATCGTTTTCTAGTGTTCTCGACTGCGCTCCTTTAGACTTGTATATTTATATTTAAGTTTAAAAAAGAGCCGAACTTAAGTACACTATTTGCGCTCAGAATTAAAAAT
>NZ_QBKT01000013.1 GCF_003054265.1 Kordia periserrulae | reverse complement strand
GTCCTGTATAGGCTGCTGCAAGTCCGACAGATTGCGGCTGATAGGATTCAGTGTGACCACCACAACCGCACGATGGCGCGGAGAGTCCGACATAGTGTAAGTTTGCTTCTTCCATATAGATATCGTGTTTTTGTAAGTATGGTAATTCAGATAGGGAATTGATAGTGCCGTCAATGACGTGATAGCCTTGTTTTAGACTGCCACTTTTTTGATTTTTGGGTACAATGACATAGACATGTGTATATAGTTTTGGATAGTAGTCCTCTTGTTTGATGCGCCGCAAGTAGTGTTTAATGCCTAGATTGAGTAGAATCGTGGAAGCGTTGAGTGAAAAGCTTTTACAGTCATTACCCTCAAAGCGTGTTGCCCACATACAATTGGGTGCTTTGAGCCGTTGTAATTCGGTATCTAATTCGTATTGAAAGTGATGGTATAAAAAAGAGTGAATGCGGCGGCACGACTCAGACAGCGAAAAACCTGAAAAAACTGCCTTTGCAATACTAGCCGATTCACTCTTGTGTTTTTTTGCCCAACTAGCAATGGTTTTCATACCATGCGCGGTTGTGCCTTTGCCTAGAAAATCACGACTGCAATTGGATGGCGCGTAGTACTTATCGAAAGCTTCTCCCGAAGCTACCGCGCGTTTTAATGAAGTATTGATATGATTTCTTGACATTGTTGCTGCTTGTTGCAACTTGTTGCGTTTTGTTGCAAACTGTTGCGTTTTGTTGCAGCTAAATTGTCAAGAATTGAAATGTGTGTGGACGGGTTGTGTCGGGTTGGGACGGGTTGGGATTGATAATGATGGATAAATGTAAATTGATTTTGAAAAGTACTTGAAATTTATCTCAATAACGGTAAAAAGTGGAGCAAGATCACTTGCTTTGGTCATTTTTAAAATAAAGTTACTATATGGTCACGATAGCTGGATTGTAAGCGGTGTAAATTTTAGGATTCCATAGGAAAACTCAAAAGAAAGGCACTCTTAAAAGTGCTATGAATGCCTTGTTTTTTTGTGGAATTATTGGGTTATGCAACGGTTACCATTGTTGCCAGTAGTACTTTTTTAAAATGGTAAATCATCATATTCTTCATCCGATTCATTGTTCAGTTCAGATTGTTCATTGTTTTTTCCGTCATTGACAATAAACGTTGCTCTTGCAAAAAGCTCATCATAAGTCAGAATTTCAATATTCCTTGAATTTCTTCTGTAAAGTTCAAATGTCTTTTTCTTTATTAAGTCAGTTTTTGTAGAGCCTGAAAATTGATTTGTATTACCAGTTATTAAAATTGTTTTCGGGTCAAATGTCTTTTGTTTAATTTTATTCCCTACTCCGTCAAACTGTTCTGTTTGTGACTTTATTTCCCATTCTGCTTTTTGAGCAAGGATTTGTGAAACAGCATAGGTCAAATCCTTTGACAATTTCCAGGATTCAGAACGATTTTTGTCTTTTTCGAATAGAGCTGTATCTGGTCTTTTTAACTCAACCAAAACTGTGAAATTTTTATCGGCAAGTAGATAGTCCGATTTCACTTCATTTTTTCCATCAAGGTCAGTTGATGAAACCGAAGCTTCTCTTTGAAGGATGCTTAAAAATCTGTAGTCAAGTCCATATCCGAAAATCCAAGAGTTTTGTTTGAAGAATAATTGCCATTCTGGTTCAGTAACATCCTTTTCAAGTAGTTCACTAAATAACTCCAAACCTTCTTTTCGCCCAGATAGAATATTCAAGTCTTCCTTTGTCAAAACATTATTACGCAAGGTCTCTAAAACAGATTCTCTTTTTTCTTTTTCTAAATCCGATAATTTGTCAACTATATCAGCCAATTCTTTATCGACAAGAACTTTACTTGGGTCAGGTTTAGTTAAGTTTAAAAGTATTTTTCTGTTTGGTAATGTACCTTCTTCAATTACAAAACGTTCTTTGTTTGAAAAATCCAAAAACTTTAAGTCGCTTAAAAATTTTAATAAAGCAGTAAATTCTTCTTGACTAAATGAAAAAGCTGTTTCGTGAATAGGTGTTGTTATTCCTGTTTCTTGATTTTCCGTAAACTTTTGTAAAGTAAATTCTAATAGGTTAGTGTCTTTTATTGAGTAAACAATTGCACTAACTTGATATTTGTTTTCAAAAATTCCAGTTTCTCGTAGTACAATTTCTCCCTTTATTTCAGCAAACTCATTGATGGTTTCCTTTTTGAAAACTTTCTTTACAAATCGTTTTTCATTGGTAAAAATGCTTCTAAATTTCAAATAAGGAAATGATTTACTTACGTAAATCCGAGATGGAATTCGCATCTTGAAGTATTCCAATTCCTTTTTTAAATTTGTTCGCATTCAATTTTGGTATTACTGGCAACGGTTAGTATATGAAAAGTAGGCGATTTAGAAGCACAAAATTTTCGGTTGAGCACAAAGTACGAAATGAGCCAAAAGTCTTGAATTTATTACTGTTTCGCCTATTTTTCATATACATTGTTGTAGTGCGTTTTATTAATATTTTGTTTGAATATGCGTTGGATGTTTAAATTTTCTTAATAATGTAATAAAATCTTGATCTTTTAAATATGGTCTATATACTGGATCATCCAAGTAATCGGCAAGAGGGCAGTTATTTTTTAAAGCTAATTCAGCATTCTTAAGAAACATATTTTTATCTTCTAAGGCGGCATAAATTTCACAGAGCGAGGAATAAGCAAAACCATAATTCGGGTCTATTTCAAGCGCTTTATCTAAATACTTTATCGCTAGACTATACTCTCCTTTTTTGCGCAGAGTAAACCCTAAATTATTGTAAGGAATTTTAAAATTTGGGTTGATTTCAATGGCTTTTTTGTAATCGTCTATTGCTTTATTGTACTCTCCCAAATTATCCCATACTAAACCTCTATTCGAGAAAGCTTCTTCATAATCTTTCTTTAAATCAATCGCTTTATTAAAATCTTTAAAGGCTTTACTAAATTCCTTATTCATTCTGTAGTTTATACCTCTTTGACTATAAGCAAATTCATTTTTTGGCTCTCTTTTAATGACCTCAGTCAAATCAATAATAGCGTCTTTATACATTCGTAACTCGTAAAATACAGTGGCTCTTTCGATGTATGCGTCAACCAAATCATCATCAAATTCTAATGATTTAGTCAATCTTTCAATTTTCTCTTTATGGTTATCGGTTTTACTGGCTCTTTTAAGAAAAAGCCTTGATTGTCGTATCCTATCTTTCCGACTGGTTGGCTCTATTCCTATTTTATCAAATAGTTCTTTGTATTCTCCTTTTTCTACATCTTCATAAGTCAGTATTTTTATATCATTTATAATCTGTAAAAACTCATCCATATTTCTGTAAATCTCCTTAACTCTCCTTAACTCTTTAAATAGTCCTAATGCATTATCAGGTTCTATATCATTTAATTCAGAAGTGAGTTCTTTAGATTTTTCATTCCAAAAGTTTAAGATTTCTTTTTTGAATTTAAAATCAAATACTCTTTTTTCAATAACTACTGGCAATATAGTCTTCGAGAATTTTGTTTCTTTCATATTCTCGATGACCTCAAACATGCAGTTTATTGATTTTAAATATTTTTCACTTATAACAAGTAGCATAAAATCTTGTTCTCTCACAGATTTCATAAACTCTTTTAAGTTTTGAGTATATTTTACATCTCTAATGTCACGGATAAGATTAATACCAATATCAGAAAATAAATCATCAATTTTGTCAGCAGCTTTATTATCACTCCAACTATAGGATATAAATATTTTTGGCTTTTGAGTTTTTGAGGTAATTCCTGAAAAAAGGATTTCGTCAGTCTCTAGGTGTTTTACTCGCTCTTCAATTTTTGAGAGACTATTTTTTATTTTCAGTCTTTCAATGAAAAAATCATCTTCATTTATGATGCTGTATTTGAGATCTTTTTTTAATTGATTTAATAAGCCTGCTTGGAGACGTATAAGAGTGTAGATTTCGAGGCTATCATTTTCAAATTCTTTCTCAAGAATTTTCAATGATACTTCAAGCTCATTTTCATTGATTATTTTTTTTAACTCTTGAAATTTCATTGTTTTGGTTTAATGCACTACAACGTTATGTATATACGGAATTCCTGTTTTTATACTTAATATAGCAAATAACAGGAACTAATATTTAAAAGACTTCCTCTTATTTCCTATAAAAGTAAATTAAAGATTACATATATGCAATGTGGTTTTCCGTAATCACATTAATATTATTCTTCTTTGTTAGCTACTCAATAACCTCAAACCCAAAATAATCAACAACTTTCAAAACTTCATGTGCCAACACTAATTTCTTCTTTTTGGCTTCTTCTACAGATATATTTCGGCATTTAGCAATAGTAGTATTAGTGACTTCTCTAAAATCATATCGCGAAATTCCATACAATAGCCTATGAAGTTCAATTTTCCCTATCGTTTTAATTTGCTCTTTTTTAATCATAACGTTTCGTTTTTCTTGAATTCCAATAATTTCGGTTTTCCTGATGCTTGGTTGTCATATACTTCAATCTTATGATACCGTCCTCGATGTAACTTTGAAAGACGTTCGAACATCTGTTCAGCTAATACCTTATCATCTTTATATTTCCGATCCTCAGCTTGAAAAGAATAGTAGACAGGATTTTGTATGCTTCCTAGTTCAAAGTCCATTAAAAACACCATCCGTAGCCTAGAACAATTCCCGCAGGCATTTCGTGTTTTGCTAGTACACTTACATGATTTTTTAGCACTCATACAACTCAAATTCTTTATGGGTTAATGCATTTAGGATTCTCGGTACTTCCGATACAAAATAGTTCGGGATTCCTCTGTTATGTTCGATATAATGATACACTTGTGGTAGTGTAAATTCGCCTTTGATGTACTTTTTGATTTTCATGCGTACTTTTTCCTCTGCGGTCATGACTCTACGTCTTGCTCCAGCTTTGGTTGCTTTTTGTTGGCGTCTTGTTGCTCTTTGCTCTTGATACTTTTGATATTGTTTAAGCCACTCCACTGTATAGGCAAATCCGCCTTCACGGGCTCGCTTTCGTGTGTTATCGAAGTAGATACAAGGGAAATGTATTTGGTATTCCTTTTTTCGTCTAAAAAAGTGTTTAGCACGGTTTATTCGGTAGATGAGCAGTCCAAACATGTACAACAAGGTTTCCTTTCGTGGAATGCTCCCGTTGGGATTCCGCAAATATTCATCATCGATTTGCACTAAGGCATTGTGCCAGCTTCCGTAATACACCTCTTTGTCTTTCCATATCGGCGCTGCTATTTTCACAAAGAGTTGCAGAAGCAGTTCTCGAAATTCCTCTTTGGATAACACGCCATCGGTGGATTCTCTCTCAAGACGCCTATGCATCTGCTCTGATGCGTAGCTGTAGGTGTCGTAGTGATGTTCGGTCAGTGCTTGTAATAACTCTGGACGGTAGTAAATTTTTCCCCGCAAATACTCTGACAACTCATTTTTGGGAAAATTTTCGCGCGCCCCTAGTTTGCCTGCGTTCTGATTGGAAATTTTTAAGGCTTCATCTTTTGTGGAGTTCTTGTAAGAGTTCCTGTTTTTGCCATCGGCAAAAGAATCAACTTCCGCTTTTCGGGAATGGTTATCAACATTCCCTACTTTTTTTATCTTTTCTTTAGTAAGAGTTCTTGTATCTACACTATATAGCGACAAGTTTTGTGGTATATTTTGGCTAACTTGTTGATTTTCAGTATTGGTGTTTTCCTTATCGCGAAAGACAAAAATCGCTTCGTTGATAAAGTAATTCACAGGCTTTTTTCTCCCACAGGACTCATATTGCTCAAAAACTCCTGCCTTGTACAATCGCTTGATATGATTGAAGATGGTATTTTGACAATACAGTACTCTTGGCACACCCTTTTTTGTAAAGTTAGCCATCTCATAAGAGTTGGTATGTACTTTTGGAAAAGCAACCCTTGCATCACTGGATAAGAGTTGGAGTTGTTTTCTGAGCTTTCTAAGCTGCTGACTATACAGCCATAAAATCACTTCAAAAGTAGTTTCATGCTGTTGTCGCAATGGTAAGTAGGTATCTTTGTAGAGCAATAACATGGAATCGGTATTTAGACGCTCCACAAGTTTATTGTACTCTTTGGTGGAAAGATTGCTGTTTTTAATTCCGCCAGTCTTTTGCTTTTTAAACTTGGATGCGAGCGAATAGGCTTGTGCTTCCAATCCGTGTTCGGCTATAAAAGCAGCTACACGCTTGTTGTATTGCTTCACTTCTTTATTCAGCTTTGAAAGCTTTGCATTAAACTCATTGATATAAATACGATAGCGTTGCATCGTTTCTGCCTTGTCTTCACTTAAAAAGTAAGGACATTTAATATGTGACGGTCTGTACTTAGTGATTAATCGCATTGCGTTTACATTTTATTTGAATCTGATTACAGTAATCAAGGCTTGTTTGTGTGTTGGTGATATGATAGCTTTCAACTTTTGTCAATTGAGATACAATGGTGGAGAGTTGATGTAAGCTTTGCAGCTTCTCATCTAAATTATTCGTCTTTTGTATCGAAATATTGAATTCGAAAACATCTTTATATTTGGCTATATAAACTTCAATTATGGATGATATACTCAAAAAGGAAAGAATGATTACCACCTCACTGCTAGAAAAATTATAGAACGCGACGTTCCTTTTATCCAATAATGCAAACGCATAAGGCTTTTCGATTTGATGTATATACATTCTGATTGCTTTTTAAAAAACCAAAGGCAAAACGAGTTTACCTTTGATTTTGGAATTGATGAAAAACTTCATCTTTCGTGGCTTGTGCTAACTCGTTATCACTTACAATTTCTCCACTATACAATCGACTAAACCCTTTTCGCGTCATGCCATTGGCTAGTTTTCCAAATCCTTTGTAATCTCTTAGTGATGCTGTTATACTCAATCTGATTCTTTTTCTTCGTGCGGTTGCCATATTCTACCTAATTAGGAATTATCACTGTACATGATTAAAATATCTTCCATTGCTTGTTCTATAGTAATCAGTACTTTTTTCTTTCGATTCTTTCTTTGTTTAGGATTGTTTATACCTAACATTTTATACAGCTTTGATTGCTCATCTTCAGATAAAGCTTGAATTACGTTATATGCTGTTACTGCTTTCAAAGAATGTATTCGATGTAAGATTTAACCTATTTTATTGTTCTCTTTTCGTTTTAAAAACTATATTTGTGACTATAAATCACTCATAAAGTAGATTTATTTATTCAAATATAGAACATTTTAGAACAATAAAGAACAATAGTTCTTTAATTTAACATTTTCTTGTATGATAGATTTTAAAGATGCATTAGCCTATTTGCAGAAAAAAGGAGTAACGGCAAGAGAACTCTCCAATTTTTCAGGATTAAGTGCAGGCTCCCTTTTTGCAGTATTAGATGGTACTACACAGAATCCTAGAAAAAAAACAAAAGATGTTGTCATTGACTATGCGAAAAAGTTAATGGGAGATAATAAGGAAAGTTTTGATAATGGTGTCATCTTTAGTAGTGATGTAGATATTCTTGATAAAAAAGATGCGAATTATATAAAGAAATTAGCACTTGAAGTACGAGCAAATGAAGATGCTTTGCTACAGGAACAATCTTTTAAAGATATGATTTACATACAAGCACTCAAAATGGCACTATTAGCCAAAGAAGGTGAGAGTATTAGCATAAAGAAACTCATGGAACTTAACAAATAGAGTTTTCATTCCTCTTCAGTATTGTTTTCAATATGCAATTTGAATGAAACTTTAGAGTCAATTACTTGGATGTAATTTTCTAAAGAAATTACATCACTATCTATTTCATTGAGTAATTCTTGAATCTTTTTTTCATCATTTATCTTGATGCTTTTTTCCAGAGCTTCAAGTTTTTTTAACTCTTGTTCTTTTTTGAATTTTTCGCTTTCTTCCATATTCAACCTAGCAACCAACTATGATTGCTTAATTTTTTTATGAAATCAGCTTGGGGAAGCTTTATATAGAATTTTACGGGAAACCGTAATGCAAAAATAACGTCAATTTTTATGCCATATTGTACAATTACTTAAAATTCTATAGTATAAATATCGCTATAGTCTTCGGGAAGTGTTGCACCAATATCACGCAAGTAGTTTTTCAATCCAGCTAGTGACTTATGTCTAGTGATTGACATGAGTTTAAAAAGGATTTGGTCATGTGGCATACCTGTATCTCTTAGCGATTTGAAAATATTGATAGCTGCTGTATGCCTAAAGGAATACAAGGTATGGTCTGTATCTAATTGTAAAGGCTCTCGAACATTTTTATTAAAACGCTTTCCAAAATGTGTTGATTTATTATCTGCATCAATATCCCATGCCGCAGGATGCCCAAATCGAGTGATTAAAAAATCATTTCTGTCGTATTTTTCAATATCCATCGCACGAATTACATCTTCTAGTTCTTTAATAATTGGAATTGCCGTTTGTGATTCTACTTTTGTTCCAATAAAGATGCGCTTTGAGTCTAAGTCAATATCTTTAATACGAATATTACACACTTCTTTGTTTCTCAGAAAAGCATAGGACATAAATTTTATAAATATTCTTAAATAAGGATCATGAACATCTAAATGTTTTCGAATCGTTTCAATCTGTTTATTTGAAAATGGCTTGTTCTTTTTAGGAGTACTTTTTTTCTTTTCTATTGTCTCAACAATATTATCTGAAATTATTCTTTCTGTTTTTAGTATAGTAAATAGTACTGATAGCGTTGCTCTATAATTGTTTTTTGTTTTAGGCGAAACGGGTTCGAGTTTTAAACCTTGTTCTTTTTCTTTTTTGGTTTGGCGCTTTGTAAGTGTGTTCAGAAAATAAGTAATATGACTTCTTTCAAGTACATTAATGTCTTTATCTAATAAATCATTCTCGTCTAACCATTCAACGAACCTTTTGTAATGACCGTACATAGATTCACCCGATTTTTTAGACCAATCCGATTCCTTTTGTTTTAATGCAAAATCAAGTGCTTTTTTTACAGTCCATTTAGATGTTTTTTTTATGGTCTTAACTACTTTTTCGGTTGTGTCAATTGAACTACGATGCTTTTCTAAACGCGCCTTTGTTTGCTCATTGGTATCATAAGGAGAAAACCCGTCTTTTAATAATTTAAGTAATGCTCTACGATAGGTATTTAAAACTTCCATGCTCAGCTCTAGTTTTAAATCTATTAGCACCTTTGAAGATTGGCTTTTGCTTTTCCATCTTTCCCGTTTCAGGATTTCTATAATAGAAATACACATACCAACGCTTGGAAAGATTTCCTTTAGCATCATATATTTTTGGCTCTGAAAACATTTTTTTTGCCATAGAAATATACTCGTTTACATACTCGTTTGTTAAAAGTTCATCGAATTTAGTCATAAAAAAACGGTTTTCCAAAAGAGGAAAACCGTGTAAATACTGACTTGAAGTCTATTTTATCTTAGTAGCGGGAACTGGACTCGAACCAGTGACCTTCGGGTTATGAGCCTAGCAACCTATGTGTCAAAATATATTAAAACATCTAATTATCAGTTATTTATAAATTTTAAAAGACCAAATTGAATCATATAAAACCGTATAAAATCACAAAATGTTTCACCTATGTTTTACCCATTTTTCGTATCTTTACGAAAAGCATTTATTCCTATGGCATCAGTAAAGATAGTACTTGTAAAGCATAAACAGAAAAAAGATGGCACGATCCCTATCGCAGTTAGAATTATAAAGAACCGTAAACCTAGTTATATTTTCACTGGTGAATATATCCTTGAAAAGGATTGGAACACAGAAGAAAAGTGTGCACGAAAATCACACCCAAACTCTACAAGACTTAATAATCTACTTCAAAAAAAACTTAGTGAAGCCCACGCACAAGTACTAGAATCAGAAGCAAGTAATGACAATCTATCAACCAAGCAAATAAAAAAGAGAATAAAGCGAAGTGGAAATAACACATCCTTTTTTCAATTCGGTGCAGAGCGTATCAAAAATAAATATTTAGCAGGCACCTTCTCTGTCGCTAATGCCGAGCTATCTATTCTTTACAATATCGAAGAGTTTTTGAATTTAAGTAAAACCAAAACCCGCAAAGAAATTATTCAAGACATTAAACAGCGAAGAAAAAATCGAATTTCAAAAGCACGAAAAAATGGACGGAACACACCAGAGGAAATCAAATATTTTTCAAAACTTAAAAAACTCTCATTTGAAGATATAGATACAGCTTTTATAAACAAATACAAAAGTTTTTGTGCGTCTTATTTGAATCAAAAAACAAGAACCATTACCAATCAGCTCATATTTATTCGCACACTCTATAACACAGCCATTAAAGAAAATATTGTTGATCGCAAGCACTACCCTTTTGCGGGAGAGAAAGAAAAAATCCGAATAAGCTCAGGAAATAAAATCGGATTAAGTCGAGAAGAAGTCAGTAAAATTGAAAAGCTCGATTTAGAAAAAAATACATCTATTTGGCATACGAAAAACGTATTTTTATTCTCATACTATTTTGCCGGTGTAAGAATATCAGATGTTTTAGAAATTAAGTGGTCTGATTTTGTTGATGGTCGCCTTTACTATCAAATGAATAAAAATGAAAAGCCTGTAAGCCTTAAAATTCCAGCACAAGCACTTAATATCATCGAAAAATATAAGCCATTTAAAAAATCAAAGAATGATTACGTATTTCCATTTTTGAAAAAAGCGGATCCAAATAGCAAAGAAGATATTTTCAAGAAAACACGCAATGCAACAAAACTGTTCAATAAGTATTTAAAGCGGATTGCCAACTTATGCGAGATTGAGAAGAATTTATCAAATCATATCGCTAGGCATACATTTGGAAATATTGCTGGAGATAGAATAAATCCATTAATGCTTCAAAAACTATATAGACACTCAAATTTAAAGACTACCATTGGATATCAAGCCAATTTTATTCATAAAGAAGCTGATGACGCATTGGAAGAAGTATTAAAAACTAGTCCTTGAATTGATAAATAAAAATGATTTTTTCTAAAAACACCCAAAATTTAGCCAATCTCACAAAGTTGTGGACCAAACAAAAATTTTAGACTATCTGGCATATTAACTGACCATTCACTTTTAGTTGCTTTAAACTCTTTCATATCTACTTTTCTAAGTATAACAACCGTTTTCTCATCAATTATTTTCTGTTTGTAGTCAGTTAAGTTATCTTTATGGGGTCGTCCATGTAAATACATACGACTATCAGGAAAATCAGAATGGTTATGGCAATTGCTTAAAAAAATTCCACCGATAGCTTTGCTAATGGTTTTTGCAACCTTGTCCATCGTCCCAAACTCTTCTAGATATGTAGGTACAACAAGAAAGTCAATCAATCCATTTTGCCTTGCTATTGAGCATGCACTAGAAAAGTCAGCAATCTCGAGGCATATTAAAAAAGCTATTCCTATACCGAAAGCATTAGTGAAATAGATTTTTCTTACGGATGGTGTGAATAATTTTTCCCCTACTCCAGTAGCACTTATATTCTTGTAAAATTTTCTGTAGTCTAAGTTCTTTGCATCCAATCCTGGATAAAAAATATAACCAGTATTTAAAAACGATTCTTTGCTGTGATTTGAACCTGCTACTATTAAGCATTTATAGTCATTAGCAACACCCCTTGCAAAATCTATAGCAGCGTCTCTTACCTCACCAGACTCATTAAGAGGCATACCAAGTTCATTAATACATATAATATGGGCTTTAAATACTTCTACTGCATGTAGTAAAGCTTCTTTAAACTGTTTAAGGAGGTAATCTGAAAAGTTCTTGTTATAGACACAAATTGCTTGATCTAAAGGATACTTTTCACCATTTGTATTAATCTCCATTACATTCTCAATATCTGGAAGAGAAATACCGACAAAATTAATTTCTTCTGGTCTTTCGTAGAGCTGATCAAAATAAGGAATATGAAGCCTTTGGAGCTTACAAATCTTTTCTGAACTGTAAACAAATGGGTTTTTCCCTTGTGAAAATTCTAACTTCTTTTGTACACTTTCGTTTTTTTGTTCTAGGTAGTTTTTTTCCAAATCTTTAAATTTCTTTAGCGTAAAATCTAGCTAACTTTAATGAAGAAACATTAGCTAAATTACCTTCTGCACTATCATCAGAGCCAAGTCCGAATGCCATGATACCATTTTCATTAACGTTAATATTATACAAAACATTACTATTTTTTGCATAGTCATCTTCATCAACAATATTAGAAGAACTTTTAACCCAATAATTTTTATTATTGCTTATCTCAAAAATATTTTCGCCTTTATTGAATAAATTTTTATAATACCCTTTAATAATATTCTCTGCAGTTGATTTTTTAGTGAATAATTCTTTTAATTGTAAATCAAGATCGTCGAACAAATCTAAATATTTCCCTAACTGTTTGTCTCTAACTCCAAAAGTAAGAACTGTGAAATCTCCGACATATTTGGATTTCTGATTAAATGAATCCTCTAGGGTTTTCGAAAAAAGATTATGAGTTATGCTACAATAAGCATTTGCAATTTGTTCATATTTCTCTTTAATATTACTGAGCTTAGAATCATTTAGAGAAACAGGCTCTAATAACGATACTCTAGTCCAGTTTTTTGTAGAAGAATCCTTATAACAAACAGCAATGGTCGTTCGGATATTAAATGTATAGGTTTCCCACTTGGCACTAATAACAGGATAATCAACCACATACGCTGTTTTTCCTTCTTCAAGCATTCTTGTAAGATTTTTTTGATGCTTTGGTGTTTTAACAGTAACATTTTGATCTCCTAAAATCTCTTCAGCTTTTAAAAGGTATTGTTTGGAAATACTATCCCATTCATCTTCAATCTTACTTGCCAAAACTTTAGCTTTAGATTTTGATATATTTTTTACAGGTAAACAAAACTCTGCTTTTCTTAATACGGGATAACTAAGATTATTCATAAAGTATGAGCCTTTTCTTATCTTTAATTAAACTTTTTTATTATACTTTAATCAAATGAATTTATCTAAATCTGGGCAATTAATCTATATAAAAAATCTTCAAATAATACTATGTAATACTCGAAGATTTCAATTATTTTTATAAAATAAATTTAAGAATAAAATTCTTACCTATGATAATGTTTTTACATTGATTACTCAAAGATATATCATGAGTAATCCAAATCTTAGAGTTAAAATACGTATATTTAAAAATATTTTTATTTAGTCAAAAATAACTAGTATTTTTTATGATAAACGTTTTAGCAGTAGATGACCATGAAATTGTAATTTCTGGACTTACCTATATTCTTGATAAAAGTAGCAATATTAAATTAATTGACGGTTTTAAGAATGGTCAAGATGCTTTAGATCAATTAAAATCTAGATCAATAGACATTGTTATCCTTGATGTGAATATGCCTATTTTAGATGGAATTTCTTTGGCAAAATTAATTAGAAAAGATCACCCCTTAGTTAAAATCATTTTTTTTACCAACTCCTCTGAATTGCAAATAGTTAGAGAAGCGATGCACATCAATGCAGAAGGATATATACTAAAAAGCGATTCAAATGAGGAGATTATTAAAGCAATTGAACATGTGCATAAAGGGTATGATTATTACTCATTTAGTACGGTAAAAAATATATTTTCAAATTTAAGTAAACCCAGAAGCGTAATCAAATTAAGTAAAAGGCAAAAAGAGGTACTTGAATTAATTGCAAAAGGCCTTACAAGCAAACAAATTGCCCAAAAATTACATCTTTCCGTAAGCACGGTAAACACTCACAGAAATAATCTAATTAATATTACAGGCACACAAAATAGCCAATCTTTAATTAATTTTGCTAAAGAAAACAATTTGATATAAAAATTGTTTTTAAAAGTTGATACCTATTAAACTAAAGAGCAAAAATGTAATATTGTTGAAAAATTACTTTCTGTTTTTAGTGAAATTACATTTACACATAACAGATTTTCTTAATTACGGTGAATGTATTTTAAAAATCGACGTAGACCTCTAAATTTTTTTTATCTTTAAGTTATGGAAGTAATCTGTCTTGAAGACAAAGCATTTTATGCACTGGTTGAAGAAGTAGTTGATCGGATCAAAGAACAGTCCCCTACTCCACATTTGGATCGGTGGATCTCTGGTGATGAAGCGATGCAGATGTTACGTATCACTTCAAAAACAACCCTTAGCGTACTGAGGAATAATGGGAAAATACGTTACTCGCAACCTCAAAGAAAAATCATTCTCTATGACCGTTTATCTATCGAAGAGTATTTAGAGAAAAATGCTAAAGACACCTTTTAAATTCAATACACATGGAAAACCAAGAGTTAACCCCGCAATATCAAAAAGGCTTTAATACTGGATACATCTTACGAGAACATAAACCAGAATTAGCCCTAAGCCTTAGCCAAACAAAATTTCCCACCAAAGATAAAGATTACGGCAACGGTCTTAAAGATGGGATCAAGCAGCGAGATCTAGAGCTTGTCAGAGGTAAAGAGCACATAAAAGAAGCTACCAAAAATAAGAGACTAGATAGAGGTCGTTAAAAATCTGCTTATTTTTTGTTTTCAACAGCAAAGCAATTTTTTGCCCGTATAAAGCCTCTAGAGACGTTTTGTCATTTTTCCCCTTACACTCTCCATCTTTTACTCTACAATGCCCCCTGCCCTGCTTATTTTTAAATTGAAGCAATAGTTGATCCTCTATCTTTCCTGTAAACACACATAATCGTTACCAATTAAAAAAATAGTGCATGTTATTCCATAGATTTTTGTTTCCTTGAACTTGCAAGGAAGTTTTAACAGCCAATGATCGATTTTGATAGGTTTCAACAAGCTGATTTTTGCATAGTCCTTCGAAATCTATCCAACCTTTTCTCCAATTCTACATCTTTTATATAAGAATCTTTAAGTAATGTATTAGTGTCGGACCTATGAGTCCTGTCTTGATTTCTGCGGTTTTTGTCGTTTTTCTTTAGTGTTGGACGCAATAGGTCAAAGGCAAGAAAGATTTTAATTCCTGTAATGGCGCCAATACGATTTTTTGTGTAATTATAGGTTAAGTACCCTTCCCTAGCCGCATCTTTTAAATATCGGCGCACTTGTCGTATCGACCGTCCAATATGTTTGCCTAGAACACCTTGTGTTGTTCTTAGATCCCTGCCCTTTCCTGCCCAACCTACAAGCAGCGCAAGTAAGCACCGTGTTCCGGGCATCAATCTAGCGTCTTTTACAAAGCTCTGCTTTAGTGGCAGCACATATGTGCCCTTATCTTCTGGCTTTTGATAAAAATATCTTTTGGGAACGCAAGCCCCCTGCCCTAACTCTTGTTGTAATGGCGAAGGCATTTGCGCCATAAGATTACTCAACATGTTACTACGACATATGTGCTTCATTTTGTTTTTAAGCAAAGGGGTTAAAAACTGTGGAAAAGGGCACAGAAAAGCATTGCAAAGTCATAAATGACTTGCACTCGATTCGCCTATTAGATACCATCAAATTGCTAGTTTAGATGTGTATCACTCTGAATTTTAAAACCGTCGCTTTTGCGGCGGTTTTTTCTTTTCCGTTTATTAAAAGCCCTTATAGCTTCTCCTTTGAGGGTGTGGTTTTGAAAGAAAATGATTCCTAGACAGGGAATCGGAACTGCCTAACGTTAGCAAAAGTTAGGTCTTAACTCAACTTAACGTAAACCATACGTTAGGAAAATTCTGCTAACATATTGAAAACAAAGAAGCATTTTTTGCCTAACGTAGGCATGCCATACGCTTTTTAACGCTTTGATACGTTTGGTTTTGTCTTGAAAAACGGTTTTTAACGTTAAAAAACGAAAGTGTATATTGTCGTATTATCCTGTACAAAAAGTGTTTGGTTTTGTATTATATCGTTAACTATTTAACGTTTATTACAGGAGCTTGTATATGTTCTTATCACCTACAGAAGCGCTCAAACAATTTAATGTTAGCAAACCTACACTCTATGCTGATATGAAGGCAGGCAAGCTATCTTACAAATTGGACGACCGTAAAAAGCGTAAAATCAATGTGGCTGAACTTGATAGAATTTATGAAAAAAAAGAAACTTCTCAGTCAATAAATGAGACGTTACAAAACGTTCAAAAAAGCTCCGCTCAGACTTTTTCTAACGCCTCACTTGCTGAGAAAGAAGTAGAGATTGAATATTTAAAAAAAATCATCGAGCAATATGAGAGTGAAAATGAGCACCTACGATCCTCACTTGAAAAGTCTCAAGACGGCCATAACAGAGCTACGTTACTGCTTGAAGATAAGACAACCGGAGCAGGGGGCTTGGAAAAAGGTTTGCGGGCTTTAGAGGCTAGAATCGCCAATCAAGAAAAAACGGAAAAAGAGCGCAAACAACGTGAGGCTAAGATTTTAAAACGAAATAAACTGCTTCGAGAAAAACTAGCACAAGAGCGCAATAAAAAATGGTATCAAAATATATTTGCCTAATCGTTTGGGAGCAGGGGGCCTTTTAAGCACATCATATCCCTTATAGCAAATAATACAGTGGTACTCCATTTGTCTTTTTTTGCTTGCGCTTTCACATTGCTTCTTTTTTAACACCATGAAATGTGTGCGAATTAAAAATTGTATGGATACATAAGTCAATAACGCAGTCCCTTCGGGATTACTGCATTGAATTTTTGATTAAAATAAAAAATTCTAATGCCTGCTATGACTTCTCCATCCACACAATTTCATGTGCACTTTGTCATTTCACAATTAAAAAAGGAGATAACAATGACAGAACAAACACAAAAAAAGACCCCAGATTTCAACGTATATTATGTACCTGAACAATCAGAGGCGCGTTGGATTAAAGTCGGTGCTGCTTGGAATAATCAAGACGGGCAGGGGGCTAATATCCAGATGGATAGCCTTCCATTTAATTTTAATGGTAAGTTGGTACTTCGTGCCATTAAAACTTCATAAATAAAGTACAAAATCTTAAAACCTTAAAAGGAGCTCCCCCAGCTCCTTTTTCCTTTTTGCAAAAGAAATTAAAGGGCTAAGGGCTTCGCCCTCGCGCAGTCAAACCGTATCCCCAATCTTCCGCACTTCGCTTGTGCAGATCGGGTGATCCCCCTCAATTTGACTTTGCTACCCCATTTCTCGGCGAAACACCAAGGGTTGCAGGCGCAACCCCATTACAAAGAAGGTAAAAAAAATGACCAATCACTTTAATGAAATGTCTAAGCTACTGGCTTCACTTGGAAGAAAACACAATCTCTCAACTGTATTTAATGACTTTTTAACCTTAGGAATTTGTAGCTATCACAGAACCAACATTCAAACCCGACTGCAAGAGGTAGATACTGCAAACGAAAAACTCTATTTACAGACACTAAAAAAATATGACAAAAACGAAATTTCTATTTTCCCTAAAATACTTGGTGAGCTACAATTGCAAGTGTATAAACATCCATATTCTGATATTTTGGGTGAATATTTTACCGAGCATATCACCCGTGGCGAGAATGGACAATTTTTTACCCCTACACCTATTTGTGAACTTTTAGCTAAATTAAGCGTAGAGAAACAAACTGTAACTCATAAAAGCATTCTTGACCCAGCTTGCGGCTCCGCACGCATGTTACTTCGTTTTGCTAAAGACAACCCCAAGAATGACTTCTATGGCGCAGATGTATCAAACACGTGTGCTAAGATGTCCACCATGAACTTCTTTCTCAATGGACTTAGAGGTGAAGTCGCTTGGATGAACACCTTATCTATGCAGTGGTACGGCGGGTGGCATATCAACACAAATGGAATAGGGATTATTCCTATTGAAAAAGAAGATTCTAAAATATGGTCAAATCCATTATCCCCAAAGTCAGATGAACCTGAAATGGGACAGCAATTGACTTTCTTTTGACCCAAAATTATTTTTTATTTTCAACAGCAAGCCTGATATATTTTACAGATTTCGCGAGTGTTAATGCTTTTTTTCTAAGTCTTCTATTTCTTTAATCAGCATATAGGACATACTATGTATGATATTTTCAATATTTCTTCTACCATGCAGGATGGTAGCAATTATGACCCCATTATCAATCGTTTTATAAATAACAAAATGGCGTCCAGCCGGTGCCATTAAAAAAGGGAAAGACCGTGCTTGTCTTAGCACTCCTATATTTGGATTTTCTGAAATATACTTAAAACTCTCATAAAGATTTTTCATGTAGATTTCAGTTTGAGCCAACCCCCATTTTTCCATGGAGAAGGCTTCAATCTCAGACAAATCTGCTAAAGTTCTACGGGTAAGATAAAATTTTGACATTTAGGTTTATTGCCAGTTTTCAGACTGCTTTTTTAGAAACAATTCTTTATCCTTCTTCCAATCCCCTGTCGATTCCATATAGCGACCTTCTTTTATATCGGTAAAACCATCTATAACCGCAGTATAAACCTGTGAAAACTCACTCTCCATATCTTTACGGATCAATGAGCGTATATATTCACTTGGCGTTTCAAATATAGAATCCTGCCCAACCATTCTGCTAACGTGATCAGCTAAAGGTTTTGGCAATCGAGCATTTATACGATCTGACATTGTTATCCTTTTAAATTAAAAAACTATACTTCAAATATAACACATGTCGCAATAAATGTCAAGAATGTCGCCAAATTATACGGCTTCAGTTTCAATTTCTATGGCTTTGATAAAAATATCTTGATCATCGCCATACGCATCGTTGGCACTTTCTTTGATCCATGTGACTTTTTGCATCCCTAAGTAATCTAAAAGCAGGGGTAAGTTTCTCCCTGTTATAAAAATGGTTTGCTGCATGGTTTTAATGTAAATGCCTTTACTGGGAATATATTCAATAACTGGTTGCAATGAATACGGCAAAAATAGTACATGTCCATCTTTTTTAATCAGTTTCAAACTCGGTATAAAAGCAGACGTTAGATCAACTTTAAAATACTTGCTCTCTGTAACTGAGGATCTGTTTTCATTAGCAGGGGGATTATTATTTTTATCGTTCGAGCCCGAAGCCTCTACGCCCCATTTCTTTCTCAGTTCGTCGCTGTTCATAATTGGATTTTAAATGTTCTAAAGATGGTTTTACTCTTGAATCGTAAAAATCACGCACGCGCCTTAAATACGCCTGTTTTTGGATTTCTTGATCTCTTTGGGGTGCTTGTTTTGATAAATCAGCCACTTCTTTGGCCGTCATCCGATCTCCCGACCGGGCTATGGCTTGACGTAAAGCCAATTTATCATCTGTGAAGATTTTACATTGCTCACGTGCTCTAGAAACACTCACATACAGCTGTTTATCATTGCTAGCTGCTAATGAATCTGAGCTTTGTGCAATGAGCACCGTTTTTGCATCTTGCCCTTGACTTTGATGTGACGTACTGACAAAGCCATGTGTATAGTGCATAGCATCTTTGGCAAGCACTTGATTATTGGAGAGCTTGATGTTTCCCTCCGGATCAAAGCCTCTTATATGGTAGGTCTGACCGTTAAAAAGTTCATGCCCTGTGATACTTTTGGTGTTTTTTGTAATGCGTATTTTATCATTTTCAGCGATATGGATTGGTTCTGGCTCGTAAACACTGAACGTGTTTTCTCGATCTGGGGGCAGGGGGCTTGGCTTTTTATCTAGATCAGATTGTACTAGCACATGCCCTTTTTCATCTATTTGCTGCACAACATATCTCAATCCCGCTTTAAATCCTGGTATGTTTTGATGAAATTCAACCACATCATTTTTAGCATAGTTTTGATATAGCTGCTTTTCCGCATTGGTGAACTGTTTATTTTGCAGTCTGGTATAGGTTCGATCTTCCTCACCTATTCTTCCCTGTTCTTTCAAAGTAGCTCGAATGCTCTGGGTAATTTCTTTCCCTTCATAATGCGTGGGAGCAATCACAAGCACATCATGAGAGACTTCATTTAACGCATTTGCGTATTGTTGTGCTATGAGCTCTTGGCGCTTTTCTCGCTCGCTCACTTCAATGATATTTCCATTCTTATCAAGCTGGTCATACGCTTTGACAACTTCCTTTTGTCTTTTGTCAGGCTTATTTTTAAATCCAATTCCTTTGGCTAGTTGTGCAATGATTTCTTTGTGTTTTTCTGCACGTCTTTGACGTACAATCTCTTTTACCCGTGCTACGGGTAACTTTGACTGTGTTTCTAGAATTTTAAGCGCATCGCCTGCTTCAACCGAAGAATGCTGCTTGTAATCGCCACTGAGAATTAGCCGTGCATTTTGATCTTTTGCAATATCAAAAAGCTTGTTCATTGTTGGCACGCCAACAAGTCCAGCCTCATCTACTAAAAACACATTATCTTTAAGCTGCTCTTGTAATTTTGGGCTTTGCAATAGCTTTGCTATTGTCTGTGCACCTTCAAATCCTTTTTGGCACAAAACACCACGAGAAGCTTCGGAGGAGGGGGCAAAAGCAAATAATTTTTTGCCGCTTTGCTCTACGCCTCGTTTTACTTCACTCATAAGGGTTGATTTTCCAACACCTGCATCACCAGAGACGATCATTATCTGATCTTCGGAGCCTAACACATGACAAATAGCAGTTTTTTGCCCCAGATTTAAAAGCTCATTTTGTATTTGATATTCAGGATTTAATGCTGGCCTAGTTGCCTTGCCGGCAACAGCTTTTTCAATTAATTGCTCTTCTGCGCGGAGCATTTCTCTGGTGGTCACATATGATACCGTTCGGTATTCTGCTTTGATAAGATCATTCCTTAGCGCAAAAGCTTCCATAATTTTCTCAGGCGCAACAAGCCCAGAAGCAAGATCAATGGCATACGCCAAAAGTCTTTTTTCGGAAATACTGGAATTGCGTTCTAAAAAATGCGCCAAAGACATATCAAGCGCTTTTTGAGCAGTTAATTCACGAGCAGTGCCGCCGCTTGAATTAGCATCTCCACCATCCTTAGAATTTGTTTTTGCATGTAAAATTGCATGATATTCACTCAGGCTCAGACGAGCCTTCCAAATATTTTGCAAGCTGGCATCTGCCACGCTGCTATTTTTATCATTACGAGTTAATCGCCCAAGGCGTGCCTTCGCTTGTGCTGATTTTATACCACGCTCTTTAGCCACTTTTTCAATTTGCAGAGTGCGACCAGAAAATTTTTCAATCAATTCACGTGAGATTCCAGCAATTTCCCAACGCTTACCAATGCGCTCAATACCAAAACCTACCGATTTTAAATTTTCAGCCAAATACCCATGATATAATGCCTCATAATAAGGTCCTGCTGATTTCACATTACCCAGCTCAATAGCTCGATAACGATCTTGTTCTTGAGAGTAAGTGGCATTAATCATGGCGCAATGTGAATGCAAATGCACATCAGGCACATATATTTTGCCGCTGTCTGTTTTTTGTTTAAGCGGCCTAGAAGTATCATGCACAAACTCCGCCCATATACCGTTTCCAGTGGTTACATAGTGTTTGCCCTTGCCGCTACCCATTTGGGTTTGAATATGACGCTCCACTTCTGCCATTGCCTTTGCAACGGCATTTTGATGCGCTTCAAGCACATCTATATCTTTGGTAATACCATAAATCAATGAAACGGATTTTGGCGCGTTAAAGGTGAAATCATACATCGCTCTGCGATTGGCAGAATTTCTAGCAGTCAGCCTATCGCCTGTATGCGGGTTCACATTAAACAACAAAGCTTCAAAATCACGAGGATTAATTTCTCCTCTTAGTTGTAATGCCATCGCTACTTTTCCATGCCATTTTCCAATAATGGTATGCTCACAATAGTAGTCTGCCTGCGCGAGATTTTCACGAAAGTAACGCAGGGCTCCATGAGCAGATGAGCTAGGCATAATGGACAGCATAAATGACGTATTTTTCTAAAGAGGTTATTTAATTAAATTTGGTTATAGACATCTCGTCTTATGAGGCTAAGACCGTATTTTTTAAATGTAAGATTATTTTTCAAACAATGCAATTTATAGTTGTCTTTTTTTTGAAAGAATAAACAACTATATTTGATAGTCTAAAACCTATAATAATGTTTAAAACTATCCTGCGCTACGTCCTTATCGGAATTTTAGTTTATTATTTCAGAGGCTTTTTTGAAACCATATTACCTATACCTACTGAGAATATGGTAGATGGAACTTTAAACCTAGAAGTAAAATCAGATAGAAATTTATTCCACCTACTACGCTTTGTCGTATGGATGTTTGTTACTGATCTTGTCATACGATATGCAAGACCATTCTTTAGCTTTGCTGCACCGGCAGCGAGAAGATATTCTGTAACCAAACCTTTTAGAAGGATACAAGGGGTTTTTGGTGAGCTCTTTTTACTATTTATAATTTTCTTAATCCCTACATTATTTGGTTTTATTTATTCAATACCAAAATCATATAGTGAAAAAAAAGATGAAACTATTTTCAATATCAAATACAAGTATGCTGAAGAACTCGCAATTCGCGATAAGCAAAAAGTAGCTAACAAAGTATATGAAATCGCCAAAGAAACTAATGAATGGTTGTCATATCAAGCTAGGAACGTAAGATATAATCAAGTCATTAACATACCTGTGAAACATTGGCTTCCTTCATCTAGAGGAGAAAACTTAAGTTTTGCTGGTAGAGATATAAATTATCTAGAATATGATGCAGATGACGAAACTCTCGTTAAAGTCTATTTTGATGATAACTTAAATTTATATAATGCACATACAGCAGAATATTATAAAAATCAAAAAAAAATCTATGATGAACAAGTTGAACTTTATAACGAGTTTATAGAAAACTTTGATACTAAAGTCTTGTTTGATTATTATGGAACATATGAAGTTGAAAATAATGAAAATGTAAAAAAAGCATTAGAAGAAGTTGAATCAAAAGTATGGGAAGAAGTTAAAAGCAACCCCTTTCCTTTACTTTTTGCAGCAGCTAACAGGACAAAATATCTAGCTTTGATTATTGCTTTGGCTATTTATCTTTTATCGTATTTTTCAACCAAAGATGAATTTTCTAGAAACTTTGAGAAAATAATTCGTGTCGTTGATCAAAGCCGCTTTGGACTTGGAGGATCTGCAAGATTTGCAGGACTTATCGAAGAATGGAGCTCACTTTATAAAAATCAGAAATACAGCCTTTTTTTAGGCAAGTCATTATACAATCCCTTTTTAATTATTGGTTCAGAAGACCCTAGACATATGCTAACTATTGCTGGAACCAGAGGAGGGAAGGGCACAACAGCTATCATACCTAATCTACTACTTTGGGAGGGCTCTGCTTTGGTTATCGATCCAAAAGGAACAAATGCTGCCGTTACAGCTCGAAGACGAGAGGAAATGGGACAGGATGTCTATTTAGTTGATCCTTTTAATATTGTCAACAAAGATAAAACAGATGCCTTTAATCCATTAGCATTTCTTGATCCCAATGCGCCAGATATACGTGAAAAGATTAATCTCATTGCCGAGGCTCTGGTCGTACCCGATCCAGAACCAAAAGAAAAACATTGGGATGATGGGGCAAGAACTATTATTGCAGGGCTCATCGGTCACATTATCAGCTCTGATAAATTTAAAGACCCTAAATTATCAACCATTCGGGAATTATTATCACTAGCACCTGACGATCAAAAGGAGCTTTGGATTGATATGATGATGAATGAAGGGGCAGGGCGCCTACCGATCGATACTGCTGCAAGAGTACTAAGGGGAATCTCTACAAGTGAAATGTCAAGTATCCTCTCAAATGCAGACAAACATACCGAATGGCTTTCAAGTCCCGTTATTCAAAAAGCTTTAAATGAATCTACATTTGATTTTAAAGAATTAAAAGAAAATCCAACCACTATTTATCTCATCTTACCGCCAGAATTATTAGAAACGCATAACAGATTTATACGCCTTTTCATTAATCTCGTATTAGCACAGATATCTATTGGTGGTAAATCTAAAACCCCAATCCTTATGATAATGGATGAGTTTACCTCACTTGGAAGAATGAAAGAGGTCGAAAAAGCTTTTGGATTACTGGCTAGTTATAATTTAGTAATGTGGCCATTTATTCAAGATTTAGGAACATTAAAAGATATTTACAAAGGAAACACCAATACCTTTATTAATAACAGCCGGGCGGTACAGGTTTTTGCTGTTTCTCATGGAGAGACTACTAAATTTATAAGTGAAAAACTAGGAGACAGAAGATTAAAATCATATGCTAGAGGCTCAAAAGGTAATGATGCCGCTAGATTAAGAACAGAGAGTGAAGTCGCGTTAGACATATCGGCCGAAAGTAACCGGCAATATATTTTAAGGGCTGGAAAACCACCTCTTTTATTGGAAAAAGTACCATATTATAAAGATAATCTCAATGAAGTAATTGCTAAAGTTTACACTAAAGTTTTTGCCTCACGTTTTCAGGGGATGTACGATAAGGATCCTGATTACAAATCTTAGATTATCTTCCTCTGTCTTTATAGCGATCATTCTCCCTATTAAATTGCGCACGAAGTCTATCTCGCTCTGCTTTTTGGGCGAACTCTTTGGTCTGCTCTTGATTTTTTAGTTCTTGAGATTTCTTTTTCTCATTTTCCTCTTTTCTTTTTTTCTGGTCTCTTTCGTGCTTTAAATTTTGAGCTTGTTCTGCTCGCTCAACGGCTTCTCTATTTTGTCTATCTAATTCCATTTGCTTTGTATTAACCTCATTAGTATTCTGATTTTGTTCAAGCTGCCTACGAGCCGCATCATAACTTCCCCCTACATCTTTAAACCTTTGGGATTCAAGCCTCTTTTGGTATTCCTTCATTTTTGCCTCAAGCTCTATGCGTTTTTGTTTTTCATGTTCTTCTAAAGCTTTTGCTTGCATTTTCGCTGAGCCAACAGGCTTGATATTTTCTCGATTGTTTCTTAGCTCCTGCTCTAAAGCCGCTCGCTTTTTTTGCATGTCCTTATCCATTTCTGACTTTAGGTATTCAAGCATATCCTTATCCATAATTCTTGTTTTAAAAGCACTTTTACGGTATAATTTTCGTACATCACAAGTTAGAAAATTTAGGAGAAAAAATGAAAAAAAAGAAAGACTTAGTAGACCATTCTGCAACTTTGACCAAAGAGCAGTTTGAAATCGCCAAAACATATGTAGATACACTTAATAGCTTCAGGGAAGAGCCTATTGAGAATTTAATCTATACAATAGGGGATTATAATTTGGTTCAACTCATAGGGCATGGAGATCCGATAAAAGCCGCAGAAAGACACAGAGATTTTCTCAAAGAGATGTATGCTGGAATCATTGAAAGTCTAGGAAAAACAAGCAAAATGGTGCATTAATTATATTAACTATTTTTTAAAGAAACTGTGCCATCCTATACCTAATGAAATTGTAACTTAGGGAGTATATTATGGCAGAATCGAGTGATTCTCTGATATTAAGAGAAAAAATGATTGAGTATATTCATTCTCAATATAAAAGTATTGAGCACATGGTATGTGAAGTAATTCCCGAAAATGGCTATAAGCTTATAAATCCTGAACAATATAAAAAAGATATGATGATCTATTTTTCAGATAAGCATGCACAGGATATTGTAGCAGACGGAAGAATATCTAGAGCTGAATTTTTGGGTATTTTGGCTGCCAAATCCAACTACTACAATACTTATTATAAACTGGCGAAACATCAAGATCCTGAGACTTTTAAGGCTAGCGTGAAAAATATGGCTCTAAAAATGGAAAAATGGGGGCTCGATATTTCAAACCCCTATGAAAAGGAAATGATAGAAGGACTGACTAGACTTAATATATTTGTACTAAATCATAAGAATTTTGAAAAATCAATTGAAGAAGCACATGAAAAAGATGGTGAAGATTTTACAGAAAAAGATAGGTCAAATCTACGTTGGCAGTTTAATCAAATGAATCAAGCCTTACGAACAGACAAGGCAGAACCCGTAACACATAATCTGAAATACCAGTTATCTTCTGATGCTCCAAAGCTTTGATTAAAATAATTATTGTTTTTCATTGGAAAAATTAAGGAATATTTCTACTCATTACATTTAATTATTTGACACTATTTATAGTAAATTACAATATATTATTGTTAAAAAGAGTTAAATACAACCATTTTATATTAAATAAGTTAGAGTTTATAACTATAAATTAGTAACTTATAATAAAATTAAAAATTATGAGCTATTCAGCAGTACTAAAATCTATTAATGAATCATCAGAAGCTATTTGTGAAGATGAAAAAACTAGAAAGATAGCCAGTAATTGTGCCCCGCACATTGTAAGTGCTACAGTAGGCGCGATCACAGGCGATTCCACAATAGGAGAAGCAGCGGGCAGAGTGACTAAGGTTTACGCTCAATCAAACGAAAAAAAAGTGGCTGAGGCTGTAGTCGGAATTGGTCTAGCAATAGCCATTCCCGCACTTTCAATATTGGCAACTCCCGTTTTCTTAGCTGCTATGATATTTGACGATTAAAAATTTCACAAAGATAATCTCGCCAAAATATATTGCAGGTTACATTTTGGACAGGGTGCAATTAGATAAAATGTGATAATATATCATATGGAAAATAGCAGACGCTTCAATAAAATTAATTCAGCACTGCAATATTAATGACAACTATGAAAAAAACTTAATAAAACTCAAAATCGCCACGCCCACGCCAACCGCAGTATATATATGAACAATCATTTCTGCTTTGAGAATCCTCAAATCCATTTTTGTCCCTATTTTACTGTTTAAATAATCTTGAGCCTTCACACTATCAATTTTGGCTAAGGTGTTGAAGAAAATCCATTGTTATGTGGAGTATTCTTATAATAATTATTTCACTATCGGTAACGTCATAAAATATAGCGTGCCTGGCAAAATCAAAACGGTGGATAGCAGGGTTTATTCTTGAATCTAATCTACCTATATCCGGATTAGAAGAAATGATTTCTAAATTTTTCTGCATCCGAGAAGCATATGAATCTGCTTGCCCTTCCCCAAAATTGATAAAACCGTAAAGATAAATTTCCTCAATGTCCAAAACAGCTTGACGTGAAAACTTTAAATTTTTCATTTAATTTTTTCAGCTTTTATCTTGGCTTGTGCGAATATGTCTTTGCTTGATCTGTTATTAGTACCGCTGTTTCGCCCTAAATCAATAGCAGTCTTAAATGCCAGATTTCTTTCTGCTTCTGCCTGATCCCTACGAATTAAATCTCTAATATATTCACTCGCATTATGATATTTACCCTCAACTATTTTTCCTTCAACCCAGCTTTTCATTTGGTTTGGCAGCGATACGTTCATCGATGTCATTATAATATCTCCTTTAAACTTAATCTTATAATATGATTATAACAGCGACAACATCTATTGGCAAATAATGACATTATAACTGTATCAATCTCTATACACTAACCATTCATTAACGCTTTTCTGCCATACTTATAGTAGTGATTTTATATATGGGTGGGAGCCATGACGGGCAATAAACATAGTGAACATTCCAATCATCTGAAAAAGGTTAACCACGATTATGGCATGCGTGGTGAGAGTGACGAGATTGGTCAGATCGAAGGCACAAGCCACCAAGAGCATAATTCAAAGAAAACACATATCAAAAAACGCCAAGATTATGATTTTGTGTTGCAGCAATTACTCGCCCATCAAGAAGCAATGCGCAGATTTGAGGAAATTCTTGATCAATTGGCGGAACGCTTGGCAGAGTTGGAACGCTTGCAAAAACGATCCATCGATGCGCAAAAGCTGATTGCCGCAAAAGATACCAATGGCAGCATTGAATTTTTGATTGAGCATTACGGGATTGAGCGCGATGACTTGGATGCGATGTCGCCCGGAGAGATTATGGCAGTTATGCTCAATTTGGAGCGGCAAAATTGTGACAGTATTGAAACTCTAAAATCAGACATTAAGAACTTGGCACATAAAGCGTATCTAATTGCTGGTGAGCATTTCGATACCGATAATCCGCAGCATCAAAAACTAATGAACCAATTAGAGGCGATGGAAGCCCGCGCTCAAAAATTGGACATGGATTTTGATAAGATTCTTGAACACGCACATTTTGAAACGGAAAATACATACACACTCTTAAAGGCTCAAATGAATGAAAACTCAGAAAGTGATGTATTTCAAGACTCAGAAAAAATTACAGACAAATTTAATATTGTTGTCCAAAATTCTTCCGAATTTAAGCAGCAGCATGATAATGCCTTAGATAATGAAAACGATAAATCGAACAAGGTAATTGGTATGAATCTCTAATTATTATCTGTAGTGATCTGCTTATCTTTTAAGGGAATATTGTTTTTCTCGCGATAATATTTTGTAAAGACGTCAATGTAATTTCCAATCATTGATGGTGAAAAAACAGAAGCTCCACTATCTGTTTCATAACGTAGTCCATTGATTATGATACGAGCAACGGTTGGTCCATATTTGTTAGTTTCGCGATAATATACAACTGTTTCAGTTGGATAATTGGTGTATTTGGGGTTTTTGAATCCCGCTTGCAATAACTTTGCATATTCACTGGCTGTATATTTCTCAGGTTCTTCCTTTTTTCCTTTTCCGCCTAAAATAAAAAGCACTAGTGCTTTATTCTTCCCCGAACAAGTTACCGCATCACCATACCCGCCTTCACGAACAGGCGGGTTTAGGGGATCTTTTTCTTGTGCCTGAATATTGGTTGCCACGCATAAAAACACAAACGCCACCATGATGATTTTTTTCATGACCGATATTTTATGATTTACACTGACTAACGATGATTAAAAGAATAATGATAGCGACAACTATTCCGCCCCATCCATCGTTCTTTTTCTTCTTTTTTCGGTATACCTCTCCAACTTTTTCCCATTCTCCCATAATGTTAAATTTTAATGGTTATTTATGTATTCAGCCGTATAAAACAACACTAGATTGCTGTTTTTAAAAAGATTTTTTCTCCATAAGGCTGAACTTGTCCGAAAATTAGGTATAGTCTGCCATTGGGAGCGTACAGCAGTATGTTTTGAGCCATGAAAAGAGGCATCTGAACAACTTTAAGATGATATTTTTGTTAAAATCAGGAAAAAACACACTTTTTGTTTGAATATTCGACTGAATATACCTAATAATCAGACAGTTAAATTTTTAAAACCCAAATAATCATGTATAAACCTACAATTTCATTGCACGACCGGAACGGTCAGCGAAAGTATCTAAATCAAACCGAGCGTTTACGCTTTTTGGAATGCACAAAAAAACGTCCTGTTCATGTTCGTCTGTTTTGTCAGCTGCTGTATTATACAGGCGCCCGCATCGCTGAAATTCATAATTTGAGTGAAAGCAATCTCGATTTTTCAAACAAGACTGTCGTTTTAGAAACGCTCAAAAAACGCAAGCGTGGAATCTATCGCGAGATCCCGTTACCTGATTTCTTGCTCAATGATTTGAAGAGTTACGTACAATTTAAGGGTAAAAAGTCACAGTATCTTTGGCAATTCTCTTTGCGTAGCGCATCACGCCATGTCAAAACTGTCATGCTTGAAGCGGGTATTTGGGGCGCTCGTGCCTGCGCCCGCGGTCTTCGCCACGGCTTTGCCGTGCGGGCGGCGGATAAAGCACCAATTACCACAGTAAAAAAATGGCTTGGTCATAGCCGGTTGGAAACCACAGCCATTTATTTGGATGTAATAGGCAGCGAAGAACGCGAAATCGCCAAAAGAGTATGGGAGATAGAAAAAGGAGAATACGCAAATGTCATCTGCCAATGAAAGACTACACGAATTGGAAGATCAGCTCATTCACATTAACGGACTGATGCAAGCCCTAATCAAACTCCTACCCGACGGTAATGATTACGTTTGCATCGCCAATGAATTGGAAAAACAATTGTTCGAATTTCAGAAAAGTTTTGATGATGTTTGGGAAGATTTATTGAATTTATGAGCAAATAATGTGTAACAAAAATTTCTACCCCAACAAAGGCAATTCACCATCAATTTTCACATTTGAGAACTTATTATAAGCTCACATTAAGTTAAAGATTACATCACATTTTATTTTACAAAATCGAATAGAATATGGTGTAAAGTGAAATTGAGCCCTTTTCTGTAATGAACACTGTCAAAAGTAAAGTTATTCGATTGTATTGAGTCAAGGTGAATTTGTTTCAAATCTCCCTCAGGTGTGGTATCAAATTTTTCATTTAAATCATTTATGATCTTATTTTTTATTTCCTGTATATCATCACCTAAAACAAAGCCAAGCATACCACCGAAATTTTGGCTTTGAGCGTACTTACCATTAAAATAACGATACACTCCGCCATCTTTTTTTGATTGTTGACCTTTAGGGTAAATCTTTGTGTATATGTATTTTTTTATGAGAGCTTTTTCGGAATTAAGTGACAGGTTTTTACATTCAAAATAAAACTCATCCTCCCAATAAGAATGAAGAATTATCATATCATAATTACCTTCAATATCTTCGTCATTAGTTGCTTCTCCAATAACTTTAAATCCTTGCAAGTTTAATTTTATATTATTTTTGAGATGTTTTCTAAGATATTTGGCTAACTCTCTTTCTGTTCTTGGAAACTTCTTAGTTTGCTCATTCTGTATAATAGTTAATAGCTCTTGAGCGTTGTAATTTTTATAAAAATCAAGGAGGTAGTAAAGTACCCAATCTTTCCAAAAATCATTATTTAATTCCCTTAAAAGATTAATATCTGTAGGGAAATGAGAAATTGGTTCAGCAATTTTTATATACTCTCTTTTCTCCATTAACGCATCAATTTTTTTAACACCTCTTGCCCATCTTCATAGGCTTTTGTTTTACTCCAATTAATATTCAAGTCTTGCTTAATGATGTAAACACAATCCTTTCCCCAAATTTTTTCACGAGATGCTAAAAAGTTTTCTTGAGGGTTTTGCTCAAAAATTTCATTTAAAAGATATAAGCCTGTTTTCTTGGCGGAAGGAGTATTAGATGAACCGTTTAAGTTAACTTTTATAGCAACCAATCCTATGCCTTTGTTGTGTTTTGTCTCAAAACTAACAGAGTTCTTTAAAAAGATTTCAATGGAAGTATTTAAGGTTTCTATATACTCGCCTATTTCATTTTTAGATACACTAATTGTTTTCTTTTCAATAAAGAAATCTTTAATTCTTTGGCGTTCTAAAAAAGATAATTCATAGAGGTCAAACACGAGTTCGTTTAACTCATTTTTCACTTCACTATAATCAACTAAACCATTTGTTAGGTCATCACTTATTTTAGATAATTTGATGGCTGTATCGCTCTCTAAATCCTTTGGTATAGGAATTTCTTTTATGTCATCTACTCCAATTCTGGAGAAAGAGTCTAACAATCTTTTTCTCAAGTAAAAATCTAAAAAAAACTGAACGATATAAGAGTTTAATAAAGCACAAAAAAGAGGATAATTTTTTTCGTTTGCTAACTTGATAGTATATACTGAAAAATCAAAATAATCTTCTTTATTACTGTAGACACAGTTTAAATGACTGCCAATTCTTCTAAGCAATAACTTATTTCCTGTATATACTTCTTTTGGTCGAGGTCTATGAAAATTATCTATAGAACTTATGTATTTGTCAACTGGAGTGATAACAAACGGCTGTAGGTTCTTGGGTTTAATATAAGCCTTGTCAAAATGAGTATCTCTTTCATTCTTAAAGTATTTTGAAATAAACTTTTGAAGATATTCATTTTTATACTGTGGAGATAATCCTTTCCAATTTTCTTTGGTTAGTTCAAATTCTTTTTTCCTTGCATCTTCTCCCCAAATTTCAAATCCTCTATAACTCTTAGTTTTCTTTAAAAAACCATTCAAAGTAGGGTTTTGGTTTAGTTTCTTTACTAATTCTAAATCAAAGTCATTTCCTATTAAATAATCTCTAAGGTTGGCTTTACAGGTCTGTAAATCGCTTTGTAAAATTTCTCTTATTTTATCCTCTTGAATAATGAGAAGTTCAAAAGGTTTTTTAGAAAATAAGCCCTCATCAACAAGGTAGTATTTGATTAGGTTGTTAACAGCATTATTATCGTTGTTGGAGAAAATTAGAGAAACAACACTTTCAACTGCATTTTCAAACAGTATTTTTTTTACTCTCGAAAGTTCATAAATCTTATCTATTTTATATTCAGAATAAAAGAATTTTTGAAAATCTTTTGAGTTTTCATTATAGAAGTTTGAACTATTAGATACAAACCCGAATTTAGTATTAGGGTTGCTCCAATCCCTAATTTTAAGAAAAAAGCATTGAGATATTTGAAGACTACCAATTATCTTCTCGGTGGTCAGTTCTTCGTTAAGAGTATTTGATTTGTATTCTTTCACAAAGTTACGAGTATCAGGACTAACATTTTTAGTTGTAAATGGTGGGTTTCCTATTATGTATGAAAATGTTTTATCTGCGTGAGGTATTTTATCTGCCTCAACCTCTAATGAATTGGCGTGTTGAATGTTTTTGAAAAAACGATGCTTTTTAAATAACTCTACCTGCCCTTTTTCCTTTAATTGTTTTGCAATAAAGTCTCTTATCTGAGTTTTTTCTAACCCTCTAAATAGTTGTAATGATAATGAGAAAAGCGTAAATCTTTGTGCTGTGATCTGTTTCTCTATACCAAAGATGTTATCTTCTAAAAGTTTAGTTCTAAACTCAATTCTTGTAGCAATATCGGTTAATGTATCTTCATTGCTGTTTTCTAAAAGTCTTTGAAAAGCAGTGATTAAGAACATCCCAGAGCCACAAGAGGGGTCTAATACTGAACCTATTTCATTTTCTGGAATAACATCATCAACTATTAGTTGAGCCAATTTTTTTGGTGTATAGAAAATGCCGTTTTCCTTTTGTTTATCTGTTAAAAATATTTCGTAGATATAACTAATAAATTCAACAGGTATTATGTCAAATCTAAAATCAAAAAGCCGTAGTTGTCCAACCTCAATGTTGTGATTTAAAGAGTCGTGTATTAAACTACAAATAGCAGTATTTAAGTATTTTTCTGGTATCGTTGGTTTCTCGAATAATTCATTATTAAATATGTCGTGAATAATCTCAAACAATTTATTTAAGCCTGAACTATCTGCATTATATAACAATTTTTTGTAATCAGTTTCGCTATCTTTAAAATGATGCTCATAAAAGTAGGAGTTGATAATATGATTGTCTTCTAAATACTTTATATATAGAGTTCTATCAATTAGGGCTTGAACATATTCTTCTTTTTTTTCTTCATCTTCTAAAAATAAGGTCAGAACATCATTTAATTGATTTTTAAGAGCCTCAAGTGTAGATACTAACTCTTTGTCAATGCTTTTGAAGTTTTTACTTCTTGTTAAAAATTCTTGGTAGTTTGTCCAAAATAGACCACTATCAAATTTCCAACGTTGGATATTTTCAATTTTGCTTTGTTCTTCATTTGATATTTTAAAAACATCTAATATCGAATCACTATCTGCTGTTTTAGGAGAAACTTTAGCGTATTGTAATACTAGTTTTGAGGAATCATCATTTTTTAAATAAAATAATAAATCAACTTTATTTTCATTCCAAACATACTTTTTAATTTCTTTTAATTCATTCTTACTTAAAGCTTTATTTATAAAATAAAAAGAAGTATTTGTTTGGTTAGGACTATCGTAATAAAAAGTGGAATGAATTATTTTTCCGTTAAGTTCAGGTGCATTTTCAATAAAGATTTTTTCAGGTCTTAAATCTTCACCAAAACTAAAACCTAATTTATCAAAAAAATCTGCAGCAATACTTTTCAAACTTAAATAAATAAAAATTAACTTAAACTTACAAAGTTAATTAAATAAAACAAAGATTTAAGAAAGAATTTCAGTCACATCTCAGAATGTCAGTCTTAGTAAAGAAAAATAACTCTAATCCAATATTTTTAAAAATTTTAAACTTACTACTCTTTAATTTTATTTTTTATATACTTCGTAGCTGCTTATTTGTTTTAATTTTTTACAATCTCGCATTGTCCATTGCGCACAAATCCCAAATCATTTGCAAATTTAGCCGTTCGCCTTTGCGCGCTTGCAAGGCAACCCTTTCGGGATTTACCAGCATTTTTTGCGCACAAAAAATAACCGATAAATGCCTTGCCTTTTCATCTGCTGCGGCCATTTATGCACTGCTTTGGCACTTGCCACAATATCCGCCAAAGCACGAAAACATTTTAATAATTTAAAACTTTAAATCATGGAAACAGCAACAGTAAAACAAAATGGAAGCGCGAAAAAAGAAACGACAACAGCCAAAACAGCCGTTACAAAAAAACTGGCACAAGAGGCAGTAAAACCAGCTAAGGAAACGCCGCAAAAGCAAAATCCCGATTCTGCAAAACAGCCTGTCAATCTTTTGGAACGCATTCAGCGATTGGAAAAGCTTAAAGGCATCAGTGCAAAAAGAGAACGTTTGGTGGAAACGCTTTTGAGCCTTTCACGCTTTAATTACAACAGCAGTGATAGCTGTTCTTTTTACCTCAAAGACGCATCGGGCATGGAGTTTAAAACCACCAATAGTAATTTGATTACGCTTGTCGCAACACAATTACAAACCACGCTTGAAAACAAAAAAGAAGAACTGGAAAAGCAGCTTATGGAGTTTGAGCTCTAAAATTCTCAAAAGCTTTTTACACTAAAAAGCCACTCAATTGAGTGGCTTTCTTTGTTTAAAAAAAATTGAAAAAATTCACCTAATTGTGGAATCCCGTAATTATTGCCGAAAAGAGTTATATATATTGCAGACATAAAAAAATGTCAGTGAAACACCATTTTTTTGTAAGAAATTAGATATCTTTATTAAAGATAGAAAAAGATGTGGCTCCCCCAAGCGGACTGTTTTGCAAACAATACGTAATTTATGAAACACATTTTTAGAACTTTTTTTATCACGATTATCACAATTTTCTTGATGCCTAGATGCCAAGAGATAGATGACCAAACTACGCAAATTCCAAATAAACCCGAGTTTATTATTAAAATGTCTAATGGAGAACATTTGCGAGCATCCAATAGTTATGTTTTCAAAAAACTTCAAAAACTCGCTATTGAAGAAGATTTATCTAAAACTCAGGAAACACAAAGCTTTACGCTTGATTTAGAAAACATCCAAATAATTGAAAAAAATTATTACACTCAATATACCCTATTAGCTCAGCACCCAGAATCAAATGTAAATTTAGTAAATTACATGCTCCTTATTTATGATGATGGTACGGAATATCAATATTTAATCAAGTACCCGATTATCGACAATAATGATGGTATAGTACTTGATTATACACAGGCGACTATGAATCAACTGGGTGGAAATGTAATTTTACAAAATAAAAGTGGAATCGGTGGAACTAGTCCCTGTCTGGACGGCGCACCTCAACTTATCGACACGCAAGAGGTTTACACTTGCTCCTATATAACATGTAGTGGTAATGAGCATCATGAATGGGGCGATAATAGCTGCCCGTGTATGATTACAGTTTTTAGTTGCTCACGTGCGTCACAAGAATGCGGTTGGGAAACTGTCAATATATGGAGTTGTACTGGCAGCGGAACTGCTTCAGATGGGAATGACTATAACAATGCTGGCGGAAGCGGAGGTGATGATCCAGACAGTATGCCAGATGATGAAGAGCCCGTAGAAACTATTCCTATTGGTGATCTGAATATTGAAGCAGAATGCAATAAAATAAAAACTTTTATCACTGAAAATGAAAATTTTAGAGTTGCTGCCAATAATTTAAATAATGATTTAGATGAAGCATATGAAAAAGCATTGTTTAAAGTTGCGAATATGAATGAATTAGGTGCTGTACAGGGAACGGCAAATGACCCAAAGATAAAAATACCAAACATTCCAGCTAACGTAATTATAATGGCATTCATCCATACGCATTACGAAACAGCGACTACAACAGGGCAAGACACTTACTCTATATTTACTATGGAAGATATAGAATCATTTGCAAGACTATCGCAAAACAATAATATAAATAATAATTTTGTTGCTTTTTTAGCAACAGGAAAAGGCACACATTATGCTTTAACAATTAATGACATGAGTAAATTCGTAGATTTTTTCTATTATAAATTAACACCATCCATTCCATCAGACTTTGTTTTGGCACAAAAATGGCTTGCTGCAAAAGATAAATACAACAAACTTTATAAAAAATATTTCGAAGGAAACACTACTCAAATTACAATTAACAATACAAACAATGAAGCTGTACTTGCCTCTTTTTTACTAATGCTGAGTGAGGCTGACATGGGTATTAATTTGTTTAAATCTGACAGTTCATTTCAAAATTTCACACAGGTATCTTTTGAAAACACATCACCAAACTTAATAAAAGAAACGCCTTGCATCTAAAACTATTCATTATGAGACTTTTTATAACCACAATCATATTTTTATTAATTTCTTGCGGTGCTTCTACAAACGTTAAAGCACAAACTAAAACTGTGAGTCAAAATATTAACACACCCTTTGTTGGTACATGGGAGTGGGAAAATGGCAATCAAATATTTCGCATTCAACTTTTTTTAGATGAGGATGGGGATATAGGTGGACATTATTCATTGTTACAAACAAACTCTAATGGAATCCCTACTGTTATTTACAAATCAAACAAAGATATAGGGCATGGATTAACATACGGCTCTGTAATTTATGGAAGTAGTAACGGAACTCTTTTAAAAGCTGGAATTGATGATAACACAATTAATAACCCTAATTATACTCACATCTCTGGCTCATTGACAATGGAAATTATCAACACAGGAAACTGTATAGGATGCAGCCCTACAGCAACTTGGAAAATAAAAGAAAAAAAAGATTTGCGATTAGAAACAGATGATAGAACCTTTAATATCCCTACCGACATTATTCTCACAAAAGTTCATTGATTATATGCTACAATCATTAATTATTTCTAGCTTATTCTTCAAGTAGCCAAATTCGCTTAACAATTCTTTGTCAAAGCTAATCTTGGCGTAAAACCACAAGGGTTTCATGTAGTGAAACTTTTCCTTGTGTTATGTACGCTGTTCAAGATTGCTTGTTTTCGCCAAATAATTGTTCACTAAAATTTGGCAGATATGATAATCACAAATTCAAAAAACTTAATCGGAGAAATTCAGCTCAATTACATCAAACAAAAAAATATTGAACTCGAAAAAATATCAAGCTCAAGACATGTCAATGAATGCGTTCGTAAATTCTTCCCGCTCGATCAAATCAATCACAGAGAACACATGTACGCACTCTATCTCAACAACTCAAATAAAATCACTGGTTACTATCTAATCAGTATCGGCAGCATCACCGGCACGCTAGTTGATATCCGCGTAGTGTTACAAGCCGCATTGCTTTCAAATTCAGTCGCCATGATTTTGGTGCATAATCACCCTTCCGGAACATTAAAACCATCTAGTGCAGATAAAGCCATAACGAAAAAAATACAAAATGCTGGTGAAATGCTAGATATCAAACTCCTCGATCATCTTATCATTACAGAAGATAGTTATTTTAGCTTTGCGGATGAGAGTTTATTGTAAAACGTTTTGTTTTTAAAAGATTAGAGCAGGCTTTAGTTGGTCTGCTTTTTCTATGCTCTAATTTAAATAATTGAAAAAATATTACGTGATTGAGGAAAACCGTAAGGAAATGATAAACGAAAAATTTAGATTTAAAGGAAAATAAAATATGTATACTCAACTAATCTAAAATTCTTAATCATGAAAAAAATTTTAAATCTCTCAGTTCTAATATTATTGTTTTCTATTTCTGCTTGGGGCCAAGAAACTAATACAAAACCAACCTGTGAAAACCCAATAGGGGCTTGGAAAAATGATAGTGGTTCTACCTTGGCTATTGATACATTAGATACAGCCACAGGTAAAATAACAGGAACTTACACGTCTCCTTCAGGAGGAGGTTCTTCTAGTTATCCACTAATAGGATGGGTTAATGATGCAATTGTAGACTCAGAAGACTTATGCAAAACGTGTAAAACAAATAATGCTAAAGTTATTTCCTTTACTGTTAGGTGGGGGAGTATAGGAAGTATTACTAGCTGGACTGGTAAATGTCAAAAAAATGAGAATGGAGACCCCGTAATTAAAACTTTATGGAATTTAGTAAGGCCTAACACTAACTATGACTGGGATCACATACTTACTGGTAGCGATAATTTTTATCCCTCTTCAAATTAATCAATATATTTTTGATTATAAAAATATAAAATTTTGCACAACTTAAAAGTAAGTAATTGCTTATATTTTACTTATTAACATAAAACGCGCCCTATGCCATATAATGAAAATAATATAAAAGCGAACGTAACATTAAGTCATGGTGTTACTAAAGAGATTATAATATACCGTAATCAGGCATTCATAGATGAAAAAGGATATATCCGATTCTTCTCACTTCATTATGATGATACTATTTTAAACATGAAACTTCTGCCTAGGAATTCCACAAAAAGTGATATCATTAAATTTTGTAGTGATTTTTTAGTGCCATTAGGAATATCGTTTGCTTTCAATAATATTACGAAAAATGGAAATATTATTGTCAATTTGGCATCCTATTTATTTGAAGAGTATGCTGTAAATACAATACAGGATATCCTAGAAGATCTTGATATGGCTGATTATGTTTATTTTGCAATAGACAATGGAGAATTGGTTATCACTCACAATTTGATATTAAACAAATAAATTTCATTTTTGTTTACCGTGATATTATCCTGAAAAACAAAGAGTACTTTCAAGGAAGAACTTATCTCTGCTTCGCTTAATATTTATATGATTCAATATGGTTTATTTTGATTTCAGGTTTTTATACAGGTTGCATATTACATCATTTCGACACAAGTTATTCAACCATTTGTTTTACCTATGTTTTACCCATTAAAACAAAAAAGGCCTCACATTTCTGTGAAGCCTTGTCAACTCTAGTAGCGGGAACTGGACTCGAACCAGTGACCTTCGGGTTATGAGCCCGACGAGCTACCTACTGCTCTATCCCGCGATATTGGACTGCAAATATACAATCATTTTTTATTCTAGCAATGAAATTTTAAACTTTTTTATTGCTCAATGTTTTTTGCGTCAAAAACTGTGATTTCACCATCTTCTGTTTGTGCGTAAATTTCTATCGGATTGCAACAAACTTCACAGTCTTCAATATATTTTTGCTCACGTACCGACGTGTCAATCAACATGGAGATTTCCTCCCAACAGTAAGGACATTGAAAAAAATGTTCGTTCATCCTGCAAAAATACGACTTTTATAATTCAGCTTCCAAAGCTTCCATTTCTTCTTGTATGACTTCCCAATCTTGCATCAACACTTCTAATTCCTTCTTTTTTCCTTGATATGTATCAAAGAAATCAGGTTGCGCAATGGTTTCCTCGTAGTTTACCGCCAATTCCATATCGATGTCTTTTATTTCCTTTTCTAAATCGGAAATGGCACGTTCTACTTTGTTAAGTTTGTTGTTGAGCGATTTTAATTTTTTTTGCGATTCGTACGATTGCTTTGGCGCTTCTTTCTCTTCTGTTTCCTGCTTTACAACCGTTCGTTTTTCTACTTCGCGTAAATCAGACACTTGTCGTTCTTCCAAATAGTAATTGATATCGCCTAAATATTCTTTTAACTTTCGGTCTTTAAATTCATAAACTTTATTGGTCAATCCTTGTAAAAAGTCACGATCATGCGAAACGAGAATGAGCGTTCCTTCAAAGTTTTGCAATGCGGTTTTGAGCACGTTTTTCGATTTAATGTCTAAATGGTTTGTCGGTTCGTCCATCACCAATACATTGAAGGGTTGTAAGAGCATTTTACACAGCGCTAATCGATTTCGTTCGCCTCCAGAAAGTACTTTTACCTTTTTATCCACTTCTTCACCTCTAAAGAGAAAAGCACCTAACATATCACGCACTTTGGGTCGTGTTTTTTCGTCAGCCGCTTCAATCATGGTTTCTTCTACCGTAAGGCTGCCATCTAAATATTCTGCCTGATTTTGCGCGAAATAGCCAATTTGTACGTTATGACCTAATTCCAATCGCCCGTCGTGCGGAATTTCATTAACGATGATTTTCGCTAAGGTAGATTTCCCCTGACCGTTTTGCCCAACAAACGCAATTTTACTACTGCGCTCCACAAACAAATCTACGCTGGAAAGCACCTTTTTTTCACCGTAATTTTTAGAGATGTTTTCACCTTCTATCACCACTTTTCCAGGTTGAATCGAAATAGGAAATTGAATAGACATCACAGCATTGTCATCTTCATCGACTTCAATGCGATCAATGCGTTCGAGTTTTTTGATGAGCGATTGCGCCATAGAAGCTTTGGAAGCTTTTGCGCGAAATTTTTCAATAAGTTTTTCCGTGTGTTGAATCTGCTTTTCCTGATTTTTTTGCGTCGCCAATTGCTGTTCGCGAATTTCTTCACGCAGCACCAAATATTTTGAATAGGGTTTGTTGTAATCGTAGATTCTTCCCAAAGAAATTTCAATTGTTCTGTTGGTGACATTGTCCAAAAACATTTTATCGTGCGATACGATAATAACAACTCCTGGAAAGTTTTTTAGAAATTGCTCCAACCAAATAATCGATTCAATATCCAAGTGGTTCGTCGGCTCATCTAGCAGTAAAATATCGTTTTGTTGCAATAATAATTTTGCCAATTCAATTCGCATGCGCCAACCGCCCGAAAAAGTATCTGTTTTTTTGTCAAAATCTTCACGCTTAAAACCCAATCCTTGCAGCACACGTTCGGTATCGCCTTTGTAATTGTAACCGCCTAAAATTTCATAACGCGCAGTACATTCACTTAAATTCACAATGAGCTCATTGTACGATTCACTGTCGTAATCGGTTCGTTCTGCCAGTTGATGATTGATGCGATCGATTTGCAATTCGAGTTCGCGAATTTCCTCAAAAGCTTCATAACTTTCTTCCAAAACGGTACGTCCTTGCATAAATTCAATATCCTGCTTTAAAAAACCAATGGAAACATCTTTATCTGTGGCAATTTCTCCTTCATCTGGCTCGTTTTCTTTGGCAAGAATTTTTAACAAGGTAGATTTTCCTGCGCCATTTTTCCCTATCAATCCGACACTATCACCCGCGTTAAGTCGAAACGAAATTTCTTTAAAAAGATACTCGCCGCCAAAAGCAACAGCTATGTTGTGAATATTTATCATGTGTGTGACAAAAGTTACCGTTTTTGTAAAATGTATGTCTTACTTTTGCAGCGTAAGACTGTCTGAAAATATATTTTACAAATGTTAAAAAAAGGAACGAAATTAAATAGTATTTTAACGGGAAGTTGCCCAAAATGCCAAAATGAAAGCATGTATCAGGTGAAAAATCCGTATAAACTGAATACTACGCTGAAAATGCACGAAACTTGTTCGCATTGCGGTACACGGTATAAGATTGAACCTTCCTTTTTTTACGGCGCTATGTATGTAAGTTATGGCGTAGGAATTGCTTTTGCTGTCGCTGCTTTTATTATTGCGCGTTATTTTATTGGAATTTCAGATTTATTGACAACATTTTTTATCATCATGGGAACGTTGATTGGGTTTATGCCAATCATTATGCGACTTTCACGAAATATTTGGATTAATTTGTTTATTTCTTACGATAAGGAAAAGGATCCGAAACGGAGTTAATCTGTATTTTTCTCAAAATAATCTTTAAAACGTTCAATATTGACTTCTTCTGGCAATACAGCGCTGTTTTCGATGTGATTGTAGAGTTGTTTGGCTACAGTTGGTGCAATCATCACACCGCGTGTTCCTAAACCGTTTAAAACGGCCAATTGTGAATGTGCTGGATGTATTCCTACTAACGGTCTTCTATCCACAACTGTTGGTCGTATGCCTGCAACTTGGTCTATGATTTCGTAATCGCAATTGATGAGTGTATCGAGTTTTTCTGTTAATTCTTTTTTGGCTTTTTCTGTGGGAAGATTGGTTTTGTCTGTCCAATTATAGGTTGCTCCAATTCGATAGGTGTTGTTTCCTATCGGGATGATAAAAACAGCCGATTTTACAACTTCCTCAACTTTTAAATTGGGTGCTTTGATAGTAAGTAATTCGCCTTTGGTTCCGTTTAATGGTAAGTATGAAAAGTACGGATTTTGCTTGACACCGAAACCTTCACAGAAAACGATATGCCTTGCTTGAAGCTTTCCATAATGTACTTCATTGTTGGTGAATACTATTTTTTCATATTGAAAACGCTCGTTTTGCAAACGATTTTTCGCCGTCAAATAGTTACGATAAGCCTTGAGCAGTTTTTCTGTAAATATTCTGCCTGTTTCGTTTACTTTTCCAAGTGAGAAAGGCGCGTTGATTGATTCGTTGGTATTGTGAATTAATTTGGTATCTAAATAGCGTGTAAGTTTGGGTTTGTCGGCGGCTTCAAACCATAAGTTTTGTTCTTCAACAGCAGCAAAGCGTCGTAATACAGGGAGTTTTTCATCAAATTGTGCGTTGAGTTTTTCTTCTAAAGCTTCGTAAAAAGGCAGCGCGACTTCCAATTGCTCATCAGCATTCCACACCGGTGTAAATCGCTTTAAAACTACGGGATTGTACAATCCGCCAGCCACTGTTGACGATTGCTGAGAGTTGTCTTCAAACACGATAAAACTCTTCCCTGCGGCTTCAAGTTCTTCACAAAAAGCGATACCAGCCAACCCTAATCCGACAATTATATAATCTACCATAGTGCAAAAATAAAAAACGCCCACTAATTAGTGAGCGTTTTCAGTATTGTTATGTTATGAATTTTAGTAATTCCACATGTCTTGTTCTCTTCCTCGAATTTTTTCTTTGATTCGTTGCGATTCTAACAACTGCATGAGTGAATTATCTTTTACGTATTCTCTAACACGCCTATCGCCTTGTACATTTTCTTCTTTGTAAATGATTCCGTTAAATCTTCTTGAGTTTAACAAGTGATCAAACGACAATGGCACAGCCGCATTTCGGTCATTGAAAGCTTTCGCTTCGTGCAAAATTTCACGTGCATCTGGATAGAAAACCCAGAACAATTCAATTAAATCTTGCTGTCCGTCTAAATCTACAAATTGTGCTTCAGGTGATACAGGAGCAATTCCAAGCAAGCGGTATTTTAATTCACCTTGACGCTTGTCAAAATACCAAACACCTTTTACGTGATATGCTTCAATGTCTCCAGCTGTTAGCTCTCTTACTTCAATAAATTCATCAGATAATTTTTCACCTCTGTTTAATTGGTCGATACCTTCTGGTAAGGTATCTACTTTCTTTAAACTTGATTGAATATCATTTAATGTACGAACTTCAGTAAAGTTACCGTCTGCATAAATTTTTTGGATTTTATTAGACTTGATATTCTTCATTAAGACATCGTACAAAGAACGTCTGTCGGCACGCATTCCAACTGTGTCAATTGGATAGTACAAAGGGAAGTTTACTCTTTCATCAAGATCAATAATTTCCCAAGTCGTTGCTGACCAAAGAATATCTCTGTCATCTACATATCCATACGGTAACGGACCATCATTGTCAGCTTTTTTCTGCGCTTCCGTTTTTACACCAATTTCACTAGGATCTTTGGCATTCAATAAATTTGCTTGTGCAAACATTGATCCTGAAACTAGGAATGTACATGCAATCGTAAATAAACTTCTCAAATTCATAACAAATAGTTTAATAATTTTAGTTTGTAATTTCAATAATTACTGGTGATACTTTCTTAATAAGCGGACCATTACTTTTCGCCTTGATATTAAGAATTTGTACCGTTTGTCCTCTTTTTGCTCTATTTAAAGCGTTTTGTGCTCTTGAGTCTAACTTGCTTCCTTGAACAGTAATTGTTGGCTGTCCAGGTACTTTAAAGTCAAATTGTGTTACAGTTAACGGTAAATCGAAATCGAAATCTTCGAAATCAGCTTTTACGGTTCCTTTTGCAACTCCAGATTTAGACATTTTTTGCGATCCAGAAAGTCCTCTAAAGAATCCTGTTGGCGCAGGGATTTCTTTAATTCTAAATGTTTTGCTATCTGTTGAAGATGAACCATCATCAAGTGTAGCTCTAACATTAATAGTTACTTCTCTACCGCCTGCAGTTGGCTTCATATTATATGAACCATTTCCTTTTTTCTGTAATCCAGGTGCTGAAGCAGTTACTTTATTATCAGGAACACCCGCAAATGAAATTGTCATTGGGTTGTCTACTCCACGGTATACTACGTTCATTTTATCAGCAGAAATTGTTGCTGAGTTTGGACGTGGTACTACTACATAGTTTGCTTTGAATTCAATTGGTAATTCCTCCCCTTTTTCAACAAAGGTAAATGTACCCTTTACTTCGTGTTCTCCTACGTTTCCTGTTTTGAATCGTACCAAAGCATTTCCTACTGAGTCTAGTGCGCCTTCTTCTTTTAAAGATATATCGTTTCCGTTTACAGAAAGTTTGATTGGAGATACGTTCGCGTATTTTCCTAATACAACTGTTCCTCTAAATTCTTCGCCTGCAAAAAACGCATTCTTTTCAGGAAGTACAATTGCTTGATAGTTTTTCAATGTAATTGCCTCTTCTAACGAGTTTCCTAAGAATAGGTTGTATAAGTTAGCTTCAGTAGATTTTACATCATTTTGCATTGCTGTAATTTTAGCATACGATGCAACTGCTGGAAAACCTTTAAAATTATAATCTAAATAACCTAGCTTCGCTCCTTCATTTGGTTTTACATCGCTCAAATCAAATCTTTTTTCAAAGTTTTCGATTGCCGTTGTGTATGTTTGGTCATCACCAAGTACACCTCTGATATCGTCTTTATATTTACGAATACGCGCCATAACCGCTTCTCCTTCTTTCGTTAAACGGTCACCTGTAAACCACTTTTCATCTAAGTAGTCACCTTTGTCCATTTTTTCAGCTGGTAATGCACCTTCTTCAGTTCTTTCATATTGACCACCTTCTAAGATATCTTTTTTAATATCTTCAAGATACGCATTGAAATCATCTGAGATTGCTCTGATTCGCTCTGCTTTTTGCGCTGGAATGCTAAATTCCGCTGGTTTTTCGTTTGCTTTTTGCTCTAACCCTTTTAATAAACGGTCGTTAGATTCGTCAGTCAATTCATTGGTGCTGACAAATTTTGAGTTCATAGAATCAAACGCTGATAATACTTCTTTGGTCATCGTCATTGCAATCATTGCGATGAACACCAAGTACATCAGGTTAATCATTTTCTGCCTTGCAGATACTTTTCCTCCTGCCATTTCTAATTAGTTTTTTTGTTAATTTTTGTTGAATTAAATTAGGTAAGTAACTAATTAGCTCTTATTCATTGCAGATAACATTCCACCATATACACCATTTAATGATGATAAGTTCGATGCTAATGATTGCATTTGTTCTTTTAACTTCGCTGCATTTTCTACAGCCTCTTCGTTGATTGCTGCTTGACGGTTAGCACTTTCCATTTGTACTTTGTACAAGCTGTTTAATGATTCCATTTGTGCTGCTGCTAAAGACATTTCTTCACTGTATTTTTTAGTGGATGCAATTGCATCTACAGTTGGAGAAATGCTTTTTGCTGCTCCTTCGAAGTTGCGAATGCTTTCACCCAAGCTGCTCATTAATTCGCTATCAATTCTAGCATCTTTTAATAAGTTGTCTAATTTTTTAGATAACAATCCTTCTGCGTCAGCAGCTTCTTCTTTTTTAGCTTTTGCTTTTGCCGATCCTCCTGCTAATTCAGGGTATACCAACGACCAGTCTAATTCGTCTGTTTGTCTTTCAAATGCTGAATATGTAAATACAAGTGCTTCTACAATCATTCCTAGCGTTAAAATTTCACTACCGTAAGGCCAGTGCTGAATTTTAAATAATGCTCCTACAATTACAATTGCCGCTCCAAGGCCATATACCATGTTCGTTAGCGTGATCTTGCCATTCTTTGCCATAATAATCTAATTTTTAGTTTAGTGTTTAGTTAATAAATTTAAGTGTTGGGTTAACCGTGGTTTATTTAAGTATTACGATAATTAGTTTTTGACTGTTCCGATAACATCTGTTCCCATGTAGCTTTGTACCGTTCTGAAACCGATGTAGCTTCGTGCTGAATCTTTATATTCGAAGTCTCTAGTGCTTACTTGCAAGAAGTATTCAACGTCTTTCCAAGAACCTCCACGAATTACTTTTCGCTTGTTGAGTGTGTCGTTTACGTTTGGACTCATGGTTGACATGTATTCATACGAACTAGGATCATAGGAAGATGCTGTCCATTCTGAAACGTTTCCTGCCATGTTGTATAGGTTGAAATCATTCGGCTCAAACGCATCCGCTTCTACAGTATATAATGCTTGGTCAGCTGCATAGTTTCCTCGTAATGGTTTGAAGTTTGCTAAGAAACAACCTCTGTCGTTCATTGTGTAAGGACCACCCCAAGGATACGTTGCTCCTTCAAGTCCACCTCTTGCAGCGTATTCCCACTCTGCTTCAGATGGCAATCTGAATTTGTTGATTAGGTGACGCTTTCTTTCTTTTCTGTAGATATTCTTTTTTAGTGTTCTCCACTCACAAAATGCTTTTGCTTGTTTCCAAGTAACACCAACTACAGGATAGTCGTTGTATGCATCGTGCCAAAAATAGTCGTTGTGCATTGGCTCGTTGTAAGAGTATTCGAAGTCTCTAATCCAAACTGTAGTATCAGGATAAATTTCTAAGTTTTCTCTTTTGATAAAATCCGTACGCTTTTTCCCTTTGTTTTTTGCAGCACTTTCAATGTCCATCCACGTATATTGAAAACGAACCTTTGTCCAATCAATCGTACGTTGACCATTGTATGATTCTTCTTCAGAGATATACATAGAATCCATTACCTCAGCATAGAACTCGTCAGGAATTTCAGAAAAATCCCATATTAACTCCTCGTCCATATTTAACCTTCTTCCTTCGTAACCTGTTGGTCCCATTCCCGCATAATTCGCATTATAATACTTTTCCCAAGCAGTCATGTCTGTCGTGTCTGCATCTTTAAAAGCATACTTAGCTATTCCGTCTTCGTTGGGATCAGTTTTTCCTTCCTCATCAGCTAAAATTGCCAACTTTGTTCGGATAACAGAATCACGAACCCAGTACACAAATTCTCTGTATTCGCTGTTTGTGATTTCTGTTTCATCCATGTAGAACGATGGAACGGTTACAGTTTTTGTAGGTGCATTTTTTGTTTGAGCAATGTCGTCGTCAGACTTACCCATGATAAATGACCCACCTGGAACTAGCGTCATACCATACGGTTTTTCAGGATGCCATTTTTTTCCTTTGACACCGACTAGTTCACCTCTGTCTTTTGAACCACAGCTATAAAGAAATGCTAAAACGGCTGTTAATACAACAATCTTTTTCATACGGAATTATTGAGGTTAATACGTTTTTTATAGATTTTAAGGGCGTAAACCTATCTATTTATTTTTAAAAAAACAATTTTTTGTTCTAAAAACTAATGGTTTTAAATTGCTTTTTATCAATACAAATTTAAGGTTTTTTTAACACGCTTATTTAATTTATACTTTTTTTATACGCCATCCACCATCTTTCAGGGATTATTTGGTTGCAAGCATTCAAATAATCTTGGTGTGTGCAAGGTAATAACGTATGTCTTTTTAATTTATTATTCAAACTTGAAATAAATGGTATTTCTATCCACCATCTTTCTGTTTTGTTGCTTTTGTAAAAGACCATTTCTTCAACGTCGTTTGGCACAATATATTTTAAATAATCGTCTTTTGAGGTAAATGGATAGTCTTTTACGCGATAATTAACACCTTCTATAAAATACCAAATCATTTGCGCCACCAACATTGCGGTAATTTCTTCGTCTTTGGAGTTTCGGTATTCAAATATACCAAAGGAAGATACTTTGTCACTGATTCCTGCATAGCGACTGATGGCACAGATTTCTTTTCCATCCAAACCATTGGGCGAAGTATTTTGATTTCCGCTAACTTCTGAAGCTTTAACAGCAGACAAGTCAATTCCGACAATATCGGCATCGCGTGTAATTGGTTCTACAATACTAATATCGCTAGAAACTTTTCCTAAACGATACGCATCAAAGAACAATTTTTGCATCAAGTCAATTTCTTCTTGCGCATTGAAATAGGTTTGATACCCAATATTACTGTAGTTGAATAGATTGTGTGGTGCTTCCGTGATGATTTTTCCCATGTACGAATGATTACTCACCGATTGCGTAACAGCACCAAAGTCAAATTTACTGTCTACATTGACAATGTTGACCGTTTGCTCCAAATTATCGTACGAGCGATACATCGCGTACATCAAGTCTTGACTTCCGCCTAAAATGATAGGGATGATATTTTTTTTGAGCAGCGGCTCCATAATGCTTTTGAGCGCCACATAGGTATCATCAACAGTATTTCCTTTTTGAAGATTTCCTAAATCAACAATGTTGTGATTCCAGTTGCCTGGATATAGACTGTAAAAGGCTTTTCGGATTTCGAGTAAGTCTAAGTTTTCACCCAAATAATTGATATCGCTGCGATTTTCCAACACAGCAATGATGGCGAATTTAGCCGTTTCAATTGATTCAGGAATCCCGTTTTTGGACGAATGAATGTCTATTTGATTTCCTAAAGCTTGCTTAGATAACAGTTCATTATGAGCTATTAATAAGTCATTAACAGGCGATAAAAATTCGAACTCCATTATTTTTTAGCTTTTGCTTTTGCCTTTGTTTTTTTCTTTGGAGCTTTTTCCGCTATGATTTTTTGAACTTCTTCCAAGGTTAATTTGGTAGCATCCACTGTTTTTGGAAGCTCAATTTTGGTTTTTCCTTGAATGATATTACTTCTTCCCCAACGCGCTTTTTCAACACGAATACCTTCTGCTTCCCAATTGTGAATGATTTTTTCGCGCTCTTTTTGCTTTTTATCTTCAATTAATTCTTCAATATCTGCTTGCGAGAGATTATCGAAGTCGTATTTTTTATTCACGTTGATAAAGATGCCATTCCATTTTAAGAATGGTCCAAAACGACCAACACCTTTGGTAACATCATGTCCTTCATATTTTCCAATTGGCGCATCCGCTTTTTCGCGTTCGTCAATCAATTCTTTGGCTCTATCCATTTCTACGCTTAGCGGATCTTCTCCTTTGTCTAGCGAAATGAATTTTTTCCCAAATTTCACATACGGACCAAAACGACCATTGTTCACCTCAACAGTTTCTCCTTTGTATTCACCCAAGGTTTTTGGTAATTTGAATAAATCCATCGCTTCTTCATACGTAATGGTATTCAGTTGCTGATCTGGACTTAAACTGGCGAATTTTGGCTTTTCTTCGTCGTCAACCGTTCCAATTTGCACCATGGGCCCGAATCTTCCCAAACGCACACTAACTTGTTTTCCAGTTTCAGGATCAGTTCCTAAGATGCGTTCTCCCGATTCGCGCTCAGCATTTTCTTTGACATCTTCTACTTTTGGATGGAAATCTTTGTAGAAATCTTTCATTATGTCTTTCCATTCTTCATTTCCAGAGGCAATATCGTCAAAGTCTTGCTCAACTTTTGCTGTAAAGTTATAATCGAGAATTGATGAGAAATTTTTCACTAAGAAATCATTCACAATCATTCCAATGTCCGTCGGCACCAACTTTCCTTTGTCTGAACCTACTTTTTCTGTGAGTTGCTTTTCAATGATTTTATCCTTTTTTAAGGTCAGTTGCTCGTATTGTCGTTCTTCACCTTCTACCGTTCCTTTTTCGATATATCCACGATTTTGAATGGTTGAAATGGTTGGCGCATACGTAGATGGTCGCCCAATTCCTAGTTCTTCCAATTGTTTTACCAAAGAAGCTTCTGTGAAACGATAGGGCGGTTTTGTGTAGCGTTGTGTTGCTGTGATGTAATCGTTTGTTACGTTTTCACCCACAAATAATTCTGGCAGCATGCCATCTTGCTCTTCTTCGTCATCATCTTTTCCTTCTAGGTATACTTTTAAGAAACCTTCAAACTTTAACACTTCTCCATTTGCTGTAAAGCGTTCACTGTGTGTATTGGCTTCTATTTTGGCATTGGTACGCTCTAGTTGAGCATCGCTCATTTGTGAAGCCAATGTTCGTTTCCAAATAAGCTCATACAAACGCACTTGATCGTATTCTGCATCTACTGAATGGTTTTCCATGTTTGTAGGACGAATGGCTTCGTGCGCTTCTTGTGCGCCTTTGGCTTTGCTTTTGTAGTTTCTTGGCTGACTGTATTCTTCACCATACGAACGGATGATTTCTTCTTTTGCTGCATTTTTAGCATCATTAGAAAGATTTACACTGTCCGTTCTCATATAAGTAATGTAACCCGCTTCGTATAAACGTTGCGCTAAAGTCATGGTTTTACTTACCGAGAAATATAATTTACGTGAGGCTTCTTGTTGTAGTGTTGATGTGGTAAATGGTGCTGCTGGCGATTTTTTTGCAGGCTTGGTTTCTAAGTTGGCAATTTTGAAATTGGCACCTACATTCTTTGCTAAGAATTTTTTAGCAGCTTCATGTGTTGAGAAGGTTTTGTTCATTTTCGCTTTGAACTTTTTCCCTTCTGAGTTTATGAATTCTGCTGAAATTTTATAGGATGCTTCTGGTGTGAATTCTTGAATACTGCGTTCGCGCTCTACAATTAATCGCACCGAAACCGATTGCACACGTCCGGCAGACAATCCACCTTTTACTTTTCTCCATAATACTGGTGAGAGTTCATACCCTACCAATCTGTCCAAGATTCTTCGTGCTTGTTGTGCGTTTACTAAGTTGTAATCAATCTCTCTTGGATTGTCGATTGCTTTTAGAATTGCCGATTTGGTAATTTCATGAAACACAATTCGTTTTGTGCGTTTTGGATCGAGTTTTAGCGTTTCTGACAAGTGCCATGCAATCGCTTCTCCTTCACGGTCTTCATCACTTGCTAGCCATACAGTTTCTGCTTTTTTTGCTAAATCTTTTAGTTTTTTTACAACTGCTTTTTTATCGCTCGATACAATATATTCAGGTTCAAAATCGCCTTCAACATTCACGCCCAATTCTTTCGAAGGTAAGTCTGCAATGTGTCCAAAACTCGATTCAACTTTGTAATCTTTTCCTAAAAATTTCTCTATCGTTTTTGCTTTTGCGGGTGACTCAACAATTACCAGATTCTTTGCCATATATTATTTTTTCAGAGTACAAAAGTAGTTAGATTTTTAAAAACGGACACATTTTTTTGAGATTCCACCGTTTTTATGGCTGCACATTTTTACTTTTTACACACTTAAAAATCGTATTTGACACCAACGGTAAACGCCCCAAATTGCTTTGCTCCGAGATAGTTTATGTATGGCGAAAATTCATATTTGAACACCAAACCAACTTTTTTATAATGCAGTACTGAAAAAAGTCCATAATTGATTTTACGGTCAAAGAAGTTGATGTTGTTATTGTTGAAAAATTCATTGTTTGGCGAATACAATTCATATCCCACATAACCGCCAGCTTCGACAGCAAACTCACCAAAACCTCTTTTGATTCCTGTGTGAATGTTTAGGCTCAACTCTCCTCTGTTAAAACTGAGCGAATCTTGTTTAAAGCGCAGATTTCTGAATTGCAATGAGCCGCCATACGTATAAAAGTAGTTTTTGTTTAGCTTTTTTTCGCCTGTATAGGATAATTCAAATACATACGAACCTATAAAATTGTAATCGTTCGGTTTTGCAAAACCATTGAAACCAACCATCAAATCCAATTGCTCGTAAATTTTTGTTGGTTTTTTCTTGGTTTGTTTGCTGCGTTTCTTTTGAAGTATTTCTGGAGCGATTAATTCCCACTCATATACTATAACACCTTTAGCGTTTGCATACAACTCCTCTTTTTCACTGAAAAAAGTTGCTGTTGTTTTTGTGTCAAATTGTGATGTGCTTAATGAACGATTCGCCGTTGCCGTTTCTTTTGCTGTGTTATTTTTTTCAGTTAATCGCGAATGATGCGCAGTCTGAGTTGAAGCCAATCCATTTTTTTCACCATGAAAATTGTTAGTAGTTACGTGTTGATTTGGAGTTGTTTCTGATGTTTTATCAGTTGAATCCTGCTCATCTCTGCTGGCATCATCTACGATTGTTGCATTTGAAGTTAAACTCGAAATTGAACTTGAATCTTTTATTGTTGTTGCGTTATGATTTGTAAGAGTTGCTTTTGTTTGTTGGGCATTTTTGTTTGAAACAGAAGTTTCTGTTGCGTCCGTCATCGAACTTACGCCAATAAAAATTCCGAAAGAACAAATAAGCAATAGCAACACTATATATAGGAACGCTTTTTTACGTTTTTTTTGTGCCATTTGTTGCTGCACCGCATTCCAGCCATCTTTGGAAGGCGTTTCCGTACGGTCCGAAAGTGCTTTTTTAGCAAGCTCGTCTATGTAATCAAAATCTTCCATGTGCTTTTTTTAGGGTTTGCAATTGTTCTTTTAGTAGTTTTCGCGCTCTAAACAAACGTGTTTTTGAGGTTGCTTCAGGAATGTTTAACAACTCCGAAATTTCTGTATGCGAATACCCTTCTACCGCATATAAATTGAACACCAACTTGAATTCCAGTGGAAGCTGCATTACTAGTCGCTGAATTTCTGAAACTTCTTCTACAGGTTTTTGATAGGTTTTTTGTTGCTCTAAAATAATGTCACTCTGCGAAGCAATGAGAAATTTTTTCTTTCGCAGATACGACAGACTTTCCCGAATCATGATTTTGCGAATCCAACCTTCAAAGCTTCCTTCATTTTTGTATTTTTTGATATTGAAAAACACTTTCACAAAACCGTTATTCATGGCTTCTTCCGCCATGGTTTTATCGGAAATAAAGTTTTGACACGCCGCTAACATTTTGGGCGCAAAAGCATCGTACACTGCTTTTTGAGCCAACTCATCACCTTTGATTAAAGCTTTTATGTTATATGTTGTAGCGTTTGTGTGTTTCAAAAATGGTTGCCCAATTTGGTTGTTTTGTATTTGAATTGTTTTTAACAAGTTGTCGAAATAATCGTGATTGGAATGATAAAAAATTCATTGGCAACTCCGTAATTCACTCGCACATAAATCGTTTGCTCTTGCATGATGTTTTGATACGATGTTTGCGAAAGCGGATTTGTTTCCACATCAGCATCTAATTGCGTTTCGTAGAATGCAATGCTATCGTCATCGGTTAATTCGGCTAAATCTTCAATTTGTAAAATACAAGGTATGTAATTTTCAAACACAAATTCTGAAATTCCCGAACCGTCAATTCCTTCACATTCCTCAAAAATGAGTTGTGTACAATAGTTGCCATCACACTCTTTGGTAAGTGTATAACTGATACCGTTGTTTTCAAAAATCATGGTTTCACTGGTAAAACTGATGACTTTCCAATCGAAATTCCAATCGTCAGCCGTTATTCCTTCTGCTTCAAAGGTAATGTTTGTGTGCAGTTCGTCTTCAATAAAATACACAATCCATGTTCCTTCTTGCAGTTCGCCATTGTTGTAAAATTTAAACGTTCCGTCTTCAGCCACATCAAACACGGCGTTTTCATACATATCTTCCGTTTCTTCATCGTGACTTACAATCCACACGCATTCTTGCAATAGTAAACTGCATTGTCCCGCCAATTCTTCTTGCTGTGCTTCTATACAATCGTCAATCGCTAGTTTAAGTTCGTCTTTGTTTTGAATGAGGAATTCTTCACCGCTTTCTAAGACACTTTGTATAGGAAAATTGATTCCGATACTATTGCCATCTGAAATATTCTCCAAAATAAAACTAAAGTTTTCATCGCTAGATACTGTATACTGATTCACTACCATTAAATCGGCATCAAACTCCAACATGGTAAACGCGTAGAGAAATTTGATACAAGTGATTTCATCCTCGTCTTCGGTTTCAGCTACACGTTCAATCAAACTAAATAATTCTGATTCTTTTTGAATGATGTTTTCAAGAGAAACTGTTCCTATTTCTTCATTGTCGTCTAAATCGGAACACGAAAAAATTAGCATTCCGACAATAGACAAAAAAGTTATTTTTAAAAGTTGCTTTTTCATATAGGGTTTTGTTAATGTTTTTGCTTTCTATTAGTATAGACGCATTTATTTTTTAAAAGGTTCCCGAAAAAAACGAAAAAGCCCATTTTCCTAAAAAAAACAGGCTTCTTCTAAAATGAAAGTTGTTGTAATGGTAATTATTGAACTGTAAACTCACTTATGAGCTCAATTCCTGTTGCTGTGTAATTGTATTGTGAAAGCGTGTTTCCGCCAATAAGCAAGAGTTTGTCCTGCATCGGAATGACATCGTACGCATCATTCGCATTAAAGTTTTGCAATAATTGTAAGTTTGAAATATCGGTTTTGTCGTACACTTTTAATCCAGAAGCGCCATCACAGATAAAGAGTTTTTCATTGTGGATTCCCAAACCATACGGTTCGTCCATAATATAAGTTTCTTCCAATTGTGGATTGTAAATGTCAGAGATATTGATGATTTCTAAGCGACTTTCTAGCATTTGCAGTTCACCATCCATGCAACTTCCTCCCGTGCGAAGTGTTACATACGCATAATCGCCATCTACAACGACAGGATCGCAGAATTTCATGTGATCATAGCTAGATATAAATGTTGGTGAGCTTGGCTGTGAAATGTCGTAAATATACATACCCGTGCGCGTTCCAATGAATAGTTTGTTGTCTTGATAGAAAATAGTTTCCGATTCCCATGTCACGTATTCTTCCTTGACTTTTACAGGCGTTTCCAAATTTTGAATATCAAACACATTGATTTTATTTATATCAACCGCATATAAATATTGGTCTACAATTTTAAAACGTGCCAAAGAGCCACCTGAACCTGTATTTCCGCCGCCGTCATTTGCTGCTTCTGCTCCCGTAGTATAATAAATATCTTCTTGAATTTCTCTTCGTTCAACGGCAATGTCCCAACCCACAATAATATCTTCTTCATAATTGTATCCTTCCCAATTAAAATAATCTGCATTTTCAGGATAATCAATCGTTTGGTAATTTTCCAATACGTTTTGTACATGTCCCACAAACTCAATGCTATTGACCTGACTTATGTCAAAAACCACCAAATCTCTTCCACTATCAGCATATAAATAATTGTCTTTGATAGAAACGTCTCTATTTAACGGAATTTTCAAAAAGTTGACAATGGTTGGCTGCAACGGATTCCGATTGTCAATGACATGTACACCCTTGTCAACATCATTGATAAATATATATTGATTGTATGCGTAAATTTTTCCCGATTGCACAATGCTTTTGGGCGATTGCACTTCGATAGACGAACGTAATTCGGCAGAGGTTACGGTAATTGGTGTTGCTACGCTGACATATTCATAGTCTTTATCATTCGAACAAGACAAAAATAAACATGTTGCAATGAGTAGAAATACGCGATTGATTTTCATGAAGTGCAGTTGTTAGTTGGTTGATTTACACCGTAGATACCAATACCTCCAAAAGGTTGCGTTGAAAAAACAGGTATTTAACATGTCATTATGTCACTATGATGGAAATAATCCTATCTTTGTACCCTATTTGAATCAATTACTTCGGGGGAAAGTTCACGAAGTATTCAGTAGAAACTATTAAAACACTACGACGCAAACGTCGGAACATTATAAATCTCGATTATCGAGTAAAAATTCAAGTTACAGAATATAGTACAATGGAGAAGATTATTGACGAAAGCAAACAAGGAGAAAGTATTGTTTTAGCACAAAATCCGAAGAATACACGAAAATTATATATTGAAAGCTATGGCTGTCAGATGAACTTTTCTGACAGCGAAATTGTGGCGTCTATTTTGGCAAAAGAAGGATTTAATACCACCAATCGCTTGGAAGAAGCGGATTTGGTGTTGGTAAATACCTGTTCTATTCGCGATAAAGCGGAACAAACTGTCCGCAAGCGTTTGGAAAAATACAATGCGGTAAAGAAAAACAATCCGACGATGAAAGTAGGCGTGTTGGGCTGTATGGCAGAACGTTTGAAAAGTAAGTTTTTGGAAGAAGAAAAAATTGTAGACATGGTTGTAGGACCAGATGCTTACAAGGACTTGCCAAATTTAGTACAAGAAATTGACGAAGGTCGCAATGCGGTGAATGTCATTCTTTCCAAAGAAGAAACCTATGGAGATATTTCGCCTGTACGTTTAAATTCGAACGGAATCAACGCGCTGGTTTCTATTACTAGAGGCTGTGACAATATGTGTACGTTTTGCGTAGTGCCGTTTACACGTGGACGCGAACGCAGTCGTGATCCGCAATCCATCTTAGAAGAAATTCAAGAATTGGTAGATAAAAACTACAAAGAAGTCACCTTGCTTGGGCAAAATGTAGATAGTTATTTGTGGTACGGCGGCGGCTTGAAAAAAGATTTTAGCAAAGCTTCTGAAATGCAAAAAGCAACGGCGGTCGATTTTGCCAAATTGCTGGATATGGTCGCAACGAGATTTCCAAAACTACGTTTGCGTTTCTCTACGTCCAATCCGCAAGACATGCACGAAAATGTATTACTTGTGATGGCAAAACATAAAAATATCTGTAACTATATTCACTTACCTGTACAAAGCGGAAGCGACCGTATTTTAAAAGAAATGAACCGTTTGCATACGCGCGAAGAATATTTCCGACTCATCGATAAAATTCGTGAAATCATTCCTGAATGCGGAATTTCACAAGACATGATTGCTGGTTTTCCAACAGAAACTGAAGAAGACCATCAAGATACATTATCCTTAATGCGCTATGTAAAATACGATTTCGGATACATGTTTGCCTATTCGGAACGACCTGGAACCATGGCAGCACGAAAAATGGAAGATGACGTACCAGAACCTGTAAAAAAGCGCCGATTGGCAGAAATCATCGCGTTACAACAAGAACACAGTGCGTACAGAACCAAAGCGCAAGTTGGAAAAATAAAAGAAGTATTGATTGAAGGAACTTCCAAAAAATCAGACGCGCATTGGAAAGGAAGAACTTCCGAAAATACCGTAGCCGTATTTCCAAAAGAAAATTACAAACCGGGTGATTTTGTCAATGTAAAAATCATCGATTGTACTTCAGCAACCTTACTTGGGGAAGCGGTTGGACTTTCAGATAATAATTAATCAAAAAAGCATATTATGAAAAAAATACTGTCAATCACCACAATTATACTCGCTTTTTGCTGTTTTTCTTGCGATAATGAATTGCTAGACCCAACAATTGTCATTCAAGAACCTGCAAGCAACGGTGGAAATAATGGCGGTGGCGGTAACGGAAACGGTGGCGGAAATAATGGTGGCAATAACGGTACTACATTATCAACATATTCGCTTGATACAACTTCAAATGTGCCATTTTTTGGAGAAATTATTGTAAACTCTGATTTCATCATTAACAATGGAATTGTAGTCTCTGCCAATATTGAAACAACTGCATTAGGATTTACTGACACAGGAACAAGTTTAATTACTAGAGATACAAATGGGCAAATCATTCAAGTAGAAGCTATGAGTGGTGGAAATGTCACCAACAGAACCATTGTTACCTATACTGGCAACAATATCACGCAAATAGCTTTTGAAGATTTTGACGATAGCTCTGAAAATTACACCTATACATTCGCATACAACGGAAATACTGTTACTCGAACCAATGCAGCCGCAGGTGAATCTGCGGTATTTACGTTTGATTCCAATAGCCGATTGATTTCATTCGAATCGTTCTCTGGAACTACTAGCACACAGCTTGAAGTATTAACGTATGCAAGTGGAAATTGTATAGGTTCAGATATTTCTGGAGGTACTAACGTTACCAATACATTTTTGTTTGATACTTTCACAAATCCCTTAAAAACAGTCTTTAACGACCAAATTTTATTTGCAATTTTTGACCAAGACAATGATGCCGAAATCGGTTCCTATTTAGCCACTTTCTATTCCGCAAACAATTGGATTAGTTTACAATCTACTGATGGAACTGTGGATTTCAACGTAATGTACAATGCGAATAACGACATCACAAGTAGAGACAGTATAATTGACCTTGGTGATGGCGTAGATATTACACAATCGGAAGCATTTCAATATTAAAATCATCAAATAATTACATGAAAAAAACATTGTCATACCTTTTGCTTTCGCTATTGCTCGTTTGTATTTCGTGCGATAATGAACCGTATGATGGTGAAATTATCATTGAACAACCTGCTACTGGCAATCCTACGACAGACCCAGAACCCGATCCGGATCCTGTAGACCCTGATCCTGTGCCTATTACTTCAACGCAGCTTGCAGATTATGATTATATAAAAACATTCTCATCTGCAGGAGATGATACTACGTTTATCACGGATTTTGTTATTAATTTAAACAATCAATTCTTAGCGCAAAACACCACATTTACCTTTTTAGGAATTACCGTAAATGGCGTGAGTACTATTCTTCGTGATGAATTTAGCAGAGTGACGCAAGTAAACACGTCTGTAGATGGTGTACTCGTCAACAGAACTTCCATTAACTACAATCTTGATAAAATAACCGAAATCAGCTATGAAGATTTAGAAGATACTTCTGAAAACTTCATTTTCTCTTACACACACGGAAACAACGAAATAACACGTGTACGAGAAGGAACCAATCGTTCTACCAAATTCACTTTTGATGCTACTACGAGCAAATTAGTATTGAGAGAAACCATGGAAAATGGAACGATTATTAAAACAGAAAACATTTCGTACGATAGTGCTGGAAATATCACGTCTATTGTAATTACAGGACAAGATGCAAATACCTATACGTATGCGCATGACAATAACACAAATCCGCTACTCAACTCGCTAAATGATTTGTATGTATTCTCTATCTTAAATGATGAATACGACGATCAATACGAGCATTGGCAAGCGATGATTTACAGTCCTAATAATGTCACAAGTGTTACGACGCAGCAAGGAAGCTCTAATTTGGACATTCAATACGATGCAAGTAATAGAATTATCACGCGAAACGGAACCATTTTTACTTCCGTTCCAACAGTTTCTAGTGACGTTACCATTACCATTGACGAAACATTTGAATATATAAACTAAAAAACTACCACAACTACATGGAATCCATACAAGCGATCAAACAACGTTTCGGAATCATTGGAAACAATGCTGCACTCAATCGCGCCATCGAAAAAGCCATACAAGTAGCGCCAACCGATATTTCTGTATTGGTGACGGGTGAAAGTGGTGTTGGTAAAGAAAGTATTCCAAAAATTATACATTCACTTTCACACAGAAAACACGGAAAATACATTGCCGTAAACTGCGGTGCCATTCCCGAAGGTACGATTGACAGTGAATTATTTGGTCATGAAAAAGGCGCTTTTACTGGAGCTACGCAAACCCGAAACGGTTATTTTGAAGTAGCCGATAACGGAACTATTTTTTTGGATGAAGTGGGAGAATTGCCACTAACAACCCAAGTACGCTTGCTACGTGTGTTGGAAAATGGCGAATTCATCAAAGTAGGTTCATCCAAAGTACAAAAAACAAACGTGCGTATTGTAGCAGCGACGAATGTGAACATGTTTGAAGCCATCAAAAAAGGAAAATTTAGAGAAGATTTATACTATCGTTTAAGTACGGTTGAAATTCACCTTCCGCCGTTGCGTGCGCGAAAAGACGACATTCATCTCCTATTCCGAAAATTTGCGTCCGACTTTGCCATGAAGTATAAAATGCCTTCTATTCGTTTAAATGAAGAAGCTACCGAAATGTTGGTAAAATATCGCTGGAGCGGAAATATTCGTCAGTTGCGAAATGTAGCTGAACAAATTTCTGTATTGGAAGAAAACAGAACCGTTACGGCTGAAAAATTACGTCAGTATTTACCGAACAACACAGGAAATCTGCCTGCGGTTATTGAGAAAGAAAAAAGCGATAGCGATTTTAGTTCGGAACGTGAAATTTTGTACAAAGTGCTTTTTGATATGAAAAGTGACTTAAACGACCTCAAAAAACTTACCATGGAACTCATGCAACATGGCGTTTCACAAAAAGTAAAAGACGAAAACGAAAGTTTGATTCAAAAAATATATGGTGACGATGAAACGGAAGAATTTTTCCATGAGGAAGAAGAAACGACTCCGCCAGTAAAATTATTATCCATTCCTCCTGAAGTCAGCGTTATGAACGAAGAAGACAAATATCATTTTGCCGAAGATGTGGAAGAAGAAGAAACACTTTCGCTGCACGACAAAGAATTGGAACTCATCAAAAAAGCACTAGAACGCAACAAAGGAAAACGAAAAGCAGCAGCCAAAGAATTAGGAATCTCTGAACGTACGCTCTATCGAAAAATCAAACAATTTGATTTATAATGTCAAAAAATAAACACATGAAAAAGATACACATCATCACAACACTTGTTATTGCAGCAGTCATCGCAGCTTGTGGAAAATATAACTTTACAGGAACAGGTGACTTGAATGCAAGTACATACCAAGTCAACTTTTTCCAAAACAACGCGCCTATCATTGAGCCTGGACTTGATAGAGATTTTACGTTAGCTTTACAGGATTTTATTCTAAACCAAACAAGTTTGGATTTGGTAAGAGCCAATGGCGATTTAACCTATGAAGGCGAAATTGTGGAATATCGCGTATCACCAATGACCGCAACAGCTAACAATACAGCAGCACAAAACCGATTGACGATAGGCGTACAAGTTCGTTTTACGCACAAAAACAGACCGGAAGACGACTTTGATAGACGATTTTCGTTCTTTTACGACTATCCTGCGAGTACGCAATTGCCTGCCATAAAAAGTACGGCGCATCAAGAAATTTTTGACCGTATCACATTAGATATTTTCAACGCAAGTTTGGCAAATTGGTAATATGAACATTTCTGATTTTACATACATCCTTCAAAATCCTGTGCATATCAACGCGGCACAAACGGAAGCTATTGCAGCCATTGCAAAGCAGTTTCCGTACTTTCAAGCAGCGCGCGTAGTACATTTAAAAGGACTAAAAAATCAAGATAGTTTTCAATACAACCAACACCTAAAAATCACCGCAGCATATACGACCGACCGCAGTATTTTGTTTGATTTTATTACTTCTAATACTTTTGAGCAGCACGAAATTTCGAGCACCATCAAGGAAACGCACAACAATATCAATGATATTGACGTCACTGCGGAAGAAGTTGTGGTAAATCAGCATCTTCTTATGGAAGAAGCCATTAAGACAAAAATTCAAGAAGCAGATGCCATTCTCGATCCAGAGTTATTTCAACCTAAGGAAATTAAAGTTGAACCTGAACTTGAATCTGAACCTGAACTTGAAGTTGAAGTTGAAACTAAAACGGTAACAGCTACGGAAACTGAAACTCCAGTTGAAACAGACACGAAAAAATCGAAAAAGAAGCGAAAAAAGGACAAGAAGAAAAAGAAAAAAGAAAAAGCCGCTAAAAAAGTAACTTCAACTTCCGAAGCTCCTGAAGAAACCTTACAATTAGGAAAACCGTTATCGTTCAATAAAAGTGAAAAACATTCGTTTGCAGAATGGCTTCAACTAACAAACTTCCAACCAATTGATCGCTCTGACGAACGTCCAAAAATCATTACTAGCGAAGAAGAAACAGCGCCAAAAGAAGTTACAAAATCTGAAAAAGCAGCACCAAACGAAGCAGAAAAACAAAAAAGATTTGCGCTGATAGACAAGTTTATAGGCAAAAATCCGAAGATTACACCCAAGCCAACACTTGAAAAAACCATCAATTTAGCAAGTGATGCCAGCGTAGATCAATCGGTACTGATGACGGAAACGTTGGCGAAAGTATATCTGGAACAAAAAAAATATAAAAAAGCAATCAAAGCTTATGACATTTTAATTTTGAAATATCCAGAAAAAAGTGGTTTCTTTGCAGACCAAATTCGAGCAATAAAAAAATTACAACAAAATAATTAGTAAACAATGAGTTCAACTTATTACGTATTTATAGTATTAATCCTTATTGTAGCATTCTTATTAATGCTGGTAATAATGGTGCAGAATCCAAAAGGTGGAGGATTATCATCTACTTTTGGCGGCGGTGGAAATCAGCAAATTGGTGGTGTACAAAAAACAACTGACTTTTTAGATAAAAGTACATGGGCGTTAGGAACTATCTTAATTGCGTTAATCTTAATTACAAACTTTACCAACTTGAGTGCAAACGATAGACAGTCGAAACTTGCAAACAAAGAAGTTCAGCAAACAGAGCAGCCTGCAACTAATGATACCAATACAACAAACGACACTACAAACGGACAAGGAAAATAATTTCTTTGTCGTTTTTTAGCATAAAAAAATGCCAGCTTGTCTTATACAAGTTGGCATTTTTTGTTTCAGCTTGTCACTATGTCAGCATTCGTACAATGGCATAATTTCTGTCTAATTGATACGTGTAAATAATCAAACAATTAAAAAATTAAATACAAATAAAATGAGCAAAGTTAACATCAAACCACTCGCAGATAGAGTTTTGATTGCCCCATTGCCAGCAGAAACAAAAACTGCTTCAGGGCTTTACATTCCAGATTCGGCACAGGAAAAACAACAACGCGGAACTGTAGTTGCTGTCGGTCCAGGTAAAAAAGACCAGCCAATGACAGTAAAAGTTGATGACACTGTTTTGTATGGGAAATTCTCAGGAACTGAAATCAAGTTCGATGGTGGCGACTACATCATCATGAGAGAAGATGACATTTTAGCAATTATTTAATTTAAAGAATAACAAACTAAAAAAATTATGGCAAAAGATATAAAATTTGATATTGAAGCTCGCGACGGACTCAAACGTGGTGTAGATGCTTTAGCAAATGCAGTAAAAGTAACCTTAGGACCAAAAGGGAGAAACGTAATTATTAGCAAATCATTTGGTGCGCCGTCGGTAACGAAAGATGGTGTTTCGGTAGCAAAAGAAATTGAGCTCGAAGACGAACTTGAAAATATGGGCGCGCAAATGGTAAAAGAAGTCGCTTCTAGAACCAACGATTTAGCAGGTGACGGAACTACTACAGCAACCGTTTTGGCACAAGCAATTGTAAAAGAAGGATTGAAAAACGTAGCTGCTGGTGCAAATCCGATGGACTTAAAACGCGGAATTGACAAAGCAGTAAGCGCAATTGTAGAAGACTTACAAAAGCAAGCTAAGGAAGTGGGAGATTCTTCTGAAAAAATAAAACAAGTCGCTTCTATTTCAGCAAATAACGACGATGTTGTGGGTGATTTAATCGCACAAGCGTTTGGAAAAGTTGGGAAAGAAGGTGTTATCACCGTAGAAGAAGCCAAAGGAACGGACACGTATGTAGATGTGGTAGAAGGAATGCAGTTTGACAGAGGATATTTGTCTCCGTATTTCGTGACCAACTCTGAAAAAATGGAGGCGGAATTGGAAAGTCCATACATCTTATTATTTGATAAGAAAATTTCTTCGATGAAGGACTTAATGCCAGTTTTAGAACCAGTGGCACAAAGTGGAAAACCATTGTTAATCATTGCCGAAGATGTAGATGGTGAAGCATTGGCAACGTTGGTTGTAAACAAACTTCGCGGCGCCTTGAAAATTGCCGCAGTAAAAGCACCTGGATTTGGTGACCGTAGAAAAGCCATGTTGGAAGACATCGCTATCTTAACAGGCGGAACGGTAATTTCGGAAGAAAGAGGATTTACGCTAGAAAATGCGACGATTGACATGCTAGGAACTGCGGAAAAAATTACGATTGATAAAGACAATACTACGATTGTAAATGGTTCTGGTGATGCAGAAATGATTCAAACACGTGTAGGACAAATAAAAGCACAAATAGAATCTACTACTTCTGACTACGACAAAGAAAAATTACAAGAGCGTTTGGCGAAATTAGCTGGCGGTGTTGCAGTTTTGTATGTCGGAGCCGCTTCTGAAGTAGAAATGAAAGAGAAAAAAGACCGTGTAGACGATGCATTACACGCAACTAGAGCAGCCGTAGAAGAAGGAATTGTTGCTGGTGGTGGCGTTGCCTTAGTTCGCGCAAAAGGTGTATTAGAAAGTATTACTACAGATAACTTAGACGAAGTAACAGGAATCAAAATCATTGCACGTGCCATTGAAGAGCCATTACGTACGATTGTTTCCAACGCTGGTGGCGAAGGAAGTGTTGTCGTATCAAAAGTAATGGAAGGTAAAAAAGACTTCGGTTACAACGCAAAAACAGACGAATACGTAGACATGCTAAAAGCAGGAATCATTGATCCGAAAAAAGTAACTCGTATCGCATTAGAAAATGCAGCTTCTGTGGCTGGAATGATTCTCACAACAGAATGTGCGTTGGTAGACATCAAAGAAGAAAGTCCTGCAGGCGGAATGCCTCCAATGGGCGGCGGAATGCCAGGAATGATGTAATATCACTCACCATAGAAAACTCAAAAAGCCTTTCAATTCCTTGAATTTGAAAGGCTTTTTTTTATGAACTTTACGCAAGAGTTTCATCTTTTTTGTTAAAGCTTGAATGTATTGGTATTCTTTTTGTGGTGTAATTTCACACATTAACATCCCACTTTTATGAAAAAAACAACATTCTTCCTATTGTGTCTCATTACCACTTTACCGTTTATTTCTTTCGGACAAACACAAACTACCATCGAAGACGAATACTACTCGTACTTTAAACTTCCAAGAGAAGGATTATTTCTACATCTCAACAAAACAACCTACTTTAAAGGTGAAGAAATTTGGTTCAAAGGCTATGCGTACGACCAAAGAAATCAACTCGCTTCAAAGGGAACTACCAATATTAAAGTTGGTATTTATGATGACGAAGGAAATCAAGTCAAAAAAGGATTATACGCCGCTCAAAATGGCGTCACATACGGAAATTTTGCCGTAGATTCTATCTTTTCGGCGGGTACTTATTACATTAAAGCAGAAACCAATTGGATGAAAAATTTTAAAGAAAATGATGCCTTCATCCAAAAAATTGAAATCCTTACCGACACACAAACTACTGACAACACCAAAGGGGAAGTAGCCAAATACGATTTTCAATTCTTGCCAGAAGGCGGACATTTAGTAGCAAATACACTTAGCAATATCGGTTTTAAAGTGATTGATAACAACGGAAAAGGCGTAATAGCTTCTGGAGTTGTGTACGATTCAAACAAAAAGGAAGTCGCGTCGTTTAAAAGTAACGCACTCGGCATGGGAAAGTTTCTCTTACAACCTCAAAAAAATACGAAATACACCGCAGAAATTACATTAAAAAATGACTCTACAATCACCACTAAATTACCAGAAATAAAAACACAAGGTATTTCGCTCATGCTTCAAAATTCGTTAGATGATAAAGTTATCTTAGATTTTAGTACGAATGAAGAAACGCTAAAAAACAATGCTGAGAAAGCGTACAAAATTTTAATCCACCAAAGTGGAAAACTCAAAATAGCAACCTTACAATTTAGCGATGTCAAAAAAGCGGTAAGTATTCAAAGAAATCAGTTGTTCAAAGGAATCAACATTATTACGGTATTTGATGAAAATAAAAAGCCGATTTTAGAACGCATCTTTTTTAACGATGATGGCATTAAAAGTTCAAAAATCAATGTTACAAAATTAAATAATGTCAAAGATTCTATCATTCTTTCTGTAAATGAATTGCAATTAAACGAAAACGCCAATGTCAGTATTTCTATTTTGCCCGAAGAAACCGAAGCATATCACCCGAAACATTCCATTATTTCCGCGTTTTATCTAAAACCACATGCAAAAGGTTTTATAGAAAATCCAAAGTATTATTTCGAGAATATGGATAAGAAGAAAAAATACGAGTTGGATATCTTACTGCTTACGCAAGGATGGAGTCGCTACGATTGGAAGGATATTTTTAGCAAAAAACCGTTAACGACACATCGCTTCGAAAACGGAATTACCATTTCCGGTCGTGTCAATCGACCAGCGTCAGGTGTGGAACAGCTTTTTTTACACGCCACAAAAAATCATCCTGCAAAATTCATTGATTTGGATGAAAATCAATCGTTTAAACTCACTAATTTCTTTTTGGAAAAAGAGGAAGAAATACGTTTTTCGTATATCAATGATAAAGGTGCGTTGAAAAAACCAAGCATGTATCTTCGATTTTTAATCTCGAATGAGGAAGACAAACTTTCGGAAAGTTATTTGAACGAAACGAAAAAAATTCAATCAGTAACTTCTAATTTTAATATACCGAAAGACTTTTTTTATGAAAATGCTGAAGCACTGGACACGGTTCTTTTAAAAGCTGAAAAGAAAAAAGAAACACCGAAGTTCAACAATCTTTTTATGAACAATCCTAGCGTTACTGAAATCACACTCGAAGAGTATAGTCGCTACATTAATATTGTACAGTATCTCAATTTTAATGGTTTTAATGCTTCCGAAGATATGGGAAGAGTATTTATTACATCTCGTATTCCCAAAGCAGGTGAACCTGCTGTGTTTTTCAATGATGTTCGACTGCGCAATTTTGATATTTTATACAATATGTCTTTGGCAGAAATTGAGCGTATTGTTACCGATAGATACAGTGTCATTCCCACAATGCAACAACAAACCACAGGTGTCATCAAAATATACTCGCGCCAAACGCCACTATTTAAGAAAAGTGGAAATACAGCTGTGTACTTATCGGCGCAATCACCTGAAACCTTTGAAACTGGCAAAAAATACTATGCGCCAAAATATGCTTCGTATTTGAATCCTATCTTTCAAAAATACGGAACAGTTTCGTGGTTGCCCATGGTAGAACTCAACACAAAAGACGCAACTGTTTTCAAAATATATGATACATACACCAAAAACATCACACTATTTATTGAAGGAATTTCCGAAAGTGGACAGTTGATTTCGGAGCGAAAAACGATCCAAATTCGATAAAAACGCGTCATTTTCAATTTCAAAAATTTAGAGTATCTTTTACGTAGATTAATTTTCAACTACTGTATTTTAAATTAACATACAGTAGTTGTTTATTTTTTTATAAAATTCCCCCATTTAGGAAATTATAAACTTCAGCAGAAATCATTTACAAGTAACGCCTAACAGTGTCGGGTACAATTGTCAAAAATGAAAACTGTTGCACTTGCTATCTATGAAAAAGATCTATTATTTTGTATGCATATTGCTTTGTTTTGGTTGGAATGCATTTTCGCAAACAACAACTGTTTCTGAACGGTATCAAACGCATTTTAAACTCTCAGACCAAGCTTCCGTATATCTTCATCTTAACAAAACAAGTTATTTGGTGGGAGAAGAAGTCTGGTTCAAAGCCTATACTTTTAGCAGAAAAGATGAAAAAATTGCCATCTATCCTACCAATTTATACGTAGCAATCTACGATGCAAGCGGCACCGAAATATCAAAAAAACTCATCCGACTACAACAAGGATTAGGATATGGAAACTTTGAATTGGATGAAAAATTCAATTCGGGGACATACTATATCAAAGCAGCTACTCAACAAATGCTAGACGTTCAAAAAAAAGATGCATTTATTGCAGAAATTGTTGTTTATGGTAAAAATAAACTAGCTGATTCGCAAACAACAAAAGCCTACGATATTCAATTTTTACCCGAAGGCGGACATTTGGTCAAGAATATTGAAAATACGGTTGCTTTTAAAGCCATCAATCAAGAAGGAAAAGGCGTGTATGTTTCTGGTCAAATTTATGATGAAAATAATACTGAAATCACCACATTTGAAGGCAATAACTACGGAATTGGCACATTTCAACTTACTCCAAAAAATAACACCAATTACAAAGCAAAAATTACTTTTGAAGAAGAAAAAACTAGCGAGCAATTCTTGCCAAAAGCAAAAAATACTGGAATTGCCATTCAAGTAAATGCTTTTGAACAAGACAGCATCAAAATTTCATTACAGACCAATTCGGAAACCTTGTCGTCTATCATTTCCAAAGAATATACGCTATTAATTCACAAAGACGGAAAAGCACGAACATTGCCATTTTCCTTTAAAGATGATAAAAAAGCATTGCTCCGTATTCCGCGTAATCGACTTTTTCATGGTGTAAATACCATCACGCTTTTTGATGGAAAAGTTCCTGTGTTGGAACGCATGTTTTTCAATCAGAAAGTACCCAAAAAACTTTCTGTCATGGTAAAAAAAGATACTGTTGAAAACGAATATGCGAGTTTTTCAGTATATCTCGTCAAGCGGAAATCGGGGATTTTAGATGCCAATGTGAGCATTTCTGTGTTGCCTGCAACAACAGAAGCGTACAATCCCGCACATAGTATTTTTTCGGAATTTTATTTAAAACCGTATGTGCGTGGCGAAATTGAAAATCCGAAATACTACTTCCCAAATACTACCAAAACGAAAAGAGAAGCGCTAGACGCATTGCTCATTACACAAGGTTGGAGCGCGTACGATTGGACACCTATTTTTGAAAAAGCTCCCAAAAAGTCAAACACCGACAGGGGAATTACCATCAACGGAACGCTAAATTTCCCCGTAAAACGTGTAAAAGGACTATTTTTACATGATACCAAAGCACAAGCGGCACAATTTATTCCTTTAAACAATGAGCGAAAATTTGTGATTAAAAATTTATATCCGCAAGAAGGAGAAGCACTTCGTTTTTCGGCGGTTGGGTACAATCAAACGTTTATCAAACCCAAATTATACTTGAATTACAGTGCGAATAATGAAAAAGAAACACTTCCAAAAAATACAAAAATTGACCGTTCATTCTTAAACAAAAACACCATTTTCATCCTACCTGACGGATTCTTCCCAAAAGACGCGGTAGACTTGGATGCTGTGCTTTTAGAAGGTTCTAACAAAAAAACAAAGGAAACCCGCGACCCGATGATGGTCAACGGAAAAGAAACAAAATTTGGCGAGAAGGAATATTTACAATATCCGCAAGTAAAAGATTTTATTGAAAACAGTGGTTACGATGTTTCTGATGATCCTTTTGACATGCAAAATTTACGCATATTTACTCGCAAAAAACTCACCTTACAAGCGGGAAATCCGCCAGGATATATTTCGCCGTTAATCTTTGTAGATGGTGCGCCTTTAACCGATTTTGCGATGCTACGGAATTTTTCCTCCGCCAATGTAGATCGAATTATTGTCAACAAAACGGGACAAGGATATGGCGTGCGAGGCGTTGGTGGTGTGATTAAAATTTTCACTAGAAAAAATCCGTTAGTCGTTGGCGAAAATGTTCCTCGCGAATCATACGTAGCCTATACGCCACCGATTGGTTTTAGTGTTCCCAAACAATATTACGAACCCAAATACCAATCGTATACAGATAATACATTCCAACGATTTGGCGCTATCGATTGGCGACCGAATAATACGATTCCTAGAAGAGGCGCACTCAACTTTAGCGTACAACACAGAAACCTTAAAGCCATTGTCATGTATATTGAAGGCATTTCCAAAGATGGAAGCCTGATTTCCGAAAAACGGATTATTGAACTTGTGGAAAGTGATTAGTTTTTTGTCCACAATGAACCTGTCGAAGTGTTGGTTGCTAGTTGCTGGTTGTTTGTTGTGTTTTGAGTGTATGAGTGTGTGAGTTTTTGAGAGGTAAATTTTCACCTTTACGGAAAACCGCATTGTGTATCTGTGGGTTTTGTTTTACATTTATGAAAAATAATAGGAAGTTACTTTTTAAAATTAGTTTCTGTTATACGTACGTTGGCGGCAATTAAAGAATGACAAAGCAGATTTACATATTACTTTTTCTAATCATGATTCTATTTGGTTGCTAGAAGACTAGCAAACCTGACAAAAGCAAAATTCAGTTGAAATACGAACTCATTCCAGAAGACTATGAAAGGAACTTGTATTACGTAGATTGGACTGACACTTTAGGACTTAGTGAAGGTTATTTGCCTGACAAAATTTTTAAACGACCTAAAGAAATTTGGTGCTTTGTGACAAATAACGAAAATGACACTTTAGGTTATTACCATGGACTTAGTACGCCTCAGACCTTTTGCTATTTTCAGACAACTGACTCAATTATAACTCTGAATTTTATGATTGGATTAAACATATTACCAGAGAATTTTGAAAAAGACACTACAGGTACAAAGGAGTATTTTGAATCGAATAAGGAGCCAGTTGAATTTCAACCTGTAAAAGTGAATATTAAATCAGACCTAAGAAAAGAATTTGTAGTCGAATTAAATGAGAAATAACTACCAACAACAAAACCTATACGCAATGCCTTTCGGTACACTGCGCATAGCCGAAACGTTGTACACAATACGCGAAAATCACAATTTGAACTAAAATTAACTCTGAACTGAACCTTTATTCTCTTTGAATTTCACCCATCGCCATCTGATTACATTTTAATAAAATTTCCTGTAACTCAAAACCATCTGATTTTAATGGGTCGATTGCTTTGACTAAAGTGGTTCTCAATTTGAACAACTCTTCTCGATTGTACTTTTTGGATTTTTTGACCAAGTCCAATTTTAAAAGTGCCTCTTGCTGGTTTTGTTTTGGATTGAACCAACCATTCAATTCTGAACATTGATTACAAGCACCATTTTTATTGACCAGTGCACAACGATTATCAAAAATATCTGTCATTAAACCTCTAGCATTTTTCAAAAGGTACTTAACAGTTCCTTCGCTTTTTTCAAGTATCATACAAATATCATTTACGGAAAAATCATAAATATCCTTGAGTATCAAAGCGATTTGATTTTCTATTGGCAAATTCTTTGAGATACAAGTGAAACAAGTGTCAATATGCTCTTTTATTTCATATTTACCATATTCAGAAGTCTGAGCCACTTTTACAATTCTGCCTGCTAAATCAGCATTACTCAGAACCAAATTCTTTGCCTGTTCGGAAACATTTGGGACCCATCTTTTTCTACGTTTCAAATAATTATAAGTAATACTTGTAGCAATTTGAAAAACCCAAGTTTTTAAAGATGCCTCGCCTTTAAATGTTTTTAGGTTATCGTATGCCTTAATAAAAGTATCGTGTGTAATATCTTCTGCATCATTTCGATTTGCCAACAGACGATACAAATACGATTTGAGTTGTGGTTGAAATTCCGCAAACAACGATTGAAATGCGTTGATGTTTCCATTCAACGCATCTAATAATAAATCCTGATCTGTATGTTTCATTTTATAAAATTAATCAATTTTGATATTTCGTAGTGAGTATCACTTTACCTGTAGTGATTCTGCTCTCTATCGATTTGTGAGCAGAAGAAGCTTCTTCAAGAGCAAACCTATGCGTTGTTTCAACATTTAGTTTTCCTTGCATTAAAAGACCGATAACAGTTTCCAAGGCTTCTCGCCATAATCCCATTTTATGATTGATAAAGTATGCTAAATTAAAACCTGATTGTGTGATATTCTCATCTACAAAAAACTCTGGATGAATACTTCCCTGAACACCACTGGCACAACCAAAAACAATAATCTGACCACCTTGCTTTAGACACTGTAAACTTTGGTTGTAAACTTCGCCACCAACCATTTCAAAAACAATATCTACACCCTTTTCATCAGTCAAGTCTTTAACTTTTTTTGACCAATCAGGTTTGGAATAGTTGACCGTAAAATCAGCACCCAACTCTTTAGATATTTCCATCTTTGTATCAGAACTGCTTGCACCTATAACAGTTGCCCCATTGCGTTTCGCCAATTGCACCAAAAGCGAACCAACACCGCCTGCCGATGCATTCACAAGAACTATTTTTCCTTTTAAATCATTGGCAACTTTCGAAATAATTAGTTGAGCGGTCGTACCCTGAACGAAAATTGCTGTAGCCTTTTCTTCATCAATTTCAGGCGGTAACGGAACACAGTATTGGGCAATAGCCGTGACATACTCGGAATATCCACTTGCGTGTGGTAAGATGGCTAATACCGTTGTTCCAGCTATATAAGGAATAGTTACACCTTCACCAACAGCAACGATTTCGCCTACTGCCTCTGTACCCAAAACAAACGGTAATGGTGTTTCTTGAAAATACGTGTTTTTTCTACGAAGAATATCAGAGTAGTTTACACCTATTGTTTTTACTTTGATTAGCACTTCGCCAGCATTTGGAGTTGGAATTTCAGTTTCAACCAACTTTAGAACTTCGGGTGAACCGTAATCTTGCATTTGGACTTGTTTCATTTTGTCTTTCATCTTGAATATAATTTTGTGGTTTATACTCTTTAGACAATCAAGAGAACGGGAACGGATGAAAATCTGAGAATTATTTTATAATGTATTTAAAAACAAGACTTTGCGATTCAATGCTAATTCCACGTACTTTTATGCAAAAGCCAAAAACCAACACCTAAAAAGCGTGCTTCATTATATCCAAAAAGAAATATTTGTAAAGAAAATTTTTGATTATGGCTAGTGATTTTCTATTGTGGCTTTTGACATATAAACTGATACAAACAATAAACCTTAAAGCCATTGTCATGTATATTGAAGGTATTTCCAAAGATGTAAGCCTGATTTCCGAAAAACGGATTATTGAACTTGTGGAAAGTGATTAGGTTTTTTTGGTTCTTTGTTGTTTGTTGTTTGTGTTTTGATAAGTTTGCTTTAAGTGTTCTTTTTGATTGATGCTACTTCTTCATTATGAATTAATTTTGACCCTACATAAGAAAATTGTAGTTTTAAGCGTAAATAAAAACGCAACAGACACACATGTTTGTTTATAATAAAAATAACAGGAATCTCTGTTATACGTATGCTATGGACTACTAAGCATAGCTACTAAAAATCAACATTTGAATGTATAGATTTCGAACAATTGAAAATATATTAGGTAAATACAAAGAACTTGAGAATCAAGAAATCTATTTTGCCTCACTAGAAGAATTAAATGACCCTATTGAAGGTTATCTTGACTTATTCTGGCAAGGAGATAAAATTATTTGGAAAAACTTTTTAAAACATTATATTCTCTGTCTAGAGCATGTGTTTGCATTGACCATTGTTTCAAAAAAGGATTCGCTGATTGACATTAAAAGTATACCAATTTTAAAGAACCACAAACAATATCCATCTCCGAACTACAAAAAAATAATTACAAAGATTTTAGAAAAGTCATTCAAAGATGAGTTATTGAAAGAGTTACCAGCAAATTTGGCTAATAGGAGAAATAAAATACGCCGTCATGAGCTATTATCTTATTTAAGACTTATTCATTATAAGCTAATAAATATCATTTCAATTGTCTATTATGAGAATCAATTACTCAAAAAACCATTTAAGATTAATAGCGTAGAAAAATTCCTTGATAAAAAAAGAGAGAGTTCTAATAACTTTATTTTAATAAATAAATCAGAAAAAGAATTTCATGAAATAGAAAATTTAAGCGAAAAATTGTTTTCTACAACAAACTCTATTGTAATGGAATTAGACCTAATATCATCATATAATAATCTTGATAAAGAAATTCCGCCAAAATATAGTTTTATTTTTAAAGAATTTCCTGATGCATTTTTAATTAAGGCAGAAACTATGATTTATCCTGAGTGGTTTACTGCTTGTTTTATGTCTACTTGTGAGAACTCATCTGTTTGGGGCAACTATGCAGACAAGCACCGAGGAGTATGTTTAATATTCAAAACCAAATCACATGGATCTAAGAAGCAAATTGATTTGATAACAGAATACGGTCATAATGATACAGGTCCAATAATTGGAATGCGACCTCATACTTTCCATGAGGTTATTTATGAAAATAGACATGTAGAAATTAATTTTTTTAAAAACTTAGGAAGATTACAAGTTGGTGTTCTAAAATCTCAATGGTATACAGACGATAATGGAAATATAAGTTCATGTGCCGAACCAATAACAGATAAGTCAGGAGAGTGGATAAAAAAACATCATGAAAATTATAAAATAGGGATGACAACAAAACTAGATGATTGGGATTATGAGAATGAATTTCGACTTATTATTACTAATATGCTTAATGCTTACCACGAGAAAGAAAATCGAAAGTTAAAATATGATTTTAATGACTTAGAGGGAATTATTTTTGGAATAAAAACATTAAAATCTCACAAACTCGATATAATGAGAATTATAGAGAAGAAATGTAAACAACATGATAGAAAAGAATTTTCCTTCTATCAAGCTTTTTATGATACTGATAAGGGTAAAATTAATAAGAAGAGACTTAATCTATTAAAATTGGATTAATGACTATTATAGCTCTAATAATCAACCGTCCACGACATGCCATTACAAAATAGTTGGGATTCAATACTTGCAGGTATTTGTTCCACATCAACTTTTTCCATGATGAATAAAAACACACTTAGAAACCCAACCGTTTCATACTGTAAAACAGTTAGATGCAATAATATTATTCATGGGATTTAAAGTTGGAAAAAATGTTCCACCAGTAGAACGGCAACTAATTTATTTGATGTATGATCTATTCGTAAAATGGTGATTCTGCATTCTCTTGATTATTACAAAAAAGAATCATTACAACGTCATAGATTTTACAAAAAAAGTTGTTACTGCTAGAGGGAATGGATATTCATTCTAAATCGAAATGAGGAAGAAGTATTTCTGAGCGACTTATACAGAGGTTTGGCACTGATGAAATCGATTTCTCAACATTCATTGATAGAGTTAGGGGAATTAATGAGAATTAGTAAAAAGAACATTTTGCCACATAAATTACAACACTTAAAACCAACAAACATCCCACTACTCTACAATCTTATAAAAAAAGACATTGGCAGCATTTTGAAGCTTTACTGTAGTGTTCAAAAATGATTCCCGCCTACAATCTAAAAAACTTAAATCCTTAAATTGAGTAAAACCAAACAAAAAACCTTGAATCATTGAATTGAGCGCAGCGAACAGCGAAGCGGTCTAAACTCTAAAAGCGACAGTAATCTAAAAAGCGAAGAAAAAAACCTTGAATCATTGAATTTTTAAATCCTTGAATTGAGCGCAGCGAACAGCAAAGCAAAAAGAAAAACCTTGAATCATTGAATTTTTAAATCCTTGAATTAAGCGCAGCGAACAGCGCAGCGATTCAAAATTCCTCATGCTTAATTTTCCGCTGATAGTAAAACGCTGGCAACAAAATCAACACAAAAAGTGGCTGAATTAAAAAACGGCGTACGTAAAAGGTGAGTAAATAATCTTCTGCCAAATCGTGTTTTATCAAATAAAAATACAGCGAACTCAAAATGAGAAACGCTACCAAATATAAACCTACTGAGAATTTTACAACACTTGTATTTTCAAAAGCTACGTAAATAATGGCTAAGGAAACTAACATATTCAAACCATAGCGAAATACGTGATTCCAAAAGAGCGACCACGTTTCATATTCGGGAATGGTTCCTTGGAAATAATCGTACTTAAAAAAGTCCAAAAACGGATCGTAAAACAATTGATATTCAAACGCACGAATCAGCACTAACAATCCAAAAAGGAATCCGATTACGATATATTTCCAAACTTTTTTCATCTACTTTTTTGAAAATTTTTGCACCCACAACATCCACAACAAAAACACCATTCCGTAAATAATCGTCGGAAATACAATTTGATGCAACAAGTATTCTTGTTCAGGAAAACTGTACAATCCGATGCCTAAAATCACAATTCGAATCAAATTTGCCAGATATACCAACACACTTCCGACTAACAAAAACACCACCGTATTTTTCAAATTTCCTGTAAAGGCAATCACAAACGTAATAAACAAAATCAACACACTGACCGAATTGCAACCTTCCACAATGCGCCCCACATAGTTACCATGCACTAACAATTTCATGGTAGGTTCAGCATCGTGCACTTCAACACTAGCTTCATATCCTAGCGTATTAATAATACTTTCTGTTTGTTGTGCTACAATTCGAGTGACACCATCAGGTTCGCCATCAAAATTGGACAAATACAAACTATACACATACGTCAACATTGCATACACGACAAAAAACTTGACGATAAAACCCAGTGCTGATTTGTATTTTTGAATGCTTTTAAACACAGTAAAAATTTAATTTCATATCCATAGCCTCATTACTCGTGAAAAGTAAAAAGTTTCTTGTTTACGCTTGTCACATTGAGCGCAGTCGAAATGTTGGGCAAGCAAAGAAAACGAAAATTAAAAACGAAAATTTTATCCTTTGTAATAAGGTTTATTTTTAAAACCTAGTTTTTAAATTCACTTACAAACATACTCTAAAACCTTTAAAATATCACATTTTCAACAAGTTTTGTCGTATTCGCTTTTTCTGTGATTTTATTCTTAGTTTGATGAAAGATTTTTAGCTTTTTTTCGACTATTTTTGTCTCGTATTAAAGAAAAACTACATGAAATTCGAAACCTACAAACCTCAAATAGCAAGCATCATTTCCACAGAAAACCTATCTGTAGATGACCGATTGACGAAAGTCTGCCAAGTATTACAGGAAAACTTTGAACATTACGACTGGGTTGGTTTTTACTTTAAAAATGGCGACAAACCTGAACTAAAACTACGTGCCTTTGCGGGCGAACCAACCGACCATACGATTATTCCATTTGGAAAAGGAATTTGTGGACAAGTAGCGGTTTCTAACGAAAACTTCTTGGTTCCAGACGTAAGCGCACAAGACAATTATATTGCGTGTAGCATTCACGTAAAAGCGGAAATCGTGATTCCACTTTTTGTTAACGGTGAAAATATTGGACAAATTGATATTGATTCACACACGCCAGATCCGTTTACGAAAGAAGACGAAGCATTTTTGGAATTTGTGAATGCGAAAGTGGCGGAGATTCTTTCTTAAAAAAAACTATCTAAACGTATAAAGTTCTGAAATTCACAGCTGTTCTCGATATATTTTTCTGACGAAAAACACTCGAAGTGACGTTTCAAGAACCTATAATCTTACATTGTTCCAAACCGTCACTTCGAGTGAAATTTTGGAAAAATTTTGTATCGAGAAGTACTTTGAAACGAAATTGGTTTTGAGATGTTAGTAGTGAGTATTGAGATACTTTCCTAAGAAATCTTTTAGTTATTAAAGATGTCATGCTGAACTTTTACACTGAGTTGAATTGAAGTGTGGTTCAGCATCACACATATTGAAACTGACAAATGCTATTTAAAGATGCGTTTGTCTGTTTTTTTTTTACAGTAATTTAATTTCTTAAAATATTCTTCCGCGTATTAAATAAACTATTAATAAACTTAATACAAGATGAACACTTCCATATATAAAATAATTAATTAATGGATTATTATTAATTACAGGAATCAAAGAACCTACCAATACTAAGATAAATGTTATTCCTGTAAAAAATATTAAATAGAAAATTAGTCCAAAAAAGTAATCTTTAAGTTTTAAGTCTTTATCAAACAAAGGAGCAAATATAAGTCCTGCAAAGAATGCTAAAGTTAGATAGCTAAATGATATAAAAGTCCAAAATAATGACAAATCATTACTATTATCATTTGATACGGACTTAATAACAATGTTACTGTGTTCATATTTTAAATATTTACTTAGACTATCAACATCTAGAGAATTTATAATTCTATTCAAAGAATCTATTCTTTTATTTGTCTTCTCTAGAAACAGGAAAATTTCAGCATTAGTATATTTCTTAAACTCATTTGTTCTAAAGTAGTCCAAATAATGCTTTCTACCAATAACTTCGTTTTCTAATACATAAATAGATTTCATTTTCACAGGATCATTACTAAAATCTTTTTTTAAATCTTGTAACTTTTCTAGTTGAGAAAGTTTATTATTTAAATGAATGTTATAACTTGTTTTGAAGCCTAATTCGAATATAAGAACCAATGTTAAAAGCGAAAAGATTATAATTAATCTTGTTCTCAAGGGTTTTGATTTGTCAGTCATAGACTTAACAAAGTCAAAAGAAGATTCTACGATACTCATGTTAAAATTATTATTTCAATAAAAGTAAGAAAAAATATATTGCTCAAATGCATTTTTTTGAATTGGATAGAAATATTTAGATCATAATTTTTTATTAACATAAAATACCTTTTTTTTCGTGTGAATTAGTACTTTTGCAGCTTCACACAACACAATTAAACAACTCAATTAGAATGAATTCCCAAAAACAAGCGAAATCAGCTTTAATTTCGGTTTTTAGCAAAGACGGTTTAGCGCCCATCGTACAAAAACTACACGCATTAGATATTACTATTTACTCCACGGGAGGAACAGAAAAATTTATCAAAGACCTTGGTATTCCTGTCGTTCCTGTAGAAGATGTAACCTCGTATCCTTCCATTTTGGGCGGACGCGTAAAAACCTTACATCCAAAAGTATTTGGTGGTATTTTAAATCGTCAAAACAATGAAAGTGATGTTGCCGAATTGGCACAATATGAAATTCCACAAATCGATATTGTCATTGTAGACTTATATCCGTTTGAAAAAACCGTTGCTTCTGGGGCGAGTGAGCAAGATATCATTGAAAAAATTGATATTGGAGGAATTTCTCTCATCAGAGCTGCGGCGAAAAACTTTGCCGATGTGATGTGCGTTTCTTCGGTAGACGATTACGGAAGCTTTTTGGAGTTATTAGAAACACAAGAAGGTGCTTTTTCTTTGGCAGATAGAAAAGCCTTTGCGGCGAAAGCATTCAATGTGTCTTCGCATTACGATACGGCAATTTTCAACTATTTCAATCACGATCATTCGATTGCTTCGTTGAAAATTAGCGAAACGCAAGGAAAAGTATTGCGCTACGGAGAAAATCCACACCAACGCGGATTCTTCTTTGGAAACTTTGACGAAATGTTTGAAAAATTACACGGAAAAGAACTCAGCTACAACAACTTACTCGACGTAGATGCCGCTGTAAACTTGATGAACGAATTTACAGGAGACGATCCAACTTTCGCGATTTTAAAACACAACAACGCTTGCGGATTTGCAACGCGCCCAACCATTCACCAAGCGTATGTAGATGCCTTAGCGGGTGATCCTGTATCTGCTTTTGGTGGAATTTTAATCGCGAATACAAAAATTGATAAAGCTACGGCTGAAGAAATTCACAAACTCTTCTGTGAAGTCGTAATCGCGCCTTCGTATGATGACGATGCGTTAGCCGTTTTAAAAGGGAAAAAGAACAGAATCATCTTGATTCAAAACGAAGTGGAATTGCCACAAACACAAGTACGTACCTGTTTAAATGGTGCGCTAGTTCAAGATAAAGACAATAAAACGGATTCATTAGAAGATATAACGTATCCAACAAACAATAAACCAACAGATTCGCAGTTAGAAGATTTATTATTTGCCTCTAAAATTTGCAAGCATACAAAATCGAACACAATTGTATTGGTCAAAAACAAACAATTGTGTGCCAGCGGAACTGGACAAACAAGTCGTGTAGATGCCTTGCGTCAATCGATTGAAAAAGCGAATAGTTTCAAATTTGACTTAAACGGAGCTGTCATGGCAAGTGATGCGTTTTTTCCGTTTCCAGACTGTGTAGAAATCGCAGACAAGGCAGGAATAAAAGCGGTTATTCAACCTGGTGGATCTATCAAAGATCAATTAAGTGTAGATTACTGTAACGAGCACAATATTGCAATGATATTTACGGGCACAAGACACTTTAAACATTAAAATTTTCGTACCTTTAAAAGTTACAAACACGGAATTACTAAAACACATATTAATAGCAGACATAACAGATGGGATTTTTTGATTTCTTAACCGAGGAAATAGCGATAGATTTAGGAACTGCAAACACCTTAATCATTCACAATGATAAAGTGGTTGTTGACAGTCCGTCAATTGTCGCCAGGGATCGCATATCGAATAAAATCATTGCGGTGGGTCAAGAAGCGGCTCGTATGCAGGGAAAAACTCATGAAAACATTAAAACCATTCGCCCATTGAAAGACGGTGTGATTGCCGATTTTGATGCTTCTGAAAAAATGATCAGTCTGTTCATAAAAAATATTCCAGCACTCAAAAAGAAATTATTTCCACCTTCGTTGCGAATGGTGATTTGTATTCCATCCGGAATTACAGAAGTGGAAATGCGCGCCGTAAAAGAATCGGCAGAACGAGTGAATGGAAAAGAAGTATATTTGATACACGAGCCAATGGCAGCAGCCATTGGTATCGGTGTCGATATCATGCAACCAAAAGGAAACATGATTGTAGATATTGGTGGTGGAACTACGGAAATCGCCGTAATCGCTTTGGGTGGAATTGTCTGTGACAAATCGGTAAAAGTAGCAGGTGATGTATTTACCAACGATATTGTGTACTATATGCGTACGCAACACAACTTGTATGTGGGAGAACGTACCGCTGAAAAAATTAAAATTCAAATTGGTGCCGCGACGGAAGATTTAGAAGTTCCGCCAGAAGAAATGTCAGTACAAGGACGTGATTTGCTCACAGGAAAACCAAAGCAAGTACAAATTTCCTATCGTGAAGTTGCCAAAGCCTTAGATAAATCTATTTTACGAATTGAAGATGCGGTGATGGAAACCCTATCGCAAACGCCACCAGAATTGGCTGCCGATATTTACAATACAGGAATTTATCTTGCAGGTGGTGGTTCTATGCTTCGTGGATTGGATAAACGTCTCTCGCAAAAAACTGACTTACCTGTGTATATTGCCGAAGATCCATTGCGTGCTGTAGTGCGCGGAACAGGAATTACGCTGAAAAACCTCAACAAGTTCAAAAGTGTACTAATTGGGAAGAAGAACTAAGTAAGACATGCAACATATCATTAACTTTCTAATCAGGAATAAAAATTTTATTCTGTTTTTGATGTTGCTATCTATTTCGTTGCTCTTTACCGTTCAATCGCATTCGTATCATAAAAGTAAGTTCATCAACTCTGCCAATTGGCTTTCGGGCGGTATTTACGAAAAGGCAAATGGAATTTCTTCCTATTTCAATCTAAAGTCAGAAAATGAACGTTTGGTAGAAGAAAATCGCCGACTCAAAAACATTCTTTACAATAAAGAAGACAGCTTACAAACCATTCAGTTTGTGGATAGCACTTCGTATGCGACAGATTATTTATTTCGCTCAGGAAAAATTACCAAAAACAGCTATTCAAGTCGTAACAACATTTTGCTGATTAACAAAGGAAGCAACGACAGCATTGCGACGGACATGGGCGTTATCAATGCCAAAGGCGTTATTGGAATTGTAGATCGTGTCGGTGGCAGTCACGCAACGGTGATTAGTATTTTAAACTCCATCTCTAAAATCAATGCGCAACTTAAAAACACCAATCATTTCGGAACGTTGACTTGGGATGGGAAAAATCCAAATATCGTACAGTTAGAAGACATTGAAAAATTGGCTCAATTTACCGAAAACGATACGATTATTACAGGTGGAAACTCTACGCTATTTCCAAAAGGCATTCCCATTGGAACGGTCAAAGACTTTCAACTCAATACCCGAGAAAACTTATACAAGATAAACGTGCAATTGTTCAACGACATGACCGATTTGGAACATGTATACATCATTGAAAACTTGCACAGAGAAGAAATTGATAACTTATTAGCTCCTGAAAACTAAATGGGCCCAGTCATTTTTTGGAATAGCATCCGATTTGTCCTAGCGGTATTAGCGCAGGTGTTGATATGCAATCATATTGACTTCTTGGGTTATATCAATCCGTTGGTATATATCTACTTTATCTTTCTATTTCCGTTAAATGCCAACCGAAGTACTTTCTTAATCATTGCTTTTTTGTTAGGCCTTACGGTAGATATGTTTTCAGACACAGGCGGCGCACATGCTTTTGCCTGCACTGTTATTGCCTACATTCGTCCGTTTGTATTGCGTTTTGCGTTTGGTGTGAGTTACGAGCATCAATCTGTAAAACTTGAAAATACAGCGACAGGACAGCGTTTGGTGTACATTATCATCTTAACTGTAATTCATCATTTCTTCTTTTTTCTCTTAGAAATATTTAACATTTCTTCTATCCTAATCATCCTAAGAAATACAGCATTCTTTAGTATCTTTACCATTCTAATCATCGCGCTATCAATAACTTTATTTAGTCGAAAAAATTCATGAGGAAACTTTTGTTATACCTTGTTGTCATTGCTGTTGGAGTCATCTATACAGGACGTCTCTCCTATCTTCAATTATTTAATGAAGAAAAAGTGGCAACGAATTTTCAAAACGATAGTGCCATCAAAACAGAATACACCTACCCTGAACGCGGCTATGTATACGATAGAAACGGAAAGTTACTTGTGGCAAATCAGCCGTCGTATGATGTGATGGTCATTCCACGCGAAGTGAAACCGTTTAACATTCCTGAGTTTTGTAAACTATTACGCATTACACCTGAAGAATACGAGAAGAAACTTGAAAAAGCCAAAAGCTATTCAAAGCGAATTCCCTCCGTATTTGTCGCACAAATGGCTAAAAAGGATTACGCGTATCTTCAAGAAAAAATGCATCGTTTCAAAGGATTTTATATTCAAAAACGTTCCATTCGTAACTATCAAACCGATCATGGTGCCAATGTATTAGGGTTTATTAGCGAAGTAAACAATTCAGACCTAGAAAAAAATACAAACTACCAATCGGGAGAACTCATTGGGCGTACCGGAATTGAAAAATCGTACGAAGAAGTTTTACGCGGTGTAAAAGGTGTACGACGCATTCAAAAAGACATTCACAACAACGTTATCGGCCCGTATAAAAATGGGCGTTTAGACACGCTTCCCGTCAACGGAAAAGACATTCAAATTACGCTTGATGCGGAATTGCAAGCATACGGTGAAAAATTGATGATCAATAAACGCGGTGGAATTGTGGCTATTGAACCCTCTTCAGGAGAAATTTTAGCATTGGTTTCTGCACCAAGCTATGATCCAGATTTGCTCGTTGGTCGCGAACGTTCCAAAAATTATAATGAATTGCATTACGATTCTATCAGTAAACCACTATACGACAGAGGTTTGCTAGCGTCGTATCCGCCAGGTTCGCCTTTTAAAACCTTAAATGCCTTGGTTGGTTTGCAAGAAGGTGTCATTACACCAACGTCTACCTATACCTGTCATCACGGATATATTTACGGACGTAGCGGACGAAAAATGGGTTGCCATTGTGGCGGCGGAAAACGAAATGTCATCAACGGTGTTGCCAAATCGTGTAATGCGTATTTTGCGAATACCTATCGTCAAATCATTAGCAAATACGATTCGCCACGAGAAGGCATGAATGTTTGGAGCAATCATATCAAAAGTTTTGGTTTGGGCGATTATTTTGGCAATGATTTATCTACCGGAAGAAAAGGATTGATTCCCACAGGAGATTACTATACCAATCACTATTTTAAGCATGACAAATGGCATGTTCTCAATACCATTTCCAACGCCATTGGACAAGGGCAAGTAGAATTGACACCAATTCAATTGGCAAATATGACAGCTGCTATTGCAAATAGAGGACATTATTACACGCCACACATCATCAAAAAAATAGACGGAAAACCTATAGACAATCCACATTTTACTGAACCGAAACATACTACGATAGACAAACAACATTTTGAGCCTGTTATTCAGGGAATGCACGATGTATTTAGCATGAAAAAAGGTGGAACCGCTCGTTTTTTGAATGTGCCAGGCATTGAAATTTGTGGAAAAACAGGAACGGCTGAAAACTTTGTAAAAATCGACGGAGTACGCACACAGTTGACCGACCATTCTATTTTTATTGCATTCGCGCCAAAAGAAAATCCTAAAATTGCCATTGCTGTTTTTGTAGAAAATGGATACTATGGAGCGCGTTGGGCAGGAAAAATTTCTAGTTTACTAATAGAAAGATATTTAAAAGGCGAAGTTACTTTAAAATACATGGAGAAGGAAGTGTTGGAGAAGAGTTTGGAAGAAGAATATGCAAAACCACTAAGCGGAAAACCATTCACAATTAATGAGTAGAGAAGTAAAATTTGTCAAAAAAATAGACTGGCTTTCCATATTGCTATACTTTTTACTAGTTGGAATGGGCTGGATAAATATCTACTCCGCTTCCATTACCGAAAGTGCAGGTGGCTTTTTCGATATGAACCAATTGTATGGAAAACAGTTGTTTTTTATTGGCACAAGTGTGGCAATCATTATTTTAATTCTCTCTATAGAAGCCAAATTTTACGAACGATTTTCGAGTATTATATACGTTATCTCCTTGGCAAGTTTGCTTGGTTTAATGGTGTTAGGAAAAAATATCAATGGCGCTACGTCTTGGTATGCTATTGGAAGCTTTACACTACAACCTTCCGAATTTGCCAAAGTCGCCACAGTATTGGCATTGGCAAAGTTTCTGAGTGATATTCAAACAAATATCAACTACTTTAAGCATCAATTATTTGCCTTTGCGATTATTTTATTGCCGCCAATGCTCATCATGTTACAACCCGACGCAGGAAGTGCCATGGTATATATGGCTTTTTTCTTTGTGCTATATCGCGAAGGATTGCCTGCTATTTATTTATGGATTGGTTTTTCACTCGTATTACTCTTTGTTATCACGCTAAAGCTCGGATATATTTACACCATTATTGGGACAGCCGTGTTCGGATTGGCGTGCATTTTTATCATTTTTAAAAAGAAGCTAAAGCAAGAACGAAAAACGACCTTAGCACTTACTTCTTTAGTGGCTGCGATTGGATTTATTTTAGCTGTAAACTATATCTTTTACAATGTATTTCAACAACATCAACGCGATCGTTTTACCTTGGTATTGGGCTTGGAAAAAGATCCTGTAAAGCAGGAAAAAATGCGACAAACCATTGGTTTTAACACCAATCAATCAGAAATTGCGATTGGTTCTGGTGGATTTTGGGGAAAAGGTTGGCAAAAAGGGACACGTACGCGAGGTGATTTTGTTCCAGCGCAAGATACTGATTACATTTTTACAACCGTTGGTGAAGAATGGGGATTTGTTGGGAGCTCAGTCGTGATTTTTTTATTTGTAATCTTACTTTTACGAATTTTAAACAGAGCCGAACAACAAAAAAATAAATTCAGTCGCGTGTACGGCTATAGTGTCGCCGCAATTCTTTTCTTTCACTTTGCCATTAACATCGGAATGGTGATTGGTTTATTTCCTACTGTGGGAATTCCACTGCCGTTCTTTAGTTATGGTGGTTCGGGACTTTGGGGCTTCACCATATTACTATTTATCTTTATAAAGTTGGATGCCAATCGCATTAATGAGTGGTAATCATCCTAATTCCTTCAAAAAATTAAAAAAACGTTAAGTACGGAATAACCGTAAACTTTTCTTACATCTGTTTTGTAATTTGAGTATTATTAACCAAAAAAATACAAATCATGTTACAAAGTATTTCAAAATTAGGAACCGTACTCGGAAAAAAAGAACAAAGTACAATTACTGGTGGCGCTTGGCCACGAACAGAAGAAGAATGCCTTAATTGTGGCGGTTATTGGAGCGCACCTTTGTGTGAATTGCCATATAATTCACCTTGCGCATAGTAAGAACATCATTCTGAGAAAATTATACAGCGGACTTGCGTCCGCTTTTTTAAACTAGTAATGTGCTATTTTATAAATTAAACAAAGTGAATTCTTAAAAAGAACTATCCATTGCTTCTAGCTCAAAAATACTTTCTATATTTAGTCTGTAAAAAAAACAGTTTTAATTTCCCCTACCAAAATTAAACGAAATTAGATGGAACATATCATACTTTCTTTGCTAACTAATAATGGCTATTTAGATGTCAATCGGGAATTATTAAACCTACAATTTTTATCGCATCCAGAATATCCGAGCTTAAAATCGATTACCGATACGCTTGATTATTTTGGAATTGATAATTTGGCAGCAACTGTTCCCAAAGAAGCACTAGACCAAATGCCGAATACGTTTTTAGCCTTGGTAAAAGGAGAACGTGGCGACGAAGTTGTGTTAGCAGAAAAGAAGCGAAATGATATTCGAATTACCAAAGCAGATGAAAAGAAAGAGAAACTTTCTGAAGTAGCTTTTACCGAAATTTGGACAGGAACGATTGTAGCGGTTGAAGAGCAGGAAAAAATCTCGAATGTAAAATCAATTCAGGCAGCACTTCCCTATTTTATTGTGGCAGCAGTTGCTTCCGCCAATGTGATTATCAATTTTAGTTTGGTGTACTTATTATATACGGCATTGACACTTGTTGGACTGTATGTTAGCATTTTAATCATTCGAGAAGATTTGGGCATTAAAAGTAAAGCTGTTGCTAAAGTATGCGGCGCCATTTCAAAAAATAGTACCTGTGGTGAAGTTATCAATACCAAAGGCAACAAAATCTTTGGAGTTATTTCGCTGAGCGATGCTTCTTTTGTGTTTTTTGCGGGATTATTTTTAGCCTTGTCGTCTATCGGCTTTCATCAAGCAACATTACTCGGAATGTCCTTAGCGGGAATTCCTATTGTACTATACGCGTTGTATCGACAAGGTGTCGTATTGAAAAAATGGTGTGCGTTATGTCTGCTAATTGCGGGAATTTTGGTTTTACAAACTGCTTTATTATTGGTGACTTTTGAATATGCTTGGTATTTTTTCGCTGAATATGTAGTACAATTGGTGAGCATTTTTGCGCTGTTGTACATCGGTTGGACGTATTGCAAATCGTATTGGGAAAGTCACGAAAAATTGGCTACTACCGAAACAGACTTTTTAAAGTTTAAGCGCAATCCAGAGTTGTTTAAAACCATGTTGCAAGAGCAATCGGTCATCAATTCGAATGTGATTCCTGAGCAATTGCGTATTGTGTTTGGAAATCCAAATGGCGCAATCAAATTGCAAGGCGTTACCAATCCGTTGTGTGGTTTTTGCACGGCAGCTTTTGAATCGTATGACAAATTAATGAAGACCTACGGAAATGATATTCAACTTGAATTCATTTTTAATGTACCACCAAATACCGACAATAAAAGCACACAAATTGCTTCTCAATTGGTTGATTTATACATAAAAGATCCCAAAAAATCGTACGAAGCTTTACAAGACTGGTTTGCCAATAGAAACGTAGACGCGTGGCAGGCAAAGTTTGGCATTTCTGAAAATTCAATGGTTATCGAATATTTGGAAGCGCACAAACAATGGTGCGATATCAACGATGTACATTATACGCCAGCCAGTATTTTGAACAATCAATTCTTCCCAAAATCGTATGAGATTAAGGACTTACCGTTATTTATTCAAGATATGATTTTGGAGTTGCAAGGTGAGAATGAAGAAGAAAAATAAACACTAACTTTTCAACTTACTTTAAGTCGCCATAAATTTCATCTTGATAAAATTATTTTTTATCAAGATGTTTTGTGCAACTTATCAAGATAAAATATTTTTTTGTCTTGATGTTTTTGGAGAGGTTCTTAGAAAATCTATTAAGCATTATAAAGTTGTAAAGTCGTCATTCTGAAAGTTCATATTTTAGTAATATCACGTGAGTTCGACCTAAGAAATCACTATGTAATTCATAATTCACTGAGAAATAACTAATTGTCAGTTCGATTTCTATGATAAAAACAAGCGATTTTGGTAAAAAGTTTGATTTCTAATTACAGCCATAGCAATATGTAATAATTTGTTTCTTACAGCATTAAGAACACTCATTTT
>NZ_QBKT01000012.1 GCF_003054265.1 Kordia periserrulae | reverse complement strand
TTAGCACCAGCTTCATTTTCGCCAGCTAAGTAACGCATGGTTCTATAAAAACTCAACGTATTTGTATAGTTATCATGGTCTAGTAAGGTTTTAGTATCGAGCAGTTGTTGGGTAAGATTTTCCAGCATTTGTACACGTCCTTCTATTTGCATTCGTGCAATGTAGTCTTTGTCAAATTCTGCTTTGTCTATAAAGTTTGGAATCCAATTTGGATGTTGTTCCATGTGACTTTTGGCTTTATCAACAATCAATTTGTTTTGGTTGGCAATACGTCCGTATTGTTGCCGTTGTTCGGGAGTAAGGTTCACCGTTTTTCCAGCTAGGATTTGCTGAATAGCTTCTAAGTGTGTGTCTAAGTTGGTAAGTTCTTCTTGTGTAAATTCTACACTAATCAAATTTTCTAATGCCATATTTTCTGTTTTTTGTTTATTAAAATTAATCCGCTACTTTCGTTGTCAGATTTTTTTGATGGTGTAAATGTAATAGGCACAGTAGTACATTTTCAAATACTTATTGTCTTGTATTAAGAATCAAGACCGCTATATTAAAAATTAAGATTGCATATTTGTAAGTTAAGATTCATAAAATAAGTTAGATACAGAAGTATTGAAGCATACTACAGATAAGATAGCTAACATTAACAATGTATTATCAATTTTTAACTCTATATGAAAAATAGATTCTTTTTTTTGTTTTTAAGTTTTGTGTTTTCTTGTTATGCACAACAAGGGAATAATGATGTTATAGATAATTTTAGTCAATTGTCTTATGAGGAAATGATTGATAGTTTTTACAACGCTTCAGAATTAAAAAGAAAAGAAAGCTTTCTAAAGAGTATTTTGCATAGAGCAAAAAAAGAAAAAGATACAAGTCACATTCAAGTAGCTTATTATCTTTACAGTAATATTTATAATGAACAGCAAAAGGATAAAGCAATTATCTATTTAGACAGTGTTATAAGTCTAGCAGTAAAAACACCTAATAAAAACTTTCCTGCCATAGCATTTCTTGACAAAGGAAGTATTTTACACGAGCAAAGAAATTTTAAAGCAGCTATAAATTCATTTTTAAAAGCTCATGAATATGCTGAATTATATTATAATGAATTACTATTCTATTCAAGTAACTATCATATAGCTAAATTAAAAGATCGTATTGGGTTTCATGATGAGGCTTTAAAAATTCACAGAGAAAATTTAAAATACGTAAAAGAAAATATAGATATAATTGGTGAGTACTCTCACTTAAATTCAATATTTGCACTAGCTTTTACTCACAAAAATAAGAGAAACTTAGATTCAGCTTCTTATTATAATAAGTTAGGTCTGAAATTGTCAGAAAAATATAATATTAAAGGAGTAATACCATTTTTTAATGTTAACGAAGGAGTCATTTTGTATCTAAAGAATGATTACTCATTAGCAAAGGAGTATATTGAAAAATCGAGGAATTATTTCCTTGAAAAAGATGATTTGCCTAATTTATCTGAGGTGTATTTTTATTTAGGAAAAATAGCGTATGACCAAAATAAAAAAAATAAAGCCATTCAATATTTTAAAAAGGTTGATACTATTTTCAATAAACTCAATGATTTGTTTCCAGAGTTGAGAGAAAATTATATTCTTTTAAGTAAGTACTATAAAGCCAATAATGATTTAAAACAACAGTTATTCTACACAGAAAAACTAAACGAAATTGATAGTATTCTTAATAACAATCATATATATATTAGTGATTATTTAAAAAACGAATATGATATTCCAAAGATAGTCTCTGAAAAAGAAGAATTAATAAATTCTCTAAAAAAAACAAACGCTTCAAAAACGACTTACATATATATTACTGTAATAATTATATGCCTACTTATAATTTTCTTCTACAGAAGACAAAAAAAATTCAAAAGGCGCTTTGAAGAGTTAGTCCAAAATACAAAAGACAAACACACCTTAGAAGTTAATACAAAAATAAATAAAGAACCAAAGAAAAAAATAAAATTAGATGTTCCTAAAGATTTAGCTAATACCATTCTTATTGGGTTAAATAATTTTGAAGAAAATAAAGGATTTTTAGATGCAAACATGAAACTTTCTAATTTAGCAGAGCTATTAGGAACTAATACTAATTACTTATCTAAGACCATTAATTATTATAAAGGGAAAAACATCAATCTATACTTAAATGACTTGCGAGTTGATTATGCAATTCATAAAATACAAGAGGATTCTAAATTTAGAAACTATACAATTAGAGCTATTGCAAAAGATGTAGGTTTTAAAAGTTCAGAAACATTTTCTAAAACGTTTTATAAAAAAACAGGGATATATCCGTCATATTTTATAAAACAGTTAGAAAACAATACTCTTAAATTAAAAACTAAGCGAGATATAAAGTCTTAATTTTTAATATAAGAGTAATTCTAAGATATCCAACAGATGATTTGTCAATAATTAAAATAGTTTAGTAATAAATTATTTTATGCAAAGAATTATTTTTCTTTTTTCAATCATCTATTTTTTATGTTTTATAAATTTCAGTTTCTTTAGATGCCAAGAATCAATAGGTATAGGCTATCTAAGTTACTATAATTTGTATTTTAAAGATATTTTAAATGACACAATTTTAGGAGTTAGTTATGAAAGGATTACTTCTAGTTTTATAAAAACTAAAAAGTCTGATACAATAATTATTGCTGTTTTAGATACACCAGTAGATAAAAATCATGAATATCTAAAGGAGCATATTTGGGTTAATTCTGATGAAATACCTGAAAATGGTATTGATGATGATGATAACGGTTATATAGATGATATAAATGGATGGAATTTTTTAGGGAATAGATTTGGTGAAAATCAAATCTATTCCAATATGGAGTTTAATCGTATTCGTAATAAATATTTGTCGAAATATAGTATTGAAGATTTTAAGAAGCATGAAACAGGTATCTATAAAAAAACATCTAAGCTTTTAGATAGCATGCTCAATGATTCAAAAGAAAAACAGCAGTATTATACGATGATGTTTAATTCTTGCAGTCAAGCTCAAAACGTAATTAAAAAATATTACAAACATTATGATTACTCAATTAATCAATTGGACAGTCTAAAAAATATTCACCCTAATGACACAACCATACAAAGCGCCTTATTGAGATTTTCAAATTTTAAAACCTACGTAGGTATTGATGTTATTTCAAAAAATTACAAACTTTACAATAATTATGTAACTATTTTAGAAGACGAAAATTTCAACGAAAGATTAAATATTGGGGATAATGTTAATGACATTGATGATAAATTTTATGGAAATAATCAAGTAAATCACAATATTAACCTTTTTGTTCATGGTACTTTGGTTTCGGGTGCAATAGTTGATTTCTTAAAGCCTTTGAGTAACTTGGATAAATCAAATTTGAACTTTCAAATTATGCCCATAAGTATTGCTAACTATGGAGATACCCATGATAAAGATATTGCTGTAGCAATTAGATATGCAGTAGATAATGGAGCAAAAATTATCAATATGAGTTTTGGAAAAACTTTATCTATGAGAAAGGATTGGGTTTTTGAAGCACTTCAATATGCAGAAAAGCATGATGTTTTAGTAGTATCATCCGCTGGTAATAACAGTAGTGACTTAACCAAGACAAACGATTATTACCCAAACGATAATGAAAATAATGGATTAGAAGTATCTAGTAATTTTCTCTTAGTTGGAGCTTCTAACCATCAAATAAATGAAAAATTAGTAGCATCTTTTTCAAATTATGGAAATATTGATGTGGATATTTTTGCTCCTGGAGTTGATATCTATACGACAACTGTAAATAATAGCTATGAATTTCAAAGTGGCACTTCTATGGCAGCTTCAGTGACCTCTAGCATTGCTGCACTTATTCGTTTTTATTATCCCAACTTAACTGCATCAGAAGTAAAACAAATTATCATGGAATCTGGTATTTCTCTTGATATTATGGTAAATAAACCTTCTACAAAAAAAGAAAAAGAACTAGTCCCTTTCAGTTCCTTGTCCAAATCAGGGAAAATAGTCAACGCTTACAATGCCTTACTAATGGCGGAAGAAGTTTCTAAAAAGAAAAAATAAGTTGTTATGTACCTATTTTGGACAATCTTTAATTTCATTTTTATCATCATATTTTCTGCTTTGGTACTAACTGTAATCGCTAAAGGGAAGAAGGTATTTTTACAAAAATATAGTATTGCCACAGTAGTCATTATGACAGTTGGTATTATAAGTTGTTTTTAACAATCGAGAATCTGAATCTAAAAATGTGTTTGAACTTCCTACCGATGGAGAGTTTGTTGGAAGAACTTCTAAACGTATAGCTGCCATCATTGAAGATAATGCATTATTTGATGTTCGCTTATCAGTTCGCTTTTGAGAGCAGTCTAATGGAGGACTGACTCCTGTTTTGACTAGAAGTTCATTAAGTGGTTACATCGGTAATTTCAATTGGGTTAATGACCACTTTGAAATCAATAAGTTAGCGAACGGTAACTACTCTTATACTGTATCAGGCATGATGGATTGGTATTTCTTAAATATGAAAGTGTATAGTCAACCAAAAGAGTTTGAGGGTTCACTTACCATTTCTGAATAACCTAAAAATTACAATTCACAACAATAACTTCATTCAAATTCGTTGTATAATTTGGCGATAAATGATTTTGTCGCATTGCCCAAGCTGAATCTAATTTTTGGCTGGCACTGTCCAAAGAAGATTTTGAAGATTATCCTGTTTCAAAGGATTTGTTTTCTAATAAGATTGATTCTGATAGAGCAGATATTATTGAGCGGTTTTATTATTCAGAGATGAATACTTTGTTTGATTAATTCATTGATAAAAAAATAGGACAAGAGACCTATTTTATTCTTTTTTCTTTAAAGCAAAGTTTTCATTAAATCTGTATGCGGGCTCTTTCAAGACATGTTTAATGTATTCTCTTTTCTTTTTTATTTGATCTTCAATTTTCTTTTTTAAATCTTTATTAACATTCCTTTTATGTATCATTCCTAATTCCATAGAAAAATCAGCTACTAATGGCAAGATAGGATGAGAAATAAATTCTTGACGATCAATTAATCTAGAAAAATTTTCTTCATCATTGATGTAGGGATTCATTAATGTTGTGGCTATCATAAGTCCTTTAAAATTATTTTCAAAATTATTTTCTGAATTAAAGACCTCTTCAAAACTCATATTTAATGTTCCTTTTAGGGTTATCGATTTAAAGTTTTCATTGAACCAATGATTTAAAGTTCCCAACAATAAGGGTAGCGGCATATCATATAAAAATGTTCCTTTTTCACTAGTCATCTCTTTCATTTTATCATAACAAAGTATTAAATTATCTAGTGCTTTCATGACAAGTTTTTTTCTTTCTACTGGCTTTGTTTGATAAAGTGCTTGTGATAAATATCCCATTCCACTTGAATTAATAAGCCAATCTTTAATATTTTCGTTTGGACTTTTATTAATCACATCATCAATAATTAATTGTAACTCTTTGGAATGACCAGCATAGAAAATTGTTGTGTTTTGCCATGTGACATCATTAAAATTTATAATCAATTTTTCATAATGACTTTCTCTTTTATGATGATAAATCTCAACAGATGCTAGAAATTCAATAAATGCCTGTTGCTTAAACCCAACAACTTTTTTATCTGTTATGTATAAAAGACCAGACTTTTCAATGATCTCTAAAATATCTGATTCAGATTGAGTCTCATAACTTCTATCAGATAAAAATTCATTAACAAAAAGAATAAAATCAATTAACCGTATTTCATAGTTTCTTTCATCCAACATCTTTAAAGCTAGTGAAGTAAAAATTCTTTTTTTTAAATTATATATTAATAAATCAGTTTTATTATATACTTCTAATCTTCCAAGTAATACATTAACAAAATCAGTATAAATGTCACTTAATGTAGCAGGGATTTCAAAATTATTTTCATCATATAAAAGTGAAATTAATGATATAGTAAGAGGAGTGGTTGGTAACTTGGATAGTATATCACTTTCATTTAAAATTCTATAGAATTTTTTAGCTTTATCTGTACTTTCAAAAAATTTATTAATAAAGGATTCTATTTGTTTATTATTAAAACTATGTATTTTTATCGACTTAATTGATGAGCTAAAATTAATTTCATCTTTACTATACGTCAAAATAAAATTAGTAGAATTATTATCACAATATTTTTCTAATCCTTCTTTTATTTTTTCTTTTTCAGAGTTGCGTAATAAATCAAAATCATCTACAAACGGTACAATCCTATATTCTTTTAATGTTTCTTCGTCAAAAAATATATCTGAATATTTCTTTAGCAAATTTTTAATTAACTCTTCAATATTGAAGTCATATTCTCTAAGTTGTAGTGCTTTAATTATAACTGGGATTTGCTTATTTCTATACATTAAGTTAGAATCTGCTAAACGACGAGCTAAATTATTTAATAGCTTTGTTTTACCTACTCCTTGTTCACCTGAAAGTAAGAGATTTTCATCTATTATTTCTAAAGCTTTAATATTAAATTTTTTATTCTTAATTGTCTTTTCCTTAGTCTTTTTGTCTTCCTCTAATTCTTTGACAGTCAGTTTAGGTTCAATAAATATATCAAGTAGTTTTTGTATTTTTTTATCATCAACTTTTGGGATAGTAAAGTCTCGAATTCTTATTTCTTTTTTTAATTGACTTATAAAGTTTTTAGAATACTCTTTAGCAAAAGCATCTCCAGGCAGCCAGAAGTCTGGATAATTTTCATCTATTTTAGGAATTAAGTTTTCATTCCACCAAAAATTGAAGTTATTATACGAGCTGAGTCTTGGGCTTTCATTAATTTGAGATTGGGCTCCGTTAGTGAAATTTTCATTTGTAATTACAACTACTTTGTTGATTTTAATTTTTTCCCCATTAATTCCTTTGTATGGATATTCAAATGATTGACTTATTTGGTTTTTAATTGTTTCAATTTCATTAGTTCCCCCAGATACTCTACCTTTTTTTACAACAAATGCAAACCAATCCACTCCAGTTATTTGATTTTCTATTCTTCCAATAATATCTTTCCCTTGTTCTGGAGACCCATATCTATGCGTGTGTAATATATTTTTAAAGCCACATTTGGTTAAAAAATCAATTAAAAATTCTCTAAATTCATTTTCGTTTTTGAATTCTTTTAATTTTTCTTTTTTTGCTTTTATAGTCATCTGCAAATGGATAAATTTTAAATCAAAATTGTTTATTTGGACAAAAGAAAAACAATAATTCAAAATATTTATACGGTTTCCCGTAATTAGAAGTTTTTATTATATTTGAAACAACAAACTCAAAAGAGAAAACTAAAACGAGTATACAAACGAGTATATTTCATCTGAAAAATAAGCGGATAAGGGAGTTAAGTGTCTGATAATCAGATTGTGTGTTTTTTAAAACACGAACTCATAACCCGAAGGTCACTGGTTCGAGTCCAGTTCCCGCTACTAAAGTGGACAAATTAACATTCGTGTTTTTTTGTCCATTCTTTTTTTGGTTTAAATTTAGAAATAATTCTTTCGAGTAAATTACACTTCAATTTTTAAGATTTACTTCAACAATATGTAGAATATTGAATCAATCTCTCCTCAAAATTATGGAGTAATACACACCTAATATTTACGATTGATTGCCTTTTATTATATGATGACATTTGTAACTCAACATAAAATATAGAAATTATGAAAGTAACAACTACAAATGAATTTGATTTTGAAAATGAAGAATTGACAATCATGTGTCAATCAGACGATCCAAACGGAACGCCAAGACCAGAAGAAGATGATGAAACGATTGAACCAGATGATGAAGAGGATGATGAGGAAATTATTAAGCCTTACAATTAATTTGTAAGAAAATTATCTTTATAGAAAGGCTTTACTTATCTTTAGTGGGGAAGTAGAAGCCTTTTTCTTCTTTCTAAAAAAACACCAACAATGTTTAAAAAAATACTATTCACAACTTCAATACTACTATGCTTAAAAGTTTGTATCGTCAATGCACAAACTAAAAAGAAAGTAGACAGTATGCAACAAATTCTCCCCAAACAAAAAGGAATTGAACGTATAAAAACACTCAATGAATTGGCATGGGAATTACAAAAAGAAAAAGATTCTGTAGGAATCAAATACGCAGAGGAAGCTCTAAAATTAAGTAAACAAGAAAGATATTATAAAGGAATTTCAGATGCGTATAGCCGTTTGGGAACTATAGCGTATCGACAAAAAAATTATGAGGTTGCTGCATCTTATTTTTTCAGAGTGTTGGTTTTAGATAAGGAACAAAATTATGAATTTGGGATTGCTAGAGCAAGCAATCAACTAGGAATGATCTATAAAAGAGCCGAAAATTTCACAAAAGCAAAAGAGTATTATTTGGATGCTTTAGCAATTTTCAAAAAGCTTGAAGAATACAAGCAAGCATCGCAAGTTGCAGGAAATTTAGGGAAATTATACTTAGATAGAGAAAATTATAAAAAGGCACTACAGTATTATGACCAACAATTAGAGTTAAATAAGCAAATTGGTGCTACTTCAAGAATTTCAAGTTCACATGAAAATCTGGGAGATGTTTATAAAGCACTAGAAAATTACGAGGAAGCACTCAATTCATATCAAAAAGTAGAGCAGTATTATCTTCAAAAGAAAAATAAGAAAGAGCAGCTAGCCAATATTATGATAAAAATTGCAGCGATGTATGATTATCTAGATGAAGATGAAGCATCCAAACAAAAATATTACGACGCTTTACAATTTATCCAAAAACATAAAACGGGAGATTTAGGAGCTTTGTATTTTAATTTGGGAGTTCTGTATAGAAAGTTAGGCAAGAAAGATTCTACAACGTATTATTATGAAAAAGCTGAAAAATTACTCCACAAAAAAAAGGACAAAAAAGAGCTGCTTATATTTTATAATAATGCTGGAAATAGATTTCGTGATTTAAAGAATTATAAAGAAGCGTTATTCAATTACAATCAAAGTTTAGCATTGCAAAAAGTGGTAAAAGACTCTTCTGTGATGGGGAAAACATACGCCTCTATTTCTAAAATTCAAAGAGCATTGGGAAATTTGGAATTAGCCTTAGTGTATAGTGATTCTGCAGCATTGATTCGGAAGGCTGAATTTGATCAAATAAAAAATGCAAATCAATATCAAATAGCCTCTGCAAATGCAAAAAAAGAATTGATAGATACTCAATATGAAAGGGAAAAAACTCAAAACAAAGCAGAAAAGCAATTGATATATATTGTCGCTTTATGTATAGCATTACTTCTTTTAACAGGATTATTTTTTTATATCATCAAAGCGAAAAAACAAAAGCAACAACGAATCCTTGCTGAAGCCGATTTGCAACAACAAAAATTGATTGCCAAACACGAAAAAGAACAGCAAGAACTACAATTGCAAGAATTAATCAAAACACAAGAAATGAAAGCTATTAATGCAATGATTAATGGTCAAGAAGAAGAACGAAAACGCATTGCGCAAGATTTACATGATAATTTAGGCAGCAAATTATCACTGGTGAAAATACATTATCAATCTGTAGAAGATAATCTGGAAAGCATTGATGAAGAAGCCAAAATACAATATGATAGAGCTAATCAACTTTTAGATGAAGCGTGCAAATCTGTACGAGAGATTTCACACAATATGATTTCAGGAACACTTTCTAAATTTGGGCTTATTCCTGCACTCAAAGAATTAAAACAAACTTTGGAGAACGTATATTCCAAACAAAACTCACAAAGAATTTATATTGAACTTACCTATCACAAGTTGGATAATCGTCTTGAAAATACGATGGAGATTCAAATCTATCGCATCATTCAAGAACTTTTAAATAATATCATGAAACATGCGCAAGCAACACAAGTAAATATTCAAATTTTAAAATTAGAGAAAGGAGTAAATATCATTGTAGAAGATAATGGAATTGGTTTTGACACCACGAAACAGCATAAAGGAATTGGACTTAAAACCATTCAATCTCGAGTCGTCAATATGAACGGTAATTATCTTATAGATTCAGGAAAAGGAAACGGAACTACTGTAACAATTGATATTCCTACATAAATATAAAACACCATGAAAAACAAAACACCCATACGAATTATCATAGCAGACGATCATAAAATGTTCATTGATGGGCTACAATCATTACTAATAAAACAAGCACATATTCAAGTTCTTGGAGAAGCTTCTAATGGAATAGAAGCGTTGAGTTTAATAAAAGAAAATATTGATAAAGTCGATATCGCTGTATTAGATATAGATATGCCTGAAAAAAATGGCTTTGAAGTTTTACAAGAAATCCAAACCCTACAACTATCAGTGAAAACATTAATTTTAACGATGCACGATGAAGGTACCATCATAAAAGAATTAATGGACGCTGGTGCCAATGGCTATATCTTAAAAAATAGAGGAAAAGAAGAATTTGTTGAAGCTTTAGAAACCATCATGAATGGTGATGAATACTTAAAAGGCGACGTATTAGGAAACTACATAATAGCCAATAAAATACCTGAGCCTAAAACAGTGCACCTAACAAAGAGAGAATTGCAAGTATTGCGATTATTATCTGAAGATCACACCTCTAGCGAAATTGCCGCAAAGCTAAATATAGCCACGAGTACGGTTGATACTTACCGAAGGAATCTTATCGAAAAAACAGGTGTGAAAACTTCATTAGGTTTAGTAAAATATGCCTTTGATAATAAGATTTTATAAATCTGATAGTCAGACAGTAGGCAATCAAAAATCTAAAAACTCCTCAAATTTGAGGAGTTTTTTATATCCACAATATTAGGCTGTTTTTACATCGCTCTTTCTCGCAACTTTGTTAGCATAACTAATCATCCAAATAAAATGAGAAGAGCTTTACTAATTGGGATTAATGACTATCCTAAAAATCCATTAAAGGGCTGCGAAAATGATACGCTTCGTATGCAGTCAGTGTTGGAAACTCATGAAAACGGTAATCCAAACTTCGATTGCAAACTATTACTTTCTAGTAAAAAAAGCGTTACACGTTCAGAGGTGCGCAAGCATATCAAAAAATTATTCAATCACGAAAAAGGGACTGCATTATTATATTTTTCAGGACATGGTGCCACAACAATTGCGGGTACGTACTTGGTGACGCAAGATGCAAAACCTGAAGATGTTGGCGTGAGTTTGATGGAAATTGTAGCGATTGCGAACAATTCAAAAGCTGATGAAGTTGTCATCATTTTAGACTGTTGTTATGCGGGAGATGCAGGAAATACAATCGATTTAAACGAACGAAAAGTAATTCTTAGAGAAGGTGTTTCTATTTTGGCAGCAGCTTCAGCAGATCAATATTCGTATGAAAAGAATGGAGGTGGAATTTTTACAAATATCATTTATGACGCTTTAAAAGGAAGTGCAGCAGATGTACGAGGAAAAATTACACTCTCGGGAATTTATTATACCGCAGATATCTTTTTAAACGCATGGAGTCAACGCCCAGTATTTAAGTCACATGTATCACACATGATTTCATTGCGCAATTGTACGCCTAAAATTTCCCTGAAAATACTACGAAAGCTTCCTGTGTACTTTGATGGGGATTCTACAGGAATGACACTTTCTGAAAACTATCTTCAAGCAAGAACACCCTTAGCTACCGTGATGAAACACTTGCAAAAATATCAAGATAACGGATTGCTAATACCTATAGAAGCAAGCACATTGCACGAAGCTGCATTACACAATAAAAGCTGTTCCCTAACAGCGTTAGGTTGCTATTATAAATCGCTAGTAATGCAAAACAGACTGTAATATGAATGATATAATTATAAAATATGCGGCTGCGCTAGGAGTGCCAAAATTGGCTTTTGAGTGGTTGCTTAGTATCAACGAAAATACAGGTATTCATGCGATTACAAATACCATTAATAAATTTTCACTCGAAAATGGAACGGTTTACGGAATTGGAGTCATCGTATTTATAGGAATCTTTAGCTACAAAGTAACTTCATTCTTCATTTTACAATACTACCGAAGAAAAATTGAGCGCGATCGTATTAAACACTTATTAGCAGATACACAATCAGTATTAGAAAGGATAGACGTTTATCCTGTTTCGAAATCCTTGCGTACAACACTGAAAGCTAAATATCTAATTCCTTAATCATAAAAAACACAACTCATGAGTCCAACCGATAAACACAGACTAGTACAGGATATCTATTTCACCTTACAATCTACCTATACTACAGACGAGATTTTAAACATTTTAAATGATTATAAGATTCACAGTAGTCCAGATAGAAAATTTTCTCAAGAAGCATTAAAGCGCTTAATCACCAAAGCCGATGATGCAACCATTTTGGAGATTGCTACCGATTTAAAATTGAGTCTATCATTTATAAAATCAAAAACTACAAAACAATCAAAAACAAAGCCTGCACTTAAAAAAATCTTTATCAGTCATGATGAAAAAGATAAGGATGTAGTGGGAAGCTTTATTCAAATATTACAAGGTGTTGGAATAAATCCAGAAAACATTTTTTGTTCTTCATTAGAAGGCTATGGAATTCCTTTAGGAATTAACTATGATGAAGACCTTAAAACACGCTTACAAGAAGATGTCTTAGTGCTGTTTATGGTTTCAAAGCATTTTTATAATTCCAACACATGTATGATTCAAATGGGAGCTGCTTGGGCATTGACGAAAGAGCAAATTTCCATTGCAATTCCTCCTTTTCAGTTGGAACAGATGAAAGGAGTTTTTCAAAACTTTCAAGGTATCCGAATTAATCATGAAAAGCAATTGGATTTATTAAAGGAAACGCTGGAGCACAAATTCGGGTTGCAATCTCAAAAACAACTGCATTGGGAGCCCAAGCGCGATATGGTGTTGCGTGATATTAAAGCGCAACTCTCTATACAATAATTAAGGAGTCGTAAAACTCAAATATTTCAAACAATTTATAAACCAAATTAATTTAAAAACTAGAAAAAATGGCAAAGTATTATGTAAACAAAAATGCGCAAGCGAATGGAGATCATGAGGTCCACAAGTCAGGATGCCTTTGGCTTCCAAATGCTGAAAACAGAAAGTATTTAGGAGAATTTAGTAATTGTGAAGATGCAGTCGAAAAAGCTAAAGATTATTACGATCAAGTGAATGGATGCTATTACTGTAGTAACGATTGTCACACCTCTTAAAATCAATATGACATGAAAAACATCTATGTGTTTCTGTGGGTTCTTTTTTTATCCTGTTCAATTGGGATATCACAAACCGTTTATATCTCTAAAAAAGGAAAGAAAGACTACCACAAGAAAGAATGTAAATCTTTACCGAAAACTTCAAAAGAAATCAAATTTTACAAAGCCGTTTCTTTAGGATATAAACCCTGTGAACTATGTAAACCAACACCCGAAAATACAGGTTCCAATGCTTCAATAGATCATTCAATCTCTCCAAAGACAAAAAACAAAAAAGAGAAAAAGACAAAACACAAACGCCAATCTTCATCTAATAAGAATTATTCTGTACAATGCTCAGGAAAAACAAGATCAGGAAGAAGATGTAAGCGAAAAACAAAAAACAGTAGCGGAAGATGCTACCAACATTAACTAACCAATAAAAACTAAAAAGATGAAAAAACTAATCACAGTACTCATAGTAATTTGTGTTATGAATTTTACAGCATGTACAAACTCAGATGATTCCGTTGAGGCGGATGTTAAGTGTGGATTTGACGCTGAAAATAGACAGCTTTACAAAGGTCCACAAGACGGTTGTTACTATATCAATAACAATGGCAATAAAACCTATGTGGATAGAGACGAATGTAACTGTTAATTCTAATACATCATAAATGATAACCAACGAATTAAAAAGTCACTTTTTACGACTTTACCAAATAGCTTTTGTAGATGACGATTTTGATGTTTTAGAATTACAAATGCTCTACAAATTTGCCGAAGAAAGAGGAATTCTAAAAGCGCAGTTAGATGAAATTTTACTAAATCCTTCTCATGATACTTCCATTCCAAAGACATTAGAGGATCGTATCTCATATTTATATGATTTGGCAATAATGATTTGGGCGGATAATAAAGTAACGGAAGATGAAAAAATCACGCTCAAAAAGTATTGTAGAAAATTTGAATTTCTTGAAGAAAATATTGAGGAAATAGCAACCTACTTGCTCGATTGTGCTCAAAACAAGATGAAAAAAGAAGAAATTATTAATAAGATTAAATCCTAAAAGTATGACTTCCATAAAAAAATTATTTACACTAAAAGATAAGAGTTCTACAGAAGAAAAAAGTGATACTTATGATGCGCGAGAGCAAATTCGAATGACCTATTATCAAAGCGGTTATGGAGCATCTACGAAAGCATCGGGTGATGAAATGACCTTTTTTGTGTGCTTAAAAAACCTCTATAGTAGTTTTGAAAATTTATGTAGAAAACAATTAAACGAACAAAAAATTTTAAAACAACCATATATAGAATTACAAGAAAAACAACGCACAGAACTCAAAAAAAGAGACACAGCACTTACCATATTTCAAGAAGAAACAAAGGAAATTGATGTGCATATTGAGTCGCTTAAATTTGACATGGTGAATGTAAAAGCGAAACCTGGCGATTATGGAATTATTACAGATAAAAAGCCAAAGGCGCAATTTTACATAGGACTTTCATTGCTGATACCAATCACTATTTATCTTTTTGTCTTTTACATTTCCGCTTCCTATTCTGCATTTTTTAAAGATTTTGACAACAACAGTGTAAGTGCCGCAATATTTGACTCCAATGCACTTGGGAAAGCGATTTCAGATGGTTTATTAGAAGCTATTTTTGTAGGAACGATTCCGTTTGTTTTTATGGGATTGGGATATTTGATTCATATGTTTCAAAAAGAAAAAACAAAGATTTCCTATGTAAAACTAGGCGCATTATTGCTATTGACCTTTTTGTTTGATGTTATTTTAGCCTATCTCATAGAAAAGAAAATATTCGATTTTGAACGTTTGATTGGCGAAAGTTTCTCGCCAGCAATCGCCTTAAAAAGTATCAACTTTTGGGGAATCATTTTTGCAGGATTTGTAGTGTATTTGATTTGGGGATTGGTGTTTGACTTTGTAATGAAAGAACACGAAAATGTGGATAAAATACGAGCGTTCATTAGAAATAAGCGACAAGAAATTAGAAATGCGCTTGACAAAAAAGATAAAAATCTCACGAAAATTTCCAATCTGAAAAAGGAGATTGCCGCCATTAAAGGAACAATTGCAGAACTCCAATCTAAAATTGATGGTTTTATATTCCCCGTAAAAGAATATTTGCATTATCACTATCAGTATGAAGAAGGTTGGTATCAATCCATAAATGCCGAATTAGCCATTCCATCAAAAGAAAAAAGCGAATTAAAGCAACGTTGCAAAGAAGTTTCTGTAAAACACTTACAACAACTCAACCTAAGCGAGGATATGGATTATCAACATTTAGTATTTACAACAAAATAATAATATGAACCGTAGAATAATTAACCCAATACTTCTTATCACCTTTCTTGTGTGTGTATCATGTGAGGAAGTAGTTGAAAAGGAAAAACCGCAAAAGAGTACGCGCGAATCAACTGTGGTACTCACTCAGAATCAAAATTTGAATATTAGTTTCTTATTAGATTTATCTGATAGAATAAATCCAGATAAATATCCAAATCTAACAATGGATTATTACAAAATGGATGTTGCCTATATACAATCTGTTTCAGAAGCTTTTTTAGCACATCTCAAAAACAAAAAAGTCCAGCGAATGAACGATAGAATACAATTATACTTTGATCCGCCACCAAGAAATCAAAACATAAACAATCTATCAAAATCGTTACGATATGAGATAAATCGAAGAAACATTTCAGAAGATTTGTTAGAAGCAATAAAACATTCGTATGAAACCAAACCTTTGGAAATCTACAAACAAGCCATCGATGACAATGCATACATAGGTTCAGATATGTGGCGTTTTTTTAAAAATAAAATTCACGATTTCTGTATTCTCAAAGAACATAGAAACATACTTATCATCTTAACAGATGGATATATTTATCATAAAGACACACAGATGAAAGAAGGAAATCAAACGACATATCTGACACCACAATTTATTCGAAAACACAAACTAAACACCAAAAATTGGAAGCAACGAATTGTAGATAAAAACTTCGGATTCATACCTGCGGCTGAAAACTTAGAGAATTTAGAAGTTTTGGTATTGGGTATCAATCCTGACAAGAAGAATCCGTACGAAGAAGATGTTATTGAAGAATACTGGAAAGATTGGCTGCACGATATGAAAGTGGGGAAATATAAAATCAAAACGGCAATCTTACCGTCTAACATGGATAAAATTATAAAAGACTTTATTTTGAATTGATGCACTTAAAATTTGAATAATGTCACAAAAAAAAACCGAAGTCCAGCGAACTTCGGTTTTGCCAATATACATATATGATATTAGGCAATCTCTTCTAAAATTTTGGTGTTTTCCAACTCATGCTTAATGATGTTGCGTTGACTTTCCAACACAATGCGCATGTCTTTTGGAATATATGGTTCGTTTTCTTTACTTAAAATTTCATCATACTCTGATACAGCAGCTTTTTCTCCTGTAATGGCAGCTTCTAACATAGCTTCATCAGTATCTGATGTAAACCATGATTTTACGTCCATCCAAGTTCTGTGTGCGGTTCCAGTTACGCTTCCACCTTTATCGGGCTTCTGATTGATTTTAGATAACTCTGATTTAATAGCATGTCCAAAATCGTAACGCTCTTTTGCTCGGCGCTCAAATAATCTGGTCATATCATCAGATTTTGCATTCTCAGCTGCTTTTTTATATCCTTTCTCAGCATCGTATGTTTTCTCTAATAAATTGTTTAATTTTTTTCCTAATTCTTCGTTATAATCGTACATAATTTTTTTGTTTTTAAAGGTTCGTAAATAATTTTAATGTGCCACTCCGTTTCTCGCTTCTTCCATAAAATCAACATACTTGGTGGCTAATGACTCTTTCTCATCTTCGGTTAACGTTTTTCCAGCTAATTGAAAGAAAGTATGTTCTTCATCTTCTAAATGATGTTCAACTTTGTGTTTTAAATCTTTGGCATATTTCAGCCAAGCGGAAGAATCTTGCTTTGTGTTTTCTAATTTTTCCACCAACTCATCAATCTCGTGGTGCTCTGCAATTCCATGTCGCGCATGTTGTTGCATCATATCATCACTAATCAATGGTTTATAAAAATGACGTTCTTCAGCATCTTCATGAATCAATAATTCGTGTTTCAATGCTTCAAAAACCTGATCTCTACGTTCGGTATCGCCAGAAGTATTGATTAACTCGTCTAGCAATTTTCGTTGGATATCATGGTCTTTTCTAATGGCTTCAAAAATTTTCATAGCAATTTTTTTTGGTTGATAATTTAATAGGTGCAAACTATCAGGTTTGTTTTTTTCTTTTTCTTTTTTTTTTGGAAATGACGTCGGATTAAATACTTTTTGCATCTTGAAAATGCAGTGTAATGGTGTAGTTATATGTGTGTCTAAAATATATCACCGACATCAACACTACAAAAGTAGCATGTTATCAGTGTTTCAATTGCCGTAAACAGTTTTCATCTTGACTCAAATGCTAGGAAGTGGCATTTTTTGAGTGTTTTTAAGGATTTAAAGCAAATTAATGTATTTGACAGTTTTTTTAGTGTTTAATCGAAAGAAACGTATTTCCAGGATTAAAAATAGTATCATTGATACACCATAAACAACCTGATTTAAATTGACATCATGAAAAAAATCGCTTTCCTTTTTAGTCTCTTTCTGTGTACAGCATTTATCACACAAGCACAAACCACCTTCAAGCCAAATACTTGGTACACGTTGCAAAATGTAAAAAGCGATGCTTTTATGGGGAATGCAGGCAAAATGGAAGCGGGAGATATTATGGTTGCGAAAGAAAGAGTCCTTATTGGCGGACATTGGAAATTCATTTTAAATGACGATGGACTTTACAAAATACAAAACAAAGTTTCCAAAATGTATTTGGCTTCTTATGGAAGAACGAATGTAGGTACACGTATTAGACAAACAGATACACCAGGAGCTGGCGCATTGTGGAGAGTTATTCGCCTTCAAGGAGGAAACGTATTGCTACAAAACAAGGTTTCTTTATTATTTATAGGAATTGAAAGTGAAAAAAATCAAGCAGAATTGGTACAAGCCAGAGCATTAACTTTACAAATTATATGGAAACCAGAAGAGGTAGTCGTAAATAAAGGACTGCCAAAAAACACCAATATCAATGCGTTTCGACCAAAACATGGAGGGAAAATAGCCATGGCGTATGTTCGCAATACAGGTGAAATCACAATTGAAGGTGTAAAACCACGAGCTGGACAACGTATTTTTTTCTTTCATCAACAATTAGCAGCAGCAAGCAAAGAAGGACTTTCTTTCAAACCAGAAAGACCGCGAATTTGTGGACAAACATTTTTGATACGAAAAGTACTTCCTAAAATAGAACTCAACAGACCGATGCCAAATATGCGAAACAGAAAGAAGCAAAAATTTATGTTTGTGGTAGAAGTTTTTTAATATTTTGAATCGTTTTTTGTTCGCTTTTCTGCACAGTATCAGGGTTTTCCTTAAAAAGTATGAATAATAAAACATTTAACAGAAAAAATTTCAACATATGTGTTAAAAAAATCTGTAAAATGTTATATTTGTGCTGTAGATTTCAATAACCCAAAATACCTCTAGAAACTTTTCATGTCTTTTGAACGAATTAAAGAAAAGCTAAACATTCTGGCAGATGCCGCAAAATACGACGTATCGTGTGCTTCTAGCGGAAGCAATCGTGCGAATACCAATAAAGGTTTGGGCGATGCTACGGGCATGGGAATTTGTCATACGTACACAGAAGATGGACGTTGTGTGTCGTTACTGAAAATTTTACTGACGAATCACTGTATTTTTGATTGTGCCTATTGCGTGACGCGGAAAAGTAACGATATCAAACGTGCTGCTTTTAAAGTGCAAGAAGTGGTCGATTTGACCATCAATTTCTACCGTAGAAACTATATTGAAGGCTTATTTTTAAGTTCAGGTATTTTTAAAAATGCAGATTATACCATGGAGCGTTTGGTTTCTGTTGCGAAAAAATTGCGTTTAGAAGAAAATTTTAACGGATATATTCACCTAAAATCAATTCCTGGCGCTTCTGACGAATTAATGCGGGAAGCAGGTTTATACGCAGACCGATTGAGCGTGAATATCGAAATTCCCACACGAGAAGGCTTAAAACGATTGGCGCCCGATAAAAACCGAGAGGACTTTATCAAACCGATGAAAAAGGTCAAAAACGAAATCATTCAATACAAAGCGGAGAAAAAAATCATCAAAAGCACCCCAAAATATGCACCTGCGGGACAAAGTACACAAATGATTATTGGCGCGAGTGGGGAAAATGATTATCAAATCATGACGGCTTCCAATTTTTTCTATAAAAATTTCAACCTAAAGCGTGTGTATTATTCGGGATATGTGCCAATTAGTTACGACAGTCGTTTGCCACAAATTGGAAGTGAAGTGCCAATGTTGCGCGAAAATCGGTTGTATCAAACGGATTGGTTGATGCGATTTTACGGTTTTCATGTGCATGAAATTGTCAACGAAACACACCAACATTTAGACCTTGATATTGACCCGAAACTGTCGTGGGCATTACGGAATATTCACGAGTTTCCTGTAGATGTGAATCTTGCAGACAAACGCATGCTGGCGCGGGTTCCAGGTTTGGGAATGACGTCGGTATATAAAATTTTGCATGCGCGAAAATTTCGTCAACTCAATTGGGAACATTTAAAACGATTGGGCGTAGCGTTGAATCGTGCGAAGTATTTTTTGACGTGTAATTCCAATGATTTTGAACGTCGCGATTTGGAACCTGAAAAAATTAAAGGCCTCATTCTTCAAAACTCTAAAAGTAAGTTCCGACAAACGACGAGTAATCAATTAAATCTATTTGGATGATGCAAAAAGTAGTGGTGTACGACGGCTCGTTTGAAGGATTTTTAACTGTCGTTTTTAAAGTGTTTGAAGAGAAGATAAAGCAGGTTGATATTCAGCGAGAAGGAAACGTGCAAGCGTCTTTTTTTGGAGAATCCGAAGAAGTGATTACCAATAAAACACAAGCAGACCGCGTTTGGAATGGACTCAAAAAAAAATTGACTCCGTTTGGTCGAAATCAATTGTATTATTCGTTTTTAAGTGAGCTTGAGTCGGTTGAAAATATATTGCTCGATTATATTCAGCAGGTTTTTGCGATACCAGAAAATATTGAAAAGGACTTTTCGAATGCAACGGTTTTAAAGTTGTCAAAAATTGCCAAAAGTGTCGGGAGAGAAAAGCATCGTATGGAAGCTTTTGTGCGTTTTCGATTGACCAAAGATGGATTGTATTTTGCCAGTGTGGCTCCAGATTTTAATGTATTGCCTTTAATTGCCAAACATTTTAAATCGCGCTATGCGGATCAAAAATGGGTGATTTACGACATTGAACGAAAATATGGTTTGTATTACAATTTAGAAAATGTAGAAACCATTGTGATGGACTTTCCAAAGGAGTTTGATTTTACAAAAACTTCCAAAGATTTCTTTGCTGAGGAAGAATTGGCGTTTCAAGAATTGTGGCAAAATTATTTTAAAAGTACCAATATCGAATCGAGAAAAAATAGGGTATTGCATGTAAAACATGTGCCAAAACGCTATTGGAAATATTTAAGTGAAAAACAACCTTTTTGAATTGTAAAGATGTTTTATTATAAAGTGAAGGCAGTTACGGCAATTGCAGCAATTAAGGCAATTAATACAATGGCTACGAAGTAAAATGCAGCGGTTGTTTTTTTATTTTTCTGAAAAATATAATTGCGTTGTTCAACATTTTCAGGGTCTTTTACGATTTTAAATTCTTCTTTTCCTTGTTTCATATCTATAGTTTTTTTATTAATAATTTTTATACTATAAAGATACAATTCGCAAAAGTTTTGACTTAACGTATTTACATTTACCATTAACGCAAATGCAAACTATTGTAAGTTATTTTCAGACTTAAATTTTAAATCGGATGCCAGTTCTCAAATAGATTTTTGCTTCATTATCTAGCGAAAAAATAGGCTCTCTACTATCGCTTCGCAATTCATTGTCGGTGACAAGAATGTAGGCTGCGCGCGCATAAAATTGAAGTTGTTTGGTAAAATGATATTCGTATTGCAATCCAGAAACAACTAGTGATAGATTGATGCTTCCTGCTTCTTCACCATTAATGACAGGCACTTCACGTTGTAAATTGGACGTAAAACCATCCAACTGCGCAAAGGCTTTCAGTCGATGTTTTTCGGTGAAATGATATTGTAAGTTGGTTTTCGGAATTCCCAAACTAAACGACCAATCGGGTTGAAACTTTTTGTAGTAACTGATAAACGGCAGCGGAAAGTTAAATCCTGAGTTTCCTGCATACGTAACCCCTAAAATTAATTTTTGTGCTTTGCCATTAAATACTTTTCCTTTTTTGATAAAAACCACTGTTCCCGAAAGGACAATATCTTTAATACTAATAGCATCGGCTACCAAATTTGTACTGACACCAGGTTGAAAAACCATTCCCAATCGCCAATTGTTTCGTAGTGGCGTAGTGTATCTTATACTAAAATCTAACAGTTGAAAATCGTTCAAATCTCTTGTAGAAAAAGGAAATTCTGCTTCCGATCGTAAATGAATATTGCTATAATCGAGTCCTAAAAATAGATAGGTATCGTCGTCTTTTAATTTGATAGGATAATTGAACAGCGCTCGAAATCGCGAATACTCAACGTTCGATTTTGCATTTGGAATATACGTATAATCAATACGTGCCAAATCGTTCAATTGCGCGTGTGCTTCTAAGGCGCAACAAAGTAAGATGCATAAAAAAAATCGAGTGTAGTTTGACATTGAGTCCTGTTAAATAGTAAGGTGAACATTAAACGATAAAACAACAAAAATGGTATTTCAGCATGTAAATTGTTGTAATACTTAAAAAGTAGTTAGAAAAAATAGAAGCGATATTTTCTTAGAAAAATACCGCTTCTGTATTATTTTTCACATAGTATCCATATCATATGAATGCTTAGTGAATATCTTCTAACTTTTTGATAGTGAGTGTATCATAGTTGATGGTGTTTTTTTGATTGGTCAGTATTTTTTTAATACTTTCTGGCAACGGCAACTTTGAATCTAGCACTTCATTATAATCTTCTAACGAAGCTTTTTCACCACGAATTGTTTCTTCTAACATGGCTTCGTCAGAGTTTATACTAAACATCGCTTTGGTGTTCATCCAAGTTCTGTGCAAAGTTCCTGTAACGCTTCCGTCTGTTTCTGGCTCTTGTGCTAAATCTTTCAATTCTGCTTTCAATTGCTCTGCAAATCGTTTGCGTTGTGTTGCTTTTCTATCAAAAAAATTTGTCAAAATGATACTATCTACATTTTCTGCGGCGGTTTTATAGCCTTTTTCAGCATCATAATTTTTTTCTAATAAGGTGTTTAAATGGTTTCCTATTTCTTCTGTATATATCGTCATTATTTCTTTTTCATTTTAGGATTATATAACAATCCTTTATTTGTTATTATTGGCAATTTTTCTGTTAGTATTGATTAGAATTGGTATCGAATTCCAATTGCGATATCAAGATCTAAGTCATCACTATATGTGTCATCAAAGGACAATTCAGGGCGCATATCGAGTGAAATTAGTAATGGAATGTTAAAATTGTACTCAATTCCAATGTTACCAGCAGCTAAGGCAAAAGTTCCGTCGCCTACAGGCGTATCGTACGAACCAATACCAGCACCAGCACCGAGATACCAATTGAAGTTTCCGTCAAGTGGCTGTACCCATTGATACAATCCTACTAATTTGAAAGCTTCTACATCATTACTGTCTCTAAAACCTAAGTCAAATTCCAAACGATTGTCTCCACCAATATGTCGTTGATACGAGATTTCAGCACCGAATCCGTCATTGTCTCCAATACGTAAACCGATAGCATTTTTCGAAATTTGTTGTGCGCTTAAAGAAGTCGCGATGGCTAAAAAACCAATAGTTAAAAGTGTTTTGATGTTTTTCATTATTCTAGTTCTTAAGTTTGTTAATGCAAATGTAATTTACACAAAAAAAACAATTTTGCTCATATCGTTTAACGATTAACTCATATTCTTTCACAAAAAATTAAAAGATTTATTAATTTTGAATGTATATTTACGTTTGCAATTAACCTTACACTAATGATGAGCATACGCATAACTGCAGAAGATACCGCTGGAACAGTACAACAAATTAAAGACGCTATTGGCGGAGAAATTGTTGAGCGATGGGGCGAACATATTCTACGAGTTGATAACGAAATCGCAAAAGGTTCTATACATTTTATTACGTTTGAATGGGGCGGAAGTTTGCTAGAATATAATATTACTTTTTTTGAAGAAATTGAATTGGTCATGGATGCTTCCGAATACAATCCGATTCATTTTACCTATTGTTTGAAAGGATATTGCGAACATCGTTTTCACAACGAAAAAAAGCGAAGAAAGCTGGAAGAATTGCAGCCTGCAATTATTACGTCAAAAAGTGGTGGATTTAATCATGGATATTTTCCTAAAGACATCTATTTACATATCAATGTGGTACAAATTAATAGAGTGAAGTTTATTCGTAAGCGTTTGAATGATGCTTCTATGTTGAATAAAAAACTTTATGAGGTATTCCACGATTCGTATCACGAAAAACGTTTTGTGTATTTGGGAACGTATAATTTGAAATTGGCAGAATTGATAGATTCTTTAAACGATATCAAGCAAAAAGGCATGATTCGTATCATGATGATTGAAGGTATTGTGTATCAAATTTTGTCATTCCACATGATTCATCATACCAAAGATTTAAAAGCGGAAAAAAATAAAGCACCATTGGTTGTGGATGAATTGGATGCTATACGAACAATAGCAGAAGAAATTTCAGAAGATGTTTCTAAAGAGTACACGTTGGAATATTTGTCGGGAAAAACGATGCTGACACAAGCAAAGTTACAGCAAGGATTTAAGCATTTGTATGCGCGTACGGTTACAGAATATATTCGACACGTACGCTTGGAAAAAGCGCGCGATTTGATTAATGATAAGGAATTGAATTTGAATATTTCTCAAATTGTATATTCTATCGGATTGAGCAGTCGAAGTTATTTTTCTAAAATTTTTAAACGCAAATACGGAATAAGTCCAAGCGAATTTTTAAAAAATAAACAAGCGTCCAGAGTTTCGGCATAAGTAGTTATGAAGCTATATTTTGTATTTTAAATTTAGTCAAATACGGTTTGTCAATAATACGTTTGATATCTTCCAAATCTGTTTTTGGATTTAACCACATGTTTTTAAAGAGCGAAGGAATTTCTAGTGGCATCTGATTGTATAAGTTCTTTTCTGAAGTCAATAAATCATTGCTTTCTGTATTGATAACTGTACATGTTAAAAAACCATCTTCCAATACATTATATACTCCTGCGATGGCAAAAGGTTTTGGTGTTTCTTTTTCTACTAAAAAAGTTTCAATATCATTTTGCACAATATGGTGCATGTAAAAACCTGTGACCAAAATTAAACAGCGTCTTTTTTCAAGTGCTTCTTTGTACAAAATACTTTGGTGAATTTCTTTCGCATTGGTGTGAAGTGTAATTTTTAATTTTTGGAAATGTTTCCAGTCGCCTTCAAAATCGTGCGGTAAAATACCCCAAATTCCTTCAGAGATGCAATTAGGTTCTTCCATTGTAATAATAGGAATAGATTGCTCTTTGCGACCATCAATTCGAATTTTAGGTCTGTAAATATTGGGATATTTTATGGGCAAGCCAAAAGTGAGTTCTAAATGACTTTTGCTAGCGGTATTTGATAATTGATAATTCATTTGTGTTTGTTTTTGTAACTACTTTACGATGATAAAGCAATTCTTTCATAATTCATTTTTCATCATACCAAAAATAGTATTTACACAATACTCAGCTTAACTCTTTTACTATTCATATTGACACATTTCATCAAAAAAAACCGTAAAAAAGATAAAAAATGAAGCTTTTTTATATCAAAAATGTTCAAAATACGTCAAAAATGAATTTTGAATGAGTCAAGATAAAAATCGAAGTAGCAAAACGGAACAGGTGGCTCTAACTATCTTTGTATCAAACAAAAACGAAATTATTTATTAACCTTTAAAAACTATATATATTATGTTACGTTGGTCTATCACATTTATTATTATCGCATTAATCGCTGGAGTATTAGGATTCGGAGGAATTGCTGGAACTGCCGCAGGAATTGCAAAAATTTTATTCTTTGTATTCTTAGTATTATTTATTATTTCACTTTTAACTGGAAGAGCAAAAGTCTAAAACGATAAACAAAGAAGCAGACATTATATTAATAACCAAAAAAAAACAAAATAAAAATGAAGAAGATATTAGCAGTTGCAATTTTACTATCAACCATGGTAGGATTTGCACAAAACGATAAAGTTGTTACTACAGAAGTAAAAAAACAAAAAGTCATGAAAAATGGCGAAATGATTAATAAAAAAACAAAAGTAATTACTGAGAAAAAACAGAAAGTTGCTTTTGACAAATCGCAACGATACGAATTGAATCAAGATCGTGTGCCTGCGCCTGTAGAAACCACAAAAATATATATGATTGATAACGATAAAGACCCATTTTATGACAAAATCACGAAAGTGAAATATTATGACATGGATAACAAAAAGTTTGCGTTGGTCTCAGACGGAAACACCTTAAAAATCAACCAAATTATCAATGATAAAGAAATGTCTTTGGGGAAAGCAGTACGTTCAAAATACAATGACTACTATATCATTAACTCAAAAAGAATGAACGGAGTTGGGTATTTTACCAAAGATAACGAATTCGTTATTGAATACTACTCACCAAAAAATAACAACACTCAAATCTTGATTTTCCAAGACGCTAAATTCTAGGAAATCAAATCCAAATTGAGGATATCTTAAAAGTTTATCAGATTTCATTCTGAACTCAATTCAACATCTCATCTTACTTGTTTTTAACAATCATGAGAAACCGAAATGACACTTTTAAGATACACTCAATTATTTTTTTACCACAATGACAATAACACTCAAAAAAGCGAAAGAACATGAAGGAAGAATTAAAATCAACAACAGAAATACTCATCGACAAACTAGAAAGTTGGTGGACGCTATTTATTAGAAATTTACCAAACATTGCAGTGGCAATCATTGTATTACTTATAAGTTATTTTGCCTCGCGTTTTGTATTTAAAACGACTTTAAGATTGATAAAAGGACGTATTCAGCAAAAATCAGTCGCAAAACTCATTGCACGTGTCGTTTCTGTCGTTACTGTGTTATTAGGATTATTTTTGGCATTAAGCGTCATGAATTTGGGCGATTCCATTTCAGGATTGTTAGCTGGTGCCGGAATCTCTGGTATTGTAATTGGTTTGGCGTTACAGGGCACGCTTTCCAATACCATTTCGGGTATTGTATTATCCTTCAGAAAAAATATTAGATTAGGGAACTGGGTAGAAACTACAGGATATGCTGGAGAAGTGATTGACATTGCGCTGAACTACCTAATTTTAAAAGAAGCAGACAACAACATCGTCATCATTCCGAATAAAACCATTATGGAAAACCCTATCAAAAACTATTCGCTTACCACACGAATGCGTGTTACGGTAGAATGTGGTGTAGGGTATGAATCCGATTTAGAAAAAGTGGAATACATTACCAAAGAAGTAATAACAGATTCTTTTGAACAAATTGAAAATGCTGAAAATGTGGAATTTTACTTTACAGAATTTGGCGGAAGTTCCATCAATTTCTTATGTCGTTTTTGGATTGATGCTGAAAATGCGCTAGAAAAACTAAAAGCAAAAAGCAAAGCAATTAAAGAAATTAAAAAAGCGTTTGCAGCAGAAAATATCAACATCCCTTTCCCAATTAGAACGCTAAAACTAGACAATCAAACGCTCAATATTGCACAGACTGAAAAAGAAGCCGTAGAAGCTTAAAAAAAAGCAATGAAAAACCGATAAAAGTGCAGTTAACTATATAGTTAGCTGTGCTTTTTTTAATTACTTTTGATAAAATATTTTATAGAAAAAAAACGTATAATGGCAGCACATAAAACCGAGTTAATCCTCACGCTTGGACTCATTGTTTTCATGGTAATTATCATGTTGTTGATTAAAAAATCGATACGAAAATTTAGTTTTGTACGAGCAATTGAAATCAACCGTCGAAAAGTAATATTCAACCTTTGTTATTTCGTCATTTATGTGATTTCGGGAATCATTCTCGCAATCATTTGGGGAATACAATTTAAAGATTTCACGGTATTTATTTCCTCCGTTTTGGCGGTTTTAGGAATCGGATTTTTTGCGCAATGGTCCATCTTATCAAGTTTGACATCCTGTATGATTCTATTTTTCTATCATCCAGTGCGTATTGGACATCGTATTCGTATCATTGACAAAGACTACAACTGGATTGGCGAAGTGAAAAACATCACGGCGTTTTACTTTTTTATCAAAACAGATAACGGAGAATACATTTCGTTGCCAAATTCGCTCGTCATGCAAAAAGGCATACAAATTCTTGAAGAAGAAGAGCAAAAAGAATTGTCTTTAGAAGACGATATAGAACCGGCATCCAACGAATAACGATTTATTTGTATCTTTAAAAATTAAGAACTAAAACACACAATTTGCGCGTACCGCTAAAAAAACTACGAAAAACAAAAAAGCCAACAGCTTCTAAAAGTCTAGGAAAAGCTCCTGGTGAAGTAGTATATTTAGGCGATAAGGAAAATTTAGAAACCTTATTGGAAGTACACGAATATACGCATGAAGAATACCATACGTATCAAACAAAGCAAATTAGCAATATTTTTAACGTAAAAGGTAACGACAGAGTTACGTGGATTAACATTAACGGACTCAACAATGCAGCCGATATTACCAAAATAGGAGAATATTTCCGAATTCATCCGTTAATTCTCGAAGACATAGTAAACACCAACCAGCGACCAAAAATTGACGAATTTGAAAACTACATTTTCGTCGTGCTAAAAATGTTGTATCACAACAACGAAAATGATGTGCTTACCGAGCATATTTCGTTCCTTATTGGTCCCGATTACGTATTGACATTTCAAGAAACGGAAGAAGATATTTTTGAACCAATTCGAAATCGTTTTGAAAACCAAAAAAGTCGCTTGCGAAATTCAGGTGCCGATTATCTAGCGTTTTTACTGATGGATGCCATCATAGATAATTACTCGGTTGTTATTGAAATTTTTGGAAACAAAGTAGAAATTACCGAAGACGAATTATTTTTAGAAAGTTCGCGCGAAGGAATTTCAAGAGATATTCAATATTTAAAACAAGACTTATTACGCTTGCGCAGAAATATTCTTCCTTCCAGAGAAGTCATTAGCAGAATTGTAAACTCCGAATCAAAACTCATTACGCTAAAAACACATGCCTATCTAAAAGATTTGCAAGACCATATTGTGCAAATAAACGACAACATCGATCTCTACCGCGAAATGGTTTGGGGATTGATGGACATGCACATGACCACCATTAGCAACAAGATGAATGGCATCATGAAAGTGTTGACCATCATTTCCACGATTTTCATTCCGTTGACCTTTATTGTTGGGGTGTATGGAATGAACTTTGACAACATGCCCGAACTGCATTACAAATACGGATACTTCATTCTGTGGGGCATCATGGTTTTTCTCTTTATTATATTGCTCATCTTCTTCCGCAGAAAAAAATGGTTGTAGCTTTTTTTAGATATTAAAACTGAAAACCGAAAACCGAAAACTGAAAACTGAAAACTGAATACTGAATACTGAATACTGAGATACTCTTTACGTATATTCAGATTTTAAATGCTCAGGATTTACAACACTTCCCAATGCTTCAATCACACCCAAAGCAGCAGCTTCTCCCGATAACATAGCAGCATTCAGCGAACCGTTTAGTTGCACATCGCCAGCTAAAAATACCTGAGTTGTCAATCGCGTTTCGGATGGAGACATGCTGTATTGCAGTTGCTGTAAATTTGGCAATGCTTTCGGAATGGCATATTTTTTCAAAAACGTACAATCCATAATGCCGCAGTAGTGTTGCAGTTCTTCTTGTACTTTTTGAATTAAAAATGCCTCTGACAAATTGTGCGGTTTTACAATCGTTACGGACAACAATTCCTTAGCACCTGTAGATGCTGTTGGTAAACTGTTGTGAAAAAAGATATTATTAATCAAAAGTGTGTTGTCAGCAGCCAAACCAATCAATGGTTTTGAAATAGTTCGCTTTGAAGTCTCAAAAAATAAGGTTTCGCAGGATTTCCAAGCAATTTCTTGCGATTTTAAATTGGAAATTAAGGAACTCGCTTCTGTAGCAACAATCGTAAAATGGCTTTTTAAAATTGTTCCATTTTCAAGAGTGATTTTTCCATCTTCTACAGCTTTAACACGCGTATTGAAGTGAAATTTTGTGTGTTGTAATTTTGATGCCAATTGCTTTGGAATGGCTTCAATCCCTGCTTTTGGTAACGCAGCATGACCGTCGCCGAACATTTTATACACAAACTCAAACATACGATTGGACGTTGCTAAATTTGGCTCGAGAAAAATTCCACTAAAAAATGGTTTGAAAAACTTCGAAATCATTTCTTCAGAAAAACCAAGTTTTTGCAAATGTGCCAACGTAGTCGTTTCTGGCTGACTGAAAATTTCGTCCAACGATTTCTTCTTTAAGTGTTTGTTCAATTTTAGTACTTTCAGTTTATCTGAAAAATTTCCAATTCCTGAAAAAAGCGTAGGAAAGAACAATGACAAATTGCGCAACGGATCACCGATGGTTTTTTGTGTTCCTTCTGTGAAAATAGCTGCGCCAGGCAAGAATTTTTGAAGTGAAAGCGCGTCATAATCTAAATATTTTTTAGCGGCAGGATAGGAAGTAAGCAACACTTGAAATCCGTGGTCTAGCTGATAACCGTTTACGATATCTGTTTTAACACGTCCGCCAACACGCTCAGTAGCTTCAATAATTTCTGGATGATAACCGTTATCTTCTAAAACTTTTGCGGCAATAAGTCCGCTAATTCCTGCTCCGACAATATAAATTTTGTACGCTTCTTTTTCCATGAAAATGTTTATAAAATCACTGTAAAAATACGACAAAACGACTACAAACGCTATTTCAGCCATAATTAATAAATTTCACATTTTTTTAAAAAAACTTTCCACGAAGGTTATTTATAATTGTTGTATCTTGATTAAAAGTTATTCATACTAAATGATTTCCCCTAAATTCCCCAAAAACGAAAAGGAACGGCAAGCCGCTGTTGATAAATACAATCTCTTAGATACATTTCCTGAAGAAAGTTATGACAACATTACGGCGTTGATTAGTCATATTTGTGAAGCGCCAATTTCCTTAATTACATTGCTAGATCGCGATCGAAATTTTTTAAAATCACATCGCGGTGTACCGTTTAACGAATCGCCGCGAAGCATTTCTTTCTGTGGTCATGCTATCACTTCTGGTGAAGAACTAATGATGGTTCCTGATGCGCGTAAAGATGAACGTTTTCATGATAATCCGCTAGTTATAGAAAACAAAGCTATTTTTTATGCAGGTGTTCCGCTAGTGGATGCTGACGGTTTTAAATTGGGAACGTTATGTGTGTACGATACAAAACCGAGAATTTTAACAGAAGTACAAAAAACTGCTTTAAAAACGATGGCAAAACAGGTGATTCGCCTTTTTGAAGAACGGTACAAAAATCAGCAATTGGAAAAGTTGCAAAAAAAGCTACAAAATCGAAATTATGAATTGGAGCGTTTTGCGGGAGTTGTATCGCACGATTTAAAATCACCTTTAGCACAAATACAAATGCTCATTCAATTAATTGAAACCGAGAACAAAGGGAAACTTTCTGAGGAAACGTTGCAATATTTAGAATATATAAAATCTTCTTCCGATTCACTTAGAGCTTATATTGACGGAATGTTAAAATTCTACAAAGCAGAATCTGTAATAGCGCATGCAAAAGAACGCTATACGATTTCTGAACTGCAAAAAGACATTAAAAGCCTTCTGAATTTTAACGATACAGTTCAAATGATATTTGAGCACACGCTCGAATCTTTATATATAAATAAAGCGGGATTGGTACAAGTGCTTTTAAATCTTATATCGAATGCTATCAAATACAATGACAAGCCAATTTCCAACATCAACATACTTGTGGAAGAGACTGAAAACGAATATCAATTTGTAGTAATGGACAACGGTCCAGGAATTTCAAAAGTAGATCAGGCGTCTATTTTTGACTTATTTGTTACTGCACAAAAAACAGACAAACACGGAAATGTAGGAACAGGAATTGGTTTGGCAACAGTAAAAAAAGTAGTTGTCAATTTAGGAGGAACTATCAACGTAGTTTCGGAAATTGGAAAAGGAAGCAAATTTATATTTACGCTTTCAAAATAGTTATTCTTTCGCGTAGACTTTTAAATTATAACAACCCCAAACTACAAATAAGATTTCCAACACAGTGCCTACAGTAAACGCGGTAGAAGGAATGCCGTCAACAATAATGCTCAGCAAACGTCCTGCTGCCAATCCGCCCATAAAAAAGATGACAGAATAGGTAGCACTGCGCCAATGTTTTTGAAAAAGGACACTATAACCCCAATAAATTCCCAACGCAAAATAACAACCCATCATGGCTCTAAATACATGATTGAGGTCGGTACTTTCTACACTAAAATCAAAAAATAATGGTAAAAATGTATTTGGATGGAGTCCATACGTAACACCAACCACTAAAATGGCAGCAGTTGATAGTGATAAATGCAGATTTTTATGTACTTCTTTCAAAACAAGAAATAGTTTTTAGTAATTTCGGTTTCTGTTACTATAGTAGCATTTGTAATTTTCCTACAAGTGTTATAAGTATGTTAAAATTAGTTAAAAAAATTAACATAAAACTCCATTTTTTGGAAAAAAAAGCTTTTTTGTTTACTTAAATATCAAAAATACTGAACAAAAAAAGGTTAAAAGTCGTGTTGTATGCATTGGAAAATTAAAGCGAGTTTGCAAAAAATATTGCATTTCACCAACATTGGTGACCGACTCAATCATATTCCTGCGACACTTGTGAAAGATTATCATAAAAATGTTTGTTTGTATCAGTTTTACGAATGTATTCGGAAGTTTGAAGCCTCTGAAATAAAGTTCAATCCAGATTATAAAAAAGCTGCGTTAGAAATTGGAACAGGCTATTCATTGATTGCGCCTGTTGTATTGTATTTGTTGGGTTTTGATAGTATTGTATCGGTAGATATTTCCAAAGATGTTTCTATAAAAAACTTTCAAAAGCAAGTCCGATTTTTACAAGATGATGAACTGCTTCAAACCATTGCTAAGCATAGTAAATTTGAGTTGTCAGACATATCACAAAAAGTAGCACAACTGCAATCGTTTCAAACCCTCGAACAGGTTTGCTCGTTTTGTTATATCAAATACATTCCAAAATATACCTTAGAAGCCATTGAAAACGTCACCAATTCGTTTGATTATATCTGCTCGCAAGTGGTTTTTGAACATATTCCACCCGAATTTTTAGCGCAATTATTTGCCAAAATGAAAGTTTGGTTAACCAAAGAAGGTTGTGCTGTGCATACCATCAATTTCATCGATCATTTTGCCAATCCAGGATTTTTTCAAGATAAAAACATCTCTGAATTTAACTTTTTAAAATATTCTGATAAAACGTGGCATTTTTGGGCAGGCAACGACATTGCATATACCAATCGCTTATCGTTTGTATATTATTTAGAATTGTGCAAAAAGAATGATTTACATGTTGTTGATTTTATCGGCGAAAATTACCGAGCGCATCATCCGTTGTCTGCGGAAGAAATTCATCCAGATGTCATTAAAAAATACCAACAACTTTCTACTATAGAAGAATTGTGCAAATATCAGCGCGGAACGCTTATTTTTAAAAAGGAAAAGCCAAAGCATACGCTCTGACTTTCCTTACCTACATGAATCTGAAAATTACATATTGTATTCTGTACCTTCTGTGCCAGCGCAAGGTTGAAAACCGTAGGTAGCATCAGGAGCTATCAATTGCCAGTACACGGTGTCGTTTGGTTGTAATGTTTTGGTTGCAAACGATTTACCAATGGCGCCAGAAGTTGACGGATTTGCTTTCCCATTAATGGAATAAAACCAAAAAACAAAGTCAGCATTTGGGTTTTTCGATAAATCGTAACAAGAATTGCTCAAATCAGCCGTAATTGGATACGTGCTTAGTGGAATAATTTCAGAAACGTATTCCTCTCCGCCAATAGTAACCGTTTTGTACGGCATTACAGGACTTGAAAAATAGTTAGCATTTACCGCATCGTACACTTCCTTCACTGTCGGATTCGGGTTGTTGAGCGTGACTACATACGAAGGCGTTGCCCAAGCATACGGTCCGCCATACTTTTCAACAGCAGCGTTGGTTTCACAAGTAAAATTAACAGGGCCATTGGTATTTGGCAAGTTGAAAATCATAGAAAATGTATATGTTCCTTCTGACGAATCACTTGCTTCTGTAAGATCTTGTACCATTTTGGAACCCACATGATGCAGTACATTTTGCAACAAACGCAACGAACGTCTGTACGAGCCTAAATGTCTGGAAACCGTGTATCCGTTTTTAGATTTATTACTCAAATGTGCCACGGTTCTTCGAAGAACTGCGCGTTCTGCTTTGGTAATGCCGTACTGTCCCTCGGCATCGGTAATAGGATCTATTAAGAATTTATTCAGTGCATCGTCGTCTGTCATCAACACATGAATGTAATTTAATAGCTTAGAATTGGATTGAATCATAGTTTTTTATTTTAAATATTAATAAGTGTTGAATGTAGGAATATTCTATTCGTATTTTACGAGTATTAGTACTCGATTGTGCATTCAGAGGATTGTATCTGTTTATTTCCTTATTTTACACAGCTAAACAAAATGAAATGAAGTATTATTTTTTATAGTATTGTGGTGTTGGGTATGTGTTTGATAAATAGTAAATTAGGGTTTTAAATGATAAAATGCTCGTATTTGTGCAACGTGAAGTAATATGTTTTGTATGATGAAACAATTTTATCTTAAATGCATTCTAGAGATATTTTATGAAGAAAGCGTCGTATAATGAGTACGTAAAAAAATACGCAATTCTTCGTATTTCATAAACCGTTGAAAAATAGCAATTTTGGATATAACCAAAATATCAATAAATACACGTGAAAAAACTTGGCATTATACTTTTTATAGCTGCATTCGTTACTTCTTGCACAAATTTTGGAGAAAAGAAAGTGTTTGATGGAACTGAAATTTATTACAAAGATGGCATCACTGAAGCAGAAGTTGACAAACTCGGAGAAAGCCTTGTAACATCCGGATTTACGAATGGCGAGCTAAAATCGGTTCAGTTTGTGAAAGAAGGTGACTCGTATCTTTTTAAGATGGTAATCAACCAAGAAAATCTAAACAATGAATCGCTAGAAAATGTCTTTACCTATTTCCCTAAAGAACTTTCTCAGTATATGAATTTGCCAGTTGATTTGTATTTGTGTGATAACTATTTTAACACCTTACGAGTATATAAACTCAAAGATGCTCCTAAATTAATCATGGCAAATGCTACCGAAATTCGTTACACAAACAAAGTCATGCCAGATGATGCTGAAAAACTAAAAGAGTTTTTAATTGACTATGGTTTCGCCACGCATGACGTGCGAAAAACGGTAGTGTTAGACAGAGAAAGTATGACATACATCTTTAAAATGGTCATCAATAAATACAGAATCAATGACGACGCGACAATAGGTATGGTAACACTATTCAAAAGCGAACTATCCAAAAAAGTATTTAGTAATTTGCCTGTAAAAGTGCATTTGTGCGATGATTTAATGAACACACTCAAAGTAATTTAAAAATGAATAATATCAATACATACACAATGAAGACTATAGTATTTAGCATTCTTTTTAGTTTTATCTGTCAATTGACAATAGCGCAAACCGTTGATATGAACAATGCGCCGCGAAACCCAATAGGTTTTAAGCACAAAAAAGAGCATTTCTTTTTGCGCGGCGATATTTATGCTTCCGCAGGAAAGATTTTTGACAAGCAAGGAAATTTAACCTACAACTACGGAACACGGTATTACTATGACACCAATGGCAGAATAACAGGAAACAATTACGATGATACTTTCGAATACGACGCGCAAGGAAATATCATAAAATTTCAATACAAAAGCGGAAGTACGACGAATTATCAATTCAACAACAAAAACTTGTTGGTATATGAAAAAAGTTCGTACGGCGATGAAAAAACATATACGTATGACAATCGCAATCGAATCATAAAAACAGTCATCAATAAAAAAGGGAAATTTGACCAAGAACGCATCTTTACCTACAGTAAACAAGGAGATACGCTAGTAGTAAAGATGGAATATAAATACGCCAATAATCGTGCAGGTTTTACAGGAACATCGTACTATCTCAATGGTTTTTTGGTGAAAGAAGAGGTTACTTCAGGAACATATCGCTACATCGTAGAAGTAGATGACAAAGGAAATAAAATTGATTTTTACGACGCAGACAAGCCAGATGCAAAACATTTTGAAACCGTAAATCGCTACTACAGTGATGCTAACAGACCGCAAAAAATAGAATATGGATACTATAAAATCTCAGAAAACTCTAAAAAAGCGGAAACAGTGTATGTAAACGGAAAACGTTGTACAGATATCGCTATCAGCAAAGGTGTAGCGCCAAACGAAAAAGTAGTGTACGACGGATTGACGCAAACGTACTACGCTGTTAAAAACATCATTCCAGAAAATCATACTTTGGAAACTAGAATCCCAGTTACAAATACACTTCTAAAAGGGCATCCATATCTGAACTATGTGTATGATGGGAAGTTTATCAATTATGTTCATGGCTATAACCGTGTGAAATCGCGCGATTTTTCGTTCCTAGGACCACACATGATTGATTATCGCGTAGATAAATCCTTAGGAAGAACATACATCATCCGCAATTACCAAAATATCAAAGACCAAAACATAAAGCGAATGGAATTGCTTTCTTCTGACACGCAATCCATATACTACACGCGAGAATTGGAAAAAGAAAATTTCTTTATCGTAGTCAAAGGGAAACACATCGACTACAAAAAAGCACGCTTTGAATATCTTACCAATGGTGATCCTGTTATTTTTATCGACGATAAACCAACGTATGTATTGCTAGGTTTCCGAATGGCAGGAAACAATGAAGTGCTCAAAGGAAAACTGTACGAAGGCGAATTAGACGGAAACTCAAGCAGCACAACTACAACTACAACAAATACCACAACATCAACTACAGAAAAAAAATCATCTAGCGGTTTAGACTGTATAGACGGTGACTGCAAAAATGGTTGGGGAAAGGTAAAAGTTGGAGAAATTCTCACCGAAGCAACCTTTAAAGACGCTGCAATTGAAGGTGTTGCCTACATTACATATCCAAATGGCTCGTATTATCACGGAGAATACAAAAATAACCGTCGCGATGGAACTGGTTTTTACAAATGGTCTACCGGAAATGCTTATATCGGTGAATGGAAAGATGGAAAGCAAGAAGGTTACGGATATACCATCAACAGCAATAACGAGGTAGTTTCTGCGGGAATTTTTAAAGATGGAAAGCTCGTAACCAAACTAGATACGGATTACTTGGCTGGAAAAAGTTTGCGAAAATGCGAAGGCGATTGCTCTAACGGATTTGGGAAGTTCACCTACAACAACGGAGATGTCTATTTAGGATTCTTCCAAAATGGAAGCCGAACTAAAATAGGAACCTATAAGTGGAATAACAACAGCTCGTATACAGGAACGTATACTTCCGATGGAAAACGTAATGGTTACGGACTGTACACGTACGTAGATGGTTCTGTATTCAAAGGGATGTTTGTCAACGACCGCATTGACGGACTCGGAATTATGAAGTACAAAAAATCAGGAAACAAGGTGCGCGGTGTGTTCAACAACAAAGGCTCAAAAGTCAAAGATTACTAAAATTAACATCAATATTCAATGAAAAAAATTATCACTATTGCCTTTGTGCTTAGTATATGCCTGTGTTTAGTACAATGTACAGACAAGCAAAAAAACACTCCAAAAGTTGAAGTGGAAACCTATGAAGTAACACCTGAATTTGCTGAAAAAATAGACAAGCCAGAAGTACATTTCAAAGTAGATATTCCTAAAAATTTAAAATTTACCAAACCCGAAGAAGGCAAGAAAAATTCCTCTTACGGAATGGTTCAAAAAATAGGGGAAGATGAAGTTGTAACAGAAATGTACTCGTTTGGATACATTTCACTAGACGGAATGAACCTAGAAGAAAGCGGAATATCATTCCTAAAACAAATTCGTGACATGCTCAAACGAGGTGGTTACAGTATTGAAAATGATGAAATAGGAACGTTTGAATTTGATGGAGAAGAATACATTTCATTACGAACCATAGGAACCATGAAAGAAGGAATGTCAGATGAATTCGTAGGAAACTATCTGTTCAATATTATCATCAAACCCAATCCGTATGGCAACACGCACATCATCATGCTTATGGCAGCGCGCGATGACCAAGCGGCAAAAACATACGATGACTTTAAAGACAAACTCACTGTATCAACCATTTGGAATTCGTTTACATATCTCAAATAAACCAGTTAGTCGTTGAAAGAGGTTGCTCAAAACGCTGTTTTTGGCAGCCTCTTTATTTTTAAAACGAACGAGAAACAAAACAGCATCATGAAAACAAAACTTTTTTTACTGTGTTTTTTAAATGTAGTGTTGCTTCGCGCAAATATGGCTTCGCCTGTGCAAGAAGGAACGTTGGGAACGCGTCCGTTTATCAGCGAACACGTGCACATTCAACATGAAAATTTACGGATTACGTTGGGTGAAAACTTTGAATATGCTGTTTTTGAGATTGAATATTACATCAAAGCTGAAAAAAGCGGTACACAAATTCCGTTACTCTTCTACGCATCAGAATATTACAAAGATTTTGAAGTAACCATTGATGGCAAGAAAATAACGCTGCAATCGCAAGAAGACTTTTGGGATTTGTATGGTGCTGACAAAGAAAAACTCACCAATTTTCACTATCTCTATAGCGAAGATAAAAAAGCAATTCGCCATCTGGAAAATGAATTTCAATACGGTAGAACTGACCGAATTTCTCTAAATGATTTTCTATACTTTGAAACCGATATCGCTGAAGGAATGCACAAAATCAACGTGCGTTACAAAGCGACCAATTGGCGTTACAAACACAACCGACTCAACGAAGACAGTTTTCGCTATGCATTGGCGCCAGCAAAATATTGGAAATCGTTTGGAACGCTTAATATCACGATTGATGCTAGCAAGGTAAAAGATACAATTACTACCAATTTAGGCGAAAACAATAGCAAAACCAGTAATGGAATCATCAATTTTCGATTTGAAGAAATGCCAGTTGACATCATTCGCATCACGCGCATTCCTACCTTGAGTAGTTTTGCCAAAGTCTTACTCAAGCTCGAATCGTTTTGGTTGGCAATTCTCATGATCAGTATTTTTGTGCTATTTCATGTGTGGAAAATGGTACGCTTCCGCAGAAAGCATCCTGAAAAGCGAATCTCAGTGGTCGCTATTTTTGGCGCTATTGCCATTCCGATTGCATTTCTATTCATGCTATTACTCGCTACGTTTTGGATTGATGCTGCCATCGGAAATCCGTATGCAAGCGGACGCGAAAGTTACGGCGCTTTCTTTGGTTTTATGGAATTGCCTAAATATTTAATTATATATATTGTATTTTCAATCATCATAGATTTTATCTTCAAAAAAATCTACACAAAAACATAAACGATTACAGTACATGAACAACCAAAAAATCACAGTCAAATACATTGCAAATGTACTATTTGTAGTGCTTTTTACCTGGTTTGTTCATGAATTTACACATTGGCTTACAAGCGAATTGCTAGGCTACGAAGCTGTGATGCAACTCAACGGTGTGCGACCGCAATATGGTGTGCATCCTACAGAAAATCATCAAGCTATCATCGCTATTTCGGGACCAATCATCACCGTTTTGCAAGGCATACTGTGCTATTTTTTGCTTACAAAACATTGGAACAAATACCTATATCCGCTATTATTAACAGCATTTTACATGCGATTTTTAGCTGGAGCGATGAACTTTTTAAGCCCAAATGATGAAGCACGTTTTGGACACTACTTAGGCATTGGCACGCATACACTATCAATCATTATCAGCATTTTTCTATTTATGTTGGTGTATAGCATCAGCAAAAAATACAAACTCGGATGGAAATTTCAACTATGGACAATTCTAACGATTCTAGTCATGAGTTGGTTGATTATTTTGGTTGATCAATACTTTCGATTTCAGATTTTATAAAAAACAATCTTTCAATTCTTCAATCATTTCATCTATCAATTAAAAAAATATACGCAACTCATCGTATTGGAAAATCAGCAAAAAAGTGAGAATATTGTAATATAAAGGTGAGTTCGATTTTAGAAAATACAATACTTATAGTTTAATCAAAAATCAAAACGTGTCAGTTCAAGCGCAGTCGAGAACACTAACAAAACAAAATTTTACGTAGAATCTCGACTACACTCGATTTGACATCTAATATAAGCTATTATAGTTAGTATATCACGCAACAACAAAACCAATCAAAACTTTTCTATCTTTATAAAGATGAAATTACACAGACTCATATTTTTTCTTTTACTCTCAATATTTGCAATGGCGCAAGATGCAGCTATAACGATGGAAGAGGCCAAAGTACTGTTTGAAAAATACGAGCAAAAAAGTGAAGATTTTAACCAAAAACGAGTGTTTGACTCTATGCGGGTGTATGCTGAAAAGTTAGACAAACTGCTTCCCATTCTACAAGACTCATCTTATCATTACAGAGTGGATTTAATTCACGGTTCGTTACTTACGCGCAATGTTGAATCTGACAAAGCCATGAAAGTTTTGTTGAAGGCAACCGAATTTTTCAAACTTCAAAACGATTACAAAAACTACTATCGCGGACGTTATAAAATCGGGATTTGCTATTATTACGTCAATCGCCGAGAAGACACCAAAGAAGCAATGTTAGAGGTTATTGAAAACAAACAACACGTCAGTGAAGATTTGGCAACAAGTGCTTTGGCAAACATTGCAGCAGTCAATATTGAATTGGGCATGCAGCAAAAAGACGATGAGTTGCTTCAAGATGCGGTTGCCAAACTCAGAAAAGCAATCGATATTAATAAAAAGGCAAACAATTATACAAAATTAGCGTCCAATTATAGCCTGCTCGCCGAAGCGTACAATCAACTAAAAGAGAAGGAGAAAATCCTAAAATTGCTCGATAGTGCTATTTATTACGCCAAAAAAGACAAAAACTTAGCACAAGAAGGCTTCGCTCTCATCAAAAAGGGAAATCAACTCACGGATAAAAAACAATACGCGCAAGCTGGAAAAATGTTCGACAAAGCCATTGCTACCTATAAAGAATCCAATGAAAATTCTGCGTTGTTCTATGCCTACATGGAAAAGAAACGTTTGTTAATGCTGCAAAAGAACTACGAGGCTGCTAGTAAATTGGGTGATTCTATTCACTCATTGATGATTAAAAATTTTGATAAACGATTTGCAGATGGCATTTCAGAAATGCAAACGAAATATAAAACTGCCGAAAAAGAACGTGAAATTTTAAAACAACGCGCCGATATTGCCGAAAAAGAATTATTGCTGCAAACACGCCAATATCAAATTTACGCTGTGTTAGGATTGGCGTTATTAATCTTGATTTTGGGCTATGTGTTTTACAATCAGCAGAAGCTGAAAAATGCGCAGTTAATCAAAGAAAACAAGCTCAAAGTGGCGCTGAAAGAAGTGGAAACTCAAAACAAATTGCAAGAACAACGTTTGCGAATTTCGCGCGATTTACACGATAATATTGGCGCGCAGTTGTCGTTTATCATTTCGTCCATTGACAATTTAAAATACGCTTCCAAAGACACGTCGGATGCGTTTAAAGACAAGTTAAGTTACATTAGCGAATTTACATCTGCCACAATTGATCAGTTACGCGACACGATTTGGGCAATGAATAAAGACGAAATTTCGCTGACCGATTTACAAAGCAGAACACTTGCCTTTATTGAAAAAGCAAAAGTTGCCAAACAAGAGATGAAATTTAAGTTTAACAACGAAGTGACATCAGAAGTGCAATTCACGGCGATTCAAGGAATGCATTTGTTTAGAGTGATTCAAGAAGCGGTCAATAATTCGTTAAAATATGCCAATGCCAACTTAGTAACAGTCGATTTTAAAGAAGAAAACAAGCAACTCATCATCAGCATCAAAGACGACGGTATCGGATTTGAAAAGGAAACGGTACAATTAGGAAATGGACTCTACAATATGCAAAAACGCATGGATGAAATTGATGCAGAAATTCAGGTAAATTCAAAACCGTCAGAAGGTACTGAAATTGTGGTGAAGTATGGTATTTAGAATCAGGAGTCAGGAGTCAAGATTTTAGACGAACAACGAAAAACAAACAACACTTCGAAAAGCTCAGAGTAAACAAAAAACGAAAAACAAATACCCAATACCCAAAACCTAACACCCAACACCAAAAACCAAAAAAAACAATGAAACTCAAAATTGCCATCGCGGAAGACAACCATTTTTTAGCAAAAGCTGTGATTGAAAAGTTATCGTTTTTTGATGATTTTGTGTTTAAATTTAAAGCAGCGAATGGTGCCGAAATGGTGGGGAAATTGGAAGCCAATCACAACGTAGATGTAATTTTGATGGACATTCAAATGCCTGAAATGGATGGGATTAAAGCTACGGAAATCATCAAGGAAAAATATCCGCAAATCAAAATCATCATGTTAACGGTGTTTGATGATGAAGAGAATATTTTTAGAGCGATTCAAGCAGGCGCTGATGGTTATTTGTTGAAAGAAATCAACGCAGAAAACATTCACAAATCCATTTTAGAAGTCATCAACGACGGCGCGCCAATGTCGCCAAGTATTGCGTTAAAAGCATTGAATTTGCTTCGAAATCCGTTGCAAATCACGGAAAGTGAAGAAGAAATTGAGAAAGTAAAACTCACCAAACGCGAAACGGATGTATTACTGCAATTGAGCAAAGGATTGAACTACAATGAAATCGCGGAAAATTTGTTCATCTCATCAGGAACCATTCGAAAACATATTGAAAACATTTACCGAAAACTTCAGGTTCACAACAAAATGGAAGCGGTGCAAAAGGCAAAATCGCAGAAGTTGATTTAGGTTTTGCTAGTTTTTAGTCTAACACAAAAAACCAAAAGCAAAGCGTCCTAACACCCAACACCCTTAACTTAATGCGGTAACTTATCTTTCAATAAACCATATATAAACGTTCCTGCCAATGCTGCGGCAATCACGACGAGAATTGGAGTAAATCCTGCGCCTACAAGTGTAAACATGGGTCCTGGACAAGCACCAGCCAACGCCCAACCCAATCCGAATAAAATTCCGCCGAATAAGTAGCGTTTTACTTTTTTCTCTTTTGGATAGAATTTAATAGGTTCTCCATAAAATGAACGAACTCGGAATCGCTTGATAAGAAACGTACCAATCACTCCCGTAATTACGGCTACACCAATAATTCCGTACATGTGAAACGCCTCAAATTTAAACATTTCGTAAATGCGAAACCAAGAAGCTGCTTCCGATTTAAACATGGTAATTCCGAAGACAATACCGATAAGTAGATATATAATAGTTCTCATAGTGTTAAAAAAGTAAAGGGAAAATAAAATGAATCATGATGAGTCCGCCAATAAAGAAGCCAATAACAGCAATTAACGATGGCAATTGCAAGTCGCTCAAACCAGAAATGGCGTGTCCGGAAGTACATCCGCCAGCGTAGCGTGCACCAAAACCAACTAAAAATCCGCCGATAATTAAAAGAGCAAGACTTTTGATATCCGTAAACACAGACGTATCAAACAATTCGTTTGGCAAATAAGCTTTTCCAGCACTTTCAAATCCCAACGCTTGCAAATCGGCAACTGTATTCGGATTGATGGCAACGGCTTCTTCCACCGTTAAAAACTCGTGCGCAATAAATCCGCCAATAATAGCGCCCAACACAACTACTAAGTTCCAGCGTTGTGCTTTCCAATCGAAACGAAAAAAATCTGCTTTATTGCCTGCGCCACAAATGGTGCACATGGTGCGTAGGTTTCCAGACATTCCAAAGTTTTTTCCGACCATAATTAGCAAAAACATAATCAATGCAATCATAAAGCCAGAAACATACCAAGGCCATGGTTCATATATCCAATTCATAACGTATTATTTTTTAACAAAAGAAAGAAAATCATTTGACGTTCTAAGTAACTTTGGTTACAATATTTAAAAATAGGGAAACTTTTTTTAGCATATAGGTTATCACAAACATATCGCGTATTTTTAGGCATGAAACAACAACTTTTAACGGAAATCATAGGAAATACAGATATTTATCTCATCGATCAAATTTTAAAAGGTCGCTACCAGCAAAACGATGTTGTATTGGATGCCGGTTGCGGAAGCGGTCGAAATTTGTCCTATTTTGATACAAGTGCTATTTCTTTTTGTGCGATTGATACGAATGAAGTACACATACAACAACTTCAAGAAACATATCCACAACATTCTGAGCGCATACAAGTAGCTTCATTAGAGAATATTCCGTTTTCAGAAGCCACTTTTGACCATATTATTTGCAATGCAGTATTGCATTTTGCGCAAAGCAAAACACAGTTTAAAATCATGTTTGCAGAATTGGTGCGTGTGTTGAAAAAAGGTGGAAGTCTCTTTATCCGAATGACTTCCGATATTGGCATTGAAGGCAACCCTACACCTTTACAAAACGGCGTTTATTTTTTACCAGATGGAACTGAGCGATTTCTGCTAACACGCAAATTATTAAGTGAATTGCTTAACACACATCAACTTTCCTTGTTAGAGCCTGTAAAAAGTACCAATGTGCAAGATTTGCGAAGCATGACAACCTTGGTGTTGTCAAAACAAGTTTAGCTCCACGCTTTGTAACCGCCTTCTAAATCGTATATTTTTTTAAAGCCTATTTCGAGTAATTTTTTTGCAGCGCGCTGACTTCTGTTTCCTGAGCGACAGTACAAATACATCGGTTTTTCACGGTCAAAACCTGCAAAGTTTTCATTGAAATTTGCATGGTCAAAAAAGTCGATATTTTTAGCATTTTCAATATGTCCGGCGTTGTATTCTTCAATAGTGCGTACATCTACTAACTGCACATCATCTGCGGCAATTGCTTTTTTATACGCATCAATATCTAGAATTTCAATCGCATCAGTCGCAACACTTTTTTTACTGAACAAGGAGTTTATAAATGACATAAAATTTAGGTTTAGTTTTTTCTTGCCGTAAAAATAATGGCACTAGACTTTTTGGGCAGTAACAAAAGTTACATTGGGAAGTTTTTTTAAAATAAAATATCGAGTACAGTTGATCGGTTTTTTATTACACCAAACTTTACAAACACTTTTATGTTCAACTGCACTCGATTGTATATGTTATAAGGTAGAAGGGCACACAAAATCGGATACCGGAATATTGGCTTCTTTGATGGCTTTAAATCCACCTTCTACATTGACGAGGTTATGAATGCCTCTACTTTTTAATATGGAAGCTGCAATGACGCTTCTGTAACCACCTGCACAATGCACATAAAATGGTTCTCCTTGCGGAAATTCCGCTAAGTGTGAATTGATATAATCTAACGGTGTGTTTTTTGCTTTCAACACATGTTCTGAGGCAAATTCACTTTCACGTCGCACATCAAAAACAGGAAGTGTATCGTCGTATGCTTCTTGAAAGGTTTTTGCTGAAATAGAACTCATAGTGTCATATTCTTTAGAAGCTTTTTTCCATGCGTCAAATCCGCCTTTTAAATATCCTAATGTATGGTCAAAACCGACTCTTGACAAACGTGTTACTGCTTCTTCTTCACGACCTTCAGGTGCAACGAGTAAAATAGGTTGTTGAATATCTGCAATCAACGCACCAACCCACGGCGCAAAACTACCGTCTAAACCAATAAAGATGGAACGCGGAATGTGTCCTTTCACAAATTCATTTTGATGACGAACATCTAATACGATAGCATTTGTTTCATTGGCAATGACTTCAAATTCAGTTGGAAGTAGTGGTGTAGTTCCTCTTTTTAATACTTCTGACACATCATCGTATCCTTCTTTATTGAGTTTTACGTTTTCAGGGAAGTAGTTTGGAGGCGGCAACAAACCATCGGTTACTTCTTCAATAAATTCTGCTCGCGTCATATCTTCGCGCAACGCGTAATTCATTTTCTTCTGATTGCCCAGCGTATCCATCGTTTCTTTCATCATGTTTTTTCCACAGGCAGAACCAGCTCCATGCGCAGGATATACCATGATATCATCTGCTAACGGCATGATTTTTTCGCGCAAGCTATCATACAAATGACTTGCCAAGTCTTCCACCGTAATAGAACCTGATTTTTGCGCTAAGTCAGGTCTTCCAACATCTCCTAAAAATAGTGTATCGCCACTAAACAAAGCCTGGTCTTTTCCATTTTCGTCGCGTAAAAGATAACAGGTGCTTTCCATCGTGTGTCCTGGCGTATGCAGTGCAATGATGGTGATGTTTCCTAACTTAAATTCCTGCTGGTCTTTGGCAATAATTGCGTCAAACGTCGGATTTGCGTTTGGTCCATAAATGATAGGCGCCCCCGTTTTTTGAGCTAGCGTTACGTGTCCGCTGACAAAATCGGCATGAAAATGCGTTTCAAAAATATATTTGATAGTCGCGTTTTGTTGCTTCGCTTTGTCAATATACGGTTGTACTTCGCGTAATGGATCAATAATAGCAACTTCGCCATTACTTTCTATGTAGTAAGCACCTTGTGAAAGGCAGCCTGTATATATTTGTTCTATATTCATAAGAGTATTTTTTAATTTTTTGTAAAAATACGTTGTTAAGAGTTAATTTACAGTAACTTGTGTTACAGAATTGTATTTTTAAATGGTACTTTTATGTTTTTTTGTGATGTATCTCAAATGTGCATTATTGCTTCACGAAAAATTCCATGTAAAAGATAAAAATTGCCATCACAAAGATAAAATAACCAAATCCTTTTTTGAGTTTTTTCCCGTCAATAAAATTTCCTAAATAGCTTCCAATAAAGATTCCAGCAAGAGAGATTGTGGTAAATATAGCTAAAAATTGCCAATCAATTTCCATCGTTAATGCATCGCCTAAGAAGAAGCCTAGCAACGATTTGAATGCAATAATGACTAACGAAGTTCCCACAGCAACTTTCATTTCGACATTTGCCAATAATACTAGCGCAGGAATGATTAAAAATCCACCGCCAGCACCAATCATCCCTGTAATGGCTCCTACTACCAAACCTTCTATCAAAATTAGTGGATAATTGTACGAGATATTTCCACTGTTGTCTTTTTCTTTTCGTTCTTTTAGCATCGAAAACGCCGCAGGGAACATTAGTATGGCAAATAAACCAAACATGCCCATTCTGCGAGTAAATTCGAAATCGCCAACAGTAAATAAAATATCTGGAAGTGCAGGAACTACATAATAGCGAACGAGCGTCACTCCAATGATGGCTGGAATTCCAAAAACGATGGAAGTACGCCAATCTACATAGCCTTTAAAATGTTGTTTTAATCCACCGACCAACGCGCTGGTTCCCACAATAAATAGTGAGTAAGCTGTTGCTATTTTTTCGTTGACGGAAAAAAGATATGCCAACACGGGAACTGCTAAAATAGAGCCGCCACCGCCAATAAGTCCGAGAGAAATTCCAATAATCAAGGCGCTAATATAGCCAAGTATTTCCATAGTGTTTTAAGGTATTTGTTGATGCAAAGAACCGTAATGTGTTTCAGTCTCGCAGTAACAAAAGTTACATATTTACTCTAAATCGATGATTTTGATATGATTTCTGTGCAATTCTATCGCGCCCATTTGCTCAAGCTTTTTTAAGAGTCGTGATATAACAACTCTAGAACTGTGTAAATCGTACGCAATTTCTTGATGTGTATTTTGAATGGTATTGGAATCGTTGATGCGTACTTTTTCTTTGAGATAATTGACCAATCGTTGATCCATTTTTTCAAAAGCAACACTATCTAAAATGTGCAATACTTCATTGAGACGATTGTGATAGCTTTGAAATACAAAATCGCGCCACGATTTGTATTTGGCAGTCCATTCTTCCATTTTTTGCACAGGCACCATAATGAGTTTGGTATCTTGCTCAGCAACGGCTTTTATTTCACTTTTGGTATGTCCCATACAGCAATTCATCGTCATGGAACAGGTTTCACCACTTTCCAAATAATAGAGTAGGAGTTCGTCGCCTTCTTTGTCTTCGCGCATTACTTTGATGGCACCAGAAATCAATAAAGGTACACCGCGAATATAATCGCCAATCGCCATCATGGTATATCCCGCAGGAACTTCTTTAAAAGTGCCTACTTGGGCAATTTCATTGATAAGTTCTTTTTCGAAAAGATGTCCGTAATTGTCTTTGAGTTCTTGAATCATGGAGTGTAATTTGGATGTGATTTAGCGTTTTATAAAGTACTGAAATTTTTTCACATCCAAAATTAGGGTTTTTAAAATTGTTATGGTGTAACAAAGGTTACATACAATGATTCAACTTGACTATAGATTTTAAGGAAAGAAACTATGTTACAACGCTTCAATCCGCTTCATAATTTCCTCAGCTTCTGCTGTTTTTTGGTCGCTTAATTTTCGGTTGGATGTCGAAAGATTAAATGCTTCTTGGGTAAGCTTATTGTACTTTTCGTAAAGTTTTTCTTTTTCCGTTTTCTTTTTGAAGATTCCAAACATGATTTTTTCTTTTTCTTAATTTTTTTAGCCTTGTAAAGATACGATTTATATAAAGGAAAAGCCAAAGTACTTTTTTAAGTTACTTTGGCTTTTGTAATTTTTTATGTAAAAATTCTTCTTATAAGAAGGTCACTTTTCCATTGCTAATATCGTACATGGCACCCACAATTTTAATGTCTTCATCGTGTTCCATATCAGCCAAAATTGGACTTTGCTTTCGAATGTTTTCAATAGTCATTTCCACATTTTTAACGGCTACTTCATTGACAAAATCTAAATTTTTTGAGTTTCGAAGACTTTCGTCTGTTGGTTTTTTTACGGCGTCTACAGCAGGTTCAATTTTTTTGATGAGTGCTGTTAAATTTCCGAGTCGCGCATGGTCACACGCACCTTTTACGGCACCACAACTGGTATGTCCTAATACCACAATAATTTTAGTGCCTGCTAATTTACAAGCAAATTCCATGCTGCCTAAAATATCTTCATTTACAAAATTCCCTGCAATACGAATGCTAAATATATCGCCCAAACCTTGATCAAACACAAGTTCGGCAGACACTCTAGAGTCAATACAGCTCAAAATGGTAGCAAACGGAAATTGTCCATTTCGGGTATCGTTCACTTGTTGCAAAAGGTTTCTGTTTGCTTTCAAATTTTGTTGAAATCGCTTATTTCCTTCTTTTAAAAATTGCAACGCTTTTTCAGGTGTCATTGAATCCTGAGTTTCTTTTGTATGTGCTTTCATATAGTATTTTTTAGTGTTATAGAAGTTTTGGTGTGTGTAAAAAATCAGTATGGAAATTTACGCAGTTTTTTCTAACTTAAAAAACTTGATAAAACTCGGTGGATTTTCCACTATGCCGCGTTCAGAAATCAATTTGATATCAATATTCCTATTGCGTGCTTTTTCTGAAAAATCTTCTAAAATTTCAATAATATCGTTGTCTAAAAATTGTGTTTTGCGCACATCGAGTTCTAAGAAGGAATTTTCTGGAATGCTGTCTAATTCCTTCAAAATAGCACCTTTGTTAAAAAACGTTACTTCTTCTGCAAATGTCATTTTGATTTTGCCTTTTCCTTCGCTATTATCTTCAATATGTAAAAAGTGTGAGTTTTGGAAGCTTTTGTATAAAATCACTACGATTCCAACCGCAAGCCCGAGTCCAATTCCCCAAAGTAAATCAATAAAGACAATTCCTAAAACAGTTACAATAAAAGGAACAAACTGTTTCCAACCAGCTAGATACATTTGCTTGAATAATTTCGGCTTTGCCAATTTATATCCTACAATTAACAATATTGCAGCTAATACTGAAAGCGGAATCATATTCAATAAATTCGGAATTAAAATCACAGAAATTAGCAATAAGAAACCGTGAATGATAGCAGACATTTTGGTGCGCCCGCCCGATTGAATATTGGCAGAACTTCTCACGATTACTTGTGTAATTGGCAATCCGCCAATCAATCCAGAAACCACGTTTCCAGTTCCTTGTGCGAGCAATTCTCTATTCGTTGGTGTAACACGTTTGAGAGGATCTAATTTATCTGTCGCCTCTACACATAATAAAGTTTCTAAACTTGCTACCAATGCCATTGTAAAGGCTGCAAGGAGTACTTCAGGATTGTTAATGGCAGCAAAGTTTGGAAAGGTGAATTGCCCTAAAAATGAATTAAAATCGTCAGGTACTGGCACTTTTACCATGTGTTCAGCAGAAATACCAAGTGTCGCATCTCCTTGCGTTAATACGAAATATACAATTCCCAAAGCCACCACTACCAAAGGTCCTTGAATCAACTGAAAAATCTTTCCTTTTTTAGATAAAACCGTATTCCATAAGATTAAAATTGCCAATCCGATTATAGCAATAAGTGTAGCGCCCAAACTGATATGATTGATAGTATTTAAAATTTCAGAAAAAGTATTTTCTCCATCCACTTGGAAAAAAGCGAAATCTCCTTGCGGGTCTTTGTCATATCCGAAAAAATGCGGAATTTCTTTCAAAATGATAATAATACCAATTCCTGTAAGCATTCCTTTAATGACGGATGAAGGGAAAAAATAGCCAATAATTCCAAATTTTAAAACGCCAAAAACAATTTGAATGACACCTGCCAATACAACTGCAACCAAAAAATCTTTGAATCCGAGTGAAGCAATCGCTGCAATTACAATCGCTGTTAAACCAGCAGCAGGACCACTTACACCAATTTGAGAACCACTCATGATTCCGACAACAATTCCTCCAACAATTCCGGCAATTAAACCCGCAAAAGGCTCTGCTCCACTAGCAACGGCAATACCCAAACAGAGTGGGAGAGCAACGAAGAATACAATAATACTTGCGGGAAAATCCGCCTTTAGATGTTTAAATGGATTATTAGAACTATGCATGATAGTAAATGTTTTGTGAATTGAAAATAAGACGTACAAAACGCATGTTTTCCATTCGTTGTTAGCTTTAATTTTTTTTGTGAGAATTGAAACGATTCACTAAATAGTGTGAGAATATAGTGAAAAAGCTCTTTTATATTAAGGTGTATATAGAAATAGACGATCCTATTTCTGGAGGCGGAATCAATATTTCAATATTATATGACAAACCTATTCGCTGCATGTAAAAGTGCGTATCCAACACAGATAAATTGGTATTTGCGAGCATAAAATGCACAGAATTGTGCGTTACTTTTTCGTCTTTTTCAGAAGTATCTTTGGTTTCTTTTTCAGAATCGTCTTCAACATCATAATCAACAAGTTCATAAGAAGCATCCGTTAAAAAGCTGTAAGTTTTGACAATTGGTTGCAAAAAAAATGCACAAAGCACCAACATAAAAGCAAATTGCCTTATCAGTGAAAATCTATATTTGTGCGCCTGTTGCATATTAGTTAATTACTTTAAAAACCAAATCTGTATAGAATTTTATAATCGCGTCTTTTCCTTTTTTTACATCGGTTAATGACGGTAGGTGTTTTGAAAAATAACGTTGCTGATGTGCGCCTTCTATCACAGTAGAAATGAGCATATTAGGATATTCAAACGACGGATTGATATCAGCAACCATGTTACTCACACGTTGCACGACACGCTTGTACACTTGATAATATCCTTTTTCATTTTCAGTGTCAATATCCTTAGTATGATAGGCTTTTGACGACTCAGCAATGATAATTCTATTCAGAATAATTTCGTCAATATAAGAAAATGAATTGTCAACGTCAACTTTGCGTGTTAAAATTTCGATGGCGGCTTTTAATTTGTCTTTCTTTGATGGAATATTGTTTGTGGCGAAGACCAATTTGTACTCAATCCAGCTCCAATACCAACAAATTAAATACACCAATAACATGTGTTTGCTCTCAAAATATCGGTAAATAGAACTCTCGTTAGAGCCAATAGATTGTCCTAATTTTTTAAAGGTAAACGCTTCAAAACCTAGTTCGTCAATCATTTCAATACTGCGCGAAACAATCTTTTTTCCCAATTCCGAAGATTCAGGGTTTTTAGTGTATAATTCTTCACTAATGACGATATGTACTTGTAAATTATCCATACGAATCACACAAATATAATAGTATTACTATTAAAAATTACAAGTTTAACTATTTTTTTTCAAAAAGTGTAAAATAAGTTGCGTAAATGGCTGTGATGTAATGGATAATAGTTTGAAAATCAGATTTATGAAAAACACCGTAAAGTGTCGGTTTCTTGATAAATATACGTACTTTTGTCGTTCAATTTTATTGTGAAAAACAACACGTATTTATGACACACAAAGCAGGATTTGTAAATATCATCGGAAACCCAAATGTTGGAAAATCAACCTTGATGAATGCGTTTGTAGGTGAAAAATTATCCATCATCACCTCAAAAGCACAAACCACACGTCACCGAATTTTGGGAATCGTGAATGGTGATGATTTTCAAGTCATTCTTTCCGATACACCAGGAATTATAAAGCCTGCGTACGAACTACAATCGTCTATGATGGACTTTGTAAAGTCTGCCTTTGAAGATGCTGATGTATTAATCTACATGGTTGAAATTGGTGAGAAAAGTCTAAAAGACGAAGCCTTCTTCAAGAAAATCGTCAACAGTAAAATTCCTGTATTATTATTGTTGAATAAAATTGACAAATCTTCTCAAGAACAATTAGAAGAGCAAATGGAAATATGGCGTGAAAAAGTGCCAACCGCAGAAATCTATCCGATTTCCGCATTGGAAAACTTCAACGTACCACAAGTATTTTCAAGAATTATTGAATTATTGCCAGAATCTCCAGCATTTTATCCAAAAGATCAATTAACGGACAAACCGGAACGTTTTTTCGTCAACGAAACCATTCGCGAGAAAATCTTGGTCAACTACAAAAAAGAAATTCCGTATGCAGTTGAAGTAGAAACGGAAGAGTTTTTTGAAGAAGAAGACATTATCCGAATCCGCTCTGTCATCATGGTTGAACGTGAAACGCAAAAAGGCATCATCATTGGACACAAAGGAAGTGCTATCAAAACCGTAGGCATGCAAGCACGAAAAGACTTAGAAACCTTCTTCGGAAAGCAAATTCATATCGAACTCTATGTAAAAGTCAACAAAAATTGGCGTAGCAATGCAAAACAGTTAAAGCGTTTTGGGTATAATGGGTAGTTTTTTTGGTTGCTGGTTGCTAGTTGTTTGTTGTTAGGATGTTTTTCAAAATTAGTTCATGAAATCAAAGAAGGATTCGGAAAAAGTATCTTTATTCTATGTTATTGTTGGCGTTTTTGTATCAATTATAGCGTTTTACAGTTATTTTTCAAACGACACTGATGCTGTTATGATAAAGAAACATGGTGTATTTGAATCATACAAGCACACGGTTAAAAAAGGAACTCATTCAAGGAATTATTTATCTGTAAAAATTGATGAGGTTAACTACAATATTCCTTCTTTTGTACAAGCTTCTTTTGATTTAAAAAGTTTTAAAAAGGAAATCAAATATGGAGATTCAATAACTTATTACATCAACTCAGATAAAGAATTATTACAAATACAAAAAGGAGAGAAATCCTATTTTGATGAAGAAGAACGAAAAAAATTGGCTAGCAACAATTTTTTCTTGGCTTTAATTTTAGGAATTGTATTTTCTATTTTCACCATTATGCTTGCGTTTAAATACTTAAAAGATTGTAATTTTATTTGAGAAAAGTATTTTGTATTTTTTTAGAATTCAATTAGTAGATAATCTCCTTCAAAAACCCATACAACGCCAACATTTCCTGCTTCCCAGTTGCTTTTCCCCAGCGCCCGCCGAAATACAACACAAACCAAATAACCACCATGAAAAACATCAAGGCAATTTGAAGCGCGTACGAATTTTGTAAAGCAGCATTGGAATGCGCCCAAACGCCAAATCCGATAAACAAACACGCGACTAAAAAGTGGAGAAACATAAAAAAAGTCCACACGGTCGGACTCGGTCCAAACAATCCGTGAAGTACACACGACTTTTCGTCAATTTCGTCGACTTCTACATGCAGCTGCGGCGACCAAAAATGTTGTTGCGCTTTCGGAATTTTAATAAACACATGCTGATCAATGCGAGAAACCACAAATTTTTTTTGACTTTTCTTTGTCGCTTCCAACCGTGCTAAAATTGCTTCCGAAGATTCGGGAAGCTCCATTTTAAAACGCGGTCGCAATACAATTTCTTCTCCTAAACTCATAGTTGCCTATTTTAAAAATCCAAAATAGCAGATTCCATCCGAAAGAATGCTGATATATATCATATTGCTTTAACAATCAATTCAGAATGATTTATGAAAACATTATCAATCTGGAATCTTACAATCTATTACTTTTATAAAAGCTAAATCTATATCATGAGAATGATTTTCATCTGTTTACTATTTGCTAATGCCTACGTATATTCACAACAAAAAACGGAGCTTTCAAAAGAGAACTTGACAATTTTAGATGGTCTTGTTTTAAAATATAACACAATTCAAAAACTTTCTGATTCGATAACTACATTTCTAGATCAAAAACCAATTTCTGTTCAAAGATTTACCATAAATAGTAACGTTACAGTGCAAACATCTTGTAGAATGGTAGGAAGAGGAACTTATGATAAAATAAAAGCTAATTATCTCATAGAAATCGGTGTTGATACTAAAGGAAGTCTGAAAAAGAAGTTTGTAGATTCAATTTATAATTATTGGGAAGAAAAAGATGAAAAATATCTAGAAAGATATAAAAGTTCTAGTGATGAAATACATTTATTTTACGCCAATGGCGATTATGTGTTTTACAAAAAACCTTCAAGTAACAAGGTTGGCGACTATTATATTTTCTATTTCAAAAACAAAATTATCAAAGTTTCTTTTAAAGGATTTGATACTGAAAGAGGTTTTGGTGGACTTTCGGAATTTTTAAATGAATTGGTACAATTTAGATTTGAACGAAATCAGATTAATCCCAAATACGAGGTGAAATTTGATCCAAGATTATTTATGAAACTTTATGAGGAAGATTTTTTCCATCAAAAATCTAAGCAAAAGTAACTGAGATATATCCAAAACTCACAAACTCCTAAAACTTACTGCAATTTACTTTTAACGCGTCGTTAGAAAATGTACCTTTGCAGGCACAAAAAGAACGAAATGAGTAATATAGTAGCCATCGTAGGACGACCAAATGTAGGGAAATCAACCTTGTTTAATCGCATGATAAAACGCAGAGAAGCCATTGTTGATTCGGTAAGTGGTGTGACTCGTGATCGCCATTATGGAAAATCAGACTGGAACGGAAAAGAATTTTCGCTGATTGATACTGGCGGATATGTAGTTGGAAGCGATGATATTTTTGAACAAGAAATTGACAAGCAAGTAGAATTGGCAATCGATGAAGCTGATGCCATTCTTTTTGTGGTAGATGTCGAATCAGGCATTACAGGAATGGACGAAGAAGTGGCAAACTTACTTCGCAGAGTCAACAAGCCAGTTTTATTGGTCGTCAACAAAGTTGATGCTGCCAATCGTTTGCACGATGCTACCGAATTTTACTCGTTAGGTTTGGGCGAATATTATCCAATAGCCAGCATCAACGGAAGCGGAACAGGTGAAATGCTTGATGCCCTTATAGAAGCTCTGCCAGAAGTAGAAGAAAAAGAAGAAGAAAACTTACCGCGTTTTGCTGTGGTAGGACGTCCAAATGCTGGAAAATCATCGTTGATTAATGCCTTAATTGGAGAAGAACGCTACATCGTAACCGACATTGCCGGAACCACACGTGATGCGATTGATACCAAATACAATCGTTTCGGATTTGAATTCAACTTGGTAGATACTGCCGGAATTCGTCGAAAAGCCAAAGTAAAAGAAGACTTGGAATTTTACTCCGTAATGCGCTCTATTCGTGCCATTGAACATTCGGATGTGTGTTTATTAGTGGTAGATGCTACAAGAGGATTTGACTCGCAAGTGCAAAATATTTTCTGGCTAGCGGAAAAAAACCATAAAGGAGTTGTCATTTTGGTCAATAAGTGGGATTTGGTGGAAAAAGACACATCTACCGTAAAAGAATTCGAAAAACACATTCGCCAACAAATAGAACCTTTCACAGACGTTCCAATTGTTTTTATTTCTGCCTTAACAAAACAGCGCATCTTTAAAGCGATTGAAACTGCGGTGCAAGTCTATAAAAATCGTTCCAATCGTGTGCCAACAAGTAAATTGAACGATGTCATGTTGCCAATCATTGAAAACATGCCGCCGCCAGCGTACAAAGGAAAATACATCAAAATAAAATACTGTACACAATTGCCAACGAACTATCCGCAATTTGCGTTTTATGCCAACTTGCCGCAATACATTCGAGATCCGTACCGACGCTTTGTAGAAAACAAGCTCCGAGAGCAGTTCGACTTTACAGGCGTTCCTGTTCAGGTCTACTTTAGAAAAAAATAGTCATGTCACCCAAAGCAATTCTCATAGCGTTTGTCATTGTCAGTCTACTACTGATTGGCGTGATGTTTTTAGCGGTGGATGGGAGAAACAATGCTACGGTTCCAAAGTTTGAGACAGCAACAGGAAAAGAAGCGAGCGAAACAGAAAAACTTGAAGACTCTCTCAAAACGGATACACAAACAGAAGATGTAAAACTTGAAGATTTTATTACAACTAGCGTCATCAATCTGAATGAAGGAAATGGTGCTGGTGAACAAATCAATCAACTCATATCATTATTAGAGTCACAACCATCAAGTGATAGAAAAGCCGATTTAGAAAAATTTGTTGTAGCTTCTCGTAACATCATCACGCAAATAAAAAAAATACAAGAAGCGTTATTTCCTGGCGGAATGGAAAAATACGATATTGGTGAATCTCCAAAAGTACAAGAAAGCAATGCTGTCTTTTTCAAAGAAAACGAAGAACATTCCGAATTATCAAAACAACTCTTAACGGACTTAAATACTTTCGAAAACGCACTTGGCGATTTACAAAAAATATATCCAGAGTTTCGAAGTGTAAATACTAAACTGCGTGATGAATATTCAGATGGTATGGATTGGCTTACATACAATTTTAAGGACTTTCCTGCAGTAGCTTCCTATGTAAAGTTGAGCACTATCATGGATGAAATAGAAACAAATCAAGAAATTATTATTAAGGCTATGTTACCAAAACAATAAGCCTTTACAATAACTTTCCACTAGCACCATAATTCCATCACTTTTAACTAACATTCAAATAAAACCCAAGGTTGATTTTTGCGCAAATAAACATAAATCAACACAATGAAAACCTTTCAAAAATCACTTTTTATAGCAGCAGCAATTATAGGATTGCTAAGTTGCGATAGCGATGATGACAATCAAACACCTCCAAGTGTAGATACTTCTGTAAACTTTCAATTCAAAAACACCATCACTGTTGGTGGAGAAGGTGCAGCGGAAATCTCAGCGTTTGACCCAACAACGAACAAACTATTCACGGTAAATACGGCATTAGACGAAATCTCTATCTACAATATTTCGGATGTCAATGCACCAGTGCAAGAAACTTCTATCAGCGTAAGTGGTTTTGGTGCGCCCAATAGTGTAGCTATTCACAATGGAAAATTAGCTATAGCGATTGAAGCAAACAACAAACAAGCGCCAGGAAAAATTGCTGTGTACAATACGTCAGACCATTCGTTAGTGAATGAATATACAGTAGGCTCATTACCAGATATGGTAACATTTACCAAAGATGGAAACTTTATTTTAGTTGCTAATGAAGGAGAGCCAAATGACGATTACACGGTAGACCCAGATGGAACCGTGAGTATCATTGACCTCTCCAGCAATATGGTAACAACCTTAGATTTTTCAGCGTTCAATTCGCAAGAAGCAACTTTGGAAAGTCAAGGATTTCGTGTATTTGGTCCAAATGCGGACTTAGCAGCAGATGTGGAGCCAGAATACATCACTGTTTCTGACGATTCACAATATGCGTGGGTTGCGTTGCAAGAAAATAACGGAATCGCTAAAATCAACATTCAAACCAAAACGATAGAAGCCATCTATCCACTAGGTTTCAAAGATTATAGTTTGCCTGAAAATTCAATAGACGCGAGCGATAGAGACAACGTCAACGAATTGAAAAATTGGCCTGTGTACGGAATGTATCAACCAGATGCGATTACTTCGGTAGCGATTAACGGAACCACCTATATCATCTCTGCCAATGAAGGAGATTCTAGAGAATACGAAGGAACGCCAGGCTACGTAGGAGAAGATCGTATAAAAGATATCACTTTAGACGAAACCGCTTTTCCAGCTACGGAAAACTATCAAAATGATGAAAATATCGGGCGTTTAAAAATTGCGTTGGATTTGGGAGATACCGACGGCGATGGCGATTACGACAAATTATACAACTACGGAGCGCGCTCGTTCAGTGTTTGGTCTGCCGAAGGTGCTTTATTGTACGATAGCGGAAACGAAATTTCTACCAGAGTCTTAGCAGAAACGCCAAATCGCTTCAACTGGGATTGGGAAGACAATGCAGTAGATGATAGAAGTGACGACAAAGGTCCAGAACCTGAAATGGTAGAAGTACTAAACATTGCCAATCAGCGATATATTCTTTTTGTAGGATTGGAAAGAAACAGTCAAGTAATGGTGTACGACATCACAAACCCGACAGCGCCTCAGTTCTTGCAATTTTTACAACGTGGAACCGATTTTGCACCTGAAGGCATCATTGCTGTAAGCGCAGATGACAGTCCAACAGGAAAAGCCTTAGTCATCATTTCGTATGAAGACAGCGGAACAGTTTCTATATACGAAAATGAGTAGTTCACAATTATAAAATTGTCACATCGTGACTTCCACATAAAAAGCGTTCTCCATATATCAAACGGAGAACGCTTTTCTTTTTTAAGAACTTTCACGAGTGTTTTAAGATTATTTTAATAATAAATGAAGAATTTTTCAGTTTGTTTGTTATCGAAACCGATTATCAATCAAAAAACGAAATGAATAAACCATTTATCACACTGTTGATAGTACTTTGCACGTTACTATCTGGAAATCTTTTTGCACAAGAATTTGAAATTAAAGGAAGTATTGTAGATAGTACCACAAAATTACCGCTAGAATCAGCAACGGTGTATCTTCAAACACTCAAAGATTCTTCACTCATTACCTACACAATTAGCGATAAAGAAGGAAAATTTGAATTGGCAGGTCGTACCCAACAAAAAGAAGCCAATTTATTCGTGACTTTTACAGGATTTAAACCACATCAGCAAAAAATTACGCTTGACCAATCCGTCATCACCTTGCCGCAAATCGGGATGGAAATGGCAACAGACGAACTCGATGCGGTGCAAATTACGGCTATCAAAGCACCCATTACGGTTAAAAAAGATACGCTCGAATTCAATGCAGATTCCTTCAAAACACGTCCCGATGCCACAGTAGAAGATTTAATCAAGCAATTGCCAGGTGTTGAGGTTGATAGTGATGGAAAAATCAAAGTGAACGGTAAAGAAGTCAACAAAATATTGGTAAATGGAAAGCCGTTTTTTGGAAATGATCCGAACATTGCCACGAAAAATCTAACCAAAGAAATCGTTGATAAAATTCAAGTCACAACAACTAAAAGCGAATCGGAAGAATTTACAGGAAAACAAGGAACTTCCGAAGAGCAAACCATAAATATAGAGCTGAAAGAAGACCAAAATAAAGGATTTTTTGGACGCGCCACCGTAAGTGGCGGAACGGACGAGCGCTACGCCATGAGCGGAATTGGAAACTACTTTAACGACAAACAACGCATTAGCGTGCTTGGAAGTAAAAACAACATCAACAGTTCAGGATTTAGTTTTGACGAAATTTACGATATGATGGGAAGCACTGCCAACAGTATTTCCAGAAGTAGTAATGGTTCTTTTTCTATCAACGGACAAAGTTTTGGTGGCGGACAAGGAATTACGACGACTACCAATGGCGGAATTAGTTTTGTGGATGAATACGAAGACAAAACAGAAATTGTAGCCGATTATTTCTATTCGCGTGCCGATTCGGAAAATGAAAGTAGGGTAGAGCGTGAAAACATTCTGCCAGACGGACGCTTTTTTACAAATTCGAGAAGTACTTTTTTAAACAAAAATGACAATCACCGCGCAAGTGCCGAATTGCAATTTGAAATTGATTCTACCTTTAAAATTTATGTGCGACCAAACTTTCAATTCACAGAAGGAGAAAACTTTTCGTCAAGAACAGAAGAGTCCTTAGATGAAGATGGTAATACGCTCAATACAGGAGTTTCCAGCGATTTTACGGAATCGGAACGTAGAAACGCCACAGCTGATATTGACATCATCAAGAAATTTGGAAGCAAAGGTGCGTTTTTACGTATTGGGACGAATGGAAACTTTATCAACAATACTTCCGATAATTTCCTAAACACCACCAATGAAATTTTTGGTACGATGCCTTCTGTCGAAACCAGAGACCAATTGACAGATACAGAATCAAAAGAAAATAATATTTCTGCAGATATTGAATACCGAATTCCGCTAAAAGAAAAACTATTTTTAGACGTTGAATATCGTTTCTCCAACAGACGCGAGCGCAATGACCGACGTGTTTTTGATTTTAACAACACGACAAATACGTATGACGATTTCAACGAAAGTTTAAGTTCCGATTTACGCGTAAACTTCCAAACACATTTACCTAGAATTGGAATCAATTACGAAACAGAAAAATTATACCTAAGTTTTAATACTGGATTGTTTATTTCAGAACTCGAAAACGAAGAATTCATTCAAAATACATCTGTACGTTCTACCTTTTCAGACATTAACATCAACGGATACATGCGCTATCGTATCAAGCAAGGAATGAGTATATATTTTAACTACAACACACGAACGCAAGCGCCACGTGCGCAACAATTACAGCCTGTAGCCAATGTGAGCAATCCGCTAAACATTACCGTTGGTAATCCGAATTTGAATCGTGAGTTTAGTCATAACATGTACGCTAACTTTAACAACTACGATTTCAAAACGCAATCAGGATTTTTTGTGTGGTTTTCGGGTGGTTTTACAAATGATCAAATCGTGCCTGTATCGGTCACAGACGAAAACAGAATACGAACTACAACCTATACCAACGTGGACGGAATTATACGAGCAAATGGTGGCGGTTCGTTTAGTAAAACGATTAAAAAAGACAGTACATCGTTGCGTTACAATGTGGGATTGTATGGAAACTACAACAAGAATTTCAACTTTAGCAATGGCGTTAAATTTTCTACCGAGCGTAGCGGATTTACACCGAGCGTTCGATTGACGTACAACTACAAAGAAGTGTTGGAAATAGAGCCATCGTACAATGTAAACTTCAACACGACAACATACAGTTTGGAAAATTTTGACAATGAATCGTTTCAAGCGCATACGGTAGGATTGAAAACAACGACATATTGGCCAAAAAATATCGTTTTTGGAAACGATTTGCGTTACACCTATCAAACCAATGTAGCGCCAGGATTTGAACGAAGTTCTTTATTTTGGAATATGAGTTTAGGGCTCAAAATCTTAAATGACAAAGGAACCATCAAACTGACGGCGTACGATTTATTAGATCAAAACATCAACACAAGAAGAACGGTAACAGCAGACTTTATTCAAGATTCGCAAAGTACCGTGTTGCAACGTTATTTTATGCTTGGATTTACGTATAAAATCAACAAAGTTGGCGGTAACAAGAATAAATTTGAGGTTTTTTAAGCAACTTAAAAGCACATAAAAAAGCTTCTGGACGTTTTCAGGAGCTTTTTTTGTACGTGTAATTTTGTATCTTTTCGGAGTAATTTCTAATGAGTACCAAAAAATATCATTCTATAAAAAAATCACTTATGCGCATCAATATAAAATCACTACTAATTTTAGGATTGCTATTCGCGTTTACAGCAGCTTTTGGGCAAGATAAAACACTAGAAACCGAAACCGCCTTTATGAATTGTGTGTACGAAGCGTTGCCAGACAAAGGAGCAAAATTCAAGGAAGTTCTTGATACAGCAGAAAAAAAACTTATCAAGATTAAGTATTTAAAAGATGCTAAAGGCGAAAGTTATGTGGAAATCTACAAAGACATTCGCAATATGTTTTCGCCAGAATTAAAAGACTTGGGCGTGGCAACCTACATGGCAGAAATTCAAGGACAACTCAGCAATCTTGAAACTTCAAAATGTATGGAAGCTGTATTTGGTTCACCAAAATTTGAAAATTCAAAACTCTCGAAAATGCTCGTTTTGATACAAAGTATAGCTAAATATGAAGATGGCGAAACCTTGACCAATGACATTTTAAAAATAGTAAAACCCGAAGACTTTACGCACGATTACTATCGTATGACGACATTTACTATGCTTGAAGCGATGAATCAGGTTGACGATAGTGGGATTAATTTTGAATTGCCAGATAAAGATGAGGAAGAATTTACTGAAGAAGAATTAAAAAATGCATTTAAAATAGAAATTTTTGAAGACCAAAAAGTAACATTAAATAATGAAGAAGTCGCAATTGATGCAATTAAATCAAAAGTTAAAAAATATCTCAAAAAAAATAAAGCAGAAAGCATATTGATATTTAAAAGTGACAGAGCAGCGAATTATAAAAACTTTATGACGATTCAAAGTCAGATTGTGACTGCATTTGAAGAAGTTCGAGAAGAATTGGCTCAAGAAAAGTACAAAACACCATTTGAAAGCTTAACGGAATCGCAAAAAGAAGAAATCAAAAACATATATCCATTACGAATCAAAGAAGACTATGAAGAATAATGTGACACGATTCATTTTTGGAATCATATTACTAATTTCACTTCAAACGAATGCACAAACCAACGACTACAAACTCGAAAATCAATTTATGAATTGTGTGTGTAGTATGTTTGATGATAACGGTACCGAATTAAAAAAACGCATCAAAAATGCGGAAAAAGAACTTGTAAAAAACGAAGTTTTAGCCAATACTCGCGGCGAAAGTTATATTGCACTATTTAAAAACATTCGCACGGCAATTGATGGCAGAGTAGCAACTTTTGGCATTAGCGATTACGTAATTCAGTCGCTCATGTCATCCAGCAATGCTAAAAAATACAACGCTTGCATGGGCAAAATGATGCAAGATGCAGCCTATAAAGACTCTAAAATCAACAAGTTTATTACCTTGTCAACCACTTCGGGAAGCAACCCGAAAATTACCGATCTCACCAGTAAAATGTTAGAAATATTTGAAGCCAAAGATTTCAATCACGATTTCTACAAATATTTGACATTTTCACTGATTGATAAATACAACATGGCGAATAAAAAGTAGGTTAGTATTCAATCATGTAGCTATAAACATAGAAATGAGGTGAAGAAAAAATTACTCAAAATAAGCATCGTACTGCTCTTCATTGTTGGAGTTGCAGGCTATATTCTCACCATTCATGTTGCGCCGTATGCTATTATTCAACCACAAAAAATTCATCTCGATATCACACCAAAACAATTAGGGTTGCAAAGTGAACAACTAAATATAACTACCAAAGACAGCATTTTACTTAAAGGATATCAAATAAAACCCAAAATGAAACCTGTAGCAGTTATGATTCTTATTCATGGAATCGGCGGTTGCAAAGAACATTTTTTAAATCTTGCGGGAAAATTGACAAATTACGGAATCGCATCTGTACTTTTTGACGGAAGAGCGCATGGCGAAAGTGGCGGACAATATTGCACGTATGGTTTCTATGAAAAGCAAGATATTTCTGCAATTGTTGATGAAATCAAAAAGCGAAATCCTACGCTAAAAATTGGAATTTGGGGAAACTCTCTTGGTGGCGCTATTGCAATTCAAGCATTGGAATTTGACAAGCGTATTCAGTTTGGAATCATTGAAAGTACTTTTACCGAATTAAATCAAATTGTCTACGATTACAAAAAGAAAATGTTGGGTGGATTTGGACTTCGTTTTATCTCAGATGCTGCTTTGAGTGAAGCTGGGAAAATTGCCAATTTCAATCCTGATGAAGTCAAGCCAATTCGCTCAGTTCAAAATATTCAACAACCTATCCTTTTTGCGCATGGCAATCAAGATGAAAACATTAATTATACGTATGGAAAGGCGTTATATGAAAACGCTGCTTCCGCAGAAAAGGAATTCGTGTTGGTTGAAGGTGCAGGACATTTCAATGTCGGCGAAAAAGGCGGAAGTGCATACCAAGAAAAGTGGCTACATTTTATTCTTGAACAATCAAAAAAATGAAAAAAAGCAACTACAACGTTGTAGTTGTTAAAAAAATAGCATCATGCTTTACCGCACCTGAAAAATATGTATTTTTAAAAAAATCATAAAAAATGCGTACGTTTTCTACTTACATATTATGTGTAATATTGCTCTTATTAGTAGCAAATGTACGTGCGCAAACACCGCCAACCATTACCGCAACAGGCGACCAACAATACTGCGGAGATGCACCGATGAACATCGCAACGAGTGTTTCCATTACCGATCCAGATGCTGGTGATAACACGCTGCCAATTGTCTACATTCAAATTTCGGAAGGTTACAGCAACGGACAAGATCTGTTAAGTCTTACAGGAACACATGCAAATATCAACGCTTTTTGGACCCCAGATTTAGGTCGTTTGGCGCTTGTTGGTCCAGCCACCTTTGCAGAATACGAAGCTGCCATTGAATCGGTAGTGTTTGAAACGACGCAAACCAATTTTACAGAAGACAAATTTTTCTCCATCAATCTAGGCGATGCCAACTATTTACCGTCAACGGGACATTATTATTTTTATGTCCAAAGCACAGGAATTACTTGGACGCAAGCACGTACTGCCGCAGAAGCACAAGATTATTTTGGACTGCAAGGCTATTTGGCAACCTTAACCACAGAAGAAGAAGCAGATTTGGCAGGCTCACAAAGTTCAGGAACGGGCTGGATTGGCGCATCTGATAGTGAACAAGAAGGAACTTGGAAGTGGGTAACAGGACCCGAAGCAGGAACCGTTTTTTGGATAGGTGAAGTTGGAGGAATGCCTCAAAACGGACTTTACACATTTTGGAATTCTGGCGAACCCAACAATCTTGGAAATGAGAATTATGCACACATCACCGATCCGAGTGTGGGAATTTTAGGTTCGTGGAACGATTTGGCAAATACTGGTTCAACAGATACGAACAGTCCGTATCATCCACAAGGATATATTGTGGAATTTGGCGGCATGCCTGGCGATCCAGATGTCAATTTATCAGTAAGTACACGAATTGAAACACCAAAATCAATACTCACAGGAAGTGAAAGTTGTGATGTGAGTCAAGTCACACTCAATGTAGAAACCAACACAGACACTGTTTTTTGGTACGAATCTGAAACCGCAACAACGCCAATTTACACAGGAACAAGTTATACCGTAACACTTACAGAAACAACCACATTTTGGGTGCTTCCTACATTTTCAGGCTGTACAGACGGCGCAAGAATTCCAATCACAGGCACTATATTCGGACTGCCAGAAACACAAGATATTTCTATTGTACAATGCGGTTCAACGAGCGGAATAACTATTTTTAATCTTTTTGAATCGAATCAAGAAGTGGCTGCAGGTATTGTGCAAAATCGTCAAGTTCGGTATTACACAGATAGTAACTTAACAGATGAAATCACGACAAGTGCGTATACAAACATTTCCAATCCGCAAACGGTATATGCGAAAGTAACCGATTTAACAACAGGTTGTGAAAACACTGCGGAAGTAACACTGGAAGTTGCTTCAAATGCAGTGAACAATGCTATGCTGAGCGAATGTGATACGATTGAAGAACTCGGTGTTACACAATTTGATTTGTCGGAAGCAGATGCACAAATTTTGAATGGTCTGCCCACAGATGTGACGGTTGTGTATTATGAAACCTTAGATGATGCGTTGCTATTGAGCAATCCGTTGGGAACTCAATTCACAAATACAATACCCTATTCACAAACAATTTTTGCGCGATTGGAACAAAATGGCGATTGTTACGGAATTGGCGAAGTCACGCTAACGGTGTTGAATCTACCAGCAATTGCAACGGAAGAAACGGCGTATTACTGCTTAAACTTTTTTCCACAAAACATTACGTTAGAAAGTGGTATTACGACTGATTTTAACAATTACACATTTCTATGGTCCACAGGAGAAATGACGCCTGAAATACACGTCAACGAAATAGGAACGTATACGGTTGAAGTGACGCAAATAGGCGCTTGCACTAAAACAAAAACCATTACAGTTGAACCCTCAAATATTGCGACAATTACGGACATTCAAATTGATGATATTTCAGATACTAATGTCGTTACGGTGTTGGTTTCTGGAGAAGGCGACTATGTATATGCCTTAAACAATCCAAACGGGATTTATCAAGAATCGAACGTTTTTCAGAATGTTCCTGCGGGATTTCACACAGTGTACATCAAAGACGTTAAAAACAATTGCGGCATAGTTTCAGAAGAAATTGCCGTTATAGGTTATCCAAAATTCTTCACGCCCAACAATGACGGCGTTAACGACACGTGGCAATTAAAAGGAATTTCCAGTGTGTTTCAAGCGAATTCACAAGTGTTTATTTATGATCGTTATGGAAAATTGCTAAGAATCCTTATCAATTCCGAAGACGCGTGGAATGGAACCATCAACGGAACCAGAATGCCATCAAGCGATTATTGGTTTTCTGTACAATTGCAAGACGGACGAACTTTTACAGGACATTTTACGTTGAAAAGATGATGTTTGGTTGCTAGTTGTTTGTTTTTAGTTGACTATTATTTTAAAATCAAAAAAACCTTTAATCATTGAATTTTTAAATCCTTGAATTGAGCGCAGCGAAGCTAAAAAATGGTAGCTGAGCAAAACCAAACAAAAAGGTAGCTGAGTTTGTCGAAGCTACCAACTTCCACCAGCGCCACCGCCACTAAATCCGCCGCCGCCAAATCCACCGCCGAATCCGCCGCCACCACTGAATCCACCGCCGCTGCTTCCGCCACCGAACGAGCCTTTTCCAAGATTACTTAAAATAATAATATCTAATAAATCATTTCCAGTACTTCTTCTGCCGCCACGATGGTTTCCGCCGCCATTCCGTTTGTTATTTCCTAAAATAGACACTAAAACGATAAAAATAATCAGTAAAAAGAACAAAACACCGACTCGAATTCCTTTAGAGGAAGTTTTGCGTTCGCCTGTAAACTCACCTGCGAGTACTTCAATAATGCTATCAACGCCAGCGTTTAAGCCGCCGTAATAATCGCCGCGTTTAAAAAAGGGAATAATTCTATTTCGGGTAATTTGTCCCACAATTCCAGCAGTCAGTTCATTTTCGGCTCCGTAGCCTGGAGAAATCCAGATTTTTCGTTCTTTTTCGGCTAATAAAATCACGACACCATTATCTTTTCCCTGTTGTCCAACTTCCCATTTTTGTCCCCATTCGGGTGCCAGCATTCCAATACTTTCTCCTTGTAAACTTTCAATAATGACCACAATAATTTGTGTAGACGTCGTATCCGAATATTTGATGAGTTTGTATTCTAGCGCATCTTTTTCTTGCTTTTCGAGTAAATTTGCATAGTCATACACCGCATCAGGATTGGCTTTTGTGGGTTTTGGAGGAATGTCATATTGCGCGTATGAAACGTTCAAAAAGAACAATCCAACCACAAAAAGTAACGTGCGAATCGATTTTTTATATGTGAATGTTGTTATCAACCTTTGGAAATTTCGTTTGAGAGTTCGTTTTTATCATCTACGTCCCACGGAAAATGTTGTTGCAATTCTTTTCCAGCTTGTAAAACACCTGCAATGAGTCCTTGTGTAAAATTTCCTTTCGTAAAATGGTCGCGCATCAAGTCGCGTGTTGCATTCCAAAAATTATCGGGTACGACATTATTAATACCTTCATCGCCATATATCACAAATTTCCGATCGCGCACAGCGACATAAATAAGCACACCATTTCGAAGTTTAGTATTGTCCATTTTGAGAAGATGAAATACCTCCAAAGCGCGGTCAAACGCATCGATTTCAACGTGATCTTCAATGTGCACACGAATTTCACCAGACGTTTTTCGTTCTGCGGTGCGTATGGCAGCAATGATTTCTTGTTCTTCTTCTGTAGTAAGGAAATCTTCTACTTTCGACATAGTGTTTCGGTATTTTATTTACGAACTGAAATCAAAATCATCATCCTTAATTTCGTAGTCTTTAGCGCCTTCATCGGCTTTGAATTGTGCCATTTCGGTAAAGCCAAAAAAACCAGCAAAGAGATTATTTGGAAAAGTTTTTATACTAATATTGTAATCTTTAACCTCTTCGTTAAAACGCTTGATAGCTGTGCGAACAGAGTTTTCCGTACTTGCCAATTCATCTTGAAGTTTTAAGAAGTTTTCATTACTTTTCAAGTCAGGATAACGCTCAACGGTTACTAATAATCTAGACAAAGCACTAGAAAGACCGGATTGTGCTTCTTGAAATTTGGCTAAATTTTCAGGCGTTAAATCATCTACGTTGATTTGTGTTTGTGTAGCTTTGGCACGTGCTTCAATCACGTTTTGCAAGGTCGTTCGCTCAAAATCGGCAGCACCTCGTACGGTTTTTACCAAGTTTCCGATTAAATTACTTTTACGTTGGTATTCTGCTTCCACATTAGACCATGCAGTTTTGGCATTTTCTCGTAATACAATCGTTCCGTTGTATCTAGTATAGACGAAAATGGCAATCACCGCGAGAACGACTAAGATGATAATCGATTTTTTACTCATAATTATTCGGGTTTATCTATTGGTTTGTATTGAGTTTGGTGTAAGCGTTACAAGTTGTCTTTAATTTTTACAAGTTCGGCTCTTATATGTTGTAATTTACGAATAATCTCAAAATTGGAAAGTGTTTTTTTCTTTTCTTCTTTTAAATGCACTTTGGCACCTTCAAGGGTAAAGCCACGTTCTTTTACCAAATGATAAATGAGTTCTAAGTATTTAATGTCTTCGGGAGTAAATTTGCGATTTCCCTTGGCATTTTTTTTAGGTTGAATTTCATCAAATTCTTTTTCCCAAAAGCGAATCAAAGAAGCATTGACATCGAAAGCTTTGGCAACTTCTCCGATGCTGTAATATAATTTATCTGGTAAATCAACATGCATTAGTCGAGCGATTGATTTTGCTTTGCAGCGTTTTTCAATAATTCTTCAAACTCTTGTGGCGATAAGTTTCCGTAGTAGAAATTAATCGGATTGATTTTATCACCATTTTTATGAATTTCATAGTGCAAATGCGGGGCTTGCGATCGTCCTGTACTCCCTACAAAACCTATCAAATCACCACGTTTTACTTTTTCTCCTTTGCGTACATTGTATCGACTCAAATGTGCGTACAAAGACACATAGCCATACCCATGGTCAATGCGAATATGCTTTCCAAAACCAGAAGCAGTATTGTCTGATCGAATCACGACACCATCTCCAGAAGCATATACAGGCGTTCCTCTTGGTGCTGTAAAATCCATTCCCCAATGCATTTTTCGTGCTTTTGTAAATGGATCGCTTCGGAAACCATAACCAGAAGCCATGCGTGTTAAATCTTCATTATTTACAGGTTGAATCGCAGGAATAGACGCTAAAAACTTTTCTTTATCTTCTGCCAATTTTGCAATTTCATCCAAGGATTTTGAATGCACAATTAAGCGTTTTTGTAGCTTTTCTAAATCTCTTGTGGTAGAAACCAACAAGTCAGCATTTTCATAATTATACAAGGCTTCGTACCTATTCACACCACCAAAACCTGCTTTGCGTTGTTCTTCCGGAATTGGGTTAGCTTCAAAATACAAACGATAAATATTGTTGTCGCGTTCTTCCAAATTTGCCAACACGGCTTGCGCTTGTGTCATTTTCTTATTGAGCAATTTGTATTGCAATTGCATTTGCGCCAACTCACGCTTCAACATTTTCTCTTTCGGTGTTTCGAGAGCCGTATTAAACATGATAGTTACCAAAATAAAAGAGCACAAAACAACAGCGGCTACAAACAAAACCATCACGCCAACTTTACGTCCGCGCTTTGTTTCAATCTTCCGATATGATAATGTTTCTGAATCGTAATAATATTTTACCTTACTCATTTCTTAAATTATACTATTTTTGTACAGTTTTTCGTGAAAATAGTTCGCGAGAAACTTGTAAAACAAACAAATATAGCTATAGTTTTACAGTTTTTAGAAATTTTAAAGTAGCTTAAGATAATTTTAATAATACAAAAGAAGTATCTGGCGAGCTGAACGTAAATATATAACACATGAAATCTCAAGATATCAGAGCGAAATTTTTGGAGTTTTTTGAATCAAAAAAACATCAAATTGTACCATCAGCACCTATGGTAATGAAAAACGATCCTACGTTGATGTTTATTAACTCTGGAATGGCGCCTTTTAAAGAATATTTTTTAGGAAATGGAACGCCAAAAAATAATCGTATTGCCGATACTCAAAAATGTTTGCGCGTAAGCGGAAAACACAACGACTTAGAAGAAGTTGGATACGACACCTATCACCACACCATGTTTGAAATGTTGGGGAACTGGAGTTTTGGCGATTATTTCAAGAAAGAAGCAATTGCTTGGGCTTGGGAATTGTTGACTGAAGTTTATAAAATAGACAAAGATATTTTATACGTAACTGTTTTTGAAGGAAGCGACGAAGACGGATTGCAACTCGATCAAGAAGCATACGATTTGTGGAAAGAAATTGTTCCTGAAGAGCGCATTTTGATGGGAAATAAAAAAGACAATTTCTGGGAAATGGGAAGTCAAGGACCATGCGGACCGTGTTCTGAAATTCATGTCGATATTCGTTCTGATGAAGAAAAAGCAAAAATACCTGGTGCCGAATTGGTCAATCAAGACCATCCGCAAGTCGTGGAAATTTGGAACTTGGTATTCATGCAATACAATCGTAAAGCAGACAAATCGCTTGAAAAATTACCAGAAAGACACGTTGATACAGGAATGGGCTTTGAGCGTTTGTGTATGGTGTTGCAAGATGTGAAATCAAATTATGACACCGATGTTTTTACGCCAATAATTCGTGAAATAGAAGCAATTACCAATACCGAATACGGAAAAGATGAAAAAACGAATGTTGCTATTCGTGTCATTGCCGATCACGTGCGAGCTGTGTCATTTTCGATTGCTGACGGACAACTACCAAGCAACAATACTGCGGGGTATGTCATTCGCCGAATTTTACGTCGTGCTGTGCGTTACGGATTTACGTTCTTAAACAAAAAAGAGCCATTTATCTATCGCTTAGTAGAAGTTTTAGACAAAAAAATGGGCAAAGCCTTCCCAGAAATCAAAGACCAAAAACACCTGATTCAAAATGTGATAAAGGAAGAGGAAGCTTCGTTCTTACGTACGCTAGACCAAGGTTTGGTATTGTTAGATGGTTTGATGGAAAATGTAAAAGGCACAGAAGTTTCTGGACAAAAAGTATTCGAACTCAAAGATACTTACGGTTTTCCTGAAGATTTAACCGAGTTGATTCTGAAAGAAAACAATCTCACATATAATAAAAAAGAATTTGAAAAGCTGTTAGAAGAACAAAAAGGAAAAGGACGTGAAGCAACAGCAATTCAAACGGACGATTGGGTCACAATTTTAGAAGATGAAGAGGAAGAATTTGTTGGCTACGATACGCTAGAAGTAGATGTAAAACTAGTTAAATATCGTAAAATCGAAACCAAAAAAGACGGTGTACAATATCAACTAGTATTCAATTTGACGCCTTTCTATCCTGAAGGCGGCGGACAAGTAGGCGATAAAGGCTATTTAGAATCGCAAGATGGAGATATAGTGTACATCATTGACACGAAGAAAGAAAACAATTTGATTGTTCATATTGCGAAAACATTGCCTAAAAAGTTAGATACCACGTTTAAAGCAGTGGTGGATGAAAAACAACGTATGCGTACAGCGGCAAATCACACGGCGACACACCTATTGCATCAAGCATTGCGTGAAGTGTTGGGAACACATGTGGAGCAAAAAGGTTCGGCAGTGCACTCCAAATATTTACGCTTCGACTTTTCGCACTTTTCAAAATTGACCTCAGAAGAATTACGCGATGTTGAAGATTTTGTCAATGCACGTATTGAAGGAAAGTTACCATTAATTGAAAAACGCAATCAACCCTTGGCAGAAGCGATGGAAGAAGGCGCGATGGCTTTATTTGGTGAAAAATACGGTGATACAGTTCGTTCCGTACGTTTTGGACAATCGATTGAATTGTGTGGAGGAACGCATGTAGAAAATACGGCGGATATTTGGCATTTCAAAATCAAATCGGAAGGTGCTGTTGCGGCGGGAATTCGAAGAATTGAAGCAATCACGTATGATGCTACGAAAGAGTTTTACTTTGAGAACAATCGTGCGTATTATGAAATCAAAGACGCTTTAAACAATCCGAAAGATGCGGTCAAAGCAGTAACAGATTTAAAAGATGAAAACGCGAAGCTGAAAAAACAGATTGAAGATTTACTCAAAGAAAAGGCAAAAAATCTAAAAGGCGATTTAAAGAATGAATTAGAAGAAATCAACGGTGTTCAGTTTTTAGCAAAACAAGTAGATTTAGACCAAAACGGTATTAAAAATCTAGCGTTTGAACTTGGAGGTGAAATCAAAAATCTATTCTTATTCTTTGCAACCGCAACCGAAAATAAGGTCATGTTGACCTGCTATATTTCAAAAGAATTGGCTGCAGAACGCGGCTATGATGCTGGAAAAGTAGTGCGCGAATTGGGAAAACTGATTCACGGCGGCGGCGGCGGACAACCGTTTTTTGCAACAGCTGGCGGAAAAAACCCGGGAGGAATTCCGAAAGTGATGGAGCGCGTTAGAGAGTATGTGAAATAATCGATTAAAAATGTAAGTTCAACCATTTTCTTACATGTTGAAGGATTTTTTTTTAGAAAGAAACTTATATTGCATACTCGTAAAACTGAAAAATAATATAGAATAGCCGAATGAAAAAAATGTATATCCTTGTATTGGCACTGTTGTTTGCGGCGCCAATATTTGCACAAGAAGAAACTCAAAAAGAAGAAAAAAACGACGATGTGTACGTTTGGTGTATCATGCCCAACAAAAAAGGGAAATGGTACAAATTGGAAAAACCAACAACGAAAGTTGTGACCGATTTTCAAGACAAACTTATCTATCTTGAGTTGTTAAATCCGTACGATATTGTTGAAAAAGGAAAGCTAGATCGCGCTACAAGTGATGCTATTTTGAAAATGGAAAAAATCAAAGGTGTGACGTATGAAAGCAAAGAATTAGTCGGATTTACACAAGGAATGAAAAACAGGCTAAACCTCATGTATCACATTGCTAAAAGAGCCGCAGAAGCCAAAGAAAAGCAGTAAAGATGCAATTACAAACCAACATTCCGTTTGTAAAAGAACCGTACAACCCAATAAGCTACAAATCCAATATCTGCTTATTGGGTTCTTGTTTTTCGGAACATATTGGTGACAAATTGGCGTATTATAAATTCAACACATTTCAAAATCCGTTTGGAATATTATTTCATCCCAAAGCCATTGAAAATCTGATTGTAAAAGCTATCAATCAAGAAGTTTTTACGGAAGCTGCTGTTTTTTATCAAAACGAACGTTGGCATTGTTTTGAAGCGCATTCTGAGTTGAGTCACGAAGACAAAGAAACCGTTTTAAAGCGATTGAATACTGCAATTGCACAAACGCATCAAACTTTACAAGAAGCTTCGCATATCATCATTACGTTAGGCACGGCGTGGACCTATCGTTTTATTGAAACAGATACGCTTGTCGCGAATTGTCACAAAGTACCACAAAAGCAATTTTTAAAAGAATTATTGTCAGTCGATGAAGTGGCGGCAAGTGTTGAAAACTGTATTGCGTTGTTAAAAAGTTTTAACCCAAAATTGACCATTTTGTATACGGTTTCGCCTGTGCGACATGTAAAAGATGGTTTTGTGGAAAATCAGCAAAGCAAAGCGCATTTGTTGGCGGGAATTCATCAACACATTTCCAAACGAGAGAACGTTCATTACTTTCCTTCCTATGAATTGATGATGGACGAACTGCGCGATTATCGTTTTTATGCGGACGATATGCTGCATCCAAATACCTTGGCGGTGAATTACATTTGGGAAAAATTTCAACACGCGTGGATTTCTCACGAAAGTGAACAAACAATGGAAGTTGTAGCAAGTATTCAAAAAGGACTCGCGCACAAACCGTTCCATCCGAATTCGGAACAGCATCAAAAGTTTTTAGCCAATCTTCACACTAAAATTGAAAAACTACAGCAAGAGTTTTCTTTTATAAAATTTTAACAAATTTACGTGTAACTTCTTAATTTATAGTTAAGTACGGGAAAACCGTACTTTTTGATATTTTCTTTCGAGTAATTTTAAATCAAACTAAAAATTTAATAATTATGAAAAAGAAAGGAATCAAAAATTTACACTTAAACAAAAATTCTGTGTCCGTTTTAAACGAAGCAGCACGAATTAAAGGAGGAAACAACACAGCATTGTGTACAGGATTGGCTGGCTCGTGTTGGTGTAATGTAACTGTAACAGATTGTCCTCCATGTCCAAGAGAAAGATAAAATAAAGAAACAGTAAAGCGAATTTAATTTTGTTTTACTGTTTTTTTAGTTGTTATGAATTAATTAAAAAGAAAACTATGAAAAAGAAAAGTTTAAAAAATTTACAACTACGAAAAAGTTCAATTTCAATTTTAGAAAATCTATCTGTAAAAGGAGGAAATACCTATGATAGCCGAATTATTTGTCCAGAACCAGATACGGAAGGTGCAGATTGTAATACGAATGCAACAGGCTGTCAAACATTTGCCTCCTATTGTAATTGTGGAACGTATTAGAGAATACTGAAAAGTTAATTAACGTGAGTTCGATATAACTATTTTATTATATAACTGATTACTAATAGATTATACTCAATGTCAAATCGAGCATTATCGTAGATACCGAGCATAGCTCACGAGATTCCTTTGGAATTATCAATTCTTAGTTGTTCTCGACTGCGCTCGAACTGACAATTAGTTATTTCTCAGCGAATTATGAATTACATAGTGATTTCTTAAGTCGAACTCACGTTAATTATATACTGCTTCGAGAGTTTTAAATTCAAAACTTTTGAAGTAGTTTTTTTATTTCTGAAAACCAAAGTAAGCTTCATTAGTGAGCGCAGAAGAAGTGTGAAAAAGTTGTAAAATGATTTATTATGAGTATACTTGCAAGAATACCATTTAAAATTATATTGGATGAAAGTAAAACATATCATTGCCATATTTCTTTTGGGAATTTTGATTACTATTGTCGGCTCTTTGTTTAAAATACAACACTGGCCGTACGGCGGAGAATTGCTCACAGTAGGTTCACTCACAGAAAGTTTGGCAATACTATTAGGAATATGGAAATTGTTTTCTACTAAAAAGTTTCAAGACTTCTTGAATAGTTAAAACTAGTTAGTAACCAATTCAATACCGTCTGCAATTAAATGTGCGATATTTGGGCGTTCTTTTTGCATTGCTTCTAAACGTTGTAAAATGTGTTTGCTGAGTGATGCATACTGCGTTGAACTCAATTCGAATAATTCAATCAACAACAGCCAATCTTTGGGATGATTTTCGGTAAGTTCGTCAAAAATTTTCTGTAAAGAAACATCGTTGTTTTTCCCAGTTCTATAGTCGCAAACTTGCGCATACAATTTTTCCAATGCTTTATCTTCTTTCGATTTCGGAATTTTCACGGTCAACGTTTCCGATTTAAAATGGATACTATCAAACGAATTATAATCTGCCGCACCAGCGTATGCTGATACAATGTTTTTTCCTAAAGCTAAATCAAACGTACCATATTCGGGCTTAAACAACACACGATCGCCATACGTCACGGTGCAATCCGTAAACTGAATTAAAATCAATTTTCCGTTAAGATTTCGAATTCCAGTAACGTTCAACCCTTCAACTTTGATGCCACTTTCGTACTCAAAAGCAATGCGTTCGCCATCATAAAAATTATACGCTTTTAAGTCGCGCGGACTCATATCTTCAATGGCTAAATTGATGCCTTTCAATTTGCCTAAAGGCGAACTAAAACCGTGTGGATGCATCGCAATTCCATGACCAATCAATTCCTTCTCCCGATTCGATAAGGCAGTTGGACCTTCCGTTCTAAAAAATACTACTTCATTATCTTCATTCGTAATCATTTCGGTGAATACTCCAGAAACTTGCAAGCCTGTACTCAATTCAATGGTTCCAATCTTTTTCGAATCTATCAACTTTTGCAAGCCTCGAAAGCCACCTTTTCGCAGTGCCATAGTTTGCGCAAATTCTTCCAAAACCTGCATCAAATATGAAAAATCGGGTGTAACGTACAACTGTGGTTGTGGTTTGGTAATGTCAAACTCTTGATATGCCGCATCAACCGAATACGGAAGTTTTTTCACTTCATCGGTCATGCACCATTTGCTTTCGCCGATAGAAGACAACAAACCTGCGCCATAAATCTTCGGATTGTCTACATTGCCAATCAAACCATATTCAACCGTCCACCAATGCAAATTTCGAATCATAGCCATTTCTGATAATTCAACCTTTTTAGCTTGCAATTCGTTGACGCGATTTTCAGCGGCTTCAATTTCTGCTTCCGTAGAGCTTGGTGCTTCTTTTAAAATAGACAATTTTCGTACGGCTTCATACATGTCGTTATCATGTGAAGACAAAATTGCTTTTGCGCCAATTTCTCCAAAACGACGTAAATATTCTGCATAATCGGGATTGGCAATAATAGGCGCATGTCCCGCAGCTTCATGAATAATATCAGGTGCTGGCGTGTACGAAATGTGTTCCAATTGACGAATATCACTGGCAATCACCAACACTTTATACGCTTGAAATTCCATAAACGCATTTGGCGGAATAAAACCATCAACCGCAACAGCTGCCCAACCAATTTCTTTCAAAATACGATTCATGCCGTACATGCTTGGAATAGCATCAATGGAAATTCCTGTTTTTTGCAAACCTTCCAAGTACGAATCATGCGCAACGGTACTCAAATATGAAACACTTTTCCGCATTACATAGCGCCAAACAGCTTGATTAATTGGCGTATATTCTTCATAATTTTGCGGTTTAATATACTGTTGTAAATGCGGCGGAAGTCTGTCTAATAAAGGATTGGTTTCAATATTCTCGTTCATGAGGCAAATTTTCACAAAGCTATTAAAACATTAAATAGCATCGCAAGAAAATGTAGAAATTCAACGTATTTCATAAAATATGTATCTTCACCATAAAAAAGTTGCTACCATGGCGCAAAAACCAACAACACGGAAAGAAGAAATAGTACAAACTGCGGAATTGCTTTTCAAAAAGAAAGGTTACAGCGCGGTAACCATGCGCGACATTGCGCAAGCTATGGGAATTAAAGCGGCAAGTTTGTACAATCACATTCAATCCAAACAGGAAATTTTGGCGGATATCATCATGAAAATTGGTGAACAATTTACCGCAGGAATGGCAGAAATCGTTGCGATGGAAGAAGCGACAAGTATTGAAAAATTGGAGCGAATCATCAAACTGCATGTGCAAATTACGATGGAAAATCCTTCCCGAATGGCAACCATGAACAACGATTGGATGCACTTAGAAGAAAAACTCGATTACTACTTGCAGTTACGGCGAAACTATGAAGAAAGCTTTCGTCAAATATTAATAAAAGGCATTGCAAAAGGAGAAATTAAAGACGTAAACCCTGAAGTGATTCTATTTTCCATTCTTTCCACACTACGCTCCTTATACCTTTGGATTCCTAAAAAAGATGAAATCATAAAGCAAGATTTGCTAGGAAAATTAAGTCACGTATTGCTTACAGGCGTTACGGCATAACTAGGGGAAATCTGTAAAGATTCTATAGTTTTTGATTAACAAATGTATTGGAAAGCCATTGATTAACAAGGTTAATCTTACGTATCTTTGCATTGAATTTAATTTAAAAAACCCAAAGACTTAATGAAAAGAGAACCTATGAACGTTTTGAGATTAAAAAAATGTAGTATCTCAAAACTAAATGCTATTGTTGCTGGTGGACCGCCTCCTCCGCCAGGAAGTAACTCATGTGTAGAAGAGCAAACTTGTCTTACTTGTGAAGGCAATACTTGCGAACATACATGCGATAGAACTTGTGTTTAAATAATTTTTAATATCACAAAACAGAGAAAAGAGTGCTTATATAAGCGCTCTTTTTTTTATGTAAATGACTGATATGTACTATTTAACAAAAATTTAGTTGCAAGTCAAACTAACAATTGTTAGTTTTGTGTAAAATAACTAAAAATTGCATGGCAAAGTTTCATGAAATTGAAGTCGCAGACGTGTACAAAGAGACTTCAGATTGTACGGTAATCACACTCAACATTCCCGAAAATCTCAAAAAAGAATTTCAATACAAGCAAGGACAATATCTGACTTTGCGCAAAATCATCAACGACGAAGATGTACGCAGGTCGTACTCGTTATGCTCCAGTCCAATTGATGGCGAATGGAAAGTCGCTGTAAAACAAATTCCAGGCGGGAGATTTTCTACCTATGCCAATACCGAATTAAAAGCAGGCGATACGCTCGAATTAATGGTGCCAGCAGGTCGTTTTTTCGTAGAAGTTGATCCGAATGCAAAGAAAAATTACATCGCATTTGCGGCAGGAAGTGGAATAACGCCGATGCTTTCCATCATAAAAACACACTTAGAAGCAGAGCCACAAAGTACTTTCAAGTTATTTTACTTGAATCGCACCGTAAAATCCATTATCTTTAAAGAAGCGATAGAACAGTTGAAAAACAAATACTTAGAGCGTTTCAATATCTTCTATTTCTTGACAAAAGAGCAACGTGATATCGAATTTTTAAACGGGCGATTTACTCCAGAAAAAATTCAATTACTCACCAAAATGTTCATTGACGTGGATGATACGGCAGATTGTTTTATTTGTGGACCAGAAGAAATGATTTTCCTCATCAGAGACGAATTGGAAGCTGCCGGATTGCCTAAAGAAAACATTCATTACGAACTATTTTTCTCTGGCGATAAAAAAGCAAATGATGCGCAAATTGCACAAGCGTTAGAACATAAAGTCGACGGTACCGATGTAACAATTGTCGATGGCGGAAAAGAATTTCATTTCATCATGGAAGACGCATACGATAACATCCTCGATGGCGCATTGGCAGCAGGAGCCGATTTGCCGTTCGCCTGTAAAGGTGGCGTGTGTAGTACCTGTAAATGTAGAGTGCTAGAAGGTGCTGTAGAAATGAAAATCAACTATGCACTCGTTGAAGAAGAACTCGCGAGCGGATTGGTATTGTCGTGCCAAGCCGTTCCAACCACAGAAAAAGTCGTGGTCGATTTTGATGTTTAGTATAATTAGGGCGTTTCCCTACGGGTCGGGCTTTCGGTAGTCGCTTTTTTGTCATTCCTGTGTAGGCAGGAATCTCAAAAAGAGCTTCAACAAAACCTCAATCCCTAACGCAAATTCCCACGAAAGTGAGAATTTTTTAAAAACAAAAGGAAAACAAAACGTCATGCTGAACTTGATTCAGTATCACACAACAAAAAAATAAAATAATAAAATGTCACATCGAGCGCAGTCGAGATGCCTTCAAAGTACGAAATATCAGTCTTGAAGTAAAAATGAAAAAGAAAAAGTAATTCCAATAAATCAAAGAATTACACAAAAAACAAACAACAAACAACAAAAAAACATACTGTAATGAGTGAAGCACAACAAAATAACAATGGAGCAGAGCGCAGTTTAAGTTTAGAAGAAATATTTGAGCAGCGCATTGCAAATGATGAAAAGATAGAGCCAAAAGATTGGATGCCTGAAAAATACAGGAAAACACACATCCGACAAATATCGCAACACGCACATTCTGAAATTATAGGAATGTTGCCAGAAGGAAACTGGATTACCAGAGCGCCTTCGTTGCGTAGAAAAGTAGCGTTGTTGGCAAAAGTACAAGACGAAGCTGGACACGGTCTATATCTCTACAGCGCATGCGAAACACTAGGAATCTCACGTGAAGAATTGTACGAACAATTACACTCTGGGAAAGCCAAATATTCGAGTATTTTCAACTATCCTACCATCACTTGGGCAGATATGGGAGCTATTGGTTGGTTGGTTGATGGCGCCGCAATTATCAATCAGGTGCCATTATGTAATACTTCATACGGACCGTATGCAAGAGCGATGATTCGTGTATGTAAAGAAGAAAGTTTCCACCAACGTCAAGGATTCGAAATCATGTTAACACTTTGCAACGGAACTGAAGCGCAAAAGCAAATGGCGCAAGATGCTTTAAACAGATGGTGGTGGCCTTCACTAATGATGTTAGGACCAACAGATGCTGAATCGATTCACACAGAACAATCGATGAAATGGAAACTCAAACGTAAAACCAACGATGATTTGCGTCAGCAATTCATCGATCAAACCGTGCCACAAGCAGATATCTTAGGGTTAACCATTCCAGATCCAGACCTAAAATGGAATGAAGAAACAGGACATTACGACTTCGGTGAAATTGACTGGGACGAATTTTGGCAAGTTGTCAAAGGTCACGGACCATGCAACAAAGAACGTATGAATGCCAGAGTTGGCGCATGGGAACGCGGAACGTGGGTTCGTGATGCAGCCATGGCGTATGCTGAAAAGCAACAAAACAAAAAAGAAAATCAAGCAAAAGCAGGGTAAATTATTGAAATCATCTCAATACTAAATACTCAAAACTTAATACTAAAAAAGATGAACAAAAACTGGCCTCTTTGGGAAATATTCGTACGAAGCAAAAACGGATTGGAACACCGACACTTTGGAAGTTTACACGCTGCTGATGCAGAAATGGCATTGGAAAACGCAAGAGACGTGTACACACGCAGAAGCGAAGGTGTAAGCATTTGGGTTGTAGAGTCCAAACACATTACAGCGTCAAATCCAGAACATAACGGCGAATTATTTGAGCCTGCCCAAGACAAAATCTATCGTCATCCAACATTTTACGATTTACCAGATGATGTGAAGCATATGTAGCGCTTTGCGCTATTCCCGATGCTTGCTGAGCTTGTCGAAGTAAGGCGGTAATCTCTATGAAACGAAATTTGTCATTTCTATGTTAAGCATCAATCTCATTAACCTAGCATTTTGTCATTCCTGCGAAGGCAGGAATCCAATTTGATACGATATGAAAATTTAATATTGAATCTAATCTACATATAGTCAGAAATTCAAAAATAAAGTTACCCACTTTCGTGGGCAATACATATGAAAACAAACCTATACAACTACATACTCGAACTTGGTGATAACTGCTTGATCGCAGGACAGCGTTTGGGCGAACTTTGCGGTCATGGACCAAGTTTAGAAACAGACATTGCCTGTACCAATATTTCACTCGATTTGTTTGGGCAAACACGCAGTTATTTTCAATATGCTGCTGATATCAAAGGCGAAGGCGCTACCGAAGACAGTATTGCCTTTTTACGTTATGAACGTGAATATAAAAACGTACTCTTGGTAGAGCAACCAAATCACGATTTTGCGTATACAATGGCGCGACAGTACTTATATGATGTTTTTCATTTGTTACTACTAGAAAAGCTACAATTCAGTCAAGATATCACGTTAAGTGCGATTGCTAAAAAATCTATCAAAGAAGCGTCGTATCACGTACGTTTTACGGGCGATTGGGTGAAGCGTTTAGGTGATGGTACAGAGGAAAGTCACGAAAAAATGCAAAACGCCATCAATGATTTATGGACATACACCAACGAATTGTTTGAAGTAACCGAAGATGCAAAAATGATGGCTGAGGAAGGAATCGGCGTTGATGTAGCTACACTAAAAGAAACCTATTACGAAAAAGTAACGGCTCTACTAGAAGAAGCAACATTGACAGTTCCTGAATCAAAATACTTTCAAAAAGGAGGAAAATCAGGAATTCACACAGAACACATGGGCTATTTATTAGCTGACATGCAATACATGCAAAGAGCCTATCCAAATATGAAGTGGTAACTAACAAATGCTTGTCATTCCTACGAGCTGTACTGAGCTTACCGAAGAAATGCAGGAATATAAAAGCATAATTTTAAACTAACACCCAACACCCAACACCCAACACCAAAAACCCAACACCAAAAACCTAAAACCCAACACCCAAAAGAAATGCTTTCCACAAAACAACACATAGACGAAAACTTAATTCCCATCTTGGAAAAAGTATCCGATCCTGAAATTCCGGTACTTTCCATCATGGATATGGGAGTGGTACGTTCTGCAATATTGGTTGATGGAATTGTGGAAGTGAGCATCACACCAACCTATACAGGTTGCCCTGCGATGGATGTTATTGGAGAGGATATATCTAAAGCTTTAAAAGAGCATGGTTATGAATCAAAAGTGAAACTCATTCTATCACCAGCTTGGACTACCGATTGGATTACGGAACGTGGTCGGAAAGCACTTCAAGAATATGGAATTGCGCCGCCATTAACAGCAGATGCAGACAAAGAAGCGTTGTTAGGTGAAAAACGAATCGTAAAATGTACCAATTGCGGTTCCACAAATACAAAACTCGTAAGTCAATTTGGTTCTACAGCCTGCAAAGCATTATTCAAATGCGAAGACTGTTTAGAACCTTTTGATTATTTCAAATGTTTAAAATGATAATTCCCGTTAAATACTGAGCTTGTTGAAGTAAAAGCGGGAATCTTTATGATATAAAAATCAACACATGAGCGACCAATCAATTAAACTCATCATTCAAAATCAAGTAGCGTACATCACGCTCAATCGCCCGGAAGTATTCAACAGTTTCAATCGCGAAATGGCATTATTACTTCAAGAAACCTTAGATAATTGCGAACAAAATGAAGACGTTCGTGCTATCGTTTTAACAGGCGAAGGAAAAGCGTTTTGTGCGGGACAAGACTTAAAAGAAGTCACACACCCAGAACTCAATCCAGGATTCAAAAAAATACTTGAAGAGCATTACAATCCTATCATTCAGCGAATTCGTTCTATTGAAAAACCTGTCATCGGTGCTGTCAATGGCGTTGCCGCTGGTGCGGGAGCAAACATTGCATTGGCTTGTGATATTGTAGTAGCACACGAAAAAGTAAGTTTCATTCAGGCATTCAGTAAAATTGGACTCATTCCAGACAGCGCAGGTACGTTCTTTTTACCGCGATTAATAGGATTTCAAAAAGCATCTGCGTTAATGATGTTGGGAGACAAAATATCTGCCGAAGAAGGAGAACGCTTGGGAATGCTATACAAAGTATTACCTTTAGAAACATTCAATCAAGAAATCATCGCGCTAGCAGAAAAACTCGCAAAAATGCCAACCAAAGCATTGGGTTTGACAAAAAGAGTATTAAATCAATCGTTAACAAACGACTTGGAAGCGCAATTAGCATTAGAATCAAAACACCAAATAGAAGCCAGCGAATCGGAAGACTATCGTGAAGGCGTAGCTGCCTTTGTTGAAAAACGCATGCCAAATTTTAAAGGAAAATGATCAACGATTGCTGATTGTTGAATTTTGATGTAAGAACTAACTATGAAGTCAAATCAATTAGAAGACAGGCTCATTGAATTCTCTGTAAATGTGATTAATTGTTGTAAAAAAGCAGATGATTCTTTTGCGTCACAACATTTAGTAAAACAGCTCATTCAGTGGCTTTAAATTACGGAGAAGCAAGAAGTGCTGAATCATCTAGAGACTTTCTCCATAAAATGAAATTATGTTTAAAAGAGTTGCGAGAGTCTATAGTAAACATGAAAATTCTAAAACAAGCACAGTTAATTAAAGATAAAGAAATAATAAATAGATTAATAGATGAGAATAATCAACTAATCTCGATTTTCGTCGCAAGTATCAAAACAGCTACTTCAAAAATCAAAAATCGTTAATCTACAATCGTCAAATATGAAGAATATAGGAATCATAGGTTCAGGAACCATGGGAAGCGGAATTGCACAAGTGGCGGCAACTGCGGGATGCATGGTTAAGTTATACGATACCAAACAAGAAGCTTTAGACAAAAGCAAAGCTGCTTTGGAAAAAATACTCAATCGATTAGTGCAAAAAGGACGCATTGACGAAGCCGAAAAAAATCGCATTCAAGGAAACATTTCGTATGTGGATGCACTCAAAGATTTAGGCGATTCAGACCTAACAATCGAAGCGATTGTTGAAAATCTCGAAATCAAGCAAAAAGTATTTGCAGAGCTAGAAACGTATGTTAGTGATACCGCAATTATTGCGTCCAACACATCATCGCTTTCCATTGCTTCTATCGCTTCAGCATTACAAAAACCAGAGCGTTGTATCGGAATTCACTTCTTCAATCCAGCACCATTAATGAAATTAGTTGAGGTGATTCCTGCGATTCAGACCTCGAAAGAAGTGTTGCAAACTGTTACAAAAACCATTTCCGATTGGAAAAAAGTAGTTGCCGTTGCCAAAGACACACCTGGATTTATCGTAAACAGAGTGGCGCGACCTTTCTATGGAGAATCGTTGCGCATCTACGAAGAAGGAATTGCGGATTTTGCTACGATTGACAATGCTTTAAAAACACTTGGGAATTTCCGCATGGGACCTTTCGAATTGATGGATTTCATCGGAAACGACGTCAACTATACCGTAACGGAAACCGTATTTACAGCGTTCTATTACGATTCAAGATACAAACCGTCATTCACGCAAAAACGCTTGTCAGAAGCAGGATACTTAGGAAGAAAAACAGGAAAAGGGTATTACGATTACGATGAAAACGGACGTGTCACTTCGAGCGCAGTCGAGACGCAAAATGTCACTTCGAGCGCAGTCGAGAAGTCTTTGCAACAAACCATCTTCAACCGCGTCCTAGTAATGCTCATCAACGAAGCGGCAGATGCGTTATTTCTCAATATCGCTTCCGCAGAAGACATTGACAATGCCATGACCAAAGGTGTCAACTATCCAAAAGGATTACTCGCTTGGGCAGATGAAAAAGGCATTGATTGGTGCGTGCAAAAACTAGATGAATTGTACGACGAATATCATGAAGACAGATATCGCTGTTCGCCGTTGCTAAGAAAAATGAATCGTCAAGGGAAGAAATTTTTCGATTAGCAATCTTGTATTAGAAATAAAGTATTAACATAATTTTTAAGTGTGTGAGTAGTTGAGTGTTTTTAGTTTGTAACCGATGAAAAGTAAGTATTATTTTAAATTTGAAGAATTAAAGATTTATCAAAAGGCAATTCTATTTGGTGAAGAAGTAAATAATCAAATAAGCTCTTTCCCAAAAGAAGAAACATACCGATTAAGTTCTCAATTTATCAGAGCTGCAGATTCCATCGCTCTTAATATAGCAGAAGGTTCAGCAAGTTCAGACGCACAATTTAATAGATATTTACAATTAGCATGGGATAGTGCGCATGAATGTGTTGTCTGTAGTACAAAAGCAAAACTGAGAAAATTTATTACACAAGAACAAGATGAAAAAAACAGAGAGATGATTACTGAAATATCAAAAATGATAACAGCTTACAAAAATCATCTGAAAAAGCGAATGAACACTAAGAAATAACTCAAATACTCAACAACTAATACACTCAATGACTAAAATAAAAGGTGAAAAAATACCAACCAAAATGCTAAGCCAAGATCCATTCAGTACATGGTTGGGAATTGAAATTCTAGAATGTGAAATTGGGCGATGCAAGGTTGGATTAACGGTGCGAAAAGAAATGCTCAACAGTATGGGAAAAGCACATGGCGGAATTAGTTACTCGCTGGCAGATACGGCTTTTGGTTTTGCTGCTAATACGCATGGTAAATATGCAGTTTCTATAGAAACGTCCATCAACCACATAGAAGCATTAGAGGAAGGCGATTTCATTACCGCCGAATCGGTCATTGAGAAAGTAAAAAACAAACTCGGGTTCAACATTGTCGAAGTCAAACGCGGTGATGAACTCATAGCATTATTCAAAGGTGTTGTATACCGAACACAAAAAGACTGGGAAGAATAAGTACGATTTACGATATTTGATTGTTGATTTAAGATTGAACTCCAAAAATCAACAATCGTCAATCAAAAATCTCAAATATAAAAGAAATGGAATCATACATCATAGACGGAGTCAGAACTCCCATAGGAAATTTTAAAGGAACATTGTCAACCAAACGCGTAGACGACTTAGGTGCATTGGTCATCAAAGAAGTAACCGATCGTAATCCAAACATACCAAAAGACGCATACGACGATGTCATCATCGGTTGTGCCAATCAAGCAGGAGAAGACAATCGAAACGTAGCGCGTATGTCGTTATTGCTGGCAGGATTACCGCATACCGTACCTGGCGAAACAGTTAACAGATTGTGTAGCTCTGGATTATCTGCTATCATTCACGCCAATCGCGCTATCAAAGCAGGCGATGGCGATGTATTCATTGCGGGTGGCGTGGAAAATATGACGCGCGGACCGTACGCGATTGCAAAACCATCCAGTGCTTTTGGAACTGATGCTAAAATGTATGATACCAGTTTCGGATGGCGATTCATCAATCCGAAAATGGAAAAAATGTACGGAACGGATGGTATGGGACAAACGGCAGAAAATCTCGTAGAAAAATACAACATCTCTCGCGAAGATCAAGATGCGTTTGCCTACAGAAGTCAAATGAAAGCCAGTCAAGCACAAGCATCTGGGCGATTGGCAAAAGAAATTGTGGCGGTTGAAATTCCGCAACGAAAAAAAGATCCAATTATCTTTAATCAAGATGAATTCATCAAACCAACCACAACACCAGAAATCTTAGCAAAACTACGTCCAGCGTTTAAAAGTGAAGGCGGAAGTGTCACCGCAGGAAACGCTTCGGGACTCAACGATGGCGCGGCGGCAACCATTATCGCATCCGAAGCAGCAGTCAAAAAATACAATCTCAAACCGATGGCGCGTATTGTAAGTTCGGCAGTTGTTGGTGTGGAACCTCGTATTATGGGTATCGGTCCTGTAAATGCGTCTAACAAAGCGCTTGAAAAAGCAGGATTAACTATGGACGACATGGACATCATAGAACTCAACGAAGCCTTTGCAGCACAAAGTTTAGCCTGCATTCGCGAATGGGGATTGGCAGACGATGACGAACGCATCAATCCAAACGGTGGCGCTATTGCTATCGGACATCCGTTGGGCGTTACAGGAACGCGTATTGCCTATTCGGCGGCGTTGCAATTGCAGGAAACAGGCAAGCGTTACGCACTCATCACCATGTGTATTGGCGTCGGACAAGGCTACGCAGCAATTATTGAAAATGTGAAATAATGTCAGATAGAATATTTGGACATATAGAAGGTGTTGATGAAGGGCAGTATTTTTCTAATAGGTTGGAACTTTCCTTTAGTGGGGTTCATAAGCCTATTCAGGCAGGGATAAGCGGAAGTCAAAATGAGGGCTCAGATTCAATCGTTATTTCAGGAGGTTATGAAGATGACGAGGATTATGGAAACCTTATCATTTATACAGGTCACGGAGGTAGGAAAGACGGCTCAACCAAGCAAGTTGTTGATCAGGAATTAATAAGAGGTAATCTCGCATTAGCACAAAATGTTAAAAATGGTTTGCCTGTTAGAGTAATCCGAGGAAGAGATAAAAAATCTAAATTTTCACCAGAAGAAGGATATAGGTATGATGGATTATTTCGCGTGGAATCTTATTGGAAAGAAAAAGGGGTGAGTGGTTTTAATGTATGGAGATATAAGCTTAAAAAAATAGAAGATAATTTAATATTTGAGGAAAACATTTTAAAAGAAGAGTCAGAGGATTATGAAAAGACCAAAAGAAAAGAGGAGATTGTACAAAGGATCATTAGAGACACAAAACTAAGTCAAGAAGTTAAGAAACTTTACAGGTATAAATGTCAAGTTTGTGATGTTACTATTGAAACTTCATCAGGTTTATATGCAGAAGCTGCTCATATTAAACCACTAGGAAAGCCTCATAATGGACCTGATAGTCTGGATAATTTATTGTGTTTATGTCCTAATCATCATGTAATGTTTGATTATGGCGGATTTTCTATTCTTGATGATTACGATTTAATTGGGGAATACGGTAAGTTAACAGTTAATAACAAACATCAAATAAATAAAGAGTTTCTAAAATATCATCTTGAACATTTTTATGATGAAAAAAATAGATATTAAAAGTGAATAGTCTTGTTAAAAAATAATTATAGTCAATAGATAACAAATTAACGAATAGTAAACAAATCGACGAATCAACGAAAAACGAACAACCACACACATGAAACTACAAAGCTACATCAACGGACAATGGATAGCAGGAACAGGAGAAGGTTCTCCAATGTTTGATGCTGTCACAGGAGAAACCATCGGATATGCCACAACGGAAGGACTTGACATTCCAGCTGCGTTGCAATACGGACGTACCAAAGGAGGCGAACAACTTCGAAAAATGACCTTCCAAGAACGTGGAAACATGCTCAAAAAACTTGCCTTGTATTTAACGAAACGCAAAGAGCAATTCTACGACATCAGTTACAAAACAGGCGCAACGCGTGTAGATAGCTGGATAGACATCGAAGGTGGATTCGGAAATCTCTTTGCCAATGCTTCGTTGCGTAAACTCTTTCCTAACCAGCCCTTTCACGTAGAAGGAGATCCTATCGATTTATCGCGTGGTGGACGCTTCATGGCGCATCATATTCTAGTACCAAAACGTGGAGTAGCGGTACATATCAACGCATTCAACTTTCCAGTGTGGGGAATGTTGGAAAAATGCGCCGTAAACTGGATGGCAGGAATGGCAGCAGTAGTATTGCCAGCGCCGCAAACAGCCTATCTTACCGAAGCAGTTGTAAGAGTCATTGTGGATTCTGGAATTCTACCAGAAGGTTCGTTGCAGTTGTTAAGCGGAATGACCAAATCGATTTTAGATACGGTAGAATCGCAAGATGTCGTTACATTTACAGGTTCGGCACATACAGGTCGCATCTTAAAAGCACATCCGCGATTAACGCAAGAAGCAGTACCATTTACGATGGAAGCGGATTCGTTAAACTGTTCGGTTTTAGGAGAAGATGCCGTGCCAGGAACGCCAGAATTTGATTTGTTTATCAAAGAAGTTCGTAAGGAAATGACCGTGAAAACAGGTCAAAAATGTACCGCTATCCGTAGAATTGTAGTGCCAGAAAATTTAGTGGAAGATGTACAAATCGCTTTAGGAAAGCAACTGAGTAAAGTCACGATTGGTGATCCAAGACTAAAAGAAGTTCGCATGGGCGCGTTGATTAATCAAACGCAAGTGCAAACGGTAAAAGATCAAGTGTCCAAATTGGCTAAAACCGCAGATATTGTTTACGGAACTTTAGATACCATTGAAGCTGTTGGAGCCGACGGAGAAAAAGGGGCATTTTTAAGTCCAATCTTACTCAGAGAAAACCATCCGTTCAAAAATACAGACGTACACGAAATTGAAGCATTCGGTCCAGTAAGTACCATCATGCCTTACAAAAACATGGACGAAGCTATTGAATTAGCACAACTAGGAAAAGGTTCGTTAGTATCATCTATTTTTACGAATGACGATACCATTGCGAGAGCATATGTGGTAGGAGCAGCATCGCATCACGGGAGAATTTTAGTAGGAAATCGCGATATGGCAAAGCAAAGTACAGGGCACGGTTCGCCATTGCCACTATTGGTACATGGAGGTCCAGGACGTGCGGGTGGTGGCGAAGAAATGGGTGGAATGCGCGGTATCAAGCATTATATGCAACGTTGTGCGATTCAAGGTTCACCGACTACGTTGACGGAAGTTACCGGAATCTATCAGGCGAATGCCGAATACAAAGAAACGGAGAAGCATCCATTTGCGTATCATTGGGAGGATATTGAAGCAGGAATGTCTATCAAAACACACAAACGCACGGTAACCGATACCGATATTATCAATTTCGGAAATTTGACGTGGGATCATTTCTACGCACATACCGATATTACTTCGCTAGATGGAAGTATTTTTGAAAAACGCACGGCACACGGATACTTTATCATTTCCGCTGCAGCGGGATTATTTGTCTATCCGAATAAAGGGCCTGTTGCGGCGAATTATGGATTGGAAGAATGTCGTTTCTTGCGTCCAATTTATCACAATGACACCATTTATGTTCGATTGACGTGTAAGGAGAAAGTAGACCGAGATTCGAGAGGAAAAGAATTGCCAAGCGGCATTGTAAAGTGGTTTGTAGAAGTATTTGATCAAGAAGATGAATTGGTAGCGATTGCGACGATTTTAACGATGGTTCAAAAGAAAAATCCGTTTGTAACTATTAACAAAAATACTGTTCAAAAATACTTAGCAAAATTAACAGAAGATACAAAACCAGCTTGGGGAAGTATGAATGCGCAACAAATGGTAGAGCATTTGGAGTATTCGTTGCGCGTAGCTTCTGGGGAAATTCAAGATTTTGAGATAGAAACTCCTGAGAAGATTCTTGAAAAAGTAAACGAGAGTTTGTATACGCACAATCCGATGCCCAAAAATTACGACGCGCCAAAGTTACTGCAAAAAGAACTTTCAAAAACACGCTATGAAAATCTGGCGGAAGCCAAAACAAAATTACTAGAAGCGTACGACGAATTTGAAGCATACTTTAAAGAACATCCAGAAGCGACTACCAAAAATGCAGTCTTTGGACATTTGGATAAATTTGAATGGGATTTGATGCATATGAAACACTTCAACCACCATTTTACTCAGTTTGGACTTTTGTAGGTGCTAGTATTGAGAAAATAAATGTCATTTCGAGTGTTTTTTATAAAGCGAAGCGGAAATAAAAAATGTATCGAGAAATACTGAGAATTTCAAAGCTATTCTCGATACAATTTTCTTCATTTTATTACGAAAATCACTCGAATTGACGGTCAGAATAAATAAAAATAACAATATAAACATGAGTAGCGAGTCTAAATACTCACTACTAATATCTAAGAATATGAGTGAACCTTACGTAAAACAACACATAGAAAACGGTGTAGCTACCATTGAATTTTTTCATCCAGCACACAACTCGTTGCCAGGCGATATTTTAGCGAAATTGGCACAAACCATTACAGATGCAGGAACGAATGAGGAGATCAAAGTAATTGTTCTAAAAAGTGGAAAAGACCGCACGTTTTGTGCAGGTGCGAGCTTTAAAGAATTGATTAATATCAACGATGCGGAAACAGGGAAAATCTTCTTTTCAGGATTTGCCAATGTGATTAACGCGATGCGAAAATGTCCAAAATTCATCATTGGTCGTGTGCAAGGGAAAACCGTTGGCGGCGGCGTTGGTTTGGCATCTGCGGTAGATTATTGTATGGCTTCTAAATATGCGTCCATCAAATTGAGTGAATTGAATGTCGGGATTGGACCGTTTGTGGTTGGACCTGCGGTTGAACGTAAGTTAGGATTAAGTGGCATGTCGCAAATTGCCATTGACGCGAACAGTTTTTACGACGCAGAATGGGCAAGAAGCAAAGGTTTGTATATGCAAGTTTTTGATTCGAATGAAGAATTGGATGAAGAAGTGACAAAATTTGCCAATCATTTATGCACGTACAATCCAGAAGCGATGGCAGAAATGAAAAAAGCGTTTTGGAAAGGAACGGAAGATTGGGACGAATTGTTAGCAGAACGCGCGGCGATTTCTGGACGATTGGTGTTGAGTGATTTTACGAAGGAAACACTGAAGCGATTTAAATAGTTTTATTAGATTTTAGTATTGAGAATTGAGATTTTTTCTCTTTACTAAATATGATTGTTCAAAATGTCATTTTCGAGCGATATTCGTAATGAAATGAAGAAAAAAGTATTGAGAATAGTTATGAATTTCAAGACTGTTCTCGATATTTTTTTTATTTCCATTTAGACAAACTCTACCTTCTTTTCAGAGTCTCATTTTTAAAATTTGATGTAATCTAAAAATTAAAATCACATTAAATTTCTCCTTTAGTTAACAGGAAATATCGAATAAGCAACAACTACTTTGTTTGTTAAAATTACGTTAAAATAAACGCCTAAATTTTGTTTTTAGATATTTTTTGATAAAATACTTAAATAAGCGTTTGATTTATAGATTGCTACTTGCTACATAAAGATTTTTCTTTATCATTTCTACAGCAATCAACTTTAAATCGCACTTTACATTTCATTTTCATAACGTAAAAAATGTTCACGGAAATCGGCTAGAACTGTTTGCATAGACAATTCCAAATTAACATTTAAAACCAAAAAAAAATGAAATTAAAAGAAAAAACCATCGACATTACCTCAAAAATTGCGAAAGGATTCGTAGATTTTTTTGCATTGAATCTTGTACTAATTTTTGTTGTTTTCACTTTCCAAGCATGTACAACAGAAGACACCTCTGAAATTAACGTATCGGACGATTCTTTTTCAGAAGTCTTAGATATGACTAGTTACCAATTATTAAATGATATCCGACTTTCAACATTAAATGGATTACCTTCTGCAAAAGATGCAAGAAGCAACCTAGTGTATTTGTTAAAATATGAAGGTCAAAAATTACCAAATACTGATTTTACAAATTCAATTTACAATCTTGAAGACTTAATAGAGGCGAGAGATATGTATGGGTTGCAGATTAAAACGGCTTCTCAATTAAACAATACTATTGCAAAAAATGGCGATACTACTGTAAATACTACTACCGCAGATGAAGAACCTGTCTCTGCTCACGAGATGGATGAAGCAGAAGCCATAGCGATGTTAACACCTTTGGTTGCAGAAGCAAGAGTATATTTAGAAACGAAGGGCTTTACGCAAGATGAAATTGATCTAATGATAGAAGAAGCTGGTGGTACAGAATATGACTTGGTACTTATTGTAATGGTGATGAAAGAAATAGAAAATCTTCCACAAGCACCATCAGATACAGTAGACGGCACAGGTGATACAGGTACAGTATCAACTACTCAAGAAAATGAACTTACTGCGGAAGAAATTGGTACTTGTGCTTTAATTGCTATTGGAGCTGACATATTGTGGGCATTAGGAGGTTCTAATGCATCATCTTGGTCGAAAGCAGCTATTAAAAAAGCATTTAAAACTGCCGCCAAAAAGCTTTTAGGACCTATCGGAGTTGCGATTGCCGTAGTTTCATTCGGTCTTTGTTTATTGACAGAATCGCAAGATTAAATATATCAATATGAGTCTTGTCACAATTGCTTTATTGCCTTTAATGGGATATTTATTATACTTGAGGATTAATAGTATTTCTGTCACATTTAAACATCATTATGAAGAGAAAAAAACTTCAGAGATTTTTCTTTTACTAATTACCATTCTCCTAATCCTATTAATCCTTTTTTTAAGTGAAATAGTAATGCCCTAATTAAAATACATAAAGCTATAAATATGGCAGCGAAAGTGTAGTTTTTAACACATTTTTGCTGCTTTTTTTGAATTAAAAATACAACTAAGTCAAGAATCGGAAATAATGTACCTTTGTACTCACCATGAAAAATTTCAATACTAACATCTCAAATCGAATCAAACAATGATTTACAGTTTTAAAGGCTACATTCCCGTCGTACACGAAAGCAGTTTTGTGCATCCGTTGGCGGCAGTTACGGGAAATGTGATTATTGGAAAAGATTGTTACATCGGTCCAGGCGCGGCAATTCGTGGCGATTGGGGCGAAATTATTTTGGAAGATGGTGTGAATGTGCAGGAAAACTGTACCATACACATGTTTCCAGGAAAGTCGATTGTATTGAAAGAAAGTGCGCATATTGGGCATGGCGCCATTATTCACGGCGCGAATATTGGCAAAAATGTGTTGGTCGGAATGAACACAGTTATCATGGACGATGCAGAAATCGGCGATGAAAGCATTATTGGCGCGATGGCATTTGTAAAAGCACAAACAGTGATTCCACGTCGTAGTTTGGTGGTGGGAAATCCTGCAAAAATCATCAAGCAAGTTAGTGACGAAATGATTGCTTGGAAAACCAAAGGAACACAGCTTTATCAACAATTGCCAAAAGATTGTCACGACACCTTACGCGAAGTAGTGCCACTGCGCAAAGTCCCGAAAAATCGTCCTACGCAAGAAGCCTTTTACGATACCTTGCGTGATTTTATGAAGAAATGATAACTTGATTTTTCGCAGATTAATTGTCTGTATTCACTAATTCTAGCGTGGTTTTATACAAATCCGTTTTGTGCATTTTGGCTTTAAGCCACGCATAAAAACTCATCACAAAAATATCTTCTTCGACGCGTGCTTTCCATTGAAACGAAGCTTCTACTTGCCTATGAAATGCTGTTGAGGTTACTATTTCAGGTGCGTTGTAGTATTGTTTTACAAATTTTAAAAATGTAATCACACGCACTTCTCCCGATTTTCGCAAAAACGGATAGTACTTGCGCTGAAAACTTGCAAATCGTGAATCGACATAGGAAATATTGCCCAGTTCAATGTGCAATAACAACTCAATCAAGTTCTTTTTTAAAACCCAATCGATTCCTGCTTTTTCCTCGTACCATTTATCGGTATGGTAAAATTTAGAAAATACCTGCTGCGCTTTTTTAAATTCCCTTTGCTGAAAATAACATACAATCAGGCTCAAATGTACATCGAGCATGGTTTCTAAATCGTACTTTTTCAGTTGCGCAACTTCTTCCAATAGCGCAATAGCTTTTTCGGCTTCTCCTAAATAATTATAATTCAACGCCAACAAACATTGATACGACAGCAATCCATCCTTATAAAAACGTTGTTTTTGTAGTTCCATTTGTTGTTTCATGCGTGTTAAATAGTGTACACTTTGCGTGAATTCTTTTTTTCGGAAGAAAATATTCGCAATCAAATACAATACTTTGATATGATAAAATAAATGTTTTTCGCTTTGTTTTAATCGGTTGGAAATATCATGATAATTTTCAATTAGAAACGGCTCAACTGCAAAATATCCTTTGGTCACCGCAGCTACTGAATTGATAATTTGCGCCAATTGATACAACGATTTGTAGGACAAACCCATTTCCTTTGAAACGCCAAAACGTTCGTAGGTTTCCTGAATTAATGTTTGTAGCGAAATCACTTCTCCTTGGAACATGACTTTTTGCAATTTTTTTTGAATGACTGCATACGCCATATTTAGCTTTTCTTCTTGTAAAAAATCTTGTTGATTCCTGATGCATTTTCCAATCAATTCTTCTAACAATGATGGAGAGTTTATGTTATGTGCGTATTGTATTTGTGTGTGATACACTTCGTTGAGTAGTGAAAAATGTAAAATATCACGCGCTTTCTTTTCGGCTTTGTCTAAAATTTTAAATGCGGTTTTGTATTGTTTTTGTAATAATAAATTGCGGGCGACAAGAATTCGCTTGGTGATGTCCAATTCGGCAGAAACTTCATGTGTCAAACTTTGAGTTGCCATAAAATCGACCAATGCGCTCCACAAACGTTTCCGCAATCCGTGATACGCTGTTTTATTATCGTTTCCATATAACTTTTGAGGAATTTCCTTTGCGGGATATTTCGCGAGAAGCAACTCAAACAATTGCACGTTCTTAGTATCGTGTCGTTTGTTCTTATACTTTAAATATTTTACGAATTCTTGTTGTTCTTCCGTAGAAAATTGAGAAATAATAGCATCAATCGCAATCATTATATCATCCTTTTTAAATAATTAAAAACATTGATTATTAATATGTTAAATATAAAATAGCAATATAAATATAATCCTTTTTTATGAAAAACTATGTTTCACAACTAAAATTCCGATTGCATATTTGCTCCGTAATCAAAACAAAAAAATAAATCAATTTACATTTAAAATCAACCCATTATGGAACAACAAGCATTTTCAACTTCAGAAGAAAAAACAAAGAAAATTAAAAGAACAACAAACACTACAGAAAAAAATCCATTCAAACCAACGCCTGCATTTATTTCTGCTGCGTGGGCAGCATTAGGTGTCGGAATGATTGCCTATTGTGTAGGATTGTGGAACGCAACCATGGAACTCAACGAAAAAGGCTATTACTTCACTATTTTACTCTTCGGGTTATTCTCCGTGGTTTCGGTTCAAAAAGCAGTACGAGACAAAATGGAAGACATTCCTGTAACTGCAATTTATTATGGAATCAGCTGGTTTACAACTATCGCCGCCATTTTATTATTAGTGGTCGGATTGTGGAACGCAGAGATGGAATTGAGTGAAAAAGGGTTTTACGGCATGTCGTTTACCTTGAGTTTATTTGCCGCCGTAGCCGTTCAGAAAAATACGAGAGATATCAGCGCATTTGCAAATCAAGACAATTAAATGTGGTTGATTTACCCTAACCTCGTAGCAATTATATTTATATTGTTGCGAGGTTTTCAAATATAAATAACATGAGTAATCAATTCAGAATCTTTTTAATTATAATGAGTGGTTTTTTGCAATTGCTACTTTTTGTGTGTTTTCCTGTTAAGGACAGAGTTTACAGCATGTATGTATTCATTACGATTCCAGCACTTATAGTTCTTAGTATTATTTTAAGTGGAATTTATTACTTAATTTCAAGAGGTAAAGACAGTAGTATTCGTCGTAAAAACACCAGTTTTTTGTTGTTTATAAGTCTTATGATACTGCTTACCTTTATAACGTATCCATTTCAATAATTATGAAAAAGTTTTATCTAATGATTATTTTAATTAGTTTAATTTCCTGTGAAAATTATGGTGAGAAAGGCGATGGAAATGGTAACTTAAAGCATGAATTTTTAACGGAAAAATGTGAAAGTAAACCTAATTATGAAAGCTGGTTGTTTTTGCGCCCCGAAAATAAAACGGTGTGTTACCAATATTTTAATGGTGAAAAATTTTCTGGAACAAGTATTGAGTATCACTATAACGGAAATGTTGCCTTTATCTACACTTATAAGGAAGGCGAGGAAATTGTTGAGAAGCGAAAAGAGTATGATTTCAATGGAACACTTATTAAATAGAATGAAAAATAGTAAAAGTTAGATGAGTTTAACTTTTTGACTTTATAAAAATAAAATATCATGAGTTTAAAAATCACAAATGCGTTACCTGAATTGGTGGAAAATAACATCATTACAGAAGAAACGGCGCAAAAAATCATCGCATATTACGACAAGCCGAAAGAGGTATCGAATTCGAATAAACTATTTATCGTTTTTGGAATTTTAGGTGCAGCACTCGTCGGATTAGGGATTATCTTAATCATGGCGCACAATTGGGACGAGTTGCCCAAATTTGTCAAACTTATCGCTGCCTTTTTTCCTATGATATTAGGACAAGTAGCTTTAGGCTACAGCATTGCAAAAAATAAAAGCATGCTTTGGAAAGAAACTGCCACGGTATTTCTCTACTTTTCTGTGGGTGCGTGTATTGCTTTGGTGAGTCAAGTTTATCATATTTCAGGAAATTTGGAATCGTTTATACTTGCGTGGACTGTTTTATGTACTCCGTTATTGTACGTTACCAAATCGAAATCGGCCATCTTTTTACACTTAATTTTTAGTACCTATTATGCGCTCATTACAGGATACGGATACAATGTGCAAACAACTCCGTTGCTTTATTTTGTATTAATCAGCGCGTGTATTCCGAGATATATTTCTTCTATGAAAGAAAAAGAGTCAGCCATCGCAAACGCTTTACACTGGCTTTTGCCTGCAAGCTTGTTACTATCGTTGCCGGTATGTTATGACCGAAGTCCACAAATTGCGTATTTGTTGTACATGTTTTTGTTTGGAATTTATATCAACATCGGACAGTTTCCGTATTTTAAAAATAAATCCTTGCTTCAAAATGGATATCTGTGTTTAGGAACTATAGGAACCATTATTTTATTGCTATTGACGAGTTTTCACGATGCTTGGAAGTATGATTTCCGTTACGGCGTTGTAGATACGGTAGAAGTAATCAGTGTTATAACGTTATTTTTAGGTGCTTGTTTTGTGTTTTACATAAATACAAAATTTCAAAAGCTACAGCAACTATCCATGTTTCAACTTATTTTTCTGGTCTTTGGAATTATCTTTTTGATTGGATTAGTAGATACGGCTACAGCAACCATTCTCATAAACATATTACTATTTGCCATAGGAATCGTGCTGATTAAAAAGGGAGCAGATCACATTCAATTTAGCACGTTGAATTATGGAATGGTCATCATCACCGCATTAATCATCTGTCGTTTTTACGATACTGAAATCAGCTTTGCCATTCGCGGATTGATCTTTTTAAGTATTGGTGTTGGATTTTTTATCACCAATTACATCATGTACAAAAAACAACTCAAAAAATAAACAGATGAAAAAAACATATATATACCTACTTTTTGGTTTGATGGTCATTGCGCAAATTGTAGCATCAGCGCAAATCGTCTACAAGCATGAAACTGTAATTAATTCAGGGAACGTGTATAAATTTACAACTGCTCCCATTGACCCAAGCGATCCGTTTCGCGGAAAATATATTGTGTTAGATTTTGACATAAACTCATTTCCGACTACTGACGAAGATTGGAATTATGGTGAAAAAGCCTATCTCTACCTTGGGAAAAATGCAAACGGTTATGCATATATAGATACACTTTCAAAAACGAAGTTAGCGAACAATCCGAACGATTATATACTAGTAGAATTGGGAAGTCATTACAATGGAAAAATTCACTTCGATTTGCCTTTTGATACGTATTACATGGAAGAAAGCAAAGCCTATGATGCCGAATTGTTATACCGAGAAAATAACAGACGAGGCGAAGCACAAGAGGTGTATGCTGTTGTACATATTCAAGAGGGAACGCATGTGTTAACGGATGTTGTTGTGAATGGAATTTCCATCAAAGATGCAGTGAAAAAATAGTATATTCGCAATCACACATTTTTTATATTATGAAAAAAATCACTTTTCTTTTGCTTGTTGTCATGCTTACTGGTTGTATGAAGCAACAAGAAATCACGCTTTCATACAGCTTTACACCAAATGAAACACACACATATAATTTCGCTTTATTATCAAAGATTCTAACCATCACACACGAAATTGACTTTAAATTGATAGCAGCCACCAATGACACACTAAAAATAGAAGCTGAAATTCAAGCGATGAGATGGAAAGGTGATGGCGGAGAACTTGAAAAAGAAACGAATGAATACTATAAAAATAATTATATCAACATTCCTTTTGAATTTGCTATTGACACGCAAGGTGACATTTTAGAAAATCTTTCATACAAAAATAGCGGTCGAGAAGAAGCGATTTTTGATATCAATAGTTTCTTTATTGCTTTGCCAAAAGGGAATCTGAAAATTGGCGATTCGTGGACTATCGAAAGACCTGTTGAAGATATGGTATTTGATAAAGTTAAAACCAGGTATACCTTAAAAAAAGTAACTGAAAATTCGGTAGCTATCATTGAAGTTTTTAGCGATTTCAAAGAAGATAATAGCAAAAGAAGTACAGTGGCTTTTTCAAAAAATCTTCAAGGCGATTATGTTCTAAATACTAAAACGGGATTGTTAGAATCTGCGCAACTTACAATTAGTGGATTTAATGGTTTTAGTAATATTTCGGGAACTCTTAGTATTCATAAAAAATAATAACTGTTATGTGTAATATGACTAAGCTATCATAACAAAATGGAAGGCGTACTAAAAAGCTTTTCGTAAAAAGTAATTGTTAAACTCTTGCTAAAAGAAAAAAACTGTTAAACCTTTTCTCAATTAAAAAGTCCTAAAAGCAAGAATTTAAAAAACAACAATTATGAAAAACATCCTGTTTGCACTCGCTATAGTATTCACGTTAAATGTAGCAGCACAAGAACATCCAGAGCACGAAGGAAGAAAAGGCAAAATGAAAGCACACAAAGAATTTTTACAAAGCCTTACTCCAGAACAACACGCAACCTTGCAAACGAAGAAGTTAACATTGGCGCTAGATTTGTCAGAGCAACAACAAGCAAAAGTACTGAGCTTACAAACAAAACAAGCTACAGAGCGTAAAGCCAAAATGGAAGCGCACAAAGCAATGAAAGAGAAAGGTGAAAAACCGACTGAAGAACAGCGTTATCAACTAATGAACGAGCGTTTAGATGCACAAATTGCTTATAAAAAAAGCATGAAAAAAATCTTAACTAACGAACAATATGAGCGTTGGGAAAAAATGCAGCATCACAAAGGAAAACAAAAGAAACAACGAGGAGGAAAACGAATGGCTAAAAAATAATTGCAAGACTGTATCGTCATTAAAACCTCGATTATCGAGTTAAAATTAGAAAAGAGAAGTGAAAAGGCTTCTCTTTTTTTGTTATTTCTACACAATTTTAGTAATATTGGAATATCAATTTAGCTAACAACAACCAACAAATTATGAAAAAATACATTACACTATTCGCATTTGTATGTATGTTATTTTTAGGAATGCAGACAGCTGCGGCTCAAGAAGATGTAGAGCCATCAGCAATGGACACTCCTGAAATTAAAGCCAAACTTAAAACTATAGATTTGGCAAAAACAGTAGAACTTACAGATGTACAAATAAAGCAAGTCTATGAAATTTTCTTGGCGTATGAGAATAACAGTCAAGGAATTGAAGGAATGACTTTAGCGAGAGCTAGAAAAGAAATTACAAATTTATTGTTGCCAGGTCAACGAGAAAAATTTGCAAAAACATTTTCAAAAGAAGTTGCTAGAGAACGAAAAATGGAAAGAGGAAGAGACCAATAAATTCCAAAACATATAAAAAAACTCGGTTGCTATAACCGAGTTTTTTTATGCGTATATTTTAGCAGAAGCTTACAATTCCTTCGCTACTTCTTTTACTGCTTCAATCGTTTTATCCAAATCTTCATACGAAAGCGCATCTGATAAAAACCAAGTTTCAAAAGCGGATGGCGCAATATAAATGCCTCGCTTCAATAAACCGTGAAAAAATTTCTTAAACGTATCGTTATTTCCTTTAGCTGAAGACGCAAAATCAATCACAGGTTCATCGCAAAAATGTACGGAAATCATAGAACCAATTCGGTTAATTTGATAGGTAACGCCAGCATCAGACAATACTTTTTCCATGCCTTCGTGTAAGTACATAGTCTTTTTCATCAAACTTGCAAATACGTCTTCGCGCTCGTTCAACTCTTGCAACATTGCCAAGCCTGCAGCCATTGCCAGTGGATTTCCACTCAAAGTTCCTGCTTGGTACACAGGGCCTAAAGGCGCTAAATGACTCATAATTTCTTTACGTGATGCAAACGCACCTACGGGCAATCCGCCACCAATCACTTTTCCAAAACAAACAATATCTGCATTCACACCTAACAATTCTTGTACGCCACCTTTTGCCAATCGGAATCCCGTCATAACTTCGTCAAACACTAACAAAATATTGTGTTCGTCACACACAGCACGCAATCCTTCCAAAAAGCCTTCTACGGGCGGAATACAACCCATATTTCCAGCTACAGGTTCTATAATAATACAAGCGATTTCACCTTCATTTTGTGCGATGATTTCTTGTACATGATGCAAATCGTTATAACGCGCAAGTAAGGTATCTTTTGCCGTTCCTTGCGTCACACCTGGACTGTTCGGACTTCCAAACGTTACCGCACCACTTCCTGCCTGAATCAAAAAAGCATCACTATGTCCGTGATAACAACCCGCAAACTTTATAATTTTATCTTTTCCAGTATACCCACGCGCCAAACGAACGGCACTCATGCACGCTTCCGTTCCACTATTCACAAAGCGAATCATGTCAATATTAGGTACCATCGACACAGCAAGTTCCGCAATTTTAGTTTCAATCTCAGTTGGCATTCCGAAAGAAGTTCCTTTCTTAGCTTTTTCAACAACAGCATCAATCACAGGTGGATGTGCGTGTCCTAAAATCATCGGTCCCCACGAATTGATATATTCTATATACTGTTTGCCATCTTCATCGGTGATATACGCACCTTTGGCTTCTTTTACAAAAATTGGCGTGCCGCCAACGGCTTTAAACGCACGAACAGGTGAATTTACGCCGCCAGGAATCACTTTCTGTGCTTCAGCAAACAGCGCGCTGCTTCGTTTATATTCCATCTTTTTTATGCTTTTTTTTAAAATTAAAAATCTTTCGGAAGTGGTTTTACAAATAACACCTGACCAATAAAAATATCATTAGTTTCCAATCCGTTTAAGGACTTCAATTTGGCAACGGTGATTTTGTGTTTTCTAGCAATACTATACAACGTATCGCCTTTTTTTACGGTGTAGCGGTCATTATGCGTCGTTACTTTTTGAGCGTCTTCTGGTTTTTTGCCCAATACTTCCGCATCGTATTTATACAATTCGTAACGCTCTATGAGTGAAATTAATTTGTTCGGATATTTTCTGTCGGTTGCGTATCCTGCTTTTTTCAAGCCTCGTGCCCAACCTTTATAATCATCTTTTGGGAGTTTGAACAAACCTGCATAGCGCGATCGTCCTGTTAAGAATAAGGAATGATCGGTAAACGAATACGCCGGATTGGCATACTTTCGGAAACATTCTTGGTCTTCATCATCATCGTGGTATACGCGTTCGCCTTTCCAACCTTTGTGACATTTAATGCCAAAGTGATTGTTAGAACGTAAGGTAAGTTCGCCTTTTCCTGAACCTGATTCTAAAATTCCCTGAGCGAGTGTAATGCTTGCAGGAATACCGTGCAACTCCATTTCGCGTTTGGCAACGTCGCTGTAGGTTTCAATATACACTTCGGTTAAACTTTTGGTAGCGGTGGCTTCAGGAACTTTAATGGTAACATCTGTGGAAGGTTTTATATCCGTTACTTCCTTTTCAGGAACCGTTGTTTTGACAACCGTAGTCGTTTTTTTGGTTTTCTTTTTTGACTTAGAAACCCGATTTTGTGTGCCGCAACTTGATAGTATCAATAATCCTAAAAGTGTATAAATAAGCTGTTTCTTCATCTATTTATATAATCGTTTGTTGTCCTTTTTGCTGTAGTTTTTGGTTCATTCCTGCAATTCCTTGCAATCCGCCAGAATGAATTGCTAAAATACGATTTTGTTTGCCAAAATACCCGTTTTTCATCAAATCAATAATTCCAAAAAGCATTTTTCCTGTATAAATGGGATCAAGCGGAATGCTTGTTTGTTGTTTAAATTGATTGATAAATGCAATCAGTTCGTCTGTCACTTTTCCGTATCCGCCAAAATGATACTTGGTCATCAATTCCCAATTGGTTTTGTTGGTCAATTTCGCGATGTCTTTCTGTAAAAAATCACCTTTCAAGGCTGGAAATCCGAGCACTTTTTGATGTGGAAATGCGCCATTGGTAATTCCTGCAATTGTTCCGCCAGTTCCTACGGCACAACAAATGATATCAAAATCCTGTTCATTTTCCGTGATGATTTCTGCACAGCCTTTCACCGCCAAACTATTTGTGCCACCTTCTGGAATAGTATAAAAACGTCCAAATGTTCGATTTAATTGTGTAGTAAATGCTTTTGAAGTTTTGGTGCGATACGCTTCTCGCGAAACAAAATGCAATCGCATCCCGTTTTGCTGTGCGAATTTGAGTGTTGGATTGTTGTCTATTTTTGTGCGTACTTCTTCTCCTCGAATCACGCCAATCGTTTGAAAACCGTTTAGTTTTCCCGCAGCTGCCACTGCCGCAATATGATTAGAAAATGCGCCGCCAAACGTCAATAATGTAGTATGTTGCTGTGTTTTCGCTTCCGCGAGATTGTATTTCAGCTTCCTGAATTTATTACCAGAAACAAACGGATGAATCAAATCTTCACGTTTGACAAACAAACGCGTATCAGCCTCAAAATCGAGCTTGACTTCTTGAATCGGGATGTTTTTTGTTTCAAATTCCATTCAAGCTCAAAAATACCGTAAAAATTGAAATAACTTTCGTGTTTTTAAATACTCAAAATTGTGTTCGTTTCGATAGGCTTCCTGTTCAAAACTCAAGGTTTTGTAGGCAACATAACTATTTCTGTAAATGCAAAATCGAATCAACCACTCTAAAAAATACACGATATAAAAAGGAACAATCAACAATTCTAGCTGCTGTCGCAAATGAATCTTTTCATGATGAATCAACGTAGCATTGCTTTTATCATTCGCATCACGCAAAAAAATAAAAGGAAACAAGGTAATTCCCCGAAAACCTTTAGGAACCATAAATTTCCATATCAAAACCATGACTATTGCCGTTCAAAATTTGAGCCAATTTAAGTACCTTTGTAGAAATGAAGAAATTAATTCCCATCGAAGAAGGCGATTTTTATCTTTCGCCCGAAGGTTATAAGGTGTTTACGGAGCAATTTCACCTAAAAAGAGGCTATTGTTGCGAAAGCGGTTGCAAACATTGCCCGTACGGATTTAACAAAAAAAGAACGTAATTTCATGGATCATACTTTTATGAAATACAAAAAAGCAACGGCACATTTTCATCGTGTGGACATTCGGTATCCTTAGTACACGCTATTATTAGCAAACTTTAAGAAATACGAATACTTATCTAATCACACACAAAAATGACGTTTAAAGCACATATTTTACAAGGAATTCCAAACGAATTACCAACACCAAAACCCTACGACACCAACATCAATCATGCACCAAAGCGAAAAGAAATACTCTCCGCAGAAGAAAAGAAACTAGCATTGCGAAATGCGCTGCGCTATTTTGACAAAAAACATCATGAAGTATTGTTGCCAGAGTTTAAAAACGAATTGGAAACTTATGGGAGAATCTACATGTATCGTTTTCGTCCAGATTATAAAATGTATGCGCGTCCAATAGACGAATATCCTGGAAAATCAACACAGGCTAAAGCCATCATGTTGATGATTCAAAACAATTTAGATTATGCTGTAGCGCAACATCCGCACGAATTAATTACGTATGGAGGAAACGGAGCTGTGTTTCAAAATTGGGCGCAATATCTGTTGGTGATGCAGTATTTGGCAGAAATGAACGACGAGCAAACGTTGGTCATGTATTCTGGGCATCCGCTAGGATTGTTTCCATCGCACAAAGATGCGCCAAGAGTGGTGGTAACTAACGGAATGATGATTCCGAACTACTCACAACCTGACGATTGGGAAAAGTTCAACGCATTAGGCGTTACGCAGTACGGACAAATGACCGCAGGAAGTTATATGTATATCGGACCACAAGGAATTGTACACGGAACAACGATTACGGTACTCAACGGCGGACGAAAAATTGCCAAAAACGGTGAAGGTTTGGAAGGAAAACTATTCCTCACTGCTGGATTGGGAGGTATGAGCGGCGCGCAACCCAAAGCTGGAAACATTGCAGGTTGTATAACCGTCTGTGCGGAAGTCAATCCGAAAGCAACACAAACGCGTCACTCGCAAGGTTGGGTAGATGAAGTTATTCATGATCTAGATGAATTGGTCACAAGAGTTCGTACGGCAAAAGCGAATAAAGAAGTCGTTTCTATTGCCTATCAAGGAAATGTGGTGGATGTTTGGGAAAAGTTTGATGTGGAAGATGTGTTTGTCGATTTAGGAAGCGATCAAACCTCGTTGCACAATCCGTGGGCTGGTGGATATTATCCTATCGGACTTTCCTATGAGGAATCCAATGAGATGATGGCAAATAATCCTTCGCTTTTTAAAGAAAAAATACAAGAAACCTTGCGCAGACACGCAGCGTCTGTTAACAAGCATGCGGCAAAAGGAACGTATTTCTTTGACTATGGAAATGCCTTTTTGTTGGAAGCTTCTCGCGCTGGCGCAGATATCATGGCAGAAAACAATATCGATTTTAAATATCCAAGTTACGTACAAGACATTATGGGTCCAATGTGTTTCGATTACGGATTTGGACCTTTCCGTTGGGTTTGTGCATCTGGAAAACCAGAAGATTTAGCCAAAACCGATCAAATTGCGTGTGAGGTATTGGAAGAAATCATGAAAGTATCTCCTGCGGAAATTCAGCAGCAAATGGCAGACAATATTCGTTGGATACAAGGCGCGCAGGAAAACAAACTGGTCGTTGGTTCGCAAGCGCGAATTCTTTATGCCGATGCAGAAGGGCGCGTGAAAATTGCGCAAGCGTTTAACGATGCTATTGAACGTGGTGAAATTGGACCAGTCATTCTCGGTCGCGATCATCATGATGTTTCTGGAACCGACTCGCCTTACAGAGAAACTTCAAACATATATGATGGTTCTCGATTTACGGCAGATATGGCAATTCACAATGTTATTGGTGACAGTTTTAGAGGTGCTACTTGGGTATCCATTCACAACGGTGGTGGCGTTGGTTGGGGCGAAGTAATTAATGGTGGCTTCGGCATGGTTCTTGATGGTAGTAAAGAAGCATCAAAACGTTTGCAATCCATGTTATTTTGGGATGTAAATAATGGAATTGCCAGAAGAAGTTGGGCGCGAAATGAAGAAGCTATTTTTGCGATAAAGCGTGCCATGGAAGTCGAACCAAATTTAAAAGTAACACTTCCCAACATGGTAGACGATGCGTTATTAAGTTGAAACCTCGATTACGTATAATATAGTAACCCAAAAAAAGCAGTGATATGAAAAAATTAAAACTACTATTTCCAATAGTTGCCTTATTGCTCGTCACTTCTTGTATTTCGGTAAGAGTGGTTGCCGATTATGACCAAGAAGCAGATTTTAAATCCTATAAAACCTTCGCGTTTTATAAAACTGGAATTGACCAAGCAGAGATTTCAGACTTAGACAAAAAAAGAATTCTTCGATCTATTGAAAATGAAATGATTGCCAAAGGTTTTGTAAAATCAGAGAATCCAGATTTATTGGTAAACATCATGACCAAAGCGAACAAGCGCGTAGACCTTAACAACAATTGGGGTTGGGGTGGCTTCGGCGGTTGGGGCTGGGGCTGGAATCCTTGGATTTGGGGCGGCGGAATGCAAACCGTACGAACTCGCATTGAAGGTGTCCTTTACATCGATTTGATTGATACCAAACAGAAAGAATTGGTATGGCAGGGAAGAGGCGCAGGAAATTTATTAAATACAAGCAATATTGAAAAGAAAGAAGCGCGTATTCAAGAATTTGTCAAGGAAATTATGAAGGAATATCCGCCAATGGCAGAATCGCAATAAAGACAATATCACATAGAGAAAAGCCTTGAAGCATTTAGTTTCAAGGCTTTTTTTATTTTTTCTAATGAAAACAGCTATAAAAGCACCGCAGCTTTTATTTTTTTCTCCGCTACTTTTAGGTACAACCTCCGCATCTTTCTACGAAAACCTCCGTTGCTTTTGTTCAAAAGTACCGCAGCTTTTTTAAAATGACTGATTTTCGTCTGTAAATCCATAAAAGTTTTGATGTTTTTGGACTAAAAATGCTCTTATCTTATGGTTGCAAACGCTTTAAATTAGCATATTTTAAGTTTCTATTAGAATTCGCATCTAGCGTAATTTTATATATTTACGATTAAGAATTAGATTCGCTTCGCTGCTAGAGTCTAGACCGCTTTGCTATTAGATTTTTAGACTTTTTTTCTATCGCTTTGCTCAATTCAAGTTTTTTCGTTTTTTTCAACCTGTCATTCCTGCGTAGGCAGGAATCTATTATTTTGATTTTGAAAACTTCACTTTGCTGCTAGACGCTAGGTATTTTCAAATCATCAAATTAACACATTAACAAATTGACAATTAAAACATTAACAACTCTTCAATCTTCACTTTTACTTTTTCTGTAGATGGAATCATAGTTTGTTCTAATGTGCTGTTGAGTGGAATGGCAGGCATGTTTTCCGAACCAATTACCATGACTGGCGCATCCAAATATTTAAAGCATTTTTCTTGAATCATTCCCGCTATAGCGCGCGCAAACGAGTTGTTGACAGGTTCTTCGGTAACGATCAAACACTTTCCTGTTTTTTGAACCGATTCGATAATTGTTTCTTCATCTAATGGAAACAACGTTCGCAAGTCGATGATTTCAATATTTTCGCGTCGTCCTTCCGAAGCATTCATTGCCCAATGCGTTCCCATTCCGTAGGTAATCACTGTTAAAGTTTCTTTTTCGTCTTGCTTCCATATTTCTTGTAGCACATTTGCTTTCCCGAAAGGCAACATATAGTCTTCTGAAGGCTCTATCGAAGTTGCGCCTTTGGTGCCTGGTACTTTTGACCAATACAAACCTTTATGCTCTAAAATAACTACGGGATTTGGATCGTGATAAGCTGCTTTCATCAAACCTTTTAAATCGGCTCCGTTGCTTGGATAGGCAATTTTGATACCTCTAATATTCGTTAAAACAGATTCTACCGAAGATGAATGATACGGTCCGCCACTTCCATATGCCCCAATCGGCACACGTAGAATCATAGAAACAGGCCATTTTCCGTTAGATAAGTAACACGAACGACTCACTTCCGTAAACAACTGATTGAGTCCTGGCCAAATATAATCGGCAAACTGAACTTCCACGATGGGTTTTAGTCCAACCGCACTCATTCCCACCGTAGAACCCACAATAAAGGCTTCTTGAATAGGCGTATTGAACACGCGGTCGTCTCCAAATTTTTGCGCTAAGGTTGCCGCTTCACGGAAAACACCACCCAAACGGCCGCCTACATCTTGTCCGTAAAGCAGACATTCTTTGTGTTCGCGCATGAGTTCTTCAACCGCAAATAAGGCACAATCAACCATCACGACTTTTTCTTCGCGTGCTGGACTGCGTTCGCCAACTTCAGCTGTTACAGGTGTTGGAGCAAAATCGTGTGTAAATAAATCGGCTGGTGTTGGATCTTCTGCTTGTACCGCTTCTTCAAAATCAGCTTTTACTTTGGCAATAGCGTCTGTTTCTATCTTTTTTATGGCTTCCGCAGAAAAACCATTGTCTACTAACTGCTGTTTTAACACAGGATACGGATCGCGCGAGCGTGCTTCTTCCAAATCGTCACGGTACCATTCCATACGCACACCTGAAGTATGGTGATTGAGCAATGGAACTTTCGCATGAACCAAGATAGGACGACGTTCGTCACGAATAGTTTTAATCACTTTTTCCAGCGTTTGATAGCTTTCTATAAAATTAGCACCATCAATAGAAATTGCTTCCAATCCTTTGAAACCTTCTGCATATTCTGCGGCATTTTGCGCTCTGGTTTCCGCTTCATTTGCGGAAATATCCCAACCATTGTCTTGTACCAAATAGAGAATAGGCAATTGTTTTAAGGCTGCCATTTGAAACGCTTCTGCAATTTCTCCTTCGGTCACCGAAGCATCTCCCAATGAACACACCGTGATTGGATTCAAATCGCGCGTATCTTCAAACGGAGAATCTTTTGCCGCTTGGTCTTCAATGCCTTGGATTTCTTTGTATTTCATTCCCATCGCAACACCTGTAGCAGGAATGGTTTGCATTCCCGTAGCCGAAGATTGGTGTGGAATTTTAGGTTTGTCTGCATCTTTTAAACTTGGATGCGAGTAATAGGTACGTCCACCAGAAAACGGATCGTCTTTTTTAGCTAAGAGTTGCAACATTAAGTCATACGGACGCATTCCGATAGAAAGCAACATGGCATCATCACGATAGTAGGGAAAGGCATAATCTTGCGGAAGCAATTGCATGCCCACTGCACACTGAATCGCTTCGTGTCCGCGTGAAGTTGCATGTACGTATTTAGAAACTTGCTTAAAATTGTCTTCGTATAATGTTGCCATTGCTTTTGCTGTACAGAGCAATGAAAATCCTTTTTCTAGTGTTTTTTTGTTCATGTTTTTGGTCACTTCGCTTTAGTTCTTTATTGTTTGTTTTTTGTGGATTTGTGAAGTTAATTGAGTTTGTCGAAGTGTCAATTCAAAATTCAGCATTCAACATTTCAAAATAATCTCAATACTCAAAACTACTTCACTGCAACCATCCAGTTGTGCGTGTCTGCTAGTTTTCCTGAGCGAATTCCGTTGATGGTGTCCATGACTAGTTGCCCGACAGGACTTTCGTCAGATACGTGAATTTCTTCGTCTTTGTATCCAATAGCTTGAATCATCGCAATACCAACGGCTGTTCCTGTTCCGAAAGCTTCTTCAAGCGTTCCGTTGTTAGAAGCTTCGATAATTTCTGAAAGTTTGATAGGACGTTGTTCTACTTTGTAACCGTTGTCTTCTAGAATTGTGATGACACTTTTTCGCGTAATTCCGTCTAGAATAGCACCATCCAAACTTGGCGTGATGAATTTCCCGTTGATTTTAAAGAATATATTCATGGTTCCTACTTCCTGAATGTATTCAAATTCATGCGCATCTAACCATAATACTTGGTCAAATCCTTTACTTTTTGCAATTTCCGTTGGACGAATGGCAGCCGCGTAGTTTCCCGCCGCTTTTGCTTCTCCTGTTCCGCCTTCTGCCGCACGAATGTATTTGGTTTCTGCATATAGTTTGATTCGCTTCGTAAAGAACGGTCCTGCAGGTGACGCAATAATCATAAAGTGATAACTTGTCGCGGCACGCATGCCAATAAATGGCTCTGTAGCATACATAAACGGACGTAAATACAAGGCGCTTCCTTCTTGTGGCGGAATCCAACCGCGCTCCATATCTACCAATTTTTTAAGTCCTTCCACAAACAATTCCTCTGGAAATTCAGGCATTCCCATACGACGCGCGCTAAAGTTTAAACGCTTTGCATTTTCTTCTGGACGAAATAATAAGGGCTCCCCATTTTCGTCAACCGTTGCTTTCATTCCTTCAAAAATAGCTTGTCCGTAGTGCAATGCCATCGCTGCGGGATGTGTTGGAATCATTCCCAAAGGTTCAATTCTTGGCGTTTGCCATGCGCCATCTTCATACGAACAGATAAACATGTGATCAGTAAAAGTTCTTCCCAACGGAATGTTGTCAAAATCAAGTTTTGATACGTTGGATTCTTTTGCTTGTGTGATGTGTATGTGTTGCGTTTGTATCATTTTGTGGGGTTTTTTATTGCTTGTTGTTTGTTTTTCGTTTTTTGTTGATTTGCTCTTTGCTTTTATTCGAAGAAATCTCACTACTCAATATTAATATCTCAGGTCTGTTTTCGTTTCATAGTACTTCTCGATACTAATTTGCTGCATTTCGACAGGCTCAATGAGCAGCAAATTCACTCGAAGTGACGTTTTGATTTCAAGTTCAAGTTCAGTTTCAAATGCTTCTATTCGCATCAAATTGTTCTAAATAATCACCTACTTTTCTTAGGAATGACCCGCCAAGGTAACCATCTACAACTCTGTGGTCAAATGATAGTGAGAGATACATCATGCTTCTGATGGCAATTTCATCTCCGTTTTCAGTTTCGATAACTTCAGGGCGTTTTTTGATGATTCCTAAGGCGAGAATGGCAACTTCGGGTTGATTGATGATAGGCGTTCCCATCAAGCTTCCAAAGGTTCCTACATTCGAGATTGTAAATGTACTTCCTTGAATTTCTTCAGGTTTAAGTTTGTTATCGCGTGCAGCATTGGCTAAGTGATTGACTTCCGAAGCCAAACCTTTTAAGTTTTTCTCATCAGCATTTCTGACTACGGGTACAATCAAGTTTCCACTTGGTAAAGCAGTTGCCATTCCGATGTTGATGTCTTTGCGTTCTATGATTTTTTTACCGTCTTCCGTTACCGAAGCGTTGATGCCTGGAAAGTCAATAATGGCTTTGGCAACAGCTTCTACAAATAATGGTGTAAAGGTGAGTCGCTCTCCATACTTTTCTTGAAAAGCTACTTTGTTTGCATTTCGCCAATTCACCATATTGGTCACGTCAATTTCAATATATGCAGTCACGTGTGGCGAGGTATGTTTGGAATATACCATGTGATCCGCAATCATTTTTCGCATGCGATCCATTTCAATCACATTGTCGTGTCCTTCCACAAATTTGATTGGTGGCGGATTGTAATTGCTTTTCGGTTGTTGTGGTTGTGGTTGCGGGCGACTTGCCAGCGGATAGGCTCTATTTTTAAGATAGTTAAAGACATCGCTTTTGCGAATACGTCCGTCCGTTCCTGTACCTGGAATGCTTTGCACTTCTTCAATCGTCATGTTTTCTTTTTTCGCAATACTAACGACTAATGGTGAAAGAAAAGCATCAGGATTTCGTATAAATTCTGCGTTTTGAGTTGCTAGTTCTGAGTGATTTGGCTGTGAAATAGTCGCTTCTTTAGCAGGAGTTTTTACAGAAGTTTCTTCTTTAGTAGTATTGTTTGAGATATCTTCTTCGGCATCTGAAACTTCGGAAGCATCAATCAATGCAATCACTTCTCCAACAGGCACTATGTCGTTGGGTTGAAAACGAATTTCAGTAATCGTTCCTGTACAAGGCGACGGTACTTCCGAATCTACTTTATCAGTAGCAACTTCTAAGATAGTTTCTTCTATTTCGACGGTATCTCCTACATTTTTTAGCCAACTGATGACAGTCGCTTCAGAGATACTTTCACCCATTTTGGGCATTTTCAACGGTACAATAGGCATGAGCGTTTGTTTTTCAATATTTCTTTTCTAGAAAGGCGAACAAAAATACTGAATTTAAAGTAATTCAATGCAAATACACTATTAGAAGTAGTTTAACTAGTATTTTTTTCTTTATTTTTGACTTTTAATTTTATTTTTTTCTTTTAGAAGCTGTTTGGTGCGGCTTTTTTATATTTTTTATCTGAAAACCTATGAAATTAGACCAAATTGATTTGAAGATTTTAAAGCTCTTGCAACAGAATAGCAATCGTACGACCAAGAGTTTGGCAGAGGAATTACAAATGTCAACCACGCCAGTTTTTGAACGTATTAAAAAGCTTGAAAAAGAAGGCTATATTGACAACTATGTGGCACTACTAAACGCGAAAAAGTTAGGATTGAAACAAACCGTTTTTATTGGCATTACGCTGCAAGGACATACGCGTAGCTATTTGGAAAAGTTTGTAAAGCAGATTAACGAATTCCCAGAAGTAGTGGAATGTCACCGCGTAACAGGCAATTTTGACTATTTGTTAAAACTTGTGGTGGAAGATGTAGAAGCGTATGAAAAGTTTATCATTACCCAATTGACCTTACTTCCATATTTGGGAAGCGTGCAGAGTTATATAGCTTTGTCTAAAGGAAAACAAACCAATCAGTTGAATTTGGATGTGTTGTGATTTTATCTAACGAAACTACATTAGTTTTATGTATTTTTAAACGTTAATATGATGAAATAATGGTAGATTTTAAGTTAGACTTTTTAGATCATGTGGCAATTCGTGTGAAAGACATCGATGCTTCTGTAGCTTGGTACGAAAAAGTATTGGGTTTGCAACGGTATCAATTGCCCAAATGGGGCGATTTCCCAATTTTTATGCTGTCGGGAAAAACAGGAATTGCCTTATTTCCTGCGAATACGAATGACCCGAAACTAGATTCGTCATCTATGAATGTTAAGATTGACCATTTTGCATTTCATGTGAGTAATGAAGCGTTTGCCAAAGCTCGCAAGCATTATGAAAGTTTGGGAATTGACTATTCTTTTCAAGATCATCATTATTTTCATTCCATTTATACAAAAGATTTGGACGGACATGACGTTGAATTGACCACTTTGGTCGTTGATGCAACTGATTTTTATGGTTGATTTCATGGTGCTTCGCAATCTTTGCGTTACTTTTATTCTTTATTAAATTGATAGATGACAGCCATTACCAACAGCCAACGAAATTTAGTTCGTATTGTATATGATATTGCCAACGAACACGGAATTGCTATTGAATCATTTTCATACGATTGGATTTTAAAATTGACCAAAAACCATGTTCAGAAACATGTGTTTGGCTATAATTTTGAATTGAATTCTGCAACTTCCAAGATGATTGCAGGCGATAAAACGGCGACTACAGATTTATTGCAATCTGCCAATATTCCCACAGTTGTCCATACCTTATTTTTGAATCCTACCATGGAAAAGTATGTGGGAAGCATTGGAAATTGGGAAAAAATACGAAGTTTCTTTACTGAAAATAGCCAACATATTGTTTGTAAACCTGTCGATGGAACAGGTGGAAATGATGTTTTTTTAGTAAAAACCGTCACACAACTTGAACAGTCGATTCACGAGTTGTTTTCAAAATATCGTAGTATTTGTTTGTCACCGTTTTATGATATAAAAAAAGAATACCGCGCTGTTATTTTAGATGGTGAAGTGGAATTGTTATACCAAAAAAACATTCCTTTTGTTACAGCTGATGGTTCAAAAACCATTCTCGAATTGTTACAAGAAGCCTTTTCAGCCGAAGTTTTAGACAGTGTATTGGCTACGTTTTCCAATACGAAAACTCACAAACTGAGTGATATTCTCCCGAAAGGGAAAATCATCAACGTGAACTGGAAAAGCAATTTAGGAGAAGGCGCACAGGCGGAAATTATTCAAAATAAAACTATAAATCAATTGGCTGTAAAAGCTGCAAACGCCATCAACATTCGCTTTTGTTCTGTAGATGTTGTTGAAACTGCTTCTGGCGAATTTTTAGTGCTAGAAATCAACTCTGGCGTGATGATTGAGCATTTTTTAAACAGCAATCCGCAAGAATACAGTCGTGTAAAAGCAATTTATGAAAAAGCGGTGTTGCGAATGTTGGAAAATTAACGCAATCAAAAACACATGAAAATTCGTTTTCTTCTTACTGTCACAATTCTCTTTATGTATTCTTTAAGCGCTCAAGTTTCAGAGTATACTGAAGTTTTGGTAAAAAACAAGGTAAAGTCTGTTACGGAAAAAATGTATTACAACAATAAAAAGGAAAGTTGCTCCACTACGCATACAACGTACGACAACAAAGGAAATTGTATCAAATGGGATTTTGAGCGAATTGACTCTTATTTTGAATATGAATATGATGAAAAAAATAGGTGCATCGCTACAATCCGAACCAGTAAATCAGATTCTACAGACGTGTATGTGATAAAGAAAGAGTATGATGAACACGGTAATGTCTCGTACAACCATCCTGATGCATTTCGGAACTTTTATGATGAAAAAAATCGTCTTGTAAAATCTGTAATGCTTGATGAAGATAGTTTGACCAATTTTTATAAAACCTTCGAGTATGATGTGTATGACAATTTAATAGAAGAAACACATTATGAAAAAGGTGAAATGGCAAACTTAATTTGTTATGAATACGATGCGCAATTGCGATTGGTAGCAGAAAAAGAATTTGACGAAAGCCGAATCCGTTTTTTTAATGATGAGTATGCTAATTTTCAACCGATAGAATACTTGTCAACAAAAATAATGTATGACGCAAAAGGTAGAGTTAAAGAAAAATATCAATATTATTCCGATCCTTGTTTAAGTTTGGAGGGTCATTATACATTTAAGAAATTTTATAAATCAAATGGTTTAGCGTATAAAACAGACATGTTCTTTAAAGATAGGCGTATATTGACCATACGATATACCTATACATTTTACTAAGAAAAACTCAACGAATCTTCAAATAGTAATCTAAGTATTTTCTAAGATAATTTCGTCTAAAATGTGCTGCTTGTTTTTCTCTGGAAAAGAACTGGAAAAAGTGGCGTGTGTTTTCAAACGCAATCAACGTTGCGACGCCGTGAAGTTCGGCGCCATTGTATAAAATTTTAAAATCAATTTCTTCAATCTCCATGTTTTTGTAGGTGCGATTTTTCCCTTTTTCTAGTACGACAACACATGTGGTAACGTTATTTGCGATGGTATTTCGTAGTTGTTCCCATTGCTTGCTCATAGACATGTTGGGCGATTTTTCAACACGATCATAAAAAAAGTAATATTTGCTGAACTTGGCTAAAACTTCTGTATTTGGAAAAGGCGAAGTGTCATACATATGAAATTTTTCGAACAATCGTATAGTAACGTGTTCAAGAACGGGAAGTGTAGAATCTCTGTATAGTTGCGTAACTTCTCGGATATTTTTGTTCTTGCCAACAATAAAATCGGTGGTTCTGACACTTATGTTTTCGCGAAATTTTTTTGTTTCTTGAAGAATTCTTTCTAGTGCTTTATCTTGCGTGATTGATGGTGTACTCTGAGTTTGTGAACTGGTCAAATTAACCACAAGACGTATGATTGAAAATGCGAGAATTCCAAAAATGACAAACGCTTTCAAGCCTGAAAAGTCTGTTTTCTTTTTCGGTTTGACAGTTCTGTTTTTGTATTTTTTTTCGTGATTTTCGTTGATTTCGAAACCTTTAAGTCGGTCAATAGCGTTTGAACCTGAACTTGAACTTGAAGTCGATTTTGCTTTTGAACGCGATGCAGTTTTGTCCGTTTTTGTGGAAAAGTGAAACTTTCGCTCCGAGTGTTTCTTGGAGCGATTTCGTTTTTTGTCGTATTCTGAGCGTCGGGAGCGTTTCAAAAGCTATCTGATTTTTCTCAATTTTAAAAGTACAAAAAAAGGAACTATGCAGTTCCTTTTATTAAATTTTGTTCGTTTTATTTTTCTTTTTTTATTGAAACAAGATAGTCAACAAGATATGAAAAACAAATAATGATAATGCTTAAAAATAGCAAGCTAAATAAACTCATACATTTTGAAATTAATTACATAAAAAGTTTAGATAGAAGTCTATTTATTTATCAAAGTTGTGCTACAATGCTAGTAAAATTTATAGAAACAGGCTGTAAAAATTGAGTATTTAACAAAAAAAAATCATCTTAGATATAAAGTGTAAGATTGAAAATAGTTTCGCTGAAAATTTCTGTATCAAAGCCTGTGGATTGTATTTCAGAATAAAAAAAGGTAGATTTGGTATCTACTCATTGCATATTTATGACATACTTTTTAATCTTAGGAGTACGCGATTCTAAACTCAAAGAAAAACGTCTCAACGCAAATACCTCTTGTTCCAACTGTCAACGAAAAAGTTCTTTTGTAGTTTCTGGAGAAGCCAGTTATTTCCACTTGTTTTGGATTCCTGTAATTCCGCTTGCTAAACGACTCTATGCAGAATGCACGCATTGCGGTCAGGCGTATAATGGTAAGAAAAACTTTCCTGAAGACATTAAAAGAGCATTGAAAGAACAGCCTGTTAGGCGACCTTTTTGGCATTTTATTGTTCCTGCGTTCATTGCATACAAAGTTTTGTCGTTAGTGTTTTTTTACGGTTATATGTATTTTGAAAATGCCAAAGAAGATGCAGCATACGAAAAAGAAGAGGAACGAAAAGAAGCTGAGTTAGCGACATACAAAGACGCGTATCTAACTGATAAAAAAAGTTTGGCGATTACACCAAATATGGAAACAGACTCCATTTCATACATGTTGAAACAAGATTTTCCATTCTCCAACTATAATGTAGACGCTTCTAACGTTGCCTTGTTTTCCAAAATAAAGCAATCTACAAACAGACTTTTGCTTTTGATTGATATACAAGAAAAGAAGAACACAAAAGATGCTTTAGCATGTATGTTGATTAATGATTTTAAAAATAAAATTATAGAAACCTATCCAAACAAAGATTTCGACTATTATATAGCGTTGTTTGAAAATGGCACATTAAAAATAGTACACACTCCAAACCAATCATACAGTACTGAATATAAATATTCTGTGCCAATGTATAGTTTTTACAGTCAAGACAGGTTTGCAAATAGTAGCGTTTATAATTTTAAAGACAGAGATGCAAAGCGGAAAATGATGCTGGAAAATACGAAAACGGTAACAGAATCATCAACAATCGATACCGCAGCGTTGAAAAAAGCATTGATGGATGTTACTAAGGAATTCAGTTTTGGCTATCGATTTAAAAAAGCATCCTTTTCAAAACGTGTGGAGTATGAATGTCAGTTTGTCTTAGAAGCTGGAAGAAATGTTCCAGATGAAATGTTTGCTATGTTGGAGTTGTATGATGGAAACGGGCCGTTTTTTAATTGGCGTTCGTTACATGGGCGTATGGAAAATATGAATAAAGAATATGAAACTGCTGGTATGGAAAAGCTTACTATAAACGCGAATGTAGATGATAAAAGATTACTGCCTGCGAGCAGAAGTCCGCATTGGGTACTATTTTACGCAGACAACTCATATAAATATGCATTGGATTTTTCACCCGGAAAAGAAGGTTTTGTTGGTCAAGTTATTTTGATACAACCACAGATGCAACCCAAATTTATCGCGAAAAACATGCTAGCGTTTCTAAAACTATACCGCAACAAAAAAGTGCCGATGGATATTGAAGATTGGGTTGTAAAGAAGAACTAATACCAATTAAACTATAAAATGCAACATATAAACTCGTTCATTTGGCATCCTAGTTCCTTGTGAATTTTTTCCGTAGCTAAGGCTATGCAAAATATCCACTGCGTTCTATGATACCAAAGCAACTTCGTATCTAAAGTCGCATTTTATAGTTTAATTGGTATAAAAAAGGTTATTTGGAAAATAATACCAAACAACCTTTTTGAAAATATTTTTGAAATAATACTATGTAGAATTGAAGCGTTTTAAACGATTTCCACAAAAAGACCATCGTCGTTTTTCTCTACTTTCGCGAGGTTATTTTTGGTCAATTCTTTGATAGACTTGTCCCATTTTTTGTTAGACAATCCAGCTTGCGCTTTTAAATCGTTCAATGACATACGTTCAGCTTTTTTCAACAAATCCAACACAGCTTTGGCTTCGTCTGTGAGTGCGACTTGCTTACGCTCAGGTTTCATCTGTGGAAAGAACAATACTTCTTGAATAGACGCATTGTTTGTTAAAAACATAATCAAACGATCCATTCCGATGCCCAAACCAGAGGTTGGTGGCATTCCGTATTCCAACGCGCGGATAAAATCATTGTCAATAAACATGGCTTCGTCGTCACCTTTTTCAGAAAGTTTCAACTGTGCTTCAAAGCGTTCGCGTTGGTCAATAGGATCGTTCAACTCCGAATAGGCATTGGCAATTTCTTTTCCACATACCATTAATTCAAAGCGTTCTGTCAACTCTGGATTGTCACGGTGTTCTTTACACAACGGACTCATCTCTTTTGGATAATCGGTAATAAATGTTGGTTCAATATAATTTCCTTCACATTTTTCGCCGAAAATTTCATCAATCAGTTTTCCTTTACCCATTGTTTCATCTACCTCAATACCCATATTTTTGGCAGCTTCGCGCAATTCTTCTTCCGACTTTCCAGTAATATCAAATCCTGTAAAATCGATAATCGATTGCGTCATGGTTACGCGCTTGTATGGTGCTTTAAAATCAATATGATGTTCGCCAAACGTAGCTTTTGTGGTTCCATTTACGGCAATTGCACAGTGTTCTAACAACTTTTCGGTGAATTCCATCATCCAATTGTAGTCTTTGTAAGCTACATAAATTTCCATCGCGGTAAATTCTGGATTGTGCGTACGGTCCATTCCTTCGTTTCGGAAGTTTTTGGAGAATTCGTACACGCCGTCAAATCCGCCAACAATCAATCGCTTTAAATACAATTCATTGGCAATTCGCATATACAACGGAATATTCAACGAGTTGTGATGCGTCACAAACGGACGTGCCGCCGCACCACCTGGAATCGGTTGTAAAATTGGCGTTTCTACCTCAAAATAGCCAGCTTCGTTAAAGAAGTTACGCATGGCGTTAAATAACTTTGTACGCTTTACAAATACTTCTTTTACTTCCGGATTTACCACTAAATCCGCATACCGCTGGCGATAACGTTGTTCTGGATCGTCAAATTTGTCGTATACTTTTCCTTCTGCGTCTGTTTTTGCAATTGGTAGGGGTTTTAAGGCTTTACTTAAAACGGTAAAGTTTTTCACCATGACTGTTTTTTCACCAACTTTCGTTGTGAACAATTCGCCTTCAATTCCAATAAAATCGCCAATGTCTAATAACTTTTTGTAGACATCATTATAATGTGATTTGTCGTCTCCAGGACAAATTTCGTCTCTGTTAAAATACACTTGAATTCTTCCTTCTGAATCTTGCAATTCCGCAAAAGAGGCAGAACCTTGAATGCGACGCGACATCAATCTTCCTGCAATTATCACCTGTTTACCTTCTGCAAATGTTTCCTTTACCTGTTTCGAAGTATGATTTACAGGATACAAATTTGCTGGATACGGGTTAATGCCGAGTTCGCGTAACTTTGAAAGTTTTTCTCTACGAACGATTTCTTGCTCTGATAATTGCATAATATTATGTGTAAATTTAAGTTTGCAAAGATACTTACAATTTCGTTAGTATGCCAATGTATTGATTTGGAAATATTTGAAGACAAACTGCGTTACTACAGTAGTGTTCTTGTAACATTTGCTGTTTTTTAAGGTCTTACAAGTATCATCAATCAACAAACAAAAAAATAGCATGAGTATATGGAGAGTATTATTGGCAATTATTTTTCCGCCGTTATCTGTGTTAGATAAAGGTTGCGGTTCTGTAATAATTGTCTTTATTTTGTGGCTTTGCGGTTGGGTTCCGGGAACCATTGCTGCGTTAGTTATTGTTAACAATCCCGACAGATAAATAATTAATTTTACAAGAATAAACATAATGAAAAAAATCTTTTTAGGACTTTTAGTCGCAGTAGCAACGCTTACCAGTTGTGAATTTTCGGAAACTATTTATATCAACGAAGATGGTTCAGGAAAAATGTCAATGTATTTAGACGCATCGGAGTTGATGCCGATGATGAAAAGTCAAATTCCAGCAGAAATGAAATCTTTGGACTCACTGATTTCTTTTAAAGAAGTATTCGCAGGGCAACAAAAGTACATCAATCAATTGCCAAAAAGAGATCAAGAATTGATTCAAGGTCTTGCAAAATTGAACTTTCATGTGGTCTTGGATTCAGATAAAGATAAGCTCAATACAGATATGTATATGAATTTTTCAAGTATCAATGATGTACAAAATGCATTTGATGGACTAAGTTCTATTGGAAAATTAGCTCAAAATAGAATGACGCAAGGTAGTATAAGTTCGTTGTCAGATGTAAATTCAGACGATATTTTGACTGCAGAATATTCCCTTAAAAAGAACAAGTTTCGCCGTTTTATACGTATCGTTGATACTAAATTAATGGATTCGTTGCGAACTAATTTAGGACAAATGCAAATGATATTAGCTTCTTCCACGTATAAGTTGAACTACAAGTTTCCAAAAAAGGTAAAATCAGTTTCCTTAGAAGATGCTGTCATTGGAAAAGATGGTAAAAGCGTGACGGTCACTGTAAATGCGCTGGATTTTGTGAATGATCCTGAAATTTTAAATGTAGAAGTAGAGCTGGAAAAGTAAAATTTTAAACATTATATACTATAAAGAGGAATTACAAACGTTTGTAATTCCTCTTTTGGTATATTTAGGAGTGACTTAACTCAATAGAAGATTAAAAAAGGAGTTTCTTCCTAGATAATATCGTATTTTTGTATCGAAATTATGGAAACATTGAACAAAACAATACACGTACAAGATTTAGGTACGAAAGATTATAAAGAAACCTGGGATTTTCAAGAAGTGTTATTTAAGGAAATCGTAGATACGAAGATTAAAAATCGACGTGAAAATGCAGGTTTGGCAACCAAAAATCACTTTTTGTTTGTAGAACATCCACATGTGTATACGTTGGGAAAAAGTGGCGATATTTCCAATTTGTTGTTGGATGAAACGCAATTGAAAGCGAAAGGTGCGACGTTTTATAAAATCAATCGTGGTGGCGATATTACCTATCACGGACCTGGGCAAATTGTAGGCTATCCGATTTTAGATTTGGAAAATTTCTTTACAGATATCCACAAATATCTACGTTTGCTGGAAGAAATGATTATTCTCACGTTGGCAGAATACGGTTTAAAAGCGACCAGAAGCGAAGGAGAAACAGGCGTTTGGCTAGATGTTGGAACACCATTTGCACGTAAAATTTGTGCCATGGGCGTTCGCGCGAGTCGTTGGGTAACCATGCACGGTTTTGCACTGAACGTCAATGCCGATTTGGGCTATTTTGACAATATCATTCCGTGTGGAATTCGTGGAAAAGCAGTGACATCATTAAATGTAGAGTTGGGCAAAATGCACATAGACGAAGCAGAAGTCAAAGAAAAATTATTGCGTCATTTTGAAACCTTATTTGAAGCTGAACTCGCTTATGAAACCGTAAAATGAGAGCACAAAAACTCCTTCTTTTGATTTTTACAGCTATCATTACGATGGTTTTATTATTTGTGGGAGTTATTACTTATTTTCGAGTTCTTAATGCTGACGGTATGCGCTCGCCAGCTATCTTCTTTTTGGGCTGTACAGGCGCGTTTAGCGTATATTTTCACTTTAAAACTAGAGAATTCTATCCTTTTAAAAAATTCAATGCGCCTTTGGAAGAACTTTCTAAAAAATACTGGGCATTGCACATTTCTTTTGGATTGATACTGTTGCTATTAGGAATATACAGCACTGTTTTTTGGTTGCAAAGCACGCAAGAACTTTCCAAAATAATTCCTTCTATTGTGGTTATGCTTCTCGGAATTTGGACGTTGCTTGATATGTACGTTTTAAATAAATTTATCGTGTCGCATAAAGAGCGTTTGGAGCGTCGTGAAGAAATAGAAAATATCAAAGGAACGACCAAAGAATCGTGATAATTCTGTCATATGAATTCGATAATTGACATAAAATCTTATATTTGAGGTGTAGATATAACCCTTTTTTATAAGAGTACTCCCCAATTTTTTCTTTTATGCGCGTTTTAAAAATAATTTTTATCATCGTTTCATTGCTTATTATTATTGTATTTTTATCAGCAATGCATCAAATCTCAATGATGAATGTGCCAGGAAATTTTAATACAATAATGTACACAATTATTGTAGTGCTGATTTCAATTTCAGCGCTAAATATTTTATATCATATCAAAAGTTTTCGTTTTTATAGGCGCAAAGAAAACCAGCGATTAGACAAAAAGCTACACAAACTTTTTTGGGTTATTGGCTTTGCTTTTCCAATATTTCTATTTGTACTATTGTCGTTTTCTGTTTATGGGAATTCCGCGCGTTTTGCCAGTGGTTTGTACAGTGCAGATGAACTTGTGCTGGTTGTTATATTATTCGTTGTTAGTATTGTAGAATTTACAGAAACAGTACAATTGCAAAAACGCATTAAAAAACTGAGAGAAACGCGCGATATAAAAATGGAAATTGATGATATTGGCGAATTCAACTAAACTGATTGCATGCGTTTAATAAAAATACTTTTAATTGTTGCGACATTAATACTGATGGGAGCTGTATTGTATGTAGTTTTTGTTGAACTTCCGAAAGTACAATACAATCCTGCACTAACCGAACTTTATATTTATTTGAGTTTGGCATTTGTATCTGCTTTTCTGGCATTTTTATTTCACATTAAAAGTTTTCGTTTTTACAGAAGCAAGGAAAAACGAAACATTCACAAAAACGTACGCAAAATCTTTTGGGTTGGCACCATTTGCTTTTCGGCATTTCTCTTATATATCACAGGTTCAGCAATATATAGTATGATACGATTTATTGAATACGGATACAATACAAAAGACTTTCTCTTTCTTTTTCTGTTTGCAATTCCAGCCTTTTTAGGCTTTTTAGAAGCTTCTATTCTAAGAAAACGCATTCGCCGATTACGCACAGAAGATGATGTTATTGGTGAAATTGACACCATCGGAAAAGAACAAGACTAACATCTGTCACATCATGCGCAGTCGAACAAAGAACCAAGAATTAAGAGTCAAGACTTAAAACCCAAAACCTGTCACATCGAGCGCAGTTGAGATGCAACACCTAAAACCCAACACCCAACACCTCAATTCAACTTATACACCAAAATTGTATTATTTTCTCCTTTGGTAACCAATTCTAACTTGTTGTCTTTATCGAAATTCTCCAAATCGGCAGCGGAAGTTCCAAACGCAGGAAATCCAGGAATCGTTTCCGCATTGCTATCAAACAAATACACTTTTTGCGCGTCTTTGTCTGTAATACTTACGTAGATTTTATTGCGAATGAGGAAGATGTTTGGTTTGCTGTACGAGCCAAAATCGAGTTCCACCGTTTTATCTTTAATACGTAGTTTATTCTCAGAAAAAGTCACCAAAGTTTTATTGGTCATTACCACAGCATGATTGCTTTCTACAGGCAGTTTGGTTGCTTGCACATTTCCTTTTTGATCAATTTGAATCAAGTTGCCGTTCCTGTCAGAAGTTGTAAAAAGATTGTCGTGAATGTACATCGTATTGTCTGAAAACTGTACATTTTTCTTTGGTGTAATTCGTGGTTTTCCTGTTCGTGATAAAATATGCAATTTGCCGTTGCTTTCTTGAAACGTAATATAATCTTTCGTCAATACTCTAAAATGCTGCGGCGGATGAATAAAATCGTTTTCCGAGCCAGCAAATGTAAAACCTGTGACTTGCTTTCCTTTCTTATCGCGCATCATCACATTATTTCCTTCGATAAACACAAAACGATAATTTTTTGAATTGTCATAATCAAAAATCGCGACAGGTTGCGTATATGTTGAGCTTGCTTTTGTAGGATATGGCTTTACATCGTTTCCGTTTCTATCCAACACATAAAAAGATTGCGGCGTTGTAAAAGCCAACTGCAAACGTCCATTTCGATACAAATCTACTTGCGAAATCGTGCCTAAAATCGTGCCGTCCAATTGCTTTTTCCACAATACTTTTCCTGTAGTTGCAATCAAGTACAACATGTTTTGGCTGTCTTGCACCACAATTTCCTTTTGTTTCGTAATGTGATTTTTCACAAATTGAGGCGCCGTTGCTGCAGGATGATCCAACACAACATTCAACAATTGCGAAATGGTATTTTCAGAAGGTTTGGCGGTGTTTCGCTTCAACATTCCGTGTACGTGTGCGTAATCGTTTCCACGCTCGTTAGTAAACTGCAATGCGGCAAATGGATAGTCTTCAAAGTTGATACTGAGAATCTCTTTGTGATATTTTTTTGAAGTGCTTTCCGCGAATGTTTTCTTGAACTGTTCCGTATTTACCAATAGCAAGAGTGACGATTCATCGCTCAAATCGTTCATTGTTTCTTGATAATTCTTCTGATGCGATAACGTTTGCTCATCTTTGTACATGCCAATCAGCATAGCCAAACTGCGCAAGCCTTTTGCATCCGAAAAAATAATATACTCGTCCAAAATGGTAAAAATTTTATTGTCGAACGAATTAATGAACGGCGTAAAATGATTTTTAAAAAGGGTTTCGTCGGTATTCTCGTAAATATTTGTATTGCGAATGGTGCTAAAAACAGGTTTGGTTTCGAGTTCGGTAATGGCTTCATTACTGGAAGAAATAAATCGCAAGCCTGTAAAAGTAGTATTGTTGAAACGAAATGTAGCCACTTCTTCTAAGGCATCTAGCTGTGAATTTTTCGTTTTTGGGTGAAACTTCTCGTACGCATCAAAAGTTACAGAGGTAAAATAGTCAAAAAACGGCGGGATCACTTTTGCGATTTTCGATGCTCTTGGCGACGTATTTTTCAACGAACTCAACGCGTGACCTAAAGAATCATTCGCGGTGACAATTCCCGTAAAGGAAATTTCATCAGGCAAAATACTTATATCCAGCGCAGCTTGCTGACCAATTGTAGAAACGATGTTGGTAGTTGCATTTGGAAACAACTTTTTCAACAAAGGCGAAACATATTTCGGATTGATGAACATCGTTGCCGATTTCGTTTCGTCAATCGTGGCATACACTTTTTTGAGCGTTTCTGGAATCGTTGCTTTTTGGTAGGAACGAATGCAGTTTTCAATCAACAATTCTGAAGAAGAATTTACAAAAACACTATCTGCGATAAACGTATAATTTGCACGATTTCCAATCGTTGTTTTGGTGATGGTGTTATTTTGATAGGTGATTTTTTCTGTGATTGGTTTTACGGTGGAATCAAGTACAATTAGTTTTGGGTGAAACTTAGTCACAAACAGATACTCAAAACTATCTTTCCCTAATTCATGAAAGCTAACGAGTGATTTCGAATTGGGTTGTACATATTGTAAATAGTCCACAAAGGCATTAAAATCCTTCTTAAAAGCAGGCTGACGAAACGATTTTAACAACTGATTATTCTTCAATTCACTACGAAAACTTTCCAAATCTTGAATCTGAATCACAGCAGCAGCATCCTGCGGCGCAAATTCCAATAGTGAATATTCTTTTGGAGTCGTTTCTGTTTCGCAGCTAAAAAATAGAAGAATGCCCAGCAGTATGCAGATTCTTTTCATGAAATGATTTTTTGTAACATCGTGTGATGTTGTTGCCCTTTTTATGATGTGTGTACAAAAATATAAAACTTATAAATTCAGAAAATAGTATGACAACAATAGAATTACAGTTGTTATTAACAAGAACGCATCATTTTGGGTCGAGCGACATCACATAGTCATAACTTTCGTTGAGCAATTCTGCCAATCGGTCTAAATCATCCAACATGTTTTCAGGAATCAACACATAGCCTTTCATAGTAGCGCCATACGATTTGTAATACTCAGAATTGAATTCTTGGATATACTTTTCCTGCGTTTCTTTGTCATATCGAAAGCCAATTTCGCCCGCTTTGTTCAACAAACCAAACATGTGTCCGTTTGCCGACGTATAAATCATGCTTTTTCCTTTTCGCTCAAAGCGCGGACATTTTGCCACAATAGCATCAAAAATTTCAAGTCGTTCTTTCCACATGGTTAAAAAGTATTAAAATGAGGCGATTACAAATCCAACGTATATTGCTCTGGAAGCAACCGAAATGACATGCGATGGTATTTGGTAGTGCCATATTTTTTAATGGCTTCACGATGTTCTACGGTTGGATAGCCTTTATTTTTCTTCCAATTATACATGGGGAATTCCTCATGAATCTTCTCCATATACGCATCACGATAGGTTTTTGCCAATACAGAAGCTGCGGCAATATTCAAATATTTTCCATCACCTTTTATAATCGTTTGGTGCGGAATTTCTTTATACGGTTTAAACTTATTTCCGTCTACAATAATATGTTCAGGTATTATTGAAAGTTGGTCAATCGCTTTGTGCATTCCCAAAATAGAAGCATTTAAAATGTTGATGCTATCAATTTCTTTCGGGAAAATATGTGCCACGCCAAAAGTCATCGCTTCCAATTCAATAACGGGACGTAAGATTTCGCGCTTTCGCTCGCTTAATTGTTTGGAATCGTTTAAGATAGCATTTGAAAAATTTTTGGGTAAAATCACCGCAGCAGCAGTCACAGGTCCAGCCAAACATCCGCGTCCAGCTTCGTCCGTTCCAGCTTCGAGTCCATCAAATAATTGCAATGCTAACATCTGTAAAATCTTTACGGACAAATCTATCAGTTATCACAGTCAAATCAAAATAGAAAAACAAAACCATACGTTGTCAACTATATAAAGATGAGTCTACGAAGTTTTCGGTTGGCACTATTAAAACATTTTGGCACAAGCATTAAAGCTTTTAAAATCTCGATTATCGAGTAAAATCCACAATTTATGATTTCAATAACAAAACTTGGCTTTTTATTTCAATCAAAAAGTATACTTTTGTTGCGTCGATAGCGTATTATTTCATAGTATGATGAAGAATACGCTCAAAAAAGTATGAAAGTGAAGCACATTTTTTTCGTTTTATGTATATGTATGACTGTTTTTACGGTGCAAGCGCAAGAATTTAAGCCTGTTCCAGAAAAAAAGCAGAAAATGAGCCAACGAGGAGAAGAGCCGTTAAATAGAGAAAACCGTAGCTCTGAAAAAGACAAAACTGGCAAACGAAAAGAATACGATATCAATCTCTATAAAATCATTTCTCACGACCGTGATACGACGATTGTTGATACCACACTTACCATTGAGAAAGATTACAAATACAACTACCTACGAAGAGACGATTTTGAACTTATTCCTTTTTCCAACTTAGGGCAAACCTATAACAATTTAGGCTATTCGTTTGATAGAACACAAGCTCTTCCTAATATGGGAATGCGCGCAAAACACTTCAATTATGACGAAATTGAAGATGTAAAATACTTCAACGTGCCAACGCCAACGACAGAATTATTCTTTAAAACAGCGATGGAGCAAGGACAATTATTGGAAGCGTTCATTACAATGAATACCTCTAAACGTATGAATTTCTCTATTGCATACAAGGGAATGCGTTCGTTGGGAAAATATCAAAACATACTCAGCAGTACAGGGAACTTTAAATTGACGGCAAACTACCGCACCAAAAATGACCGTTACGGATTGCGAGCGCATTTTTATTCGCAAGATGTATTGAATAACGAAAATGGTGGTCTTACCACAGAAGCTGTGTCGGATTTCGTCAATGGCGTAGAAGAATTCTTAGATCGCTCGCGATTGGCAGTACAATTTCAAGATGCAGAAAGTATTTTGGTAGGAAAACGTTACTATTTAGAACACGACTATAAAATTGTAAAGCAAAAAGATTCACTTCGCGATAACAACTTGCGAATTGGTCACACGTTCAATTACGAAACAAAATACTACATCTACAATCAAGATAGAGAAAACAGTCTTTTTGGAGAAAGTTTTGTGGCAACAAACCTTCGAGATCGTTCGCAACTGCGAAAACTATTCAATGAAGCAAGCCTTAGCTACACCACAAAAACCTTCGGCGATGTAAAATTCAAAGCCAATCATACCAAATTGGATTACTTTTTTGATAAAATTCTCTACTTGGCAGATGATAGCGTAGTACCCAATAGACTAGAAGGTGATGTGTTGGCAGTCGGTGGCGAATGGCGACATACCATTGCGGGAATTCAATTAAAAGCAGATTTACTCGCAAACATCTCTGGCGAACTTGGCGGAAATTACTTTACAGGGCGCGCCCGCTATCAATTAAACGACGATGCAAAAGTAGAAGCGTCAATTGTAATCAATTCCAAAGCGCCAAACTTCAACTTCATTGTCAATCAAAGTGATTACATGGATTACAACTGGAGAAACAATCTCAAAAACGAGCGTACGCAAAGTCTCAACTTTAGTCTAAAATCTAAAAAATGGCTCAACGCTGATGTAAGTTTTACTTCGTTAGACAATTTCACATACTTTTCTGGTCTTACGCCAGATGCGCAAGTTGCGCCGCAACAAAGTGAAGATGCTATCACCTACTTAAAAGTAAAAGTAGGACGCGAATTCCGTTACGGAAAATTTGCACTCAACAATACCATCATGTATCAAAAAGTAGGGCAAACAGGTGATGTGTTCAATGTGCCAGAGCTAGTTACTAGAAACACGCTCTATTACACAGATAAATGGTTCAAGAAGGCATTATTCATCCAAACAGGTGTTACATTCAACTACTTCACGGAGTATTTTGGAAATGCATATAGTCCATTGCTAGGCGAGTTCTACAGTCAAAATCAGCAAAAAATCGGAGGTTTTCCACGCTTCGATGTATTCATCAACGCTAAAGTAAGAAGAACGCGCATTTACTTCAAATTAGAACACGTAAACTCATCGTTCACTGGTTATGATTTCTTCTCAGCGCCAAATCAACCCTACCGAGACTTCATCATCCGCTTCGGATTAGTATGGAATTTTTTCTCATAAACCTATTTCACTGAGCCAAGAGCGAACAGCGAATAGCAATGAGCAAATCGACCAACACCCAACACCCAACACCCAACACCCAACACCCAACACCCAACACCCAACACCCAACACCCAACACCC
>NZ_QBKT01000011.1 GCF_003054265.1 Kordia periserrulae | reverse complement strand
GATGATTTGGTAGGCGAACCAACCGAGGACTTTACCGTGAGTGGAACTGTGGTAAGTGGCAATACGTCCAATGCAAGTGATAGTGGCATAGTGACTATCACCGATAATGATACCCCAGCCTTTAGCATAGGCGATGTCACCGTTGCAGAAGACGCCGGTACGGCATCAGTACCAGTAAGTATCGACAATCCAAGCAGTGTAGATACGGTAGTGAGCATCACTACGGTGGACAACTCAGCGACCGATCCAGCGGATTATACCACTACGACAGTAACCGCGACGATTCCAGCAGGAGCAACGAGCGTAAACGTATCTATTCCAATCACCGATGATTTGGTAGGCGAGCCAACCGAGGACTTTACCGTGAGTGGAACTGTAGTAAGTGGCAACACAAGCAATGCAAGTGATAGTGGCATAGTAACTATCACCGATAATGATACTCCAGCCTTTAGCATAGGCGATGTCACCGTTGCAGAAGACGCCGGCACGGCATCAGTACCAGTAAGTATCGACAATCCAAGCAGTGTGGATACGGTAGTGAGCATCACTACGGTGGACAACAGTGCGACCGATCCAGCGGATTATACCACCACGACAGTAACGGCTACGATTCCAGCGGGTCAGACTACAGTTAATGTATCTGTTCCAATCACCGATGATTTGGTAGGCGAACCAACCGAGGACTTTACCGTGAGTGGAACTGTGGTAAGTGGCAATACTTCCAATGCAAGTGATAGTGGCATAGTGACTATCACCGATAATGATACTCCAAGCTTTAGCATAGGCGATGTCACCGTTGCAGAAGACACCGGCACGGCATCAGTACCAGTAAGTATCGACAATCCAAGTAGTGTGGATACGGTAGTGAGCATCACTACAGTGGACAACTCAGCGACCGATCCAGCGGATTATACCACTACGACAGTAACGGCAACGATTCCAGCGGGTCAGACTACAGTAAACGTATCGATTCCAATCACCGATGATTTGGTAGGTGAACCAACCGAGGACTTTACCGTGAGTGGAACTGTAGTAAGTGGCAATACGTCCAATGCAAGTGATAGTGGCATAGTGACTATCACCGATAATGATGAACCATCAATAGTAATTGGTGATGTAACTGTAGATGAAGGTGTAGGAAATGCTGTTGTTCCAGTTGCATTAAGTAATCCAAGTAACGTAGATACGGTCGTAAGTATTACAACCACTACAGGAACGGCAGGAACGGCAGATTATACGACCACCACAGTAACAGCGACGATTCCAGCGGGACAAACAAGTATTGATATTAGTATTCCAATTACAGACGACAGTATTAGTGAACCGACGGAAGACTTTACTGTTAATGGAGTGGTTACTAGCGGAAACACAAGTAATACAGACCCAAGTGGAACAGTAACAATTACAGACAATGACAATTTACCAACAGTAACTATTGGTGATGTAATAGTAGACGAAGCAGATGGTACTGCAAGTGTTCCAGTGAGTATAGATACGCCAAGTAGTGTGGATACTGTAATAAGTATTACTACAACTGATGGTACTGCAACAAGTGGAAACGATTATACTACAACTACAATAACAGTAACTATTCCAGCGGGAGCAACAAGTATAAATGTATCTGTTCCGATTACGGATGATGTAGTTGATGAATCTGACGAAGATTTTATTGTAAATGGAACTGTTACTAGTGGAAATACTAGTAATACAGATCCAAGTGGAACTGTCACGATTATAGATAATGATATCTGTACTTCCGATCCAACAACTGACTGTGACGGCGACGGCGTAACCAACGGTGACGAGTTAAATCCACCAGACGGCGAAACACCAACAAATCCAAATGATCCATGTGACTTTGTAGATACTGATGTAACGGTAGCACAAAGTGGCGCATATTTAGCAGCAGACTGTGACGGCGACGGAGTAACCAATGGTGACGAATTAAATCCACCAGACGGTGAAACACCAACAGATCCAAATGATCCATGTGATTTTGTAGATACTGATGTAACGGTAGCACAAAGTGGCGCATATTTAGCAGCAGACTGTGACGGTGATGGAGTAACCAACGGTGACGAATTAAATCCACCAGACGGTGAAACACCAACAGATCCAAACGATCCATGTGATTTTGTAGATACTGATGTAACGGTAGCACAAAGTGGCGCATACTTAGCAGCAGATTGTGATGGCGATGGAGTAACTAATGGTGACGAATTAAATCCACCAGACGGTGAAACACCAACAGATCCAAACGATCCATGTGACTTTGTAGATACTGATGTAACAGTAGCACAATCAGGAGCATATCTAGCAGCAGACTGTGACGGCGACGGAGTAACCAATGGTGACGAATTAAATCCACCAGACGGAGAAACACCAACGGATCCAAATGATCCATGTGACTTTGTAGATGGCGACCAAACTGTAGCAGTAAGCGGAACATATTTAGCAGCAGACTGTGACGGTGACGGAGTAACCAATGGTGACGAGTTAAATCCACCAGATGGCGAAACACCAACAGATCCAAACGATCCTTGTGATTCAATTACAGATGATGTAACGGTAGCACAATCAGGAGCATACTTAGCAGCAGACTGTGATGGTGACGGAGTAACCAACGGTGACGAATTAAATCCACCAGACGGTGAAACACCAACGGATCCAAATGATCCATGTGACTTTGTAGATTCTGATGTAACAGTAGCACAAAGTGGAGCTTATCTAGCAGCAGACTGTGACGGCGATGGAGTAACTAACGGTGACGAATTAAATCCACCAGATGGAGAAACACCAACGGATCCAAATGATCCATGTGACTTTGTAGATGGCGACCAAACTGTAGCAGTAAGCGGAACATATCTAGCAGCAGACTGTGACGGCGACGGAGTAACCAATGGTGACGAATTAAATCCACCAGATGGCGAAACACCAACAGATCCTAACGATCCATGTGACTTTGTAGATGGTGACCAAACTGTAGCAGTAAGCGGCGCATATTTAGCAGCAGACTGTGATGGCGACGGAGTAACCAATGGTGACGAGTTAAATCCACCAGATGGCGAAACACCAACGGATCCAAACGATCCTTGTGATTTTGTAGCTACAGATGTAACAGTAGCACAAAGTGGCGCATACCTAGCAGCAGACTGTGACGGTGATGGAGTAACTAACGGTGACGAGTTGAATCCGCCAGACGGCGAAACACCAACAGATCCAAACGATCCATGTGATTCAATTGCAGATGATGTAACAGTAGCACAAAGTGGAGCATATCTAGCAGCAGACTGTGACGGCGACGGAGTAACCAATGGTGACGAATTAAATCCACCAGACGGCGAAACTCCAACAGATCCAAACGATCCTTGTGATTCAATTACAGATGATGTAACGGTAGCACAAAGTGGTGCATACTTAGCAGCAGACTGTGATGGCGACGGAGTAACCAATGGTGATGAATTAAATCCACCAGACGGTGAAACTCCAACCGATCCAAATGATCCATGTGACTTTGTAGATGGCGACCAAACTGTAGCAGTAAGCGGAACATATCTAGCAGCAGACTGTGACGGCGACGGAGTAACCAATGGTGACGAATTAAATCCACCAGATGGCGAAACACCAACAGATCCTAACGATCCATGTGACTTTGTAGATGGTGACCAAACTGTAGCAGTTAGCGGCGCATATTTAGCAGCAGACTGTGACGGTGATGGAGTAACCAACGGAGACGAATTAAATCCACCAGACGGAGAAACTCCAACAAATCCAAACGATCCATGTGATTTTGTAGCTACAGATGTAACGGTAGCCCAAAGTGGCGCATATTTAGCAGCAGACTGTGATGGTGATGGAGTAACCAACGGTGACGAATTAAATCCACCAGATGGAGAAACACCAACGGATCCAAATGATCCATGTGACTTTGTAGATGGCGACCAAACTGTAGCAGTAAGCGGAACATATCTAGCAGCAGACTGTGACGGCGACGGAGTAACCAATGGTGACGAATTAAATCCACCAGATGGCGAAACACCAACAGATCCTAACGATCCATGTGATTCAATTGCAGATGATGTAACGGTAGCCCAAAGTGGAGCTTATCTAGCAGCAGACTGTGACGGTGACGGAGTAACCAATGGTGACGAGTTAAATCCACCAGATGGCGAAACTCCAACAGATCCAAACGATCCATGTGATTCAATTGCAGATGACGTAACAGTAGCTCAATCAGGAGCATACCTAGCAGCAGACTGTGACGGTGATGGAGTAACCAACGGTGACGAATTAAATCCACCAGATGGTGAAACACCGACAGATCCAAATGATCCATGTGACTTTGTAGATGGCGACCAAACTGTAGCAGTAAGCGGAACATATTTAGCAGCAGACTGTGACGGCGACGGCGTAACCAACGGTGACGAGTTAAATCCACCAGACGGCGAAACTCCAACCGATCCAAACGATCCATGTGATTTTGTAGCTACAGATGTAACAGTAGCACAAAGTGGAGCATATCTAGCAGCAGACTGTGACGGCGACGGCGTAACCAATGGTGACGAGTTAAATCCACCAGACGGTGAAACTCCAACAGATCCAAACGATCCATGTGATTCAATTGCAGATGACGTAACAGTAGCTCAATCAGGAACATATCTAGCAGCAGACTGTGACGGTGATGGAGTAACCAATGGTGACGAATTAAATCCACCAGATGGCGAAACTCCAACAAATCCAAACGATCCATGTGATTTTGTAGATTCTGATGTAACGGTAGCACAAAGCGGAACATATTTAGCAGCAGACTGTGATGGTGATGGAGTAACTAATGGTGACGAATTAAATCCACCAGACGGTGAAACACCGACAGATCCAAACGATCCATGTGATTCAATTGCAGATGATGTAACGGTAGCACAATCAGGAGCATATTTAGCAGCAGACTGTGACGGTGACGGAGTAACCAATGGTGACGAGTTAAATCCACCAGATGGAGAAACACCAACGAATCCAAACGATCCTTGTGACTTTGTAGATGGCGACCAAACTGTAGCAGTAAGCGGAACATATTTAGCAGCAGACTGTGATGGCGATGGAGTAACTAATGGAGACGAATTAAATCCACCAGACGGTGAAACACCAACCGATCCAAACGATCCATGTGACTTTGTAGATTCTGATGTAACAGTAGCACAAAGCGGCGCATATCTAGCAGCAGACTGTGACGGCGACGGAGTAACCAATGGTGACGAATTAAATCCACCAGATGGAGAAACTCCAACGAATCCAAATGATCCATGTGATTTTGTAGATGGTGACCAAAGTGTAGCTGTTAGCGGCTCATATTTAGCAGCAGACTGTGACGGCGACGGAGTAACCAATGGTGATGAATTAAATCCACCAGATGGCGAAACTCCAACAGATCCAAACAATCCATGTGATTCAATTGCAGATGATGTAACAGTAGCACAAAGTGGTGCATACCTAGCAGCAGACTGTGACGGTGATGGAGTAACCAACGGTGACGAGTTAAATCCACCAGATGGTGAAACACCGACAGGTCCAAATGATCCATGTGACTTTGTAGATACTGATGTAACAGTAGCACAAAGTGGCGCATACTTAGCAGCAGACTGTGACGGCGACGGAGTAACTAACGGTGACGAATTAAATCCACCAGATGGCGAAACACCAACCGATCCAAACAATCCTTGTGATTCAATTGCAGATGATGTAACAGTAGCACAAAGTGGCGCATACCTAGCAGCAGACTGTGACGGTGATGGAGTAACTAACGGTGACGAGTTGAATCCGCCAGATGGCGAAACACCAACGGATCCAAACGATCCATGTGATTCAATTGCAGATGATGTAACAGTAGCACAAAGTGGCGCATATCTTGCAGCAGACTGTGACGGTGACGGAGTAACTAACGGTGACGAATTAAATCCACCAGACGGAGAAACACCAACCGATCCAAACGATCCATGTGATTTTGTAGCTACAGATGTAACGGTAGCACAAAGTGGCGCATACCTAGCAGCAGACTGTGACGGTGACGGAGTAACCAATGGTGATGAATTAAATCCACCAGATGGTGAAACACCAACAGATCCAAACAATCCTTGTGATTCAATTGCAGATGATGTAACAGTAGCACAAAGCGGCGCATATCTAGCAGCAGACTGTGACGGTGATGGAGTAACCAATGGAGATGAATTAAATCCACCAGACGGCGAAACACCAACAGATCCAAACGATCCATGTGATTCAATTGCAGATGATATTACTGTCACGCCTTCTGGTGATTACCTAGACGCAGATTGTGACGGTGATGGCGTAACGAATGGTGACGAATTAAATCCGCCAGACGGCGAAACTCCAACAAATCCGAATGATCCATGTGATTTCAATGGAGAAGATATTGTAATGATGCCAACAGATGCGTTCTTACAAGGTGATTGTGATGGCGATGGTGTGAGCAATGGAGATGAATTATTCCCGCCTGACGGAGAAGATCCAACAAATCCATTAGATCCTTGTGACTTAAATGTGGATGATATTACGCTAGATCCGAGTCAAGATTGGATTGATGGTGATTGTGATGGTGATGGAATACCAAATGGACCAGACGGAACGCATGACGATGACGGAGACGGATTGCCAAACTTCTTAGATGTGAACAACGCAAATCCATCAGAAGATATAGAAATATTTAACGCAGTAACACCAAACGGTGATGGCGATAATGATGTATTCACAATTAGAAACATCCTTCTATATCCAGATAACCAAGTGCGTATTTACAACCGATGGGGAGTTTTAGTGTACGAAACCAAAGGATATGGTCAAAATGGAAACTTCTTTACAGGAGTCTCTGATGGACGAGTAACCATTCAGAAGAACAAATTATTGCCAGTAGGAACCTATTACTACGTTGTTGATTATGTAGCAAACGGTGTGTCGAAAAGCAAAGCAGGTTACTTATACATACAACGATAACAAAAGAGTAGCGAGCATACTATATAAAGTAGTATGTTCGCTATAACTAATAAACAAAAACACAGCATACTATAATGAGAAATAAAATCATCGTCATCATAGTTTTATTGAGCACAGTATTTTCCATAGAAAGTTATGGACAGCAAGATGCGCAATATACGCAGTACATGTACAATACAATTAGTATCAATCCAGCGTATGCAGGTTCTAGAGGTGCTTTGAGCATTGCAGGACTCCACCGTTCGCAATGGGTAGGCTTAGAAGGTGCGCCACGTACGCAAACGCTCAACTTACACACACCAATGGGGAAAAAGGGCAAAGTAGGATTGGGAGTTTCTATCATAAATGACCAAATTGGACCAACAGATGAAACCTATTTCGATATTGATTTCTCATATACGATACAAACCTCTGAAAACGGAAAACTCTCTTTCGGTGTAAAAGCAGGTGGCCATTTATTAGATGTGTGTTTTGACTGTTTGAATCAATACAACTCAAACGACCAGTTATTACAAGCAAATATTGATAACAAATTTTCTCCGAATGTCGGAGCCGGAATTTACTACCGAAACTCTGAAAAATGGTATGTAGGTTTATCAGCGCCAAATTTATTAGAAACAAAACACTTTGATGAATCATCGCTATCAACCGCCAAAGAACGTATCAATTTGTACCTGATTGGTGGATATGTTTTTGACATGAGCGATAGTGTAAAGTTTAAACCAGCTGTACTTTTTAAAGCGGTATCTGGAGCGCCTTTACAAGCCGATTTATCCGCAAACTTTCTTATCAATGAAAAACTAACGCTTGGAGCTGCCTACCGATGGAGCGCTGCTTTTAGCGGATTGGTCGGATTGCAACTTTCAGATAGTTTTATGATTGGCTTTGCATACGATCGAGAAATTACCGAACTAGGAAATACACAGTTTAACGATGGCTCGTATGAAGTCTTTTTACGCTTCGAACTGTTTAATAGCCGCGATAAAATAATCTCACCAAGATTCTTCTAAAAACCAACGATGATGACACGAACAAAATATCTCATATACACGGTCCTATCTTTATTCGTATTGGTGGGAAATGCTCAAGAACGAAAACTCGACAAAGCAGACAAAAAATACGATAGTTATGCTTTTGTGAATGCTATTGAAATTTACGAGGAAGTTGCAGAAGAAGGATACAAATCGAAAGAACTCTTTGAAAAATTGGGAAATGCTTACTATTTCAAGGCAGATTTAATCAACGCGTCTAAATGGTATGGCGAATTGTTCAATCTTGGAGAAGACGTTGCACCAGAATACTATTTCCGTTATGCACAAGCACTCAAAGCTGAAAAACGCTATGCGGAATCCGATGAAAAAATGCAAGAATTTAATCGCTTGACAGGAAATGACATCCGCGGAACAAAATTTATCAATACCCGAAACTATTTAGATCAAATTGCAGAACAATCAGGTCGTTTTCGCATTGAAAACTTAGGAGTGAATTCGCCATATTCAGACTTTGCGCCTTCGTTCTATTTAGAAAATAATTTAGTGTTCTCTTCGGCAAGAGATACAGGCATTGCACAACGCTACAAACACAAATGGAATGCACGTCCGTTCTTAGATTTATACGGTGCTGAAGTAGCTGAAAATGGTAGTTTGGCGAATGTTGATAAATTTTCAGGAAAACTAAATACCAAATATCACGAATCAACCACCGCATTTACCAAAGATGGAAAAACAATGTATTTTACGCGTAACAACTATTACAAAGGAAAATACAAAAAAGATAAAAAAGGAATAAACAAACTGAAAATTTTCCGCGCCACACGAGGTGAAAATGGTTGGGAAAATGTGGAAGAATTGCCATTTAACAGTGATTTGTATTCGGTAGCACATCCAGCGTTAAGCGTAGATGAAAAACAGCTTTATTTTGCTTCTGACATGCCAGGAACGGTTGGACAATCAGATTTATATGTGGTTGATATCAACGATGACGGAACGTTTGGCGAACCAAAAAACTTAGGGAAAGGCATCAATACAGAAGCTAGAGAAAACTTTCCGTTTGTAAGTCAAGACAACGAACTGTATTTTTCTTCTGACGGACATGTAGGTTTGGGCGGATTGGATATTTTCGTAATGCGTCTTGATGATGCAGAACAAATTATTTACAACGTAGGCGAGCCTGTAAACAGTTCGGTAGATGACTTCTCGTTCATCATCAACACAAAAACTAAAAAAGGCTATTTCGCGTCCAATCGAGATGGCGGGCAAGGAGATGATGATATCTATTCGTTCTTGGAAATAAAGCCAATACAATGGTCGTGCGAGCAAGAAATTGTCGGTGTTACGAAAGACACAAAATCGAATGAAATCCTAACAGGAGCCGAAGTAAGACTACTTGATAATGACAACACACAACTAGAAGTTACCTATACGGACGACCAAGGGAAATTCCGATTCAAAACGCCAATTGAATGTAATGAAGTGTATTTTGTTAGAGCGTCTAAGCAAGATTATAATTCTGCCGAAGTCCTAATGCCAAAGCAAGAAGCTGCGGGCATAAGATCAACAGTCGTATTGCTTGAAAAAGAAGAAATACCATTCAAAGTTGGAGACGATTTAGCGAAAATTCTAGATATTCCAATCATTTATTTCGATTTTGACAAATCCAATATTCGTCCAGATGCTGCTACAGAACTAGAAAAAGTAATTGCTGTGATGAAAAAATATCCAACCTTAAAAATCGATGTGCGCTCGCATACGGACAGTCGCGGTAGAGATGCATACAATAAAAAATTATCGCAACGCAGAAACAAATCCACAAAAGAATACATTATTTCTCGAGGAATTGATGCAAGCAGAATTACAGGAGACGGATATGGAGAAGAACGATTGGTCAACAAATGTAGCAATGGAGTAAAATGTACTGAAGAAGAACATCAGCTCAACAGACGAAGCGAATTTATCGTTGTAGAAAGATAAAATAAGAAACCTCCGTATTACCGGAGGTTTCTTATTTTCAACCAACTTTAAAGTTTTAAAATCAATCAGTAGTATCACAAAGATCACTGTAGCAAACACCAACGCATGACTTAACGATTGTTAATGTTATCTTATCTCCTCCAGTAATTGCATTTGATGTGAAATTTGAAATGGCTCTTTTGTTTAATTGTAACGAATTTAAATGTTGTTTTTTCATAACTAAAAAGTTTTAAAGATTAATTACACTAAAACTAGCGTAAAACAACACTCTTTAAATCCTGCAAAGTGTAGTATTTCTTCAAAAAGATTCTTAAAAATAGAATTGAAAATTCTTAGTTCTTATGTTAATTTTAACTAAAAGTTGTGAAATATGCCAAACTTCCCCAAAAGCTATTTCGTAAATTTGTAGTCTAACTGAACTTATGACACAAGAAAACGTAATTCTAGTAAACGAAAACGACGAGCAAATCGGCGTTATGGAGAAAATAGAAGCGCATGAAAAAGCACTACTACACAGAGCTTTTTCAGTATTTGTTCTTAATGACAAAGGAGAACTCATGCTACAACAACGCGCGTTACACAAATACCATTCTCCAGGTTTATGGACCAATACCTGTTGCAGTCACCAACGCGTAGGTGAAAGCAACATTGCTGCAGGTAAACGAAGATTGCAAGAAGAAATGGGCTTTGTTACTGAACTTACGGAAGCAGTTTCGTTTATATACAAAGCGGCTTTTGACAACGGATTAACCGAACATGAATACGATCATGTGATGATAGGAACCTTTAATGACGAACCTGTCATCAATCCAGATGAAGTAGCTTCGTGGAAGTGGATGGACGTGCAGGCAGTCAAAGATGACATTGCGGCAAATCCCGATGTGTACACAGCTTGGTTCAAAATTATATTTGAAAAATTTTACGAACATATAAAAGTCGATACATGAAAGTTACCGTAAGTAGAAGAGCTCATTTCAACGCCGCACACCGATTATATCGACCAGATTGGGACGATGCTAAAAACGATGCTGTATTTGGAAAATGTAACAATCCAAACTATCACGGTCACAACTATGAAATGATTGTCAGCGTTACAGGACCTATCAATCCCGAAACAGGATTTGTGATGGATGTCAAAGTGTTGAAAGACTTGATAAAAGCAGAAGTAGAAGACGCTTTTGATCATAAAAATCTAAACTTGGACGTTCCTGAATTTAAAAATCTAAATCCTACAGCGGAAAATATTGTGGTTGTAATATGGAACAAACTCAGAAAGCATATCGCTGCTTCGTTAGCACTAGAAGTTGTGCTGTATGAAACACCAAGAAACTTTGTGAAATACGCAGGCGAATAACACTATGATGACACTGTATCCTCTAAAATTTAAACCCATTTTCAAAGAACGTATTTGGGGCGGAAACAAATTGCGTACGCAACTCCACAAAAATGTATCAGGCGAAGCTATTGGTGAAAGTTGGGAAGTGTCAGACGTAGAAGGAGAACCCTCTGTAGTGGCAGAAGGAGCACTGAAAGGAAAAACGCTACAAGAACTCTCTGAAACATTTCAAGAAGCATTATTGGGTGAAAAAGTGTACAAACAGTTTGGAACAAAATTTCCATTACTTATCAAATACATCGATGCCAAAAGCGATTTATCTATCCAAGTGCATCCCAATGACGAATTGGCGCAGCAACGTCACAATTCGTTTGGAAAAACCGAAATGTGGTATGTAATGCATGCAGATATAGGTGCAAAATTGATGGTCGGCTTCAATCAAGAAGTCACCAAAGAAAACTATCAAAAGCATGTAGAAAATAATACCATAACTGAAATTCTCAACTTTGAGGAAGTACAAAAAGGCGATGTCTATTTTTTGCCTACGGGCAGAATTCATGCCATTGGCGGCGGAATCGTTTTAGCGGAAATTCAACAAACTTCTGACATTACCTATCGTATTTACGATTGGAATCGGGTAGACGCGGAAGGAAACGCGCGTGAATTGCACACAGCATTAGCCGTAGATGCGATTGATTACACAAAACACGACAATTACAAAACAACCTACACTGCAACACAAAACAACAGCACAACCCTTGTAGATTGTCCATATTTCACTACAAATCTCATTCCTTTTACGGGAGAAAAGCACATCAATCATGACGATAAAGATTCGTTTGTGATTTACATGTGTGTAAAAGGAAACGTGCTTTTTGAAGCCAATGAATACAAAAACGAACTCAAATTCGGAGAAACGCTATTGCTTCCAGCTTCCCTTAAAAACATCAAAATAAGCACTACAGAAGCTTCCGAACTTTTGGAAGTATACATTAAATAAGTCAACGCGAGTTTTTCATCAGACAAAACTGAAAAATCATTCAATCTTTTAATTTTTAAATCATTTAATTGCGCAAGCAAAAAAAGTCTAAGTAAATCTAAAGAATCTAAGCAAGTCTAAAGAATCAACGCGAGTTTCCAATTAGATAAAATTATTCAATCTTTTAATATTTAAATCATTTAATCGCGCAAGCAAAAAAAGTCTAAGTAAGTCTAAAGAATCTAAGCAAGTCTAAACAATCAGAGTGAGCTTACAACTCGTACTATTATAAAAAAAATCCCAAGCGAAGCCACTTGGGAATCTTATTACTCACGAAACGTTGCGTATCGGTTGCTCTGTTAGTGGAAAGCCAAACAACGCGTTGCAAATAATCTCTTCAGTTTTCGATTTCTTCTTTGATTTGGAAACCATAATGCGAACTTTCAACTTTTCATGCTCTTGCTGAATTAATTGTGCCTGAATGGTCAAACTATCGTTCACTCGCGCGCTTTTGGTCATTTTAAAAGAATAATCGACAATGGCAGGAATTTCATGAGTATAAAACTCTCTAATTGGATAGGTGGCTACTGTTTGAATTTTATCAAAAAGAATATGTGGATGTAAAAATCCGTTGCTATTCGTTACTTTTTTCGTAACTAAAAATTGAATATTGGTCTGTACAATATGTTTTGTGGATGTGTTCATAACTATAAATTTAATGATGCAACAAAAGTGGTATTGGTATTAAAGGTGTAAATGATTTTGAAGTTTTGACAAAGCAAACGGATTTGCAAAAGCGAATCATCATGGGAATCATTTGGCGAACATTTTTTGTAGATTTCATACGAAAGAATTTTAAAAATTAAACAGATTAAAAATAAAAAAGGTGCTTTGTAAAAAGCACCTTATAAGTTTATAATATAGATATTGAATTGTTAACTAATACTTACGTCGATGCTTATAGTGCGGGCGTTTACGAATTGACACAGGAATACAAATCATCTGGCGCTTCGGTTGCGCGCTGCGATTCATAAATTGACGATATAACTGTACTAAAGCATTCATGCGTATAAAACTAGAAAATTAAAATTAGACAAACTAACATTTGTGTTATTTATAACAAATAATAGACCATTTTAGTGTAAATTTGTCAAAAATTTTACACCATGGCGAATAAAAGAGATTTAAAGAAAGACTTAAACAATGTATTTGGAGATATTATTGAAGTTTCATTGTTGTGGCAAGCAGCTAATCCAGATGCAGATGCTACAAAAAGTGAAGAAATTATTGACGAATCTATCCAAAGTTTTGATGAATTAATCGCAGAAACAAACAAAAGAGGTGTTGAAAATCCAAAAGCACACTTCAGAGGAATCAGACAATCTTTAGAAACCAAAGCAACAGATTTAGTGACTAAAATTAACGCACTTTAAAAAAATAAAAAAAACGTTTGCAAAAAATAAAAAGGTTTTTATATTTGCAACCGCTTTGCCGATGTAGCTCAGCTGGCTAGAGCAGCTGATTTGTAATCAGCAGGTCGTGGGTTCGAGTCCCTCCATCGGCTCAAAGTATCATAAGAACAGTAATCGTAAATGGTTGCTGTTTTTTTTATGCCTACTTTTTATGAAGTTTAGCAGTTTATAAGTTTACTAGTTTACGTTTCTAATTAAAAAGGTTACTTTTAACACAGAATCAAGAGTCAAGAATAAAGAGACAAGGCAATTGACCAATCAACAAACAACGAATAACGAATAACGAATAACGAAGTTAAGAGTAACAAATAGACGAATCGACAAAAAACGAAAAACAAACAACAAAGGCAAAGCGATCCAACACCCAAAACACAACATCCAATATGACTTTCAAAGAACTAAAACTCAACAAACCGATTATCCGTGCTTTATTTGAAAAAGGCTACGAAGAACCTACATTAGTTCAAGAAAGAGCCATTCCTGTCATATTGCTTAAAAAGGATTTAATAGTTTCTGCGCAAACAGGAACTGGGAAAACTGCAGCCTATGCATTGCCTATGTTACAATTGCTGTTCGATAAGCAAGACGCGCCAAAAAAAGGTAAGAAAATAAAAGTCTTGGTTGTGTGTCCTACGCGAGAATTGGCAATCCAAATTGAAGAAAATTTCAAAGTGTACGGTCAATACACAAACTTGCGTACAGGCGTTGTTTTTGGTGGAGCTTCTATAGAACCACAAATAGACATCCTCAAAAAAGGAATTGACATTTTAGTAGCAACGCCCGGAAGACTGCTCGATTTACATAAACAAGATGTTGTCAATTTAGATTATGTAGAAACGTTAGTACTAGACGAAGCCGATTTGATGCTCGATATGGGATTTATTGATGATGTTCGGAAAATTGAGCGTTTATGTCCTGCTGACAAGCAAATTTTACTGTTTTCGGCTACCATGCCATACAAAGTGGAACATTTGGCAAACTCAATTCTGAAAACACCAGAATACATTGAAGTCGCGCCGACATCGTCTACGGCAAAAGGTGTACAACAAGTTCTATATTATGTGCCAAAACCTAAAAAGATAGAGTTGTGTTTGCATTTGCTGCGAAACACGTTAAAAGGAAGTATTATCATTTTTAGACGCACCAAATACGGTGTTGATAAGCTTGAAAAAACACTGCTGCGAAACAACTATAAAGTTGCGAGCATTCATGGCGATAAATCGCAAAGTTTGCGTCAACAGGCGTTAAATGATTTTAAAGATGGTGTAGCTGATATTTTCATCGCAACGGATGTCGCTGCGCGCGGAATTGATATTAAAGACGTAGATGTTGTTATCAACTTTGATATTTCCAATGTTTCGGAAACCTATGTGCACAGAATCGGAAGAACGGCAAGAGCAGGCGCTTCGGGAATGGCAATTTCCTTCTGTTCGGCAGATGAAAAAAACTATATCAAAGACATTCAGCAACTCATCAATGCGCAAATTCCAGTAGAAGAAGAGCATCCATATCCGCTCGATCCTAAAGCAAAGCCTCCAGTACACAAAAAGAAAGGAAGTAAATACAAAAAAGGGAGAAAATCGGAAGCTTCTAAAAAGAAGAAAAAACGGTGGTATTAGAGGATGTACGATTGTAGATTGTTGATGTACGATTTTTGATTTTTTATAATGAATTTCAATCGTCATTTCGAGTGAATTTGCTATTATTGAGCTTGTCGAAATAAAGCAAATTTGTATCGAGAAATGCTATGAAATATAATGCTTTCTTGATTAACGATATAAATCAAAAATTAAAATGAAATTTCCTCAACACATATCAATTTTTATACTTTCAATCTTTTTTATTTCGTGTTCATTTAAAACTTCTGAGTTAGAAAAGGGAATGTGGAAATATTGCGGTGGTTACTATATTGGGGATTTATTCAATTCTGTTCAAATGCAGTTTCGAAATGATACTATCTATATTAATAATATTCCAAATGCTCTTATAATTGCTAAGAACAAAAGCTTTTTAGGTTCTGGGAAAAGGGTGATTATTAAGTCAATAGAATCGGGCGAAGTTGGAGCGTATTGTGAAAAGTAACTTCTTGATTATACTTTAATTTTTTGATACGTCTTTACGAGGAAGAATGACGAAGTAATCTGTTTTTTTAGGTTTAGAAAAATCTTCTTTTAAACAAAAGCCTTTATATAAACACCTAAATAAATTGTATCTTAGAGAAATCATAGAATAACATTAAAACCTAAACTAATGAAAAATTACCTAATACTTTTTGCGATGCTTTTTGCGTTGCAATCCTACGCGCAGAAAGACCATACCATTTTCGAAATCAAACCGCAGCAAAGCATGTTGATGACTGGAAAAGGTCCTGGACAAGATGGCGCTATCAATCCGTATAAAGACGGAAATAGCATTGCGATTGTTGAAAATATTGGTAAATATACGTTTTCAATCAGAGTGCAGTACAAAGGAAAAATTTTCCGAGAAATTGAATTAACTCCAGGTAAAACAACCAAAGTTCCACTAAAAAAAGGCAGTGAATTGTACTTTGATACCGAAAAACTCACCAAAGTTAAGCTGGAATTTATGGATGGGTTGAATTGATTTTATATCGACTGCTCAAAAAAATCTGCACATGATGCCACAAAAGATATTTTGTCAAACTTGCTTTGTAATTTCATTTTCACTCCTAATTTTACTCGTAAGCTGTGCTGCACCGAAAGAAGTTTCTGCAAATAAAAATGTAACTAAAAACCTTCAGATTCCGTTAAAAGATATTCAAATCATTACGCCAAAAACTGAATTGAAAGAAAAGCGTAAAGGACAATTCATAAAGCATCCACAAAAAAGAGAATCACTCCGAAAAGTGATGTTGACTACAATTCAACAAAAATTTCCCGACATGCCGTATGTGGAAGTTCCGTTTATGTTTCTAGATTCATACACCATAAACAGAAAATTGGAAACTGGACTTACTTTTAAAGCGATAGAAGCACCAAAGGAAATTATAACCGAAGGAAAACCGTATAGTATTTTTCTGTGTACGAATGGTTATTTTGGCGATTTGGAAAGCGGTGTTTTGTATGTCGTTTTGATTGATAACATTAATAAAACACGGAAAGTGATTGAGCATTACGAATACAAACATAGTCCGCTCAAAACAGAAAAATTCACCAAAAAAATTTTAAAAGTGCTGGATAAGCTATAAAACTTATTCCTTTTCCTCAACCTTTCGCGCTTCCAACAATTCCTTCAACTTTTTGCCATATTTAGAATCCGCGATTTTTGGAGAAAGTCGCTTGTAAACGGTATCTAAAAACTTTTCGTTGGCGTCAGAGGCTTCCGTCGTAACTACATACGGTGCAATTTCTTTATCACCATTGGTGATGGCGTAGTTTAAGATGTAACGCATACGACTTTTCGCGTAATTCGAAATTTGCGTGTTGATTTCTTGAACCTTTTTTACATCTTCTTCCTTCTTTGCGTCCATTCCGTCGCGCAATAGCATCAATTCTTTGGTGTTGAATTTGGTCATGAATTCTTTAAAAGTCACCAAATCGTTATGGTTTTTAGAACCTGTTACTTTGGCATCGTTTACAAATCGGCGCAAGGTCGTATTGAAAGTCATTTCGCCTGACTCTGCAAAAAACTCTACACGATCATTCAAATCGTTAAAATCCTTTTTGTCCAAATACATGTACAATACTTCTGGCTCTTCAATAGTGGTGTGAAATGTAAAATGAGCATCGCCATTCACGACAAGAGAATCTAAGTTTACCAAAGTGGTGTCTTGCACTTTTTGCAAATAGAGCGTTCCTTCTTTTAAACCGTCTATATTTCCTGTTATGGTTAAATTTCCTTTTATTTCTTTCCCACAAGCAATAAATCCTAAAATCGCTAGGAGTATCAAACATTTTCTGAACATTGTATTGAGTTTTAAAGAGCGCAAATATAGCTAAATTAGTCTTAAATAACCTATTAGATTCTTTAAGAAAATGCCATACGATTAAGGCAAAAAACACAGTTTTTACCAAAAAATAAAGCAACTGTTTTCATGGAAAATTAGGGTTATTTAAGCAATGATTTTGTTAGTTTAAGGAACTACAGTTTTCGAAGCTATTTCCATCAAAACAGTACACAAAATAGCGCCATAGGTTCCCACAACATAACCAAAGACTGCCAGCAAGACACCAACCGATGTTAACGATGGGTGAAAAGCAGAAGCCACAATCGGAGCAGAAGCCGCACCACCAACATTTGCCTGACTTCCCACAGCGAGGAAGAAATATGGCGCACGAATGAGTTTTGCGACTAAAATCAACAAGCCTGCGTGAATCGCCATCCAAACGAGTCCAACCGCTAACAATCCTGGATTTTCTAGTACTTTTCCTAAGTCCATTTTCATTCCGATAGAAGCCACTAATATGTAAATAAAAATGCTTCCAATTTTACTCGCGCCAGCACCTTCATAATTTTTGGCTTTGGTGTACGATAGCATAATTCCAAACGCAGTAGCAATGGTAATCATCCAGAAGAAAGACGAACCTAAAAAGGACAACGCGCCATCATCATTTTTAACAATTGCAAACTGTCCAAGAAAGTCTGTAATGGCACCTGCACCAAAATGCGCTAAAGAAACGCCACCAAACGCTAATGCCAAAATAATCATCAATTCGGTTAAGGTTGGATTTCGTTTTATTTTATCGGTAAATGCTGAAACGCGTTCTTTTAATCGTTCAATAGCAGAAGTATCTGCGTTTAGTTTTTTATCAATCTTTTTCGATTTTCCAATTCCGAAAAGTAAAATCGCCATCCATAAATTAGCTACGACAATATCCACCAAGACCATTGCGCCGTATTTGTCTTGACTGTATTCAAAGATTTCTAACATGGCTGCTTGATTGGCACCGCCGCCAATCCAACTTCCCGCCAAGGTAGATAATCCACGCCAGACTGCATCAGGTCCTGCGCCGCCAACGGTTTCTGGTGAAAATATAGAGATTAACAAAATTGCCAACGGTCCACCAATAATGATTCCGACGGTTCCTGTAAAGAACATAATCAACGCTTTCGGTCCTAAATTGAACACACCTTTTAAGTCAATACTCAAGGTCATTAATACTAATGCAGCGGGCAATAGGAAGCGACTCGCAATGAAATACGCTTCTGAATATTTATCGGAAATGATTCCGAACGAACTTAGAATGGCAGGCAATAAATAGCAAATTAATAAGGCTGGAACGTATTTGTAAAACTTTTTCCAACCTGCATTTTTGCTCGCTTCTGTATAAAAAACAAAACCTAAAAGCAGCATTAAAATTCCGAAAACCACTTTGTCGCTGCTAAAAAATGGTTTTGGGTGAATGATGGTTTTCTTTATTTTTTGTTTCTTGGGAAGAATCGTAATTGTTTGCTCACCATTGTAAAAATTCACTTCGGTAAATTCGTAAATCACGTCCGAAAATCCTTTTTTGGGTGTGTTGGAGAGTTCAAAAAGCAGTAACGGTTTTACGGTAGAATATACCTCGTCTCCTTTGTATGAAATAGACGCTTCTGAGTTTTTTATGTCAAATTTGAAATCGCCATTTGCTAAAAACGATTTTTGAATGTTTTTTATATTTTCAATACTAGCAAACGAATCGTTGACTTTAATTTTTAAATCAAATCCTGTAAAGGCAATAGAATCAATCGTAACTTTTGCGTTGAAGCTTTGTTGTTTGCTTTCGATATTATCAATCGTTAGGTTTTGTGAAAATACCGTAAACGACATCAAAAATAGGAGGAATGCAGCGGCTTTTTTTAACATAATCGGATGGTTTATGCCGCAAAATACCAAAATTTGAATTTATAAAAAGATAATTGTCAAAATTAAATTAGAAAAGTTTGTGCCAGTAGCTAATTGTTTTTATGAACATAAAAACCAAAGCTCAGAATCAAAATAGAGTTTTGTTTTTGAAACGTCATTGCGAGAATTTGATACAAACAGATTGCTTTGTCATACTTCCTCGCAATGACGTTTCATATTTTTAATTTAAGTGAAAAGCCTAACACCTATAACCAAAAACCCAAAACCCAACACCTAAAATCTACTCATACAACCACGCTTTTCGCAATTGTACTTCTTTGCTGTTTTCTGGCAAGTCTTTTACGGTGATTCCTGTACCTTTTGTGGTTGGTTTGGTAATGTTTCCTGTTAAGGTTTTTACTTCTCCATCACGCTTGATTTTTATCGTAATAGCATCGCCTTCTTTCCAACTTCTTGAAGCTCCAATTAAGTCGTATACATTGTCAAGCGAATACGCAACGTCGTTGATTTCAGTAATGATGTCACTGTTTTGCAATCCGATGTCGGTTAGGAACGAATTCAACGCACCATTTGGGATGATGAAAATTTCTTTTGTTTGTCTGTCAACACTGATGTATGGAACTTGTCCATTTAGAAAATATCCTGTTTCATCAAGCGTTTCGCCCAATTCCAATCCGACTTTTGAAAGGAATTCATCGTACGGAATTGGTGTATTTCCTTTGATGTAGGTGTCGATAACGCTTCTTAATTTTGGTGTTGTAAATTCGATGATTTTATCAAAAAGCTCATCATCTTTAAACGGTTTTTCACTTCCGTAGGTTTCAGATAGTTTTTTCATTACGTCTAAAATGCCCATTTCACCATTGCTTTCTTCGCGAATTGTTAAATCCACAACCATCGCGATAAGCGTCCCTTTTTCATATACATTGGCGTATTCGTCTTTAAATTCGTCCGAAAGAATATTGGCACTCATTTCGGTAAATGAAATGGCATCGTTGTAGCGTGAACGCGAATTTTTAATTTTGGTGTTGATTCGGGTGTAGAATGCTTCTTCGTCAATCAACCCTTGATTTATTTGGAATAAATTGGCAAAATATTCAGTCACGCCTTCATACATCCACAAGTGTTGCGACATTTTCGGATTGTTGTAATCAAAATAGTGAATTTCTTCCGAATGTACCGTCAATGGCGTTACGATGTGAAAAAACTCGTGTGAAACTACATCTTTTAGTGCATTTTCTATAGCAGCTTGCTGCATTTGTTCTGGCAAAACCACAACCGTTGAGGTATTGTGCTCTAACGCTCCAAATCCTCTCGCATCATCAGGTTTTAGTGTAGATAAATACAGTAAAATATTGTATTGTTTGGTGGCATCAATGCCACCGAGAAACTTTTTTTGAGCCGAAATCATTTTTTCAATATTTCCTTTCAATTTTTCTGCTGAATATACGCCTGTTGGCGAATACACACTTAATGAAATATTCATATCACCTACTTGAAAACTAGCAATGTCAGGCTCAGAATACATGATTGGATTATCGGTAACTTCTGCATAACGCGACGCGCCAAAGGTATCAATATTGAAAGCTTCTTGTTCAGAAACCACTTTTGGTAAGGAAGTGACACCTTCCAAGTTTTTAGGATAGTGTACTTTGATTTGATACGGATATTGCTCGCTTCCGCTGAAATAGCCTACGAAGGCGTGCAAATTCAATACGAAGTTTTTGTCTTTTAAAATATTTGAGCCAGCAGGAGAGAAAACGGCTTCTTTTTCTTCGGACTCAGTGTCGTAGGTATCATTTACCCAATAGGAAACTTTGTCCACTTTTTTAGCATCGGGAATCAACCATGAATTTTGATCTACTTTTGAGGTAGGAACTTCATTTCCTTTGTAATCATACGCTTTGAAATCGGCAATATATCTGCCGTAATTGTCGTCGCTATACGTACCAGGAACAGTTTTCGGAATATTGAACGTTGCAGTTTCTGTTTGAAACTTTCCAGGATTGACTTCTACTTTTACTTTATCTTCCACCACATTGACCAAGTCAATCGTAGTGACAATATCTTTGTTGGCATCAGTTCCAACTTTTCCTGCATTACAGCTTGCCAATAAGATAGTTGCAGCGGCAAGAATTCCTAATTTTTTTCTGAGCATAATTTTTCTGTTTACATTCAACGTTGCAATTAGTACGTTTTTTTTCAAAATGTAACAGCTAAGAGTGTTAATTAATGTTAAGATATTGCAATTTGAGGTTTTGAAAGAAACACACAACAAATTCCCGAAGCATTAGTCGGGCGTTTGTTGCGTATCATCTGTTCGTTTTTTGGGTGCTCTTTTTGCATTTTTTAAACTTTGCATCAGCATCCATTCTATTTGTCCATTGGTACTGCGAAATTCGTCTGCTGCCCATTTTTCAATAGCTTTCAACATTTCTTCATTGATTCGTAATGCAAAGGCTTTCTTTTTTGCCATACTTATTTTTTTGACTCGATATTCGAGATTTGATTATCCTGTTACTCGCGGCGAAAAGTTTTTTGTTATACATTCTGACTTCTGCAGAAGTTTATTTTGGAGCTTTTTGATTTTTCAACATAAATACAATTAATACAATCGGCATGATAACCGCATATACAATCATGATATAAGTCATAATTTCTCCTGTAAAAGCATTGTTTCCTAATGCTTTTTGCATCATGGCATAACATACATACGCCAATAAAAGTAGCGTAAGAAAGTTTACATACCGCAACATTCTACTACTCAATCGGTAATTGTGTTCAGCATTTTCTTCTGTGATATTGACCATATAATTGTGAATGTGTGGAAACTTTGTCAACACATGCATTCCAATGGCAATCACTGTTGTGATACCAAGCAAAAACCAGATGATGTTTTTAGTACCTGTGCCATCTACTTCTCCTTTGTAATTGAAATGTGTCGGAATCGTTTCTGGCAATGACATGTACGTAACAATCACATATAGCCATAATGCAAGTAGCAATGCAGCTGTAGTTGCTTCTATGATTGTGTCAATAGGTTCTAAAGGAACTTTTATTTTAGGTCTGTTGTTGTGTAACATTTATCTGTTTTTACTCGATAATCGAGATTTATAATGCTCCGACGCTTGCGTCGAAATGTTTTAATAGTTTCTGCTGAATGCTTCGTGGGCTTTCCCCGAAGTAGTTGACTGCGTTCAAAAATAATTTGTACAAAACCTTCATGTTTGGTTACGGTGTGTAAAATCCAACCTTGTTTTGCATGATTTTTTAGAATTTCTTCAAGTTTTTCACTTCTACTTTTCCAACCCAAATTGGGTTTTACTACTTTGTATTCTTTCATGATATCTTATTGATGTAAGGTTCCTGTATTTACTACCGGAGAAGCTTCTTTATCACCACATAAAATCACTAATAAATTACTTACCATCGCTGCTTTTCGTTCTTCATCAAGTACCAATAATTCTTTTTGGTTTAATTCGTGAAGCGCCATTTCGACCATGCTTACAGCGCCTTCTACAATTTTATGTCGCGCGGCAACAATCGCGGTTGCTTGTTGTCTTTTTAACATAGCACTAGCAATTTCTTGTGCATACGCCAAGTATCCAATACGCGCTTCCAATACTTCAATTCCTGCAATGGATAAGCGTTCTTCCAATTCTTTTTCCAACGCTTCGCTAACTTCATTGACACTAGAACGCAAGGTAATGTCTTCATCGTGTCCTTCATCGGCAAAATTATCATACGGATACATACTTGCCAACTTTCGAACTGCCGCATCGGTTTGTACGCGCACAAAATGTTCGTAATTGTCAACGTCAAAAGCCGCTTTGTAGGTATTGTTTACACGCCATACTAAAATTGTGCTAATCATGATAGGATTTCCGAGTTTGTCGTTCACTTTTAAGCGTTCGCTATCAAAATTACTAGCGCGTAATGAAATTTTCTTCTTTGTGTAAAAAGGATTCACCCAATAAAAACCGTTTTGCTTTACCGTGCCGACATATTTACCAAATAATAATAATACGCGCGAACCGTTGGGATTGACCATGATAAAACCGAACGCCAATACCAATGCAATGATAATTACAGGAATAAATACTGGATTTTTCAAGAGAATCATGGCAGTGATGCTTCCAAAAAACAGGATTAAAAATACAAACAACATTAAATAACCGTTTGCAGGGATAATAATTTTTTCTTCTTTCATGATGATGAATTTTAGATTGATATTAAAATGATATCATAAAAATATAAAAATAATTTTATATTTTACTAAGAACTATGCCATTAAATTTCGGTAAACGTTTTTTTTAAATTCAATTTTATCAGTACTAGCAATAGTTTTTGCTTAAAAAATAAGTTTGGCACGCGGTTTGTTTACAGTATAGTGTAACAATGCAACGACGTTTAGCGAAGCTGGTTACTTCCTAAAAAGAGCTTGTTACATTTTTGGTTGGTTAGTTAAAAAAAGAGCATCCTTCGGGATGCTTTTTTTATGCAATTATGCGAAATGTAATATTGATGCGACCGTTAATTTTTCGCGCGGTTTTCGGAATTTGATGCAACCATTTATGTTGTGTTTCCCCTTTCATTAACAACAAACTTCCGTGTTGTAATAAAATTTTATGCTTCAAGCTTTTATTGGTGCGATGTTTTAAGTGAAAATACCGCTCTTGACCAAAACTCAAAGAAGCAATTACAGGATTGGTGCCTAATTCTTTTTCGTTATCAGCGTGCCAGCCGTTGCTATCTTTTCCGTCTCTATAATAATTAAGAAGCATGGTTGTAAAATTTTCATCACAGATTGTATCAACTTTTTGTTTTAAATCTTGCAATAAAGGTGTCAGTTTGTGCGGCGTCATTTCTATATTCGAATAGCTATATGATTTTTGATTGGTTCCGTACAAAGCTGTCAATCGCGGTTGCGCGTACACTTTGCCAAACACTTTAATATCGTCTTGTTGCCAAGGTGTTTCTTTCAGTAAGGTTTCGTACATACGAGTCGCTTCTTTTGGAGCAATAAAATTTGGGTAATACGTGATGTCAGCTTCAGGAAGATGCACAGGAAAACCTTGAGGATTTATTTTATTCAGCATTTTTAAAAGTGTTTTGAAACGCCTCAGATGCTATAAATTCAGGAAAATCTTGAAGCTCAAGTATGATTGTTTCTTCGCTAATTGAAAAATCTTTTTTCAACTCAACAAGTACATTCAGAGCTTTCTCTTCTTCATTCAGCATTAGTAGGCTAAAGAGTTTGTAATTGTATGCGTCAAAAAAAGTAGGATCTTTTTGAATCGTACGATTGAAGAATATCAAGGCTTCTTCATATTCATTTTTTAAATAAAAGTAAATTCCTTTGTACAAATCGTACACAATATCATCGCCTGTGTATTTTTTTAAATGTTCTGCTGCGGCACTCAAATCTTTCAAATCACCTGTGATGGCTTTTTCATGAAAATCCAAATAGGCTTGCAATCGCTCATCTTCTGAAAACTGGGTTTTCATTTCTGTGATGACTTCCAAAAGCAAATCAAAGCTAAGATTTGAAGCGGTAATTAATAAAAAACCATAATGATTGTCATTTCTATTTTCAATACCAATAGATTTTAAAAGATCATAAGCAGATTCATAGTCGCCAATTGAGATGAAATTTTGGACTGATTGATACTTTCTTATAGCTTCAAATGACTGATTTTCTTCGTTCATCGCTTCATAATATAGTTTTGACGCCATTTCTGAAAAAGCAACTCCCGAAAAGAAATTATAAATATCATTAATAATGATTTTATCTTTTTTAATCCCTAAAGTAAAATCCATAAAATTTATGATATCAGAGCGATAAACTCTAAACACAATATGTGGTACTCCTTCTTTTTTGTAAAAGTTTAGATACTTGAAATCCTTAGGACGTGCTAATTGATTTGTTATGGAGTTTCCAATTTTTATATATGATTTGAGAAAATTAACGGCTGTACGTTTTTTGTAACTTCCTGCCAGTTCTTGATTTGAAAAATTTAATAGTGAAGCTATATTTACTTTCTTGTTAAACTCTTCAAGGCGATTTTCGTATATTGATGCTTCAAGCTGTTTTGCAAAATCGATATAATCATCATCTGAGAATTGATTATAAAATTTAGTAATTTCTACTGTTTTTTGAGAAGCTTTATATTTTTTTCCAAAGTAAACAGCCAAAATTAAAAGTGTTCCTCCAATGATAATGGTTGTCATTATTTTCCAAAAATTATCGTTACTCGATTTTTTTGTCTTGTTCATGCGGTTTTAATGTGTAATTTTACAAATAGTAAATTTGTCTAATGCTAAAGTTCTTAAAGATACTATTTATTCTCATATGTATATCTTCAATACATTCATCTTCTCAATTGCCTAAAGGCTTCGTATATGTCACAGATTATATTCCCGATGTTGAATTGGAATTGCGCTATTTTGGCTCAAATAATTTTGTAGGAACTCCAATTGATGGTTACGAAGCCGAACAGTGTATTTTGACCTTACCTGCTACGAAAGCATTGCAAAACGTACAAAAATCACTCAAAAAGCAACAGTTAGGAATCAAAATATTTGATGCGTACCGACCGCAACGTGCTGTGGATCATTTTCGTCGTTGGGCATACGATTTGAACGATACGCTGATGAAGTCTCAGTTTTATCCTAATGTTGCCAAAAAAGATTTATTTCGCTTGGAATACATCGCAACCAAATCACGTCATAGTAGTGGAAGCACGGTTGATATTACACTTATCGATTTAAAAACCAATCAGGAATTGGACATGGGAAGTTCGTATGATTTTTTTGGAGAAATATCGTGGGTTTCCTATCAAGAGTTAACCGAAAAACAACTAGAAAATCGTCAACTATTGCAAAAAGTGATGTTGGAAAACGGTTTCCGAAACTATCCGAAAGAATGGTGGCATTTTACACTTCGCGGCGAGCCATATTATAATAAATATTTCGATTTTCCTGTAAAGTAACATGATTTTTGGAACTTATACTTTCGTAGTAATTCATTTAAAATTTAGAAAATATGGTAGACAAACTTCAAGAATTCGAAATCACAAACACAGAAAATATTACAGGCGGCGCTACAGCCACGGAATACATTATTCTATTATAAATATGCAAGATTCAAGTATCTTAATTATTTGTTAAGTAAGGTTTTACCATACTTAACAGTGAAAATGATTGTCTAATTTTCCGATTGTATAAACCAATAAAACACATAAGAATTATGTTGCAAAATATTTTAAAATTAGACGGAGTGCAATTATTAGAAAAAGTACAACAACAAGCTATCACAGGTGGAAAAAGACAATGCAGTTCACATGGAGAATGTGGACCAGGCAACTGTTGTAATACGGCAGGTTGGTGCCAGACTTTTGGTTCGCAAGGCTCTACAGGTTATTTATGTGACGGAGGTATGATATAATAAACGTCAACTTTTTTGAAAGTGGAAAATACGGTATTCCCGTAATTCATTCCGTATTAGTTTTTATAGATTTAAGTATTAACAAACAAAATTACAGCATGAAATCTAAAAGACTAATCAATTTGAATTTAGCAAAAGAAACTATTTCAACGTTTGACACAGCAGCCATTAAAGGTGGAGCCACGCAAAGCAATCAACAGCAAACCGGCTGTCAGACAAATTGTACGGCAACCACACAATGGGAATAGATATTTCTGCTAATTAACTTTTTATTAACCATAAATAATCAAATCATGAAAAAAAGAAATCTAAAAAAATTAAACTTATCTAAAAAGCGCGTTTCAAAACTAAAAGTAACTGAAATTGACAAGGTAAAAGGAGGTTCGGGTGTTGGATCTGCTTGCAATACTTGGTGGGACTGCTGGTTAGATTAATGAAAATAGAGAGAACTTCGGTTCGCTTTTTTTTGTATCTTACTAATTATTAACCAAATACTTAAAATTATGATACAAAAGTTAACAGCATTCAAAATTACAAACGCGGCTAAAATTGTCGGAGGAGAAGAAAGCGATACGGAAAGAAGAAAAAGTGCAGACAAAATGCACAATAAAATAACACAGCTAATGCAATCGTAACGCAGTAGAAAATTACCAAAACATACAATTATGATACAAAAGTTAACAGCACTAAAAATTAAAAATGTTTCTACCATCAAAGGTGGAACAGAAACTCAAGAAACTACTGTGAACAAAGCAAAAATGGCAGATAAAGCCATGAACGCCATTACACAATATATTTCTTCTTAGTAAATTTAAAAAAAGATAAAAAACAATCTCCAACATGAAAAGTTTGACACATCAAGCGCTCATTTTGGAGATTTTTTTGGAAAAAAACAATCTAACTTCGAAGAATTCCAAAAATCTAACAAAGTCTAACTTCAAAGAAGTCTAAAACAGTCTAATTTCGAAGAAATCTAATCATTAAACTTCAAAAATCGTTTCGCTTCACGCACTAATAAGCTTTTAAATTTGTTAGGTGGATGAATGGAAAACGCTAACTTTTCTCCCGTTTTGGGATGTGCAAATGCAATTGAAGTCGCGCACAAAAACAATCCTTTTTTATAATTTTCAGCTTCCTTTCCGTACAATTGATCGCCCACAATAGGATGATTGATGCTGGCTAAATGTACACGCAATTGATGTGTGCGTCCTGTTTTTGGAACTAATTGTACATGTGATAAAAATTTGTTTTGAAGAGATGGAACGGTTTGAAGCGTTTTGTAACTAGTAAACGCTTCTTTTTCAAAAACTGCTGAGGTAATTTCGCCTTTTTCATTGGTTTTACCAATCACTATGGCTTCATAAATCTTGTTAATTTTTTGTTGTTCAAACTGTCGGTATAACTCTCGTTGCGCACTTTTGGTTTTCGCAATGATTAAAATACCACTTGTCGGATTGTCCAATCGATGTACCGCTTTTGGATAGGAAAGCGCATCATGAGCAGTTGAAACTTTTAAATTGTGTGGCAACGCATTTTCAATGGTTTTAAAATAATTACCATTCGTGGGAAATCCTGCGGGTTTATTGATAATAGCAATATCGTTATCTTCAAAAATAACAGGAATACTCAACTTGAATATTTTTTTGACAATAGTTTCTGCTTCATGAATTTTAATGACATCATTTTCAGAAACATAAGTTGCAGTAGTTGCTTTTTTGTCGTTTACAGTAATCAACTGTTTTTTAAGCATTTTTTTAAAAGCACTTTTGGTAGCCACACTTTTAAAATGAGAAACATCATACTCTTGAATTCGTTGTGGATTCGTGAGTTGAGAGACAATATGAGTTTCGAGAAGTTTCAAAAACAATCTTTTTACAAAAATAACAATCGACAAGTATTTATAGGCGTGAAGGCATTATATTTTAAGTCGCACAAAAAAGTATTGCCAGCAAAACATACTTTCTTTCTAAAATATGTCTTATATTTAATCTTTCTAAATAGCCATTATGAATCTAAAGAAAGCACTATTTTCTACCGTATGTTTGCTCGTTATACTAATGACAGCCTGCACTTCAGACGATATTACTGTTGATGAATCTACCATGAGAGAGTCAGAATTGGAAGGGAATACCATACCTGTAACTGCCACAGTGCGTGTGGTAAAAGATACTGTTGTGCGAATACATACGATTAATAATACACGAATAAAAAACACTGTTCGTTCGTCTACGCGAAGAAGGAATTAAGAAGTTGAACATACGATTCATAAAAAACACGAAACGTTTTCAAGCGCTTCGTGTTTTTTTATAAATATTACTTGATTTTTTTCGCGACCATTTCTCTTCCGCCCTGACTTAGTGTAAAGCTAATAGGTAATTTTGTAGTTTCGTCTACGGTAAATGTGATAGTAGCCGGAACAACTTTTAAAAAGAAATCACGCTCCGATTCTGCAAACAATTCCGCTTTCGATTGATTGGTCGGTTGCGCAAAAATTTTCCCGTCTTCTAGGGTGATTTCGACTAATAAATTAGGAGTCAATTCGTAGGTTCCTATGTAGGTTTGCAATATTTCTTCAGGTAATTGAATTTCCTTTTTAGGTGCTGGCATTTTTTCATCACTCCAAACGCCCGTTACTTCGCCATTTTGATTTCTGAAAATTGCGGTCTTTTCAGGTGTGTCAGAAAAAATAAATTCTGAAAAACTATCTGCAAAGAAAAATTGATTTTCCGAAATCGGGTAGATCTTAAATTTAGTATTGCCATCCATACGTTGACTGTACAACTGATGGTCTTCTAGCGTGATAAATCGCGTAGTACCATCTTCAAATTTGTACGCGCCAACCCATTTTTGTAATTGTTCTTTGTTCAATTTAATAGCGTCGGCAACCTTTGGATTCGATTTTCCAATAGCAATTGCTGCAACTTTATAGGCAATTTCCGATGGCGAATTGCAATTGCAGTTGGTCAAAATAATCACATACACATTTTCGCTCGGCACATATACGCCTTGCGATGTATAACCAAAAATGCCGCCACCATGTGCAATTACAGGAACATCTTTAATTTGCACAGTTTGCCAACCATAGCCATAATTGATTGGGCTTCCGTTGTTGAGTGTGTAATTGGTAAAGGCTTTTTTGGTACTTTCTTTCGAGATTAATTTGTGATTGCGAATTGCGGTATTCCATGTAAATAAATCATCTACAGTTGACATAAGTGAACCCGCAGCATACGGAATGGTCATGCTTAAATAGTTGGCATTTACATACCCCGATTCGCCTTGTTGGTAACCGTTTGCACGATTTTCAATAAGTGTTGATTTGCTTCCGTAATAGGAGTTGTTCATGTTTAATTTGTCAAAAATGCGCTTCTGAATGAATTCTTCATACGATTTTCCAGTAATTTTTTCAATGATGTATCCCAAAATTACATACCCAGAATTGTTATACAGATATTGCTCGCCAGGTTTAAAATCCATTGGTTCGTTTTTAAAACTATCAATCAATTCCATTGGAGTGACATCTTTTCGAGCATACTCTTGCAACGAAGGCATTGAGGTGTAACTTTTAATACCAGAGGTATGTGTCAATAAGTGATGAATGGTGATTTTGGTATCTTGTGTAGGATACTCAGGAAGGTATTTTGTGATTTCATCTTCCAGCGAAAGCTTTCCTTCTTCCAACAACATTAAAACACCAACGGCGGTAAATTGTTTGGTGATAGAACCGATTTCGAAGACATTTTCAGGTTTCATGTCTACATTGAGTTCTAGATTGGCTTTTCCGTACGCTTTGCGAAATACAACTTCTCCGTCTTTTGCTACTAAAATGGTAGCTCCAGAAGCATTTTCTTTGTATTGTTCGCTCATCAAATTATCAATTTCTGTGAGATCATTTTGTGCATAGTGCAGCAACGGAATTGCAAGTAAAAGAAGGAAGAGGTAATTTTTTAAAAGTGTTTTTTTCATGTTTTTTTGATTTGATTAATTTTTTGATTGAATGAATGTGAATATGACGAACATATTTACGATTGGTTACAAAAAAACCGCTTCTTGTGAGAAGCGGTTTTAAGATAGTGAAAAATATGTGATTATTTAATCATTTCGTAACTACGTTTGATGAATTGTGTCAACTCTTCACCTGTCAATAAATTTTGCGATAAACGCGCTAAATCCAGTGATTGTTTGATTAAACGTTCTTGTTTTTTGCGTGTTTTTGTGTTTAAAATCTGTCCAACCAATTCGTGATTCGTATTTACGACCAAGTTGTACATTTCTGGGAAATTCCCCATACCAAACATACCGCCGCCAGTTTGCTGCATTTCTTTCATACGACGCATAAACTCTGGTTGCGTAATCATAAACGGTGACGCGTTAGAGTCCATCGCTTCTAGTTGAACTGTATATTTATCTGCAGGAACAACTTCTGTAAGCGTAGTTTTCAAAGTTTCTTTTTCTTCATCAGAAAGTTTTGAGATTTGTTCCTCATCTTTCTTGATTAAGTTGTCAATGTGGTCTGCATCGACACGCGCAAATGAAATATTTTCTTTAGACGTTTCTAGCTTTTGGATTAAGTGCGAAACAATCGGCGAATCTAACAACAATACTTCATAGCCTTTTTCTTTCGCGGCTTCAATATAGCTGTGTTGTTGGTCTTTGTTAGATGCGTACAGAATGATAGTTTTATCATCTTTATCGGTTTGCGCATCCTTAATTTTTTCGTGTAATTCTTCGTACGTGTAATACGTTCCGTCAACCGAAGGATACAACGCAAATTTATCTGCCTTGTCAAAGAATTTCTCTTCAGAAAGCATTCCGTATTCAATTACAATTTTGATATCATTCCACTTTGCTTCAAAATCTTCTCTGTTGTTTTTGAACAATGAGGTTAACTTGTCTGCCACTTTTCGTGTGATGTACGACGAAATTTTCTTTACGTTTCCATCGGCTTGCAAGTACGAACGCGATACGTTTAATGGAATATCTGGCGAATCAATCACACCTTTTAACATCGTTAAAAACTCAGGCACAATTCCTTCCACATTGTCTGTTACAAACACTTGGTTTTGATACAATTGGATTCTGTCCTTTTGCATGTTCATATCGTTTCCAAGCTTCGGAAAGTATAAAATTCCCGTAAGGTTGAACGGATAATCTACATTTAAGTGAATGTTGAATAACGGTTCTTCAAATTGCATTGGATACAATTCGCGGTAGAATTTTTTATAATCGTCTTCTTCCAAATCGGCTGGTTGTTTTGTCCATGCAGGATTTGGATTGTTGATGATATTATCAACTGTAATTTTTTCTGGTTCAGCGCCTTCTTCAGCATCTTCTGGAAGCGGTAGAGTTTCTTCTTTAGTTCCAAATTTGATTGGAATTGGCATGAACTTGTTGTACTTCACTAACAATTCACGAATTCTTGCATCTTCTAGGAATTCAGTAGAATCTTCAGCGATGTGTAAAATAATTTCTGTTCCACGATCCGTTTTGTCGTGCTCTTCTAATGTAAATTGTGGCGAACCATCACAGATCCAATGTGCTGCTTTTGCGTCTTCATTGTAACTTTTTGAAATGATTTCTACTTTTTCCGCCACCATAAAGGCAGAGTAAAAACCAAGTCCGAAGTGTCCGATGATTCCTGAATCTTTGGCAGAATCTTTATATTTTTCTAAGAATTCTTCTGCACCCGAAAAGGCTACTTCATTGATATATTTTTGAATTTCCTCAGAAGTCATTCCAATTCCTTGGTCAATGATGTGCAGTTTTTTACCTTCTTTATCTACTTTAACTTCAATGATTGGATTTCCATATTCTACACTTACTTCGCCAATGCTGGTTAAATGTTTAAGTTTTAAAGTGGCGTCGGTAGCGTTGGAAATCAATTCTCTTAAAAAGATTTCGTGATCGCTGTATAAAAATTTCTTAATGAGAGGAAAAATATTTTCTACAGATACATTAATATTTCCTGTTGCCATGTGTTATCTTTTTAGTTGTTATTAATTATTTTCATGATTATGGAATATAACTTCCCAAAAAAAATACCATTTTCACACAAGTGACAAGATGACATAAATGCTGTCATTATTTTTGATTAAAAGATTAAAATATTGAAGAATTGAAATATTGAACTTATTTGAAACGTCTTTGCGAAAGTTTTGCAAAAACTTGTGGCAATCTGTTTGTTGATGTACACTAATTTTTTTGCGTATACTAAACTCTTTAAATAATCTTTATGAATACAAAAAAACTCCGCCAAAAAGCGGAGTTTATAGTTTTATGTAAAAGAAATTACTTGGAATCTGGTTTTTTGTTTTTTAAATGCATTTCCAACCAGCGGTCTTGTTCCCACAACAAGTGCATGATGGATTCTTTAGCTCTATATCCATGACTTTCCTTTGGCAACATCACCAAACGCACAGGTGCGCCCATTCCTTTGAGTGCATTAAAATAACGCTCACTTTGCAGTGGATAGGTTCCTGAGTTATTATCCGCTTCACCATGAATTAAAAGTAATGGCGTTTTCATTTTGTCTGCATGCATAAACGGCGACATGTTATAATAGATTTCAGGAGCTTCCCAATAACTACGCTCTTCACTTTGGAATCCGTACGGTGTTAAAGTCCTGTTATATGCACCACTTCGCGCAATTCCAGCAGCAAATAAGTCAGAATGTGTGAGTAAGTTTGCGGTCATAAATGCTCCGTAGGAATGTCCGCCAACAGCCACTTTGGTTCTGTCGATATAGCCCAATTTGTCAACTGCATCAATGGCTGCTTTTCCGTTGGCTACTAATTGTTTTATAAACGTATCGTTTGGTTCTTCATCTCCTTCACCAATAATAGGGAAAGATGCATCATCCAACACTACATAACCGCGCGTTACCCAATAAATCGGCGAGCCGTAATATAGAAAAGTAAATTCGTTCGCATCTGCAGTTACCTGACTTGCACTGCTTTTGTCCTTAAATTCTCTTGGATATGCCCAAAGAATCATTGGGTATTTTTTGCCTTTTTCATAATCTGTAGGCAAATACAAGGTTCCTGAAAGCTCCAATCCGTCATCACGCTTATACGTTATGACTTCTTTTTTAACATCTTTAATGCTTTCAAAAGGATTTTTAAAGTTGGTCAATGCCACTGCAGGCGTATTCTTTTTTAGGTTTTGAATGTAGTAGTTAGGATATTCACTCTGCGATTCAAGTCGTATCAAAAAAGTACCTTTCTTTAAGTCAACCGCATTCATAATATCAAGCGTTTTATTGGTGTAATCGGACTCGTAAATGCGCTTGGTTTTTAGTGTTTTGATATTGAATTTATCCACAAAAGGCTTTTTACCATCTTTGCTGTAGCCATCACCAATTAAATACAGATTATTTTTTTCAATGCTTAACACTGATTCGTGATATTCATTTTCAGAAGTAATAAAATTTCCAGGGTTACTGTAGCTATCTTGATAGTTTCTATCGAAAATAATAGTTGCTTTTTTAGTATTGTCTGAAGGATTGAACAAGTATGTTTTCGTATTTCGCGTGTTCCACCAATAATCATACGCAACTGCAGTAGTACTATTTCCCCAAATGACTCCAGAAAAACGTCCCACAGTTTTCATTAATGATGTCGGTGTTCCAGTAAATGGTGCTTTTAGTTGAAAGGCTTCATCTCTATACGGAACTTCTTTTGCTGGGTCGCCGCCATCCAGTGCTTCTGCCCAATAAATGGTTGCTGGTTGATCATCGCGCCAAGAAATGTTTCTACGACCTGTACGTGTTGACATAAATCCTTTTGGTAAGTCTTCGATAAGTGGCACTTTTAACGCTTCGTATACTTTATTTCCATTAATATCATAAATGGTAGATGTTGACGGAAATCTTCCGTAGGTCACCAAATAGGAAAACGGTTTGTCAATCGTAGTCAACATCACATATTGACCATTTGGCGACACAGACATCCCGCGATACATATTTTTTTCTTTCCATAAGGTTGTTGTACCATCCAAACTTACTTTATACAATTCAGCAGTGGCTAATTGCTCAAAGTTGAATTCGTCGTTTTTATTTTTTAGTAAATCTTGATAGGTTCTGTTTTGTGCTTTGACACCTTCTTCACTTACTGAAATGGTAGGTCCAACAGGAACAGTACTTGCAGTATTGATGAGTTCTTTTCTGCTATTAGGAATTTTTTTCACGAGTAATTCGTTACTGTTTTTCAACCACATAAAAGGGCTGCCAATATTGGCATTTAGGTTAGCGTCGGTTACTTTTGTTGCCGATTTGGTGTTAAAATCGATAATCCACAATTCAACTCCAGTTTCAACAGTATTTGTCAATGCTAGTTTGGTTTCATCAGGAGACCAGCTCATGTTTGCAAAACGCCCTTTTGTTGGCAATCCGGCAACGGTTTCTTCTGCGTTATCTCTACCAACTCTTATTTTGATTTGATTGGAATAGTTTTGTCTACTACCAATATTTGTTTTTGGATTGATGCGCAAACCGCCTAGGCGTAATTCTTTTTCAGAAAGCTCAGCGATGCTTTTATAATTATCTCTGTAAGCAAAATAAAAGTTTTTTCCAGCATCATCCATACGAACGATAGGAGCAGGTTTTGCATCGGCGAGTTCTAAAATTTCTTGTGGAGGTAGTTGATAGCCAAGATTTTCTTGTGCGTGTATTCCTAAAAAGGGAAGGAGAAATAGGAGAAGTAAATAGGTTTTTTTCATGTTTTTTTCAGTATTTATGGTTGATGAGCGATAAAGCTATCTAAAAAAAGTCTAAAACTTTATAAAAAAACAGTATTTCTTGTAAGGTTTAGGTCAAAATCTCGATTTATCGCCTATGATTAAGGATAGAAATCGTAAAGTATAGACAATAATTCCTTAATCAATTGTTTATTTATTGGTTAGGTTGTTTTTAAAGCACATTTATATTGTATGAATGTGCTTTTTTGTTGCACTACATTAGATAATAATGACAGATATAATTATTAATGCTTAATTTTGTAGCTTAGTTTTTTAAGAAATCGTAGTTTTATATACCGTTTTCATACGAAAAAATATAAAGTTGATAATTTATGTATACATCTAGAATTATAGGATTAGGACATTACGTTCCAGATAATGTGGTTACCAATGACGATTTGTCTAAAATAATGGATACCAATGATGCTTGGATTCAGGAACGAACAGGAATCAAAGAACGAAGATTTGCCGTAAAAGGCACCGAAGATACAACCTCAGGAATGGGCGTAAAGGCAGCCAAAATTGCCATTGAACGCGCAGGAATTGACAAAGACGATATTGATTTTATCATTTTTGCCACTTTGAGTCCCGATTATTACTTTCCAGGACCAGGTGTGATGGTGCAAAAGGAGTTAGACATTAAAACGGTAGGAGCGTTGGACGTTCGTAATCAATGTTCAGGATTTGTATATGCAATTTCTGTTGCCGATCAGTTTATCAAGACTGGAATGTATAAAAATGTTTTAGTGATTGGTTCTGAATTGCATTCTCACGGTTTGGATATGACCACGCGTGGAAGAGCTGTTTCCGTAATTTTTGGTGATGGCGCAGGCGCTGCCGTGTTGACAAGAAGTGAAGACAACAGTAGAGGAATTTTATCTTCACACCTACATTCACAAGGAGAACACGCCGAAGAATTGTCGTTAATTGCGCCAGGAATGGGAAAACGCTGGGTGAATGATATTATTAAAGATTTAGACAATGATGAAGAAGATACTTCTTATTTTCCATATATGAACGGACAATTTGTATTCAAAAATGCCGTAGTTCGTTTTAGCGAAGTCATTATGGAAGGTTTGGTGAAAAACGGCTTGAAAAAGGAAGACATTGATATGCTCATTCCGCACCAAGCGAATTTGCGAATAGCACAGTTTATTCAGAAAAAATTTGGACTAGGTGATGACCAAGTGTATAATAACATTATGCGTTACGGAAACACAACAGCAGCTTCCATTCCTATTGCATTGACAGAAGCGTGGGAAGAAGGAAAAATAAAAGAAGGTGATACGGTTGTATTAGCAGCTTTTGGAAGTGGATTTACGTGGGGAAGTGTAATTATAAAATGGTAATTAAAACATACACAAACAAAATCCCAAGTACTAGCGTGCTTGGGATTTTTTTTGATAATATCTAGTATACTTTGTGCAATATAAATGGTAAATTTTAGAGTGCTAAATTCGAATAATTAACCTAATAACAATACAGTATACTTTATGAATATTGCAAATTTCGACGTTTTTATTCGAATTAGATTGCTCATTTATACAATTTTAACAGTTTTTTTGTCAAAATACACAACTTTATAGATTAATAACAGTTGGTGTTTGTGAAAAATAGAAAACCTTGGCTGTGCACAACCAAGGTCTTCACATTTTAATAACGTTCAATTAACACTAACCATCAATAATAATTGAAGTTATTAATCTGTAATGAGTTTTTATGCTTTTATAGGAATCCACCGCTTCCAGACTTCACATCTTTGTCACGTTGCTTACGCGATTTTGCACGGTATTTTCCACCTCCAAAACGGTATGATAAGCTTACGTTGATGGTATTGCTTTCCCATCTAAATTCACCGCTTTGGCGGAAAGGTCGTTGTCCGTCAAAACCAAAACGCATGGTGTTGAAAATATCATTGTAGTTGACACTTAGTGTTCCTTTTCCTTCTGCAAACGCATAACGAGCTCCTACATTTACAAAATACATTGGCTCCATTTCAAACTGAATGCCTTGTACGCTTCCTCTGTAAAAACCAAAAGCAGAAAGGTTTAATTTTTTAGTAACCGTAAAGTTGTTAAACATTCTAAAGTTCCACGCTTGGTTGTCTACTTGTCTCGTTTCACGCACAATATTATCTACCGTTGCTACATCCGTTGGTACATTTAACGATTCTGTAATTCCGCGTTGTGTTTGCGAGAAGAAGTCAAAACTCGTATTGAAACTCCACCAACTTGTTGGTCTGAAATTGCTCGAAATTTCAACTCCGTACGCAGAAGTATTATCAAAGTTGTCATGTGTTAAGATGATTCTGTTCAAATCGGTTCTGTCTACAAAAACAGCTCTGTTAATTTCATCTTCAATAATACGATAGAAAACACCACCTGTAATAGTTCCTTTGTTTCCAAGTTTGCGCGTGTAATTCAATTCCATAGAGTTGGTAAACTGCGGTTGCAAGTTGATGTTTCCGAAAGAAGTAATCAACGGTGTTGCCCATTCTCTAATTGGATTTACTTGTCCAATACCAGGACGATCTACACGTCTACTATAACTCAATTGGTATGAGTTTTTCTCAGAAGGTGAATACGTGAAAAACGCTGATGGATACACTTGCGTGTAATCGTTCTCAAAAATAATATTGTCAGTATCAGGAGTTTCAACTTCTGTAGACAACGCATTGGCATCTACTTGAACCGTTTCTCCACGAAGTCCAAGTTGGTATGACCATTTTTCGTATTGTTTTCCGTACGTTACATATAAAGAGTATATATCTCTACTATAGTTAAAATCGGTACTTGGTGTTCTGCGTAAAACGCCAGCTTCGTTAAATGTAAATCCAGTAGATTGATAGTCAATTTCTGAATTGAACAAGCGCGCTTCCGCTCCCGCTTCTAATTTTGCTTTATTCTTTAAAGGTTTTACATAATCTAAATTGATCGTTGTACGGTCTCTATCTGTCTGTGCAAAGTCCGTATAATCTGGAAATGTATTTGCACCGCTAAACACAAAGTCAAATTGATTATCAGCATCAAATACGTTGTAATCGGCTTCTAGTTCAATACTTTCTCCTTCTTCCGAAATATTATACTTATAGTTAAAGTTGTATTGAGACGCTAAATTATCATTCAAGGCTAAAAAGTCTTGAAAGTTGTTGAATTCTGGAGCATCTGGAAATAGTACACTTACAAATCCGTTACTTTTTACATCTGTAATATTTTGATTGGTAAAGAAAGAAATGGTGTTTTTGTCATTCAAATACACATCAATACCTACTTTGATGAGGTGATTCTTCTGATTGTCTAAATTGTCAAAAAGTTGTAAAGAATTTTCATCAGGTCTAAAAATATCTCCAGCATTTCGGTTTTTAGCAATATTGTTTGAGTAGTTTCCGAACAGATTAAATTTCCCGTTACGGTAATTCAAATCAAGCGCACTGTTAAACTTTGCTTCACGCTCACGAGTAAAACCAAGAGTTGCATTTCCGTTAAACCCAATATTCACGTTTTTGCGCAATACAATATTGATAATTCCACTCATTCCTTCTGGATTGTATTTTGCAGATGGATTGGTAATTAATTCAATCTTTTTGATAGAATTTGAAGGTAACTGACGTAACAATTGAGCTGTTGGAATGGTAGATAATTTTCCATCAACCATCACACGTACGTTTTGATTTCCACGCAAACTAATATCTCCTGTTTGTTGATCTACGTTTACGGAAGGTAAATTGTTCATAATGTCAGAAGCTGTTGGTCCAGCAGTCACTAAGTCTTTTCCAACAGTAATAACCTTTCTGTCTACTTTTTGTTCAATAGTTGTACGTTCGGCAACTACTTCAACTTCATTTAGCGTAGTTGCGCTTTCTGCAAGTGAAATTGTGCCTAACAGCGCAACCGTTGCTTCATTAGTTATATTAACCTCTTTTGTGATAGTTTCGTAACCGATAAATTGAATATCGACAGTTAACGCGCCAGTAGGGACTTTTTCTATTTTAAAATTTCCTGAATCATCCGTAATAGCTCCCGTAAGTACTTTGCTATCTGCTTTTGATTTGATAACTATCGTTGCATAAGGAATTGCTTCATTCGTAGCAGCGTCTATGACTTTTCCTTCTACAGTTCCGATTTTTGGGGATGGTGTTTGCGCATGCAAGCCAATACATAGCATAAGCATGCATAGTGAGAATAGTTTTTTCATGTAATTAGTTCGTTTTTATTTTTTGATGATTTCTAGTCTAACTAGAATTATGCATACTTGACGAAGTAAAATAGGTTGTGTTACGCTGTAGGATGAATTTTAACATATTTTAACAAATCAAAACTGTTCTCATGAAAATTGCTACATTTACAACCTCGTTACCAGCGAGTCATACCCAAATTGTAAATCTAAATATCGTAATCTATTGAAAACATTAGTTTTAGGTGCTTCTACCAAGCCGCATCGATTTTCATACAAAGCAGTACAACGATTGGTGGATCACCATCATGAAGTTGTAGCATTTGGACGTAAAGAAGGAGAAATTAACGGAGTTACAATCGATACAGAGTTAAACAAATATGCTGATATTCATACCATTACCTTGTACTTGAATCCGACAGCTCAAGAAGAATACTACGAGTATATCATTTCGTTACAACCCAAACGTGTTATTTTTAATCCTGGAACAGAAAATCCAGATTTTTTTGAGCAGTTAACAGAAAAAGGTGTACAATGTGTCTCAGCGTGTACCTTAGTCATGTTGGCGTCTAATCAGTACTAAACCGATAAACGTTAGCAATCCATTTACAGCTAACAATTCATATCCAAATTGATACCAATTGCTTTTGGCTAATTTTTCCGCTTCCGCGAGATTGGCAACATTTTCGGTGAAATACATATAATACGAGCCTGCATTTGCAATCACGTACGTAAGACAGATGGAAACCAAGGCTACAATCCATACGTGCTTGTCAATAACGTTGTATTTGGTGAAAATTCCAAAAGCAAACAAGCCTAACAATGGTCCATATGTATAACCTGCAATGACAAGAATACTATCAATAACGCTATCGTTATTCAATATTTTAAAAATAATAACGACAATAATTAGCACAGCAGACATTCCTACATGCACTAACTGACGTGTCATTTTTTGCTTTTCTTTAGGTTTCTTTTCAATTCCGAGAAAATCGACAGAAAAAGAAGTCGTCAACGAAGTCAACGCAGAATCCGCACTCGAATACGCTGCCGCGATTAAACCAAGTAAAAAGACAATCGCAAGCGATACGCCGAGTTCTCCTTTAATGGCGATTTCTGGAAATAACAAATCGGTCTTTGGTTTTCCGTTCATCAGTGGAGTTTCAATGCCGTTTTTACTAGCATACATAAAAAGCAAAGCGCCTAACAGCAAAAAGATAAAATTCACCACAATAAGCACTAAGCTAAACGAAACCATATTCTTTTGTGCATCTTTGAGTGTTTTACACGTCAAGTTTTTCTGCATCATATCTTGATCCAAACCAGTCATACACACTGCAATTAGCAATCCACCCACAAACGATTTTAGAAAATAATTCTTAGCGAGCCAATTATCGGTAAACAAAATTTGATCGTATTGCGCCAAGCTTTCGGAATTCCAAAATTCACCAAAACTTAGGTCTAAATCTCCCAAAATTAAATAAATCGCAACGCCAACTGCGATTAGCATAAACAAGGTTTGTAGCGTATCTGTCCAAACAATCGTTTTAATTCCCCCGCGAAAGGTATATAACCAAATCAACACAATAGAAAGAATTACGGTAACGGCAAACGGAACTCCATACGCTTCAAACACAAATTGTTGCAACACAATCGCCACCAAATACAAACGAAACGAAGCGCCGAGAATTCTAGAAATCAAAAAGAAAAAAGCGCCTGTTTTATAACTCACCACGCCAAATCGATCTTCCAAATACTGATAAATCGACGTCACATTCAAACGATAATAAATAGGCATCAGTACATACGCAATGATAAAATAACCCACCAAATAACCAAAAACGACCTGCATATAGCTAAATTGTGAAGCCTCAACCCAACCTGGCACGGAAATAAACGTAACGCCTGATAACGAAGCACCAATCATTCCAAAAGCCACCACATACCAAGGCGACTTTCGCGAAGCCTTAAAAAACGTTTCGTTGCTATCGTCTTTACTTGTCAAATACGAGATTAAAATCAAAACGCCAAAATAGCTGGCAATCAGTAGTAAAATGTGAATTGGTTGCATGTGTAAATTTTCTTGTTTGCAAAATACAAACTTCTGTGACTTTTTTTGAATTAAATAATTGAAAGATAAAAGATTTGATTCATCAGTACAAGTGTTGTGCAATCATCTCCTCATTTTCTAACGGTTGCATTCACAAAATTTCTACTCAAGTGCACAGATTCTCTACTCAAGAGCTCTTATTCTCTGCTCTTGAGTAAAAATATTTCTACTCAAGTGTAGAAATTAGGCTCTTCAAGAGTAGAACATAGCCGGTTTTTTTGCACTATTAATATTCCACTGTAAAATTTATTCGTATTAAATAACACATCAACCAACTGCAATGTTGTCAATAGCTAGAAGAATTCAAATTCGATTTCAATTTCAAGTTCAAAAAGTTGTAAATTTGCACTATGGAATTCTCCTCAAAACTTTTAGAAAACGCCGTAAACGAAGTCTCACAATTGCCTGGAATTGGCAAGCGAACTGCCTTACGTTTGGTATTGCATTTGTTGAAACAGCCAGAAAGTCAAACGCTGCACTTGGTCAATTCGTTGCAGGAATTACGCACGGAAATCAAGCACTGCAACAACTGTCACAACATTTCAGATGTGGAGATTTGTGATATCTGCGCCAATCCGAATCGTCAGCAAGATATTGTCTGTGTGGTAGAAGATATTCGCGATGTCATGGCAATTGAAAGCACAGCGCAATACAAAGGTTTGTATCATGTCCTTGGCGGGAAAATTTCTCCGTTAGATGGCATCGGGCCACATAATTTGACCATTGCTAGTTTGGTAGAAAAAGTCAAAGAAGGAAAAATCAAGGAAATTATTTTTGCGTTAAGTTCAACGATGGAAGGCGATACGACCAACTTTTACATCTACAAGCAAATTGAAAACTACGAGGTAAAAACCTCAACCATTGCTCGTGGAATCTCGGTGGGTGACGAATTGGAATACGCCGATGAGGTCACGTTGGGAAGAAGCATCGTCAACAGAGTTCCGTTTGAAAACTCACTGAAAAGTTCCTAACTTTTAACTTGTATGAAACTTTCGGTCATCATTCTCAACTACAATGTGCGCTACTTTTTAGAAGCCTGTATTCGCAGTGTGCAAGCCGCTATTGCGGAAATGGACGCGGAAATAATCGTCGTTGATAACAATTCGCCTGACGACAGTTGCGAGATGATGAAAACCACTTTTCCCAACATTCAACTCATTGCCAACAACGAAAATGTCGGATTCGCAAAGGCGAACAATCAAGCGGTAAAAGTAGCGAATGGTGAATACGTTTGTATCTTAAATCCTGATACCATTGTTGCGGAAGACACCTTTACACAATTACTAACATTCGCAGAAAACACCGAAAATCTAGGAAGTGTTGGTTGTAAACTCGTTGACGGAAGCGGCGCGTTTTTACCCGAAAGCAAACGAAACATTCCCACGCCGATGGTTTCTGTTAAAAAAATAATGGGCAGTAAAAATTCAGGCTACTATTCAGAATTACACAAGGACGAAATCGGGAAAGTGGATATTCTCGTCGGAGCGTTTATGTTGATGAAAAAAGCGGTGTATGACAGCGTTGGCGGATTTGACGAAGACTATTTCATGTACGGCGAAGACATCGATTTATCGTACAAAATTAAAAAAGCGGGATTTCAAAACTATTATTACGGCAACACAACGGTCATTCATTACAAAGGAGAAAGCACGCTCAAAGACAAAACCTATGCAAAACGTTTTTACGGCGCTATGCAATTATTCTATAAAAAGCATTTCAAGCGAAATCTGTTATATGATGTGGCGGTGACGCTTGGCGCGAAATTAATTCCGTTGCTATCAAAAGGGGAATCCAAAACGCTCAAAGAAATTCAGTCCTATATTTTTATCAGCGATTCGGAAGAACGTTTCAAGCAGATTGAAAACGTGTATCGTGAAAAAAAAGGAGTTCGAGTGCAAAATTTGGGACACCTTTTCAGCGAAATAAAAAACAAGAAACACATTGAAATTGTATTAGATACTCATTTTGTGGATTACAAAACCAGCATTCAAATCATTGAAAAGCAATTCGGATATTACAAAATATTGCCAAAAAACAGTACTTTTATCCTCGGAAGCGATTCCTCCAAAAATAGAGGCGAAGTACGGTTACTGAACTAGTTGAAGTACGATTGTTAACGTAGAATTAAATTAAAAATAATTCAATAAAAAACGATATAATTTAGTATTTTCGCAAAAAAAATAAAAATAACATCTTTAGATTAAGGATATGGCAAAATTTGAACTAAAACTTCCACAAATGGGAGAAAGTGTTGCAGAAGCAACAATTATATCATGGCTCAAAGAAGTTGGCGATACTATTGAAGCTGACGAAGCAGTGTTGGAAATCGCAACCGACAAGGTAGATTCTGAATTACCAAGTGAAGTTGATGGTGTTTTAGTTGAAATTCTGTTCAATGTAGACGATGTTGTAAAAGTAGGCGAAACGGTTGCTATTATAGAAACTGATGGAGAAGGAAACACGGAAACAGAAGCCGCAGAGCCAACTCCTGAAGTAGCAGTGAAAGGCGAACCTGCGGAAGCAGAATTGGCAGCACAAGCAGTTGTAAAAGCAAAAGAAACTGTAAGTAATGATTTTTCAACTTCTGAAAAATTCTATTCGCCATTGGTTAAAAACATCGCGAAAGAAGAAGGAATCTCCGTTGACGAGTTAGATGCCATTGCAGGAACAGGAAAAGACGGAAGAGTCACGAAAAACGACATTCTATCATACGTAGAAAATAGAGGAAAAGCACCAGCACAACCTCAAAAAACAGAAGCTCCTAAAGCGGCAGTCAAAGAAGCGGCAAAACCAGTAGCTTCAAAATCAGCACAAGCGACTCCAGTATCTGTAAATGGTGGTGACGAAATTATCGAAATGACGCGTATGGGGAAACTCATTGCGCATCACATGGTAGCTTCGGTACAAACTTCGGCGCACGTACAAAGTTTTGTAGAAGTTGACGTAACCAATATTTGGAACTGGCGTAAAAAAGTAAAAACTGCTTTTGAAAAACGCGAAGGAGAAAAACTAACGTTTACGCCAATTTTTATGGAAGCAGTGGCAAAAGCGTTGAAAGATTTTCCAATGATGAATATTTCTGTGGATGGTGATACCATTATCAAAAAGAAAAACATCAACTTAGGAATGGCAGCGGCTTTACCTGACGGAAACTTAATTGTTCCAGTTATCAAAAATGCAGATCAGCTGAATTTAGTAGGAATGGCGAAAGCCGTAAACGATTTGGCAGGAAGAGCTAGAGAAAACAAGCTAAAACCAGATGAAATACAAGGAGGAACCTATACGGTAACCAACGTTGGAACCTTTGGAAGCATTATGGGAACGCCGATTATCAATCAGCCACAAGTGGGGATTTTGGCGTTAGGAGCTATCCGAAAAGTGCCAGCGGTGATTGAAACTCCAGAAGGTGATTTTATCGGAATTCGTTACAAAATGTTCCTATCGCACTCCTACGATCACAGAGTGGTAAACGGAGCACTTGGTGGACAATTCGTAAAACAAGTCGCGGATTACCTAGAAGCGTGGGACAGCGACAGAGATATTTAATAAGAAAGTACGCATATCATTTAACGAAAAGAGTTCTCAAATACGGGAACTCTTTTTTTAGTGTATCAGTTTATGAGTTTAAAAGTGTGCGTTTCAAAGAAAACCTCAGGAACGACGAAAAACGAAAAAAGCATTGAGAAGTTTCAAAGTACTTCTCGATACATTTTTCTTTCAGAAAAACACTCGAAGTGACGGTTTAGAGTTTAAAGGTTTAAGAGTTTAAAAGTGTGCGTTTCAAAGAAAATCTCAGAAACGACGAAAAACAAAAAACAAATAAACAAATCAACAAAACTACTGCTTCAAAGACTCCACAAACGAAATCAAATTCAAACTTTCATACAACTTGCCTTTTACAATCGCTACAGGAATGGACGAAATAAACACATCTTTGCGCTTCATTTTGGAAATGGTATTCCAGAAAAACTCTTTATAACGCTCGTTTTCAGAAATATCAAACGCTTTGTGTGCAATGCGATTGGCGTTTAACATTCCAATCAATTTTTCGCATTTGGCGCAATCATCTTTCGTAAAAATGATGGTTTCTCCGTTGTCAATCAGTTGATTCAGTGTTTTCCAATTGCTGACTTTTACAACATCCACATTCACTTCTTCCAACGAATTGTCGAACGAATGAAAATAGGTGTATTTGGGCGTCACATTTTTTAAGGGAATCAGCGTCGTAAGTAGTGTTTTTTCTTGTGGCGGAACTTTTTTAATTACAGGGCGATAGCTGCTTTTTCGAAATCCTTCGCCATCAATCTTAAAAAAAACTTCTTTCTCAGTTTGCGTATGATTAATTGCGTAAATGGCGATTGTATTTTTGCCTTTCTCTTCTACAATTTCAATAGCTTCTGATTGTGCTTTCGCGGAAAAAATCCAACAAAAAAACATAAAAAGCATTGCAACGACTGACTTCCGCATACGATTTTTTCTATAATTGTTAAGAATGAATTAAAATCAATGATTATACCATGAAATAATTTTATTTGCCCTGTAATAATGGTAAATTTACTGCTTTAAACAAAATAATGGAATTAAAACTAAAAAATCCGATCTGCTTCTTCGACTTAGAAACTACTGGCGTGGAAGTAGCGAAAGATAGAATTGTAGAAATCTCAATACTCAAAGTACATCCAAACGGAACGAAAGAAAGCAAAACTTGGTTGGTAAATCCGGAAATGCCAATTCCTGCTAGCGTATCTGAAATTCACGGAATTACAGACGAAAAAGTAGCGAATGAGCCAACGTTTAAGCAAATTTCGAAAGAAATCTACAACATGATAAAAGACAGTGATTTGGCAGGATATAATTCTGATCGCTTTGACATTCCGCTATTAGCAGAAGAATTGTTGCGCGCAGAAATTGACTTTGACATGAAAAATAAAGTATCGGTTGATGTGCAAACTATTTTTCACAAAATGGAAAAACGTACGTTGGCTGCCGCATATAAATTTTACTGTGGAAAAGAATTGGAAGGCGCGCACAGCGCAGCAGCAGATACCAATGCAACCTACGAAGTCTTAAAATCGCAACTAGATCGCTATGACGAATTGGAAAATGATATAAAAAAGTTGAGCGAATTCACAACGCGTAAAAAAACAGCCGATTTTGCAGGATTTATCATTTATGACAAAGATGATGAAGAAATTTTCTCGTTTGGAAAGCACAAAGGGAAAAAAGTAGCGAAAGTTTTAGAAGAAGAACCTGGTTATTTTGGCTGGATTCTCAACGCTAATTTTCCGTTGTACACCAAAAAAGTATTGACGGCAATCAAATTGCGAAAGCTTAATACGAAGCTTTAATTATATTTTTTACGATTAAAAACTAAGCAGATGAAAATTATTTGCATCGGAAGAAACTATACAGAACACATTGCAGAGCTTGAAAATGAAAAACCAAAAGATCCAGTTATTTTCATGAAAGCTGACACGTCGATTTTGTTAAAAAAGCAACCGTTTTTCATTCCTGATTTCTCAGAGGAAATTCATCACGAAGTAGAAGTTTTGGTGAAAATTAATAAATTGGGAAAATACATCGACAAAAAATTTGCACACAAATATTACAACGAAATCAGCGTAGGAATCGATTTTACAGCGCGCGATTTACAATCGAAACTCAAAGCCAAAGGATTGCCGTGGGAAAAAGCAAAAGCCTTTGACGGTTCGGCGGTTGTGGGCAAATGGATTGACAAAGCGCAATTTGACGACATCAACAATCTCAACTTTTCGTTGGAAAAAAACGGAGAAGTCGTTCAGCAAGGAAACACGCAACAAATGCTCTGGAAAATTGATGAACTTATCGCGTATGTTTCGCAATATTTTACCTTAAAAATTGGCGACATCATATTTACAGGAACACCTGCAGGCGTAGCAAAAGTACATGCTGACGAGCGACTGACAGGATATTTAGAAGGACAAGAATTATTTTCAATAGTAGTAAAATAAAAAATGGGATATAATTTAGAAAAAATACACGCAATGTCTGATGGAGACAACGAATTTATAGAAGCAGTAGTAGTTGCTTTTATAGAGGAAATTCCAGCAGACCTTACCGTGTTTGAAAAAGAAATTGTGGCAAAACATTACAAGGGAATTTACCAAATAAGTCACAAAATAAAGCCGAATTTAGAATTGTTAGGCATGGATGCCGCTTTTGAGTTGAATTTTAAAATTCTCAATTGGGCAAAAGCAGAAACCAATATGGACGACATTGCCGAAAACTTTCCAAAGTTGAAAGCAATGATTGATGAAAATATTTTGGAACTTAAAAAAGAATTCAACTTACCATAATATATGATTGCAGAAATAATCACGATTGGTGATGAAATCCTTATAGGTCAAATTGTAGATACCAATTCAGTGTTCATTTCCAAAGCATTGAATGAAATTGGTATTTCAGTACATCAAATCACGTCGATTCAAGATGATAAGCAACACATTCTAGAAGCATTAGAAGCTGCCAAACACAAAGCAGACTTGGTATTAATCACAGGCGGATTAGGTCCTACAAAAGACGATATTACCAAATTGACGCTGTGTGAATATTTTGAAGACACATTGGTGCAAAACGATGCTGTGTTGGCGCATATTGAAGAATTATTTAAAAAATTCTCTACAACATCGCCTATCTCCAATATGAATCGCATGCAAGCATTAGTGCCTTCCAAAGCGCAAGTATTGCAGAATGAATTTGGTACTGCTCCGGGAATGTGGTTGGAAAAAGACAACACCATCTTCATTTCAATGCCAGGTGTTCCGTATGAAATGCGCGGATTAATGACCAATCATATCATTCCAAAGCTTCAAGAAGAATTTGAGCGTCCGTTCATTTATCACAAAACCATTCTTACCTACGGAATGGGCGAGAGTAGCATTGCCATGAAAATTGAAGATTGGGAAGACAATCTGCCTGAAAATGTGAAACTTGCGTATTTGCCAAACTTCGGTAAAGTGCGTTTGCGTTTAACAGGAAAAGGAACAGATAAAGAAGCCATCATCAAAGCCGTAGACGAATCTGCGCAAAAACTCTATCCTATTATTGGAGATATCATTCAAGGTGAAGAAGGAAAAAGTACCATTGTAACGCAAATAGGCGAGTTGTTAAAAGCAAAAGGTCAAAAATTGGCTGCTGCCGAAAGTTGTACAGGCGGAAAAATTGCGTCGCAAATTACGGCAGAATCAGGTGTTTCGGCGTTTTTCAATGGAAGTGCAGTTACGTATGCCTTGCAATCGAAGATAGATATTTTAGGTGTTCCGAAAGCGCTCATAGACAAACATTCAGTAGTCAGTGCGGAAGTTGTAGAAGCAATGGCGGAAGGCGCAGCAAAAATCTACAAAGCCGAGTATGCAGTGGCAACTACAGGAAACGCTGGTCCCAGCAAAGGAAACTCCGATGTGGAAGTTGGAACCGTTTATATAGGACTCAAAACGCCTGACGGAACTATTTCTCAGGGATTTAACTTTGGACAGCCGCGTGAAAAGGTCGTAAACAAAGCCGTTACCAAAGCTTTTCAGATGTTATTAGAAGAAATTTTAAAAAACACCTGATAAATATTTGCTGAGAAAATAAAAAAATGTAAATTTGCACCTCGTTTTTAACAACATATAAAGTTTAGTACAGATGTCAAGAATTTGTGAATTAACAGGAAAGAAAGCTATGGTTGGGAACAATGTTTCTCACGCAATGAATAAAACGAAACGCAAATTTAATGCGAATCTTACAAAAAAGCGTTTTTACATTCCTGAAGAAGACAAGTGGGTTACTTTAAAAGTATCTACTTCAGCATTGAAAACAATTAATAAAAAAGGAATCTCAGCTGTGCTAAAAGAAGCAAGAGCGAAAGGTTTTATCAAGTAATTCAGTCATAAAAGTATAAATACCAACAGCAATGGCGAAGAAAGGAAATAGAGTTCAAGTGATACTAGAGTGTACAGAGCACAAAGCTTCTGGACAACCAGGAACTTCACGTTATATCACTACAAAAAATAAGAAAAATACTCCAGATAGATTAGAGATTAAAAAGTTTAATCCTATCTTGAAGAGAATGACTGTTCACAAAGAAATAAAATAATAAGTCATGGCAAAGAAAGCAGTAGCATCCTTACAAACAGGATCAAAAAGATTAACAAAAGCTATCAAAATGGTAAAGTCACCAAAAACGGGTGCTTACACATTTGTTGAGTCAATCATGTCTCCAGACGAAGTAAACGATTGGTTAAAAAAATAAGTATATAATTATATACACACAAGAAAGCTACTTTCGAAAGAGAGTAGCTTTTTGTTTTTATACGTTAACGCATGCATGACACTTTTACCGATTGGTAAATTAGGCAGGATAATTGCCAGCAAAATGGAGGCAAAGCGCTGTGAAATTTTGACAAAATTTAAGTATCTTGTTTTATAGTTTTTGCCATCTGTAGAATTAAAAAAATTACCCACGCATTATGAGTTTTTTTAAAAAAATATTTTCATCAGAAAAAAAAGAAACCCTCGATAAAGGTTTGGAAAAATCCAAATCAAGTTTCTTCTCAAAACTAACCAAAGCTGTCGCTGGAAAAAGCAAAGTGGATGATGAAGTTTTAGATAATTTAGAAGAAGTATTGGTGAGCAGTGATGTCGGTGTAGATACCACACTGAAAATTATTGACCGAATTGAAGAAAGAGTTGCCAAAGATAAATATCTAGGAACTGACGAGTTAAATAAAATTCTCCGTGAAGAAATTGCAGGATTGCTGTCTGAAACCAATTCTGGAGAAGAAACAGAATATACCGTTCCAGCCAATAAAAAACCGTATGTATTGATGGTTGTTGGCGTGAATGGAGTTGGAAAAACAACCACCATTGGTAAATTGGCGTATCAATTCAATAAGAAAGGCTTAAAAGTAGTTTTAGGAGCTGCTGATACGTTTAGAGCCGCAGCGATTGACCAATTGCAAGTTTGGGCAGATAGAGTAGGCGTTCCGATTGTAAAACAAAATATGGGAAGCGATCCAGCTTCAGTAGCGTATGATACCTTAAAATCTGGAGTAGCACAAGACGCGGATGTGATTATTATTGATACGGCTGGACGTTTGCACAACAAAGTCAATTTGATGAAAGAGTTGACCAAAGTCAAAAAAGTGATGCAAAAAGTAATTGACGACGCGCCTCACGACGTTTTATTAGTGTTAGATGGTTCAACAGGTCAAAATGCATTTGAGCAAGCGAAACAGTTTACAGCGGCTACAGAAGTAACGACATTAGCCGTAACTAAACTCGATGGAACTGCAAAAGGTGGTGTAGTGATTGGAATTTCTGATCAATTTCAAATTCCTGTAAAATACATTGGTGTAGGTGAAGGCATTGAAGATTTACAAGTATTCAATAAATACGAATTTGTAGATTCATTCTTTAAAAAATAGATTGTTAGACGCAGTTCGAGTCACAGACTCGAACTTTCTTAGACGGCTACGCTTTTAGATGTTATTTCTGCAAAGCAGAAACGTTTTAGAAAAGTTCTACTCATCTAAAAATCTAAGCAAGTCTAAAAAAATATACCATAAGAAAAGCGGCTTTAATAGCCGCTTTTCTTATGGTATATTTTGTCTAAACAATTACAATTTCGTCAATCGAATCACGACTTCTGATTGTGGTGCATTTGTACACGTAGCACTTGCAGTGTCTTCTACAAATCGGATATCGATGGTGCTATCGTCTGTTATATTGTACGATGCTGGCATTGCCATTCCTTGTCCTAATAACACGTTATCGCCACCGCAATTAAAGTTGGTGTCTTGATCATCTGTCACAGTTACCGTTCCGTCACAATTTAGCGTAAAATTGAACGTCATTGTTGGTTGTGTATTCATCACATCCAAATTGGCTAAATACTTTACAGTAATGCTTCTCTCAGTATCAGAAACTTGTACCATTTCAACAGTGGTAGGATTTCCAAAAATAGGTTCGTCAGTATTGCCTATTTCTTCATACGTGTACATTCCTGTATATTCCAATGCTGGAGTAGTTACATTTCCAAAGTTAATCCATGAGCTTTGCGTGGTAACTCCACAAAGCGTTCTGATAGCAAAAGTATAGGTGGTTGACGGACATAATCCTGTTACCGTATAATTGGTATTGCTCACCGTAACCATAGTTCCAGTATCAGGTGTAAAAGTTGCTGCTTCTCCATAACTAATTTCCCAAACGGTTTGTGAGTTTGAATCCCAACTTAATCCTGCAGAAATTTGCGTAACATCATCAATAGATAAATTCAAAGGAGGTAAACACGTTGAAAATCTGTAAGGTCCAGAAAAGGCGCTAAAACTTCCCGTTTGATCTCCATCAGTAGTCGCGTTACAATTGGCTCTTACGTAAAATTCGTAATCACTATTTGGTTGTAGATTGGTTATAGGATATCCTGAATTGTCTCCAGTAGCAAACGCATCTGCTTCTTCCAAATTGAATCCTACCAAACCATATTTTACTTCCCAAGCAATTTCACTTCCACCTGGCATCCAAGTTAGTGTAGCACCAGTTTGTGTAATATCAGCAGCTCCTAAATTGGTTGGTGCTGGACACGAAGTTGTAAATTCTGTTGGACCATACCATTCATTATTGCCTAAGTCGCAATCAGATTTCACATAAAATTCATAAGATGTTTGTGGAGATAAGCCTGTAATATTGATGCTCGATGTTGGTGTGTCAATAATGGTTCCTTCGTCTGGATTGAACCCTGGACTTCCCCAAGAAGCTGTCCAAGTAACGCCCGTTACAGGTAAACATTCGCCTGCGTCATTTACGGTTCCGCACCAGTTAAGTCTTGCGGAATTATTGGTAATATCTGAAGCAAAAGAAGCGGCAACAGGTTGGCAAGGTTGTATAATCTCTGGAATTTGCACCTCATCTGAACATGAGAATGCAAATCCTATCAGTAGAAGTAAAACTACTTTTCTCATAAAAATTTTTTTTCGTGTATGACAAATATATAAAAACAATAATGAGTTCGACATTTAGAAGCTAAAAAAACAAGAAATCCAAACAGTTAAACTTTTAGATTGTATCTTTATATCCATAAATAACGCATTAAAATGAAGAAAATTATAGTACTACTCGCGCTATTTTCGTCAATAGCTTGCCATACCCAAAAAAATGTACAAACGGAGAATGATATTTCTGATATCAGTGCTAAAGAGTTCAGAGAATTTAAAGTATTAGATTCAAAAAATATTGAAAACAACGATATCTGGAATGCTGTTTTAAAGCAAATGGAAGATTTTACCGAAGCTGATTATCAACGCCTAAAACCGTATATTCTCGAAAAAAATATTCTAGAACTTCACCAATACAGAACGCAAGGTGTGTTTACCTATGAGCAGCTTGTCAAATTTTATCTGTATCGCATCAAAAAATACGACCGAAATAATGAGTTGTCTTTAAATTCCGTCATCAGTATTAATCCGAATGCAATTGCAGAAGCACAACAACGCGATCGTGATTTCTTTAACAAGCGATTAAAGCCACTTATTTTCGGAATGCCAATCTTGTTGAAAGACAACATCAATACAGAAAACATGCCTACTACAGCAGGCGCGCTGGCACTGAAAGATAATATGACAAATGATGCGTTTATCACAAAACGATTGAAAGACGAAGGCGCTATCATTTTAGGAAAAGCCAATTTGAGCGAATGGGCGTATTTTTTCTGTGGTGATTGTCCAAGTGGTTACAGTGCCATTGGTGGACAAACCTTAAATCCGTACGGAAGAAAAATATTTGACACTGGCGGATCGAGTTCAGGAAGTGGTGTAGCGGTTGCGGCTAATTTCGCCGTTGCTGCTGTTGGAACGGAAACGGCAGGTTCTATTTTATCACCATCAAGTCAAAACTCGGTTGTGGGATTGAAACCTACTATCGGATTGTTGAGTCGCTCAGGAATTGTGCCGATTTCGAGTACGCTTGATACACCTGGACCAATGACTAAAAATGTGATTGACAATGCTATTCTTTTAGGGGCTTTGTACGGTTACGATGCAACGGATGCTAAAAGTAAATCACTAAAATATTCTGGAAGTTATTATTATGAAATGGTAAAGAGAGGTGATATTTCACTTATGGGAAACCGAATTGGCGCGCTCAAAAACTTGATGGAAGATTCGCTCTATGTAGCCGCGATTGATGTTCTTAAAAAGCAAGGTGCAGAAATTGTAGAAATTGAAGCAGCACAGGTACCACTTCCAAAATTTATCAATCTGTTGAATTTAGACATGCAAAACGATTTGCCAGCGTATTTTGAGCAACATGGAAGCAAATCACTTTCATTCAAATCGGTGCAAGATGTGATTGATTTCAACAAAAAAGATTCTGTCAACGCAATGCCGTACGGACAAAAATTATTCTACGGAATTGTGAACGATAAAGCCAACAAAACAGAATTCGCCGAGATAAAAAAAGTATTGAAACAAAACGGTCAAAAATTCTTAAACGAGCCAATGGAAGTCCATAATTTGGACGCGATTTTATCAATCAATAATTATCATGCAGCGTATGCAGCGGTGGCGGAATATCCTGCATTAACCGTTCCGATGGGCTACACTGAAAAAGGCGAACCCAAAGGATTAACATTCATAGGAAAACCATTTACGGAACGGCAACTATTAGAGTTTGCCTATGCCTACGAGCAAGCTTCTAAGAAGCGTAAAGCACCTAAAAAGTATCAATAAATAAATTCTTTTTAAAGAAAATCAAAAAGCACACTTCAACATGTAAAAGTGTGCTTTTTGGTATGAATTTTTTATAGCGTTATTCTTCAATTTTTGATGTATCTTCTGGTGAATCTTTTTTGTCGTCAGATATGATATCAATAAAGTTTCCTGCAAAAGTTGTTATGAGTCCGCCTGCACGAACTAAGATGACAATTGCATAAAACGGATGTTTGTTAATAGGTGCGTATCCCAATCCTGCGGGTAAATAATGAATGGTCATTCCCACAAATTTCATATTAAAAAGTTGTTTTGGCATTGCCGCCATCGCAACAATGATACCAGCACCACCAAGCGAACAAACCGCAGGTTTTACATATTTTAAAGCCAGTTTTGCAACATGAGAAACACTATTGGTTTTGAGAGCGAGCATGGAAAGCACCAATGCCAATACCAAAATATGTAACACGAGAATCGGAATTAAAACCCATTTAATTACAGGAGGAATTTCTATTTTTCGGTGGTACAATAATCCCATGGACCAAAAAGTGCCGAGCAATCCTAGCATTGAAATCGTTTTGGTGATGCTTCCCACAAAACCTAAATCGGTTTCGGTACTATCTGCAACTTCTTCGGCAGCGTAGAATAGCAGTCCCAATCCGGAAAGTGCCATGCCGCCAATGGAGAATATTTTATCTACATCGTTTAAAGTATTTTCTGCTGAGTTATCTATTTCTTGTGTCATGATGCGTTAGTTTAAGTTGAGTTGAAAAATGGTTTTACCTCTGTTAATGAATTCCTCTTTGGTTTTGTCCGCGCCAAACGGAGCTTTTCCTTCCCCAATTTTATAGAGAATGGTGGTTGGAATTGCCACAAAAAGACACATGACGTCCAAAAATGTCAATTCATCGCTTTTAGTCACTGCTTTATAAATTGGTGTGATGATAGGAATTTCCCATTGCTTATTGAGTCCGACTTGCGCCAAGCCAATCAGCGCATCGAGCGATACAAAAATTAAATCCATGAGTTGTTTGACTAAAAATAAACTTAATCCCGCGAGTTTTTGCAAGAGTAATTTCAGGAAGTCTAAAAAGGTCATCTCTCCTTGAATCATCTTTTTGAAACCATCAAAAATAATGTCCATTTGCAGCTTGAAACCTTCTCCCGATTTTACCAAAATATCTTTTAATTGCGTCGTAAACGAAGTAAAAACCTCTGTAAAATCGGTCGGAATTTGTGAACTAATCGGTTTTCCTGTGCTGTCGTGTAAATAATTCTTTTTAGAATTTAACCAATTGGCACGCGGATCGGCAGTTTTTTCATCAGAAGATTGAGAAGGATCTATTTTTCCGAGTGAATCGGGAATGTCTACCAATTCAGGAGAAAATTTCTCAATTTGTTTGTCCAATGTATCATCCACAAACTTGCGAATGTTTTTGATTTCATCTTTTAGCGAAATGATGGCGACGTTGGTAAAATCTTTAAAAGTATTTTTAGTTGCCACAATCGCATCCCAATCGAACAGAAACGCCAAAAATTCAAACAAATCTTTAAAAAAGACCTTAATCGCATCAAATATTTTCTGAATAAACGCACCAATTTCCCGAATGGTTTTGACAATCCAATGAAAGACTTGTTCGCCAATTTTAATGACAAATTGCAAACCGTCTTTTACTTTTTCAACGATAAATTCGGCAGCATGCTTCGCGCCATCCCAAACGGAATGTAAAAAATCGCCCAAAGTCAATCCGTGCTGCGAAACACTACTTGCCGCCACATGACTAACGCGCATTTGTGTGTTTGGAGCGATGAGTTGTCCCACAGTAAACGACGAACGTTGCAAGTTTGTGCTAGCGTCACTTTCCATTGTTTTGGCAGCGTCCAACATTTTCTGAATGCCGTCAGCAGCACTGTTTAAGGTGTTGATGTCAGTTCCTTTTGGCACTAACAAATCGCCGTTTTGTTTGCGGGCAGATGCCAAGTCTTTACCAGAAGAAGCCTTTTTTTGTAAATCTTCTAGCACTTGACTTGCTAAGTTGATGGCAACAGTATTTTTTAAGAAATCTGCATTGAGTAAAATTCGGCAAGAACCCAACTCTTGAACAGGACAAATCACGGTGAATTCCGCATTGACATTTAACGGAATCAGCGCTTCTTTATGAGGTCCGATATGATAACTTGCATTATCAACATACACAAACAAATTGCTTTCGGCACTTAACCTTACGTGCAAACCTTGAAACGTTTTGGTCGCTTTGCTGCGAAATCGGATATGGGCAGAATAGGATTTCACTTTTTTCAAACTATCAATTTCTTTGATTGAGAGCGTTTTTTTGTTCCACAATGTAGTGGTAGCATCTTGCCATAAACTCGTGAGTTCGCTTCCGTATTTGGTATTGATGGAAAACAACTGATTGCGAATGCCGTTGCCTTTTACACAGCAAAATTGCTCTGCATCATCTGCCATGACAATTGGTTGCGTCCATTGATTGGACACAAATTGTTGTGTTTTTTGCTCAAAAAAATGATTGGTTTGATAGTACAATCCGTGTTCGTTGAGCGACCAAACGCTGTGATAATCACCGTTTCGCGCGGCACGAATTCTGGTAATCGCTTCAAACGTTCCTGGTAATTTGGTAACATCTACTTCCTCATCTTCAATACCAGTCACAAATTGATGAATATTTTTCCCTGCGGCATACACAATATCGTTGGTATCGTCAGATTCTACAAGTGCAAAACAGTTGACATGATCGTAACTTTCAAAACGCGCTTTGGACGTTTTTCCATAACGTTCATCCGGAAACGATTGAAATACAAACGAGCGTTCTTTGCCAATATCATACAACATAAAAACACCATCATTGTATTGAAAATTCCCCAATTCAAACTGAATAATTTTCATGCCATTTTCAAACAGTGTGGATAGTTTTGGAGTTAAATCGTCCAAATTGGCAACATAATACTTAGCATCTTTTCCTTTGGTAGTAGTTGAGAACACGACTCTTTCAACACCAATAGAAACTTTATTGATGATTTCATCCGCCTCAAGCGCTTCCATACTTTCCCACGATAGGCTTTTATCTAACGTAGTAAATTGTGTCGTGTTGAGCGGAATTTCATCAGAAATCCACACTTTATTGTCTTCAACTTTAGCAAGCTGGAAATAGTCTTCCTCTGTATTGTATTCAAGTTCGAAAGACGTTACTTTTCCTTCAGAAAACAGCAATTGTGTCCAGCCAGAAGCGGAACCTTCTGTGCGCAGAATACCTTGTAATTTTCCATCAGTTGTCAAACAAAAAATAAAAGGTTGTTCGGGAGCGACCATTAATGAGCGAATCGTTGTTCCAGCTTCTATGGCAGATTCTGGAAAGTAATTTTGCATCAATTCACTTTGAAAATCGACAGTTACATTGTCGTTTTTCGTTATTTGAAATTTTGGATCTACGTTCATAAGGCTATTATTTTTCAATTACAGGTGCATAGGCAATGTCGTACGCTACAATATCGCGTTCAGCATCCATGCGTAAATTTTTAAAGGCATATACTTTTCCAAGCGGAAGAATCACTTTGTTGGTTTGGTTTAGTACATCTATATCATTGAGTTTGTCAATCAAAGAGCCAGAACTCGAAGCACTGTCTTTTCCGAGATCGACCGTAATTTGTGTCACAATGGCATTGACAACAATAATAACCCACGACACAACAATGCTTAAAATGTTTAGCAAATCTTTCCAAAAACCATTTCCAAATAAATTCGGGTTTTCGTCAAAAGCAATATTTGGTTTGATGAGGTTATGATCTAAATCAAAACGTCCTGTTTTTCCTGCTTTGATGGTAAAATCTAAATATCCAGGTGAACCTTTGTGCTTAATTTCATCTTTCGTGTACTGTCCGCTAGTTGACAGTGTTTTTTCTCCTACTTTTAAAAACCATGCTTTTACAATCACATCTACACTAATTTCAATTTTATAGCGAACTTTAATTCCAGTATTATCACTATTATTTGTCGCTGCTATTTTGGTAATGGTGTACACGGTGTCAATGGTATCGTCTTTGTGTGTGTCATGTTTTTTAAGTTTCATCACGCCATTTTCAAAACCGTGTTGTAGTTCTACGCCATCTAAGTTTGTGAATGTTTTTTGTACATACGCATCCAATGAATCTAAATAGGTATTAAAATGATTTTGTTGGATAGAAAACACGCCGTCAGTAGAGCTACTAGTGTCTTTGCCGAGCTCAATTAAACTATGTGGAAGAATTCCTGCCGTTGTTGAAGTTGGCGGTTTGGTATCGTTGAGCATCATCAAAAAATTGAGCGCACTAAACACACCCGATTGTTTGTTTTTATTGCTGTACGATGTGGAAAATGTGAGCGAAGTCGGTTGAAACATCGCTTTTTCGGACGCTTTTATTTTCTTGCGATGCATTCCGTAGCCCAATACATACGGATTATTGCTTCCAGCTACCGTCATATTAAAATAGTTTGCAATCGCATTTTGGAAATCAGAGTCGCTACCCTCAGGTAATTTACTTTTTGTAGCGTCAAAACTTGAAATATTGGCGTTTTCAAAGTTTAGAAACAGACTTTGAATCGTAAAATCTTCATCAGACAAACCGCTTTCGCGAATGATGGTTTTTGCGCTTTCACCAGCGTCCATAATCATGTTTTCTTTAGACACTTTGAGCTGTCCGATAGGTACTTTAAAAACATACAAAGCATCTTTCAAGTCGAATATCGAAATCGCTTTGGTTTCTTCTTCTCGGTAGTACAATTTTCCACTTTTAAAACGGAGTTCGAGAAAAACTTCTTTGGTATTGTCTTTTATAAAACTGACTTCGGGCGCTAGTAAAACAGCATCCCAACCAAAGGTGAAGTTTAGATTTTCCGATTGTACTCTACTCATCAAATTGCCAATTTCCGTCCAATTGTTAGCTGCTCGAGCTTTTTCAATTTCTTTTTGAATGGCAATCCAATCGTTAATTTTCTGTTTAAATCCCGCATCTTGATCTGTGATGTGGAAATTTTTGTTATTCGTAGTTTTTCCACCCAAAACGCCCCATTTTTTATGAATGATATTGCGTTTGTGTAATTGTGAAAACTGATAATTAATGGTGTTTTGCGACAAGGCGAGCACCATGTCGTAACCGGCAAGTGTTTCGTTTCCTTTCATGTTGACTATTAATAAAGTTATACTTCAATTTTAAACAATGCTTAGGAGGAAAGTGCACTGTTTTAAAATTGTACAAGCAAGTTAAAACAGAAAACTAAAAAGAATAAACGTAAAACTACGTGATTTTATAATAGCGTGAAAATGAGAGTTTAGTTGATAAAAGCGCTAATCTTTTCCCAAAGTACATTGTCAAAGTCAGAAAGAGCAAAATTGGCATCGTCAGCAGCGTTTCCCATTCTGACAATCACCAAATCTTTACTTGGAACAATGTATATTTTTTGATCATTTTTCCCCAACGCACAATACATATCTTGTGGCGCATTCGGAATCAATTCGCCGCTAAATTGCAATTGCGTTTGTGGTAAACGATAGCTCGTTTTACCATTTAGCCACCATAAATAACCATACGCCAAATTGATGTTTTGAGTAGTAGAAGTAGCTTCGTTTACAAAACTTTCAGGAATAATCTGCGTGTTTTCCCATTTTCCGTTGGCAGCCATCAACAAACCAAAACGCGCCATACTGCGTGTAGTGCTCCAGTAAACATTAGCGTTTCCATTCGGAATCCAAGTGCCTGTCATACCAATACGATTTTTCAATTTAGCCGTAAAATAATCATCCCACGATTGATTGCTCGCGGCAGCAACGACATCTTGCATTTTCACAAAAACACCGTGATATGCCCAACGTGTTCCCGCATCTGCTAGGTATTGTAAGTCGTTTGGTGCAATTCCGTCACCCAAGCCATCATCCAAACCAGAAGTCATGGACAACAGATTTTTACAGGTAATTAGGTTTTCTTTGTCTAAAGAAGCACTTGTCCAGCCAGTTCCTATATAATCAGATACTTTATCGTTGAGGTTGAGCAGATTTTCTTCCTGAGCAATTCCCGCAACAGCGGTTGTCAAGGTTTTTCCTGCACTTGCCCAATACCATGGAGACGTTTCGGTGTGTCCGTCCATATAGGTTTCTACGACAATTTTTCCTTTGTGAAGGATGATAAAGCTTTTGGTGTTTTTTTCTTCAAGATAGTTTAAAAGTGGCGCTAATTGATTGGTGTTCCAGTTCAATTCAGAAGCGCTTTCAGTTTCCCATGTATTGGAAGTTAACGGTGGAAAGTATAATGATTCAGGGACAATTATAGGAGTTTCTTCTTGTGGAATTTCATCTACATCTTCCGAAGAACAATTCCAGAAAAAAATAAAAAATAACAGCGAAGCTAAATAAAAAGGTCGGTTCATTGTCTAGGTTTTGATTTTTAGACTGCGAAATATACCAAAGGTTTAAATTAGATTGTATCTTTGCCCACTGAATTTTTGGATATGAGAACGAAGACCTTAAAGAAAAATAAAATCAATGTAGTTACACTTGGCTGCTCTAAGAATGTGTACGATTCTGAAGTATTGATGGGACAGCTAAAAGCGAATGGCAAAGAGGTTGCGCACGAGGAAGAAGGCAATATTGTAGTCATCAATACGTGCGGATTTATCAATAATGCCAAAGAGCAAAGTGTGAATACGATTTTAGATTATGTGCAAAAGAAAGAAGATGGCGTGGTTGATAAAGTGTTTGTAACAGGTTGCTTGAGTGAGCGTTATAAGCCCGATTTAGAAGCAGAAATCCCAGATGTTGACCAATATTTTGGAACTTCAGACTTGCCAAGATTGTTAAAAGCGTTAGGAGCCGATTACAAACACGAATTGATTGGAGAACGCATCACTACAACTCCCAAAAATTACGCATATTTAAAAATTGCCGAAGGTTGTGACCGTCCGTGTTCGTTTTGTGCGATTCCGCTGATGCGTGGAAAACACAAGTCAAAACCGATTGAAGAATTGGTGGAAGAAACGGAAAAGTTAGCGGCAAAAGGTGTGAAAGAATTGATTCTAATCGCGCAGGATTTAACCTATTACGGACTCGATTTGTACAAAAAAAGAAATTTAGCCGAATTATTGCGCGAATTGGTAAAAGTAGAAGGCATTGAATGGATTCGATTGCATTACGCATTCCCAACTGGCTTCCCGATGGATGTATTGGATGTGATGAACTCAGCACCGAAAGTGTGCAATTATTTAGACATTCCGTTGCAACACATTGCCGATGATATTTTAAAGTCGATGCGTCGCGGAACGAATCAGGCGAAAACGACTAAATTGTTACAAGAATTCAGAGCAGCAGTTCCAGAAATGGCAATTCGTACTACGTTAATCGTGGGATATCCAGGAGAAACTGAGGAACATTTCCAAACACTTAAAAATTGGGTTGAGGAAATGCGTTTTGAGCGTTTGGGTTGTTTTACCTATTCACACGAAGAAAATACGCATGCGTACAATTTAGAAGACGATGTGCCAGAAGAAATAAAGCAGCAACGTGCGAACGAAATCATGGAAATTCAATCGCAAATTTCTTGGGAATTGAATCAAGAAAAGATTGGAAAAACCTTCAAATGTATTATTGATCGAAAAGAAGGCAATTACTTTGTTGGGAGAACCGAATTCGATTCACCAGATGTAGACAATGAAGTCTTAATCGACGCTGCAAAATTCTACGTAAAGCAAGGCGAATTTGTAGATGTAAAAATCATCGATGCCGCAGATTTTGATTTGTATGGAGAACCGGTTTAAGGAATTCTAAATGTTGAATTTTGAATGTTGGGTTTTGAATTTTAGAATCAAGAATCAAGACAGCCTCTAAAAGCGAAGCGGTCTAGTTTCTAAAGCAATCGCGAGTCTAAAAGCGTAAGCGTATCTAAAGCTCAACCACATTAGTATTCACCATAAAAATTGCATTTGCCATAAACAGCTTTCCATTTTCCCAAAACATGCGAAACATTGGATTGTCTACCATATAAATTATGCTTCCGCTTCCTATTTTTTGTTCGCCAAAGACTAAGGTGTTTTTAATGTTTTTCAATGCGTTGTGTCCTGCAAATCCTGAAACTGCCGTGTTATCCTCTAAATAGGTAACGGTGTATCCACTGTCTAAATATTCATAAGCGGCACTTCCTAATTTTAAGGTAAAATACGAATCGCTATATCCAAATGCGAGTGGATGTGTATTGTCAACTTTAGTCTTAAAAATTGCGCCTGTGATATAGTTTGAAATATTTTGGCGTTCGCTTTTTGCATACGAAACAAGGTCGTTTTCTTTTTCTGTTTTTTCTTGTTCTTTTTTGGAGATGCCAAAACCTTCTTTTCCAGCAAACGTACGAATCGCGTCTTTAATTGCAATCACTTTTCCACCGCGCGAAATCCAGTTTTTCAAGTTTGTTAATTGTTTGCTATCAAAAAGTTTGCTGTAGTTTCCATCAGGTAAAATCAAAATATTGAACGAATACAACGTGTTGGATGAAAAATCTTCAGAATCGATATTCGTCACAGGAAATTTCAATTCTTGCTCAAAAAAGTACCACAATTCACCAAATCCGAGCGAGCGTGAAGCTTTTCCAGACATTACCGCTATTTTGGGTAGCTTAATTTCTTTAATATCGGGCGAACCGAAATCGACACCGTTATCTGAAAATCCACTTTCAATTTTTGTCAAGGCAATTTCATTATTATTTGCCAAATTCACTAAAGTAGTATTAAAATTATCGATGTTTTTATTATCACTATTTGTGATGATTAATGATCCTCTAGGATGTGTTTTACGGTTATAAATAATGGGCTTTTCAGTAAATCTTACACGGATGTTTTTTTGCAATAATTGACTTAAAAATGTGGCGTCTTTGAGCGTATTCCATGGTGCGATATAAGCTGCGGTTTTACCATAAGCAGAGTTGAAAACTATAGAATCGTTAGTTGGAGCAGTCGAAGAAATCAAGGTTTTAGAAGCCGTCGTTTTCAATCCGTACGCATACGGAATGCTCCAAGCGGTAATATCATAGGTCAGTGAATCGCTCAATTTGGCATTTGGTTCAAACAACACTTTCACCATATTCGCTTTTGGCTGATTCGTACTCACCACCAACGCCTTAGACACACGATTCGATTTTTGAGAATTCGTTTCGTAATCAAATCCTTTTACGGTAGCATTTGTAGTAAAACCGTATTTAATTTCATGTCTATCAAGCAATTCTGTTAACTTTTGAATGCGGTCTTTGTTGCCTTCTAACACGTAACTTTTATAGGTAAAATCCTTGTTGTCAAAATATTTTTTGAATTCAGTATTTAATCGTTCTGCATTTTGTGAAGAAATCTCAACCGTAGACAATCCCGTGGTATGATGATGCGCAATTCGGTCTTTCAACGTTAACAAATCGCCTTCATCGGTCATAATTCCCAAACCAGCGCGCCCGTGACCTGCTTGTTCGTAGGTCATTCCAATCGCACCATTAAACGTCGGGTAGGTATCTCCATAACTTGGATAAAACAAATCAAATCGCTCACGCGTAAAGTACAACCAGCCTTCTTTGTCAAAATAACCTGCATGATTTTTCCCGATTTGCGTTTGAAAATCACGTTGCCAATCGGTAATTACTTCATGAAAAGGTTCTGCTGCAGGCGCAAAATAATACGGTTCGTTAATGCCTTGTTCGTGAAAATCCACATGAATATGCGGCAACCATTTGTTATATACTTTTAAGCGTTGACGCGTTTCAACTTGCGTTGCCCATGCCCAATCTCTGTTCAAATCAAACAAATAATGATTTGGACGTCCGCCAGGCCAAGGTTCGCTATCGTGTTCTTTTGCTTTTTGATGCGAATTAAAAGGCACACTTGCCACTTGATTGTACCAATTCACATAACGGTCGCGTCCATCAGGATTGATACACGGATCAATAATTACCACGGTGTTTTGCAACCATGCTTTTTTATTGGTAATCAATTCGTAGATGGTTTTCATGGAAGCTTCCGTGCTCGACGATTCGTTTCCATGCACATTATAACTCAACCAAACAATGGCTTTATTAGCGTTATTTTCTGCTGTTCCAATGCCAGCATTTGCCAAATGATTTTTTCGAATATTTTCTAAATTACTTAAATTTTCAGGCGTGGACACATAGGCAATTTGCAACAAACGATGCTCATTGGTTTTGCCGTATTCTTCCAATTGAATCATATCAGAAGCTTTTGCCAAATACTGATAATAATCGACCACACGATAATGATTGGTAAATCGTGTTCCCAATTCGTAGCCTAAAAATTCCTTAGGCGATTGAATATTTTGAGCAAAAACGGTCGTTGAAAAAATAAAAAATGAAAGTAGCGTAAAAAAATAATGCTTCATTACAGTTGGTAAATTAAGATATGCCTCAAAGCTAACTAAATAAATCAAAAAAAGCTACTTGAAAAAGTAGCTTTATACTAAATATTGTGTTGTTAAGATTAGCAAGTTAAATTGCCGTCAGTATCAATGATAAATGTAAGCTGACATCCGTTAATATCACTACAATAACAAGTTATCAATGTTACGCATAATTCAGATTCTGCAGGAGGAACTGGATCACAATTTTTCCCGTTAGTTGGTGCACCACCTTTAACAGCAGTATTTTTAAAGTTGGAAATCACATTTTTTTGAAGCGATAATTTTTTAAAATTTCTTTTTTTCATGATGTATTGGTTTAAGTTATGACCTAAAAATACAAATACATTGCATAAAAAGTGTATGGTAAAACCGTAATTCTATAGATTCCCATTTCTTAACGAAATTTTGAGAAAACCACATTTCAAATAACCTTATCTTTGCAACTTTATAACTCTGACGAACCACTATGCCAACTGAATGTATTCCCTATCAAGAAACTGGATATTTTACACCAATTATATGTGATTATTTAGCTGAAAAGTCATCATTGCAACCATTTTACCATCGTTTTCCGAAATTGGAAAACTTTGAAGCGCAACTTCTTGAAAAAAAGGAATCTTCACTCACAAATGCTTCACAAAGAGCTATTTTGTCAAAAGCATTGTTGGCACAATATGAAAAGGTTGCAACTTCTGAAAAAACCAAACAAAACATTGAAAAATTAGCTACAGAAAATACCTTTACCATTACTACGGGACATCAATTGAATCTCTTTACAGGTCCGTTGTACTTTTTGTATAAAATCATATCTGCGATTAACCTCACAACGGAATTAAAAGAAAAATATCCCAACTACGAATTTGTACCAATCTATTGGATGGCTTCGGAAGACCATGATTTTGACGAAATTTCTTTTTTCAATTTTAAAGACCAAAAACTTCGTTGGAAGCGTGAGGCAAGTGGCGCTGTTGGCGAATTGTCTACAGAAGGATTAGACGAAGTATTTAGCAAATTCTCTAAAGCACTCGGAAACAGTAATAACGCAAAATATTTACAATCGCTTTTTGAGGATGGATACATCAAACACGATAATCTGACAGATGCAACGCGCTATATCGCCAACGAACTTTTTAAGCAGTACGGTTTGGTCATTGTGGATGGAAACGATGCAGCACTAAAAGAATTGTACATTCCGTTCATAGAAAACGAACTTTTTCAGCAAACATCACACAAAAAAGTGACAGAAACTGCGAAAAAGTTAACAAAAGCGAGTGACGATTATCAAATTCAAGTCAATCCCAGAGAAATCAATTTATTTTATATTAATGACGGAATCCGCGAGCGTATTGTGGAGCAAGATGGTGTTTTTGGCGTATATAACACTTCCGTGAGATGGAACGCGGAAACATTAAAAGCCGAATTGCACACACATCCCGAACGTTTCTCACCCAATGCCTTATTGCGTCCGTTGTATCAAGAAATCATTCTGCCAAACTTATGTTACATTGGCGGCGGCGGCGAATTGGCATATTGGTTTGAATTGAAAAGTTATTTTGAAGCGGTAAACGTGACTTTTCCCATCTTGCTACTGCGAAATTCTGTAGTGTTGAAAACGTCCAAACAGTCCAAAAAGATGGAAAAGCTCAACATTTTCAACCGCGATTTGTTCTTGCCGAAAGACGATTTCATTACGAAAAAAGTCAAAGAATTAAGTAAAATCGACATTGATTTCACACCGCAAAAAGAACATCTCAAACAGCAATTTAAAGACTTATACAAACTTGCAGAACAAACCGATAAATCGTTTATTGGTGCTGTAGCAGCACAAGAAAAAAAGCAACTTAAAGGCTTAAAGCATTTGGAAAAACGCTTGCTCAAAGCACAAAAACGCATGTTAAAAGACAAAGTTTCTAGAAGTAGGGATATTCAAAAACAACTCTTCCCAAAAAACACACTGCAAGAACGCAAGCAAAACTTCTCTGAATTCTATTTGGAATACGGCGAAAATCTCATTCCCACATTAGTGGAACAGTTACAACCGTTGCAAGGAGAATTTTTGGTGTTGGAGTTGTAGCAACTATAAAATCGTAAAGAAAAATTACGGTTTTTACGTTTCTAAGTTTTTAAAAAAGCACTATTTTCAATATTTGAAAAAATAGACTAACCAACGTGTAAAATGAGCCAAAAAAGAACCATCTTCACCAAAATTCTAAGTTGGTATAAGCGATTTCAAATTAGCAATTCTCCTCAAATGAATTTGGTTTGGGGATTTTTTCTATATACACTTGTTGGTTTTTTATTGTTATGCATTCCGTTATTTCACAAAAATAGCGTTGGTGCGCTAGACAATCTTTTCATTTCTACGTCTGCTATTTCTACTACAGGACTCGTAACGGTAGATATTTACGAATCGTACAACTTTTTTGGGCAGTTCATCATTATGACGCTCATTCAAATTGGCGGTATTGGTTATATGACCCTTACTACGTATTATTTGTTATTCACCACGCAAAAAATCACGCGTTGGCATAACAACATAATTGATGCGGAATTCACCATGCCAAAAACTATCAAAATCAAGGATTTTATCAAAAGTGTGATTGTATTTACGTTAGCGATGGAAATTATCGGAACCATCTGTTTTTACATAGCCTTTACAAACACAGGAATGGAATCGTTAAAAGCGGTTTGGTTTTCCATTTTTCACAGTGTTTCTACTTTTTGTACTGCGGGTTTTGGCTTGTTTAGTGATAGTTTTGAAAGTTACAGCGACAACACATTCATCAATACAATTATTTCAGTATTGGCAATTGCTGGTTCGTTGGGTTTTATTGTTATTACGGATATTTGGTACAGAATCAGGCGTAAATCGAAGAAAATTTCATTTACGACTAAAATAGTCATTTACGGTTTTATCCTATTATTATTTATAGGAACAGCGTTGGTATACTTTACAGAACCAATCGTCCAAAACTCAGATGCTCGCTTCACGGAATCTTTCTTTCAAGCAATGACAGCTATGACTACGGTAGGATTCAATACCATTTCTACAGGAAATCTGAGCATGCCAATTTTAACCTTTGTCGTTTTCTTAATGTACATTGGTGCATCGCCATCTGGAACTGCGGGCGGATTAAAGATTACAACGCTTACGGCAATGTTGTCGGTATTAAAGAGTAGATTATTTGGTCAAAAACGAATTTCATTTCTCAACAGAACAATTCCTTTTGAACGCTTATATGTGGCAACTTCAACGTTCATTCTGTATACTATTACGATATTTTTCTTTACTTTCTTGCTGACGTATTCAGAACCATTTGAATTTGAAAAAATACTATTTGAAGTCGCTTCGTCACTTGGAACAGTTGGTTTAAGTACTGGAATTACAGGAGAACTTTCTGCGGTTGGAAAATTTTTAGTCATTATTCTTATGTTTGTTGGACGTGTTGGTGTGTTAACCTTTGGATTTGCCCTACTTGAACGAAAAACAAAAACAGAAATGAACATCGTTGAAGATGATTTGGCGACGTAATTTTAGGATAATTTTTATAGTTTGATATCGTGAAAAAGCTTCCTTATTTGGTTGTGAATATCCTGTGAAAAAATCTCCATGGCAAAAGTTAAAATTTAAAATGTAAATACTACTTTTGCGTATGCAACACGACAAGGTATTAATCATAGACTTCGGATCGCAATACACACAACTAATTGCGCGCAGAGTTCGAGAGTTGAACATCTATTCCGAAATTCATCCATTCAACAAAATTCCAACCAACGTACACGATTACAAAGCGGTCATTCTTTCGGGAAGTCCAATGTCTGTACGTTCTGAAAAAGCATTTCATCCAGATTTAAGCGAAATTCGTGGTAAAAAACCATTGCTAGGTGTCTGCTACGGCGCACAATATTTAGCACATTTTTCGGGTGGACAAGTTGCCGAATCCAACACACGTGAATACGGACGTGCCAATTTGAGTTTTGTACAAGAAAATGAACCTTTTTTAAGAGGAATTTCTGCGGGAAGTCAAGTATGGATGAGTCATAGTGATACCATCAAACAATTACCAACAGGCGGAAAACTATTAGCCAGCACACACGATGTAGAAAATGCGGCATACAAAATAGAAGGTGAAACTACGTTTGCCATTCAATTTCACCCAGAAGTATACCATTCTACCGATGGGAAACAATTGCTAGAAAATTTCTTGGTACACATTGCAGGCGTCAATCCAGATTGGACACCAAACGCCTTTGTAGAAGAAACCGTAGCGGAGTTAAAAGAAAAATTGGGTAATGACAAAGTGGTTTTAGGTTTGTCGGGCGGCGTTGATTCTAGCGTGGCTGCCATGTTGTTGCACAAAGCCATTGGTAAAAACCTATATTGCATCTTCGTAAACAACGGTTTGTTGCGCAAAAATGAATTTTCAAGCGTATTACAACAGTACGAAGGTATGGGACTCAATGTAAAAGGCGTAGATGCTTCGGCACGTTTTTTGGAAGCTCTTGCTGGAGAAAGTGATCCTGAGAAAAAACGAAAAGCGATTGGACGTGTGTTTATAGAAGTGTTTGACGATGAAGCACACCAAATCAAAGACGTTACATGGTTGGCACAAGGAACTATCTATCCTGATGTGATAGAAAGTGTCAGTGCTACAGGCGGACCAAGTGCAACTATAAAAAGTCATCACAACGTAGGCGGTTTGCCAGATTTTATGAAATTAAAAATCGTAGAGCCGTTAAAAGCCTTGTTTAAAGATGAGGTGCGAAGAGTAGGTGCTTCTATGGGAATGGACAAACAACTCTTAGGACGTCATCCGTTTCCAGGTCCAGGATTGGCAATTCGTATTTTGGGAGATATCACTGCGGAAAAAGTTCGTATCTTACAAGAAGTTGATGCTATTTTTATTGACGGATTGCGTCAGTGGGATTTGTACGATAAGGTATGGCAAGCAGGCGCAATTTTATTACCCGTAAATTCAGTAGGAGTGATGGGTGATGAGCGAACCTACGAAAAAGTAGTCGCTTTACGTGCGGTAGAAAGTACTGACGGAATGACGGCAGATTGGGTAGATTTACCCTATAAATTTTTACAAAAAGTATCAAACGACATAATAAATAAAGTAAAAGGCGTTAATAGAGTAGTATATGACATCAGCTCAAAACCGCCCGCAACTATTGAGTGGGAATAATAAATTTGATTATAGAATGAAAAAGCTTTTAGGATTTTTTTTAGTGATACTAATGTCAGGTTGTTCTGCTACAGCACAATCGTACAAAAACCATAAAGTATCTAGAGGAGAAACGGTAGAAAGTATTGCAAAACAATACGATGTAAGTGTGGATGATATTCTTAAACTCAATCCTGAAGCAAGAAACGGCGTGCGCAAAAACAGCATGTTGGTCATTCCTTCAAAATCTTTAAAAACTACTTCAAATACCGATGTTACCTTTATCAATCATAAAGTAAAGCGTAAAGAAACCTTATATGGTATCGCTAAAAAATATGGCATTTCGCAAGAAGATATTCTAAAATACAACGAAAATGTTGCAAAAGAAGGCTTAAAAAAAGGTGATCGAATCGCCATTCCACAATTCAATAAAAAGCCAAAAGAAACTACAGAAACCGTTGAAACGAATACAAAAGATGAAAAAGACAACGAGGAAACTTCGTTTGAAATTTACAAAGTAAAAGCGAAAGAAACCAAATGGGGAATTGCGCATAGTTATGGACTTACCATTGATGAATTGGAAGACATCAACCCAGAAATCAAAGATGGTTTGCAAATTGGACAAGAAATTAAATTACCGATTCGTTCCAAAAAACCGAAAGTAGCCAGCACTGAAAACTATGTGTTTTATGATGTTAAGCCGAAACAGACGATGTATTCGCTCACGCGAAAACTAAACGTGACGGAAGAAGAGTTGGTTTTGCTAAATCCAGCCTTGAAAGATGGTTTAAAAGCAGGAATGGTCTTAAAATTGCCACTTGCTAAAACGGAAGAAGAAAATATTGATGTAGTAGATGCGGTAATTGTGGATAAGTTCAACTTTTTAGAAAACGCCAATCCTGAAAACGTATCCAATATTGTGCTCATGTTGCCGTTCAAGTTGAACGAAATCAACATGGATTCCATCAGTCAAACCAAAGAAAAACTGCAAAAAGATCGCTTGTTAAGTTATGCAACTGACTTCTACACAGGTTCGCTCATGGCGTTGGATTCTATCAAAAGCTTAGGCTTTTCAGTAAATGTAAAAGTGATAGACAACGGCGGAAGTGCTTCCACAACACGTTCTGCAATTTATGACAATGATTTTTCGGATGTACATGCCGTAATTGGCCCTTTTTTAGATGGCAACGTCAATATTGTGGCTTCTGAGTTGAAATCTGACGGAATTCCTGTCATTTCTCCATTAACCAGTAAAAAAGTAGATCACAGAAATGTGTATCAAAGTATTCCAGACAAAGAACTGTTAGAGGGAAAAATGCTGGAGTTCATGAAAAAAAATGGACAAGATAAAAATGTAATTATCATTGCAGACAAAGACAAAACAGCGATAAAAGCGAAATTACAATCCATCTTTCCTAATCATAAAATGTTCAATCCGGAAGAAGGAAATTACATCAAACCAACGCTCATTCTTCCACACTTGCGAGAAGATGTGGTAAATTGGGTAATTCTAGAATCTGACGAATTAAATTTAATAGCCAATGCAACGTCCGTCTTAAACTCGTACGCCGCCAAAGAAAAATACAAAATCGTATTGTTAACAACCAACAAAGATGACAGCTACGATAACAGCGATAATATTTATCACAGTCACTTGGCAAATCTTAGTTTTCACTATCCGTCAATCGACAAACCTTCGTCTTTAAACAATAAATTTGTAAAAAAATACGAAGCGGAGTATGGTATTTCGCCAAGCCGAATTGCCACGCGCGGATTTGACGTTACGTTTGATGTTTTAGTGCGATTGCTCTACGATCAAAACTTAGCAAAAAGTGTTCGAACAGGCATTGAAACGAGCTATGTAGAAAATAAATTTGATTACCGAAAAAAATTATTGGGCGGCTTTTTTAATGAAGGTGTTTATATTGTAAAGTATGACGGATTGGAAATTAAAGAAGCAAAATAAAACGCAACACACATGACTTCAAAAGTGACCTACACAGGAAATCTAAGAACGGTTTCTACACATATCAAATCTGGAAATGAATTCATTACAGATGCGCCAACGGACAATAATGGCAAAGGTGAAGCGTTTTCTCCTACAGATACGGTTGCGACAGGACTCGCAAGTTGCATGTTGACTGTTATGGGCATCAAAGCGGAACAATTGGGCGTAAATATGGTAAACACAACGGCAGAAGTCACCAAAACGATGGCTTCCAATCCGAGACGTATTTCCAAGATAGAAGTACAATTACATTTGCCGTTTGAAGCGGATGAAAAAACAAAAAAAATACTAGAAAACACTGCAAACACCTGTCCTGTTCATTACAGTTTGCATCCTGATATTGAAAAAATAGTCGAATTTCACTGGAAATAAATGTATAAATTGATTGGCATACTATGTATTCTTTTGTTCGTTCAAAGTGACGAAACCATTACGTGGTCGCCACATCAAAAACTGCATTGGGGAAACTTTGAAGGTACACCCGATTATGATTCGGATGCAGTAGCGATTACCGCTTCTGGAATTACGTATGGTTTGAGTTTAAAAACCTATTCTAACAGTGACAAAATAGAATACGAAACCAAAGTCATGGCGCAGTTTTATCCGCAAGAATCTTGGTATCTAAAAGAAAGCGTCAATGATACGGTATTAGGTCACGAACAATTACATTTTGACATTTCCGAATTGCACGCACGAAAACTACGCAAGCGACTAAAACAAGCGAACTTTACTAAAAACAACATTCGTCAAAAAATCTCAAAAATTTACGACCAAGTCAACAAAGAACTGCGCGAAATGCAAGAAGCGTATGATGAAGGTTCGGACTATTCTCGAGATTATGCGGGACAAGTCAAATGGCAAAAACTCATTGCTAGAGAACTCAAAAAATACGAAAACTACCAACGATTGCCGAACGAAAATGACTGACTTTCCTGATAAAGCAACCCAACAAAAACTCCTCATTGAATTGGCACACGCCAAAATGCCGTTTGGGAAATACAAAGATCGATACTTGGTAGATATTCCTGAGGCATACTATGTTTGGTTTCAGCAAAAAGGCTTTCCCAAAGGCAAACTCGGGCAACAATTGCAACAGATGTTTGATATCAAAATTAATGGTTTAGAACCGATGATTCGGAATATTCAGCGGCAGTTTGAAAAGTGATTATTAAAAAAAGCCTATCTTACAACTGCAACTACAAAAAAAGGGGAAAAAAACCCTTTCCATAAAAAAAGCAATACGTATCTTTAAAAATCTCCTAAATACCCAATTGAAATTTTGCTGAATTACTAATTTAATGCACAATTCAAGACGTTAAAAATGATCGTATTACTAGACAACGGACACGGTGGACTCATCAACGGAACCTATCAAACACCCGGAAAACGCTCCCCAATTTGGAACGATGGTTCGCAACTATTTGAAGGTGAATTTAATCGCGCCATTGTGAATGGAATCATTGAAGAATTAACCGCGTTACGTATTCCGTATGACAATATCGCACCTGAATATAGAGATGTTACTTTAGAAACACGTGTTCGCAGAGCCAACAGATATGGTTCTAGAAACTGTTTCTACATCAGTGTGCATTCCAATGCGGGTGGTGGACATGGAAGTGAAATATTTACATCAGTCAACAATACCAAAAGTGACAAAATTGCGACGGTTTTTGGAGAAGAATACAAACGTGTTTTTCCCGACAGAAGACTGCGAACCGATTTCTCGGATGGCGATTTAGACAAAGAAAAAAACTTTTATGTGTTAAAAAACACAAAAATGCCAGCCATTTTGACGGAAAACTTCTTTATGGACAATGAAGAAGAATGTAAAACCCTCTTAATGACGCGAGAAGGACGCGAAAAAATCATTCGCTATCACGTAGATGCTATCAAAAGAGTACAACACGAATTATTCTAATTTTATACCAACTTACATTATGAAAACACGTTTTTATGCAACGTATGTTAGCGCACTAGCGTTTCTCTTACTTACCTCATGTGCGTCGCTCCGTACGGCGGCTTTTGATCAATATTCGTATCAAAAAGGCACAGAAATTAAAGTAGATGCTCAACGTATTATGGACAAAGCAACCATGTCGTATGCATCGCAATCGGAAGCCATTGAAAACTTTCAATCAGAACTTGACAAAATGGTAGAATACGAAAAAAACAAACCCGACAATCAAATCAGTTATGCGATGTGGAAAATGATGGCAAATCCTGAAAAAAACTTCATTGCAGGATTTTTAAAACGCTGGAAAGACCAAGGAACACTTTCAAGCTTCTTCATTACAGAAGCCAAAGGGCAAGTAGTAGAAGCGTTGGACATGATTTTACAATACGAAGGAAAAAAAGATCCAGCTGCCGAGAAGCGACTCAAAGCGATGCTAGGAATTCAATAACGACTTAACAACACACGAAATGGACTTCAAAGAATTATTAAAAGAACTCAAAGGAAACCTATTAAGCTTAATGGGTTCTAAATTTGACGAATTAAAAGACGAATCAAAAAAAGATGTGCAAGCTTTTCTAAACGCATCCAAAGAAAAACTCGAACGCTGGACTACCTTACTCGCCGAAGGAAACATCACTGTGAGTGATTACAAATGGTTGGTAGAAAGTCAAAAAGATTTAGTTGTACTGAAAGGATTATACGCAGCAGGCGTTTCCAAAATCAAACTCGGACATTTGAAAAACAGCATTCTCGATACAGTAATCGAAACAGCAATTGGTTTTGTAAAGCCAAATAAGGACGATGATAATGAAGCTACGGTTTAGGTTTTGGGTGTTAGGTGTTGGGTTTTAGGTTTTAGGAATTAGTTTTATCTTAGCTCTTAGCTCTTAGCTCTTAGCTCTTGACTCTTGACTCCTGACTCTTGAATCCTGACTCCTGATTCTAGAATCTTGACTCTAATTCATAGCTGTCTAAAGCTACCAATTTGTCAAATCGAGCGTAGTCGAGATTCTATTGAACAGAAACGTATCTGATTACAACAAACATACTACACTGATAATCAGTTTTATCAGAAAAAACGCAAAGGTTGAATACACTTGAAAAATAGGTATTCAACCTTTAGTAATTATAAATTCTTCTTTGTACTTTTGCCGCCGAATACAACAACAACACAACAACATCATCACACTAATGGCAAACACCAAATACATATTTGTTACAGGCGGTGTGACGTCTTCTTTGGGAAAAGGAATCATTGCGGCTTCACTCGCAAAACTACTCCAAGCAAGAGGTTACCGAACTACGATTCAAAAACTGGATCCGTATATCAATGTCGATCCTGGAACGCTCAATCCGTACGAACATGGCGAATGTTATGTAACGGACGACGGCGCAGAAACAGATTTGGATTTAGGACACTACGAACGTTTCCTAAATGTGCCAACCTCGCAAGCAAATAATGTCACTACAGGTCGCATCTACCAAAGTGTAATTGAAAAAGAACGTAGAGGTGAATTTTTAGGAAAAACAGTTCAAGTCATTCCACACATCACCAACGAAATCAAAGAACGCATTCAGATTCTAGGAAATTCGGGCGATTATGACATCGTCATCACGGAAATCGGCGGAACAGTCGGAGATATAGAATCATTGCCATACATTGAATCGGTTCGTCAATTACTGTGGGAATTGGGAGAAGGCAACGGAATGGTCATTCACTTAACCTTAGTGCCGTACTTATCTGCCGCAGGCGAATTAAAGACAAAACCAACACAGCATTCTGTAAAAACCTTGATGGAAAGCGGAATCAAAGCGGATGTATTGGTTTGCAGAACGGAACATGAACTTTCGGAAGAATTGCGTCACAAATTGGCATTATTCTGTAACGTGAAGCGTGAAGCGGTTATTCAATCCATTGATGCCGAAACGATTTACGATGTACCAAACTTGATGTTGCAAGAAGGATTGGACAAAGTAGTATTGAACAAGCTCAACCTTGTGGACGAAGAATTGCCCGATTTAACACGTTGGAATAAATTCTTAACCAAACTTAAAAATCCGAAAAGTGAAGTCACGATTGGATTGGTTGGTAAATATGTGGAATTGCAAGATTCGTACAAATCTATTCTAGAAGCTTTTATTCACGCTGGAGCGGAAAACGAAATTAAAGTCAATGTGGAGTCCATTCACTCCGAGCATATTGCCGAAAAAACCATTGTAGAAAAGTTTAAAAACTTAGACGGTATTTTGGTAGCACCAGGCTTTGGTGATCGTGGCATTGAAGGAAAAATCAGAGCGGTACAATACGCACGCGAACACAACGTACCATTTCTGGGAATTTGCTTAGGAATGCAAATGGCAGTCATCGAGTTTTCACGAAATGTCTTAGGCCTAAACAGTGCCAATTCTACAGAAATGAATCCAAATACGGCAAGTCCTGTCATCAGTTTGATGGAAGAACAAAAAAATGTTCAAAACAAAGGTGGAACGATGCGTTTAGGCGCGTGGGAATGCGAACTGAAAGAAGGAAGCAAGGTGCATGACATTTACGAAAAATCAATGATTTTAGAACGTCATCGCCATCGCTATGAATTTAACAACGATTATAAAGAACGTATAGAAAACGCTGGTTTAGTTGCTACGGGACTCAACCCAAAAACAGGCTTGGTAGAAATTGTAGAATTGCCATCGCATCCTTGGTTTGTAGGTGTACAATACCATCCTGAATACAAAAGTACGGTTGCCAATCCGCATCCGTTATTTGTAGCGTTTGTAAAAGCGGCGTTTGATTATTCAGAAAAAAAACAAAATGTCAGTATGGCATAAAAATGAAAAACGGATGCTTTTTTGAGTAACATACCTTCAAAAAAGCAGTCTATTACAAATAGATTGGAATCTTGCAAAAGATTCATATAAATTACATACTTAATGGAAGAAAACAAGTTTGATTACAAACAACTAATAGGAATTGCTATAATAGCGTTGATTGGAGTTTTTTGGTTAAATACCATGAAACCTACACCTGAAGAAGAAGAAGCTGCGAAAAAAGCTGCCGCAGAAAAAAACAAAACTACACAAGTTGCAGATAGTACGGCAACAAAAACAAATACGGTTCTCGAAACTACAACCTTAGATTTGACCGATTCCACACAAGTGGCAAAATACAAAAACGCTACGGGCGCATTTGGTTTCAATGCTGGAAAAGTAGACATGAACGGCACCACAACCATTGAAAACCAATTGCTATCCTTAAAAATAAGCAACAAAGGTGGACAAATTATAGAAGCACGCGTCAAAGGGCAATTGGTAAAAGGTGAGTTTAAAGAGCTAAAAACCTACGATTCACTTCCAGTATATTTAATCAAAGATGGAAATGCTTCGTTCGGATTAAACTTGACCACGGCAGACAATCGTGTTATCAACACCAAAGAATTACCGTTTGAGCCAACCTATTCTGAAAATGGAGATACCAAAACGCTTTCCATGAAGCTCAAAATAGCGCCAAATAAATTTTTGGAGTACGTGTACGAGTTGAAAGATGATTATATGATGGATTTCACCGTGCGTTCGCAAGGATTAAATGGTGCAATCAATGCAAGTCAACCAATCAACATGGAGTGGAAGTTAAAAAGTTTCCGCCATGCGAAAAGTGTTACCTATGAAAATCGTTATACCGATGTGCATTACGAATATGAAGACGGAAAAGATAGCTATTTGGGGCAAATGGAAGATGAAGAAAATCCAAAAGGTGTTACGTGGATTGGTTACAAACAACACTTCTTTTCATCTATTTTACTGACAGACACACCTTTTAGAAGAGCCAATTTGACTTCTGAAAACATTGTAGATAGTGAAATGCCTGAAAAGGATGTTGAATTCTTAAAAAACTTTAGTTCTACCATTCCTTTAGAATTAAATGGAGGCGAGTTAAACTACGCAATGAACATGTATCACGGTCCAACGGACTATGAAACCTTGTCAGCATACGATAGAAACTTAGATGAAATTGTACCATTAGGTTGGGGAATTTTTGGTTGGATTAACCGTTACTTCTTAATTCCGTTATTTGGATTGCTAAGTATGTTCTTACCTGCGGGAATCGCGATTATTGTGATGACGATTATGGTTCGATTGTTACTATCGCCAATCACGTACAAATCGTACTTATCGCAAGCGAAGATGAAAGTAATTCGTCCAGAAATCAACGAAATCAACCAAAAGTACAAGGACGATGCTATGAAGAAGCAGCAAGAAACGATGAAGTTATACAGCAAAGCAGGCGTAAGTCCAATGGCAGGTTGTATTCCAGCGTTGTTACAAATTCCGGTGTTCTATGCCTTATTCATGTTCTTCCCATCGGCGTTTGAATTGCGTCAAAAAAGTTTCTTGTGGGCAGACGATTTATCATCGTACGATACCATCTATAAATTTCCAGAAGGCTTTAGCATTCCGCTATACGGAGATCACGTAAGTTTATTCCCGATTTTAGCATCCATTGCTATTTTCTTCTACATGAGAATGACCACAGGTCAGCAAATGAGTTCGATGCAGCAACCGCAAGAAGGCATGCCAGACATGAGTAAAATGATGAAATACATGATGTATTTCTCTCCATTACTAATGTTATTATTCTTCAACAACTACGCGAGTGGATTGAGTTTATACTATTTCATTTCCAACTTAATTACGATTGGAATCATGTTAGTGATCAAGAAATACATCATTGATGAAGACAAAATTCACGCACAAATAGAAGAAAACAAAAAGAAGCCGAAAAAGCAGAATCGTTTCCAAAAGAAAATGCAGGAAATGATGGAGCAAGCCGAAGCGCAGAAAAAGGCAAACGCGAAAAAGAAATAATTCTTTAGACTGCTTCGCTCATAGAGGTTAGACCGCGCGTTGCACTTTTAGACTTTTTCTGGCTAAAGCAAAAATTAAGAAAAATATTTTTAATCATACAAAAAGCTTCTCAGATTGAGGAGCTTTTTCTTTGGTGCATTTTTCTTATGAAGATTTCAAAAAAAAGCACCGCAGGAAACAAGCAAAACCTCCTTAGGAAATGACCAAAAGTAGCGGAGGAACTGAGTAAAAGCAAAGCAGAAAACAGATGAAAGCACCGCAGGAAAAAATAAAACTAGCGGAGAAAATTGAAATCTACCGAAATTGAGCAAATCTCGATACAAATTCACTCGGTTTAATGTTTAGAAAATATCGAAAAAACGTGAATTAAACAATCGGAAAACCCAAACCTTCACTTCAATTTCTATAGCAAAAACAAGAAATTTTTATAAAAAAAAACTATGATTCGTCATGCTTCCTCGCAAAGACGTTTCAAAGGAATTATAATAAACCCAACACCCAACAAAGTAGTGAAGCAATTTCTACATCAAAATCATAAAAAATTCTTCAAAACTCGTATAGTGTCAAAATAATGATTATATTGTATCATAATTACTTTAAAACTAGCAGATATGAAAAAAAATAAGAAAATAAAAGTTTTAAAAGTTCACGAAAAAGAAACACTTTTAGGTGGATTTAAAGGTGACTTAAACTTAAACCATAAAGTAGCTGATTGTGACGATCCAACGTGTAGCTGTTGCGATCATAAGGTTCCAATCTCTCCTACAAGAGCATAATATTCTTACCATTAGAATGTATAAATAGTAGTCAATTTTTATTGTAGAATTGAACTGAAAAATGTTTGTATGGAATACGTTCAGTATTTTGTACAAACATTTTTTATGCGCTCAATTTTCTCTGTAATGTTCTATAAAATCAGTTGTTGCAATACTTTCTGAATTTCTGGGATTTCAGCATGTCCCGTAGATGGAATTTCCACAATCACGCTTTCTATACCTTTATCAATATACGTTTGAATATAGTTGGCAACTTCGTCATAACTGCCTACCAAATACGGAACATCGGTGTAGCCATTGATAAACGGTTGTAAATTATATACAAAATCGCTCGAAGAATTTTTATAACGTTCGTAAATGTTTTGCTTCCAAACCGATTGCGATTGCTTTATAGATATTTGTTGCAAAATACTTCGTTTTCTATCGGCTTTACTAAAAGACTGCAACACTTCCGTTGCTTCCGAAGTAGTTTTTCTTGCAATAATGCCAAAATGATAACTGATTTTTTGAGTGTTGTTTAAAGAAAGCTTAGACAACGGTTCGCCCATTTTTAATTGTGTGAGTTGCTTTTTTTGAATCAATCGTTGGGCGAATTCAGAACTTCCTGCAATGTGTAGTATCGGTTGTAATGCTGTGGGCAACGAACCTTTAAAAACGATTTGGTCTAAAGTGTAAAAATCTCCTTTAAAAGAATAGGTTTCGTTTTCATTAGCGGTCAACAACTCTTGCACAATCGTGATGAATTCTTCCAAACGTTGATACTTTGCTGCTTTTGACAAATGATCAGCAATCTTTGCCGAATCTACCGCAGAACCGCCCGTGATAAAGTTGAGGTACATCGGTCGTTGATACAGCGTGGAAAGATTGTACAAGTTTCGCACCACATACAACGGATGCACAAAGCATGGATTGATAGCAATAAAAGGAAGTTTGGTCGATTTTGACAACATTTCTTGTGCAAAAAACCACGGATTGATAGGTCCTTCAATCGATTCGGGCAACAAGGTTCCTGCAAAATTAGAAGCATTGGTTTGTTCAATAAAATCGGTCAAATAGCTTGCAAACGACACCTTTTCTTCAAAAATAGCATCGCGCGAAATGCCCAAAAGATTAAAAATTAGTACACTCATGTTATTGTCTCCTTATTTTTCCTGTGTGGGTTCGTTCCATCGTTTCTACTTCTTTAATCACATCAGGAATCGCATACGATGGAAGTTTGTTGGTAAGATAGATTTTCAAGCGCATTTTATCAAAGTTCGGCAACGGAATTACTTCCGCTACCAACGCATCATTCTTTATAAAAACGTTCACTTCGGTTACCATTTCGGAAGAAATAAGCGCGTTTTCCACAAAATTGGGTGATACTTTATAGCCTTTTACTTTCAAAAAAGAGGCTTTCCGACCTTCAATAAACAATCGGTTGTGGTTGATACGCCCAATATCGCCAGTATAAATTGATGCTTGACTGTCTTGAGAATGCACTACAATCTCCTCGTCAATCATTACAGAATAACACGGTAATATTTGATAGGAATTACTGTTTTCAGTAGGTGTTGTAAACGTATTCAACGCAATCACCGAAGGAATTTCAGAAATTCCGTAGCGTACAGAAAACGAAGCGTTTGGATATATTTTATGAAGCGATTGCAAAAGCACATCGTGTACAAAGTCGCCTCCAAAACCGATGTGTTGCAAACTTGAAAAATGTATCTTTTTTTGCAATACCAACAACTGTTTATAAAAATACGGAACACCTTCTATGGCGGTAATTTGTGATTGTATTTCTTTTTTGGCTAACAATCGAAACAAGCCTGCAAACGACGCTTCACTTGGGAGAAAAATGGTACTATTTCCCATCGTATATTCTAGAAAAGCACTAAATCCGTAGGAATGTGTCAAAAATGGAGAAATTAATACCTGTTGCTGTTGGCAATACGGCATCAAATTTTCTTTATAAATACACGCCAAACTCGTTTCTAGTTGTGCAAAGGTATTCCAAATTAGTTTCGGTGTTCCTGTCGTGCCGCTAGACATAAAACCAACCTTAGGAATGTGTTCGTTTGTTGTTTTTTCAGACTGTACTTTGATACGATAAGAAGTCAAATGGGCAACGCTCAACTCCTCAGTATGATTTTCGTTGGAAGTAATCACCAAATCGCACGAAGCCTTTGAAAGCAATGTTTTCTCTAATGTCGGAGTTGTTTGAAACGGCAACAACACAAACGACTGCTCCTGCTGAATACATGCCCAAATACAAAACGCCAACAATGCTTGATCTTGTATTTTTAGAGCAATAATTTCCTTCGAATCTTTTAAAAACGCGTGTTGAAAAGCAGTCGCAAACACTGATAATTCTGAGTATGTATACGCGGCTTTTTCTGTTTGTATGTAGACAGTGTTTGGATTTCTATTCTGTAAAAGCGTTTCAAGTTGCACGAATGGTTTTCTTTTGATTTAAAAGTAGGGAAAAGGATTGGTTTCACAAACTCAAATTCAGTTTGAGCAGCATGGTTTTACGGAAACCCACATTGCGTATGTATGAGTTTTGTTTTACATTTATGGAAAATAATAGGAAGTTGTACTAAAAAGTTCCTGTTATGCATACGTTAGGTTTAATTTTAAAAAACAATAACAAATAAGATTAGTTAATTGATTCTATTTTTTTATTTTTGCTAATAGAGTTATTAAATTGATCTAAATGAAAAACCTGCATTCTTTTTCTAAAGAACAAATCATAAGTAAAATAAAATTTGAAAATCCTTGGTGGGAAAAATTAGAAATTGATGATTATTATTCATCAATGAAGAAACGTTTATACTTTGATTTATTCTCTCCACTTGTTTATGAAAAAAGTGTTAAAAGAGCTGTGGTTTTAATGGGGCCTAGACGAGTAGGTAAAACGGTAATGCTTTTTCATTTAGTGCAGGATTTAATTAATAATAGAGTCCCTCCAAAAAGAATATGTTACCTTTCTATTGAAAACCCAATTTATAATGGTCTATCTTTAGAAGAATTACTTCATCGTTTTTTAGAAGTAACTAACCAAAACCCTTCCGAAGAACATTATATAATATTTGATGAAATACAATATTTAAAAGATTGGGAAATTCATTTAAAAACTCTTGTTGACTCGTATCACAAAATTAAGTTTATTGTTTCTGGATCCGCTGCCGCTGCTCTAAAGCTAAAAAGTAATGAATCAGGCGCTGGGAGATTTACAGATTTTATGCTTCCTCCTCTTACATTCCACGAATATATTGACTTAAAAGGTTTGTCTCACTTAGTCTCATTAAAAGAAAAAGAATGGAAAGGACTAATAGGAAATTACTTCCACACAGATAATATTGAAGAGTTCAATAGTCATTTTATTGATTATATTAACTATGGAGGTTATCCAGAGGTTTCACTTTCAAAAGAAATTCAATCTAATCCAGGAAGGTATATTAGAAATGATATTGTTGATAAAGTTTTATTGAGAGATTTACCTAGTTTATATGGTATAAAAGATGTTCAAGAATTAAATTCATTATTTACGACAATTGCCTACAATTCTGGAAATGAATTTACATATGAACAATTATCAATCAGTTCTGGAGTGGCTAAAAACACTATTAAGAGATATATTGAATATTTAGAAGCAGCTTTTTTAATACGTGTTATAAATAAAATTGACCAAAACTCAAAAAAATTTAAAAGAGCAACGTCCTTTAAAATATATCTTACAAATCCATCATTAAGAAGTGCTTTATTCGCTCCAATAGATAAGGCAGATGATTTTATAGGGAATATGGTAGAAACGGCTATTTTTTCTCAGTGGGGTCATAATACAGGATTTACACCATATTATGCTCGTTGGAAAAACGGAGAAGTTGATATAGTAAGTTTATCAGCTGAAAAACAAAAACCTTTGTGGGCTGTTGAAATAAAATGGAGTAATAGGTATGTAAAGAGTCTTAGTAAATTATCAAATTTGAAATCATTTTGTAAAAAAAATAAGCTTGACAGAACATTAGTTACTACATTGGACATTGAAGAAATAAAAGACGATGATGGTTTAACTTATGATTTTACTCCTTCTAGTCTTTATTGTTATACCGTTGGAAGAAATGCAATTGAAAAAAAACTAAACCTAACAATGGCTATAACGCATTAAAACGTGTCATAGCCGGAACGTTAGCTAATATTTGATGACAAACTTCAAAATACTAATATTAATTCTTGCAATTGGACTTAGTTCTTGTGCAGACAGAAAAGATAAAGCGGAATTAAAAGAAGTTGAATCCGAAAAGAAAGTTGAAAACGAAAAATATGACCGATTTTGGATTACTAATGAACACCCAGATGATATTCAAGAAAAGGTAGAAGTTTATGTTTCGAAAGAAAAAGACACAATGTTCAATCAGATAAAAACTTTGATTGACGGACAAATTGACTCAACCAAAAGCCGATTCTACGAATTAAATCTTGTTAAATCTGAAAAACCAGATACCTACAGCGGAATTTTCAAATACTATTCTGATTATGACTCGAATCCAAAGAATGTAAATAAAGAGAAAACTTTGAACCTTTCAATCTTTCAAAAATCAAGAGACAGTTCTTATTACCAAACGTTCGAATCAAGAGAAAGTAACGAAATTGAATTTGAACTTGTGAATTACGAAAGTGACCAATTAGTCGGAATAATGTCGGAATTAAGATTTATTCAATTTTTTGATGAAAACGGAAAGGATATGTTAAATGTTATAACAACTGAATTAGCAGTTGACAACAAATCAAAAACCCACAACATCGGAATTGAAATTTATGAATTAAATAAAAAACGTTAGTTAACACCGGCTATAAGTTCATTGCTTCTGACTTTCCTCTCGAAAAGTCCTCGCAAATTTGCTATCTTCGGTTTACGGCGGAAAATCCGCGAGGATTTTTACGCAACGAAACCATAGCTAAAACCGTTGGCAACAATACCGAAAAATGAATAGCTTAATTAAAATTCTGATACTATTATTACTGATTTCTTGTCAAAAGGCTGAATTGGACGAAAAGAGAATTATCGGAATCGGGAAACAACTCACTCATACGGAATTTTCGCAATCTGAATTTGAAGTTTCGGACATTGTAAAAATCGGAAATGGAATGAAAAAGAAAATCATTGAATTAAAGAAAAACGCAACTGCATTTGAATATGGAATTAATAATGGTGACTTTGAAGAACCATTCGGTAATAGAAAAGCGGATGGAATTTTGACAATCACAACTGATTACAAAGACATTGGAATCAGACTAAAATATGACAAAAAATTGGACAAGTTTCATATACTTGGTTGGATGACTTTAGCAAATGATTAAAAAAGTATAGTTGCAACAATGTATAATCGCAATTACGGCGGATTCGACTACGTCTGAATCCACTCAGAATTTAAAAAACAGTAATTTTAAACCCGTAACTGAGGGTTATACGAACTGTTGTGTGTAATCAAAAATCATAATGAGTGGTTATTATAAGAAATACAAAAGAGTAATTTTAGAAAATCTTGAGAAGGAGGAACTCAATTTAACACTGACTTTACTTGAAGCTGATTTGACTGAAAGGTTGGAATCATTTACTAATCGGGATAAATATTGGCAACAAGTGGACATAATAATAACAAGTTTAAAAAATATTGGACACGATTTATGGAGTCACGATTATGATGGAGACAGTCATTTATGGGGTTGGGATTATATGAGAATGGAAACAGCTGGTTTTTTACAAATACAATTCAACTTTAATGGAACTGTAAAAGTATTTTGGAGAGAAGATAATCAACAAAGTGAAATAGTATATGAAGATGAGTAAACTACAGACAACAATGTGTATAATCCATTGCTAGTTATAGCCTACTTACGGAAGTCCTCACGGACTTTCTATCTGTAATTTATTTGCTACTTTAGTGATTAAACACGCCATTAATCATACACAAAACCATTGTAGTGGATTTGAGAAATGAAGAATAAACAATTAAATTTCGATAAACTTTTTAAGATGTTAAGTTTAACTAAACTTCAACTTGAACTTGTTTCTGAATGTATTTCTTTGAAAAATACTGAACTTACTTTTAATTGCTTAGATAGTAATCGAAAAGTCGACAAAGAACAAATTTACAACACATATAAAATGAGATATGGAATGGAGAAAAGCTTAAGACCTGACAATCATTTTGTAATTGGATATAAAGACTTGTTACCAAACATAGAAGAATCTAAATTGGAATTTATTAATGTTTCATCTATAATTACAGAAAAAGGTGGATTTCTTGTTTTTTCTGACTATGATTACTCAGAATTTGTCGGAATTTTAAAATCAAAACGAAATTTAAGTGAAATCAAAGAAAAACAAAAAGGATTTGAATATTGGTACAAATCAACAATATTTGAGAATGGAATAATGAAATAATTGGAAAAAATGGAAATTAAATATTGCTGGAGATGTAAAATGGATGTTCCTATGCTTGATAAAGAAGAATACACTATTACATCTAAACTTTACTCAAAGGGATTTAAAGTTTTGAAGAAGGACAGGCAAGAACAATTTAAAGAATTATTAGATTATTATAGTGACTTGACAGGATTTAGAGAAACGGAACCTAATGCTATAATGCATCATTCACTTGGGCAAATTGGACCTGATTGTGAAAATTGTGGAAAGCCATATAGAACTCCAAAAGCTGAATTATGTGTAGCTTGTGGGAATAAAAGAATGTTATCTGAATAAAAACGCACTACAACACGGTGTATAAAACATTGCTAATAATTACTAAACCGAAAGGTTATTGAATATTTAGAAAGTTCGCCAAATTTTTAATTTGGCTTTTAAAAAGAGAAAAATTTAAAACAAAGTATAAAAATTCGGCTCTGTGTTAAACCGAAAAGTTAGCGCCTTTTCACCCTATGTTTCAAACACAAGTCCGTTACCAGTAATATAAAATGACCGAAGAGCTAAAAAAATACGAATCGACAATTAAGAAAAAGCATAGCTTCAATTGGACACCAAAATTTGAAGAAGAATTTAGGACTGATTTAAGTAAAACTGTATTTGTGCCAATCGTAATAAAAACTTTTGAAAAGTTAGAATGGGATTTAGTTTTTCAAGACGAAGTTTCGGCAGAAGCTAAAAGACAAGGAGACTTTAACAGATGGACTGAAAAAATCTCTGTGACCTACGATTTTGGTATAGTTAAAGTAAAGAGTGTATCACTTGGAAATGAAATGTGGGATAATGGACGTAATTCAAAGAGAGTTCGACTTTTTAAATACGCATTTCAACAAACTGAGAAAGAATTTGACAGAGAATCTTTAGCAGCATTAGAAAATGAAGTGGAAAAAGCAAATAATTGGGATGATTATGAGATTCCCGAAAATTTACCACAACCAAAAAAGCAAAAAGAGCCTAAATTGTGGATTCCTATTGTTGGTGGAATAATAACAGCACTCATTCTTGGATTTGTTGTCGCTTTTCTATCAGTGAAAGGGATTTATATAATTGGTCTTTTTGAAGTTGGAGTGGCTATTGTTATGGGATTTGTTTTAAAACAGCTTATAAAAGTTAGTAATTACACTTTTTATGACCACTTACATTATCTACTAATTGGAATGATTTTGATAACATATCTATCAAATCAATATTTCCAATATCAAATAATCTTAAACGAAAATAACTTTAGACCTTTTAGTTTTTGGGAATTTATGCAAGTAAGGTTCGAAGCTGGATTAACTATAAAGTCACTAAACACAGGTTGGATTGGCTTATTAGTAAGTTGGACTTTACAATTAGTAATTACCTATTTTGTTGGAGTTTTAAGACTGTCTTCAAGCCTAATATCCTATTCACTTAAAAGAGTGCCAATGGAAGTTGTTGATTTCGCTTATTATCATTTCGTAAAAGAAAAAACAGAAGACCAAGTAAGGGCAGAATTGGCAAAGATGGGTTGGAACAAAACACAAGACCAAGATGAAGTATTTGAATCAATTGGAGCCTTACAAGGAGCGACTGAATTTAGACGAATGGAATAAAAATACTACTGTCAACAATGGTAACCGTCGCGCAACCCAATAAATTCTAAAAAAAAACAAGGCATTCTTAGCACTTTTAAGAGTGCCTTTTTTTGAACTTTCCTATTGAATCCTAAATTTGCACCGCTTAAAATTCTGCTACAGTTGCCATATAGTGACTTTATTTTGAAAAAGATAAAAGCAAGCGATTTAGCACCACTTTTTGCAGTTTTTGTGATGAATTTGAATTTACAAACCCTAAGAAATAAGTATTCAATATCTTAGACTTGTGCAAGAGGCACATCGAATATATTTATTGCTAGTTATAGCCTACTTACAAAAATCCGCGCGGATTTTCTATTCTGTTTTTATTTGCTAAATTAGTTGTTGAAACACGCAACGAAATCAGACACACACGTTGGCGGTAATTAAAAACTGAAAATGACACGATATAAATACATATTCTTACTCTTAATTTTTACACTTTCCTGCAAAACAGACAAGGATACTACGAATAGAAAGGAAAGTAAGATTAATTTAGAAATTGATACGGATAAATCGCTATCTCTAATTTCAAAAGTTGACACTATTTTTGACGCCAATGCACCTAAAAGAATAACAAGGAATATCAAATTGGATCATGAAGGAAACTTGCTAATTGCAGCTTATGATGATATAATTCGATACAATGGAGATTCATTTAGTCTATTAAGTAAACCCCAAGGTTTAAAAAGTTGGTATGCATTTGATGTTTTAGAAGATAGTAAAGAGAATATTTGGATAGCAAGCGACCAATCAGGCGTATTTCGGATTGATTCCAGAACTGGTACTGTTAAAAATTTTACAACAGAAGATGGACTCGGCAATTTAAGAAATATGTGCATTTATGAAGACAAAGACGGAAATATTTGGGTAGGAGGGCAAGGAGGTTTGAGCAAATATGACGGAATCAAGTTTAGGAATTTTACAATCAAAGACGGATTACCTCACAATGACATTAACACAATTCTTGAGGACAATAAAGGAAATATTTGGTTTGGGACAAGAGGAAATGCAGGACTTTACAACGGACATACATTTTCTGAATTAAAGAATAATGAGGGTAAATCATTTTTCAATGTTTGGTCAATCATTGAGGATAAATCAAATAATGTATGGTTAGTTGATAGTAGTGGTCTTTGGAAATATAGTAATGAGACCTTTATTTATAAAAAACAAGATGTTTGGAAAATTTATGAGGATTCGAAGCGTGATTTTTGGTATACAGGAATGCTTAATGGAGGAGCTTCGATACTCAAGCATATTGAAGGAAACACAATAAATAATAAGGATTTTGATGTGATAGATATTTTTAAATCGGAAAAAATGTTTTTTGGAATCATGGAGGATAAAAAAGGAAATATATGGATAGGTGGTGGAGATGGAATTTGGTTATACAATGGTAAAACTGTTAAATATTACACAGGAACTTAAAGAATAAAGTAACTACCACCAACAATGGTAACCGTTGCACAGCCCAATAATTCTACAAAAAAAAATAAGGCACTCTTAGCACTTTTAAGAGTGCCTTTCTTTTGAGTTTTCCTATTATTCTATAATTTACATCGCTTAAAATTCTGCTACAGTTGCCATATAGTGACTTTATTTTGAAAAAGATAAAACCTAGCAATTTAGCACCACTTTTTGCAGTTTTCGCGATGAATTTTAATTTACAAACACTAAGAAATAAGTGTTCAATATCTTAGACTTGTGCAAGAGGCACACCGAATAAAATTTATTGCTAGTTCTAGCTTACTTACAAAAATCCGCGCGGATTTTCTATTCTGTTTTTATTTGCTAAATTAGGGTGCTTCAAATACGCAACAAGTCATATATAAACACGTTGTGGTAAATATGACAAGTAAAATCTACCGAAATTTTACAAGGAAGTATTAAAGCTGTATTATTGCAAATCTCACCAAGTAATTATATAAGGTATTTAAGAAAAAAAGATGTCTCAAAAAAGTGTTATTACAATAGTATTTCTTTTTTTAATTTCATCAACTATTCTTGTTGGTCAAACCAGTACAAAAGAATTAAAAACAATTTGGGAAAATACTAAAAATGCTGATTCTATCCGATTCAAAGCCTTAGCTAAATACTTCAAACTAAATAATCAAGCGCAACCCGACTCCACCCTTATTGTATTAGACTATTATTACGATTTAGCAAAAGAAAAAAATGCAACCGAAGAATTATTTCATGTGGCAAATAACAGAGGAAATATTTACAGGTTAAAAGGGGAATCGGATATAGCGATGAGCTATTACAAAGCAGCTGAAAGTATTGCAAATCAGCTATCTGATTTAGAATTGAAAGCAATCATTTTGGGCAATATAGGGAATGTACATATTCAAAATAAAGACTATAAACAAGCAACTCAACATTTTTCAAACTCTTTGAAGATTTATCAAGAAACTCATAACAAGAAAGGAGAATCACACATGTTAACCAGTTTAGGAAGTGTTTTTCTTATCATTCAAAATTATGAGGCTGCATTAGAATATTACCAAAAAGCTCTTTCCATTTCTGAAAATACCGCTATTGAAGATCGAAGAATAGCAGTCATTTATTTAAACATCGGTTGGGCAAACTTTAAAAAAAATCAATTTGAAGAAGCTCGAAAAAATTATGAAAAAGCATTAAAAATAGTAGAACAAACCAAAGATAAATTTTTTGCACTTAACGGTAATAGAGCATTGGCAAATATCCATATCAATTTGGGTAACTATGAAAAAGCTACTAGCTATGCAAAAAAGAACATGATGCTGAGTGAAGAACTACATACAGATATTCTTCATGGTGAATTAATTTTTGCACGATTGGCTTTTAAAAAAAATCGAGTGAAAGAAGCAATTCAAAAAGCAGAAGCGGTATTAGCTAAATTAGATTCAAATTCTAGCATTGAGTTAAGAGCGCAAGTGTTCGAACTATTGTACAATTGTTACAAGGATGAAAACAATACAAAAAAATCGTTAGAAATGTTCGAGCAATTTATTCTATACAAAGATAGCATTCAATTAGAAAAAAATAATTTCGCCGTTATAAGAGAAGCCGTTAAAAATGAATTTGATTTAAAATTGTATGAAAATAAATTAGAGAGTGAAAAAGCGCAAGCCAATCTAAAGCTAAGACAATTGAAAAATACTTTTTACATCATTTTCTGCGCTATTCTTTTAATAGCAGGTATCTTATTTTATTTTAATAGAACTCAGCGAAAGAATAAAGAAAAAAGAGAAGAGTTACTTCAAGAAATAAATAGATTAAAAAATATCGAAAGCTCAACAGTGATTGGAAATTCAAAACGATTCGAATTGAATAAAACAAAAATTGAAAATGCCATTGCGCAAAAGCTTAACGAAACCGATTGGAACATTTTAAATATTCTATTAAATAATCCAGTCGTTACAAATAAAGAAATTGCAGAAAAAGCCTTTATGAGTGTTCATGGAATTGGTTCTGCATTAAGACGAATGTACCTTTACTTTGATATAAAAGACTCGAAATACAAAAAAACAGAGTTGATTAGAGAAGCCATTAAAATTTCTAGAAATCCCTAGAAAAAAAGCAAAAAAATACACTTTTTCACAACTACGCGTGAAGCAATTTGCAATATAAATTTAGATTTTTGATATCAAAAGAATCTAAATGTATATACCGTTATGAAAAAAACTATTTCAATTTTATTTTTATTCCCTGTTTTATGTTTTGCACAGTGGACGCAGTTAGGCAACCATATTGAAGGCACACAATCATCAGGTAACTTAGGACAATCGGTAAGTATAAATGGTACTGGGCAAATCATTTCAGTCGGAGTACCAAATAAGACTAATTCAACTGGGAATAATACAGGGCAAGTACAAGTGTATGAATTGCAAGGTGCTAATTGGACGCCGAAAGGCAACCCTATAAATGGTATTAATTCTGGTGACAAATTTGGATTAACGCAGGAGCTTAGTGATAATGGTACTGTCGTTGCCATTGGCGCTCCTGGTTTTTTAACCAACCCTGCTACTTCGGGATACATGAGGGTTTATGAATTTAATGGTACTGATTGGGTGCAACGTGGTTCAGATTTGCTAGGTGACACTCCAAATGATTCGTACGGAACTGAGATAAGCTTGAGTGCAGATGGAAGCATTGTCGCTGTTGCAGCAGAGCCATTCATAACTGCTAGTTACATTCGTGTATTCCAATGGAACGGAATTGCTTGGAGTCAACTAGGTATTGATATTAGTACTGGCATAGCTGGTGATGCGTTTGGAAGATCAATTAGCCTGAGTGCTGACGGAATGACTCTAATTGCAGGAGCTGTCAATCACGATAGCCCATCAACAGATATAGGTAGGGCTATAGTTTTTGAATGGAATGGCACAAACTGGGTGCAAAAAGGAACAGATTTAATTGGAGATGAGGAAGATGATTTTTTTGGAGCTGGTGTTGCCATAAACGATAACGGCACTACAATAGTAGTAGGAGCTCGAGATAATGTTTTTAATATGTCGCGGGGTTATGTGAAAATTTTTGAGTGGAATGGTTCTAATTGGATGCAAAAAGGAAGCAACCTAATTGGTGAGCAGGGAGGTGACTTTTTCGGAGATGTGAATGATATCAATAATACTGGAGATATTATTATTTCAGGATCTGTATTGGGTAACTTTGCTAAAATTCACGAATTTCAAGGAACAGACTGGGTAGAACTGGATAGAATTAGCGTTGCAGGAGCAGGTCAATTTGGAACTGCAGTAGGTATGAATAATTCAGGAAGTCGAACAATCATAGGAGACTTTTCAAATTTAGTTGGTGGACTCAATGGAGCCGGTAGAGCAACAGTTTTTGAAAACAACTCATTAAGTATTGGTGATGTTGATCAAGAACTCAAATTAAACGTTTTTCCAAACCCTTCAAGCAGTTTTGTATATGTTGAAAGCAAACAAAACATTCAATGGTATAACATAGTGTCAATTAATGGTAAACTTGTGAAACATCAAATAATTACCAATCAAAAGAATTTTACAATTGATTTAAGGAATATAAGCGATGGTATGTATATACTAAAACTTGTTTCGGACACTAAAACGAAAAGCATTAAGCTCATAAAAAAATAGATTTACTATTTTTCATTTTCGCAAATCATTGTAGTAAATATGGATAAAAATTGAGCATTGCAAAATACGATTAGTATTGATTGAAAATAATAGGCCATATAAAAGATTTCCGATTGTATAAAAACAGCTAAAAGCTAATAGTTTCTATAATTAAGATTAACTAAAGATGCTGTATGAATTACAATTTTGAGAGACAAAACTAAAATAAAATGAACCTATTCAAAAATCACTGATTGGACAATAGTTGCCACAATACCAGCAATTTGTACAATTCAATAATTCCAATTAAAACCATCACATCCCATTCGAAAACAAAATCTCGCACTTCGAACAAATGGGCATCAATTCGTTGTTATGCGTTTCGCGGAATTTGGTAAAGGTGTCGCCATGCCAAACATCTTTTAAGTCGTTTTCGTATAAATTCCCCATCTTAAACTCGGTAAACTTTTTGCAGGAAACGACATTGCCCGAAGGCATCACGTCCATACGATTGGAAATTCCTAAACATGTGGATTTACACGAAGGTGCTTTTGATTTTCCCCGAAGATACGCTTCAATTTCATGCAACTCCAAATCGGGTTGAAAACGAATGCGAATGTTCCATGTTTTATCTAAAATACGATGAATTTGCGCGAGTAAATCATCCAACAAATTAATATCTATGTGAAAATCAAACGATTCCCACGTGCGCTTGCGAATGCGCGGTCGTTCCAACCAAGCAAACTGTTCGTTGTAATAATCGGTCATTTTCTTCGCTTCCTCTTCAGGAATATACCACGGGAAGTTAAAATACAAGGTATCAATGCCTTTGGCTTCAAAATATTCGCAACATTCGTATACATGCGGAATCAACTCGTTGCTAAACACGGCAGCAATCGAAATATGACCTTTGTACACGCCTTGTTGCTGCAAATCAATCAAATAATCGACATTATTCATGATTTTTTGAAAGGTTCCTTTTCCGCGAAGTTTGTCGTGCTGCGCTTCCAAACCTTCTACACTCACCAACGTCGTCAGTTTTTCAGAAATCTTTACTAAGGAATCTATTTTCCGTTTGATGGACAATCCATTGGTACACACCACGGTATCGCGCGGATCATTGGCAAGTAATTCTACCAATTCATTCCAATACGCATAAATCATCGGTTCGCCGCCCCACAAATAGATGTGCGATTGTTGTTTGTGCGTTTCTTCAAGAAGTTTCTTCACGATGTCAATATCCAAATCGCCTTGCACTTTCACTTCTTTTTTGTCCAACTCACGATGAAAACCAATATCATTCCACTGAAAACAATGTGTACAACGCAAGTCGCAACGATTGGTCAGTTTCAAACCAATTTCGTTCGGCACTTCAGTCGCATAACTCGGATTTTTCATGCGCTCAGCATACGTTTTACGCGTGAAATCGATTTTTTCCTTAAAGCGTTGCAGTGCTTTTTTAGTATATGGTTTGTTACTTTTTGGTTGCATCCGTGTGTAAATTTGCGATGATGTTTGTGTACGTTGTGATAAAACAAGGTGTTTTTGCCTTGATTTCCAAAAGATTCGACTGCATTTCTTGTAAAAGTAGGTCTTTTTGAGTGCTTTCTAACCACTTTTCAAGCGAAATTCCTAACTGCAAGGTTTCCCAAAGTTGCTGATTGTATTGTTCGTTTTTCCCGATAGATTGTAAAAAGAGCAGTGGTGTTTCTGTCATCAGCGAATCCATCAACGTCATGCCGCCAGGTTTGCTGACAATCGCTTTGCTTTTGAGTAATACGGTTAAAATCCCTGGATGTTTCTCGTAGTTTTTCGTGATGATTTCAGAATCGTTTTGAATCTTCCCGAAAGGCGGAAAACCCTCATCATACAACGGATTCCAATTGGGCTGATTGGCATACAACGTTATATTTTCTTTAGAAAGTTCTTGCGAGGCATTCACAATCAAATTCACATGATAGTCGTTTGTAAAATGATTGGTCATTTGAGTAAAATCGCCCAAATCCCAACCGCCGCCGTGCATGGCAACTTCGTTCTCGCGTTCCGAATAGGGAAGTGGTTGTATTTCAGGAATGTTCAATACATACTTGATGTCGTTTGTGTCTGCATTAAAAAAAGACACATCGTTTGCAATCAGGTTGTCATGTCGTTTCAAGGCTTCCCAAGTCGCAGAAACGGCGGAATCTACACGACACATATCAATAACACAGGTTGGATGCTGTTGTTTGTACGATTGCAAAGTATCCAACCACAATCCTGAAAAGCATAAAAAATGTGTTGTTTCATGCGATTCCCACTCCGTAAACAACGCTTTCGTTTTCTCGTCACTTAGTTTTTTGGTGTATTTAACAGGAATTCGTGAGGCAATTTGCGCCAAACGCACATCTTTTTGAAATGCTTTTTTAGTTTGCTCAAATTCCGCAGTTGCTTGTTCGTTAAAATAGCATTCTATACTGTAAATATGCACGTTGTACTGTAGCGCTTTGAGTCGCTCATACACCATCAGCGCAGGAAAATAAATGCCATAACCAATGATGGATGTAAGGATGTTGATGCTATGCGCTTTGGGTGCGTTCATTTAGTCTGCTTGCTCTCGTTCAATATAGGCTTTGACGGTTTTGTACACAAAAAATGTTTCCAAATCTACTTCTTCCAAATCTACTTCCACGCCAAATACATTTTCTATTTCCAGAATAAAATACATCATGTTTAAAGACGTCATTCCTAAGTCGCTGGTCAAATTGGTATCGTCTTGAATGTCTGCTGGCGTAATGGTTTCGTCGAGAATTTCGGTAAGAATAGTTGCTATTTTTTCTTTCATGAGGTTACTATTTTCGTTGGCTGAAATGAATTGCGTTACGATTCGTTTTTAAGCGCTTTATAGAGTTTTTCTGCACTACGCAATTGCACTTCTGTATTGATAGAAAACCAAGGTTTTGTGTAGGTTTCCGAAGCATATAGCAGCTCTTTAGCGATGAGTTGCTGCCAGACTTCATAAAAATTTTCTACAGCGTTGGTTGTTTTGTTTATTTTTTTCGGATTGAGAATTTGAATACCAGAACCGTAAATTGGCGTAATTTCCGTTCTGCTGAGTTTTGTAATTTTTCCATTGTGATGTTGAATAAAATCACCTTCAATTCCTTCCACAGGCTGCACAGGCACTAACATACATGCAGGTGAATTCAGTTGTTGGTATTGTTGAAAAATCCAGTCGAAATCAATTTCTACAATATTATCGCAGGTCAAGACTAAAAGCGGTTCGTCCAATTGTTTGAGTAAGGTGTGATACAACCACCACGCATTGCCTTTTCCGTTGGTATTAAAAATGTTGTGTACACCTTCTTTGATGGCGTATTCGGCAAGTTCGGCTCCTTTATAGCCAACCGTAATGCTGATGGTTTTCAAGTCGCTTTGCACGAGTTGTTTGAGCGAATTTCCAATCAGCATCGCATTGTTGAATTGAATCATGGCTTTTGAAGTCGTACTTGTAAGCGGCATCATGCGCAAACCTCGTCCTGCGGCTAGTATTAAGGCATGTTTAATCAAAATATCGCGTCGCTTTCAAAGGTTAATAATCGCAGCAATGCTTCTTTTTCCAAAGACGGTTGATTGTCGGTAGAGACCGATTCTTTAATAGCATTCTCTACACGTTGTTTGTGAATTAGATAAAATGATTCGTCGTTCAGTTTGATACTTGACGTAAACGGAACTTCATACGGATCAATCATGACTTCATCTACACTTTCGCCTGCTCTGGCAGGAATCTTTTGATAGCTTCCGCCGAAGCGTTCTATAAAACAATCGAGCGCATCTTGCATCAATACCGTTTTCATTTGCGGACAGAGAATGTTTCCTTGTGTTTTATCAATATGAATCAAGCAATTTTCCACCAATCGCACCGCATCATCCAAACTAAAGATAAATCGACGCATGTGCGCGCCTGTGGTTTCAATCAGGTTGTTGTTTTCTTTGAGCATTTTTTGCCAAATCGGAAAAACTGAACCTGTGGACCACGCGATGTTTCCAAACCGAACGCAGGCAAATTTTGTCGAAGCTTCGTTATTCATCAACACAAATAACTTTTCCATCACGCGTTTGGAAAGTCCGTAAAACGAATTGTTTTTGACACTGGCTTTGTCGGTTGAAATTCCAATAACGGTTGCTACCTTATGTTCAATAGCTGCGCGTGCAATGTTTTGCGAACCTTTGATGTTGATATCTAAACACTCATTCGGAAATTGTTCGGCAAGATGTACATATTTTGTCGCTGCTGCGTGAATAATAATATCTGGTTTTACAAGCGAGAAGGTTTCTCGTACCGCGTCCATATTGGTAATATCTAACGGAACGACTTCGCAACCCACGACTTTTCGAACACGTTCGTTGAGGTAATTATTCCGTCCGCAAGCAATCACATGATAATCTGCTTGAAACTTCCGTGCTAATGCACGACCTAAAAAACCTGTTCCGCCAGTGATGAGTATTTTTTTCATGAATGAATTACAAGCTTGCCTTGAATTTTAGGATTCTTTGATACGATTCGTCGATGCGTTTTTCTGAAATTTCACCGTCTTTCACCATCTTTTTTACAATGTCAATAATGTCTTGTGGTAAAATCATATCGCGACCTTTCATCGGAATGTGATTGGAAAACATCAAGACATCCACACCTGCGTGAATCGCCATTTGAATGGATTTTTCAAAACCAAATTGATCCGCAATCGCTTTCATCTGCATGTCATCTGAGAAAATAACGCCTGTGTAACCCAAATCGCCGCGTAAATAATCGGTCATGATCTTTTTGGAAAGTGTCGCAGGAAGTTTAGAATCGTCCAATTTATCATTTACAATATGTGCCGTCATAATTGCATCCACATTGCCTTCATACATCAATTTTACATACGGAAATACTTCTTGCGGTTTCCAATAGTTGCTTACATCGGTAACATTATAATGCGAATCTTGACGCGAATTTCCATGTCCAGGAAAATGCTTTACCACCGTTTTTACATTAAAATATCGATGACTCGAAATCACTTGTCGCGCATGTTCAATAATCTCTTGCGGATTTTCAGAAAAAGCACGTTCATTTTTTCCAATTGGAGGATTATCAGCATTATGCACGTCCAACACTGGCGCATAATTTACATTAATTCCAAGCGATAATAAGTTGTGCGCAATGATATCACTGTAATATTTGGTAGAATCAATATCGTTGGTATCGCCAAGGTATTTAGCAGAAACAGTTTTTGGGAAACCGTATTTTTGCTTTAAGCGATTTACAAGTCCGCCTTCTTCATCAATACTTACTAAGAGTGGCAATTCGGCATCTTTTTTCAGTATAGCAATGAGTTTTTTCAGTTTTTCAACAGAATTTTCTTTGGCAATATTCTTCTCATAGAGTAAAATACCACCCAATTTTTGCGCTTGAATATCAGCTAAAATTTTATTGTCAGGAAGGATTTCAGTGTCTTTTCCAATGCCTAACATAATCATTTGCCCAATCTTAATCTCCAAACTATCTACTTGTTGAACTTGAGAAAAGGCAAGGTTTCCCATCAAAAGGAACGCGATTGCAATAATTCCTGTATATATTTTCATGTATTACTTTTTTTAATTGCTTCAATTGTTTTGTCGCCATCTTGGTCGAATTTGTGATATTGTTCCACCACAAAATTGTCATAGAAAAAGCAGTATGCCAACTCTCCATTCTTATGGAAAAATAAAATAATTCGATCCGTCAAGCATTCTTCGTCATTAACGGTATAATATATTCGATACTTCACATAAAATATGCCACCTGTTTTAAAATATTCACGTTCCACCTCTTCATTGCTCTGGTACACCGCGTCTTTAAAGGGAACACGCATGCGGAAAACTTTTTCAAATTTAGCTCTCAGTGTTTCTTCTACAGCATCAATCGGGATAATGGTTTTCATGAATGTGATGGAATATATACGTTGTAATCTACGAAGGATGTATTCTTGTTTTGAATCGAATATACGGTAAAATTGATGAAATAAAAAGAATAATAGCTTGGGGATTCAATAAAGTAAATAAAACGAATTGTCGTACAAATGTGTGTCGGAATAGGGGAAATTTACAATTTTGGTTGTTTAATAAATGAAGTCTTTTTGTAAAAATCTTTAAATGAGAGGATTAAAAAGGCATTCTCACGCAACCAAATCACAAAACGTGCATCTATAATAGAAACCATCTAACCAAAAACGACATGAAAATTCAAAAAATAATCGCCATTGCACTTACAGTCACGCTTTTCTTTTCTTGTGATGAAGGCAACGATCCAGCACCATTCGCGCAAAGCAGTATTTCAGGAAAATTCCTCGCGCCCAATAATACAGATCCAATCGTCAACGGATTGATTACCGCAAGTAGGCAAGGCACGGTAATTTCTGAAACTGTATCCGCAACGGACGGAACTTTTACGTTGTCAAATTTAACAGCAGGTGAATACACAATTTCACTTCAAAAAGGGTTATTTAGCGCTGAAAGAACAGTTGCCATTACCGAAGATGAAAACCTTGATATTCCCGATATACCTATTGAAAGCTTTCCTAGAATCGCAGTCGTTACTGGAAGTTTTGATCATATTGAATCGGTGTTGTATGATATTGGTTTGGTAAATCCGTTTACGCAAGAACCATTGTTTGATATCATTAATGGAACTACTTTAGGAAGAGCTTCGGGACAAGGAATATTTGAAAAAGGACATACGCATGCACGCGGACATGGAAAAAACACTAGCATATCAAAAAACAACACAAATTTGCAGCCAAATGTAGATTTTAGTTTCTCTGATTTAATCGCGTCTCCAACAATGTTAGCTGAATATGATATCATTTTTTTAAACTGCGGATTGCGTGAAAACTTTACACAATTCAATGATAATCTAACACAATATGTTAGCAACGGTGGAATCTTATACGCAACCGATTGGGCTTCTGTTTACTTACAGGGAATTACAGGCGACGGACAGCAATATATTGATTTTTTAAATCCAATTAGAAGCGGTATTTCTACAGAAACAGAAGCGACTATTTTTGATCCAGACCTTATCGCTTGGTTGCAGGTTAATTTCGGAATTACAGTAAGTAATGACGATACCATTCTGTTAGACGAATTTCTCAATAGTTGGCAAGTAGTTGAGAGTGCCAATGATGCCAACGTTATCAGTTGGTTTAACGGACCTGTAACATACCGAGATGCTTCGGGAGCAGAAGTTACAGAAAATAAAGACTTAGCGTTTACATTTCTAGTAGGCGACGGCGGTGTATTTTATTCTTCATTTCATACGGAAAATCACGACGACGACTTTAGTACAGTAGACAGATTGTTGGAATATTTAGTATTTGAATTGTCTGCATTGTAATTTTAGAAATGTAATATACCAAAAAGCCTGAATGTTCTTTCCATTCAGGCTTTTTTTACATGAAAAATTGCTTGGCGCGAAGGCACTCAGAAAAACACGAAAAAGATAGTATCTTTGTCAGCAAAATGCATTAAGTACGTCTTATGCAATATAAAGTGAAAGGATAAACATGAAACGAGTAATAGTAGGACTTTCTGGTGGAGTTGATTCAAGCGTAACAGCCTATCTGTTAAAAGAGCAAGGTTACGAAGTTATTGGATTGTTTATGAAGAATTGGCACGATGATTCTGTCACCATTTCCAACGAATGTCCGTGGCTAGAAGACAGTAACGACGCTATGATTGTGGCAGATAAACTGGGAATCCCATTTCAAACGGTCGATTTAAGCGAACAATACAAAGAACGTATCGTTGATTATATGTTCAACGAATACGAAAAAGGACGTACGCCAAATCCGGATGTGTTGTGCAATAGAGAAATTAAATTTGATGTATTTCTAAAAATCGCTCTCGATTTAGGAGCAGATTATGTAGCAACAGGGCATTACTGCCGTAAAGAAACCATTGAAAAAGACGGAAAAACCATTCACAAATTACTAGCAGGTGTCGATGGCAACAAAGACCAATCGTACTTTTTATGTCAGCTTTCGCAAGAACAACTCTCTAAAGCATTATTTCCAATTGGCGAATTGACCAAGCCTGAAGTGCGCGAAATTGCAGCGAAAGCAGACTTAATCACCGCAGAAAAGAAAGATTCGCAAGGATTGTGTTTTATCGGAAAAGTAAAATTGCCCGATTTCTTACAACAACAACTACAACCCAAAGAAGGTGTCATTGTAGAAGTGCCAAATAGCGAAGAAAAATACCAAAAAGAAGTACCTACATTTGCTAGTAAAGAAGAAGAATTGGCGTTTAGAGCGCAAAAATATACCTATTCCAAAGCAGATGGAAAAGTAGTAGGAAAGCATCAAGGAGCGCATTATTTCACCAAAGGACAACGAAAAGGTTTAGCAGTCGGCGGAACGGCAGAACCTTTATTTGTTATTGAAACAGATGTAGAAGAAAATATCATTTACACCGGACAAGGAAAATCGCATCCAGGATTGTATCGTCGCACCTTATTTGTGTCGGATGACGAATTGCACTGGGTTCGCGAAGATTTAGCCTTACAACCCGACGAGTCCATGGAAGTCATGGCGCGTATTCGCTACCGTCAACCGTTACAAAAAGCGATAGTGTACAAAATTGAAGGTGGCGCGTATGTAGATTTCGAACAACCGCAAAGCGCCATCACCGAAGGGCAATTTGTAGCATGGTATATAGGTGATGAATTGATTGGTTCGGGAGTGATTTCTTGATGAACTTGAAGTTGAAGTTGAACTCGAACAACTTTGAAACTTCAAACAACGAACAACAAAAAACGAACAACAAAACTAAAATGTTAAATGCTGAATTTTGAATTTTAAATGAAAAATATAATCATTATAGCTGCTTTATGTATTTTCCAATTCGCAACTGCACAAACACAACACGCTTGGGTATATTTTACGGACAAGCCGAATGTGGCAACGGCGTTGGCAAATCCAACTACGATTTTGACGCAAAAAGCGGTTACTCGTAAAAACAATCATGGCGTTGCAATTGATGAACGTGATGTACCTGTAAACGAATCGTACATTGCGCAAGTAAAAATGCAAACAGGAATTACGGTAAAAGCAAAATCGAAATGGTTCAATTGTGTGCATGTGCTGGGAACGCAAACGGATATTGACAATCTGTTAAATCTATCGTTTGTGAGTGAAATTTTCTATGCTGATCGCTCCTTAAACACCTCAAGTAGGTCTTCTGCGGAAGCAAACAACACACGTACGGAAGAAAAATTTGAAACGCTTGTGATGTTTAATTACGGAAATAGCGGCAATCAAAACCAAATGATTAATGTACACAAACTCCACGAACTAGATTATACAGGCGAAGGCGTTACGATAGCCGTGATGGACAGCGGTTTTCCAAACGTCAACACCATGACTGCTTTTCAGCGATTACGCGATAATGGCGATTTGCTCGATGGATATGATTTTGTGGATAGAACGGCAAACATTTATGCCTATACAGGAAATAGTCACGGAACCAATGTGCTGTCAGACATGGCAGGATATGTGGATGGACAATTTGTAGGAACAGCACCAGATGCTAGCTATTATCTATTCAGAACCGAAGATGTAGCTAGTGAAACACCTTTGGAAGAATCGTATTGGGTAGAAGCTGCCGAACGCGCCGATAGTTTGGGCGTAGATGTGGTAAATACCTCATTAGGTTACAGTCGTTTTGACGAAAGTCGTTACGATTACACCACAGCAGATATGGACGGAAATACAACGTTTATTACTAAAGGCGCAAACATAGCTGTGGAAAAAGGAATACTAGTAGTAAATTCAGCTGGAAACGAAGGCAATGATGGTACTTGGGGAATTTTGACTGCACCAGCCGACGGCAACGTGTTTACGATTGGAGCTGTAAATGCTAGTGGAAACTATGCGTCGTTTAGTTCTCGTGGAAGAACGCCGAATGTGCCTGTAAAACCTGATGTAGTAGCGCAAGGAGCAGGCGTGTATGTCATTACTTCAGGTGGCGGTATTGCAACGTCTAACGGAACTTCGTTTTCATCGCCAATTATGGCAGGTGCTATGGCGTGCATGGTGCAAGCGTTTCCTAATAAAACAAATTTGGAGTTGATGCAAATTGTTCGTGAAACTGGCTCCATCTACAGTAATCCTACCATTCAATTGGGACATGGAATTCCTGACTTTGAAGCCGCATTTCAGACCTTGTCAAACGATACATCTCTTGCCACAGAAAAAATTCAAATTTATCCAAATCCCGCGAAAGCGATCTTAACAGTGACACTTCCAGAAACGATTCAAAATACAAAAATTACAATAGCGAATATGCTTGGAAAAACGATGGCAAACTACACAACAAATAGCTCTTTTCAACGTGTAGATGTAAGTCAGTTTTCGGCTGGAATGTATGTGTTGCGTATTGAAGCAGACGGAGAAATCATCACTAAAAAAATCATAAAACACTAAGCGAATGGCACTATTCGAACACAATAAAATCACACAATTATACAACATACAATACCCAATAATTCAAGGTGGCATGATTTGGGCAAGTGGCTGGCGATTGGCTTCTGCGGTCAGTAATGCTGGCGGATTGGGCTTGCTAGGCGCGGGTTCTATGTATCCAGATGTGTTGCGCGAACATATTCAAAAGTGTAAAAAAGCGACTGATAAACCGTTTGGTGTAAATGTTCCGATGTTGTATCCGAATATTGAGGAGATTATGGATATTATTGTGGAAGAAGGTGTGAAAATTGTGTTTACCTCTGCGGGAAATCCGAAAACGTGGACGCCATTTTTAAAAGAAAACGGTATTACGGTGACACATGTGGTGAGCAGTTCTAAATTCGCGTTAAAATCGCAAGAAGCTGGCGTACATGCGGTGGTTGCCGAAGGTTTTGAAGCGGGCGGACATAACGGACGTGAAGAAACAACCACGCTCACTTTAATTCCGAGTGTGAAAGAACAATTGGAAATTCCATTGATTGCTGCGGGAGGAATTGGCAGTGGAAAAGCCATGTTGGCAGCAATGGTGTTAGGAGCGGATGGTGTACAAGTCGGAAGTCGTTTTGTGGCTACAGAGGAAGCTTCTTCACATATCGAATTCAAAAAACAAGTCGTGGAAGCCAAAGAAGGAAGTACCAAATTGATGCTGAAAGAATTGGCGCCTGTACGATTGTTAAAAAATAAATTTTACCAAGATATTGAGGACTTGTACCAAACAGGACCAACCGTAGAAGAACTCAAAACCTTATTGGGAAGAGCGCGTGCGAAACGCGGCATGTTTGAAGGCGATTTGGTAGAAGGCGAATTGGAAATTGGACAAGTTTCTGCCTTGATTCACGATATCAAACCCGCAGCAACAGTTGTAGCGGATATGATTTCGGAATTTCAAGAACGTGTAGCGTTTGTGGAATCGCTTCGTTCAACGTAGGTTTTGATATTTTAGAATAAAGGCATTCTTAAAAGTGCTAAGAATGCCTTGTTTTTTGTAGAATTATTGGGTTGTGCAACGGTTACCATTGTTGTACGCAGTTTTTTATTCTTCCACAATCTCAACTCCATAAATTCCATTTTTGTTTTCTGGATATATCTTTTTCATTGTCTCGTAATAGTCGGCTAAAAATCGGTTCAGGTCCACAAGTCCATCTGTCGAATATCTTATGGTATCTTTTTTATCCGTTAGCATTAAAATTCCACGTTTGTTTTGGTCAGCATTTTTCCGCTTTTCATTTCGTTTTAGAAACTGCTCAAATTTCCAGATTGTATCGTTCTTGGATATTTTCACATCGTAAATCCTTTCCCATTTTGGGTTTTCCTCAAAAGTCAGTTCTATAAAATTACTAACAATATGAATTGAGTCTGATTGTTTTGTTATTTCGATTTGTTCATAACCTTGATAAGTACAAACAGAATGGTCAAACGAAATTGTCAGAGTGTCCAATTCAGTCATTTTTTGTCGGAAGTTGGACAAATCAGCAATCAAGTCAAATTCAGACACAGGTTTTTCTTTTTCCGCTTTTTGTTTGTCTTGACAAGACACGAAAATTATTACTCCGATTAATATGTAGATTGCTTTTCTCAAATTGCGTACAACGGTTTTGTGTATGGTTAGTTGCGTGGTTAAGCAACTAATTTAGTAAACAAAAACGAACGCGATAAAATTCCGAAGGAATTTTCCAAATAAGCACTTGCCAAAGCAATTAATTATACACGTTGTTGGCATTTCGTTGTTTATTTTTGTTCATAGAGTTCCCAATATTGGTCATCTATAAAACGCATAAATTTTTCGCTCGTAAATATTTCTCCGTAATCTCCATCTTCATCCAAAAGGTAAAAGCTTCCTTCTTTTTTCATAACAGCTGTATATTTCATACTTGCTTGAAATGGATTATCAAAATTATAATTTTTCCCAGATTCTTTACATACTATATTCAAAACAGAGTATAAAAATAAAAGTCGAGTTTCACGAAGAACTTCTTCCAATTCGTCAAGTGTTTTCAAATATTGACTTGGTGTGTTGATTGAATTAATATCAAAATCTTCTTTCAATAATTTCACATTATCTGTCCAAGGTTTATCTTCAAAGTTGTTCGAAATTTCATCAATCTCTTGCGATAATTTATTTAAGTCTTCTTTTGTCATTATTATGGATATTTTCAATTCCGATTAAGTGAGTAATTCGGAAAATTTGATTAACTATTTTTAATGGTAGTGAAATCTTTAAATGACTCTGAATATTTAAGATTTTTAATTCCGTTTATGAATGACCTTTTTTGAAACTTTTGTTCTTTATAATCGTTAAGAGTTATAATGTCTAATTCGTCTATTGAGTTTGAATATAATTTAAAGTCAATTTCTTCTCTAAATTCATTATCCTTTTCTTCCATTATCGAAAGCAAGCAGTCCAATTCATAAAATGGCATATTCTTAAACTTTTCAATAATATTTTTATTCGCGTCTAAGATTTCTTTTTCGGTAACTATTTTTTTTGTCATATTATTTCAGTTTTCTAATTTTGAGTGAGTTGTGCAATGAATGCCAACGTATGCATAACAGGAATTCCTGTTATTTCTACTATAACCAAACCTTTATTTTCATTAAAAATTTAGTTATTTTTAAAATTACACTATTCTTATTCAAAGTCAAAGTTATCCAACGAGTTTTATATTTTTGAATACTTGAATGTACATTGATTTCCTTTTTGCCCTTAGTGGCTTTAATAAGTATGTTGCTTTCTTCTAAGTAGAGTAGCATTTAAGTAACAAGTTCGCTTGTGTTGGTTTGCAACTATGAATTACCGTCAGTAATTCCGAATAGATTCAAACGCAGTTGAATTCGCTGTAATTCATTAGAATATTATGTAGTGAAGATACCTTTTTACGACATACAAAGAAATCTTATTGAAAAAACCTATCTTTAAGTAGTTTAAAAATTACGTATGAAAACAGCTGAACAATTCATGCAAGTGCATCCTGTATTGGCAGTCAAAGATGTGACGGCAGCTATCGGATTTTACGTCCACAACTTAGGATTTTCGTTGGCTTTTGCCGATGACACGAAAGCACCTCGATATGCTGGTGTACGACGTGATAATGTGGAAATTCACCTGCAATGGCACGATGCTTCCGAGTGGCAATACGGAATTGACAGACCAATTTTGCGTTTTGTCATTGCTGATACCGAAGCACTTTTTAACGAATACAAAACCAAAGGCGTTTTTCACGAGCGGACACAACTACGAGAAACTGCGTGGCAAACCAAAGAATTTGCGTTTTACGATTTGGATAGGAACGGCTTAACGTTTTATGAGGATTTGTAATTTCAGCTTTCAGTTTTTGGTCTTCAGTCTTCAGACTTGGGATACTTTTGAATCAATCGAATGCCTAAGCGTACACACAAAAGTACAGCGATGATAATTACAATATTTAGTTCATTCATAGATTTGGTTATTTTTTTCTACGAGCGTATTTCTTTCCTTTTTTTAATTTTTTTCCTTCATAGCCTTCAAACTGAATAGGCACAGAAATGTTACCGTCTTCTTCGGTAGCTTTATGAACAACAAAATGCAAATGTGGTGTAGTGGTAAAGCCTGTCATACCCGAAATTCCAATCTTTTGTCCGCGCGTAACGATGTCTCCATTTTCAACCAACGCACCCTTAAAATCTAAGTGATAATAGGAAGCTGTCGTACCATCATTGTGCTGAATGATAATAAAATTTCCATCGTTGGCAAACTTGCGTGTACGACCGTGTTTGTTAGAATCTTCTTTGATTAAAACAACTTTTCCTTCGCGAGCGGCATAAATGGTGTCGCCGATTTTCGTACCAAAATCATACGCATGATAGGAACGAATATGGTCATGCGAAAAACGTCCAAAATTCCCTTGAACCAACTTTCGCTTCTTTTTATACGGCAATAAATACACATACGAATCGTCATGTGAAGCTACACTAGGATCGCCATAACCGACTATAAAATCGAAATATCCGCTAAGTTTCAAACCTTGCGTTGTGTCAATCTTTCTACGCGGAATTTTCATGTAGTTTTCCTTTTTTTCTAAAGGTTGGAGTACTATTTTTTCAAAATATTTAAAGCTATTTGCTTCCTCGTTTTTTACTTTCAACCTAAAAAACATAGGTGATAGCATATTGTTTTTAATACTCAAAACCAACGTGTCTTTGGTGGTTTGAATCGTGTCTTTTTTGATGGAAATATGCTGTGCTTCTACGACAGAAACACTCAATACTACTAAAAAAAGAATCGTTAATCGTTTCATGATTTATGTTTTTGATGAAGATAAAATTGATGCACTTGTCTGCCCAATTCCGCTAAAAACGGAATGCCAATTTCGTCATATTCGTAGGTGTCATCATTGAAAATTTGGTTTTTATTGACGTGAATGGTTGCGGTAATGGTAAATGAAATAGCATTCTTAGTGTCTACAATATGTGCGCAATCGGTTAAATAGCCGTACGCATAGCCAACTTTATTGTACATTTTAATATGCGCAGGAATCGCTTCTTTTGAATCGCCAAACAGGAAGAATTTTACATAACTGTCATAATATTCAGGCTCGTCATAATCTTGTGCTTTTGGAGTTTTGTGCATCACGTCTAGTAAAAATTCGCGGTCACTTTCCGTTAGCTGAAATTGTGCTTTTTCGTCATATTTTTCAGGATAGTGTATGCGTTTCATAAGTTCATGCAGCGTAGAAATTGGCAAATAATTCTTCTTAGAAAAATCCATTGGCTGTTGTATGAGCGAATCATTTCGATAAAAACCCTTGCCTTTTTGTATTTTTTGAAGTTGCAACGCTTGAATTGTGTCATTCTGTTTGCTCGGTTCACGATGTGAAATTTTCATTTCACTTAAAAATAACACTTCTTCCGCAACGAGTCTATCCGCATTGTCTGTGCTTAAGCGATGTGAAATGCGTGCAGGTTGTAATCCTTTTTGTTGCAATTGCGAATTGATTTCGTCTTGACCTAAAAATTCAAATAGTCGATTATAGGATTCGTTACTGCTAATCGCAAAAATATCCTGAACTTCATTGCGAATGGTTGTGATGATAGAATCACTTTCAATAGAAAACCCTGTTCGACTCGTAATTTGCGGAATTCGATTCACTTTTTCCAACGCTAACAATGCCACAGGAAACTTTACACTGCTCGCAGGATAAAAATACACCGAATCATTCACTTGAAAACGAAAATCATTGCCTTCAGCATCTGTCACCATAATTTGCACTTCGTACGCTTCCAAATTTTGCATCACACGTTGAATTTTAGGCGAATCAGCGTTCAACGCAAACTGAATTGGGTCGTTGTAGGTTTTACGTTCGGTACAGCTCACACAGGCTATTAATACTAAAAAAAGTACTTTGTTCATCAAAAAAAATTAAAAGTTGCTACAAGATACTATTTTATCTAAAGAGTAGTAATTTCAAAAAATGTTACATTTTTTGATTCAAAATGTATTTCAAGATTTAAATTTTGTACATTTAAGGATGTACAAATTAGCATTTTTATAATGTGTAAAAAAATTTTTTTTGTAGCATTCGTTTGTGTTTTTGGATTGATTTCTTGCGAAGAAAAAGAATACAATACAAGACAAATACTTTTCAAGCAACTTGAAGAAACTCCTGAATTTCATGCGCTTTCAAAACGATTAGATTCTCTTAAAGAAGAAGGTATTGAGGCTAAATTAAGTGTTTCTTTTTTAAAAGAGAATATTGATACAACTGTAGAGAAAAATTTAATGACCGCTGTAATTTATGAAAATCTAGGATTTGCTGAAACTATTCAATTTGTGATAAAATACGATTCCATTGCGAACAAAATAATTTCCATAACAAAAGATTTAGAATAAAAAAAGTGCCTGCATTACACAGACACTTTGTCAATACTTAGATGATTCTAAAAATTACACTGCTTTCGAAATGGTTTTTTTCTTTTTCTTGGTGGAAAGGTCAATTTCAACCTGATTTTTTAAAATATCGTCAAAAGTTTCTCGCTTTCTAATTAAATGTGCTTCATTGTTATACCATAATACTTCCGCAGGACGATAACGCGAATTGTAATTGCTCGCCATCGAGAAACAGTACGCACCCGCATTGTTAAACTTTAAAATATCGCCTTCGCGGATTTCAGAAATGCGTCGGTTGTTGCCAAAAGTATCGGTCTCGCAAATATAACCCACTACTGAATAATAACGCTCGCGACCGTTTGGATTGGAAATATTTTCGATATGATGATATGAATTGTACAACATCGGACGGATAAGGTGATTGAAACCACTGTCGATGCCCGCAAAAACGGTTGAAGTGGTTTGTTTTACCACATTTACTTCGGCTAAAAAATATCCTGCTTCGCTGACGAGAAATTTTCCGGGTTCAAAGTTGAGTGATAATTCTTTTCCGTATTCTTGGCAGAAGTCGTTGAAACGCACGCTGAGTTTTTCGCCCAATTCTTCAATATTGGTCTGAATATCGTCTTTTTTGTACGGCACTTTAAATCCGCTCCCGAAGTCGATAAAATCTAGCTTTTTGAAGTTTTTGGCGGTTTTAAATAAGATTTCTGAAGCGTATAAAAACACATCAATATCTAAAATATCACTTCCTGTATGCATGTGAATTCCGTTGATGTGCATGCCAGTCAATTCTACAATGCGCAATACGTGCGGAATTTGATGAATGGAAATTCCAAACTTGGAGTCAATATGTCCCACAGAAATGTTGTGATTTCCACCAGCCATGACATGTGGATTGATACGGATACACACAGGAATCGTAGGATGTTTGCTGCCAAACTGTTCCAAAATAGAAAGATTGTCAATATTAATTTTAACGCCTAATTGGGCTGCACGTTCAATTTCTTGCAACGATACTCCATTGGGCGTATACATAATGTCTTCGGCATCAAAACCAGCTGCCAAGCCCAACTGTACTTCTTGAATGGAAACCGTGTCCAATCCCGCGCCAAGCGATTTCATCAACTTTAAAATGCTCAAGTTAGATAGTGCTTTTACGGCATAATGTAATTTTAATTTAGGTACGGTTTGAAATGCGTTTGTTAATCGTTCGTACTGAGAAGTAATTTTTTCGGCATCATATACGTAGGTTGGACTACCAAATTCTTCTACGATTGCTAATAAATCAGATTCTTTCATGGCATTATTTTACAGGTTCAAAACTATAATAAAATGAAATTACGATAAAGAAAACTAAGTAAAAAATATAAAAATAACACAAAAAGTTAAATATATAACATTTGTATAATTGTAATACTACAAAATCGCTTTTTGAAATCTTTTTAAATCGCAATTAAATAAGTGTTTGAAAGTATGCGTTTTATGCTTGTATATAAAAGCGTATATCATCCAATTTAAGGCTGTAACACTTGATTTTCATAGGAAAGCTGTATTCCTTTACATCATAATCAAAACTATTAAAATCATGAAAAAAAAGAATTTAAAAAACTTATCATTATCGAAATCTACCGTATCAAGTTTAGAAATTAAAGGAGGAAACATTCCTAGTCCGCCATCATTTACATGTTTTACTTGGTGTGGAGGACCGCAATGTGTAACAGCAGTACCAACAGTGACCTGTGTAGTACATTGCGGGACAGTAACGTATAATACGGTGAAATAAAACAATCAATTTTTAGTGATACGAAATTATCTAAATCATGTATCACAAACAAAGTACAGCACCATTTCAATGACTATTGAGATGGTGTTTTTTTAACTGAAAATCTATGGAAAAACCGTAATGAGTTGATTTTGAATATGTGTATCTTTTCAGTATCACTAAAAAATTATACAATTATGAAAAAAAAGAAACTTACTTCGTTAACGCTTAATAAGCAAAAAATTAGCCAATTACACGAGCTCAAAGGTGGTGAAACCCCAGTTAGTGTTGTACCAACTTATGATGACGCTTGTTTTTCAGATTTTTGTAAATATGTTTCTATTTTTGTGTGTCCACCACCAGAAACTGAATTTTGTACGGTAGAATGTCAAACACAAGATTGTACGTTTGTGAACTGTTAATAGCCATGTTGCGTATTATTTTCTTATCTGGAAAATATAAAGTAGCATTCTAAAAATACGTGCGATACACATATTTTATGTAGAATAAATTATGCAAAAGAGTCAATTATACAATTGGCTCTTTTGTTCTTTTTATACAATCCATCAAAAACCAAAATTAATTGGGTTTAGTGCGTTCGATTTTTTACATTTGTGGCACTATAAAAAATTTCGTAAAATGAATCTACACGAATACCAAGGAAAAGAAATATTAGCAAGTTTTGGCGTACGCGTTCAAAGAGGAAAAGTAGCAACCACTCCAGCAGAAGCTGTAGCAGCTGCAAAGCAATTAACCGAAGAAACTGGCACAGGATGGCATGTGATTAAAGCACAAGTTCATGCAGGTGGACGCGGAAAAGGCGGCGGAGTAAAACTTGCAAAAAATCTTCAGGAAGTAGAAGAAATCGCAGGACAAATTATCGGAATGGATTTGGTAACACCGCAAACTTCTGCAGAAGGAAAGCGTGTTCATCAAGTATTGGTTGCTGAAGATGTGTATTATCCTGGCGATAGTGAGCCAAACGAATTTTATATGTCTGTGTTGTTAAACAGAGCAACAGGCCGCAATATGATTATGTATTCTACCGAAGGAGGAATGGATATTGAAACGGTTGCTGAAGAAACACCACACTTAATTTTTACAGAAGAAATTGACGCCGCACAAGGATTGTTGCCTTTTCAAGCGAGAAGAGTAGCCTTCAATTTAGGATTGAGCGGAACAGCGTTTAAAGAAATGACCAAATTCGTAACGTCATTATACAAAGCGTATGTATCTTCTGATTCTTCATTGTTTGAAATCAATCCAGTATTGAAAACTTCTGACGATAAAATCATGGCAGTAGATGCTAAAGTTACGTTGGATGACAACGCATTGTTCCGTCACAAAGACTATGCAGCTATGCGCGATTTACGCGAAGAAAACCCAATTGAAGTAGAAGCAAAGGAAGTAGGTTTAAACTATGTAGATCTTGACGGAAATGTAGGTTGTATGGTAAATGGTGCTGGATTGGCAATGGCTACGATGGACTTAATTAAAATGGCTGGAGGAGAACCTGCAAACTTCTTAGATGTTGGTGGAACTGCAGATGCAAAACGTGTAGAAGAAGCGTTTAGAATTATCTTAAAAGATCCAAATGTAAAAGCAATTTTAATCAATATTTTTGGTGGAATTGTACGTTGCGACCGTGTTGCACAAGGTGTGGTAGATGCGTATAAAAATATGGGCGATGCTATTCAAGTGCCAATTATTGTACGTTTGCAAGGAACCAATGCAGATATCGCCAAAGAATTGATTGACAATTCAGGATTGGCAGTAGAATCAGCAGTAGAATTCCAAGAAGCTGCGGATAAAGTACAAGCTGTGTTAGCGTAAAAATTCAGTTATATATTTAGTATATATTCAATTTATATATAAAACTGTCTTTAAAAGTTTATAATTCGTCAAACCGAACTCGATTCGGTTTCCCATAACAGTGAGAAATCATGTGATGAGGTTCTGGGTCAAGCCCAGAATGACGCAAGAACTTTTAAAGACAGTTTTTTTATTGAATAAAAAAAGCTTCTTATCGATAGCTTTTTTTGATAAATGCTTTTAATTGTTCCGTGTCACCATTAAAAACATCGGCGTCGTCTTGAAAACCATCTAAGTCGTAATTATCTGTTTTTTGCCAGAAGGTGAATCCTTTTGTTTTCCATGCACTTGGAATGTCCGGATTGGCTTTAGCATCGTAATCAGCAATCCAAAGCGGATAGTTGGCAAACATTTCATTATTCAGGTATTTATTGGCAAAACTTGTATTGGAGTAAATAATTGGAGTAGTATTGATGGTTTTATCAATTTCTTGTAACAGACTTAAAATACTTTCTTGCACATCTTCAACAGCGTAGCTTTTATCAATGCCGCTTTGTTCGATGTCAATAATAGGCGGAATGTCAGTAGGTTCTAAGCCTTTTAGTGTATTTAAAAAATGTTCGGCTTGATCTTTTGGGCTGTCCGAACTGATATAGAAATGATAGGCACCTCTAATAAATCCTTTTTCTTTAATAGTGTTCCAGTTTTGAGAAAAATTAGGATCCGTATAGGTAATTCCTTCGGTAGCTTTACAAATGATGAATTGCAAAGCTTCTTTTTTCATGTTTAGCACATCTGCTTCATCACCTTGATACTTTGAAATATCAATTCCATACGCTGGAAATTTATAGGTATTTCTTTTGTTTACGGGTGTTTCTTTTGTGACCGTTTTTTCGTCAGATTTTTGTGTTTTATCTTCTTTTTTATCATTCGCGCAAGCGAAAACAAGTGAAAAACAAGCAATTGCTATTACTTTATGAAAATGCTTCTTCATGATTTGAAATTTAGGTACTGGATTTTGCCACAAATTAGCGCAATTTCTTTTCCAATCAAAATATCATTTGTGTTAATGTGAATGAGAAATTGAGTGTTTTCCGCCATAGCGTCACTTTTAAAATTAGTAAAAATGCCATTTTGACATTAAAAAATAGATAAAAATGTCAAAATGACAGTAAAATACAGTTGGAATACTGTTTGCCTTATACAAAGCGTATTCAAAACAGCATACATATAAAAACTGAAAATTAAACTTAAAAAAAACAAATACAATGAACTTAGTAAAAAGAAGAAACACAGATTTACCATCAATTTTTGACGAATTATTTCAAACAGATTGGTTTGGCGGAACGATGAATCCAATTGCAAATCGTGGAAACATTCCTGCGGTGAATATTAAAGAAACGGAAGATGATTTTTCATTAGAAGTTGCGGCACCAGGAAAAACAAAAGAAGATTTTCAACTTTCACTCGATCATGATGTGTTAACCATTAGTACAGAAGATAAGAAAGAAGAAACAACTAAAGAAGATAATTATACGCGTAGAGAGTTTAGTTACGCAGCGTTTCAACGTTCTTTTAAATTGCCACAGGCAGTAAATAAAGAGGAAATCAACGCTACCTATACCAACGGAATTTTACATGTTACCTTGCCAAAACGTGAGGAAGATAAAGTAAAACCAAAGCGTTTGATTGAGATTTCATAACAATATATAGTAGTTACCTAAAGCTACTAAAGATTTTCATAATAATTATTTAGGATTGGTTAGTTAATGGAAAAAGGGTTCGTCAAGCAATTGGCGAGCCTTTTTTAATGCAACTATTTTAAGAATACTAAAGAACAATAGTTTTTCAAAGGATTTTCATTATGTGAAGAGTAAATATGATATATAAAGGTTAATGTGTTGAATTTTAACAGCTTATGTTTTTAGTTATAGGTGAGATTTCATAAAGTGTCACAGATGTTTCTTTTTTTATGTTGTTGACTATGATAGATTTGAATTGTAAACATAAAACGCTATTTACGATGAAAAAAAAGCAATTACATCAGTTTTCAATCAAAAAAGTAACTATTGCCAATCTAAAAGGTGGAAATAGTCAACAAGGAGGCGCATTGCCTGTGAATACGGATAATACCTGTACGAATCCGGAGCCAATACACACGCAAGGATGTTATTCCAATCAAATTTGTCCTGTTGAGCCTATTAAAGAGCATACATTAAAACCTATTCCTGTAGATCCATCTGACGCTTCAGATTGCTTCTGTTATCCTTGATTAAAAAATTGGATACGTATTTATAAAACAAAAGCTGCCTAAGAAGTTAGGCAGCTTGTTTGTTGTTTTTCTGTATGATGAAAAAGCTTAGTTTTTCTTTACATATTTGGTCAAAATCACAATGTGCTGACCGTTTACACGACCTTCTATATGTTCGGCATTGTCGTGAACCAATGAAATATTTCGGACTGCCGTACCGCGTTTTGCGACAAAATTGGCACCTTTTACATTCAAATCTTTGATTAACACAACATTATCGCCCGCTTGCAATTGCGCGCCATTTGCGTCCAAATGTTTGATAGCATTTTCTTTGTCTTCCGCTTCTCCCGTAGCAGCTGCCCATGCCATATCGTCTTCGTCGAAATACATCATATCGAGCAAATCTTGCGGCCAGCCTTCGTGTTTTAAACGATGCAACATACGCCAAGCCACAATTTGTACTGCTTTCACTTCGCTCCACATACTATCATTCAAACAGCGCCAGTGATTGGCATCCATCGTTTCAGGATTTTCTATTTGTGAAATACAGGTTTCACATGCGTAGATAGATTTTTCTAAAGCTTCGTTGTGATTTGGCGGTACGTGATACATGGCCAGTTTTTCAGTAGCAGTACACAATTCGCAGGCATTGCCACTTCGTTTTTGAATCGCTCGTTCAATACTCATGATGATTGTTTGGAATTTGAAGCAAAAGTAGCTTTTTCATTCAAAAATAAAAGTAGATAGCCGTTTTTATTTCTGCTCTTCTACGGTGAGTTCAAAAGTTGAGCTGAGTGTTTTTCCGCTTAGTGCGTCTTTTAGTTGAAAATTACACGTTACAGGATTTGGGATGTCTTTATCGGTGATTTCGATTAAAACGTACAATTGTTGTTTTAAATCTTTTGCGCTGACAGAATTGGGAAGTAGATTGTCGTTTTCCACAATAAGTCTGTCATTTGCGTCTACCAAATTCATAGAAGCGATGATACTCGCATTGCCGTCTTCATCCACATTATATCCTTCTAAGTTTTCTAGGATTAGGTATACTTTTTCATTTGTTTTTATGACATTGTTGGTAATAGCGATATCACGCGGCAACGAATACAAATACTGAATATCATAGGTAAACCCGTCAGCTTTTGTCTTTAGTTCAGGATTATTAATGATTTTAAACGACTTTTTCCAATGGTAATAGTTATCATTTTTGGTGTCTGAAATGTTTACGGAAACAAGATAATCATTTTCTGGAAGCATAGGTCTGGCAAAGGTCACTTCTGAAAATAAAGACAGCTCTTCTTTCGTAATACCTTCTTTATCAAAAAATTCAGGGATGGAAAATACCGTATCGCCACTTTTGGACATCACATGGATGTCCATTTTTGGATATGCTCGATTATCTTCAAATGTTAATCCTTTAAAATTATCGTAAGTAAATGTGACTTTTTCGCCATAATTGAAAGTGGTTTCTGTGAGTGTTCCAGCGTAATTAGACATTTCAATGCCATCGCAGGAAAGTCCTTTATTGTCTACAGTTACATTTTGTAGGTATTCTTTTTTCTTAAAGCATGAACAAAGGAAGTAGCAGGATAGTACTACAAACAGTAATTTGGTTGGTTTCATGGTTGTTGGTAATGGTAAATAAGTTGATTTTTGACTGTATGTTTCCTAAAAATAGTTCAATTTCTATCAATTTGTAGTTGCGATTGAAAATATTAAGGAAACTAGTTAGTTTCGTTCTTTTCGTTTGGAAGTCGTTGGTGTCGATTTTGGCTTGGGTTTTTCACCTTTTTTCGGCATTGGTCCGCGCATGTGTATGACCAAACCATTAAGGAAATTACGCAATATTTGATCGCCGCAGTTTTTATATTTTGGATGGTCTTCGTTACGGAAAAATGCACCAAGTTCACTTTTGGAGATTCGGAAATCTACCAATTCTAATATTTTTACAATATCGTCGTCACGCAGCTTCAAAGCCACGCGAAGTTTCTTAAAAATGTCGTTGTTTGTTAATGCCATATCGCAAAGATAGGTTTTTTTGGTTTTGGGTGTTAGGTTTTAGGTTGCTTTGCTTTTAGTTTTTTGTTGTTCGTTAATTTTAAAAACGTATTTAACATTCAACATAAAAAAAAGTCTATCGTTAGATAGACTTTTTACTTCATTAAGGAATTAAATATATAGATATTAAATTACTTTCACGTTCACTGCGTTTAATCCTTTGCGACCTTCTGTTAATTCGAATTCAACTTCATCTCCTTGGCGAACTTCGTCGATTAATCCAGAAATGTGTACAAAATGTTCTTTGTTTGAACCTTCCTCAACGATAAATCCAAAACCTTTTGTGTCGTTGAAGAATTTTACTGTTCCTTTACTCATTGTAATAAATTTAAATAATTGTTTTAATGAAACAAATATACTATCTAATTCTACGCAATGCGTCAATTTGTGCGACTTTTTTTAAATAGTTACAATTATTTAATATTGAAGGAATTAACTTTTGTATGCAAGTCCGCATGTTTAGTGCGTTTTTTGAAAAAAAAATTACAAGTAGATTTTTTTAAATTTGATTAATTTTTTTGCGATTTGAGAAATAAATAGTGTTTGCACTGTGTTTTTTTAGTAATATTTAATGTCTGAAACCTTCATAATTTAATAGAATAGTATCAAAATTGTTACAATTTCTCCTGCAACACCTTAATCTCATCACGGAATTTTGCAGCATCCATAAAGTTCAATTCTTTGGCAGCCACTTCCATAGCTTTTCGTTTTTCGCGAATGAGCTTTTCTATTTGCGCTTTGGTCAAATATTCCATATCAGGTTCTGCGGCAGCTTTCGTTTCAATCGTATCTTCCCATGCGAGACTTTCATCTTTGCTCAACGCATTGTTCAACGATTTGTTCAAACCAGTTGGAACGATGTTGTGTTCCGCATTATACGCAATTTGTTTTTCTCTTCGATACGTAGTTTCATCAATGGTTTTTTGCATGCTATTCGTGATTTTATCCGCATACATAATCGCTTTTCCATTTACATTTCTTGCGGCTCTACCTACGGTTTGTGTCAACGAGCGATTGCTTCGCAAGAATCCTTCTTTATCCGCATCCAAAATCGCGACGAGTGATACTTCTGGTAAATCCAATCCTTCACGTAATAAATTCACACCAATCAACACATCAAACAATCCTTTTCGTAAACCCTGCATAATTTGTACACGTTCTAGCGTATCTACATCACTGTGAATATAACGACAACGAATTTGAATTCGCGACAAATATTTTGTCAACTCTTCCGCCATACGCTTCGTCAAGGTTGTGACCAACACACGTTCGTCTTTTTCAGTTCGCTGGTGAATTTCTTCCACCAAATCGTCAATTTGATTCAAACTTGGACGCACTTCAATGACCGGATCCAATAATCCTGTTGGACGAATGACTTGTTCCACATACACACCATCCGTTTTGTGTAATTCGTAATCGGCAGGCGTGGCACTTACATAAATCACTTGATTTTGAATGGCTTCAAATTCTTCAAATTTTAACGGTCGGTTGTCCATCGCAGCAGGCAAACGGAAACCGTATTCTACCAAATTTTCTTTTCTACTTCTATCACCACCATACATCGCATGTACTTGCGAAACCGTTACGTGACTTTCATCAACAACCATTAAATAGTCATCTGGAAAATAATCCAACAAACAGAACGGACGCGTTCCTGGCGCACGACCATCCAAATATCTTGAATAGTTTTCAATTCCCGAACAATAGCCCAATTCACGAATCATTTCCAAGTCAAAATTCGTGCGTTCTTCCAAGCGTTTTGCTTCTAAATGTTTGCCAATTTCTTTAAAATAATCGACTTGCTTCACCATATCTTCTTGAATTTGATGAATGGCATTTTGCAACACTTCTGGCGAAGTTACAAACATATTTGCAGGATAAATATTGAGTGTATTGTATTTTTCGAGGACGGTATTGGTACCTGGATCAAACGATTCTATTTCTTCAATTTCATCCCCAAAAAAGTGAATTCTAAAGGCAAAATCGGCATAGCCAGGAAACACATCCACCACATCACCTTTTACACGAAATGAACCATGTAAAAAATCTGCCGTAGTTCGCGAATAGAGACTTTGCACCAAGCGATGTAATAATTTCGTTCTAGAAATCACTTGGTCACGCTCCAATTTGATGACATTTTTCTGAAACTCCACAGGATTTCCAATACCGTACAAACACGAAACCGACGCAATCACAATCACGTCGCGGCGACCTGAAAGTAGGGAAGATGTTGTACTCAAACGCAATTTTTCAATTTCTTCGTTGATGGACAAGTCTTTTTCTATATACGTTCCCGAAGTCGGAATGTAGGCTTCTGGTTGGTAATAATCATAGTAGGACACAAAATATTCTACGGCATTATTCGGAAAAAACTGCTTGAATTCTGAGTATAATTGTGCTGCCAACGTTTTGTTGTGAGCCAAAATCAGGGTTGGTTTTTCCACACGTTCAATCACATTGGCAATGGTAAAGGTTTTTCCCGAGCCTGTAACTCCTAAGAGTGTTTGGTATTTTTCGTCAGCTTCAATTCCCGAAGTAAGTTGTTCAATGGCTTGTGGTTGGTCGCCTGTAGGTGCAAAATCAGATACAATTTTAAATTTCATAGAATGTTGTGTGCTTTGTTTTGGGCGTTCCCACAACTGTTCATTTCGATTGCCTCAATGTACAGTTACGGTCGCGCTATTCGCGTTACATGGTAACTTGCTGCTATCGCTAACGCATATCATACAAAAATACGGAAAAGGAGTGAGGTAATCGTATCTTATACGGTTTTGTAGTCTATGCTTTTTCAACTTTGAACATTTAAAAAATATTACTTCCCTTTTTGCAAGTATTTCTTCGGAATCTTCACCGTATCTGTTTCAAACGTCCAAATCATGTTGGCAATCCACCAACGATTTTCAAGATAAACCAATTGATAACTATTGATGCCTTTCTGTGTGTTTTCTTCAGAATCGGAGCCTTTGAAACTTTGAAATACATTGGCAATTCCATTGAACTCGTTTACCACTTTGCCAATTTCTTTTTCTTCAAAACCTTGTTCATAATAGCTGTCTTTCAAAGATGCTATAAAATCGTCTAAACTTACCGTTTCAAATGGATTTGGATAACTTTTGTCGGGTGCGCGAACACTAAAAGTAGCGTTTGTTAGAAATAGTTTTCTTAGTGATTCCGTGTCAATCGTTTCGCCTTTTTCAACAGAAAGTAATTGTAGCATTCGTGTTAAAACTCCATCAATGGTTTTTACGGCTTCTGCATGTGGTATTTTTTGGTTTTGCGCAAAGCTATTAATTGAGAAACCTAAAAAAAGGATAATTATTAACTGCTTCATTGAAGTAATTTTAAAGTGAATTGCTCTAAAATACTAAAAGTCAGGGTTCCTAGTTCTTCATATGCTATTTTTGAGATAGATTTAACAGAAAGCTTCGCATAAAATACATTATCGCTTCAACGTAAAATGTCCTTTCACATCAAAAGAGTCAGGCCCATCTTTGATTTCGGCTAAAAACCAATAATCACTCGATGGCATTCTGCGGCCTCTGTACGTTCCATCCCAACCTGGATCGGTGGCACGAAGCGTTTTTAACAATTTTCCATAACGGTCAAAAATATACACGACAGAATTCGGCAAGGTTTCTATACCGATAATGTGCCATGTGTCGTTATAACCATCGTTGTTCGGTGTGACGAATTTGATATAATCAATCACTACGACTTCTTCACTGACTTCCCCACAACCATTGATGTCAGCAACCGTTACCACATGATATCCAGGACCAACATATTCAAAAACGTTGGAAGTTTGCGGTGTTCCACCATCTAAAGAATAGACATAGTCACCATTTCCGCTTGCCGTTACCGTGATGACATTGTTTTCAGAAAAATTCACAACATCTACTTCCACAATGGTTGCCAACTCGGATTCGTTCACATCAAAACTATCGGTTGCCACACAGCCAAACGGACTTGTTACCGTTACCGAATAGGTTCCAGTCGTGATAATATCAATTGATGGTGTTATTTCTCCTGTAGACCACAAATAACTATTTCCAATTGTATTTCCTGCGGAAACTGTTAACGGAAGGTCGTTCAAACACAATGTGATGTCTTCTGGCAAGTTAATTACAGGCAACGGATGTACAATGGTCATAAAAGAAGTTGTAGCAAAGCATCCTGTTTGGTTGTTTTCAACACGTACATAAATGTTTTGTTCGTTAAATGCATTGTATAAAGGTGGCAACGGATTCACATCGTTTTGCGCATCTTCAATACTTACGTGATAACTTACTGTAAATAATCCTGGATTTTGCGCGCCAAGAATCGTTGCAGTTTGCGTAGAAAAGTCAAAGGTTTGTGTGGTGTTTGCATTGTCATCAATACACGCTTCCATGTCGCTTACAGGATTTGCAATAGGATTCGGAATCATCGTAATGTCAATACTTTGTACAAAATAGCAACCTGTAACATCGTCTTCCGCTCGCACAAAAATAGTTTCCGGATTTGACATATAGGTATAAATATCTGGAAGCGCATTGGTGTCGCTATCCGCTTCTGCTGCCGAATTGTAATACGATATCGTAATTCCTGTGCTATCGTCAATAATAATTTCTTCAATTTGATTCAAATCAACAGTTCCAGGTACTTCCGCATCACAAAAAGTTGCGGTTGGAACATTGTTCATTAACGGTGGTAAATTTACATTGAGTGTAAACGGAACAATGACATAACAACCCGAAATGGTATTGAATAAACGTACAAAAATTGGTTGCGGATTGTTACTGTTGGTATAATTTGTCGGATTTGCAATCGCATTAGCACCATTATCAGCATCATCTTGAGTTTCGTGATAGGTGATGACTACATTGTCTTGTCGAATGTTTAAGATAGAAAATTCAGCTTCCGTCAAGTCAAACACTACTTGCCCGTCATAATCTACATCACAAACCGTTACATCTGGCGCAGGATTGGCTTCTGGGACTTGAATAACATTCAAAGCGAAATCTGCTACCGTGATACATTCAGAATCGTTGGAGATTCGTGCATAAATGGCTTGTGGATTTACGGTGTTTGTAAACGTATCAGGAATAGGATTCGTGTTATTCTCAGCATCAGCTAAGGTTGTATAAAAGCTAATGGTGAGGTTTTGTGAAATTCCTGCAGCGATTTCATTGCGTGTTATGGACAAATCAAACGTACTTTCGCCGTCATTGCTGATGTCGTCACACACAAAAACATCTGTTGGATCGTTGTAAATAGGAGCAGGACTTACCTGAATGACAAATTCAGAAACGGCAAAACAATCTGGATCCGTATCATTTTCAATACGTACGTGAATGGTTTGCGGATTCGTTTGATTGGCATACGGAGCCGTTTTGTCAATTTCGTTGGTTTTATCGAGCGCATCTTGTGCGGTTGGATAGTAGAAAACCGTCATGTCAGTTTGCCCATTTAAAATTTCATCATCACGAGTTTCCATGATGAAATTCTCTGTTTCATCCGTATCTGTTTCACACAATTGATAAATGTCGGTGGCGGTCACTACAGGAACGGTGTTTACGATAATTGGTAATTCCACTCTAGCAAAACAGCCTGTTGTAGCATTTTCTACTCTAACATACGCTGAGGTAGTTCCTGTGCTATATGCCGTCGGATTCGTAATGATATCAGAATCGTTAAATACGCCACTTAATGTGGAATGATATGAGATGTCAATATTTGTCAAATCTGTAATGATTTCTGGGAGACTTTGCGTTAAATCAACATCCGCAATTCCATCAGTATCATCACAGATAAGAATCGTATTTGGTGTGTTTACATCTGGCGCAGGCAATACTTCCATCATAAAAGAACCAATATCAAAACAACCCGTATTACTATTTCTAAATCGGAAGAATATTTCTTGTGGATTACTAGTGTTTATAATTGGATCAGTAACCGCATTTACAGCAAAATTAGCATCACTAGCAGATAAAAAATAAATAACATCAAAATCAGTATTTGTACCTACAATATCAGGTGTAAAAGTTTGCAAATCTATATTGACAATTTCATCAGAATTTGTATCACACGTCGTTAATGTGCCAATATTTGGTGCTGGCGTAAAAGGATTTACAACCAAATTAAAAGAAGCAATATCTTCACAACCCGTATCTACATCGGTAAGTCGAATAAATATTTCCTGCGGATTTTCAGTATTTGCAAATGGAACCGTTATATCAATAGCGTTTACATTATTGTCGCGGTCATCTTCAGATAGAAAGTATTCGATTTGAACAAAAGATAAACTGTTTTGAATAGAGGCTGTAATTGTTTGAAAGTCAAAATTGAATATGCCATCGTTACTTGCATCATCACAACGATTGATATCTAAGATGTTTGTTGCAGTTAAGAGTGCGTTGGTGTGTACTGTAAATGGAGAAATCGCAAAACAGCCTGTAGCATCATCTACGACACGAATATACAACGATTGTTCTTCGGGATTTGTGTTGTTGAAAGCGGTCACATCTGGAATCGGATTTGCTCCTGTGGTAGCATCGTCCAAAGAAGTATGTACAGTAATGGTCACTCCTGTTAATCCAACCGTAGTATTGTTGATGATTTCGGTCAAATCAAACGATGCAAATCCATCATGTTCAGGGTCACAAGCATCTACTAAGTTTCTATCAGGAAACGTAAGCATTGGTGCTACACCGACATTAACCTCTAACGTGGTTTGGTTTACACAGCCAGTTTCGGTATTGACCACACGTACAAAAACGGTGTTGTTTGCTGCGCTATTGGTGTAATCGCCTATAATTGGGTTGATATTATTATCTGCATCACTTTGAGAGTTGTGATACGTAACACCATACACAGGATTCATGCCTGTAATTTCATCATTGCGAATCGTTAAGTTTATTTGCGAAATACCATCGCTGTTGTCGTCACAAATATCAATTGGTGTAGGTGTGTTTATTTGTGGGAGTTCATTCACAACCAAATTAAAACTTGTAAATGATAAACAACCATTATCGTTGTCCCAAACTCTCACAAAAACTTCTTGTGGTGATGTTGTGTTTGAAATTGTTGTTGCAAACGGATTGGTCTCGTTTTCGGCATCGTTCTGACTTGGATAATAGCTTATGGTATAATTTCCAGGTGGAACTTCGGCTAAGATTTCGGGTTCTTTGATGGTTAAATCGAAACTTTCCACACCATCATTGCCCGTGTTATCACAAAGCTCATAATCGGTAAGTGGTTCAATAGTTTGTGGCGTGTTGAGCGTTACTTGTACCGTATCTTCTATCACACACGTTTCCGTCCCCACAGGAATGGTAATTTCTACACGATACGATCCTGTTAATACAGCATCATGTGTTGTGTTGATGCTTCCAGGAATTGGTACACCATTTCGAAACCATTGATAAGTTGCCAGTGGATTCCCAATGTCTGCATTTAACAAATACGAATTGGCGCAAGTGGTAATATCGAGTCCTAAATCAACCGTAGCGTTAAAACTATTTCCTTCAATAAAAATCGCAGAATCCGCATTTTGATCGGTACCATCTGCCAAGACTAATTTGATATGATATTGCTGATTCGGAATTAAAGTTGCGGTTGCGGTTAAAACTGTTGTACGACCGTTGTAATTGGTGTCGCCTAAGTTGTAACCTTCGAAATATTCTTCATTTTCTGCTGGACAGAACCCTACAATTTCATCATGAATCACACTCGTACTCACAGGAATATTGGTACCTGGAACTACGGCAATATTGGTATATGGAGCGGTACTTCCTGTAGGTCTGATTAAAAAAGCAAAACTATCTGAAAATCGACACGGAAAATCTTCTGCATATTCTTCGGAAGCCAATAAATAATTAAAGCTAATTTGATTGGTCACAGCAATAAAGTCAAATTCAATAGACGTTGCATTCAGCGTATTATTTACGCCTAAAACTGCTTCCATATCAGGATCGGTTCCCCAATTGGTTGTTCCGCTGTTTAGAGGAATCGGATCTAAGCCATTTCCTGCTTCAGATGCGCGTCCGGTAGTCAACACCAAACCATTGGCAAAAGGAAAATTGGAACCACTTTGACTAAAAGCAGCATAACTGTTAAAGCCATCAATATTTCCATTAATAGTTGAGCTAACGTTAGAAATTTCAACACAACCTTGCACCAACTGTTCTACGAGTTGTTGGAGCGTAAACGATTCGTTGGTAGTTACCTGTTGTGCAGAAACTATTTGGTAGGCACAAATAGCAAAAAGCGTTAGGAATACTTTTTTCATGAGTGGTATGGGGTTAAGTCGTCATATATAACAACAAAAATGGGCAGTTTTTATTGTTTGTATTTTTGGCTATTTTTAATACACAACAAATATATGTATAATTTAAAGCCTTAAAAATTATTTTTAGTACGTACGACTTATTTTAAAATTAGCAATTCATCTCTACTAAAATACAGAAAATCAAGGATATTCGTTTTATGATTGCTTAATTATTCTGTAAATAAACCCAACCTGTGTAGGTTTGTTCCAGTAATAAAGGACTTGCCAGCGTATTTTCGTCATTTAAATACAGCACATAAAAGTACGTTCCTGTAGGAAGTTTTTTATTTTTTGGCGTGCCTCTGTTGGCAAAACCATTCCAGCGCGGCGTATTTCTGTCGCCTTTATAAATAAGTGTGCCGTACCTGTTATAAATGTGAAGGATGTGATTTGGATGTGCTTCCAGATTGAGAATATTAAAAACATCATTTTTTCCGTCGTCATTGGGGGAAAAACCGTTGGGAATGTAAATTTCACAATCTTCAACAATCAACTCAAAACTTGTGGCAACAATGCATCCAAAAGTATTTTCAACAGTCACAAAAATGGTTTGTGGATTGGAACTATTAAGATACGCTGTAGGATTTGTAATTTCATCTTGAAACGTTCCGTCAGCATTTGCCGTTTCGTAATAGGAAAACGTTAGGTTTGAAGCCGGACTTATAGTTTCTTCATTAAATGTCAAATCGAAAGGAACACTTTCAGTTTCATCCAATCGGCAAGCTTCTAAATCTTCTGGCTGCGTGACTTCGGGACTTTCTAAAATAACCAATTCAAAATTGCCAATGGAGCTACAAAGTGACGTATTGTGAATGACTTTTATAAAAATTTCTGCGGGATAATTTGCATTACTATACGCAGTAACATTGGTAATGCTATTCGTACTGTTTGAAGCATCTTGCAGCGTTTCGTAATATTCAAAAGTAAAAATGGCACTGTTGAATAGCGCTTCTTGTGTTGTCAAATCAAATTCAAAAAAAGCCTCCGTATCACACAATTCTAAATTAGGCAACAGCGGAATTTCAGGTGAAGTAGGCAAGGTGACATTTTGAACAAACGTATTGTTATCTTCGTTAGTTTCATCAACAGTTCCTGCGCCAGTTCCGTCATCGTCAACAACAATCAATAATTCAAAAGTATCAGGAATATTCGCGGGAATGCTAACAGTAATCGTTTGCTGTGTGCTTCCGCCAATAGGAAGTGCCACTTGCGTAGTAGTTGTCGCGATTAAAATTCCATCTGCATAGAAAGCAATAGGTGTATTTTGTGGTAATGCGGCGGTACTATTGGTATTAAAAACGGTATATGTAATGTCAATATCACGCACATCACATTCATCTTCAATATTGTCAATTACAACCGTAGCATCTGGAAGTTGACTGTTTAAGACAGTAATTATGTTGTTAATCATCACAAAATCCTGTCCAGAAGTCAAGGAAATCGTCGCTTCTGTATCGCCAATATTGATATTATTCTGAATATTATAAAAATCAATATCCATGTTATATAAATCAGTCGCGCCTGTAAAACTATTGGTTCCGTTAAAAGCATTGTCAGGCGGATTCAGCGGAAAGTTTGAAATAATAGTACCATTCACACGCAACGATTCGTTTACGCTCAATGCTTGATCACCTTCCCAAGCAATAAAACCGATTTTAGCGCCCATATTGTCAAAAACGTTGAGGTTGTCGAGCGTAATTTCCAACTCGTCAGGTACACTTTCCAAACCGTCGTACACATTCAGTTGATTCAATGGAAGCGCTAGATTTTCATAAATTACCGTAATTGCCCAACCGCCAAAATTTGTTCCTGTCGGACAATACGGATCAATGACAGAAGTCAAGTCAAACTCACTCACAGTGTACAATCCATTGCCTTCTGCTTGCACAATATCCGTTACGTCTGCAAAAGCCGCAAAAAAGGTGCGATTTCCTGTCAAGGCATCACTAAAGGTGCGTTCTGCGGTGACGGGAATTCCATTCAATTCAATCTCAAAATCACCATCATCAGAACCAGCCCAATACAAATACGCCGCCACCATCGTTTGGTCAGAAGCAAGATTCAAACTAGCACTCGAACTCGTGTTGATTGTACAAGCTCCCGTAGGGCCATTTTCTACTACATTTAGCGTATTTCCTAAAGCGGTATAATCAAAGCGACCGTTAAATTGTTGAAAAAGTGAAATATCTTGGGCAGTCGCTTGAAGTGCATAAAATAAACAAGCTAAAAACAGAAAAATACGTATGTAAGTTTGTTTATTCACACTCGGTTGATTTATGCTTGAAAGTACTAAAATAGTGTCTAATAAAAAAACCGAAGATTGATTCTTCGGTTTTTGGTGTATGGTGTATGTTTTTTTGGTATAAATTATCTCTTCAAAGTAAAATGATTGATAAATTCTTTTGGTGTTCCATCGAATGGATCTACGTATTCTACTCTAAACCAGTAATCCTGTGATGGCATTGGCGAACCGTTGTAAGTTCCATCCCAGCCTGGTCCTGCTGGACTGATTTGTTTGAGCAGTTTTCCATATCGGTCAAAGATGTAAATCTTCGCGCCTGGCTGATTCCGCAGTCCAATGATGTTCCACGTCGGATGGTACTCATCGCCGTTTGGTGTGAAGAATTTCATGTAATCTATCAGTTCAAAGCCTCTGATAAGCTCTCCACATCCGTTGGTATCTCTCACAGTAATGGTATGTTCGCCTGGTGCTAGGTCTAAAAACTCTCCTGTTGCTTGCCAATCTCCATCATCTAGTTGGTATTCATACACGCCCGAACCGCCTGAGGCTGTCGCTATCACATTGTGACTGCTTGCAAAAGCTGGTGTAGTGATTTGTATGTCTAATACCGATGGTGCTGAAGACGCCTGATACGTCACACTATCACTATAGGTACAACTGGTGGTAAAGTTGTTGTCTGTAATGGTTAAACTATAAGTTCCTGCAGTGGTTACTGCCACCGTTGGCGAGTTGGCTGTTCCGTTTGGTGTGGTCCAGCTATAACTGTAGCCTGCACCTAAGTCTACGCCAATCATTGGTCCGTCAGTAGTGGTTCCTGTATCGGCATCCACACACAAAATATCGTCTGCTGGTAGGGTAAATACCGGAAGTGCGTTGACTTGTAATGTCACTAGCACTGGGTCGGATAAACAGCCTGTAATGGTTTGTCTTACCCTCGCATAAAGCGTCTGTGGATTGGACGTATTTACATAGCTAGTTGCATTGGCTATCGCATTGATATCACTATCCGCATCCATGGCGGTTTCATAATACGAGACTGCCATATTTAACTGTCCTGCGATGATTTCTGCATCCAAACTGGTAAGGTCAAATACCGCTGTATTTGGGTCTGTTTCATCTGTGGCACATACCTCATAGGTTGCTGGCGCAGTTGCCGTTGGTATCGGTTCTACACTGAGCTCTAAACTTGCAATGTTATTGGTGTTCACACAGCCTGTAGCGGTGTTTTCCACGCGGATAAACACTGTTTGTGGGTCGGTCATATTTTCAAAACCGTTTACTAACGCTCCTGTGCCTGCCAAAGCTTCTGCTACCGTTGGATGATAGGTCACTGTAAAGTTGTTTATATCTTGTGGAGGTGTAAGCAAATCTAACGAAGCCGTTACTTCATCCCAGTTAAACTGTCCTACATTATCATTGTCATACTCGCAGAAGACATAGGTGAATGCTGTACTGGTTAGTTCTGGTAGCGAATGAACGATTACAGGCAGTTCTACTACCTTGTAACATGGTTCCATATTGCTGTCTATCTGAATGTCACTCTCCACTCTCACATAGATGATTACTTGTCCGTTTTCGTTGGCAGTTGCCATATCTACCGCATGCATGGTTGGGTCTACAATCGGATTGTTGTCCATCTCTGCATCTTCTAATGTGGTGTGATAGCTTACTGTAACATTGCTTTCATTGTTGACAATTTCTGCCTCAGCTTGCGTCAAATCAAACACTAAAATACCGTTGGTTGCATCTCCATCACTATCATCATCACATGCTTCTAAAAGGGTTGGCATGGTGTTCGGTGTTGGAATTGGAAGTACTCTTAGTGTCATGGTGATATCAGTCGTACAACCTGCACTGTTTGTGGCTCTTATGTAAAGCGTCTGCGGATTGCTGATGTTTTGATACCCTGTTGGGTCTGTAATTGGCGTATCTGCATTTAAGTCTGCAAGTGAGGCGTAATAGGTCAGAGTTAAACTGGTATCACCGCCAGTGATTTCGGTGTACTTATCTGTTAAGTCAAAACTACTGATTTCATCACTCTCATCACCACTTTCTAAATCATCACAAAGTGAGAAAGCTGTTGGTTGTACTAGTACTGGTGGTGGTACTACAATAATCTCAAAGCTTCCAATGGCAAAACAGTCGGTAGTGTTGTCTTCTAAACGTACCCAGATGGTTTGCTGATTGGCTGTGGTGTTGATATAATCACTTGGAGTGACAATTGGTGATACATCATCGATGGCATCTTGCTCACTCTCATGATAGGTTAGTGTAAAGTTTCCTGGTGTTTGGCCGCCATAGATTTGCATTTGCGTTACTGTTAAATCAAACATAGCAAAGCCGTCTAAACTTGCGGCATCGTCACAGACTTCTACATCATCGATGTTGATTGGCATCACAGGAATTGGAATCACATTGATTTGTAATGGCGTTACTGTAAAACAGCCAGTGACTGTATTGGTTGCCAGTACATAGATGGTTTGACTGTCCATGACAATATTGGTGTAAGGACTGCTCAGTGCATTTAAGTTATTGTTGGCATCTTCTGCGCTCTCGTGGAAGCTGTAGACTACATCTGGCTCGTTGTTGACTATGTCATTCACTAGCATGTCTAAGTCGGTCGCTACAAAACCGTCATTGTCATCATCACAGGTATCGGCTGAAAGCATTTCATTAACATTGAGTGTTGGACTTGGTAGTGGATTGACTCTGATGTCAAAGGTAATGGTGTTTTGACAGCCTGTGGTATCGTTGGTAGCCAGTACAAAGATGGTTTGTACCCCTAATTCTTCATTGGCATACGCCGCTGG
>NZ_QBKT01000010.1 GCF_003054265.1 Kordia periserrulae | reverse complement strand
ACTTAGTTGGTTTAACTTCCTTAGATCTTCGCTCAAATCAAATTACGGATATTCGTTTTTTGAAAGACTTAGTTGGTTTAACTTCCTTAGATCTTCGCTCAAATCAAATTACGGATATTCGTTTTTTGAAAGACTTAGTTGGTTTAACTTTCTTAGATCTTAGCTATAATAAAATTACGGATATTAAATCGCTTGTACCTTTTATAAAAAAAGGTAGGAAGATTTCAACAGAAGCGTATCGTGGAGATATCCGTTTGTATAAAAATCCTTTGGGCAGCCCATCACAAGATATCGTAGAACAGGGAAATGCTGCAGTATTGCGATACTTTGAAGCTTTGGAACGAAAAGATGTTAAAGAAGTACAATTATTAGAAGCCAAAGTGTTGTTATTGGGTGAAGGCAAAACAGGAAAAACATCACTTCGTATCAAAATAGAAGATGAAAATAAAGAGTTACCAAAGATAGAAGACAGAACAAGAGGTATTGATATTTATAATTACGAATTCTCTGCCAATAATGATACGTTTATTTGTCATATTTGGGATTTTGGCGGACAAGATGTGTTGTATCAAGTACATCGTTTCTTTTTGAGTAATGATGCAATATACATTTTAGTAACTGATTCAAGAGCTGACCAAGGAAATAAATATGAAGAATGGTTGCAAACCATTGAGATTTTTACCAAAGAAAATAATAATAATAAGATTATCTTATTACAAAATTTAAAATTTGGAGATACGCCTGCAAATATAGATATCTCAGATTATAAAAAATACTACAACATCGTTGATGGAAAAGTATTTGAAGTTGATTTAAGTTTTTCTGAGGCTAAACACCGTGAAACATTTAGAGCTTTTAAGCAAGTTATTCAAAATCGATTAGAAGAACTTCCACATGTTCAAAGAAAAATATTAAGTGATTGGTTAAACGTACGAAAAGAATTAGAGGAATTACTTGAGATAAACACCTATTTGATAAATTTAAGTCAGTATGCTAAAATTTGCGAAAAACACAAAGTTGAAGACAAAGAAAGACAAAAAGACTTACTTAGATATTTACATAAATTGGGAATTGTACTTTGGTATGAAGACTACCTAGCTATCAAACAAAAAGTAATCTTAAATCCCGAATGGATCACTACTGCGCTCTATCGTATTATTGATAGTAAAGATATTCGTGCCAAAAATGGAAAGTTAGAACAAGAAGATGTAGAACATTTATGGAATGAACCTATGTATGTAGATTTTCACAATGAATTATTAGAAATGTTAAAGATTTTCCGCTTGGCTTATAAAAGAAGGCACGAAAACGCGTATATCGTTCCGTCTTTAATGAGTACTGTTATTCCAGAAAAACATGAAAACTGGAACCCTAAAGAAAAATGGGAAATCAAATACAAATATCCTCGTTTAATGCCCAGAGGGATTGTGAATCAATTAGCCGCGGAACTATGTAAATATGTCGATTCTGATTTTGAGGATGTATGGGCTTTTGGAGTTGTTTTTACCGTAAAAAATGCAAAAGCGAAAGTACAAGTCAACAGAAACCTAAAACAAATTTCGGTAGAAGCGTACGGCAATGAACGATTGATGTTGATGCAGGATATTGTAAAAGCAATGAAAGATATTCACGAAACGTATAAAGGACTTGATTTTGATATTGAAATTCCTTGTGTTTGTGAAAAATGCAGTACACTTTCAAGTGTTAAAAAAACGTATCATGACTATAACGAAGATATTGAACGTGAAATTGAAGATAATCGAGATGATATTTACTGTCGAAATTTGAGAGGGCATATTAAAATTGCGCCTATTTTAGAAAGTTCAGGTTTTGCGTTGCCTTATACATTAGTTGAAATACTCAGAGAAAAAGATGCACGGCATAAAATGCATGAAATAGATGATCGAGAGCGACTGAGAAGAATAGAAAACACAACTGAGAAAACGTTAAAATATTCAAAAAAAACAAAGAAAAACACAAAAGAAATTTTAGAAAAGTTTAATACTTTTTTTGAGCACTTATTGAGTTTAGATGAAAACTTAAAGTTAAATAAAGAAGAAATCATTCAAGCAGTTGAAGAAATTTCAATCACTCAAAAACAAGCCATATTTGATGATATTCACAAAGCTTTAGAATCCTTATACGAAGCTATGGATGAACAACAAAAAGAATACCTAGACACTTTAAATACAAAAGGCGGTAATTTAGAAATGAAAATTAAAGCTTCTATTCCTTTATTAAACTTAGTAGGATTAGATATTGGTATTGAAAGTGACTTTGATATTATAAACTGGAGTCAAAAAATGTATAAAAAGTATGAAGTAAAATTGTTCAAGTTATTTGGATACATCTAGAAATTATTTTACAGCAGCGCCTTTCAACTTCCCTTTCAAATACTCAAAACTCTCATCAACTGTAGCAAATAAATCGTCTTCAGGAACCAAATCTGGAATGATGTCTACGGCTTTTAACATATCGCAAGGTTGTTCTTGGAGTCCGACGATGATGACTTCAATGTTTTTCGCACGCAAATCAAAGATGATATCTTCTAAGGCATACAAACCCGATTGATCCATATACGGAACCCTGTCCATTCTAAAAATCACCGCTGTGATATCTTTTGGCAATAGGTTAATTTGATCTTTAAAATACGAAGTAAATCCAAAAAATAACGATCCATACAAATGCTTGATGATGACTTTTTCTTTGTAGTGCTCGTAAAATTCCAATTCGTCTTGCCAAGGTTTTTCACCGTCAATATCCGCTACATTTCCAACTTCCAAGCCTTTTTCGCTGATGTCTCCCGATTTTTTCATAAACAACAAACACGCCAAGGCAATACCAATTCCAACTGCTTGAATCAAGCTTCCAAATGTAGTAATTAACAATACTAAAATCATCACAACGGCATCCGCTCTTGGAACTTTTAACAAGTGTTTTAAGCCTTTAAAATCGACAATCTTAAATCCAATCGGAATTAACAATCCTGCCAAAACACATAGCGGAATGTGCGCAGCTAATTGTCCTAATCCCAACAAAACAGCCAATAAAAATAGTCCGTGAATGACTCCAGACATTCTTGTTTTTCCACCTGCGTTAATGTTTACCACAGTTCCTTTGGTTGCTCCCGCACCTGGAATTCCACCAATAGCAGCGGCAATCATATTTCCAATTCCTTGTCCAATCAATTCGCGATTGCTATTGTGTTTGGTTTTGGTCATATTATCTGCAATCACAGATGTTAATAAAGAATCAATACTTCCTAAAACCGCCAAAACAACTGCATATTCTACAATAGTGGCATACGCGCTAGCATCAATTTCTAAAATACCGCCCAACTGAAACGAAGGCAATCCCGAAGGAATTTCGCCAATCAGTGGAACGTCCATTTTCATAAAATAGGCAATCAACGTCGCTACGATCAAGGCAACCAACGCACTCGGAATGGCTTTGGTGATTTTTGGAAAAAGATAATACACTGCAATCGTAATGGCGCCTAATAACAGCGCATATACATTAGCATCGGTAAACAAACTAGGAAAATTTTGCATCACAGCAATGGTCGATTTCGAAGAGGCCATTCCCGCAAAGGGGAAAATTTGTAAAATCACGATAATCAATCCCACACCACTCATAAACCCTGAAATGACGGGATAAGGAAAGTATTTCACATAGCTAGCAATATTTAAAAAGCCAAAAATCACTTGTAAAATTCCGCCTAATAAAAATGTTGTTAAAATGATTGCCATTCCGCTATCCAAGCTTCCATTCATCTGAATAGCAATAGCAACCAACGCGGCAGAAACTACTGTCATTGGACCTGTTGGACCACTGGCTTGCGTTTCGGTGCCACCAAACAATGCTGCAAAAATTCCGACGGCAATAGCTCCGTACAAACCTGCCGTAGCGCCCATTCCCGATTGTACTCCGAATGCCAATGCTAACGGCAATGCCACAACTCCAGCAACGAGTCCGCCTGTAAAATCACCTTTAAAATTCTTAAAATCGTACAATTTTTTCAGCATAATAATCTTTTTTTGGTTGATTGATTTTTAATTGAAACGCATCGCGAACAGCGATTGTTTAAAACTACTAATTCTAAAATTCAAAACGAAAAATAAATGAAGGCTTTTCAAAAAAACTACCCAAATCCCTTCGCAAGAAATAATATATCTTAAATCTAACAGCGAAGCAGTCTAAAAAAATCCTGTACGCACAGGAACAAGTCTAACAGCAAAGCGGTCTAAAAATCTGGAGCGTAGCGACAAATATTTTTGTAAATTCACCCAAAAATCAACCATGCGCATTACCAAAACCATAGAAACCATTTTTCAGCGTTATTTGCCTTCACCGTTTACCATTGCGGTATTGCTGACGGTATTGACAATTGTTTTGGCAACGTTTTTTACACGACCTGAAGAAATAGCTACTTTTGATTATTTAGTAGATGTGTTGTCGTTTTGGGAAGATGGCATTTGGAATTCTGGATTGCTCGTTTTTGCCTATCAAATGATGCTGATTCTCGTGCTTGGACATGTGCTGGTATTGAGTAAACCGATGAATTCACTCATCATGACACTCACAAAATCGGTCACGAATACCACAAATGCAGTCGTTTTAGTTAGTGTAACAACGATGCTAGTTGCTTTTTTTAATTGGGGATTGGGACTAATTTTTGGCGCAATTTTAGCCAGAAAAGTTGGCGAACGTGCGCAAGAACATAATATTCCAATCAATTATCCACTTGTGGGTGCGGCTGGGTATGTCGGGTTGATGGTTTGGCACGGTGGTATCAGTGGTTCGGCACCGTCAAAAGTGGCAGAACAAGGACATTTACTCGAAATGATGAACGGTGTATTAACGGTAGATCAATTTGGAAAAGTACCCGAAGTCATCACGTCGAGCAGTACTATTTTTAGTTGGTGGAATTTATTATTATTCGCGATTTTACTCGTATTGATTCCCTTGGTATTACGTTTTCTAGCCAAAAAAGCCACGCCTACAAAGTTAAATTTACCGAAATACCAATTCGACAAAATAAATAAAGCAACTCTAGAAGGAGCTGAAAAGTTAGATCATTCTTCCATAGTTGCCATTTCGTTTGGTGTCTTGCTTTTGATCGTGTTTTTTATTCAATATGCTAAAAATGTAAGTTCGTTAGCAAACATTCAAATCTCTCCCAATATGCTCAACTTTTTTATGTTGGGATTGGCAATTGTATTGCATGGAAATTTTAAAAGTTTTTTAAACGCGGTAGAAGAAGCGATTAAAGGAACTTCGGGAATTTTGATTCAATTCCCGCTCTATTTCGGAATTATGGGCATCATGAAAAGTTCTGGAATGGTCGGAATGATTTCAGAAGGTTTTGTCGCGGTGGCGAATGAAACCACCTTACCAATTTATACATTTTTCAGCGCAGGATTGGTAAATATTTTTGTGCCAAGTGGCGGCGGACAATGGGCAGTACAAGGTCCGATTGTAATTCAATCGGCGATAGAATTAGGCGTTCCGTTACCGAAAGCAGTCATGGCATTGTCGTATGGTGATCAAATCACAAACATGTTGCAACCCTTTTGGGCATTGCCGTTATTAGGCATTACACGATTAAAAGCGAAAGAAATATTGCCCTATACCATTATTTTGATGGCAGTCGGAATTGCCGTATATGTTTTAGGATTGCTTTTGTTGTAACTCCATAAAAAAAGTCCCGAAAAGCGGGACTTAATGTTGTGGTTTTAGGCTTTAGTCTTTCAACACTAATTCAAAAAGCAATGATGAAAAATAAATGTTTAGATGTCTCAAGACTAATTACAAATTTGGCGAAAAAATACTAAAAATCAAAGTATTACCTTTTGTTTTCTTGTATAAAGACTCAGAAAATAGCAATTTCATGTACTTTTTAACAGATAAAATAGTGTTTCCACCTGTTTCAGAAACTTCACCAGAAGGCATTTTAGCGATTGGAGGCGATTTACAACCAGAACGCTTACTATTGGCATATAAAAGCGGAATTTTCCCTTGGTACGGAGAAGATGAGCCTATTATTTGGTGGTCGCCCGACCCGCGAATGGTGTTGTTTCCAGAAGAATTAAAAGTATCAAAAAGCATGAAGCAACTGCTACGTCGCCAAGCATTTTCCGTGACGTACAATACAGCTTTTAAAGAAGTAATAAACGCATGCGCTTCCGTGCAACGTCCAGGACAAGACGATACGTGGATTACAGACGAAATGCAGGAAGCGTATTTGGAATTATTCAATATGGGATATATCACTTCCGTAGAAGTGTGGCGCGACGAAAAACTTGTCGGCGGCGCGTACGGTGTAAACTTAGGACGTGTGTTTTGTGGCGAAAGTATGTTTGCGTATGAAAGTAATGCAAGTAAATTTGGTTTTATTCATTTGGTGCGAAAACTCCAATCAGAAGGTTGTCAAATTATTGATTGCCAAATGCATACCAATCATCTAGAAAGTTTGGGAGCGTATGAAATTCCTAGAGAAGTCTTTTTGTCGTTTTTATAAAAAACCATTTTATTTTTGGGTAACACTTTTCTTTTTCAAGAACTATAGGGCATAACTTATAAATTTTATATTATGAAAAGAAAAGATTTAAAAAATCTAAAGCTGAACAAACAAGCAATTTCAAACTTTAAACAAGAAAAACTTGTGGGAGCAGCGCCTAACACGAAAACTTACTGTAAATGTGAGGCAGAACCAGCAGAACCATTGAGTATTGAAACGATTTGTTGGGGACCATCTGGAATTTTACAGTGTGGATCAGATTATTAATCTTTACATATTTTATGTAAAATAAAAGTTAGCGAAAAGTCAGAAGTGTATGCTTCTGGCTTTTTATGTTTTGTCAAATTTTTAAAATCAACGAAGTAAGAATAAATAAAATCTCTCGTGTGCTATTATTATAGTCTTCAAAACGATATTCCAAACCTGTTTGAAACTTTAGATTTTCAGTCCATTGCCAACCGATTTGTGTGGTAAAACGTTGGTCGATTTGTGGTGTCTCAGCTTTTGCGACGCTGAGTAACGATTCTGCATTCGCGACAAAATACGGTTCTCCAATATCTAGCTTTTCTCCCGAAAGTGGCAAATCGATGGTAAATCGGTAGCGAAAACGATGCACGGTAGCATTCGTGGTAATGCGTTGTTCAGTCCGAACGCGATGTCCAAAACGCACAATATTCGGTCGATACGCATAATTGTATTGTTGTGTGAATCGCAATTCGTTGCTACTGTTTTCAAAATTTTCTCGGAAACGATACATGAGCCCAGCACTCACACTGTGATTTGAGTTGAAACTCCACGTAGAAAAGTGAACCAATTGTAAGTGACGTACCGTAAATTCAGTTGTATCATCGCGATAGACATAATTTCTAGCAACCGTAGCAAAATTCACTTTATAACTATCATTTACGTTATGATTTACTGCGAACGAAGGCTCAACAAAAGTCGTAAAATCGTTTTGCGCATGCATAGAAAACACACTGCAAAAAAATACCAACAGTACTATTTTTTTAATACAAGATGTGATCATACGAGCTTTGAATAATGGTTCTCACGAGCGTAAAATCGCCATCTTTGGTAAACGTGATTTCAATAAAATAACGCTCCTTTTTCGTTTTCACTTCCGCAATAATTTCATAAAAATGTTCACTGTTTAAATCGTTGGAAAACGCGTTTTGTATGACTTGTTTTGCATCAATCGTATTGGTATTGTTGTATTGACGTTGTATTTTTTTAATGCGATACGAATCGTACGCATTGCGCATATAGTTTTCAATTTTTTCTCGTGTTTCTTCGGGAATCTGTTTCTTTTTAATCGTTACTTCTACATCTTCCAAAAGTCCTTTTTCAGTAAACTCAATACTGTAATACTTTCGTTTAAACTTTAGTTTGGATTCGTAACTGATTTTTACACTGTCGCGCTCTTTATAATATTTGACATTTTTCACTTTTTCAGGAAGCGTTTTGTCAAGCAAATCCAATCCTTTTTGTGGAAACACCTTTTTTTCAATGCGCTCTTCTTTTTCGTATTTATACGATTGTTGCGCCGTACAATACCCTGAAAATGTCAAAAAAAGTAGTAAAGCAAGATTTCTCATTTCAAGTTTTTTAATTCTTCATAACGAAAACAATCTGTCGTGTGGTCGTTTACCATTCCCGTAGCTTGCATGTGCGCGTAGATGACCGTAGAACCGACAAATTTGAAGCCTCTTTTCTTTAAATCTTTGCTTAACGCATCTGAAATCTCTGTGGTTGCAGGCACTTCCTTACTTGTTTTAAAAGCATTCTGAATCGGTTTTCCGTCTGTAAATTGCCAAATATATTTGGAAAAACTACCGAATTCTTCCTGTACATTCATAAACGCTTGTGCGTTGGTAATGGTGGCTTTAATCTTTAATTTATTTCGAATAATGCCTTTGTCATTCAGCAAAATTTCAAACTTTTCATCACCGTATTTCGCAATCTTTTTATAGTCGAAATTGTCAAAAGCTTTTCGGAAATTTTCACGCTTCCGCAGAATGGTAATCCAGCTCAAACCCGCTTGAAACGTCTCTAAAATTAAAAACTCAAACAGTCGGTCGTCGTCATACACAGGAACGCCCCATTCTTCATCGTGATAGGCAACATACAACGGATCATTTCCACACCAAGTACAGCGTTTTTTATCGTTTGAGTTCATTATTTGAGATTGGTTTTACTTTGAACGTCTATTGTGATTCTTAGTAAATATCTGTTTTTGCTCTAAAAATCGTTTCGTAAATTTACAACGCAAAAAATGAACCGCAAAAGACGTAACGTAAGTTTCCTGAAAAATTGCGACAGAACTCGCGTAAAATAATTGATTATGACCGTGACCACAACACATATAAAAGATATCATAGCAGAAAGTTTGACAAAATCCATGAGCTACGAAGCATACCGAACTTTGGTGCAGAATTTAGTAGCAGAAGGAAAATCCACAGGCGATGTGCAAACAGAAGCTTTGTCAACATATTCCATGTTAAACGACAAACGCATGCAGCGTTTGAACAAAACCATAAAATTATCCGAAGAAGCCATTGCTGAAATCAAAGCGTATACTGGCGACGTGACTTGGTTGGTGTTGACAGAAAGTTGGTGTGGCGATGCAGCGCAAACCATGCCTGTCATCAATAAAGTGGCAGAATTAAACGAAAATATTACGCTAAAAGTTGTATTACGCGATGATAATGATGCGTTGATGAACGAATTTTTAACCAACGGCGGAAAATCGATTCCGAAGTTGATTGCAATTGACAATACTTCTAAAAATGTCATTGGCGATTGGGGACCAAGACCTTCCAAAGCCACAAAAATGGTGAACGATTTTAAAGCAAAACACGGAACACTCACGCCAGAATTCAAGAAAGATTTACAAATTTGGTACAACAAAGACAAAGGTCAAAACACGATTGAAGATTTGCTCAAATTGATTTGATTGTCATTTCTGCGAAGGCAGGAATTTCTCTAGAAGTTTGATGATTCAATAATTGAAAGATTAAAAGCTCACTTCTAACTCCGAAGACTTTCCCCAAATGCTTCTGGAGAAATAGCGTCTTTTACATCAAAATCACCAATTTTAGTACGTCGTAAAGCAGATAAATGTGCGCCAGAATGCAATGCTTGTCCAAAGTCATGCGCCAGAGATCGAATATACGTTCCTTTGCTACAAACCACTCTAAAATCAATTTCAGGAAGTTCAATACGTGTGATTTGGAATGCTTCAATGGTAATTTTTCGGGATGGAATTTCCACTTCTTCGCCTGCACGTGCCAATTCGTACAAACGTTTTCCATCTTTCTTTAAAGCGGAGAAAATAGGCGGTTTTTGGTCAATTTCGCCTAAAAATTGTTGCGTAGTTTCGTGAATAAGTTCTTCTGTGATATGCTCCGTTGGAAATGTTTTGTTGATGTCACTTTCCAAATCGTAGGAAGGTGTCGTGCCGCCAACGGTAATGGTTCCTGTGTATTCTTTGACTTGTCCTTGATATTCTGCAATTTTTTTCGTGTTTTTTCCAACACAAATAATCAACAAACCTGTGGCTAATGGATCAAGCGTACCTGCATGACCGACTTTTAGTTTTTTGACTTTAAAGGTAGATTTTAACGCCCATTTCACTTTGTTTACTGCTTGAAATGATGACCAAGTTAGCGGTTTGTCAATGAGTAAGGTTTGTCCGGCTTGAAATTCTTCGAGCGTTTTCATTTTAGAAATACGTTTTGTATCCAACATACCCAATCGCAATCAATCCGACAATAAGGCAATAGATGGAAAAGTAGGTGAGTTTGCTCTTTTTTACCAAATTAATCATCCACGTACACGCAAATAATCCCGCGATAAAAGCAGCGATAAATCCAAGTGACATTGGTAGAATGTCAGCACTTTCTAACGCAAGTTCGCCACTAAAAATATCTTTTCCAATTTTCCCAAAAATTAACGGCACGACCATCAAAAACGAGAATCGTGCGGCTTTGGTTTTATCATTTCCTAATAAAACAGAGGTTGAAATAGTCGCACCCGAACGTGAAACGCCAGGTAAAATAGCGATGGCTTGCGAAATTCCGATAACAACTGCGTTGGAATAACTCACATTTTTATTTGTGTTTTTGGCTTTGTCAGCAAAATAAAGTAGCAACGCCGTAATAATAAGCATGCAACCGACGAGCAGCAAGTTTCCTTCAAACAACGCTTCCAATTCTTCTTCAAAATAAATACCGACAAGTGCTGCAGGTATCATGGAAAGCACAATTTTTAAGGCGAATTGCGATTCTTCATTCCATTGGAATTGAAAGAGTCCTTTAAGTAAAAAAAGAATATCTTTTCGGAAAACTACGATAGTGCTTAATGCGGTAGCAAAATGCACCACTACGGTAAATAATAAATCTTCTTTGATGTCTGCGCCCAAAATGGCTTTTCCCAATTCAATATGTCCGCTAGACGAAACAGGTAGAAACTCCGTTAATCCTTGAATGATACCAAGGATAATTGCATTAAAACTTTCCATGAATTAGGCGTCTGAATTCGGATTTAACAAAATAGCATACACTTCTATCGCGAATCCAAGAACGACAACCATCGGCGCAATGTGAATGCGTCGTGTGCTAAAAATATCTTCATTAAAAACATTCGGGTCATCGCTTCCGCCGCCAGCCATCAAAATAAATCCGAGTGCAATGACTGCCAATCCGATAAACATAAATAGATAGTTTTTCTTCCCGAAAACAAAATTTGATTGTGATATATTTTCTTGGTTGGAAGGATTATTTTTTACAGTCGCCGCGTCATCTTTTTGTGTAGCAACAGGTTGTTGTACAGGTTTTTGCGGTGCGCTTTTAGCTTTTTTTCGATTGCTTTTAGAATTTTTGTTTTTCATGAATGCTCAAGTTTACAAATGTCAACCGAATACATATTTCATTTCAAAACATTTAAAACTCACTGTACACGACAGTTGTGCCTTTTTCCATTTTTGAAATATGCGGAACAATTCCGTCAGGATTGACAATTGTCCATCGGTTCGGACAATACAAAGTAACGGTTTTATTTAAAACTTTGGCACTTAATTGCGCTAAATTTATTCCTTTCTCTAAGCCACGATTGATGTAATAATAATGACTATCATTTTCGAGTCGAATTTGGATATTGTTAGAAGCGCCTTCTTTGATAGAAACGATTTTACCGGATATCAATACACAATCGTCCGATTGCACCGTGTTTATTGGTGTAAACGAATATGCTAAGAATACAACGAGTGCTATGCCTAAAAATATGAATGTGATTCTTTTCATAATTTATAATTTTAAAAATTAAAATGTCTTTTCAATCACGTAAATATTTTCATCATAAATTTTGGGTTTGGATTTGTTGGTCTAAATATAACTAAGTATTTTCCTAATTATTTTATAACGAAGGGTTAAAGTGTGTTAATGTTTGTAGAAATATGCTTGCACCAATTACTTTTTCCAAAGTTTTCGAATTGCTTCCCAAATGGAAGGTTTTGGTGACTTTTCTTCAAAAATCAATTTTTTCATCGGGATTTTCCTATTACTTGCTACACCAACATCATTTTTTGAAGGTTGTCCAAGTTCTTTTCCACCTTTATGGGCATATTGTAGATAGCCTTTTGCAGGTTTGGGCAATGCTTTTTTACATTCGACGGAGCAAATATTTGCAAGAAGCGGAACAACATCTGTAGCGACTCTTAGAGAAATCCACCATTGATTCGTTTCTGCTTGCGAGATGCTTTTTTTACAAACACTACATGAAATGATTTCTGAGTTATATGTTACCGGATTTTCATGTAAGCTCGGAAACGGTTTTCTATGTTTATAGTTTCCATATAAAGCACGTGTACTTATGATACTATTTTTTAGATTTTTACACTGAGTAATTTCATAAGGAAGCCAATGTAAGTCATAGGAAGTATAAGGAATGAATTCTTCTAGACTTTTCATGTTTCCTATTTCGGGTGGAATTCGCTTGAGTTTACTTCCGTAAAGTATCATCTTTTTTACGTGCGTCAATTTCTCAATTGATTTTGGTAACGTGTGAAGCTGTGCGTATAATTCTTTTCCCAAATAATTGAAGGGATCAAATTCCTTATGTCTTTCTTTAGCAGCAATTTCTACATATTCACAAAGTCTTTTCCATGCTTCAGAGGAAGTGTCTTGAACATTATTTTCAATAGGAATGTAGGCATGTTCATATTTTAAATCCATAGTGAAAAACTCCAGAATATTATTTCCCAATTTTCTGACTTCTAATCGTTAAAATCATCGCGAAAATCAGTAAAATGCTTGAAAGTGAACGCATCCAGAAACCTCTGTCGTAATTTTCAGAAGTAACTAGATTGACAATAATTAAAATAACGCTCGCAATAATAAGCAACAAAGGAAGTATTGATTTTTTCATCACAAAAGTCAAAAATTACGTGTACAATTGGTCTGTGCGTAAATTCAAATAGCGTTGTGTGGCAAAAAAACTGCTAATCAACGTAATTAAAATGCCAATCACTAAAATTCCCGCAAATACGGAGCCTATTAATAGTTTATTATCAATCAATTGTAATTGTGGTAGCGATTTATTAGCGTAATACAACATGGCAGCCATTCCAGCCAATGCTAAAATAGCGGCAATAATGCCCATTTTTACACTCTTCCAAATAAAAGGTTTGCGAATAAACCCTTTCGTAGCGCCCACCATTTGCATGGTTTTAATCGTAAAACGTTTGGCATATACCGAAAGGCGAATCGAACTATTAATAAGCAATGCTGCCACAATGGCAAAAAAGACACATGCAACTAAAATCCAAAATCCGATGGTTTTGATATTGGCGTTCAGTTTAGAAACCAGCGACTTGTCATAAGAAACTTCGTTTACAAAACTCTTTTCACTCAATTCCTTTACAATAGCTTCCAATTCTTCTACAGACACAAAATTCGAATTCAAATATACATCCAGCGAATTATACAAAGGATTTTCCCCTAAAAACGCTACAAAATCTTCTCCAATATCGTCGGTCAACTTTACAGCGGCTTGGTCTTTTGATACAAAATTAGCAGACTTGGTATAATCTGCCAACGCCAATGTTTTTTGGAGTTGCTGCATCTCAACGTCTTTGGCTGAATTCTTAAAGAAAATCGTCATCGGAACTTGTTCCTTATAATAGTCGGCAACTTTCTTCGTATTCAAAACCAATAAGCCTAAAATTCCCAGCAGAAAAAGTACTAGGGTGGTACTTAAAACCACAGAAAAATAGGAAGAAATCAATCGTTTTTTTTGATACTTGTCAAAAGAAGAACTCATAAAAAGTGCATTAATTAGGTAAAATTAAAAAATTTTAGATGCAAATGTATATTTGATGCAAAAACATATACTAAAAACGAAAGTTTACTATAAAATCGTATGTTATTTGAAGTTTAAAAGTTTAAGGGTTTATAAGTTTAAGTAATAAACTAACAGTTTTCAATCATTGAATCTTTCAATAAACAAGAAGTTTACAAGTATAGAGTTGCAAGCGAAACAAATAGACACATCCACAAATTGACAAATCAACAAATCAACAGACACAAACCCAACAAAAACCTAACACCCAAAACCCAAAACCCAAAAAAAACCACTAAATTTGCGCTTCTTTAAAAGTTAGCAAAATGAAGTACAATTTCAACGAAATTGAAGCCAAATGGCAAAAATATTGGGCAGAAAACGGAACATTTCATGCCGAAAATAATACCGACAAACCAAAATATTACGTACTTGATATGTTTCCATATCCGTCAGGTGCGGGACTGCATGTTGGGCATCCATTAGGTTATATTGCTTCAGATATTTATGCGCGTTACAAGCGTCATCAAGGATTCAACGTGTTGCATCCGCAAGGATATGATAGTTTTGGATTGCCAGCAGAACAATATGCGATTCAAACGGGACAGCATCCTGCGATTACCACCAAAACGAACATCAAGCGTTACCGTGAGCAGTTAGATAAAATTGGCTTCTCGTTCGATTGGAGCAGAGAAGTACGAACGTCCAATCCTGAATATTACAAGTGGACACAGTGGATTTTTATCGAATTGTTCAACTCGTGGTACAATGTCGAAACTGACAAAGCGGAGCATATTGATACACTTATCGCGAAATTTGAAGTGGACGGAAACGCCAATGTAAAAGCGGTTTGTGATGATGATGTAGCAATGTTCGCTGCGGCGGAATGGAACAATTATTCCTCAAAAGAACAACAAGAAATTCTCTTAAAATATAGACTAACATATTTGGCAGAAACCGAAGTAAACTGGTGTCCTGCGCTAGGAACGGTATTGGCAAATGACGAAATTGTCAACGGCGTTTCCGAACGTGGCGGACATCCTGTGGTTCGTAAAAAAATGACCCAATGGAGCATGCGAATCTCCGCGTATGCACAGCGTTTGCTAGACGGTTTGAACGAAATCGATTGGCCACAACCTCTAAAAGATTCGCAAACCAATTGGATTGGTCGCTCGCAAGGCGCGATGGTAACGTTTAAGGTAGACGGACACGACGCGAATATTGATGTGTTTACGACACGACCAGACACGATTTACGGCGTAAGTTTTATGACCTTGGCTCCAGAACACGATTTGGTAGCGAAAATCACAACTGCTGCACAAAAAGAAGCTGTGGAAAGTTACGTAGAAGCCACAGCAAAACGCAGTGAGCGCGAGCGTATGGCAGATGTCAAAACGATTTCGGGAGTCTTTACAGGCGCGCATGCCATTCATCCGTTTACAGGCGAAAAAATTCCAATTTGGATTGGCGATTACGTATTGGCAAGTTACGGAACAGGCGCGGTGATGGCAGTTCCATGTGGCGACCAACGCGATTACGACTTTGCAAAACACTTCGGATTAGACATTCCAAACATCTTTGAAAATGTAGACATTTCTGAAGAAGCATACAGTGAAAAAGAAGGTGTCAAAATCGCTAATTCTGACTTCTTAAACGGTTTGACCTATAAAAAAGCCATGAAAACCGTGATTTACGAAATGGAAAAGCGCGGTTTTGGAAAAGGAAAAATCAACTATCGTTTGCGCGATGCGGTATTCTCGCGTCAGCGTTATTGGGGCGAACCGTTTCCAGTATATTATGTAGACGGAATGCCACAAATGATTGATGTACAACATTTGCCAATCACGTTACCAGAAGTAGAAAAATATTTACCCACCGAAACGGGCGAACCACCATTAGGAAACGCTGAGGTTTGGGCGTGGGATACCAACACAAATACCATTGTAAGCAACGAACTTGTCACTTCGAGCGCAGTCGAGAAGCAAGACAACGGAATCTATCCTTTGGAGTTAAACACCATGCCAGGTTGGGCAGGAAGTTCGTGGTATTTCTTCCGTTATATGGAAAAAGCCTTGCGCGATGAACATTTTGCAAGCAAAGAAGCATTAGACTATTGGCAAAATGTAGATTTATATATTGGTGGAAGCGAACACGCGACAGGGCATTTATTGTACGCACGTTTCTGGACAAAGTTCTTGCACGACAGAGGATTTGTCAATGTGGATGAACCGTTTAAAAAGCTCATCAACCAAGGAATGATTTTGGGGACGAGTGCTTTTGTTCACAAATTCATAATTAGTTATAATATTGATTTGAAAATTACAGTAGAGACAAATGATAATTCTAAAATTCACTCTACTAAGAAATATAAAAATGGAAAATATTATAAGAAGGAAATATATGTATCTAGTGATAGACTAGAAGATCTTTTAGATAGTAAAGGTCAAGTTCTCGAAAAGAAATTTTTATTAAATGAAATTGATCGTGAGAATTTGTTTAAAACTATTGAAAAAGAGCATTTTAATATTATTAGAAAAGAAATAGATTTTCTAAGCGACATAGAGATTGTTGAAATTACAGAGAGAGCAATTCCAATCCATGCTGATGTTTCATTAGTAAATTCGTCAGATGAGTTGGATATAGAAGGCTTCAAAAACTGGCGAGCTGAATTTAAAGATGCTGAATTTATCTGTGAAGATGATGGCACTTTTAAAGTTTCTCGCGAAGTCGAAAAAATGTCGAAATCTAAATACAACGTTGTCAATCCTGACGAAATTTGTGAAACCTATGGTGCGGATAGCTTGCGTTTGTATGAAATGTTTTTAGGGCCGTTGGAGCAAGCAAAACCTTGGAACACGGCAGGAATTACAGGTGTTTTTGGCTTTTTAAAGAAATTGTGGAAATTGTACGTTGCTGACGAAGGTCCGAAAGTAACCGAAACCGAACCGACGAAAGACAACTTAAAAACTTTGCACAAAACCATCAAAAAAGTACAGGAAGACATTGAAAACTTCTCGTTCAATACGTCGGTAAGTACGTTTATGATTTGCGTCAACGAATTGACCGATCAAAAGTGTACAAGTCGTGCAATTTTAGAACCGTTAACAATCTTGGTTTCTCCGTATGCACCGCATATTGCAGAAGAATTATGGTCGCGTTTGGGCAATGAAGGTTCTATTGCTACCGTGAAGTTTCCAGTGTTTGAAGCGCGTCATTTGGTAGAAAGTTCCAAAGAATATCCAGTATCGTTCAACGGAAAAATGCGCTTCAAAAAAGAATTGCCGTTAGATTTATCCAAAGAAGAAATTGAGAAAATAATTCTAGAAGACGAACGTACACAAGCACAATTAAACGGAAGAACTCCCAAAAGAGTGATTGTAGTTCCAGGAAAAATCATTAATATCGTAGGATAGAAAAGCAGTTTGGTACAAAAATAGTACACAACTTGTCACATCTAAACATAGAAAAATGAAAAAAATAGTCTTTTTAATTGCGCTAATTAGTATGTCTACAGCAGTAATGGCGCAAACAAAGAAAACCAAAGAACGCGCTGGGAAAACCTCAGAAGATAAAGTGTTTCCAGTGGAACAAGCATTTCCAAAGGAATATGTGGGAATCTATGCTGGAAATCTCAATATTTCAGATGCTTCTGGCGTGATTCAAAATGTGCCGATGGAATTAGAGATTAAGCCGACAGAAGACCCAAAAAAATATGATTATACCTTATCGTACATCGTTTCAAAGAAAAGAGACGAACGTAAATATACTTTAGTTGTGGTTGATCCTGAAAAAGGCATCTACGACTTGGATGAAAATAACGGAATCGTGCTGAGGGCAAATTACATGCGTCAAACACTGTTTAGCACTTTCGAATTGAACAATAGAATTTTGAACAGTCGCGTAGAATTTAACAACGACGGACGCGTATTTTTTTCAATAACAGTTACAGAAAAAGCAGAAGCTAGAAAAACAGGAACTGAAAAATTACCTGTGATAAGCTATAATACGACGGTGATTCAAAAAGCAGCGTTGCGCAAAGTAGAACGCGATTAGCAAAAAACTGACAAAAATTCATATTCATAAAAACCTCGCTTATTTGGCGAGGTTTTTGTATTTTTAAAAGAGTTAAAACAAAAGAATATGACATTTGATAATGGATATTTGCTCCTAGCAGGTGCAATCATGTTAGTAAGTATGTTTGTGAGTAGTAAACTGAAAAGTAAGTTTGCGTTTTACTCCAAACTACAACTACGCAACGGAATGAGTGGTGCCGAAATTGCCAAAAAAATGCTGATGGATTACGGAATTAGAGATGTAGAAGTAATTTCAACACCAGGAATGTTAACCGATCATTACAATCCGCTAAAAAAGACGGTAAATTTAAGTGAAGGCGTATATCATCAACGGAATGCCGCGGCGGCTGCAGTAGCTGCGCACGAAGTAGGACACGCGGTGCAACACGCCAAAGGCTATGAATGGTTGCAAATGCGCTCCAAATTGGTGCCGTTGGTGAGCATTGCTTCCCGATTTTCACAATGGGTAATTTATGGTGGAATTGCGTTAATAGCGAGTCAACAAGCCACTGGCGGTTCGGACGTTGGAGAAACGATTTTAATCGTTGGTCTCATCATGTTTGCTTTGGGGACGTTGTTTAGCTTTATCACACTTCCTGTAGAGTACGACGCAAGTAACAGAGCCTTACTTTGGTTGCGCGATAAAAACATGGTAACCTCAGAAGAATTTGACGGCGCACAAGACGCGCTCAAATGGGCAGCTAGAACCTATGTAGTTGCAGCGCTCGGTTCACTAGCAACCTTGCTGTATTTTATGCGCTATTTGGGTAGGGATTAAATTTAAAGGCTAAAAAATAAAAGAAGCTGTTTTTAAAAGTTAGAAATTCGTCAAATTAAACGTGATTTTTTCACATTGAGATTGAAAATTAGTATCATGAGATTCTGAGTCAAGCTCAGAATGACGTTTCGAATAACTTTTAAAAACAGCTTCTTTTTTAGATGATGTAAATTATGTTGCAGATTAAAAAATCACTACTTCCAAAATTTCCACTTACTCTTTGATTTTTTGGGCTTTTCTTTTGCAATTAGTGCTTTTATATACTGTTTAATAATTTTTTGATATTCATGATTTGATAACGATTCCATGATGAATTGTTCTTCATCTATAGGGTGTAGTTTTTCTTTAATTTTTGGCAGTTCTATAAAATCTTCGTAATCAAACTTAGCCAAATGTTCATCATTGCGAAGAATGATGCAATCAGCCTTGATAAGTAATAAACGAAAATTTGGTGCTACCGAGATAAAACTTTGTGTGCCTTCAATAAAATCTGCTTCCATCAAAGTTGGTACGTGAATATCTTTCTGTATATCTTCTATAAATTGAAGTTGTTTGATATCTTCAACAATATTTTTGGCAATCTCAGCTTCGGTGAGATGTTGCTCGTTTGTGAGTTTTTGTAACATCTTTTCACCAAAATAATAAGCTCTTTTACAGCCGTTTAACTGTACCGATGAAGAGTGCTCTTGTATAATATGAATTAGAGCATTGATGCCATACGATTCAATTTCTTGCGCCCATTTTTTTGTGTACTCTTCCTGTAATCCATCTGCAGAAAAGATTTCACCAAGTTCGTCAGTAATATCGCTATTATTCAATTCACCCAAAGCCAAAGCGACTCTAGTGGCCAAATAATAATCCGTTTCGCTGGCTCCAGTATTTAATTCAATATCATATTCGTCATCATCTTTCGTAATGACAACACCTCTAGATGATTCCAAAGGAATATAAAGTTTTGAAAACCCTTGAATGATTTCGTTTTTTTCTTTCTCATAAGCAATGGCTACCTGTTTGGGAACATACTTATTTGTTAATACTTGAGAAAATGTAACAGGTGTATTGTTTTTTACGTAAAAGTGAAAGCTCATGATGGAATTAATTAAAATTACACTTTAATCTGACGATCAATTTGCTGATTTAAGGAAATAAAAGTTTCTGTTCGCGAAACACCTTTGATGGTTTGAATTTTGTGATTTAAAATGTCCATCAAATGCTCGTTGTCTTTGCATAAAATCTTAATGAGTAACGACCAATTTCCCGTAGTGTAGTGACTTTCCATCACTTCTGGAATTTCATTCAATGCTTTTACAGCATCCGGATTTCGCATGGCTTTGTCTAAATACACACCAATAAACGCCATCGTTTTATAACCCAATACTTTCGGATTGATGACAAATTTAGAGCCTACAATCAGTTGTACTTCTTCCAGTTTTCGCAAACGTTGATGCACCGCAGCACCGGAAATCCCAATATCGCGCGCAATGCTTAAAATTGGAGTTCGGGCATCTTGCATAAGCGCACGCAGAATCTTTTTGTCAATTCCGTCAATTTCTATTTGTTCATTAATTACTTTCATGCTGCATTTCTTATAAAGTGATAGCTCAAAAGTAGTTTTTTTATATAAATTTCAATTTAAAATTGAGGTATTTAACGAAATTGAAGGTTTTTTTGATAATAGATTGAAAGATTGAAAGATTGAAAGATTGAAAGAAAATCAAAAATCGTCAATCGTCAATCAAAAACCGTCAATCAAAAACCCTAAACCGAATCATGATTATACCCAAAATACGGCACTTTCTTTTCAATAAACTTAATTCCGAAAGTTTCCAATTCGTCCAAAATAGGTCTATACACTTCCTTGGTAATCGGCAATTGCACGCCTGGCGTGGTGATTGCTCCATTAAGAATTTTTAAAGCTGCAATAGCAACAGGCAAGCCAACAGTTTTTGCCATTGCCGTATAGGTTTGATCTTCGCCTAAAATGACCATTTTTGAATCAATTTGATACTTTTCGCCATCTTTTTCGTAGCCAAACTTATGGTACATCACAATCATGTCTTTATCGTCTGGCGCCAAGGTCCAACTATCCATCAATATTTTTTGAAGAATTTGTGCAGGTGTTGCATTTTTCAAGCCTACTTTTTTATTTGGGTTGAACAAATCCAATTCGAGCAACTTTTCCCAAAGCGTATCATCTTGATCAATTTTCAAGTTATGACGCATTTTCAATTCTACAGAATCAGTCGGACTGTACGGCAAAAAGGCATTCACAAAATCACGATAGCTCATGTCAGCGGAGTTTTCCATGATGTAGCTATCATCGGTCATTCCTAAAATCACAAACATTTGCCACGCTCTTGAAAAGCCAACTCTTCGTATCGTTCCGCGATATAAAGTCAATACATCGTCCAAACCATACACACTTCTATACTTTAAAGAATCGCGATTTGCGTATGCTTCAAACTTTCCGTATCCTTCCACGTTCAAAAATTCTGTTCTGCGGAACAAGCGGTTGTACGGAATATATTTATACGTTCCTTCTTGAATAAATTTCGCTGTGCCACCTTGTCCTGCAAGTACCACGTTTCTTGGATTCCACGTAAATTTATAATTCCACAAATTGGTGTCACTTTCTGGAGCAACCAATCCGCCCGTAAACGATTCAAACAAAATCATTTTTCCACCATTATCGCGAATGCGGTCAATCACTTCCATCGCACTCATGTGGTCGATACCTGGATCTACGCCAATTTCGTTCATAAACACCAAGCCTTTTTCTTTTACAGCCTCGTCCAATGCTTGCATTTCTTCACTAATGTAAGATGCTGTGACCATGTTTTTACCATACGAAACACAATCTTTGGCTACTTCGATATGAAAACGCGCAGGCAACATCGAAATCACAATTGAAGCTTCTTTAATAGCGGTTTGACGACTTTCTTTATTGAAAACATCCAACTCAATAGCGGAAGCATTCTCGTGATTGCCAACGAGTTTTTTGGCACTTTCAAGGTTGATATCTCCAACAGTAATATGTAATTTTTCGGTATGACTTTTATCTAAAAAATATTTAATAAGGTACGAAGCAGATTTTCCTGCACCAATAATTAAAATGTTTCGCATAGTAAGTTTTGTTGCGTAAATTTGTAAAACGACAAATATAACACGAATGTAGTGAAATGTTACATTTATAAAAATAACTTCGTCAATTATGAGAAAAAAAATATTGATTACAGGAGCAATTTTAGGTTTACTAGCAGTAATATTAGGTGCTTTTGGCGCACATGCACTCAAAAAAGTGTTAACAGTTGACCAACTTGCGTCATTTGAAACGGGCGTTCGGTATCAAATGTATCATGCATTTTTCTTGCTTTTTGTGGGAATGTCCAATGTAGTTTCACTAAAAATGCTCCGACTTATATATGTATTTGTGTTATGGGGAATTCTATTGTTTTCAGGCTCTATTTATCTTTTGGCAACAAAAGACGCAACAGGTATTGATATTACTAGCATAGGATTCATTACGCCAATTGGTGGTGCCTTGTTAATTATTGGATGGATAACTTTGGGCTTAAATTTTTTCAAGCTTAAAACAGAGAAAATCAGTTAAAAAAGGAAGACTATCTAAAAATATTTATACTTTTGCCCTTTACAAAAACACAACAAGAGTTAAAAGTTATGACGAATAACACCTTCTCAACGAAAACGATTTCGTTAAATCAGTACGGAATCAAAAATGCAAAAGTACACTACCAACTTTCCTCAGAACAACTTCATGACGAAACGATACTTAAGGGACAAGGGATTGAAACTTCCTTTGGCGCTATCGCAGTAAATACTGGAGAATTTACTGGAAGATCTCCCATGGATCGATTTATCGTGAAAGATAGTATTACAGAAGATAAGGTTTGGTGGGGAAAAATTAATATTCCTTTCGAGCCTGATGCTTTTGACAAACTATACGACAAAGTTGCTGCGTATTTATCCGAAAAAGAAATATATGTTCGTGATGCCTACGCGTGTGCTGATGAAAATTACCGATTGAACATTCGTGTGATAAACGAATATCCTTGGAGTAACATGTTTGCGTATAACATGTTTTTACGTCCAACAGAAGAAGAATTGAACGATTTTGAAGAAGAATGGCTCGTTGTCAATGCGCCAGGTTTCATGGCAGATGCAGCCGTTGATGGAACGCGTCAGCATAACTTTGCCATTTTAAATTTTGAAAAGAAAATTGCCCTAATCGGCGGAACAGGCTATACAGGAGAAATTAAAAAAGGAATTTTTTCTGCGTTGAACTTTGTTTTACCAGTTTTCAAAAATACCTTGCCAATGCACTGCAGTGCAAATGTTGGAAAAGAAGGCGATACCGCTATTTTCTTCGGATTGTCTGGAACAGGAAAAACAACCTTATCTGCAGATCCAGATCGCAAATTAATTGGAGATGATGAACACGGTTGGACAAACGAAAATACAGTGTTCAACTTTGAAGGCGGTTGCTATGCAAAAGCCATCGACTTGAGCGAAGAAAACGAACCAGAAATTTATCACGCTATCAAAAAAGGAGCAATTCTTGAAAATGTTGTGTTAGATGAAAACAAAAACGTAGATTTCTCCGATACTTCTATTACTCAGAATACGCGTGTAAGTTATCCAATTTATCATATAGACAATATTCAAGTGCCTTCTATTGGAAGAAATCCTAAAAATATATTTTTCTTAACGGCTGATGCGTTTGGTGTATTGCCTCCAATTTCAAAATTAACTCCGGGGCAAGCTGCGTATCATTTTATTTCAGGATATACGGCAAAAGTTGCAGGAACAGAAGCGGGAATTGATGAACCTGTACCAAGTTTCTCTGCGTGTTTTGGTGCGCCATTTATGCCTTTGCATCCAACGAAGTATGCAGAAATGCTGAGTAAGAAAATGCAAGAAGCTGGCGTAAATGTATGGCTTATTAACACAGGTTGGACTGGTGGTCCTTATGGTAAAGGAACGCGTATGAAATTGAAATATACTCGTGCCATGATCAGTGCTGCTTTGGAAGGTAAACTTGACGATGTAGCCTATCAAATACATCCAATTTTCGGATTGGCAATCCCAAAAGACTGTCCAAATGTGCCAAACGAGGTGTTAAACCCAATTGATACATGGCATAGCGCTATTGCATACAATTCAAAAGCGAGAGAATTGTCAAAAGCTTTCGAAAAAAACTTTCAGAAATTTTCGGCGTATGCAAGTGATGAAATTATGGCTGGCGGTCCTATAGGCTAATAGCAACGAAACAATAACCAACCCAAAATAAAAAGCGTATATCTGTGATGGATATACGCTTTTTAATTGTTGTTAATTTTTTGAAGAGTGTTTATTTCTTATTCACTTCGTCAATATATTTTGCTAAAGCCATCGTCATGGATGGTGTTTCAGGCGTTGGTGCTTTAATGTCTACTCGCAATCCAGCTTCGGTAGTTGCTTTGATAGTAGAATTTCCAAATACGGCAATACGCGTGTTGTTTTGTTCAAAATCAGGGAAGTTTGCCAACAATGACTTGATTCCTGACGGACTGAAGAACACTAAAATGTCATAATACACATCGCGTAAATCTGACAAGTCACTCACTACAGTTTTATAGAAAATTCCGCGTTCCCAACTAACATTTAGTGAATTCAACATTTCCGGAACAGCAGGTTTCAATGCATCCGATGAAGGCAACAAATACGTTTCGTCTTTGTATTTTTTAATTAACGGAGACAACTCTTGAAACGTACGTTTCCCAACATAAATTTTACGTTTTCTGTACACTACGTATTTTTGCAAATAATAAGCCACAGCTTCCGACTGACAAAAATACTTCATGGTATCAGGCACTTTAAAGCGCATTTCCTCAGCTACTCTAAAAAAGTGATCTACCGCATTTCTACTTGTTAAAATGATAGCTGTAAACTTCGTTAAGTCTATCTTTTGGTGACGCACCTCTCTTGCACTTACACCTTCAACATGTATGAATGGTCTAAAATCAATCTTTACTTTTTGCTTATCAATAAGCCTTGAGTAAGGTGAGTTCTCAATTTTTGGTTCCGGTTGAGAAACTAAAATGGTTTTGACTTTCATAACCTTTATTTTATATGTCGCGTTATTCAATTAGTAATTTATAGATAACTAAATAAGGGGCAATTTCAAGTGCGCAAAGATACAAAATAAAATAAAACAACTTGCTGATAATCAATTTTTGATAATTCTTTAGTAGAAGAAATAATACTATGAGATTATACGATAGAAAAATGATAATTACTGAGAAAAATACAATCTTATGTTGATAATCGTAATACACAAGTACCAAGTTAACAGGAATCAATAGCAGCCCAAATAAATTTCGAGCGTTAATTTTATGGAAATTATAGGCATCAATATAGGGTTCAATTTCTAAAATAACGGCTATAATTTTCTCTAAAATATATCGAATTATCACAAAAAATAAAATGAAGGAACTAATTTTCACAAACAAAAACTGCGCGTCAACTAAATATGGGCGAAAAAAAGTGACCGCTATATACCCAAAAATCGAAAAAGAAATTACCTGCACCAAAAACAATAATGAGGTAAATGTATTGATGGTTTTTTCTTGTTTTGCTATCGCCTGATTTTGATATTCATTCGAAAAAAGAAACCCTAAAAAAAGCGCAAACTTCTTCCGAAATAACAAACGTGTCACCACAAGCAAACATAAGGTTGTGACAAACAACAATGTAAGCCAATCGTTAGAAATGACGGTTCGTTCTACAGAAGTAAACATTTGGTAAAATTAGCAAGTATGTTAAATAATACATAAAAATTTAGGACAAAATACCGAACACAATGGCAAAACCTATAATTTGTGTACTTTTGTTATGCCAGATAAGCTTTAAAATGATTGATGCAAAATTTGAATTATAGTTTCTTTAGATGAAATAGAAAACATAAGCATAGCTTTAGTTACGCTTCTTTTTTATATTGAAATATAAAGGAAATAGAAACAAATTTAATCGGTTATTTTAAAGTTTATTTGGTATTATTTTAATTTTAGAAAATGTCCGACGCAATTGTAGTCATACCCACGTATAACGAAATTGAAAATATTGAAGCTATTATTGAAGCCGTTTTTGCGCAAAAAAGGGCATTTGATGTTTTGGTTGTGGACGATAATTCTCCTGACGGAACGCACAAAAAAGTACAAGAACTCCAACAAAAATATTCTTCGCGATTATTTTTAGAAGTTCGAAACGCCAAAACAGGATTGGGAACCGCATACATTCATGGGTTTCGTTGGGCATTGGCGCGCGACTATGAATACATTTTTGAAATGGATGCCGATTTTTCACACAATCCAGCAGATTTGGAACGGTTGTTAGCAGCTTGTGAAAATGAAGGAGCTGATGTCGCCATTGGTTCTCGCTATGTAAAAGGTGTGAATGTGGTCAATTGGCCTATGAATCGGGTGTTGATGTCGTATTTTGCGTCAAAATATGTGCGTTTCATTACCCGAATTCCAATTCACGATACAACTGCAGGATTTGTTTGTTATCGCCGAAAAGTGCTAGAAACTATAGGTTTGGATAATATTCGTTTTGTGGGATATGCGTTTCAAATTGAATTAAAATTCAAAGCGTGGAAACTCGGTTTCAACATCAAGGAAGTTTCCGTTATTTTTACCGATAGAACCAAAGGAGTTTCTAAAATGGACAGTTCGATATTTTCGGAAGCTTTTTTCGGAATTATCAAAATGAAAATCAGAAGTATGTTTACCAAAACCAAACGTCATGCATAAAATACTACTCAAAAACGCACAAATAGTTAGCGAAGTCGAAATAAAAACAGCAGATATTCTCATAGAAGGCGAACGTATTGCCAAAATAGGAACGAATCTTTCTGACGAAAGTGCTGAAGTAATAGATATTGCAGGAAAGCATGTATTTCCGGGTGTTATTGACGATCAAGTGCATTTTAGAGAACCTGGTTTGACATATAAAGCGAATATCGCAACCGAATCGCGCGCGGCCATTGCGGGTGGAATTACCTCTTTTGTAGAAATGCCAAATACGAATCCGCAAACAACGACAATAGAAAAACTTCAAGAAAAATTAGACATTGCTAAAAACACCTCGTTTGCCAATTATTCGTTTATGTTTGGTGGAACGAATGATAATTTAGACGAAATTTTAAAAGTAGATACTACACAAGTTGCAGGGTTGAAACTATTTTTAGGTTCTTCTACAGGAAATATGTTGGTAGATGACGAAGCCGTGTTGGAAAAAATATTTTCAAGCACAGACATGGTGATTTCGGTGCATTGTGAAGATGAAGATACAATTCGAAGAAATTTAGCAGAATACACAGAAAAATATGGTGATGATATTCCAATTGAATACCATCCAATTATCAGAAGTGAAGAGGCGTGTTTTTTATCGTCTTCTACCGCGATTGCATTGGCAAAAAAAACGGGTGCGCGTTTGCATGTTTTTCACTTATCTACAGGAAAAGAAACGCATTTGTTTGACAATTCCATTCCGTTAGAAGAAAAGAAAATTACGGCAGAAGTCTGTATTCATCATTTATGGTTTTCGGATGAAGATTATAAAACGAAAGGAACGCATATTAAGTGGAATCCTGCGGTGAAAACAGCCGATGACCGAGCAGAATTGTGGAAAGCGTTGTTGGATGATAGAATTGACGTCATAGCTACCGACCATGCGCCACATACCTTAGAAGAAAAGGCAAATCCGTACACAAGTGCGCCATCGGGTGGGCCGTTGGTGCAACATGCGTTAAACGCGATGATTCAAGCACACAAACAAGGAAAAATTTCGTTGGAAAAAATGGTGCAAAAAATGTGTCACAATCCAGCGCGATTGTTTCAAGTAAAAGACAGAGGTTTTATCAAAGAAGGTTTTTATGCCGATTTGGTCGTAGTTGATTTGGAGCAATCGTACACGGTTTCTAAAGAAAACGTATTGTACAAATGCGGTTGGTCGCCGTTTGAAGGAACGAAGTTAGATTCTGTCGTAACGCATACATTTGTCAATGGAAATTTGGCGTATCACGAAGGGAAATTCGCTGAAAAACGTCACGTAAAACAATTAGAATTCAACAGATGAAAACATACATTCTTAGCATATTAGCACTTTTAGTTTTGGTTGTTTCTTGTAGAGAAGAAGCGGTGCCAAAGCCAGATGATTTATTGTCTAAAGAGCAAATGGCAGCCATTTTGTACGATGTTACGTTGGTAAATTCCATCAAAGGAGTAAACAAGCAAAAACTAGAAGACACGTATCTGCATTTAGATTCGTATTTGTATGCAAAGCACGAAACAGACAGTTTGCAATTCAAGCGAAGTAACGATTATTACGCGGCAAATCCGACAAAGTATTTTGAAATTTACGGCATTGTGCAAGCCAAACTAACCAAAGAACGAAAAAAAGTAGGAGAAGCGCTCGAAGCAGAACAAAAGCGACGCGATTCTATTCAAGATGCCAAAAAAATACAACGTTCCAAAATTGATAAAGATTCTTTAGCAAAGAAAAAACCTGAGTTTACCAGAGTGCGAGGAGATAAGTAAAGACGCTCTATGATTGATTTTTGTAGCGTTCACTCACACGCGCAATGCTTTCTTCCAACGGCGTAAATTCAAAACTCAGTTGTTCCTTTACTTTACTACTGTCATACACCATTTGCGACTGAATGGATTTTGCGGTCAATCGTGTCAAGCGACGGCGTTTTCCTGTGAATACTTGTCGCCACCAATCCAATCGCCACGCAATTCCCAATAAAAACGCACTAGCTTCTTTTTGTGGTGGAGTTACATTGAGTGCTTTTGCGGTAGTTTTGGAGAATTTTTCCACCGTCCAATTATCAGCCACCAAAATAAAACGTTCACTTTTTATAGAACTATTCATCAATTGAATCATGACAGAAACGACATCTTGCACATCTACATACGCCAAAATTCCTTTGGTATAATACTTTAACCCTTTGTCAATTTTTCGAAACAGCGAACCACTTCCGCCGCCACGCCAAAATCCTGCACCTAAAATAATTCCAGGATTTACAATCACAATGTCTAAGCCTTCTTGCGAACCGCGCCACACTTCCATTTCGGAACCGTATTTCGAAATCGCATACACATTATTATCAGCTTCAGCATTCCAATGCGTTTCTTCTGTAATAGGAATGTTTGGGTTTTCCGTTTCGCCAATCGCAGCAATAGAGCTGACAAAACAGAGTTTTTTCACGCCATAGGCAATGCAAAAATTCACGATATTGGCAGTACCTTCAATATTTACTTTACGGAGTTTTTCAAACAATTTCGGGTCAAAAGTGACCAATGCTGCCACATGATACACGTGCGTAATATCAGGAAACGATTCCTCCAACGCTGGCACATCGGTTACATCGGCTTTGCGCCATTCAATCTTATCAAAAAAAGAAGGAACATCATCAAAATAATAGCCAAATACATTCTTTACAGTTTCCAGCTTTTCTTTCGTTCTATATATTGCTCGAATCCGTGTTTCCGTTTTCGCCAAATGCGCTAGTAAATGTGCGCCTACCAAACCTGTTCCTCCCGTAACTAATATCATGCTACTAAAATAAACTTTTTTCTTTTCATTTTTGTAATGTAAATTATCTTTAAATCGTCAAGAGTGGCTTCTTCTTTTCCGCAGTGTAGCAGGGGTTTTTCGTTAAAAATTTCTGAAACCATGGAAGAAATTTAGAAAAACTCCTGCGGTTTTGGTTTTTCTTTTAAGAGAAAAAGCAAAAACACCTCTGGAAATCAAAGATTCATGAGTTCCTTTATTTAAAATAGAAAACTCACGAACTAAAAGTGCCCTTTCTTTTGTTTCTTTTCTTTGGGCAAGCAAAGAATAAGAAAGTAAAGTACTGAAATTGAGTTTTTTTGTATTTTGTTTTCTAGAGGAGAAATAATTTTTTTTGAATAAAACTTATATAGAACGGACGTTTTATATCTTTGCGGAGCTTTAAAAAGAATGTACAAATGAATAGCAATTTAGTAGAAGAATTACGTTGGAGAGGAATGGTACACGATATCATGCCTGGAACTGAAGAACAATTGACCAAAGAAATGACGACGGCGTATATCGGATTTGACCCAACATCCGATTCCTTACACATTGGAAGTTTGGTGCCTATTATTTTGTTGATGCATTTGTATAAAGCTGGACACAAGCCAATTGCATTAATTGGCGGTGCTACAGGAATGATTGGCGATCCTTCAGGGAAGTCGGATGAGCGTAATTTGCTGACAGAAGATATTTTAAATAAAAACGTTGCGGGAATCAAGCGTGTATTGTCTCGCTTTTTAGATTTTGATTCGAATGCGGAAAATGCGCCAATTTTAGTGAATAATTACGATTGGATGAAAGATTTTTCGTTTATCGACTTCGCACGTGATGTTGGAAAACGAATTACAGTTAACTACATGATGGCAAAAGATTCTGTAAAGAAACGTGTAGCTGGTGATGGCACAGGAATGTCGTTTACAGAATTTACATACCAACTCATTCAAGGGTACGATTTTTACCATTTACATAAAGAATACAACTGTTTGTTGCAAATGGGCGGTTCTGACCAATGGGGAAATATTACCACAGGAACCGAATTGGTGCGCAGAATGAACGATGAAGCTGCCAAAGCCTACGCAATGACCTGTCCGCTAATTACCAAAGCAGACGGTTCTAAATTTGGAAAAACGGCTGGCGGAAATATTTGGCTAGATGCGGATAAAACGTCGGTGTATAAGTTTTACCAATTTTGGATTAATACCAGTGATGAAGACGCTGAAAAATACATTAAAATCTTTACATTTTTAGATAAAGAAACGATTGATTCTGTGATTTCAGAACATAAAGAAGATGCTGGAAGAAAGTTATTACAGAATCGTCTTGCTAAAGAAGTTACCTTATTGGTGCATGGAGAAGAAGCTCTTGAGAATGCGATGAAAGCATCACAAATTCTTTTTGGAAGAAGTACTTCTGATGATTTAAAACGGTTGGATACACAAACCTTATTAGATGTTTTTGAAGGTGTGCCACAGGCAGAAATTGACCGTGCTGATATTGAAGAAGGCTTGGATATGATTGGCGCGTTGGCTGCCAAAACCAACTTTTTGGCATCTAACGGAGAAGCACGAAGAGCGTTGAAGCAAAATTCAGTTTCAGTAAATAAAACTAAGGTAAAAGAGGATTATAAAATCACTACAGACGATTTGATTGATGATAAGTTTGTTACGATTCAACATGGTAAAAAGAACCAGTTTTTGTTGATTGTTACGTAGACTCGCTTCGCTGTTAGAGTCTAGACCGCTTTGCTGCTAGATTCTAGATGTGCTTTGCGTTTAGATGGTTAGATTTCTGGGCTGTTAGAATTTTAGCTATTTGTGAGAAGCTGAATCAAGTTCAGCTTGACGAAGTGCATTTTCAAATTTACACATTAAAATAGCCGTCATTTCGAGTGATTTTTTGTAGCGGAGCGGAGAAAAATTGTATCGAGAAGTGCTTTGAAAAATCACTCAATCTGACGATGACAATATTTTACAAGAGATTCAAAAGTCATTGGTACATTTTCAAATTATCACATTGATACATTAAAGAAAACTACCCTTCTACATTTGGCAATCGGTAGCTTCTGTACGCACCGTAAACTCCGAAGAGTGATAGTACTAAAATGATTCCTTCTGTAGAAATTAATGATACCAACGCGCTCAATCCGCCCGTAATGATTAAAATGATTCCGATGATGGTATTACTGACTGATACATAGTTTGTTCGGTCGTTTCCAGTTGCCATGTCTACTACATAGGTTTTTCGTCCCATACGAACGCCTTCATGCGCAATTCCTAAAATGAAAAAGGCAATTGGGTAGAGCCAATTGGCATCGCGGAAGGTTTCCACGAAAGTGATGATACAAAAAATTAAAATTCCCAATCCGGAAGCAATTAACACTGCAATTGCCATGACATTTTTACTCGATTTATCGGCAAGTTTTCCCCAAATGGGCGAACTGATGATAGAAGCAATTCCTTTCGCGATGATAAAAAGTCCTAATAAATAACTCTCTTTCCCAACATATTTCTGCGCAAGCAATACATAAAACGGCGCTGTCAATGCAGAACACAGTAATAGCGAACGCGCTATGACAAAATTTCTAAATTGAGTATCTGTTTTAAGTAAACTGAATTTTGAGAGGATACTATTTCCTTTAGAAGCTTCTTTTTTGCTAGTGGTTTCGCCTGGAAATTCCTTAATTTGAACATATACTAGCGAAGCAATCAACCACATAGCTGCGGCAAAGAAGATTAAATAGCTGTAAAAGGTGATGTCCGCATCTTCTTGGGAAGTGTATAAAATGTAAATTCCGACCGCTAAAACTAAGATGCCAGCAACGGAAGTTGTATAGCCTTTTAAACGTCCACGACGGGTTTTTGGGATGGCTTTTCCTGTAATATCTTTGGAAGATAATGATGATAAACTTCGGGAAATACTAAAAATAATCACAGCAATGATAATGAGCCAACCTGCGGTAGCGCCTTCAAAATACAGTGCAATTACACCGATAGAAGCAATAGCGATACATTGAAAAATGGCGCCTACAATCCAAATCCATTTTCGGATGGCTTTGGTGTTGACATACGATGCCAATGCAATTTGTGGAATCATAGAACCCGATTCTCGTATCGGAACAATCATACTGATAAGATATACGGGCGAATTCACATAACTCATCAACCACGTAAGTACAGTTTTTGGATTGCTCATCGTATCACCCAGTTTGGTGAGTACGTTGCTGATTAAGATTAAAAAGTAATTTTTTGGCGCATGTTTGCAGGCATCTTCTGTGATGTCGGTACAGACACGTTCTTCTTGTTCGTTGTTGACGTATCGATATAGTTTTTCGAACATATAGTTTGGAGGCTTTTGCTATAAAGATACGGTTTTTTTAAAGCTAAAAATAAAACTCCAAATACGTGTAGGAGGAACATATTTGGAGTCGAGGTATTAAATAACGTGAGCTCGATATAACTATTTTATTATGCAACTGATTGCTAATAGATTATACTCAATGTCAAATCGAGCATTATCGTAGATACCGAGCATAGCTCATGAGATTCCTTTGAAATTATCAATTCTTAGCTGTTCTCGAATGCGCTCCTGACAATTAGTTATTTCTCAATGAATTATGAATTGTATAGTGATTTCTTAAGTCGAACTCACGTTAAATACTAAACTAATAAGATGTAAAACTTAGTGTTAGTTCGATTTTTTTTGAGAAACCTTTCAGCGTGAATGTGTTAAAATACCATCAAATTGCAGCCTCTGATGTCTGAGTGATCAAATCGTCCAATAATTTCGAACGAATTGTCTGTATGTACTTTGCCTAAATCTTGTGTAGCGATGAATGCGCAGGAGTTGATATTTGCCAAATCAATCACATTGATGCCGCCCGATTTTCCGTTGGGTTGAATGGTTAATGCATCTTCTGGATCGCGCGTATAGATTTTCATCCACGGCGGTGTTTGAAAGACACCATTTCCTTTGGAATAGCCTTGTGAAAGTAGTTCGGTCATTCCGTATTCGGAGTGAATTTTGGATACGCCAAAACCGTTGCAAAGCTGTTGGTGTAGTTCTTCTCGAATCATTTCTTTGCGGCGACCTTTCATGCCACCTGTTTCCATAACAATGGTGTTTTTGAGTTGAAATTGAGTCGTTTCAATCAAATCTAATAAAGCAAACGAAACACCGATGAGGAGCACTTTTTTTCCAGCCCTATCTAGTTGAATGAGTTTTTCTGCCAAAGCTTTTAAATCGTGCAAATAAAAGCCACTTTCAGACTGTTTACTGCGTTGTATTAAATCGTTTACCATATAGACTAATGACGAACCTTTTCGCTCTAAATAATTCGGTAACAACGCTAACACGACATACTCTTCAATGTTTCCATAGAAATGTGCAAATCCGTTGCGATAGCTTTTCTCGTAGATAGCAATATCTGTCACATGATGTTTGCTCGTGATGCTTCCTGTGGTTCCTGAACTCGTAAATGTTTCTTGGACAGGATTACGATTGGAAACTATTTTGTGTGATTTAAAGAATTGAATCGGCAAAAACGGAATGTCTTCAATGTTGCGCACATCACTTGGATGCACATATAATAAATCGCAAAACGAACGATATACACTGTTATTTTCAAATTGATGCTGAAACGTTTGAAACGCAGCAGTTTCAAAAGAAGCTTCATTATGTATGTTGAAAATTGTATTGATGTCCATTTGTGAGTGCAAATTCTGTGGCAAAAGTACTTAAAAACATCTTTTTGCCAAGATGAGTTCAATAAAAAAAAGCATCTTGAAAACTCAAGATGCTTTTTGGTATGTTGTGAAAGAGGTATCTCTTATTTGATAACTAATTTCTTAGTGGCTGATTTACCATTTTCAGTAATTCTTACTACGTAGATTCCTGTTTGTAATTCAGCAACATTTAGGGTGTTTGTAATCGTAGTGTTGATTACTTGCTTTCCTAAGATGCTATACACTTGTACTTCTTTTGTGCTGTTTGAAGCTGAAGTAATGGTTACTGTAGTTCCGTTAACAGGGTTTGGATACATGCTAAACGAAGTTGTATCAAACTCGTCGTTGCTTAATGTAGTGTCAATATCAGCAGCGTATCTTGGTAATATTTGGTATGTTCCGTTGAATTCTCCACCTAAACCAATAATGTCAACAGCTACCGCTGGAATTGTTGTTCCGATTAAATCCTCATCACCGAAAGATACTCTACATACAGTTGAATCTGTTCCGCCATCTGTAGTTACCGTGTAGTTTGTATTATCTGAAAACATTCCCATATCAGCGAATGTTACATTTAACAATCGGATTAATCTACTTTCGTAAACTTCACCGTTTGTAGCCAATTCGTTCGCTGTTACGTATAATGGTGTTAATGAGTTTCCAGTTGAAGAAGCTCCAGGTACGTTTGCAATTGGCACAAATTGTAATACTCCAGAGAATGAAGATAATTGTCCTTGTAATCCGAAGATTCCGTCACCAATGTTTAATGGTGCGCTTAATGTTCCAGCTGTATCATCGATTAAGATCCCAGCACCAGCATCTTGGATGTATTTTTGGTTTCTTGTGTTTTCTGTTACGATGTATGAAATGATAGCTTCATTATTTAATTCGTAATATTCACCTTCTGTTCCTGCGCGTAATTCTGTAATGTTATTTACAGTAGTAATATTTGCTACAGAGAATGAAACCATTTTAGTATCTACAACCATACCGCCTTCTAATAACTCAACAGTTACGTCATACGTTCCTCCATTTGTAGTTGGAATTGCGTAAGGACTTGTAACGTCAGCATCAGTAGCGCCCATGTTTACTGTAACATTTACTTGGTTTCCAGCGATCATTAAATCGATGTTTTGTGCAACAAATTCAACGTCAACAGAAGTTGTTCCAGGTGCGAATACGTTGTTGTCTGTTGGAGCAGTAAGCGTTAAAGATGGAGACGCAGCACCTTCAAAAACTGAAATATCGTCTAAGAAGAATTGCTCTGCACTAGCATTGATAAGTGCTTGTACTCTAATTTGTAATGTACTTCCTGAGATTCCACTTTGAGAGATTGTTTCTACAGTTCCCCAATCAACACCACCTTTTTCTCCGAAAATTGTAGTTGTTGCATCTCCAAGTCCGTTCCAGTCAGCAATTAAAGTAAAAGGACCTCCATCAACACTGTAATATACATTGTAGAAATCACTTGTTTCAAATCCTCCAGCATTGTTTGAAGCTGTTAATTGAAATGTTACAGGGCTTGTTGCTGCTGAAATGTTAATTAATTCAGATTCCCAAGTAACTCCTCCTGCACCATCAGTATCTCTAAAAGTAAATACACCACCAACAGTTTTAGCAAAGTCTGAAGAATTAAATAAACCTGAATTCGTAGCATCTAAAGTCCAAGTTACGCCTCCTGGGTAATCACCAATATTTGCGACACCACCAGCGCCATCTCCTTCAATTCCTGTATTTTCTGCATACGAACCAAAATCTTCACTCCATATTTGTCCAAAAGAGATAGAAGATATTAGCAATGCAATTAGTAAAAAGTAGTTTTTGTTCATACGTTAATGTTTTAACCATTCATAAATTTATGGTACAAATATACAAAAGAAGCCGAACTATGGAAGTAAGCTTACGTATTTGTGCGCTGTTTTAACCATTTGATAACAAAAGTATTATTCTGCCATAAACAAAAAAACGCCTTCGTTAAGAAGACGTTTTTCCGTATGATTAGTATACTGTTGTGCAATTAGTTTCCAACTGTCCAACCAGCTCCCCAAGAAGCGAAGTCAGTTCCTGTACCGTTTCCGTCACCAGAAATTAAGTCAGCTTCTGTAAACATGATTCCTGTATCGTTTTTAACTTTTACATTGATATCGATAAAAGTAATGTCAGTAACTTGAGTTTCTCCACTTACAACACCTTCTCCTGTTGGGTGATCAGCAGGAACAACTGGATCCGTATCTAAATCAAAACCTTCGTTGTATCCTTCTAATACTACGTTGTTGAACATAGCTCTTGTTCCAGCTCTTAAACGAACAGCTTCGCTACTGTTAGCAGAACCTAATCCGATGATGGTAAGGTTGTTTACAGTTGGCGCAGAGAAATAGATTGGGTTTGAGTTGTTTCCGATATCTGTGTTGAAACCGTCAGCTTCAATTCCTTTATCGTGATCAGCTCCGTGTTTAACGTAAGCGTTTGTGATAGTTCCTGTATACCCTTCTGTCCAGTCGATAGAATCATCTTGCGCTCCAATAACTGCTGCAAAGTCAACATCTACAGTTCCACCAAAGAACTCAATTCCGTCATCTTTTCCTTCAAATACTTGAACATACTCAACAATAGTTCCGTTTCCAACTCCGTAGAAAGAGATTCCGTTGTTTTCTGACTGTCCATCAGCAGATCCTCCTGAGTACTGTACACGTACATAACGTAAGGTACCTGAGTTATCAGCAGCATCCGTTCCACCGTAAGGTAAACTAGCGATTTCAGAAGTAGAAGTTGCAGTACCAGAAACAGAGTTTACAGGCGCATCTCCTAATAAGATTAATCCTCCCCAGTCTCCAGCAGCTGGTGCAGAAGCATCAGAAGTAAATACGATTGGGTTGTCTGCAGTACCGATAGCTTCAATTTGAGCTCCCACAGAGATAGCAATATAAACGTCAGATCCAGCAGCTAATGCTTCTACAGTCATACCTGCAGGTACACGTAATGTAGTTCCAGCAGCCATGATTAATGATCCGTTTACTTTGTATGTATTGTTAGCATCTAATTCTAAATCTTCTGTATATGTTCCTGATAAGAAGATAGTTTGTCCACCAGTACTTCCTCCGCCTGGGTTTGTTGTTGTGTTGTTCACTACACTGTTATCAGTAATGTTGATATCAGCAGTGTCGTCTGATGCACATGAAGTCATAGCTAGAGCTCCTAAAAGTGCAAATCCAAATAATATACGATTTTTCATTGTGTTTGTGTTTTTAATAGTAATCTTTAAGTTTGTTTTTGTTAAAATTTGTATTTCAGTTGTAATCCAATATTTCGTCCTCTATCGTAACCTGAAACTCCTTTTCCGTTGGTTGAAGTAACAAGTACATCTCCACCTGAGGTTTCACGAATAAATTTGACATCTGGATTTAATATGTTTCGTACGCTAAAGTTGATTTCGAAGTTTTCTGTGATGCTGTTTTTTAAGATAAAATCTAAGGTTGGAACTGATTTTTCTATAATGTTTCCTAACTGTCCTGAACCTAATGCGTCAATACGGTCTGCGAAGTATGAGAATACTAAGTTTCCAGTTGGCTTGTAGTTTCCGAAGGTAGGCGAGTAGCTTACGTCTGCATTGACAATGAACGGTGATGCTCCTTGTAATTGTTCTGTAGTTTCGCTAAAACTTACACTATAAGTTCCTTGAATAACATCGTATAAATCTTGCTCCGTGTGCATCAACGTAGTGTTAATTCCAAAGCCTAATAAGTTGTTATCATCAGCATCTTTTAAGATGTTTTTTCTAAATTCTAATTCCAATCCGTACACTTCGGCAGTTTCTCCAGTTCTAAAGTAACGTTGTGTTCCTGTAGCATCAAAAGCAACTACTCGGTTTACTGGGTCAGAGATTCGTTTTGCGAAAGCGGATACAGAGAAAATTTCTCCTTTACCAAAAAACCATTCGTATTTTAAGTCTAAGTTCAATACATCTGAGTATGCTACATCACTTACGTTGATGAAGTTTGGATTTGTAGAACCTAATAAATCAGGGTTACCACCAACTCTGTTGGTTACATCAATATATACGAAAGGAGCTGTTTCTTTAAATTCAGGTAACGATACTGTTCTACTCGCTGCCAAACGTAAGTTTTGCTCTTCGTTCAATTCGTATTTGATGTTTAAACTTGGTAAAATAAAGTTTTCGTTAGCGCTTGCTGTAGCATTTCCACTGTTTCCTAAGTTGATAACGTCATACGCAATACTTTGGTCAAATGCTTCGAATCTGATTCCAGGAACAATTAACCATTTTCCAGTTTGGATTTCTGCATCTACATACCCAGCAAAAATGTCTAAGTTACCTTTGTATGTGTTTTCTGGAAGTCCAGGACGGTTTACATTTGATAGTCCAGGAATAGTATTAATTACTCTAATTTCATAAATACCATCTCCAGAAGTTAAATTGATATTGTTTGGACTAAATACTGCATCAAAATTATTAACATCTGTTACTTGGAAGTCAGAATCAATGATGTCATATCCATAACGAATGTTTTCAAAATTACGCTCTTTCGCTCTTGCGTTGTAACCAAAATTCAATTTTAAATTTTCGTTTGCTTCGTATTCTAAGTTCAAACGTCCATTAAATTCTGAATCGTCAATATCTTGAAAATAACGTTGGTTGTCAAAAACAATGTTACTGTAGAATGTCGGATTTGTACTTGGGTCATTATCTAATGCAAATTGATAATTTTCAAGCGTAATACGGCGACGGTCTGGTTGCTTTGCTACTACAAAGTTGTAACCTGCTGCCCAGTCAATTTCAAACTTACCAGATTTGTGTGTTCCCATCAATTGGTTTACATACACTTGGTTTTGGTCAAATTGTGCGTTCATTTGGTAAAAACCTTCGTCTGTGTTTAAAATCGCATCACGATCACGACCTGTTCCGTCGATACCAAAATATCCAACTTCGTTGGTAGAACTATTGATGAATAAGGAGTTGAACTTTAATTTGTTATCATCATTAATTTTGTAGCTTACAGTTCCCATTGCCGTTGTGGTAGTACTGTATTCAAATTCTTCCGCATCTTTAAATGTTTTCTTTTCAACCGTAGTAAAGTCTGTTGCTTCACCTCTACGATATTCGTATCCGTTTTCAAAAGAAACCGTTCCAAAAACACTCAAGCGAGAATCATTTCCAAAGGTCCACGATTTTCCTCCAGCAATTCCAAAATTGGTATTAATTGGAGCACTTACTGCTTCAGGGTCTATTCCATGAGATAAAACTACAGCAAACGGATTTTGATTGTGTCGCGCATAATCTCCAAAATATCCTGAACCTTCACTCACTACAAAATCTTCATTAATGGCGTTTGTGTTGATGCTCGATCCTGTAAAGGCTTCAATAAACCCTTCTCCTCTATATTCTTTAGAATTAATGTTTACATTACCCGCGGCAAAGTCACCATACTGTTTTCCAGAATAGGCTTTGCTAATTGATACATTTTCAATAACATCTGTTGCAAACAAGCCTAATGAAATATTTTTCTTTTCAATATTGTTTGATGGCAATGGCAATCCATTAAATGTAGTATTTAAGTAACGGTCACCCATTCCACGTACATATACATTGCTAGAACCTTCTTGGCGCGAAACTCCTGAAATTTTTGAAACTGCACCAGCGGCATCACCCACACCTTTACGTGCCAATTCTTCCGCTCCAATAATTTGTTTGATATCTTTCGACTTCTTTTGCTCTAATAAAGTAGCTGCTTCCGAAACTTTTCTAGTAGTGGCTGTAATGACAATTGCGTCTAACGCAGCAGCATTTACAGATAAAATAACATCTACATTTGTAATTTTTCCTGGATTTACAACTACATTCTCAACTTCTTGAGTTTTGTAACCTACGAAACTGAATACTAACGTGTACGTTCCTGGAGCTACTTCTGGTATTTGATATAAACCATCCAAATCAGATGTTGTTCCTTTAGAAGTACCTTTGATAGAAATATTCGCAAAAGGTAATGGAGCATTGTTTTCTTCTTTATCTTGCACTTTACCAACGATAGAACCGTTTTGTGCATTCCCTATCAAAACGAAAGTAAATAATAGGAATATCGTAAATGTAATTTTTTGTTTCATCTAGTTTTTATTTCACAGCGCAAAGAAATGACCAACGTGTAAAGATGGTGTTACTTGCAGGTTAAACCTTTGTAATATGTATGTTAGCTTAACGTTATCATATTAAATGAGTGTTAATCACTTTCAATAATTAATTTTATCTTTACTTTTGCGAAGTAATATGTAGTGTGAATTATGCGTAATAATTACGAAATCAACTACTTAAACAAACAACACACTCAAATGAAAAAAAAGGACATCAAAATTTTATTGGTCGATGACGAGCCAGATATTTTAGAAATTGTCGGTTACAATTTATCTTCAGAAGGCTATCAATTAACAACTGCCAATAATGGTATAGATGCTATTGCCAAAGCCAAAAAAATAAAACCGCATTTAATCATCATGGACGTTATGATGCCAGAAATGGACGGAATTGAAGCCTGTGAAAATATTCGAAAAGATAGCAACTTAGCAAATACCATCATTACCTTTTTAACGGCGAGAGGCGAAGATTATTCGCAAGTAGCTGGTTTTGATGCTGGAGCCGATGATTATATCACGAAACCTATCAAACCAAAAGTATTGGTAAGTAAAGTAAAAGCATTGTTGCGTAGGCTCAAAGAAGATGATGAAAACGAACAAATTGTGACCGTTGGAGACATCGTCATCAATCGTGAAGAATATAAAATTGTAAAAGACGGTACCGAAATCATTCTGCCAAGAAAAGAATTTGAACTATTGTCTTTGTTAGCATCACGACCTGGAAAAGTATTCAAAAGAGAAGAAATTCTAGACAAAGTTTGGGGAAATGAAGTCATTGTTGGCGGACGTACCATTGACGTTCATATTCGTAAATTGCGTGAAAAAATTGGTGAAAATCAATTTAAAACTGTTAAAGGTGTTGGGTACAAGTATGTACAATAAAACATGACCAGAAAACTCAGAAAATCATATCGTTTTGCGCTGCGCTCTTCGTTGTACATTACCTTATTTACAACGACTATTTTGGAAGCATTGCTGTTCTTTTTTAAAATAGAAAGCTACATTATTGTACCCATTCTATTTTTCATCACCAGTTTTGCGTTTTGCTTCTTCATCATTCAATACCGCGTGGAGCGATTCATCTATAAAAGAGTTAAAAAAATATACGACGATGTGACGTTGTTGGATATTCGCGACTTTCAAAATTATCCGATTACAACAGACATGGCAACACTAACTAAAGAAATAGAGAAGTTTGCCACGAACAAAAAACTGGAAATTGAAACCTTAAAAATTCGTGAAAACTACCGAAAAGAATTTATCGGAAATGTATCGCACGAATTAAAAACGCCCTTATTTACCGTGCAAGGCTATATTTTAACCTTGTTGGATGGTGCGATGGAAGACAAAAATATTCGTAAAAAATACCTAAATCGCGCAGGAAAAGGTGTCGAACGCTTGATTTACATCGTGAAAGATTTGGACATGATTACGCGACTAGAAGCGGGCGATTTAAACTTGCATATTGAAAAATTTGACATTATCGAATTGGTGCAAAATGTGTTCGATTTGCTCGAAATGAAAGCGGCAAAAAAGCAAATTTCCTTAGCGTTTGATATGAATTATACCAAACCTATCATGGTTTCTGCCGATAAAGAACGCATTCAGCAAGTATTGACCAATTTGATTGTAAACTCTGTCAAATACGGGCGCGAAAAAGGAACTACGGAAATCAGCGTTGAAAATCTGATTCGAAACAAAGTCATTGTCCGTGTTACGGATAACGGAGAAGGAATTGAAAAAGAAAACATTCCGCGTTTGTTTGAACGTTTTTATCGTGTAGACAAAAGCCGCACGCGTAAAGAAGGCGGTTCAGGTTTGGGACTTTCCATTGTAAAACACATCATTGAAGCGCACAACGAAAAAATTTACGTGGAAAGTGAATACGGTGTAGGTTCAGAATTTTCATTTACGCTGGAAAAGGCGGAATAATTCGGTGTAATCTTCTTCATAATCAATCTGGCGTAAGCCTTTAAAATCGGCAACCCGTTTTAGTTGATCAATTGAAAAATCGTCTTGTGTCGCCATCGGAACCAATTGTTGCTTCTGTAAACGTTTTGCCAAATACTCTTGCTCAAACTGTCCTGGTGTGGGAATAAAAAATGCTTTCTTTTGCAACTTTGCCAAATCCATCACTGTGGTATAACCAGAGCGAGAAAGCACTAAGGCACTTTCGTTAAAGGCTTTTTCGAGCGCGTCACTTTGCATAAAATTGAACACCTCACAATTCAAAAACTGAAACTGTTCTTGTTTGGCTTCAATTTTTCCACGAACAAACAATACCTTGCCGTCAAAATGCTTCACTTCCTCAAACAACTTTTCTTCAAGCATGGTACGTTGCGGTTCTGGTCCGGACAAAATCACCATCAAATCATACACAGTTGGCAACTCTTGAAACTGCAATCGACTCAGTGGACCAATATATTTTAGCGTGAGCGAATGTTTCTTTAAATGTCCTAATTTGCCTGAAAGATTCGGTTTTCCAGCAACATCCGGCACCCAACATTCGTCAAACTTCTTAATAATAGATTGATGAATTTTGCTGCTAAGCCATGTTGTGGCACCACTCAGTACATTCAATTGATGCGTTATAAACACCGAAGGCACTTTTTTGTGATACACGCCTAGTCGATTATCTGAGATGATTCCTGCAAAATCACGTTCTTTCACGAGTTTTTTAATGATTTTTTTCTCTTTCGAAATCGCTTTGAGCATTTTGGGCGAATCTTTCAGCATTTTCAGCTTAAAATTCTTGCCTTTTTTAGCATATTCAATCTGATAATCGGGTAAAAGAATCGTTTCCAATTCAGGAAATTCTTTTTGCAACAATTGAAGCGCGATACCATCCGAAGCAATTACAGGTGTAAAATTTTCAGCTAGTAAACCACGAATAATCGGAATGCATCGCGTGGCGTGTCCCAAACCCCAATTCAGCGGTGCTACCAAAACAGTTTTCGAATTCTTCATAAAATCAAAGATAAGAATATAAAAAGGTCTGCAAGATTTCCTTAGTTTTGTCAAAATATTAAGAAACTATTGTGGGAAGTAAAAACAAACTCAAACGCTTCAGAGAAAACGATACTTTTGCGAATGTACTACAGCCAACACGCGAAGAAATCGTCAATAAAAATTTTCCCTACAAAGGAAAATGGAATCAAGATTTCTTTAAAAATGATGCACCAATTGTACTCGAATTGGGTTGTGGAAAAGGCGAATACAGCGTGGCATTGGCGCGTAAATTTCCAAACAAAAACTTTATCGGAATCGACATTAAAGGGGCGCGCTTTTGGCGTGGAGCAAAAACGGCCATTGAAGAAAATATGAATAATGTAGCGTTCATTCGAACACAAATAGAATTGATTGAAGGTTTGTTTGCCGAAAATGAAGTTTCTGAAATTTGGATTACCTTTCCCGATCCGCAAATCAAATACAAACGTACCAAACACCGATTGACCAACGAAGCCTTTTTAGCGCGTTACAAAAAAATTCTCAATTCGGAAGGAACCGTACATTTAAAAACCGACAGCGAATTTATGCACGGTTATACATTAGGATTGTTGCATGGCGCGGGACACGAAGTGTTATACGCCAATCACGATGTGTACAAAAATGAGGGAAGTCCGGCGGAAGTCACTGAAATACAAACATTTTACGAGTCACAATATTTGGAAGTAAACAAAGCAATTACTTATATTCACTTCAAAATTAAGTAATGACCGATTTCATTATTCTCTTTTTTATCACCTTTTCGGCGGCACTTTTAGGTGTGGTTCCTCCGGGATTAATCAACATTACCGCTGCTAAAATCAGTACGCAAAAAGGGAAAATGAACGGTATTATCTTCGCTATCGGAGCTTCTATTGTTGTATTTATTCAGGCAATCATTGCCGTGATGATTTCCAAATATCTCTATCACAATCAACAAATTATAGAAGTTTTAGAAAAAGCAGCTGTTGTTATTTTTGGTTTATTAGCCATCTATTTTTTCATTGTCGCACGGAAAAAAACAAAAAAGAAAAAACGCATCCGAATGGTCAAAGTGAGCAAAAAAGGAAGTTTCTTTAAAGGAATTTTCTTAGCAATGCTCAATGTGTTGCCAATTCCGTATTTTATTGGTTTAAATGCACTCTGGCGCGCGTCAGACTTGATGGAATTTACGGTTGTAGACATCATTACATTTGTGTTAGGAACAGGATTTGGAACCTTTGCCATGCTGTATATGTATGTATTTTACTTTAACAAATCGCAGTCAAAATCGGGTAACTTTTCCAAATATTCCGATCATATTCTCAGTGGACTGATGTTGGTTTTAGTGATTGTGACACTCATTCGAATCTTTTACAAACCTGATGTGGTATGAAGCCAGAAAATCAAAACTTCTTTGAACGTGTGTATGAAGTGGCGCGTTTAATTCCGTACGGAAAAGTGACAAGTTACGGAGCTATTGCCAAATATTTAGGCGCAGCCAGAAGTGCCAGAATGGTCGGTTGGGCAATGAATGGCGCAGGAAAATACGAAGATATCGCCGCACATAGAGTCGTCAACAGAAAAGGATTGCTCACAGGAAAACATCATTTTCAAGGAACCAATTTAATGCAACAACTGCTCGAAAGCGAAGGTGTAGAAGTCATCGACAATCAAATTCAAAACTTAGAAAAATACTTTTGGGATCCGTCTAAAGAACTTTTATAGTGTAGCAATTTTTTAATGTAGCAATGTAGCGATTAGTTTCCACATAGCGCGTACGTTGAATGTTCTCTCACAAACAAATCGACAAAAAACGAATAACAAAATTTAAAATGTAAAACAGCAAAATGTAAAATGATAAAGTATTTTTGCTAACACCTAACACCTAACACCTAACACCTAACACCTAACACCCAACACCCAACACCCAACACCCAACACCCAACACCCAACACCCAACACCCAACACCCAACACCCAAAATAACCTATCCAAATCATACAATAAATCATTTCAATACAAGGACTTCACTTTCTAAACATTTCGCTGTATCTTTGCAATTTAGAATCAATTTACATTAAGTGTCTATATCATCGCTTTTTAAATTGAACAACACAAAAAATAACACTGTGAAAATACAAAAGAAAGATATACAAGCAGCATTAAGTACCATTACTGTTCCAGGCGAAGGCGCCAATATGATTGCAAGCGGCGCTGTACGAAACATCATGACATTTGCAGACGAAATTGTAGTAGATATTGTCATCACAAATCCAGCATTGCAAGCCAAGAAAAAAGTGGAAGCTGAAATTACCTCAGTATTGCGCGATAAAGTGTATGCAGATGCAAAAGTCAAAGTCAACGTAAAAGTTGAGCGACCAGAAAAGCCAGAAATTAAAGGAAAACAACTGCCAAATATCAAAAATATCATTGCAGTCGCTTCTGGAAAAGGTGGCGTTGGAAAATCTACTATCACAGCGAATTTGGCGGTAACCTTAGCAGGAATGGGCTTTAAAGTAGGTGTGTTGGATGCAGATATTTATGGACCATCGATGCCAATTATGTTTGATGTAGAAGGCGAAAAGCCACTAGCGGTTCGTGTTGATGGTGTTTCAAAAATGAAACCTGTAGAAAGTTACGGAGTTAAAATTCTGTCTATCGGATTCTTCACAAAACCTAATCAAGCAGTGGTTTGGCGTGGACCAATGGCGAGCAAAGCACTAAACCAAATGATTTTTGATGCCGATTGGGGCGAATTGGACTTTTTACTGTTAGACTTGCCTCCAGGTACGGGCGACATTCACTTAAGCATCATGCAATCGTTACCAATAACAGGAGCTGTAGTCGTAAGTACACCGCAAAATGTAGCCTTGGCAGATGCCAAAAAAGGAGTGGCAATGTTTCAACAAGAAAGCATAAATGTTCCAGTATTGGGAATTATAGAAAATATGGCGTACTTTACTCCTGAAGAATTGCCAAACAATAAATATTACATCTTCGGAAAAGAAGGTGCTAAAAACCTAGCAGAAGATATCAGTGTACCATTTTTGGGAGAAATTCCATTGGTGCAAAGCATTCGTGAAGCTGGAGATGTGGGAAGACCTGCGGCAATGCAAACAGCTACAATTATTGAGGCAGCTTTTGAAAAACTGACACAAAATGTAGTGCAAGAAGTGGTAAACAGAAACGAAAGTTTACCTGCTACAGAAGTAATAAAAATTACAACAATGGCTGGATGTTCAGCTGTCAAAAAATAATCTCGTAAACACGATATACATGACAACCGAAGAAATAAAAGACAACGTAGAAAAGGCGTTAGCGGAAATTCGTCCTTTTTTACAAAGCGACGGTGGCGATATCAAACTTGTAGAAATTGAAAACGATACACTTGTAAAAGTACAACTAGAAGGTGCTTGCGCAGGCTGTAGCGTAAATCAAATGACCTTAAAGTCTGGTGTTGAAATGACGATAAAAAAACATGTGCCACAAATTGAAAAAGTAATAAGCGTAGACTAAACTGACAAAAGTCATAAAATGTCGTGCCAAAGCATGTTATTTTTACTGTGGAATAATTAGAAAAAGAAAATGATTAAGACCGATATACTTATTATTGGAGCTGGTCCTACGGGACTTTTTACTGTGTTTGAAGCAGGATTATTAAAATTAAAATGTCACTTAATAGACGCGTTGCCGCAACCTGGCGGACAGTGCGCGGAAATCTACCCAAAAAAACCCATCTACGATATTCCTGGATATCCAGAAGTATTGGCGGGCGATTTGGTTGATAATTTAATGAAACAAATAGCGCCGTTTGAACCAACATTTACTTTGGGAGAACGTGCTGAAACTATTGAAAAACTGGATGACGGAACGTTCATCGTAACTACGAATAAAGGCACAAAACATCATGCGCCAATTGTTGCCATTGCGGGCGGATTGGGAAGTTTTGAGCCAAGAAAACCACCAATTCAAAACTTAGCAAATTACGAAGACAAAGGTGTCGAATATATCATTCGTGACCCAGAAATGTATCGTGATAAAAAAGTCGTAATTGCAGGTGGTGGCGATTCTGCGCTCGATTGGAGCATCTTTTTAACAGACGTGGCTTCGGAAGTAACATTGGTTCATAGACGAAATGAATTTCGCGGCGCGTTAGATTCTGTTGAAAAAGTACAAGAACTCAAAAACTTAGGGAAAATCAACTTGATTACACCTGCGGAAATCACGGCGATTCACGGAGAAAACCATGTAACTGGTGTTGAGGTAACTAAAAAGGGAGAAACGCCAATTACGTTAGAAACAGACCATTTTATTCCACTATTCGGATTGGCACCAAAACTGGGGCCGATTGCCGATTGGGGATTGGAAATTGAGAAAAACGCTATCAAAGTAGACAATACGTTAGACTATCAAACCAACATTCCTGGGATTTACGCCATTGGTGATGTAAACACCTATCCAGGGAAGTTAAAATTGATTCTCTGTGGATTTCATGAAGCAACGTTAATGTGTCAAAGTGCGTATCAGCGTATTTTTCCAGATAAAAAATATGTCATGAAATACACTACGGTAAGTGGAATTGACGGTTTCGACGGCACACGAAAAGAAGCGCCAAAAGCCGTTGTGAAAGCGATAAATTAATTTCGGCATAAAATTCTTTTATAATTTTGCTCAATTACCTAAGTTTGAACTTAGAAACGTCAGTTCGAGTGATTTTTAAGCGTAGCGAAAAAATAGTATCGAGAACAGCTCTGAAACAAAAATCATAAATCTACAATCGTAAATCGTAAATCGTAAATCGTACATCAAAAATGTCAGCAGACATCAACATAAAAATAACAGATCGTGATGGCGTTACACATGAAGTCGTAGCGCCAACTGATATGGCAATGAACTTAATGGAAGTCGTACGCTCGTACGAACTCGCTCCTGAAGGAACTATCGGAATTTGTGGTGGTATGGCAATGTGTGCTTCCTGTCAGTGTTATGTACATTCTGACCACGAATTGCCCGAAATGAGCGTTGATGAAGACATGATGCTTGCCGAAGCGTTTCATGTAGAAGACAACAGCCGCTTAGGTTGCCAAATTCAAATGACACCTGAGTTGGATGGTTTGGAAGTGGAGTTGGCGCCTGAGGGTTAAATCGATATGATATGTGAATTCCAATGCGTCACTTCGAGTGAAATCTTGAAAAGATTTTGTATCGAGAAGTGCTATGAAGTTATTCAGCATAAAAGAGTTTCATCACAAAAAAAACTAAAAAATTATGCGACACCGAATCATGTTCAGCGTGACGCACAAATCAAACTACGAAAAACAAACAACGAACAACGAACAACCAGCAACTAAAAACCCAATTCCTCCAAAACAAATGTTTCACAAAACGCTTTTATCTGTACTCTCGTTTTCTTAAAGGCATTAAAAATTTGTTCTTCCGAACCTTTTACTTTAGAAGGATCTGCAAAATTTTGATGAATGCGTTTGGCGTTTTTACTGGGAATAAAAGGACAGTTTTCTTGGGCATGATCGCATACCGTAATGATGTAATCAAAGTCAATATGTTCATAATCAGAAACGAGGTTGGACGTGTTGTTCGAAATATCAATTCCGTCCAACTTCATAATGGCAATGGCTTTCGGATTGACGCCATGTGCTTCAATTCCAGCGCTGAATATGTTAGCGTTGCCTTTGGTGAAATGTGTCAAATATCCATCTGCCATTTGGCTACGACAAGAGTTTCCAGTACAAAGTACAAGAATATTTTTCATAATGTATGGTAGGTTGTTATAATGATAAAACAGTCCATTTTAAAATAAAATACACTGTTCAAGTTTATAAAATTAAACCAGCAGAAGGATTTTCGTAGTTTTTAAATGTTAAATTACTATAATTTAACATTTCACTATAAAAATGTGCTAAAAAAATGGAGTTATTTCTGGCAGTTGACCTGTATTTTTACGAAAAAATCATTGATTTTACGGCGATATTGGTTTAAAACGTCCAAATCGATAGCGTAAAAAATATTCTTTCCTTGATGTTTCTGTGTAAGCAGGTGAATTTTCTTAATTTCAGATAGGTGTTGCGAAACTGTCGGTTGCGCCAGTCCTGTAGCTTCTACCAAATCATTACAATTGCAATATTCGTGTTGACTTATGTGTTGAATAATAGCAATTCGGGCAGGATGACCTAACACTTTTGTGATATTTGCAGTTTCGTTTTGATACTCGTCAAAGATGTGATTTTTGGTAATGCCCATAACAAATTGTGATAACGTGATATTACAATAAAGATATAAAAAAAGCTAGAAATCATCTAGCTTTTCGAATTAGATTTATGGTGAGAATTTATTTTTTACTTCCAAAAAGGCGTTGAAAAAAGCTTTTGGTTTTTTTAGAAGCTTCTCCAAGAGTTTCTTTGGCTTCTTCGGAGAATTCTTCAAAGCGTTCGCCAGCTTCTTCTGCAAACTCACTTACTTTTTCTTTTATATCTTCAATGACTTCTTTGGCTTCTTCGCTAAATTCTGAAAACTTTTCTTTAGCTACTTCCTTGTATTCATCATATTTCTCTTTCGCATCTTCGGCAAAATCAGCCGCTTTTTCTTGTGTTTTTTCAGAGAAATCGGCAAACTTTTCTTTGGCTTCTTCTGTAAATTCAGCCGTTTTTTCCTTTGCTTCTTCATAGGCTTCTTTGGCATCTTCGGCAAAATCGGCGGCTTTTTCTTGTGCTTTTTCAGAGAAATCGGCAAACTTTTCTTTCGCTTCTCCTGAAAATTCAGCTGTTTTTTCTTTCGCGCTTTCAAACGCTTCTTTGGCTTCTTCCTTAAAATGACTCGCCTTTTCTTTGGCTTTATCTGCAAATTCTGCCGCTTTTTCCTTGAGGTTGTGCAGCGTTTCTTTTACTTCGTCTTTCAGTTCTTCCGCTTTCGTATCGCGAACAATTTTTGCTTTGTGTACTTTCTCTTCAGACTCCGGTTTTTTTTGGGAAGAAGTGTCTTTATCTTTGCTCATATAGATTCCTTTTTAAATGCTATTTAATTAGTAAAAAGTAGCTTGTATTTGTTACAATGTACAAAGAAAACTATTGAAATGCTTTATCAATTGGTTCCCATAATTCAATTTTATTGCCTTCTGGGTCCACAATCCAGCCAAATTTTCCATAGCTGTATTCTTCTATTTCGCCGACAACCGTTACGCCTTCTTCTTTCAAGACTTTTAATAATTCCACTAAATTTTCTACCCGAAAGTTCATCATAAATTGCTTCTCACTAGGTTGAAAATACTTGGTGTCGTTGGGAAATGTGCTCCACTGTGTGGAACAATCGTTGCCTTCTTGGTCTTTCCACCAAAACGTACAACCGTAATCGTCAACGGGCAAGCCTAAATGTTTTCCATACCAATTTTTTAATCCTTTTGGATCTTCCGTTTTAAAGAAAAATCCGCCCAATCCAGTTACTCTATTTTTCATAAGTTCGTTGTTTCGTAGTTAATTTTATGGTTGTTTTTTATGTACTATTAATGTTGAAATCAGCGAAACAATAACGCCGATGACAAATACCATCATCATGGAGACAAAAAATACAAGAATCGGGTTTTTAAAGGCTTCACTTTGTTTCAAAACGGCAAGTTTTGCCAATCGCAATTCTTCTCCAACAAGATGGGTTTGCGAATCCAACATAGCGTATTTATAGGTTATAAATTCTGCTGGAAACTCAGGATGTATCACGCTAATATATATAGCGTCAATAATACCAAAGGCAATGGCGGGAAATAACGAAATCAGGATGCCGATACCAAGTATTTCTTTAAAGCTAATTTCTTTGTCTTGATGTAGTTTTACAAAGTGTTTTATTCCGTAAAAAGACACGCTCACTGAAGCAATCATTGTAAGGTAGCCAATAATTCCGTGCGTTTTAAACGCCAATGCATTTCCAAAATAAAGCACGGTCGAAAATAATATTACAGCTATAATAAAACCGTATATTCCGTATATGCGCACTAGTTTGTTCATTCTTGAAAAAACACTAAGTTAGTAATTTTAGGCTATTGCTACGAACTCGCTTTTCGCTGTAAGGTTAGTGCCGAAATGATGGAAATAATCATTCCTAAAATAAACACAATCGCAAACATCAATATGGCACCAAATGTAGGAGTTCCGTAGTCTTTAGCCATTTCGGTAGCTTCGTTTATTTTTTGAAATTTTTCTGCCGAATTTAAGTCGGAAGCGTTGATAGCATCAATTTGATACGCCAAATATTGCTGCGGAAATTCCGGATTTACATAAGCGACGTAGATGTAATCAATAATCGCAAAGCCAATCGCAGCGCATAAAGCAATCAGAATTCCGATGATGAATCCGTCTTTAAAACTGATATTTCCATTTTGTGTTGCTTTGTGATGTTTAATTCCGAAGTATATAGGAATAAGACAAACAATTATTGTGACATATCCAAGGACTTCTTGTGTTTTGAATGACAAGTTTTGTCCAAAATACAAAGCAAGAAAGAATAAAATGAGCGCGATGATAAGTGTGCTGATTCCGTATTTTTTGATGGTGGTTTTCATGTCGAATAGTTTTAAGATTTCTAAGCCAAAAGTAGCAGTAAGTACTGAAATTGTACTCATACGAAAGTACCAATCTGCTCATACGAAGGTAGTATTTTTAGAAAAATGGCAAGATGCCATATTATTCAAAGTATCGAGTTGTATTAATAAAATAGAAACATCTTTAATATTTTAGCATAGGTAAATACTTATGTTTTTATTACGGGATTACCGTAAGTCATTGATAATCTGTATTTGTAACTTACAATTATATATAACTTTAAATATTTTAATTATGAAAAAAAGAAATTTAAAATCTTTGAACCTTAATAAGAAATCAGTTTCAAAGTTAAATTCTCAGATAAAAGGAGGAGCTACTTATCGAGCTTCGTGCGGTTGCCAATCAGATACATGTAATGAAACATTTACTTGCCGACTTTACGGATGTGCAGACCAATAATATTTATGTAAAGCGACTTTTGTGAGTCGCTTTTTTTATCTCTCAAAATAAAGAGTTTTCAATAAATTTTTACTGATAAGTATAAAAATATATTTTTAGTGCGGCAAGATGCGCAACTCTTTAGCCTTTTGAATAGCTTGTGTTCTGCGTTTTACATTAAGTTTGGTGTATACGTTGGAAACATGTGTTTTTATTGTGCTTTCAGAAACGAATAGGAGTGAAGCAATTTCTTTGTTAGAATGTCCTTTGGCGAGTTTGCACAGCACTTCGTATTCACGTTTGCTCAATCCTAAATCTTCTATTTTTTGCGTGTCAATATTAGGTTTAGTCAAAGATGTTTTTGACTGATTTTTTCTTTTGTTAATATACAATCCCACAAAAAAGAAGACAATGGCAACCGCGGCAATGATATATTCTAGGGAAGATTTTCCTTTGACGATGGAGAATTTACTCAACTGAATCAACGCCAGCAATGCAATGATGAGTGTTGCAAATATGAACACTGTTTTTTTCATATCAATGAAAGTGTTTTTTGAATTTGTCTACAATCGTTTGCGCCAATTTTTCTTTACTCTCCACGGTCCAACCCGCAACATGTGGCGAAAGCAACACATTTTCAGCAGCAATCAAATACTGAAAAGCTTCTGGCATTTGTGCGTCTTGAAATAGGTTTTCAAACGAACTTTTTTCATATTCCAACACGTCCAAACCAGCACCTAAGATTTTCCCTGATTGCAAGGCTGCTACCAAATCTTGCGTTACCACACTTTTACCACGCGCGGTATTAATCAACCAAAAATTATGATGAAACGCGTTGATAAATTCCATATCAATCATGTTGATGGTCAACGGTGTTTGCGGTGTGTGCAAACTGAGTACTGTAGCTCGTTTTTGTAGTGTTTCTAGCGAAACTTGCGTTGCATTTTCATCGCCGATATTCTCCTTCACATCATAAAAAAGTACTTCCACATCAAATCCGCGTAGTTTTTTGGCAAACGCTTTTCCCATGTTTCCGTAACCGATAATACCTACCGTTTGTCCGTCCAATTCCACACCGCGATTGGCTTCGCGCAACCATTTTCCAGCGCGAACTTCGCGGTCTGCTTTGTTGAGTTTGTTTAGGAGCGACAACAACATTCCCAACGCGTGTTCGCCTACAGCGTTTCGGTTTCCTTCTGGTGCCGCAATCAGTTGGATGCCTTGTTGTTCGGCAAATGCTACATCAATATTTTCCAAACCTGCACCTACGCGACCGATAAATTTTAAATTGGTAGCTTTCGCTAGAAATTCCGCATCAATCGTAAAACGACTCCGAATAATACAACCGTCATAGTGGTGAATTTTCGCCATAATTTCTTCTCGCGAAGACGTGTAATCTTCGTGATTGATATGTCCTAAAGCGGCAAGTTGTTGTATGAGTAACGGATGATTTTCATCCAAATGTAAAATAGTCACGGATTAGATTTTTGGATAGTTGGTTTGTGTTTTTTCGTGTTGTACATTGCCTGTGTGCGCAGTAGACAGTTTCTCGAAAAGCAATACATGTACTTCTTCGCCATTTTTGGTGAAAGGGAAATGTTCTACACCTTTTGGAACAACGATAATTTCACCTTCGGTAACCGTTACTGTCTTGTCGCGAAACTTCATATACAACGTTCCTTTTACGACTTGAAACAATTCGTCTTCCTCTTCGTGTGTATGCCACACAAATTCGCCTTGAATTTTAGCAAGGAGCACTTGCATATCATCTACAATAGCAATTTGATGTGGATGCCATTGCGCGCTGAATTTTTGAAATTTTTCTTTAATATTGATTGCATTCATACAACGAATGTACAAGATTTTACGATGTCTTCATCAAAATATTGAAAACAAAATCTTCTTTTCCAATGCTAAACGATTGCGTATGATGTTTGTGAAAGTCATGTGTTTCGTAAAAGTTCAATGCGCGTTGGTCGGTATGCAGTTCCTTAATCCACACACGTTTTAAGTTTAGTTTTTGTAGTTCTTCAAAGAAATCTACTTTGAGTTGATTGCCATTTCCTTCTGCGCGATACTCTTTTAAGATGTACAATTTTTGCAGTTCCGCTGCTTCTTTGTAGTTGGTATCAGGCACAGGCATGTCTTTTTTGAGTTTGGCAAAACCTACAGGAAGCGTTTGTACATAGGCAATCCAAAAAACATTTTCGCTATTTTCAATAGAAGCTTTCATTTTCTCTTCAGAAAATTTCTTGTCAATATACAGTCGGAGTTCTTCTTCGGAAGAAAATAAATTACCAAACGATTCCGAAAAATTGATTTTTGCCAATAGTGAAATATACTTAGCATCTTCAGGAGTTGCTTTTCGTATGGTGTGATGTGCCATGCTGTATTTTGCCTTTTCAGTAGTTGTGTTGTATGGAGCTTCTTTTTGTAAGTAAACGATGTAAAAAGGAGAATAGTATAGTGGCGCGACTAAAGTTTTTAAGTTTCAACATCAAATTATTTCCTAATAAATGTTAAATAGCGTGCGAATGGTTACAAACACACCTATCCGACCTCAAAATCAAGTCAAAATTTAAGATTCCTACTTATTTTCGAATCACTAATACGTACTAGTCATGGCGGACTCCGAAAAGCCAAATAGTAAAAAGAGTAGGAGATTAAATTATATACTATGAAAAAAAATCTTAAATCATTGTCATTAAAAAAATCAGTAATTTCTGAGTTAAATTCTCAAAGTGCGCAAGGTATTAAAGGAGGAACCAGAAGTGTATTAACACAGGAAGATACTATGTGTACATCTAATGCTATTGGTTGTCAGCCAACAGTGAATTATACTTGTGGATAAAAAAGCAGGCAATGCTGAAATTTATGGAAGGCGGACTCAGAAGAGTTCGCTTTTTTTTAAATACCGATGATGAGTTTCGCAATTAAAAAGTAAATCAAAATTCCGAAAATATCATTGCTGGTGGTAATAAAAGGTCCGGTTGCAATTGCGGGATCAATTCCACGCTTGTTCAAGAAGAGTGGAATAAAAGTACCAATGATGCCTGCAACTACAATGACAACAATGAGTGATGCAGAAATTGCCAACGCTTCTATAGGGTTTTCTTTCCATATCCAAACCACAAAGAAAAGGATTATCGCTAAGACAAGTCCGTTGAGAAATGCCAATAACATTTCTTTCCACAAACGATTGTTGATGCTTCCTCTAATATCGTCATTCGCCAAACCTTGCACAATAATTGCGCTCGATTGTACACCGACATTTCCCGCCATAGCGGCGATGAGCGGCGTAAAAAAGAACAGAATGGCATATTTGCTAATCATTTCTTCAAAACCTTCCATGATGGCTGCGGCGCCAATTCCACCAACCAATCCTAAAAATAACCAAGGCAAGCGTGCGCGCGTCAATTGCCAAATGCTATCATCTGCTTCAACGTCTTTCGTAATACCAGCGGCCAATTGGTAATCTTTTTCGGCTTCTTCACGAATGACATCTACAATATCATCAATAGTAATACGTCCAACTAAGCGCTGCATTTCGTCTACCACAGGAATGGCTTCCAAATCGTATTTTGACATCACTTTGGCAACATCTTCCGCTTTGTCGTGTACGTTTACATAATCTACTTTTGGAATGTATATCTCTTTGATAGGTGTTCGAGTAGAAGTAGTGAGTAAGTCTTTTAACGAAAGTCGTCCTTTTAAAATATCGTCATCGTCCACTACGTAAATGGAATGCACACGCGTTACTTCTTCTGCTTGTTTGCGCATTTCTCTAACGCACGTCATCACGTTCCAGTTTTCATTTACCCAAACCAATTCTTTTGCCATCAATCCACCCGCAGAATTTTCATCATAGCGAAGAAGTTCTACAATTTCTTTGGCATGTTCTCTATCTTCCAGTTCGGAAATTACTTCTTGTCTTCGTTCGTCAGGAAGTTCTGAAATGATATCTGCCGCGTCATCGGTATCGAGTTCGTCAATTTCTTCGGCGATTTCTTTGGCAGAAAGATTTTCAAGAATTTTTTCACGTACATCTTCATTAAGCTCAGTTAAGATGTCTGATGTCTTTTCACTGTCGAGCAGCTTGATGATATACGTTGCTTCTTCAAGATTTAAGTCGTCAATAATTTCTGCAACATCAGCATAGTGAACTTCTTCTAAGAGTTCTAGAAGTTCTGAATCTTTAGTTCCTTCAATGAGAAGTTGTACATTCTCAATGAGTTCTTCGCTGAGTTTAAATGGCGTCATTGGCTATCTTGATGGTTAAATCTACAAATCCTTGAACACTTACTTGTTCTGGTCGTAGCCCAAAGATAGCATCTTCTTTTAAATTATTTGAAAGATTGAATGTTTTTAAACTGTTACGAAGCGTTTTTCTACGTTGTTGAAAAGCTGTTTTTACCACTCTAAAGAAGAGTTTTTCATTGCACGGAAGTGTAAAGTTTTCTTTTCGAATCAATCGCATTACGCCCGAATCTACTTTTGGTGGCGGATTGAACACATCTGGCGGAACAGTAAAGAGATATTCCGCATCGTAAAATGCTTGTGTCAATACCGAGAGAATTCCGTAGGTTTTGTTGCCGTGCGGCGCGCAAATTCGTTGTGCGACTTCTTTTTGAAACATACCGCTAAACTCAGGAATTTGGTCACGCATTTCCAAAGTTTTGAAAACGATTTGCGTCGAAATGTTGTACGGAAAGTTTCCGATGATGGCAAACGATTCGTCGTGGAAGGTTTTCTTCAAATCATATTTTAAAAAATCTTCTTCCAAAATACGTTCTGAGAGTTGCAAATAGTGTGCTTGTAAGTACACAACCGATTCGGTGTCAATTTCACACACATACGTTGCAATTGGTTTTTTGAGCAAGTATTTCGTCAAAACGCCCATTCCAGGACCAATTTCAAGCACGTTTTTGTAGCCATTCAGCGTCAGCGTATCTGCAATGCGTTGTGCCACATTTTCGTCTTTTAAGAAATGTTGTCCTAGGTGTTTTTTAGCTCTTACTTTATCGCTCATACCGTTTTAAATTGTGTGTTTTAGGCAGTTTTAATGCGTTCTTGTAGCAAGGATTCTATTTCCTGCCTATCTTTTTTAGAAAACCATGAAAGTTCAATATCGTATTGTTTTCCATCTTTTGAAATTACATACGGTTCGCTGCCGCCTCTACTGGGATGGTACGACGCCAATTCGTCAAAATTCTTTCTAAAACGATTGGTTCTAATTCTAGTCTCATTAATCGTAATTTGTGGTTTTCCTCGCAAGAGAATCAGTAGAATAAATAGTAAACCAACAATGCCAAAAATAGCGTCTAAAATATATTTGATAAACACTAAATTTTTTCGAAACTTTATACTGAGCGTTTCTGCTAGCTTGTCCGAAAGTTGCGTGATGATGTAAAAAAACGTTCCAATGACGACAATGATTAAAATTGCTTTAATGAAGTAAGAAAGTTGTGAATAGTATCGTTTTTCCATCGTTTCTTAGGCTTTGAAATCTTCAATAATTTTCAATTCGGTTCTGAAACCAACCATCGTATCTGCAAATTTTTTCATGCCTTCTTCGCGCAAACGCGGTGCATCTTCTTCGTAATAGGCATCCAAATGTGCGCGCGATTTTGCTGTGTACTGAACAGAATAGGTAATGCCGCCCGTTTCTTCATCAACCAATACTTCTGTAAATCGAGCTTCGGTAAATTTTCCTGTGGCAAGTACGTCAGGAATGTGTGTTTTTATCCAGCTTAAAAATTCTTCTTGAACGTGTGCTGCAATGTTGATTGTTATGTTGTAAATGTACATACGACTGTTTTGTAATGAATTGCAAAATTACGGTTTTAAGCTGAATTATTTATGTAGTCTTAAGTTAACGTGAGTTCGATATAACTATTTTTTTATGTAGCTGATTACTAATAGATTATACTCAATGTCAAACTGACAATTAGTTATTTATCAGTGAATTATGAATTGAATAGTGATTTCTTAAATCGAACTCACGTTAAGTTAAACAATGCTTGATAATTACCAAACAGGATATTTGTTATTTATGACAGTAGGATTGCCTTCTGCGATAAGTTTTTGTTGGTAGCTGTATAATTTTATCCAACCGTTAGAATCGCAACAACCATATTGTACAATTCTATATAAATTTGGTTCAAATTGAATTTCATTACCTTCTGTTTCTTTAATAGTAAATTCGATATTTGTTGGATTGTTGAAATTCCGTATTTCCGCACTGATTTTTACAAGTCCACCTTCTGCACCATTTACCAATTCTGACACCTTGTTTATTTTCGCAATATGATAAGTCATATTATAATTTTTTGATGTAGTATCTAGTATTCTAAAAACTTCATAATTGATTTCAGAAATAACATATTTAGGACTGTATTTTAATCCATTTATAATATCGCTTTCATACAACGTGAAACTTGATTTTTCGGCATCATAATAGTTTATTTTTGAAGAGTCTACAGCTTTTTCATGTACTTTTCCGATAGTTTTTCCATCTTTCTTGCAATTGTAGAAACAACTAAGAATTAAAATGATAAAAGTTAATTTTTTCATTAAAAGCTTTCGAATTAATTCACCGCATCACCACGCAATCTTCTATACGATTTTTGCGCTTCTACGTAATGAATGCTGTCTTGGTGATTGAAAATGATTTCTTCAAAGAATTGCTTGGCTTTTTCTTCATCGTCAAAATGGTTGAGGTAGAGTTGCGCCATCGCAAAATACGCGTCGTCTGCTAAAATATCGTCTTTGTAAAATTCGATGATTTTTTGGTAATTGAGTCGCGCTTTGTCATATTCGCCGCGTTTTTCGTAGAGTTGCGCTTGCATTAACAAGGCTTCGTCTTCAATTTTTTCACCTTTGTGATTTTGTAAAATATCTTCCAACACCGCAATCGCTTCTGTTTCTTTTTTTTGATACGATAACAAATCGGCTTTTGCATATTTTTTTAAGGCAGTTTGTGTGGAATCTTCCAGAGAATTATCAGAAATAATCAATTTTAATTGCAATGCATCGTTTGCAATTAATTGCGATACGGACGATTTCAACACTTTGAGTTGCGTTTCTGCCCATTCAAAATCGCCTTTGTAATAGCTGGTTCGTGCTACGCGAAATCGCGCTTCTTGTCCCACAATATCATTTTTCAACGATTTTTGCACTTGCGAAAAGTAAATCAATGCCTGATTGAATTGCTCTTGATACACCAAAATATCACCTAACGCCAATTTTACGACAGCTTCTTGTCGCGAAGTTAACTTCAATTCTGAAGCTTCTTTTAAATAGGCAATGGCAGCTTCGGATTCGTTTTTTTGAAATGCTAAAAAGTTGGCGTAATCGCGTTGTAATAAAATGGTTCTAAAGTTGCGACCGTATTTGGTGAGTAATTCATTAAATCGTTGTTCAATAGCGTCAAAATTGCCATCGGTAACCGTTTCAATATCTAGTTGTAGTAAGTTTTGCGACGCTCGGATAATGGTCATATCCTGCGTAGAGTTTTCTATGATATAATTTAGAATCTCGCGTGCAGTTTCCTTGTCATTATCTTCAATGCTTAAATTTGCCAACTCAAAAATACGTTGCAACGAATAGTCGCCGTTCATGTAAATGGCTTTTTCTTGGATGAACGCTCTTTTGTATTGTTTCTGTTGGATAAACAACCAACTTAGCAATTCGTTCCACAGCAAATTCGGCTCTTCTTGCTCGCGTTTGAGCAGTAATTTTCGAAAAAGTCGATTGTTTTCATCATTCGGATCGTTTCGTAAAAACTGGCTGATGATGCGTTGCGCATAGCCTTTTTGTTCTACGCGGTCTCTGATGAGGTCTAAATAGCTAGAAAACATCTTTTCAATGTCACCTTTTTCGCCATAAATTCGCGCAATATTGTTGAGAAAGTTGTAGTTGGGATTTTGCTCCATGGCAGATTTGTACACGCGCAAAGCATAATCTAACAACGATTTTTTCTCAAAAGCACGCCCAACACTATAGGATGCTGTGATTTTCTGTTCAGAATAGGTTACTGCTTTTTCGTAATATGTATTTGCCGTAATGGAATCTTTTTTTAAATCGTAATTAAAGCCAGTTTCCACCAACAAAATTGGATTAAATTTAGGCTGTTCTATGGCTGTTAGTAACAAGGTTTCTGCCGTGTCAAAGTCTTCCAATTGCTGATGACTATTTACCAAACCAATAAAATAATTGATTTTACGAGGCGATTGTTTGTAGAGCTTTTCATAGGCAACCATCGCTTTTTTATATTCTCCTTTTTCGTAATACTGTTGTGCTAAGGCTTCACTTTGCGCCCACGTTTGTGAACACAAGCATGCACAGAATAAGAAACTTATGAGGAATCGCATACAATAGCTTTTAGTTCAAAGATAGCATAAAGTATGTTAAATAAATGGTAATGTTTGATTTTTAGACCGCGCTTTCGCGCTGTTAGATGTTAGACCGTGCTTTCAGCACTTTTAGATTCTAGATTCTAGATTCTTGACTCGCTTTGCTAAAATTCTCAATACTTACAGCAATCGCGGGTTTCCAATTCGTGATGGCATGAAAAGCAAAATGCGCCATTACAAGTGAAAACTCGCAACAACGCATTTCTATCAGCTATAATTCCATAGATTAAAACTATTTAAAACTAGGTTTGGGTATATAGCATTTTTTGTTAAGTTCGAATATGATACGTACTAGCTATTAATCTATGGATACGCAACATATTAGTCGTTTAAAATTTGGGTATGCAAATCTAGCTATATTATCGATAAAAAGCAAAAAACATCGACAAAATGCATTATCGATGTTTTTTTAATGTATGTTTTTCTAGTTAAGAAATCTTGTCAAAACCTGTGTAACGACGCAAAACTTCTGGAATTTCGATGCCGTCTTCCGTTTGGTAATTTTCTAAGATTCCAGCCAATACTCTTGGCAAGGCTAAGGCACTTCCGTTAAGCGTATGCGCCAATTGCTTATTGCCGTCTTTATCTTTGATACGAAGTTTTAAACGATTGGCTTGAAAGGTTTCAAAATTCGATACCGAACTGATTTCCAACCAACGATCTTGCGCTGTTGAAAATACTTCAAAATCGTAGGTGAGTGCTGAGGTAAATCCTAAATCGCCACCGCACAAACGCAAGATTCTATACGGAAGTTTCAATTCTTCTAAAATTTCTTTTACATGCTCCACCATGCTATCTAAAGCGGCATACGAATCTTCAGGACGTTCTATACGAACAATTTCCACTTTGTCAAATTGATGCAAACGATTCAACCCGCGTACATGCGCTCCGTAACTTCCTGCTTCACGGCGAAAACAAGGTGTGTACCCTGTACAGCAAATTGGCAAATCTTCTGCTTTTAGCATATCGTCACGAAACATATTCGTTACCGGAACTTCCGCTGTCGGAATCAAATACAAATCGTCGCCTGTTACATGATACATTTGCCCTTCTTTATCTGGCAATTGCCCAGTTCCGTAGCCTGAAGCTTCATTCACCAAATGCGGCACTTGATATTCCGTATAACCAGCCTCGGTATTTTTATCTAAAAAATACTGAATTAACGCACGTTGCAAACGCGCTCCTTTTCCTTTGTACACAGGAAATCCTGCACCTGTAATTTTGTTTCCAAGTTCAAAATCGATGATGTCGTATTTTTTAGCCAATTCCCAATGTGGTTGTGCATTTTCATGTAAAACCGGAATATCGCCAGCACGAAATACTTCTTCGTTATCATCTTCGCTATTTCCCGCAGGCACCAATTCGTTGGGTACATTTGGAATGGTATATAAAAGCTCGGCAACGGCAGTTTCTTTTTCTTTTAAATCTGCTTTCAGCGTTTCTGCAGTTGTTTTTAACTGTGCGCTTTTTTCGCGTAAAATTTCTGCTTTTTGACGCTCACCACTTTTAAATAGTTGCCCAATTTCTTTGGATAATTTATTAGAAGAAGCCAACGTGTTGTCCAATTCTACTTGCAAACTTCGGCGTGCTTCGTCCAACGAAACTACGTCATTTACAATTGCGGTAGCATCAAAATTTCGTTTCTTCAAAGCGTCAATAATCTGTGCTTTGTTCTCTCTAATAAATTGTAATTGTAACATTTTGTTATGATGTTTTTGGCGTTTCCAAAAGCTTCCTTCGAGTGCCTCAGTATGCTTTTTGGTCAGGCTTTCAGCAGTCGCTCTCTATGAGGAGCTCCAACAATGCTTCAATCCTTAACGCACGGATTTATGAAGCCACAAAAATAATCAAATTAAGAGAATTGACGTATTATTTTTCGGCTTAGAATTGTGGAATTTTGAAAATTAGTTTTCTGATGATTTTTTGGACTCGTTATCGTATTTACTTTTAAACGGTAATAACCAATCGTGATGCGAAAAATGTGACCATTCTTCTGCAGCTATATCTACTTCAGGATTGAAAAGGCGTTGGCGCGGATGATTGTTTACTCTGACCATTCCGTTTGCATAAATGGCGACATCAACACCTTTTTTGGCATATTCCTTTTTTAAGAATTGTACAAATTGCCACATCATATCAGGTTTTACTGCGATGCGAGCCGCTTGTTTTGCAGAGGTATATTTTGACGGACTTACATACGTAATATCGTTGTTTTCTTTGTTGACGACTTTAAAAGAAATGTTTCCACTTTTGGAGCGTAACATCATACGCCAGCTTAAACGATGTCCTTCTTCTGTCCACAATACATCATCTTCAAATGTCCAATGACGCAATGGCAACAGCATTTGAGAAATAAAGTAGATAACAAAAATAGGAACTGCCCAGTTTTTATGCGGAGATACAATTACTTCATCACCTTTATAGATTTCTTTTTGCTTTAAGACGATATTGTTATTTTTATAAGCGCGTCCGTTTTTTATAAAATATGCACACTTTTTAAAGAACTTTTTTTCCCTCATAAAAATATTGCGAATGGTTTCTGGCTCAAAAAAGAACAGACATAATGCCAGTGACATATACGGGAAAATTCCGATGTGCAATACAAACGAATTGAATAAGTGGAAAATGATAGAACAGATAAAGAAAAAGACACGCGTGCGTTTCCATAACAATCCAGGAACGACCAGCAAATCAAATCCGATGCCAACATAAGTTAGCATTACGTGAATCCACTTTTGCTGCAGAAATTCGCCAATAATTGGTAAATCTCTTCGTCCTGCCATTAGATTCGTGGTGACTTCACCTGTCCACCAATCTGGATACATTTTGGCAACGGAAGCATACGTATATACAATGAATAATTGCAGTATAAAAATGACCAACACCCAATTGGGCATGTGAATTTTTTTGAGAGCTGGATTTTTTTTCGCATCTACCGAAAGGTAATGATGCGCAGGCACTATCCACATAAATACACACAATAATACCAACAAATAGTAGTGATTGTTGTATGAGGTTTTTTGCATCAAATACACACTTGTCCACATAATGGTAAACAAACCAATGCTCCAGCGATATTTGTAGCCAATCATCACCATAAAACCACAGATTCCCATGATGGCAAAGTAAAAGTAGAAACCGTAGGTATAGTCTGCCATATTGAGCCATTCAATACCAAACAGATTGAAGTCGAGAAGTGGTTTTCGCAACGTTTGCTGCATTGGTGTTAAGATGCCTTCAAAACCAATAAACGGAAATGTGAATTCTGGTTCAATAAACGTCCGTTTTACCCAACCTGTGAATATTGCACCAAATCCTTCCAAACCTATTAACAACCCAAAAAACACTCGAAATACAATGAGCGATGTGTTGTCTACTTGTTTGTACAGAAATTTAGTGAGCATGGTAGTTTTGAATTAGCGTTTCGCAAGTTTGTTTGTCTTTTTCTAATTGCGCTTGTAACGCTGTTACAGAACCAAATTTTCGTTCGTCACGCAAGCGTTTTATCAATCGAATTTGAACTTTTTTGCCATAAATATCACGATTAAAATTAAAAAAATGTACTTCAATCGTTTGGTTGGTGCCTTTTACGGTTGGGTTTGTGCCAATATTCATCATGCCAAAGACAGTTTCTCCATCCAATGCACTTTTTACAAAATACACACCTTGTTTCGGAATGAGTTTATAGGTTTCTTTGATGTGAATGTTTGCCGTTGGAAAATCAATTGTATTTCCCAGTCCTTTCCCTGCAATGACCGTTCCTGTCAGCATAAATTCATACCCGAGATAGGTATTTGCCGTCGTAATATCGCCTTCGTTGAGTGCTTTTCTAATTTTGGTAGAGCTGATAGTGATATCGTCAATTTCTTTGGCTTTGATTTCTTCTACTTTAAAGTCAAATGCTTGTCCGAATTCGCGCAAATCGTCAATGTTTGCCGTTCGGTTTCTGCCAAAACGATGATCGTATCCGATGATGATTTTTTTCAAGTTTAAATGGTCAATGAGGAAATTGCGAACAAAATCGCGTGCTTTGAGTCGCGAAAATTCTTTATTAAACGGATAAATAATCAGCGTGTCGAGTCCTGTAGCTTCTAAGAGTTCTACGCGTTCGTCAATCGTATTGATGAGTTTGATATTGCTATCTTGCTGTAATACCATTCGCGGATGCGGAAAAAAAGTGAGCAGCATCGTATTTAAGCCTTCTGATTTTTCAATAAGATTTTCGATAATCTTTTTATGTCCTACATGCACGCCATCAAAAGTACCAATGGTAATTGCGGATGGACTTTCAGCTTTGTATGCCTCAAAAAAATCTATGGTATTCACTAGGCGGTCTTTTTTACAAAACTATTTAATTCTTTTGCAAAAAATAAATAATCTGGTTGTAATCTTTTTTTTTGGATAAATGTGCATTCACAGACAAAAATAATTCCTTCGTCGCTTATTTTTGGTTAATTCGTCGAAAAATAGCGGTAAATTTATGTTGCTATTTGAAAAATAATGATTTTTGGGCAATTCTAACAAAACCCCTAATCTTAAATAAATAGCTATGAAGCAACAATTACGCTTCGGTTTGCTAGCATTTTTCTTTTTGATTTCCTCCGTTGGGTTGGCACAAAACAACGATTGGAAAAAGCTACAAACCGTTACCGATACGGAATCTGTATCAAAATTAAACTTATCAGAACAAAAGGTTGACTTTTTTGAGTTGAATCTTGAAAGCTTCAAACAACAACTGAATAGTGCTCCTTTCCGTGGAACTACTTTCAATTCAAATACTGTATTGCAAATTCCAGGTATTGATGGAAAGTTGGAAACGTTTAAAATGTATGAAGCTTCTGTATTCGCTCCAGAATTGGCAGCAAAGTTTCCAGACATTAAATCGTATGTAGGATTTAGTCAGGAGAATTACGGTGCAGAAGTTCGTTTGAGTATTTCACACAAAGGTGTACAAACAATGATTTCGTATCCTAACAGACCAACAGTGTTTATGCAGCCTGCTGGAAACGATAGTTCAACTTATGTTGTGTATACAAGAGATGCGCGCACGCGTACTGTAAGTGAATTTAATTGTACTACTATTGATGAAGTACAGTCAAGATTGACGGATGATTCAAACGTTCAGTTAGAGGATGCAAACGATCAAATACTACGTACGTTCCGAATTGCGATTTCTGTAACAGGAGAGTATACACAATATCACGGAGGTACTGTAGCAGATGCTATGGCAGCCATCAACGCAACAATGACTAGAGTAAATGCTATTTTTGAAGTTGATATGGCGGTTACTTTTGAAGTGATTGCTAATAATGATACCATTGTATTTACCAACGCAAATTCCGATCCGTATTCTCCTGCAAGTTCAGGAGCAGGTGGTGCTTGGAATTTGGAACTTCAAAACTACTTAACGGGCTCTATTGGAAATGCAGCATACGACATTGGACATTTATTTGGTGCTTCTGGTGGTGGTGGAAATGCGGGTTGTATTGGTTGTGTTTGTGTAGATGATACAGCTTCAACTAACGACCGAAATAAAGGAAGTGCTTATACATCTCCAGCAGATGCAATTCCAGAAGGCGATACGTTTGATGTAGATTATGTGGCGCACGAAATTGGTCACCAAATGGGAGCCAACCACACATGGGCATTTAATACAGAAGGAACAGGTGTAAACTCCGAGCCAGGAAGTGGATCAACAGTAATGGCGTATGCAGGAATTACAGGAGCAAACAACGTACAGCAAAATAGTGATCCGTATTTTCACTATCACAGTATCCGACAAGTATTGGATAACCTAGTAACGCGTACGTGTTGGCAAGCGAATAGTTCGCCAGCTATCGCAAACAATCCTCCGAGTGCTGATGCTGGGAGCAATCATGTAATTCCGCAAGGAACTGCGTATGTATTACGTGGAAGTGCAACCGATCCTGATAGTGGCGATACATTGACGTATTGCTGGGAACAAACGGATAGCGGACAAGTAACAAATACGTCTTTTGGACCAACAGTTACCAACGGTTCTATGAACCGTTCGTTATCACCAACAACTTCTCCAAATAGATATATTCCAAAATTGAGCAGAGTTGCTTCTGGAAATTTAACACAAACGAATCCAACGATTAATAGTGCCTGGGAAACCGTAGCTACTGTCAACAGAACGATGAATTGGGCATTGACAGTTAGAGATAGAGAACCAACAGCGACAGGACTTGGTGGACAAACAAGCTATGATACGATGTCGATTCAAGTAACAACGACGGCAGGACCTTTTACGGTAACGTCGCAAACATCTAATGTAAGTTGGGAAATGGGAACGTCGCAAACCGTAACTTGGAACGTAGCAAATACCAATATTGCACCTGTAAATACTGCTAACGTAAATATTTTAATGTCTGTGGACGGTGGCGCAACATTTCCTTACACATTAGCGACTAACGTTCCTAACGATGGTTCGCAACAAGTAACAGTTCCAATTACTCCAGCAACATCGCAAGCAAGAATCATTGTAGAAGGAGCAGGAAATATTTTCTTTGCGATGAATTCTAGTAATTTTACCTTAGTTGAACCAGATTTTGCCTTAGTTTTTGCAGATAATGATGAAACAGCTTGTCAGCCAGCAAACGCGGTATACAACTTTACATACAACGCTTTTAACGGATTTAGTGGAACAACTACATTCTCAACATCTGGATTGCCTTCTGGCGCAACGGCTACATTTAACCCAACAAGCGCTTCTGTAGATGGAACGCCAGTAACATTGACAATTTCAGGAACGGCAGGAGTAACGCCAAATACGTATTTGTTCTCAGCAGATGGAACTTCTGGAGGAACAACACGTTCTGCAGATTTATTTTTGAGTGTATTCCCAAGTAGTTTAACGCCAGTAACCTTAGTTACTCCGTCTAATAGTGCTACAAATCTTCCTGTCAATTCAATGTTTGATTGGTCGACAAATAGTTTAACAGACGGATATCTTATAGAAATAGCTACCGATCCTGGATTTACAAGTATTGTAGAGTCAGCAACTGTAGCAAACGCCAATTACACACCATCTTCATTGGCACAATCTACAACGTATTATTGGAGAGTTGGTGTTTCTAACGAATGTGCTTCTATGGCATATTCGAGCACGTATTCGTTCACTACACAATCGTGTGCGGTTTGTGCTTCGGTAGCCAATACAAGTTTTGAAACGAGTACTACTTTGGTAAACTTCGAGAGCATTAACCGAGTTTCCGCAAAACCTAGTGGATATAGTGATTACACCGCTACTGATATTGCTACTGTAACAAAAGAATCGTCGTATCCAATTACGATAAACGTTAATACAGACGGAAATTACACTACTCGTACACTTGTTTGGATTGATTGGAATCAAAACTGTAGTTTTGATGACCCAGGAGAGGAGTATGATTTAGGTTCGGCAAACAATGTTGGTGACGGACCAACTTCAAATTCTGGTATGATGATTCTTGTACCAAGTACAGCTGCCACTGGCGCAACAACTATGCGTGTATCTACAAAATATAATGTATTGCCAACTTCTTGTGAAAATGGAGCAGATGCGGAAGTAGAAGATTATAGAATTAATGTGGAAAATACCTTATCAACGGTTGAAAATGAATTGGAAGATTTCGCTATTTGGCCAAATCCGACACGCGGGAAGTTTATCGTGAAATTTACGTCGGCTTCTTCAGATGATATTACAATCGATGTTTTTGATATTCGCGGACGCGCAATTTTCTCTAACAAATACAACAATACAACAAACTTTACAGAGGAAGTAAATATCGGTGCTGTACAAGCAGGCATGTATATGGTTCGTGTGAATGATGGAGAGCGTGTTACTGTAAAGAAATTGATTGTAAAATAATAAACATAACCTAACTAAACTAAATACAAAAAGAGAGGCGGTAACGTCTCTCTTTTTATTTTTATGATGTGTGGGAAGGTGTTAAGCCAGTTTTCAAGGACTTTTTTCCAACTTTTCTATCTAACTTTCTATTTTCCATTAAAGGCATTCATGGTGTTGGAAATACCAGCAGTTCCAAAGGATTTGATGACTTCTGCACTTTTTTCTAAGCGTTCTGGGAGTTTTTCGTTTTCTTCTGAAGTCCATTCGCCTAAGACATAATTTACTTGTCTGCCTTTTCCAAAATCAGCACTAATTCCGAAGCGAAAACGCGGATATTTTGTCGTGTTTAGTAAGGCTTGTACACTTTTAAGTCCGTTGTGTCCGCCATCACTTCCTTTTGTTTTTACGCGAATTGTTCCGAACTCTAAATTCAAATCATCGGTAATAATTAAAATATTTTCGACAGGAATTTTCTCTTTCGTCATCCAATAGCGAACCGCTTTTCCGCTGAGGTTCATGTATGTGTTTGGTTTTAAAAGTATAAACGTACGTCCTTTGAAACGATACGTAGCCACATCGCCCAATTTATCTGTAGTAAACGTTAATTCTTCGTTCTTTGCGAAATGATCTAATATTTTGAATCCAATATTATGTCGTGTATTTTCATATTCGCTACCAATATTCCCTAAACCAACAATAAGAAATTTTTTCATAGGATTCGTTTCTTCAATAGTCAATGCTGTTTTTGATGGAGATAAACCTAATATCTCTTTAAAAAAGTGAAGCATAGTATAAAATTTCTACAAAAATAAAAAAGCATTCCATATCGGAATGCTTTTACTATTGCTAAGTAATAGAATTACTTCTTTTTTCCAGCTTCTTTTTCTGCTTTTGCAGCTTCTTGAGCAGCTTTCATTGCAGCACGTGAAATTCTTACTTGACAAACTACCGTGTTATCTGGATGTAACAATTTGTAGTTATCGTTTTGTAATGCTGTAACGTATAATTTGTTTCCAATTTCCAATCCAGAAATATCTGCTTTGATATAATCTGGTAAGTTCTTTGGCAATGCTTTTACTTTTAATTTACGCTTGTTTAAACGTAAAACTCCACCAGCCATTACTCCAGGAGCTTTTCCTGTGATAGAAACAGGAATGTCCATAGTAATTTCTTTATCCTCGAATAAACGGTAGAAGTCAATGTGTAAAATTTTGTCAGATACAGGGTGAAATTGAATATCCTGTAAAATAGCATTGTGTGTAGAACCGTCTTCTAATGCAATCACAACAGTGTGCGCATTTGGAGTATACACTAATTTAGAAAATGATAATTCTTCTGCTGAAAAGTGTAATGGGTTATCTCCTCCGTATAATACGCAAGGAACCTTTCCAGCATTACGTAAGGCTTTTGTTGCTACTTTGCCCACGCTTTCTCTTTGAGATCCGTTAATTGTAATTGATTTCATCTTGAATGTTTATATTTAATTTTAATTACATTAAAAATTTTGAACTGATAGAAGTGTTGGTTTGTACACGTTGCATTACATCTGCAAATAAATTGGCACAACTTACCACTTTAATCTTTTTCGATTCTTGGCGTAAAGGAATAGAATCAGTTACGATTAATTCTTCCAATTTTGAATTTTCTATTCGCTCATACGCTTGTCCTGATAAAATAGGATGTGTACATATTGCACGTACAGATAATGCTCCTTTTTCCATCATAACTTCTGCGGCTTTGGTTAATGTTCCGGCAGTATCTACCATATCATCTACTAAAACCACATTTTTTCCTGTTACATCACCAATCAATTCCATGTGTGAAATGACGTTGGCTTTTTTGCGTTGTTTGTAACAGATAACAACGTCGCTTTCCAAAAACTTAGAATAGGCATACGCTCTTTTTGAACCTCCCATATCTGGAGAAGCAACGGTAAGCTTGTCTAAGTTTAACTTTCGCAAGTATGGCAAAAACACGGTAGAAGCAAACAAATGATCTACAGGCTTTTCAAAGAACCCTTGAATCTGGTCTGCGTGCAAGTCCATCGTAATAATTCGCGTTGCACCTGCGACTTCTAGCATTTTCGCTATCAACTTTGCGCCAATCGGAACTCTTGGCTTGTCTTTACGATCTTGTCGCGCCCAACCGAAATATGGAAGCACCGCCGTAATATGACGTGCAGAAGCTCTTTTAGCGGCATCTAACATTAACAACATTTGCATCAAATGATCTGAGTTTGGAAACGTAGATCCTATGATAAACACTCTAGCACCGCGAACCGATTCTTCAAACGAAGGTTGAAATTCACCATCACTGTAGGTTGAGAACGTAACTTTACCTAACTCTGTACCATATTCTTTTGCAATTTTTCTTGCGAGCTCTTCACTCTGTGTACAGGCGAAAATCTTTGGTTCTGGGACAGTATAGGCCATTTAAAAATCTGTTTAGTAGTTAGTTAATCGTTGTGTTGTGTTAAATGAGGTGCAAATTTAGAAATTTTATACAACTCTAAAAGCTTTTATTTCTTTTTTTAGTGGAGAATTAAAAATATTTTCTAAATTTGCACTCCTTTTGAAACAATTACCAAGAAAAAAATGCTCGAGTGGCGGAATTGGTAGACGCGCTGGATTCAAAATCCAGTTCTTTCGGGAGTGTGGGTTCGATTCCCACCTCGAGTACTAGAAACTTCTTCTATAAAGTAAAATCCCAACATCACTGTTGGGATTTTTTTATTTCTACAATCTACTATCTAAAAATGTTAAAGGGGAATTTTCCCCTTAGGATTTATTGTAAATATTTTCTTTCTTTATGTTGTTATTAATTCCTAAATTTTATATCATGAAAAAAAGAATTTAAAAGCACTAAAGCTGAACAAAAAGTCAATTTCGCAATTACATGGGAATGCAATTAAAGGAGGAGATTCTGCATTTTGTTACACCTACTTTTGTACTTGGGATTGCACTATAGATTGTATTTCGGAACAATGCTCCTATCGTGACCCTTGTCCTTCAAGTTGGATATATATTTGTGCTCCATGCGAAACTACAACTGTAGAAACAAAATAGAGGAATTGTATTAAACAACTGAGAATAAATAAATTTCCCTAATAACTTTGTATAGCATTTTAATTGTAATTATTACTTAATCAGTGATAATACAAAATGTAATTTCAGTATTTTTTCCAAGATAACGACTAAGACTCGCTAGTAAACTTAACTCATCTCTTTTAAACTAGTCAAATCTTAGTCGTTTCTATTTTATCAAAGAATAATTCAACATTCAACATAAAATTGAAATAAATTATAAAATGAAAAACTCAACATATAAAATTAAAATTAATTTTGCTAACAGCTAACAGCTAACAGCTAACAGCTAACAGCTAACAGCTAACAGCTAACAGCTAACAGCTAACAGCTAACAGCTAACGATTCTCCTCCAACATCTCAAACAAATTCACATCATTCCCTAACATAACTTCTGGAATTTCGTGACGCGTGGCACCATCGTCTGGGCCGTTTTCTAGTTTTAACACACCTCGTGGACATACCGCGCTGCAAATTCCACAACCGACACACGAAGAACGCACAATGTTTTGTCCTTTTTGAGCGTATGCTCTCACGTCAATTCCTTGTTCACAATACGTAGAACAGTTTCCGCAGGAAATACATTGTCCGCCGTTAGTCGTAATTCTAAATTTTGATTTGAAACGTTGTACCAATCCCAAATACGCGGCTAATGGACAACCAAAACGACACCAAACTCTGTTTCCGAAAATTGGGTAGAATCCTGTTCCAATCACGCCTGCAAAGATAGAACCAATCAAAAATCCATAGGTGTCTTTTACCAATTGGGTTTTAATTCCCAATACAACATCCGCTCCTGTAAAATAGGCGTACAACGTCATTCCTGTCATCAAAATGGCAAAAACCAACACACCGTGAATCAACCAGCGTTCTATTTGCCATGCACGAAGCGATTTGTCGGATAAATGTCTGTACGGATCGCCCAAGGTTTCTGCCAATCCGCCGCAGCCGCAAACCCACGAGCAATACCAACGTTTTCCGAAAAAGTAGACCATCACAGGAACAACGACAATCGTTAAAACCGTTCCCCAAACGAGAATAAAAATTCCGATAAAGCCACTATTGGCAAGTGTTTTCAAATTCCATTCAAAGAAAAAATCATAATCTAACGGAAACGCATTTTTAAAATCGTACCACGGCATTTCCAAACTCACCATGATTTCTGGAATTAGAAAGGCAAATGCAATCTGAAAGAACAATACAGAAGTCGTACGCAATATTTGATATTTGTTATGACGGTATTTGATATACATGCGAATTCCCATGACAACCGTCACGATACAATACAAGAAACCATATAAAAACCACTGACTCGCCATGTTGCCACTAATACTTTGGCTAATCGGGTCAACGATATACGTCCAATTCACAATATAATCTGGATAGAAGTAGAGTAGTATATAAAATCCGACAAGGAACAAAAAGACAAACCAACCAATCCAGCCTCTGTTGGTGGCAGCGCTATGCCAAATGCCATTGTTTTTAATGCCTGGAATTGGTTTGAGATAGAGTTGCGGAATGATAAATAGCAACGCGCCAATAATTCCCAATCCAAATGTCAAAAACCAAAACAACCCTTTGTGTTCGCGGACAGGTCCAGCACCGATATCTTTGGCAATCTCGTACGAAAAGCTGTGCTTTTTATCCCAAATAACCTTATCCCACTCTTGATTTGCTTTGTGTGTTTCATTCGCATCTTCAATAGCCGAAACGATATTTGATGAAAATGTAAACGGTGTTGAAAATTCTTTTCCAACGGTTGATTCTTGTAAATTTTTGACAAAAAGTTCACTTTTAATACCTTTATTTTGAACAACTTCATCTAGTTTTTCAGTGCTCAATTCATACGAGCCGATGAACGGAAGTATGGTGAAAATAGCAAGTCCCGCTAAAAAAAGACTCAATCCTATATGTTGTATTGCTTTCATGTTGTAACGTTTTGATGCGATTAAGAAAATTGAAAAATACGTTTCCAGCTTCTCTTTTTCAGTTGAATGTTGGTGTGGTGTTCTTGGTTGAATTGCGCTACGATATCTTTTTCGTGTAATTTGTAAAATTCAGGATCGAAATTGGCGTCGGCTAAATGTTCCAACACGTATTCTACTGAGCGTTTTTCTGTCAACCATTTGTCAAAAGCATGATGTCGCATGCGAATTCCGAAGGTGTTGATGCCCAAAAACTCATGTGTTTCCTTGTGAAAAGCTATCGTAATACACAAATGCTCTTTTGGATGTTTCCAGTGAAAATGTTGTTCATACTCTGGTCGTCCGCGTTCGCCAAAAACCCAGCCGTAGGTTTGGTATTCAATGTCTAAAAACTTAGCAGAATTGAACCAATGTCCCGGATTGTATTCTTTCGGATTGCCACAAATGGTTTGTGCTACCGTTTCGCCCATCATGCGTCCTGTGTACCAAACGGCTTCAATCGGTCTGCGGTTTCCAATAGCTTCCTGTTGTTCGGCACAATCGCCAATGGCGTAAATATCTTTTACATTCGTTTCTAGCTTCCGATTCACCTTCACGCCGCGTCCCAATTCGATGTTTGATTCTTTTAAGAAATCTACATTCGGTGAAACTCCTGCGGTCAATCCAACCACATCACAAGCAATTTCTTCGCCCGTTTCTTTGATGATGATGGATTTCACTTTTCCGTGTTCGTCTGCTTTGATTTCTTGTAAATTCACACCTAAGCGCAAATCAATATGGTGTTCTCTAATATGTTCGTTAATCATTGCAGATTCGCCCGCAGGCAACACGCCATTCCAAAAACTACTTTCACGCACTAAAAATGTCACAGGAATATCACGACTTTGCAACATTTCGGCAAGTTCAATTCCAATCAATCCGCCACCGACAATCACAGCGCGTTTGCAGACTTTGTTATTTGGTGCGAACTTTTCCAAAGTTTCCAAATCTTGTTTGTGATACATGCCCATCACGCCTTCCAAATCCTGTCCTGGCCAACCAAATTTGTTGGGTTTGGAACCTGTGGCGATGATGAGTTTGTCATATTGCATGGTTTCTCCGTTGGCAAATACCAATTCTTTAGAAGCGTCGTTGATGTGTGTGACGAATCCTTTTTTGAGTTCGATGCGATTCTTTTCCCAAAACCAATTTTCGTACGGTTGTGTGTGTTCAAACTTCATGTGTCCCATGTAAATGTACATCAATGCTGTACGCGAGAAGAAGTATTCGGTTTCTGCCGAAATGATGGTAATGCGTTTGTCAGAAAGCTTCCGAATATGTCTGGCAGCCGTGACTCCTGAAATTCCGTTACCGATAATTACAATATGTTCCATAGGTGTAATGGTTAGTTAATTTTTGACTCGATAATCGAGATTTAATTGCTTCGATGCTTAAGTCGAAATTTTTAATTGTTTTCTCTGAATGCTTCACGGGCTTGTCCCTAGGCAATTGACAAAGTTGATTGTGTATGAATGAACTCACGTCGGGAATTCTGTCGAAGCTAAAGTTAAGAACTTAAACGAGAGCAAGAATTTAGAACAATTATAAATTAAACAGATGTTGTAAGGATTTTTAAAAAATAACTACGCGCGACTTGCTTGAAAATCAATTTGATGCGAAAAAAACTTTTTTTGAGAAAGTTTGTAAGTTCTAAATTGTTTTTAGGACTTAGACAGCATTACAAATTGAAATAATTATGGGAGAAATTGCTATGAAATCTAAAATGTTACTCTTTGTAACAGCTTTTATTACAGCGTTTAGTGTTGCGCAAAACACAGACGAATTTTTCAAAAAAACGGACGCTTTTTTACAAAAATATGTAAAAGACGGACGCGTGAATTACGAGGCAATTAAAGAAAACTCTGCCGAATTAGAGACTATTTTAACAAGCACCAACAACATTACAGTTGACAAAAGTGACGCAGCGACGTATCAAGCATTTTGGATTAATATTTACAATTTATCCGTAATCAAAGGAATTGTGGAGAATTATCCTGTAAAATCTCCGCTTGATATTAAAGGCTTTTTTGACAAAACAAAACATTCCGTCGGCGGAAAAAAAATTACGCTCAATGATATAGAACACAAACTGTTGCGTGGACAATTTAACGATGCGCGTTTTCACTTTGTGTTGGTTTGTGCAGGCTTGGGTTGTCCGCCAATCATCGCAAAAGCGTATTTGCCTAGCACTTTGGATGCGCAACTAGAAACACAAACCAAAATCGCTTTAAACAGTGACGATTTTATCAAAGTAAATGCTAGAAAAAAGCGTGTGCAACTTTCTGAAATCATGAAATGGTACAAAGAAGATTTCACACAAAACGGCAATGAAATCGATTTTATCAATCAATATCGAAAAGAGAAAATTCCAACAACATCAAAGATTAGTTACTATCCGTACAACTGGAATTTGAATTCAACGAAGTAGTTGCTGGTTGTTAGTTGCTAGTTGTTGGAAACAATAACGTCACTTCGAGTGAATTCACATCGAGAAGTACCTAGAAATACTAAATGTAAAAAGATAAATTTTAAATAAAAAAATGATAGTTATTAAAGCATAAACTATTAAACTTTTTAAACTCATAAACCAAAAACAACACTTCGACAAGCTCAGTGTAAAGACAAAAAAAATAGATTCCTGCCTTCGCAGGAATGACAAAAGAAACAATCCATAAAAAACTAAACTAAAAAAAATGAATACCAAAAATCTACTTCTAATCGCCATTTGCATATTATATGCAAACCTAACTTTCGCGCAAAATGATGACGATGATACGACAACTGATTTAACGAATATTCAAGAATTTACGCCTTCTAAATTGTTAAAAAAAGGACAATGGGACATTAAATTCTTCAATAGTATTTATACACAAACCGAACGAACCGACGCAGGAAGCACTTCGGTGACGATTCCGAGAGAAACGTTTTTTACGAATACGACTGAGATTTATACAGGAATCAGCGAAAACCGTCGTGTCAACATCGGATTCATCTTTCAAGTGCGTTCCAATACCTTTGGTGGCGCGGGCGCGTTAGATGTGTTGAAATTTAGAGATAACGCAACATCTAGAAGCGGTTTTACAACCATTGCACCTTCTATTCGTGTGCAACCGTTTAAAAATGTAGCGACGTTTTCGTTTACGAGTTCAGTGTATTTGCCAATTTTTGCAGACAAAGCCAATGCGCCGTATTTGGACAAACGAAGTGTTTTTTGGGAAACGAAATTTTTCTACGACAAAACCTTCGGACAAGACAAATGGCAGTTGTTTACACAAGCCGATTTCGGATTCAATTTTGGAGAAAAAGCGTCAGATGCAAATCCGAATGATTCAAACATAGGAGAACGATTTGCGAACAACAGTTTATTCATGCCATTTGCGGTATTTTTAAGCTATTTTCCATCCGCAGAATCGACGATTTACGTCAATACAAAACAAGCGTTTTTAATCGATTTAGGAAATGATTTTGCACAAAATTCAACCTCATTCGGCATCGGAACCAAATACCAATTAACGAACGTGTTGAACCTAGAAGCGTCTTTTGATAAATTTGTGCGCGGAAGCAACTTTCAAGGATTGGGACAAACTTTTAGCATAGGTTTAAGAGCGCTATTTTAAGAAATATAGTACTTTAGGAGTTTAAACAAATTCTCTATGAAATTTAGACTCCTTTGTGCCTTTTTTTGCCTGTTGCAATTTTCATGCACCAGTCAATCTAAAAAAATAAATGGTGTAAGTTTTGTGGCTTCGCGACAAGCGGCTGACCAATCGCACGTGAATCCTGTTATCGAAGTCAACGCAAATTATGCTGCCATTATGCCTTTTGGTTTTATGCGACAATTAACAACGACAGAAGTAGTACACAATACCGATAGACAATGGTTTGGTGAAACCCGAAAAGGAGCAAAACAATATGCTGAATTGTTACAAAAAAACGGTATTAAAGTCATGATAAAACCGCAAATTTGGATATGGAAAGGCGAATTTACAGGCTTGATTGAAATGACTTCAGAAGCCGATTGGAAAGCGTTTGAAGCGTCTTATGAAAGTTTTATTCTTGAATATGCAAGTTTGGCTGCAGAAATCAACGCGGAAATGTATTGCATTGGTACGGAATTACACAAATTTGTAGCGGCGCGACCAGCGTTTTGGAAAGAACTCATCACGAAAGTGAAAAAAATATACAAAGGAAAATTAACCTACGCCGAAAACTGGGATTCGTTTGACAAAGTGCCTTTTTGGGAACAGCTCGATTTTATAGGAATTGACGCGTATTTTCCGTTGAGTGACGAAAAAATGCCTTCGGTAGAAAGTTTGCAAAAAGGTTGGCAACAGCACAAGACGAAAATCAAAGCCTTGTCTGAAAAAATAGCACGAAAAATACTCTTTACTGAATACGGATATCGCAGCATGGATTACACTGGAAAAGAACCTTGGGATTCCAACCATAAAGGAAAAACGCTCAACTTGGAAGCGCAGAAAGTCGCTTTGCAAGCTTTGTATAACGAATTTTGGAAAGAAGATTGGTTTGCGGGCGGATTTATCTGGAAATGGTTCATTCACGATGAAAAAGTCGGCGGCGAAACCGATGATCAATTTACACCTCAAAACAAACCTGCGGAAGCAATTGTCCGCGAAACTTATAAAAAATACGAATGGAAAAACTAACAAAAGTCATTGTACTTACCTTCTTTATTACACTCTTTTCATGTCAGTCCGACGATGTAGAAACAGCTATCAATTTAGAAAACACCGCCAGACTTTCCACTATTATCGGCAATCAGTCGATTGAAACTGGAGCTGTTATTGCTTGTGCTGCCAGCGACGCCAATGGTGCTGAGGTAGTACATGTGTTTTACTATTTGGAAGAAGGTGCTACCAATGTGCAATTTTTTGAAACTAATACTACCGAAGTTGATTCAAACGATTATAGCAAGTATCGAAAATTAGACTTACATTCCACACCGCTTTTCAACGGTTTTATCTATCAATTTACACGTCCTTTTGCGCATGAACAATGGATTATTGTGTCTTATGAATTGGATGGTGAACTCAAGCTTTCGAACCCGATTCGCACAAAAAACACGAGCAAACCTACTTTGTGGACAGACCAAGTTTTGGTAAATCAAGAAGTATCAAAAATGCCAAAATTTAGCTGGGAAGCTGATGCAACGGGCGATACTGCAATTTATTTTCAAATCGTTTCAACAGTTGATAATGGATTGCTTTCAGGAACCTACACGCTTGAAAATCAATTTCAATACTACAATACGTCGAATGTAGTATTGAATATTTCTGAAGAAAATCCCGTAGAATTGACCATTGGAAACTCGTATAAATTCACCATGATGGATGTAAGCGAAGATAATTGGGTAAATACAGCAATTCAAAGTATATTTATAGCACAATAGCTACGAATTATGAAATATACACACACTTTCAGAAACTTTTTTATCGCAAGTTTATTTCTTGTAAGTTTATTTTCTTGTAGTAATGATGACGATAGTCCACAGTCCGTAGATCCTTTTTCCTTAGAGGTAAGACTAACAAATCAGCAAATATCTAACGAAAAAATTACTGCTATTGGGTTTTCAAACTTTAGCACAAGTAATACTTTTTTATTCTATCACGTTGCCGATGGGGCTACAAACATTGAATTTTTCAAAACGGAAAACACCGAAGTCGATCGAACTAATTACAGTAATTATCGAGAGTTTACCATGGAAACTAACTCAGTTTTTGGAAATTTTGAACAGGGAAGAGAAGACACAAGAGATGAGGAATATTATGCCATTGTAAAATATATGGTTAATAATGAGGTACGATTGTCGAACCCAATAAAAGTGACACCTATATCACAACCAAATACTTGGACTTCTAATATTGGAGTATTATATATAAACCAATCAAATGTAGGGTATCCAAAAATAAGTTGGGAAAATAATACTGAAGGTGAAACATCTTTCTCCTTTTGTATAATAACGTCTTCAGGAAATGTATTAGCAAATGTGGTTACAGAAGATAACCGTTTTCAGTATTTCGACACTTCTAATGTATTACAAGATTTCACTCAACAAGCACCGGAAGCTCTGACAAGTGGAGTGCCTTATTTTGTGTATTTGTTAGATGTTAATGCTGATAATTGGTTAAATAGAGTAGTTTTCCATAACTTTCTCGCCGATTGATAATGAAAATATTTCTACTTTTTAGCTTGTTGCTTTTTATTTCTTTGCAAGGAATAGCACAAGATAACATTGTCTATGATGTCAAATTTCAAGGGCAAAAAAAGAATAAAGTCAGCTTTCTTAAAAAATATGTCAGCGTTCGAAACGGAGATGTGTTGGATTCGCTTCAGCTCGAAAAGGATGTCATTCTGCTCAAACGTTTGGCAGGCGTTTCAAATGCCTATTATCAAGTATTTCATTCGCAAGACAATCTTTACAATGTCTATTATAACATAGAAGAAAACTTCACGCTCATTCCAAATGCCAATATTTGGACAACGACCAATCAGCAGTTTGCCTATAAAATTGGGTTGTACGATTATAATTTTTTGGGAAGAAATATCGCTTTTGGCGGATTTTACCAAAACAACGGATTTGACTCGTACGGCATCAATTTACGCGCGCCGAACTTGTTTACGCGGAGTTTGGGAATTGCTATCAATCATCAAAACTGGACGAGTGAAGAACCGTTATTTTTCAACAATGGTTCTGCAAACTACAAATACAGCAATACGTCGTTTGAAGTGTTGGCGTTATTTCAAATCAATTTCAAACATTCATTACAATTCGGAATCAATATTTTTAAAGAAGAATACAATTACCTTTCTGGATTAACCTCAAACGCGATTCCACAAAGTTTAGCTTTGGACAAACAAATGCTAAAATTCATTTACGAATTCAACGATTTGGATTATGAATATCAATACGTAGAAGGCATCAAAAACACATTGTATTTACAGTATGTTACTACCGAAAATGATTTTCAAGATAACTTTCTCATCGGTTGGAGCGACTTTTTATATTTTACCCGAGTTGGGGAAAAAGGGAATTGGGCAAACCGATTGCGCTTTGGTGTCGCATCGAATGACGACAGTCCGTTTGCGCCGTTTTCTGTGGATAACAACTTAAACATTCGCGGTGTGGGAAACATCATTGATCGCGGAACGGCAAGTTTGGTTTTGAACACCGAATACCGATACACACTCTACGAAAAAGGATGGTTTATTGTACAAGGAAACGGATTCATTGATGCAGGAACGTGGCGAAATCCCGGTGGTGACTTTAGCGATTTTGTAGATAGCAAAAACTTCCGAATCTATCCTGGCGTTGGTGTACGATTCATACACAAACGTATCTTCAACGCTATTTTTCGCATCGATTACGGCTACGGAATCACTAAAAATGCCAGTCGCGGAATTGTATTTGGTATTGGGCAGTATTTTTAAAAGCACTATTTTTAATTCCCAAGAAAATGGTAATCTAGCTCCTTTTTTGTCACATCGAGCGCAGTCGAGATGAAGGTATGAATCTTAAAATACATCTTTTTAGCTCACAAAAAACCGCACTATTATTTTACTAAATTTGTTTTAAACTAAATCTCCAACACCATGAAAACCATCTTCCCACTTTTTGTACTTGTTTTAGTATGTTTTAGCAGTTGTCAAGCACCCAATAAAGGCACTAAAGAAAGCACGATTACATTCCACAAATCACATTTGCCACAACGACAAAACACACCGTTTAGTGCAGCTGTAGAAACGGAAAATTTATTGTTTTTGGCTGGACAAATAGGAAAAGATCACACAACAGGAAAATTAGTAGAAGGCGGCATCAAAACAGAAACCAAACAAGCCATTGAAAACATAAAAGCGGTATTGGAGCAACACAATTCTTCGTTGGAACGCGTGGTAAAATGCACAGTAATTTTAGCCGATATCAACGATTTTAAAGAATTCAATTCGGTGTATGTGCACTATTTTCCAAACAAACCAGCTCGGACAACGTTTGCCGCTGGCGGATTGGCAGCCAATGCCAAAATTGAAATTGACGTGATTGCTGCAAAATAATTTTTTTCATTGATAACCAGTTGTTTGTGAATTTTTTTTCATCTTCTTGTAACAAATTTTCAAAGTGCATACTTACGAAGCAAATAGATAATTAATTAAAAAGATCTATTCAGCTGAAACATCTTTTGAGAAAAAAACAACCTCATGAAAAAACTACTAGCATTTTGCTGCTTTTTAATTGGCAGTTTCGCCATCAACGCTCAAAAACAAACACTCGAAAATTCTGTATTGTGGAAAATTGAACACAAAGACCTTAAAGAACCTTCCTATTTGATGGGAACCATTCATATTTTATGTAAAGATGATTTTTCCATTCCAAAAAAAGTGATCGATGCTTTTGATAAAACGGAACGCTTGGTATTGGAAGTAGATATGTCTGATATGAAAGCCTTAATGGCAGCGCAAAAAAAGATGATGTCTGGCGGAAAATTGACAGAAACTTTGTCAAAAGAGCAGCAAGCATATTTGGATAATTTACTCAAAAAAGAACTCAATATGTCACTAAAAATGGTTGATAGTTATACCTTAGCAACAGTGTATTCCTTGTTGATTCAGCAGAGTTTTGATTGTCCTTTGAAGAAAATGTACGAAGTAGAATTGACCAATCTCGCGAAAGCGGCACGAAAAGAAGTGGCAGGATTGGAAACATTAGACGCGCAACTCGATTTTTTTGACAAAGCCTACCCAAAAGATTTCTTGTGGAAGCAAATTGAGCTGTTTTCGGAGTACAAAGATTTGACAAACGACATGGTGACTTCTTATATAGATGAAGATATAGAAAAACTATATGCAGAAGTAAGAGATGAACGATTTTTTAATAAAACTACAGAACATTGGCTGTTAACCGTTCGCAATACAAATTGGGCAAAATTGATGCCTGAAATGATGAAAAAACAAGCCACATTTTTTGCCGTTGGTGCGGCACATTTGCCTGGAGAAAACGGAGTCATAAACTTGCTTCGCCAAAAAGGATATACAGTAACGCCTGTACTTAAATAACATTTCATTGGAACTCACAGAACAAGAATTTCTTCAAAAAATTGCCCAACACAAAGGCATTCTTTACAAGGTTTCTCGCATGTATTTTGAAGATGCGAGCGACCGTGAAGATTTGGTGCAAGAAATTATTTTACAACTGTGGAAATCGCTCAAATCGTTTCAAGGGAAAAGTCAGTTTTCTAGCTGGATGTATCGTGTAGCATTGAATACTGCAATTGTATTTTTTAAGAAAGAAAAACGCAAGCCCGATGGTTATGCAATGCCTGAACACGTACAATTGGTGCAGGAAGACTATTCGAGTGAAAAAGACGAGCAACTGGAAATTTTCTATAAAGCAGTACAGCAATTAAACAAAATTGAAAAAGCACTTATTTTTCAGTTTATCGAAGGATTTTCAGGAGAAGAAATGGCAAAAAATTTAGGTATGTCGCCTGTAAATGTTCGCGTAAAGCTCAATCGTACCAAGCAAAAATTAAAAGAAATTATAAAAACACAACATCATGGATTTTGAAAAAATAAAAGCATTGATGGATGACGAAAATCAAGACGATTTGCAATTGCCAACAAGTTTGGAAAATCTTAAAAAGAGCCAAATGCCGATTGCCAGAATTCGTAAAACAATGAAAAGTGAAATAGCCATACAGTTGGCTGGAATTGTTGTCTTTTTTTCCTATCCATTTATCATCGAAATGTACGAATTGCCACGTGCGGTTTATTTTATCTTTATGTTTATTACGAGTTTAATGACGTTGGGATATTTGGCAAAAATGGTGTGGTTTTTACGAAAAACATCCAGCGTAAAACAGCAAACCAAAGAAACGATTTTAAACTTTATTCACGATATCAAACTCACGATGGAAGTCTATAAAACAGGCATCATTGCGGGTTCGTTATTGTTGCCAGTTTCAGTAGCGTGTATTTTTATGGGAGCTGTTAAATTTGGAGAAGACCAATTTACAGAATGGTTTTTGCTGCAAATGCCAGCAAGAACACTGCTTTTAGTCATTGCAGGCTACTTAGTTTGTTGCGTGATTATTTATCTTATTACCGTAATTTGGGCAGATAGATTGTACGGAGTACAAGTACGAAAGCTGGAGGAAATTTTAGTGCAATTGGAGGAATAGATTGTTGGAGGCGCTTCGCTTTGCTCAATTTTAGAGTTTTTGATTTTTCACTACTTGTCATTCCTGTATAGACAGGAATCCATTGCTTTGATTGTGTTTTTGCAACCAAGTACGTCTCGATACTAATTTTTTCCAAAAATTCACTCGACGTGACGTTTGGGAATCAAAAACTTTGCGTAAGCAAAAAAGAAGTCTAAAAATCTATGAGCGAAGCGGTCTAAGTTCTAACAGCGTAGCGTGTCTAAAAGCAAAGCGTGTCAAAACATCTACAAAAAACCTTGAATCATTGAGTCTTTAAATCCTTGAATTGAGCGTAGCGAATCTAACAGCGAAGCGAGTCTAAGAAGAAGCCACATACTTCTGATAATACGCATACAACTCTTCCGGCGATGCGCCTTTTGATTTCTTAATGTGAATCATGGCGAAATGATATTGTAGTTTCCACGTGCCTTTTGTTTTGTATTTTCGAGCGGAAGTTTGTACACTTTTCGGAATAACAGTAAACTGCTCACGTTCGTACAAACGATTGATAAATTCGCAATCTTCATAAATGGTGTACGACTCGTTAAAACCGTTCAATTCGTCAAAAAAAGCTTTATCAACAAACAACGATTGATCGCCACCGCGACACCATTTCACATTAAAACGCGTAAAAAATTGTGACACCAACAACACAGGATGCCACGAATCAAACTTCATGCGAAAACAACCTGCTTTGTTGCCTTTATGAATTTCTTTGAGAATGTACTGGTCAAAATGTGTTGGCGGAAACGTATCGGCATGCAAAAAATACAAAACATTGCCAGTAGCTTTTTGCGCACCAAAATTCATTTGCTTGGCGCGACCTTTTTCAGCAGAAAACAATTGAAAATGCACTACGGCTTCGTCTGATGAAAATAATTGATCAACGCAGCGCTCTTTTTCAAACGGATGCGTTCTGTTATAATTGGCAATAAATTCTGAAATAATTTCCGCCGTTGCGTCTGTACTTCCACCGTCAACTAGTAGAATTTCATGCTGTCGAAACCGCATTCGCGACAGCAATGTTTCCAACAATTTGGTAATGGTTTTCGCTTCATTAAAAACGGGAATGATAATGGAAATTTTGTTCGACTTCATATAGTATATACGGAAATTGTACTCACAACAGTTTTATTGTTCGTTCAAACTCCAATCGTAGTCTTTATAGTCAATGTCTGCGTCTTGATTAATTTTAATCGTACTGTACTGATTTAAAAAGTCAATCAACGAACCATTTTTGGTAAAATCTTTCGTAAACCATTTAAAAATTTTGGAGATTTCCAGCGCATCTTTTGTGATGGTGTTTCGTTTGGAATCGTTGATAAAATCTTTGGTCACGTTGGTTAATTGTTGTTCCAATTTTTCTGCTGTAAAAGCTTCATTCAATAGTGGCGGACACGAAAATGAAGCGCAATTAATCGCAAAATGAATGCGCGGTTCGTTCATATTTCGGAGAATTTCGTGTTCAATTGTATCTAAATTATATACGGTTTCACCAATCTTCCAACGACTTTGTTTCCAAGGATTTCGAATATTTTTGATGCCTTTTCGTGCAGGATAACTTTCCAAAATTAAATCGATGGTCATCGCATTGTAGGCATTAATCCAAAACGCTAACTTTTCTTTCCTTGTCCAGTAGTCTGTCGGTGGATTTTCTCTTAAATCATACAAATAAAAAAGTAATTTTTGTGAATCTTCTTTCAATCCAGCATAATCAACCAAGCCTTCTTCAGAAACATATTGTTGCAACAATTCGTTCCACGCATTATGATTAATATTCGAAATGGATTTGCTAGAAACAAACTTCGGATTCTTTTTAAAATTTACGCTATCTCTTTCTGCAATTTCATCAAATTTCTTCTGGATAGAATCAATCATAGTGAACACCGTTTCTGGAGTTTTTTCATCGGAATTTCGAATGGATTTATTCTGCGTTCCACACGAAATAAAAGTAACTAGTATGATAATAGCTGTTATAAATTGACGCATAGTTTTAGTCTTTTTTTAGTTTGATGGGATAAATTTCTTGTTGTAGAAAATCCTGTGGAAAATGTTCGTCGTTGGTAAAACCAAGTTCAATATCGCGACCGTTTTTTGGAACGTAATTCGTCTTAAACAAATAATCCCACACACTTAACGTGAGACCGAAATTGACGCCGTATTTTCGAGGTAATTCTTTGCTGTGATGCCAAATATGCATCTTCGGATTGTTGAAAATATATTTTAAAGGACCATAATCCCAACCTACATTTGCGTGATTCAAATGACCAACAGAAATCGTAAAGAAATAGACAAAAGCAACGTTTTGCACGCTAAATCCGCCAATAATCGTTATCGGAATATAAAGCAATGATTTATAAACCACGGTTTCCATCCAATGATAGCGCAAATGTGCTGCAAATCCCATTTCTTTTACCGAATGATGTACTTTGTGAAAATTCCATAAAAAGTCTACACGGTGCAACAAACGATGCGTATTCCACTGAACAAAATCGCTCACTACAAAGAAAATTAACAAGCCAGCCCAACTAGGAAGCGCATTTACATTAAATAGTTGGATACTTTCCAACGACAATCCCACAACGCCTAATGCATCATTAAAAAATGCGGCTGCCGTATTGGAAAGTGCCGAAAAAAGTATCAAGTTAAAGATGAAAAAGTTGAAAAACATGTAGAAGGTATCCAACCAAAAATCCTTTCGAAAAACCGCTTGATTTTTTCGCCACGGAAATACAATTTCCAACAACCAAACTACTAACGAAATTGCAATCAAACCATAAAAATAATTTTCAATTTCTCGAAAATAAATTAGGTCTAAAAAGTAATTCCAATACTCACCATACGATTTCAGAAAAATATCAAAGTAGTTTTCCATAGATTACAAATTTACGCATTCTTTTTGGGCTATTTAGTCGTTTTTACAGATTGAAAGTGTTAGAAATTGGTCGTGTAGTTTGTATAAACCTTTCGGAAGTTTTTATTTAAGAAATTAAAACGACAATACGTTATTACGAAAGTTTTCAAAGTGGATTCCGCATCAAGTGCGGAATGACAAAGAAAGTAGCTACACATCATTATTGACTTCCATCCAATAGCCGTCTACATCTTGAAAATAGACTTGTTGTATTCCGTCGTTTCGGATATAATCTTTGTTTGGAGTATCGCGCCAATCGGAATAGGGAATTTTTAATTCTTGTAAAAAATTGACAAACGCATCAAAATTTGCTGTCGCCAACGCAAAATGCACTGCTTTATTGGTTTTAATGTCTGCTTCCGGACGTGGAATGAGATGTAATTGTCTCCTTTCGTCAATCGCCAACCATCTTGTTGCAGAATTGGAAGCTGTATTTTCAATTTCCTTGAACTGAAATACCTTTTGGTAGAATGCAACGGCTTTGTCTACATCTTTTACAGAAAGCGCGATATGGTTGAAGGTAAACGTTTGCATTTGTTGAAGTTAGGCAATTAAACTGTCACTTCGAGCGCAGTCGAGAAGTTTTTGAAACATCTAAGTTTCTTAGTGATTTCGACTGCGCTCAATCTGACAAGTAGTGATTCATAAATTTTGATACTTCATAGTACTTCTCGATACGATTTTTCGTCCCTCAAAATCACTCGAAGTGACGGCTCTTTTCAATGTGTCAATTTGATAATTTGAAAATGTACCAATATTTTTTATTTACAATTGAAAACGTATTTTGTCAAGCTGAACTTGATTCAGCTTCTCACAAATAGCTAAAATTTTACCAAAAATGAATAGCTTTTGTTATAGGAATCGAAGTGACGACTTGAGTTTAAAAACAAAAAAATCTCACTGCTAACATCTCACTACTCAATTCTCATTAACAACAGCCACCACCGTCGTAATGATAGGTAGATTCTGAAATAAAAATATCGTCGCGTCCTAAATCGGCTAAGGCTTTTGCGGTTTTATCACAAATAGCAATTGGCTGATTTTTCAATAAAACATGCCCTTTTTCATCATCGAAATAATCTTCTGTTCCAAAATAAATCGCAGCTTTTCCTGTAAAAATACACGGTCCGTCAGCGGGCATTGGGTCTTTAATTGCTGCCACTTCAATCGATTCGATATAAATCAATTCGTCCGTTGGATAATTTTTCGGGTCGAGAATACGATAGGGTTTTCTAGCGCGAATTTCAATTGTTCCAAAACCAGCATCTGTCAACATTTTCACATATTCTGCAATCGGCAAACTTCCACTTAAACACAATGCACGCAAACGTTCATCATTTCGTAAGGTTTCGTTCATCGGTTGTTCACACGTTGGATCGCTCATGACTAATTTTCCGTGTGGTTTTAGTACGCGGTACATTTCGGCAATGGCTTTCTTTAAATCGTCCGTTTTAAAAATATTGAACAAGCAGTTTTGTGCCGCTACGTCAATGCTGTTATCTTCCACAGGCAAATTGAGCGCATCACCTTTTCGCAAGTCTACAAATTCACTTTTAAACCAATCGTTTTGTGCTTCGGCTTCTTTAAAATTTTTGCGAGAAGCTTCTAACATTTCATCCACAACATCCAAACCAATCACGCCGCCTTTTTGACGATTGAAATACGCAAATTGCAACAATTCCATGCCACCACCAACACCTACGTATAACATTGTCGGATTGTTCGTTAAATCGCGCGCATGCACCGTACTTCCACAACCATAGTTCATTTCCTGCATGATTTTTGGAATTTTTAAACCTGGCAATTCCCAAATCGGATTCGTAGTGCAGCACAGTCCCACATCGGGCGTGAGTGCTGCTTCTTTATATACGTCGTGTGTCGTTTCTAAATAACTCATTTTTTTGTTCTTTGTTTTTTGTTCTCTGTTTTTCGGCTTTTTGCTATTTGTTATCAGTTGTTTGTAATTTTAAATTCTACATTTTCAGTTAACGACAAACAACAAAACACAAAAAACGAAAAACAATTACAGCGTTTTAATCAATTCAGTAAATAGTGTAATCATTTTTGGTTCTGTTTTTCCTGCTACTGCGATGATATCGGCAATGTCTACAGGTGCTAAATTATCAGGATCGCATTCGTCCGTCAGTACAGAAACTGCTAAGCATGGCAAGTTTAGATGATTTGCTACAATTACTTCCGGAACCGTACTCATTCCCACAGCATCGGCACCAATAATTTTAAGCATTCGGTATTCGGCACGTGTTTCTAGTTGCGGTCCCACCACACTTGCATAGACACCTTTTTGAATATCGATATTGTGTGTTGCGGCAATTTTTTCAACTGTGGCAATCATGTTGGCATCGTATGGCGCGCTCATGTCGGCAAAACGTTCTCCAAATTGACTCACACCTTTGAAAGCCAATGGCGAGCCACCTTGAAGATTGATATGGTCATCAATAATCATAATGTCGCCTTTTTTATAGTCAAGATTGATAGCACCAGCTGCGTTGGAAACTAATAGTTTTTGAATTCCCAATTGATGCATGATGCGAATTGGATAGGTAATATCTACAAAATCGTAGCCTTCATACAAATGAAAACGCCCTTGCATCACTACGACTTTTTTACCTGCCAAATTTCCATAGATGAGTTTTCCTGTGTGGAATTCTACGGTTGCTAATGGAAAGTACGGAATGTTGTTGTAATGTGCTTCCGCGATGATTTCTATATGGTCAATCAATTTGCCTAATCCCGTTCCTAGAACGATTCCGATTTCGGGATTGTCAAATCCTTTTTTTTGTAAATATTCGGTGGTTTCTTGAATGTGTTTTAACATGAATATATTTTATGAAATGTATTTTTTAAAAGTTTTGTAAGGTAGTAAATCTTCCGCGTAATCTATATCATTGAGTGTCTCTAAGCGATAAATTTTTTCTGTGTTGAGGTCGTTAATTGTGTCTTTTAAAACAGTGGCTGTTCCCCAATCTTTTGGTAAAAAGGCTTCTTTGTGCATTTTATTCATACCGAGCAAATAATAACCGCCGTCATTTGCAGGGCCAATCACAACATCGTGATGATTTAAAGCTTCCATTGCTTCTTGAATATGCTTCGGTTTCAAATCGTACAAATCACTTCCAATAATAATGACTTTTTCATACTGCTGCTGAAAAGCATCTGTAAATGCGTTTTGCATGCGTTCGCCCAAATCGTTGCCAACTTGTGCTTTTTTTTGATAGATAGCATCATCCCACAAATCATCTTTGCGAACTTCAACCGAATACCACACACATTTGTCGGCTTCAATTTGTCGCAATACTTTTTCGGTATGAGCTAGCAATGTAATATACACTTCTAGTGCAGCTTTTTCGCCAATGCCTTGTGCTAAGCGACTTTTTACTTTTCCCAATTCAGGGTTTCGTGTAAAAGTCATGACCAACGTTTTGCTGTGATGCATGTTATGATTTGTCTTTTTTAGATGTTTTCTTCTCAAAAATTTTCACGCCTTTTTTTAGCCAAATACTCCAATCTTCATTGAAGGTATGTACGTTTTCAGTCGTTTCTCCTTTGTCGTTCACAACAGATTGTTCTTTATTTTTCCATTCAAAAATACCGCCATAGAGATTGTACACGTTGGTGTAGCCTGCTTTTTGGAGTTTTTCGCCGATATCTTCTGAGCGAATTCCCAAGGAACAATACACCACAATCGGAGTGTTTTTATCTTTTGGAAGTAATTTTTTGACTTTTTTCAGTTTGAATTTATCATAACCCACACAAATTGCATTTTCAATATGACTGGTTTCAAACTCTACTTTTTCGCGCGTATCCAGCAGTACGATATTTTCTTTTTTAGCCAATTCTTCCACAGTGATGTATGGCACAGAAGCGTTGTTTTCTTTTTGTAAAAGACTGTCGAGTGCTGTTTGTCCATTCGCGAAAGCAAAAGAAAGAAAAGCTAGTATGTAGAATGTTTTTTTTACCATGAAATTGAATATCAAAGTCATCTCGACACCTTTGCTAGGTATTATCAATTAAAATACATTTTAATATCAATAATGCTCGATGTGACAATTAAAAGTTCAAAAAATCTCTTTACGCAACGGTTCCTTGACAACTACTTCCTGCGCCAGCGGTACAACCGTAGCAGTGTTGTGAAATGATGACGTTTCTGTTTTGCAAGATTTCTTCGTTATATTCGGAAATATGCTTGACGTTACTTGCGACTTTTAAATCGAGCATTTGATTGAAATCGCAATCGTACAACCAACCGTCCCAACTCACAGAAATCGTATTGGTACACATTACATTTGCCACCGCACTTGGGTTGAATGCTTCTACCAACGAATACATATAATCTTCATAGTTTTCCGAAGCGATTAAATAATCGAGAAAACGACTGATTGGCAAATTGGTAATGGCAAATAGATTGTGAAATTGAATGCCGAAATCTTCCAATAGTGCTTTTTTGAAATCTTTTTCCATCGCAGTTTGATCACCAGGCAAAAATGCACCTGACGGATTGTAGACTAAGTCCAAACGTAAATCGCTGTCGGGCATTCCATAACCTACCGCGTTGAGTTCTTGCAAAGCTTTGATGGATTTGTCAAAAACACCGTCGCCACGTTGTTTGTCTGTTTTTCCACGTGTCCAGTGTGGCATTGAGGAAACCACATGTACATTATGTTTTTTAAAGAATTCTGGCAAGTCGTAATACTTTTTATTGGCGCGAATAATGGTCAAGTTGGAACGCACAATAAAATCCTTCACACCAATTTTAGAAGCTTCTTCTACAAACCAACGAAAGTTTGGATTCATTTCGGGTGCGCCGCCCGTCAAATCGAGCGTATGTGCGCCTGTTTTTTCAATCACATCCAAACATTGTTGCATGGTTTCCCGCGTCATGATTTCTTTTCTGTCTGGTCCAGCATCTACATGACAATGCGAGCACACCTGATTGCACATATAACCTACATTGATTTGTAAAATTTCAATCTTTTTAGGCTTCAGGGGAAATTGATTTGTTTCTTTTATTTTATTAGCAAACGTAGGGAGTTCGCCACTTTGAAAAATTCCGTTTGATAGAATCTCCAACTGACGTTGTGTGCTTGCCAATTCACTTTCTCTTTTTTTGAGGGACTTTACTGCCATGTATTTCTTTTGTATTTCTTCTTAATTATCTACGTAATTTTTATTGTTGTAGATTTTTTGTTTCAAAGTTAAAATCCTTCGACTGCGCTCAGGATGATTTTTTACGCTTTTCCAAAAGCGTAAAAAATCACATCTCCAACTTATTCACTTTATTCATCATTTGTACGCCGTGTACTAAGGTTGCGCCACTTTTGATAGCAGCACCAACATGAATTGCTTCCATCATTTCTTCTTTGGTGATTCCGCGCTGTAAACCATCTTGCGAATAGGCGTCAATACAATACGGACATTGCTCAGTATGCGCTACGGCTAATGCAATGAGTGATTTTTCTCGTGGTGTCAATGCGCCTTCTTCAAAGACTTTCCCGTAATATTCAAAGAATTTATTACCGAGCTCTTCACTCCATTCTGTAATTGATCCGAATTTTTTTAAGTCTCTTGGATTGTAGTATGATTTGTCCATAATTGTTTCGTTTTTTTGCGATTTGCTAAAATACGCAAAATCAAATAGTCTGTAATAGGACGAAACTTTTTTTAAAACTTTACAACGAAACATAAAAATCCCGAGTCGCGAGACTCAGGATTTCCGCAAGTTTATATTTCGAATGTGCTCACATATTTGAATGACTACAACCTCTATGTGATGACACAAGCGAACTTTTCGTTAAACTTTCAAAGCGAAAGTACAGGCTTCTTAAAAGTTTTCTGCAAGTGAATACCTTAAAAATAAAAGGGAAAAGAACCCTTTTTATGAAGTTTTAGTTGTAGGAATTTATGAAGGTATTACTTTTTATATTTTGCAACAGCAGTTCTTAGTTTTCTATAAATACGATTGCGTAAAATTTTAGGTTCTAGGACTTCAATGCTATCGCCAAAGCCTAAAATCAAGCGCTCCAATTCAAAGTTGATATGTACTTGTAATTGAAAGGTAATGCTTCCATCTTTGTGCACGGAAATGATTTCTTGTGTGCTATGAAAAGGTTTTGTGGTAACATACGGCGCATTGTTGCGATCAATTTTTAGGACAATACGTTGGATATGTTTATTGTCTAAAACCGTAACACCAATTGTATTTTTGTAATAATCATCTCCGTTAAAATTTTCATTTCGATACGGAATAGTTAGGTCGTAATCTACGTGAAGAATTCTGTCAAGCGCTAACGTGATGATTTTCGGACTGTTTTCAGCAACACCTACCAAAAACCAGCGATTGTTGTATTCTTTTAAAATAAACGGATGAAAAACTACTTCCGAAGCATGACGCGCTTTAAAAGAGCGATAGGTCAATCGCAAGACAATTTTTTTTAGAATTGCTTGGTATAATACGTCTAAATGTTGCAATCCTTTTAAATTTTCATTTTTGTCTAAATGAATAATCGCAGATTGGTGCGTTTTTTCGCTATATACTTTATCTTCTAAACGTTGAATAATGCCGCCTAATTCAGAAAAGAGCGAAAAATCTTTGAATTGCTTCAACATTTCCACGGTTTCAGACAATACGTTCATGTCGTTTTCGTTCAAAGGAATATCGGTAATGGAATACTCTTCATCTTCATATTTATAAAACTTCCGATTGTAAACGATAATTGGCGCATTATAGCCCAATTTATCGCTTCGCATCATTTGAATATCGAGTTGAACCGTTCTGCGGCTTACGTTTACTTCGCGACCTTCGTATTCGTATAACGCATCCGAGCAGGCTTCAATCAAGTCGTTTAACGTCCATTGTCGATATCGGTTTTGCAAGCATTTATCAATGGTTTTGTAGCGAATCAGTGCGTTTTTATTAATGGCCATGTTTAGTATTTGGAGTTAAAATAGTAAAAATTTACAAACTGCGTAAAAAGATTGCGTACTTCCTTGTTTCTTTCGTAACAGTTCATTGAAAACCTTTTGAAATCTGTTTTTACAAAAGATATGTGTGCCAATAATGACACACATAACTTTTAAAAACTAAAACTATGAATTGGAAAATTCAAAAACTTCTTGATGGTGAGACCATCATTTCAAAAGAACCGGGTAATTCTATGTTGCCACTTTTAAAATCGAAGCAACCTGTAAAGTTACAACCCATTTCTTGGGAAGATTGCGAAGTCGGCGACATCGTTTTTTGTAAAGTTCGCGGAAATGTGTTTACACATTTGGTGAAAGGAAAAAACAACAAACGCGGATTGTTAATAGGAAATAATCATGGAAGAATTAACGGATGGACAAAAAATGTATATGGTAAGGTAATTGAAATATTACCAATGTCATAGACATTACTTCACTATAAAATTATTACTCGTACTTATATCATTTTGACTCTTTTAAATTGCTTTTACTGTTGTATTTTCCTAAATTGTTAGTTATTAATTTCAAAAACATAATCATGAAAAAACAGAATTTAAAATCATTGAAACTTTCAAAAAAATCAATTTCCAATCTCACAAGAGAACAAACTACAGGCGGGACTTTTATAACAGTTACTTGTGGTGCAAATTGTGAGATTACAGGAGCTGATAAACAAAACACTTGCTATGCTTCATGCCCAGGTGGTACAACGTGTTAATCAGTAAACATTTTGAATTTAATTTTAAGATTGGAATTATTTCCAATCTTTTTTTTGCGAAATTAAACTACGCAAAATAATTGCGCAGTACTTAAAAATATTTGTATCGGAATTGTAAATATGTCATTTCTATGTGACAAAGTAGTCAAACTCCGCTGAACGTATGGAGTCAGCGGAGTTCATTAAAAAACAATATCTTGTAACCTACTTTTTCAATAGTAATGACACATTCCTTCTAAATATTTAAACAAAAAGGAACAGATGAAAGAACACATTCAAATCAACGGAAACACCTTAATCGATTTAGGATTTACTCCAAAAAAATGGTTTAAAGAAGCCATTGCACATATCAACGACAATCAACTGTCTCACGAAGATATGCTCGTGTATTTGGAACAATTCAAATCTGCTCCAGAAATTGCTTTACATGAAAAACCTATTGAATTTGCCATCAATATTGAAGCTGAAAATGAAATCGAAGAAAAAAATGTTTCAGATGTAATCAATACGATGAATACTTTGATGAAAACGCCAACATTGGTAAATGGAGCTATTATGCCAGATGCGTGTCCTACTGGTCACATTGGTGTCATTCCTGTAGGCGGCGTTGCTGTTGCAAAAAACGCGATTCATCCAGGAATGCACAGTGCCGATATTTGTTGTTCTGTGATGTTGACCGATTTTGGAAATATGCATCCGCAAGAAGTATTAAACGCGGCGCATGGTGTGACGCATTTTGGACCTGGCGGACGATCGAGAGAACAACAATTCAGATTTCCGATGGATTTATTAGCCGAAATTGAAGCGAATCCATTTTTAAACGATCAAAAATGTATTTCGGCGGCGCGTTCACATTTAGGAACACAAGGTGACGGAAACCACTTTTTATTTATTGGAACGTCTAGAAAAACAGGAAATACGATGATGGTTACGCATCACGGAAGTAGAGGTTTTGGAGCGAATTTGTACAAAAAAGGAATGAAAGTCGCAGAACAATTTAGAAGAGAATTATCACCAGAAACCTTAAAACACAACGCATGGATTCCTTTTGATACGGAAGAAGGTCAAAACTACTGGGAAGCTTTACAAATTGTACGAAAATGGACAAAAAAGAACCATGAAGTCATTCACGATGCAACCTTAGAGAAATTGGGAATTGAAAAGCAAGACAGATACTGGAATGAGCATAACTTTGTTTTTAAAGATGGCGATTTATTTTACCATGCCAAAGGTGCCACGCCATTGGACAAAAAGTTTATGCCAGACATTACAGGACCGCGATTAATTCCGTTAAACATGTCAGAACCTGTATTGATTGTGGAAGGAAAAACCACAAAAACCAACTTAGGTTTTGCACCACACGGAGCCGGAAGAAATGTCAGCAGAACGCAACATCGAAAAAGTAAGACAGGAACCTTCCAAGAAATCTTTGAAGCAGAAACTGAAGGATTGGATGTACGTTTCTTTTCCAACGAAATTGACATTACCGAATTGCCTTCTGCTTACAAAAATGCTGCAACCGTACGTGCACAAATGGAGCACTTCGGATTGGGAGTAGTTGTTGATGAAGTCATGCCATTCGGATGCATTATGGCAGGTGACGTAAGTAAAAATCCGCCTTGGAAGCGTAGGAAGAGAAGAAATGAAAAAGGGAATTAATTATTTAGAATTAGAAAGTTATGATAGATAACGAAACAGTAAAGAAACTCCATTTATTACAAGAATTGAGAAATTCAATAAACTTAATAAAATTAGGTTTTGGAGAAATTCAAAAAATTAACATGGAAAATGATTTCTACCATCTACCATTGCAAATATTATCAAGTGGAATTGAAAGATTTTTAAAATGTTATTTATGCTTAGGCTATCATGAAAAAAATGATGAGTTTCCTAATTTTGATCAATTAAAATTTTTCGGAGGAAAAACTGGACATGGAATAATAGAGTTAAAAGAAGAAGTTATTAATAATTACTTTTTACTAAGAAATGAAAAAGATGAGTTTTTAAAAGAGGATAAAAATTTTATTAAAAATAATCAAAAATTAAATACACTTTTACACTTACTTTCTGAGTTTGGAAAATATTCTAGGTATTATAATCTAGATGTAGTTACATCCAAAAGAAATCCAAGTCTAAATGTAGAACAAGAGTGGAAAGATTTTGAAACTATACTACTAAAAGAAAATCAATCTGTATATAAACGTTTTTTTAGTGTGAATGTAAAATTTAGTAACGAAGGATATAATTACATCAATTCAAGAATAGTCGCTCTCCTTGAAAAATTTATAAGAGGTTTAGCTAGACAGTTTACATTTGTAGATCTTGGAGAACTTGCAAAATCCTTTTCAGGAGATATATTTTTCTTTTTGAAGATTAAAGATGAAGATTTGGGAAAGAAAAACTATGATGAATAATTGAAAATTTTTATGTGAAACTTTCTGTCTGTGTTCAGAAATAATGAACTAGCAAGCGAAATTGCGAAGCGTTAGCTTCAAGCATGTAGCTTAGTTAGTGAATGGTGCGCAGCAATTTCCTATACACAGACTTGATTTTTTGGTTCGTTTTTTATCAAGAAAAAATGAACGTTACTAAAATTAAAACTAGCAACACTTTAGGTGAAAAGATATGCAAAATAGTCTTTTAAAAAATTAAAAAATGCCTGCAAGAAACAGAGGAAAAGAAGGAGGTGACGACCGCTTGTTTGGCGATTTGAACATGCAGTCAAAAATGCGAGAAGCTATCAAAGACCTGTCGTATTTGTTGAGCAGAGGTTTTTCTGAAAAATCGTCACTTTCTTTGGTTGGAAATCGCTACAAACTCAACAATCGTCAACAGCGAGCTGTACAAGGAATGAGTGAAGCTAACGATAAACTCATAAAACGTGCGGAACGTTGCTTGTTGCCACATCAATTGGCAGAAAAGGAAGTCATGCTCGATGGATTTAATGTGTTGATATTGCTGGAAAGCGCGTTGTCAGGTGCCTATCTTTTTAAAGGTTTGGATGGTTGCTATCGCGATTTATCTAGCGTGCACGGAACGTATAAAAAAGTACAGCAAACGCCGAAAGCTATTCAGTTAATTGCTGATTTTTTACACGAAAACAAGGTCAAAAAGGCAACATGGATTTTTGACAAACCAGTTTCGAACAGTGGGCGTTTAAAAACCATCTTACGCGAATTTGCAGACGAGAAAAATCTTAATTGGGAAATCACTTTGGACAACAATCCTGATAAAATGATTGCAGAAAGTGGAAAAGTCGCCATCAGTTCAGACGCGTGGATTTTAGATAATGCGACAACTTGGTGTAATATGGTGCGACATATTGTAGATGAACACGTTCCACAGAAAAATGTAGTGGAATCTCAATAAAAATTAAAACATGAATCATACAGATAAAATAATTATTATTGACTTAGAAGCAACTTGCTGGAATGGAAAAATTCCTGAAGGACAAGTCAATGAAATCATCGAAATCGGAATTTGCGTATTGGATACGAAAACGGGATATATCACTCAAAACGAAGGAATTATTGTAAAACCTACGCGCTCTACAATCAGTGAATTCTGCACCGAATTAACTACAATTACGCAAGAACTAGTAGACTCAGAAGGAATTTCATTTGAAGAAGCATGCACAAAACTTCGCGTGGAATACCATCCGAAACAATATACATGGGCAAGTTACGGGCAATACGATTTAAACATGTTAAAAAAACAATGCAAGCTCCGAAATGTAGAATATCCTATGGGGCAGCAGCATATTAATGTAAAAACTACTTTTTCAGAAGTAAAAGGATTGCGCAAAAAAGTAGGTATGAAAGGTGCGTTGCAAATTTTAAATATTCCGCTCGACGGAACACATCACAGAGGAATAGACGACGCAAGAAATATTGCCAAAATTTTAGATTGGTGTTTGCGAAATAATTAAAATAGAAATCAAAAATATACTCGTGAATCAGCTCATAGACATAGCAACCAACTGCAAAAGTGCCATTTCAAGCGATTGGAAAGCTAGGTATGGCGCGTTTTTACAGCACGAACACTTGACTGTATTAGCACGTAATGTGTATGCGTTGTATGAAAATGATTTTGAAAAATTTCACGGGAAACCCAATTTTGATGAAGAAATCATTCCGAATCTGCAAGAAGCGTTTGCTATCTTTAAAGAACAATTTAAAACGTTACAAAAGTACGATTTTGAAAATAACAAAGTGACGCGTAGTGCTTTTGCCACTGCCGTAGAACGGACAACGTTTGCAAATCTTTTGATACTTTCGGGACAACGACTAACGTCCGCGAGTATTCAAGATGAACGTGCCATTCCGCCTTTGCAATATGAACTTTTGCAACATAGTTTTGAATCGCACAATCCTCAAATTTCCAAGGCAGTTCGCGCTTGGGAAAAACACGCGCAACGTTCTACAGAAAGTTTTTGGGGAACGGTAAAAGGTAGTGTGGAAGATAAAGAAAACAGCGTGAAATCGTTAATCAAATACATATTAACGCATAAAACCTGGTGGAATGTATTTACACATTACAAACACGATATTGTGTACGAAGCACGAATTGCGAGTGGACACGGAATTCGCTGGAAAAAAGACAATTTGGAATTGATAGGATTTTTAGAACCTTTTGAAAGTTACGCGCATGAAGAATGATACATCAACATATAATTTTTCGCAAGAAGAATGGGAAACCTGTTTAAAAGTGTTGCATGCGCTTAAGAAACATCCGTTGGAAAATCCAGACAATCAACAGTTTGGTTCACTTATTACAAAAATTTATTCCAATGCGAAAAAGGCAAATCGCAAACAAAGTTATTCCGACAAAAAACAAGCAGATTTACAAACGATTCTCAACAGTGAAATTTCTAAAAATGCTTTAGAGAATACCACAAAATTTAGCGAAACCGAAGAAGCCACACAAACTTATACGAAGCTACATATTCCGAAAAACTGTTACAGTTGCAATGCTTCTTTTGTGTTGGCGCATTCGTTTTACAATCGGTTGTGTCCGACTTGCGCTGAACTCAATTATAAAAATCGTTTTAAAACACTCAATCTGTCCAATCGCAAGGTTATCATTACGGGCGGACGTGTTAAAATTGGGTATGCAACTGCGTTAAAAATGTTGCGTTTTCAGGCAAATGTTATTGTAACGACACGTTTTCCAGCAACAGCTTTGGCGCAATTTCAACAAGAAAAAGATTATCATGATTGGAAAGATAATCTAGTCGTTTACGGATTGGATTTACGGAATTTGAAATCGGTTGAAAACTTTATCAATTATTACAAAAACACATACAATTCGCTCGATATTCTCATCAATAATGCGGCGCAAACCATTAAATATACTGATCAATACTACGCACCTTTGATAGAAAATGAACAACAGTTATTGCAAAACTTTTCTAAGCAAAAACAATTGATAGCCAACGAAACACCTGTGGCGAATGTAAAATTGTTAGAAAATCATGTAGAAAAAAGTTTTGTGGCGTTGAATCGTTTTGGACAACCTGTAGATAATCGCGCAAAGAATAGCTGGAATGCAACACTAGAAGAAATTTCTATGCAGGAATTGATTGAAGTAAATCTCATCAATCAAATTTCGCCGTATTTTCTCATCAAAGAATTGTTGCCGTTGTTGAAAAATTCGTCGTTTTCCAAAAAGTACATTATCAATGTTACTTCTTCCGAAGGACAATTCAGCTATCACAATAAAACCATGTTTCATCCGCATACCAACATGACCAAAGCGGCTTTAAACATGATGACGCGTACATCTGCGGAAGCGTTTTCCAAAGATAAAATTTACATGAATGCGGTGGATGTCGGTTGGATTTCCACGGGCGCGCGAGAAGAATTACGCGAAAAGCAATTTCAAAACGGATATATTCCGCCACTCGACCCTGTGGATGGTGCGGCGCGAATTGTACATCCAATCTATGAAAATGAACAAAACAATAGTATATTTATAGGAAAGTTATTAAAAAACTACAAAATAGAAAATTGGTAAAAGGCAGCGGTAGTAGCTCAACTGGAAGAGCGCATGACCGTCACTCATGATGTGCGGGTTCGAGTCTCGCCTACCGTTGCTTGTTTTTTTAGACTTTTTTATAATCAATATAAATTGTAGAAGTTTTTTGGAAAAAACACCATAAAAATCACATATTTGCATCACTAATGGCAAAAAATTATTTACATATAGCTTCAATCTGCCTGAAAAATCAGGATAAAAGTTGCGGAATGGTAGAACCATTTTGTCGAAAACAGACGCTTTATATAGATGTTTAAGAGTGAAATATATTATGAAATAACACTAAAATTATACAATCAGTAAAGCGTTCAAGAAATTGAGCGCTTTTTTTATGAAAAAATTTAAAAAAATGTTCATCGCGTAATTACATAGAAAATAACAAGCATTGAAAACAAAAACAATTGAGAGACAGACAGTTGTCAAAAAAGTTTAGTATTCGTCATTTAACGGACAGGATTTTCTATGTCTAAAAATAAATATAAGTAATTGATAATCAATAAATTAAATTAAAAAAATAGTTGCGTATTTCAAAAAACGTTTTCATATTTGCATCGTCAAAAACAAAAACGACAACATAAAAAATAAATCATGAATTATACAATACATCACATATCTGCTTCAGCACATATTTTCCGATTCCCGGAAAGTTGCAGCCTGTTCATTTTAGAACAAGGAGAAGATGATGTATATGTAAAAAAACGGGAGTATTGTAAAAATACGTTACTGTAAAAGTAACTATATAAAGATTTTACAAAAGCATCTCCTAAACAACGAGATGCTTTTTTTTATGGTTTCAATTTAGAAATGACAAGGTGGCTGAATGGTGAAAGCAACAGTCTGCAAAACTGTTTTTTATGAGTTCGAAATGCTGAGCATTCACGAATTCCGATATAAGAAAAGTAAAATGCATGAGCTAATCTCATCCTTGTCTCACAAAATAGTATCGTAACGCAATGGTAGCGTGCTCGACTGTCTCTCGAGAAGTTGCGGGTTCGAATCCCGTCGGTACTGCAACATCTGGGAGTAGCACAATTGGCTGTTTACCTGTTTTGGATACAGGAGGATGTAGTGCTTGTGCTGAACTCGATTCAGTATTCGAGTCCTGCTTCCCAGACAAAAGTAAAATGCTCCGTTCGTCTAATGATTAGGACACCTGCCTTTCGAGCAGTTAATAAGAGTTCGATTCTCTTACGGAGTACAATATACAGAGATGGCGGAATTGGCATACGCGGCTGTCTTAGAAACAGTTTTTTAAGAGTTCGAATCTCTTTCTCTGTACAATGCAATCTTAGAAAGGAGTGCAACAAGTCTATGGTGTAACGGATAGCACATTGGCCTACGAAGCCAAAAGTATAGGTTCAAATCCTATTAGACTTACAAAAATTGATTTGTGGTGTAACGGATAGTACATTGGTCTACGAAGCCAAAAGCATAGAGCCTGTGCTGAACTTGATTCAGTATTCAAATCCTATTAGACTTACAAAATTGATCTGTGGTGTAACGGCTAGCACGCGAGATTTTAGCTCATGCGTTTATATTTCATTAATTATGAATTTCACGTATGTGACTCTCGAAGAAGAGGTTCGATTCCTCTCAGATAAACAAATAGCAAAACAAGAAATGTAGTTTAATAAAAAAACAGCGAGCGGTTATCTCGAAGATGCAAGTAACATCTTGTCATTTCTTAAAGTAATAATCAAAAATAATAACAGTCATGAGAAAAGAAGTATTACAAAGATTCTTATATAAAACGGAAGATTCAGGAAGATTCCTCGTGACTTCAAAACACACTGGAGTCACGTATTTTGTGGAACCTATTGATGCAGGAAAACCTGCTAAGTTATGGGGAGATATAGATCCTGCTACGAAAAAAATGACGGGCGATTATGGAAATAAACGCAGAGGTGCTGTTTTACCTGAAAACTCATTGATTACAGAAGAAAATGGCTTTCAAAACATTTCTATAATCAAAGGAAGTCCGTTAGGAGAAATTGATCGCAGAGATCGATTGTATGAATTGAATGATACATAATATGATTGATGATATTTATATCAAAATCATATATGAAGATACATAATCACTATGTTTTTATTCCTGTCTCGGGATTGTACTACCAACATGATTCCGAGACTTTTTTAATTTTTAGAACACTCAAAATGTCACGCCTATTTAAAAAATTACGAAAATATATAGTTGCTATTCTAACAAGAAATAAGAAAAAAGAAATTGCGGTAAGCTCTTTAAAAATCAGCGATACCATCATTTTAGACGTGATGGATAAGTTGGCTAAATTTGAAAACAACCATGGGTTTTTACAACCAATGACCTTACATAAATTGGCAAAAAAGCTAAAAACGAACCCGAAATATTTGTCGAAAATCATCAATAATCACTACGAGAAAAATTTTAGCTCGTATATCAATGATTTGCGCATACAATATCTCTTAAAAGAATTGAAAACAGACGATTCGTTAAAAAAATATACCATAAAATCATTAGCAAAAAAGTTGGGATTTGGAAATGCAGAATCGTTTGCCAAAGCATTTAAAAGACAGACAAATATGAATCCTTCAGAATATATACATAATTTGAAATAACGATAGTTTTTACCATGTTTGATACTTTTCTTGAACGGATGAGTTCCTTCGTTTACTTGGATGTAAATGTTGGAACTTTTCTTTTTTAAATCGCTAAACAAGTAGAATAACTAGCTGAAAATCAAATCATAAAACGACACAAATTCGTCTGTAATGTTTTCTGTCAGATTCAAAAGTGATAATACTCAATCTGAAAACCAAGTAAAACTACGCATCTATTTTTTAAGGGTATTGTAGAAATTTGATACTATTGAATCAACCTCAATACTTATGGAAGCTAGCCACGAAAATACACCGCAATCTGACACTATCGAAATCAAAGTATATGTGCCAATCAATGACGTTACAGAACGTCAACAAAAAATGATTGATAACGCTATCACAAAACATCCGAGAAATCGAAAATATCTTACAAATTCTGCACATGCTGAAATTTTCGCGCCAAGTAAAAACGAGGCAAACGACATTATAGCACATGCCAAATCGCAAAATTGGGACGTTAGTTTTGATGAAAAATCAAGAGAAATTACCATCAAAATACATTCTGACGACATCACAAACGAAGAAACTTCTACATCGATTGATGCGCTCAAATTTTTAAGCTCGCAAGGCGATATTCACTTAGATGTTGCTGATGAGGAACAAAAAATGAACGCAACGGCAGAAGATATCGTCAATCCTTCGCAAAAAACAGGATTCGTAAAAAGCAATCAAGAACAGCGTGTAGGGCGTAGACCAGGAATTCCAATTGAAGAACCAGCGCATGGATATAGCGTGTTGGAAATTGCAGAAAGTTACAATTTTCCAGAGGGAGATGGCGAAGGAGAGACCATTGGAATCATCGAATTAGGCGGAAAATACAATGAAGCTGACCTCGAAAAATTCTTTGCACAATACAATACACCTGTACCAGAAATTCAAATTGTGGGTACGCCTTCAACAACACCCATTAATGATGACGTTGAGGTGACGGCAGATATTCAAGTAGCTGGAATTTTAGCACCAAAAGCAAAATTTGTCATTTACTACGCAACAAGCATTCTAAATGCGATGAAAATGGCGTTGGCTGATACCGAAAATAAACTCTCTGTCATTTCTATCAGTTGGGCAGGTTCAGAATTAGGATATGCGCAGCAGGAAATCATGGAATTAAATAACGTATTTCATGAAGCGGCTTTAAAAGGAATTACCGTTGTGGGTGCTTCAGGTGATAATGGAGCGTTAAATAATAAGCAATATGCCAATGTAAATGTGCCTGTAAACTCTCCGTATGTACTCGCTTGTGGCGGAACGCAAACCTATATTACAGATGATAAAATTACGACAGAAACGGTTTGGAACGAATCAACACCGCAATCGCAAATAGCAAGTGGCGGCGGATTCAGTCAGCGCATTGCAGAACACGGATATCAAGTAGCAACTTCTAAACAATATATTGACGAATTTCCTCAATTTGAACCGTATTACAGCGCAGGCGGAAGAGGAATTCCAGATATTTCTGCAAACGCAGCCGATGCTTCTGGATATGCAATTGTATTTCAAGGAAAGTGGGTTAAAATTGGTGGTACAAGTTTAGCCACACCACTTTGGGCAGCATTAATAACTCGCATGAACCAAAACTTAGGATACAGGTTAGGATTCGTCAATCCGTATTTATATCAACTCAAAGGATCTGCTGCTTTTCATCAAATTCTTGAAGGAAACAACAACTTATACCTAGCGGCAGAAGGTTGGAATCCATGCACAGGCTTAGGAACACCAAACGGGAAAGCGTTGATACAGGCTATTGACAGTATCGACAACTAGAACAACTACTGCAATCAAAAATCTCATTAAAACTAAAATTATGGTCAAAAAAATAGCATTGGACGAACTGCCTAAACGTCTTTTGAATAGTGAAACAAAAAACGAGGACTTGGTAATGATGTATGGTTTTGTTGGTGAAGGCACGGCTGACAATAATATCCGTTTCTATTTAGATGCCAGTTTACAAAAATCAACCATTATAAAAAATGAAGATATTATGCATTATGTAAAAGTAACAAAATCGCAAAGTCCTATTGGTGGTACTGTTATTTGGCTAAAAAATGCAGCATCGTACTTAAATGGAAATCACACAGAAACAAAAACGAAATCACAGGAACACGCAGCACAATTTTTTCAAGGAGACATCTATCAACAATATGTAAATACAGTTCAAAAAAGTCCACAAAAACAGCAAAATCCGTATGCGCCTGCTTGTGGCTGTGGAAAATGTGGATAGTATTTTCTATTGAGAAAAAATTATAAAGTAAAGAAAAATAAAAAGTGACAAAAACCAACGCAATCAACATCTCACGTATGTAGTAAAATATTGTACTCAAAATTGACAGTTGTTCATCAATTTCAAAATCGTAAGATTTTAAAAATCATATTATTAACCTTTAACTTTAATTATTATGTTTACATTTTTTCATGGATGTGGAATACCTCCAATAACACTTACGTGTCAGGGTGGTGCACATGCTCAAACTATTGGACCGACAGGAACGTATGGTTGCACGCAGCCAGGTCATTGTGTTGGACCAACAGGAACACAAGGTTGTACGCAACCACAAACTATTTTGCCACCAACATTACCTCCAGCATGCGTACCTAATACGATTGGATGTACTGCAATTACACCTTGTCCAACCATCAATCCAAGATGTGGCGGACATGCAGGAGCACAAACTATTGGTGTCACTGGATGGCAAGGTTGTACTGTAATAGGTCCAACAGGAACTCAAGGATGCACAATTGTTGGTCCAACAGGAACACAAGGTTGTACTGTAGTAGGTCCAACAGGATACCAAGGTTGTGGTCAAAATAATGCTGCACATGCACAAACTATAGGTGTCACTGGATGGCAAGGTTGTACTATAATAGGTCCAACTGGATATCAAGGATGCACAGTTGTAGGCCCGACAGGCTATCAAGGTTGTGGTCAAAATGCTGCACATGCACAAACGCTTGGTCCAACAGCGTATTTAGGTTGTCACCAAGGAACAGGAACGGCTGCTACTGTTTGTACGCAAATAGGATGCGGTCCAACACACCTTTTAGGATGCACTGGATACGAAGGATGCATTCCACCAACAGGTTCAGGTCCAGCAACAGTTTGCCCAGGAGGTGATGCACAAGCACAAACTATCGGTCATACAGCGTATGAAGGTTGTGGACAGCCAGGAACGGCTGCTACCGTATGTACGCAAGTAGGATGTGGTCCAACACATCTTTTAGGATGTACAGGATATGAAGGTTGTCATGGCGGTGGAAATGCGCAGGCACAAATTCACAGTATTCCTGTAGCAGATTGTATCCCTACACGTAGTTGTACAGGAGCTTGGCCAGTATGTTAATAATAGCTTGTCTACCATAGACACAGCTATTTTTTTAGTATAAAGACTGTCTTGAAAGTTTTGAGGTTACGTCATTCTGAACTTGATTCAGAATCCTCTCAAACTCATTTCAAATTGTGATGGGAAACCGAATTAAGTTCGGTTTGACGAATTTCCAATTTTAAGACAGTCTTTTAAAAATTTAAACAAAAATTATGCGCTTAACAAAGAAAAATATCACACATTACTTGCTCGATAAAGGGTTTTTAGAGCCTAGTTCTTTTTTATCTGGAGATTATATGCTCACACAAACGCAAAGCAGAAACTCCATTTTTAAAATTCAACAGCAACAAAACAAAGGATTATTTGTTAAGCAACTCATCACACAAGATGCCACTAATAGCTATTTGATGCAGAAAGATGCGACAAGTCATTACTTAATTCATCAATCAGACTTATATCAAGAAACGGCAACACATATTCCGCAGTATTTTGGGTACGATCCGTATCATAATATTTTAGTGACGGAATATTTTGCAAATACCAAAAACGTACACGAAGTGGTATTTCGTGACAAAAAATTATCTGAAGATCATGCTATTAAAATGGCGCATATTTTGGCCTCTTTTCATTTTGATATCACCGAAGAAATAAAAAACAATAGTTCTCTTCAATTTTTCAGTAAGCAAATTCCTTGGATTTTAAACACTAACCAACTACTCAACAACAACTCAAAAGGAATTACAAATGCAGTCATCGCAGCCATTCAAAAACATCCTGATTTGGTAAAGCGAATGGACAAAGTTGCTTCGCTGTGGGAAGCTACGAGTTTGATTCACGGAGATATCAAATGGATGAATTTTATTGTGATGCCTAATAATGAAGATGTAAAATTAATTGATTGGGAAATTGCCGATTTGGGCGATCCGTTGTGGGACGTGGCGGGCGTTTTTCAATCGTATTTCTGTGCTTGGGTGTTGAGTTTTAACAATCAGAGCATTCAACAGCATCAACAAATGCCTGGTATGGAATTTTTAACGCTAGAAGCCATTACGCCTGTTGTAAAATTACTTTGGGAAACGTATGCTTCGGCACAAAAATATACCAATTCAGAAGCTAGAGAAAAATTACTCAAAACACTTTCATACACAGCTGCACGCATGTTGCAAACTGCTTTTGAAAACAATATGGCACAACCACAAATAGCTGCCAATTCAACGCGAATTCTTCAATTTTGCCATCATCTATTGGGCGATGTTGAAGGAATTGCCAAGCAATGGAACTTAATTGATTAAGACGATGGAAAACAACACATACACGGATCAAGTGCAACGAATTATTGACGCTATTGAAATCACGTCGTTGGCTACGTTTAAAGTACATGGAGAAGAAGAATACGTTCAAAATCAGATGCCGTATCAAACTTTTGCAGAAGACTTTAAATCGTTTGGAAGCAATGCTACTGTCGATTCAGACCAACAGCGAATCAATCTCATCAACGCGCTTACGAATACCATTTATTCCAAATTTTATTGCGGTATTCAAAATGACAAACACACGTCAAAACTTCCACCAAAAACTGAGCGAGAAGCGTTTATGAATGAACTTTCACAAGCAAATACCTCTACAAACGGATTCGATTACCATTGGAATATCTACAATATTGATACAAAAACAGGAAACGTGTATGTTCAAAAAAATGGCGAATTGCGTTGGTTACAGCCAAATAGTTTTCAATTTGTAAATCCACAACAAACACAAGCTGCTATCAATACAAAGGTCAATCTCTCACGACAAAAAGAAAACAGACATCTTCAACCTGTATTTTATCATGTATTTAGCAATGAAATGTTTCCACAAGAAGCTGAAATCGGACGAATTTATTGGAATGTAACGCCAGAAGGTGCATCAAAACTTATCAATATTCTCACATTAACCTTAAACGACTATAAAATTCCGTTTCAATTCAAATGTTTAAATCACCCAAAATTGTACGTGCGCTCTGATTCTGCGGTGTTATATCTCAGTAAAAAACACGTTCAAATTGTCGCGATGATTTTACATCATGTGATTCCAAATTTAGAACCGTATCTTGTAGACGAAATTCCGATGTTTACCAAAAAACTGTATAAAGGAGTTGGGTATGCGGAAGATCCTGGAAAGGGGCAAAGTTTTGGAATGAGTCGTTCTACTACCATTGCAACAGCGTTGGTAGCAGCATTTCAACAAGAAAAAAATGCTGAGCAAACTTTTGAAACTGTGGTCAATTCGTTAGCGCGAAAAGGCATGTCGCTAAATCGTTTACACCTTAACAAACACACCGCATTAACGCCAAGCTTTCCATCGTATGAATAATATAGAAACCACTCTCAAAAAAGACGTGCAAATGTATATAAAAACCGCACACAACATTGGTAAATACCTAGCAAAAGAAGCCTTATGGTACAAAGATATGTGCAATTGGACAGGTCATGAAGTAGCGCCTGTGGGCGATGTGTACGAAACGGTTGTAAAAGCGTGTGGTATTGAATTGTACAGTGGATTGACAGGAATTGCACTGTTTTTGGCGGAATTATACGAAAAAACACAAGATCCAATCATTTTGCATACGCTCAATGGCACGTTGCGAACTATTTATGCGAATATGGACGAAGATAAAGTGAACAATTTTGGATACTATTCTGGGAAAATTGGTGTTGGATTTACCTTGTGGCGCATCGGGAAAAAATCGGGGAACTCGAAGTTGGTCGAAAGAGCACTTTCCTATATCAAATCTGTAAAAGACCAAGAAATTGCCGATTATGAAGTCGATATCATTTCGGGAGCTGCGGGCGCAATTTCGGTATTACTAAAACTTTATTATGCCGAAAAAGATGATGATTTTCTCCAAATGGCTGAAAAATGTGGGCAATTTCTTTTGAAAAAAGCGTTTAAAAAAGGAGAAATCTACTCGTGGATGACGGTAGATGCCAAAAATGCACTTACAGGCTATTCGCATGGCGCTTCGGGAATTGCATCCGCTTTGATGGAATTATACGCAACCACCAAACATGAAGCGTATTGGCACGCGGCAATTGGTGGATTTAATTATGAAAAGCAATGGTTCAATCCGCAAACGCAAAACTGGCCAGATTTACGTGAATACGATGGTACAAAAACGCCAAACTATGGTGTAATGTGGTGTCACGGCGCACCAGGAATCGCAATTGCACATTTAAAAGCCTACGAAATGACGTCGCTTGATTATTTCTTAAATGAAGCAAAAATCGCTTTAGAAACGACAAAAAGAACCGTATTGCAAGAAATAAACGTTACGTCGCAAGCCAACTTTTCATTATGTCACGGATTGGCAGGAAACGCTGATATCTTATTATATGCGAGTCAATTATTGAATCATCCAGAATATGCGCAAATTGCTAGAAACGCTGGAGACTTTGGGATTGCACAATACGATGCAACGGGCGTTCTATTTCCTAGTGGCGTTAATGATCCGAGCGGTCGCACAATAGGTCAGCAAGAAAATCTAGGACTCATGTTGGGACTTTCTGGAACAGGCATGTTTTATTTGCGTTTGGCTGATACTACCATTCCTTCTGCTTTAATTCCGTAAAAAATATTTTGAAATATTTTATTGTATTGTAAAACAGTAGTTTATGTTTTTTTGTTTTTGAGAAACTAGGTGTTGGTTCATCTCAGTAATTTTAGTAATTTTGGAGCTTACCATGTATATAGGAAATTACCGTGAAACTAAATATTAAAAATCAACAACATGAAAAAAACTACTTTTATTTTATTATTATGCATGACATTTGCGTTGTTTTCGAATACAGCAACTGCGCAAGATGGTTATACCTACTCATTGCAGCACAATGGAGGTTATAGCTTTACCATTCAAGCTGTACCAAACGCCAGTGCAAATACGTTTGCGCCATTGGTGCAAAGCTATGGCTTTACCATTATAGTGCCAGATGGTGTTACGATTGATACAGGTTCCGCAACTTCTTTAGGAGGTGGTGCCAGTGCTACATTGTTTGATGGAAGCGCAGTAGGGATGCCTACTATTGATGGATACTTAATAACAGAAACCTTAGGAAGTCCAGTTACCTATCCAGCACCTTCAACAGCTACGAATACAAATGTATATACATTTACCATTAATGGAAGTCCGACTTCTGGTGATATCTATATTTTAGAAAATAATTCTGCTTTGGCAAATACGATTACGGCATTAAAATCATTCAAGCAAGCAGATATGATAGATGACGGAATGACCACATTCGCAAACGTAGTCGATCCAAATGCTGCTGCGGTTACCGCGCCATCATCGTTTAACTTTATGACATTAAGTACTACAGAAGCTGAATTGACAGGCGTAAATGTATATCCGAATCCTGTAAAAAATGTAGCAACAATCTCTGGAGTTTCAGATATTTTATCTGTTGAGGTGACCAACTTAAATGGACAATTGGTATTAAAAAACACGTCTAACCTAGAAACCATTGACATGACTAGTCTGCCAACAGGCATCTATTTTGCTAAAATTATGGCTGCAGCAGGTTCGAAGACGGTGAAGTTGATTAAGGAGTAAATCATTACAACATAGCATATAGCAAAACGCCATTTGAAAGAATGGCGTTTTTTTATGTTTGAAATTGAAGGAAAACAAAAAACCCAATCAAAATTTTGATTGGGTTTTTCTGGTGGTGCCTCCAGGAATCGAACCAGGGACACAAGGATTTTCAGTCCTTTGCTCTACCAACTGAGCTAAGGCACCAGTCGCAAATGCGGATGCAAATATAAGCGTTTTTTAAATTTGACAAAACTATTTTGCAAAAAAAACGTTTCTTACCTTAGCAAAGTCTAAAAAATAAAGATGAATTTAATTGTAGATGCAGGAAATACCTATGTAAAAGTAGCTGTTTTTCAAAAAGATAACATGCTGTTTTACGAAAGTTTCAAAAAAGAAGTATTTCAAAAAAAAATTGAAAAAATTTTACAAGAGTATGTCAAGATTGACCGAATGATTACATCATCTGTGACCACATTGAGTAGCGATACCCAACAATTTTTACAAAATCTACGTATTGAAGTGCATACCTTAACGCATCAAACGAAGGTTCCTTTTCAAAATACGTATGCAACTCCAAAAACGCTTGGAGTGGATAGAATTGCGCTTGTCGTTGCTGCTGTAACAAAATATCCAAAGCAGAACGTGTTGGTCATTGATGCAGGAACGTGCATTACCTACGATTTTAAAACCGATAAAGAAGTCTATTTAGGCGGCGGAATCTCACCAGGAATCCAACTTCGATACAAAACACTCAACCTATTAACTGCAAACCTTCCACTTTTGGAACCTAAAATGCCAGAAAATTACATTGGAAATTCTACAGAAAATGCCATTCATTCTGGAGTGAGTATAGGTGTCATCACTGAAATTGATGGGATAATTGACCGTTATAAAGAGCAATTTGAACATTTAACAGTTATTTTAACAGGCGGCGACACTAATTTCTTGGCTAAAAGGTTAAAAAATACCATATTTGCGAATTCAAAATTCTTGTTAGAAGGATTGAATAATGTTTTAGAATATATTAGATATAATGATTAGAAAGTTTTTAGGATTATTAATTTTGTTGTTCATCTGCCAAATTAGTAGTGCGCAACAAGGAACGTCTTCCCCATATTCATTCCTCGGAATAGGTGACTTAAAGTTCAATGGAACGATAGAAAATAGAAGCATGGGCGGCATAAGTATCTATTCAGATAGTATTCATGTCAATTTACAAAACCCTGCTGCTTATGGAAACTTAAAATTCACTACTTACACACTAGGAGCAAGTTACAATCAGTTGCGTTTGGAAAGTGATAGTGGGCAAGATAAAGGTGCGTCTACTTCGTTAGATTATTTAGCAGTAGCGTTTCCTATATCAAACAAAGTTGGTGTAGGTTTTGGATTGGTGCCATATACTTCCGTAGGTTATAAATTTGAAGGAATTGGAGAAACAGGCTTTGCATCGGCTCCATATAAGTTTGCGCAGTATGAAGGTGAAGGTGGACTCAACTCTGTATTTTTCTCTTTAGGATATAAAATTGCAAATGGCTTCTCTGTTGGAGGAACGATTAACTATAATTTTGGTACGATTGAAAACCAGAATACAGAATTTTTAGGTGAATTGAATGAAGATGGTTTATTCTTTAGAACACTAAACTACGGAACACGCTCCAGAGATGAATCTAAATTAAGTGGATTGAGCTACAATTTGGGCGCATACTATGAAACGAAGTTTAATGACAAACTCTCGTTAACAACATCACTTACATTTTCACCGCAATCGGATATCACATCTAGAAACTCTCGCGTGTTAACAGCTTTAAACATTACTGGAGCTGGCGGAGAAATTGTTAGTCCAGGGCAAGTAGAGGAAGTGAATTTAGGTAATAAAACCAAAACCGATTTAGTGTTGCCAACGCGACTTGCTTTTGGAGCGGGAATTGGTGAAAAAAACAAATGGTTTGCAGGAGCTGAATATACACTTCAAAACAATAGCGATTTTGGAAATGGACTTACGACCATTGAAAATGTAAACTACGAAAACGGTTCTAAAATTGAAGCAGGAGGTTTTTATATTCCAAAATACAATTCATTCACAAGTTATTGGGATAGAGTTACATATAGAGCTGGAATTCATTATGAAGACACAGGAATCATGGTGCGCAACGAAGCCATAAATGATTTTGGCATATCTTTTGGAGTAGGACTACCAGTATCACGATCATTATCAAATGTAAACCTTGGTTTTGAGTTTGGAAGAAGAGGAACAATGAACTCCGGATTAATCCAAGAAAATTATGTAAACTTTCAAATAAGTTTATCTTTAAATGATAAGTGGTTTATAAAAAGAAAATACAATTAATCGATAAATATTAAAGAAATGAAGAAGACTATTACATTATTGGTTGCAGGGTTGTTTGCCGTAACGAGCTTCACAACTTTAAGTGCACAAGATTGTAGTACTAAGCTATCTCTCTTTGCTGAAAATGCAAAAGCTAAAAACTATGATGAAGCTGAGAAACAATTAAATGAACTAAGAAAAGATTGTCCAACAATTAGTTCTGCACTATATGCATACGGGGAAAGAATTTATAAAGCAAAACTTGATGATGCAGCTGACAAAAAAGCAGTAGCACAAGAGCTTATCAAATTGTATCAAGAACGAATTGAAAACGTTCCTGGAAAAACTAAAAAAGGAGATGTATTAGGTGATATCGGTTCGCTGATGGTTGATTATGAAATTGGCGATGTAAGAAGTCAGTACGATGCGTTTGACAAAGCTTTCAAAGAAGATTTGGAAAACTTTAAAAATCCAAAGTCTTTATATCAGTACTTTGAATTGTACTATAAAATGTATCAAACAGGTGATTCTGGTGTATTGTTAGAAGATTTAATCCAAAAGTTTGAAGAATTAACGGAAAAATTCGAAGCTGAAAGCGAAAGATTGGCTAAAATCAAAAACAAGTTAATTGCTAAGACAGATGCTGGACAAAATTTAACATCTAAAGAAAAAAGACAAGAAAAAGCTGCAGATATCAACATTAAAGCCATTGCTATTTTCTCTGGAAATATGGAAGCGTTGGTAGAAAAAGTATCTACATGCGAAACGTTAATTCCATTATTTAGAAAGAACTTTGACGAAAACAGAAACAACTCACTTTGGTTAAAAAGAGCTGCAGGAAGATTGGATGCGAAAGGCTGTGATGAAGATCCATTATTCGTAGAATTGGTAGAAGCTGTAGATGCTTTAGAACCATCGGCTAACTCTAAAAGATACTTAGCAGGAATCTATGAAAGAAAAGGAAACTTAGTAAAAGCTGAAGAGTACTTGAACCAGTCGTTAGACATGGAAAAAGATCCTATCAGAAAAGCAACATTATTATATAAAATCGCTTCAAAAGCTAAGAAAAGAGGTCAAAAATCAAAAGCGAGAAAGTATTACTTAGATGCAGTAAAAAACAACCCATCTTTAGGTGGAGCATACTTAAAAATTGCACAATTATACGCTTCAAGTGTAAACGAATGTGGAAACGACGAGTTTACCAAAAGAGCAGGATACTGGAAAGCTGCGGAAATGGCTAGAAAAGCTGGACAAGTAGATCCATCATTAAAAAGTATTGCAGACAGAACCGTAAGTTCATACATGCAATCTGCGCCAAGCAAATCAGATGTATTTAGTAAAGGATACAAAGGAGGCGAAAATATTCCTTTAAACTGTTGGATTGGCGGTAGCGTACGAGTTCCAAGTTTATAATAAGGAATCTGTGAAACTACATAAAAAGCATATCTTACAAGGCATTGTCACAATATTCATTGTGGCAATGCTTTTTTCATGTCAGGACAATTATAGCGAAATCCAAAAGCTTTCGTACAACAAGCGTTTTCCTGTCGGAGAAGCGGAAAATATGTTTTTAATCTATACCGATTCAGGTAAAGTAAAATCAACTCTGCGAAGTCCGTATAACAAAGATTTTTCCAATCAAAAATTTCCATTTATGGAATTTCCTAACGGAATAGAATTGGAGTTTTTTGACGAACAAAACAACAAAAGTGTCGTAACTTCCGACTATGCAATTTTGTATAGTGACACAAGATTAGTAGATTTACAAGGAAATGTGGTACTCAAAACACACGATGGAAACATATTAGAAGCACCACAATTATATTGGGATCAAGATCGCGAATGGATTTTTACCGAAGGCGAATTCAAGTGGAGCAATGAATATGGCGTACTGTTGCAAGGCTCTAACGGAATCGATTTCAACAGAAACCTAACCATCATTGATGCGCACGAAATCTATGATAGTACCATTCCGATAGAGGAAAAAGACAAATAAACACAACAATCAAACAAAATCAAACAACTGTGAAAGTTTTAAAATACACAAAATACGTATATCTCTTAGTGGCGGTATTATCTATTGTTAAAATAGTAACCACGTGGAATAGCGAACAAAGAATAGACTATATTTTTGTAGCTTTTGGAGTGGTTTCGCTATTTATGTTTTTCTTCAGAAGACATTACGAGAAAAAATTTGAAGATCATTCAAAAAACCAATAAGGCATGGACATACAGGTGCTCATTATTATAACGGCATTACTGTTTTCCGCATTTTTTTCAGGAATGGAAATCGCGTACGTCTCCGCGAATAAAATTCATATCGAATTGGAAAAAAAGCAAGATGGAATTCTTGCAAAAGTATTGAGGCGACTTACCCAAAAACCTTCAAAATTCATCGCAACCATGCTTGTTGGAAACAATATTGCACTGGTCATCTATGGATTTTTTATGGGCGATTTAATCACGGAATGGGTACATGACACATCGTGGCTCAATCAATACATTACGGTGGAGTACGAGCTGCTGTTTCAAACCATTATTTCTACCTTAGTTATCTTGGTAACGGCAGAATTTTTGCCCAAAGTATTCTTTCAAGTGTACGCAAACAATCTCTTAAAATTCTTGGCGATTCCAGCCTATATTTTCTATCAATTATTTTGGTTGATTTCTGAATTTGTCATGTGGATTTCGAATGTCGTACTGCGAAAATTTTTCAAAACAGAAGGCGACGAAGTGCAATTAGAATTCAGCAAAGTTGAACTTGGCGATTACATCTCAGAACAAATGGAAGCTGGACATGATGACGACGATTTGGATTCTGAAATTCAAATATTTCAAAATGCGTTGGAATTTTCTGCGGTAAAAACCCGCGAAGTCATGATTCCGCGAACGGAAATTGTGGCGATTGAATTGCGAGAATCGACGCAAAATCTTGCGAAACTCTTCTCGGAAACAGGCTATTCCAAAGTCTTAGTCTACAAAAATACAATTGATGATATCATCGGATATGTGCATTCGTTTGAGTTATTCAAAAAGCCAAAAACCATTCGTAGTATTGTGTTGCCTGTCGTATTTGTACCCGAAGCAATGTTGGCAAACGATGTATTAAACGTACTGACAAAAAAACGCAAAAGTATCGCGGTAGTGCTAGACGAATACGGTGGAACTTCCGGAATTGTTACGGTGGAAGACATTGTAGAAGAACTATTCGGAGAAATAGAAGATGAACACGATGTTACAGAGCTTCTTGAAAAACGAGTTGGTGAATACGAATACCTATTCTCAGCGCGTTTGGAAGTTGATTACATCAATGAAACTTACAAACTCAATCTTCCGGAAAGTGAAAACTATGAAACGTTGGGCGGCTTAATTGTAAGCGAAACAGAAGAAATCCCGCAAAAAGATGAAGTCATCATTATCAACGATTTAAAGTTTACCATTTTAGAAGTATCAAACACGAAAATTGATACAATTCAACTGCAAATTCTCTCCGAAGATTAAAATCCCGAAAATTAACGAATTAATACGCAGTTCTTCTTTTATTATTTGGTAGGAAATTGTATTTTCGCCCACTGAATTTGATAAAATTGAAGATACATGGCAATTCTTGCAAAAATTAGACAACGTACATTAGTCCTAATCCTAATCATTGGATTGGCACTTTTTGCTTTTGTAATATCTGACGTATTCAATACCAATGGCGGCGGAGAAAAGCAACCAACTGAAATAGGAAGTATCAACGGACAAGATATCTCTTATGATGGATTTAAGAATCAGGTAGAATATGCAAAAAGCTTATATCAAGGTAGACAATCTACCATGCAAATTGTAAACTCTCTTTGGGATCAGGAAGTAAACAATGCGCTCATTACACAAGAGTTAGACAAGTTAGGAATTACCATTGAAAAAGATCAATTATGGAATCTTTTAATCACAAGTCCTAACATTACAAACCAAGAACGTTTTCAAGATGAATCTGGAGTTTTTGTAGAAGCAAAACTGAAAGAATATATTGATAACCTTGAAGCGACTAAAAACCTTTCTCCTCAAAGTATGGCAGAATACAACAATTGGGTAGAAACAGAGCGTTATACAATTATAAATGCGAAAAGAGAGTTGTACGACAACTTGGTAAAAGCAGGTTCTATTGTAACGGTAACAGAAGGGGAATTGGCATACAGAGCAGAAAACGATAAAGTTACGTTTAAGTATGTAAACATTCCATATTCGTCTATTGCAGACTCTTTGGTAGAAGTGAGAGAAAGTGATGTAAAAAACTACATTAGCAAGCACAAATCTGAATTCCAAGTAGACGCATCAAGAAATATTCAATACGTATTCTTTCCTGAAAAACCTTCTAAAGCAGACGAAGATACTGCAAAACAAGCATTAGAAGAGATGAAAGCTGGATTCGCTGCAGCGGAAGATGCAAGCGCGTATGCAAACATCAATACAGGGACAAACGAGCCTGAAATCTTTATGTATAAAAACCAATTGCCAAAAGAGCACGCAGATGCTATCATGGCAATGGAAGAAGGTGATGTGTACGGTCCATACAAAGTTGGAAACAGATTCAAAATCTCTCGTTTGTTAGAAAAAAGACAATTGCCAGATTCTGTGAAGAGTAGACATATTTTAATTCGTTTTGCAGGTTCTACAGGAGCTGATCCTGAATTAAAGAAAACAAAAACAGAAGCAAAAAAGCAAGCAGACAGTCTTTTAGCAGTGATTAAAAGAAACAAATCTAAATTTCCAGATTTAGCAAAGGAATTCTCAGACGATACTTCTGCTGCAAAAGGTGGCGATTTAGATTGGTTCAACTCAATTAGCTCTGCAAGATTGACTCCTACTTATAAAGACTTTGTATACGAGAACGAAGTAGGTGCTTTAGACGTGGTAGAATCTCCTTTTGGATACCACATTATCGAAATTGAAGACCAAAAGAACATGCAAGACGTTGTAAAATTAGCAACGATCAACAATGAAGTTGAAATTTCAGAGGAAACATTCAAAGACTTATTTACTGAATATTCGAAGTTTGAATCAGATGCTGATAAAGACAAATCATCATTCTTAGATTTAGCAGAAGCAGGTAAATACGAAGTAAAGCAAGCCAACAGAATCAAAGAATTAGCAACAGGAATTCCTGGTTTAGCTGGAGAACAGCGCGAAGTAGTACGTTGGTCATTTAGAGAAGATACCAAAGTTGGTGACATCAACCGTCTTAATGTACAAGGTGGTGTTATTGTAGCGCAATTGACAGCTAAAAATCCAGCGGGACTTTCTTCAGTGGCGGAAGCTTCAGCAAGAGTATTACCAATTATTCGCAATCAGAAGAAAGCGGAGATGATTAAAGAAAAATATGCTACTGCAAGTACGTTGGCAGACTTAGCATCTGCTTCAGGAAAAGCAGAGCAGCAAGCTACATCTTTATCCATGCAAGCGCCAAACGTTCCTGGTGTTGGTGAAGAGCCAAAAGTAGTAGGAACTGCGTTTGCGTTGAACGAAGGTGATACGTCAAGATTGTTAGAAGGAAAATCAGGAGTATATATGATTCAAGTAGTTTCTAAAACAAAAGCACCTGAAAAAGACACCTACTTAGCGGAAAGAAATGAGCTAAGAACAAAACGACTTTCAAAAGCATTAAGTTCAGTACCAGGTGCATTGAAAAGTTCTGCAGAAATCGAAGATAGAAGAGCTTCTTTTTACTAGGAAGTAGTTCTTTCAACATATAAAAAAAAGCCTGTAAGATGTATATTTTACAGGCTTTTTTATGTATCGTATTAAAGCTTATGAGTAAGATAATATCATCTTATCAAAAGGAATAATGGTTGTAAAACCTTTCTTTTTAAAATATGCTTTGGTGTCTTCGTTTCCTGTTGCTAAAATAAAATCGCCGCCCCAAGCGCCTAGACTTTTAATTTGTCCAAAATAATCTGAAAACAAACGTTCCTGTATAGGTGTTTCTTGAATAATTTCTCCAATCAACTGTTCGTGTTCTTTTAAAAGCTGTTCAAAATCGACCAACGAATGTGTGTGAATCATTTCTGAAGTAATCGCGTTAATGATTTTAATTTCATTAGAAATAGCACTTTTTTTAGCATTATAATTGGCAATCGCTGTTCGACTGTCTTGTTTTTTGTTTAAATGGACAAAGAACAATTGTTTGCTAAAAGAAGGTGAAAATGATACTTCAGAAACGTTCGGTTGCTGATTGTGAACTTCATACACAATAGGTGAATTGTGTTTTGCGCAGGCAATATCATAACCACTTCCTTTAAACGCATTCCAAAGCAATGTGTACGGATTTACCTTTGCCCAAAGTGCAATATTGTGAATCAGCGTAGAAGAAGAACCCAGTCCCCAATCTTGTGGAAAACTCAAAGTTGTCTGTACTTCAAAACTCTTATTTTGGGATAAAAAATCAGGATTCAAACGTTTGGCTTCGGAAAGCAATTCGTGCAATGTTTGACTCACCGAATTGTAGTAGGAAACATCTTTACCCAAAGCATCTATTTCAAACGAATGCTGATACCAAACCACATCTCTGTGGTCAAAACTTTTCCAAACCAAGGTTGGTGTTTCTATGTTATTTGATAATTCTATTTGAGAAACTTCAAGCTTTTGTCCATACTTTGTCGGAATTGCCAATGCTTTGGCGCCGTCGAGTACGACATATTCTCCTGAGAGCAATAACTTTCCGTTACTGTAAAACTTCTTTTTAGGCATGTTGTGATTTGTATTCCGAAAACGCATTGACAACCGCACTATGCGTCACGGTTTTGTCTTTAAAATAGTTAATAAAATACGCTTTTTCTTCTTCAGTAGCTTCGAGTTGATTCAAAATGTTAATCAAATGCATCTTCATGTGTCCTTTTTGAATTCCTGTAGTTACTAAAGAACGCACTGCGGCAAAATTTTGAGCCAATCCTGCAACAGCTACAATTTGCATCAACTCTTTAGCGTTGGGTTCTCCAAGCATTTCTAACGCCAATTTTACAAGTGGATGTAAAGATGTCAAGCCGCCAACGGTACCTAAAGATAATGGAATTTCAATCCAAAATCTAAAAACACCATCTTTCACAGAAGCATCTGTCAAACTTGTATAGCGACCGTCTTTGGCAGCATACGCGTGAATTCCTGCTTCAATCGCTCTAAAATCATTTCCTGTTGCCAACACTACGGCGTCAATTCCGTTCATGATGCCTTTATTGTGCGTCACGGCGCGATAGGGTTCTGTTTTAGCAATTTGAATCGCGCGAACAAACTTCTCTGCGAATTCGTCAGCGTCAACATTTTCATTTTCGGTCAAATCTGCTACAGGACAATTCACTTCTGCTCGTACAAGACAATTCGGTACATAATTTGACAAAATACTCATGACAATTTGAATGTCTTTTTCTTCCGCTGAAAACTCCGCAAATGAAGCTGTATTCGATTCAAATGTCTTGGCAAATTGTTCCAAACACGAATTGATAAAATTCGCACCCATAGAATCTACCGTTTCAAAGGTGCAGTGCAACTGAAAATAACCGTTAAGGTCATCGGTTTTATCGCGCAATTCAATATGTGTAATGCCGCCGCCACGCTTTTCCATATTCTTGGTAATATGTTTGGTAGCAGCAAACAATTCTGGCTTGATGCTTTCAAAATAGCGTTGTAGTTTTTCAGTAGCACCGAAATACATAAAATGCACTTGTCCTACTTTTTCTGTGCTTAACACCGTTGCTTTAAATCCGCCGCGATCTAGCCAAAACTTTGCCGCTTTACTTGCAGCGGCTACCACTGAACTTTCCTCAATTGCCATCGGAACGGCGTACATGGTATCATTAATCAAAAAATTAGGCGCAATTCCTAACGGAAGATAAAAATTCGTGATGGTATTTTCAATAAACTCGTCGTGTAGTTTTTGTAATTTTTCGTCTGAATTCCAATATTTTTTCAATAACGCAGTCACCGCTTCACTATCGTGAAAATACGTGTTTGCAAGCCATTCAATCTTTTCTTCTTTGGAAAATTTAGAGAATCCAGCAATAGGAGCAATCATATAATGAAATTTTGTATCGGCAAAGATACATAATGAAATAGTAACAAATTCACTCAAAATGTATTAAAAAGCAGATTAAAAGTGTTGTTTTTCAGTCAAAACGTGTATAAAAGTGGTAAAATTAGCTTCTATTCAGCGTTAATTTTTGCACGTATAATTTAAGGTTTGATTTTTGTGGTACTTGCTTGATATTTGTATATTGTCAGCTTTATAATTTAAAATCACTCAAACTTACAAGCTTTTAACAGGCTTATTTAAAAAAATGCAATACGAATGAAGATAAACTATATTTTTCTTCTCCTACTCACAGGATTCGTCAATTTGACGTTGGCGCAAGAAAAGGAAATCACGTTAGAAGAAATTTGGTCTGGAGCTTTTAGAACTAGCGGAATGGATGTATTACATTCCATGAACAACGGACAGCAATATACAGTGTTGAACAGACAAGCAGGTTCGGTTGATAAATACGATTATAAAACACTTCAAAAAGTGGAAACCATTGTTTCAGCAAGCAATCTTCCAGAAGTAGGTCGTTTTTCTTCTTATGAGTTTAGCGATGATGAAAGCAAGATGATATTGGCTACACAAGTTGAATCTGTTTTTAGAAGATCAACGTTGGGAATTTTTTATGTGTATGATATTGCTTCAAAAAAAGTCACTAAAATATCAGATAATAAAATCCAAGAGCCAACTTTTTCACCTGACGGAACGAAAGTAGCGTATGTGTTTGAGAATAATATCTATATAAAAGACCTAAAATCGGGTGCGTCAACACAAATCACGACAGATGGTGTTAAAAATAAAATCATCAATGGTGTGACGGATTGGGTATATGAAGAAGAATTCGGCTTTGTACGTGCTTTTCAATGGAATGCGGCTAGTGACCATATTGCGTTTATTCGTTTTGATGAAACAAACGTTCCTGAGTTTTCTATGGACGTGTACGGAAGCCAATTATATCCGCAACAACACGTATTCAAATATCCAAAAGCAGGAGAAAAAAATGCGGTAGTATCACTGCATTTATACAGTTTGAATGCCGATAAAACTTCGGAAATTGAGTTAGGAAACTACACAGACTTTTACATTCCTAGAATTAAGTGGACGAATAATCCTGTAGTATTGAGTGTACAAGTCATCAACAGACACCAAAACGAATTGGACTTGATTTTATACAATGCAGCGGAAAACAAAGCAAAAATTGTACTCAAAGAAACCGATAAAGCGTATGTAGATGTTACTGATAATTTAACATTTTTAGAAGATAATAGCTTTATTTGGACGAGTGAAAAAGACGGATTCAATCATATTTATCATTATAAAAAAGACGGTTCGTTGCTCAATCAAGTGACCAAAGGACCTTGGGAAGTGACCAATTATTATGGGTACGATAAAAAATCTGACCGTGTATTTTATCAATCGGTGGAAAATGGTTCTATCAATCGTGGTGTATATTCCATTAAAATCAATGGAAAGAAAAAGAAAAGTCTATCTGCTAAAGAAGGAACCAACAGTGCTAAATTTAGTGCAGATTTTACCTATTACATCAATACATATTCAAGTGCAACAACACCACCAATGTATACCTTGAATGAAGCAAAAGACGGCGATGTTATCAAAGAAATCAAAAACAACAACGACGTAAAAGAAAAGCTTGAAAATTATACAACTTCTCCAAAAGAATTCTTTACACTTACAACACAAAAGGGACACGACTTAAACGCTTGGATGATAAAGCCAGCCGATTTTGATGCGGCTAACAAATATCCAGTATTTATGTATCAATATTCAGGGCCAGGTTCGCAACAAGTAGCAAACAAATGGAATAGTGCAAATGACTATTGGTATCAACTATTGGCACAAAAAGGAATCATTGTAGTTTGTGTAGACGGTCGTGGAACAGGATTCAAAGGCGCTGACTTCAAAAAAGTAACCTACAAAGAATTAGGAAAATACGAAGTGGAAGATCAAATTGATGCTGCCATTGAACTTGGAAAACGCTCGTATGTAGATAAAGACCGAATTGGAATTTGGGGATGGAGTTACGGCGGATTCATGTCGAGTAATGCTATCTTAAAAGGAAACGACGTCTTCAGTATGGCAATTGCCGTAGCACCTGTGACTAGCTGGCGTTTTTACGATACGATTTACACAGAACGTTACATGCGTACACCACAAGAAAACGCAAGTGGTTATGATGACAACTCACCTATCAATCATGTAGAAAAGTTGAAAGGCGATTACTTGCTCATTCATGGAACGGGCGATGACAACGTACACGTACAAAACACCATGCGTATGATTGATGCGCTCATCAAAGCCAACAAGCAATTCGATTGGAAGATTTATCCAGACAAAAATCACGGAATTTACGGCGGTTACACACGCTTACACCTATATACAAAAATGACAAAATTCGTTGAAAATACTTTATTAAAGTAAACAACGACCTTATTACAATTACACTAATCCTAACAATTATTTATAATGACAAACTCAGTAACAAACGCCAAGGAAAAAGAAATCTTTGGACATCCTATTGGACTGTACGTTCTATTTTTTACAGAATTATGGGAGCGTTTCTCATACTACGGAATGAGAGCTTTATTAGTACTATACGTAGCAACATCTGCTACTGCTGTTGACCCTGGATTGGGTTGGAGCAACGGAGATGCAATATGGCTTTACGGATGGTATACCATGTTGGTATATGTTGCTTCAATACCAGGAGGATATATTGCTGATAAATTTTTAGGACAGAAAAAAACAGTAATGCTCGGAGGATTTCTACTCTGCGCAGGACATTTGGTACTGGCAATTCCGAACGAAATTGCATTTTTCGCAGGGTTATTACTCATCATTTTAGGTGTTGGAGGACTCAAACCAAACATCTCAACTATGGTTGGAGGTTTGTATAAAGAAGGAGATATCCGTCGCGATAGTGGATTTACCATTTTCTATATCGGAATCAATATTGGAGCGTTTCTTTCTAGTATTATCGTTGGATTGGTAGCATACTATTACGGATGGCACTACGGATTCGGTTTGGCAGGAATCGGAATGTTAATTGGTCAAGCCGTATTCATTGCAGGTCAGAAGCACTTAAAGCATGTTGGTAATTTTATAGGTGCTGATGATTCAGGAGTTAATCCAGAAGTCATGAAAAAACCATTAACCAAAATTGAAAAAGATCGTGTAATCGTATTGCTGATTTCTTTCTTAATTGTAGTTGTGTTTTGGGGAGCGTTTGAGCAAGCCGGAGGATTGATGAACTTATATACAGATGCCAAAGTGGATAGGACGGTTGGATTGTCTTGGTTAGAAGAAATTCCAGCGGCAGTATTCCAGTCATTAAACGCAGGATACATTATCATATTTGGTACCATCATCGGAGGCTTTTGGATTTGGTGGAAACGCCAAGGAAGAGAATCATCTTCGCTATTCAAAATGGCAATCGGAACCATTATCATGGGATTAGGATATGTATTTATGATGTTTGCCTCTAAAGAAGCAAGTGCGGAAACTTTTGGAAAAGCTGCAATGTATTGGGTGTTTTTAGCATACTTATTTCATACCATTGGAGAATTATGTACGTCGCCAGTATCATTATCATTCATTACCAAATTGGCTCCGCTAAAATATGCGTCTATCATGATGGGTATTTATTTTGCGGCAACCGGATTTGGAAACAAATTAGCAGGAAGTATTGGAGAGGCTGCACAACTTGAATCGTATAAAGGAAGTTTGGTTGCTCAAAAAGAGCAGATTTATAACTTCACAGAAAAAGATACTATCAAGGTTAAAAAGTTGGTTGATGGCGAGAAAAAGATTGTAAAAGTGTTTGATTATGCTATCAATGAAGACAATAACTTCTCTATCAAAACCAAAGTTTACTTAGATGGTGATAAGGTCGTTTTTGACGAATATGAAAAAGGCACAAACATTAATAACCTTATAGATTTAACGAAAGTAAATACAGAAGACAAAAAGCCAGAAGAAATTGCAAAAGCAAAGGAAGAAAAACAAAAAGAACTTGAAAGTTTAAAAGCGTATTTAAAAGAAAACGAAGCTACAGCACAAAATCCATTACATGCAAAATTAGCATTTGAAAAAGATAAAGATAAAGCGCAAATCACTGAAAACAAAGGTGATGGAAAAGATTACGGATTCAAATTTGTCATTGAAGAAGAGCAAAGCAAACAAGAATATAAAATCTTTACATTCTTAGTAATCTTCACAGTAGCATTTGGATTATTATTAATACTCTTCTTGAAGAAATTGAAAAAGTTAACACACGGAGCAGAAGACAACGAAGGTGTCGACTTCGGAGAAAACGAAGGATACGAATTGGCTGATCCAGAAATTAATGACTAATTTTTATATCTAAATCGTTACAATTATGAAGACATCAACTGAAAACTTTTTTGATACAAAAGTAATGGGACATCCAGCAGGGTTGTTCGTGCTGTTTTTTACCGAAATGTGGGAGCGTTTTTCGTATTATGGAATGCGCGTATTACTTGTGTTTTTCTTTACAGCATCAGTACTCGATCAAGGTTGGGGCTGGCCAAAAGAACATGCCTTGGCTATTTTTGGAACGTATGCTTCTTTAGTGTACTTATCTACCATGATTGGAGGATATTTTGCAGATAAAGTCATAGGATTTCGCTGGGCAGTCGTTATAGGTGCGTTATTAATGACACTAGGGCATGGCGCTATGGCATTGGAAACTCCATTTTTCATTTATTTAGGACTTACCTTATTGGTATTTGGTAGTGGTTTCTTTAAACCAAACATGACGTCTATCATATCTGAAATGTATAAAGACCGACCAGAAAAGAAAGATGGTGCTTATACCATTTTCTATATGGGAGTGAACGCAGGTGCGTTTTTCGGAATCATGATTTGTGGATATTTAGGTGAAAAAATTGGCTGGAGTTACGGTTTTGGAGTTGCAGGAATTTTTATGTTATTCGGATTACTGCAATTTTGGTTTTCGCAAAACATCTTTGGAGATATCGGGTTAAAACCTAAAAAAGAAAATAAAGATGATGTTGAGGTATATTCTGAAGCAAATGGAGGACCAAGAAATCCATTTACGGTAGGACAACAAGTTATTATTGCATTATGTGTGATTCTCGGATTGACGTGGATTTTGAATGAACCTATCTCTAAAATTACGGAAGGCGAATACAACATCTATAACTTTGAGTTTCTAGGCTTGGATGGGAATACGTTTATCATTCTACTTGCATTGGTGTTATTCATTGCATTACTGGTAATTCGAATTCCGAAATACATTCCAGTGGTTAGAGACCGAATGTTAGCCATTGTGTTTTTTGCGTTTATTACCATGTTTTTTTGGGCTTTGTTTGAGCAAGCGCCAGGTTCTTTAAATCTATATGCAAGAGATTATACGCAGCGCGTCTTAGAAGGTGTTTCAGGTGATATTTTCAAAATTGTAGACGCATTAATAACTATCATTCCTTTGGCAATTATTACCTATGTTTTAGTTCGATTGTTCCAAAAAACATTCAAAAAATATGCATTAGCGAATATCATTCTTGCCTTTAGTTTTGTCATTATTTGGGGATTAGCAGTCATGAAAGTGTACAATGATTACAAATCCGCTTCATACAAAGTAGAGTATGTAGATAACAACGGAAATATAAAAACTGAAAAAATTGTAACCTTCACAGAGTTCAAAGAAGGCGACCAAATGCCAATTTTAGATAATGAATCTATTTCAATCTATGACGCTACTGCAAAAGAGAACAAGAAAAACGTTATAAAAAACAATTATCTGTTGAACGAAAAAGAGAAAGAGCAAGGGGAAATTTTCACAGCAGAAATCACAAAACTATCGCAAAGAGACAAGATTGGCGCAGGAATTACAAACACTTTCGCAACATTCTCATTCACCAATCCAGCAGGAAAATCAATCACAAAAGAAGTGAAACTCACAGGTGAAATGAAGAAGCTAAAAGTTGGTGATTCCAAACAAATACTAATTGAACACAATGTGAAATATGACAATCAAGGCAAAAAACAAGCAACAGCAATGGTCAAAGCTAGAGAAAGTGCTGTTGAAATTGGCGCAACTTGGTTTAACATCTTAAACTCACTCTTTATCATTGCTTTAGCACCACTATTCTCAAAATGGTGGGAAAGTAAATACAATCCAACTGCCAATGGAAAATATGCGGTTGGTATGGCATTATTAGGATTGGGAATGCTAGTTGTAGCAGTAGGTTCTGCAGGAATTGAGCCAGGACAAGACTCCGCAACTACAAGCATGTTTATCTTAGTATTTGTCTATCTTTTCCATACCATGGGCGAACTCTGTGTGTCGCCAGTGGCACTATCGTATGTAAGTAAACTAGTGCCAGGAAGAATGATAGCTATGATGTTTGGACTCTGGTATATTGCTGTAGCTATTGGTATGAAGATGGCAGGTATTTTTGGTGAAATGTCTGAAGGAATTGCCAAAGAACAAGGCGTAAGTACATTTTTCTGGTACCTCACAGGAATTGCAGTCATACTAAGTTTATTGGCTTGGATAACAACACCAATTGTCAAAAAACTCATGCACGGCGTTAAATAAAAACGCAGTGAAAAAATAAAAATCATACAAAAGCGTTTTCTTTAGAGAACGCTTTTTTTATCTTGTGTTTGTAAACTAGGCACGGAGTTTGTAAGTGAGATTACAATAAAAGAAAAATGTATGAAATGAGCCATAACGATTAATGGCGAATTCCATCTGATAAAATTAATAACATAAAAAATAAACAGATGAAAAAAATCATTGTAGCGATAAGCCTGCTTTTAGTAAGTATTACGACGATAAACGCGCAAAAAATCAATTGGGTAACCGTTGAAGAAGCGCAAGAACTCATGAAAACAGCACCACGAAAAGTCATCATGGATGTCTATACAGTTTGGTGCGGACCTTGTAAAATGCTAGATAAAAACACGTTCGGAAATGCCGATGTTGCCAAGTATATCAATGAAAACTACTATGCAGTTAAGTTTAATGCGGAAGGTGATTCAAGTGTGACATTTCAAGGGAATACGTACACCAATCCCAACTACGATCCTGCAAAAAGCAAACAGAGAAATGCACAACATCAATTCGCAAGATATCTCAGTATACGCGCATATCCAACCATGGTATTTTTTGATGAAAACTTCGAAGTAATTGCGCCGATTTCTGGTTATTTACTACCAAAACAAATTGAAATCTATCTAAAACTTTTCAAAACAGACAAACACAAAGAAGTCAATAGTAAGGAAGACTGGGAAAAATATCAAAAAGAATTCGTAAACGAATTTAAAAGTTAACTAATAAAAGTGTCTAAGTTTGAATTGAAGCAAAATGTCTGTGTTCAGAAATAATGAACTGACAAGCGGAATTGCGAAGCGTAGCTTCAAGCATGCAGCTTAGGCAGTGAATGTTGCGAAGCAATTTCCTATCCACAGACTTGATTTTTTGGTTCGTTTTTTATCAAGAAAAAATGAACGTTATCAAAAATATAATTTGAATTATAAAGCGTACAAAAAAGCACTCATGTAATTCAATTTCAGATAGCATTTAGTATAAAGTTGATAGAAAACACTATCAATCTAGACTTTCAGAAGAAATCACAAAAAATCCTTTTTCACCTGTATAGTGAAAAGGGATTTTTTGTTTCTCAGCAGCAGTTTTCCAACGCAATACATAACTTCGGTAATTACTTCCGTCAGCAATAATCTGTGATGGTTGCAAAGTTGTTAACACTCTGTCCAAATTCACTTTGGGCGAATTGCTCAACAACACATATTTCGGTTGCAATGTTGGGATGTTATAAATGCCCAAACTATCAATGCGTAACAAATAATCGTCATCTATCTTAAATACATTTTGCAAACTATCGTGTGTGATTTCTTTGATAAAATCTTGCTGTAGTTGCTGTTTGATGATGTAATTTTTCGCTGTGGCGGAACTGTCTAAATTGTGAAACATTTGCAAGTGAGTTCCTGATTGTGCTGCTACAATCGTGTGCCTATTCTGATGAAAAACTGTAAAAGAATCAACGGTCGGTACATGTTGAAAGCGATCAAAAAACCACAAGGCTTGACAAACTAAAATACTGTACAAGGCTATTTTTAATTGTTTCCCTTTCGGGAGATGGATATACTGTGCGAAAGCAATCAAAACGACATAACAACCAATCATCTGCCAAAAACGCATCGGAATATCAGTTAAAACAAACTGCTCGTGGGAAGCTATCCAAGACACAAAAATATTCATCTGTTCAATTATAAAACGATACATCAAACCTAAAAACTCAGGCAAACATTGAAAGTACGCTAGCATAATCACTAAAATACCGAATGCTAAAATAATTCCCAATACAGGCACAATGGTCAAATTTGCTACAAAAAATAATCCAGGAAACTGATGAAAATAATACAAACTCAAGGGCAATACGCCCAATTGTGCAGACAAACTCACCGTTAACAATCCCCAGATAGATTTTCCTAAAAACGACTTCGGATTCCAACCTTTTTTCCACAACGGATTTAGTGTTACAATTGCAAAAACAGCCGCGTAACTCAGCTGAAAACCAACATCAAACAAAAAATGAGGTTTACAGAGCAACAAGAAAAACATCGAAACTGTCAACACTTGCAAGGTATTTGTCTGTCGTCTAAAATGTGTGGCAACGGCAATGGCAGTAAACATTGTGACTGCACGCACTACAGAAGCTGACAAGCCAGAAACAAAAGCAAAACTCCATAAAATGCTCAAAATTAATAACAGCGTAAACCCTTTCCCATAGCGAATGCGATGTAGCGGGCGCAACAAGAATTGTAATAAAAACAGTAGAATTCCCACATGTAATCCAGAAATTGCCAAAATATGAATGGCACCAGCATTGACATAATTGGTTTGTAATTCTTTAGAAATTTGCTGTCGTTGTCCCAACAAAAGCGCTTCAATCACGGCAAGTTCGTCAGTTTTAAAACCATATTCCTGCAAACGATGATGAATGGTGTTTCGAAGCGAAGCCGCATGTCCATATAATGTTTTTGGAGCATGTGCTGCTACTAAAAACTCACCCGATTTCAAAAATAATTGCTCATACACATATTTATCCTCCAAATAGGCTTTATAATCAAAAGTTGTGGGATTCAACGCTGATTTTACCAATGTTGGAAGCTTTTCAGAATACACGATCGCATCTACAGTAAGCGCTTCGGAAGTTGTATCTTTTTGAATATGAACGAGTATTTTTCCAGACGCGGCGGAATCATTCACGTGAATGACTTCGGCAAAATATCTGTCGTCATACAGATTGGATTTTAACACTTCCCGAATGCGAAACTCTACCGAAGTTCGCTTTTCAACATGACTGTAATGTAAAGCATGATTTTTCTCTTGATGAAAATTTTCAATCACCATTCCCAAACTGGTCATGGTCAATAACGCCATCACTCCAAAATAAATTTTCTGAATAAATTGTTTGCGAGCAATCCAAAAGAAGATACATAACAACAGAAACAATCCGCCAAAAATCAAACAACTCCATTCCCAAGAAATTGCACTATAATAGGCGATTAAAATTCCAAGAATTAGCGAAAATGTAAGTTTGGTAATGGTAAAATTGAGCCACTTCATCGATGCATTCTTATAAAAGTGACTTCAAGCTACATAAAAAATCAAGCACAACCTTCAAATGAATTTACAAGCGTGCTATTAAATTTGTAAGCGTGTTTTTTTTTTGGGATTAGGGAATAGGAATTAGCCAGGAATCAAGAGTCAAGACTTGATGAGTTATCAAAAAACACTTCGGCAGGCTCAGTGTAGACACAAAAAACAAAAAAAAACACTAAAAAGCGAAGCTACCTAATACCCAAAACCTAATACCTAAAGCACCCTTCTTGCTTCGGTAAATGCTTCTTTCCAATAGCGCTCTTTCAACGAAGAAACTAAAACGCCTTTGGAAGTTGTGGAGTGAATAAATTGAATTACACCACTTTTATGAGAAACGACCAAACCTACGTGATTGATACGTTTACGATTCTTATTCGTTTGAAAAAATAGCAAATCGCCTTTTTGTACTGCGCTAAGTTGTATGCGTTTTCCCTTCGTAGCTTGCTGATACGAAATTCGAGGTAACTCCACATGATGCATGCCAAACGCCGTGTACGTTAAGCCTGAACAATCCATCCCTTTTCTGTCCGTGCCGCCAAATTTATAACGCGTTCCTTTGTACGCCATCGCTGTTTCTACAATAGCATCTGCTTTGTTAAAGGTTTCTCTATGAACTTTTTCTTTTTTGGAAGTTTTACGAACTACGGTGGTCGATTTAGAACTTTTTCGAGAAGAAGTGGTTTTTCTTGAAGAACCACAAGATACTATGGAAATTGCTAAAAAGAGGAAAAGTAATTTTCGAATCATAAATGGAGCTTTTTGCTAAAGTAAAATAACTGCATCTAAAATACTATAATAATTCAAAAAAGTCAATTACTTCGAGGTAAGTCCACGAAGCATTCAGTAGAAACTAGCAAAACATTTCGACACAAGCATCAGAGCATTATAAATCTCGATTATCGAGTAAAAACTACTTCCGAATTGCTCCGCAAATTAACTTTGCAGCATTTCTACTAGCACCTTTGCCACCAAGTTTTTGTTCCAACTCAAAATAATCCATAAAAAGTTTGGCGCGTTCGGTTTCGTCTAAAATTTTAGTGAGTTCTTTTTTGAGATTTTTGGTGTTGAAATCGTGCTGAATCAATTCTTTGACAACTTCTCTGTCCATGATTAAATTTACTAACGAAATATAATCGAGGGTAATAATTCGTTTGGCAATTTGATACGAAATATTGTTGGCTTTATAACACACCACTTGCGGAACTTTATACAAAGCAGTTTCCAAAGTCGCCGTTCCCGAAGTAACCAATGCTGCATTGGCAACACTCAAAATATCGTATGTTTTATTACTAATAAAATGCACACTTTTTCCACCGACAAATTGGTCGTAAAAGGATTTTTCTTGACTCGGCGCACCGGCAATTACAAACTGATATGCAGGAAAATCATCTACTACCGAAAGCATCACGGAGAGCATTTTGGTAATTTCCTGCTTTCTACTTCCTGGTAACAGCGCAATAATTGGGCGATTGTCTAAATTGTGTTCGTTTCTAAAAGCTTTTCCGTCAACAGGATCTCTATCTGCAATCGCATCCAACAATGGATGACCAACAAAATGTACGTCATAATCGTATTTTTTGTAAAATTCTTTCTCAAACGGAAGAATCACAAACATGTCGTCAATATCTCGTTTAATCTTATGAACTCTGCTGGCGCGACTTGCCCAAACTTGCGGAGAAATATAATAATTGGTGCGAAAACCAGCCGCTTTTGCCCATTTGGCAATTCGCAAATTAAATCCTGAATTATCAATAAAAATAATGACATCAGGTTGAAACTTGGCAATATCTTTTTTGCAAAAAGAAATCATGCCTAAAATTTTACGCAAATTCATGATGATTTCCGTAAATCCCATAAATGCACGTTCCTTGTAATGCATTACCAACCTACCACCAACTGCTTGCATTAAATCGCCGCCCCAAAACCGAAAATCGGCTTCCGAGTCTTCCTTTACAATGGCTTTCATTAAATTAGAACCATGCAAATCGCCCGACGCTTCTCCTGCAACAATGTAGTACTTCATGTTTTTTAAGCAAATAATTTATGAATCAACACGGCAACGCCAATCAAAATTGTAATTACCAACACACCTTTAGCGCGCGCTTCTTTGTTGAATTGTAAAAATCCGAAAAAAGCTGCAAGATTTAAGGCAGTTCCATACACAACCACCGAACTGATTTGACTTCCAGTAATGGCAAAATCCCACACAGCTCCTAAAGAAGCATTACGGTCGTAAGCAATAAACAGCAAATACAACAATGTTCCTAAAGCTGTGGTACACAAGCCTACAACGGCGCCAATAATAACGTCTTTATTATTTTTCATTGAATCCTAAGCTGTTAAGTTTTTGTATGGCGTGATGCGCGGTTAAATCAAATTGAACAGGTACAATTGATACATAACCGTTTGCCAATGCCCATTCGTCTGTATCTTCGCCTTTATCTTCGTTAACAAAGTTTCCAGAAAGCCAATAATACTGCTTTCCGTACGGATTGGTTCGCTTATCAAAATCGGCTTCCCAACGTGCTTTGGCTTGTCGGCAAACACGAATTCCTTTAATCTCTTTTTCTTTCAGTTTCGGAATATTCACATTTAAAACCACACCTTCTGGCAGTCCGTTGTCCAAGACTTCTTGCGTAATTTTCTTTACATATTTTTTAGTAGCATCAAAATTTGCTTCCCAATCGTAATCTAACAAAGAAAATCCAATCGCAGGAATGCCTTCTACGCCAGCTTCTACTGCAGCACTCATGGTTCCCGAATAAATAACATTAATTGAAGAATTTGCTCCGTGATTGATACCAGAAACACAAATTGCAGGTTTTTTATTCAAAATTTCATTTACCGCGAGTTTCACGCAATCAACAGGCGTTCCCGAACTTGAATATTCAATTTGTGGTCCGTCGTCAATCGTAATCGCATTGCAATAAATCGTAGAATTTACCGTAATTGCGTGTCCCATGCCACTTTGAGGGCTATCAGGCGCCACTACAATTACATCGCCTAACTCGTTCATTACATCAATCAAAGCACGCAATCCTGGCGCAGTAATTCCATCGTCGTTTGTAACTAAAATCAAAGGTTTTTCATCCATAAAAAAAGTACGTCGTTTTAAAGTGCTAAAGTACACAATTTACAGTTTACTTGCATACGGAATTGGGTTTAACAAAAAATTAGTACCATTGTTAAAAAATGGCATAATATTTTCTTTATTTTAGTAAAAAATTAAAGTAATTGGTGCAAACGTCTTTAAACGTTATTACTGAAAACCAGGATTGTGCTAATTTACGAGAAAGAAAAAAAATAAATCTGTGAAAATTAGAGCTTTTATGAGAAGGAACAGAATATATTTAGTGACACTATTAATCTTTGCGATGGTGTCTTGCAGTTTTGCAAAAAAATCCTTTGACGACCCAGGAAAAGATAAAACATTAGTAGACTTAATTTCTTATGTATTAGGAAGATGGCATTTTAATCCGCAAGATATAAATGACGATTTTTCTGAAAATGTGTACAACGATTTTATTGGTGCCATTGACCCAATGAAACGTTATTTTTTAGCATCGGACATTGAAGAATTTAGTAAATATAAAGACAAAATTGACGATGAAATCAGAGAGCCAGGTGTACAATTCTTTAGCTTGGTATATGATCGTTTGATACAACGCATGGAAGAATCAAAAAAGTTTCATAAAGAACTTTTAGAAAAACCGTTCGACTTTACCATTGATGAAACAATCGACAGAGATTATGAAAAACTAGAATTCGCCAAAAATGTGGCAGAATTGAAAGATCGCTGGCGAAAAGAATTGAAATTTTCTACGCTTGCCAATTATGACATTAAGTTAGAAGTTCAAGAAAACAAAAAGAAAGAAGACGCTTCGTACAAAGTGAAAGACGCTGCTACGTTAGAAAAAGAAGCACGCGAATCTACTTCCAAAACCTACGATGAATTTTTTGATTTAATGGACGATTTGGAACGTAAAGATTGGTTTAGCATTTACGTAAACGCAATCGTGGAAGAATTTGATCCGCACACATCGTACTTAGCACCACAAGACAAAGATCGTTTTGACATGAACATGTCTGGAACGTTGGAAGGAATTGGAGCGCGCTTGCAAAAACGTACCGAAGGTGCAAAAATATTCGAAGTAATTTCGGGTGGACCAGCGTGGAGAAGTAAAAAAATTGAAGCAGGAGATGTTATTCTAAAAGTAGCACAAGAAGGTGAAGAGCCAGTTGATATTGTAGGAATGCGTTTAGACGATGCCGTAAAACTCATCAAAGGACCAAAAGGAACTAAGGTAACATTGACCGTAAAAAAAGTAGACGGTTCTATCGAAATCATCACGATTAAAAGAGATTTGGTTGAAATTGAAGAAACCTATGCGAAATCGGCAGTAGTGAAAAAAGGGGAACGTACCTTTGGAATCATCAATTTGCCTAAATTTTACGTGGATTTTGAAAACTATAACAATCGAAATGCTGCAAGTGACGTTAAAAAAGAAATTGAGCGTTTGAAAGACCAAGGCATGGAAGGTTTGGTATTAGACCTAAGAAATAACGGTGGAGGATCACTAAAAACCGTAGTGGATATGGCAGGATTTTTTATCAAAGACGGACCGATTGTGCAAGTGAAAAGTTCTGTAGACGGAAAAGAAATTTTAAGAGATGAAGACAGTCGTATTCAGTGGGACGGACCGTTGGTAGTATTGGTGAACGAATTATCAGCTTCGGCTTCGGAAATTTTGGCTGCGGCTTTGCAAGATTATAAAAGAGCGATTGTTATTGGAAGTAAGCAAACCTACGGAAAAGGAACTGTACAAAACATTGTAGATTTGAACAGATTTGTACGCGGTGGTGAAGGAAATATTGGTGCGCTAAAATTAACAACTCAAAAATTCTACCGAATCAATGGCGGATCTACACAATTAGAAGGTGTCAAAAGTGATGTTGTGGTGGTAGACAGATTCAGCTTTATTGATGTTGGAGAAAAAGATCAAGAAAATCCATTGCCTTGGGATCAAATTGATCCTGCTTCCTACGAATTGTGGGATGGTTACATCGATTATGAAGAAACCATTGAAAAAAGCAAAGAGCGTATGGCAAACAATTCGCAACTAAAGCTGATTGAAGAAAATGCAAAGTGGATTAAAAAACGACAAGATGAAAATGTATATCCACTAAATTATGCGGAATACAAAAAAGAATCAGATGCAGACGAAGAATACGCAAAACGGTTTAAAGCAATTTCTGATTACGACACCAAATTAGTATTTACGTCGTTACCTTACGAGCAATTATTGATGCAAAAAGATTCTTCGCTGCAAGGAAAAAGACAAGCATGGCACGAAGAATTATCGAAAGATGTATATGTAGAAGAAGCCATCAATGTGTTAGGAGATATTCAAATAAACAATATCAAAAAGAAAAAACGCGCTGTTGTAAAAGGCTAATCTAAACGAAATTAATGAGTCAAAACTCAAATTCACTCACAAAATTAGCGCTCCAAAAATTCAAAAAGAATTTTTGGGGCGTTTTGAGTTTTAGCTTTATTGTGCTTTGCGCCTTTTTGGTCATTTTTGCGTATGTTTTCACACCTGATGACACGCAAAATGCCAATCAAATGCATTTGTCTATTCACTCCAAAAAACCAGGATTTTCAGTGCAAATGTTGACAATTCCTTCAGCAGAAAAAAGGGAAGAAAGTTATATAAAAACACTTTTTTTTGGAAAAGAAAATACCGCAGAAGAAATTCCAATTACAAAGTATCGTGTAGACCAAAATCAATTTTTTATTACAGCATACACCGATGAAGCTGTTACAGGCATTGAAAAAGAAATTCCACTGACTTCTTTTCCTTCTATCACAGAAGCGAGTGAAATTCCTGCACAATTCATTCAGCAAAAAACCTTCTATTTAGGAACAGATAAATACGGAAGAGATGTACTCAGTAGAATGCTAATTGGGATGCGAATTTCCTTTTCTATCGGATTTGTCGCGGTATTTATTTCGTTGTTAATCGGTATTTCTTTAGGTGCCTTGGCAGGATATTTTGGAGGCAGAGTAGACGCCATCATCATGTGGTTGATTAACGTTACATGGTCTATTCCGACCTTGTTATTGGTCATTGCGATTACGCTTACGCTAGGAAAAGGATTTTGGCAAGTCTTTGTCGCGGTCGGACTCACGATGTGGGTTGAGGTAGCACGAATTGTACGTGGACAAGTACTCAGTGTAAAGCAAATGCAATACGTTACGGCGGCGCGTGCGTTGGGTTACCATGATTTTCGTATTATTGTCAAGCATATATTGCCAAATATTATGGCGCCAGTCATTGTCATTTCAGCAGCCAACTTTGCGGCCGCCATTTTAATAGAAAGTGGATTAAGTTTCTTGGGAATTGGAGCGCAACCGCCCATGCCAAGTTGGGGCGCAATGATTAAAGATCATTATAGTTATATCATCTTAGGAAAACCCTATTTAGCCATCATACCAGGCATTGCCATTATGAGTTTGGTAATGGCGTTTATGTTAGTCGGAAATGCTCTGCGTGATGCTTTAGATGTGAAAAGCTAATCTTTAATGTACTAATTTTTTAATGTAACGATGTATCAATATTAAATTGAAATGAAAAGCCTTAGGTAAAACGACAAACGAGTTAACAAATCGACAAAAAACAAAAAACAAACAACAAAAAACAAAAAACCCAACACCAAAAACCCAACACCCAAAAAAATGTCCCGCAAAAAAATATATCCACTACTCATACTGCTTATAGGAGCTGCCTTTCTGGTGTATGAAAAATATGGAGAAAATGGTTTTAGCACTACGTACAATCCGAAAGAAGAGGTACACGGAACGAAGACGCAAACCACCAACAGTCAGCCAAAAGAACTGACCAATACTTTTTACTTGCCAAGCTCAACTACAGGACAAATAATTCATCATGAAGGGTATTCGTTGTCGTATCACGAAGCTTTTGAGCAGGCAGAATGGGTTGCGTACGAATTGAAGAAAAATCAAGTAGTGTATACCGATTTCAAACGTCCGTATTTTGAACAAGATGAAGCTGTGCAAACGGAATCGGCGCATTGGCGAAATTATAAAAACTCTGGGTACGATCGCGGACATTTATGTCCAGCAGCCGATCGAAAGTATACGAAAGCTGCTTTTACAGAAACGTTTTTAACCAGTAATATTTCACCACAAGAACACGAATTCAATGCGGGAATTTGGAACCGATTGGAGCAAAAAGTGCGTTATTGGGCAAAAAAATATGACGGTGTTTATGTCGTTACTGGCGGAATTTTAGAAGACAATTTAGAAACGATTGGAAGCGAAGCTGTAGCAGTTCCGAAGTATTTTTATAAAATTTTGTTGGATAACTCTGGCGGAAACACCAAAACCATTGCATTTTTACTACCGCATCAAGAGTCTGACAAGCCTTTGTATGAATTTGTGGTTTCGGTAGACGAAATTGAAAAACGCACAGGAATCGATTTCTTTCCAGAATTAGACGATGCCAAAGAAAATAGGCTAGAAGCGATGACGACTTATAAACAGTGGAGTTTTCGATGATATTGAATTTTAATGAATTTTTTAGGTTTTTTTGATATTAACGTGAGTTCGATATAACTATTTTATTATGTAGCAGATTATCAATAGATTACATTCAATGTCAAATCGAGCGCAGTCGAGATTCCTTTGAAGTTATTAATTCTTAGCTGTTCTCGACTGCGCTCCTTTAGACTTGTATATTTATATTTAAGTTTAAAAAAGAGCCGAACTTAAGTACACTATTTGCGCTCAGAATTAAAAAT
>NZ_QBKT01000009.1 GCF_003054265.1 Kordia periserrulae | reverse complement strand
CTGATTTTTGCGGGGTGCAAACATACAACCTTTTTTAATTCTTTGAAAAACTTTTATCTGATTTTTTTTAAAGTTTTTTTCTGTCTTGGAACGTACCGCTAATCGATGATGCGTGTATCACACTTCCCGTTTTAGCGGCTGCAAATATAAAACCCTTTTTTATTATACCTAACCTTTTTTTGCCTTTTTTTATGCCTTTTTTGTAACTCGCTGATTGGTTGCTGGTTGCTGGTTGCTGGTTGCTGGTTGCTGGGTGTTGGGTGTTGGGTGCTGGGTGTTGGGTGTTGGGTGTTGGGTGTTGGGTGTTGGGTGTTGGGTGTTGGGTGTTGGGTGTTGGTAATGTATTGTTTCAATTCAATATTCAATATTTTTTTGGGTTAACGATTGAGCATTTGTTGGAGCTCCTTGCTTTGAGAAACCCAAACTAGCTTTGTTTACCATAAGGTTGTTGGTTTTAAATCTCTTATATACTTTACGCAAACCAAAAAGAGCGACTTGCGAAAGCGTGACCGTTTTTCTTTTTCCTATTAAAAAAGAAAAATGGGAACCCCATTATTGTAGGCATTAGGGATTAGGTGTTGGGTGTTGGGTGTTGGGTGTTGGGTGTTGGGTGTTGGATGTTGGGTGCAGTTATTTTTTCTCTTGTGTGGGTGTTGACCACTTATTGGTGAGTTCTAGATAGGAGAATGGTAGTGCAGATGGTTGCTCTTTTAATTGATTGTTGTAAAAAGCACGTTGCAGGATGTCTTCTATGAGGTAGTCTTCGTGATTGGATTCTGGATTGTATTCTTTTTTGAGCGAAATGTCAAATAGGTTTGCTGTTGTGTTATACCAAAATGCTTTCCAACCGCTTCGAAGTCGCTTGACGAGCTTGAAAGCTGTTTCTCCTGTTTGACGATGAATGAGCTTTACCAGTATTTGCCCTTCCGTTTTGGTTAATTTTTTGAGTTTTCCAGTAAGTTCGTCTTCAATGAATTTTTGTACACGTTTTGTATATCGTCTTCGTTTTGATTTGGAATCTATTTTATCGAGTCGCTCATTTAATGCAACTAAACGCTCTGCCGCCATTTTTGCAAATGGATATACTTTGAGTGTTTTTCTTCGAAGAATAAGATAGCGAATGCGCTCTTCTTTGGAGTCAAATTTAAGCTTGTTGAATACGATAACCTCATCTAATTTGATAGATGTTTGCGGAATGGAGTCACCTTTTATGATGAAAGGCTTTACCGTTGTCGTGTCTTGCGATATAATTTGAGCCTGACCAACAAATGCAAATAGTAGTAATATGACAAAGCTTATCTTTTTCATATACGCTTTTGATGTTTCGCTAATTTTATATCAAATTTAATAATTCATTCCATTATAACTATTAAATCTGTTTTAATATTATTATTTTCGTCAGAATTAAATTAAAAATTTATGGCAAAAAAGAAAATTATTAATAAGAAGTCAATGACTTTTTTGGAAAAATATTTGAATAATGCAGCGCCAACAGGATATGAATGGAATGGACAGAAGGTTTGGATGGATTATTTGAAGCCTTATGTAGATGAGTTTATCACCGATTCGTATGGCACTGCTGTAGGTGTTATCAACCCAAAGGCAAAGTACAAAGTTGTTATTGAAGGACATGCTGACGAAATTTCGTGGTATGTGAATTATATTACTGATAATGGTTTGTTGTATGTAATTCGCAACGGTGGAAGCGACCATCAGATTGCGCCTTCAAAGTGGGTGAATATTCATACGAAGAACGGCATTGTAAAAGGTGTTTTTGGATGGCCAGCCATTCATACACGTAATAAATCAAAGGAAGATCCACCAAAATTGGATAATATTTTTATCGACGTTGGTTGCTCCAATAAAAAGGAAGTGGAAGCATTAGGCGTGCATGTAGGTTGTGTAATTACCTATCCAGACGAATTTCATGTGTTGAATAAAGATAAGTTTGTGTGTAGAGCTATTGATAATAGAGCTGGCGGATTTATGGTTGCTGAAGTAGCGCGTTTGATACACGAAAATAAGGTAAAACTTCCTTTTGGATTGTATGTAACCAATTCTGTACAAGAGGAAATTGGCTTACGTGGAGCACAAATGATTACGGAAACGATTAAACCGAATGTTGCGATTGTGACCGATGTTTGCCACGACACCACCACTCCTATGATTGATAAGAAAACACAAGGAGAAACCAAAATTGGTGCTGGTCCCGTGATTTCGTATGCGCCAGCAGTTCAAAATCGATTACGAGAGCGTATTATAGAAACTGCCGAAGACAAAGGAATTCCTTTCCAGCGTATGGCGTCTAGCCGTTCTACAGGAACGGATACGGATGCTTTTGCGTATAGCAACGGTGGCGTTCCTTCTGCGCTGATTTCACTTCCACTACGTTATATGCATACTACAGTAGAAACTGTGCATAAGGATGATGTGGAGAATGTAATTCGCTTGATTTACGAAACATTGTTAACGATAAAAGACGGAGAAACGTTTAGTTATTTTGACTAAAGCGTCGATTTATATATAAAACAAAAGCAACATTGTGAGTCACAATGTTGCTTTTGTTTTTTTGTTTATACTACAATTACTTTCCTTTTATTTTTTTGCTTCTTTTTGTTCCGTATTTATCAAATAGATACACTAACGAAGTCATCGTAGCCGCTCCTAATTCCAATTCGCGTTTGTTAACCGCATCGAATGTGTCATTTTCTGCGTGGTGATGGTCAAAATAACGTTGTGAATCTGGGCGTAAGCCTGCCAATACAATTTGATCGTCTTTTAGCGGACCAATATCTGCGCCACTTCCTCCTTTTTCAAAAAAGTGAATTAAATACGGTTTGAAGAGATTTTTCCAGCTTTCTACTTGTGCAAAGTTTTCGTCGGAACAATCAAATGAAAATCCTCTTGGGGTGAATCCGCCTGCATCACTTTCAAGCGCAAATACATGTTTCTCACCTTTTTCTTTGGCAACTTCTGCATATTTTCTTCCGCCGCGCAATCCGTTTTCCTCATTCATAAATAATACCACTCTGATGGTTCTTTTCGGTTTGTATCCTGTTTCTTTGAGCAATCGCAATACGTCCATGCTTTGTACAACGCCCGCACCGTCATCGTGAGAGCCATCACCTAAATCCCATGAATCTAAGTGGCCACCCACAATGATAATTTCATTCGGAAATTCACTTCCAGTTATTTGACCAATAACATTATGCGATTTTACATCTTCGTATTGTTTGCAATGCATGGTAAAACTCACTTTGGTGGCAGCATCTTTTTTGAGTTGCTTGCTGAGCAATTCCGCATCGTTGGTACTGATAGCTGCTGCCGGAATTCGCTTATCTGCTGGAACATCGCCATAACTCATACTTCCCGTGTGCGGATAGTCGTCTAAACGTAAATTCATAGAACGCACCAATACGCCAACAGCACCATATTCTAGTGCTTCTTTAGCGCCAGCATATCGCTGATCGACACAACCGCCATACGCTTCAAACGTACTGATAACATCTGGTTTCATTGGACGATTGTAGAATACAATTTTCCCTTGTATTTTTTCTTTCCCTAGCGCTTTTACGTCGTCCAAACCTTGTACTTCAATGACTTCTGCTTCCACGCCACCTTCTTTGGTTGCAATAGAGCCTCCTAAGGCACATATTCTTAGTTCTGTTTTTCCTGCATCGGTAATCATGTACGCTTCTTCCGCAGCACCGCGCTCCCATTTTGGCACCATGACTTCTTGCAGCCATACTTTGTCTAAGCCTAATTTTTCTAGTTCTGCTTTGGTATATTGTACTGCTTTTGCTGCATTTGCTGAACCTGAAAGTCGTCCACCGATTTCGTTTGATAGATGATCGAGCCAAGCGTAGCTTTTTCCATTGGTCAGCGAAGTACTGTAAATAGATTTTAGTTGTTTTTCATCGTCACTTTGCGCGAAACTTACAGTACTCACAAGCAATAATGACAGTAGGATTTTCTTCATGTTAGCTATAGTTTTGATTGATTTTTTATTCAGATTCTAGTTGTTTTTTGTACAGTTCAAGATTTGCTTTGATGTCATCGTCGAGTTCTGGCGCTTTGATATCAGTGTATTCTTTTAAGGTATCATAGATGATTTTTGCTACAATATAGCGTGCCGTTTTTTTGTCATCTGACGGAATGGTAAACCAAGGCGCATGTGGTTTGCTTGTTTTATTGAGTGCATCTTCATAACATTCTTGATACTTACCCCACAATTTACGCTCTTCCAAATCGCCAGGAGAGAATTTCCAGTTTTTTTCTTTGAGTTCTAAACGGCGTAGCAATCTGTTTTTTTGTTCATCTTTCGAGATATTCAAGAAGAATTTAAAGATGATTGTTCCGTTTTCGGCTATGTGTTTTTCAAAGTTGTTGATTTGCTCAAAACGCTTCGCCCAAAAATCATCGTCAATGTCATCTACACTGTTTACGGAAGGAATATTTTCGCCAGGAATGTAATACGGATGCACGCGCGTAACCAATACATTTTCGTAATGCGTACGGTTAAAAATGGAAAACTTTCCGCGTTCTGGCAACGCAATATAATGTCGCCACAAATAATCATGACGCAACTCTAATTTGGTTGGCACTTTAAAACTGTGCACTACAACTCCGCGCGAGTTAAAATCTTTAAAAACTTCTCTGATTAAGCTATCTTTTCCTGCGGTATCCATTCCTTGCAAGCACACCAAAACGCCATATTTTCCATGCGCGTACATGACATCTTGAAGTTCTCCAAGTGCCTCTCTGACATCTTCTAGTTCTTTTTTGAGTTCTTTTTTGGATAGTCCCAAATCAAATGTTGTGCTTGTTTCATTAATTTTTATAGGTTTTGTGACTTTAAATGTGTTGGTATCAAAATGCTTCATAGGAATGTATTTTTCTTTGAAGGCTAAATATACGGATTGTCCATCACTTTTTTTGTAGTTTAGCAATCTCAAATTATTGTATTGCATTATGAAACAACAAAAGTTGATTTTCTTTTTCTGCGTATGTGTGAGTTTTTCTTTGTTTGCACAGCAAAATCAAGATTCCATTCCTCCTTTTAGCAAAAACGGAATTTCAAAACCTAGCATTCTGTCTACCAATCCGTTTGGTGTATTTATTTCTCGATTGAACCATAATTTTAAGCTTGAAGCTTCTCGCCGTATGGAACTCGATATTTCGCTCGAAAGCGGTAATGTTTGGGGACCGAATGTAAAAACGTACATTCCGAATGACCCAAATTTAAGAAGAGAAATGCGCGGTATTGCATGGTTTAGTCGACAGTATTTTGTGGAAGAAGAACAGTTAGACGCTGGTTATTTTGAAATTGAAACGGATGGTGTTATTAAAGGTTTGCGCGGTAATTTGACGATTCCCACCACAAAAAACCAAGAATTGATTGTAGGTTTTAGAGCATTTGTATTAACTAATGGAAAGTTTCCGCTTTCTACCTTGACAACTGACCGTTTTATTGAATTTTTTCACGATAATGTTGCTGGCGGCGATGATCCTTTTGACAGACGTGTTTTTGGTTTGGACAGAGCGCGATTTTTATATACTGATAGAAATGGAAGAACCTTCGATTTGGGAAATGGTGACTTTTTAAGTGGCGGAATTGAAACGCACTATTACTACTATCCTACTTTTTTAAACAACAAAAAAATCTATTTTAATTTGGGTGCGCATGTAGGCACGAATTTGTCCAAGTATAATATGTCTATGGATGTTGGTGCTTCTGCAGCTGGAGTGAAGCAATTTGACCTCAACGACCGTAATTTTGTATTGGTTGGTTTGGGAGCAAATTTGCTCAGAAAGAACGCTATCGATTTGCAAAGCGATAATTTTGATTTTGGCACGAATGATTTTATTGGAAGTTTTGAAGGCAATGCAGAATATACCTTTATCTCCAAAGGGAAAACCTATCATTCGTTTGGATTGAGTTATTATTTACAAACTAGTTTACACAAAAAAGACGAGGACAATTATAATATTTACGTGCGCGATGACGAATCGTTCAAATCTTGGGGACACGGAACGCGACATTTATATAAAGACACCAATTATTGGACGTTGGTGTATACGTTTACACGAAAAATTTCGACGTCGTTTTACATCCAACAAGATTTTACCGTAAACAACAATCCCGATTTGCAAACTGGCGTGAGTGTGAAGTTTGGGATTTAACTAATTCAGAATTATAAATATGTCTAATTATTTTTAAATGATATTTACAATAGAAACTTCTAATTTGTTTTTCCAATAATCTAAATCATTTTTATAGAAAGCAAATCTATATACATCGTGTCGCGTATTGTTTTTGTATTTTTGGTTTATAAATCTACCTTCCATTGAAAAATTACATTTTTTTAATATAGATAGCATACTCTTGTTGAAATCGTAAACATCAAAATAGATTTTATATAAATTATAGTTGTAAAATAAGAAATCTACAAAAATTAGAAATGCTTTGATTCCATAAGATTGATTGGTCATTGTTTCTGTAATAAATACTGTTACAAAGGCGAATCCGTCATAAGAATTAAAGTTGTATGCATATACGGTTCCAATTGTTTTCTTTTTAGCATTAAGTACTAAAAATTGAATTAGTCGATCTCTAAAAAAATCATTTTCAAGTTCTTCTTCAAATTCAGCTATAGAATTTAATTTTTCTCTAGATGTACAATTTTCTAAAAAGCTTAGCTCATTCCTAAATTTGAATAAGCTTTTAAAATTTTCTTTACTTAATGGTGTTAAAAATAATTGCAAATGCTTTTATTTACCGCTTCCGCTTTTCTTTGAACCACTCGAATTACCGCTATAACCTTTACGAGAATTAGGTTTATAGCTACTTGCTGAACCTTTCCCTCGTTGTTTCATACCACTAGAGCGAATTTTAGTACGTTGATTTCTATTTCCTGAAGTACCACCTCTATTTTTTCCTTTTGAACGATTTCCCATAATTTATTTATTCATTTTCCGCTATTCCCTTTTTTTTGCTTGTCAGTATTTCTCCAGCCTTTATTATAGGCCTCATTGTCTTCGTTAATCTTTTTCATTCCACTGTCAGACCATGTTAAAAAATCATCTAAGATATCATGTGGTGGTTTGTAACGACCTTCTGCACGATCTTTTTCTCCTTTATCATGATAATATTCTTTACTGTTTTTACCCATTTTTAAGAAAAATTAGTCAATTATATATGATTTTCCACTTATAACTTGTAGTTTAAGTATCTAAATATAACAAAATTAATTGAATTTACTTACAATCCTTTTTGTATTCTTCGATGTAGCCATAAAGATAATACAATAGCAATTACGCCAAACATTCCTGTTACCAACCAATTGACTTGATACCCAAATTTTGCTACGATTTCTAAGCCAATTTTCGGACTAAAAATATGCGCTACTGAAAATGCCATTGCGTATAATGCCATGTAACTTCCTTCCAATCCTTCTTTTGCTCTATTTAGTGCAAATCTGTTCGTATATGGAAAACCTAACATTTCACTCAAAGTCATCAATACAATGCTGATAATTATAATTCCAATCCAGAAATTTTGATACAATACAAAGAAGCTCAACGCCAAGAAAATACAAGACATGGTAATGTACTTTGTAAAAGGAATTTTTTGCTTTTCTAAATAATTAAGCAGCGGCATTTCGAAAACGACTATGATGGCTACGTTGAGAAATAAAATAATTCCAATTTTAAATTCATCCAAATGAAATATTTGATCATAATACAAAGGTATTGTTGTGAATAACTGAAAAAATGCCATCCCAAATAGAAAACAGATAAACGAATGAATCCAGAAAGAAACGTCTTTATACACCGCATTTTTATCTAAGTTTTCTTGTTTACTACGCAATTCTGATGGTCTTACTTTTGAATCTTTTACTAAATAGCTGAATAATACTATCGCAGTAATACACGTTACCCCATCAATCCAAAACAATAATCCATACCCATTCATTACAATAATAAGTCCAGCCAATGTTGGTCCAATTCCCATACCTGCATTGATTGCAAGACGAATTAACCCAACTGACCTAGTTTGATTTTCTAGCTTGCTGTAGGCTTTTATTGCCACGAAAATTGCAGGTCTGAATGAATCTGCAATAGACATAGTTATTAAGATACCGATACAAAATCCCCAAAATGTGTGGATGTACTGTAATGCTATAAAGCAAAAGCCAGTTAAAAAAAGACTTACAATCATTATTTTGTAGAAGCCAAATATGTCTGTTAATTTTCCTCCTAACCATGAGCCAATAACCGAACCTATACCGAAAAAGGCAAAAATAGAGCCGATATCAGTTTCAGTAAGTCCCATATCCTTTTTAAGATACAACGATAAAAACGGAATCACCATGGTTCCTGCTCTGTTTACAAGTGAAATCAGCGCTAAAAACCATATTTCTTTTGATAATCCTTTGAATGAAGCAATGTAGTTGGTGTACATTTTTTTCATGACTGTTGTTTTTTGATGATTTATAGTTAGTTTTTGATTTGGGATTGGTTTAAAAAAAAAGTCCGACTGGTGAAGTCGGACTTTTAAAATTGGGTTACATTATATTTTATATCAACACAATATATAGGCGTCCAGACTTCTTTTCCAAGAAGCTTTTTGTACGTTTTTATATACTGTGGTAATTCTCATTTTTCTATTTGTTTGAATCAAAACTACGCAAAATTTATTTACGATTGACAAAAAGTTTTTAATTTTCTGCAAATTTCTACTCACAGAAACAGTTAAAACAAAAAAAACAGCAACCAGTAGTTTCCCATCAGTTGCTGTAATTTATGAGTTGATTTTTAATATTTTTACTTTACAATCATCTTTTTGGTGATGATGATTTCTCCACCAGAAATTAAGCTGTATAAAAACATTCCTTTGCCAATATCATTCGAGTTGATGACAAGTTTTCCTTTTTCATCTCGCAAATCGTATTCTCTGATATACTTTCCAGTCATGTCAAAAATCGTAATATTTGCTTTTACATTTGGTGGTAATGTATAGCTAATCGTTGCCTGACTGTTGAATGGATTCGGAATATTTTGCTCCATAGAAAAATCAGCTTCATCTAGTAAACCTAGCTCGTCTGAAGTATTACGTGCTTTCTTTTCGTTTTCTAAAGCGGTTACTTTTTCATTCAAGTCTTGAATGCTTGAGGTCAAAATGGAAATCAATCCTGTGTAATTTACCGCTTTGTATTCGTATTCACCTACTAATTTATTTTCCTTGTCTATAATAGGTTTTTTGATAGTCGTTACCAATTCTGGGAAAACTTCTTCAATATTTTGCGCGATAAAACCGTGTTGTAATTCCGCTGGTAAGTTCAATTGATCATTTTCTTTAAACTTGTACGTTACCGCATTCAGTTGCATGATTTTCTCTAGTACATTTTCTTCGGTTTCAATTTGTTCTTTTAATTTTTTGTCAGAAGAAGTAAACATTCCGTTCACCGTTACATTTCCATCAAAATATCCTGCAAAACGATTCGTAACTGCTGCCGAATTTCCATAGATTCCTGCGCCAAAACTATTAGAAGTTACACCAGAAGGAAGTGTAATTCTTCCGCTAACTCCGTACGTATATCCACCATTACCTGTTACAAATGTACTTACTCCTGAACTGTAAAACCCATCTCTAAGACTCACGCTTACACCAGTATCGCCATACGCGCCACCTGAACTTGAAATCGAAAGTCCTGTTTTTACATAACACGATACGTTATTAACAGATTTGAATCCTGTAGCAGAGCCACTAGAACCCGATGTATTTAGCACTTCAACTCCTGTACGACTTCCACTAGATACATCCGTGTAGTCCACACCTACTCTAGTACTTGAACCTGAACTAGTAAATGGCTGCCCAAAAAACGTTTTTCCGTCATTGGTCATCGTTGCTACCAATGTTGAACTTGTAGAAGTAAAACTGTTGGCTGCTCTAAATTCTAAATCAGTTCCAGAGAACGAAGAGGCTCCAATCCACTGAATTCGTGGATTTGCATCGTTAATGTCTTGATATCCCATTGTGATGGAGCGGTTTGGTAATTGAAAACGCATTCCGTAAACGGTTTGACTTCCTGTATTCAATCTTCCAATCGAAAACCAGCGATCGTTTGTAAATCCAAAACCGGAACCTGCATCGATTTGTGTGACCAAACCTGGCTGGAATCTGAAAATTTCTCCACCACTAAATTGCTGTGGAATTGGATTGAAAATTGAGGATTGTACAAATCCTGACGATTGATTTTGCCCAAAAGCGATTGCCGCAAAAAATAGCGCAAATACGAATGTAATTTTTTTCATGATTTTAAATTTTTGGTTAATTTTTTAATATCTATTTCGAGTTGATTTTTAGTATGTAGAATAAAAAAACAGCAATCAATAATTACTACTGATTGCTGTCTGTTTTATAGTCAACTACTTTGAGGCAAGCCTACAAAGTATTCAGCAGAAACTATTAAAACATTTCGACGCAAGCGTCGGAGAATTTTTAATCTCGATTATCGAGTAAATTATCATTGTTTTTACTTTACAATCATCTTTTTGGTGATGATGATTTCTCCGCCCGAGATTAAGCTGTATAAAAACATTCCTTTGCCTATATCATTCGAGTTGATGACAAGTTTTCCTTTTTCATCTCGCAAATCGTATTCTCTGATATACTTTCCAGTCATATCAAAAATGGTAATATTTGCTTTTACATTTGGAGGCAATGTATAGCTAATCGTTGCCTGACTGTTGAATGGATTCGGAATGTTTTGCTCCATAGAAAAATCAGCTTCATCTAGTAAACCTAGCTCGTCTGAAGTATTACGTGCTTTCTTTTCGTTTTCTAAAGCGGTTACTTTTTCATTCAAGTCTTGAATGCTAGAAGTCAAAATGGAAATCAATCCTGTGTAATTTACCGCTTTGTATTCGTATTCACCTACTAATTTATTTTCCTTATCTATAATAGGTTTTTTAATAGTCGTTACCAATTCTGGAAAAACCTCTTCAATGTTTTGTGCAATAAAACCGTGCTGTAATTCTGCTGGTAAGTTCAATTGATCATTTTCTTTAAACTTGTACGTTACCGCATTCAGTTCCATGATTTTATCTAGTACATTTTCTTCGGTTTCAATTTGTTCTTTTAATTTTTTGTCAGAAGAGGTAAACATTCCGTTCACCGTTACATTTCCATCAAAATATCCTGCAAAACGATTCGTAACTGCTGCCGAATTTCCATAGATTCCTGCGCCAAAACTATTAGAAGTTACACCAGAAGGAAGTGTAATTCTTCCGCTAACTCCGTACGTATATCCACCATTACCTGTTACAAATGTACTTACTCCTGAACTGTAAAACCCATCTCTTAAACTCACACTTACACCAGTATCGCCATACGCGCCACCTGAACTTGAAATCGAAAGTCCTGTTTTTACATAACACGATACGTTATTAACAGATTTGAATCCTGTAGCAGAGCCACTGGAACCCGATGTATTTAGCACTTCAACTCCTGTACGACTTCCACTAGATACATCCGTGTAGTCCACACCTACTTTAGTACTTGAACCTGAACTAGTAAATGGCTGCCCAAAAAAGGTTTTTCCGTCATTGGTCATCGTTGCTACCAATGTTGAACTTGTAGAAGTAAAACTGTTGGCTGCTCTAAATTCTAAATCAGTTCCAGAGAAAGACGAAGCTCCAATCCACTGAATTCTTGGATTTACATCGTTAATGTCTTGATATCCTAATGTAATAGATCGGTTAGGTATTTGAAAACGCAATCCGTACACATTTTGGCTTCCCGTATTGAGTCGACCCAAAGAAAACCAACGATCGTTCGTAAAACCGAAACCAGAACCTGAGTCTAATTGTGTGACGATACCAGGACCAAATCTAAATGTTTCTCCACTGATTGGACTAGGTGTTGTAATGGTAGTTGCAATACTACCAGAAGATTCATTTTGCCCCAATGCAATAGCAGCAAAAAACAAGGCAAATACTAATGTAATTTTTTTCATAAGTTTTTGAATTTTTGGTTAATTGTTTAAATTTATCATAAAAAAGTTAAACAAAGTTACGGGAATACCGTAGTTTTTTTATTATCAGTTAGTTATGCTATCTTTTAAAAAAGCATTTGAAGAAATATTCAATATGTTTGTGACATATTGTACTTTTGAAACCTACGTTTAATCAATTAAAATCTATAACGGATGAAAAAGTGGTGTCTATTGATAAGTCTATTGATACTGAACATTAGTTGTTCGCAAGAAAAAAATCAAGTAAAAGGAGAAACTGAGTTTCAAAGAGAACTGAATGCAGAATATAAAGATGCTTCCAAATCACCTTTAAAAGAAAAAGATTTGAAAACTTTTGAAGGACTCGATTTTTTCCCAGTGGACGATACCTATAAAGTGACAGCTACATTTAAGCGCACGCCCGATTCACCTGTATTTAAAATGCCTACTTCTACCGATAGAAAGCCAGAATATCGACGTTATGGCATTGCAACATTTACATTGAACGGAAAACAATTTTCATTGGAAATTTATCAAAATCAGTCATTAATGAAGGAAGAAGAGTATAAAAATTACCTCTTTTTACCATTTACAGATGAAACGAATGGCTTTTCAAGTTATGGCGGCGGACGTTATATTGACTTAGAAATTCCTCAAGGTGATACTATTGAAATTGATTTTAACAAAGCCTACAACCCATACTGCGCATACAATGACCGATATTCGTGTCCTATCCCGCCAAGGGTAAACTTTTTACAAACGGAAATCAACGCAGGCGTAAAAGCTTTTGACAAGCATTAAATTTTAGCTATAAACTAAAAAAACAAAACGAGCACAGTAACTACTATGGTTATGCTGTGCTCGTTTTTTAATCTCGATTATCGAGGATAACGTACGTTTGGTAAGTCTAAATTGTAATATTGAACTATAACCTTTTAACCCGAATTACCAACGTACGCTATATTTAATGATCGTTTAAACGGAAATCGCCATACGCTTGCATTCCGTGTTCGTGAATATCCAAACCTTCTACTTCTTCTTTTTTGGAAACTCGGATACCTGTAGTTTTCTTCAATGCGAATAAAATTCCGAAGGAAGTCGCACAACAAAATGCGCCAATTATCAAAATACCATATACTTGATGTAAAAATTGGTCAATTCCTGCCAAAGCGCCAAAAATTCCGACGGCGAGTGTTCCCCAAATTCCACAAATTAAGTGTACAGAAATCGCTCCTACAGGATCGTCTAGTTTTAATCTATCCAACCAAGAAACGGCAAATACGATTAAAATTCCGCCAATACTTCCAATAATAATCGCATCTAAAACGCCCATTTGGTCAGCTCCAGCGGTAATTGCGACTAAGCCTCCCAAAATTCCGTTCAATACCATAGAAAGGTCATTTTCTTTGTATTTGATAAATGAAACTATAAAAGCTCCCAAACCACCAGCTGCTGCCGATAAACAAGTTGTGACCAATACGAGTGAAGTCGCGCCAGGAGCAGCCGAAAGTACCGAGCCGCCATTAAACCCAAACCAGCCAAACCACAATAATAATACGCCTGCAGTTGCTAAGGGTAAATTGTGACCAGGAATCACTCCAGAAACACCATTTTTAAATTTTCCGATACGTGCGCCTAACAATATCACAGCCATCAACGCTGCCCAGCCACCGACAGAATGTACAATGGTAGAACCTGCAAAATCATAAAAACCTAAGGTTTCTAAGAAGCCGCCGCCCCATTTCCACATACCTACGATTGGATAAATTAATCCTACATATAGCAATGAAAATATGATAAAGCTTCCCAGTTTGATACGTTCTGCAACCGCTCCAGAAACAATAGTTGCTGCCGTTGCGGCAAACATTGCTTGGAATAAAAATTCGGTCCAGTACGTGTATTGTCCTTTGGCATACGCAGCTGTCAAACCGTTTTCAGGAAGTAAAAGTCCGAAGCTTTTAAATCCTATCCAGCTTCCTTCAAAAGCTTCTCCAGGATACATGATGCTAAATCCGATAAGCGTATAGGTGAGCAATCCGATGATAATGATGATAATATTTTTAAATAGTATGTTGATGGTGTTTTTGGCGCGTGTCAGCCCGATTTCCAAAAAAGAAAATCCTAAGTGCATGATGAAAACAAGCGCAATACAAATCATCATCCATATATTGTTTGCGGTAAATAAAGAAGTGTCCATAGTAACTGTTATTGTAGTGATGCTGTTCCGTTTTCTTTCGTTCTAATTCTGTATGCTTCCTCAATGTTGGAAACAAATATTTTTCCATCACCAACTTCGCCCGTGTAGGCGTGTTTGAGTATCACATCAATTGTTTTTTCTAGAAAATGGTCAGAAACCACTATAGAAATATGACGACGTGCTATATCGCGCGTGCTGTAACTTACGCCACGGTACACATGTCCTTTATTCTCATTTCCAATACCTGTTACATCCCAATAGGTAAAGAAATTCACTCCAATTTCATGAAGTGCGTCTTTTACATCTTCAAATGTTGATTTACGAATGATCGCTTCTATCTTTTTCACGTCTAACTAAGTTTAAGTACTATTCGTTTTTTGAAATTTCCGTGCTAAAGATAAGTATGTGCGTTAAAAATTAGGGTGTTGATTGTAATTTTTATGAATTTTTAGATTTTAACCCTATTTTTTTTAGGGTAATTTCATTTTAAAGTAGTTTTACTAAAATATTTCTAATGATTTTTAAGGGTAGAATTATAATTAGAAGTATTTCACCAAAAATATTCCTAAGAAGACTGCGGCAAATCCGATAATAAAACTTGCAATGGTGTAGAAGAAGAACGTCATAAAGTCGCCTGACTTTAAAAAAACGTGATTTTCGTAGGCAAATGTGGAAAATGTAGTGAAGCCACCACAAAAACCTGTAGCAAGTAATAACGTGTATTGCTGACTGATGGCTTGGTTTTTAGCGGCAATTCCCAAGATGATTCCGATAAGCAGACTTCCTAAAATATTCGCCGCAAAGGTTCCATACGGGATTCCGTTTGCTGGACTGTTTAAGAATTTGGCTAAAAGATAGCGCATCGCGCTTCCAAATCCGCCACCGAGAAAAACTAATAAGAGGTGTTTCATTTTTATTTAGAATCAAGAGTTTAGAGTCAAGAATCTAGATTCAAGAATCTTGACCCTAGACTTATGCCCTTACAGGTTGATATTAACGTCATTTTGAGCTTGATACTGAATCGAGTTTAGCCCAGGCTTCAGAATCTCTTCATTTAATTTACAACTGTTAAGAGAAATTGAATTAAGAGTCCAAAAATAGAAAAAGAGTCAAGAACCTAAAACAAAGAATCTTGATTCCTGACTCTTGACTCTAGATTCTAGACTCTCTTAAAAAATTTATTCTGCGTCAGTAACTAAATAGTAAATATCTGTTTGAACTTCTGCTGGTTGTACTTCCATTGGATCATTTTCATAGAGTTCCCAAACTGGTCCTGCAGGCATAAGCTTATTTTTGGTCATATATTCAGCAATCTTAGCATGTGCTTCCATATCGCCTACACCATACGGTCCAAATTTGGAAATTTTTACAATTTTCCCTTCTGGTCCATCCATAATGGTCAATCCTTCTGATTTTGGAAGTTTCTCTGTGGAATGCACCAATAAGCCAATATAAAATTCAGCTTCTTTGGTTTCTTCATCCCATTTGGTGTATAAAGAACCTGGTGTATAATCGAGCTTATTCATTTCTCCGTATATTCCTGCTTTCGGCATAAATTCCATAAACAGTTTGTTCATTTCGTCAATCGCGGCATCCGTTGTTGTCTTTTGAAAATAGCCTACAAATTGCTTTCCAGAAACTTCTCCTTGCGTTACTTCTCCCAATCGGAAAGTGGCTTGTGGCATATTCTTCATTTGCTCCGTGATGACTTTGTCTAAATTTTCCAATCCTTTGGCATAATCTTCTCCTACCATATTGTCCATTCCGCCAGAAATCGCAACAATAGCTTTAAACATAAATCCCATATTATCACCTTTCATTGTCCAAGTGACATTGGTGCCGTCTTCTACTTCTTCCAAATTCCAAGTAACCGTACTGGCATCAAAATCGTCAAATTTTAATTCTTGTGTTAAGGATTTGTTGGCTACCATTTCCAAATTGGTCATTGTTCCGCCGCCACTTTCTTCACTTGTCCAACTGTACGAACCGCCAATTCCTGAGGTTTGTTCAGGATACGTTGCTTTAATCGTTGTGTCTTTTTCCATCCATGGATTCCACGCTTCCCAATTTTTAAAATCGCTTACGTTATTAAATACCACGGCTGGTGGTGCTTTAATCACTTTACTTCTGCTTACCTCATAGCTGTTTGGTCTCGTAGCAATATAAATTGCGCCTGCAACAACCACAACAAGCAGTAATAACAGTACATACTTTAAAATTTTCATATCGTTTAGGTGTATTAGTTAGTATTGCTAATGTACAAATTTTTAATGTTTTGTTGAATTGTTTACATTTGTCAGAATCGGAAAAAAATCGATAGGTGATTATTTTTCGATTGCGAGTTCTAAAACCAATAAAAAACGACTGAAAAATATCAAGTTTAGCATGTCTAAATTTACATAACACATATTCAGTTGCAGTAACCAAAAACACTAAAAACAAACAAATGAAATTAAAATCAATTGCAGGAATTGCCTTGGCGGCAGGAATGCTATTTTCTTGTGCAGAAGAAACTAAAGAAAAAACAAAAATAGATCCATATGAACCTCAATTTATTGAAGTCGCTGAAAATGGAAAAATGGAAATTAAGGTAGAAGAATTCGGTGATGTTGATATTTTACGATACGAAATACCAGGATTTGATAACTTAACTTTAGAACAAAAGAAATTAGTTTATTATTTAACACAGGCTGGGCTTGCCGGTAGAGATATTATGTGGGATCAAAATTATCGTCACAATCTCACTATCCGAAAAGCTTTGGAAAATATATATGTTAATTATGAAGGAGATAAAACTACAGACGATTGGAATGCCTTCGTAGAATACTTAAAAATGATTTGGGTTTCAAACGGTATCCATCATCATAATTCAAATGATAAACTAGAGCCAGGGTTTTCTGCAGAATATTTAAAAAGTTTACTCGAAGCCACAGACACAAAATTAACTGGAGAAGCTTTTGACGTGATTTTTAATGATAAAGACATGAAGAAAGTCAACAAAAAAGCAGGTGTTGACAATGTCTTAGTTTCTGCGGTGAATTTTTATGGACCAGATATCACTAGCAAAGACGTAGAAGAATTTTATGCAACTGCTTATAAAGGTCCAGAAGGAAGACCTATTGAAGCTGGATTGAACTCAAAATTGGTTCGTGAAGACGGAAAATTAGTCGAAAAAGTATGGAAGTCTGGCGGAATGTACGGCGAAGCGATTGATAAAATTATTTATTGGTTGGAAAAAGCAAAAGGTGTTGCCGAAAACGAAAAACAAGCAAACACTTTAGGCTTATTGATTGAATATTACAAAACAGGAAGCTTAGATACTTGGGACAAATACTGCATTTCGTGGGTAACTTCAACAGGCGGAGATATTGACTGGATTAACGGATTCATTGAAGTATACAACGACCCAAAAGGATACAGAGGTTCATACGAAACAATTGTACAGGTGAAAGACGTTGACATGTCAAAAAAAATGCAGGTCTTATCAGATAATGCACAGTGGTTTGAAGACAATTCTCCTTTAGTAGAAAGCCATAAAAAGAAAGATGTTGTTGGTATATCTTATAAATCAATAAACGTAGCTGGAGAAGCCGGAGATGCTTCACCTAAAACACCTATCGGAGTAAACTTACCAAACAATAACTGGATTCGTCAGCAACACGGTTCAAAGTCAGTTTCATTAGCTAATATTATAAATTCATACAATCAAAATGGAGGTTCAGGAAGATTGAAAGAATTTGTACATGACGAAGAAGAATTACAACTAGAATTAAAATATGGTAAATTAGCAGACAAATTGCATACTTCTCTTCACGAAGTAATTGGACATGCTTCTGGACAAATTAATCCGGGAATCGGGCAACCAAAAGAAACCCTGAAAAACTACGCTTCTACGATGGAAGAAGGACGTGCTGACTTGGTTGGATTGTACTATTTAATGGACCCAAAATTGAAAGAATTAGGCTTGGTTGAAGATACCGAAGGTGTTGGAAAAGCAGCGTATGACGGTTATATCCGAAATGGGTTGATGACACAGTTGATTCGCTTAAAATTAGGTGATGACGTAGAAGAAGATCACATGGTGAACAGACAATGGGTTTCTGCGTGGGTTTTTGAAAAAGGTGCCAAAGATAACGTGATTGAAAAAGTAACGCGTGATGGAAAAACCTATTACAACATTAACGATTATGCAAAATTGCGTGAATTATTCGGACAATTACTACGTGAAACACAACGTATCAAATCAGAAGGTGATTTTGAAGCGGCTAAAGCGTTGGTAGAAGGTTACGGAATTAAAGTTGATCAAAAAATTCATGCGGAAGTATTGAAAAGAAACGAGCAGTTTAAAGCAAATCCGAATGGTGGCTTTGCAAATCCTTATTTAGTTCCTGAAACTGATGATACAGGAGAAATAACCAATATTAAAGTTATGCAACCGGCAGCATTTGACAACCAAATGTTGTTTTATGCAAAGAACTTTGGTTTTTTAACTCCTCAGTAATATTTTTTTAGTAGAGGTCTTTCGAATTGATGATTCGAAAGACCTTTACTATATTATAAACTATATATAACATGCTATATTTAGTGAACAAAACAAACCGCATGTTTGTACCTGAGTTTGCGGCTGAGGCTCAGGAAGACAAGGACATGTGTTATCACAAGTTCCTGTTTGTGGACATTGCTCACAATTAGTTCTTCTTTCTGACTTTTCCTCTCCTCCAATGACTTTATATGAGTCATTCAATTTTGAAATAATATTTTTTCTTAGTTTCAAATTACTTAAATTCTTTTTTTTCATAATTAAATCGTTTTAATGTTTTACTTTCACTAATACTTTTTAAAACGTAAGCAAAAACTTCTTATTGTAAGTTTTTACGTTAAAATTTTACTAAAATGAAAATACAAGGAAACATCGTCGACATCGCTAATCGAACTATTTTTAAAGGAGAAATTCATGTAGAAGCAGGAAGAATTTTGCAGATTGTCAAAAAAGAACATTCGGTAGAAAACTATATCATTCCTGGCTTTGTGGATGCACATATTCATATTGAAAGTTCGATGTTGGTTCCGTCTGAATTTGCACGTTTGGCGGTTTTGCACGGAACAGTTGCTACGGTTTCCGATCCGCATGAAATTGCGAATGTACTTGGAAAAGCGGGTGTGGAATTTATGATTGAGAATGGTAAAAAAGTACCGTTTAAGTTCAATTTTGGTGCGCCATCGTGTGTGCCAGCAACGAGTTTTGAATCGGCAGGCGCTGTGATTGATTCGGACGGAATTAAAGAATTACTCGCCAAACCAGAAATCAAGTATTTGGCAGAAATGATGAATTATCCAGGTGTGTTGTTTGACGATGCGGAAGTACTAAAAAAAATCGCTTGGGCGAAACATTTTAACAAACCTGTAGACGGTCATGCGCCAGGTTTGCGCGGTGATGACGTTTCTAAATATATTGCGGCAGGAATTTCAACCGACCATGAATGTTTTACCTACGATGAAGCCTTGGAAAAACTACAAAAAGGCATGAAAGTGATTATTCGTGAAGGAAGCGCCGCTAAGAATTTTGAAGCGTTGATTCCGTTGTTGGATGAACATTACAACGAAATGATGTTTTGCTCGGACGACAAACATCCTGATGATTTGCTAGTCGGACATATCAACGAATTGTGCGCGCGTGCGGTTGCCAAAGGAAACGATGTGTTTAAAGTATTGCAAGTCGCCTGTATAAATCCCGTGAAACATTACAATTTGGACGTTGGACAGTTACAAATTGGCGATGCTGCCGATTTCGCCATTGTGGAAGATTTGACGAGCTTTTCGGTATTGGAAACCTATATTGACGGCTTCCGAGTTGCTTCTGGGGAAACGACGCATATAGAGAGCGTGCCGTTTGAAGTGCTGAATAATTTTAATACTTCACCAAAACGTGTGAATGATTTTCAAGTCAAAGCCACGAAAAGTGAAATCCGCGTTATAGAAGCTCTTGATGGTGAGTTGGTAACTAACGAGCTGATTGAAAAAAGCTTGGTGAAAGATGGCAATTTGGTATCAAACGTTGAGAAAGACATACTAAAAATGACGGTCGTCAATCGTTATCAAGATGATGCGCCAGCGATGGCGTTTATTAAGAATTTCGGATTGAAAGAAGGCGCGATTGCTTCTTCGGTGGGACACGATTCGCATAATATTATTGCTGTGGGCGTTTCGGATGAAGCCATTTGCAAAGCTGTGAATCTTTTGATTGCTAACAAAGGTGGAATTTGCGCTGTTTCGGATTCGGTAGAAAAAGTCGTTTCGCTGCCTGTTGCGGGCATTATGAGTGACAAATCGGGTTGGGAAATTGGTGCCGCTTACGCGGAATTGGACCAATTAGCCAAACAAATGGGAAGCACGTTACGCGCGCCATATATGACACTTTCCTTTATGGCATTGTTAGTAATCCCGTCGTTAAAACTTAGTGATAAAGGCTTGTTCAACGGGACTACTTTTGCGTTTACTTCGTTGGAAGTTTAGTTTTTATTTTGCTTTTACTGCACCCAATCCTAAGGTAAAGCGATATCCGAATTGCAGTTGAAAGAAAGCATCTTTACTGCTACCAAGATCATGAATACTTCGCATTCTTAAGAAAACAGATTGTGATTTGTTATTGTTTGGATAGTAGAAAATTTCAGCGTTTACAGCTTTTGTTTCCAATTTGCTAGGTTCAATAATATTGTTCTTTTCGTATTGCCCGACATTTGAGTATTTTTTTACTTCAAAGCCTACGTTGAGTCCAAAATTATTTAAGCGTTTCAATTCAATACTTGCCCCAATTCCCACACCAAAAGTTCTAAAATTTATAAGTTCGTCAGCATCAAAATCGACTGTTTCCTCTTCAGGGACTTGTCTTTTTACATTTGTCACATGATAGCTAAGCGGGACGTAAAGAGATATCCAAAATGGAATTTCTTTGGCAAATCTAAATTGGAAAAAATTCGTATTGAAGCCCATTTCCAAATTAGTTTTTTCCAAAATGGAAAGCTTTCTATTTTCAAATTCGTATAAGTCAAGATTAAGAGAGTCTGGCAATGGCAATGGCAATGGTAATGCTTCTACAAAATTATCTTCTTTGTCCAAACGAGAATATCGCACATAAGGAGATACTTTTTTGAATATGTAAATAGAGGTTTTACTAAAGTTAAACGGATGAATAAAAAAATCAGCTTTTCCTTCTATCTGAAATAATCCATTTGCTTCATCACCGAACAATCCAATGAAATCTGTGTACGTACGAATATCTAATACATTTTGTAAATGACTGTTATTGATGATTTGATATGAGCGTCTTTTTTTAGTTTTCTCTTCATCATCTTCTTTGGATGGAAAGGTATATGAAACATCATCTGGCACATAATTATTTCCAGCATTTGGATGGTAATCCAATACGTCCGTATATCGTACTCTTAATTCCTCTAATGCTTGATTATTATAAATATTGTCTCCATTTAGACTTACATAGTGAGAAAATTTGAGAGCCGCACCTCTTTGTGGAGATCTTCGAGAATAGTTTAGTAAACTCACTGGATCGGTTCCTTCAAAGTAAAAATGTATTTTTCCATCGAGCGATTCTAAAATAAGTCGCGAATCAACAATACCACCATCTAACAATTCTATTTGAATCGATTTGAAAATTGCTTTTTTAGGAACCTCTTTATAATTACTACTTACAATATCACTTGCTGTTTCCACCGTAATCAATTTATCAGGTGCTTCTTTATTGAGTTTTGTGTTTTTAAAATTTTCAAGTTTGTCAGTCTTTTCAACAACTTCTTTATCAACGTATAAATTAATCACTTCATTGTCTCCTGGAATTTCAAACGTCCCTAAATTGGTTTTGCTATCAATACTAAACACATCTGCTAATACTTTTTGTGTATTTTCATTGCTGAGTAAGTCTTCTTTTTTAATAGGTTCGTTATCACCAACAATGATAAATTTTTTCGTATCCCTTTTTACCTCTTCTGCGTATAAACCACATTTTTCAGATGCATACGCATCAACGACAGCGGCATCAATATTTTTTTCTTTTTTGAGAAACTTTTTATATGCTTTAAATTCTTTACAAGAACTTTGTATCAACGCTAAAGTTTCATCGTTTTTTCTAACAAGTTCTCTATTGATTTTTTTAGCAGTTTCCAACTGCTCTTTTAGCTTTTCAAGTTTGTCTTCATCTTTTTCCAAACTAATTTCAACCTCTAGTTTTTTAACATCGGCAGCTTGCGCAATTACTTTTTGCTCAATTTCTTTTTTAAGGTCTACAATAGCGTCAATCGATGCGATTCTTTTTTCAATTTCTTTTTTGGCATCGTTTGTTTCTTCTGCGGAAGCAACTGATTTTTGAACATACAACGTGCAAGCAGGAACTTTATATGCTTCTAAAATAATATCTTCAACATTGTATTTTTCTTTTAGCATTTTTTTGTAATTGGAGAAGTCTTGGCACTTGCTGTTAATTTTGAAAATTAATTTTTTATTATTTTCAATTTTACGTTCTAATATATTTTCTTCGTTAGCTAATTTTTTCTTTAATTCAACTCGATTATTTTCAGCACTTTCTATTTTTATCTGATTCTTCGTAGTATTTACGTTATTCTTCGCAGTTGCTACTTCAGCATCTGACGCAAAAATTTCTTGTTCAAGTTTCGCTATTTCCTGTTGTTTTTCTTTTAGTATTTTTTCTACTCCATCAGCATGTTTTTCATTTTCTGCGGTAGCATCTGTATAAAAATCACAGACACGCACTTTAAATTTATCTAAATATTCCTGCGAAACATCTTGATGCTTTTTTAAAAACATTCTATACTCTCTGTAATCGTTGCATTGAGTTACAATTTTTTCTTTAGTCGCTTTCTCTTGCTTCTCTAGTGCTACTTTCTTTTCAATCTTGCTTTTCTTCTTAGTCTCATCTTTCTCAGCTATGATTTCATTTTCAAGCGTTGCTATTTCCTTTGATAGCTTTTCCTTTTTATCTACTGTTTCGTAGAGTTCTTTTTGTTTGTTTTCTAATTGTTTTTTGAATGTACTTTCGGGAATTTTTTGAGCATATACTATCGTTACACAAAAAAAACAGGCAATTAAAAGTGAGAATAATTTCATGGTGTTTTGGTTGTTGTTAATTTACATAAATGTACTATTTTTAAGCTATTTGTTAATAGCCTCACATTAACTATTTCACTTGAAATGGAGATTGTTTATAGAATTTAGGGTTTGGTCGCCCTATATATTTTATTTCAGGTGTTTGTGGTCTTGTAATAGATTTTGTAATTAAACGATGGAATTGTCGATAATTTCCAGAAAACTTACCTCCATTCCAAACTTTTTTTAGATGATTGGTAAATTCCCCGTTAAAAAAACCTTCATAAGCAGGCTCATTGCTCAAACTTGCAGATATAGATATTATTGATGCTTTAATATCTTTATCTATAATCATTTGTTTTTTATTTAGTATTAAATCATAGAATTCTTTATTTCTGTAATATGTCGTATGTGCAATCTCCCATGGTGTTGATTTGTAAGCTAGTTTATTATCTACAATATTTATATTTGTGATTCTCTGTAAATCATTTGTTGGATTATTATGCATTCTTACCACATCGCCACTAAAACAGCTATCAGAAATAAAGACTATTCTAGTTTTGTCTTTAAAAAGTGTCCATAATTCCCTTAATTCATCATCAATTAATTCACCGTCGTATAAACACCAAGTCTCATCTAAATCATCATCTTCATCTGAATTAAAATCTGGCTTTACACTTCCATGACCAGAATAAGTGATAACAACTATATCATTTGTTTTTGACTTGTTTGCCAATTCTTTTATGTATTTAGTTACATTTTCTCTAGTCGCATTTTCGTTTAATAATTTTTTTGTTTGATAACCTAAAGAACTCATAATGTATTCCATATCTGTTGCATCATTTACACAAGCCTTTAGCCTTCCATCCCAACTATAATGATTTTGATCGATATAATTTAAACCAATATGTAGTGAATAAGCTTTCATAATAATTAATTTTAAGATTTTAATAAAAGTATTGTATTATTTGAGCTAATTCTATACCCATCTTTGGGTATTTTAAAATTCCGTTAAATAAGTAATATCTACCACAATGGCAGTTTCGCGACCGATGGTGCTATCAATTATCAGCGTTCCCTCCAAGTGTTTGATGTGTTTTTTGACAAATAAGTTCATTATTAACACAAAAAGTTAGAATCACCTATGTTTTTTTATAGTCAATTCTAACTTTCTGATAATTTTCTGTAAAAACTAAAAATATTAATTTACTTTTTTACATTTATGAGCTACTACACCTCCAACTAAAATATTTCCTGTTTTCACTTCTGGTCCTCCTTTAATTTCTGTTTGTCGCAAATCAGAGATTGGAGTTTTTTTAATACTGATACTTTTCAAATTTCTTTTTTTCATAATAAAATGATTTTATGTTAGACTTATGTAATTTAAAAAATAATACATATGTGTGTCAATTTATTTAATTTGAATATCAAGAATTATAGTAGTTCCTTTCCCAACAGTACTATCAATAGTAAATGTTCCTTCTAAGTGTTGAATGCGTTTTTTTATATTATTGAGTCCGATTCCTTTTTCTTTGATAGTATGCGTATCAAAACCTTTTCCATTGTCTTCTACGATGATATTTAAGCTGTTTTCAAATTGTGTGAGTTGAATCGTTGCTTTAGTAGCTTCTGCATGCTTGATGCAATTGGTAATCAGTTCTTGTATGGTTCGAAATAGCGATAATTCGAGTGAGTTTTCCAATCGGTTTTCCAATCCGTGCGCTATGACTTCAATGTCAATTTTGTTTGCGCTACTGATTTTTGATGCCATATTTTTCACAGCAACCAATAAGCCCTCATTCGCAATAACTCCTGCATTTTTGACATGCGATAAATTTCGAATTTTGTCATACGCTTCTGCCAACAAGGATTTTGTTTTAGAAAGTGCATTCGGACTATTTTCAGAACCTACATTTTCCAAATGCAGATTGATAGTCGCCATCAATGCACCGAGATCGTCGTGTAAGTCTTCCGCAATGCGTTTGCGTTCTTTTTCCTGCCCTTCAATCATAGCGTCAATACTCGCGAGTTCTTGTTCTTGCAATAGGTTTTCTACTTTTTGCGCTTCTAGGTCTTTGGCTTGTTCGGCAAGGAGTTGTTTTTTTCGGGTATTTTTTTGGAGTAGGTATGCAGAGATTATTACTAGGGCGAGTAGCGCTAGTGCGATTGTTAGGTAGGTGTTTGTTTTTGCTTGATTTGCTCTTAACTCAGCAGTTTTATATTTTTCACTAATATCAGCAATATTTATATTTTGAGCGATATCATTTATACTATCATTAAGAGTTTTCCATTTTTGGTAATATGAAATTAACTTTTTGTAATCTTTAGTTTTTTCTAGATTTCTAATAATATTATCATAATATAATAATCTTGTTTTTTTGTTAGACTCATTAACAAGAGAAAGTGCTTTTTCTAAAAACAATACAGCTTTTTTGGGCTCTCCTTTTAATTCATACGCTTTGGCTTGATTATTATAATTATTGGAAATTAGAATACTATGCTGTTTGTCAACAAAAACAGGTAACGTCTTCTCATAAAAATACAAAGCGGAATCTACATCTTTTTTAACTGAATAATATAAAGTCCCTACATTCATCTCTACAGCTGCAATTCGAAAAGTGTCTTTGATGAGTCGAAGTTGCTCTAAAGTTTTCTCATAATAAAATTTAGAATTATAAAAATCATCAGAATTCATATAATCCGATGCAATTCTTGAATATGCACGTGCTAATTTTAAGGTGTCTTTTTGGGATTTCGCATACTCAGAATATTTGTTCAAATATGATTTCGAGTCTATCTCCAAATCATTTTGATGACTTAATAAAATATGAAGTTCGTAGTTAGTGTCTGCTGCCTCTTTTAAACTGTCAAGAGAAGAAAACTTTTTTTCTGCTATCAATAAATCATTAAATCCCAAATCATGTTGGTCATTTTTTCGGTAATTCAATCCTGAATAGAAATACCATAAAGCTTTATCATAAGACTCTAGTTCAGTTGTGTCAATTTTTTTTAATAATTGTCTAGATTCTTCTACAGAAAATTTATTAAAGTTATCTGACAAAGAGTCTAACAGTGAATTCTGAGAAACGCAAAAACCAGCAACTAACAAAAGTGCTGGTAAAATAAGTTTTTTTGTATGTAAAAGTAGTTTCATATCATATACTTACTATGATTGCTCCGTTTTTGGTTTCAGGTGTAGGATTTATCAAATTAAAATTACATGTATCTGGTAGCACAGTACCTGTTCCATTTTTTTTATACTCTTTGATTTCTACCCCGATTACATCGCCTCTTTTCAAATTGATTTTGTTTGGAATTTCAACTTGAAAATCATCTTTTTCAACAGGAACATTAATAGATGAATCAAATAAATAATGAATTTCTAAAATAGATAAATTATTGATTCCTACATCTGTAAATTTTTTAACGCATAAATTGCTATGCAAAAATTTATATTTTACGTAATGTTTACTCTGGTATAGTGTGATTCTAGATATTTCTTTAGTTACATTATCAAAGTGAACTTCAGCACTAACTTCTAATGATTCTTCTTTAAAAATTCTCTCTACAATTGCTGGAGAGGCATCGTCTAATTTAATTAATCTCATTCTGAAAAGGATTTATTTATTAATAATTTTCTAAAGCTTATTTCGGGCATTAAATAACTATTTTTACCATATTGATAAAGGTATTTTGGAATTATATTATCAAAATTTGCAAGTAAATGAAGATGATTACATACTGTTACATTTTGACTATCGCCTGCGAAAATTAAACCGATTACGTCTTTGCTATCTGAACTTAGTATTACCGAACCCGAATCACCACTAACAGAAACTTTTTCAACCAAGATTTGATTCTTATAAATTTTATAATTTGTAGTTGTGTCATTTGTATATACTTTTACAAATGCATTTGACGAAATGATTTTTTTAACTTTTCTCGGTCCTATATATTCAAATTTTTCTACATCCATACCTAGTTTTATGCTATTATAATCTCTCACTGAAGCTGTTTCGTATGATTGCTCAACATTATAACCTGGAATAATTTTAGCTAAAGCAATGTCATAATATTTATTATTAATTCCCCAAAATGGTTCTGCAATAACATTTTTATGATCATCCAATATATTATGACTCATATCCCCACTATCATCCATTAATACATGCCAATTAGATAATATAAAATAATCATCGGGATAATTATCTAACCTCACAAGAGCTCCAATAGTACCCTTATTTACTTTATTTGAGCTTTTTATTCTATTTCCCTGTTCAACAGGAATAGTACTTTGTGAAGAAATTTTATTTACTTTCCTTATTGTAATTTCGTTAATAGGTTCTATCTCGGGTAAGTTTATGAATAATTCTTTATTATAAGAATCAATCTTGTCTCTCTTAGAAGAATAAAAGGCCGGATTTTGAAAACCAATATGAGTAGATGGCCTATCTAATTGAGTTGGTATATCGAAACTTACTCCCAATTCAAGTGCAAAATCATTATCATTATTCGAATCAGCATCATTAACGATTGCTAAATATTGAATTTCTTCTGTTTTCAATAAGGATTCTGCATATCTATGCAATATTGAGTTAGCCTTACTCCAAGTCATAATTTATACTTAAAATTATTTACATCACAAATTTCCCAAAATCCCAACCACCAAAACATCCCCACATATAGGTATTTTCAAAATCATTTGAATAAATGCCCTTAAAAAGCATACTTCTGCTCTATCGCATACCCTAACAACTCATTAGCGCCTTGTAATTGGAGCTTTTGAATCATGTTTTTGCGATGTGTGTCTATAGTAGATTTTGAAATGAATAGTAAATCGGCGATTTCTTGTGAGGTCTTTCGCTGTGCAATGAGTGCCAGAATTTCCTTTTCGCGACGTGATAAAATTGACTTCGAACTGTTTTTAGAAACTTCCGCAATATTCAACTTGGCATCATAGTACGTTTTGTGTTCCGAAAGGGTGTGAATGGCTTCCAAGACGACTTTTAACGGGGAATTCTTCAAAATATAACCCGTCGCACCTGCATCCAACATTTGCTGCACCGCCTTATCTTGGTCATACATCGTAAAAGCCAATACATTAATATGTGGAAATTCTTTTTTGATGTGACGCGTCGCCACAATACCATCCATTTTGGGCATTCGGATATCGCAAATCACGACTTTAGGTTGTTTTCGACGAACGATTTCCAACAACGCTTCTCCATCGTTGGCGCATCCTACAATTGAAATATCTTCTTCGTATTCCAAATACGATAACATACCATCAATCAATGCCTGATGGTCTTCTGCAATAGCGACTGTAATCATTATGTAAATAGTATTTATTACAAACAAACTATCAGCACTCGCAATATAAATTGTAACGATTTGGGAATCCTATTACTGTAAAAACAGCAATGAAAAGTATCTATATTTTGATGTCAGTTAGTTAGTTTTCCTACAATTTACAAAAAAATGGCAAACAGAAAAGAATAAAAATTTAAGAAACAATAAATTTCTTAATCACTACAATGGTGATAATGAAGAGAATAAAAACCAATAACACACGCAAACTTCCTTTGTAATGACGCTTGTGCAACTGTAAATCTTTTCGATACGCATACACCATTATCACTGTAAAAACGATGATAAAAAAAGCGGCAAAAATTAACTGACCTGTCGTAAACATAGCGTGAATTATTTTTGGCAAAATTACGAATTAAACCGAAACAGTTGTTAATAAAAGTTTCAAAATAAAATCAAAAATCCTGAAAAATGTGCTGAATAATAAAGTATATTTCCACTATAAAAATCTAAAAAGAATACAATTTTGAAAAGAAGCATTGAAGCCGTAACTGAATTTCATGAAGCCTTCGGATTGGGCATCAAACACACACCAACTGCCAATATTGGAGAAAACAGAAACTTACTGCGCTACAAACTCATGCGTGAAGAAAATGAAGAATATCTAGAAGCTGCTCAAAATGATGATTTGGTAGAAGTTGCCGACGCTCTCGGCGATATGCTCTACATTCTCTGCGGAACCATCATTGAACACGGAATGCAAGACAAAATCGTGGAAGTATTCGAAGAAATTCAACGTAGCAACATGAGCAAACTCGGCGCCGACGGAAAACCTATCTATCGCGAAGACGGAAAAGTCCTAAAAGGACCAAATTACTTCAAACCAAATATTGGAAAAATTTTGGAAAAATAGTTTTGAGATGTGAGTAGTGAGATTTTTTCAAAAGACTAAACACCTAAACTTATAAACCTATAAACTTCAATTAAAAATCGAAAATCAAAAATCTGCAATCGTTAATCGTCAATCAAAACCGTCACTTCGAGTGAATTTGCTGCTCATTGAGCCTGTCGAAATGAAAGCAAATTAGTATCGAGAAGTATTTTGAAGTTCAAAATGACAAAATAAATAAATCAAAAAAGTGACTCCAAAGGAAGTCACTTTTTCATATATCTAATAATCTAAGTTTCTAACAATCTAAAAGTCGCACATCACCAACAACGAGCAACTAACAACCAGCAACCAAAAATCAAACTCCATATCTCCAACCATGTGGATCTTCGGAAAGATTGTATTGAATATTCATCAATTTCTCTTTAAAGAAAGAAGCATAACTGTTCTCTAATTTTGGCAACTCAAACGCATCACCTGCATGTTCAAATCCCGCAATTGGATTGATAACAGCCGCAGTTCCTGCACCAAAAATCTCTTTTAGCGAACCGTTTTTCGCAGCTTCTTTAATCTCAGCTACCGAAACACGACGCACCTCAACGGTAATGCCGTTATCTTCTGCCAACTGAATCACACTTTTTCGCGTAATTCCGTCCAAAATACGGTCGCTCGTTGGCGCAGTCAACAACGTATCGCCTACTCTAAAGAAAATATTCATCGTTCCCGCTTCTTCCAAATATTCGTGTGTATTGGCATCTGTCCAAATAATTTGCTGATATCCTTTCGCATGTGCCAAACTCGTCGGGTAAAACTGTGCTCCGTAATTTCCAGCTGCTTTTGCATAACCAACACCACCATCAGCAGCTCTACTAAATTGCTCCGCAAACAATACCTTTACTTCACCTGCGTAATACGATTGTGCAGGCGAACAAATAATCATAAACTTATAAGAATTTGAAGGCGAGGCCGAAATTGCAGGTTCAGTCGCAATCACAAACGGACGAATATATAATGAATTTCCTTTTCCTTTCTGAATCCAATCGCTTTCCATGCGCAATAACTGCGTCAATCCTTCAAAAAAATAGGCTTTAGGAAACTCTGGAATCGCCATACGATGCGACGATTTATTAATACGATTAAAATTATCTTCCGGGCGAAACAACCAAATCTGGTCATCAGCATCTTTAAACGCTTTCATTCCCTCAAAAACTGCTTGTCCGTAATGAAACACGCGCGCCGAAGGATCAATAGTGAGTGGCTGATACGGTTTAATTTCTGGTGTCTGCCATGCGCCATCTACAAAGTTGCACACAAACATATGGTCTGTAAACACCTTTCCAAAGGTTAAGTTGTTAAAATCAACACTTTGTATCTTACTCTCAGAAACTTTGGAAATTTTTATATCAATAGAAAGGTCACTCATCATATTTATTCTTAATTTTGTGCAAAGTTACATAAATAATAACTTTAAAAAAATCTTAGTTTTCAACAAAATTTGGTTCGTAAAATTAAAGATTCACAACAAAACCTTAATAATTTTAAGAAATATTTAATAAACATGAAGAAAATTGTATTTTTTTTAGTGGCTTTTACTGCGGTAATCGCTTGTAAAGATGCTAAAACCACCGACAAAACTGCTGACACGAAACAAGAAACAAAAGCTCCAGAAATGGCGTACGCTTCGTATGGCGAAAAAATTGATGCTGAAAATGTACTCACTGCAGCAGAAATCAAAGAAAAGTACGATAACATGAAAGTTGGTGATACTATCAATGTAAAATTCACGTCAAAAATCAACTCGGTTTGTTCTAAAAAAGGATGCTGGATGCGCTTAGATGCTGGAAACGACGAAGAAGTAATGGTGCGATTTAAAGACTACGGATTTTTCATGCCATTAGACGCAAAAGGAGAAGTAATTGTAAACGGAAAAGCATTTGTGCAAGAAACTTCTGTAGACGAATTAAAACACTATGCTGAAGACGCTGGAAAATCTGAAGAAGAAATCGCTAAAATCACAGAACCTTCAAAAACACTTTCGTTTGTAGCGGACGGAGTATTATTGAAAAACTAAGCTTGAAGCGAAAAATCATCACCACCAAAGATGGCTCTACCACGATTCATCTAGAAGAATGGAATGAACAATACCATTCCACGCATGGTGCTATTCAAGAAGCAGCACACGTTTTTATCAATACGGGACTGCATCATCTACAAAACACGTTCAATCCTGCGCAAATTCACATTCTCGAAATGGGTTTTGGCACAGGATTGAATGCTTTTATGACCTTTCTAGAAGCAGAAAAACACAACTTTTCCATTAACTATGTTGGTGTGGAAGCCTATCCTGTCGCTTCCGCAGAATTGTCTCAGCTCAACTACATCCGCGAGTTGCAAGCCGAAAACCATGCCGAAACCTTTCACAACATGCATTCCTGCGATTGGGAAAAATTAGTGCAACTCTCAGAAAACTTCAAACTCACCAAACGGCAACAATTCTTCGAACAAATTGACGACAAAGAAGCCTTTAACCTCATCTACTTTGATGCGTTTGGCGCGCGCGTACAACCTGAATTATGGACTGCAACCATCTTTCAAAAAATGTACAATGCGTTGAAAAACAATGGTGTTTTGGTCACTTATGCCGCTAAAGGAAGCGTACGACGCGCCATGCAAGAAGTTGGTTTCAAAGTAGAACGCTTACCAGGACCGCCAGGCAAACGCGAAATGTTACGTGCTACAAAACAATAGCTTCTTCTTAAAAAAGCACACATTTAACTAACTTTTAAGACTTCAACAAAAGCACAACTCACTATATCTGTTCTTTTTAGCGTATTTTTACAGGGAAGAAGAAAACTAATTGCGATGAAAATACTAATTTGCGGTGCTACGGGATTAATTGGTTCGGCATTGACTGAACTCTGTTTACAAGAAAATCATCAAATACATTACTTAACAACGCGGAAAAGCAAAATTGAAACCTCTGAAAATTATAAAGGTTTTCACTGGAATCCCGCCGAAGGAGAAATAGACGAAGCCTGCCTAGAAGGCGTTGATGCGATTGTAAATCTGTCAGGAGCTAATATTGCCAAACGCTGGACAGAATCTTACAAGCAAGAAATTATGAACAGTCGTGTAGACACGGCAAACATACTCTTCAAAGTCCTTCGTAACAAAAAAGACCACACAATAAAACATTACATTTCTGCTTCTGGAACGGCTATTTATCCAAGTTCACTCACTGAATATTACGCAGAAGACACTGAAAAAGAAGCAGATGATTTTCTTGGAAAAGTTGTAAAACAATGGGAATTGCACGCCAATCAATTCAAATCTATTGAAATTCCTGTCACCATCATACGAACAGGTTTGGTACTTTCAGAAAAAGGCGGCGTGTTGGTTGAAATGGCAAAACCGGTAAAATATGGCGTTGGTGCGGCAATGGGTTCTGGAAAACAATGGCAATCGTGGATTCATTTGGATGATATTGCACGCGTGTATGTACACGTTCTCTCCAAACAAATTACAGGCGTTTACAATGGTGTCAGTCCAAATCCAACCACCAACAAACTCCTTACCAAAGAAATTGCAAGTGTGCTTAAAAAGCCGTTCTTCATGCCAAACATTCCTAAATTTATGATGAAATTGGTATTGGGAGAAATGAGTACGCTGCTCTTTTCGAGTCAAAAAGTAAGTTCAGAAAAATTAGAAAGTACAGTATTCCAACACAAATTTCCAGCATTAACACCAGCGTTGGAAAATTTACTTAAAAAATAAAACTGTTTTTAAATTTCAATTAAGCCAGCGACGTTATTCTAGTACAAGAATAAGAAATCATTAAAATCTTTATAATTTCATAGAAACAACCGTTTGTCAGTTCAAGCGCAGTCGAGAACACTTTAGAGAAGCTAAAACTTCAATTGAATTGCGACTGCGCTCGATTTGACATTCAATAGCATATCAAAAAACTACTGAACAGGAGCTTCTTTCGTGGCAGTAACGCTTACTGACAACTCTACATCGTCACTAATTGCTTTGTTTTTTAAATCGTCAAAAAACGAAGACGAACCATACTTCATTCCGAAATCCGTCCGATTAATAGTGAACACTTCGCTTACAATCCTAGCAGTATCACCTTCCGTACTGATTGCTACAGGGAACGAAATATTTTTCTTTACACCTTTCAAGGTTAAATTTCCTTCCATCATCGTTTTTCCGTCTTTTTCACTAATTCCTGTCACAGAAAAAGTTGCATTTCCATGATTTTCTGCATCAAAGAAATCTGCTGACAACAAATGACCTTTCAAACTGGCGTTATCATCACTACCTTCAGGAAGATCTAAAACCTTCAACGAAGTAATATCAATGATAAAGTTTCCGCTTTCCAACTTTCCATCGTTCATGGCAAAAGTTCCTGAAGACACATTCATCGTTCCGTTGTGACTTCCTCCAATCACTTTAGAACCTTTCCATGTTACAGTCGTATTGGCTGGATCAACATTGTACTTTACTGCCGCTACTGTAATCTCTTTTTCAGCTTTCGCATCAGCTGCGTTGGTCTCGTTCTTTTTTTCTCCGCAAGAAATAACTAGTATTGTCATTACTGCGAAAGTCATCAAACTTAAAATTTTTCTTTTCATACCTATTTTTTTTAGTTCATAAAGTCTTTCTGTAAAATTACGAATACTGTCTAAATTTTATATTCGAAATGTTAAAAAATATTTTTCGTGACATTTTGACATTTTACGAGAAATGGCAGTACTTTTGCCATCTTAAAAGGAAAACAATAAATTTTTTGGACATAATATCATGAGCAAAAAAAAGGATAATACCGTAGAAAAAGAGCAAGCAACAGCAGTAAATGAAGAAGCAAAAGCAGCTGAAGCAACTGAAAATACAGTAGAGGAACCATCTACAGAAGAAAAATTACAAGAGGAATTGGCAAAGGAAAAAGACAAATTTTTACGTCTGTTTGCCGAATTCGAAAACTATAAAAAAAGAACGAGTAAAGAACGTGTAGAATTGTTCAAAACGGCAGGAAAAGATGTCTTAGTTGCCATGTTGCCAGTTTTGGACGATTTTGATAGAGCTTTGGCAGAAATTGCAAAAATTGATGACAAAGAAGTGCAAGATTTGAAAAAAGGTGTTGAATTGATTAGCAATAAATTCAAAGAAACACTCAAAGCAAAAGGCTTGGCGCAAATGACTGTCAATGCTGGTGATACTTTTGATGCGGAAGACCACGAAGCAGTCACACAAATTCCTGCGCCAACGGACGACATGAAAGGGAAAATCATTGACGTTCTCGAAAAAGGATACACCTTAGGCGATAAAATCATTCGCTATCCAAAAGTAGTGGTAGGACAATAATTTTGAGTTGTTCCCCGCAACGAAAGGACCTTTATAACACAAGCTGAAACAAAATGAAACAAGATTATTACGAAATATTAGGAATAAGCAAAGGAGCTTCGGCAGCTGAAATTAAAAAAGCATACCGCAAAAAAGCAATTCAATATCATCCTGACAAAAATCCGGATGATAAAGAAGCGGAAGAAATGTTTAAAAAAGCAGCAGAAGCCTATGAAGTATTGAGTGACGATGACAAACGCGCGCGCTATGATCAATATGGCCATGCAGCATTTGAAAACGGCGGCTTTGGCGGTGGCGGTTTCGGCGGCGGAATGAATATGGACGATATTTTCAGTCAGTTTGGTGATATTTTCGGTGGAGCCTTTGGCGGCGGTGGCGGATTTAGCGGCTTTGGCGGCGGCGGAAGACAACGCCGTGTAAAAGGAAGCAGTCTTAAAATTCGTTTAAAACTTACCCTTGAAGAAATTGCCAACGGTGTTGAGAAAAAGGTAAAAGTTCGTAGAAAAGTACAAGCGCCTGGCGTAACCTATAAAACTTGTGAAACCTGTAACGGTTCTGGGCAAATGACGCGCATTACCAATACTATTTTGGGAAGAATGCAAACCTCTACAACGTGTAGTACTTGTGGTGGCGCTGGACAAGTGATGGACAAACGACCAGCTGGTGCAGACGGACAAGGAATGCTAACAAAGGAAGAAACGGTTTCTATCAAAATTCCTGCGGGTGTAGTAGAAGGCATGCAACTCAAAGTAGCTGGAAAAGGAAATGAAGCACCTGGCAATGGAATTTCGGGAGATTTATTAGTCGTAATTGAAGAAAAAGAGCACGAAGTTTTAAAACGCGAAGGTGACAATTTACATTACGATTTATATATCAGTTTTTCAGAAGCCGCTTTAGGAACTTCTAAAGAAATTGACACCGTAACAGGAAAAGTTCGTATAAAAATTGAATCAGGAGTACAATCAGGAAAAATATTGCGCTTACGCGGAAAAGGAATTCCAAGTGTCAACGGATACGGAAAAGGCGATTTGCTAGTACACATCAACGTTTGGACGCCAAAAACATTGACGAAAGAACAGAAAACCTTCTTTGAAAAAATGGCAAATGAGGAAAATTTTGTACCGAATCCAGAGAAGAGTGATAAATCATTTTTTGAAAAAGTCAAAGACATGTTTTCGTAATTTTTTTGCTATTACGAAAAAAAAACTATCTTTGATAAGTTACTGGCTGAGACCAGCTAGTAATTTTTTCTTTTTCATAGCAATTTTTTCCCATCCTTGATCACATTAAGGGTGGGTTTTGTTTTATAATAGATTGACATTATTGTAATTATATTTCAAACTCCCGTCGCTTCAAAAGCGATTTTTCAAGAACAATAATGAATGCTATTTTTGCTGTAACAAATCAACTAAGATCATTACTTATATAAAAAACTTTTTATGAGTTCAATTCTTCAGGCGAAAGACGTCGTAAAAAAATATGGTGATTACACCGCATTGAATAACGTTTCTATAGATGTGCCGAAAGGAAGCATTTTTGGACTGCTTGGTCCAAATGGTGCTGGAAAAACATCCCTTATCCGAATTATCAATCAAATTACAGCGCCCGATTCAGGTCAAGTATTACTTGATGGCGAGCCGTTGCAGCAATTTCACATCAAAGATATTGGCTATATGCCCGAAGAACGCGGTTTGTACAAATCGATGAAAGTTGGTGAACAAGCGTTGTATTTGGCACAATTGAAAGGGTTGAGCAAAAAAGAAGCCAGAGCACGCTTGAAATATTGGTTTGAAAAATTCGAAATTTCCGATTGGTGGAACAAGAAGATTCAAGAGCTTTCCAAAGGAATGGCGCAAAAAATACAGTTTGTCGTTACCGTGTTGCATCAACCAAAGTTGTTGATTTTTGATGAACCGTTTAGTGGTTTTGACCCAATTAACGCAAACCGAATTAAAGACGAAATTTTACAACTACGCGACGAAGGTGCCACGGTAATTTTCTCTACACACCGAATGGAATCGGTTGAAGAATTGTGCGACCATATTGCGCTGATTCACAAATCCAATAAAGTGTTAGATGGAAAGTTGACCGATGTAAAACGTCAATACAAAAGCAATACCTATCAAGTTGGTATTGGCGCAGCAGACAATCTACAGTTGCGCTCCATGCTCAACGAAAAATTTGACGTTACGGATGCTGATTTTAAATCGATTAATGACGATTTAAAAGTAAACATCCAACTTAAAAATGGCGATACTGCCAACGATTTGCTATCCTTTTTAACCTCAAAAGGACAAGTCAATCACTTTGTGGAAGTCATTCCAAGCGTTAACGATATATTCATTCAAACCGTAGAAAATAATAATTAGACATGAACCATTTACCGCTAATTATCCAAAGAGAATATCTAACGAAAGTTAGAAACAAGTCATTCATCATCATGACGTTTTTAAGTCCGTTAATTTTCATCGGATTGATTTCGTTAGTTGTGTATTTGACACAGTTAAACAAAAATCAAGAACGTACAATTTCGATTTTGGATGAAACTGGAAAAATTTCAGAGGTGTTTTTGACTGAAAATGCACAGAAAGATGAAATGACTACGTATAAACTTCTAACAGGAATTACGTTGGAAGAAGCCAAAAAGCAAGTCCAAGAAACGGAAGAATACGGTTTGTTGCACATTCGTCAAATGGCGTCTACGGAAGAAATTGCGCGACAAATTAAGTTTTATTCAGAAGATTCGCCTTCACAAAAAATCATTTCAAAACTAGAAGCGATTTTGAGTCGAAAACTTACCCAAGAAACTTTATTGCAAAACAATGTAGATATTGACGTTGTAAAAAATTCGAAGATGAATGTGTCTATTGGACAAGAAACATTTACGGGCGAACGCACCTCAAAATTCATCAACTATTCCAAACTCGGATTTGGTTTTGCCGCAGGATATTTACTGTTTATGTTTATCATCATTTACGGAAATATGATTATGCGCAGCGTGATTGAGGAAAAAACGAATCGTATTATTGAAATCATTATTTCGTCTGTAAAACCGATTCAATTGTTGATGGGAAAAATCATCGGAACTTCTTTAGCAGGAATCACGCAATTTTTAATGTGGATTGTTTTTGGTGGAATTTTACTCGTCATCATCAGCTTTGTTTTCGGAATTGACCTTATCGGCTCGCAAGCCGCAGAACAACAAGCATTATTAGCTCAACAAGGTGCAGATGTAAACTTTCAAGTTCAAATTACAGAACTCATCAATAGTTTGCCAATTGTGAACTTATTAGCTGCGTTTTTTATCTTTTTTATTGGTGGATATTTGTTGTATAGTTCATTGTACGCTGCCATTGGCGCTGCGGTAGACAATGAAACGGATACACAACAATTTATGATGCCGATTTTAATGCCGTTGATTCTCGCAGTATATGTTGGTGGATTTACCGTATTAGATGATCCGCACGGAACCGTTGCTACGGTATTTTCATACATTCCGTTTACATCACCTGTAGTAATGTTGATGCGAATTCCGTTTGGTGTACCAATTTGGGAGCAACTCATTTCCATATTACTTTTATATGTTACCTTTGTAGGAACCGTTTGGTTTGCGTCCAAAATTTACCGTGTAGGTATTTTAATGTACGGGAAGAAACCAAGCTACAAGGAAATATTTAAGTGGTTAAAGTACTAAATGGAAGAAATCAACAACATTCTCAACAAATCGATTCATCTTGGTAAAACAATAGAAATCAGTATCAAGCATATTTTGGTGCTTTGTGTCGTTTTAATACTCGCCAATATACTGTTACGATTGTTTCAACGCTTTGTCACCAGAAAACTTAACAGTGAAAACAAACTCAAATTTAAAAGCATTTTTTCGTACGCTACTTGGTTTTCGTATGTTGTAATTGTATTAGTCACGCTGAGTGCTGTTGGCGTAAACGTCACAGGAATTTTTGCCGCTTCTGCTGCCTTATTGATTGGAATTGGATTGGCATTGCAGACGCTTTTTCAAGATATCATTTCTGGAATTTTCATTCTAATTGATCAAACGGTGCATGTAGGCGATATTATTGAAATCGAAGACAAAGTTGGTCGCGTAGAAGAAATCAAATTACGTACAACCAGAGCGGTGACCATTGATAATAAAGTACTCATCATTCCCAATCATTTATACTTGACTAACAGTTTGTACAACTGGACACAAAATGGCGTAACCACGCGTGAATCTATTACCGTTGGTGTTGCCTATGGAAGTGATGTTGCTTTGGTAAAAAAACTCCTCTTACAAGCTGCAGAAAATCATAAAGAAGTGATAAAAGAGCCTGAACCTACAGTGCTTTTTACTAACTTTGGAGACAGTTCGCTAGACTTTAAATTGGTATTTACACTCAACAATAGTTTTACTGCATTTAATGTACGAAGTGATTTGCGTTTTGAGGTCGATAGGTTGTTTAGAGAACATAACATAACCATTCCTTTCCCGCAAAGAGATGTACATATATTTAATAAAAAATAGAAGACAATGTCTAAAATATTAGTGATAGAAGACGAATCTGCGATTCGCAGGGTTTTGGTAAAAATTTTATCGGAAGAAAATGATGCTTATCAAGTTTCAGAAGCGGAAGATGGTTTGGCTGGAATCGAATTGATTAAGAATCAAGATTACGACTTGGTGCTGTGCGATATAAAAATGCCAAAAATGGACGGTGTGGAAGTATTGGAAGCTGCCAAAAAGATAAAGCCAGAAATCCCTTTTGTCATGATTTCAGGACATGGTGATTTGGATACCGCAGTAAACACAATGCGTTTAGGCGCATTTGATTATATTTCGAAACCGCCAGATTTAAACCGTTTGCTAAATACGGTTCGAAATGCACTTGACAAAAAAGAATTGGTAGTTGAAAACAAGCGACTTAAAAAGAAAGTCAGCAAAAACTACGAAATGATTGGTGATTCGGAAGCCATTCAGCAAATCAAAGATATTATTGAAAAAGTAGCACCAACCGATGCACGCGTGCTCATTACTGGACCAAACGGAACGGGAAAAGAACTGGTTTCGCATTGGTTACATCAAAAAAGCGATCGTAGCAAAGGTCCGATGATTGAAGTGAACTGTGCAGCCATTCCAAGCGAATTGATTGAAAGTGAATTATTTGGACATGTAAAAGGTGCGTTTACCAGTGCCAATAAAGACCGAGCTGGAAAATTTGAAGCGGCGAATGGTGGAACAATTTTCTTGGATGAAATTGGCGATATGAGTTTGTCTGCACAAGCGAAAGTATTGCGTGCCTTGCAAGAAAGTCGTGTGCAACGTGTGGGAAGCGATAAAGATATTAAAGTGGACGTTCGCGTGATTGCTGCAACAAATAAAAACTTAAAAAAGGAAATTGAAGACGGAAAATTCCGTGAAGATTTATACCATCGATTGGCGGTAATTTTAATTAAAGTTCCTGCCTTAAACGACCGCAGAGATGACATTCCATTGTTGATTGAACACTTTGCGGGGAAAAATTGCCAAAGAACAAGGAAACGCTCCGAAAAAATTCTCTGACAAAGCTGTAAAACTACTCCAAGAATACGATTGGACAGGAAATATCCGAGAACTCAGAAACGTCATAGAACGCTTGATAATTTTAGGAGGCAAAGAAGTCTCTGAAGAAGATGTCAAGTTGTTTGCTTCAAAATAGTATAAAAAAATCAGCTTTTTGTAAAGCTGATTTTTTTTAATGTACTAATTTTTCAATGTAACGATGTATCAGTGTTTTTTTTGAATTTCTAGCGAAATTCTATTTTGATTTGAAATGTATTTGCTTTATTATTTGATACGCCTTTGCGAGAATTTCATAGAAATTCGCGGCAATCTTTTACTTCAAATAACACAACCGTTTTTCTATAAACAGATTACTTCATCATGCTGACTCGTAATGACGTTTCACAGCACTTCTCGATACAATTTTTCTACGAAAAATCACTCGAAGGGACAATTTGTGAAAATGAACTTGAATTTGAGAACTCGAAATCGAAACCAATATACCAACCTACAAAAATACCAGCATACCAAAGTGCGCAAGCACTTCCATCCATCTAAAAGCAAAGCGATTCTAACCATCTAAAAAATCTAAAACGCCAGCGATTCTAACATCACTTCAACACTGTAAACTCAATCTTAGAATCGTTGAAAACGGTATGTGTTTGGTTTTGAAAATCTTCTTCTTTAGCTTTGTAAATATTGGGTACAAACGTTTGCGGATTCAAGTCAATCAATGGAAACCAAGTACTTTGCACTTGAATTTGAAGCTTGTGTCCTTTTTTAAAAGTGTGCAGCACATCTTGTAATTTAATAGTCACCGCTGTTTTCTGATTCGGAATAAACGGTTCTGGGTTTTCAAAACTATTACGAAAACGTCCGCGCATCACTTCACTTCGCACCATTAAATGATAATTGCTCATTGCCAAGTGATCTTGCATGCCTTCTTCCTGTTCTTCCGCATCTGGTGGATGTACATCTACGATTTTTACAATCCAATCGGCGTCGGTTCCTGTAGTTGCGACTTGTAATTTTGCTAGAATATCTCCCGCAAGGGTAACATCTTCTTCCAACACATCCGTTTCAAAAATCAACACATCTGGGCGACGTGCGGCAAATCGCTGATCGTCTGTCATGTATTTTCTTGGCGTAAACACGGTTTTAATATCTTCTGAATACGGAACCGGACGTTTTAAATCGCTTACAAACACTTCTTTTGTATTGCCGTTTTTGGTTGTTGACAATTCTTGATTGGCATTCAAATACATGTCTTGCTTTACCGTATTTGCTGGCGGCCAACTCTCAAAACTATTCCATTCTTTCTTTCCAGAATCAAAAACATACGCTTCTGGCAATCCTGTATTTTTATCACCTTTACCTTTTAAGAAATGATTGAAAAATTTCGTTTCCACATCGCGTTGAAAATTGAGCGAAATAGAATCGCCAAAATAGTAATTCCCTACAAAATTTTTCACATCACTACTCGACCATCTTCCGTGATCCCAAGGGCCAAAAACCATAGTGTTATAATTTTCGGGATTGTATTTTTCGATGGTTTTATAGGTTTCAAAAGGTCCGTATAAATCTTCCGCATCAAACAATCCGCCTACAATCATCGTGGCAACAGATGGTTTTATGTTTTTTAAATTTTGAATCAATCCTTTCGGCTTCCAAACGCTGTCATAATTTGGATGATCAATGATTTCTTTCCAAAATACATCGTCTACCTCATCAGATTTTGACGTGATGACATTGTCTAATTTTTCGTATTCAAAATAACTGTTCAAATTGCTCAACGGTCCAGCATCTAAAAAGAATTGGTATTGGTCTTTGGTGCCTAAATCGGGTAATTTGTACCAAGCAGAATCTTTCGGCACATCTTTCATCGTTCCAAATAGAGAAACCGCTCTAAAATAGCTTAGCAAAAACGCGCCATTGTGATGAAAATCATCAAAAAAGAAATCGCCAATACACGCTTGCGGAGAAGCCGCTTTTAGTGCTGGATGCGCGTCAATCGTAGAATACGTAGCATAAAAACCTGGATATGAAATTCCCCACGTTCCTACTCTTCCGTTATTATTTTCCACATTATTTACCAGCCATTCAATTGTGTCATACGTATCGGAAGACTCATCAATTTGTGTATTATCTGTTTTATTTGGAATGTAGGCACGCATATTGTCATACACACCTTCACTCATCCAACGACCACGAACATCTTGATATACAATGATGTTGCCTTCTTTCATCAAATGTACATTTGGACCAATTTTTTTGCGGAATTTATCCTCGCCATACGGTCTGCAACTGTACGGCGTTCGCATCATCAAGATAGGATAGGTTTGACTTTTATCTTTTGGCGAATAGATGGTTGTATGCAATTTAATTCCGTCGCGCATTTCAATTGTCACTTCTTTTTTGTCATAATGATCTTGTACATAGGTATCTTCAACTTCAGCGGTGTCTTTGGTCGTTTTTGACGTTTTGGTACAGGAAACACCTAAAAATGCTAGAATTAGGGTGAATTTTAGAAAGGTTTTCATCTATGATTTTTATTATTTTTCAGGTTTGGTCGGATAGAATGTCTCATCATTATTTTGAGTTTTTGTCAAAATAGTGTGAAGGTTCATTTCATTCCTTAGGATTTGTAATTTTTTAATGGCTAAATTTACAAATTATTAATCGCTATTATATGATGATAAAAAAAATACTCCTCATTTTAACGTTTATGCTTTGTATTGTGAGTTGTGAAACGAATGCTTCGAAAGATGCAAACATTTCGTCAACGGAAATTCAAGAAGAAAGCACTCCAAAAAAGCAATTCCCAACGCTGGAACCGAATCGTTATAATGTTGGTTTTTTGATTATGGATGGCGTGTATAATACCGAATTGACTGCGCCGTATGATATTTTTCAACACACGATATATCGTGAAAATATCAAAGCGATGAATGTATTTACGGTTGCCAATACCGACGAACCTGTGCGAACGTTTGAAGGTATGCGTATTCTCCCTGATTTTAATTATTTGAAAGATAGTTTGCCAAAAATTGATATATTGGTCGTTCCGAGTGCGGAGCATCATTTAGATAGTGATTTGGAAGATGAAGCCATGATTTCTTTTGTACAAAACGTTGCGAAAGAGGCACAATTTGTCACTTCACATTGCGATGGTGCGTTTGTGTTGGCAAAAGCAGGTTTGTTGGATGATGTAGCTTCCACAACGTTTCCAAGCGATATTGAGAAGATGCGCAAAATGTTTCCGAAGTTAGACATCAGAGACAACACGTTATTTGTACACGATGGAAAGTATATTACGTCTGCTGGCGGTGCAAAATCTTTTGAAGCCGCTTTGTATTTGTGTGAATATTTGTATGGAAAAGCGATTGCGAAAAGTTTGGCTGGCGGTTTGGTAATTGATTGGACCTTGGATGGTTATCCGCATACGATAATAACAAAATAATATGATAGAACACGTTAAAGATAATTCTTCAAGAAGTAAGGATACCATATTGGTATTTATTGTTGCAGCTTGTATTAATGTTATATTGATACTTCTTATTTTTTATCAAAATAGTCTTTTACAAAATTTTTCATACAAGAGAGAAGAACTGGAGAGTATTGAGTTCCTAGATTTGGTATTAAAAATTACTTATGTGTTTAGATTGGTACTATACATTGTTATAATTGTATTTTTTGTACGCTGGTTTAAAAGAGCTTACGGTAACTTGATACGTAGACATCAACCAATGGAATATAGTGAAAATGGTGCTGCTTGGGGATTTTTCATCCCTTTACTCAATTTTTATCGTCCATATAAGGAGGGAAAAGAAATCTTCTTAAAAACTCAATATGCAATTAAAGAGTTAAACAGTAGTTTCAGGATTGATAAAGATGCTACTTTTGTTGGCCTTTGGTGGTTTTTATATATTGGAAGTATTTTTTTTGAAAGCTTTGCGGCAAGAGTACAAGAAAAGGCTATATCTGCTGGAGATATTGATGCTTTTTCGGACGCAAACGGATATGTTATTGCATCAAAAGTAATGACACTTATCGCTATTGCATGCGCTTTATATTTTATTCATAAAATTTCTAAATTAGAGACAACACTCAGAGAAACAAGTAGTACGTTTTCTGAAATAGACGATATCGGAAAAGCGATGGAATAAATATGCGTATTGATACGTTTTTAAATATCTAGCTTCATTTTAGCACGTTTTTGAATCGCCATTCATATCATATTTCTACGACATTTGCATAGCACAATCACATACTAAAATCATCAATTCTGAGGATAAAAGCTTACTTTTTGTCATGTTTTTAGTTAAAAAACTGTCAAAATTCATTTTATTTAATATATTTTCTTACATTTATGTAGGATTTTACTATTTCGCATAATTTTAAAATCGAAAAAACATACGTTTCATTAAAATTATATCAGAATGAATTTGCCACGAACATTTCAAGTTATAAGCTGTTCATTGTTTATGCGCATATTTCTTCATTTAAAAAAAATATCCCTTTACCTCTTCCCAGAAAGTTTGCACCTTTTAATACTAAAATTACTTGCTCCGTACCCTTTTAAGCCAAAATTAGAGAATCATTTTATTCATTGATAGCAAAAAAGCCGTCAATCAACAGTTAACACTAAAACTTTACATCATGAAAAAAAAGAATTCAAAAAACTTACACAAGCTTACTAGAATAGAGATCCGCGAGATTACATGTTGGCAGAGGAAATACTCCTGAATTGACCTAAGTTATAAATAATAGAAAAGCTTTTATGACAAAATAGATTATTTAATGAGTTATTTGGTCAATGTTTCTTCTATGTTTGGCTGTAGTTGCAGTAATTCACATGCAAATACTTACTTTTTGAGTTGTATTAATTGTACTTTTAGATTCTTCTCAATTATCAGGTACATTTAAAAGACAAATTTGTAATGTTTTTGATTTGTATACTGCAACCTAAATTGTCAATTTCCTTAAAGGATATTGATTCATAATTATCTCATCACATATTATATAAAGATGTATGTCAAAAAAAATCTATTCTTCGTATATACCATTTATTGCAGTAATATTTGTAATCATATTAATTACTAATTACACAAAGGAAGAATCTGGTAAGATTGGTAACAATTTTTCAGAGGGGAATATTGTTATTGCAGGAAAATCAAAAGATATGGGCATTTTTAAACGTCCAAATTTAATGAACAGTACATATCTTTTTGGTAAATCACATGAAAAAGTTGAAAAAACTATCAATAAAAATTCTGGTGAAATTGTCCTAAAAGATATAAAAAAACCTATGCTGATGGAGTTTAGTCCTTCTGGAGATGAAGCTTTTTATCGCACCTATATTTATGTTTCTCCTGGTGATAACGTTTCTTTTGAGGTCAAGAATAAAAAAATTCTTTTTACTGGAAAAAACGCAGCGCAAAACAATTTATATACATTGTTAGAAGAAAATACGCGTGATTATTCCAAACAATATTATCAAAACGACATTCATCGTTACAAGGCGACAATTCAATCTATTTATGATGACAAACTAGAATTTGCCACAAAATATTATCACAAACATTCTCTCTCTGAGAATTTTACAAAAGTTTTCAATGATTTTTTAAAGTTTGAATACTATTTTAATTTAATCAACCCAAGAAATGTAAAGTCAACTAGCTTGGATATCTACCTTAACCAATCTGATGTTTTAAAAAATTTGATACAAAAAGAAGCGATTGAAAAAGAAATTATTTTTGATATTTCAGATTATCTTGACAATATTAAAATTAAGGACTTTATAGCCTCACGTAGTGCATTGAATCATAGTCACTATTTTAAAAATTGTCTAAACGATTTTATCCGTCATTATTTTGAAACCTCTGATTATCCATTGTATTCAAAGGAAAAGCTAGAAGCTGAGAAAATGTATATTGACAATCATTTGGATGGCGATTTAAAAGAGTATGCAACAGGAAGAATGATTTGGGATTATTACAATGAAGGATTTGCCTATAATGAGGAAAATAGAAAATATATGTTGCAACTGATTGACAACTTCTCCAAAACCATTCAAGACAAAGCATCGTATACGTCTAAAATGGAAGCGATTAAAAAAGATATATTGCGATATGATTTTAAGTTATCCGAGTCAGCTTTGTATGCAAAAATGGTGAATCATTTGGGCGATACGATAACCTTGCAAGATATTTTTGACCGCTCCACAAAACGAATAAAAGTAGTCGATTTTTGGGCAAGTTGGTGCCCGCCATGTATCAAAGAAATTAAAGAACATAAACCGTTTAAGGATCGGCTTTCCGTGGAAAACAATGTAGAATGGATTTATCTCTCCATTGATACCGACAAAGAAAAATGGCTAGCCAAACAAGAAGAACTGAGCGAAACATTACATTTTAGGAATTCCTATTTGCTTCTAAAAGGCAATAAATCATCTTTGGCGAAAGCCTTGCAGGTACAACAAATTCCACGCTATGTCATTTTTGGTAGAAACGGTGAAATTTTGATGAATAGCGCGCCAAGTCCTTCAAATAATGATGTTTTTGAACGCATGATTGACGATATTCAACCACAAACATTCATTCCATAAAATATTTTTCTTCAAAAGTAAATATTTAAAAGTCAGTTGTAAAAAGGCATTCATCATTGCCTTTTTATAATTGCTTTTTTAGCAAAAAACTAAATATCAATTACATACATACTCCACAAAATTAATGAGAGTGCCTCCTTATTTGTAAGTATTTTTAGTCAAATTAAGGTTTTCCGTAATTTTTAACTTACAAAAGTTTCTATATTTAGCTTCAAACTAAGACTAAGTAAATGAACAATCTACGCTTTTTGTTCTTGTATTTGAAAAAACGAAATATTCATCTTAATAGACGAGAGTTTATTGTACAATACGAATCGCATCCAGCGTTTCCATCGTTATTGGCTTTAAGTGATACCCTGCGTTTTTTTAATGTGGAAAATGGTGCCTTGCATGTACAATCTTCCGAAATTGACGCATTGCCGAACTTCTTCATGACAAAGTTTAAACACGCACAAGAAGACTCACTAGCGCTTGTAGAAATTAAAAATTCCCATCGATACACTATTTACGAAAACTCCAACAAGCGAACTATTTCCAAAAGCAATCTATTGCAAGAATGGCTAGGCATTGTATTTCTAATTGAGAATACCGAAGAAACTAACCTAAAAAAAATACGCTATTCGTGGAAACATATACTATTGACTCTTTGTGTTTTATCTTTTTTTGGATTGTGTACAGCGTATGTTCAATCGCTTCCATATTTCGTTTTCTTTCTATTGCCCGTTATCGGTTGTACGCTTTCAATAGTGGCTTTGAAGGATGTTTTCAATATAAAAAATCCTGTTGTAGCCGCTTTGTGCGATGGAGAAACAACGACAAATTGTAAAAGTGTGATGCAAACCGCTGGAAAATTGACTATTCTGAGCGATTTATGTTTTGTCTTTTTTACATATCAACTTCTTGCATTTACGATTTCTGTAGCTACGCAAACATTTCAATGGTATCTTTCTCTCCAAAAAATAATAGTATTTACAACTATTCCTGTTATCCTTTTTTCACTGTATTATCAGTTTGCTGTCGTAAAAAAACGGTGTGCAATTTGTATGTCTATTGCAGGTATTATTCTGTTGGAATTGGTATACATAACTACCTTATCAAATATTACTTCTTTTGATCAAATACCATTTTCACAGTACAATTTTACTGCTTTTCTCTTCTTCGCAATTGCACTTGGCTGGTATTTTTTAAAAAATATTTTAATTGAAAATCAAACACTAAAACAGAAACAAATTCTCGCTCAAAAATTTAAACGCAATTATACGGTTTTCAAAAACACCCTTACTTCAACTTCTAAAACAGTTGCTACTCCACCTACCTTAACTTTTGGAAATCCTGATGCGCTTGTGACTCTTGATTTTATTACGAGTCCATACTGCAGATATTGCAAAAAGCCATTACAACAACTAAGAAAACTATTAGAAACGTACGCTGACGCAATTGCTGTTAGGTTTATCTACAACGTAAACTTTAAGCATTTACATGACGATGATATACATTTTTTACAACAGTTATATCATTTGCATGAAACAAAAGGTGATGAAGCGTTTTTTAAAGCTTTGAATTTTTGGTATCAAACTCAAGATTATGAAAAATGGTTAGCGAAATACCGACAAAACATTGATGCAAATAGAATTCTTTACATACTACAACAACAACGAAATTGGTGCCTACAGCACAAAATTACCTTCACTCCTGCTCTTTTAGTAAATAGCTATATCCTTCCCGAATCGTATGCTATTGATGACCTCAGCCATTTTATTGATGATTTAATAGAAGATACTTCAAAACCATAAAAGCGGAAGCCGAAAAGCTAGTAATAGAGTAGGCATTTACTAATTAATTTATTTTTATTATGAAAACAACAATCAACCTAAAAACCCGAAAAAACTTAAGCAGATCGGAAATGAAATCCATCCTTGCCGGATTTGGAAATGCTCCTGAATTGCACAATAATGCTACTGTATTATGCAATGACGGAAAAGAATACTCTATAAAGAGCTGCGATACCATGGAAGAAGCATGTAGTTTGAATGGTGGTGCTAAGATTTGTTCTGGAGGCGAAAATTAAAACAGATTGAGAGCGTTGTTTTTAACAAATGGCGCTCTCTTTTTTTAATTAAAAATTCAAAATTCTTTTCTCTTACGGAAACCCGTAAGGTTTATAGTACCTAATTATCTTATATTACGCAATGCTACGATCACTATCTAAAAAAAACAAAAAAATCGTTTTTGGTATTACGGTGTTTACTGCAATTAGCACATTGTATGTCTGTATTCCACAAAAAGAGCATTCCACACTTTCTGGAAATTCTTCTGAAATTAGCTTAAAAAAAAATACTAAAAAAGACAACATTTCGACTCTGAAAAGTGAGCAAACAATTGTTGTTACAGGAACTTCTGATGATGCTGGTGTGTTTGAACGTCCGAATTTTCTAAACAATACGTATTTGTTTGGAAAGCCGCATCAAGATATCGAAAAAACGATTCAAAAAGATTCTATCACTTTTGTGCTGAAGAACATAGAAAAACCACTGTATATGGAATTTAGCCCAAGTGGAGATGAAAACTTTTTTTCATCTCGAATTTTCATTCAACCAACGGATACAGTGAAATTTGAAATAAAAAATAATGTTTTGAAATTTACGGGAAAAAACGCCGCTCAAAACAATTTATATGCAGCACTAGAAGCGCAAACACCCGATTATTCAAGATTTCCTTACAACGGAAATCTTTTTTTGTATAAAAATGGTATTCAATCTATTTACGAGCAAAAACAAGCTTTTTTAGAAAAGTATCAAACCGAAAATTCCCTATCGCCAGAGTTTGTGGCAATTTTTAAAAAGCACTTAAAGTTTGAATATGTTGATAATTTGGTAAGTCCACGAACAATTTCGGTTCAAAATGGTAAATTTTATGTCAATGATTACGATGCATTGCCATCGCTCATTGAAAAGGAATATGGGAATAGTGAAATTCCATTTGATTTGACTTCATATTTGGATAATATTACCGTAAAAGATTTTCAAGATTTTTCCGCCATGCGGCATACCGATTTTTTAAAAAATAGTTTAACTGCCTGTATTCGTCATTACTTCGTAAAAACGACTGCTCCGTATTTTTCAAAAGAATATTTTATAGCGGAAAAAGAATTTATTGAAACTAACTTTTCTGGGGAAATTCGTGATTACGCCCTTGGGAGAATGATTGTAGATTATTACAACAAAGGGTTTGCTTTCGGTTTGCATCGTATTCAATTTATGCAGAAAAAAATTGATGAGTATATGGCTTCTGTTAAAGGAAAAACAATGCATATCGAAGCTATGCAAACAATTCTGAAGGATATTAACACATATGACTTTAAACTCTCTGAAAGTGCTTTAAATGCCAAAATGATTAACCACTTAGGAGATACAATCACCTTACAATCAATTTTTGATCGGTCGCATCAGCGTGTAAAAGTAATTGATTTCTGGGCGAGTTGGTGTCCGCCGTGTATCAAACAAATCAAGGAAAATAAACCATTTAAAGATCGTCTTTCTGTAGAAAATAATGTTGAGTGGATTTATCTCTCCATTGATACCGACAAAGAAAAATGGCTAGCCAAACAAGAAGAACTGAGCGAAACATTACATTTTAGAAATTCCTATTTACTATTAAAAGGCAAAAAATCTTCTTTGGCGAAAGCATTAAATGTGCAGCAAATTCCAAGATATCTTATCATTAACGAACAAAATAAAATTGTTGTAAACAATGCTCCAAGTCCAAATAACGAGGAAGCTTTTGAAAAAATCATTGATGAAATAAAACCAAGTGCTTTACTAACATACCGAGAATAATTATATAAGTTAGTCTGTGTTATCTTTAAAATACTAAAACAAAAAAAAGGAATGCCAAATGGCATTCCTTCTTCATTTTATACTTTCGGAATTCAATAAACGTTTACCAACAATACTGCGGATCGGTGTCTTTTGTAATTGGGCATTGACGTAAAAACGATGGACTGCAACCTAGCGTGAATTCTTCCATACATTCTTCTGGACCGAAACTGTCGGTTCCTCCAACGGTTTTGTTCAATTCGCTGATTTTTGACACAACATTTTTGTGTAATTTTAGGCTTTTAATGTGCTTCTTTTTCATAATTAATTTTTTTTGATTTCTTACAAAGCTACGAGTAAAAGTGTTAAATTTCTCACAATTAAATTATAAAATAATTTCTCTCTCTTTATGAATACGCTGTTGATAAAAAAACAAACAACTAACTACAATTCAATATATTACATCTTATTTTTTATAAAAAAGGATAATGATTTAATGTTAATTTTATAATCGTCATAAACATTTTTTATAAACAAAAAAAGATGCGATTTCGCATCTTTTCGTCATTTTTCTACTTGTTGATTAATACGGAGCTTCCATCTCACACTCACAAACTGTGTCCATACACAAACAACTTGTGTGCGATGTTCCTGTGCCGCCTTTTAGTGTGTTTGCTGCTGTCAATGTTGAAATTGTTTTTTTGTGAATTGCTAAACTTTTAATGTTTTGTTTTTTCATGATTATGTATTTTTGGTTTAAAAGATAAGATACAAAAAAGGAACGCATTCGTGTATTCTTAATACTATTCGAAACATTTTCTGACTATATTTACTCAAAAAATCTGATGTCATTTACCTTTATAGACCTTATTTTATTTACGGGAATCATTCAAGGCATCTTTTTAATGATTTCGCTACAATTCATTTCAAAGAAACATAAAGCCGCCAACAAAATTTTAATGATTCTTATTGGAATTTCTGTCATCGTTTTTGTGAGAGAAATGCTAAGCTATCGATTAGACAGAAACATCTTTTGGCGAACCGCGATTTTGACAGAATCCACCATGTACATTTTTGGTCCGTTTTTGTATTTGTATTTCAAAAGATTGGTCTTTAAGAATGCTTCCGAACAAACACTTAAGCTCAAACACTATATTCCTTCCATTTTGATGCTTTTGTATTTCTTATGGACACTTTCGTTCACTTTTGAAGAATACAGAGCTATCCTTGGTCCTGTAGGCATGTTTACCATCTATATTACGATGGAGCTTACAGGAGTGCTTTCCTTTGCCATATACGCGTATTTGTCTTTTAAAATTGTACGTCAAATTAGAAATTCGGAACATGCCACGGAGTATACGCAAAAAATAGCAAGATATATACAGTATGTTACGGTGGGAATCTCGTTTATTGCTATCTGTTGGGGAATTGGTGTTTTTAATAGGTACATTTTAAAAAATTACGATGCTGTTATCAGCTACAAATTGATTTGGTTTTGTATTGCTGTTTTTCTCTTTATTGTAGGATATTTTAGTTTTACACAACCTGAAATCATACGCTTGCCTGTTCCTAAAAAAACACCACAAAAAGACCGATTGACTAAAAAAGAAATCTCCGAAATCCAACAAAAGTTACAAATCCTTATTGAAGAAGAACATATTTATACACGCGCTGATTTGAGCTTAAAAATTTTAGCCAAAGAATTGCATACATCAGCCAATAACCTTTCATGGCTGCTCAATTCAGTGTATGAAAAAACTTTTTACGAGTACATTAATGAATTTCGCATACAAGCGTTTTTAAAAAAAATAGAAGCTGGCGAACACAAAAAACAAACCCTACTTGCCATTGCTATGGATGCGGGATTTAATTCAAAATCGACTTTCAATAAAACGTTTAAATTACTGATGAACGATACACCATCAAGCTATATTGAAAAGAAGTTTTCGTCGTAATTTTGATGTTGAAGTGGTTTAACCTTTTTGTTTTGTAGCGAAAATTATAGATTTTTTGACCTGATGAAGCCTTTTTTGAGTAGCATAGCCGTAGCTACGTTACGAAAAAAAGTCAAAATCAGGGCGAAACAAGATAAATTTGCAGCCATAAGAAAAAGTTTAAATCACTTCGTTGTTTATTTGTCTTTTTCAGAAACTTCAAACAACTTTTGAAACCTTCTTTTTTGTTTGAATTTTGCAAAAAGTGGCAATTGCTGAATACGCTCAAATTGTGGCAATCCTAAATCTTTTGCTTTTTTTAAATTTCGAATCGTATTCTTAAAATCATTTGTATGAGCATAACTCTGCGCTACACGAAAGTACCAATAGGCTTTTTCGGGATTAAAATACACCAACAACTGATTGCAATACAAAGCATGTTTGTACTTTTTAGCTGCTACATAACTTTCTGAAGACTCGTAAGCACCTGCAAAAATGGAGTATTTTAAACGTTTCAACATTTTTCCTCTTGGTGAATTTGCTTGTTGTGTAATAGCAGTATTGAGTTGATGCAATTCTTTGCGCCACCATTGAAAATTATCGGTCGATTCAGCTGCCAAAATATCGTTAGAATATACTTTAGAAAACTTCTCATACAAATCATTTTCTTCTTGAATAATTGCAGCACGCGCAGCAACTTGTTGTTGATATTCAGGTGATTTTTTAATAGCAATTACTTTTTGCTGCGTCGCATCAATCTCAAAATACGGCGCAAAATTACGCATGATGCTTTCATATTCATGAACAGCGCGAAATTTATTGTGAATCACAAGTGAATCGGCAATTTTATACTGCGTTTCAAAATACGATTGTACAAACTGCGAATCAATACTACGGATAGCCTTTTTGTAGGCTTGCAATTCCAACCAACCGAATGCACGCTCTATCTGCTCGCTTGGCGGCCAACGATGCGTATCGTTGTACACAAACAATTCATTAGCTACCGAAAATTGATCAAGCCATGTTTTGGTATTGAACATTTCTTGGTAATTCATATCTTCATCTCCTACCAAACCAATAAAGGAAAACATTTTTTGAGTAGGTGTAACTGATTTATTAATTGCCAAACCTGCGCCACAAGCAATGACACCTTGTATTTTTCCTGTCAACGCCGCAATTGCTGTTGCCAAACGCGAACCGCCTGAAAATCCTGCTGCGTAAATCTGACGTTCGTCTATCTTAAAAGTGCTAAAAATCGTCGCAAATAAACGATTTGTAATTTCAAAATTCGTATCGTACGGAACACCGTTTTTTGTATTATTAGAAGCCACCAAGATGTAATTGAACTTTTCAGCAGAAGTGACAAAGTGCTGCATTCCATTCACACCATTTCCACTTGGATCAAAAATAAAAACTACTGCCGACAATACCGTTTCATCAAAGGATTTTGGAAGATACAAAGCGTAGGTTTCTGAGCTATTATTCACAGAAATTTCAGGTAAAATTTTTCCTTTCTCAAACGAATTTGGTTGCGAAAATCCGATGAAAGCATAAAAATTCAACACAAAGAAATACACAAAACGCATGCAAAACAGTTTCTTTAAAGGTATCAATTTTACAGAAAGCATCCCTATTTTTAACATTTTGTATGCAACAATACAGCATTTGAAAACTAAACTGATATTTGTTTTACTTGCATCAATAGTCACGATTATACCCAATGCAATTGAAAATTGAGATTATGTTTTTGATGCCAATGACCAACATGTTTGGGTTGCAGAAAAAGCAGAATATGTTTTTAAACGATTGCTATAAAAAAACAGCATCACGTGGCATAAAGACTAAAAAATGCTGTGATACTGTTTCTCGAAATATCATATTACTAACTATTTTAATATGATTCTTTTAGTTATTTGTTTTTGCTGATGCGAAATTTTCATAAAATACATGCCCGATTGATATCCACGCAAATGTATTGATTGCGGAACTTGATTGAGCGTTTCAAAATCTGCTTGATAGATTGCTCTTCCTGTAATATCAAAAATATTCACGGTGACATCTGTAAGCGTATTTTCTGTATGTATCTGAATGATTCCATCTGTGACTGTTGGTGCTATCGTAATGCCTAATTCATTAGTTGCTACGGACGGAATACTTAATGTGGTATCTAAATTGGTGGATGTTGGATAGAAAACTGAAAACGAATTGGTTGAAAATTGCAGGTAATAATTATTCAAATATGAACTCCCGCTAGCAATGATATAATCGCCGCCAGAAGTATAACCTGTGGTACATGTGTTTCCGTTGACTTTCATGAGTTCCAACCCTGAAATTGCGGTTAAGTTACTATCAGCCAGTATCAAATCGTCTACCTCATCACCTAAAAGATACAATCGAACATTCACCGCACTTGAAGGTACATTTGAGGTACTGATAGAGACTTCTCGCCGTAAATACGGTTGCCCAGAGAAGTCTCTTGTATCAGTATTTTCAATAAATAGTGTAGTTGTTACAGTTCCTAAATCGTTTCCATTGGCATTAATAGCTGCTACAATATCGCCAGCAGCGTCTAAAATCGGCACCCATTCGTTGGTATTTCCTTGCGCAGTTGATATATCTACTGTTGGAATGGCTTCACAAACTCCTGCAGTTCCGAGTGCGACATCTGGAGCGCCTTCTAGACAAAAGGTAAGTTCTCCTGCGGATATTGTAGTTCTTGCGACTTGGATGTAATAGGTGTTTCCAAAGACTACTGGAATGACTCCATTTTGCCCAAAACAAGCCACTTCTGTTCCACCACAACTTTCATACACGGCAAACGTATTGTTAAAACTTGAAGAGTTTAAGGTTATATTTCCTGTTATTGGAGCTTCAAAACTATACCAAGCATCTAACCACGTTTGTGACGTACTGAAACAGTTTCCAATATCAGGAGCAAAGGTTTCGGAAGCTCTGCGTGTATCAACCGTAATATTTTGTGAACTACATGCACCAACACCTGCTACAGAAATCATTTCGGCATTTGCACAATCGTCATTTGGCAATGCTTGAAACGCTTGAATTCTAAAACTATCTGCTGATGCATAAATGGATTGACTACTGACTCTGAGTATGTAATTTCCTGCACTGAGTCCAAAGGCAAATCCGTTGTTACTGAAACAATTAATTTCTGTTCCGCCGCAACTGTCATAAAACGTAAATCTGTCCAAGCTACCAACTCCTGTTATTTCTACGTTTCCAGCAAATGGCATGGTAAATTCGTACCATAAATCCAAGTAGGTATTGCTGGCACTGTCGCAACTTGCATCCAAGCTTTCGGTAGCGCTTCTGTTGTCGTAATTGATGATTCTTTGCGTGGAAATGTCATCCGTAATAAGTTCGGCCGCAGCGCATTCATCATTTGCTGCAGAGGCAAAAGCCTGAATTCGGAAACTATCTGCGGAAGCGTAAATAGATTGACTATACGCTCGAAGATAATAGGTTCCTGTTGAGAGATTGTATGCAAAAAAGTTGGCTGCACCACAGTGTATTTCGCTTCCACCACACGAATCGTACAGCGTGAATCGATCTAAAGAGCCAGTCCCAGTAATTTGTAAATTTCCATTGACTGGCATGGTAAATTCATACCAAACGTCTAAATAGGTATTGCTAGCCGTATCGCAACTGGCATCTAAACTTTCGGTTGCGTTTCTGTTGTCAAAATTGATGGTTCTTTCCGTAGTAATATCGTCTGTAATGACTTCTGCTGTAGCACATTCGTCATTGGCAACTGTAGCAAATGCTTGAATTCGGAAACTATCTGCGGAAGCATAAATGTCCTGCTTATAGGCTCTGAGAATATAAGTTCCTGTGGTTAAATTGTACACAAATCCTTCGCTAGAAAAACAACTAATTTCAGTTCCGCCACAGCTATCATACAGCGTAAATCTGTCAAAAATATTCACACCTGAAATACGCAAGTTTCCATTGACAGGCATGGTAAATTCGTACCAAACATCTAAGTGTGTGTTGGTAGCGGTATCGCAACTGGCGTCCAAACTTTCGGTAGCGCCTCGGCTTTCATATGTAATGATTCTTTCCGTGCTGATATCGTCGGTAATGACTTCCGCTGTGGCGCATTCATCGTTTGCAACCGTGGCAAATGCTTGTATGTTAAAATTGTCTACCGAAGCGTAAATGGATTGCTTGGAAACGCGTAAAAGATACGTTCCCGTTGAGAGATTGTACGCAAAGGAATCATCAACATCACATATAATTTCAGTGCCACCACAGGAATCGTACAACGTGAATCTGTCAAAAATATTCACACCCGTAATATGTACATTTCCATTCACGGGCATGGTAAATTCATACCATATATCTAAATACGTGCTAGAAGCATTGTCACAACTAGCGTCCAAACTTTCGGTAGCGCCTCGGTTATCATAACTGAAAGAGCGTTGCGTGGTAATATCGTCGGTAATGACAATTGGCGTAGTACATTCGTCATTTGTTGGAGTTTCAAACGCCTGAATGCTAAAACTATCGGCGCCAGCTTGTATATCAAGACTGGAAGCTCGTAACTTATAGGTTCCGACGGAAAGACTGTAGATAAATCCACCATCATAAAAACAAGCGATTTCTGTACCTCCACAGGTATCGTATAATGCGAAACCATCTGCAAAATTTACGCCTGTAATTTGAATGTTTCCGTTGACAGGCATGGTAAATTCATACCAAACATCGAAATAGGTATTGCTTGCATTTTCACAACTACTTTGTAAGCTTTCTGTTGCGGTTCCGTTGTTGAAAGTAACTAGTGTGGTTGTTGCGGTGGTAACGTTTATGATTTCTGCATTGGCACAATCGTCATTAGCGGGTTGTGCGTAACAGAAAAAAGTTGTTAAAAAAAATATTGTTAAAAAAAGTAGTCTTGTTTTCATGTAATTTGCCCCTAGTTAGTTTTACGAATCACAAATTACTTTGTTTACAACTACTTAGAAACAAAAAATGTATGAACCGACACGATTCATACATTTTTGGTAGGGTTTATTTTTTGTTTAGATGAACTACGGATTTTTTCGGTGTAGTTTGGAAATTAATTATCTAAGTGTTTTTTAGTAGAAATGTATTACAATTCCATTATTAAGTTCCGAAGCTTTTTTAAATGCGGTTTTATAAGTCTTTAAATGGTAATTGATATAGTTTTTATCATCAACTCCGGCTTTGTATACTTTTTGTTCTATCATTTCAGGGATATTCAAAACTTTCATTATATCATCAATAGTAATGTCCTTGATCGTTTTATGAATCAATTTCACTTCTTTCGATTTTATAAATCGTGTATCAAGTTGATTTAGTATTTCATGTTTTGGATATGCTACTTTTTTGAGTAAAAACTTTACAATATCCCAACCTTTATCCATACTAAATACCGTATCATTTTTATGATGTAACTCACCATCAACACAAGCATATTTCTCATCTAGAAAATTCTCTGATTCTTCATAAGAAAGCTTAGATAGTTCATCAATATCAACATCAGAAATCCTGTAAAGTTCACATACGCGTCCCAACTTATATCAGCTAAATAAATTGATATTCGATTTACATATTTCTTCGATATTGTCCACCAACTTCAAATAACGCCAAAGTAATTTGCCCTAATGAACAGACTTTACAAACTTCCATTAAGGCCTCAAAAATGTTTTCGTTGTTGACCGCTTTTTGTTGCAAGTCGCGCAATAAGTCTTTAGTGTCGTGTGCGTTGTGTAAGTTGTTCAATATTTTGATTTGATATTGCTTTTCTTCTTCCGTGGCACGAATGACTTCTTTTGGAATGACCGTTGGCGAACCTTTACTACTCAAGAAGGTATTTACACCGATAATCGGGAATTGTCCGTTGTGTTTTAAGGTCTCGTAATACAAACTCTCTTCCTGAATTTTAGAACGTTGATACATGGTTTCCATCGCGCCTAATACGCCGCCACGTTCTGTAATTCGGTCAAATTCTGCTAAGACAGCTTCTTCTACCAAATCGGTCAATTCTTCAATGATAAACGAGCCCTGAATTGGATTTTCGTTCTTCGCCAATCCTAATTCTTTGTTGATAATCAACTGAATTGCCATCGCTCTACGCACCGATTCTTCTGTTGGTGTGGTAATCGCTTCGTCATACGCGTTGGTGTGCAACGAGTTACAGTTATCGTAAATCGCGTATAAGGCTTGTAAGGTTGTACGAATATCATTGAAATCGATTTCCTGCGCATGCAAACTACGTCCAGACGTCTGAATGTGATATTTTAACATTTGCGCACGTGCATTGGCTCCGTATTTATGTTTTAAGGCTTTCGCCCAGATTTTACGCGCTACACGACCAATGACCGCATATTCTGGATCAATTCCGTTAGAGAAAAAGAACGATAAGTTTGGACCAAATTTATTAATGTCCATTCCTCTGCTCAGATAGTACTCAACATAGGTAAATCCGTTGGATAAGGTCAATGCCAATTGCGTAATTGGATTCGCGCCAGCTTCCGCGATGTGATATCCAGAAATAGACACCGAATAGAAGTTACGCACATTATTTTCGATGAAGTATTCTTGTACGTCCCCCATCAAACGCAAGGCGAATTCTGTTGAGAAAATACAGGTATTTTGCGCCTGATCTTCTTTTAAAATATCTGCCTGAACCGTTCCGCGAACTTGTGCAATGGTGTTGGTTTTGATGTCTTCGTAAATTTCTTTTGGCAACACTTGATCACCTGTTACGCCAAGTAACATCAATCCTAAACCGTCGTTTCCTTCTGGCAATTCGCCATTGTATTTTGGACGTTCCTTATCTTTATAAATTTCCGCGATTTTAGCTTCTACCTCAGCTTCTAGTCCGTTTTCTTTGATGTAAATTTCACATTGTTGATCGATGGCAGCATTCATGAAAAATCCTAATAACATTGGCGCTGGACCGTTAATCGTCATACTTACTGACGTCATTTTATCGGCTAAATTAAACCCAGAATAAAGCTTTTTCGCATCGTCCAAACAACAAATAGAAACTCCTGCGTTTCCAATTTTACCATAAATATCTGGTCGCAAATCCGGATCGTTTCCGTACAAGGTTACACTGTCAAACGCTGTGGATAAACGCTTTGCAGGCATGCCAGCACTTACATAGTGAAAACGTTTATTGGTACGTTCTGGACCACCTTCTCCCGCAAACATACGCGCTGGATCTTCTCCTGTACGTTTGAAAGGATACAATCCTGAGGTATATGGAAATTCTCCTGGTACATTTTCCTGCAAACACCATTTTAGGATGTCGCCCCAAGCTTGATATTTTGGCAAGGCAACTTTAGGAATTTGCAAGTGTGATAAGGATTCGGTATGTGTGTTTATCTTGATTTCTTTGTCACGAACTTTAAACGTGTAAATCGGGTTTTTGTATTTGTTGACTTTATCATTCCAACCGTTGATGATTTCCCAGTTATACGGATCGAGATTGAGCTTGACGCGATCGAACTCTTTCAGTAATAATTTGACCAATTCGATATCCGATTCGCTGTCCAATCGCTCTAAAATAATGTTTTCATCCAAACCAGTTTTGGACATGAATTTCATCTCGACCTCGTGCGATTTTACATTTGCGACAGAACCAATGGTTTTGTAGATTCCGTAGAGTTTTTGTGCGACTTCTACTTGCTCTGAAGCCGTTTTGTCATACGCGCGATTGTTTTCTGCAATTTCAGATAAATAACGTGTACGCGATGGTGGAATGACAAAGATTTTTTCGCTCATTTCCCCAGATATTTTTGAGGTAGATTGCAAATCGGCGTTGGTTTTTTCAACCAATTTGTCCATCACCGCTTTGTACAAGGTATTCATGCCAGGATCGTTGAACTGTGATGCAATGGTTCCGTACACTGGCAATTCATCTTGTGGTGTATCCCACAAATTGTTGTTGCGCATGTACTGCTTTTTTACATCGCGTAAGGCATCTAACGAACCGCGTTTGTCAAATTTGTTAATCGCCACCAAATCGGCAAAATCGAGCATGTCAATTTTTTCCAATTGCGTTGCCGCTCCAAATTCTGGTGTCATTACATACAACGCCACATCGCTGTGTTCCATGATTTCAGTATCCGACTGACCAATTCCGGAGGTTTCTAGAATAATTAAATCGTATTCCGCAGCTTTTAAAACTTCAATCGCTTCATTTACATATTTTGACAATGCCAAATTCGATTGCCGCGTAGCCAAACTACGCATGTAGACTCTTGGCGAATTAATCGCGTTCATACGAATACGATCGCCCAACAACGCGCCACCCGTTTTTCGTTTGGAAGGATCTACCGAAATGAGTCCGATGGTTTTTTCTGGGAAATCGATTAAAAATCGGCGTACCAATTCGTCTACCAAACTCGATTTTCCTGCGCCACCAGTTCCTGTGATTCCTAAAACTGGAGTTTTTGAGTTTTTATTTTTGATGTGAATCGTTTCTAAGGCATCTTTTGCGACTTCTGGAAAGTTTTCTGCCGAAGAAATGACACGTGCAATCGCTTTTGGATTTTTTTCGTGTAATATATTGACTTCACCATTTAACGTATCGCCAATAGCAAAATCAGATTGCTTCACTAAATCATTAATCATGCCTTGCAAGCCCATTTCGCGTCCATCGTCGGGTGAATAGATTCGCGTGATTCCGTAGTCCATCAGTTCTTTGATTTCTTCCGGAAGGATAACGCCGCCACCGCCGCCAAAAATTTTGATGTGACCTGCACCTTTTTCTTGCAACAAATCGTACATGTATTTAAAATACTCGTTGTGTCCACCTTGATACGACGTCATCGCAATCGCATTGGCATCTTCTTGAATGGCAGTATTGACTACTTCTTCCACACTTCTATCGTGCCCGAGATGAATCACTTCCACACCTGTAGATTGAATGATTCTTCGCATGATATTGATAGCGGCATCGTGTCCGTCAAAAAGTGATGCGGCAGTTACGATTCGAACTTTATGAGTTGGCTTATAAGGTTGCACTTGTTCCATTGGTAATGAAGTCTTAATTTTGAGGGTGCAATTTACGGAATATTCAAAAAAAACGGGAATTTTTTAAGAAATATATAAGAGTTGGACTTATGAAACTTTTACTCGATAATCGAGATTAATAATGCTCCGACGCTTGCATCGAATGTTTCAATAGTTTCTATTTGATGCTTCGTGGACTTACCCCGAGATAGTTGACTCATAAACCGCATTTTCTGCAATGCTTCTTCCCGACTCTACATCAGATTGTACACTTTCTAATTTCATTTTGATTGTCATCAACGCAATTTTCCCTAGAGGCAAGCGTAATGGTGATTTTTCTGAGGAAACCAACTGAATGATTGCTTGTGCTGCTTTTTCAGGATTTCCTTCTTGTTTGCCGTGTACACTTTTTAGCTTCGTCCGAAAAGCTCCAGCAGTTGCTTCATACGCTTTTATGATTTTTTGAGCTTCTCCTAAATTACTACTCGCAAAATTGGTTCGAAATGGTCCTGGTTCTATGATGGACACTTTAATACCAAGCGCAGCAACTTCTTGCGCCAAAGCTTCACTAAATCCTTCTAAAGCAAATTTACTGGCATTGTAAATTCCAAATCCTGCAAATGCTTTGATACCTCCGTGCGAAGAAATTTGAACAATGTGTCCTTTGTGTTCTTTTCGCATGAATGGCAATATATTCTGTGTTAGTTTTAAAACACCAAAAAAGTTTGCTTCAAAAACATTTCTAACTTCTTGAATACTAGCTTCTTCAATAGCTCCTACAAATCCAATACCTGCATTATTGACCAGTACATCGATTCGCTTAAACTTTTCTATTAGCATGTTTGTTGTTTGGTCTATTTCTTCATGATTTGTAATATCTAGTTTAACAGCAAATCCTTTGCCTTTATGATTTGAATTGAAGGTATCTACTTGCGTTGAATTCCTAAACGTTCCAATGACAAAATCGCCTTTTTCCATGACAGCGTTCGCCAAAGCTTTACCCAATCCGCTAGAAATTCCCGTGATATACCATATTTTTTGATTCATCGTATTATTTTTTTAATGCATTGATAATTTCGGAAGCTTCTACTCTATTTCTATAGTCACCATCAATGGCTTTTGCAAAAGAAATTGTTCGGTCTTTTTCAATGATGAATACAGCTGGTATTGGCAATTCTTGTGAATCATCTGCATAGTGATTGTCAAAATTGATGCCCAAGTCGATCATCGCTGCAATAGGCTTTTCATCATTTTTAAATACTGTTGTAAATTGTTTTGCCACTATATTTCCGTTGTCACTCAACACTTCAAATTGCAAATTGTTTTTTTCTTTGATGGTTAGTGATTCGTCAGGTGTTTGTGGAGAAATTGCAACTAATTGAGCTCCGAGTGATGTTATTTCCCCCAATACTTGTTGGTATTGATGCAATTGTAAATTACAATACGGACACCAAGTACCTCTGTAAAATGTTAAAACGACTTTGCTTTTTTGCAAAAGCACATTTAGCGTGATGGTTTCTCCAATGGCATTGGACAAAGAAAAGTCAGGTGCGGTATCTCCTTTTTGAAGTTGTAAAATTGTTGTGTGTGTTGCTTGTAACTGCGCAGCATCAGATTCAAATATGGCTAATGCTTCTTTGGGCAACATGTTTCCTAAATTGTTTTGTAATTCTTCTAACCCTTCTGCATAGGAAGGAATGTTTTTGTTTGAATTCATTTTCGTGTGATTTTGATAATGCCAATATTGACAGTACAAAATTGCAGCTTGCAGCGTTGATAAAAAATGAACTGATTTAAGAAATCATCTTGAACTAGTTCAAGATTTTTGTGTCAAACGTTTCCGAATCTTGCTTAAAAATTCTGCAGACATTCCAAGATAGGAAGCCAATGCATATTGCGGAACACGTTGCACGATGGATGGATATAAATTGTAAAATTCAAGATAACGCTCTTCTGCGGTTTTCCCTAAGTTTGAGAGTATACGGCGTTGCGAAAAGGCAAATGATTTTTGCGCTACCAATCTAAAAAAATGTTCAAATTTTGGATTCGCGGCACACAAGGCTTCCACATCTTTATAGCTAATTTGTTGCACTATTGAATCTTCCAATGCTTCTACAAATAACGAAGCAGGTGTTTGTGTAATGTAACTATTAAAATCACTGATAAACCAATCTTCAACAGCAAACTGAATGGTATGTTCTACACCTTCATCCGTCACAAAATAGCTTCTCAATGTACCTTTTACGACATACGTTTGGTGCGAACATACAAAATTGGGTTGTACAATAAATTGTCTACGTTTTACAGTTGTTGTACGTACAATGGAAATAAATTGCTGTTCATCTTCTGGTGTTAGCTGAACATAACGCTTGATGTTGTTTAGTATATTTTGATAGTCTTTCAAATCATTTTTTGGTTTATATCACAAATATACAGGATTATTATACGCTTTTTGCTGTATAGCTGTTTTTTGAAATTTTACCGAAATACATTTTGGTTTTGCACAAACCTTTTGTACTTTTTGCATATTAAAATCTAAATACAGACTTATGAAAAAAATCATGATTGCTTTTGTCGGATTGTTGCTATTGAATTCTTGCGCGGAATTACAACAAGTAGTAAATCAATTGCCACAGGGAACTATCGGAAACGCTGATATTGCTGCAGGATTGCGTCAAGCATTGGATAAAGGAATTGATCTTCAAGTCCAAAAGTTAACCTTAAAAGATGGTTTTTACAAGAATGGTTTGGTAAAGATTTTGATGCCCGCAGAACTGCAAAAGGTAGAGAAAACCTTGCGCGATATCGGACTGGGAAGTTTGGCAGATGACGGAATTAAAATGCTGAACAGAGCTGCTGAAGATGCTGTAAAAGAAGCGACGCCTATTTTTGTAAATGCCGTAAAAGACATCACGTTTGATGATGCCAAAAATATTCTACTCGGTGCCGATAATGCAGCAACTCAGTACTTGCAAAATAAAACAACAACCGCGTTGTACAATAAATTTCAACCTGTCATTCAGAATTCGTTTGCCAAAGTAGGCGCGGACAGAATTTGGACGAATTTGATTGAGCGATATAACAAACTCCCGCTAGTGAACGACGTCAATCCAGATTTGACCGATTATGTAACCAACGAAGCATTGAAAGGTGTGTACACGATGATTGCGGTTGAAGAGAAAAAGATTCGCACCAAAGTTAGCTCCAGAACTACGGATTTGTTGAAGAAGGTGTTTGCTTTGCAGGATTGATTTTTGGGTGTTAGGTTTTAGGTGTTAGGTCGCTTTGCTTTTGGGTTTTCGCTTTTTGATTGCCCTATTTGTTAATTTACAGAACTATACGTTTCTCTGCTATTTTTACGGGAAACCATTTTCTAATGTTTGAAGATTTGTCTAATTTTAGGCTTTATCTGATTTCATTTGAAAAAATTAACCTTCATTTTCTTTTTATTCATAACATGTATACAATGTTATGCACAAAACGTATATAAAACACCTTCGGGAGCGCGATATCATTTGAGTTCGTGTAGAATGGTGGAAAATGTTTCTAAAAAACTTTCTGGTGTTGCAGAAATTAAGGCTGCTAAATTGACACCTTGTAAAATATGCAAACCACCGCCAATTCATCAATTAAAAAAAGGAAATAACTTTGCCGATAAGTCTGTTGGAAAGGCTTCTACAGTACGATGTAAAGGAACTACACAAAAAGGAACGCGCTGCAAACACTTTACAAAACTGGCAAACGGTTATTGTTTTCAACATACCAAACAAGAAAACAGTCGCGCAACGGCTCCTAAAAAATCTACGACTTCTATATGTGGAGCGCGAACAAAATCAGGGAAATTGTGTCGACGAAAAGTGAAAAATGGCGGATTTTGCTATCAACATAAGTGATTAAATGATTGAATAATTGAAAGATTGAATACGAAAGTAGCTGAAACTCAATTACATTCAAATTCAGAAAGAATCTTCTTTTAAATTTTGATAAAATCCTGTAATTTTTCGTATCTTAATAGAACACTTTTTAATGACTGATATATGAGTAGAGTAAAAATATATACAAGCAATGTTCAAATTCAAATTATGGATGCAAAACATATTTTGAATGAAGCTGGAATTAATTATTTCGAAATCAATAAAATGGATACCGCTTATGCGGGAATTTTAGGCGGCGATATTGAATTGCACGTAGCGAAAGAAGACGCCCAAAAAGCCTTAGAATTACTCGCCGATTTGAAATAATAGGAAGCTTACAGATATTTTTTCTGTGCGCATATACATTTCGTAGACAAAATCAAATATTTCTTAATGGTGTTACCTATTTAAGCTAACTTACTGATTGTAGTGTGGAACAATCGAACGTAAGTCATGCAACATCTTCTTACTCAAATACCCAAAAAGAAACAACAAGCTGCTGCCAATGTTGTGCATCAACGTGCTGTTTTTCAGTTAGTAGACAATCGTTCTCAAAGTTTCAATCCTTCCGGTTTATTTCAAAACACAGCAAAAAACACGACTGTTCAAAGACAGGTTATCCAATTTGTAAAAACCAAATACGGAGATTCTGGAAAACTTGCTAGAGAACGCTTTAAAAGAGGTGGCGGAAAGCGAGTAAAAGGAATTGACTTTAAAAAATGGAAACGCGGACGCGAAGCACAACATTTAATTCCTGCGCAAGTATGCAGAGATTACGGAATTCCGAAGTCGTGGGCAAATAGTGCTGTCAATGGTATGATGCTACCTTCTGGCAGACGTAATACCAATCATTTACGAATCAAAAGATTGGATAAAGGAAAAATGCACCATATCAAAGGTGGTGGAAGTCATCCTAATTATAACAAATACGCATTCGGACTTGCCAAACAACACAAATGGAGAAAAGGAAAAGTAACCAGAGCGCAATTTGATAAACTTACAAACACTTTACGAAAGAAAAACAGACCTAAAAGAACAGGCAAAGCCAAAGGCTACATTGATGATTTGCGATAGTTTGTAAACTCCGTGTTTTTCCTCTTTTTGACTCTCTTTATTTTTTCTTAATTTGCTGACAACTAAAATGATATCACCATGGAATGTTCAAATATATTGGAAGCCGCTTTAAAAAAAGGAAATATTGACCGATTGTTATTTCGAGGGTCAAACGATAAGGTCTTAATCACCGATTTGCAACGAACACTTTTTGAATTGGGTTTTCGGAAAGAACTGAAATGGGATAATTACCAAGCTGATGGCGATTACGGGCGCGCCACTGCTACTGCCGTAGCCGCTTTTGCAAAACGAAATGGGGTGAATACCAATGGTGATAAAGTCACAGATGATTTGGCAAAATTAATTTTAGAACGCCATGATTTTCTTCCAGAAATGTATGTATTATGGCAAATTCATACATCCGATTTGCGCACCAAAAAATACATTTCCAAAGGAACTAAAATGAGCATTACCGCCATTCAAGTGTTTTTAAATACAGAAGGATATGGCGAAGAATTGAATTTTGCGAAATTCGGCGCAGACGGATTCTATGGAAATAGTACGCGAAATGCTGTGATAAAATATGCCAGTGACCACAATATTCAATCAGATGGTGATTTGCTGACGCGACCATTGATTAATTTATTCCTAAACGATATCAATCAATATTACGGCGCTAAATGGAGTGATTTGGCTCCGCAGAATTTACCTAGTAAAAAATCACCACTAGTTTTGTTTGAAGCTTCTAATTTTTCAGGAAAACCATGCAGAGCTGATGTGGAATTTGTACCTGCACTCGAAAAAATTAACGGTTATGCCAAACGCGCCAATGTGTTTGTATACGTAACAAGCTCTTTTAGAACTACAACGAATGTGCAAGGTGCTATTGTGCCGCCTGCAACGTTTTCGAATCATTTGGCAGGACACGGAATTGATATGAACTTACAATATGGAAATGGCAAATGGGCAAATTCGAAAGTATTGGCAAAATATCCAAACGTTCCAGATCCTGTAAAGTTTTTTTTAACCTTAATTATTGACGATCCAGAATTACGCTGGGGCGGAAATTTCAACACCAAAGATCCCGTACATATTGATGACCATCTGAATAAAGATTTAACTGTGTGGCGCAAACGCTATCAAGTCATGCAAGAAGCAGTGCAACTTGGAAAGGTTTGAAGTTAGGATTTGAAGTTGAAACTGAACTTAAACTTGAATTATTGTTCTTTCACATACAAACCATCAAAAGATGTTTGCCACGTTTTTTGATCGGTAGACGTTTCCCAATGTTGTCGCACGGAACCATTTTCATTCAACGTCCACGTGACTCTGTTTACGTATTTTTGACCTTTGGGAGACGTAACTTCATCGCTTTGTAAAATCATTTGGTTGCCAACTCTGTTGCCTTTTAAGTGCAAGCTTGCCCCTTGATTGTCAATCCAAATTTGCTCCCATTGCTTTTTTTGTGCGTTGTAAAAATTATAACTCGTTCCCGTATATCCCGCTTTTGCACTGGTCCAGTTTTCGCGCAATACACACTCGTCTTCAATCTTTGTAATTATATTTTTTCCCGCAGGAGTTCCATCAGGATTTGTCACATTCCACGTTCCTACCCAAAAGTCAAACGCTTGATGATTTTCTGTACAGCACGCACAGGATTTTTGTTGTGCAAAACCATATAACGAAAAAAGGGCAATACAAATAAGGAGAAGTTTTTTCATGACAGGAGAATTATGTTGTTCTCATCAAGATACTACAATTTCGCTAAAATTCTTCTAAATTTATTTTAAAAAGCAATAGCTAAGCATATTTCAAAAAACGATTTTCATTGATAATCAAGCAGTAACTTTCACAATTGTTAACATTTTTTAATCAATTTCTAATATTCTCTTAACATACAAAACTGGGTTTTCAACCTATATTTGCAGTGTTGTAATAATCTACTACAACATTTTTTGGGTTAGTTAAAAAGCAAAATCGGGTCTCATTGCCCGATTTTTTTTATTCTAACCGTTTGTGAAGTTTCTTAAAATAGTCAAAAGCTTTCACCAGTCGTGAACCGTACCAACTAAAGTATTCTCCATCTACAAAAATGGTTTTGGCGTGATGTGTATATCTTCCCAGTTCAAACGCATGTTCCTCTTTAAATGGATAAGGTTCAGAAGAAAGCATCACAATATCTGGATCGCCTTCTTCACGAATGTTTTCAATAGTGACTTCAGGATATCTTCCGTGCGATTCGTATATATTTTCAAACTTACAAAGCGCTAATAAATGATTGATAAACGTATCTTTTCCAGCCGCCATCCAAGGCTTTCGCCAGATAAAATACGCTACTTTTTGCAAAGGAATATCTTTTACAAACGCCTGAAAATCTTTTAAATGAAATTGAATTTTTTGGTTGATTTTAGCAGCTTTGGTATTACATTTAAACATATTACCATATTGTGAAATCATTTCCAGCGTATCGTCAATCGTTTTGATATCGGAAACGTGTACAGGGCATATTTTTTCAAGTGTTTCCACAATTTCCTGTGTATTTTCTTCTTTATTACACAGAATGATATCGGGTTGCAAGGCTTTTATTTTTTCTAATTTGATGTTTTTGGTTCCACCAACAACCGTTTTGGTACTTTTGAAATGATACGGATGTACACAAAATTTGGTAATTCCTACCACAGCATCTTCCAATCCTAAATCGTACAATAATTCGGTTTGCGAGGGCACTAACGAAATGATGCGTTTGGGCGTTTTTTCAAGTGTGAACGCTCGTTGTAATTGGTCTGTAAATTCCATCAATACCAATTGTTATGCTTCTAAAATAGCTGTCATTTGCGATTGTAGTTCGGCTGCTTTTTTCGCTGCTGCAGATGCAAAATCGACTTCGGTTGATGCGTAAATTATTCCGCGAGAAGAATTAATCAACAACCCTATATTGTCTGTCATTCCGTATTTACAAACATCTTGCAGGTTTCCACCTTGCGCACCAACGCCAGGAACTAACAGAAAACTTTCAGGAACAATTTCACGAATTTCTCCTAAAAACGACGCTTTGGTAGCGCCAACAACATACATCAAGTTTTCGCTGTTTTTCCAAGTTTTAGAGGTTTCCAATACGTGTTTGTAGACTTCTTTGTCAGCAATAATTTTCGTTTGAAAATCGAATGCACCTTGATTCGAAGTCAGTGCCAATAAAATGGTGTGTTTTCCTTGAAACGCTAAAAAAGGTTCTACAGAATCTTTTCCCATATAGGGCGCTACTGTGACCGAATCAAACGCTAAATCTTCAAAAAAAGCTTTCGCATACATGCTCGAAGTATTTCCAATATCACCACGTTTCGCATCTGCAATCGTAAAGATTTCTGGGTGATTGGTATTTAGATACTGAATGGTTTTTTCCAACGCTTGCCAACCTTTGATACCGTAGGCTTCATAAAAAGCCGTATTCGGTTTGTACGCCACTGCCAAATGATGTGTAGCATCAATAATGGCTTTGTTAAATTCAAAAATCGGATCGTCAGTTTCTAGTAAAAACTTCGGAATCTTCTGCAAATCTACATCCAATCCAATACAGAGAAACGATTTCTTTTTCCGAATTTGCGTTATGAGTTGGGTTGTGGTCATTTTTTTGGGTGTTAGGTGTTGGGTGTTGGGTTTTAGGTTTTAGGTTTTTGTTTTTGCGTATTTTGATAGCGCGTTGATTCTTTTTTGCAATATTTGTAATTTATCAATTAATTCTTGTCCACTTCTATCTTCAATATAGCCTAATTTCATTCCTATAATAATTTGAGTTTCTACTTCAAATGAAGAACCTAAACTTATTTTTAAAAATCTAATAAAATCTTTTTGCGAGTCTTTGGCACAACCTTCAGCTATGTTTGATGGAATCGAAACGACAGCTCTTGATAATTGTGAACTCAATCCAAACTTCTCTTTGTTGGGAAATAGTTCCAGTATTTTATAAATATCTGTTACCAACTCGATGGCACTATTCCATACATCCAATTTTCGAAAATCTCTCATAATGTTTATATATTTTGAGCATTTCGAGGATATTATCTACAAACAAAATTATTTTTCAAGCTAACCCAACACCAAAAACCTAACACCTAAAACCCATTTCCGTATCAAAATTCACTAGCTTCCTTTAGTTTCTCTGTATTTTCTACTAGCATCAATTCGTCTAAAATCTTTTGTATATCTCCGTTCATAATATTAGACAAATCGTAGAGTGTTAATCCGATTCTGTGGTCGGTTACACGACCTTGCGGATAGTTGTATGTTCTAATTTTTGCACTTCTATCACCTGAAGAAACCATGCTTTTACGACGTGCTGAGTCTGCCGCCATTTTCTTTTCCAATTCACGTTCGTATAAGCGCGATCGCAATACTTTTAAGGCTTTTTCAAGGTTTTTGTGTGATGATTTTTGATCTTGACAACTTACGACCAATCCAGACGGTCCGTGATGTAAACGAATGGCAGAATATGTGGTGTTTACGGATTGTCCTCCAGGTCCTGTAGAGGTGGTACGCTCAATACGGACATCGTTCATATCTAACTCAACATCAAATTCTTCTGCTTCTGGCAACACCATCACCGTTGCAGCACTGGTATGCACACGACCTTGTGTTTCGGTTTGTGGTACGCGTTGTACACGATGCACTCCAGCTTCAAACTTCATCGTTCCGTACACATCTTCCCCAGAAACTTCAAAAATAATTTCTTTAAATCCGCCCGAAGTTCCTTCACTGTAGTCTACGACACTAACATTCCATCCGCGACCTTCGCAGTATTTTGTGTACATTCGGTGCAAATCGCCTGCAAAAATACTGGCTTCATCACCGCCAGTTCCGGCACGTACTTCTACCACGACGTTTTTACTGTCTTCAGGATCTTTAGGAATCAATAAAAACTTAATTTCTTCTTCTAGTTTGGGCAATGCTTCTTTGGCTTCGTCCAATTGCATTTTTGCCATTTCCACCATTTCTGCATCACTTCCGTCAGCAATGATTTCTTCGGCTTCTGCAATATTGTCTAAGACTTCTTTATACGCATCGCGTTTTTCAACGAGTATTTTTAAATCTTTGTATTCTTTATTGAGTTGTATATATCGTTTTTGGTCAGCAATAATGTCTGGTTGAATGATTAAATCATTTACCTCATCAAAACGTTGCTTTACTATTTCTAACTTTTCTAACATGGAACTTCGGTTTTCAAGTTTGCAAATTTACAATTTTTATTGATTGTTTTTAGTTTTCAGGAAATGTTCTAAGAACTCTTTTATGCGTATCCATTTTCTTTTGATTCGCATTGAATAATCTCACTTTTATGTTGTACATTTAATACGAAAAATTTAGTAACCATTAAAAATTTATCACAAATGAAAAAAAGAACTTTAAAATCGTTGACATTAAACAAGAGAAATATTTCCTCGTTAAAAGAGATCGTTACAGGAGGATTACGTACTCCTGTAGATAGTGATTGCTCGTCATTTGGGAACGGCGAGTGTGAAAAAACATATTGTAATTGTGAAACACAAGAAGCCTAACTAATAGGTAGTAAAAACAGTCAAAACTGCGTTATTTTCTAGTGAAAGTAACGCAGTTTTCTTTTTTAGACATACTTTTCTTATGGATTTTCCATAGAAAAATTAGAAAAAGTCTTACTAGTTTTATGCTTTTAACCAAAAACCTATATAATCATGAAAAAAAGAAAAGTAAATTTAAAGCAGTTATCCTTAAAGAAGTCAAGTGTAGCTTCATTAGAGTCTAATAGCGTTACAGGAGGATATCAATCATGGACAGGAACGTATGAACCATGCTTTTCTGAATTTGATTGTGGCACAGCTGGATGCCCACAAGAAACGGATGGATGCCCTGTGTATACAGATGGTTGTTATACCAACGGATGTCCACCACAAACACAAAATTGCCCACCTGCGACATTATTATGCAATTCGCATTCTGTGTGCCCTGCAGGAGTTCAGTGCTACTAATAAACCGAAGTATTATTATCAAAAGAAGCTTCCAATTATTTTGGGAGCTTTTTGTTTTTCGCTTGGTTAACACCTACTATTATTACGGATTTTCCATAGATAAAGTTTATCAGTTCTCATTAATTTTAAGGTTTTTAACCAAAAACTTATATAATCATGAAAAAAAAGCAAGTAAACTTACGTCAGTTAGCTTTAAAGAAATCTAGTGTAGCTTCTTTGGAGTCTAAAGGTTTGACTGGAGGAACTTACGGAACTGGTGGATATCAGTCTTGGACGGGAACTGCCGAGCCATGTTTCTCTGATTTTGACTGTGGTACTGTTGGATGTGGAACAGGTGACTGTCCACAAGAAACAGATGGATGCCCTGTGTACACCGATGGATGTCCGCCACCAACTAACAACTGTGGAACTATCTACGGATGTGGACAAACAGCATTGTATAGTGCTTGTAATGGACTTCAGTGTTACTAAAATTTAGTTCATAAATACGAAAAAGGCTTTCACGTTATTGTTGAAAGCCTTTTTTTTTACCAGTTATTTCCTTTTTATGACCAATTATACACTATTGTTTGAATTTCTTTTTGGAGTAATTGGCTTTTAATAGCTTTGAGTTGTAGTAAACTTAAATTTATACTTATGAAAAAACAAAATGTATTGCTGAAAAAACTTCACTTATCAAAATCCAAGATTTCAAATTTGACATCTGAACAAATTGTTGGAGGTTCTTTTGTTTGTGCCACTGTTATTTGCAACGCTACCGACGATTGTAAAGATCCTACAGATAGTTGTCCTGATCCTAGTCCAACAGTAGATTGTGACACTTTTTTATGTGTATCCGCAGTTTGTCAAACCGCAGTTTGTGTGACTTTTTACTGTTAATTTTTTCAACTTAAAAGACAAAAGGCTTTCAATAATTTGAAAGCCTTTTTTAGTAAAAGTAGATTAGTAGTTGCTAGATAAGATTGTGTTTTAGAATACACGTACAATGTTAAATCCGAAGAAAATATCGCCGTCGCCCCAATCGCCTTCTGCATAGCTTAAAAAGCCTGGCTCATTCGTTGATTGTGCGTTGGAGAATAGTAACTGAAATACGTGTCCGCCCGTTTCTATATCGACACCGATGGTCAATGGATTTCTAAAGGCGGTATCCTCTGCTCTGTTGAAATTGTAGGCATAGTCCATGTTGATAGACATGCGTTTGCTCACTTTTAAACGTCCGCCAACGCCCATGGCAAATTGGTCATGCTTTTGAGATGCTTCAAGCGTTAAGTTGTGACGTACATACGAAGGCGCAATTTCCAACGAGAAGTTGTTGTTGAATTTACGTGAAATTAGTAATTGCGTGGTGTAACTTAACCGATCTTCAAAGGTTAAAAAAGGAAAACGGTCTTTTCGCACTTGCGTGTTGATATTTGCGGTTGCGTATCCGACAAGCATTACAGGAAAGCTTTCGGTTTGATCTTTTAATTTCATTTTGGTAGAAAGTGCGTACGTTTTTCGCAACGATTCTCTACTGATGCCAAACTGCCAACCTTCAAAAAGTCCATACACCAATTGAATTCGTGTGTTTGCATTGTCAAATCCGAAAAAAGTGGACAATCCGTCTTCTAGGGTTCCAAATCGGTGCGACACGTAGAGATAAAAATCATTTTTTGCCGCTACTTTGGTCGATTGCAAATTCATGATTCGCATCGCTTTAAAAGCTGGTGACACAAACGTTTCTGGCGTAGCTTCTTCTTCTAATTCGTCTAATAAATCATCTTGCGCATGCAATCCCATACTGAAAAGACAGCATACTAGAAATATATAATAGTGTTTCATGTTGTTATTTTTTGAGGATGATGGCTTTGTCAAGTTTTAATTCGCCTAGCAAATCGTCGTAGCCAATGATTCTTCCTTTAATTTGTATTTTTTGGTCTTCTTGTAAATTGTCAGTACTTGTTCCATCTTCCAATTGAAAATAAAAACTTCCTTCCACAGAAATCCCTTTTAGATCTTTTGCAGTGATGGTTCCTGTGAGTTCAATGACTTTATCACCTGCTTTTGACCATGCGTCTGCATTTGCTTCCATTTTGTTTTGAAATTCCTCTGCGCTTCCTGTATATACGATTTCCATATCGTTTATAGAGGTGTGCGATTGATATAGATAAAAATATCCTGCAATTCCTCCAACTACCAATAGGGCTAGTATGCTTAGGAATATTTTACTTTTTTTCGATAAGTTCATAATTCAAATTGATGTTAATTTCTTTAGCTATTTTTTCGCGTACAATGCTTGGTATTTCAATTCCGAAATCTTGAGGTTTTACAGAAAAGAACGATTCAATCATAATTTTTTCGCCGTTTTTAGACACTTTTGCGGTTGTCGCAATTTCTTTGGCTTGTCCTCGTACGGTCAATGTTCCTGTTAAATCGTATTCTTTGGCTGTACTTGAAATGTCAGCCATTGAAAAGTTTGCTAGTGAGCCTTTGAATGTCGCTTTTGGATGCTTGTCAGAATCCATATAGTTTTCGTTGAAATGCTCTTCCATCAACGCCACTTTAAAGTGAAAGGATTTGATGAATAATAACGCTGCAATATCGCCTGTATTGACATTTAACACTACGGTGGTACTGCTACTTTTCGCTTCTACAGGTTCAAAAGCGGCTACCGAAGCTTTAAAATCGGTAGTACCTGTTTTGGTATAATATTTTTGTGCTGCTACAGTTCCTACTGCTAAAAATATGCACATGTATAGTAATTTCTTCATGTTGTTATGTATTGGTTTTGGTGTTTGTTTAATCTTCTAAAAAACCATCTGCCGCCCATTGCTCAATGATTTGACGATCGGTTGCAGGCAGCTGTCCTGTTGGTGGCATCGGATTGGACGCATTGTTGATGCGATTTAATACATTTCCTTGCTCTACGCCTGCTCTGGCGTTGGCATACCCGTCTAATTGCAATCCGGCATTGGCACTTGGTCCGCTGTGACAACCCACACAATTTCCATTAATAATAGGCGCTACGTCGTCTACGTATGTTATTTGCTCAACAATTGGTGGCAAATCTTCAATTTCAACTTCATCAATGGTATTTGTGGTACAGTTGTACAGTGTAATTACCACGACAGCTAAAGTTAGTAAGGTTACTTTTCGATACATTTTTTTAGTTTAATTATTAGTTACTCTATATTGGTTTTTATTTCTTTTTGAATACTTTTTAAGTTTTGAAATGACTAATGTGCAATTAAATGTAGCGCATTACATCCACTAAAACAATCTTTTATGATTCAATTTGAAACGATGTAAAGGAACAACCCTTTTTTCTATATACTTTATAAAAACTCCTTGAAACGGAATTTTAAGCGTTAAAAAGGAATTCCTTTATATGTTCATTTTCCGCTAGTTTACAGCTCTTACCGCGAATGAACAATTAAAATTTCCTGTTGTTGTTTTGATGGTAAATGTAATTTCAATTGAAAGCTTTTTCTATAATAAATCCGTTTAATACTGGTAATTTTCCGACAATTTCACGTGTTTTATGAAACGATTTAATTTGTTGCCACGACTTCTGTGGGACGAATTCCGAATTCTTTTTTGAAACATTTTGAAAAATACGACGGACTGGAAAACCCAAATTTGAATGCAATTTCAGCCACCGTATCTGTTTTTTCTACCAAAGCAGATTTCGCTTTGTTGAGTCGGATGAAGGTTATCAATTGTCCTGGCGATTTTCCTGTGGTTTCTTTGATACGTCGTTGCAATTTTCGCTCGCTTACGCCTGTTTCTTTCGTGAGCATTTCTACGCCAAAATTATTATTGTCTAAATGTTCATCGATAATTTTTAGTACGTCTTCCAAAAACGAATCGTATTTTGAAAAACCATACGGAAAGGATGTTTTGACATGTGTATTCGATTTGTCTGTGACGTGATACAATGTACACAACTGATGCGTTTGATAGGTTAAGATAGAAGTATCTTTTGAAAAATTGAACGCAACGCCCGACAGCAAGTGTTTGATGGCTTGCGTAACCACAATCCGATTGGGTTTGATGAGTGACAAAATGGACGTAATCATATAATTATCTCTATGACTTAAAGGTTCATGTTGGTTATCATCACTTTCTTTCATGTAAATACCCGCAGCAAAAGGAATTGCTTTTTCTTTATGTGTGTTTAACAGTGATATTCCAGCACTGATGGCTTTGCTTGGCACTTCAAAAGAAGCCACAAAAAACTTTTTTTCTACAATGATAATTTTTCCACCTTTTTCAGTAATGCTTTCTTCCAATACTTGCGATTGCAAACCTTGATTTGCAGCGGTGAGTACATGCCCAAAAAGCATGGTGGTGAGTCTTTTTTTATGACAATTATCACGAGATGGCAATTGGCGAATAAATGTTTTCATTTCCTCTAACACTTCTTGGGTATTTCCTGCCCAAAAAAGATGATCGTTTCCATCAAATTCCACAAATTTTGCACCTTTGATGCGTTCTGCAATAAACTTTCCTTCTTCTATTTTTACGTCAATATCGTTGGTTCGCTGCATCAGCAATGTAGGTACTTTAATGTATTCTAAAATATCAATAATGTTGACTTGCGTGTTCATTTTGGTCAATTTCAATGCCGCTCTCGGACTCGCACCTGAGCGAAAATAACTTGCCAACCAACTCATAAATTGTTCATCATTTGCTTTGGACGGCACTAACGATTCTAGGTTCATTTCGCCACTTCCCCAATTGTGTTCAATCATATCGTACACTTTTTGGCGTTCTTCATCGGTTGGTGCCCAAGGATAATCTTCAGAATAGCGTCGTTTTGCAAAAATTCCGAAGGTAATCAACGCCAATACTCTGTTGGGATAGGTTGCACTGAATAAAGCCGAAACACTTCCGCCTTCCGAATGTCCAAACAGAATGGCTTTTTTGGAATTTGTGGCATCCATAACGGCTTTGATATCTTCCATGCGTTCTTCGAGTGTGGAAAGTTCCACAATACGATCGGACAAACCTGTGCCTCTTTTATCAAAAAGAATAATTCGCGCGACTTTACCGAGTTCTTCAAAAAAGTCTACCAATTCTGGGCATGCCCACATCCAGTCAATGTTGGAAACCCAACCTGGAATGTAGACCAAATCTACTGGCCCGGAACCAAAAACTTGATAGGCAATGCTTAGGTTTCCACTTTTTGTATATTGTATTTTAGGAATCATGTCACTGTGCTGTTAAAATATGGTTATAAGCCATAGCGTAAATTGGAGTACTAATGATAACAACCTTAAAAATAAATTAAACTTCTATTATAAATTACACTTAAAAAGTTACGTAAAATTCTGATTTCCAACTAAAAAAATAATTTATTATATCATTAGTACTCTTGACTTGATTTGGGATATGCTATTTATTGTTTAATTAATTTGATAGTTGTACTCGCGTCTCTAGTATATAGTTTCATAAGATACATGCCCACTTGTAAGTTGTGAATTTGCAACCTTTCTAGCTGCGTCGTTTTTGCTTGTAACAATTGTCCGTTGAGAGTGTAAATTTCAATTTTTTGCAATGGTGTTTCTGTATATCTGATATTCACTACATCAACAGCTGGATTAGGATATATAGAAAGATTTTCAAACTTTTTATCTGCTACTGAAAGCGTCGTAAAATCGAAGGTACTGTCGCCAGACAAGCCTGAACCATTTGGATCGACTCTGTTCGTGAATACGGCAGAACCGTCATCTTCCATATCAGCAGACATAAAGCTTTTTAGTGGCGTTACTGCGGTTGCGAGTGCGGAATTGTTGGCTAAGATTTCTATAATGCCGCTTGTAGGAGTTCCTTGTATTTCAAAAGTCACCATAGGTGTAGTGGTTGCTGCCGATGGTGCTGGCAACGCAATTGGACTTCCCAAAGTTTCTGTGATTAGGTATCCATCATTCGCTGGTTGCCCTACGTTGTTTCCGTCAAAAAATGTAGCTCCTGCGCCATTTCCTAAAGAAGATGTTATAATAGCTGTAACGCCATCAGGCACAATAATGGTAAATCCGTAACTCTGTACTGATGTTGGAAAGTTAGAAGCACTTGCATTTGGCACAGCTCCGACAGAGAAACTATATCCACCGTTGTGAATTAGCGTGTACGTGTATCCGTCTTGCGCATTCAATTGCATTGTAAATAGGCAGTATATTGCCATGCATAAATTGGTAAAAGTAAATTTGTTCATCGTATTCAATATTTAGTATTTGTATTTAGTTTTCTGGTAATTGTTTTTTAGCATTACAGATTATGTGTTTTTTAATTTTTGGCTAAAGTCATATATATAGGGGGGTTTCACCCTATAAATCTTCTTGAAAAGGAAAAAATAAACCTTAAAAAGGAAAAAAAGATTTCAAATTTCACAAGTCGTTACACGTGTATTTTTAGTTTTAGTTTTCTGGTAATTGTTCTGTAATTTGAAAAGTGGAAAAGTTTAAAAAGTTGCCTGGATGCGCTAATACATTTTGTAAAATCAGCGGTGAGTCTGCCGATCCACCTTCGTATTGTGTTGTTCCGCTCAAATCAACATCATTGTTATTGTAACCGTTGATGATAAATGTGGAAAAGTTTAGAAAGTTCCCTAAATCATTTAGCACTGCTGATAAAATAGCTGTTGTATCTGGTGTTCCTCCTTGGTATTGTACAATGTTATCTCCGTTTACATTTCCTGCCCACATTCCCAAAGTATTGGTTGGCATTCCTGCATCGGTTTGTGCATTGGATCCAAAAGTTACTGGATTGTTAGCATCACTAAAATTTAGCACATTTGCTGTAGATCGTAGTGCTTTAGTAGCTACAGATGTAATTCCTAAGTGATTTCTATGTTTTATGGTGACAAAATAATCGTCTAATGCTGACGTGAATTGTACAGGTAAAACTCCATCTGTTCCTACTACATCACCATCGCGTTGTAGCAAGGCTGAAGTACTTTCAACCACAGTTGTATTGTTTGTGGCATCACGGAGTTCTACAAAAATCCAATCGACAATAGCATTTTCACCTGTAGTGTCAAATACGGTAGCATTTACGGTAGCACCATCTCCATAAGGAGAAGTGGTAGGGATGAATCCTGTTGTGCGCAAATCGTCACGCATTAAATCTTCTTCACCCACATTTGGTTGTAAACTTGCGCCTTGTAGATATACTTTTAAGATCAATGCTTTGGAAACGCCACTGATGGACTTAAAGTTAGACCAACCTCCATTGAGATGTGCTTGCACCGTTCCTGACGGTACATATAGATCAATGCTAGAACGATTGGAAAAGGTATTGTTTCCATTGGTTTGATTATTTACTACAGGTGGTGTAGCTCCTTCTAGAATGACCGTACTAAGCGGATTATCTCGGAAAGCTCTTCTTCCTACAGTAGTAATAGAAGCTGGAATAATCACCGTTGTTAATTGCTTGTTTTGAAAGGTATCTTCTGCAATAGCTGTTACTGTAAAGTTTTCCGTACCATCACTTGCTGAAGTTGGAACAATTAATTCACCTGTTATAGTGCTTTCAACAATGGTAACTTCGTTAGGATTTAATGCTGTGATTCTATACGTAGCATTAGTGTCCACAAATTCGTTGAAAAATGCTGGATCTTGTCCATTGATGGATGCAAAACCTGTCCAACCACTCACCAAATAGTTTAATTCTGTGGTTGTAGGTACAGTTAATGCGATATTTCCTCTAATGCCCAGAAAAGGATCATTCCCTGTAAGCGCTGGAGGCGACGAGTTTAATACAATCACTTCCGTCAGCGGATTATTTCTAAAACTACTTTCTTGTATTAAATTTATATTGGCAGGAATGGTTACGGTAGTTAATTGATTACTCCGAAACGTTTGTGCTTGAATCGTTGTGATATTTTCTGAAATCGTTACACTCGTTAAATTGTTTGCTTCAAAAACACCATTTCCAAGAAATGTTACCGAATTCGGAATGACAACGCTTCCTATTTGATTGAGACGAAAAGCTCTAAAATCAATAACTATCACACTTGTTGGAATGGTTAAACTCGTTAATTGGTTGTTTTGAAAGGAAAAATCATCAATAATTCGCATAGTGTTTGGAAATTGCACACTGGTTAGATTTTTATTTTCAAAAGCTCTTTGCCCGACTCTAACTACTGAAAAACTCGTCCCTTCTGTTGTGACACTCGCGTCAATTACTAAGTCTTGTGGTATATTAGTCCCGCCTGTAATTTCTACCTCGTTAGGATTGATTGCGATTACTTTATAATTGAAGTTATTTTCTGTAAACTCAGATCCAACCCTAAATTGCGTAATTCCATTAATCGTACGAAATATATTCCAACCCGCAGCTGTATACGCAGCTTCTGTTCCCGCTGGAACTGTAACATCAATTGTATTTGGATCCGAAAAAGAGAATACTTCAACGGTTGGTGGTGTGGTTGCCAATACATCAATGGTTGTAATTGGATTTACAGTAAATGCTGATCTCCCAATACTTGTAACTGCTGCGGGTATGGTAACGCTTGTCAACTGATTATTTAAGAATATACCATTCTCTAGTACTGAAATACTTGAAGGAATGTTAATCGTTGCTATTTGATTGTCTGCAAAAGCAAATCTTCCCAATTCAGTAAGATTTGCAGGTAATGTAACACTGGTTAGTTGATTAACACCAAAAGCACTTTCTCCTATCTTAGTAACTGTATTGGGAATGGTTACGCCTGTTAACTGATTATTATCAAATGCGTAATCAGCTATTTCGGTAACTGTATATGTGGTACTATTAAATGTTACAGTTGTTGGAATTACCGCAGCACTTCCTGTAATGGAACTATTAATCACAGTTGCTGTGTTCGCTGATAATGAGTTGATACCATACGTGATATTATTCACTTCAAAGCTGAATGCTGTTCCATTAATTGCAGCAAATCCTACCCAACCATTTTCTAAATAAGAATTTTCTGTTCCCGCAGGTACTGTGAGTGACACTAAACTAGGATCTGTAAACGCAAAGACTCCTAACGTAGGCGCTGTAGTGCCCAACGCCGTTACTTGCGTAATTCCTGAATCTTCAAATGCAAAATCATCAACAGTTCTTATGGTAGCAGGAAGTGTAATGCTCGTTGTTAATGTGGAAAAAAATGCGCCGCTGCCAATTTCTACGACAGTATAGTTTGCTCCTTCAAAGGTTACCGAACTCGGAACGACAAATGCACCTTCTGGCTCTCCAAAAAAAAGTGCCACTTCATTGGGAGCAAAATTAGTTACTTGATACTCTATTCCGTCCACAAAGAAAAATAGTCCATCTCCTTCTGTTTGCTGTGCAAAACTTTTTTGTGTTGTGACACATAGCAAAAGTATGTATAATAAGTAGTTTAATTTTTTTTTCATGATTTTTATATTTAGTAGTGCAATAATTCACTGTTTTCTCTGGTATAAAAACAGTAATAATATTTGTGATTTTGAATTAAAAAAACACTGTGATTTAATTCGAAAACAAAGGAAGTCTTATGTCGTATTTGTTACAAATTTTGTAGGGTATCAAAAGGGTATCAACTTTTTATTTTGTTGATTTTCAATATTTTAATATTTTTTTTTAATTAAAAAGCAATAAAAACAAGCGACATTTATCTTTTTAAAAAGATGGATGGTAACGTTATTTAGAATGTAGAAGTTTTAGTTGTGAGTATTTTCAATAAATGCAATGATATCATCATCAGATTGCAATTCTAATTTTTTACGAATTCGATACCGCGACGATTTTACAGAAGCAACCGTTGTGTTTAACAATTTGCTGATTTCTGCAGTACTTAATTCTAATTTCATCATGCACAAAATATCTTTTTCTTTTGGCTTTAATGTAGAAAAATGTGTGTCGAGTAGCACTTTAAAATCTATACTTACCTCATCTAAATAACTTTGCAGATTGGATGTTGAACTTTTGGAACTTTTTTCAGAAAGTAATGAAGCTGATAAGGATTTTAAGGCTAGTTTTCGCTCTTTTTCATTTTCAAACGTGATGATTTCTTTGATGTCATCTAAGGTTTTGTTGAGCACTTCTTCGGTGATGGAGTTTTCAATGACGACTTTTTTAAGTTCTTTTTCTCTGTTTGCTAAGGCTAAATCGGCTTTTAGTTTTTCAACTTCTTTCAATTTTAATTCGTTTTCTGCCAACTGCAACCGCTGTTTGTTATTTTTTCGAATCAAGACAAAAGCGATTAATGCTCCAACAATCGAAACAATGAGCAAAATACTATATAGCGTTTTTTTCGATTGCTCATTTTTTAGTTCTAGTGCCGCAATTTCTTTTTCTTTATCAAATTTATACGTGAGTTCCAATTCGGTAAAACGCTTTGCCGCTTGCAAATCGTTGATAGAATCGTAATATTTTTTATGCATGTCAAAATCGTGAAGTGCTGCTTTGTAATCTTTAAAATACAAGTTGATATTTCGTCGTGACAAGTACTGAGATTCCAAGAAATCTTTATTGCCTAAAATTTTGGAGTATGCGATGGCGCTGTCTATCGCCTGCAACGATTTTTCCTTCAGATTCAAAAAAGCGTACACATTTCCCAAGTTCAAGTAACAATTGCTCAATCCGAGATAATTTTTGACTTTTTTGTGTGGTTCAATCAAACTTTCATACATTTTTCGTGCTTTTTCATAATCTTGATCAAAAATGTAGAACGCTGCCAAATTCACATCTGTATGTATCAAATTTTCGAGAGAATTATCATATTTTTTGGATAAGTTCATATAATACGGCATAGAATCTTTTCCATTATTTTCATGATAAGATAATATGCCCAAATAAATATACGAATCAGCAACTCCTTTAGAATCATTGACTTTTTTTCCAATTTCGACAGATTTTTTATAATATTCTTTTCCTTTGAGAGTATCTTTATTTTTGATAGATAAAATACCTCTGATGCGATACGATTTTCGCAAACTTTTCATGTCTTTGATGGTATTTGCTATGTCAATGGCTTTTTGTACATGTTCAAGTGACGTTGGTATTTTGTCTTGCAACTGATCACATTCCGCCAACATTTGGTATAGTTGTATTTTCTGTTTTTGATAGTACAAACTCTGCGTGTCCATATTGTCAACTATTTTTTTGGCTTTTAGTGTAATGTTTCTAGCTTCGTCTACATCATATTGATACACATGTTCCGCTAGTTGTAATAGCAATGGAATTTTTAAAGAATCGACAGTAGTTGTTTCAATTTGAAGTTTGAGTGTTTCTTTAAGATTGTTTTGCGTTTGTGCCTGTATTGATAAAGAATACAAAAACAATAATGTTAGTATGTTGCGTATTTTCATTAGGCAGAATTTACATTTTTTTGGTGGTAACACAAAGTTACTATTTCCTTTCGTTAACTTTTTAAACAAAAAAAGAGACTATCTAAAAAGTACAGATTTCTTCAAACCAAACTTGATTTGGTTTCTCATAACACTTAAAAATCAATACGATGAGATTCTGAGTCAAGCTCAGAATGACGTTTATAAAAACTTTTTAGACAGCCCTTGTATATGTGCTGAATTATTTTTACTACTAATAAAAATTGTTATTCCATTTAGTTTTCAGGCAATTGCTCTTGTATTTGGAATGTACTAAAATTTAAGAAATTGCCTGGATGTGCTAACACGTTTTGCAGAATAAAAGGTGCATCTGGAGAAACGCCTTCGTATTGAATGTTTCCATCCAAATTCAAATCATTTTCATCATATCCATTGACCACAAATGTGGAGAAGTTTAAAAAGTTTCCAACATCATTGAGTACTAACGATAGAATAGCTGGTGCATCGGGCGACACTCCTGAATATTGAACAATTGTGTCTCCGTTTACATTTCCTGTCCACATGCCAAGAGTATCCGTTGGCATTCCTGCCGTAGTTTGTGCATTGCTTCCAAACGTAATCGGATTGATTGCATCTGTAAAGTCCAAATTGACACGATTTCCATCCAACTGCAACGCCGTATTCGACATGATTCCTAAGTGATTTCGATGGTGAATCGCCACAAAATAATTGTCTAACGGTGATGTAAATTTTAAAATTCCGCCTCCATTCACATCTACAATATCGCCATCGCGTTGTAAGAGTGCTGAGCGACTTTCAACTACAGTTGTATTATCGTTTGCATCACGCAATTCCACAAAAACCCAATCCACAATCGCATTAGTTCCTGTCGTATTAAAAACGGAAGCATTGCAGGTAATTCCGTCTGTGTATGGCGATGTTGTTGGAATGATTCCTGCTACGCGTAAATCGTCTCGCATTAAGTTTTCTTCTCCTGTCGTTGGATTGAAAAATGCTCCTTGTAAAAATACTTTAGGTTCTAAAATTACCGTTCCTTCTTCTACAATCGATTTAAAACCTGTCCAATTGGCATCTAAATACGCTTGTGTAGTTCCTTGCGGGATAAATAAATCTATTTTTGTCTTGTTACCAAAAGAACCGTTGGAAATGTTAGATGGCGTGGTAGTTTCTGAGATGACTTCCACCAAACCTGTATCAAAAAAGGCTTCTGCGCCAACAGAAGTAATCGTTGCAGGAAGCGTTACGTGTGTTAAACTTCCATTATCACGAAATGCTCTGAATTCCAGCGTGGTTACGGTGGATGGAAAACTTATGGTTCGCACACCACGATTTCGAAATGCGGAGTTACCGATGGTCGTAATGCTAAAATCAACGCCATTTTTTGATAACAACTCAGGAAATATATAATCACCATTTGGTACTTCGCCACTTTTTGCAATGGCTTTTACGGTATTTGGCGAAAGTGTTACAATCTCGTAACGAATGCCACCAACAGAAAAGGTACTTCCCACACTTGGTCCGCTACCATTTACAGAGAAAAAACCTGTCCAGCCTGCCGTTGCATACGCTGTTTCCGTTCCACTAGGAATGGTCAGAGAAATATTTTCATTGATTCCAAAAGAATTAGTTTCAATCGTTGCTGGTGTAGTGCCTAACGCAATCACTTCTTCCAACGAAATTGTAGTAAAGGCATTGGCTCCGATAGTTGTAATACTTGCAGGAAGCGTCACGCTGGTAATGGCATCATCTTGAAATGCATTGTCGCTAATAGTGAGTACAGAAAACGTGTTTGTATTTAAATTAGCTTGCGCAGGAATGACCAAATCGCCTGTTACAGAACCGCCTACTACTGTTACTTCATTTGGGCTTAGCGATGTAATTTCGAACGTAATGCCACCATCCACAAAAGTAGTTCCTACGGCACCGTCAGACAATTGTCCGTTTACGGTTCTGAATCCTGTCCAACCTGCATTGGCATATGTTGTTTCCAACCCGAACAACACCGTTAAATCTATCAGCGATCTATCGCCAAAACTTGTAGCTGTGATTGTTGCCGGCGTGGTGCCTTGCGCATCAATGGTAGTTAAAGAACCGCCTTGAAACGCATTGTTTCCAATAGTTTCTAGGTTAGCTCCTAAAGTTACAGCAGTAATATCTGAGTTTTGAAACGCGGCATTTTCTATGGCAGTTACATTAAAATTTGTTCCAAGACTCGATTCGGTCACCGTTGCTGGAATGTTAATCGTTTGTACAGCCGTTGCTCTATTCAACACTTTTACTTCGTTAGGACTTGTGTTTGTCACTTCGTATCTTAAATCTCCTTCTGTAAATCGTGCGCCTAGTTGAAATTCTCCATTCACACTTTTAAAACCTGTCCAATTTGCTGCAACATAATCATCAATCACGGTTTGTTGATTTGGAATGATAATCAAGTTGATGGTATTACGCGTTCCAAAACTGGACGAAGTAATGGTTGCTGGCGTAGCATTGTCTGCGGTAAGCGTATTGATAGGATTGCTAGTAAAAGCATCATTTCCTATAAAAGTTATATTGGTAGGAATTACAATGTCTGTCAGTTGATTTTCGCTAAATGTATGAGCTTCTATTGTTGAAATGGTTGTTGGAATGGTAACACTTGTTAAATTATTATTGCGGAAAGCAAAACCTTGTAATTCGGTTAGACTAGCTGGGAAACTGATACTTTCAATTTCATTATTACGAAAGGAATCATTTCGTATCGTTTGAAGGTTTGCAGGAAGTGTGACAGTAACCAAATTATTATCTCGAAAAGTTGCAGAATTTATAACAGTAACACCATCTGGAATTACGATACTTGTTAATTGATTATTTCGAAACGCACCTGATTCTAAGGTTGTCAGCGAAGATGGCAAAGTAACACTTGTGAGTTGATTATTTCGAAAAGCATCTACGTCGATAGTTTCTACTGTAGAAGGCAGTACCAAACTTGAAATTGAGTTTTCAATAAAGGCGTTTCTACCAATGGTAATTACTCCTGTTGGAATCACTACACTTGTTAATTGATTATTTCTAAAGGCTTCGCGGTCAATTATATCTAAAGAGGTTGGTAATGATAGACTGGATATGGAATTGCTAAAAAATGCTCCGTTTCCTATTGTTACTGTTCCATTTGGAATGCTCACACTGGTCAATTGATTTCCTCTAAACGCACTTTCACCAATCGTTTCTGGTCCCGATTCAAACGTTAATTGTGTTAAATTGTTATTGATAAAGGCTCTTAGTCCAATAGAAGTCACCGCTGCAGGAATAGTCACAGAAGTCAAATTATTGAGTTCAAAAGCCTCATCTCCAATCGCAGTAATACTTGCTGGAAATACAACACTATTGAGTCCTCTATTTCTAAACGCACGATTTCCAATCGAAGTTACCGTAAAAGATATACTATTTTTAGTAGTGGAAGAAGGTACTACCAAATCCACAATTCCGCTGTCGCCGCCGCGTATTTCTGCTGTATTTGGATTAACACCGTTGATTCTATAATTAAATCCATCCACAGAAAAATCAGAACCGATAAAAGGCGTTCCATTGATGGAAAAGAAACCTGTCCAACCGCCATTTACATACGCTGCCTCAGAACCGCTTGGAATAGTTAGACTAATATCACCACGATTTACAATACTATTTGTTTGAATTGATGGAGCAGCTACTGCTTGTGAAATGACTTCTGTTAAAGCATTAAGATTGAAAGCTTCACTTTCGATGGTTGTTACAGAAGTTGGTAAGGTAATGGTTGTCAGATTATTCAGTTCAAAAGCTTCATTTTTAATCGTTTCTATGCTATTGGAAAACACCACAGTATTGATTCCTGCGTTTCTAAAAGCACGATTTCCAACGGCAGTTACTGCATAGGTGTCGCCAAGTTGTGGCTCTAGCACAGATACAGGAATTACCACATCGACAATTCCATTTAAACGAGCTGCTACCTCAACTTCTTTAGGACTTTGCGATGTCACTCTGTATCGTAAGTCGCCTACTTCAAACGTTCCGCCGATTGGAATTTCTCCATTAACGGTATTAAAACCAGTCCAGCCAGCTAATCGATAGGTTTCTTCCAAACCGTTTGGAACTGTTAAATCTACATTGCTACGATTCCCAAAAGAACTGTTATTGATACTCGCTGGCGTGGTTCCCAAAGCAATCACTTCGTTCAATCCACCTCCAAAAAAAGCTTCTCCACCTATGGTGGTCACACTTGCTGGTAAGGTAATTGTTGTCAATCCGCCGTTGTCTCTAAAAGCTCTAAATCCAATAGTTGTAATTGTATTTGGTAGTATTACACCATTTCCAGCGCCGTTTCGGTATGCAGAATTTCCAATGGTGGTTACCGTATATACAATTCCGTTTCCATCTGTTGCGGTACTTGGAATGGCTAACGGAGAACTTCCATCGTTTCCTCCTGTGACTTCTACTTCGTTCGGATTGGTCGATAGTACATTAAAATTAAATCCATTATCCGAGAATGTTTGCGCTACACTTGTCATTGCACATACTAATGCAAAAAATAGTGTAAGCATTGTTTTTTGGTGATTTACTCGATTCATTATATTTAGTATTAAAATTGATTCTTTATTTATATAGTTTACGTAGGCGGTATTAATTCAATACTAATTTAAGAGCGAGGTAGGTTTTAGTTTTATACAGCAAAAATAGCGGCAAAATCTGCAAGACGATATAACAAAACCGTTTATTACTATCACTTTTCCGACAGGATGTCGGTTTTTTTACAACCGTATTTAGACATCCTAAATTTTTGAATATCAAAACTTTAAACGTCACTATTTCGATTTCGAAACGATAGTATTGTACAATTCTGACAACTAAAAGTTGTTTTGTATTTTTGTAGTATGATTCAGAAAGTTGCGTTTGGCGGAGGTTGTCATTGGTGTACAGAAGCAGTTTTTCAGTCGCTTGTTGGCGTGAAAGATGTGGCGCAAGGTTGGGTACAATCTGATGGAGAAAATAATACATTTTCGGAAGCTGTCATTGTACAGTTTGATGCTGAAGAAATTCCGTTGAAAGTGCTCGTAGAAATTCATCTGCGCACGCACAAATCGACTGTACAACATTCGATGCGTACAAAGTACCGTTCTGCCATGTATTTTTACAATGCGGAACAAGAAACGGTTTTACGAAAGCTACTCACTGAGTTGCAAGCAGATTTTGAAGCAAACATCATCACACAAGTATTGCCTTTTGTTGCGTTTACAGCTTCCCGCGAAGAAATCACGAATTATTATTATTCCAATCCCAAAAAGCCGTTTTGCGAACAGTTTATCAATCCGAAATTGCAATTGTTGTTGCGGGAGTTTTCGGAATATGCAGCAACGGAAAAAATCACTGCTCATTTAGATTGATATTTACAGCTTAAACTACTAAAATCATTTAGTAATTCTTTTGCTTTTGTTATGTAATCACTGCAAATATAATGTTCTTTGATTCTACTGTTTTATTAGTTTGATACTTTATAAAGCATCAAATACATTCCTTTTTCGTACTTACTTTTTATTGTTACTTGCTCACATGTTTAATCTTTAAAATCATTTATTATGAAAAAAAAGAATTTAAAATCGTTAAAGCTTAACAAAAGGCTTGTTTCAAAATTTCAAATTTATGGAGGGGAAACACCAGTTAGCCGTGAATATTCTAATTGTGAGGCTTGTGATATTGCGCCAAAGACATTGGATGGTTGCGATACTTTTACAACTCATTCTGGAGAAACATATGCTAATGGAGTATGTTCATATTGTGATGTGGATACTAGATATCAATGTTAAATTTTAAGTAAACTTTAGTCAGTCATGGTTGGAAGAAAAAATCTTCCGACCATGACTGAACTTAGGTTCGCTTTTCGTTTCTTATTAATTTTTAGAAGATTAGCTATTTTTTTTTGAATGTTTTTACTCGTAATAAACGTGTGGATTTCGAAGTAGTTCTCGACACAAAATTCTTTTCAGAATTTTACTTGAACTGACGCCTTTTTAATAGGCAAATTTGATAATTTGAAAATGTACCAATGGGTTTTTATTTACAATTGAAAATATATTTCGATAGAAATCGAAAAAACTACCGCCTCAAAAAATCAAAAATCGTAAATCAAAAGTTATTTCTTCACCAACACGGCATTTTGAAGTTTTAATTCCTCCAAAATAGCATCATAACTCATCACGCTTCCTTTTACTTTTACCTTTTCGCCTTTTTTGAACTCGTCTGTCGATGTCCCTTCTGCAAATCGGAAATACACGCTATCGTCAAGCAAAACGCCTTTTTTATCTTTCGAAGTGATGATTCCTGTAAGCGTGACTACTTTTTGGTTTTTTGTCCAGTCTTCTGGATTTGTCTTGATGGTACTTAAAAATTGTTCTGTACTTCCTGAATAGGTCGCTTCAACATCCGTAATATCTGGTTCGCCCATGAGTGAATATGCCACGATAAATGCCAATGCAAATGATATTAAGAAAGTAATGATAAGAAACTTTTTTTTAGGTAATGTCATGATTTTTTTAGTTTTTATGTGAAATAAATGTTACTGATATTCAAACGTTCCGTACGAACTTGAAATGGTTAGTTTTTTTTGTTCAGAAGCTTCCACGCGACCAACAATTTGCGCGTCTACATTGTACGATTTTGAAATCGCAATAATATCTTCGGCAATTTCTGGAGCAACATACAATTCCATTCTGTGACCACAATTAAACACTTGGTACATTTCTTTCCAATCCGTATTGGATTGCTCCTGAATCAACTTGAATAATGGCGGAATGTCAAACATCGTATCTTTAATGATATGCAGGTCTTCCACAAAATGCAATATTTTGGTTTGCGCGCCGCCGCTGCAATGTACCATTCCGTGAATGTCGTTAGAAGTATATTTGCTTAAAATACTTTTAATGATTGGCGCGTACGTTCGCGTTGGTGACAATACTAGTTTTCCAGCATCGATTGGTGCGTTTTCGACAGCGTCTGTTAATTTTGTGTTTCCAGAATAGACCAAATCGCTTGGCACCGCATTGTCAAAACTTTCAGGGTATTTTGCTGCTAAATAGTTGTGAAATACATCGTGGCGTGCAGATGTTAATCCGTTGCTTCCCATCCCGCCGTTGTATTCTTTTTCGTAGGTTGCTTGTCCAAAAGAAGCCAATCCGACAATGACATCGCCAGCTTTGATATTGGCATTGTCAATGACATCTTTTCGCTTCATGCGAGCCGTTACCGTTGAATCGACAATAATCGTGCGTACCAAATCGCCCACATCTGCTGTTTCGCCACCTGTGGAATGAATCGTAACACCAAATTCTTTCAACTCTTGAATCAATTCTTCACTTCCGTTGATAATCGCGGAAATGACTTCGCCGGGAATGTTGTTTTTATTTCTTCCAATGGTGGATGATAACATGATATTATCTGTCGCGCCCACGCACAACAAATCGTCAATATTCATGATTAGTGCATCTTGCGCAATGCCTTTCCACACAGAAATATCGCCAGTTTCTTTCCAATACATGTATGCGAGCGACGATTTTGTACCTGCGCCATCCGCGTGCATTATTAAACAGTAATCATCATCATTCGTTAAATAATCGGGAACAATTTTGCAGAATGCTTTTGGGAACAATCCTTTATCAATGTTTTTTATTGCATTGTGTACATCTTCTTTCGATGCCGAAACGCCACGCATTGCATAGCGTTTTGATACTTCTTGACTCATAGTAGTGTTGTTGTGTTGCAAAGATACTTTTTTCAGCGAAAACCATAAATGTATCACTTCATAAAAATTGTGAAGATCTCTTTCTAGAGGAAGATTTTCATTTGTAATTCGAGTGTAAAGTTTTAAGTTTCCTCTTGTCTGAGATGCTTTTTTTGTCTATTTTGAGAAGATATTTTTTGTACAACTAAACTTTATATTTTATGGCGTTATTGGATAAGGTAAAATGGATTCTCGGAATTTTAATGGTGTTTGTTTTAATCATTGCTACGAATTTGATTGACAAGAATAATTTTGTTCGCGTAAAAGATTCTGTAGTAACTATTTATGAAGATCGATTGATAGCAAAAGACCTTATTTTTAAAATCTCAAAAGCCATTCATAAAAAAGAAATTGCGCTTGCCACAAATGATTCGTTGTTTTTTAGTCAAAAAAATAAAGCCGTAAATCAACAAATTGAAAGCTTGGTGGATCGATTTGAAAAAACGAAGTTGACAGATGTAGAAGAAAATGTTTTTAAAAATTTTAAAAAGAATTTTAGTTCTTTAACTACTATAGAAGCTAACGGAATTGATTTTAATTCTCAAAATAAACTGAAAGCTTCAGGTCAAATTTCCGCTCTTGAGAATAATTTAGATGATTTGGCGCAAATACAAATTTCTGAAGGAAGTCGACAAATGTCTATTAGCAAACAAGCCATTGAATCGGTAGAATTATTTACCCAAATGGAGATTTATATATTGGTTGTGTTGGCTATTATTATTCAAGTGATTGTTATTTATAATCCGAAGGAAAAAAAGCAAGAATAGTTATTACAATAACTTCTCAAAACACACACTTTCAGGCGCACCAATGTATTGATCATAATTTGGAATGCGTTGATAGTTATGCTTTTCATAAAAACGAATCGCTTCTGGCAACATGGTTCCTGTTTCGAGAATGCAACGTGTGTTTCCAAGTTCATTTGCCCACATTTCGAGTTCGGTTAAAATCTTTTCACCTAAGTTTTTTCCTTGCAATTGTTGACGTACATACATCCGCTTTACCTCAACCGTATGTTCATTGTATTGCTTAATTGCACCACAACCTACCGGAATTTCATCAACATATAAAACCACGACATGTTGTAAAGCTTCCAAACCATTGAACTGACTGTAAAAAGCGTCACTGTCACCATTTTTAACACTTAAAAACGCGTCCAATTCCTTGACTAAATTGACAAAGTCTTGGTTGTTAGAGTTGGTTCTTTTGATGGTCATTTTTTTTTATTTGTTTTTTGTCAATTTGTCATTTCTCTTCACTTTTCACTTTCTAACTTGGTTATTGATTAAAAGTACTTTTTCATTTTGAGTTTTACATTTTAAAATTCGCGACAATCTGTTTCAAAGAAAATTCTAAGTAAACTCAGTAACAGACTGCCGCGTCGCAAACTCCTCGCAGAGAAGTATTGTTGAAAATGTATAAATTACTATCAAAACTCACCGACCAAGAGCGAAGCGATACCAAAGCAAAGCGTGACCAAAAGGTGAAGCCAATACCAAAAGCGACAGCGCGTCTAAAATTCTAAAAGGCGAAGCCGCATCTAACAATCTATCTCGTAAACAACAACTCTCTATATTTTACCAATGGCCACAAATTATCATCGACTAGCAATTCCAATTTATCACAGTGATAGCGAATTTCTTCAAAGTATGGTTTTACCATGTTGCAATAGGCTTCTGCAGCTTTTTGTCCGCTGAGTTTGTTTGCTTTTTTGCGTTCTTCAATCATTTCGTTGACTTTTGAATTGATGCCTGCAATGTGTTTTGAAATGCGTTCAATCAAATCAATTTGTTCAGCTGCAAGTGCTTTAAATTCTTTTCCGAAAATTTCTTTGAGTCCGCTTACGTTTTCAATCAAGGTGTTTTGGTATCCAATCGCTGTTGGAATGACGTGATTTCGAGCAATATCGCCCAACACGCGACTTTCAATTTGAATGCGTAATATATATTCTTCCAATTCAATTTCATGGCGCGCTTCTACCTCTACTTTGCTCATCACGTTCATTTCTTCGTAAAGTGACAACGCTTGCTTTGAAATTTGTGCTTTTAAAGCTTCAGGTGTGGTTTTGTTGTTGCTCAATCCGCGTTTGGCAGCTTCTTTTTCCCAAGCTTCTCCATAGCCGTTTCCTTCAAAACGTATTTTTTTAGACGCTTTGATATATTCACGTAAAATATTGAAAATGGCTTCGTCTTTTTTCAATCCTTTGCCATCAACCAACGCATCCACTTCTGCTTTAAAATCTTTTAATTGCTTCGCGATAATCGTGTTTAAAACCGTCATTGGACCTGCACAGTTGGACCACGAACCTACGGCACGCAATTCAAATTTATTTCCTGTAAAGGCAAATGGTGATGTTCGGTTTCTGTCCGTATTGTCTAAAAGAATTTCTGGAATTTTACCAACAATATTGAGTTTCAAGTCTGTTTTTTCTTGTGGAGATAGTTTTCCTTTGGTCACGTTTTCCAATTCATCCAACACCGCAGATAATTGCGAACCGATAAATACTGAAATAATGGCTGGCGGTGCTTCATTGGCTCCCAAACGATGATCGTTGCTCGCGCTGGCAATGGAAGCTCTAATCAATTCTTCATTGTCGTGAACCGCTTTTATCGTATTAACAAAAAAGGTTAAGAATTGTAAATTTTTCATCGGGGTTTTTCCTGGACTTAACAAATTCACACCTGTATTGGTTGCCAACGACCAGTTATTGTGTTTCCCAGAACCGTTAATGCCTGCAAACGGTTTTTCGTGAAACAACACTTTAAATTTATGACGTTGCGATACTTTTTCCATCACGTCCATCAATAAGGAATTGTGATCTACTGCCAAGTTGGCTTCTTCAAAAATTGGTGCCAACTCAAATTGATTTGGAGCTACTTCGTTATGACGCGTTTTTACTGGAATTCCCAACAGCATGCATTCGTTTTCCAAATCGCGCATAAAGTTCATTACTCTGTTTGGAATTGAGCCAAAATAGTGATCGTCTAGTTGTTGTCCCTTTGCGGGAGAATGTCCTAATAAGGTTCTTCCCGTAAGGGTAATATCTGGTCTGGCAGCAGCCAACGCCGCATCAATTAAGAAATATTCTTGTTCCCAACCTAATGAGGCATTGACTTTAGAAACATTTTTATCAAAGTATTTACACACCGCCGTCGCAGCTTGGTCTACCGCTTGTAATGCGCGTAATAACGGCGCTTTATTGTCCAACGCTTCACCTGTGTACGCCACAAAAATCGTCGGAATACATAGTGTTGTTCCGTATATAAATGCTGGTGACGTTGGATCCCACGCAGTATATCCACGCGCTTCAAACGTATTTCTGATGCCTCCATTTGGAAAGCTTGACGCGTCTGGTTCTTGCTGTACCAATTGTCCACCATCAAATTTTTCCATAGCGCGACCGTTTCCGATGGTTTCAAAAAACGCATCGTGTTTTTCGGCGGTTGCACCTGTTAACGGTTGAAACCAGTGTGTGTAATGCGTGGCACCTTTGCTAATTGCCCATTCTTTCATTCCTGTAGAAATATGGTCTGCAATTTTTCGCTCGATTTTTGTTCCAAATTCAATCGCATTCATCACGCTTTTGTACGCATCTTTGGTTAAATGCTGCAGCATTGCGTGTTCATTAAATACATTATCACCGAATATTTCGGAGCGACGTCCTTTTTGCGGTATTTCAACAGGCGTTCGGTGTAAAGTTTCTTTTAAAGCATTAAATCTGAGTGTAGACATAGTATGTTCTTTTTTTGCAAATATATTAATTTCGAATGTGAATTTTAAGATATAAACAATTACACCCCTAAAAAAATGGGGGTTGTTAATAAATATTTAATAATTTACACAAACTTAACCTATATTTCAATAAGGTATTTTTCAAAATTAAATTATATTTGCCTGCGAATTTATTAATGTGAATTTCAATATTATGAGCAAATCTAAATTAGAATACATTTGGTTGGACGGATATTTTCCAACGCAAAATATGAGAAGTAAAACTAAAGTTGAGGAGAATTTTAGTGGAAAATTAGAAGATTGTCCAATCTGGTCTTTTGACGGATCGTCTACAAAGCAAGCCGAAGGTGGATCGTCTGATTGTTTGTTGAAGCCTGTTGCTATTTATCCTGATCCTGCACGTAGAGATGGATATTTGGTAATGACAGAGGTTTTAAATGCAGATGGAACGCCACACGTTTCAAACGGAAGAGCTACGATTGAAGACGAAGACAACGATTACTGGTTTGGATTTGAGCAAGAATATTTCATCATGGACAAAAAGACACAATTGCCGTTAGGATTCCCAATTGGTGGATATCCTGCACCACAAGGATTGTACTATTGTTCTGTTGGAGGAAAAAATACGCACGGAAGAGATTTCGTAGAAGAGCACGCAAATTTATGTATTGATGCAGGATTGAACTTTGAAGGAATTAACCAAGAGGTAGCTTCTGGACAGTGGGAATTTCAATTGTTTGCCAAAGGTGCAAAGAAAGCTGGTGATGAAATTTGGGTAGCGCGTTATTTATTAGATCGTTTGACAGAGAAATACGGATACTATATTGAGTATCACCCAAAACCATTAGGTAAAGATATGGACTGGAACGGTTCTGGTATGCACGCAAACTTCTCTAATACAACGTTGAGAACCTGTGGAAGTCGAGAAGTATATGAGCAAATTTGTGAAGCATTCAGACCTGTAGTAAAAGAACACATTGCAGTGTATGGTGAGTTTAACGATCAACGTTTGACAGGTGACCACGAAACAGCTTCTATTGATGACTTTAGCTATGGTATTTCTGACCGTGGTGCTTCTATCCGTATTCCAATTATTACGGTAGAGAAAGGTTGGAAAGGTTGGTTGGAAGATAGAAGACCAGCTTCTAACGGTGATCCGTATAAGATTGCAGGAAGAATTATTAAAACTGTAAAATCTGCAGGATTTTAAGCAGATACGTTCATAATCAAATTATTGAAAATGGCTTGTAAAAATTTGCAAGCCATTTTTTATGAAACAGTTTTCTGTATCGTTTCAATACATGTTAAGTTTTAAAAAATCACAGTGATTTTTTTACTGAAAAGAAGATGTACGACTTATTCTTTTATCTTTTTGAAGATGCCATAATCTATTCCACTTGTGAAAGACGCTGTTATTTTACATACGTAACTGTCATCGTTCAATACATCAATGATTTCTACATAGATTTCATCATCTACTAAATGTTTCCTTTTTGGGTGTGACGTTTTTTTATACGTTAAAATATAACTACAATTGCTTACCCAAGTGATTTTGAAAACAGATACATTATCTTTTCTAATTTCTTTTTGAATGTTACGCTTGCGAACTACTTTTATGTCTTTGAACTCTTCAGCACCATATCGAAATTCGCCTTCTTTAAATTTTTCACAAGCACTGCAATCATCTTCTTTCAGCTTTTTTTCTTTATATTTTCTATTTATAAATCTTACAGAAACATCAAAACAAGTATTTTTTAAATCACTATTTTCTTTAAATTGAACCGTTTGTAATTTTGTACGGATGTATTCAATAAAAGTATCGTTTGCATAGGTTGTTTTGTCTTCTACCAATTTAATATTGCTAACTTTTGCATCTGTATCTACACAAATATTCATAGTAATGTAGGCAATGCTTTCTACGTCATCCACAAAATAAAATCTTTGAACTTGTGCAGTTGATTTTGAAAAACATGCGAGTAAAACAATTAGAATAAAATATCTCATATATAATAAATTGATGATTTTTATCTAAAAAACCGTATAAATAAAGAAAGCATAAGCTAAAAACAATAAAATACCTTCATACCGATCGATTCCAAACTTTTTAGGCACGTACGCAAATGGATAGAGAATAAACGCAAAACCGAGCATCCAAAAGATGTCTCTTGACAATATTTGCGGTTCTATCACAGGAATTTCGGTAATGATAGACGTTAGTCCCAATACGGAAGCAATGTTGAATATGTTAGAGCCAATTAAGTTTCCTAGTGAGATTGCTTTTTCTTTTTTAGCAGCGGCAATTACAGAAGCTGCCAATTCGGGTACGCTCGTTCCTATAGCAATCATGGTGATGGAAATGACACCTTCGCTAACATCCAAACTTCTTGCAATTTCTTTAGCGCCATCTACTAAAAATTCGGAACCAAAGTACAACGCGGCGCCACCTAAAACTAACCACAAAAAGATTTTTGCATACGAAATGGTTCCTGCAATGGCGTCTACGTCTTCAATGTCAATTTCGTCTTTATTTTTTCGCGCTGAGCGAATTAATATGATTAAAAACACAATCAATCCTAAGATTAATAAAATTCCTTCCCAGCGAGCCAAGGTCATATCTGTCCACAGAAAAAGATATATCAGTAATGAAAAAAACATGAGCGATGGCCACGTGAGCTTGTAAAAGGTATTGTTAACGGCTAACGGACCAATAATCGCCGTAATTCCTAATACCAACCCAATGTTTGCAATGTTAGAACCAATGACATTGTTGATGGCAATGGCGGGCGAATTGTTGATGGCGGCATTTACACTTACCAATAACTCAGGCGCAGACGTTGCAAAAGAGACTACGGTAAGACCAATAACCATTTTGGAAATATTGAGTTTAAACGACAATCCGACAGAAGCTCGTACTAAAAATTCACCTCCTAAAACCAACAGTACTAATCCGCCAAGTACATACAGTATGTTTTCCATTAAAAGTTTTTTTTGCGAAGATACTATTTCCTTTTACATGTTAAATAAACTATAAAATTCGTTGTTTAACTATTTTTATAGTTGCACAACTGTTTTTTTAGTTTATATTTGTGATGTATTAAAAATAAAATTGCAATTAATTAGAATTGAATCATGCAAAAATTAACCAATAAGGAAGAAGAAATCATGCACATCATTTGGAAGCTGGAAAAGGCTTTTGTCAAAGATGTGATGGCAGAAATTCAAACGAAAAAGCCACATTACAATACGTTATCAACTATTGTTCGCAATTTGGAAGAAAAAGGCTATGTGGGGCATCAAGCATATGGAAATACACATCAATATTTTCCAATTGTGACCAAAGAAGCCTATCGTAAAAAGTTTATGGCGTCTGCCATTCAGGATTATTTTAATGATTCGTACAAAAACGTGGTTTCCTTTTTTGCCAAAGAAGAAAAGATTAGCGTAGAAGATTTGAAAGAGATTATTAACCTGATAGAAAACGAACAGTAATGGAAGATTTATTGCTATATTTTACAAAAAGTGCTGGCGTTTTAGTATTGTTTTTGGGATTGTATTTTGTCATACTTCGTCGCGAAACTTTTTTTCAGGAGAACCGATTTTTTCTCCTTTTCGGGATGTTGATTTCGCTACTTCTCCCCTTTTTAGTGATTACCCGATATATTGAAATTCCAGTAATTACACAGCAAGTATCTGGAAATTTTGTGGTTCAAGCATCAAATATTCCTGCTGAAACTTCTCATTTTTCATGGATGAGCGTGTTGGCATATACCTATTTAGCGGGCGTGCTTGTATTTTTTGGAAAGTTTTTGATAGAATTATTTTCCTTGTTCCGGTTGCTTTGGAAGTCAGATGTTACTAAAAGAGACGGACAATTTATATATATAGAAACCAATGCCAATTTTTCGCCTTTTTCATTTTTTAATTACATCGTGTACAATCCTGCGTTGTACTCGGCGTCAGAGTTGGAAGCCATTTTAAAACACGAGCAAGCGCACAGTCGTCAATTGCATTCTATGGATGTATTTGTATCCAAATTGTATTGTATTTTCTTTTGGTTCAATCCGTTTGCTTGGTTGCATACAAAATTCATGTTACAAAATTTAGAGTTTTTGGCAGACAGTGCGGCTATCAAACAAACGCCTTCTAAAAAAGCGTATCAATTAACCTTATTAAAAGTGTCTGGAAACACTTATTCTCCAGCGCTCACCAACAATTTTTATAATTCATTAATCAAAAAACGAATCGTTATGTTACAAAAAACACAATCTACCCACACCAAAAGATGGAAACAGCTTTTGATTTTTCCACTACTAATTGCCTTTGTTTTTCTATTTAATACGGAAGTGATTGCCAAAGAAGTGACCAATACGTACGACAATCCAATTATTGAAACTACAGCAGGTGATTTAGTGGTCGTAATTACCAAAAACACGTCAATGGAAGAATTGAAAGCGTACAAAAAGCTATTCAAGTCACAAAAAATTACATTTGAGTACAGCGATGTAAAATTCAATGGTAAAAAAGAAATTAGCAGCATTTCCATCAAATTATCCATTAAAAATTCGCAAGAAGCGAGTGGTAAATTTGCTTCTATTGATGAGGAAGCGATTTCGGATATTCAAGTTGGAAAACGCGGTGATGAATTGTTTGTAATGTCAAAACCTAAAGCAGTTACAGGCGCGTACGCGTACACTTTTTCTTCTGATGATGATACCGACGGAAAAAAGAAGAAAATCGTTATCAGAACAGATGATAATGGTAAAACCACTAAAAAAACATGGATTCAGAAAGAAAATATTCAAACTGTTGACATCAAAAAAGAAGATGGTGAAGAAGTGATTATCATCAACGGCAAAAAATTGAGTCCAGCCGAAACCATTGATATCAAAAAGAATGGTGAGAAAGAAATCATCATCATCAATGGTAAACGATTAGATTCTGATACGATTATTGAGGAAGAAATTGAAATTAAAAACGAAGGAAATACTGGGAATGTGTATTCATACTCGATTTCGACAGATACTGATGAAAAAGAAGTTGAAGACAAAAAGTTTAAAATCATTAAAAAGAAAGAAAACAAAATCGTTTTCAATACGTCTAACGGCAAAGAGAAACCGCTGGTTTTTGTTGACGGAAAAAAAGTATCGTACGAAAAGTTTAAAGATTTAGATGCCGATAACATCAAAACTGTAGAAGTATTAAAAGGGGAATCTGCCACTAAAAAATACGGTGATGAAGGAAAAAACGGTGTCATCCTAGTTACGACAAAAAAGGAATAATTCACACAAAATAGCATATAGTGAAAGCTGTCTGGAAAATGATTCTAGACAGCTTTTTTTTATGGTTTGAATTGACTCTCAACAATGCTCAACTTGCTATTATTGAGGCTAATTTTTAAATAAATTCACAAAAATCAACTTTTACAAGCGCGAAATCATCTGACAAAAACGCTGTTGAATATCAAAGTAACGGAACGCCACTATCTGCAAGCTTTTTGAGGAAAATCATACTACATGATATTTATAAATCCGTTGCATGAAATTTATAAACATCACTCATAACTCCTTTAAAAATAGAAAATTACGCCTTTACTTCGTACTGTGATTCGGTTGCAACAATCATGAAAAGGTGGAAGCTGAAAAGCCTATAAAAGAGTAAGTATATCAAATAACTATTTTAATTATGAAATCTAAAATTTATAAATGGGGAATATTCTTTTTCATGGCTATTTCCTTTATAGCGTGTAGTGAAGATCCAGTTGTCGACTCAACGTCTGATGAAATCATCACACAAAAAGCAAGAACTACTCCAAGTGGAGAATTAGTGTATTCGGACTTAGGATCAACCTATTCCAAAACACAGGCAAGAACTATTTTCGCAAAAACACTTGCCAAAGCAATACAAAATAACCGTGAAATTAAAAACTTTATTTACAACGAAGCAGCTTCAGAATATAATGGTGACTATGAAGTATTATATCTTATGGTAAAAGATAGAAATGTAGCTGGTGTGCCATTTCATCAACTTTTAAATGATACTTCACGTACATTACAACATGCACAAGAAGTTACTCCAGACTTCTTTTCGAATGAAGTTCTAAAAGCCGATCCAAAACTAACTATCTTTTTAGATGCGCGTTATTTTGAACGTCCTGAAATATACGATATGCCAGTAAGCGTTGGTGTGCAGTCTGCTGAAATTGATGACATGCAAACTACAGGATACACTGCATTTAAGGAAGATGGTTCAGAATATGTAGTGACTGAATATACACCAGACACTGTATTGATGGGTGTAAAAGAAAATGAGCGACTTGAGATATTCAATGTAAATACTTTTAATTCTACAGATGGAAGACATATCACTAAATTTTTAAGTGTTACGGCTCTTTGTAATTCATTTTTGCAACACATTATTCAATTGTTCATTACAGCAATTATTGATGGAGACCAGTATTTAATTGTACAAGTAACCAAACTATACGAAATTTACAGATGTATTTGTTTAGGTGATTGTGGTGAGCCAGATGCCGACGGCGACGGAGTTCCAGATGCAGAAGATGATTGTCCAAACGAAGCAGGTCCAGCATCAAACAACGGATGTCCAGAAGACCAGTGTACAGCACCAAACTGTGACAGAACTACATTTGACAAAAAAGATGAAATCTACAGATTCAAATTTAACAACTGTGCAGCATACAGCTCAACATCAGAATTATTTGAAGGAAAAAGAGAAATGCGTGCGGTAGTAGTATATAGTTACTTAGACCCGGTAACTAACAATGTAATTTCAACAGATATTAAGAAAGCAGGATCGTTTACTAAGAATAGCTTGCGTGATGCAAACTTCTGGGGAACGTGTCAATCTACAAAGTGGGTAACTGCTAATTGGGAGACTTTTAACTGGGATTACTGTACGCACGGAGAGCAAATCAAAGTTTTCTGGTACGAAGAAGATCCAGGACAATGGGGAACTTTCAACTTAACAGTGAAGTTTAAATTAGGACCTGTAGACATTAACTCTTCATTAGACATTCCACTGACAAACAAAGATGATATCTTAGGAGAATCTGTAGTACAGTATTGTGATGCTGCTACTGGAAGCGGAACATTATACAACACAGGTAGTATTCAATTTTATTACAGATTGAAGCCATAACTTCTCCATTTCTTTTCAATTTTCTTAACCGAAAATTAAAAGAAGCTATCTACACTGTTAGATAGCTTCTTTTTTTTGTGTTTTGTCTTGTTGTGAAATAGTAATGCATGAATACATACTATCAAAAAGACATAAAGCGCTTTAAATCACAAAAGAAATGCCTGAGATACTTGTCCAACTAGTATTGTAATCGTAACATCTTACTTCGCCTGTTGTCATAATATCAATACGTGTTGCTACGTTTCCTGAAATTAATGTATTTAAAATAAGTCTTTTGCTTGGGCGATAGCCTGAAGGCAATACAAAAATATCTGTGTATCCTAGCGTTGGTGTTCCACTACTAACTAAACCTTCTATAAAGACCACATCATTCTTTTTGCGATATCTAGCAGCTTGATATGCACTGCCTGGATAATTCTGAATTCCGTTCAATAACAAAGGTGTTTGCCATCCAGAATCACTTCCTGAAGTCACAATCGTTACGGCTCCTGTTTGTCCATTAACACTGGTAACAGGCGCATGTACTTCCGCAGCATGTTTGGCTCCTTGCGGCGTTACGGCTCTTGTGGTATCTGTTCCTGAGGCAACTTCAGTCAATGTTGCCAATTCTACCTTACCTTTCGTCGACGTCGTCGCAGAAGGCACTACAGTATTTACCACGTGATTTGCTGCTTGTGGTGTAATGTACTTGGTGTTATTGGTGGTTAAAGCTTCACTTAACGTAGCTTTGTCTTGCCCTTTATTGACGGAACTGTCAATCAAATCAACAAATTCGTCTTGTGTTGGGCGATCTCCTGTTTCAAAATATGCTTTTAGCTCTGTTCTATTTTTTTCTGCCATGATCTAATTTTTTTTGTGTATTAAGTTGAAGAAGTCGCCTGAACGCTTTTCACTTTCGTGAGAAGGTTCAAGCGAGTTCTAAATGTTTATCTAATTGTGAATGTGGTTCCGACAATCATATCGCCAATACCGCCAATGTCAACCCAGTTGTCTTCATTTGGTATCGTTAATATGTTTTCTTCCGTACTTTGCATGCCTGACGTGTTTTGTGCTACCACTTTAAAGTGATGATAAATGGTATTTCCGTCAGCATCCTGCGTAGCCAAACTGTGATTTTGCAGTGCCGTATCTTCTAGCAATACAAAAATAGTTGTCTCGTTTGTGGTAACTTCATGAATTTTCACCCAGTTTCCTTGCGCATTCATTTTAAACACAAAGTAGGTTCCTTTGTAACATGTTTTATCCCACTGCAACGCAATCTGATTCACGTCACCATTCGGTTCAATGGGTTCCGCAATATATTGCAACGTTGGTGCTGGCGGATTTGCCACTTCCACCATCATAGAAGCGACTATTTTAGAAGCTTGCGATGGCGCATAATCAGTAACAATTTGCGGTGAACCACTTCCATAATCAGCTTCCGCGTATTCTATTTGTCGCGACACTGTTAAGCGATAGAACAATCCATCTCCGTATGGAACTTCAGCTAAGTCTGTAAAATCGTCATACACAGTCCACAATGCATTGCCTGCCAATCCTGCTGCATCTACATCAACCGAATCCACCAAAGTCATCGTGCGAATAGATTGTGCATCCAACTTGTTAAATGCGCGGTAAATATTCACTTTTTTGATGTCTTGAATTTCAGGATACGAATTGATTTCTAGTTGAATTCGCGGTGGTGTTCCTAAAACTGCATTTTCCAACACTGGCATAATTCGTTTTACTTCTGGTGCTTCTGGAGCATTTGAGGTAACCAATTTGATAGGTCCTAACGCGCGACTGAATTCTCCCAATTTCATTTGCGAACTCAATTCTCTTGCGGCATAGAAGTAAATATTGTTTGATGTACCATCCAAGGTAAAGTCTGTAAATTGTGTCGTGTGCGGACTTGTACTTGTGGTTTTCATCATTGGTGCCATTTCAAATGCAGGATCTGATGGTAATAATACACTACCGTTTTCATCTCGTAACACTTGTTTTTTGTTGACTGGCGTGTAACTTGGTCCGTTGATATACGCATATACTACTGGCACTTCGGTCAATGGTACAAACGCATTAAACAACACTCCTTTTACAAAACCGAGCAATCGTGGATCACCAACCGCGATGTTTCCAACATCTGTATTTACAGCATTCGGATCGGCTACAAACGGCGTCACTGTTTGGGCTGGTGGAAATGCAGTATTACCATTAATTCGAGCAATGATGTCATTTGCCCACTCAAACAAAGCAACTTTGTCAGGATTTGGAAATTTGTAATTCTCTGTAGATACACCTACTGGCGGATATACGCGGTAATCTCCTTCCGATGCAAGCGTTGCAAAGTCCAAGAAGTTTTCCCAGCGATTGGTAAAATATTCCTCATTATTTCCACCTAAGGCTTTGAGTTCTTCTCGAATTTGACGCACCGTTGCTTTTTCATACAGCGCATTCAACAACGCTTCATCATTGGCTCTGTAAAACAACACACCGTGTGGTTTGTGCGTGTATTCCGTAGTAATGGTGTACGTGGAACGTCCAAAGAAATCTGGGCGTGTAGCGTATTTTGCTCCATCAGGCTGTTCCGGTTGTTGCGCTTCTACAATTTTTTGCGCAAACATGATTTTCGGAATACTGATGCTTGAGTAAAATGGATTGTCTGTATCATGACTTCGCAATCCTACGATAGAGTTGCGTACTTCTTCATCTTCGCCTGGTAACAGATTGGCTTCCGTCAATCCATAGGTTTGATTTTCATACAAGTACACTTTGTATCCAGGATAGAAATTCACCGAAACATTTGTCCCAATTTGAATTGAATCGTACCCAGCATCTGACGAAAATAAAGGATCAAACGCTAACACTTCTACATCACTTTGCGTAGTATCACCTACATACTTAATGTTGTTAATTTTAGCTACTTTCAACACTTTACGCTTTCCGTTTGGATTGCTTGTAGTGTGTACACGAACAATTCCGCGATACCATTCTACAGAATCACTCGTTTCACTGTAATCTACATGTTGATTAAGCACGATACCGTGAAATGTAATGCGATACATTCCTTTGTGTCCCATGATTGGATTGCCATTCACGTCCAAATCAATTACTTCATCCACTTCGGTAATGGTTGTGTGATTGTTTACAGCATCAGACCATATTCCACGCGTTTTTTCTAAGTGACGTTCTAGTTCGCCATTGTCACCTTCTACCATGACAACTTCACGATGAATTTGGTCAAAAGTATCTACTTTTACATGTAATGGTTGCGGATTTGGAGTTCCCCAACTCGCTGGTGTTTGCATGTTTTCAATCGCCATAAAAATACCATCATTCGTAATTTCAATCGCTTGTAATTCTTCTGCGTCTGGCGCTGGAATATCATCTACCAACGCATCACTAATTTCCTTTTTGTATACTTTAAATTGTGGAAATCCGCTGGTTTGAATTACTTCGTGAATGATGTGTTGTTGCTCTCCAATGATGAAAACACCTCCTACATAATTACTTTCCAAACCATTAAGAATGGTTGGTGTCAACGTTTGGTCAACACTTGATAAATAGTATTCGTCAACCGTAACGATAGAAACTAAATTGTTTGTAGGATCGTCTACCACGCTGATAACTTGCCCTGAGACGTTGTTTGGCATTTCATTTCTGAAAAAGATATCTACATCTTCCGCGAAAATTTCATCGTTATCATCAAAAATGGAAGTTGTATCGGTTACCAATTCGGTATCTGTAATTGCTGCATCGGCTTCTACCGTGTAGTCAATAAGTTCTTGATAGGAATGGTAATCGAATGAAATTCTTGCCAAGGTTTTATCGCCCGTAATAGCGTCATATCGTGCTTGCTCTTCCGCAGATGTCAACAATAACGGCTGCTCTTTTTGAATGAGATGCGGTTGAATGTTGGACGGCGGCAACAACGGATTTTTTGGTTGTAACGCCGTTACGATTGATACTTCCGTAGGACTCGAAGTCGCTCTTGAAAACCAGTTGATTCCGTACGAACCATAGTAATGCGTTCCGCTGATGATTTGCTTGTGTACAAATATTGGTTGCCCAACTTCTGGCAAGGCAATTGGAAAAGCTTCATAGCGTTCGGAAGCATTGGAAACCGTAGTATCGGTGTGTAAATAACGCTTGTCATGCGAAATTTCTGGTTTCTCCCAAACACCAGGATCTGGCTGTCCGTTGCGTTGTTTTCTATACTCCAATCCTGCGTACACTGGAATGGTGTATTCCTTTGCTTCAAATTCTGAACTGTCCACATAAAACGCTGGATTGTACACATCGTCTGGAATTTGCTCAGCGTACAATGTTACGTAGCGTTTTCTACCATCGTGCGTGTATCCATCATCGTCTGTAATGCTTGAAGGTTCTGTAGTTTCCGTTCCAAAATAGGCTCCTGGAATAACTTCATCTAAAGCTATTGGCAATGGCAAACGTTCGTCGGAAGTTGCGGTTGGCAAACTCATGCTTAAATGCTGTACTTCGCGTGCGCCCTGTCCATCTTCCAAGTCGCCAAAAGTAACATATTCAGCAATGTACACGAATTCTCCTTGTTGTACTTGTGGAGCAATGTCTAAGAATCCTAATCCTAACATACGTGCCATGTGATAATCGTACGAAGCGATATTTAGCATGTCGAGATTGGAAATTTCCATTACATCGTCTTCATCTTCTACCACAATATTTTCATCGACAGGAATTTCCTCAACGGCTTTTGGATTGTTCATATCATCACTAAGTGTGATGTATTTTTCGACCACTTCTTTTAGATTTCTATCATAAATATCTGCTTCCACTACATTCCATTTGTTGATGTAGTTGTCAATATTTACAGTAGCATCGTCGTTGAATCGTGGCCAGTTTCCATCAACCAAACCTGCAGATGGTTCTAATTGTTGTAGTGCAACATTGTCGTCTAAGGTTAGCGCATAGCTTCCCATTGGCGTCCAAGCCTGATTTTCGTTGGTTGCTTCAATAAAGTCGCCGTATAATTCTACACGAACTTCCGTTAGATAGGTATTGTTACCAACACTTCTAAACGAGCGACCATTTTCACAAAGCAAACGAACATTTTGCAAGCCTGTACTCGTAAATGTTTTTCTATTGGTTACTTTTTTGAGTGCAATGAGCGTGTTTGTTGACACAGACAAGGTTTCCGTTTGCAACGTACTGTTGGAAGCGGACGAACTTACCGTTGCTTCTACCGCAAAGAACAAGTGTCGTTTACTTTCTATTTCAATCAATTCACCACCGTAGTTTTGTACAAATCCTTGCGGATTGGTGGCTGGATCAATTGTTGTACGAACTTGCGCGTATTGTGCTTGATTTCTAAAATATACATGGAAATCTTTTCCGTCAATTCGATACATCCAAAAAGCATTTTCATCGTCTACAAGATTTGGTGCTTGTGCAAAACTGATGGTTTTTGCTACTTTGGCATACGGCGTTCGGTACACACGAACAAAGTCATCTGGTTTGTTGAAATTGTTAGTGTTACCCGCGTAGTTTCCTTTTGGCAAGTGCTTCTCCCCTAAAGCACCCGAGAAAACCCAGCGCGTATGAATTCCTTGTGTACTGCCATCGTTTCCTGTTGAGCCTGCAGCTTGCAAGTAGAAGTTTGGCGATTGAATAGACGTGTATTCGCTAGGCGGAAGTGAGGTTGTGTCACAATTTTCACTGCAATAGTCTGTACGTTCCACTTCCAAATCGGTAGTTGCTACCGAAATGTCTTGATACGTGTTTGGCAAATCGCCAATAGTTGGCACAAATTCTACTGCTGTAAACGCTTCTTGCGTGTATGGAGTTGTGTCAACATTTTCTGAGATACAGTTTTGCAATTCCAAATTGGTTTTTGCTAAGTATGCAGCGTTTGTTCCTACAATTCCACCGACTAAAAGCAATTGCTCATCAGCATCGTTTAGCAACTGACTGATGCTGTTTTTGCTTCCAAAGTTTAACTTTCTACGCCATAATTCGTTCAACTGATAATCAAATTTGAGCACTTCTGCTGCGCGATTTGTGGTGTAATTTGCAATACAATAGAATGTATCGTTTGCGCCTTGAACGAGTCGGATTGACGGACTGAGTTTGTCAGTGGCACTTCCAAAATTTGCCGTTTTTACACTGTATGAGCTGAGCGTATTGTCAAAATTACTAATATAAAGTTTGTTGGAATTGTCATTTACCGCAACTACAATATAGTTTTCTGTAGTCGATGATGTTAAAATTGCTCCCGTAGTATAGATATACGAGCCATTTCCTACGCGTCTTCCCCAGTTGAGTCCTAAGTTATTGTCGAATGATAGCACAATTCCGTGACGCACTGTTTGTCCGCCAGGCGTTGTTGCAGAACCTAAAATGGTAAATCCAGCAGGTGTTGAAATGATTCCCATGATTTGCTCATCGGAAATACCTGTTACTTTTCTGGAAGACAATAAGTTTCCGTTTTCATCTAGTTTGTACAATTCCATATCGTCAATGGACGAAAATTCATTGAACCAGGCTGAAATGAGGTATTTTTGTGTTCCGTTGCTAAAATCAAGCGTTCGCAATCCTGTGCTGAATCGCGTGTTTGGCGAATAGAGCAGTTTGGACCAAATAATGGTTCCTGTGATATCTATTCTGAACACTATTAGATGTACTCTGTTGGTTTGCCCTGTTGCATAGTGTCCTAATACAATGGCACTTTGCCCGTCTGGACATGGTGCTACGGATGATAGTCCGACGTTTCGTTCAACAACAGTGAGATGCTTTCGCCAAACTACTTGACTGTTGTTATTTAATAACGTTACAACTCCTCCACTTCCGTTGCCGCCAACGGTTAAGATACGATTGTTTGCCAAAGTGCATACTGAACTGTTTCCGTCAAACGAGCCATTGCTTCGGAAGGAACTTGTAAAGTAACATTCGGTAGAAACTGGCGTACTTGAGCACAATTCTACGACTTCATTGTTAGTTTCGTTTACAACAGTTGCATCGTGTCCTTGAGTAGTCAAGGTTACAGATTGGAATGCAAAACTTCCTGTTTCGCGTACTAAGTTTTCTTTGGTGAGTGAAAAATTAGCATTGTCATTTACACGAATACAAGCATTCTGCTCTAATAATGTATCTGTTTTTACGATAGATTTGTTGTCCCAAACTTCATTGTCATATCCTGTTCCAAACGGAATGAATAGCAAGGCATCATTTTTAGCGTAGAACGTGTCTGGATGCAAGTTCATTTTGTCAATAGTTTTTGACCATTGCAAGGCTCTGTTGAAGCCGTATTTTTGAACAATGGTTGAACTTGGCGTTGTGGTTCTATCAATATTTAAACGATAAAATCCGTCGTTAATTTTGAATAGTTGCGAGCTGTAGTTGGTAGTATCGTCGTACCACATAGCGCTGTGCGACTGGGGAAACGTACTTCCCAACGGAAAAGAGAGAAAGAAAATTCGGTCTCCAATGTTTCCTGAACTTACCAATTCACCGTTGTTTACAAATGCGGAAGTTCCAACTCCATACGGTCCCGATGGAACAAACGCCGTTGAGTACTCTACATTTTCTGTAACTGCCAAACTGGTATTTAGTTTTGCTAGTGATACCACACCGCGTCTTCCACTTGGAAACGTATTTCCGTTTCCGACTGCTACAATTTGTCCGCTACCATCAGCTACCACATCTTGTACGCTTACCGAAGACGTTTCTACCGTACTATTGAGTACCGTTCCACTGTCATTTATGGTAAAGAGTAGGTTGTTGGCCCAAACCAAATAGTTTGCACCATTTGGTTTGAGTTCAACTTTGTACGAGTCGTAAATGTCTGGTTCATGTTCGTAGGTTTTAAACCATACCATGTTGTCATTACTGTCTAGTTTGATGATGCAGTATTTATCACTTTGTTCAGCATCGATATTGTGATAATGTCCTGCAATCAATCGATCACCGTTTGGTGTACGCACGATACTTTTTAGCAACCCATATTTTATTTCGCCATTAGCAAATGATTTTACAGAAACGAGTTCTAAATTGCTATTGGTTTTAATCAGTGTTACTTTGTTCGTGGTTATAGATGATCTTGTGCCCCAGTAGAAAAACCCATCAACTTCTCCTATGAAGCTCACGTCAGCATAGCTACTGTTTACTTTGATTTTCTTTATAAAAAAGTCATTACTTAATGCCATCTTATTATTTTTTTTAAACTGTCAATTTTTAATTTTTGTTACTGAGCTAGCACAATATCTTCTGCTCTTACTGTGTCATCAATTACGTATGTAGTTGCATCCCAAATCAGATATCTGAACTTGAAGCTTAGTGTGTCTGCCGTTATTTGCTTGCTGTCATGCATAATGATAGCTTGCGAATAGTCTTTAGAATACAATACTTTGTAAGCGTCGTCATCTACATCAGTTACTTTATCGAATACACGGATTGCTCCTCTGTGTCCGACTGTAGCACCTGCTTCAAATATTTCTTCGGTTCCGTTGATTTGTGCTATTGGAATTTTCGGAATGTTGAATGGTTCTGGATTGCGAATTAGGATTGCAATGATGTTTCCGTCGCCATCCAAAATTTTGTTGAATTCTGTGTTGACTGCTGGATCTAACGGTTGCATGCCCAATACACCTTCTAACAATCTGTCAAATACATCTAAGTATTGCGTTTCGAGCGCATCGCTGTTTGCGTCAGGATTTCCATCAACAATGTTGTATGCGGTGTCAATATCGCCAGTGGTTAGGTTTGGGAGTGCTACATTGAATACAGCTTGTCGTGTATTGTTTGCATCATCTTCATCCACCAATAGATAACTGTTTACTTGCGCTCCGAAGTTTTGATAACGCGACGTTTGGAATACGTAGTTGTGTACTTGCGCACTCGATACGACATCGTTACTTTCTGTTTCAAAAGCATTGTAAATCAACGCCGTGTACAACTTCTGCGGTTTCAGATTCGTTAAGGTTACTGAATACGCATAACTTTGTGGCTGAATTGCATTTCCTACCGTAAACGTACATTCAATAGCATCGTTGTTTTCGTTGATGTAGTTGATGAAATTATTCAGCAATCTGATGTTTAACGGAATTCTAGGATCGTTATCATCAATCCATGCTACGCCGCCTGCACCGTTTCCTTCTGGCAATGGTACAGAGTCTTCGTTGTAACCGATTGGCAACGGATACGGAATCGTTACATTACTTACCGGATCTTTGATAGCAATATGCATTGCACCTGTTAATTCTGGCGAACCTAAGTAGCTTTCCCAAGAACGCAACATGTGATATGCCAGCGGTTTCGTAAAGTACAAGGTAATTCTGCATTGTTCTTGTCCGTAGAATACAGGTTTAGCTTGCAACAAATTACCATCAGCATTTGGATACGATTTGTCATAATCAATGTATTGACGTAAGGACGTAAGCGGGTATTTGTCTGGATTTGTCAATTTTCCAGTCGCGCTCGGATTTCCGTTCGTATCTACACGATTGATTAAATTATTGTTTTCATCGTATTCGTTTCCGTACGTAACACCATCTGCATCATGGAAATGTCCAATTGGTCCTGCCGTTTTGAATCCGTAGTAATAATCAAACGTATCGCCACCAGCGCCATTGTCTACCTCATCTTTCAGTTGATAGTGAACGTAGAACGTTGAGTTTGGTCGCCAGATAGGTTGAGCCGTGTATTGCACCGCTTCTTCCATATCTTGCTGTTCTTGCTCAATAGCGGCTTGTCCTGGAATGGTTTGATTGTATTCAAATTTTTCCACAGACAACCAACATACTTGCTGCAACGATGTGTTACATACTACAGGAACTTCAGGTTCGCCAGTGCAATCGCATTTTCCAATCTCGTAGATTTTGTCTAAAATTACATTCGCATATCCAATAGCGCCTTCTAGAATTGGTGGTCTTGCAAATTCAGGATACGCAAGTAAGGTGTTGATATCTGTTTCCAACAATGCCATTAATCCGTATTGTGGATACAGCCCATCAAATTCTTCAATACTTTTTATCATATCCAAGAAGCAATTCCAATTGTCATTGAACGGATCTTTTGCTTTGTAATTGATACAACCAAATAGCGCTGCTTGAAGCGTTTCGTAGAAATTACATAAGATTTCGTCTTTGCTACAATCGCCATTTCCGCCACCGCCACATAGTTCTTCATCTAATTGAAGAGTTTGATAAGCTTCTCTGATACTTCCGTCTACAAATGATAGTTGCTTGAAGTCTTTTATGAGTGCTGCTATTTTGGTGTAGGTAAATGCGCGTTCAGGTAATCCTTTGATTGTTTCATCTTTAATTGTGACACAACTTGCCAGATCTTCTTGCAACACCGCCAAATAGGTATCTGTAATAAACGTGTACTTCTTTTGTTCGCCATCATACAAAATATCGTTGATTCCCGTGATTGGTACTGGCGTTTCAAAATTGAACGTAGCATCAATTGCCAAGCTTTGATCAGGTTGAATTCCAATTCGGTATACTGGAGCTTCATTGTGCGCTACAATAACTGTATTTGGCTTGTCGGAACCAGTCAATTTCCAGTTTCTGAAGGCTGGCAATGCTCGCGAACTCAATTCTTTGAATTCTTTTCCGTAATACCAAATGTACGTGATGGTAGATTCTGATTTTACTAAATCATCAAGAATGAAGTACAGTCTGTCTTCATGCATCAACATATCTGTAATTTCTACTTGTGAATCGCTGTTGATGAGATACTTCATTTTTAATTGTAATGCACTATCAAAATGTAAAATGACACTTTGAATGACAGGTTTTTCAGTGTCTCTTCGACGGACTCCAACCATCAATCCATCATCCGGGTCCAAACAACTTGCGCCAATATCATAGGAATACTTTCCTTCGCCATCCAATCCTGTTTGATTGATAAGTTCTCCATTTTCATTAATTTCAAACACATATACATGATCTAGTCTTGTTGATAGACAGCTAATGAAGAACGATTGTCGTCGCGTTTTTACAACCGAAACTCTATGTTCATCCAACCCTTGCTCGCAGATAAAGTAGCGCTGCCATACAATTCTTCCATCTGTATCTACTTTTATGTAGAATAGTTTTTCTCCAAACAAACTTGCGATGATGAGTATATTTCCATCTGAAAGCTCATGAAGGTCTAAGAATTTTACAGGCTGATTGTCAATAAAATACACTTTACTAAACATTACATTTCCAGCAGCATCTAACTTTGTTAATACGCCATCTGTATCAGAAGAACTTACCACATTGAATAGCGGATATCCTACTGCGTAATAATTTCCTCCAATGAGTTTCATTTTTGCATATTTATTGGATAATTGCCCTTTTACCTGCGGTGCCGTGTAGCTATACGAATTGAAGAAAGTACTTGGAACACTTGCACTTTTTGCTTTTTCGCTTCCGCTAGAAGTTTTTAATGGCAATTCGCTTTGTGCCTGATTACAACCTTGTGCTTCCAATTGCGCCAATTCTGCTTGCAATGCTGCCAATTGTGCTTGCTGCGCTGCTGTTAGTGGTATAATTTGCCCTGTTTCACTATCATACGTCGCTTCTTGCAATTCTGCTATTTCTTCACGTACGGCACGAATTAAGTGTGCATTGGCTGATTTTGGCGTTACCGTAATTCTGGTAATGAGTTCATTTTCGTTGGTGTATGAAACTACATTGCTCAATTCTGCTCTGGTTTTGTACACTTCGTGAACGAGTTGGTATTGCGGTGTATTTGCTGTATCACTTAGCAATGTTTTGTAGTAACGAATGGTTACTCCTTCTGCATACGTAGTCAGTTTTAAGTCTGTATTTACGGTTGCTACTGGCAGAATGATAACTAGTGTATCTGCATTGCTAAATTGCAACGACTGTGCATAATTGAAGTTGTTTTCAACATCTGTTACTTCCATACAACCTACTGGAGTTGGTTCGTTTGAGGAAGTTATTAGTGTTTCTGTACTATCACTTCTACTTCCTTGTGAAGATGCACCACCACTTTGTCTGAGTCTACGTAAGAATAAATTATCAAAGAACATGTCGTCAGAATCTGGATTTGGATACGCATATTCAGATTTTACTTCAACCTCCACAAAAAGATTTCCATTAGTTTCAACAACATTTAAAATTTCTAAACTATTGAGTTCTTTTCCGCCATTGTTCAATAAAAGCGTATTAATTCCCGTAAGGTATTGCTCTGAAATTTCAATAAGATTGGTCGCTACGCCGCCAGCTAATGTGTAAATATCTGCGTTCACTCCAATATTAGGATATGTAACAGTACCGTCTTTTCTAAGTCGAATTCGATCAAAATTGACAGTGGTAATATCTTCTCCATTATTTGGATCTACTAATGGAACGGTCCATTGCATTGTTCGCACATAGATAGTTTGTTCCAAATCGCCGTTTCCTTCTTCAATAGAATAATAGGCACCATCAATGTAATGACCGATGTAGCCATTTGGTCGGTAGTATTTCGTTCCTAATGGTTTTTCTAACATATCCGAGCAATCGCCTGTCTCCAATTTGGATACACAATACAATTCGGAAGGTGTGATTCCATATTGCTCTGGAATAAACCATCCTGGCTCACCAGCTTCCATATACGAGAATGGATTCGTAGCTAACAATCGGATAGAGTCGTATTGTTCTCCGTTGCGTTGCCAATATCCAATACGCAAGTGATTCACATTTGGTCTTTCAGCTACAGGAACTACGGCTTCAAAAGGATGGTATGGTTGCCAGTTGCTACCATCAGCCATGTAAATCCCAATGTTTTCAATAGAGTATTTGTGTTTTACTTGACGTACTTCTTTTCCTCCTCGAACTACTTTGTTTGGCGGAATAAGATCGATAAAGTTTTCCGCTGCGCCTGTGTGTCCTCCAATTTTGTCAGATACCGCGCTAGGTACTAATCCTTTCATTGCTTTAAAGTCAATGTAGGTGTCTAACGGAATAACTTTGTCAATTTCACTAGGCATTGGCTGATTTGGGAAATAGTTTAGTGCAAACGTTTCATTCGTCAACATGTGTACACCTTGTACCGCTTCTTCTGTTCTGTCTGGATAATTTGGATTGTCTCCATTCGCTAATGGCGGAATTGGTGTTCTGTCTACCGAATTATCTTTTTCCCATTTCAGTTTTACCTTGAATGTTTTACAGATTTTCACGATGATTCTGATACATACACGCACACGTACTTCTGCATAGAGTAAGAATGGTTTTGCCGCTTCCGCAGATAGAATTGCGTCGAGACTCACACGGAATCCGACAATTTTCCAAACGCTGATAGCAATGGTTCCTCCAAAGGCAATGTAACCTCCTAATTGGAATCGCTCAAAACTGATAAATCCACCAACTTCCACATACGCACTGATTTCTACTTTGATACCAAAGAAGTTTTTCTTCAGAGATAAGTCTACACGTGCGCCTGCTTCAATTCCTCTTGCAGAAAGCATTAAGTACGATTGTGCCGTAATAATGGTTAAAACACGAGCTGTAATTGGCGATTGCTTGGTACCAAAGTTGAGATACCACGCGGACGGATTGTTGAAGAAGAAGCCTGCTTGTACTTCTGCATACAAATCAATAATCCAGCCGTTGGATTTTGGCAATTGGTAATCGGCTCCAAACCAGAATTCGAACGAATTGTCTCCTACCGCAACTCCTGCAAAGAATGGTGGTTCCGTATCGTCTAAGATTCCTAAACGCTCGCCCAATACATTGGCTCTACCATCTAAGATAAATACCGATGGTAAGGATAAAATTGCCATTAATCGTGTGGAAAACAAGAAACCGTCATCGTGCATGGTTCCTAATACCGTTCCTGCACCGACTGCCACGGGTAAATTGTATTGATCGGTTCGTGGCGGCCCGCTGAACTTGTCCAAGTTCACACCACGTTTCGGATACGTATAGTATTCGTACCAAGTATTTTCACCAGAAACGAGTCCGATAGCTTCTTTTTCGGCAACGTATTTGTAACCGAGCAATCCGCCGAATCCGTAGAATGCTAATCCTGTTGCGGCTAATGGAATTGGTGTTGGCATTTCGATGCCTGCTTCAATGATAAATGCTGGTTCTTTTGGTTGCAAACGCATTTGTGCAGCACCGCTGATACGCGCTTTTGGAAGTTTTAAACCAATTTTCCCTTCGTATTCTGGCGATTCTCCAGGTTCAGGGATAGACAACATTCCGTTGATGATGGCTAAGGCAGAATCTGGATTTGCAGTTCCAGGAATGATTAAATCAACTTCAATAGTTTGAATTCGCAAGAAGCTATCGCCATCGCCGCCATGTTCGTCATTGTCGGTAGTGTAATAGTATTTGATTCCTTCACCACGCGCGTCAATTCCTAAAGGATCTAAGCTGATAGCACCATCAAATCCCCAATAGTTGTACTTACGCATCACGCCGTCTTTTTCTTGTTGGTGTGAGCCGAAGTGAATTCCCGTCACGGCAATTTCAATTGGACCGAGATTTAGTGAGATGTTGGTTGGAATGAACGCATTTCCGCCCACAATTTCCATAGAACCATCTTCGTACACACGCAATTTTGGCAATACAATTTTTTGGTCGCCCAATACACGCTGCATGATGGCATTTTGGAACGTTACTTCACAAGACGTTCCAACGTAGAATTTTTCGTCTTCGCGACCTAATTCGAGCGTTAAGAAATTGATGGTTACAAAATCGAACAGACTTAATGGAATCCCTTGTGCTTCGGAAGCTGTGAGATTGAAATCACCTTCTTCGTTTAAGTGCCCTTTGATGTCAATCAGTGCATCGTTTCCAGCGCCATCTTTGAGTTTAGGAATTTTTAAACGTCCTTCAATGTTGGATTCTGTAATAGCATTTTGCTTGAACGTAATGTCAAAGTTTTTGAATCCGAGTTCCCAATTTCCAATGTTTACAGGCATGTAATCGTCGTTGGTATTTGGTGTTCCATTAACAGTTTCAATAGCTACTGTTCCTGAAACGCCGCCTGTTCCGATGAGCATGTTGTATCCTGCTATACGAAGTGTAGAATTGTCTACATTGTTGAACCATTTTTTTGGTAAGGTTACCGCTGCTAATTCGGCATAGACACCACGGAAATCGTCAGAACGTCCATCGGCAGATGCTTCTGGAATGTTTCTGTCTTTTCGCAAGTCTAATTTTAAGTTTGAAAATTCTACTTGTAACCCTGTTTTTCCTATTTCGGAGCGTTTGAAATCGAAGCTATCTTCATCGAAGAATTCAAATCCTTTTTTGCTTGATATTTTGAATCGCCCAACATTATAGATTAAACGTGAATGATATGGTTCTGGCAATACTTCGCCAATTTCAATCGTTGCAGGATCTACATCTGGATAGTCAGTAGCTCCTGTGTATATTGGTCGCAACCATTTTCTAGGAAATTGTAAGGCTAGATCAATATCTGTAATTTCAAAATTGAATTGTGGAATTAGGATTTGATAAAAGTCTTCTTTTTCTAATCGCCCAAAATAGCGGTCGAATAGTGCTTTTACGCGATTGTATAATTCTTCAAAAGAGAATCCAGCATCATTTAGAAATAGTGTGACGACAATGTCTATGATTTCGTAGTTATTTTGTCCTACAAAATCCATGATTTCATTGGTACTTACTAGTAAATCTTGGTCATCTGTGAGTCCTAAAGTTTCAGTAAATTCATTGTTGAATTGATTGACGAATTCAGCAATTCCACCACCTTCTGGAATGAATGTTTCTATAGCATCGAGCAAAAAGGCTTCTTTGGTTGTTCCTGCTACTTCAAAGAGAATTTCGACAATGGATTTGATTGCATTATCAAAGCTGTTGAAACTAAATTGATTTTTGTATCGGATGATTGTCCAATAGTAGTTTAGAACGATAGGAATTTCTATACTATCTTCAATATTCCCAGGGTTTAATAATAGTTTTAAACCATCGGTTCCTGGGAAAGATATCCCGACATCTTCAAAGATGATTGCAGTTAGTCGATATTCACCAAATTCTCTGTAAAATGTTTTGTGAACTACAAAATCTTTGAAATATATATGTTCCAGAATGGTATCTAAGCCTTCTTCAACGAAACTCAAACTCGCAGGAAGATTATCAAAAGATACGAGATCTTTTACACTAGGATAAAATATGTTATTATTTTCCGGCATAATTATATTATTTATGAACAGTTTTTAATGGAAAAATGTTCTTAGTTATTGTTGTACGCATTGTGCGTAGTTTTGTATGATTTTTCATAGTATTCTAGATACTTTGTGCGCTTACAGTTGCTTATCGAAGAGAATAGCCACTAAGGTTCCTTTGTCTTTTGACGATAGTATTTCGCCATCAGGGAGTGTACCTGGATTGACATCAAATAGTGATTTTAAAACACCTGACCAGTAATTGTTGTATACATAGTCATTGTCAATTAAATCACTATGCATTACCAATCCTGCTTCTACTCCTAAGAAACCTCTTACTTTAGCTCCTAAACCAAGAGAACCACTAACACCGAGTCCAAATGTGAGTTCGTTATGGATAGACAATCTGATGTCTTCCCATTTACTTACATAGTTGATTGCCATTGCCATAAGCATCTTCTTGATTTCAGGATCCATGTTAGAGAAAGAATCTCCGTCACCTCCATAAAATCCAGTTCTAGCTCCAATTTCAACAGCTGTCATTGTGAGAAGTTTTGAAAATACAGCGGCTGCTCCAGCGTTTGCATCTAGTATGGGTGTTAATGCTGTATCATTGTAAAGTGTCAGTGCATACGCCACTCTATCATCAATGGTATCTTTGCTATTGAAGGTTACAAGTCTATCATGTAATAATGATACTTCTGGTATACTCTGATTGTCCAGTTTTAATTGCGCAATACTGATACGCGTCATAATGACAAGTGCTTTAATGGCTTCGATGTAATCTGTTCCTGAAATTTTATAGTCTAAATCTAAGAATGAGGATAGTGAGAAACCTCCAATTTCTCTTGATGCATTCATGAATTTTGATTTAGCACCTACCCAACGATTTCCAACAATACGCTGACTTCGTTGCATGGATTTTAGTTTTCTTGAAGCATACGCTAAGTTGAAACGTTTTCTAAATTCCACACCATCTAAATTGTCTAAAATACTTTGTAATGAAGTTCCAAACTCAAAGGAGGTTTGACTGTATCCTCCAAGTTGTAAAGTAGCATCTGAATACGCGTCAGTGATGGTATTTACAATTTCTGTTAAATCAAAATTATAGGTAGTTTCATATCCGTATTCCAGATAACGATCTAAATCTCCCGAGAAGTTATAGAATGAAATTAGTTTTTTACTATTTCGAATTAATTTTTGAAATGTGAAGTCAAAATTACTTGTATCATTGTTGATGACATCTGGTTCATCAGCAATACTGTAAATTAGCCCTATTTTCATTCCTAAGCCTTGATCTACTACAAAATTTGGAACAATTGGTATTCCAAAAAGTCCTTTGGATAGTGAAGTGAAAAAATCTGCATGAAATTTCCCTTCACCAAAGGCAAACATTTTAATTTCAAGTGGCACACGTGTACCATCTGATCGCATACATTTGGTATAATCGCTTCCAACAAAGTAATTAACATCAATGTCAAATCCGAAACCGAGTTTTGCACCTGCACCAACTCCTGCTGATATTGCTGCTCCAGATAAGAGCGACGCCAATTTGGTAGGTTTTGCATAACTTTCATCAACATTGTTGTTTTGCCAAGCAGTTTGATCATCAGCGTTTCCAAAACTCAAACCTGCACTTGCTTCGGCTCCAGCTTCTGCATACGCACCAACATATACTTTGAGCTTGGTCATATAGTTCCATAAGTCCACATTGAAATTTTCTGCAGCTCTATAGAATGCAAAGGGTGCAATTACAGGTAATACAACGCCTGAGCCAGCATACATCATAGACGCCAATCCTCTTGATAACGGATCTTTTCCTGTGACAGGAATTTCAAATTCGATGAGTGCATTAACTTCGCCTCCACCTTGTGCAGATGCTCCAATAGCTGCTCTGATACCGTCTTTTTTACGTTTTCTATTGTTTCCTCCAAACCAAAAACCAAATCCAGCCTCTACACCAACATCAGGACCTACTTTTAGTTCTCCGTAAGCACTAATTTTCAAAATATGGTCACCCGTAGTTTCAGTATCTTTTCGCCAGATGGAGACATCGCCTTCAAAGTCAGCTCCGATAAAAGCGTATGTTGCTCCTAATTGAATTTTGAAACGACGTCCTTCTGAGCGTCTTGGGAACATAGTTTCAATGGCTAGTTCAGCAAGCTGTACTACAGGATCGGTATCATCTAATTCATCGATGTAAACTCTGTTGACAATTCGCCATAATGATTCTGCAAATTGTCTGGAAGGAATCCACATGTAGTGATTGCCATTTGCATTGAGGTTTAGCTGAATTTTTTCATCAACTGGCGCCGTTTCGTGGATGTAATCGTACTTACTGTCAATTCCAGTTACAAATTGCAAGAACGTATCGTACATATCCGACGGATTTTGATTTGCTTGCAAATACGTTTCTAAATCAGAGTATGCTGTTAGATGATCATTTTCTTCAAAGAAACTTTTTCCTGGCAATGGATAAATACTTCGTGTCGTATTTGTTTGTAAATCTCCTTCAGGGTCGGGATTGTTTGCATAGATGAGAAGATTTAAACAAAATTTAAAAAAAGGTGAATCTTCTACTAAAGTTCCTCTACTAGGAAATGTAACAATACTACTAGGACTTCCATTTGGATTATCAGGATCGTTTGGATCGAATATTTCACCATCTGCATTTTGTGGAAATATTTTTACCTCATCGTAGTAATGCTCTTGAATGAGCGATTTTAATTGTGTATTGGTAAATTTTAACGGAGTTTCCGTTGTAGGTCGCGCTGGAATTCTGTATAATTTAGAATTTACATCTGGCATAGGCACTCTAAATTCACCGTTTGGTCCTGACTCCCAGTGCTCCCAAATGTAGGCTCCTTGTATGTGCCCTTCAATAGAAATGTTGTCTTTAAAAGCTCTTATGAGTTTAGCTCGTCCATCCGTAGTTTGTGTATGTTTACTTGCGGAAACTACCACTATTTGATACCATCCAGCTGCTGAAGCAGGATGTTTTCTAAGTACGCGAACAATATCACCTTCTTTTAATCGAAGAATTTCTTTGCTTGAGTTTGCAATTGGTTCGCTATACAGCGGAACGTAATTTACACCCGAATACGTATTGTAAACCACCGTATCTTTTCCGATGTCTTCTGATAATCCGTAATTGATAATTGTTCCTCCATTAATTGCATCGTAGCCACCGATTCTGTTGAGTGCTTTGTCTAATTCATAGATTGTTTTTCGTCCTACGACACCATCTGCAGTAGCGGCTAATTCAGGAGTGTTTTGTTGAAATACTTCTACGCTCAGTTTGGTAATTTCAGCAAAAGTTCCCACAAATCCGCCATCAACATTGGTTGGTCCCCATTTTAAATTTTGAGCATTTGTTCGCTCTGCTGCTGTTATTCCTGGTATTTCTTGAACTACTGTAAATAAAGCAATATTTAATAAGCGTACTGCTTCTTCATTATTATCTCGACCTAAAGCTAACGAAGCACCTTTTCCCATATTGATGAGTTTTAAGGCTCTGTTTCCTTTGAATAAATCAGAACTTAATGGCGGCTGATTTTCTGGATAGAATGTAGCTTCTTGCGTGAGCGCATTTTGTGCTGCTGTTTCTGTTATATATATTGCCATTAGAATTTTGTTTTATAATTACTTGCTGGTTCTTCACGGTTGTCCGTGATTCTTGTGTAGATGTAAATATTGGTAAATACATGCTTTTCTTTCAATACTCCTGCATCTTCAACTACCCCTTTGAGCAGTAACTGATATCTCCCGATGGTTGTATTTTCGGATTTTTTATCATATAAACTGCTGTAGCGAACTCCCAAATACACTTTGTTGAAGTTATTGACTCCAAATTCTGTGTCTTTTAAACTTTTGAGTGTGTTGTACTGTGCTTTTGAAATGGTGATACAGTCAAAATATTCATAATCCAGCTCGAACTCTACGCCGTCATTTACACTGTTGTTTGATAAGAAGAAGAGCAGCGTTGGACTTGCGGGACTGGTAATGTAATCAGATACTGAGCCGTTTGGTGCAAATACCAATTGTTTGTATTGAATGTTTGTAAAATCTTGTTTTTGAAGCGAAACATTTAAGTCTCTTTTGGTTAACCCGAAAAGAAAATCTGCTTGTTGTGCTATTTTGAAAGAGGTAAGGTTTACTACTTCTCGTTCATTATTGATTTTTGCCGATTTATAGATATTTTTTTCATCGATATATGCAAAAAATGTCAAGTTGTTGTCGTCTTCTGCTACTCCAATTCTTGGAATGTATCGCTGGTCATAATAATACCCGTACGTTCCTGATGTCATAAATGCATTTTCAGTAGAATATACACGTGCTAATACTTCTCCTGCAGTGTGTGAGGATGCACGTTTCATATCAAATATTGGAAACATTAAATCGAGCACATGATCATCATGTCTGAGTAAGGATTCCTCTAAGTTTGCGTTTGTTGCTGGATTGGCAGGATTTATAATTCGTCTCGGAATAATTCCTGCAAAGCTATGTGTCGGCTTAAAGTCAAGTAACATTTTGATGTGATAGTAAGCACACGTAGGCCCAGTAGATAAATTATTAAGAACAATTTTAACCGTAGTATCTCTATATTCTGCTTCTCCAATAAAAGTAGCATCTTCACCATTGTTAATGAAGTCTTCATAGTTTAACAATTGCATAGATTTCACGTAATTGTCACCTTCAAAATTGCTAGCTTGATACGAATCATCATCTACATCCAAGATACTTTTTCCGTATACCAAAATAGTACGTTCTAAAATGTGTCCTTTTGTTCTGTCTTTCCATTCTACGCCATCAAAAGTTTTATAAGGTGTTGCCACATTAAATGTTGGATAAATAGCTGCTAAACTTTTTACTTGATTAAGAAAAGAGATATAGTATGGTAATTTGCCTTGTGGTTCTGCTGCTGAAATTGAATCAAATGTAAATAGTGGCCAATCATCAGCTCCATACTCAAATACTCTTGAGTTAACACCATGCTGATATGGAGTAAAATTACCTAAGATATAGTGCTTTTTCTTATGTGTGATTGAAGCACTATTGTCGTAATAGAAGTTTTCAAAGTAGTTATACGAATGTCCCGTTTGATGGCGAATATCTACATAGGTTTTATGCTTGTTCGTAAAATCATCTAACAAAACTTCTTTGTTTAAAGTTTCTGAAAATGTTGGACTTGTAGCATTAAAACCTTTCAGTTCGTCATCCGTTAAGATAAAATTCCCATAAAATGCCGCAGGATCAAAGTAGTTTAAAATTTCTTCTTTGCGATATTTTTTTTCATTGCTCGAATAAGATGATACATCAAGTATATGTTCTTCGGAAGCTCGTAAGGTTCCCATTGTGGCTTCAAACCCAATTTGATCGCCAATTATTTCAAAACCAGCAAGATTTGTGGTACTGAATTCTCCAAGAATGGCACCTGCTTCTACGATGGGCAATTGAAATGTAATGTCATTAGGTTCTTTAAAGAAGATTTCTTCCAAAAGAACATCATCCAACACATAATCATCCGAAGTCGGATCAGCCGTAGCTGAATACGAATATCCCAAATGTCTAGGAATCGCAGGATCATTGTCTGGATTTTGCGTGTCTGCATTGAGACGCGCTTTGTTTTCGATAACAGCTGTTTTAATATCAGGCGCTCCTGCAATAGAAGACGATGCTAATATTTCAGGAAAATCTGTGCCCGTAGTTGGATTGGGAATGATGACTGAATCTTTCTTTATTCCTCTATACATAAAGTAAGCAATACCATCATATTCCCAGTCAACTGGGTTTACAGGTTTTAACGCAATGTTTATCAAGTTTGGATTTCCACTCGCCTCTTGTATGAGTACTATAGATTTGCATGTGGCAACCGCTAAATTTGGATTTCCTGATGAAAATTTATGTGTACTTTGTAGTCGATAATTATTTCCATCAATTGCGCCAAACTCCCTTTGATTCGATTGGTCCTGATTTTCCCATGACTGTTTATCAGTAAAGAAAAAGAAGTTTTCCATGTTCGTTTATTTTTTTTCAATTAAAGTATTGTATGAATGGATGATTTTTATAACACCTTGCAATCAATGCTAGAAGTCTTGTTCTTGGGAGAAATAGTCTGCTAAAAGCAACCAATCACAGATGAGAAGGAGTGAATTTTGAACAACCCTAAATATGTTATTCACTTGATGATGAGTAAGACTCAAAAATTACTTTAATTTTAAAAAAGCTTAGATATTTATGTTAGTTAATGGCAACTTTCTTGAGGAAGTGAAAGCTGAAACAAAAAATCAGTTTTTTAAACCAATAAAAAGAAAATTTACTCCTTTTATCCATTCATATTTTCAACAAATAACTAAATAATTCTTTAGAATCTACTCTTTTTTTCACCATGCCATCTGTAGTTGCAGTATTTCACATGTTCGTTAGAAATAGTTACTAAATAATTACGCTTAATTCTTTATCTTTAAGCATATTAACAAAACTTATAAATCATGAAAAAAAAGAATCTAAAATTGTTGAAACTAAGTAAAAAGTCCATTGCCAATTTTAATGAAAGAAAATTAAAAGGAGGAATGTCAAGATCGCAATGCAATTCTCAATGTGGTTATTCATGCGATCCAAATTTGTGTGGAAATTCGATTGAGCCTTGGTGTGTGAAAGACGATCAGTAAAAGTATTGCATACTTCATACAAAAATTGCGAACTTCGGTTCGCTTTTTTTATGGTAATAATACCGTTGTACATAAACTTAGTACTATGTGTATTTTAAAAAGGTAGATTGAATTGTTTTTGCTATTTTTAACGAATGAAAAAATCATTTTTCAAAATATTGGCAAAATTGAATAAGGTGTTATTACCTTCTTTTTCCAAAAAGCAGTTGGATTTGAGCAAAGCATCTAAATTCCAACTCGCGATTATTGGCTGGCGTTATTACGTTACGACCAATGCTTTGGATTGATTTTTTTGTATGTATCTGAAAACGAATTGAATTGCATTCTTTTTTTTGAGAAAAAGCAATTTTTACAGTTTATAATTTGTAATTACACTAAAAACAAATATATTTGCACCCGCAAAGAACAAAAGGCCTCGTAGCATAACTGAATAGTGCACTTGATTACGGCTCAAGAGGTTGCAGGTTTGAATCCTGCCGAGGTCACAAAAATTGTAAAAACCTGTAATTTAAAAGATTACAGGTTTTTTGTTTTTATACCCGAACGGACAGTGTCTTCTAAGGAATTAATTATTAGAAGCTTAAAGGTTAGATTTAAATAGTAACGTTCTAGCATGTGGTTTGTTTCGGTTGTATTTAGCAAAAAATAATAAAATAACATAATCTATTGAAAATTTTTGCTGATTTTTTCGCTGGAAAATCAGCAAGTAATTAACTATGCACATTATTAGCCGCTTTAGATGATTAAAGGTATGAGCTATTTCTTGATAAAATTCAACCGCTTTTTCTATAGCATCAGAATCTATATAATCAGTAGAATCAGATAATTTATATTCAATAGACTTTGTTCTTATTTCATTATTGTGAAGATCAGCGGAAAAACCTTTAATCAATTTGGGGGCTGAGTTTTTATTTTTACGATGAAAATTAAAAAATACTATTCCTGTCCCATTCGAAACTTCGTTTATTCCCTTTAGCTCATACATATATGTTAACTCCCCTTTTTTAACATCCACATTTGCGGGAAAAGAAATCTAAGAAGTATGAAATCTTTTTTGATCATTGTAAGCGGTTCCACGAATTCTCAATATTTCCAAATCTTGTTCAAATCTTTCAACTATAAACTTTACTTGATTATTTGATCCAATATAGAATCCAACCCAAGTTCCCTCTAGATATTTTGGATCCAAGAAAAATTTTCTAATAAATCGAATATTTTTGAGTAAGAGTAAAAATATGTAAGCAATAAATCTGTATATGCCAAGTGAAATCAACGCTGTTGAAATTATTTTAAGAATAGGATTTAAATGAACTTTTTCACCAAAGTGAAACCAAACTGTGAATACAATAAGTGTAGTCAGGCTTAATATGTACGATTAAAATATTGTTGTAGTCAACGTAATAAATAAATTGTTGCTAAAGTAAGTACAATAGAAATTTCTTTTACTTCTTTAAAATTAATAATTTTTTCTTATAAAAACCTATGATCACCTTTAAAAGTAGTCATAATCTAAAAGAAAGGCATTTATCCTCTTAAAATCCTCCACCAATAAGTTCGAACGTTGAAGGTTCGGGGCCAAATTAAGCAAGAAACCACGTCAAATTGACGTGGTTTCTTGTTTTTAGAGCAAAGCTGAACAACGTTCAAGATTTGTAATGAAAACAAAAGAATAATAGTGAAAGTTCGTAGTTTCTTATTCGTAGTAGTGAATTGTAAAGTAACAAGGAGTAATAATCTCGTCGCGATTACAGTGAAAATGCTTTACTATTCTGACAAGTCATCCTCTAATTTACATTTTTAATTTAGACTACGGATGGTTTTGAAATAAAAATTGAGTTTTCAATTTTTTGTTTATCTAAACTTTCATAAATTTCTTTTGAATGTTCTTCACCACAAACAATATAAATTGTTTTTTTATCATCTTGCTTGATTGCTGTCAAAACCATTTTTGCTATTAAATCACTTCTTTCTTGCCGATTTAGGTTCAAATGAGGTTCAGTTCTTTGATCAGTCAAAGCGCTAAATACATTATAGACCTGATTCAATCCTCTTTCTAAAATTATTCTTGTATCGTTGGGAGTTACTACTGGAGGATTTATTAAAAGTTCTCTTGTTACCGTTTGATCTATTTGATTATTATGCGTTTCTCCTAAAAAAATTATATTAATTGAATGAGTTGCTAAGCTTTTTAATTTGTGATTTAAAAAAGAAACAAGTTTTGAGCTCTTATTTTTTACTGAGTTAATATCTAGTTGTTTATATATCATCTTGTTAAAATTTAAATTTTTCTACTCTATTTTGTAATTAGGTTTTTTGGATAGTGTCCTGATTTTATAACTACAACATTTAGTGAACTAAAATTAGTCTTTACTTATCCAGGTATTTGAGCTCTTAGCGCTCTTTCATAACCTTCGATAAGTTTTCGTAGTCCTTCAGGAGGAAGAGATTTATCTATATTGATTTCTATATTGGTTAAAGTTTTATCTGAGGTTTCCTTATTATCTTTAGCAGGGAAAGAAAGGTTTAGTTCATCATCTATTATTTTAATTTCAATATCTGTTTTAAATTTTATGTTAGATACTTCTGTCAAACTTAAAGGGACTAATGTAATTAGCGGTACATGTACATCATGTACAACAGGTCCTTTATTTGTTTCACGGGGAAATTGAACCGTAACCATTTTAGGAATTAACTTTTCTGAATTTCCTTTGATTTTATCAAGAAAACTTGATGCTAGGGAAGACATTATTTTTTCAACATCTTCAGGTGCAAGGTTATTATTTTTAGAGATTTTATTTTTAACTTCTCTTTCAGTTAATTCATCTGTTTTATCAAAATATAAATTGATAAGGTTTTTATTTCTATCATGTAATGCTTCATTAGCAGCTATTGCAGCTGCTTGTATGGAATTCACTAAGCTATCTAATTTCATATTAATTGTTTTTTTTGTAAACTAATCTCTTTTAATCCTTCGAGTACAGATTTGACAGAGTGCTGGCTATCTTTAGGGAGCTTAATAGTTGTCAAGCAATCTGAGTAAGAACAGGAAAAACTAGTTCCTGTCACTAAAAAATTAAGATCAAAGTGAATTTCCCCTTTTTCACATACAGGACAATTTATTTTATTTTTCATTTTATGTAAATATTAAATCTGTTCGGTCATGTAATTGATTATTACGACCAAACAGATTGATTAGCTATTAATTATCTTGTTTTACATCTTTGCCTAATTGAATTGGTTCAATAGCGAGTGTAAATGCATTAATTATTGTTTTTACACCATCAGGTAAAGGGATTTGTTTAGCATGAACACTTATATCATATTCTGCTGAGTTTTCTTTAGAATAATGTGTATCTTCCTTTGAGACAGAAGAGCTTTCCTTTGAAACATTTCCTCTCACAGTTGCACTAAGTGGTCCCCAACCCATTTTAGCCTCAAACGAACCAGATGCTTTCATTTGATCTCTAGTTTCTTTACTAGTATCTTCAGAATAGCTTGATTTAACTTCCATGTGAAACTTCACATATACATCATCTACAGCCAAAGAGTTTAGAGGCACAATGGTTAATAAAGGTAAATTAAAGGTAGTTTTGACTTCTTCAATAATTGGTGTAACTGAGTTATCATTATTATCTGTTTTTTGTCCAATAACGCCTCTTACTAATTCCATCTTTATCATTATTGGAATTAACTGATCTGAATCATTTTTTGCTTCAAAACAAGTATCTAATAAAAATCGTGTTTGGGTTAATGCCATTGCATTGTTAGCTGTTGCAGCTGCCATAAGTGGTGCTCCAATAAGGTTGTCAATGGGTAAGCCTGTAAACTGCTGAGCCATTGATACTATTGCTTTAGAATCTGCCATTTTTTTAATTTTTAAATTCCTACTCTATTTAATAATTGGCTTTTCGGATTCACGCCCTAAGTTTGGTTGAAGTAAAATAGACGTCTTTTATATGATATATTCTTCTTAAACTTGGAGTAAAATTCTTTAAATTATTAGTGAAGTATGAGAGATAATGGATAAGTGTTGTTTTTGGGTTGACGAACGTATTTGATTTACTATGCAAGCGTAAAAAAAGTATTATTTAATGACATCAAACTTACTAATCAATTGCTTTTTATAACGTTCGCTTAAACTAACTACATAGTTTTGATTTAGATATACTAAGTTTTCATATAAGTCAATTTTTTGTACTTTATCAAAGTTGACTAAATATTTTCTATGAATTTGCTCAAAGTTTTTGTGCTTCAGAAGATCTTTCAATTTTACTAAAGATTTCTGTACCAAATACTTGTTGGAAATTGTGTGTATAGTACTATAATTATCTTCTACCTCAATGTATATTATGTTGGCTATTAGTACTTTACACAGTGCCTGTTGTTTTTTAATAATTAAATAGTCAATATATTTCATAATGACACTCTTTGTGTATTAGACTATAAAATTATACAGATCACTACAAAACATATGATTGTAATAGAATAGACTTTCTAGCACATTGCACAAAATAAGTATAGTTTTTACTACCTGTAGAGTAGCAAAACAGGTAATTATACTTGTTTTATAGAGAAGGTTTGTAGCTTTATTTTAACAAGAAAAACTATCAATCTTTTTTTATCATGAAAAAAATCAGCTTACTTTTACTATTGTTTTATTGTTCTATTTCAATGGCAAAAAAAATTAACTGCCAAATCAAATTTTTATCTTTTGATAATGACACTTTAAAATGTTCTGTTCTTCAATCTAAATTTCAAGAAATACCCCAATCAGAAAGTTTGGGTTTAAAAAATGGTAATTATTGGTTTAAAGTAATAATTAAAAGTATTGATGTAAATAAAATTATCGTTGAAATACCTACTCATAATATTGAAGAAATTCTTATTTATAAAAGGAAGGGCAATAGTCTTTTATATGTAAACGAGATAAAAAATAATTATAATCTACAGCAAAATAAACAGAATCGTTTTCCAAATTTTTCGGTTGACATAGAAAATAATACAACAGAAATTTTTTTAAAGGTTTTTTTTTGCAAAGAGGCTAATTTCCCTCTACGGATATATACGACTGAAGAATATTTTGAGCATACTTTTTTATATAACCTTTTTACTGGAACATATTATGGTTTTTTATTGGCTATTTTAATATGCAACTTATTTTTCTACATAAAATTTAATGAAAAAGTATACCTGTATTACCTAATATTTTTATGTTCATATACTGTTGCTATTTTGTATCATGATGGCACTATGAATTTGATTCTGCCAATAAACACAATCATAGATATCGAGGGTATTTCTCACTTACTAACCGAGATAACCATGTTTCTTTTTTCATTTACTTTCTTAAATTTTAAAGACTATGTGCCTAAGTTCAAAAGATATGCAATAGGACTAGTGACACTAATGAGTTTATTAGAAATTAGTCATATAGTTACAGGTGATTTTATTTTTTACATTATGGCAGATACTGTAGCCATGTCTAGTTTTTCAATTACGTGGATTGTATGTGTTGTTTATATGGGGGAAGTAAAATTTGCACGTTTTTATATTTTAGGCTATACAATCCTTATAACTTTTGGTTTTCACTTTTTATTTTCTTATGATTTTGGATTGATTCCTAATAATGGGCAAACGTTTTTTTTAAAATTAGCTAGTATGATTGATATGTTAATATTTACGTATGCAATATCATATCGTTTAGATATTTTAAATAAAGAACATAAAAAACAAATTTCTGAGTTACAATTGCTATTGTCAAAGAATCAAAAAGGAACAAGTATTGATTCGTTCTATATATTACTTGAAGAAAACGAATTAAGTAATACTACATTAACTTTGCAAGAGATAAAAGTACTAAAATGTATTCATGAACGAATGACAAATCGTGAAATAGCTGAAAAGCTGTTTGTTTCAACAAATACTATAAAATTTCATGTAAGCAATATCTATAAAAAGCTAGATGTTAAAAGTAGAAATGAAGTAAATGAAAAATTAACTGAGTTTAATAAAAATTAAAGGAACTTCTCAAAAAACAACCCAATCTCCCTCAAATCCTCCACCAAAAAGTTCGAACTTTGAAGGTTCGGGGTCACAAAAACTGTAAAAACCTGTAATTTAAAAGATTACAGGTTTTTTATTTTTGTACCCGAGCGGATAGTTTTATATAATAATATGATTTTTAAATATTTAAGAGTTAGAACTATTAGACACTTCTGCTTTTCTATCTGTCAACAATATTTCCTTCAATTTAGATTTTATTCTTTCGGTTCGATATTCGTCAAACTCCTTTATAACAGTCCAATTAAGTTCAAAGTTTTGGTCTATATAATTCCTTTGTTTATAGGCTATAATCTGCTCTTTATTATTTGAAAAATGCTCATTCAACCATAATTCTGGGTCTTTTGCTTTTTTAGCTAAATTTTCTTCTCCTTGAAGAAGTTGAAGATTGTAAAGAAAATTTGCTTCTGTGAGGTAGTTCTCGTTCAATTCTACATTATTTACTTTAAATTTTGATTTAGGATAAATATGATCTATGTGAAAAGTCGAATTTTTGTAATCTAAATTTGGATATAATATTTGCAAAATTGGGAGAATTGCTGGATTTCCATATTGAAAGTTCATCATTCGATCAATATCATCACTTGATATTTTCAAAGGTTGTACTTTACTTACAGTTAATTTATTATTGACCATATAAAAATTCTCAGCTGTTCTTATGATTTTAGCAACAACCTCTAATTTACCGTCTAAAGAAGTCGTAAAATAACTTGTGATTTGTGCGTTTCGCACAAATTTGAGTATTTCAGTTTTGTCTTCTTGATCTATATTTTTCTTTTTGAAAATGTAATATGCAATAGCTGATAAAATGTAAGCCGAAGAAAGTTGGTTTGTATAACCAAATTCTTTTAATAATTTTATTGTTTTGAAAATTGTTTCAGTAATTTCTTCCCAGTTATCTTCAATCTTATTGATATTACTTTTACTGAAACTTTTTAGTTTGAAAATGTGATTGCTTTCAGTCAATAGTAAGCAAGTTTTCAGTACTTGATCTCTTCCCATTACTCCAAAGCCTTGCTCCTTTAGCGAATCAACAAATTTATTCATCAAATCCCGTATGTCAGTTGAGAAATTTGCAGTCAAAATTGACATTAAAAGGTCAGAGTATGATAATTGTGTTCCCCCGCTATTTACACGAATAAAAATTTTTAAAACTTTATCTAGATTTTTTTCAGTTTCCTCAAAATATGAAATTAAACTTTTAGTGCAAAAAGCATCTTTCATTTTTTCAAGTATTTCCGCTTCGTAGTCCGAAAGATTATTTTCTCTTGCATAGCTAACTATGCTTCCTAATTCAAGAATGTTACCTACCTTAAACCAATAATTATTATCATCAATTTTTGGAACTGAGTTTTTGGGAAGAAAATCAAAATTAAAATTATCATCAGGACTTTCTTCATTTGGTTTGTATCTTAAATTCAAGAAAAGTTGTTTTTCCTCAAATGCATTAGGATTATCCCACCATGCTTTGGGCTTTTTTAGAGTTCTTGTTCCTTTAAGTCCAATATAAAGTGAAGTTAATCTTTGTTGACCGTCAAGCACTATGGATAAATCATTGGAATTTATTTGTTCTATGTTTACTTTTTCGTTGTGTGTTTTTCTTTGATCATAATTTTCAATGAACTTGTATAATTGAAAGTTTAATTTTTCAGAATCTTCTTTTGCGTCTTTATTTGTTTCAATATCGTCTTTCTTAAGTTTCCAAAAAAGAAATGAGCCAATTGGATAACCTCTTAAAATGGAATCGAAAAGTTGTTCAATTTTCTTTTCTTTTGCTTTACGCAACCAAACATATTCTCTTTGAATATCAGGTAAAAATAACTTTGATTTAAGTCTTCAATTACATTTTTAATTGATATATCTCTGAATTGTCCCATATTTTATTTTAATATTTATCAGTTTACTTTAGAACAGAAATTATTTTTATAAAAATACAAAATCTCTTACAAAGAGGTGAAATTTTTAAAAAGCAGTAATATTCAAGAAAAACAACCCAATCTCCCGCAAATCCTCCACCAAAAAGTTCGAACTTTGAAAGCTTGGGGTCACTAGAATTGTAAAAACTTGTAATTTAGAGGATTACAAGTTTTTATGTTTTATACCCGAGCGGATTTCATTCATCTAAAACTCTTGAAAACAGATAATTAATAAGTTAGATTTTAAAGAACTATACTTTTACCTAATTGGAAATTTATAATCTTGTAATGTAGTTTTTCCATCTGCTAAATACGAAGTTCGAAGAAATTCTTCATAAAATTCTTTAGAAATTTTTTTAGCTCCTTCTTTACATAAATCAACATAAGTCTTGTGAGGTAATAATTTTTTATTTAGGAGGTTTCTCTCTCCCCACTTACGATCAGAACAACTCAAAGTATAAGCTAAGACATATTCATCAGTTTCTTTATCATGAGGAATACAGACTATAGGCAATAAATCATAACCTATTTCTCTTTTTCGTAAATTTTCAAATTCATCAACTGTGACATCTATCATAACACCATTTAATAGGTCATTAACTGAGCCTGTATATTCAACATTAAATAGCCCGTTGTATAATTCTCCGATTGGATTATTATATAAAGAACGTTTTCTAACTTCATCAGGCATATTATAATTTAATAGTCTTTTAAAACCTAAACCACTAGCCAAAGTATATTCATTAACTGACTTAGTATTTATTGTTTTTGAAGCAGAAGCTTTATTAATTAAACTGCCATACCCAAATAGCTTAATGCTTTTAATATTTCTTTCTTTCAAACTGTCCTCAATTAAAAACCATGGGTATTCATACATTTCATTTTTAGAAACCTTTTTAATTAGATTTGGTAAGTTAGAGAAAAACTTACTAGATAAGTTAAGATTTTTGAGAACTATGGGAGTCTCTGATAAGATTGGAAATTTTGATTTTAATGAAAGCTCTTTTAATTTTAAAAAGTCCATTGCAGCTTTTCTTATTGGATAATTTTCATCTATTCCAATGACATTTATTAAATCATTAGCTCTTGTTATAGTTTCCCATAGTTCAATTTTTTTATCCAATATAAAACAACATTGTCCGAAAACTACAAGATTACAAAAATGTCTATGCTCATCTGTTGCTCCCATTTTTCGTTCAAGATAAATAGCCTCACTTACAGCTTCATAAGCATTTCTCCACTCTTCTAATTGTAAATACGCCCGCCCTAAGTCTCCTAGACTCATAGCCAAATCTTCAGGATAATATACTTCACGAGCAATTTTTTCTGAGTTTTTTATATAATCTATAGCTTTTCTAGTTTGTAAATTATTATTTTTTAAAATTAATGATCTTCCCCAGCCACCATAATTTACCGAAGCCCAATGTAGAGTTCTTAATTCTCTATGAAATGTTTCTGCTATTTCAAAATATTCTAGCGATTCATCTATCCTGTTAAGATCTGAAAGGATCAGTCCTTTATTTGTGGTATTAGCAGCAAAAAGTAGGTTATTTCCCATTAGATTACTTAATCTAAGTGCTGCATTAATTTCCTTTAAACCCAAACTTGGTTTTCCATGATGCCAAAAAGCTAGTCCTTTTCGATTATGAATTTTTATTGATAATACTTGATTGTTTTCTGATTTAGCTATTTCTTCAGCAAGAGAAAAATAATTCATTGCATCTTCATAGTTTTTTAATCTCTCATTCGATGCTCCCAATCCTATATAACATTCTGCCAACTGAACAGATGATTCTGTCATTTTGAAGATTTCACTAGCTTTTATTCGAAAATAAATAGAACGTTTCAAAAAGCCATAATTACTGGCTATTGTACTCAGGAGCATAAATACTTTTGCTTTTTCAAATATATTTTCTAGGTATTGATTGTTTTCTAGTAGTTTATAAATTAATGATTCAGCTAGTGACCATTCACCCCTAGAAAGGTGCGTTTTTATCAATTCTAACTTTAGTTTCCCTGAAGTTTCAGTATGTTTATCACTTAAAGTATCATACGATTTTTTTAATCTAGGTATTCTTAATGATGTGGGACCTTTAAGCGTAAGGACTTCCACAAAAATTAAAATTGTTTCTGCGGCTTTCTCATATTCAAAGTTCTTTATGTATAAGTCCTGCGTATGAAGAATGTTTTCCATTTCAAAACTTAAAGCATCAATACTACTTCTAGTATTTAGAGTACTTCTGTGCTTTATACTCAAATTATAAAAGAAATTGCAATACTCTTTTTCCAAAGCATTTAATATTTTTTTTTGAAAATAAACTTCAGACTTTTTATTTATAAATTCTTGTATTGGAATTAAAATTTTATATCTCAACTCTTGCTCTGTACGATCAGTATAAATCAAACTATTTTCAATTAATGAATCCAATATGTCAATTAATCTATCATCGTTTTTTAATACTATTTTTTTTATAGAATTTAACGTGAAACCATCTTTGAAAACTTTTAGTTTTAAGAATACCTCTTTTTCAACTTCTTTTAATAAATTGAAGCTCCAAAGAACAGTATCATAGAGTGTTTGATGCTTTTCATGAGTATCTCGATTTCTTTGTGATAAATTTAGAATATTACTTAACTCTTTTTCGATATTTTCAAGATTACTATATTTTATTCTAGATGCTACTATAACAATTGCAAGAGGTAACCCCTCTAAATATGAAACTATAGAATTCAATGTGTTAATATCATTCTCTTGAAGTGTAAAGTTTGGATATACTCTCTTTGATATACAAGTAAATAATTTAACAGAATTATTTTCAACAATCTTTTCATAGTCAGTTTCATTCTTGTCAGGAATCTCAAGAGGTGATAATTGAAATTGTTGTTCTATAGCTATTTTTAAAGGAGTTCTTGAAGTAACAAGAAAATCTACATCTGGTAACTTATCTAACCAATATGTGATTGATTGGTTAGAAAGTTCAACGATTTGTTCAAAATTATCAAGAATTAATAATGTTTTACCTCTATGATTTAAAAGTTCAATTACTGCGTGAGTATCGGTAGTTTGATTGCTTGAATGACGTCTATCAAATACTTCGAATATCTCATAAGCTATACCACTAATTGTTGTTGTCTCGGTTAAGTCCACAAACCAAACACCCCCTGAATAGTTTTTTTGTAAATCTAAACCAATTTCTTTTGAAAATCTTGTTTTTCCAATACCACCAGTTCCAGTTATTGTAATTAATCGTTTTTTTGAATTTAGAAATAAACTTTTTACCTCATGTAAGTCTTTTTTTCTACCAAAGAAATCTTGACCATTAATTGAAATATTAGTTTGATACTCCTTAAAATCAGTTAATTCTTTTGCTTTCTCTCTAGCTGTTTCTATTTCATCAGTATTATCCTCATGTTTTTGATTATCTTCACTAAGCTTTTTATTGTCCTTATCTTTTTTTCTTGTTGTGATTATTGCAGCTACTATAGTTGCTATTCCTCCAATTAGTGCAACTACCAGTGTAATGATATCTTTAGAATCCATTTGAATAATTATTTCATTGATTTACAGTTGAATAAAATTAATAAAATACTTACTGTTAAAAATGAGGTTTACCGTAAAAGCGATTATTTAAATCGAACTAGAGGCATAGTAAGTAATTCAAAATTTTCTATTACAAATAGACTTATCTCCCGCAAATCCTCCACCAAAAAGTTCGAACTTTGAAGGTTCGGGGTCACAATAAAACCAAAAAAGCAAGCTACACATAAATAGCTTGCTTTTTTTATGGCTTTTTCTCTTCAAAAATATTTAAAAGTATTCTTTGAAATTACAAAATATTGAAGTGCCATAAACTCAGTATACGTTAGACACACGACGAGTTTTCATAAAATGATTTTATTAAATAGCCATTCTAAACTTAATAAAAGTTCATTGTAGAGAATTTAGGAAATTTACATCATAAAAAAACGCTGATGAACATACTATTCAACAGCGTTTTCGTGAAGTTTAGGGCAAAAAAGATCAATTGTTTCTCTGGAAAACTAAGGTGTCTGTTCCTCCGTTTCCGCCACTAATGTCTTGCAGACTTATGGTCGTATTGGAATAACTTATAATATCCCAATCGTCATTCAAATCGAAGAAATTGCTGGTGGTTGGTACGTTAAACGAAATGTTGAAATCAATATCGTCATCCGAATTGCTATCATCATTGCTATTACTGTCATCGGTTACAGACCATGTTCCTTGCACTTGGTCAGTTCCGTTACTTGCGGTAACCGTGCCGTTGGCTGCAAAAGTGAAGTTGTAATTGTTAAAATCGTTGGTTTCATCTTGTCCAGAATCTACATAACTTGTAATTCTCCAAGTACTGGTTTCTGCAATATCCGTGATTTCTGCAATGGTTTGTGAATTATCTACAACGACATCATCGTCCGTTTCACAAGTGGTTGACATTAAAGAGAAGCTTAACATCACCAAAAAGAGTAAATTAAATCGTGTTTTCATAGTTTTCATAATAATACGTGTTTTTATAGTTTAGATAGTTTTAATACATCGGTTCCACCGCCTCCACCGCTGACATCTTGCAGAATTACTTGCGTTTCAGAAACAGAAATTACATCCCAATCATCGTTGAATTCATCAAAAGGAATGGCTTCAAAGTTTAATAGTAAAGTGTTTCCAGCATTTTGCACATCCCATGTTCCGTTGATGGTGGTTCCGTTGCTAGCTTGCACAGTTCCGTTGTTCATAAAAGTTAATTGATAACCATTATAATCTGCGGTTTCATCTACTCCATCATCAGTGTATGAGTCTACAATCCATGTGCCTGTTTCCAGAATAGCATTTAAGTTATTGCCGCTTCCGCCAGAAGGATTTCTTTCAAAAGTTAAATAATCAATATCTCCATCGCCGCCGCTCACATCTTTTAATCGGATGATGTCGTTGGTGACTTCCAGCACGTCCCAATCCTCAGCCAATTCATCAAGTGGAATGGTGGTGCCGAAATTTAAGTTCAATTCCAAAGCTGTTTCATCGCCTGCCGAAGTATTCCAAAAACCATTGGTAATAGTTCCCATTAAGTTGGCTGTTGCCGAACCGTCAGAAGCGAAGTTAAATACATAATCTGTGTAGTCTGCCGTTTCGTCCGTATCATCAAAATAGTACGTGATGTACCAATCGCCCGTAGTTAAGGAGTTTACCAAAGCTGTATCGTCTACATTTCCATTGTTTCCTGAGGATGAACAATCGCTTTCAAATCGCAGACGGTCATCGCCTAATCGCAAATCAACTTTAGTTTCATTGTCTTCTTGATCTATTTCGTGAAGATTCCAAGTAGCGTTAAAATCTGGCAAATCAGGAATTGTAATCGTTACCGAAATATTATTGCCGGTTCCTGACGATTGCCACGTTCCTGTAAAGTTTCCGCCTCCAGAAGTTATCTGAATACTTCCATCGGTTCCAAAATTGAAATTATAGCCTACATAGGTGTCTTCCAAATCATTGTCATTTCGCTCTAGTTTATCCACCATCCAATTAGAACATTCGCTTAATACCGAAGTCAATTGGTCGTTAGTACAGTTGTCACAATCGTCATCGTTATAATCGTTGTCATCGTCTTCATCACAGGCATCATCATAGGTATTGATTACATTTTCTAATTCTGCAAAATTATTGATGGTAATCGTTTCGCCGTCATACGTGGTAACGCTAATTGGAAATTGAACTGTAATGATGTCATTTTCATCAATATCATCGATGAACTCATACATTTGTGCATCGTTCATGATGGAAATTGTTTCCAGCAATTCATTATTGGTGTTAAAGAAAGAAGCCACAATCGGATAGTTAAAGTCCAAACATTCAATATCGTCATCGACTTCATTTTCGCCTGTACAATTGTCTGTAAATGTTGCCAATTCAGTAGCATTATTAATGACAATTTCGCTGAAATCTGACAAAATAATCGTGATTGGAAATTCAATGATTAATTCGTCACCGTCGTCGTCAAATTCTTCAAAAATATCTTCAATCGTTTGAAAATCATCTTCAGAATCTACCGTAATTTGCAATCCATTTACCACTACCGTTACAGGCAATTGAATAGTGACACAGTTGGCATTGTCAATAATATTATCTAAAGAACCATCGTTCGTTGCGGTGCGTTGCATTAACGATTTTACTGGCGAATTGATTTCCAACGTTTGTTCTTGTGGCGGTTCAATAATTTCCGTTTCTTCCGTTCTACACGAGGTAAACGCAAGTGTACAAAGAAGCGCCGTTGCTAAAAGTTGTGTGAGTGTTTTCATAATTATTTTGGGATTTTATTTTTCGTTCTTTCCTATACAACAATCGTAAATTCAAAATCCCTGACTTTTTTTAAAAAAATTTTACTTATCTTGATTTCAATACTAATTTTTTGTGGAAAAAGAACTAGAAACAACTGTTTGCGAAGAACGTATTTTTGAGAGTCTCTATCGAAAACTTTCAAAAAGCATACACGATTTTTTATATTATAAGTACGGAAGTAACTGCAATCCGAATGATACTACCCAAGAAGCTTTTTTAAAACTTTGGAAAAATTGTGATACTGTTTCGCCCGCAAAAGCAAAATCGTTTCTGTTTACCGTTGCCAATAATATGGTGTTAAATCATTTAAAACACGAAAAAGTAAAACTCAACTATCAAAAAGCAACAACCAAAACACATACGAATGTCAGTCCAGAATTTATAATGCAAGAAGCAGAATTTCTGGAAAAATACAATGCAGTTTTAGCAAACATGAAAGAAGAATATCGTGTTGCTTTTTTGCTGAGCAAAGCTGAAAATAAAAAGCATAAAGAAATTGCAGAACTGTTGGACGTAACGGTAAAGGTAGTAGAATACAGGGTTCACAAAGCTTTTACAATATTAAAAGAGCAGTTGGAAGGATTTTCCATAAAATAATCAGGGATTTTAAACCTATAGTTGTTATATACAAAAATACGAAACGAATGGACAACGATAATTTGATACAAAAATGGCTGAATGGCGAGCTTTCAGAAGCCGAATTGCGCGATTTTGAACAGCGTGACGATTTTGAATATTATCAGTCCATCATAGAAAATGCCCAAAACTTTAAAGCCTCGCATTTTGAAACGGTTGATGATTTTGAAACGTTTAAAGCGAAAAAATTGGTCGCGCAAACGCAAAAAAGAAGTCTTACAAAAGTGTGGATGCCATTGCTAAAAGTAGCGGCTGTATTTATCATTTTTATTGGATTGTACATGTTTTTCATGAACGATTCGCTTACAACCATCACGACTGTGGCTAGCGAAAAAACCAACATTACCTTGCCTGATGCTTCTGAAATTGTCCTCAACGCTAAATCGTCACTTTCGTACGATGAAAATAACTGGAATGATGACAGAACCGTGAATTTACTTGGAGAAGCGTATTTTAAAGTTGCCAAAGGAAAAACCTTTGATGTGATTGCGCAAAATGATACCATTCGAGTGTTGGGAACGCAATTCAATGTGAAAAAACGCGCCAATTATTTTGAAGTTACATGCTACGAAGGTTCGGTAAAAGTCATCACAAAAACGCACCAAAACATATTAGCGCCTGGTGATCAATTTGTTATTGTAAACAACCAACTTGTTGAACGAAAGTCTAGTGATTTTAAACCAAATTGGACAGAAAACATCAGTACGTTTTCAGCAGTTCCACTACAAGAAGTATTGGCTGAATTGGAACGTCAATTTGATGTTAGCATTGCGACTGAAAACATTAACAGTGAACAACTTTTTACAGGTGGTTTTCAGCATGATGATGTAGAAAAAGCCTTGAAAGCTGTTACAGAACCTATGAATATTCGCTTTGAATTTGATACTGAGAAACGTGTGATTCTTCATGAAAATAATCAGTAACATATACATTCTTGGCATTGTTTTTTTTGTTTCTACGTGTAGTTTTGGACAAGAAACTTCCACTTCTAGCAAAGAAGATTTAATCACAGTTTTGAATACGTTGAAACAACAATTTAATGTAGAATTCAACTATTCACAATCAGAACTCGACGAAGTAAAAGTAAGCAAACCTGATTTTTCTAAATCGCTTCCCAAAATACTGTTACAGCTCGAAAAAGAAACCAAATTCACCTTTGAAAAAATTGACGCGCGATTTGTTGTAGTTAAACTCAAAAAAGGCATATTGATTTGTGGTTTTTTAAAAAACAAAGACGACAATTCGCCCATAGAAGCTGCCACGATTCAAGGAACAACCAACGCAACCACGAGTGATGCTAATGGTTTTTTTCGATTGAAAATTTCCTCTGCCAAAGAGCTGATAATCATTCGTCATATTTCCTATAAAACAGTTCGGCGTTTGAGCGATTATTTTACAGATGATGGTTGCGGAATTGTCTTTCTCCGTACGCAAACGGAATCACTTTCAAGCGTGATTATTTCCAACTATTTGGCAACAGGAATTAACAAATTAGGTAACGGAGCGTTTACAATCGATTTTAAAAATTTCGATTTGCTTCCGGGCATGATTGAAAACGATGTATTGCAAGCAGTACAAGCGTTTCCAGGCATTCAAAGCACGAATGAAACAGTGTCCAATTTAAGCATTCGCGGTGGAACACACGATCAGAATTTAATCAAATGGGACGGAATCAAAATGTATCAATCGGGACACTTTTTTGGATTGATTTCGATGTACAATCCGCAAATAACGCAAACAGTACATCTCTTAAAAAACGGTACCGATATCAGTGAAACTGATGGCGTTTCAGGAACCATTACAATGGAAACCGCTAAAAATATTACGACATCTTTTCGTGGAAATGCGGGCGTGAATTTTACAGATGCAAATGTTTTTTTAGATACGCCTTTAGGCAACAAATCGTCCATCCAAGTTGCGGCGCGCAAATCGATTAATGATTTGGTAAAAACACCTGCATACACTGCGTATTTTAAACAAATTGCACAAGATACCGAAGTCGCAGAAAATCAAGGAAACATTGTAAATTCTGATAAAGACTTTGATTTTTATGATGCCTCTTTTCGTTGGTTGTACGCTATTGACGAACGAAATGAACTGCGATTGAACGGAATTTTTGTATCCAATACTTTAGATTTTACAGAAACGCTTTTGACAGATTCAGTAGAAGATTCTAAAGAAAGTAGTTTGCAACAAAATAGTTTTGCTGCTGGATTGTATTACAGAAACAATTGGAGAGATCAATTATTCACAACAGTAGAAATTTACGAAACAGACTATCAACTCAAAGCTATCAATGCAAATGTGTTGGATTCACAACGTTTTTTGCAAGAAAATAAGGTCTCGGAAACAAGCGCGAAAATAAAGGCGAATTACATTTTCAACGAAAAATTCAACCTCAACGCTGGGTATCATTTTGTAGAAACGGAAGTGACAAATTTAGACGATATTGATGTGCCACTCATTCGTACATTGATTTCAGAAGTATTGCGAACTCACGCTTTTTTTACAGGAATCGATTTTAGCTCTGCAGATAAAGCCACGCAAATTAGTTTGGGCGGACGCTATAATTATTTGGACAAATTCAAAAAACACATCATTGAGCCACGATTTAGTTTGAGTCACACCTTTTTAGAGAATTTTATTGTAGAAGCACAAGGTGAATTTAAACATCAAAGCACCTCACAAATTATCAACTTTCAAAATGATTTTTTAGGTATTGAAAAAAGACGCTGGCAACTGTCTAATGATGCAGATATCCCTGTACTTACGAGCAAACAAGCTTCTGTTGGAATTAGTTATCAAAAAGACAATTGGCTCGCAAGTGCTGATGTGTATTATAAAGAAGTAGACGGAATTACCACGCAAAGTCAAGGATTTCAAAATCAATACGAATTTACCAAAGCGAGCGGACGTTATTCAGTCAACGGAATTGATGTTTTACTGCGAAAACGCGTAACCAATTTGAATATTTGGATGAGTTATTCTTACATGCAAAACAACTACGAATTTACAACGCTAGAAGCCAATCCGTTTCCAAGCAATTATGACATTACGCACGCGCTGACTTCTGGAATTACATACACGCGTAAGTCATTAAAATTAGGGTTAGGATTCAATTGGAGAACGGGAAAACCAATCACGATGCCTGTTGTTGGCAATGAAATTTTAAATGATGAAATCAACTATCAAGACGTCAATTCGTCACAATTGGATGATTATTTTCGTGTGGATTTTTCGGCGAAATATGCCTATCAACTCAACGAAAACTTACGCCTCGATGTTGCTTTTGCACTTTGGAATGTGTTGAACACCAACAACCAAATTGAACGCTATTACCGAATCAACAATCAGGATACAGTTTCCGACATACAACGCTTCTCCTTAGGAATGACGCCTAACTTCTCCTGCCGATTGTATTTTTAAACAAAAATCATCATCGTTTCCAAGTCCCGCCATAACGATACAACGGATTGTCTTTTTTGACTTTCAGCAAGCAATCTTCACAAACAAAAACCCACTCTTTTGGCAGTTTGTATTGAATTCGAAATAGGGTGTCAAAGTCTTCTTTACAGATATCGCAGTGTTTGATTCGCATATTTATAATTTTTCCTTTCCAAATTCGTTATTGAAATCTCGAACTCTTTTATCAATTTGATTATATTCAGCTTGTAAGAGTAAATCTCGCCAATCGATTTTCGCTAATGCAATCATTTTTTCTAATCGAGATATTTCTTGATTTGCTGTAAATAGTAAAGCACGTACTATTCTATAATCTCTAAAAGTTTTGTCTAAAATTATAAATTCTTGAATTTTCCGTTTGGCTAGACTATAATTGTCTCTAAAATCTGATTTTATTCTTTCTAAAATATCTTTTGGATACAGATTCAAATTAATTTCTTTTTGATCAATTCCCTCTTCGCATTGTAATTCAGTATTTATAATTTGTAGTATTTTACCAAAACCTATCACTCTTGCACCTTCACAAAATTTGAACTCCATATTTTCATAAAGTCTCTTTGAAAAATATGAAGTCGCTAAAAGTTTGATAGTAGCTTTTACTTTAGTACCCAATTCTACAACTTCTTGCCCAATATAGGTTTGTTCTCCCGAAGTTAAGTATTCTGGATAATTTTCAAACTCAATATGCGGACGATATCCTGAATATACTGGAGTTTTACGACCACTTTCAGATGTTTTTAAAAATTCAAGAGCTGCTATAAAATCAATTTGTTTCATATTCTTACTTAACATGTTTTCTAGCAACATCGTACATATCAAAATTAGGATGTTTCCAAAACTTTTCGAGTCCGTTTTTTTCAATATATTTCATTTCAGATGCATAAATTGGGTAAAGTCCAGCTATGTTTACTTTATAATTTAATCCAATATTGATATTCGAAAAATCATTTTTTTCAAGTATTGATGGTGCAAAAACCAGAAAAGCGTCCATTTCAGATTCATCTGTTATTTTTTTTCTAAAATTGATGATGTTGCTATAACTGAAAGGACAATTACCTCTTAAACTATTTGCTAAAAATCCTGCAGATTTCGCCCATGAAATATCGTTGGAATTTACTGTAATCATTAATTCAGGGCGTCCAAACTTCCATTCGGGATAATTCACAAGAGAAAGTCCGTATGTAACTCCCGTAATCATTCCTTTTTTAGGAATATCTTTATAAATAAAGCTTGTAACACCAGAAACACCATCTATGGTGGATTCTTCCATATAGAATTCAGGTTCCGTTTGGAAAATCGTATATAAATGAGCGGTAAATTTTCCGAAAGGTGTTTTTTTCTTAAATAATCCTTTTAACATAAAAGAGCTATATGATTAGTAGTTTCAAATATAAGTACTAAAGTTTTCAGATAATAGAAACTAAGAAATTATATTAAAAAGTCAATACTATAAGCTACTCCGTCACAAACTCCAACGCTTGCATCGCTTCAAAACACTTCGATTGTGGTTTTTGATTGGGATTGTTAAAAAACGCATTGGCAACTTCCATTCCGCACGGATTGCCCCAATTGGTCGTTACGGTATGTGTCCAGCCTTTAAAAACGAGATGATAACTGTTTGATAGATTTTTTTGCATTGCCGAAGCCCATTTTACAGGTGTTTCATGGTCATATTCACCACTCAACAACAACACAGGAACATCACTTTGAATGGCTTTGTTTTCAATCGCTTTTAACGGTTGCACTTTCCAAATACCACAAATATTCGGTTCAAAAACCATCGGCGATAAGCCTAATACTTCTGAATATGTTGTTTTTTCAGCAACAATTATGTTTTTAGAAGCAAACGGATATTCTTCCGCACACCAAACTGATAAACGCATGCCCATTCCCGAACCTGAAAATTGTGTAGGTCTATCAAACAAACTTTCTAGCTGTGCTTTTACAGAACTCAAATCGTTGTTTAATAGTTTCTGAATTTCATTTGGAACGTAAGCACTATTGTTCGAATTGGTAACTGTAAAAACCGTAATCAAGTCTTTTCCTTGCAAGTGAAATGTTGCAGGTTTTCCTGTATTCGGGTTTGTAACCGTAACTTGCAACGGATTTTCAGTTGCATCACGCAAATATTGAAAGAACCTATTTTTAATGTTCGGAAATTTCTCAGCACACTTTTCATCTTCCTCACAATCAGACAATAACATAGTTACAACTTCTAGCAAATTCCCAACACTTTCTTCTTCGTAATTCACTTCCAACGGCAATGGCGAATCCATCACGACACTTCGAATCGGTGTTGGATAATCTCGCAACAACACTTGCGCGATTTTCGTACTGTAGGAAATTGTTAAAAGGTTGTATTTCTCAATGTGTAATACCTTGCGCAAATCTTCAATATCGGCGGCAATTGCGTTCGTGTTGTAACTGTTCAAATCGACTCCTTGTGCTATCAAACGTTCTCTGCATGTGCGTGCAGCCGCTTCTAACAAACTATCACGTTTTGCTTCGTTATATTCAGGGAAATTTGATTTGTAAATTGCTTCTGACCACGCGGGACAATCCAATGAAGGTTTCGCGAATTCTGTTCCGCGTTGTTCAAACAAAATGACATCTCTATCATCCAAATACTGATAATATTTCATGTATTGCGCCGAACGCATGGTAGAATTTCCTGGTCCGCCAACCGTGTAAATGATTGGATCGGGTTTTGGATTGTTGCTTCGACTTTTAAAAATATACACCGGCAACTGAATCGTTTTTCCTGCTGGTTTTTCACGATTTTCCAACACTTCCAAATATCCAAAAGTGTACTCCTGCCCTGCTGGAATTGTATGTGTAGTTTCGGTTGAAATTGTAAAAGTTGGTGTAAACCTAATGGATTTCTCTTTTGACTTTTCGCATGAAAATAGCACACAACACAATAGTAAAAGAATGATAGGTTTCTGCATATCAATTGCTTTTCTTCGTGGCTGTCCAAACGGCTAAAAAATCGCGTTCTAGTGCGTGCGTACTTCCGTATAATTTTCCATCCTTGTAATAAAAGGCAGTATTGTAATCGCCCGAATTGTCACCCGAAACCAATGCGCCATAAACCGTTCCCAATTGGGTATTAATTTTTCCGTTACGAATAGAAACGCCTTCACGATAGAAAAATCCTTCTAAGGTATTATTGGCTACTTTCGTAATCATCATTTCTGCGAAATTGGCGTCGTTTGGATTTTCTGGACTCATGTCTAAAACCCAAGTGCCTACTAAAATATTTGCGTCCATGTTTTTAGATTGTGCTTGTGTTTGAATAGTAATTACAAGCATGCAACAAAGCATAAAAAGTTGATGTCTTTTCATTGTGTGATTTTTTTAAAGTTTGACACAAACCTAGATATTTATTGGCTTCAAATCGTTTCAAATTGCCAATTGAACCCTTTTTATTCGGAAAATGAAGCGTCATTTTTTGAATTGAACCCTATTTGGAAACTTTCAATTCGCTTGGGGAAATTCCCAATTGTTTTTTGATAGCGCGATTGAAGGAAGATTTGGAATTGAATCCTGCTTCCATTGCCAAACTCAGCAAGGTGTATTTGGAATTGTCAGCGTCGTTTAGCAAGGTTTGCACTTCTTTGACACGGTATTCGTTCACAAAATCATTGAAACGTTTGTTGTATATTTCGCTCAAACTTTTAGAAATTAGGTACGGTTTGATGTCTAAGGCTTCTGCCAAACTTTGCAACGACAGTTCTTGATTTTTATACAATTTGTCTTGCTGCATGGCTGTTTCAAGCTTTTTGGAGATTTCTTTTAATTTTTCAGCAGTTTCACTTGGAAGCGATTTTTTAAGCGTCAATTCAGCATCGTTTCTTCGCGAAAAACCTTCCATTCCAATCCAATATGTCAAAATCGCGATTCCCACAAAAAACGGATAGTAATAAAAGCGCGTAAAGTAAAAATATGAACCTTCGTTTGACGACGAAAACACAATTAAATCTATCAACAACACACATAAAACCAGCGAAAAATAGATAAGAAACGAACGAATAATCCGTTGTATCCAATTGAATTTGGTGGCTTTCATTTCAAACATATCACTCACCATCTGCAAGCGTTTTTGAGCTTTATATGCATATAGAATGATGAGCAAACTCGCTATAATATAAATCGTAGAATTGTTCATCCAAACGATATATCCATAATAGCCTAACCACGACAAACTTTCGCGTGTGCCATCCCAATATATATTCTGTATTCGTACAAAAATGCTGATGCCAATTTGTAAAACCACAGGTACAAAATGTATCCAATCGGCTTTTTTAAAACGAAAATTGGGTTGTGTTTGTGCTTTTACGTAAAAATATAACAACGCACCGTGAATCCAGCTGAGATCAATCATCATATAATACCAACTGTCGTAATATCCCAATCCGAAGAGTCGTAACACTTGTACTATAAGTCGGTACGAAAGCAGAAATAAAATGGTTGCTAGGATGCGATTGGCTAGTTTGTTTTGTGTGTTCGATTGAAATAAAATACTGCCATAAATGATGCCTTGTACTGCACCAACAGTTAGCAAAAGGACAATTAAAACAGTACTGATTTCCATGTATTTTTGAGACAAATTATTGCCTTCCCAAGATAGATAATTCTATGTAGAATCAAAATGTGTGTCCGTGAAAAGATTTTTTGCACTGAACGAATATGCATCAATATTCACCTAAATTTAAACTAGTTTTCTATTTTTATGCAGACATTTGTAATCATTAAAAAACGACGAATGAAAAAGAACATAATTCTCTTGCTTTCCTTTTTATGTGTAACTATCACTTTTGCACAAAAAGAACTATTACAATCAGGTCCTATGGTTGGCTATTCTGACTTTAGGGAAGCACTGATTTGGGTACAAACTACCGCGCCTGCTGAGTTAAAAATTGGTTATTTTACAGAGAATGAAACGGAGAAATTTACCGAAAGCGTTCAAACGACCAAAGCGGGTGATTTTATTGCCAAATTAACACCTAATGAAGTAGAATATGGAAAAACGTATACGTATAAGCTGTATATCAATGATGTGTATGTTCCGAGAGATTATAAATTAGCGTTTCAAACACAAACGTTATGGCAATATCGAACCGATCCGCCAAATTTTAAAGTCGCTATTGGTTCGTGCAGTTTTATTAATGAAAAGAAAGACGATCGCCCAAAACCGTATGGTGATAAGTATCAAATCTTCAATTCCATTCTACAAAAAAATCCAGATGCTATGTTGTGGGTTGGTGACAATATGTATTTGCGCACGCCCGATTTTATGACAGAAACCGGAATTCGCCATCGTTTTAGACATACACGCGCTACACCAGAAATGCAAGCTTTGCTAGGAAGTGTGCATCATTATGCTACGTGGGACGATCATGATTTTGGACCAAATGACGCCGATCGCAGTTATGTGAATAAAAAAATTACGGAACAGACTTTTAACGATTATTGGGGAAATTTGAACACCAATGCGGCTGGAAATGGTGGCGTTACCCAACATTTTGCCTGGAACGATGTAGAGTTTTTTATGCTGGACGACCGTTATCACAGAGCACCAAATAGAGATCCAAATAAAGACAAAGATTATTTCGGAAAACAGCAATTGGATTGGTTGATAGATGCTTTGACAAAAAGCAGCGCGCCGTTTAAAATTGTGATTAACGGCGGACAAGTACTGAGCGACGTTACCAAGTTTGAAAATTATGCGACGTACCCAACGGAGCGTGCAGCATTATTAAAACGCTTACACGATGCAAAGATTGAAGGCGTTATTTTTATTAGTGGTGACCGACATCACACCGAAATTTCACGTTTGGAACGTGAAGATGCCTATCCGCTCATCGATATTACTTGCTCGCCTTTAACGGCTGGAACGCATTCACCGAGAGATGAAGGAAATACGCTTCAGGTGAAAGGAAAAACATTTTACAACCGCAATTTTGGTATTTTAGAAATTACAGGAAAACGCACGAATCGTGTATTGTTGCTTACTATTTACGATTCTGACGGCAATAAGGTATTTGATTACGAAATTAAAGCTACTGACCTTCGATACCCAAGAAAATAAACGCCAAAATGATTGCTGCGCTAGATATTCATTATAAAGAAACTTATGCAAAAGCAGTTTGCGTATTGTTTGATTGGTCTGACGAAACTCCAACACAAGTCTACACAGCCATCATCAAAGACGTTCAACCGTATGTTTCGGGTGAATTTTACAAACGAGAATTGCCTTGTATTTTAAAGGTTTTGGAACAAGTGCCGCTTCACACATTGGAAGCTATTATTGTTGACGGACATGTGTTTGTGGATAATGACAAAAAATATGGTTTGGGCGGTTATCTTTGGGAAGCACTTGATGAGAAAGTTCCCATCATTGGTATTGCGAAAAAATCGTTTATTCACACTGAAAAAGTGGCAACACCTATAAAGCGTGGCTCAAGTGAAAATCCGTTATATGTTTCGTGTATTGGGATAGAAAAAGATACAGTTTTAGAGAACGTTCAATTACTTCATGGATCGCATCGCATGCCAACTATTTTAAAATTGGTAGATGCTATTTCTCGCACAGAAATTCACTAAAAGTTGTTTTATACCTATAAAAGTAATCTAACAGTAGACTATTAGTTCTACATAAAAAGAACACTTAGTTTTATCTTTTCCGCAGTGTAGCATGATTTTTTCGTTAAAAATTTCTGAAACCTTGGAAGAAATTTAGAAAAAATCATGCGGTTTTGCTTTTCTCCCTAAAAGAGAAAAGCAAAAACACCTCTGGAAATCAAAGATTCATGAGTTCCTTTATTTAAAATAGAAAACTCACGAACTAAAAGTGCCCTTTCTTTTGTTTCTTTTCTTTGGGCAAGCAAAGAATAAGAAAGTAAAATATTGAAATTTAGTTGTTTGTGCTTAGTTTTCTTGACAAGTAATACTTTTATTCGAGAAAAACTCTTATCAAACTGACGCTATTTATTTTCCTTCTTAAAAAGATTTTTGGTAACTTTTAAACATGATAATTCGAGTTTTTGGCTCAAAACAAGTATTTATACGCTATGATACTACTGCTTTTTTTATGAAATTTGAATTGTTAAATTACACCTTAACCAAACCTTAACTAACGTAACATGAAGACTTTATTAAAAACTACTGCGCTACTTTGCGTAATTTTTGTATTCTTTATTTCTTGTGAAGAGAAAAAGAAAGAAACAAAAACCGACACCGAAACGACCAAACTAAAAGCCAAAGCACAAGCTGAATACGATTTGGCAGATGCCAATACTGTAGATAGTACTTGTGCCTGTGAAACTAATTGGTTTCCACACACACAAACACCAGCGCCCGCAGAAGGTGCCAATAGTCCATTTGCGGCAAAATCTACTACCAACTGTATTTTTCACCAATGGTCATGGCAAAAGTTCTTGTGGCTTACGGTACCTGATACCAACAAAACTCCTATGTTTTTGAGAGATGCAAGCATTATGCAAGTAGATCCGTATATGAATCCTGTGACTGTGGCTTCAGGAACTTTAGTGACGTTATCTTCTTCTGAATACAAACAAGCGGGTTCGTCAGGAATTTTACAATCGAATCCAAATTTTAATAATGGAAGTTCAGCTACGGTGTATTATGCGATTTTCATGAATGAAACGATGAATACCGCGGCTAAAAACTACGGTGCTGAAATCGCAAATGGTACTTTGCAGCCAGACAATTCTGCGGTGTTCCCTGTAGGTTCTTTTGAACTGAAAACCTCTTGGATTCCAACTTCCGCGATTCCACAAAGCGATCTTGGAAATTATTATACTACAAATGCTAGTGTTGACGGCACTACTACGGAAGTAGCTTTGTTGGGAATGCACGTAGTTGGTGTTGTTGAAAACCACCCAGAATTTATTTGGGCAACTTTTGAGCATAATAGTTTGGCACCTGCTTTTGATTGGACCAAAGGAACGGCAAGTGCGGATACAGAAAAGTTGTTATTTCAAACAGGAACAGTTTCTAATTTAGATGGAATTACTTGGACTGGTTCTTCTCCAAAAGTAAAAAGTGAAGCATACACCCTTTTTGAATACGGTGTGCCAAGGGTTGAAGGTTCTGATCCTGAAACCAATTTTATGACAACAAGCCAATCTGAGCCAGAAAATTATAATAATATCGATTACATTAATAAGTGTGTGGCTGATAATCTTTCCGATGTTTGGAATAATTATGCGTACACAGGCTCTATTTGGATCAACACGGACGGATTAACACCTGCGCAGCAAGTTACTTTAATTAAAAAAGAAGGATATGGTCTTGGAGATGCAACGCCAGGTTCTGTAGCTAGAGGTTCGTTAAATTCGGCAAATATTTCTATGGAAACCTATACGCAAACTTTTGAATCTAGCTTGTCAGAAATTGAGGCTAGCAATTTAACAAACTGTTTGTCGTGCCACAATGCCACTAGTTTTGGTTCAGGACACCCAACATCTCCGTTGTATTTGAGTCACGTATTTAACGGATATTTAGAGCATCAAAAAGGAAGCTCCAAAAAAGAAATCGACATGATGAAAGTAAAAGAATTTCAAAATGAATTTATCAACAAAAAAGAATAAACATATCAGTATTTAGTTTTTTTAAACGCTCCAAAATGAAAAGAGAATCCTTAGGGCAAAGGATTCTCTTTTTTGTTTTTAAAAACAACTTAGCGTATCAGATTATCAATACTATTTCTATGTACTTACCAACAATAGTCGTGTAACTTCATCAAACATTACAAAGAGGTGAAAGAAGACATCAAAATAGCTTGTATATGGTTTATAGTAAGTTGATTTTTAGCACGATATATAAGAAAAGAAGCATATTCAAAATGCGTTAAATAAAAAAAGAATCCTCAGGGCAAAGGATTCTTTTTTTATTTTCTTAAACAATTTATCAGATTGTTAACTTTTCAATACTAAATATTAATAGTGTAAATATACTTTTAGTTTCAATTCGCATCACACAAAGTCGATGAACCTATATTTTTATATCGATAAATGGTCATAATATATCGATAAACTAATGTATCAAAAAAAGATATCCTGTGAATGATATATACAAAAAAAAGAACTCTTGGGGCATTAAGAGTTCTTTATATTTTACAATTTACCAGATTGTAATTATCGTAATACTAAATATTTACACCAAATATAAAGGGATTATCATCATCTACTTTTAAAAGTCGACAAGTATTCTTTATAGTGTAGATGAATGACACAATTATGGCGTTGAACATAACGTCTATATCTTTTTTATACAGATATCGAGCTAATTGTATGCGACAAGGTATGTATGAAAATAACGAAAGGAGCGTTCCCCAACGCTCCTTTCCATTTGTAGAATAATAAACCTCAATAAAATACTCATTGAAACTTGCTCTAAAGTAGTAAAAGTTGATAGAGACACCATAAATTACTTTGTGAGCGTATGAAATTTAAAATAAGCGTTAATTTTTGAGAAGAAAAACAAAAAAGGAGCGTCCCCCAACACTCCTTTTGCATAAGAAATATATCCTTCTTAACATGGTTTACAACTGTAGATTGTAATTGTTTTATGGAAGAATAAATAACCTAAAAAACCTACGGTAAACTTATGCAAAGTCTATCTAGCATAAAAGAAGTTGTGTACGTAATTTATAAATTACGTGTAAACATAAAACATTATAATATTCTGATTTACAACACAAAAGATGCTGTTTTTTTATGATTGAAAATGTCGTATTTAGAATTGTGAAAGCAACCGTTTTTTATGTCTTTTAATGTATTTTTTAGCAATATATCTTGATGAAATACTTTTTTGAAAGCATAATTTATATGAGTTCGCTTTCATGTAAGCTTTTTTCAATTGTTTTTCGAACGAGTCGGTACGTTTTTCGTTGTCCTAACAATCGGAACGCAAATGTGTATAATTTGCTTTTGGTGAGCGATCTGACAATGGCACGAATTCGCTTTTGAATTGGCTTTTTATAGGTGTTGTCAAAAGATTCCATATTGAATTTTGGATACGCAGGATATGCCAAATACGCATCTTCGCCATAGGTATCTGTGTCAAATTCTTTGTTAATGATGTGTAAAGCACGCATGTCGGGAATGATTGGAAAGTATGTTGGTGTTTTGCTTTCATCTTCTTTATCGCTAAATGAAAAACGTTGCAATGCTGCTTCTGTGACGTCAGTTCCAAATCGTTTGTTGATATTTTTGTTTTCTATGGCGAAATAGTATCGTAAAAACGATTGACAATTTTTTCTACCTAAGTGAAAATCATGTTCACGAAACGATTCATCCAAAAATCCACCAAAACCACTCAACGGCGCAGAAGCTAAGTCTTTTTTGGAGCGAATCCACTTTTCGCCAGATTGTTGCTTCCGTTTGGGTTCGACTAAAAATTTTGTGCGATTGCTCAACGACAGGGCTTCCAAAATACCATCTTGGTTAAACATTACCTGATTTCGCAAGGCTTTAAACATTCCTTTGGCAATGGAAATAATATCGCGTTTGGTATCAAACGCATCTGCATCGTTATCTTGATTTGGGAATGGATCCACCATAATAATTGCATAATTATCATCGTCGCGAATGGTTTTGTTTTTTTCGATGAGCACTTTCATGCAGATTCCGAAAGGTTCATTGTTTATCAATCCACCATCAACCGAATTGAAAGTATAGGTATTCTCTTTTTGCAAATCGACACGAATGCCTTCACTCCTATCAAACAAATATTTTGGATAGCGCGCTACATATTCATGCGCAATTTGTATTTCTCTTGATTTCAATCCAATCGGAAATGCAGACGTACTTAGTGTCGCGTCTTTTAAATAATTGACATGCGTTTCATTTTGTAAATCCAACACATAAAATAGAGACGAATCGTTTTCAGGAATGCCTGGTTTGTGTGTGTCATTCGCGATTTTATACCGAAAAAAACCACCATGATTGGTGATGACCGTTTCGCTATCTTTAAAATCTATATGAAAATTTAATCCGCGTAAATTGGTGGTTGTCAACACTAAATCCAGACTTTTAGACACATAATTAGGAAATGCAACTTGATGATTTGTTTGCAAGGCATTGTCTGCAATGGCTTCAATCGGCGCTACATTCAACAACGATTCTGGATATGCGTCACTTTTGATATCATTTGTATGCAACATTTTCATCAAAGACGTTTCGGTATCCGTATCTGCCATTTTTACCCACGATTGGTAAAAGATATTGTTTTCGCCTTTCGGGTTGTCTTTATTTACAAATTGATGATTTTTGTTAAGTAAACTCAACACTGCTAATGTTCCTGTAATTCCTCCCGCGGAAGCGCCACTTAACACTTCCAATTCCACATCATGCATCGGAATGGAATGATTGTATTGCGGATGCTCTTTTCCTAGTTTTTTATTTTGTGCTTTGGCTTTTTCCCATAGGTGTAGTGATTCTAACAAATAATCAATTACGCCAGCAGTATAGGCTCCCGCAGAAACGGCTCCTGCCATAGTGATGCATATTTTAAACTTTTTTGTAGGCATGTTCATTATATTTTCGGAATAAATATAACATTTTCATCTGCCTTTTTATGGCTAAAAAAATGCTTTTCCTATAGTTTCAGTAAAATATATAAATAGCAAAAAGGCGCTGGTTAGGCGCCTTTTCTATGTTAAAAATCACTCTCGATTTTAATTTAATTATTTTCTCTTATTACTATGTAAGACTGTTTATTAGTACATCCAACGTAATGCTGTAATATCATTACTGTTGAATTCTCCATCTTCGCTTGAGCTAAAGCAAGCATTCATTAATGAAGTTGGATCCCATCCTGTAGGTGTTCCTGGGATATGAATTGCACCAACTCCAGCGCTTCCTTCATTTGTATTTTGTCCACAGCTTTGTCTGCTAAAGTAGTCAGAGTGACGGAAACCAATTGAGTGTCCCATTTCGTGACCAATTACGTGCTCGTGTACGTTGGTACTGTATGGAGCCAATCCTGAATTAATACGAACCCACTTGTTTGGATTTCCTCCTGAAGGGAAACCTGCAGATCCTCCTGCACCTCCAGATACTTGGTACACAACCATGTCTTTATTTTCATAATCTGTACCGTAAGTCAATTGGAAAGTGATATCTAAGTTCAATGCATTATAGTTATCTACAGCCCAACTAAGTCCATTTATCATTTTAGTTGTTAATCCATTAGAATTGTTTCCTGTATATCCAATAATAGTGATCACACCATCATTTACTAGGTTACTTGTACGATATTGCTTGCTAGTGATACCATCACCAAATTCCATTGCCATTAATTGGTCGTGTGGAATCATGATATCTCCTTCAAGAAGATATGCTTCTTCCATTTTTCCTCCTGGCTTTTCGAACATGGTTTTTTGCATGTCGAATGTATTGAAGTGTAATGATTGTGCTTTTTCAAATACGTCTTGTGGAATTCCAACTGGCGCAACTGCAGTTTCTTCTTCGATTGTTGCGGTGTTGTCTTTGGTACATGAAGTGAAGGTTAGCCCCAACACAATTGCCATTAGCAATGCTAAGTTTTTAATTTTTTTCATTTTAGAAGTTTTTTCGGTTAATGTTAATAATTGTTTGGAGCGATTTTTAACACATTTCAAACTTATAAATTTTATTGTATAATTCCTAATAAAATGTTAAATCTATTAAGGATATCTAAAAAATTAACACATTTTACGTGTTTTGTTAAAAATTCATCAAAAAAAATAGACGCTTAAAAAAGCGTCTATCTCAGTATGTTGTAGGCATCGTCTTTATTTCTTTATATGATTTCGGCTGAAAGTCCTGCTTCTAATAATTTACTGCATCGCGGTTTTAAATCTTCATAATCACCCGTTTTTACCGTACATTTTCCTTTGTAATGCACAATGATTGAACATTGTTCTGCTTGTTCCGCAGTATGATCACAGGCATAAATGAGCGTTTCAATAACGTGATCAAATGTATTTACGTCGTCATTGTACAATACGATTTCATTGTTTTTTTGTATCTCTTCTAAGGTGAGTAATTCTTCCTTAATTTTTTCTTGCGTACTCATATTTGGTATTTTATCCGTAGTAAAACTTGTTTCTTTTTTGTTCGTGTAAGGTTACATTAGCGTTTGTTAAAAGCTTATGCACCACTAATTTACAAATTTTAACGAAACCCAATTATTTTTTTCAAGTTTGTCTGCAAATTTTAACTTGTTTTTGACACATTCGTCTGTAATGATAGGAATGTCTTCTGTGTAAAATCCGCTTAAAAACAACATTCCATTTTCATGTAAACACGCTGCATACTGATGAATATCGTTCAGTAAAATGTTTCTATTAATATTCGCAATGATGATATCATATTTCCTATCTTTCAATAAAGTCACATCGCCTTCATACACCGAAATATGCTTGCAATTGTTACGCTCTACATTTTCTAGCGAATTCAAATAACACCAATTATCAATGTCAATCGCGTCCAATGGTTTGGCGCCTTTCATTTCTGCTAAAATTGCCAAAACACCAGTTCCGCAACCCATATCCAGCACTTTTTTATCAGTGACATCTGTGTTTAAGATATGTTGTAACATCATGTGTGTCGTTTCGTGGTGACCTGTTCCGAAGCTCATTTTTGGTTCAATGACAATATCATATTCCACCGAAGGTTTTTCGTGAAAAGGCGCTCTTACCACACATTTTCCATCTACTTCAATCGGGTCAAAATTCTTTTCCCATTCTTCATTCCAGTTGACTTGCGCTATTTCTTCTTGTTCATAAGTGATTTCAAAATCAGCATTATTTAGAATTTGAATATCCTCCAAAATAGCCGCATGCCAATCTTCTTTTTGAATGTAGGCATTGACACCTTCTTCATTTTCGACAAAACTTTCAAAGCCTGCAAAACCCAATTCCGCAATGAGTATTTCCGTGGCTGGCTGCACAGGCGAAACTTTAAAAGTGTATCCAATATAGGTTGTTGACATGTTAAAACGCGTTTATGATTGCTACAAAATCAGCTGCTTTTAAGGAAGCACCACCAATTAATCCACCGTCAACATCCGCTTTTGCGAAAATTTCGGCAGCATTGGCTGGTTTTACACTTCCTCCGTATAAAATGGAAAGTTCGTTTGCTACATCTTGTCCAAATTTTTCTGAAATCGTTTTACGAATAAACGCGTGCATTTCCTGTGCTTGTTCAGGCGAAGCGGTTTCTCCAGTACCAATTGCCCATACAGGTTCATACGCCAAAATGATATTTTTCCAATGTGCAGCTTCTAGATGAAATAGAGCATTTTTTAATTGATTTTCTACTACAGAAAAATGGTTTCCTGCTTTTCTATCTTCCAATTCTTCTCCAAAACAAAATACAATTTGTAGTTCATTTGCCAACGCTGTATCTACTTTTTTGGCCAAGATTTCATCCGTTTCTCCAAAATAAGCTCTGCGCTCACTATGTCCGAGAATTACGGTATTTACACCGACACTTTGAAGCATGCTTGCAGAAACTTCTCCTGTATACGCACCATTTGCTTCTTGATGCATGTTTTGTGCTATGACTTCAATGTTGTGTCCTTTTAGCACGTTGAACGCTTGAAATAAATTTACAAACGTCGGTGCTACCATTACAGAAACATCCGTGTTTGGTACCTGCTCAATTAAATCATTTAATAAAGCTTCCGTTTCCGAAAGGTCATTGTTCATTTTCCAGTTTCCTGCAACTATTTTACGTCTCATGTTTTTTATGTTTTTGACTTGATTTTTATTTATTGTATTGCTTCTAGCAATGCTGAATCTGTTGTTTTAATGGCTTCAAAAAGCTTGATACTTCCGTCAGGATTGATGACCATATATCTTGGAATCCAACTGAGTCCGATAGCTTTTCCAAAAGTACCTTTCATTCCTGATGGCACATAGTAATGTTCGCCTATAAGCTGCTGTTTTTCAACCGCTTTTTGCCAACGTTCCATATTTCTATCCAAAGATAAAAAGAGGTAGGTTACCGCTGGATTATTTTTTTGAATTTCTTTTACGCCAGGAATTCCAACCAAACAATCGCGACACCAAGAAGCCCAGATATCTACAAAAATAGTTTTTCCTTGGTATTTTTGTAAAATCTTTTCAAAAGTAGTGTTTTCTCCAGTGATTGACAGCATTTTTTCCTGTAACGCTTCTGGTGGGAATTTGGTTAAATTTTCTTTTTGACAACTTATGATGACAAAAGCAACTAATACGAGTTTTAGTGCGCGTTTCATGCTATTTTTGAATGGTAATTTTTGTTTGATTGGTAATATACGGATAGATTTCATTGACGTCACTATTTTTCATGGAAATACAACCTAGCGTCCAGTTTTGTCGTTTGTCAATTATAGCATCCATTCCTTCGGGCACGCCGTGAATTCCAACTTCGCTACCAATAGTTTCACCTTCTTTGATGATGCCTGCAGCTTTTCGTTGATTGAATTTTTTCCACGAATTTGCATTCGGGTAATCTATCCAAATAAATTTTGACCATTTGCGATGCGGATATTTATCTCGCACACCAAATTCACCTTCTGGCGTGCGCTGATCGCCTTCTTTTTCTTTATCGTCCACAGGATTTCCTCCAAAAACGACGTTGTATGTTTTTACCAAAGTATCTGCCGAAAAGACAGAAAGTGTATACTTGCTTTTATCAATCAAAATTTCAATACTTGAGCCTTTCGGCAGTATTTTTTGCAGACTTTCTTTTTGCGATTTTTCTTGTGAAGTATCATGTTTACAGGAAAACACTATCAACATAAGACTGATAGCCACTAGAATATGCTTCGCAATTTTCATTTGATCGTTACTTTTTTAGGATGAAATCATTCGTATTTACGTTCTAATTTTCGGGTCGAGCCAACCGTATACGACATCTACTAAGATATTGATTATAATGAACATAGCAGCAATAATCAACACAGCGCCCATGATGATTGGCAAATCTTGACTGTTTAATGCATCTACGATTTCTTTTCCAAGTCCGTTCCAACCAAAAATATATTCTACAAAAACAGCTCCTGCCAACATGGAAGCAAACCATCCAGAAATTGCCGTAATTACTGGATTTAGCGCATTTTTGACAGCATGTTTTTTGATGATTTGAAATTCGCTCAATCCTTTAGCTCTTGCCGTACGAATGTAATCTTGATTGAAAACTTCTAGCAATGAATTTCGCATGAGTTGTATGATAACTGCCAACGGACGAATTCCCAACACAATGGCTGGCAAGATGAGGTTTTTCCAGCGAATGCTGATAAATTCGCCAAAATCATCTACTTCGTATAAGCTTCCGGTCATGTTTAAATTGGTGTATTTGTGCAATAGAAACCCAAATATCCACGCAAATAGAATCGCGCTAAAAAATGAAGGAACGCTCATGCCCAATGTACTTACGATTTGAATGAGTTTGTCTACAAATGTGTCTTTATACAATGCGGAAATGATTCCTAAAAAAATTCCCAGCAACATCGCAATGCTAATGGCGGCGATAGCTAACACAATAGTATTTGGCAAGGTTTCTCGAATGACTTGCGCCACGCTTTTTCCCGATTTTTGAAATGATTCGCGCAAATACGGAAGTTTTAAAACAGTCGTCGTATTTCCGATGGTAAATAGCGAAACCGCACTGTATTTGTTGTCTGCCAAATGTGTGTAATCTTCTTTTTTGGTGGAATGAAACGAAATGGGCAGCAAGTCGTTGATGTAATACGCGTATTGTGTCAACACAGGTTTGTCAAAGCCATATTTTTTCTTGACAATTGCAATTTGTTCTTCCGTTTGATTTTGCCCTAACATCATTTTTGCAGGATCGCCAGGCAGAATGTTAAACAGAAAAAATATCACTGTCACGACGCCAAAAAGTGTCAAAAACGCATAGCCGATTTTATGTACAATGTATCTTCCCAAAGAGTGTTTACAGTTTTATCGTGTCAAAATCGTTGTAATGTTTTTTGTCTGTAATGGTCCCTTTTTCCACTTTGATGATTCCAGGATTGGAGCGTACAATGGTTTTTAAGGTGATAGGATCTGTGAGATAAAAATTAAAATTGAACTGCATCAAATCTGCCAAATCTTGCAATTCCTGCGCATCGGAAGCTGATAATCCAATGACTTTATATCCTGCTGCCAACGCTTTATCGGTAAATTCTTTTACTTTGAAAAGTCCTGCTTCTTCCGCTTTTTCCAATCGATACATGATGACCATGATGATTTTTTCTTCTTCCAGCATCCTATCTGTAACATCACCCTCTTCTGGACTTTCAATGATGAAATCGTGAATTGGTGGTTCGTAACCTTCATCTATGATTTCACTTTTTAAATCTTTGTAAACGCCACCTTCTACTTGTGGTTGCGACACATCTGTCGTCACAACTTCTACGTCTTCTCCATTCACATCAAAAACCCACGTATATTCAATGATAGGTTTGGGAGCATCTGGCGGAACAATCATCCCATCTGGAATATTTGCGCCGATTTTGTACGGTCTAAAGTCGAAAACTGGCAAATGATTCAACACATGTCTTCCAAAGAAAATGCACGCTATTAAACTCACGACTGCAATGCCGATGTTTATTTTTTTAGAGAAAATAGGCTTGATGTGTTTCATTCCAATGAACAAAATAAGAATCGCGACTAGCAAAATGATGTCTTTTGTGAAACTTTCCCAAGGTGTCAATTTCCAAAAATCACCAAAACAACCGCAATCGGTTACTTTGTTGAAATATGCCGAATAAAAGGTGAGAAAGGTGAAAAATACAATCAATCCGAGCAAACTCCACAATACTGGTTTTTTGAATAGGCTTAGTAAAATCATCACACCTAAAATAACTTCAAGAATGACGAGAAAAACCGCCAACCACAGCGCGTACGGCACTAACGATGGTAAATTCAGAACGTCTTCTGCAAAATAATCGGTGAGTTTAAACGAAAAACCAACAGGATCATTCAGCTTTATAAATCCTGAAAAAATAAACAATCCGCCCACAAATATTTGACAGATTATCGTGAGTATTTTTCCATAGATGGTATTAAAAAAAGCTACTTTCTTTTCTACAATTTGTTGCCAAATTGTTGGTTTGTTTGAGGTTTGCTCAGTTCCTGATTTTTCCATGCTATTTTTTATGATAGTTCGCTTCTGCACAACTTACTTAGCCTTAAATTTACTATGCGATGCGCTTTATTTTATGTAAATTTCGTCCAAAATTACCAATTTATAAAAAGAAAATGACATAAGTTCATTTTAAAGGTATGTATGTATGAAATGAGCCAAAACTAATGGTTAGTATCTTCCGATATGATTAGTGGCGAATTGCATCTGACAAAATTAATGATATAAGAACAAACAGATGAAAAGTATCAATTGTAAGGGAAAATTAATTGCGCTCGACACGCCTAAAGTGATGGGAATTTTGAATGTAACGCCCGATTCTTTTTACGATGGCGGTATGTATAAAGATGCTTCGTCAATTTTGACGCAAGTCGAAAAAATGTTGACCGATGGCGCTACGTTTATCGATGTTGGTGCGTACAGTTCGCGACCAAATGCCCCTGAAGTTTCTACAAAAGAAGAAAAACAGCGTTTGTTGCCGATTTTGGAATTGATTTTAACAAAATTTCCTCAAACAATTCTATCTGTTGATACCTTTCGAAGCGAAGTTGCTAGAGAAGCTATCAACATTGGGGCGGCGATTATTAATGATATTTCAGCGGGAAATTTAGATGCGAATATGATGCAAACTGTGGGCGAATTGGGCGTTCCGTATAGTATGATGCACATGCAAGGCACGCCAAAAACCATGCAACAAAACCCTAATTATGAGAATGTTGTCAACGATATTCTAAAAGAACTTTCCGAAAAAGTTGCGTTGGCGCGAACACATAAAATTAACGACCTTATTGTAGATCCTGGGTTTGGTTTTGGAAAAACGATTGCGCATAATTATACCATTTTACAACTTTTACAACTGTTTGAATCGCTCGATTGCCCTGTGTTAGTTGGAGTTTCCCGAAAATCGATGATTTACAAAGTATTGGAAACGACGCCACAAGAAGCCTTAAATGGAACGACTGTCCTAAATACAATTGCACTACAAAACGGCGCTTCTATTTTACGTGTTCATGATGTAAAGGAAGCTGTGGAATGTGTGAAGTTGGTGGAGATGGTTGGGTTTTAGGTTTTAGGTTTTAGGTTTTGGGTGTTGGGTGTTGGTTTTTTTCGTCTTGACTCTTAGCTCTTGACTCTTGGCTCTTGACTCTTGGTTCTTGACTCTTGGTTCTTGACTCTTGGTTCTTGACTCTTGACTGTTTTAACTACTGAAAAATAAAAACTGCCTAAAGTTGTTTTAGACAGTTTTCTGTTTTTTATTTAAAAATCGATGCAAAAAACACATTCAATCTCTGCACATTTTTCTCCGCAATCTGTACAAACGCCATTTTGAATACATTGTTTACGTCCTCCGTTGATTTTTTGTTGTTCCTCTTTTTTAATTTTTGAAACTCCGTTGATTTTTAAAATACTGTGTAACATGGTATGCTTATTTTAGATTATACTTTTTTAAGATACGTGATTTGTCATTTTTTTCGTTACGGTTTTACCATATTTTCTTATAAGCTAAAATTATATAGTTTTATAGAAATAACTTTTCAAGATTATTTTCACAAAAAGTCTGCGTATTGAATTCCATAAAAAAACTGCCTAGAGATACTAGACAGCTTTATCATGTAAAATTTTAAAAATTTTTAATTCATTCCTCCTTCAGCATCAGAATCAAGTGGGTTTGGTGCTTTTTGGCATTCGCGTTCGTTGCATTCGCTTCCGTAGTTTACGCAAGATCCGTTGTGTTTACACACAGATCCTCCTAAGATTTTTTGTTGTTGCTTTTTTTCAATTTCTCTTGCTCCTTCAAGTTGTAAGATGTTTTTTAACATGGTGTTTATTGTTTGATTATAAATTATAAAACTGAAATATAAAGAACCTCAGTACACCCTAGTTACGGTTTTGCCCTAGTTTTTCTTTGTTTTTTTATGGTTTGATAACTTATCAAAACACTTTTCATTTTTCATTTTAAATTTTGTTACTTTTACTTTTTGTATTGTAAAAACGCACTTTGGACTTTTTAGACTTTTTAAATTTTGGATTGTTAGACTTCATCGAAATTATTCTCGTTGCGGTATTGCTGTATTATATATACAAACTCGTAAAGGGAACGGCCGCGATTAATATTTTTATTGGAATTGTGATTATTTTTGTAGCTTGGAAGATTACCGAAGCACTAGAAATGAACGTTTTAAGCAATATTTTTGGTGGATTTATTAATGTTGGAATTTTGGCATTATTCATTGTATTTCAGCAAGAAATCAGAAAGTTTTTACTAATGATTGGTTCCACGAACTTTGCTGCGAAACGAAGTTTTGTAAAACACTTCCGATTTTTAAAACAAGATGCCAATATTGATACTGATGTGGAAGCAATTGTTGAAGCTTGCACTAAAATGTCTGCCACTAAAACAGGCGCTATTATTGTGATTGAACGCAATAATTCCTTAGAATTTGTAAAAGATTCTGGCGATACGATGGGAATGGACGTCAATGTACCTACGCTAGAAAGTATCTTCTTTAAAAACAGTCCACTGCACGACGGCGCCATTATCATTGAAGGAAATCGTGTCACAGCTACCCGTGTGATTCTGCCTGTTTCAAAATCTACTATGATTCCGCAACGTTTTGGTTTGCGCCATAGAGCCGCTGTGGGAATTACCGAAAAAACAGATGCCTTGGTTCTTGTTGTTTCCGAAGAATCTGGACAAATTTCCTATATCCGCGATGGTGAGTTTGTATTGTATGAAGATATCGATTCGCTAGAAGAACTGCTTCAAAAAGATTTGAGTTAATCTCTTCTTATGCACTCTCCTGTTGAATAAACTGCACTTCGTACAAGTTTTTATAGTAGCCGCCTTCTATTTGCAACAATTCATCGTGTGAACCTTGTTCTACAATTTTTCCAGCATCCATTACAATGATATTGTCTGCCTTTTTAATCGTTGCCAATCGATGTGCAATAACAATTGAGGTTCTTCCTTGTGTAATGGTATCTGTAGCGTTTTGTATGAGTTGTTCCGAATACGAATCGACCGAAGAAGTGGCTTCATCCAAAATTAAAATACTCGGATTGGTGACGTATGCACGTAAAAACGAAATCAACTGTCGCTGCCCAGAAGAAAGCATACCGCCACGTTCTTTTACGTTGTAATCGTAATTGTTTGGCAAACTCATGATAAATTCATGCACACCAATTTGTTTGGCAGCTTCCTCTACTGTTTCTCGTGTAATTTCGGGATGTTGTAGCGTGATGTTGTTAAAAATAGTGTCTGCAAACAGAAATACGTCTTGCAATACTACGGCAATCTCGGCACGTAAGGCTTCTAGTTTTACACTTTTGATATCGATTCCGTCAATAGCAATGGTTCCAGAATCTATTTCGTAAAAACGATTCAATAAGTTGATAATTGTAGATTTTCCTGCGCCGGTAGCTCCGACAATCGCAACCGTTTCTCCTTGTTTCACTTCAAATGAAACACCGTGTAGCACTTCTTCATCTTCCACATACGAGAAGCATACATCTGTAAACGAAATGTCACCTTTGATGTTTAAAGACGTGATTTCTCCTTCATCTTCAATTTTGCTTTCAGTATCTAAAATGGTAAAAATTCGCCCTGCAGCCACCATTCCCATTTGTAAGGTGTTAAATTTATCAGCAATTTGTCGTAAAGGTCTAAACAACATGCCAACCATCATGATAAATGCCAATACATTTCCTAGTTCGACAGAAACATTCGTTGCTGACATCAATCCGCCGTACCACACAACCAATCCGATAACAATAGAATTTGCCAAATCTGGAATTGGAAAGAAAATAGCGTTATACCAAATTGTTTTTAACCATCCTTTTTTATGTTTCTCGTTGATGGCTTTAAAGTTTTTATATTCTGTCTCTTCTCGTGAAAATAATTGTACGATTTTCATTCCCGTTACACGTTCTTGGACAAAGGAATTTAGATTGGAAATTTGCGCACGGACTTCTTCAAACGCTGCTTTCATAGCTTTTTGAAATACTCGTGTTGCGTAAATAATTAGCGGTAAAATTGCAAATACGATTAGCGATAGTTTCCAACTCATCCACAACATCACGCCCATCACAACAAGCATTTTTAACAAATCGGCAATAATGACAAACAATCCTTCACTAAAAATACTAGCAATGGTTTCAATATCGCTTACGGCACGTGTTACCAAACGACCTACCGACGATTTGTCGTAATACGCCATTTTGAATTGCAACATATGCTCGAATAGCTTTTTACGAATATCTCTAATGATACTTTGCCCAAGCCAGTTTGCATAAAAGACAAATAAAAACTGAAATATAACTTCCAACAGCAACACACCAAGCATTAAAAGAATGTATAGTAACAATCCTTCTTTGTCTTTGGTTACGATGTAGTCGTCCACCGTTATTTTGAGCAGTACAGGTCGCGCCACCGCGAACACAGACAATAATATTGCCGCGATTGCCACAAAATACAAGGTGATTTTATAAGGATTTGTGTAGGTCAATAATCGTTTAAAAAGACCAAAATCAAATACTTTTCCTGTTACTTTAGCCATTGTTTGTAAAGGTTTCTGGCGGATATGTTACCGCGGTCAAATATAACGCTTTTCCAGGTACCGAAGTGCCTGCTTGGTTTCGATCTCTCGATATAATGATTTGCTTGAATTCTTCAAGGGTTATTTTACCCAATCCGACATCTAATAAGGTTCCTACAATGGCGCGTACCATGTTGCGCAGAAAACGATTTGCCTGAATGGTAAAGATTAACAATTCGCCTTTTTGTTCCCAAATTGCTTTTTGTATATCACAGATATAAGTTTTTACATCGGTGTGCGCTTTGGAAAAGCATTTGAAATCTTCATGATTAAATAATTCGTTCGCTGCCAAATTCATCAATTCAACATTTAACGGTTTAAAAACCAGATGTGCCGATTGATTATGAAAAGGATTTTTTTCAGTGACAATCCAATATTCATAGGTTCTGCTTGTAGCGTCAAATCGCGCATGCGCCTCTTTATGGACCGCATAAATTCCCTGAATGGCAACATCTTTCGGCAAAAATGAATTAAGCTTAAATGTCAGTTCTGAAGCATCAAAAACAACTTCCGTATCAAAATGTGCATACATTTGTTTGGCATGCACACCAGCATCCGTACGTCCTGCGCCTACAATTACCGTTTCTGTTCGCAATAAGGTAGACAATGCTTTTTCGATAACTTCTTGCACTGAAATGGCGTTCGGCTGATTTTGCCAACCGTGATAATTTTCGCCATTATAGGAAAGTTCAATGAAGTATCTCAAGGTAATTTTGCTACTTTTGTTTCAGACTGACAAAGATAAGTTTTAATTCATTAGTTTGCGCGCAATAACAATTATTTAGCAAAGTTTTACTCGATAATCGAGATTTAATGATGTAACGTTTGTTTTGACATTTTAAACGTAGAATCCGCATACGTAGCTGAGTTTTTTTACCAATATATTTTATGAAGAAAATTTTACTGTTATCAGATACCCATAGTCATATTGACGACCACATTTTAAAGCATGTTCAACATGCAGATGAAGTATGGCACGCAGGCGATATTGGCGATTTGTCTGTGACAGATACCATTAAAGAATTAAAACCGTTGCGCGGCGTGTATGGCAATATTGACAATGATAAAGCGCGCATGGAATTTCCTGAACACAATCGTTTTATGTGTGAAGATGTTGATGTGTGGATTACGCATATTGGCGGTTATCCGAACAAGTATAACGTACGCGTGCGCGAGGAAATTCGTCAAAATCCGCCACAGCTTTTTATTTGCGGACATTCCCATATTTTGAAAGTGATGTTTGATAAGAAGCTGAATTTACTTCACATGAATCCTGGCGCGTGCGGAAAACACGGTTTTCATAAAGTTCGTACCATGCTGCGTTTTGTGATTGACAAGGATAAAATTAAAGATTTAGAAATTATTGAACTTGCCAATCGTTATTAACTTTTACTTTCTGATTCTTTTTGAGCCACATCATGTCCCCAATCGGCAATAGATTGAATGAGTGGAATCAACGTTTTTCCAAAATCTGTTAGTGAATATTCTACTTTTAACGGCGGTTTTGTGGTGTACACTTTTCGTTTAATGAGTTTGTCTTCTTCCAATGCTTTCAGTTGTAAACTTAATGTTCGCTCTGTTACTGTTGGCATCAATTTTCGCAATTCGTTGTAGCGCAATGTATCATTCATCAAGTAATAGAGAATGACGGTTTTCCACTTTCCGCCAATAATTCCCATTGTTAAACTGGCACAACACGGATATTCTTTTCCGTTGAAGCTGTATGTTTTTGGTGCTGCTATTCTCATAATTTTCAACTATCATTTTTGACCGTTATTGCAAAGATATAAAACTATCTTTATTTTTGTTACTATAAAAATTATAGTTTAATCAAAAAAAGTATACAGAATGAGTTTTTTAACCGCAATGGAAGAACGTTATACTACTAAAAAATACAACGCTTCCAAGAAAATAGATTCCCAATATATAGAAGAATTGAAAGAGATTTTGCGTTTGAGTCCGTCATCTATTAACAGTCAACCGTGGAGATTTACGTTTGTGTCTGACCAAGAAACGAAAGAGAAACTTTCAAAAGTATCATGGTTGAATACCGAAAAAGTAACCGATTGCGATACGGTTGTGGTGTTTAGCCGAATTGATTCTCCTGAATTGTTTGAAAAGCAAATTAAAGCAGAACTTCCAAAAGGCGCAGTGGATTATTATAAAGAATTTATCAAGCCAAAACCAGCTGCTGAAATTAAAGCATGGTTTGACAAGCAAGTGTATTTAGCTATCGGAATTTTGTTAAGCGCTTGCGCGGAAATGGGCATCGATTCTACACCGATGGAAGGTATTGAACCTGATAATTACGATAAAATTCTCGGTATTGAAAATTACAAAACACTTGCAGCCGTTGCAATTGGTTATCGCGATGAAGAAGATAAAAATCAGCCAAGTAAAAATCCAAAATCAAGAAGAGATTTGGAAAAGGTTGTGAAGACAGTTTAAGCTGAAAAAGCTATTTGGAACATATAAATTTCGTCAAACCAAACTTGATTTGGTTTCCCATAACAGTGAGAAATTACTATTGCAAGATTCTGAATCAAGTTCAGAATGACGTTTCAAAGTTTTCCAAATAGCTTTTTATTTTTTTATAAAACTAGCTCAATCCACTAAGAATTGCGTCAGCGTAAGCTTGCGGATCGTTTCCACATTTTTCAATATCGTCGTACAGCCAGATAAATCCGCCCCTAATTTTATCTTTTTTCCATTTTGCGAATTGACTGTTAATTTGCTTTGGATTCATCCCTTGCATACAATCGTCTCCATGATTGCTCCACAACCCTGGATCTACAAAGCCAGCAGCATCAAATCCTTTCCCCATAGCAGCTTGCAACGGTGTAATCCAAAATTGCTTAACATTGCCAATATTATACGAGCCACCTGCATAACATTGCAAGTTGAAACCTGTGACCAATCCTGGATTTGTTTTTTCTAAAGCGACTAAACAATTAATCCAAAACTGCGGACTTGAATATGGACAGAAGGTAATTTGCTCAAATCCAATCGTTGCCAACATACGACTAAATCTGGTAATGGTATTGATATTGTAATTTCCTTCATCATCATAATCAATACCATCAATTGCTGGAATTACATGACGTAAGGTTTCAAAGTTTTTGTATAAAATACTGGAAGGTCCGTCGCCTTGTGTATTGAGTAAATTCATAATATGATAAAAATCATTCGTTTCCCAACCACCAATGGAAAATAAAATTCTATTCACACTTCCACCTTCTTTGATGTTTGCGAGTTGTTCTCCCCAAGAAGCATCGCCTACATATTGTCCGTTTGATATGATTAATGTATCATTATATGCTAAATCTCCATTTGGACGCACGTGTAATGCCCAACAAACCACAGTAGTAAATCCTGATTCTTTAATGGTTGGTAATGCCGAATTATCGCCTGGATAAAAAGGACCGCCACCATAAATTGATGCTGTAAGTTCCATAATTACAATTTTATAAGGTTGATTAATACTGTAAACTTACAATCACACATGCAGATTTTTCAACGTATTATTGTCGATTTTTAGATACGCGTATTTTCACTTGGTAGCTTTTGAGATTCCTAAGAAAAATTTACACCACTACAATTTCAATAAAAAAACTCCAAAGCTTTGATACTTTGGAGTTTTACGCACTAAGATTACTAAGATGTTAGGTTTATCGCAATCGATCTACAGATTTTACAAGGTCTTCATCCTTTTTAATTGCTCGGTTTGCGAGCACTAATAAAACGATAGAAATAAGAGGAAGAACAACCCCAATACCTTTCTCAGAGATTGTATCAATCTCTCCAGATAAATTTAGCATTCGATATACAAATATCCCTAATAAAATAAGGTGAAATAAGATGTTGAAACGATTCAACACAAATTGTAATTTTCTGTTTTTGTATAAAAAGATAGTGATAAATGCCAATACAGCCGAACCCATAAACAAACCTAAGTACACTACATCGTCTTTTGCATAGATTTCTGTTCCGTCTTCAAAAGCATATAAATTGAATACAAATGATAAACCGCCAGCAACAGCCGCGACTAATAACATGTATAAAGTTTGTATTCTTTGAATCATATCTTAAAATTGGATGACAAAAATAATAGTTCTTTTCATAAAATACTATTTTGTTTATTAAAATAAATTTGTATTATTGCATAGATATTTCATGACCTGTTATTACTAATAGGTTTATTCACTTCTTACGAGTTACATCACTCATTTTTTCAAAAAAACAATCCATTACAAGCCAATACATGTTAGAAATTTCAGAATTAAAAAGTAAAAAACTCCCTGAATTACAAGAGATAGCCAAGGCTTTAGCCGTTCCAAAGTATAGAACTTTAAAGAAATTAGATTTAATTTACAAGATTTTAGATTTGCAAGCTAGCAATCCTGAATCTGTTGCTCCTATTACAAATACTGAGCAAAAAACAGAAGAATCTGCGTCCAAACGAAAGCGTATTAAACGTGAACCGAATCAACGAAAGGAGAACCAATCGACAACTTCTCCACAAAAAAAGACGACTTCTTCAGATACTTCTAATACACAACAGCAGGCTTCTAAACAACATAAATCGAACAATCGCAATACAGATAAGAATCAAAAAAACACAGCTCCTCAAGCGAAAAATGACGATTCTAAAAAATCTGGAAACGATGCTGCCGACAACAATAATAACAAGCAGCAACACAATAAACAGAATAACAAGAAAGAGCATTCACAGCAAAATAATAAACACAACAATAAGAAAGAGCATTCTAACAAAAATAACGGAAACAAAGACCAGCGCAATCGCTACCGCGAACCTGATTTTGAGTTTGACGGTATTATTGAAAGCGAAGGTGTGTTAGATATTATGCAAGATGGTTACGGATTTTTAAGATCATCTGACTATAATTATTTATCATCTCCAGACGATATTTATGTATCGCAATCGCAAATTCGTTTGTTTGGATTGAAAACTGGAGATACCGTTTTAGGAATTGTGCGTCCGCCGAAAGAAGGTGAAAAGTATTTCCCATTAATCAAAGTAAGCAAGATTAACGGATTGGACCCACAAGTAGTGCGTGATCGAGTGGCATTTGAGCATTTGACACCATTATTCCCAAATGAAAAATTCAATATCGCAGAACGTCAAAGCACGATTTCTACGCGTATTATGGATTTGTTTTCTCCTATCGGGAAAGGACAAAGAGGAATGATAGTGTCGCAACCAAAAACTGGTAAAACGATGCTTTTAAAAGATGTTGCGAATGCTATTGCGGCAAATCACCCAGAAGTATATCAAATTATTTTATTGATTGATGAACGCCCTGAAGAGGTTACCGACATGCAACGTAATGTAAAAGGAGAGGTAATTGCTTCTACCTTTGATAAAGAAGCTTCTGACCACGTAAAAGTAGCAAACATCGTTTTGGAAAAAGCCAAGCGTTTGGTAGAATGCGGACACGATGTGGTTGTTTTATTAGATTCAATTACGAGATTAGCAAGAGCATATAACACGGTACAACCTGCTTCTGGTAAAATATTAAGTGGTGGTGTGGATGCGAATGCGCTTCACAAACCAAAACGTTTCTTTGGAGCTGCCCGAAATATTGAAGGTGGTGGTTCGTTGTCAATCATCGCGACTGCATTGACAGAAACTGGCTCTAAAATGGATGAGGTAATTTTTGAAGAATTTAAAGGAACAGGAAACATGGAATTGCAGTTGGATCGTAAAATTTCCAACAGACGAATTTTCCCTGCGATTGACCTTACATCTTCAAGTACACGTAGAGACGATTTATTGTTAGATGACAGCACCATACAGCGTATGTGGGTAATGCGTAAATATTTAGCAGATATGAACCCTGTAGAAGCAATGGAATTTATCAATCAACGTATCAAACAAACTAGAAACAACGAAGAATTTTTACTATCCATGAACGGATAATAAGAAGAATATATCCTTTATAAATCCAAAAAGCTGCTCAATACGATTGAGCAGCTTTTTTTGTACTCACTTATTCTATTTCAGAAAAGTGTAGACATAAAAAAAACTCCAATTAGATTGGAGTTTCTATATTTTAAGTAATCACTACCTATTAAAGTGCGCTTACGTGCTTTGTCAATTTTGATTTTAAGTTAGCTGCTTTATTATCGTGGATAATATTGCGTTTTGCTAATTTATCAATCATAGAAGTTACATTAGATAATAAAGCTTCAGCTTCTTTCTTGTCTGTAATTGATTTTAATTTCTTAATCGCATTACGAGTCGTTTTGTGCTGATATCTATTTCTTAGACGCTTTGCCTCGTTACTTCTAATTCTTTTTAATGCTGACTTATGGTTTGCCATCTTTTCTCCTAATTATCTTTATAAACCTTAGTGTTTCGTAGCCCGTAGGGGATTCGAACCCCTGTTACCAGGATGAAAACCTGGCGTCCTAACCCCTAGACGAACGGGCCATCATTTTTCAATGAGGGTGCAAATTTAATTGATAATTTTAAACTTGCAAATAAACTTTCAGAAAAAATTAGTAGCCCGTAGGGGATTCGAACCCCTGTTACCAGGATGAAAACCTGGCGTCCTAACCCCTAGACGAACGGGCCATTATTTCTGTTAGCGGATGCAAAAATACAACTATTTTTATATGCTCCAACTATTTTTAAAAATTTTTTTTACTTTTTTTAATATGCCTTCGCAAATAAGACTCTTTTAGTTGATTTCTGACCCGAATATACACATTTTCCTTCTTCTTCCAAAGCATCTAATGGAATACATCTGATAGTTGCTTTGGTGAGTTCCTTTATTTTATTTTCGGTTTCAGCAGTACCATCCCAATGTGCAGCAACAAATCCGCCTTTGTTTTCAATGACATCTTTGAATTCTTCAAATGTGTCTACTACAGTTGTATGTTCGTCTCTAAAACTTTTTGCGTTTGCAAATAAATCCTCTTGAATTGTTTCTAAAAGATGTAAAACAGTATCCACAACCGCTTCTTGTGCTACAGATTGTTTTTCAAATGTATCTCTACGGGCAATTTCTACTGTTCCGTTCTCCAAATCGCGTGCTCCCATCGCAATACGCAACGGAACTCCTTTTAATTCCCATTCGGCAAATTTTGCGCCTGGACGCAAGGTATCGCGCTTATCAAACTTGATAGAAACACCTTTATTTTTCAACTCAGTCGAAATTTCTGCTACTTTTTCAGCAATGGCGTCAAATTGCTCCTCATTTTTATAAATAGGAACAAAAACCACCTGAATTGGCGCTAATTTTGGAGGTAATACCAATCCTGCATCATCGCTATGCGTCATGATGAGTCCACCCATCAATCGCGTAGAAACACCCCAAGAAGTTGCCCATACCAATTCTTGCTTTCCTTCTTTCGTCACATATTTTACATCAAAAGCTTCTGCAAAATTTTGACCTAAAAAGTGTGATGTTCCAGCTTGCAAAGCTTTTCCGTCTTGCATTAAGGCTTCAATAGTGTATGTATCTAAAGCGCCTGCAAAACGTTCACTTTCAGTCTTAGCGCCTTTTACTACAGGCATTGCCATAAAATCTTCAGCAAATTCTGCATAGACTCTTTGCATTTGTAAAGATTCTGCAATTGCTTCTTCTTTCGTTGCGTGTGCTGTATGTCCTTCTTGCCATAAAAATTCAGCCGTTCTTAAAAACAAACGCGTACGCATTTCCCAACGAACCACATTTGCCCATTGATTGATTAAGATTGGCAAATCTCTATAGGATTGAATCCAATTTTTATAGGTATTCCAGATGATGGCTTCACTTGTTGGACGCACCACCAACTCTTCTTCCAATTTTGCTTCAGGATCAACACGTAGTTTTCCTTTTTTATCTGGATCCGCTTGCAAGCGATAGTGTGTTACTACAGCGCACTCTTTTGCAAAGCCTTCAGCATTTTTTTCTTCAGCTTCAAAGAGACTTTTTGGTACAAATAATGGAAAATAGGCATTTTCATGTCCCGTTTCTTTAAACATTTTATCCAATTGAGCTTGCATTTTTTCCCAAATAGCATATCCGTAAGGTTTGATAACCATACAACCTCTAACTGCCGAATTTTCAGCCAAATCAGCCTTTACGACCAACTCATTATACCATTTTGAATAATCATCAGATCTCTTTGTTAATTTCTTGCTCATCCTTAGTAGTTTGGCACAAATATTGTGACTATGTTAAATAAAAAATAGTTTCGACAAAACTAACTATTTTTGTATTGTTCAACAATTAATTTTTAGGAGATATGCAAGTAATATACTATTTCAAAAATAATATTAAAGCCATGCATTTAATGGCTATCACTTTTTTGACACTAACATCATGTGGCACATACCAACAAGCTACGTACGATGATGGAATATATGGCACTGAAGAACCGAGAAGAGAAACTGTAGAAGTTGTTCAAGATGTCAATCCCTCAAGCAATGCATATCAAAACTATTTCGAACAAAAATCATTCGAAGCAGAAGACCGTTATGGTGACATTTTCACGGATGTTGAATCCTACACTAGTAACAATACAGAACCTCAAACTGAAACGAATGTTGACGCAATCGGCTACAGTGAAAGCTACTCTCCTTGGGGCGAAACAGCAGATGACATCACCATTAATGTATATGGTGGTCCTCAAATCGGTTGGGGCAACTGGGGATGGGGCTGGAATAATTGGGGCTGGGGTTGGAACAACTGGGGCTGGAACCGTTGGGGTTGGGGTCTTGGCTGGAATAACTGGGGATGGGGCTGGAATGCTTGGTGTCCTATAGGCTGGAACAATTGGGGCTGGAATGGCTGGGGTCCAGGTTGGAATAACTGGGGATGGGGCTGGAATGCTTGGCGCTCTCCTTACAGAAATTATGCTTATAATGTTGGACGAAGAGGCTATGCTAGCAGAGCTTTGGCAAGTAGACGAGCTAATTATTATTCAAGAACTACCAATAGAAATGGAAATCGTTACTCGACCAATCGTTCTTCACGAAGAGTAAATGCAAACACAAGAAATTCACGAAATACAAGAGCTACTAGAAACTCAAATACACGCTCAACAAGAGCTACACAATCTACACGTTCCACAAGATCAACTAGAGCTACAAGGTCAACACGTTCCACACGTAGTAATAATAGACCTAGTATCAATACGCGGTCAAGAAGTTCATCTGGAGGCTCAATGCGATCGTCTGGTGGTGGCGGAATGAGATCAAGTGGTGGTTCACGTGGTGGCGGAAGACGAGGAGGAAGACGCTAAATTCTTGAAATATAAAACATCCCTAAAAATAATACTATACTAAATACATTATGAAAAAAGTATTCATACTATTCATGGTCATGCTCTCTATGTCCATAAGTTACGCCCAAAATATAAACGATGTTGTTCGTTATTCTACTGAAAATTTGAATGGAACTGCACGTTTTAGAGCCATGAGTGGAGCGTTCGGTGCTCTTGGAGGAGATTTCTCTGCATTTTCAATCAATCCTGCAGGTTCAGCAATTTTTAGTACCAGCGAAGTCACGCTTTCACTTAGTAATTATAATAATGATAATGATGTCTCTTATTTCGGTACAGCAGCCAATAGAAACGAATCTGAGTTTGATTTAAATCAAGCAGGAATTGTATTTGTTTTTAACAATATGGGGGATAGTGATTGGAAAAAAATTTCATTTGGAATCAATGTTCAGAATAATGACAACTATTACAATAATTATTTTGCAACAGGAACAAATCCAACTCGAGGAATTGCCGACTATTTTTTATTTTATGCTAACGGACAAGCCTTAGGAAATATTGCGCAATTCCCTGATGAAACTGATACAGACACCTATTTATTTTTAGGAGAAAACTTTGGTTTTGATGCTCAGCAAGGTTTTTTAGGATATGAAGGTTTTGTGATTAATCCTGATGTGGACGATGATGCGAACACATCGTACTTTTCAAATGCAGATTATTCTAATGGAGCCATTCATGATTATATCGTACAGACTTCTGGATTCAACAGAAAATACACCTTCAATTTAGCTTCTCAGTACAAAGACAACTTACATTTAGGATTAAACGTGAATTCGCATGATGTTGACTATCGTGAACGAAGAGTTTTGGTTGAAACACCTGTAAATGCTGCGTCAGGATTGCAATATGCTGAATTTTCTAATGAGTTATACACCTATGGAGTTGGAATTTCTTTTCAAGTAGGAGCTATTTTAAAATTAGACAATGTTCGTTTGGGAGGTTCGTATCAATCGCCAACTTGGTATAGTCTGAATGACGAATTAATTCAAGGATTAAGTACCGATTTTCGTAATCCGAATGATCCAAATGAAATTCTGCGAAGAGATATTTTTCCAAATGTAGTCAATGCTTATAGAGAACACAGAATTGTGATTCCAGGAAGCTTAACAGGAAGTTTTGCGTATATTTTCGGAAAGAAAGGTTTGATTAGTTTTGATTACTCTTTAAAAGATTATTCAAATGCCAAATTGCGTCCAACTGATGATTTTGCTATCACGAACAACAATATAGAAACTCAACTACAAGCAGCTTCTTCGTATCGAATTGGAGGCGAATACAGAATTGACCGTTTAAGCTTGCGTGGCGGTTATCGCTTTGAAGAAAGTCCATACCAAAATGGTGCAACTATCGGTGACTTAGAAGGCTATTCTCTTGGTATCGGATACAATTTTGGAAGCATGTCATTTGATTTGGCTTATGATAGAAGCGAGCAAGCTAACAATCCACAACTTTTCCAAGCTGGTTTGGTAGACCGTGCTAATATCAATAACGTAAATTCAAACGTAACATTCTCGTTAACGTTCAAATTATAACATCACACAAATAACACATTTTGAGACCTCATTGTAATGATGAGGTCTTTTTATTTTTAGACTATTTTCTTTAGTTTTCTACCCTTTTGAAGGATAAAAAACGTATTCCTCCACTTCCCTTCTACTCTCTTCTTTTGTTTTAAGTAATAACAATTATCTGATACGATTTCAGCTTAAATTTTAGAAATTTTAATCTACAGAGCATCATTAAAGCCTACTATTCTCACTAATTTATCTAATACTTTTGATTAATTTCGTCAAAACTAAAACAAAAAAACCGAAGATTAATTCTTCGGTTTTTGGTGTATGGTGTATATTTTTTTTGGTGTAAATTATCTCTTCAACGTAAAATGATTGATAAATTCTTTCGGTGTTCCATCGAATGGGTCTACGTATTCTACTCTAAACCAGTAATCCTGTGATGGCATTGGCGAACCGTTGTAAGTTCCATCCCAACCTGGTCCTGCTGGACTGATTTGTTTGAGTAGTTTTCCATATCGGTCAAAGATGTAAATCTTCGCGCCTGGCTGATTGCGTAGTCCGATGATGTTCCACGTTGGATGATACTCATCGCCGTTTGGTGTAAAGAATTTCATGTAATCTATCAGTTCAAAGCCTCTGATAAGCTCTCCACAGCCGTTGGTATCTCTCACGGTGATGGTATGCTCGCCTGGTGCTAGGTCTAAAAACTCTCCTGTTTCTTGCCAATCTCCATCATCCAATTGGTATTCATACACGCCAGAACCGCCTGAGGCTGTCGCTATCACATTGTGACTGCTTGCAAAAGCTGGTGTAGTGATTTGTATGTCTAATACCGATGGTGCAGAAGACGCCTGATACGTCACACTATCGCTATAAATACAACTGGTGGTAAAGTTGTTGTCTGTAATGGTCAGCGTGTAAGTTCCTGCGGTAGTTACTGCTACCGTTGGCGAGTTTGCTGTACCATTTGGTGTGGTCCAGCTATAGCTGTAGCCTGCACCTAAGTCTACGCCAATCATCGGTCCGTCAGTAGTGGTTCCTGTATCGGCATCTACACACAAAATATCGTCTGCTGGTAGGGTAAATACTGGTAGTGCGTTCACTTGTAATGTTACTAGTACTGGGTCGGATAAACAGCCTGTAATGGTTTGTCGAACGCGTGCATAAAGCGTCTGTGGATTGGACGTGTTTACATACGTTGTCGCATTGGCAATGGCATTGATATCACTATCTGCATCCATGGCGGTTTCATAGTAGGATACTGCCATGTTTAACTGTCCTGCGATGATTTCTGCATCTAAACTAGTAAGGTCAAACACCGCTGTGTTTGGGTCTGATGCGTCCGTGGCACACAGTTCATAGGTTGCTGGCGCAGTTGCCGTTGGTATTGGTTCTACACTGAGCTCTAAACTTGCAATGTTGTTGGTGTTGACACAGCCTGTAGCGGTGTTCTCCACACGGATAAAGACCGTTTGTGGGTCGGTCATGTTTTCAAAACCGTTTACTAACGCTCCTGTGCCTGCTAAAGCTTCTGCTACCGTTGGATGATAGGT
>NZ_QBKT01000008.1 GCF_003054265.1 Kordia periserrulae | reverse complement strand
CAAACAACAAACAACAAACAACAAACAACAAACAACAAACAACAAACAACAAACAACAAACAACAAACAACAAACAACAAACAACAAACAACAAAACCATATCTTTACAACATGCTAAAAATACCTAAGAAACTTACTAGAAAACATTGGAGTAATATCATTTTTGTCGTAGTATTACTGTTGATATTTTTTACGCCTGCGGGAACTTTTGTAAAAGTCAAGTTGAACCAAGCAAAAATGTTGTTTGTCAGTCCAAGTAGTATTGAGGAAGCTGAAAGAGTCGTTCTAAGTAATTTTCAATGGAATTTGGTAGATACTAATGGAAAAGTCGTAAACTTTCAGGAAATGGAAGGAAATATCATTTTGGTGAACTTTTGGGCGACTTGGTGTCCGCCGTGTATCGCGGAAATGCCAAGTTTGCATAATTTACATAAAGACTATGGTGATAAAATTACCTTTCTGTTTGTGGCAAATGATACCAAAGAAAAAGTAAATACGTATTTGGAAAAGAACAATTATAATTTACCAGTGTACTACGCTACTGGAAATGCGCCAAAGGAAATGCAGTCGAACAGTATTCCTACTACGTTTTTAATTGATGATCAGGGGAAAATTGTGATGAAAGAAATCGGTGCTGCCAATTGGAACAGTACCAATGTCCGTACGCAGATAGATGAATTGTTAGCTTTTTCGTTGGCGGAATGATTCAAAAGATAATGATGATTATTTGAAAAAAAAGCACATGAAGAAAGTTAATTTTAAGCAAACAAGCTTCATTGCGTTTTTGCGTTCAGAATATGAAGGAAGAAAACACACAAAAGGAATATTAGAAGCTATTTCAGCATTTACTCAGCTTTTTATTCTTGGAATTTTTAATTATCGAATCAAAAAATCATGGAATGAAGTGTATCATTCTATTGAAAATAATCTTTTAAGTTTTCACGCTGAAGTTACGAGTGGTTTTGAAGGACAGAAACCAAGAATGATAGCATTGCTTAAAAATTATGGTGCTGAGCGAATTGAATTTTCTTTTAATAAAGCTCATATAGCCGTTACAGAAGATTCAATGTATGTGTTTCCTTATATTTCAAAGGATAGTGAAAACAGTGCTATTTATTATGACAGACTTGAAACTGCTTTTAGAATAGTTTACAATTCTGAAAATAAAAAGGATAAATTTTCAATAATTCAAACAATTGAAAATATTATTTCTATGCGACATGAAAATGATAGTACAATTATCACAATCAGGTCTTCAAAAGAGAATACCGAGTTTGAATTGGTATTTAATCAGAAGATTATTTACGCTTAAAATACTTCATCGGAACCCACAACATACCAAAACATTCGCCATCGTCTTTTCCTAAATGCTTGTGGTGAATTTTATGCGCTCTTCGAATGCCTCTTGCGTACCAATTATTGGCGTTTCTGAACATTTTAAAACGTTGGTGAATAAAGATGTCATGTACCATAAAATAGGCGAGTCCGTAAGCGAAAATTCCAATTCCGATAGGCAATCCTAACCAGAAAATATCAAATTTCCACAGTAAAAAACAACCGATACTTACTACGGCGTAAAAAATGAAAAAAGCATCATTGCGCTCAAACCATGAATCGTGGTCTTTGTGATGATGATCTTTGTGTAACGACCATAAAAAACCGTGCATCACGTACTTGTGCGTTGCCCACGCCATAAATTCCATAATACAAAAAGTTCCTAAAAAAGTAGCTATCCAAATAAGGGTTGTCATTGTCTGTTATATTTTAAATCAAATTTAGTTGATAATTTACATACGAACGCGCTAATAATGCCATTTTTTGATAATTCGGAATGCGAATTCGAGTGTTTTTAATTTTCTTTGAAGGTGTACGCTTCAACTTGTGTAATAGTTTTGAGTAATATTTATATGCCGTAAATACACCAAATTTTGCTTCAATTGGCAATTTTGCAATACCTTCCAAGCCCAATTTAAAATCGTGCTCAATTTCTGCGATGATTTTTTGTTTGGAGGCTTCATCCAAGTTTTGCAAATCTGCGTCAGGAAAATACGTGCGGTCTAAATCTTCAATATCCGCTTTTAAATCGCGTAAAAAGTTTACTTTTTGAAATGCAGAACCTAAGGACATGGCAGAAGCTTTCAAATCTTCATATTTTGCTTCATCACCTTTTACAAATACCTTTAAACACATCAATCCAACTACATCAGCAGAACCGTAAATATATTCTTTGTATTCTTCATGTGTGAGATAGACTTTTTTGTCTAAATCTTGACGCATACTTTTCATAAACGCATCAATCAAATGGATAGGAATGTTGTATTTATGAACCGTATGTTGAAACGAATTTAAAATTGGGTTTAGGCTAATTTTATGTTCAAGAGCGGCATCCCAATCTGCCTGAAACTTATCCAGTAAGTAAGCTTTGTCATACTCGTGGAAAGAATCTACAATTTCATCTGCAAATCGCACAAAACCGTAAATATTGTATATATCTTGACGAATGGATGGTGCCAGCATTTTTGTAGCTAATGAAAAAGACGTGCTGTACGATCGCGTCACAAGCGTACTGCAATTGTATGAAACAGAATCAAATAGTGCTTTCATGAGTATTTGGTTGATGTTTGGTGATTAATTCGGCTACCAGTTTCCCGGAAATCAACGCTGGAGGCACTCCAGGACCAGGAACGGTTAATTGTCCAGTAAAATAGAGATTGGAGACTTTTTTACTTTTCAAATTAGGTCGTAAAAATGCAGTTTGCAACAGCGTATTTGCCATTCCATAAGCATTTCCTTTATATGAATTGTACTCTTTTACAAAGTCGTTTACACAAAAGGATTCCTTAAATATAATATGTTTTGTGATATTTTGCTGAGTTAATTCCTCAAATCTACTCATGATAATATCAAAATATTGTTCACGAAGTGCTGGTGTATCTTCCAATCCTGGTGCGATTGGAATTAAGAAAAAACCTGCTTCTTTTCCTGCTGGCGCAGCAGATGCATCTGTCATTGACGGAAAGTTTGCATAAAACAACGGCTCTTTTGGCCAAGAAGCGTTGTCGTAAATTACATGTGCATGCGCATCAAAATCCACATCAAAAAACAAAGTGTGATGCGATACATTTTCAATTTTTTTATCAAAACCTACATAAAATAGGAGTGAAGAAGGCGCAAAAGTTTTCTTCTGCCAATAATTTTCAGAATACTGACGGTATTTTTCATCCAACAAGGTTTCTGAATGATGATAATCAGCTCCTGAAAGCACGATATCGGCGTGGTATTCGCCATTTTCTGTGATGACTTTTTTCGCTTCTTTATCTTCAATATCAATTTTTATCACATTTTCATTCGTTTTAATGGTAACGCCTAAACGTTTTGCCAGCGTTTCCATTGCTTGGATAATGCTGTACATGCCGCCATCAGGATGCCATGTTCCCAATCCGAAATCGGCATAATTCATAAAACTGTAAAAAGAAGGTGTGTCGCTTGGTTTTGCTCCTAAAAACAATACAGGAAACTCCAAAATTTTAATCAATCGGTCGTTTTTAAATTCTTTGCGAACATCGCGTTTGATGTTGCTAAAAAATTGTCCAATTTTCTTAATAGTTTTTGCATTGACTAATTCGAGTGGAGAAACGCCTGGTTTGTATACCAAATCTTTAATGGCTACGTTGTAATTATCTTCCGCATTAGCTATAAACTTTCGGAGTTTTGCGCTGCTTCCTTGTTCTTCTTCTTCAAAAGCGGCACAAATTTTTTCCAACGTATCTTCGATGCGAATCGAATCATTTTTTCCAAAATATACTTCGTACGCAGGATTGAGTTTTTCTAAATGGTAAAAATCAGAAGGTTTTGTATTGAAGTCGCTAAAGAATCGTTCAAAAACATCGGGCATCCAATACCAAGAAGGGCCTAAATCGAAGGTAAATCCGTCTTTTTTAAGTTGTCTGGCTCTGCCACCAACAGTAGCATTTTTTTCAAGGATAGTCACATCGTATCCCGCTTGTGCTAAGTAACAAGAAGCGGATAGAGAGGAAAATCCAGAACCAATTATAATCGTTTTTAGTTTCATTGTTTAACAAATGTAATAAAAAGTTAAACAAAAATAAAATCGAATTTTAGATTTCTTCAACTAGGTCAATAATTGACTTGTAAACTTTCAGATTTTTGTAATTTTCAGTGTTCTTGACAAATTTGGCTTGATAACCTAGCAACCATAAATGATGCTCTTCAAACCCTATTTTTTCGTCAAATTCCTTTAAATAATCTTCCAATTTATCTTCAGTAGGCGTCACTGTAAAATAAGAAATAAAATGCAATTCTGGAAAAAAGCTGTGAATATTCGTTAAACTGTCAATCGGAATGGTTTGCCCTAAATAAATGGTGTGGTATCCATTAAGTTGCAATTCGTAGTTTAAATACAACAATCCAATTTCATGTATTTCATTTTCAGGTAAGTATAAAACAAACGTTTTGGATTTGTTCGATTTCTCTAAGGTCTGAATGCGTTCTGTATTCAGAATAATTTTCTGTTTGATTAAACTAGAAATGAAATGTTCATGTGCAGGATTGATGGTTTGTGTATGCCATAAAACACCTAATTCGTTCAATAACGGAACAAAAGTTTCATAGAAAATCTCGCGAAACGATTTTTCGGATAACAATTTGTTGTACGTGTTATAAAAAAGACTGTAATCAAAATTAAGCATTGCCAACTTGAAAGAATTTAATGCTTGATTGTGAACATTTTTTTCGGTAGCAATTTCTCTAACTAAAATATGGATTTCATCGTCAGGAATTTCAGCAATTTTAGAAATTTTATAGCCGTTTTTGTAAAGTAATGTAATATTAAGAAGTTTTTGTAAACTCTTTATATCGTATGTTCTTATGTTGGTATCTGTTCTCTCAGGTGCTAATAAATCATATCTTTTTTCCCAAATTCGGATTGTGTGAGCCTTAACACCTGACAGATTTTCTAGATCTTTTATACTAAATTTAGTCTTTACTGCATCCATCTGTCTAATCTTTTTCTTTTTAGCTTAAACAAAAATACGTTAAAAATATTGTATTTCCTCTTTATTTTGTCACTTTCTTTCTATTAAGAATTATTATAAATAAGTGCATATAAAAAGAGCTATCAAAAATTGACAGCTCTCAAAAATAATAATTTTTTTTAACATTTTATATCCACTGACTGATTGCACCAATCTTGCACGGAATATGCTACAGTACAATTACTTAACGGTCTTGGTAAGGTGTTGCAAACCTCAGGTTGTACGGTTAAGGCTATTGTGCAATTTCCTACGGGAATGGCACAGGTTGCCGAAAAAGGATCTGTTTTGTCATTACCTCCGCGAATAGCTTCATTTAATGAGGAAATGATCTGCTTTTTTAGCATAAACTTGTTTAACTTTTTTTTCTTCATGTTGATATATTTTAAAATGATGATTAAAAATAGCGAGAAGAATATTACTGCAAAACCAAAGCAAGTCGTCATTTATAAATACAGAGTCTTTTTCTTATCGAAATGACTTTTGTATGCGTAAAATGTTTGATGCTGCTATTTGTTTCCTTAAAAAAGTCATGAAAAAAGTAGAATTGAGTTTATATGTGAATTTCTTCTTTCTGTGTAATAATTGCATTGAGTTTTCTAAAAAGTACCATCACCACATAAAAGAAAAATGCACCCACCAAACCACTCAAAAAGAACAAGACGACGTCAAAAAAGAAATCGTTTCGAAATTTTTGCAAATTTGCAGTTGCATACCTGTCAAATCCTACAAAAGTGACTACCCAACATGCGCCAAAAATTAGCGATATTAAACAAGCTTTGAGAAAAGAAAGCGCATACTTTATATATAATTTCATTTTATAAAAATACACAAAAAGTATGGAGAAGAGAAAAAATACGAGTCTTAGGACTCGTATTTTCTGTAATCAATTCACATAAAAATTAACTTTTGACACAATTTTTGACAATTTTTCACAAATTAGTAAAGACTTCATGATGGTTTTTGCGGTAAAATTTTGATATTAGCTTTTTAACAAATACATATTATATCATGAAACATCTTAAAACACTACTTTTTGCAGTACTTATTTTTAGTTTTTTATCTTTTCAGAAAACAGCAGATATTATCGGAAAATGGGAAATGTTTAAAATGGAATCTGCAGAAGGTGACGTTCGCGAATCAAGCGGAAATTGGATGGAATTTGTAAAAGGCGGATTGCTAAAAGGTGGAAATTCGCTAGAAACAACCGACAGAACAGGCGAATGGCAATTTAATGAAGCAACGAGTGAAGTCACAATTAGTTCAGAAGAAAAACGATCAGGAGAAGGTACTTTTAAAGTTACTTGGATGGATGACACTACAATTTACATCACCGTTGATAGAGGAAATAAAGTATATTTAAGAAGAGTCAAATAAGGAAGCCATCACAATTTCGATTGCAAAAAGTAACATGAAAACAATTTTAGTCGTTAATGGAGAAGCATATTGGAAGGCTATTTTGCCAGCGTACAATGTGGTGCAAAAATCAATTCAAAATACGTCTTGGATTTTAAAATCGGGGAAATTGTATGTTGGAGATGATAAAGGCGTCATTCAGCCAGATGGTATTTTGTGGCGCGTGGGCGCGATAAAACCTTCGGAAATTCAAACCAATGCGTTGGATTTGATTGCGCTTGCAGGTGTTCCATGTGTGAATGCTCCAGAAACCTTAAAAGTCGGATTTGATCGCTTGTCAATGCTGGCAACCATCAAAAAATTAGGATTATCTGTGATTGATTTTGATGTCGTTACCAAATCTACCGACTTAAAAAATATCAAGCGCGATTTTCCTTTTGTGGTCAAAGTTGGAAACTATCATGGCGGATTTGGAAAGGTGTTGGTGGAAGACGAACGCAAATGGCAAGACATTCAAGATTTACTTTTTGTTACCAACGATTACATCACAATTGAACCATTTATCAACTATGTGCGAGATATTCGATACATTGCTATCAACGACAAAGTGTGGGCAATGTCGCGCAAAGGAAAATTTTGGAAAGCCAATATCGAAACCACCGATTTTGAAGAGTTTGAACCTGAGGAAGCTTTGGTCAACGATTTAAAAATGTTGCAAAATGCTATCGGAGCAGATATCATTGCCATCGATATTTTGGAAGAGGAAAATGGCGATTTACACATTGTAGAATACAACGATATTCCTGGCTTATCAGGTTTTTCAGATGAACTCAAATACGAATTGGCAACGGTATTGACGCGTGCGTTGAGTAGATAAAATATGCTAGAAAACGGAAACGTATGAAAAATGCTTCGGAATGGATATTAAAAGCAATGCGCTTGGTTGCGTGGATTGTTTTTGTGTGGATGTTGGTCAAAGCAGGCGCCATTATCATGTCGTACGGAGCAAGTATTAACAACCCTGAAGGTGCCAAAGATTTGTATCGCGGATTGGATTTGTCGCGTTACTACGAAGCGAGTTTCTTTCATTATTCAGTCATCGTTTTTTACTATATCTTGCTTTTCTTATTGCAAGCGTATATGGCGTTGTTTGCGACGCGTTTATTAAGTGAATCTTCTTTGGTGAATTTACAAACCGAAAAAGTATCAAGTATGTTACATAACGTAAGTATTACCGCTTTAATGGCACTTATTGTTGGAATTGTGCATAATATTCATGTGGAAACGATTGCAAAATTTGCACAAATTACGGCAGATACATTTTCAGGAGAATATCTATTTATGATTGGATTGGTCTTTGCTATTTCCTTACTATTTAAAAAAGAAATTGACAAAAAAACAAATACTTAAAAGGAAATATGAGTCGCATTAATTTCAACAAATGGGCATTTCACTTTTCAATTTGGATTCTGATTATTATCATTTTGAAAGAAACGGTTGTTCAAAAGTATTTCTTTACTGTTTTTACTGAAGACAATCGTTATGCTGTGGCAATTTCTGCTTTTGAAAGCATTATGGCACTCTTATTTTTAGGAATTTTAATTTTCTTACTTGCTTCCATCCTTCATAAAAAAGCTAAAAACTATCAATTCTGGATTGCCACTTTTGTGGGAATTTTTTATGTATTGCGCTTTCTATATTTTATGTTTAACTAAAAAAGACCAGCTTACAGCTGACCTTTTTCGTTTAAACTTCTACAAAAATCTATTGAATACAATCGCATGAATAATCGCGACAAGTAAAAGTATCTTGACATCCTGAAGTACACTCCATAGAACAACCTTGCGTATTTGGATCGGTTGTTCCTGGGTCATCACCAAAGCAACGAAGAACAAGGGATAAAGTAACAACGCAAGGTTGTGTTGATGCTCCACCAGCAACATGAATCATTCCGATAGCTCTGCCTTGCAAATTCGAAATCGTGTTTTTTTGAAAAGACAGTTTCTTTAATTTTCTTTTTTTCATGATATATATTTAAAGTTCACATGTAATTTATCTGAAAAACAGTGATTTATATAATTTTAGTACTCGGATTTTATGAATTTGAAGTAATAAATATGATCAAATTTTAGGAACAACTACATAACCGCCGATCCAGCAGTCAAGCGCTATTTTTTCACCACCTTTGTAGCCTTGGTTAAAAGTATCAGGTTTGCTTGGCGCAGATTGCATGTAGGTTGTTTCTAAAGAATTGGCTTCGCTTTTTACAGAAGCATCTACCGAAGCGGCTTTTTGCGCCATTTCCGCCGCTTTCCAATACACAGCTCTTTTTGTAAAACTGTCCGTTCCACATTCGTTCGCGCTAGAACCGTACAAACGTGCCAAATTCAAATACGCTCTTCCCGACGCAGGATTTGCCGCAATAGCTTTTGAATAATACGAACGCGCGGTAGATTTTTGCCCTGCTTTTTCAGCTTCTTTTCCTTCATCATTTAAAACAGCAGCTTTTTTATCAGCATCAGTTTCTAAGGTTAAATATGCTTCTAAATACTGTTGCGCTTTCGCGGAATTGCCTTTGCGACGATGAATTTGATACAAATACAATTTTGAATTCGCGTTTGGCGCTGCTGCATCAATCGCTTCAACGAGTTCAATAAACAACGGATGTTCCTTGCAACCTTTTGCATCTAACTGTCCCGCCGCTTTTTTGAGCCAATCGATATTTGAGCGTTCAGTTTCTAACTTTTTTCGAAACATCGGAATGAGTGTTTCGCAAGTTGCTTCTTTCTCAATCAGAATATTCATGTTGGTGGAAAGTGTTTCGATAGCTTTTGCGTTTTTTGGAGTTTGTTGTTTTTCAAGCTCATATTTTTCTTGAATTTCATCAAACTTTTCAATCAACTGTTCTAATGAAATGCCACTTGTTTTTTCTTGATACATTTTATAATACAACTCAAAATAATAATACAAATGCACAGGATTGGTGAAATGCTCTTGGTCTGTTGTAAATGCTTCATGGAAAAACGAATATTGCTCTGAAATTGTACCAATATCATGTAAAACCATTAATTCGCCAATTTTGGGAAGAAATACACCTTTGTTGGTTTTTTTAGGATGCAATTCCAATCGGTCTGTATACAATTGAATTAATTTTTAGGCAGCTTCTTTTTTGTTGGAAGCATGTTCCAATTCATCATCGAGAACGCGTTCGCCATAGGCATAAATCGCATAATTTGTGGAGGCACAATTCTTCCGAAGTTCGGCTAATTGTGGAGCAGCTTCTGTAAATCGTTTTGTTTTTACATTTTCGGCAAACAACGAAAGAAGTTCGTTGCAATTGTTTTGCGCGTGCGACAAGACACTGAAGAACACGCAAAAAATGGTAACTTTTGTGTTCATAATTTCAATTTTAATCGGTTTTGAAAATAAGCGCACAAAATGTGTTCCGAAAAAGAATAATCTTAAAAATAGAGGAAATTAGAGGTGTTTTTTTGAGAAGTCGGTTGACTCGATATAAATCTCGACTATCAAGTAAAAAAGCGATCCGAAGACCGCTTTTGTTTTTATTGACATCTAGAATCACATTTGGTTTCACAAACGCTGACTCTACAGCTAAAGGACGCACAGTTATAATAAAATGTGTCGTTACCACCCGTAATTTTTTGCGGTTGTAAAGTTGAAATGGATTTTTTGTTCAATGCGAGACCATCAAGGTTTCTTTTTTTCATGGTTTTAAAAATTTGGTTAGCCATAAATCTAATAAATATTCACTAAAAGTATGTAAGGAAACACCGTAATAAATCTATTTGAAAATACTTAGATTTGATGATAGATAAAAAAAAGCGAACCAAGGTTCGCTTTAAATATTTTTTGCATTCCTTTTTACATACAATAAGGACCTGGAAATGCATTTGGGTCGCCATACGCCAAACAATCACTTGGATAACTTGCTGGATCACAACAATCAAGACTTGGATTGCAACAGCGACGTATTTTAACTCCTCCGTTTACTTTGCTTTGTTCTTTCTTTGATAATTCCGTTCCGATTTTTAAAATTGATTGTATCATGGTATAAAATTTTGATTTAAAGAAAGATATAAAGATAAAATAGTAATCCTTTACGGTAATACCATACTTAACATTGTATATAGCAAGCAGCGTATTAATTTTTTGAATAAATAAAGGATTACAATTATGTTGTTTGTAAAGTTATTACTATCAATTTATTACCAAAACTACACGTAAGTGTTATCTTATTGTAACCGTAAATCAACTACTATTTTACCGTATATTTCCCCAGCAATGTTTGGATAAGTTTGAGAAACCAAAAATTATTCAACATGAAAAAAATTAAGTATTTAGTAGGAGTTATTGCACTGTTTGCAATGCATAGTTGTAGTACAGATACTGTAGAAACAGTAGAGGAAACGGCTATCGTAGAAGACCAATCAGAATTGGTATTGAAAGAAATTTTAAGTTTAGGATTTTCTGAAAAAGATATCACTGATATGGGAACGTATTTCCTAGTGGGAGATGATATTTCATTTTCAAAAACAGGAAGACCACAACTTGCTGATGACAACATGACGCCAAAGCAGCGAAGAACAACGTATTTAGTAGATCATAATACGATTGGAGTTCGTATTGATCCGTCATTGCCTTCCAATTGGAAAACTGCAGCAAGAGACGCAATGAACCACTGGAATGCAAATTCGGGAAGTTCTATATTTTTATATGAAACGGATTACTATTGGCCGTATAACGGTGGATTTTTGTTCAATCCAGAAATTCAAGTAATGAGTGATAGTTCTGCGCCATTACCAAGCAACACAATAGCTGCAGCAGAATTCCCAACATCTGACGGAATGCCTGGATATAGAGTTCGAATCAATTTGGATTTTAATCCTTGTACTGTTACCAACAATTTGCGTTTTTACAACATGATTCATGAACTTGGACATTGTTTGACGTTTGCACACACCAATTCCTCATTCGGGACACATATTTCGGGAACTCCAACGAGCGATTCAAATTCTGTAATGAATGGCGGAACAGCATGTACCTTGAGTAGTGGACTTTCTACAGGCGATAGAACGGCTGTAAATACATTATATCCATTAGGAATTACTGCGCCGACCAATGTACAAGCATATCACGATGGTGACGAAGAACTTACAATGACTTGGAATGCTGTACCTGGAGCCACGAGTTATAAAATCTATAACAACATTAAAGAAACGGGAAAAACGGGTTGGTATCATTACCGAACTAGAACTTCCAACAGTTATAGCAGAGAATTAAAACTTAAATACCGTAACGGTTATCGAATGATGGTGACAGCGGTAGATGCTAACGGAAACGAAAGTAAAATGACCGAAGCCAATTATAATTGGTAAACCCAGAATCATTTACACATAGCAAAACACGCTGTTTTTAATTTAAAAACAGCGTGTTTTTTTTATATCATCAAAAGTTGTAGTTTTTACCAACAACCACTCATAGTTCGAGCAGTACAATTAAAGGTCACTCTTCCACCTTTGATGGTGTTTTTATTAAAATTGGACATTGTTTTCTTAGTGAGTTGTAACGACTTTAAACTTTTTTTCTTCATGATTTAAAATTTATAAGATTTCTATTGCAATTAAATTATTAAAATAAATCAGAAATTATGTACGGTTACACCATAATTAATGATACTGCTGAGGTGCTAAAGAAACAAAACAACAGTAAGAATTAGAATTTTAAAGGTGACACATGCGTTATTGAGTGTTATTTCGTAAGCAAATTTCTAGAAACAACATAAAAAAAACGATCCGAAGATTGCTTCTCAATTTTTAAAAATCATTGCACTTATCATTGCACAGAGAAAAACAACTGTCATTGATAGTAGGAATGTCTATGGTTGGAATTTCGATAGGAGGGCAGTCCTTTGTGTAGTTAGGATCACAGCAAACTCTTCCTGTATCGGAAGCTCCTCCTTTAATTTCAATCACGTTCGGATTAAAACTTGAAATAGACTTTTTGTTAAGCGTTAATGCTTTTAAATTCTTTTTCTTCATGATATGAATTAATTGGTTAATAAGCTTAAATTTAAGGAATTAAGTGTAATGTGCAAAAGAAAAGCGAACGGAAGGTTCGCTTATAATTTTATCCCTGATTTGGAGAAGCTGGAGATGCTTCCCCTTGAATATATACTACATCTAGGTTGTCTACATATTTGCGTCTGTAGGTCTTGTTCCATTTTCAGTTATATCTGGACCAACACAATATCCTCCATCGTCTGGATGGCTCGGATGCGCTCTTGAATAATCACAATCTCCTTGACGACGTTCTGATCTTTTTATTCCCGCTCCACTCAATTTGTGCAGCTTGAAATTAGAAATAGACTTTTTGTTAAGCTTTAACGATTTAAGATTTCTTTTTTTCATATATGAATGATTTACAATTAATAAAGCACTAAAAGTAAAGAGCTAAAAGAGAACATACATAGTACAAAATGTATGATTTTTTTAAAATGAATACTATTTAAAAACTGTAGTCATTAAATGTAATGAGAAAAGAAAAGCGAACCGAAGTTCGCTAATAAGGCTAAAGAGATAAAATATCCTCAATGAGTATAGAGGATTCGTCGTCTTCTTGACCTCCAACAATCATGTTTGGATTTTGAATTTTTTTGTAAGAATCAAACCCTGAAATATACTTCTTGTTAAGACTTAATGAATTAAGATTTCTTTTTTTCATAATACTAGATTTAAAAATTAATAATAGCATGAAAGTAGAACAGGAAAAAACTAAAAACAAGAATCATGGCCTATGGTTTATGAATCAAAGGTTATTAAAATATTAGATTTTAGACAAAAAAATCCCAACATTTCTGTTAGGATTTCATTTTAAGAAGAAATTTCTTAGTACCCCAAAGGTTTCTAAAATCGAACTTTTTGGTGGAGGATTTGAAGGCTATTGGTTGGTTGTGAATGAATATAATATACTACTAGATACATTTTAACTCTATAATATCTTTTTGATTTTGAAGTATTTAGTGTGAATTGAATAATTATGTCATTGAGAAATGAATTCCATAAAATATTCTTAAAATTATATTAATCCTAAAATTTGAATGATGTGTACAAAATAAGATAGCCTAGGTTATTCTCAGTTCGTACTTGTGTGAGCGTATTTCCTTCGGAAAGTGTATTGGCAAAATTAAAATTATTGAGCTCAAATAATGTCAGTAGTGATCTACCTTCTAGTGAAAAAGAGAGTTTGTCAGATACGTCATATTTTAAAGAAAGATTACAATCAGGCACGTTAAATCGATCATCATTTATGTCGTAAAAAGTATAATCAAAATCAAATTGCCAATTTATTTTATCACTATGACCTTTCACCATAAAAGTATTGGTAGTGATTGATTGTTTTGTGATATCATCTCCATTAATTTTAAAAGTAAGATTATTCCATTTTATATTATTAGATATTTCTTTAATGAAAAATTTACGCGGAAGAAAACTTACTTTAAAAGAAGGTTCCCAAAGATTGCTATTTGCACGCGCGTTTTGACTGTTAAATCGAGTAGTGTATCTACTAGCCCTAAAATTGAATCCGCCACCAATATCAAGACGATGATATGAAGAACCCAAATAAACACCTTTTTTTGCGCCAGCTCTAATGGTGTGAGCTTGCTTTTTGTCAAAAACACTGTTTGAATAGTAAAAAATGTTGTCAGATATAGAGTCAAGGACACTTTGCAAAAAATCTTGTTCTTGCGTGTATCGATATTCAAAATTTATATTTTTTGATCGCGCCACATTGCTGTTAAACCAACTAAGAGAAACCTCATCTTTAACAGAAAATCGTTCTAAATTTTCATTGCCATTCTCGTTTACAATTCTATTGTTAAAGTTTCTTACTATGGTATCATACAACGCATTTAATTGATAAAATTCATAATTGTGTTTTACTCTTATAATTAAATTGTTTTGTGCCTCAAAATTGTATTTGAGAAAATGAGACATTTTTAAAAACTCTCTAACACGAGTATTTTGCGTAAAAATTAAAGACGGAATCACTGAAAAACCATAGTCCAAATCTTTAATAGAACCATTTAAAGAAACGATTGATTCTACCGTAGTAATGTTCCTTTCTAGCTCAGAATTGGTATTAATGTTATTGACTAGCGCAAGATTGCCTTTTTCGTTATTGTTATTTATGGCCAGCCCAGTATTAAGCGTAGCTTTTTTAAATCGAAAATTAAAATTGACCAAACCTCTTATGTAGTTTTTGGTAGACGAACCTTGTTGAAAGACATCCTCAACGTCAATATTGGTGAGTCTTGTTTCAAAATCCTTTGTATTTTTTTCATAGTAATAATCAAGATTTGTATTAAAAGCGGTATTATCGCCCAAAAGATGGGTTATTTTTAGTGCATTGTTTAAGGTGAAATTTTTAGGATTGTATTGTGCTTGTTCTTGTAGAAAAGTTGTATTTGATACAAAAATGGAGTCTATATTGTTATTTTCTTTTTTAAAATCTATTGCTACAGTGCTGAGTACATTTTGTAGTACTGTTTTTGGTGAAAGAATACGGCTGTAATTAGCTGTTGCTGAAAGAAAATTACCGTTATCTGTATTTCTTAGGTTGCTTTTATTTAAAAGTGTATCACCAATAAAAGTATTGTACTCTACATCTCGTTTAGTGTTTATATTCCCATGGTATAATACAACACCACTTTTACTATTCAAACCTTGCCAACGTAGCGTAAGACTATTATTCGTAACAAAATTTCGAGTAGTTTGATAATCTTCCACAAAGAAAGGATATAATATTTTATTCAATTCTTCGGTGGCATATCTTCTCACAGCAGCAGAGACATCTTTTTCACTTAGTTGTTTTGTTCCTGTATTGTTGGTGTGAGAAGTTGCAAAAACATTTAGTTTGTCTGAAAAAAAGAATCCTTTGCCGTTGAGTCTGTATTTGTCTTTAAAACCATATCCCAAATTAATTTGTGTCTTTAGGACGCCTTTAAATTGTGATTTGGTTTCTATATTGATAACAGGATCTCTAATACGTTTAAAATCTAGCGTAAACTTATCTTTGTAGTTGTCTATTATTTGTACGTTTTCCATAATCTCATAATTAAGATTATCTAACGCAACCGTATTTTGATTGATAAAAACTTCTTTACCATTAATAAGAATTTTATTGATTTGTTTTCCTTGATAGCTAATGGCGCCCTCTTCTCCCAAAATAACACCTTCTGTTTTATTGAGCATGTCGCGCAAAGTACTTTCTTTACTTAAATTCATGCTTTCTGTGTCAATATTGAGCGTGTCCGTTTGTTTTTTTGCTTTTAAAACAACCGTTTCTAATTCCGTTAAACTTTCTTCTACAATAATGACCAACGGTTTTGTTAGGTTGTTTACCTGAACAACTGTAATTTTTTCTTTATAACCGATTCCTGTTACGCTAATGATAATTTGTTTGATTTTAGCGGAAATTTCGAGTGTAAAGTTACCTTCATTATCACTGTAGGCATACGTGATAGGCTTTTGTGTTTCAGTACTATCTTTCACAACGACATTGGCAAAAGGGACAGATTCACCTTTGCTATTTTTGATGACACCAGAGATTTCTTTTTGCCCATACGAACAAAAAATACCAACAAAAAATAGAAATACACTAAGCTGTTTCCACATCCGAAGTCTTGTTAATCATAGTTATGTTACTGTACGCCGCAACATTCCAAACAATCATCATAGCTGAAAATGCATATAATTCCATCATGAAGGCAATACTAGCATGCATCATTATTATTCCGGTAATAACGTATTTTCTTGTTTTTTTGTAATATACTAAAAAAGGATAGGAAAACTCTAATAAAACAGTGCCGATTCCAACTACGGTTAAAATTAAAGGATAAACAGCATAGTAAGAATTATCAACAGAAGCAATTGCTTTCCAAACAGAATTTCCGTTCCACCATCCTACATCGAGACCTTTGGAGATTCCAGAAAAAAAGTAGGCAATAGCTAAATGAATTTGTATCACTCGTCTGTAATTCAAAGCAACAATTTGTGGACGTTTAAAAATTTTGGCATCAATAGAATAAAAACGACCTGCTGGAAATGCCATGCAGTAAAAAAGTGACATGGTTAAGAAAAAGTCGTATCCATAATTAAACGGTCCAAAACTTTTGAAGATGAGCAATTGCAGAATTACAGCAATACCAGCTGCAAAGCGTGTAAAAAGACCAAATAAAATACAAAACAAAGCTGTAATGTATGTTGGAACAGCTATTGAGTAAAAGATGTCTAGAAGTTCATTACTTTTCAAAAATCCATAAAACGCATGTAAGTATTTAAAATCTCCAGCTTCTAAATACAGCAACTCTTGCGGTATAAGTGTTCGTGATGATGAAAATAATGAAGGCAAGTCACTATATAGTGAGCCTATTTCAATTAGTGCAATTGAGGCAACTGCAATTCGAAAGAAAATTAAAAAAGAGATTTCTTTACCATCTTTTTCAAAAATACTTTCCAATTTATTGTACAGGGAATGTACCTTCTTGAACAACATAAATATTCGGTTTAGTGTTACGATTTCTATTCCATACATTTTCTGGAACTATGGTGATGATTTTTACTGTATAAGACGTACAGTTAGGAATATCTTTGGCTTTTTGTTTCCCAAGCCATTTTAATGTTTTGACTACATAATCTTTTCGGTAGTTATATCGTTTTCTCAATTTTACAACTTCAGGACTTGTGTCTGAAACATCGGTGGTGTCTAGTTCGATAAGCTTTTCAGTTTCCGCGACATAATTTGTGAGAAAAGAAGCGTATCCTTCCAATCGCATAATTGCATTTGTTCCTGTCAGTTCAAAATATCGATCAGATTTTATTTTCTTATCATTGGCATCTAAATAAATGATTTTTAAATATTTTTCAGTGGAAGTGTGTGTGCCATAAAAACCATATCCTGTATTAATTCCTGAAAAAATGTAATATGGTTCTGTATATCTATTTTGCTTAAACATACTAAGCACAGGAATTTTCAACGTTTCATCATAATGAAAACTCCAATATGAGTCCAAGTTTGCCCAAAAAGCTTGAAAAAAAATGAGCACTAAATGTCCTGTAAAAAATAAAACCAATATCTTTTTTTTCATGACTGCTTATTTTCGATTGGGTCTTTTGTAAGGCTTTTTATGGAAAAACTCGTAACTTGAATTCGCCATATCTCCTTTTTTTATAAGAAGTATAGGTTCAATACCGTAATGTTTTTTCCTGTTTTTCTCTTCTAAAAAAGTATTGTATTTAGTTTCATAAAGCTTTTTGAATTTACTAACATCATCCAAATACTCTATTTTAGACAATTGTATCGTTCTGAAATAGTCTTCTGCTCTAACTACCAAACCTGGTAATCCTTGATATATAGAAGGACCATTTGAAACTGGTATATCTTTCGTATACCAAACCGTAAGCATAGGGTAACTGTCTTCATCTGAAATAGCTTTTACACAATTTAATCCGTCAATAACTCTCTCTTCATTAGTAAGTTCCCATTTTATATCACCAACTTTTCCCTCTGTATAGAAGGTTTGATTCATAACCCATTCATGCTTTAGGGTGATATTTTTTGGAGTTTTGATGGAAAAAAGAACTGTATCTGAGAGTGCAGCTCTAGTTCTCGGATTCTCCCAACCCATGGGTCTAACTTGCTGTGTGGAATCTAATACATATATAGAAGAGCGATTTTTTAAATTGATATACAAACTGTAATAATCTGTAATCCCTTTCATAAAATCATAAATAGAAGCCCTTGTTGGACTACTTTTCATATCACTTTCAGTCATTCTATATTGACTTACGGGTGTACTTGTGTAGGTGAGCTTTATAATTTGTTTTCTCGTTTTTTGTATATATTTTGCGTTATCTGGTTGTTTCCAGCTAATTGCAATAAAGCTAGCAATTGCTAAAAATAAAATAAAACCATTTCTTTTAAAACGTATCATTTGCTTTTGTAAATTTAAAAAAGCGGCACTCCTGTAAAAAAAATGCCGCTTAATGTTTCCTGATCTTAGTATCCGCCTAAAATATTTGATTGCGTTTCTTGTTCAACAGGTTCTGTGTGAATTCTATCACATTCGCTAAAAGTTTCTTGCGTTTTGTACTTAGTGTCACAAGTTCCTGTTTCAGCTCTTAATTCTTGTTGAGTAATTGCTTTTGCTTCATCCAATAGATTGTTTTTGTCGGCTGGACTAAACGCAAAAGTTGCGAAAGCTACAGCAATAACTGCAGCACATGAAAACATTTTTTTCATAATTTTAAAGTATTAAAGGTTAAACATAATTAATTGTTTGTAATATAACATTTGTATATAAAAGATTACAAGGGCTTGTCAATAAAATATGTAAGATAAAAACTTACTTTTTGAGTAAGAATAAATAATATAAAATAGAAAGTTATTACATTTTTTAAAATTATTTACCCTACAGATTGTCTGAAATTTTATTAATGATTTTAGTGAAAAAACATTTTAAAGAAATCTAATTTTGTAATGAAGGATTTAAAGTAATTTGGCTTGTTTTCCTAAGAAATACAGTTTACTCATTAATGATTTTCGCCTTGTTGAGTTCTATGCAATTATTTATAAGCTATCCTAAAACGCTAACTTATTTAATAAGAATTAGTTAGTATGAGTAGTTTGCTAAACATTAAAAACAAAAAAATCCCAACATTTCTGTTAGGATTTCATTTTAAGAAGAAATTTCTTCAGTACCCCAAAGGTTTCTAAAATCGAACTTTTTGATGGAGGATTTGAAGGCTATTGGTTTGTTTGTGGAAGAATATAGTTCATTATTAAATGTATCTTAACTGATTATAAAATCAAATACCAAGTACTTCTTGAAAATTTTCAAGTTAAAGTTCAGATTCAACTTCAAACTCCCGCGCGGCAGGCTGGCTACTCGCTCAATAGGTCTACAAGACCTTTTCTTTACGCTCGTTCCCAAGGTCAAGTGCCAAGTACTTCTTCAAAATTTTCAAGTTCAAGTTCAGTTTCAGTTTCGAATTCCTACCCGCCAGCTGGCTACTCGCTCAATAGGTCTACTAGACCTATTTCTTCCGCTCGTCCCCAACGTCAAATGCCAATTACTTATAAAACAATGAATTCGGAGAAACTCCGCGACACGAAAAAGTTTTCACGGCGTCAAATGCCAAGTACTTCTAAAACTTGATATGGATTATCATCTATCAACTTCAAGAAGGTGTTTTCACGGCGTCAAATGCCAACAGTTCTCAAGAAACTTTTTTTCTTCAAATTCCTACCCGCCAGCTGGCTACTCGCTCAATAGGTCTGCAAGACCTATTTCTTCCGCTCGTCCCCAACGTCAAATGCCAAGTACTTCTAAAACGGTAAAGATGGAGCAAGAACGAAATCGTCTGGAGAGTTTTCACGGCATCAAATGCCAAGTACTTCTAAAACCCGTACTTTTTACAAACTCAATAAAATCAACACTTTCCAAGGGTTTTAACATTAGATTCCCGCGTAGGCGGGAACTACGGTTTTGACTCATAGTATGCATTCGGTTCATTTTGTCAAAGATCAGTTTCAATTTTACAACGATAATAAACCATTTTTTAAATCTTCACGCCATACCTTATTCAAGGTATATTTTGGAACAGAATTCCATTATTATCTAAAAACTACCTTACTCAAGGTATGTTATGGCTTGCAGTTTCCATCTAGTTTTGAAACATCCTAAAACGAATTGTTTAACTAAAATTTTAAAAAAAACATGGGAACAGCACACAAACAAACATTTTATACAATAGGAACATATTGTACTGAAAAAAATGAACTTAAAATGCATACAGATATTCCAGAAGTTACACTCACAGATTCGGGAACTGAATACAATTTGAAATTACAAAATTGTTATGACATTTCTACCGAATCAATACCCTGTATATTAATTGTATATAGTCACGGACATCCAACAAATCGCAACAAACTAGAAGCAGAAAGTAGCGTATGGGATGAGAATACGCGCGATTTAGATTCTGTCTTTTCAAATACAGAATTTCCCTTAGAGAAAATTTTTGCCATCACACTACACGACGAAGATTTTGAAGAATGGCAAAAAGATATCTATCGTTTTTATGTGCAGCATCATGTATCATTTAATGCGGACACCAAAAAATTTGTATATGATTTGGAAATCTTGCAACACTTCATTGCTGGCAAACCCTTACAAATTCAAGTAAACGAAGAGCCCAAAACGGCTGGTGGTGGCGTCATTGATCCCTTAGTATAAATGTTGTAAATTACTACAATAAATTGAATACCATGAAACACCTACTTATACTATGTTGTTTGTGCATAGCGACCAATGTTTTTTCACAAGTTACACGATTGGATTCGTTACTTGAAAATCAGCAATACAATCGCGTAGAACGTGAATTGAGTGAATTATTGACATTCAATAAAGACAGCAATGCGTATTGGTATTATGCTGGAAAGTTACAAGTAGGAAAACGAAAGCTGAGTGAAGCGTTTACTTCATTAAAAAAAGTAGATACAACGGCGCTTATTCCACAATATAAAGCATGGTATTATTATGTGCTGGGAAATGCATACCGCTATAGCAATCAAGAAGAAAAGGCGTATGAATTGAAACTGAAAGCACAAAAGTTATTTAAAGCTTCTGGAAATGAAAAGATGGCGAATGAAGTCAATTATGATTTGTATTACACATTGAGTTCGCAGGATTTTTTAGAATTTGACGGCGAATATTATGCAAAAAAATATTATGAAAATGCAGCAGAGCTACAAGACACGTTGCAATTATCAAAAGCACATTTAATTGTAAGCAGATTGGATGATACGGATGATGATACAGAAAAATTTCATCTTCAAAAAGCGACCGAATACGTAAATGCTCTTGGTACAATTTCAGCCAAATATCGTGTGTATAATTACAAAGCAATCTATCATCAAGAGCAGGGAGATTTTAAAACTGCTGAAATGTATTTAGATAGCATGTGGTTTTGCGCCAAGCAAATGAAATCGTCTGATCGTATGGAATCTGTCTTACGAACAAAAGCGTATAGCTATCGTCTTCAAGAAAATTATGAAAAAGCAATTGAAGTGCTAAAAGAAGCCGATAAATTATCCATCAAGGAAAATGTTTTTAACAGAAAAAAGGAACTGTATCGATACTTGGCATTTAACTATAAAAGTTTGGGGAATTTAGATTCGGCTTTTACCTATTATGAAAAAATGGTTGCCTTTGGCGATAGTGTCAATACTTCCAAACAAAATTCCATGTTGACCTTGTTGGAAACTGTGGAATTATCTCAAAAAAATTTGTTGTTAGATGCGGAACGTATCAAGCAAAAAGAGCGTTTTATTTTCACATTCATACTGTTGGTTGCAGTAATTATTATTGGTGTCGTATTGGTTATGTTTTATCGCAATAGAAAACTGCTTGCAGAAAAAGAAAAAGAACTTAGAGCCATTGACGCACGAAACGAAGAAAAAGATCGGCAACGGCAACGCATAGCAGGAGAACTACATGATAACTTAGGAAGCCTTATCATCGCTATTCAACAATGTTTTGACAACTTAAAAGTTAGTAAAGATCGTTTTCAGCAGGAAGAAGACAAACTCATGTCTAAAACACAAGAATTATTAAATGAAGCCTATCAAAAAGTCAGGAATATGGCGCATTTGGAAGATTCTGCGTCTCGAAATTCAGGCTATTGGGTAGATGTTATAAAAGATTTTGCCGCTATTATGAATGAAAGTAATCAATTATCAGTCGAAGTGCAAAGTCACGGAACGGCTAATATCGTTAACATATCAATTGAAAATGAACTGCGTAGAATGACTACGGAACTCATTACAAATGCTGTAAAACATTCGGAAGCATCGGAAGTTTCGGTAGACATTACCGCAGGAGAAAAAGCCATTACCATTATTGTAGAAGATGATGGTGTCGGATTTGATAAAACGCAACTAAAAAACGAAAAAGGACTCGGATTGCGAAGCATCGAGAAAAAAGCAGCAGCATTGAAAGGAAAACTTACTATTGATTCTGTAGCAAATAAAGGAACTACATTTATTATTGAAATACCATTATGATTAATATAATTATAGCAGAAGATCACAATAGTTTGATTGACGGAATCGACTTGTTTTTCAGCTTTGAAAAAGACATTGAAGTTGTTGGCAGAGTAAATGACGGACAAGCACTATTAGCACTTTTAGAACAGAAAAACAGAAACATTCATGTAGTCATTGTTGACATACGAATGCCGATTTTGGATGGAATAGAAGCGACAAAGCAAATTAAAAAACTATACCCGCACATCAAGGTCATTGCTTTTACGATGTTTAGAAAGCGAGAACTATTCAATAAAATGGTTGATGCTGGCGCGAAAGGGTATTTGCTTAAAAACACCAAACTGCCAATTCTATTACAAGCCATACGTGCTGTTCATGATGGACAAACCTATTACGATTCCGACTTGCCAATTGAAGATGAAAACTCAACCGCAGATATCAAAAAAGAAGACAAACTCACCAAACGTCAAAACCAAATCTTAGAACTCATTGGAAAAAGTTACAACAACAAAGAAATCGCCGAAAAATTATTCATCAGTGAACACACTGTGACTACACATCGTAAAAACATGATGGAAAAACTAAACCTAAAAGGCAGAGATGCTTTATTGAAATATGCTTTAAATAGAGGATATGATTTTGATTAAAATACTTGGTGTTTTTGAAATTGGATATGAACTTGAAAGTTCTTTGAAATAATGTTTTATATGAACCGATTTACGCGCCACTATATTTGGAATAGAAGGAAATATATCAAAACATTATTTTCAAACGTTACGAAGGACATTACCCGAAAAGTTTCAATTTGATAAAAGAAGTAGAAGACCTTCCTTAGATATGTTTAATGCGGCACTAAATTATTTGTATGGGTGTACGTATTCGGTAATTCATCAAGGGATTTTAGCAGCAAAACTAGACCCTTATGTTGGCTTATTACATGTTAATGGGTTAAATAAAAGTTCGCTAACGTATGACTTAATTGAACCGATTCGACCATTGATTGACCGTTTGTTATTACAGCTTATTGACGAACAAAAGCTAGATGCATCTCATTTTAAAAACAATGCCAAAGCTGTATGGATTCATAAAAAAGGGAAAAAAGTAATTTTAACAGCTTTTCACAACTACTTGTATCAAAAAATAGAAATTAATAAACAAATTCTTCCTGTAAAAACACACTGTTATCTACTAGCACAAAATTTAAAAAAAGAAATAGACATCTATGTATCTAATCATGTATGATATAGTATCTGATAGTAAACGTACACATTTTGCTAATACCTTGGTTGCGTTTGGATATGAGCGCTTACAAAAATCTGTATTTGTAGGAACAGAGAATCCTAAAAAATTTCCATCCCTACATTTACAGTTAAAGAATATAGTTTCTGAGGATAGCATAATTGTTATAAATATTTCTAAAACAAGCTTTAAAAAGTTAAAAAAATATGGTACATTTAGTCTCGATATGGAATACCTCTGTAACGAAAAACGATCTATGATAATTTGAACCCAATGCATAATATGGCTAAAATGGAAATGTTAAAATCCTTGGGAAGTGTTGATTTTATTGAGTTTACAAAAAGTACGGGTTTTAGAAGTACTTGGCATTTGACGCCGTGAAAACAATTAAATGGGTTTTTAAAATTAAACTGTTTTTCAAGTTTTAGAAGTACTTGGCATTTGACGCCGTGAAAACTTTCCCCCTCTTTTTTAAATTGTTCATTATTTTGTTTTAGAAGTACTTGGCATTTGACGCCGTGAAAACCATGAGAGTCTTCAAATAAGACTTGTGCTCTTAGTTTTAGAAGTACTTGGCATTTGACGCCGTGAAAACGTTTCATTTTCACTTACTTCAGCAGTCATTTCTGTTTTAGAAGTACTTGGCATTTGACGCCGTGAAAACATTAATCCAAATTCTTGTTGAAACTTCCATGATTGTTTTTAGAAGTACTTGGCATTTGACGCCGTGAAAACTTTACAGTAGCAGTGCCGCTGTGTAATTCCATCGGGTTTTAGAAGTACTTGGCATTTGACGCCGTGAAAACTGTGAACTCTTCGCTGTGGCCTCCAAATCTTCTGTTTTAGAAGTACTTGGCATTTGACGCCGTGAAAACTTGTGGGCTAGCCACTTTTCGCGAAACGTTATTGTTTTAGAAGTACTTGGCATTTGACGCCGTGAAAACATAATCTAGTCTTTGGGAAATTCGCTCCTTAGTGGTTTTAGAAGTACTTGGCATTTGACGTTGGGGACGAGCGTAAAAAAAAGGTCTAGTAGACCTTTTTAGTGAAGTAGCCAGCCTGCCGCACGGGAAATTGAAGTTGAAACTGAACTTGAATTAGACAACTTTCTGAGAAAATTTCCAAACAAAAATCAAAAACAATCACAAAGCAACTAAAAAGATTTCCACCTGCGTGGGAATGAGTCTTCGACTCAATATACCTTCATCAAGGTATTGTCCTTTTTTTCCTTTTCTACGTTCTTGCTTTCAACTAAAATTTAATGTATGGAAGCAACGCAAAACACTTCAGAAAATGAAAACATTCCAAAGACTCCTTTAGATGTCATCACGAATCTAAAGAACCGATACAAAGATGAACCAGAAATTTTTCGAGAAATTTTACTTCAAATCGATGTCAGTAATGACGAAGCATTTTTTAAAAGTCTGCAAAAGTATCTAACAGATAAAGAAGATGTGGATATTATTAACAAGATATTCAATTCAACTATTGAGGATTTATCTGTGGAATTGGACTTACATAAACGTATAGAACAAAGCATTATCAAAGAAGCTGATCGTCCAGTTTTTTTAATCAATAATGATACAATAGATACTTCTAAGGCTACCAAGTGGAAAACTCAAATAGAGGAAAAGAAAGATGCAATTACCAAAGCAATTCAATCTGTCGGGCGAATTGAAATAAAAGGTGAAGATGTAGATTTCATTGGCACAGGTTGGCTTATCAAAAATACCGACATCATCGTTACAAACAGACATGTTGCCAATAAATTCATTGAAAGAAGAGGGAATGACATACTATTTAAACAGGATCGCTATTTTGACAGTTATACGGTAAGAATTGATTTTAAAGAAGAGCATGCTACGCAAATAGAATTTGAATTTGATATCAAACAAGTCATCTATTGTGCAAAAGAACGCGATTTAGATATCGCTTTATTACGCGTAGATAAAGAAAATTATAAAAGTGAAAAATTACCAGAAGGTTTGGAACTTTCATACGAAATACCAAATCTAAAAGAAGAAATTTATGTAATTGGATATCCGTCATGCAGCAAGCCACATCACAGAGAGTTAAAAAATAAATACTTCAATGGAGTCATCGGTAAGAAACAATTCGCGCCAGGCTACCTTAGTCAACTACCAGCTAGTAAATACATATACAAACACGATTGCACAACATGGGCAGGAAATTCGGGTTCTCCCGTAATTGATTTTACATCTGGAAAAGTATTAGGAATTCATTATGCTGGAATTCATGAAAACTATGAAGGATATCGAGCAAACTTTGCCGTAAGTGTTGTAGCACTTGTAGAAATCTTAGAAGAATTAAAAATACCGTATTAATCACTAACTAAAAACACCACCACCATGAAAAAGTCAATTTTTATTCTTGCAATTAGTTTTTCAGTATTGCTAATTGCACAAGACAAAACACAAACTACTGAAATAAAAGAATCCAATAATATTTCAGAATCATATATGCTACAACACGTAGGTAAAGAAGTAAATGCATTACAAAAAGATATCTTGAAAAATAGAGAACAATCGCTTGAAAATAAAAATGAGATTGACAATTTATTTTTTACAAAAATAGGTTCGCAAGGATTACTTATAGGATTGATTTCAGGTTTATTTGCATTCTTTGGTATAGGGTTTTATTTAAAATCGTATTTAAAACAACAAATTAACAATAATGTGGTCGCTTTGGAGAAAGAGTGTGACGATTCCATAATGCAAGTACAAAAAATAGAAAATGAAACTCTTTTACGAATTCAAAATACAGAAATTGTAAATGCAGATTTACGTGCCAAATCACGAATATTAATCATTAGTGAAACAGCTACACCTATAAATGATACTTTAGAGCAAATTTTTGAGAAAAGTACAGCTGGTGTGGCTTTTAATTGTGAACACATTCGAATAGATTCACTTAGTTTTGAACAAGCTAAAATAGCAGTGCTTAATCTAAAAAATGAAGAAACCAAAGAAAATAAAGGCTTACATATCAGTGATTTTGATATGGTAATTTTGGATAATTGTGATGCTGAAAATAGACAATGGATAGACCATAGAAATAACAAAGATGGTTTTAGAAAAGAGATATTGATTTTCACTAACGAATTTTTAAAACTTAAAATTGGATTTCTATATTTTTCTAGCGATCAACGTTTCCCGTCAAACGAACAAGAGTTCAGAAACTTGAAAAATAGATTTTTACTTGACTATGTAAATTCTCATGCACATGTATATGCCAATGCTATGAATGTTTTAAAGCTTAAAAATTTTCATAAAGAAAATGAAGAAATGAAAGATGAAAAAGAATCATCAAGTGATTCATAGCAAAAAATAGGTTTAATATAGACTACCTCTGTAACGAAAAACGATCTATGATAATTTGAACCCAATGCATAATATGGCTAAAATGGAAATGTTAAAATCCTTGGGAAGTGTTGATTTTACTGAGTTTGTAAAAAGTACGGGTTTTAGAAGTACTTGGCATTTGACGCCGTGAAAACAAAACCGATGATTTAGCTTTTCATATCTGCAAGGGTTTTAGAAGTACTTGGCATTTGACGCCGTGAAAACAAAACAATCGCTCGCTGTCTTTTATACTCTTTACGTGTTTTAGAAGTACTTGGCATTTGACGCCGTGAAAACTTTTTTGGAATCGGTATCTTGTTCCCTTATATTGTTTTAGAAGTACTTGGCATTTGACGCCGTGAAAACAAAACCGATGATTTAGCTTTTCATATCTGCAAGGGTTTTAGAAGTACTTGGCATTTGACGCCGTGAAAACATGGGAGGTTTTTCTACATCGTTTAAATTAATGAGTTTTAGAAGTACTTGGCATTTGAAGCCGTGAAAACCAGTTAGTGCCATTTGTTATTGTTGCCATTTTATGTTTTAGAAGTACTTGGCATTTGACGTTGGGGACGAGAGTTAAGAAAATGTCTAGTAGACCTTTTTAGCGAAGTAGCCAGCTGGCGCGTGGGAATTTGAAGTTGAAGCTGAACTTGAATTTGAAAACTTTCTGAGAAAATCTCCAAAACAGCACTAAAAAACTTATTGAAACAATTAAAAAGATTCCCGCCTATACTGAATCAAGTTCAGCACAAGCTACGGGAATGAGTCTCCGACTCAATATACCCTCATCAAGGTATTGAGAATCTTTCCTTTTGTGGCGTTCTTGTTCCCATAAATCAAATTAAAATTATGGGAAGAGAACACGTCTCACACAAAGACATCGCAAGATGGGCTCAAAACACAGTCAACTTGCCAAGCGACAAAGCCAAAGAGTATCGAGCACAAGCGAATCGACTCAGCGAAAAATTAAAAAATTACCTAAATGAACATCCAGACTTCGTATTGAAAAGACTAATAATATCAGGGAGTCTATCAAAAGGTACAGCTCTTAAATCTATCAATGATATTGATGTGGGCTGTTATGTAAAAGTTGATGCAAAACCATCTAGCATACAAGAATTGTTAGAGTATTTAGCAGAAAAGCTACGAAAAGCGTTCCCAAACTTTAGTCCCGATCAAGTAGAGCCACAAACGTATTGTGTAAAAGTCTCTTTTAGAGGATCAGGGTTAGATGTAGACATCGTACCAATTCTTTATTACGATGATCCCGATTGGTATGGCGATCTTGTCAGTCAAGAAGATGGTTCATTCTTAAAAACGAATATACCATTTCATAGAGACTTCATAAAAAAGCGTAAGGCAAAAAACACCAATCATTTTGCACAGGTAATCAGACTAGCAAAATATTGGGCAAGAAATTTGAAAAACGAAAATCCTAATTTTAAGTTTAAGTCATTCATGATTGAGCTTATTATGGCAAAACTTGCCGATGAAGGTCAAGACTTTTCGGATTATCCAGAAGCATTACAAAGTTTCTTCACGTATATAGCAACCACAAATTTTAGAAAGCAAATCGCCTTTGACGATTACTATTCATATAGTGATATCGGTTATTTCTCAGAACCCGTTCAAATGATTGATCCTGTAAACGAAGAAAATAATGCAGCAAAACTATATACAACAACACAAACAGATTTAGTTGTTGATGCAGCGATTGATGCAGGTGATGCTATTGACGCTGCCTTAGCAGCTACTACTAAAGAAGATACTGTCTACTACTGGAAAAAAGTATTTGGTCCATCATTTCACATTTAAAAAAAAGATTATGAGTTTCAGCGGAACATATAACAACAGTTTTACAATTACGAATGCTAAAAAATTAGCAGCTAAAGTAGCAACAGATTTAAAAAGAATGCAACGGTTTCACGGTCAACCATCAGAAAATCATATTTCTGATTTAGAAGAAGAAATAACACAACTTTTAAAAGATGGTTATTTAGATACTGTCACCTACGGATTCCAAAGAAATGGAGATTGGATTGATCCAACAGTGAGATATACAGCACAAGATTTAGCAAATTCATCAGGTGATGATGATGATCCAGGAAGAATAAATCCTCATGCTAATGTAGAAGGAGCATCATTTCACAGTTATCTAGTACCATCATCAGCCTGGTATGACTTAAGTTTAGATGAAAGAAATAATTATGAAGATAATTTACCCTTTAAAAGAACTGGGGCACCTGAGCCAGGTGTAGATGGATATATGTCACAAGACAAAACATACACTTCTGGGAGCAAATCACTGAATCGTTTCACAATAAAAAAATAGTAAACATGAGTACACCAAAATCTACAAGTGACTTATTTGAACAAGCAATAATATATCCTGATATAGATTACAAAGATAGACTAGACGTATTGGTAGGACTGGACGGGCATAAAGCCATAATGACAAAAATGTTAAGTCTTTTGATAAATCCGAAAGGAATAGAATCGTGGATAAAGAAATATCATCCCAAAGCAAAACGTATAAAAAATTTTGTTTTAAGAAGACCTCCATTAATAATTTTAGAAGGAGATGTAGGGTCTGGTAAATCAGAATTAGCGACTTGTATTGGCGATGCTGTTGCTAGACAAGAAGGAATTAATGTTACGCTTTTGCCCTTGAGTTTATCTGCAAGAGGACAAGGTCATGTTGGAGAAATGACCAAACTTATATCATCCGCATTTGATTACACCATTGAAACAGCCAAAAAACTTCAAAATTCTTCCGAAAAATCAAGAGGAGCTGTAATTCTTTTAGTGGATGAAGCAGATGCTTTGACGCAATCACGCGAAAGCAGTCAAATGCACCATGAAGATAAAGCTGGTGTAAATGCTTTTATTCGTGGTGTTGACAGAATCGCCAACGGAAAACTTCCCGCAGCAATTATCATGTGTACCAATCGTCTAAATTCTTTAGATCCTGCCATAAAAAGAAGAGCTGCTGATATCTTAAAATTTAACAGACCTAACGAAGAACAAAGATTGGCTGTATTAAAAGAACCGTTAAGTGAACTTGGTTTTACAGATAATGACATCAATAATTTAATCACGATTACAGGGAAAAATGATAAGAGAGCGTATGGTTTTACATTTTCTGATTTAACTCAGCGACTATTACCATCACTGGTTTTAGATGCTTATCCAAATGAAAGTATAAATCCAAAAAAAGCAAAAGAAATAGCTGAGAAAATAATTCCGACGCCACCATTTCAAGAAAAATAAAAAAGTAAAAATGAAAAAAGACAAAGACAACTTTACAACAAAAGGAGCTTTTATTGGTGGTACATTAGGACTACTATTAAACTATTCTCGTCAATCCAACGAATTAAAAGAAAATCCTAATCAAGAATTTAACTTTACTTCATTCGTAACTTATGGAATCCTTGGAGCAATTTTAGGTGCAGTAAGTTTTAAAATCATAAGCTTTCTAGCTTCGACATTCTCTGATGAGGAAATATTGGACGATATAGATGAAATCAATTATCTAGCATCAGTTTTAGAAACATACGAGCCTGATGAAATAGATAAAGAAGTTTTATTAAAAGGAAAGATAATTAAAGCTGCATTATTTCAAAAGTTTGGATCAAACCTGTTAGGAAGACCATCATATCAAGGTTCTAAAGTTCAAAAAACTGAACTAAGTGGACTATCTGATTTGGACATTCTGTGCAAGTTCAAAAGAACAAGTTTCCAAAGAGAGGGTAATATGTATCGTTCCGTTTATAATTTTTTGAAAAGCCATTTTTACGATAGAGATTTGGTTGGAGTTAGAGAGCAGGGAGTTTCTTTAGGTTTAATCTATGATATAAATGGATATGAAGAAATTATTGATGTAGTTCCTGCATTGAGAACAGATTTTGAAAAAGGAAAGAACGAATACAACCTTTACAAGAATCCAAAATTCTCTAAAGGGGAAAGGAAACTGAAAATGAATCCTAAAGTTCAAAAAGATTTAGGAAATAATGAAAGGGAAAAAACAGCAATAATTAAATTATTAAAATTGCTCAGAAGCGAAGAAAAGTTACCTTTAAAATCAGTTCTTATCACGGAGTTTACCAAAAGAGCATTTCAAGAACTAGAAATGCCAAAAGAATTGAATTTACAATTATATTGGGTAATTGAATACATCAGAGATAACATTTTAACAATAAAAATTAACTCTCCTGACAATGAAAATAGCTCTTTAACAGATAGATTATCATATTCTCAGAAAAAGAAAATCAGGAATTCATTAAGCAAAATTTTAAATGATCTTGAAGAAGATAGAAACAATTTGCTAAAATACTTTCCAGAGAAATAACATAAAAACTCTTGGCATTTGACGCCGTGAAAACCTTCGAACGCTTTGGTCTACTTTTAAGTTCGCCTAGTTTTAAAGTACTTGGCATTTGACGTTGGGGACGAGCGTAAAGAAAAGGTCTGGTAGACCTTTTTAGCGAAGTAGCCAGCTGGTGCGCGGGAGATTGAAGTAAAAAAGTTTCATGGAAAACTCTTGGCATTTGATGCCGTGAAAACTTTCGAATTCGCTAATCTCCAAATCTTTAAGGGTTGTTTTGGAAGTACTTGGTATTTGATGCCGTGAAAACAAGACCTAGCTATTCATCCAAGATAACAACCTCCGTTTTGGAAGTACTTGGCATCTGACGCCGTGAAAACAATTCACATCAATGTGAACATGCTCGCCTGTTTTGTTTTGGAAGTACTTGGTATTTGACGCCGTGAAAACTTCAATTTGAATTTCGGCACAAGTGCGGTCGCTTGGTTTTAGAAGTACTTGGCATTTGACGCCGTGAAAACACATAAATGCTCTTCACTAGAAACCTCAACGACAAGTTTTAGAAGTACTTGGCATTTGACGCCGTGAAAACCTTTCTAAGAGATCGGTATGAGATATCATTAACGGTTTAAGAAGTACTTGGCATTTGACGTTGGGGACGAGCGTGAAGAAAAGGTCTGGTAGACCTTTTTAGCGAAGTAGCCAGCTGGCGCGCAGGAATTTGAAATAAAAATGTTTCTTGGAAAACTCTTGGCATTTGACGCCGTGAAAACTCAATTCCTTGATAGTGTTGTTTCAAAGCAGTTTCAAGTTTAAGAAGTACTTGGCATTTGACGTTGGGGACGAGCGTAAAGAAAAGGTCAGGTAGACCTTTTTAGCGAAGTAGCCAGCTGGCGCGCGGGAATTTGAAGTAAAAAAGTTTTTTGGAAAACTCTTGGCATTTGACGCCGTGAAAACTTGCAATTCCTATCATTTGGCGGGCATAGTTAGATAAAGTTAAAGACTGAAAAAATCTTTATAAAAGATTTCCTCATACATGGGAACAAGTCTAACAGCAAAGCGATCTAAGAGATTCCTGCCTACGCAGGAACAAGTCTAACAGCGAAGCGGTCTAAAATCTCTAAAAGAATACCTTCTTCATGGTATGGAACGCCGTTGATAATTACACTTTCTTGTGACTATCAATTGTAAACCAAACATTATGCATACATTCTACTATGGTTTTACGGTGTACAGCATTCAGTCGTACATTTTTGAAACCAACAAACTCAAAGAAATCATTGGTGCAAGTGAAATTGTGGAAAAAGTCTGTAAATCGGAGTTTCAAACACATTTCAAAGACTTCTTACAAAACGCTACTGTTTTACTGGAAGCAGCAGGAAACATTCGTTGTGTGTTTTCCATTTCAGATGCAGAGTTGGACAGCTTTAAAGAAACCTATGCGCGGTTTTCCATGAAAATCACTTTAGCATATCCCGAATTAAAATTTTGTCAAGCCATTCACTCTTTAAAAGAAAAAAACGATCCATCTGCGGGCGACATCAAAAGCTTAAACCATTCACTAACTACCAAAAAACAACAACCTGTATATTATCCACGATTGGCGTGTATGGGCGTTGCTCGAAATCAACGAACTCGAAAGATTCAATCGTATCCTAATCGAACTGAGACTCAACAAGAACTCGATCTTTCCACAAAAGTAAAGGATACACATAGCGAAGGTAATTTGTTGTTGGATAAGCTTAAAAATATTCATGCCGAGTTCCCTATAAAACTAGAAGAAATCGCTTCCGAACAAAGCTATATCGCATTGGTACATATTGATACCAATGGGTTGGGAAAGTTCATAGAAAAACTAATCGATAAAGCCAATAGTAAAGCATTACAAAAATTTTCAAATGAAGTGGAAAATGCGACACTTTGTGCCTTGAGAACAGCAATTAAAGAAACGTTTCCTATTGTAAAAGATGCTACCGATAAAAACAAGCCTAAAATTCCGTTTCGCCCTGTGTTGATTGGCGGCGATGATGTAACAGTAATCATCAAAGCGGAACATGCGTTTGATTTTACAAGAATTTACATGGAGACTTTTGAAAAAGAATCCCAAAAAATCAAAGAAACAGATAAAAAAGGCTTAACCGTGGCTGCGGGTATTGCGTTTACCAAACAAAAGTTTCCACTGCATTACACGGCAGATTTGGTAGAAGATTTATGCAAAAGTGCCAAAGCAGGAAGCAATCGAACATACAGTGCCATTCGCGTACATCGTGTCCGTAATACGTACGCGAGCGATTTTGACCGTATTATAACTTCTGAATTGCGTTCAACGGAAAAAGAAACCTTCTACAACGCAAAACCGTTTAGCATTGGCGAGTTAGCACAATTTCAAAAAGATATAGTTGCGCTCAAAAAAGATGATTTTCCTAAAGCAGATTTGGAAAACTATCTCTCACAAATCATTGTCAACAATCCGCAACGAACGTTTCTCAAAGATCGTATGTTGGAAAAACTACCAGAATCTGACGTTGCATTCATCAAAAACATGCAAAAGGAGACACTGGACTTACCGTATTTATACAATCTGATCAATCTTCAAAAACTTGTAACCACATGAACATACTTTCCTATTCCGTAACCTTTCATTCGTATTGGTTGCATCAAGACAAAGCAGGGCAAAGTGTCGGCGTTGATAACAGTCCGATACTAGAAGACGATCATCCTATTTTCGGCGGAAAAGCCTTAAAGGGATTATTCAAAGAGCAAATCGCAGTTTTACAATACTGTAAAGCACTTTCAACAGCAGACGAGAGATTAGAAAAGTTGTTTGGGAAAAAATATATCCAAGAAAGCGATATCAAATTCAATTCGGTACGATTAAAGGAATTTGTTCCAAAAAACTATCATCATTTATTCTTTAAAGATATAACAACAACTGCTATTGAAGCAGAAACGAAACAAGCCAAAGAACATTCGCTACGAACCACCAAAGTGGTTATTCCAATGCGATTGGAAGGAACGATTACTATTGAAAACATGACGAATGAAACTGTGCTTGAAAACCTAAAAAAAGACCTGCATTTAATGGCAGGATTAATCAAAGAAATTGGAAAAGACAGATACAAAGGCTTGGGCAGTTGTGTCGTAAAAATTGAAGAAACATGCAACATTATACTGTAACTATTACTGCCAAAGAACCGTTGGTTTTGCGCACGCAATCGGGTTCGGAAGTACAATCGGATGTTGTCGATTATGTACAAGGTGCAAAACTCTTGGGATTGGTCGCAAAGCAATCGTATGCAAATTTGAAAACACAAAATAAAGATGCTGTTTATGAATTATTTCATGCTGGAAATGTTCGTTTTGGGAATGCGTATCCAATCTGTCAACAACAAGTTGGCTTGCCTGTGCCGTTTTCGTTGTATAAAACAAAAGATGCGGAAGGTAACAATAGCTTTACGTTTTCTCCAACGGGAAATCACAAAAAAAAGCAACAAAAAGAAGGATTTGTCATTGCTAAAGACGCGCAACTTTCGCTTTTCACTGTTCCACAAGGCGAACGATTAAAATCTGCTAGAGATTTAGAAAAGCGACGTTCTAAAGATGAAGCTATGTATTTATATAGTTATCTAAAAAGAGGTGTGCAATTTCAAAGTACAATAGCTGTAAAAGAACCTTCCGACGAAATCACAGAAGCAATTCAAAAACTTAACGGAGCGCACTATATTGGCACTTCTAAAGGAGAATTTGGATATGTTACCATAGAAGTTTCCGAAACTACAAAAGCTGAAGAAGTAGCCAATGTAAAAGGCAAACAAATCATCATTTATGCATTGAGTGATTTGATTTTTTTGAATGAGTTCGGACGCTATACTACGCAAATAAACGCTGCTGATTTTGGCATGGAGAACGCAAAACTTACAGAAGAATCGTCTTCTATCCAGTTTAAATTCTTTCACACCTATAATTCTAAAAGACGAAATGAAGATGCCGATCGCATCGCAATTAAAAAAGGAAGTGTGTTGGTGTTTGAAAGTACTGAAGACAATCAAGACATTGAAATTAGCACACAAACTATCAACGAAGGTGTTGGTGTACACAAATCAGAAGGTTTTGGACAAATTTTAGTCAATCCTGAATTTTTGCATTGCGAAGTCATCAAAGAAACCACCGAGGGAATTCGCTTGAATCTGATGAGTGAAGCTAAAGATGTTGAAAGTGACTTCTTAAAACAGCTTTCAGAGCGTAATGAAATCATTCAAAAAGATCATACAGCCTATGAGGAAGCTAAAAAGTTTATCGAAGACCACAAAACACTTTTCGAGAAAACTACAAAAAGTCAATGGGGTGCAATTCGTAATTATGTATTAGAAGCCATTGCATCTGAGAATCCGAAAGAAATCTTACGAGAAAAATTGACGGATACAAAAAAAGGATACTTACGTGAAAAGGCAAATGCAAATTGGAGTAGACCGCAAGCAGACGTCATTGAAAGACTTTTAGACAAATCAAATGCCGTTGATTTGTTATTAAAAATATGTGTTGAACTTCCAAAAACCTTGAAAAATGATTAAATACCTCGCAAATATTATCCTCGAATTGCAAAGTCCGCTTTGCATTGCCAGCGGATTGGAAAATAGTTATAGCGATACGCAGGTACGAAGAGATTGGAACAATCTACCTGTGATTCCTGGAACTTCATTAAAAGGAGTCATCAAATCGTTAGCTTCTGAAGATGCATTAAAACTATTAGGAATACAAACAGAACCGAATTCCGAAGAGAATACAGGAGAAGGTTCGTCTTTAATCGTAAATGATGCCTTGTTGCAAGACAGCAATGGAAAAGTATATACACAATTGAATAATGCGGTTTTTCAAGATGAACTTTTGAAGCATTATAAAATCTTACCGAATCGAGAACATGTGTGCATCAATCATTTGGGCGTTACGGATGGAAAAGGAAAATTTACCAACGCCATTGTACACAAAGGCAGTCGTTTTCAATTACAGCTAAAGCTAGAAGTTAATAAAGCTAAAGATGTAATTTGGGAAGAAATACTAACCCTTTTTTACCGTCAAGATTTCTTATTGGGTAGTCAAGCCACCAATGGTTTAGGACAAATCAAACCAATTTCAATCGTACATCGAAAATTTGATTTTAGCAATATGGACGATTTACAAGATTTCTGTGCTTTTACGCCGTATTCAGCGATTGTAAAAGGAAACAAGTTTACACCAAAAACAACAGAATCAACTTTTGAATTATACAAACAATTCAAATTTACAACCGATGCCATTCATATCGGAGTCGGTTATGGAGATGATGAGGTAAATGCTTCCAATTTGCAAGAAAAATGCATGTTGTGGAATTTCAATGGAAATTTCACAAAAGCAGCAACCAATTATGTCATTCCAGGTGCTTCCATCAAAGGTGTGTTGCGACATCGCACCTTTTATTACTTATGTCCCGCGTATGATTGGAAATCTAAAATCTGTTTACAAGACTACAAAGACCTTCAAAAAGAAGCAGAAGCAGCCTTAGAAAGTTTATTTGGAAGCAAAGCCGAAAGTAAAAACGAAAATGGTCATATCGGAAATGTCATTGTTGAAGATGTTACGATTGATGAAAAATTTATTCGTAATGCAGAAACCACTTTTCAACACAACAGTATCGATCGCTTTACAGGCGGAACGATTGACAAAATGCTTTTCTCCGAAAAAGTATATGCAATTAAACAACCAACGCAGCTAAAAATTTGGTTGTCGCATAAAGAAGGAATAGACAAAAAAGTATTAGAAGCTTTTGACAAAGCTATTGACGATTTAAAAAATGGTCGATTGGCTTTAGGAGGAAACACCACCAACGGAAACGGATTTTTAAAAGTAGCAAATTAGATTATGGAAACTACACGTACACAACAAATAACAACAGACGAGTTATGGGATATTTTTGATGCGCAATATTCTTGGACTGGTTATCTGTGGCAAGATGATAGAGATAAACCTTTTGTATTTATAAATCAGCTTGTGAATTATAGAGAATATTTCACAACAACGATTCCTTTTATCGTAGAAGGATATTTGGTTAACGAAAATCAAACAATAAGCTTAACCATCAAAAACATTGACGGTGTGTATTACTGTTATAAAAGTGAAGGTTTTGCAGATTTGGAAAATGAACAAAAATTTCCAGCGCACAAAGCATTTGAAAACACAGGAATCAAAGCATTAGAATTTATTCCAGTTTTCAAAAAACAGGAAGATTCACTTTCTCCTAATTTTCAAGAATACGTATATAGTCATCAAATTTTTAAAGGAATTGTATCATGAGTACCGTAACATCAGCCTATAATTTTGTCCCAATTAATAAAGAAGTATGTTTGCCTGATTGGGCAGACTATGTAAGTCAAGATATTCCCTTGCAAGGAGCGTTGTCTGGAGAAATTGATCTAACCATCACTGCGAAAACGCCCATTTTTGTCAGAGGGAAATCGACTGTTTCTAATCCAAATGCGCATCAAGAATATGAATTCATGAAGCATAATGATCAGTATTGCATCCCAGGAAGTAGCATCAAAGGAACGATTGCCAATGTCTTGGAGATTATATCTTTTGGTAAGTTAAATAGAATAAACGATCATCGTTTTAGTCAACGTGATTGGAACAATGAAAAAATTTATGATAAGCAAAGTTTTGCTCAAAAAAACAAAGGCGGTTGGTTATATTTTGAAGGAGAAACATATAAAATTGATTACAACACAGCGCAGATAGGAAGAATTGAGCATAAAGAAATAGACGCGTATTTCAAAACAAATTTTGTTGAGTTATTTGGAGAGAATTTTGACCAAAAAATTCCTGGAGAGAATAAATCTGCATTGAGGAAATACAAACTTTTAAAAGATAGAAACCTAAAAGTAGAGAATAAGTTGGTTGAATTAAGAAGACGGCATAGACATGAACAGCAACGGTATAAAATTCAACCTGACATTACAAATGGTGCATCAGGAACGATTGTGTTCTCTGGTCAGTCTTCAGAACGAAAAGAGGTAAGAGAAGGAGTATGGAAAGGAAAAAACAAAGAATTTATTTTTTGGGAACCAAATGTTAAAAAGAAAGAAGTGCCAAAGCAAGTTATGAAGGACTTCTTCTTTGCCTATTACGAAGACGATTCTAAAAAACGAACTACCGATTGGGAACATTGGCGAAAAGTGTTAGCCAACGGTGAAAGAGTTCCCGTATTTCTTCAGTTAGATGAAAAGGATAACATCAAGCATTTTGGCTTGTCCATGCTATATAAATTGCCTTTTGACCAGAGAGTAAAAGAATTACTTAAAGGAACGCATCACGAGAAAAAACAGTATGATTTTGTAGAAACTTTATTTGGCTATTCAATTGAGAAAGAAAGTAGTAAAGGAAGAGTGAGTTTTCAACATGCTTTTGCAGAAGGTTTTGTGAAAGAATGTAAACCCAAAACATTGGTACTAGGCGAACCCAAAGCAAGTTATTATCCGTTTTATATTCCACAAGAATTTATCAGAGATGATTCGACTATTATAATTAATGGCGAATATATAACGTATAATGATGATGTTCCACTAGCAGGACGTAAACGCTATCCAATCAAAAAAATAGATGATAGCTTAGGCGCTGATGAGTCTGCATTTTCTACCACATTTAAGCCATTGCCTGCTGGGACCACTTTTAAAAGCAAAATAGTCTATCACAATCTATTACCCGAAGAATTAGGTGCGTTGTTGTGTGCTTTGACATTTAACGGTGTAGAAAACTGTCATCATGGTATCGGCATGGCAAAACCCTATGGATATGGTGCGGTTGCGATAGATATAATGATGTATGAATCAGTCCGAAATAAAGCCATGATGGCTTTTAGAACCTATATGGAATCGTGGTGGATAGCGGAAAAGCTCGAAGGAACTTGGTCAGAAAGTGAACAATTGCAAGAACTTATTGCGATGGCGCGATTTTCTCATCAGTCAAAAAAATTGACGTATATGGAATTGACAGATTTCCCGCAAATCATCAAAGAGCAAAAAGCCTTGCCACGTTTTACTCAATTTTTAGGAATTGAACCGCATAATTATTCAGAATCTTATCAAAAAGAAATAAACGCATTTATCGAAATTGAAAAAGAGCGTTTAGCAGCGATTGAAGAAGCAGAAAGGCTAAAAAAGGAAGCTGAAGAAAAAGCAAAAGCTGAAGCAGCAGAAGCGGAAAAAGAAGCGAACGCAGCAAAAGAACGACAAGAAAATTTAGCCAAAGGACTTTTTGAATGGCTTCCTAAAACGAATGATTACGGTTTGATTGCTGATAAAATGGACAAATGGATTGACATGCGTAACGAAGAATGTATTACTGATACAGCAGAAATAAATTATGTGCTTTTGAATGTAACAGCATCAAGAAAGAAAAAACCATCTAGGCATAGAGAACGTTTTTTTAATGAGAAAAAAACAAATGATCTTATCCGATGGATTGGCAAAGAAGAAACAGAAAAATTTATACAATCTTTTACAAACGAATCATGACACCACAAACCATCACACAAATTACTTTTTACGATCGGAAACTTAAAACAATGGAAACCTCAGACCGTTCTTTGGGAACGGCAAAATGGCAAGGCGATGTGTTGGATATGGTCAAACAAACCGAACATCCAGAATTGTATCATTTGTTTCACAACAAAAATTCAGACTATCCGTTGATACAATTTCGCAACGATCAAGGATTTGCAGCCTTGGCGGGTATTGGCAACAAAGCTTCGTGGGCAGTTGGATATTTTGCAGAAGCCTACATGAAACAAACTTCTGAATCTAACAACATCTTTCAGCAAACGGCATATTACACGCCTGTACAACTTACTGAACCGCAAACTTATCACATAGAACGTTATCTGTTTCCGCGTAGCAAACGGAATAGTTATCAAAACTTACAGGCTGTTTGGAAAGATGTGGACGACCTTACAACGCGACTCAAAAAGAACATTGACGAATTGGTACACAAGCAATTAGGTTTTTCATTGCCTAACTATACTTTGGAAGTCCAAAACATCAGCGAACCCAAAAGTTTCCGAACCTACAAACCGTTTGGAACGTTCTTTGAGCGTGGCATACAACTCACATTTTCCACCAACATCCTATTACCGCCACTCACCGCCATTGCCACAGGAAAAAGCAAAGGTTATGGATGTATTCAGAAAGTATAGTAAATAAAACGTTCTTTGAAATAATGATATTGGGCATTTGACGCCGTGAAAACTGTTGAACCTTTGTGTCATTTGCCTCCATAATGATATAGAAATTAATTGGCATTCAACGCCGTGAAAACTCTCACGAATGTGTTGATTAGTGTTCTGTCTCTTGTTTTAGAAGTACTTGGCATTTGACGTTGGGGACGAAGCGTAAAGAAAAGGTCTTGTAGACCTTTTTAGCGAAGTAGCCAGCTGGCGGGCAGGAAATTGAAGTAAAAAAGTTTCTTGTTAAATGTTGGCATTTGACGCCGTGAAAACTTTGTGAGGCGTTGGTTACCCAACAAGTTCATTTAGTTTTAGAAGTACTTGGCATTTGACGCCGTAAAAACATCTTTTGCACGAAGGCGCGGTGCTTTTTCGGAATGGTTTTAGAAGTACTTGGCATTTGACGCCGTGAAAACAAAGCTACTGCTAATGTTAGGCATTTTTTACTATCGAGTTTTAGAAGTACTTGGCATTTGACGCCGTGAAAACCGTACAGACAGAATAGGACAATGCCAACACCTATTGTTTTAGAAGTACTTGGCATTTGACGCCGTGAAAACCGTACAGACAGAATAGGACAATGCCAACACCTATTGTTTTAGAAGTACTTGGCATTTGACGCCGTGAAAACCGTACAGACAGAATAGGACAATGCCAACACCTATTGTTTTAGAAGTACTTGGCATTTGACGCCGTGAAAACTCATTTTCTAACCTCCTGCCAATCCGGCGTCGTTGTTTTAGAAGTACTTGGCATTTGACGCCGTGAAAACAGCCGTTGCTTTAAACACCTTGCCCTTGAATTTAAGTTTTAGAAGTACTTGGCATTTGACGTTGGGGACGAGCGTAAAAAAAAGGTCTAGTAGACCTTTTTAGCGAAGTAGCCAGCTGACGTGAAGGAGTTTGAAATTCAAGCTGAACTTGAAATTGACCATTTCAGAAGTACTTGGCATTTGACGCCGTGAAAACATTGTATTAAGGGTTAATAATAGTGATTACCTAAGTTTTAGAAGTACTTGGCATTTGACGCCGTGAAAACGTAGCAATCGACAATCGCCGTTGCCACCGCTTTGGTTTTAGAAGTACTTGGCATTTGACGCCGTGAAAACCTCACCAGCTTTCATTAACATAAGGCAACCAGCAGGTTTTAGAAGTACTTGGCATTTGACGTTGGGGACGAGCGTAAAGAAAAGGTCTGGTAGACCTTTTTAGCGAAGTAGCCAGCCTGCCGCGTTGGAATTTGAAACTGAAACTGAACTTGAACTTGAAAATTTTGAAGAAGTACTTGGCATTTGACGCCGTGAAAACAGAATGGCTGCGACAATCAAGATTACATTCCCAAGTTTTAGAAGTACTTGGCATTTGACGTTGGGGACGAGCGGAAGAAATAGGTCTTGTAGACCTATTGAGCGAGTAGCCAGCCTGCCGCGTGGGAAATTGAAGTTGAAACTAAACTTGAATTTAACAACTTTCAGAAGTACTTGGCATTTGACGCCGTGAAAACAAGCGATATAACGTGTTTATCTTGGGTTATCGTAAGTTTTAGAAGTACTTGGCATTTGACGTTGGGGACGAGCGTAAAGAAAAGGTCTGGTAGACCTTTTTAGCGAAGTAGCCAGCCTGCCGCGCGGGAATTTGGAATAAAAAGGTTTCTTGGAAAACTCTTGGCATTTGACGCCGTATAAAATTCAATAAAAAAACCTCAATCATCACAATTGAGGTTTTCAGCTTCAGAATAATTGTAGTTTTACGATAATTAGGATTAGGGTAAATTATTCTGTTAGTAGTAAATTAATTAGTGAAAAAATGATACTGTTCTTGACGTGTTTTTATTTATGTAATTCATCATCCCAATCAAAACGATGGATGTAATTATATATCACAATGGAAAGGAATATTAAAATTCCCAAACACCCTATGCCGATAATCAGCATTGATAGTTCCCATGTGGTAAATAGTTCAGAGGTTGCAAATTCAGTTTTTAAATTGTTAGTTGTCATTTTTAGGATTTAAAGTTGATTGATTTATGGCTATTGATCAACTTTAGGGAAATGATACTATTTGACTAATCGTTGGGTTTTGAGAAATGTTTACCTACGGTCAGCCATTCTCTTTGGATTCCTGTTTTTTCTATGAATTCTGTTTGTTTTTCGGGCGTTGCGTAGTCGATTACGTATGATTCATCTCCAATATCGAAATATGTAAATTTTCCTTTGGTATTGAATTCTTCTGTCAGATATACAAATCTTGATACAAACGAATCATCTACGTAATTCACCTTTAATAATTTCCATTTTTTAGCCATGCCGTTTACATCAAAAGCTATCCATTGAAATCCGTCACTATCGATAGAAAAGTTAATATTTTCAAACCTAAGTTCACCATCAGAAATCGCTTCTAATTGCGTCAATAAACTTATATAACCATTTTCCGTTCCGAGATAATCCAAGTTATGCCAAACTACATCTTTGCTAAATTGAAGACTCATTTTATTTTTATAGTCAGGCATTCTCCAACCCATATAAAAGTATAATTCACTGTATGGTTTTTGAGTAAAATACTCTTCCATTGTTGTAATGGTAGTATCAATAATTCCATTTTTTATTAGTTCTCTTTCAAAGTCTTTCAGCGTAGTTTTCGGATTGAACTCATACCCTAAACTTTTCAATACGTCCAATTGTTCTGCAAATGGTACAGGTTTTTTTTCTCTTCTTTTGGTGAATATGTAGCGCGTTCTTTTGCTTTTTGACTTTCAATAAGCAACTTGTATTCAGATAGTAAGCTATCTTTAGTTTTCTTAAATAAAGTCGCTAATTGTTTTTCATTTGCGTTGCTTTCATCAGCTAGTTTTACAATCTGTTTTTCAAAATATCTCCCTTTTAGTCCCGTTGCATAACTTTTTACATACATTGGAAAATATGTATTCAATATGTTGAGATTATTTTCTAAAGGATTGTACTTTGACTTGATTTTATCGGTCACATACATTTCATGAATGACTACATAATTTTGATTGAAGCCAATAAACTTTCTATCGTCATAACTCACAATAATTTTAAAGCATTCTACTCCAGCAATGGTTTTTGTATCTTCTTTATCTACAACAATATTCTTGTATGAACTGTTGTGAAATCTATATTCAGAAAGCACACGTTCCGCACTTAATGGTTTATATGTGTAACGATTGAGATATTGCCCAGTTTCACGATCTAATAAAAACGGTTTTTCATGAAATTCATATACTTTTATCATGGTATCTGATAAAATCCATCGGTTGAATTTCGGTCTTCGCCAATCGTTTCCTGTATTGTAATCAAGAGCAATCATGTTTGCAATTCTATTGCTACTCAAACGATCTTCAAGATTTGCATATTGAGAATTTCTGCTGCTATCAGGATTGCTCAGAAAATCATTTGCAACTATAGAATCGCTTATGCGCAAGTAATTTTCAGCATCTTTTTGAAAAGCATCTTCATTGTGCAATACAGTTTTAAAGATTGCATGAATTTCTCCATTAAATTGCTTCTTTTCTTCTTGTGAAAAAGAAAAAGCAACCCCTAAAAGAAATAATATATAAATGCTGTTTTTCATTACTTAAACTACGGAGTTTTAGATGTACAAATTGTGTTATATTAATCTGTCAGGATAAAACTCATTATCGCGAAATAAACTATCATCCAAGTCTTTCATTTTGACTAATGCAGCAACTTCAAACGCCCAATATCCATAAAAAGCGTTGGGATATTTTTTATGACTATCGTACCATGAAAAATCTTTGTGCGTTTTGTACCAATACTTATCCAAATATTGCTTCAAGTTCTTTGAAAGAGTTGTTTTGTCATCGTTTTCTAAAATATCAACAATCCGTTTGTTCATCTTTGGAATGGCAAAAAACTTTATGTATGATTCTTCGGTTATTTTCTCTCTATCGGGAAAATAATAGCGAATGAAATGTTCGTATAAAAAGTCTTTCACATTATCTCTATCAATCAATTGAACTATTGTTGCGAATTTGTCTTTAGATACGTCAAAAATAACTGCCAATGACATTATCATCAACATTTGATGATACGCATCTAAACTGTATTGATGTAACTCAATCCTTTTTCTTCCATGAAACACTTTAACCTTATCTTGAACCCAATACTCAGGCAACTTCAAAATCAGTTCTTCTAGTTTTTCTTTTAAAAATGAATTGTCCGATTTTGTAGCATATAAAATGTTGAACAAATTGGTATATTTTACAATTTGGACTCTTTTAACAGCATCAACTCGTTCAGGAAGAATTTTGTTATTCCTTAAATCTTCCTTTGATGCTTCTATGATTCGTAAAAGGTCTTCTTTAGAAGCAGATAATGTTTTGATATCTAAATTTTTATTCATAACTCAAAGATATAAATTTAGGGAGTGAAATTTCCTGCATTTCCTAAAATTACATAACCATCCGCACCAATTTTTCTATATACAACTGTTCCGTCAGGATATGCCTTTGCTAGTATTCTTTCGTAACCATTGTTGATAATATCATTGTACAAATCTGCATCTTGCCCGATTGCGTTAAATAATCTATCTCCACCAACAATCCAATCATCACTCATTTGCCTTGTACCATCTGCTAACGTGCTTAGTGAAGACGAGCCTGTATATTTTGATTCCACTATTAAATATTGCCCAGTTTCAGGATTTTTAAATACATGGTCAATTCCTTGACTCGTCGGTGTGTCTATATTGGAAATTCTGTTTACATGTAAATCTTGATAGCCTTTGCTAATTAAGTCAACATCAGTTGCCATTTCTCCAAAATTTCCTTTTCTGAGATTTGACATTGTACTCACGACACCTTTGTATTCTTTGACTAATTTTCTTTGAACTTTGAAAATAGTTGTCGTAAATCGTCTAACGATTGGAATGGAAGCGTCAATAGTTTGCCCTGCTCTTTTTACGATTTTGAATACTTTTCCAAATGGTGTGTTATCAATTAAAATAGATATTCCCGAAACGGCTCTGCTTTGCTCAACACCATCGAAATCTTTTCCGTCAATGAGAATTACAAAATCTTCTAAAGGCGTACAATACCGAACGCCTACTTGAACCGCACCCCAAAAGTTTGTCCATAAATGACTGAGATCAACACTAGGATATTGATTGTAAGGTTCAGGAATTGTGAAAAGTCGCTTGTTTTTCTTTACTGTTGTAAAATATTCGTTCGTCAGGCTCTGTTGTGAAGCTATTGCCATCTTCATCAATAGTTCTTGCAAAATCACCATATAAAATAGTGTCACCATTTAAAAGTTTGACTTCGGTGTATGTATAACCTCTTGAATAATCTACTTCGTGTCGAATTTGGCTAAATTGTAACGACGGAATATTATTGAAAGAACCTGAATAGTCTTGCCATTGCGTTGACGATGATTCTGATTTGACAAGTAAATAGGCTTCTAAATCTGTATTGGGCAAATGTCCTTCTTCGTCCAAGAATTTTATCATTTCTTCCTTGAACTCAATATTTTCAGGTTGATTGAGCCATTCTGTCATTTCTAATGACATGGCATCTATATTTACAATAGAAAAAGTTCTTGGCGGATTTGGTACAACTAAAGGATTTTGTGTAGTCGTGTCGCCTGAGTTAGTTCCCGAAGTTGAGTAGTCTCCGCTATTTGTTGAATTTTCAACAGGATTGCCGCCAGTAGCATAAGGAATATCTTGTAAAGAGTATTCGTCATCATTACAAATAGTAACACTTTCATCCCAATAGTAGCCTTCTGTACAATTTGAACCACCTATGTGTACATTTCCCGTTTCTTCTCCAAAAGTGCAATACCTGATTGTAAATGTTTCACAATCTTCTGCTTCTCCAATTTTTAGATACTCTAAACTACCGTCATAGTTTACAATTTCTTTACTAATATTACCTAAAAATGGTGTTTGTTCATTCGTGCTGACTGCTTGTATATAAGTATCTTCGGGGTGATAGGTAAGAATAAAAGCCTGAGTAGGTTCTGTATCGCTAAAACTAACTATCAGATTACTAAATGTTTTTGCTTTTTGATGGTGCTTATGAATAGGAATCGAAAATGTTTCTACACCATCTTTTTCTTGAATATACAAGTCTTGGTCGTTGATAATATCAAAACCATTAGCAGTTTCCAATGAAGTTGTTTTACTACCAACTTCGTCGTTAGGTTTCTTATTAAGTGTTTCAACAAATGAGTTAAGTTTGCTGAAATTCTCAATTCTCCCTTTTTCCAAATGAGAGTGTTCATCATGTACAATAATTTGATCATCACTTTGACAACCAAATAATAATAGAGAAATTCCAAAAAATAGAATTCCTAGTTTTAAATAATTTGCGAGTTTTTGCTTCATAATTTTAACATTAGAATTAGTTATTTTATTAAGCAATACAGTTTTAAGGGAAAGGGGAATCTCTAGGGTGTAACAAACATCATACTATGAAAAGACAAAGGTTTACCGCCTTGAAACTTTGCGTTTTGACACAAGGTTTCGTGTTTTTTTCATAGATTTACAATGTAACATATCAAAAATAGTCTAAATTTAGACTTTAAACAAAAAAATGGACAAAATTTTATCACCTATAAAAAGTAGAGTGCTTCAATATATTGATAGTCAAGGATTAACAAAGAAAAGTTTTTTTGAAAAAACAGGTATTTCTGCATCTAACTTTAAAGGAAAAGGCGCTCAAAGTGAATTAGGAGGTGATAAAATAGTCACTATTTTGACTATTTATAAAAATATTAACCCATATTGGTTGTTATTAGGAAAAGGAAATATGCTAAGTGAATTAGCAGAAGGTTCTGAAATAGAGTCTAAAAATAAAAGTACTATAGAAACTATAATTGCGCGTAGTGTAGTAAAACTTGTGAGTCCTTTACTTGATGATATGCGAACTGATATAAAATTATTGGTCAAGAATATTGGAGAACTTAGGCTCGACTTTGATGATTACAAAGAAGAGCAAGCTGAAAAGCAGAAAAACTAAACTACTTATTATTTTCTTTATCAATAAAATTAACAACTGAATCGCCCAATCCTTTTAAAGTTTCTCGCAGTATTTTCTTAATAGCTTTTCTTTCTTCAGCAGAATATGCCATTTTGTTTTCTAAAAAGAAATCTATTTCCTTTAAAATATTCTTATTACTCATTCGTGTACTCTTTTCGCTTGCGGGTAAAATAAAATATGATTAAGGCTATAAACAATAGTAGGGAGACAACGAATTTAAAATTGAAATCGTTGTATGATGTAGTTTGTAAGCTAAAAACTCTTATTAATAATTGGTAAGTGGTCATTAAAATTGGCAACCAAATCACGAATCGCCATATTTTTCCTTTAGCTAATTAGCTAATATATACACAAGAATCCAGACTAATAAAAATCTCAATTCAGAATTGACAGTATAAAAATATACCCGAAGGGACGATTTTCCTATTTTTCCGCTCCCTTTGGGTATAAGATCGTGTAGATATATTAGTAATGTCGTTACTATAATAAAAGCAACTATTTTATATATCGTCGTCCGTGATTTCGCCGTCTTCAATTGCTTGTACATTGTTAATTGAATCTTCTTCTGTTATTGAATCTACTTCAGTACAACTATAGTTGCTGAAAATAAATAATGCTACTACTGCTAAAAAATAACTTCTTGTTTTCATAATGTAAATATTTTAGATTTTTGTTACACTCAAATCTACCATTTACATATATAAAACAGAAATACACTTATTTATTTTTAGTGTTCTTTCGTTACACTACGTAAGTAATAACAACAACAAACATAAATAATTTACAGTAATTATTCGCCAAAAAGGATAAAATATTGACCTCAAAGAGTAAAAATTAACACGAATGAATTAGAATACGAATGAATTTTATGGTTTTCCGTAAATAATTTTGCAACAGTTTGCAACAATTAGCAACAACTTGCAACAAGAATCAATGTAAAAATCTTATAAAAAAAAGCTGTTTGCTACTTAAAATGCAACGATTAGCAACAAAACGCAACAGTTTGCAACAAGTCGCAACAAGAAACAACAACTTTGAACAAGTTTCAAGGGCATTGATTCTATCTTATATTATCTATTTTTGATACTTGCTATACCTAAATAAATGACTATCAATCAGTTTCAATTAAAATCAATTGAATCCTGAAACGGTTTGCAACGAAAAGTAACAACTTGCAACAAGAATCAATGTTGTCTTATCCTGATTTTCCCTTACAGTTATTTAGTTATGTTACTAAAAAACTATAAGATTGGGTTTCGCAACAACTTGCAACAAAACGCAACAATTTGCAACAAGTGGAAATTTCACAATAGTTACTGATTCCATATTTGTTTTAATCAGTCCTATCCGACATAATCTGTCACAATCCTTCATTATCCGACACTATCCTACATTATGAAGTAAGCATATTATCGAAAAATACAATCTTTGAAAAGGTTCTTTCAAAGAACTAGTTTTTAAAAAAAAGTAATATAATCTCGTCGAATCTAATCGAATCTGGTCAAATCCAATCAAATCCAGTCGAATCGCGAAAAGTGTATTTTTTTCTTTTCATCTTTGAAAGACTACAGAAGAGTTACTAAATAAAAATTAAAAAGTGTTTATTGATTTAAAATAGTAAGATTTTAACTGTTAATTAATAGGAGAAGTGTTGGTAGTTGTTTCAATTCTTCGTAATATTAAATGTGATTTTAAGCAATCTTACAATTTCAAATCAAGGAACAGAAACAAACCTTTTATCAATCACGGTTTGTAGTAGACTTGTTTCTTTGTATGGAAAATGTAAAAGACATATCAACGCTAAAAACAATCTCCGTTGAAGAATTAAAAAGCTTCGATGGTTTGACTGATATATCTTTGGAAGAAGCTGAACATATCATACAAACGCTAAAAGAATTGGCATTATTAACACATCAAATTATTACCGAAAATGAGCAATCTTCAACAATTTCAAATCTTCGCAAAGCAGAATAAGAAAAAGGTAATTACAAAAAATGAAGCCGTTATCTACACTAGGGTTTCGGGTTCACAGCAGGAAGACAATACAAGTTTGGAAAGTCAAAAGATACAATGCACGCAATACGCAACACGACTCAATTTAGATATTAAAGAATATTTTGGCGGAACGTATGAAAGTGCAAAAACGGATGACCGAAAAGAATTTAAAAAGATGATTTCGTATGTAAAGAAGAAAAGAATTGCTTTTATCATCGTGTATAGTATTGATCGATTTTCACGTGCGGGTGCAAGTGCCATCACAATGGTTGAAGAATTAAAACGAATCGGTATCAATGTACTTTCTGTGACGCAACCCGTCGATGTGGAAACATCAACAGGAATGTTTTTTCAAAATCTGAATCTACTTTTTAGTAAATACGATAATGACCAACGCCGCGACAAAACCATCATGGGAATGCGTCAGCGACTTTTGAATGGATATTGGATGGGAAAAGCACCGTTTGGGTATAAAAATGCGAGAGACGAGAAAAATACTCCGATTATTGTCAAAGATGAAAAGGCAAAAATTATTAGAAATATATTTCTTTGGAAAGTCAATGAAGGACTAACCAATACACAAATTGTTGAGCGACTTCAAAAGCAAGGCATAAAAATGTTCAGACAACACATAACCAAAATATTTAAAAATCCTGTGTATTGCGGACTCATTGCACACAATTTATTAAATGGAGAAATCATAGAAGGAAAGCATCCAGCAATTGTGTCAAAAGAACTATTTCTGAAAGCTAGTGGTTTACAATTGAACAATCCTCACAATTACAAACAACATAAAGCAAATATCAATCTTCCATTAAAAGGTGGCTTTGTAAGATGTAGTAAGTGCAATAGAGCTTTGACGGGCTATATTGTCAAAAAGAAAAACATTCATTATTACAAATGTGGCACAAAATCTTGTTGTACTAATAAAAGTGCAAAAGCACTAAACAATCAATTTATAGAAATACTGAATTCGTACCAAATTGATAAGAGATTAATCGCGCCAATAAAAAAGCAATTGAAGTACACATTTGATTATTTTTCAAATTCAAATAAAGACAATACAGCGAGTTTAAAATACAATCTCAAGATATTAAAGGAAAAGTTGGAGAAGATTCAAGAGCGTTTCGCTATTGGGGAAATTGACAATTCAATCTACGATAAGTTTTCCATCAAATTCAAAAATGAGATAAACGAAATCGAGAAAGAAATACAAAAAACGAGTTTAGAAAAGTCGAACCTTGAAAACTATATTGAAAAATCTTTAAAGTTAGCTTGTAACTTACATACAATGTGGAGTTTAGGAGGTTACACGGAAAAGCAGAAATTACAAAACCTATTGTTTCCTAACGGAATCTACTTTAACAAAGAAAATGATAGCTGTCGAACCACAAAACCGAATAGTGTACTGGAGTTAATAAGTTCATTATCAGTAGTTACGAACAAAAATAAAAAAGGACAAAAAAACGAAAACGTTCATTTGTCCCATTCAGTACCGAAGATGGGACTCGAACCCACACGCTCTAATGAACACATGGCCCTCAACCATGCCTGTCTACCAATTCCAGCACTTCGGTAAATGTGCTTTGCAAAAATAAAAAAAGTTAAGCAATTGCTTAACTCATTTTGTGACCTGGCTGGGGCTCGAACCCAGGACCCTCTCCTTAAAAGGGAGATGCTCTACCAACTGAGCTACCAGGTCGTAAGACCTTTTGACCTTTGTCACTTGGCTGGGGCTTATTTCAGTAAGTTTACTATAAACTTATCGCCCCAAAGTGCTTTTAGCACTCAAAGTCATTCGACTTTATGTCACTTTGTGACCTGGCTGGGGCTCGAACCCAGGACCCTCTCCTTAAAAGGGAGATGCTCTACCAACTGAGCTACCAGGTCAATCAAAAAGAATAAATATCTCTTTCCGAATGCGGGTGCAAATATAACATCATAATTTTATTTTTCAAGGCTTTTTTAATATAAATTTGTCTTTTTTTTTCTGATTTTTGTAAGGGCTTAAAAATAAATTATTTATAATAGTAAAATGACAATTGTACTTTTAGGATATATGGCAAGTGGAAAGACTGCGGTTTCAAAATTATTAGGAACTGCATTAGAAATGCCTGTAATTGATTTAGACAATTATATAGAACAAAAAGAAGAGAAAACCATTGCTGAGATTTTTGAAACACAGGGAGAAATTTACTTTCGAATGAAAGAACATCAGTATCTCAAAGAAGTTTTGGAAATGCAAACAGATATAATTTTGTCTTTAGGCGGTGGAACACCTTGTTATGCTAATAATATGAATTTAATTCATGAGTACACGATTGATACGTTTTATTTGCAGACATCCATCAAAGAAATTATCAGTAGAGTGAAAGACGAAAAATCAAAAAGACCGTTAATTCGTAATATTTCTGATGAAGATTTGCCAGAATTTATTGGAAAACATCTTTTTGAACGCAATGTGTTTTATCAACAAGCGACACACAACGTTGTAACTGACTGTAAAACAGTTGAAGAAATAGTAGCGGAAATTAAAAAACTCCTAAATTAAATATGCAGTGTCTTCTTCTGCAAATACCACATCAATATGTTCTTGGATGGAAGTAGATAAAGAAATGCCTTTAAAATCAGCTTTTATAGGATACTTTTTATGATTTCGATTGACCAGCACTGCCGTTTTAAAATTCTTTAAAGGCACATCTAAAAAATGTTTTACACCATAAATTAAGGTCGTTCCAGAGTTTAAAACATCGTCAACTAATACCAAAGGTTTGTTGATGTAATCGGTAATTTCTAATGAAGTTCGGATAGGATTTAGCGGATTCAACTTGTCAATAACAACTTCACACAACGTAATGGTAGCATCTGTGATTTTTTCTAATTCTGTCTTTATTTTTTGCGAAAAAACAAATCCATTATCAGCAATTCCAGCAATGATAATTTCTTCTTCGTTCACATTCGATTCCAGAATTTGATAGGCAATGCGGCGCGTTTTATGTTGAATTTGCTGGTGATTTAGAATGATATTTCCCGTTACAGTCATGTAGTACGATTTTAAATCTCGGTTTATCGAGTAAAATTAAGAATAACTTTCATCATGGTCAAAACTATCATCGAGATATTCATCAATTTCACGGCGATCCTTTTTAGTAGGTCTTCCCGTTCCTTGTTTGCGATAATGGTCTTTAGCGTGTTTTAACAATTCTAAATGATCAAAATTTTCTTTCGGAGTCGTATCCACACGATAAATATCAACTAACTTAGCGCCAACGCGACTCGGCGGAATGTCTAACACGGTTAAATGACGCGTTATTTGATCTTTTCGAACCTCAATTTTATCCGTTGCATACACTTCTCTTGATGGCTTTACTGTAGCACCATTTACCTTAACATGTCCCTTTTTACAAGCTGTTGTTGCTATATTTCGTGTCTTGTAATAACGCACACACCATAAGTATTTATCTATCCTCATACAAAATCTCTAAAAACTGCGTTAAAGAATATACAAAAGTAGGATAAAATTGTATCTTGCACCCCAAAATTTAAAAAACAATGATGAAGTTTGTAAAATTTACATTTGTAACAATAGTTGCTATAGTAGCTGTTTTAGCGTGTAAAAGAGATGATGATCCAGTCACATTTGCGGAATTACGCGATAGAGGCGAACAGCAAATTGAAGACCAAGCAGCTTTGCTGGAATTTCTTAGCACGCACTTTTACAATTATGAGGATTTTGATTTGACAAATCCTGAAAGTCCTGCTAATGATGATGTGCGAATTGTTTTTGACACAATTGCAGGCGTAAATGCAGACAAAATTCCGTTAATCAATCAGGTTGAAGAGCGCACCACAACGTACTTCGATGTTGAATATAAATATTACATCTTAAAAGTGCGTGAAGGTGGCGGTAAGTCATTTTCAAATTTTGACGCTGTTGGTTTGGTGTATCACGGGCAATTGTTAGATTTGTCAACATTTGACTTGCGTTTGACACGATTCCAAATTCCGCTGGTAAGTGCTGGTTCTAGTACGGTTAGAGGTTTCCAATTGGGAATTCCAGAATTTAAAACTGCAGAAGGTTTTGTAGAAGATGAAGATGGCTTCTTGCAACCGAGAAACGGAGGGATAGGCGCCGTTTTTATGCCATCAGGAATGGGATATTTCAACTTGTTTGAACCTGGCATTCCAGAATATTCACCATTAATCTTCTCATTTAACATTTTTGATGTTGAGTTTTTAGATACTGAATTGGACGGATTGTTAACGTCAATGGAAGATTTAGACAATGATAAAGATGTGTCTGACGATGATACAGATGGCGATGGTTTTCCAAACTTTAGAGATTCTGACGATGACGGCGACGGAACACCAACCGTTAACGAAATCGTTCAAAATACGTACACGCTCAATCCTGGAGATGCAGAACCAACCTATGCAGCAAATGAAATCATTAAAACGCGAGATACAAATAGTGAAGGAGTGACCACAATCAGAACGGTAGTTTTAACAGATACAGATGGTGACGGAATTCCAGATTATTTAGATGCGAATTAAGTAATCACGAAATAGTATAAAATAGAAAAGCACTTCCGTAAAAAGAAGTGCTTTTCTATTTTTATAAAGAAGATTTTTTACAATCGTAAAGACAAACTAAAAATCAACTGGCTTGGGCGAGAATCCAACGTTCCGATGCGAACATTGTTAGAATCTAAAATACTAGCTTCATTCTCAGTAAAACCTCTTTCGTAACGAACGTCCAATCCAATGTTTCCAAATTTTACAGCAGCTCCAAAATTGAATCCGACCGTAAAATCATTTTCAACATCTGAAATGGTCACATCATCAAAACCGTTGTCTAAGGTATATTGAAATGCAGGTCCAGCAAAAACACTCAACGGTCCAATGATTTTTAAACCTAACAATACAGGCACATCAATTTTAGACATGTCGTAATTGTTAGAACCGTATTCGCTTTGCGTTTTTGTGTATACAACTTCTGGACGCAAGTATAATTTACTAAAATTGATATCGTAATAGGCACCAATGTGATAACCAATTTTCGCGTCTCCGCTATCTTCAATGATATTTTCTCCAGCAGTCGCAATTTCACGCAATTCTCCGTTTGAACTGAAATTCAATCCTGCTTTTACTCCAAACTGCGCAAAGCAACTCATTGAAGCAAAGAATAATAGTAAACATAATAGGTTGTTTTTCATGATGTTAATGTTTAATGTTATACAAATACAAACGATTTTTTTCAGAAAGTATTATTTTCTTGCGATAACTTTCTGTGAAGCTTTTACAATAGCTGCTGCATTTAAACCGTACTTTTCCATCAATTGCGCAGGCGTTCCCGATTCTCCAAAAGTGTCATTCGTCGCTACAAATTCTTGAGGAGTTGGTTGGTGTAATGCCAATGTTCTAGCAACGCTTTCGCCCAATCCGCCCAAGAAATTATGCTCTTCTGCCGTTACGACACAACCTGTTTTTGCTACCGAATTTAAAATCGCTTCCTCGTCTAATGGTTTTATGGTGTGAATGTTAATCACTTCCGCAGAAATGCCAGCTGCTTCCAACGTTTCAGCTGCTTGCAACGCTTCCCAAACCAAATGTCCCGTTGCGATGATAGTTACATCAGTTCCTTCCGTTAATTGCACTGCTTTTCCAATTTCAAACTTTTGATTCTCTGGAGTGAAATTTGCTACTTTCGGACGCCCGAAACGCAAATATACTGGCCCGTGATGTGCAGCAATTGCTAAGGTAGCCGCTTTCGTCTGATTGTAATCGCACGTATTAATGACGGTCATACCTGGCAACATTTTCATCAAGCCTATGTCTTCTAAAATTTGATGCGTAGCGCCATCTTCTCCTAACGTAATTCCCGCATGCGATGCACAAATTTTCACATTCTTATCAGAATATGCCACTGATTGACGAATTTGATCGTACACACGTCCCGTAGAAAAGTTGGCAAACGTTCCTGTGAATGGAATCTTTCCACCGATGGTCATTCCTGCGGCAATGCCAATCATGTTTGCTTCTGCAATTCCAATCTGAAAAAAGCGCTCTGGATGATTATTTTTAAAGTCATCCATCTTTAGCGAGCCAGTTAAATCGGCACAAAGTGCTACTACATTTGGGTTTGTCTTTCCAAGCTCTGTCAATCCGTCTCCGAATCCTGAGCGTGTATCTTTACTTCCTGTGTTGGTATATTTTTTCATTCTTTTATTTCTAGTGTGTTGTTAATTGTAATAGTTCTTGAAATTTTCTTGATGCTGATAGCTTTTAAAATGACTTCGTTTTGTGGACCTGATCCTGACAATTGTAAAATAACTCCTTTTGGGAAATTAGTTGTAATCTTTCCATCATTTTCGTCATCTATCATTAAATCAAAAAGTGCTCTTAATAATTCATCATTATCAATTGGGTACTCTTCAGCGAAAACTAAACTAATTTTGTTTTTTTCTTCAGGCAAGTTATCAGGATACACTTTGTAAACTGGATATTCTTTGTTTAACAGTGTAGCTTTATCTTCAGATTTTTCACTAAGTAAACTAAAAGATTCCTTAAAAGGAGCAGGATTGACTCTACCTGGCAAAAAAGCAGTTAGGTTCATCTTTATAAAAAAAGAAAAATTGTCACTATTCAGATTCATATATACTTTTGTTGTTTTAGAATCATAAATGACATCTAATACCATATCTTTGGTCATAAGGTTGTTCTCTTGTGGAAGCATAATAGAAAACCTATCAAATAATTTCTTAAAATCTGTCCACACGTAGCGTCCCGTCTTATCAAATGCTATGGTAAGTGTATCTTTTCCCTTCATGCCATTAGGAATTTCATAGCTAACTTCATAATCAAAATTTGCCGTAAACGTTTCCTGTGCAAAAAGGAGCGAGCCAGTTAAAAAAACAACTATATATAAAAACTGCTTCATCCTAATAATCCCCTAAAGTTTCTGGATTTTGCGCTAAAGCAGATTCCAATTGTTCGTCATTTGGTGCTTTTCCGTGCCAAGCATGTGTGTGCATCATAAAATCAACGCCATTCCCCATTTCTGTGTGTAACAATACACAAACTGGTTTGCCTTTTCCTGTTCTAGCTTTAGCTTCCGCCATACCGTCTTTAATCGCTTGAATGTTGTTTCCGTCAGTAATTTCTAAAACGTCCCAACCAAAGGCTTCAAACTTTGCAGTCAACGAACCTAAAGGCAATACATCGTCAGTAGCACCGTCAATTTGTTTTTGATTGTAATCAATTGTTGCAATATAATTATCGACGTTGTTTCCTGCGGCGTACATAGCAGCTTCCCACACTTGACCTTCTTGCAATTCACCATCTCCGTGTAATGAATACACCAAATGGTCATCGCCGTTTAACTTTTTGGTCAAGGCAGTTCCAATAGCGACCGACATTCCTTGTCCCAACGAACCTGAAGCAATTCGGATGCCTGGCAAACCTTCATGCGTAGTTGGATGTCCTTGCAAGCGCGAATCTAACAAGCGAAACGTGTTTAATTCTTCTACAGGAAAATAACCTCTACGCGCCAACACACTGTAAATTACAGGTGAAATATGACCGTTTGATAAAAAGAATACATCTTCGTTTTTGCCATCCATATCGAAACCGTCGTTCAGTTTCATGATGTCGTTGTAAAGGGTAACTAAAAATTCAGCACAACCGAGCGAACCTCCTGGATGTCCAGAATTCACTTTATGTACCATTCTCAAGATATCTCTGCGTACTTGAGTCACTAAATTTTCTAACGATTTGTTATCAGACATTGTGTATGTGTTAGTAGTTTTTTTAAAGAATCAAAAGTAAGTCATAAAACGGCGCAAACAAAGCAACTTAGCAGGCTTTTATTAACGAATTTTTGTGGATAAGGAAAAAGATAAAAGAAGTGAAGTGCATTTTTTGTATTTTTGATACTATAATTATAAGATTATGGACATTCAATCAACGAAAATCGAATTAGTAAAAACAATACTTGCTATTGAGAACAATGAATTTATTCAAAAAATAGCAGATTTTGTTGATAAAGAAAAAGTAGATTTTTGGGATGAATTAAGTCCTTCCCAACAAAATGAAATCAAAGAAGGAATTCAACAGCTTGAAGAAGGAAAACGAATTGCTTATGATGAATTTCTAAAAAAGATTTCTTAGATGAAAGTTTATTTATCAGAGCTTGCTGAGAAAAAACTTTTAAAACTATCCGATTACCTTCTGGAGGAATGGAATGCTAAAACAAGAAACAAATTTTTAGAAAAGTTTTCTGAAAAAATCAAACAAATTTCAAATTTACCTACTAGTTGTCCACAATCAAATGAATATAAAGGACTATATAAATGTGTAGTTACAAAACAAAATACTTTTTATTATAGAGTATCAAATGAATTAAATGAAATTGAAATAATTACAATATTTGATACTAGACAAAATCCCAACAAATTAATTAAAGATATTGAATAAGCTTTTTGTTTTACTTTCATTTTAATCAATTTTACGTGAATCTCTAATTTTAATATTTGATTAGCAAAATCATCGCACAATCTTACCTATATTTGCCAACTGATAATGCCGCTATGTGTATAGTTTTGTAGTTGTGTTGGCGTTCGCCAGAAGTAACTCGTAATCATCATTCGGCAAGAGTTATGCATACATGAAATTTGATTTAAAAGGAAAAGACCCACAAAGTAAGGCGAGAGCAGGCGTATTGACGACCGATCACGGAACGATTGAAACCCCAATTTTTATGCCTGTGGGAACGGTTGGAACAGTAAAAGGTGTTCATCAACGCGAACTGAAAGAAGATATCAATCCTGATATTATTTTAGGAAATACCTATCATTTATACTTACGCCCACAAACAGAAATTCTCGAAAAAGCGGGCGGATTGCACAAATTCATCAATTGGGATCGCAATATTTTGACAGATTCTGGTGGCTATCAAGTCTATTCACTTTCTGCGAATCGAAAAATTAAGGAAGAAGGTGTCAAATTCAAATCGCATATCGATGGTTCGTATCATTTCTTTACGCCAGAAAATGTCATTGAAATTCAACGTACAATTGGTGCAGACATTATCATGGCGTTTGACGAATGTACACCGTATCCCTGCGATTATCGTTATGCAAAACGCTCCATGCACATGACGCATCGCTGGCTCGATCGCTGTTTAGCACATTTAGAAAAAACACCTTTTAAATACGATTACCGTCAAGCATTTTTTCCAATTGTTCAAGGAAGTACGTATAAAGATTTGCGTAAACAATCGGCTGAATTTATCGCTTCGCGCGAAGCTGAAGGAAATGCCATTGGCGGATTGTCCGTTGGAGAACCTGCCGAAGAAATGTACGCCATGACCGATGTCGTATGTGAAATTCTTCCAGAAGACAAACCACGCTACTTAATGGGCGTTGGAACTCCTATCAATATCTTAGAAAACATTGCACTTGGCGTGGATATGTTCGATTGTGTCATGCCAACGCGTAACGCCAGAAACGGAATGCTATTCACCGCACACGGAACCATCAACATCAAAAATAAAAAATGGGCAGATGACTTTTCGCCAATTGACGAAATGGGCATTACTTATGTCGATTTGGAATACTCAAAAGCCTATGTGCGTCATTTATTCACGGTAAATGAATTACTCGGAAAACAAATTGCCACCATTCATAACTTAGGATTTTATCTTTGGTTGGTTCGCGAAGCTAGAAAACATATATTAGCGGGAGATTTTTATGAGTGGAAAAACAAAATGGTCAAACAAATGGACAAACGTCTATAAACTGAACAGATGAAAATACTTGATTGGTACATTATAAAAAAATATTTGCTCACGTTTTCCGTGATGTTGCTGCTGTTTATTCCAATTGGAATCATGGTAGATATCTCTGAAAATATCGACAAAATGTTAGCTTCAGAAGCGCCTGCGGACGAAATTGTAAAATATTATTTCAATTTTGTACTGTACTTTGCCAATCTCTTATTTCCTATATTTTTATTCCTTTCGGTGATTTGGTTTACGTCCAAAATGGCAAACGACACCGAAATCATTGCCATATTAAGTTCGGGAGTTTCCTACTTGCGTTTTTTGCGTCCGTTTTTAATAGCGGCTTCGGTAGTTGCGATTGTTGCTTTTGTGATGGGAATGTACATTGTTCCCAATGCCAGTAAAGGTTTTAACGAGTTCCGATTTGAATACATCAAAAAAGGACGAAAAGAACTGCGTGACAATAGTGAAATCTACAAGCAAATCACAAATAACGATTTTATCTACCTAAAAGCCTTTAATTTTGAAAGCAAACGCGGCGATTTTTTCACGTTGGAGCATTTTGAAGACAACAAATTAGAATACAAAATAGAAGCTCGTTCGTTAAAATTCAACGAAGAAGATAGTACCTATACCATGCGTGGTTACAAAAAACGTATTGTAGGTGCTATGAACGATAGCTTGATTAGTGAGCGTAAAGTAGATACCATTTTTCCATTTGACGTAGAAGATTTAACGCCAGTCACCTACATGGCAGAAACATTGAACTATCAAGAATTGAACAAGTTCATTGAAAAAGAACGACAATCAGGTTCGCCGAATGTGAGCAAACATTTACTCGTAAAATACAAACGTTGGAGCTTGCCAATAACGGCATTCATACTCACCATCATTGCGGTTGCAGTATCATCTATGAAACGAAGAGGTGGAATGGGCGTAAACCTTGCTTTCGGAATCGCTATTGCGTTTATCTATATCTTTTTTGATAAAATATTTGGTACGATGGCAGAAAAATCAGGATTCTCGCCAATGTTAGCGGTTTGGGTTCCTAATATTGTATTTGGTGTGTTAGCCTTCTATTTACTGTACAATGCTAGGCGATAAACTCAAAAACTATTTGCACTTACACTTGCTCGTTTTTATTGCAGGTTTTACAGCGATTCTAGGAAAATTAATCACGATTTCGGCGATTCCTTTAGTGTGGTTTCGCATGCTCATCGCTGGCGTATTGATGTTAGTTTTTATCAAACTGTCTAAAATTAGACTAAAAATAACGCTCAAAACGTTTTTTAAATTTGCCTTGGCGGGAATTATTGTCGCATTGCATTGGATAACGTTTTTCGGCGCCATAGATGTGTCCAACGTTTCTATAACGCTTGTCATGTTTTCTACAGGAGCGTTTTTTGCTTCTTTTATAGAGCCAATTGTTTATAAACGCAAAATCGTATGGTATGAAATCATCTTTGGAATTATTGTGATCATGGGCGTTTCTATCATTCTAAATACAGAATTCAAATACATCAACGGAATCCTTCTAGGAATGTCGTCAGCCTTTCTTTCTGCATTATTTTCAGTGTTGAATGGTAAATTTGTAGAACGTCACAATGCTGCTACGATTTCGTTTTATGAATTTATTTGCGGCGTTGCTTTTATTTCTATCTATTTAGCGTTTTCCGCAGATGGTTTTATGAAAGAAGATTTCTTTAACCTAACACAAAAAGATTGGATATATTTATTCATTCTCGCGTCTGTCTGTACGGCGTATGCGTTTATTGCGTCTACACACATCATGCGCTATATCAGTCCGTACACAGTAGTGTTGACCTATAATTTAGAAATTATTTACGGAATTGTATTAGCGTTGATACTATTTCCGATAGACGAAAAAATGAGTGCCGGATTTTACTACGGAAGCCTCTTAGTCATAGCCACCGTACTAGCTAATGGAATTTTAAAAAATCGTCGAAAACGAAAATCCCTAAGTGGCATTGATATTTCCTAAATTAAAGTTTTATATTTGTAAACTGAAACAACGAAACATACCCTCAAAAGCATGGAATATTTAGATTTTGAGCTGCCTATAAAAGAATTAGAAGATCAGCTAACGAAATGTGTGGCTATTGGTCATGAAAGTGAAATTGATGTGACTGAAACCTGCCAGCAAATCGAAAAAAAATTGGCAGCCACTAAAAAAGATATCTATAAAAACCTTACGCCTTGGCAACGAGTGCAATTATCACGTCATCCTAACAGACCGTACACGCTAGATTATATCAACGCGATTTGCGGTGATACGTTTTTAGAATTGCACGGCGACAGAAATGTAAAAGATGACAAAGCCATGATTGGCGGATTGGGGAAAATTGGCGATCAATCGTATATGTTTATTGGTCAACAAAAAGGAAAAAATACCAAAACACGTCAGTACCGAAACTTCGGAATGGCAAATCCAGAAGGATATCGCAAAGCCTTACGCTTGATGAAATCTGCGGAAAAATTCGGAATTCCTGTAGTCACCTTAATTGATACTCCAGGCGCCTATCCAGGATTGGAAGCTGAAGAGCGCGGACAAGGAGAAGCCATTGCACGTAATATTTTAGAAATGACACGTTTAAAAGTGCCAATTATCACTGTAATTATTGGTGAAGGAGCTTCTGGTGGCGCTTTGGGAATTGGCGTTGGAGATACCGTATTAATGCTTGAAAACTCTTGGTATTCGGTAATTTCTCCAGAAAACTGTTCATCTATTTTATGGAGAAGTTGGGAACACAAAGAAAAAGCAGCAGAAGCCTTAAAACTTACCGCAACAGACGCGATGAAAATCAAGGTAATTGATGAAATTATCAACGAACCAGTAGGCGGCGCACACAGAGATCATGAAAATACATTTATTGCTGTTCGTGATGCCATTGTTGCTAATTATGACAAATTAAAAAACTTATCACAAGAGGATTTGGTAAGTTCACGCATGGAGAAATATTCTAAAATGGGTGAATTTAAAGGATAAACCTATATAACATAGGAACATGAAAAAATCCGAAGTGAAGACTTCGGATTTTTTTTCCGCTTATCAACAAAAAAAATAACTTATCAACAATAAATTTGTTGAGATTCTAGTTGCAAATAAAAACCCCAAAGTAAAAGTATTTTTTACTTTCGCTGTCATGGAAAATGTAAACCCTAAACAATCATATAAAACTGATAAAAGTAACCTGATAAGTCTCGAAAGAGGAAAATTACCACCACAAGCGGTCGATTTAGAAGAAGTAGTGCTTGGTGCTATGATGATCGACAAAAAAGGTGTGGATGAGGTAATTGATATTCTGAGTCCAGAAGCTTTTTACAAAGAAGCCAATAAGCTGGTATATGAAGCTATCTTTCAACTCTTTGAAAACTCAGAGCCGATTGACTTGTTAACGGTTTCAGCGCAACTTCGCAAAAACGCAAAGTTAGAAGTTGTCGGTGGCGATTTTTACCTAATCTCGCTTACGCAGAAAGTTTCGTCTTCGGCGCATATTGAATTTCACGCACGTATCATTCTGCAAAAATTCATTCAACGTAGTTTGATTAAAATCTCCAATGAAATTATTGAAGATGCCTACGATGAAACCACCGATGTTTTTTCATTGTTAGACAAAGCCGAATCGCGTTTGTATGAAGTGACACAAGGAAACATTAAAAAATCGTCAGAAACAGCACAAAGCTTAGTAATTCAGGCAAAAAAGAAAATTGAGGAAATCTCCAACAAAGAAGGGTTAAGCGGAATTCCAACAGGATTTACACAATTAGACAAACTAACCTCAGGATGGCAACCAAGTGACTTAATCATTGTAGCGGCACGTCCAGGTATGGGTAAAACGGCGTTGACCTTGTCGATGGCAAGAAACATTGCGGTAGACCAAAATATTCCCGTAGCTTTCTTCTCATTGGAGATGGCTTCGGTACAGTTAATTACGCGTTTAATATCTTCGGAAACAGGCTTATCTTCCGAAAAATTACGTACAGGAAAACTAGCCAAACATGAGTGGGAACAATTGAACGTAAAAGTAAAAGGGCTCGAAAAAGCACCGTTATTTATTGACGATACACCGTCGTTGTCCATTTTTGACTTGCGAGCAAAAGCGCGTCGTTTGGCATCGCAACATGGCATCAAAATGATTATGATTGACTACTTGCAGTTAATGACTGCCGGTGGAAGTCAAAAAGGAGGAAACCGTGAACAGGAAATTTCAACCATTTCGCGTAACCTAAAAGCGTTGGCAAAAGAATTGAATGTGCCTGTGATTGCCTTATCGCAGTTATCGCGTGCGGTGGAAACGCGTGGAGGAAGCAAGCGTCCGTTGCTGTCTGACTTACGTGAATCGGGAGCGATTGAGCAGGATGCGGATATTGTATCATTCATCTATCGTCCAGAATACTACAAAATTGAAGAATGGGATGATGAAGAACGTTCACCAACGGAAGGTCAGGCAGAATTCATCGTGGCAAAACACAGAAATGGTGGTTTGGACAACATTCGACTCAAATTCTTAGGACACTTAGGTAAGTTTGATAACTTGGAAACTTTTGATTCGCCGTTTGAATTCCATTCCAAAATGAACGACGCAGCCAATGACGACACGTTCAGAACCGACAATCTGCCAAGCGCGGACGAAGCGTTTGGAAGCTCGATGAACGATGACGATTTCAATCCAGATGATAACGAAGTTCCGTTCTAGGGTAGAATTCCGTATTTTTGCAATGAATTAATTTGTCATTCCGCACTCATGTGCTGAACTTGATTCAGTACGTTGCGGAATCCACTTTCGAAACACAATGGATTCCTGCCTGCGCAGGAATGACAAAAAAACAATATTTTCTACATGAAATATGACTACATTATTGCAGGAGCTGGTTGTGCGGGATTAAGTTTGTTGTATCGAATGCTGAACGACAACGACTTGCGTCAGAAGCAAATTTTAGTCATAGACAAATCGCAAAAAAATAAAAACGATCGAACCTGGTGTTTTTGGGAAAAAGGCGAAGGTTTGTTTGAAGAAATTGTTACCCATCAATGGAAAACCTTGGAGTTTCTATCAGATGATTTTCAGCGTCAATATGCTATGGAAAACTATCGTTATAAAATGATTCAAGGTATTGACTTTTATAACTTTGTGTTGGATTTCGCTAAGAAACATGAAAATGTAACTTTTGTTCATGAAGCCATAAGTTCTATCACTTCCGTAGATGGAGAAGCGCGTGTGGCTACTGAAAACGCTGAATATAACGCAACGTACGTGTTCAATTCTACCTCTTTGTTTTATCCGAAAATGGACACGCAAAATTCCTTATTGCAACATTTTGAAGGCTGGGTAATCAACGCAAAAAAGCCCGTTTTTGATGCTAAAGTCGGACGTTTGATGGACTTCCGATTGTCACAAGAACACGGAGACACCTTTATGTATGTGTTGCCAACGAGCGAAACCGAAGCGTTGGTAGAATATACCTTATTCACAAAAAAAGTATTGGAGAAAGAACAATACAAAACAGCACTTAAATCGTATATCAAAGACTATTTACACATTGATGAGTACGAAATTCAACACACTGAATTTGGAATCATTCCCATGTCATTGGCGAAATTCTCTAGAAAAGTTCCCAACGAAAAAAACATCATCAATCTAGGAACGGCGGGCGGATTTACGAAAGCGAGTAGTGGATATACGTTTCAATTTGTGCAAAAACATACCGAAAACATTATCCATCTACTTAAAAAAGGAAAACATCCAAATCCAAGAGTAACGTTTCGCGACAAGATGTTTCAATGGTACGACAGAACATTGCTAGAAGTGATTTTATCCGAAAAAATGGCAGGAAAAGATATTTTCGCTACCATTTTTAAAAATCGTGATATTGAAACCATTTTAGCATTTTTAGGCAATGAAAGTTCCGTTTGGGAAGATGTCAAAGTCATGAGTTGCTTGCCAATTATGCCGTTTTTGACTTCGGGCGTGAAGCAGCTTTGATATGGTGTAAGAGTTTGTTTTGTGTTTTGTCAATTTGTTAATTCGAGGATTTGTTTATTTGTTTTTCTCTTGAAACATTGAGCTTTTAAGAACAATTCAACATTCAACATCAAACAGAAAAAATGTAAAAGTAATTTTACTAACACCTAACACCTAACACCTAACACCTAACACCTAACACCCAAAACCCAACACCCAAAACCCAAAACCCAAAACCCAACACCCAAAACCCAACATCAAACATCCACATCCAACGTAATCACATCTTCAGCTCTTATCATACTTGGTTTGTTGACATCAAAAGCAGGCGATTGCGTATCAAAGGTGGTTTCGTCGGTGATGGTTTCTTGGTCTATATTTTCGCCAAATTCATAGTTGAGTCCGTATTCCGTCAATAAGTTTTTAATTTCACCAAAGGTTCGTTTTACCATGTTTCCGTTTTCATCTTCCTTTTCGATAATATTCGGTAAAAAACGAATGATTTGTGCTTCTGACGGTGGCACTGGAACAATATCAAATTCAATTTCTGCCGTAGCGTTCAATCCTAAATTGTATTTATTCGTATTAGACGCATTCACGGGCGTTGCATACATTTTAGGTCTGAAGGCACGCGAACTTGGCAAAGAATTCCCAGTACTTTGCTGCGAAATCGACAATGAAATTTTTGCTTTCGCTGTTGTTTTTGGAATCGTGTAAAATGTCGGTTGATACCCAACTTCACGAAGCATTTTTAAGGTTTCTGAAGCTTTATCAGGATCACTGTTATATATTTCTAAAGTTTGTCGTAAAGAGCCTTCATCCAATGCGGCTTGTGCTTCTCCAACACCTTCGCCAATTGAGGCGATAAAATCTCCTAACGGTGCGGCAAAGGCATCTTTTACATAATCATACGAGTTGCTTGACATAATTTTTTTAGTTTAATGGTTTTGCGAAAATTACTAGTACTTCTTGTCCTTCTTCTACTGGATTTCCTGGTGCTGGCGATTGTTTAAAGGACTGTCCTTCCACCAAGTTTTCATCTTTTGTAGCATGATATACAGCGTCGAGTCGTAAGCCATACGTTTGCAATACTTTTCTAACGGCAGTTTCCGTCAATCCTAACACATTTGGCATTTCATCTTTTTCAATCGTTACCGTGTTTTGTGACGGTACAATATCTAGCGTAATATCACTGATAGCGGCACTGTTAACGTCTTTCGCAGATTCATAATCTAACAAGCCAAAAATGGTTCCTTCAGGGCCTTTTTCAACCGTTGTTTTTAAGTTTACTGAAATATTAGACAGTTTATAGTTAGAGTTTGCAAGTTCTGCATCCGCTTTTATAACGTCGTTTACGATACTGCTGTAGACTTTACTCGCAGACAATTTATTAGGATGATCGGTAATGGAGAAATCTTGCGCTTCTTCCAATTGCTGTTGAAGTTTTGTGTTGTTTTGCTCTAAAGTTTCAATGAGTATTTTTGTGTTCTGTAACTCCAACTGCGTAGCTTTGGTCAATTCTTTTTCACGTTGAACAGCGGTTTGCAATTCCGAAATATTTGCTAAAAACGATTCATTTTGCTGTTCTAAATTTTCTTTTTGAATGGAAATATCAGCAACTTGCTGTTGTAAATTATCTCTTTCAGTCGAAATTTCAGAAACTTGTGCGAGTAAGTTTTCTTTTTCTAGGGAAATGGTAGAAATTTGAAGCTGTAAATCGTCGCGTTCAATCGTGATGCTATCTATCTGTTGCTGTAAATCAGTATTCAAATTATGGATATCAGCGACTTCAATTTGCAATTCATTGTATAAGACTTCAAAATTAGAACCGTCGTTACTTATGGCTTCCATGGCTGCCATTTCTTCGCGTTGCGCGGCGAGTTGGGTTTCCAAATTTGTTTTGTCAGCTTCCAACGTTTCTCTCAATGTGCGTTCACTTTCTAAATTAGAACTTACCGTTTGCAAACTAGTATTCAAATCGGCCAATTGTTGATGCTGCGTTTCAATATCATTTTGAATGTTAGAAAGCTGATTTTGTAACAGCTGGCGTTCGTCAGAAAGTGATGTTATTGTTGCGTTAAGTTCTGAAACCTGTGCAATAGCTTTGTCTTTTTCTATTTCTATGGTTTGAATTGTGTTTGTAAGTTCAAACATTGGAACTTGCGTCGCAATTACGATATGATCATCTTTTGCGATGTATTTTTTCGGGTCTAACAACCAACTTTTATCAAAATCGATTGTAAGTGTTATATCATCTTTAATGACAGCTTTAAAGTTTGTCTCAATTACTTCGGGAAGTCTAGATGACGAACTTGCATTTATGATACGAAACGAAGGTGTTCCGCCAGATTTGAGCATTTCTCGAACTACACGAATCGTTTGATCGGTTGTTGAAATTCTATATGGAATTGCTAACGAATGCGCTAATTTTCCATTCGAAACAATCAATACATCTGTAAGTGATAACCACGATTTTAAATTGACATTATAGAACTGTATTTGGACTTTTCCCGTTTTAATAGGCTTATTGTACGTATCGTACAAAAGATGCGCAAACTGAATGGTTTGTATATTAACTGCCATGATTATTGTTGAATTGAAATTTTAGTCAACACATTTCCTACATTGACTTCAATGATTAAAATATATCCTTTTGCAAAATCGACACCGTCAACTTTTACCTGTGTAGTTGCTTTTCCGGTAGCATCTGTTCTAATTTCGCTTGTGTTTAAAAACGTGGTGCCGTGTGATAAAATTTCACCAGGATTTAGTTTGTTAGTTTTCTCCTGATTGTAATTAAACTCTACCAATGCGTCTGAAATTTTTTCGCCCGCAGCGTTAAAAACTTCCACATCAATATCAAAAATGTGAATATTTGTAGTTGCTTTAGGTGTAGCATTGATAATCATTTGCGGTAAACCTTCATTAGGAACTATGGCAATAAAACGACCAGAAATCGTACTGGTAATTTTATTAGTTTCCTTCGTATCCGTATTTACATTAGTAGCGGCAACAGGTTTAAAGGAGATTACTTTTGCATAGTTTTTTTCATACGATTCTGCCATAACGGCTGTATTTGCAGTTGTTTTAGCGGCAGTTGTAGGCGAACTAGTACTACTAGTTTCCTTCTCAAATTCAGCTTCTACCTGTAAATTAAAATCCAAATACGGCAATGTATACAATGTGTTTGGTCGTCCAAATTCGTCATACGGTTTTACATTCCGCAAATGATTTTGTGCCTCATTTAAACTATCGGAAATTCCCAATAGTATTTGTTTTAGGGTTAATGCGTTATTTGCTGTGCTCATGAGTATTTTTTTAAAGTGCGAAACTATCTTTTTGCTTTTTTGTGTCTTTCAATATATCAATACCTTTCTTTACATTTTGAGCGGTTTTAATGACATTGACTGCTACATCTAACTTTTTATTTCCTACATTAAAGCTGTTAGTTTCTTCTTTTTTTGTTTCTTGTTGTTGAATGAAACCAAAATCGAAAGCATTGTTCGTTTTGGAATCTTTTCCACTGATAAAATCAACAGAATTCAGTTTTTTCTCAAAGAGAGTTGTCACTGTTTTTGTTTTGTCTAATTTTTTGTTCGCTGTATTAAATAATTGGTCTACCTTATTGAGTTTGTTTCCTACTTTGTTCACAATACCAACGCTTTTGGAAACTTTTTTACTGAGTGATTGCAGCTCGGGTGATTTTACTACACTGGTAACTTTTTCGATGCCTGTTTGCAGTTCATTTCCTTTCGTGCGAACCGTATGGAATGTATCGTTTACTTCGGAAACTTTTTTGCCAATTGTATCCAATGTATCAATAGCTTTAGAAGCTTTCTGAACCACCGTTTTTACTGTTTGTACTTCTTTCTTTTTAACAGTTTTATTGACAAAAGAATCTAGTTTCTTTTCTACCTTTTTTGTGGTGTTAGAAACCGTTTCAACCAGTTTCTTTTTCGGTTGAAGCGGTGTTTCTTTGATTCGTTTTTCAACTTGCTGTAACAGTGTTTGTTGTTGCCTTTTTGGTTTTTGCGTGTTTCTTTTTGGCGCTTTTCGTGTGACTGTTGGTGACTTCTGTTTCGCTTTTTTAGCAACCGTAGCTACGGATTTCTTTGGTCGCTTTGTAAAATCGTCTACAACCTTTTTTGTTTTTTCAATCGTTTCACCAAAATTTAATAAAGATGTTTTTTCTCTTTTCTTTTTAGTTTCGATTGATGGCGCTGTTCTTTTGCGAACTTCAGGAACAGGAATAGAAGAGTTGTCAGCTTTCTTTTTTTGAATAAAATCGGTATTTGGAATAGCTGTTGTACGTTGTTTAGAAACAGGCGGAATGTTTGTGTTTTCTTTCCTTTTTTTATGGAAAGAAGGTGTTACTTCCCAACGATCGTCTTCTTTTTTGCGATGACTTTCTTTTCGTTTCTTACGTTTTGCTTCAGCGGCTGCTTCTTCTTTTCGTTTCTGATCAATCGTTTTTATTTCATGCTCGTATCGTTTATCAGTGTTTGATGCTTCTTTTTTACCAGTGAGTTCAGCCATTTGCTCTTCAAGCTGTTTTTGCTCGTCAATCAATGACTTTAAACTCGAATTAAATTCGGCAACATCTTCTAAGGATTTGTCTGATTTTTTAGCGTTTGGCGATAGTAACGAAGTAATATCTTTGAGTTCTTCGTTTTCTTGCGCTGGTGCTTTTTCTTTTTTTACAAATTTTTTCCAATGTTTTGCCATTTTAATATACTGGTATTAGAATGTTATTGTGGTCTTTTACTATCCAACTCATTTTGAATCATGCTTTGCAAGCGTTGTTCAAAAACAGGTGGATTTGGAACGGTTACTAATTTGGTTCTGACTAAAGAACTCGCTTCTGCGGAATACTGATATTTTTGCGAATAGCTAGCTGTTACGGAAGCGCTTACTGCGGCAAATCCGACATTAAAACCTGCACTCGCAGTCACAGAAGCTCCAAATTCTCTCGATTCCATCATAGAAACAGACATTTTACACTCAAAAAAAGTATCAACAAACTGATAAAATGTTGGTGTAAATCCTAAAGCTAGTAAGCTATATTCTTCACCGCCCATTTCTACTTTGGTTTCTACAAGTTCTTTTGCTAAATCCATTGAAACCCGATCCAAAGCTCGTTGCGCTTCTGCAATCCCTATACCCAGAGATTTAATCATCTCGGGTAAGGGTGCATTTTGTATTTCTCTGGTGATTCTTCCCATGAAATCTTAGTTTTCAGCTTCTTCTCTAGCCAATGCCATTTGTTGTTGAACACGCTCTTCCAATGCTGCTGGTGGCGGAATCGGAACTAATTTGGTTTGTAACAAACTAGAACCTTCTGCCGAATAGCTATATTTTTGTGAGAATCCAGCGTTTACCTGTGTTGTAGTAACCGTTTTGTTAGTTTTTAAACCTCTTCTCCAGCTAAAACTCGCACTTCTGTCTGTACTTTTTGAGTTACGCTGATATTGATACGAAGAGGAACCTTCACGCGTAAACTTGATGCTGATTGATACCTTGATAATAGTATCTACAAACTGATAAAAAGTAGGAGAGAAGCCCAATTCCAACATGGATAAACGTTGTGGTAAGTACAATGTTTTTTCTGCCTTTTCAGGTTTTTTCATCTTCTTTCCTGGAACAACTGTCGGAGCTGTAATAGAAGCATATACTTCGGTTCCAGCGTTATACTCATACCAATCGCCACCATGTCTGTAATAAACATCCGCATTTTTCGGATTGTCTGGAGTAAACACAGCATCGTTTGCTCCAACAGGATTTTTGTCAACATTTACTACAGGTTTGTCGTATCCGTCTTCAATATCTGCTGGATCAATTTTTGCAATGATTGCTGCTCTGTAGGCTGCATCTGAATTAGAGTTGTATAACTCAACAGCATCACTAGTTTGTACTTTTTCTTTTCCAAAAAATACACGACTGTCCTTAAAGTTGATAAATTCTCTACCGTTAATGGTAGATTTGACAGGACTCAATCCTCCCATCATTTCTGCTACTTCGATTGAGTTGGAATCCAACGCCATTTGTGCATTGGCAATAGATGTTGCCATGCTCTCAATCATTTGTCCCATAGGTACATTGAGTAATTCTTGCCCTATTTCTGGATTTTTATGAAACATAGTTTTTGTTTTTTAATTTATTATTCGTCTTTGTTTATGGTTGATTTTAAAATTTCAAAATAAATATCAGGTGCGGGTAAGGAAACAATTTTTGCCGCAATTGATGAAGAGCCTTCTACCGATGTAGAATACTTTCGAGAATAATGAGCCGAAACAGAAACACCAAACATTTGCGTAGAAGTGCTGTCACTACTACTGTTGTTGGAGTTTGCGTTGTTGTTGGAGTTGCTGCTATTTCCATAGCTGAATCCTAATGCGCCTCCGTAGCTTTCAGATTCAGCCATAGAAAATTCCATTTTCATTTCTACAGAAGCTTCTGTAAAAGCGTAAAATGTGGGTGCAAAACCAAGGCTTAATAAATTGTATTCTTCACCACCTAGATCAATCGTTACCGCAGCTAACTCATTTGCCAATCGAATAGAATTTGCATCTAATGCCGCTTGCGCATTGGCAATAGACATTCCCAGCTTTTCCAGCATCATTGGCAATGGAGCGTTGGTAATTTGTTGTATTACTTTAGGTGTCGTGCTCATCGATTATTTAGTTTGAATTTGTGTTCGTGTTTGTCAACGATTGAATGTAGTTTTCCAACGCTGTTGGCGGCGGTACCGAAATCATACGTGCCGAAACAGAAGCGTTTCCTTCTACAGACATGTTGAATTGACGCGCATATCGTACGTCAAGTGAACCACTAATTGCCAATGAACGGTCTCCTTTAAAATCTTGTTGTGATTTTTTGAGTTTGGATAATTCGTTCTGTGTTTCACCAACATATACTTCAGTTGATTCTTTGTTCATTTCTTCAGAAGACTCGTTATTCACTTTTACGTTCAATTCTTTGTTTTCTGATGAATGCACAAAATAATTTACTTTTGTTTCTTCGTGTAATAGGTAATACGATTCGTCTACTTTTTCAATAAACAACTCTTCATATTTTCCTTTGCTATTTACCAAAGACGATAGGTTGTCTGTAGCTCCTTGGCGCAGTAAATAGGTTTCTCCACCATACATAAAAGTGATGTCTAAACCTGTATTTGCAGTTACATTTGTTGGTTCAACATATACAAAATGATTCGGTCCTGAGTTTTTAGGAGCTGCCCCTGTTTTTGTAATTTCTCCACCATTGAAAAGAATATAATCTGGTGCGCCACTTGCAAATGTTACAGTAACTTTACGAATAGTTGCATCTTTAGAAGTACTTCCGTTTGCTAGTGATTCTCCTTCGGTTGCAATTTTTACACGTGCATCCGTAAAGGTGACACCTGCAATTTTGCTGAGTTTATTTCTGAACGATTCTGCTCTTTTTTTACCAAGAGCTTCATTGTAAGCCGCATTTTTTTGACTAGCACTTCCGCTTCCATCTGTATAACCTGTTACAGTAATTACTAATGCAGGATCTCTTTTTAATGTCATTGCTAACGCCGTAACGTCTGCTTCGTTGAGTGAGTCTGATTTTACGCCCGTAGAATACGAATAATCAATCACCGATTTATCCCAATCAAAGAAAAACTCATATACTTTGGTTCCGCTAGCTCTGTGGATTCCTGTGGAAGAAATTCCAACAACCGTTCCGCCATTTTCAGTTCTAGCATTTGCCAATGTGGTTGCAAAGTCTACTTCTTTCTCAAATGTTTTTGCTGTTTTGAGAGTGATTACTGGGTTGCTAGGATCAGCAGCTGGAAGATAGGTTTGATCTAACTTCAATAATCCTTCTGTGTCTGTGTGAATGTAAGGTTCAGTCACAACTACATAGCCACCTTCTTTTGCAATGTAGACATCTGTTAAAGAGTTCTGGTCTAATACTCTTTTGTCTTCAATTACACTTTCTACACGAATGTTTTGCGCTGCATCGCGCATTTGCTCTTTCGATTTTTCAATCTTTGAATACGAGCCTTCTTCTTCGTGAACTTTTGTGGTTTTTTCGTTAATGCTAATGTCTTCGGAAGTACTTGCTTTTAGTGCAATGTCTTTTTGTGTTTTTGAATATTTACTAACCGAGTTCTTTTTGCTTTCTTTTAATTCGTCAAAAAAGTCTTGGTCAAAAGTTTGGTTGTTTTTATAATCTACGGAGAGACTAAAATCAACTTCAACTTCTTCTTTCACCGCCATTTTTAAGCTAATTTTTGCGGAAATATCTGCAAAGTCAAAAGCATAAAATGCCGGTTGAAATCCTAATTCCAATAATGATTTCCCAGCGACTTTACTTTCGGAAAGTCGAATAAGCTGCGAAACCGAGTTCGTGTCGAGCCGTTCTTGAGCTTCTGCAATACCCAAGGCGAGCGCTGTGACCATACTACTCACGTCTACGTTTTGTAGTATTTTTGATCCTTGATCAAATGTGTTTACGTCTGCCATTTTTTGTTTTTAAAGTTAAAAAGGAGAAATGCCCTCAGGTAAATCCATGGCAATTTTTGGATTGACTGATTCTTTTCTCACTATAAAATAATTGTGTTTCCTCTGAAGTTTGGTCAATTGATCTTTATTGACTTTGTAGCCTCGTACCAACCAACCCAACAGTTCATCCGTTATCGGTTGCTTGCCTTTTCCGAGGTCTTTTTGTATGTCTTGCAATAGTGCTTTTGCTTCTTCTTGTTCTTCTTTGAGTACATGTTGAATTGCTTGACGTTCACTAACAAAAGCTTTGTGTTTTCTCACCAATACGTTTTGTTCTTTGTCTTGTAAGAACTCACGATAGTTTTCGCAAAATGAAATTACTTGATCATACGCGCCAGAAAGCTCCAACGTTTCCATCACACATTGACTGTAATGCTGATAAAACAGTTCGCTGTCTTTTTCTTGCTGCGTTAATTTCATAGCTTCTTTGTAATGACGTAATGCTTCTTTGTAATTTTTGTCCAAAGCGTGCATTTTCCCACGTTCCGCAATGCGGTAGTGTAGCATTGTTTTTTCCATAATTAGTTGATAATTTCTGGGTTACATTCTATTTGTTCAAGTTGTGCCAAGAGATATCTCGCAATAAGCGGTGGAACTTCTTCGTTACTTGTCCAGCTTGTTGCGTTTGCTTTTGGTAAATCTTTTTCTGGGATAAATTGTGCTAAAATTTTAGTGACATTTTCAGCATCTTCAATCTCTGTAATGTGTAGTTTTTTCTTAAAGTTGAAGTCTTTTTCTATAGTCGTCGTGAGTCCGATTGATGCACAATCGTCCATAATTGCAGAAGCCTGAATGTTGTTTACATTTTCAAAAAGTGAAATTGGAAGCGCTTCATATACATCCGATAAAATTTCCGCAGGCATGCCAACTTTTTCAGTCAAAAATGTAGTATGCGCTTCGTTGGTTACATCAAAATCTTCTAAAATGATTGTTACTAATTGATGACTTTGATTCAACAATTTTACCGTTTTATTTGCTTGGTATTGTCTCCACAATAATTGTGAATGGTCATACGAAACGTCTTCAATCACAAAAGCAGTGTCTGTTTCCGTTGCCTTAGTTTTGAGTACTTTTTCAATATTTTTAAGTTGTGTATTTTCAGCTTGCTTACTGATTAAAATGGTATACAAGTCTTTTCTAGGGTTTGAAAAATGCACATTCGCATCTGTGCGTTTCTGTAAAGCTTTTGCCGTAGCAACCGATACATTTCCAAGCACAATACTTGGCTCATTCAGCATTAAATTCAATACTTCCGCTTGCTTACAACCTAAAAAAAACGCCAATTGTTCAATAATTTTCGGTAGCATTAAAATATTGTCCAAACTCACGCTAATGTCAATCAATTCTGTAGTGAGGTCAATTTCATCATCTTTTGAACAAATAGAAACATCTAATCCTAATTTGGTCAGTGTATCTTCCGCCTTTTCAGCAGTGGCTTTGTCTACTTTTTGAAATAAAATTGAAGGCGCGTTGTACAATAGTTTTAAAATATAATCTTGCGGAACTTTGAGCGCATCCGACAATACTTTTGAGGCTCCAGGAGTTGCATTTCCGATGGAGTTGATAATTACTGTGTTTTCCATAAAATTTGTACTTAAATTGAGATTCGTAAAACTAATAACACATCAATTTGTAGTTATTGGTGTTTTTATGCTTTTTCGCTTGGTGTTTTTCCCTTTTTTTGTAGGAAAGATTTTTTTTCATGCTTTTTGAGACCTTTTTAATGAGTTTTGAAAGCGGCTAATAATCACATTTTGAGTAGATTTTATGGGTGTAATTGTTCGTTTGATTTTTAAAAACGATTAAAAAAATATCGATGAACGGTCGGTGAAATGCACTTTTTTGTAAGAATTGTTATAGAAAAGATAAATCTTTCCTATAGGAATAATTTTTGCGTATCTTTCCATTTATAAAGATGATGAAATTGAAATTAAAAAATAGTATTGCATTGATGCTACTGCTCTTGTTTTCAGTGAGTAGTTATGCCTCGTACATCCTAATTCCGATGGATGCGGAGTCGCAAAAAGACCATTTAAAAGCGTACGGAATTACCTATTGGTCGCTTGAGAAAAAAATCAAAGTAAAATGGTTGCTCAACTATCGTGGCGGCTCGTTTTTGTTGCCTGCTGTGGAAGCTGTTGAAAAGGAATGTAAAATTCGCGGTGTCTCGTATGAAATTTTATCAGATGCAAAAACAGCGACAATTCTGGAAGAAATTGCAAGTCCGAGTAAAAATCAGGAAGCAGTTATTTTGGAAAAAGCACCTAAAGTTGCGGTATATTCTCCAAAAGGAAATGTGCCTTGGGACGATGCGGTGACCATGGTGTTGACGTATGCGGAAATTCCGTATGAAGTTGTCTATGACGAAGAAGTGTTGTCAAATGAGCTGATAAAATACGATTGGTTGCACTTACATCATGAAGATTTTACAGGGCAATACGGAAAGTTTTACGGTATTTATCGTTCAGCGCCTTGGTATATTCGTGAGAAGAAAGAAGCGGAAGTATTGGCAAAAAAGTTAGGATACGATAAAGTTTCGGAAGCAAAATTAGCAGTGGCATTAAAAATTCGTGATTATGTGATTGGTGGCGGATTTATGTTTGCCATGTGTAGTGCTACGGATAGTTTTGATATTGCCTTGGCGGCAGAAGGTGTAGATATTTGCGAACCAATGTTTGATGGCGATGTGTCGGATAGAAATTACCAAAGTAAAATTGATTTTAATAAAACCTTTGCGTTTACAAATTTTGAACTAGAGCGCAGTCCGACGAAATACGAGTTTTCTTCGATTGATATGACGTCCAAAAGACGTATTGTAAAAGATGCTGATTACTTCACATTGATGGATTTTTCAGCAAAATGGGATCCGATTCCGACGATGCTATGTCAAAACCATACTGCATTGGTAAAAGGTTTTATGGGGCAAACCACCAGTTTTGATCGTTCGCAAATAAAACCATCCGTATTAATTTTAGGCGAAAATAGGACTAACGGCGAAGGTCGTTATATTCACGGCATTAAAGGAAAAGGTTTTTTTACATTTTATGGCGGACACGATCCAGAAGATTATCAACATAGAGTAGGAGATCCAAAAACGGAATTGGAACTACATCCAAATTCGCCAGGCTACCGATTGATTTTAAACAATATTCTATTTCCAGCAGCGAAGAAGAAAAAACAGAAAACGTGATTTTGTTTTAGTTTAAGGATTTATGAGTTTAGCAGTTTATAGCAGTATTTTATGTATCTTCTAGCAGTATAAATTTTTAAACCATAAGTCATGTTAGAAAAATTCAAGAAATTTTCAATCCAGTAACCACATTTGGTAAAAGGTGGCACTACAGCTACCGATGATTTGGCAAAATGGAGAAAGCCCGATTAACAGTAAAGAGGTTGTTTAAAAAGTTACTACAAACATCCTTCTGAGCTTGACTCAAAATCTCACTAGATGGATTTTCAATTGTTATGAGAAACCAAATCAAGTTTGGTTTGACGAATTTTATACTTTGTAAACAACCTCTTTTTTTGGTTTTGATGAAAATCATATTTCAAATTAGCGCATAAAAAAAACCGACACTAAAAAGTATCGGTTTCTAAGCGAAATATATATGTTTGACGATTTATTTTACTTTATCAACAATTGCTTTGAAAGCATCTGGGTGATTCATTGCTAAATCGGCTAAAACCTTACGGTTCAATTCGATGTTATTAGCTTTTACTTTCCCCATAAACTGAGAATATGACATTCCATTCAAACGTGCACCCGCGTTGATACGAGTAATCCATAATGCACGGAATGTTCTTTTCTTATTTCTACGGTCTCTGTATGAGTAACTCATAGCTTTGTCAACCGCATTCTTTGCAACTGTCCAAACGTTTTTACGTCTTCCAAAGTAACCTTTGGCTTGTTTTAATACCTTTTTTCTTCGGGCTCTACGAGCTACCGCGTTTACTGATCTTGGCATATTTTTAAATGATTTTTTGTAGTAGGCGGTCGATAATCGACACTTAGTCTTTTCTAAAATCGTAAATCTAAAATCTTAAATTTGCAATCACAAAGGCCTAACTCCAGGGTTTATAAATTGTTTTAACCGAAAGAACGGATTACTTTAAACGTAATTGTTCTTTAATACTGTTAACGTCACTATCGTGTACTAATGTACTGTGCGTTAACTTTAGCTTGCGCTTTTTAGACTTCTTTGTTAAGATGTGACTTTTAAAAGCGTGCTTTCTTTTAATTTTACCAGTTCCAGTAAGCTTAAAACGCTTCTTAGCGCTGGATTTTGTTTTCATTTTAGGCATATTTCCTAAGTATTTAAAAATATTTCGCTTATTTTCTTCGATTCGATTTCTCACAGCAAATTCTATATCATGCTGAGCGAAGTCGAAGTATTATTTCTTTTTCGGTGCGATGAACATAATCATTCGCTTTCCTTCTAATTTTGGCATTTGTTCTACCTTTCCATATTCTTCCAGTTCTTGGGCTAATTTTAATAATAAAATTTGTCCTTGGTCTTTGTAGATAATGGAACGTCCTTTAAAGAATACGTATGCCTTTAACTTGGCACCGTCTTGAAGGAATTTCATCGCATGTTTCTTTTTGAATTCGTAGTCATGCTCATCAGTTTGAGGTCCAAAACGTATTTCCTTAACAGTAACTTTAGAAGCTTTGGCTTTGATTGCTTTTTCACGCTTCTTCTGTTCGTATAGGAATTTTTTATAATCCATTACCTTACAAACAGGAGGATCAGCTTTAGGTGAAATTTCAACTAAATCTAATTCTTGTTCTTCGGCAATGGCTAGTGCTTTCCTAGTAGGATAAACGCCAACTTCTACATTGTCTCCTACAAGTCGTACTTCAGGAGCATTGATTTTTCTGTTAATTCTGTGTGGATCCTCTTTGACTTCTCGTCTTGGAGCTCTACTTCTTTTTCTTCGTATTGCTATGGTTCTAAAATTTTAAATTAAACATTAAATGGTTTCAAGCTATTTTGTACTTCTGATGTCACTAAGTCAGCAAACGCTTCCATAGTTATTGTACCTATATCACCTGCGCCATGTCTTCGTACAGAAACTGTGCCATCTTTTTCCTCCTGCTCACCAATGATTAACATGAAAGGAACTTTGCTCATTTCTGCTTCACGAATCTTTTTTCCGACTGTTTCGTTACGATTGTCGATTTGGGCGCGAATTTCGTGATTTTCTAACAAAGTTAAAACTTTTTTCCCGTAATTCTCATATTTTTCACTTACAGGTAATAAAATAGCTTGTTCTGTCATCAACCATAACGGGAAATTTCCACCTGTATGTTCCAACAAAATAGCGATGAATCGTTCCATACTTCCAAAAGGAGCACGGTGAATCATGACAGGTCTGTGAAGCTCGTTATCACTGCCTTTATAAGTAAGTTCAAAACGTTCGGGTAAATTGTAATCTACTTGAATTGTTCCTAATTGCCAGCTTCTTCCTAAGGCATCTTTTACCATAAAATCGAGCTTTGGTCCGTAAAAAGCAGCTTCTCCATATTCAACTACATAATTGAGCTCTTTTTCTTTTGCAGCGTTGATAATTGCTGATTCTGCTTTTTCCCAGTTTTCATCAGAACCGATGTATTTTTCTGGTTTTTCTGGGTCGCGAAGAGAAACTTGCGCGGTAAAATTGTCAAATCCTAAGGAACCAAATACGTACATTACCAAGTCAATCACATTTTTAAACTCTTGATCGAGTTGGTCAGGCGTACAAAAAATGTGTGCGTCATCTTGCGTAAATCCACGAACACGTGTCAATCCGTGCAATTCTCCACTTTGCTCGTAGCGATATACCGTTCCGAATTCTGCGAAACGTTTTGGTAAATCTTTATAACTCCATGGTTTCGTATTGTAAATTTCGCAGTGATGCGGACAGTTCATAGGTTTTAACAAAAATTCCTCATCTTCTTTAGGCGTTTTAATAGCTTGAAAACTATCTTCTCCATACTTCGCAAAGTGACCAGAAGTCACATACAATTCTTTTTGTCCGATATGTGGAGAAACCACCATTTCGTATCCTGCTTTTTGCTGTGCTTTTTTCAAAAAGTTTTCCAATTGCGAGCGCAATGCAGCACCTTTCGGTAACCATAATGGCAATCCTTGTCCAACTTTCTGTGAAAATGTGAACAATTCTAGTTCTTTTCCAAGTTTTCTATGGTCGCGTTTTTTGGCTTCTTCTAAAAGTTCTAAGTAATCTTTTAAATCTTTTTGTTTTGGGAACGAAATACCGTAAATACGCGTCAACTGCTTGTTGTTTTCATCGCCTTTGTAATAGGCACCTGCGACACTCATTACTTTGACTGCTTTTACAATTCCTGTGTTTGGAATGTGTCCACCGCGACATAAATCGGTAAAGGTATCATGATCGCAAAACGTGATAGTGCCATCTTCCAAGCCTTCTACCAATTCTACTTTGTATTCGTTTCTATCTTTATAATATGCCAAAGCTTCTTCTTTGGTAGCCGAACGCATTTTGAAATCGTGCTTTCCGCGAGCAATCTCTAGCATTTTGTTTTCAATGGTTGTAAAATCTTTATCTGTGATGGTTTCTTCGCCCATATCGATATCATAGTAAAAACCATTTTCAATAGCAGGACCCACCCATAATTTCGCCTCTGGGTACAATTCCAGAATTGCTTGTGCTAAAATATGCGCAGATGAATGCCAAAACGCTTTCTTTCCTTCATCATCTTTCCAGGTGTATAAAGTGAGCTTTCCATCTTGGGTAAGTGGCGTAGTAGTTTCTACTGTGGTACCATTAAAGTTTGCAGAAATCACGTTTCTGGCAAAACCTTCACTAATATTCTTGGCGACATCCATAGGAGTTGCGCCAGAATTAAATTCTCTAACCGAGCCGTCAGGCAATGTAATTTTTATCATACAAAAATAAATATTATGCCAACAAAGATAAGACGAACTAAAAACCTGTACAATTTATAGCGATAGAATGTTTTGTAAAATACCAAAGACTTTTTAAAGAATATCTCCTAACTTTAAAAACGACTAGTTTTTGTGGTGAATTTTAGTGAAAAATTTTGTTAGTAGCTAGTGTCATCAAGTGTTACTTTTCCGTGAAATGTTTTGTATAAGAACAAGAAATAACCTGCTAAAAGCGGCGCACCAATGACCACAATCGTCAGCATGATGCCTAACGATTTTTGTGAGGAAGCCGCATTGTATATTGTGACACTGTATTCAGAACTGATGGTTGAAGGCAATAATACAGGATACAATTGAAACGCCACCAACATTAGTAAAAACGCCATGGTGAGCGATGAGAATACCAATGCATGCGCGTACTTTTTTTTAGAAACCAATCTAGGAACATTGGCTACGGCTAAAAAGGCAAGTACTGGCAATATAAAAAACACAGGATTTTCTTTGAATTTATCCGTTACTCCAGGAAGGTATATTAACGTGTAAAATGAAGTAATGACAAAACTCAGGATGAAAAATATCATTGCTTTTTTTAGTAAAAATGTCAATCGTGCATGCAGGCGACCTTCTGTTTTGAGTAATAAAAAGATAGCTCCTTGCGTCATAAATATGGATAGTGTTGTAAAACCGACCATAATAGCATACGGACTTAAAAACGAGAAGAAAATGCCTCCTTGATAGCTAAAGTTTTCGCCAATTTCAAAACCTTGTAAGACATTTGCCAATACCACACCAAGCAAAAATGAAATGAGTGTGTTGGACGTAAAGTAAATAATATCCCACGTTTTTCGCCACCAAGTCATTTCTTCAGCGCTTCTAAATTTGATGGCTGCCGAACGTAATACGAGTAGCATCAAAAATAGCATGAACGGAATATACATTGCGGAAAGCATGGTTGCATACATGACAGGAAAACCAGCAAATAGCGCACCGCCACCAATAATTAACCAAACTTGATTGGCATCCCACAACGGACCAATAGCGTTAATGGCGATTCGGCGACTCAAATCTTTTTTGAAAAATAAGTGCCAAGAGCCAGCGCCATAATCAAAGCCTTCTAGAATGGCATATCCTGAGAATAAGAGTCCGACAACTAAATACCATAATGTGGGATAATCGATACCTAAAAAAGTCTCCATGTAGTTTTTGTTTAAATTATGTCTAATGCATGTTCAGCTTCATCATACGGTCCGTGCTTTATCTTTTTATTTAACGAATAAATAAATAACAGAAATAACAACGTATAGACCACTAAAAATAATATCAGCGAAAAAAGAATTTGATTGGAAGATACTTCTTGCGAGAAACCTTCACTAGTTCGCAGGTGTCCATATACAATCCAAGGTTGTCTTCCCATTTCTGCGGCAAACCAACCTGCTTGATTGGCAATTTGTGGTAATAACACAGAAAACACAAAGATTCTTAATAACCATTTTTTATCAAACAATTTGCCTCTCCACCATAAAAAACAAGCATACAGCGTCAATCCAATTAAAAACATACCAATGCTTATCATGATGTGATAAAATTGAAATACAGCATTTACTTGTGTCGGTCGGTCTTCCTTTGGAAATGCGTTAAGACCTGTAACGGGCGCTTCAAAATCTTGATGTAATAAGAAAGACAAACCGCCAGGAACTTTCAAGCCTGTAACTTCTTGCGAAGCATCATCAACCCAGCCAAACAGATACAAATCTGCAGCAGCGTTCGTTTCATAATGTCCTTCCATTGCCGCTAATTTTGCAGGTTGATTTTCCGCAACACCTTCTGCAGAACTATGTCCAGAAACCAATTGTAATAGCGAAAAAATCGTTGCAACCGTTAAGGCAATTTTAAAAGCTTTTTTTGAAATTTCAATATATCTTCCTTTTAATAGATAATATGCATGTACGCTCAATACTAGAAACGTTCCTGCTAAAAAAGCACCTTGCCACACGTGAATGATTCTATCTACACTAGACGGATTGAAAACCATTGCCCAAAAATCCGTGACTTCTGCGCGTGCGTTAAAGCCTTCGCCTACAATATGATATCCTGCGGGCGTTTGTTGCCAACTATTAGCAACCACAATCCAAACTGCAGAAAACATAGAGCCTAAAAATACGCCAACAGCGGAGATAAAGTGAACTTTGGGCGATACGCGGTTCCATCCAAAGATAAGGACACCTAAAAAGGCACTTTCCAATCCGAAAGCAAACAAACCTTCTGCCGCTAAGGCACTTCCAAAAATATCGCCAACATATCTAGAATATACCGACCAATTGGTACCAAATTCAAACTCCATAATGATTCCCGTTGCGACACCAATACCAAAGGTGATGGCAAATATTTTTAACCAAAAACGGGTGAGTACTTCATAATGCTTATTTCCTGTTTTCAGGTAAAGTCCTTCCATGATGACCATAATAAGACCAATACCAATACTTAACGGCGGATAGATGTAGTGAAAAGCAACAGTGAAAGCAAACTGGATTCTGGCTAGAATTTCTGTTTCCATAGTGATGAATTAGATATCACAAAAGTAAAAAGATATGTTGCTTTAAAGCGTAACATCGGTTACATAAAACGTATTTTAACAAATTTATTTTTGTGTAACAAAAGTGACTTACAACTATAGAGTGGACTTTTATTTTTGCCTTTTTTGATACTGTTATTCGAACTGTACTAAAAGTATGTTTTTTTGGCTGAAATAAAATAAAAAATGTGTGATATTTGTCAGCTTTTAAAAAAATAGCAGTCTTTACTTTTGCTTTGTGAAATTAATTTGCGCACATATACTAGCTATCATTTTATTATTCAATAGTGTCAAAGGCGCTCTTGCATACGGTTGGTATGTGTTGGATATTGATAGTTTTATTGAGCAATTGTGTGAAAATAAAGATACACCAGAATTAGAGTGTAATGGAAAGTGCTATTTGACGAAATTAAGTCAAAATCAATCTTCTGACGACAGTCAAAATATTCCTGTCATAGAGTGGGAGCAATTAGTATACTGTCAAACAGAAATTTTCATGCACAAAGAAGCTATTACTTGTATTGAGTCTACGACTAGTTTCTATTACACTACCAGTAATTCTGAAGCGCATATTCATTCTATTTTCCATCCTCCAAAAATTTAAAAACACATACAAAGACTTTACAGAGAATGCCTTTTTAGGATGTTCTCAAAATTACTGTGTTTAAATTTTTGAATTAAAAAAATGACTATAAAAAAATTAGCGCTCTTATGCGCCCTTATTCCTGTGTCTTTATGTGCGCAGGAAACCACAAAAAAAGATTCTACAAAAAGAAAAACCATCAAGCTGAATACCGTTATTATTACAGGCGAAGGAGCTACCGATCCTGTATTAACGACGGTAAAAACAAACTTGGTCAAGAAAGTAGTACAACCCAAAAATGTTGCCGATTTGTTCAATGATTTTAATGGCTTTTCTTTAATTAAACGAGGAAATTATGCCATTGATCCCTCATTCAGAGCGGCGCAATACGAGCAATTAAACATTCAATTTGATGGCGGAACAAAAGCCGTACACGCGTGTCCAAATAGAATGGATCCGATTACCACTCATGTTGTTCCAGAAGAAATTGAAAAAATAGAAGTTATCAAAGGTCCGTATACGGTTCGTTATGGCGCGACTTTTGGCGGAATTGTAAATCTTGTCACTCAAAAACCGAGTACTATGGATACAGGTTTTCACGGCAGTGTCAATTCTGGGTATGAGTCTAACGGAAATTCGTTGGTTTCTTCCGTAAAACTACAACAAGCAACAGAGAATTATCATATTGTTGGAAACATTGGTTACAGAGATTTTGGCAATTATAAAGATGGTGATGACGTTGAAATTCCATCCGCATTTAGAAGTATTGATTACGGTTTGCGCGTTGGATATCAAATTGATGATAGACAAAGCATTCAAGCGCATTGGCGACAATCGTTTGGAAGAGATGTGTTGCATGCAGGATTGCCAATGGACACCGATGAAGATAACAGTTCAATTCTGTCTTTAGATTATAGACTTTCAGGGATGAGCGGTTTTTTAAAAGAAGTGAATGCCAAAGCGTATTATTCGTATGTAGATCATATCATGTCAAACACAAGACGACCGTCGTTTATGATGACCGAGGCAGTATCTGCTATTGAAGCTTCTACCGCAGGTGGAAAAATCGAACTTAAGATGAAACCTACTGAAAAATGGACACTCTACGGAGGAGTTGACGCGATGCTGATTGCACGTGATGGCGATAGAACGCGACTTGTAAAGCGAAATATGACAGGCGATCTTTTACCACAACCAATGGTTTTTCAAGACAAAGTATGGCAAGATTCGTATGTGAACGATTATGGTTTGTTTGCAGAAAGTAAATTGGCAATTACTAATAAAACCATGTTTACTGCCGGAATTCGGTATGATTTGGTGGTTTCTGACATTCAAGATGCTGCGACAGATTTTGCACAATTATATCCCAATTTAGGGCAACGAGATGAACATAACATATCAGCAACCGTTTCGCTAAAACATAAAACTTCAGAGAATACTACGTTGGAAGTTGCCTATGGTCGTGGCGTGCGCTCAGCAAATATGATTGAACGGTATATCAATCATTTTACGGTGGGACAAGATCCTTTTGAATATGTCGGAAATCCTAATTTGGATGCGGAAGTAAACAATCAGTTTGAAATTGGGTTCAAAGGACGTACAAAGTATACCACTGGCATAGATGCGTTTCAATATAGCATTTCTGGATATTATGCTTTTTATGACAATTATATTGTTCCGGTGATTGACCCAACGTTGGATAGAAAGTTTATGCCGAATGCACAACCGCAAGAAGTAAAGCGTTTTATCAATCTTGACAAAGCTTATAAAACAGGTTTTGAAGCATCCGCTCAAGTAGATTTTGCGAAGTATTTTAATGCTTCTACTGCTTTTTCGTATGTGTATGCTAAAAATAAAGACTTGAACGAATCTTTACCGCTCACGCCACCATTGACAACGCGTGTTGGTGTTGGATTTGAAAAGGAGAAATTCTGGGGAAGTGTAGATTATACCATCGTATCGCGACAAGATAAGATTGCGCAAAGTTTTAGAGAGCAAGCAACTAATGGTTATGAAACGCTTGATGTGCGTTTTGGGGTAACACCAATGCCGAAATTGAATATTGGTGTCGCGGTATTGAATGTTTTTGACGAAACCTACAACAATCACTTGAATTTTTCTTTTGTAAATCAGGCTGATTTTACACGAACGCCCATTACCGATCCTGGAAGAAACTTTTCAGTATTTGTTCAATATGCGTTTTAACAAATTTTATACAAAGAAGTGATTTAAACTTTTTCTTCTGGCTGTAAATTAATCTTATTTTGCCCTAATTTTGACTTTTTTTCGTGCCTTAGCCATGGCTATGCCACTCAAAAAAGGCTTCATCAGACCAAAAAATCTTAAATTTTCGCTACAAAACAAAAAGTTTAAATCACTTCAAAACACAAAACCATCAAGAGTCATTTCTTGATGGTTTTTTTGTGATGTAGCTTAGGATTAAATGTCCTTTTTAGCCAAATACCATGTAATTTTTTCCACAGAATCATCGGCAAGTCGCTCATTAAGTGCGTCTAATGATTTTGGTGGTGGACAAATGGCTTTATCGCCAGGTTCCCAATCCAAAGGCATCGCAACGCTATGTTTGTCAGATACTTGTAATGCTTCTAATACGCGTAAAATTTCGTTCATGTTTCGTCCAACATTCAACGGATAATACATAATCAAGCGTACTTTTTTAGCTGGGTCAATAAAAAATACAGCTCGTACAGCAGCAGTTTCACTTTCGTTGGGTTGCAACATTCCATACAATTTGGAAACTTTCATATCAATATCGGCAATAATTGGAAAGTCAAAATACACGCCTGTGGTTTCTCGTACGTTTTGAACCCAACCTAAATGCGCGTGAATACTATCGATACTCAATCCTAATAATTCGGCGTTCAGCGCATCAAATTCTGCTTTTCTGGTAGCAAATCCGCTCATTTCTGTAGTACAAACAGGCGTAAAATCCGCTGGATGCGAAAACATCACAATCCATTTGTCTTTTGCAAATTCGGACATTTTTAGCGTTCCTTTTGTAGTTATCGCTTCAAAATCAGGAGCAATATCGCCTATTCGTAACATGGAAGTACCTTGTTCTTGTATTACATTTTCAGTAGTCATAATATAGTTTTTATTTATTATTTTAAATTATGGTATAAAATTAAACTATAATTTAAAGCTGTACTGTCACTTGTGTTACACACTGTAAAATTTAATATTTTTTAACAGTTGAGAAGATATACTATTTGTGTAAGTTGTTAATTGCTAAAGAGTTTTGGGAAAAATCTCCCTGTACGTTTCTTATAGTCAACGTATTTCGGAAAGCGGATGGAAAGTTTTTGTTCTTCGTATGTTGATTTAAAGAAAAATAGCAGCAACAGTGCTAAGGTTACCAAAAGTTTATATCCTGAAGCTTCATGCATGCCATAGCCAAATAAAACCATTAAAATACTTGTGTAGATAGGATGTCGGATGTATTTGTAAAATCCTACTTCAATGAGTTTGCTCCCAGAAACAGGCGTTGGAAAAGGAGTGAGGTTGGTGTTGAGTTGTAGCATGCTTATAAAACCCATTACAATTCCTAGTACGAGAAGTAGCATTCCAAGGACACTAAGAATGATGTGATTTGAAAAAGAAAGTGCAGATACAGGAATCATATACAGCGCAAATAACAAAACTTGTACGCCAACATATACATAATCGCTTTTTGTCTTTTTCATTAGTGTATGTGCTTAAAAAAAGAAACTGTCTTAGAAGAAAAACGTCAAACTAAACTGGATTTTGGGGAATCATCTGTATAAGATTTTTAATTAAGTTTAGAAGGACGTCTTTTGAATTTCTTCCGACAGTTTCTATTGTTTTGTCAAGATGCGTTATACATCTTTTCCTTTCATCATTTTATTCCAATATAAGTAGGGAAGACCATATTTTTTTAACATCCACAATCTCCAATGCTCTTTACTGCTATCAAAAATGAGCATTTGTTTTAGTTTAGGATCGGGCGTAAAGTTTCCTTCATAATCAAATTCCGCCAAGGTCATTTTTCCATATCCAGTTACTAAAGGACACGAAGAATATCCATTATACGATTTTGAACCAATTTTTTGTTGGTTTATTAACATGGTTATATTATCAACCACTACAGGCACTTGCTTTCTAATGGCGGCTCCTGTTTTGGCTGTTGGCAATGCTGCTACATCTCCTAAGCCAAATATATTTGCATATTTGTGGTGTTGAAGTGTGTGATGGTCTACATCTAACCAGCCTGCATCGTTTACCAAATTCGATTCTTTGATAAATTTTGGCGCTGCTTGCGGAGGTGCTAAATGCAGCATGTCAAAAGGCATTTCTATCACAGTATCACCAGTTAATTTTTCTCCCAGCGTATTATCTTCCATAATGACACATTTGTTTTCTTCGGGAGCGGTATTTCTAAAATACACGATTTTTTTATCCGAATCGATTTTAAAAGGCGCATAAAACGGTTTGAAGTGAATTCCGTATCTGTGAATGACTTTCATCAATGTTTCCTTAATTGGTTTTACACCAAAAATCACACTTCCAGGCGTAGCAAAAATGACGTTGGTTTTGTCAGCAAGTTTATTTTTTCTGAAATAATCTGCCGCTAAATATGCGATTTTTTGCGGTGCACCACCACATTTTATAGGCGTTGTAGGTTGTGTAAATACGGCATTACCGCCTTTAAAGTTTTTAATTTGTTCCCATGTGTGTTTTGGGTCTGTATAATTGCTGCAAACAATGCCTTTTTCCAAAGCTTCTGGCAATCCCTCAATCATTTCTGGTGCCATCACCAATCCTGGAGCAACAACCAAATAGTCATAGGTAACAGCACCTGAAGATTTTGTGTTTACAGTATTGTTATCAGCATCAAAAGAAGTGGCATAATCTTTTATCCATTTGACTCCTTTAGGAATCAGACTCGACATGGGGCGTGCTGTTTTGTCGTAATCGTACGTTCCTCCACCAACAAGCGTCCACGCTGGTTGATAGTAATGAGTATCAGAAGGTTCTATAATGCCTATTTCTAAATTTTTGTTTTTCTTCACCAGTTGCGCTGCGGTCATGATTCCTGCAGTTCCGCCTCCGATAATTAAAATTTGATAATGTGATGCCATTTTTCTTAATTATTTAATAATTCAATAAATGTATAAGATTAATTTTGAGAATACTGTAACTTATGTTACATAGGAAAACGCTATCCAAAAAATGCGAGTTGATTTTCAGGGTATTTTTTTGTTTATTTTATAGTTTAAAGCCAATACCTAAGCCAATATTCCAGGTGTTGTAACCATCAAATCGCTGATCTAAAAATAAGTTAGGCATAAGATACATGGAGCGTGTGATGTCTTTTTCATATTCAATTCCGACGCGAAGTAGGTAAAAGGATTCTCGCTTTTCCAATTCAACACCAGGACCAACCGTTACCACAAAACCATTTCCAAAATGATACAACGCATCAATGGTAAATACCAACGGATTTATACGTTCAATTTCTTCATTATCTGAATTTCGAATGATGAATGTTTCTATTTCGATATCGTTATGGAGTCCAATTCCCCACTTGTGGTTGAACCAATACTCAAAGTCCAATCCCCAAGAAGGGACAAAAACATTGTCCACGCCTTCCGTATTGATAAGCGTATGTCCAATAATTCCTGCGATTCTAAATCCACGTCCATCGTTGTGTTCTTCAGTCACCTCATGCTGATGTTGTGCATGTAATTGCGTCGCTATTCCTATAAATAGTAATAGCATGATTCTAATTTTTGTCATATTACATTTTGTATGTTAGGGTAGTTTCCCAAATTTGATTATTGATAAAGAAATCGGTTCTTTTTGCATAAATATCATGATATCCTGTTCGGATTTTTATATGGTTATTTACGCGAAAGCTGACGCCTAAAAACATCCAGTTTTGATCTAATTTTTCAGGTCGAAGGCGATTGCCAAAATCCAAATGCGCTTCGTCATACGCTACCAAACTTAGGACACGATTGGTGTTGAATTTGTATAAAGGAATCGCAATTTGAAATTTATACCGAAAGCGATTTCTGTAGCGAATGCCGTCAATGGAATAAGAATCGTTTTCAGTTTTGACAATTTTTTGTTGAAAACGTTCTTCAAACCGTAATCTGTGCGCAAACGAAAACTTAGAAAACGCATGTTTGATGGTAAGTTGTTGAAAAATATTGTTTTCCACAGCGTCTATTGGCGCACTAAAATCGGCATAACTGTAATTTTTTATGTAACTGTAGCCAATCGCAACATCCAAATCATTTCCAAACGTATAATGCACAAAAGGTCGGATGATAAATTGTTCCCAATCGGTTAAAAAATTGGTACGTCTAAAGTTAAATTCGGCATTAACAGACCAATTTTGCGTTAGTTTCTTATGAATATCAATCGTATTCCAACTGCTAAAATGTAGTTTTCGTTCTTGCGCTTTTGCTGTAAAAATTGAGAGTCCAATAAGCAGTACAAGCCCTATTTTTTTCATTTTGATTATCCTTGATTCGCATCATTTCGATACTTCATTTTTCCATGTCCTTTTTCTTGTATATGCTCTTTAAACCATGCAGGTTCTTCTATTTTAAAATCGTAAATATAGTTGGAAATAAGTTCAATATCTTCTTTAGAAAATTCTTGATATGGCATGACACCAAAGCGTCTTACGGCACCTCGCATTTTTGTGTTTTCTTTAGAAGGTTTTTTGACAAAATTCCAAATTGATGCAGCAAATTCTTGTTTGGTCATGTTATCATCGAGATAATGTGACTTCACAGCAACCATTGGAGGCGCAATTCTTGCATCGTGAGAAGCTGTAGGATTGTGACATGCATAACAAAGTGTTTCCATCAGTTTTTTTCCTGGATGATTGTCATTGGTATATGTCACTATTTTTGTTTCAATGGTTGTTTGATGCGAATACAACTGTTTTTGTGTATCGGAACAACTCATCAACAATTGAATTAAAAAAGCAATGGTTATGATATGTGTGATTCTTTTCATTTGAAGTATGTTCAGTGATTTATATTTGTTGACTTTTTTAAGTCTGATGTTTTTTGTGATGTAATTTTTGCCACTATCGTAGCTTACCAGAAGCACAACTTACTAGCGATTTGGCTTTTGATAACATTCCATTGGCATCTTCAATGCTTGGATAGCCTAGCGCTTTTAATTTTTGTTTTACTTCTAAAGCACTTTCTGTGTTTGTTGCGGTAAATGAAATCGTTGCATTTTCAATATCGACGGTAATATCTGAGATATTTTCAATCGTAGACAATTTAGAAGTTATCGTATTGGCGCAACCGCCACAACGTAAATTTTGGACTATAATAGTTGTTCTCATCGTACTAATTTTTTACACCTGCAAGGTATTGTGAATCGAGAAGTTGGGCAGTAACATTGGTTACATTTGGAGAAATAAAAATCAAGAATTCCTAGCTATTTTTAACTCTTTTTTGAAATAGGTAAATTGGAAAACATAAAAAAACCGAATCAATCTATTTTGAAACGGTTTTTAGTGTTTTTAATTATCGAAATCTTAAAGTTTCGAGCGAATTTACTATGTTATATTACAACAAGGTTGTTGGGCACACATACTCGGAAGTATCTACAGAAGTTTCGGCAATTTCTTTAAAACCACCCACAACATCAACAAAATTATCCCAACCGCGTTGTTTTAAAATAGACGCCGCAATCATGCTTCTATAGCCACCAGCACAGTGAATGATAAAAGGCTCATCTTTTGGAAATTCTGCCAAATGCTTATTAATTTCATTTAGCGGAACATTAATCGCATCTATCACATGCTCGGAATCAAATTCACTCTTTTTACGAACGTCAAATATTTTTACGTCTTTGTTTTTATATTGCTGTTCCAAGTCGGTAGCTGAAATTCGTTGTAAAGAATCCACTTCTTTACCGTTCTTTTTCCACGAATCAAATCCGTCTTTTAAATACCCAATTGTGAAGTCATAACCCACTCTGGACAATCGTGTAATTGCTTCTTCCTCTTTTCCTGGATAAGTGATGAGTAAAATTTCTTGTTTCACATCTGGAATCATTTCACCAACCCATTGCGCAAAATTTCCTTCCAGTCCAATATTAATGCTATTTGGAATAAAACCTTTGGCAAAATCACTCGCATCACGTGTATCTAACAGCAATGCGCCAGTTTCATTGGCTACGACTTCAAATTCATTTGGTGTTAGTGCTTGTTTTGCTCTGTCCATAATAGTATCAAGACTTTCATAGCCTTTGATATTCATCAATACATTTTGAGGGAAATAGCCAGGAGGCGTTGTCAATCCGTCTAACAAAACTTTGATAAATTCATCCTTCGTCATGTCTTGCAACGCGTAGTTCACTTTCTTTTGATTACCCAAAGTATCTGTGGTTTCCTTGCTCATCTTTTTACCACAAGCAGAACCTGCTCCATGATTTGGATATACGATTAAATCGTCGCTCAAAGGCAAAATTTTGTTTCGAAGCGAATCGTACAAATGTCCTGCAAGTTTCTCTTCTGTCAAATCTGCAATGACATGTTGTGCCAAATCTGGGCGACCAACATCACCGATAAATAAGGTGTCTCCAGTAATAATTCCGTGTTCTTTTCCGTTTTCATCAATCAGTAAATACGTGGTACTTTCCATAGTATGACCTGGCGTGTGAATCACTTTTACTTTATAATCGCCCACTTCAAAAACTTGTCCGTCCGTAGCCGTTATCGCTTCATATGCTGGTTTGGCTCCAGGACCAAAAACAATTTCAGCGCCTGCTTTTTTCTGTAAGTCTAAATGACCACTCACAAAATCTGCATGAAAATGCGTTTCAAAAACATACTTAATTGTAGCATTATCTTCTGTAGCGCGATCAATGTACGGTTGTACTTCTCGTAAAGGGTCAAAAACTGCGGCAACACCATTACTTTCTATATAATAAGCGGCATGCGCAATACATCCTGTATAAATTTGTTCTACGTTCATATCGATTAGATTTTAATTTTGAATGTGATAAAGATAAATTTTAAGTCATTTTCTTTTAGTTACTTAGGTTACACTAAAGAAATTAATTCTTAAAAAATGATATTTGTCATAAAAAGGCATTTTATGCTAAAAATTCTAAACACGTTACAATAAATATAAAAGGAACACCAAGGCACTTATGTAGAAACAGTATAAAATATTGTCTATGTGACATGAGTTACATTTGTGTGCGTATTTTTATGTACATTTGTTAGGTGATGAAAATAATTACCATATCGCTTTCTTTTCTAATCTTCTCGCAAAGTGTAGGCTTTAGCGTGAAAGATGTATTACAGATTGGTGATTTTTTTGAACATGCACAATATCACAATGAACAATATGGTGATTCACTTTTAGAATTTATCTCGAAGCATTACGGTGTTTTAAAAACAGAACACGAACAAGAACATCAAGAAGAACGTGAAAAGCATGAAAAATTACCTTTTCAGCAAACGTTACAAGTAGGAGCGACTGCATTTATACTACAATCAGTTGAAATTCAGATAAAATCTATTGATTTTTCAGAATTGCGAGATGTGCAATTTCACTACTTGCAAAGTGATTCTTCCTTACACTCACAAAAACACCTTCAGCCACCGCGGCTTTCATAAGTAATCAGGGTTTTATTAATTTTTTAGTTCTTCAAAAATCATTGAAGAATATTCACTATGATTATTTTATGAACACATGTTATCACATATTATCAATTTTAGCTTAAAGAACAAGTTTGTTGTTCTTCTATTTACAATCTTTATTATAGGTTTTGGATTGTATTCATTATCTCAAATACCTATTGGAGCTGTTCCTGATGTTACAAACAATCAGGTGCAAGTCATCACCACTTCACGAAACCTATCTACACAAGATATTGAACAATTTATCACCTATCCTGTGGAGTTGGAAATGGCAAACTTGCCAGGCGTGAAAGAAATTCGCTCCGTTTCAAAATTTGGACTTTCAGTCGTAACCATTGTTTTTGATGACGATATGGGAACGTATCTGCCACGTCAACTCATTGCAGAAAAAATAAAATCAGCTTCTGAAAAAATTCCAAAAGGGTTCGGAACGCCCGAAATGGGACCGATTACCACAGGTTTGGGAGAAATTTATCAATACATTCTCGATGTAAAACCGGCATACAAAGACAAATACTCTGCACGCGAATTACGAACCATTCAAGACTGGATTGTAAAACGACAACTTTCAGGAATTCCTGGCGTAGTTGAGGTAAATACGTGGGGCGGATTTTTAAAACAATACGAAGTTGCTATCAACACCGAAAAACTCAATGCGATGAATATTACAGCGCAGGAAGTTTTTACCGCGTTGGAAAAAAACAATAGTGTGGCGGGCGGCGGATACATCGAAAAAGTAAATCAAGCATATTTTATTCGTGGCGAGGGTTTGCTAGAAACGTTGGACGATATAAAAAATGTGGTCGTTTCCAACAAAGAAGGAATTCCAATTTATGTAAAAGATGTAGCAAATGTGGGCTTCGGAAATGCGATGCGTTTTGGCGCCATTACAGGAAATGGCGAAGGCGAGAAGGTACTCGGACAAGTAATGATGCTGAAAGATGCCAACTCCAAAAAAGTAATAGAAGCTGTAAAAGAACGCGTGGCTTCCATTGCCAAATCGCTTCCTGAAGGAGTCTATATCAATGCGTTTTTAGACCGAAGCGAGCTGATTGCAAAAACCACTTTCACCGTTACGGAAAACCTGCTACTAGGTTGTTTAATCGTGATTTTTATCGTGGTTCTTCTTCTTGGAAATCTGCGTTCAGGATTGGTCGTAGCATCTGTCATTCCGCTGTGTTTGCTCTTTGCGTTATCGCTGATGTATATATTTGGTGTCGATGCCAATTTGATGAGTTTAGGAGCGATTGACTTCGGAATTATCATTGATGGCGCGGTAATTATTGTCGAATTCATTGCGTTTCAGATTACACAAAAACGAGAAGAAATTCAGAATTTATCAAAAACAGCACAACAAGACTTAAAAGACAAAATCACATTCAAAGGTGCTTCCACCATGATGAACTCTGCCATTTTTGGGCAACTCATCATTCTCATTGTTTTTATTCCCATATTGTCATTAAGTGGTGTAGAAGGAAAAATGTTCAAACCAATGGCGTTAACGTTCAGTTTTGCGCTCATTGGCGCGATGATTTTCTGTTTTACCTATGTTCCTGTGGTAGCTTCCTTATTTTTAAAACCATCCAAAACTACAGACAAAAATATTTCTGTTCGTTTAATGAAATGGATTCACAAACGATACGAACCTGTCATCAATTTCGCGTTGCGAAGTAAAAAACTCATCTTGGCAATCGCTGTAATTTTATTGGTGATTTCTGGCTATTTATACAGCATCATGGGCGGCGAATTTGTGCCAACGCTTGATGAAGGAGATTTTGTAATTCAACCAGTACTGAAAACAGGAACGACGTTAAAAAACACGGTTGAAATCACGACGAAAATTGAAAACATCCTATTAAAACAATTTCCAGAAGTAAAACAAGTCGTAACGCGAATTGGTGCGGCAGAAGTGCCAACCGATCCAATGTCCATGGAGGAAAGCGATGTCATCATTGTGCTAAAACCAAAAAGTGAATGGACATCTGCGGATTCTAAAGATGAATTGGCAGATAAATTCAAAGAAGCGTTGGCAGTAATTTCAGGTATGGAAGTAGAATTTACACAACCTATTGAAATGCGCTTTAACGAATTAATTACAGGCGTTCGTGCCGATATTGCTATCAAGATTTTTGGGGAAGATTTGGACATTTTAGCCAAAAAAGGAAATGAAATTGGCAAGTTGATTCAAAACGTTCCAGGCGCGGCAGATATTTCTGTGGAAAAAATTGCAGGTTTGCCTGAAATGAACGTCAAATACAATCGCGCACAAATTGCGCGTTTCGGACTCAATGTTCAAGACTTAAACGAAATGATTTCGATGGGATTTGCTGGAAAAACGGTTGGAAATGTTTTTGAAGGTGAAAAACGCTTCGATTTAGTCGTTCGATTAGATGCAGACAAACGTCAAGACATTGAAAATCTTCAAAACTTATACATAGATGTTCCTACTGGCGGAAAAGTACCTTTGCGGGAATTGGCAACAATTAGCTACCAAAAAGGAGCTGCCAAAATATCTCGTGATGATACGCGCAGACGAATCGTAGTGGGAATCAACGTGCGAAATCGCGATTTGCAATCGGTGGTAGACGATATTCAAAAATTGATTAATGACAATATCAAACTGCCTGTGGGCTATTCCATTACCTATGGCGGACAATTTGAAAACTTACAAAGTGCCAAATCACGCTTATTAATCGCCGTTCCAATTGCCTTACTTTTAATATTTGTACTGCTGTATTTCGCTTTCAAATCGGTAAAAGAAGCCTTACTCATTTATTCTGCCATTCCGCTTGCGGCTGTTGGTGGTGTGTTATTGCTTTGGCTGCGCGATTTGCCATTCAGTATTTCGGCAGGAGTAGGATTTATTGCGCTCTTCGGAATTGCCGTTCTTAACGGAATTGTATTGATAGAACATTTTAAAGAATTAAAAAATAAAGACTTTGACACGATGGAATCATTGATAAAACAAGGAACAAAAGACCGATTACGAGCGGTTTTATTGACAGCTTCTGCAGCAGCCTTAGGGTTTTTACCAATGGCAATTTCAACCAATGCAGGCGCGGAAGTACAACGTCCGTTAGCAACTGTCGTAATTGGCGGATTGGTCACGGCAACCTTATTGACATTGGTTGTATTGCCTGTATTGTATGCGATGTTTCATCGTTCTCCAACCAAATCAAAACCTAAAAAAATGACCTCGAAAAAAGGAATCAGTATTGTATTACTGTTATGTACAATGAGTGTTTTTAGTCAAGAAACCAAAGAAGTCACGCTGAATGATTTAATTCTTTTGGCGAAAGAAAACAACGCAGGATTGAAAGCAAATTCATTAGCCATCCAACAGGCAGAAACCAATGTAAAAACAGCGTTTTCATTTGATAAAACCTTGGTGTATTATTCCTTAGATCAAAACAATTTAGCGGCAAATAACAAACCGTTGCGTGTGTTTGGAGTACAACAAGATTTTCTATTTCCAACAGTGTATTTCTCAGAAAAGAAAGTGCAACAAGCACAGCAAGCGTTGACATCAAGTCAATTTTCAGTAGAAGAAAAAGCATTGACGCGAAATGTAACGGCTAGTTTTTACAGTTATCAAATCGCGAAGGAAAAAGCAACGTTGTATAAAACTTTAGATAGTCTGTACACAGATTTTGCTAAAATTGCCGCAAGACGTTTTGAATTGGGCGAAACCAAATATTTGGAGAAAATTACAGCAGCTTCCAAGCAAAAAAGAATTCATCTCGCGTATGCGGAAGCCTTGAAAAATGCACAACAAGCGTATGAAAACGTGATGAAATTTGTGCAAATAGACGACAGTGTATACATTAAAAAAATTGCGTTGCTAAAAGTGCCGCGAACGTCGATTTCAATTACGGAAACTGCTGAAATTGCCTATTACAAACAAAAAGTCTCGTTGTCAGAAGCCACACGAAAATTGGAGAAACAAAAATTATTACCAGATATTTCCGTGACGTACTTTCAAGGTTCCAATCCACAATTGAACGACAATTTGTACGGCTATCAATTCGGATTAAAAATTCCTTTGTTGTTTGGCGGACAATCTGCCAAAATCAAAGCGGCTCGTATTGCAGAAGAAATCGCCAAAGAAGAATCGATTGAATACGAAACGCAGTTAAAAGCAAAACACAAAACCTTGGAATTACAATTGACACAACTCGAAAAAAGTCTGACCTATTTTGAACAAGAAGGCGCCAATCTTTCGGACGAAATTCTCAAAACTGCCAACGGAAGTTTCAAAAATGGGGAAATTGACTTTTACCAATACATTCAAAGTTTGGAAAGTGCTTACGAGGTCAAATTGGATTATTTGGACAAACTCGCACAGTACAATGAAACCGTTATTACGCTTAATTATCTAACTCTTTAAACACCACGTTATGCAACGTATATTATATAAAATCACACTTTTAGGTCTTTTGTTTTCGTTTTACAGCTGTGGCACGAAGGAAAATGAAAACGCAGTCGTTCCATCAACTGAAAATTCAGAAGAAACGATTCAAATTACACAAATACAATTTGAGCAAAACAACATGCAATTAGGTTCGCTGCAAGAGCAATCGTTCCCCAGCAAAATTCACGTAAGTGGAATGATTGACGTTCCGCCAGAAAACAAAGCGGTTGTCAATGCCACGATGGGCGGTTACATAAAAAAGTTGCCGTATTTGGAAGGTGATGTCATTAAAAAAGGACAGTTATTAGTAACCATTGAAAATCCTGAATTTGTCAGCTTACAGCAAGCATATTCAGAAATACATGAGCGACTCACTTTTTTGAAAGCAGAATACGAGCGACAACAAACCATGCTTAGAGAAAATATAACCTCGCAAAAAAGTTTCTTAAAAGCGGAAAGCGATTACAAAACGGCGGTTGCAACCTATAACGGATTGCGCGCGCAATTGAAAATATTGAATATTTCTCCAAGTGCGGTCGAAAAAGGAATCATTACTTCAAGTGCGCCCATTTATGCGCCCATTTCTGGAAGCATCACCAAAGTAAACGTGACGAAAGGCGCCTACATTTCTCCTGCAAATCCTATTGTAGAAATCATCGACAACAGCCACATTCACCTAGAACTTTCGGTATTTGAGAAAGACATTTTAAAAGTAAAAAAGGAGCAACTGATTGAATTTTCAATCTCGGAAACAACTTCGGAAACATTTCAGGCAAACGTACATTTGGTAGGCACTTCCATTGAACCCAACAGAACCATTAAAGTTCACGGACATATTGAAGACGAAGCTGAATATCATTTTTTAACAGGCATGTTTGTGGAAGCAGACATTATCACGGACACTTTTACGGCTTTGGCATTGCCCAATGAAGCCATTGTAACGATTGATGATATGGCGTATGTGTTGTTATTGTTAAAGAAAGAAGGAAATACATATCACTTCGCACAGCAAAAAATAGACGTCGGAGCGCGTTACAGTACGCATACCATTATCAAAAATGCAGCACGTTTTGATGCAGGAACTCAGTTTTTAACCAAAGGCGCTTTTAATCTCATGGGCGAATAATTCTAAAAGAAAACTCATTATGGATCCGAATCTATTTCCATACACAACCTACAAATTCAATAACGAAGAATTGTTGAGTCATCTTCCTGAAAACGTATTGGCTATCATCAATGCTCGGCGAAAAAAACTAGCCTTTAAAGCAGGTGAATTTATTTTTGAGGAAGGAAACTTGCCCGAAGGAATCTATCGGGTAAAAAAAGGAAAGGTAAAAAAGCTGACAACCACCAATTTTGGAACACAGCATATTTTTTATCTCTGTAAAGAACGGGAATATCTTGGGTATCACGCGTTGTTGAGTGAAGAATTATACGCAGATGCTGCCATGGCTTTGGTAGATTGTGAACTAGAATTCATTCCGAAAGAAGACTTTTTAGCAGCTATAGAAGTCTCTCACGAATTATCACAGCGTTTGTTGCGAAGTTTAAGTCACGAATTTGGCGTGTTTATCAACGCTACAAAACTATTGGCAAAACATACGGTTAGAGAACGTGCAGCGTTGAACTTATTAATTCTGGAAAGTAAATTTAAAGAAGAAGGCGTCGAAGAAACCGCCATAAACATGAGTAGAGACGATTTGGCAAGCATGGTAGGAACGGCAAAAGAATCGCTTGTTCGAATGCTAAAAGACTTTAAAGAAGAACAATTAATCACGACACATAGAAGAAATATTTTTATCAAAAATCATCAAGGATTGCTCAAAATTTCTAATAGCGTAGCTCATCAAAAGTAGCTTGCGAAAGTTGATAAATATCAATGTAATTTCAAGGAAACAATTGCGTTCTAACTATGTAAATAAGCATACATTTATATATGAGAAAAATTCTAGTACTTACAATAGCATTCTTCGCGATTAGCGTAACAGTAAACGCACAAGAATGGAACACCAACTTTAAAGAAGCCCAAGCGCAAGCAAGTAACGAACACAAAAACATTCTCTTAGTTTTTTCAGGTTCTGATTGGTGTGCGCCGTGTATCAAGTTGGAAAAATCGATTTTTCAATCGGAAGCATTTAAAACATTTGCTGCAGACAATTACATATTGGTGCGTGCAGATTTCCCCAAAAGGAAGAAAAATAAATTATCTCAAGCACAACAAGAACAAAACAATCAATTGGCAGCTACGTATAACTCAAACGGATATTTTCCTTTGGTCGTTTTGCTAGATGAAAAAGGAACAGTAGTAGGAAAAACAGGCTATAAAAATACAACACCAAAAGCGTATATCGAATTGTTGCAATCTTTTGAAAAAAACTAAATAGAACATAGTGAAACACTTATTTGCCATCATATTTACCGTATTCGCAGTTGTGGTAAACGCACAAGAAACACACAAGCGAACACTCAAATTAATGGGTTCACGTTTTGACATTACGGTGGTGGCAAAAAATAAAGCGGAAGCAGAAACGTATATTGATCTCGCTGTGGCGGAAATCACTCGGATTGAAAAACTCATCTCTTCTTGGGATGAACATTCACAAACGTCCAACATCAACAAAAATGCAGGAATAAAGCCTGTAAAAGTTGCAAAAGAACTCTACGATTTGATAGAACGTGCCCTGCATATCTCAAAAGTAACCGATGGCGCTTTTGACATCAGTTACGCATCTATGGATCGTATTTGGAAATTTGATGGAAGCGTAACCGAAATGCCCGAAGCAGCAGCCATTAAAGCATCTGTAGCAAAAGTAGGCTATCAAAATATCATACTAAATAAAGAAGCACAAACTGTTTTTCTAAAACTAAAAGGAATGAAAATTGGCTTTGGCGCTATCGGAAAAGGCTATGCGGCAGACAAAGCAAAGCAATTACTCAAAGCAAAAGGAGTCAAAGCCGGAATCATCAATGCTTCAGGCGATATGAATACGTGGGGAACTCAAACCAATGGTGACGATTGGAAAGTTGGAATCACGAATCCGATGAACAAAAACAAGGTATTTGCATTGCTGCCCATTTCGGAAAAAGCGGTCGTAACATCTGGAAACTATGAAAAATTCATCCTCTTAAACGGAAAACGATATTCACACATTATTGATCCTCGCACAGGATATCCCAGTAGCGGAATCGTCAGTGTAAGTGTATTTGCGCCCAGCGCAGAATTGGCAGACGCGTTAGCCACTTCGATATTTGTCATGGGAAAAGATGTTGGTTTAGACTTTATAAGTCAACTCAAAGGCATTGAATGCATTATTGTAGATGACAAAGGAAACATCGCACATTCAAAAAATATAACCATTCAAAATACAGTAAAAAACTAATACAATATGAACTATAAAAACATAATCCTCCTCGGATGCTGTATTGCTTCGCTAACTTCCTGTGTCGCAGTCAAAGAATTCGAAAAAGTAAACCTGAACGATCCTGATATGAAATTATCGGCAAACTCAATTGAACGATTCGAAACAAACTTTCAAGTATATCGCGAAGCAGCTTCGGGCGCTAATGGTGGAAAAACAGGCGGCGGTTGTGGATGCAATTAATCCATCTTCTCAAAAAATCACATCAACTACGAATTGAACCAAATGAAAAATAGAGTAGCATATCTCGTATGGTTAGTGTTGGGCGTTACAGTATCGCAAGCACAAGAAATACAAAACGACACCATATCGTACAAAAAACGAGTATTAGAAACGACCGAAGTAGACTTTCTCATGAGTTACTATGCGCAAGATGGTACCCATGCTGCAGTTACGGGCGGAACAGGAACAGAAGAACTCACAGACATTACACCGACATTTGTAGTAGCAGTGCCGCTAAATGATGACGATGTTTTGACGGTAGATGCTGGAATTTCTGCCTATACATCCGCGTCTTCCAGTAATATTGATCCTTTTGACAGTGACAATCCTGCTGATGCGTTTCAAGCGTCTTCTGGTGCTTCTCAAAGTGATACTTGGGCAAACCTCAATATCAACTATGCGCATTCTTCCGATGATCGAAACACCATTTGGAGCGGACATCTCAATGTGGCTTCAGAATATGATTACTTTTCTCTTGGTTTTGGAGGAAGTTACACGCGACTTTTCAATCAAAAAAACACAGAATTAGCCATAAAAGCCAATGTCTATCTCGACACATGGAATCCGCAATATCCTATAGAATTCCGAGAAGGTTTTTCCAGACCTGACATTGTGGGAACGGGAACGTATTCAAATTCATTTACGGAATTTCAAGATGAGGGAAGAAACACATACTCACTATCGCTTAGTTTTTCGCAAATTCTGAGCAAAAATACACAAGCTTCATTATTTCTAGATTTGGTACAACAAGATGGATTGTTATCTACACCACATCAACGCGTTTACTTTGCAGATGTGAATGATTTCTTTGTGCAAAACTTCCAACTAGCGGACGATGTTGAAAAATTGCCTGACACACGTTTCAAAATACCTTTTGGTGCACGATTCAATTACTACATAAATGAAAGCGTATCACTGCGAACTTATTATCGTTATTACTTTGACGATTGGGGAATCAATGCGCATACGGCAAGTATCGAAATTCCAATAAAATTATCGGCAGGAAAATTTACACTTTATCCAACATACCGATACTACACGCAAACAGCAGCCGATTACTTTGCGCCTTTTGAAACGCATCTCTCTACGTCGGAATTTTACACTTCCGATTACGATTTGTCAAAATTTGACAGTCATCAATACGGACTAGGATTCAAATATTACGACATTTTTACAAAACTAAAACTCTTTAATTTCGGATTAAAAACGCTAGATGTTCGTTACAATCATTACACACGAAGCGATGGACTTTCCGCAAACATTATCTCAGCAGGATTTAAGTTCGTTATGGACTAAACAAATGTCCAATTGTGAACCCGAATGCAATATTTAATGTAAGATTCAAGAGCCTAGAATCAGGAGTCAGGATTCAGGACGAATTGACAAATTAATAAATCGACAAAAAACAAAAAACAAACACACAGCAACTATCGAACAATAATCTCATCCAAAAACGTCCATGCTTTATTTCCAGCACCTTGTCTGCCTTCGGGAATGGTTCCGTAGTTTGGAATAAAAATTTCAATATATTTTGTTGTGATGCCGTTTAGTTGAAACGTATGCGGAATCAATGTGCTGTCTTTTTGTTGAAGTTGATTGATTTGATGCAGCGTTCTGTCATCTTCTGCATTTACATAGCTAATCCCGATTTCTTTTGGTGCATAAATCCACTGTCCATTGGCGTTGTAAAAACGTGTAGAAATCGTGTTGATTTCTGTTGGGTTGTCAAATTCAATAATAATCGTGACGTCTTTTCCCAAAAAGCCCAACCATTCTTTGTCGCCATAGCGTGTGTCACTTCCCGAAATTCCGTTAATTAATCCTTCTTTTCCACTTCCAGCGTAAGCTTTACTTGGTTTTGGTTGAAGTGAAATCGTAGCACCTACAGCTTTATGACTGTTAAATGTCAACGTAAAATCACGTCCTAACTTTTCTTTTTCATCAAACACTGCAGCTTTTAAAATGGTAGATTTTTCAATAGGAATTGGTTGTGTATAGATGGATGAACTTATTATTGGCGACGTTTCATCAGTAGTGTAACGAATGGTTTTATCGCGAATGATGGTTTGCAAATCAAACACCATTTGCTGGTCTTTTTTCACAATTTCTCCTTCAATCTCATACAAATGATTGGCATAATTTACGTTTTGCGCGTCCAAACGCTTGTGAAAGTGCGACAAACGGTACGCAAAATCCTGATAATCTCGTTTAAACGGATTTGACCACGTGACTTCTGCCATCGCAATCGCTCTCGGAAACGCCATATATTCTACATGTTCAGGCGAAGTAATATATTCCGTCCACACATTTCCTTGCGCGCCTAGTACATATTTTTCTTGTGCTTTGGTTAATTCTTTCGGAATCGGGTTGAAACTATACACTTTTTCCAACGGCAAATAACCACCAATCGCCAGAGGTTCGTTAGCGTTATCCGATTGATAATAATCAAAATAGCAATGCGAAGTTGGTGTCAAAATCACGTTATGTCCTGACTTTGCCGCTTCTACCGCACCGTTAACGCCGCGCCACGACATCACGGTAGCATTGGGCGCCAATCCGCCTTCCAAAATTTCATCCCAACCTATAATTTCTTTACCCTTACTGTTGATGTATTTCTCCATACGCGCAATAAAATAACTCTGCAAACCATGTTCGTCTTCAAGATTTTCTTTTTGGATGAGTTCTTGACAATGCTCACAAGCTTTCCATCGAGTTTTCGGTGCTTCATCACCGCCAATATGAATGTATTTTCCAGGAAATAATGGCATCACTTCATCCAACACATTTTCTAAAAATGTAAACGTTTCTTCGGTTGGACAATAAATGTCCTCAAAAACGCCCCATTTTGTGGCAACATTGATGTTTTTGCGGGTACAACCCAATTCCGGATACGCCGCAATTGCCGCTTGTGCATGTCCGGGCATTTCAATTTCGGGAATGACTGTAATATAACGTTCAGCTGCGTATTGTACAATATCTTTGACTTCTTCCTGTGTATAGAATCCGCCATATTTTTTGCCGTCAAATTGTTGTGGAAAATCGTTGTAATGCCCAATCAACGTTTCCTCGCGAAACGCCGCAACTTCTTGTAGTTTTGGATATTTCTTGATTTCAATACGCCAACCTTGGTCGTCGGTCAAATGCCAATGAAACGTATTCATCTTCAGCTGCGAAAGCAAATCAATATACTTTTTGATAAAAGCTACCGAAAAGAAATGGCGTGATACATCCAAGTGCATGCCGCGATACACAAAACGAGGCGCATCTTTAATAACAGCATTCTGTAACGAAATTTCAGAATTCAATAACATGCTGTTCTCCATAGAAGGCGGAAAAAACTGTCGCAAGGTCTGAAATGCATAAAAAGCACCTTTCTTGGTTTTCGCTTTGATAGTGATGGAAGACGAATCAATAATCAATTCATAGCCTTCGTCGTTTTCAATTTGTGTATCACGTATAAAATTAATTGTTTTTGTACTTGATTTGTCGCGTAGTTTCAGGCTGTAGCCTAATTTTTCTTTGAGATATTTGTTGAAAAATTCCGCCACAGCGACCAAATCTTCGTCTGCGTGAAGCGAAACCTTGTTATCCAACACAAAAACACCTTCATTCATTGAAAATTCGTTCGGAATTGGGATAATATGCGGTCTCACGGGTGGTTGAGGTTTTGAGCAACTGATTAGACAAAGGAAAATTATGATTTTGAAAAAAAAAGTACTTCTCATTTTAGTATATTAGTTGCCATAAATTTAGGAATCTATTTAATGAAACTTCAACACAACGCCCTTTTTATTGTCATTTTGCTACTTTTTAGCTGTAAGAATGATGAAAAAATACCAATCGCACAAAAAGATACGGCACTTATCAACTACATAAATCCGTTTATCGGAACGGGCGGACACGGACATACCTATCCTGGCGCCACCATGCCTTTCGGGATGATGCAACTCAGTCCAGACACACGTTTAGACGGTTGGGATGGCTGTTCGGGTTATCATTATTCAGACGAATATATCTACGGTTTTTCGCATACGCATTTAAGCGGAACTGGCGTTTCAGACTATGGTGATATTTTATTGATGCCTACCAATGAAGTGAATTTTAATAATGGTTCAAATGGGGAAAAAGGCTATCGCGCGCATTTTTCTCATGATAATGAAATTGCGGAAGCGGGTTATTACAAAGTACATTTAGACAGCACCAATATTGATGTGGAATTGACGGTTTCTGAACGAAGCGGCATGCACAAATACACATTTCCTTCGGCAGAAAATCAAGTCGTGATGCTCGATTTGGAACATCGAGATAAATTATTATCGGGTGAAATCAATGTTATTTCTGCGACAGAAATCTCAGGACATCGTCATTCTGAAGCTTGGGCAACGAATCAGAAGTTGTTTTACCATATCAAATTTTCGCATCCGCTAAAAAACAATACACTGACACAAAATGAAGCCCAAACGATTGCAGGATTGGAAATTGATAATCCAAACAACGAACCTGTTTATATAAAAATTGGTATCTCTGCCGTAGATGTGGAAGGCGCGAAGAAAAATTTAGAGCAAGAAATAGGGCAGAAGTCGTTTGAAGAAGTTAAAAAGATAGCACAAGATGCGTGGGAACAACAGCTAGAAAAGATTGTAATTGAAAGTGATGATGCAGATTATAAAACGAATTTTTATACCGCATTATACCACACAATGATTGCGCCAAATCTCTATCAAGATGTGGACGGACGTTATCGCGATATGGATTTGGAAATTCACGAATCAAAAGAGCATACACATTACACGGTTTTTTCCTTGTGGGACACGTATCGCGCAGCACATCCGTTGTACACGATTATTGAGCAAGAACGCACGAACGATTTTATCAAAACCTTTATCAAAAAATACGAATCGGGTGGCATCATGCCGATTTGGGATTTATCAGCCAACTACACAGGTTGTATGATTGGCTATCACGCTGTTCCTGTGATTGCAGATGCGTATTTAAAAGGCATTCGCGAGTATGATGTGGAAAAAGCCTTTGAAGCGATGAAACACAGTGCTACGCGTGATAAATTAGGTTTGAAAGATTACAAAGCCTTAGGTTTTATTCCGGTAGAGAAAGAATCAGAATCGGTTTCCAAAACTTTGGAATATGCCTACGACGATTGGACGATTGCACAAATGGCAAAAGCGATGGGAAAAACAGACGATTACGAAACCTACATCAAACGCGCACAGTATTATAAAAACGTATTTGACCCTGAAACACAATTCATGCGTGGACGTTTTCGCAACACATGGTTTTCACCGTTTGATCCGTACGAAGTGAATTTTAACTATACGGAAGCGAATTCGTGGCAGTATAGTTTTTATGTGCCGCAAGATGTTTCAGGCTTTATAGATTTGTTAGGTGGGAAAGACAAGTTGGAAGCGCAATTGGACAAATTATTCACCGCAAAGCAGGAAACTTCAGGGCGTAATCAGGCAGATATTACCGGATTGATTGGGCAATATGCGCATGGTAATGAGCCGAGTCACCACATGGCCTATTTGTACAATTTCATCAACAAACCTGCAAAAACACAGGAATATGTACATCAAATATTAACCACACTTTACAAAAACGAACCTGATGGCGTTTCGGGAAATGAAGATTGTGGACAGATGAGCGCGTGGTATGTATTGAGCAGTTTAGGATTTTACTCGGTGACGCCAGGAAGCAACGAATACATCATTGGAACGCCGTTGTTTGACAAAGCAACTATCAATTTGGAAAATGGCAAGACGTTTACCATTGCAGCGAAAAATCTCTCGAAAGAGAACATGTATATCAAATCGGCGAAACTGAACGGAAAAAATTATACCAAAACATTCATTACGCATGAAGCGATTATGAACGGTGGAAGTTTGGTTTTTGAAATGACAAATACTCCAAGCGATTGGGGAACAAAAGATGCGGATATTCCTGTCACAGAAATTAAAGATCATAAAATTGTGCCGCCACCATTTATTGCGAAAGGCGATATTGCCTTTAAAGGAGAAACGGAAGTAACGCTTTCAATGCCTAACACTCCAGCAGAAATATTTTACAGTATTAACGATTCAGAATTCAAAATGTTTGAGAAGTCTATTAAAATATCAGATGCTTGTAAATTAACAGTGTATGCTACAGATGGTTATGGTAATGAAAGTCCAAAGATCACAACAGAATTCTTTAAAATCAATCCGAATTTAAAAATAAAGCTAGACACGGAATACGCCAATCAATACAATGCAGGCGGAAACAACGCGCTGATTGACGGTATTTTAGGAACGGAAGACTTCCGCACAGGAACTTGGCAAGGCTATTTTGACACGGACGTGATTGCGACGGTCGATTTGGGCAAAGTAAAGCCAATCAACACGATTCAAGTGAACTTTTTGGAAGACCAGAAAAGCTGGATTTTCCTGCCAACCGAAGTAGAATGTTATGTGAGCGACAATCCAAATCGTTTTTACAAATCCTTACCGAAACAAACATTCGATACAACTGAACCGAAAGAAGGCGCGCATATTAAAAATATAACATTTGACATGAAAGGGTACAGTGCGCGTTATGTGAAAATTGTCGCTAAAAAACTCGGCGTGTTGCCTGAATGGCATTTAGGGTATCAACATGATGGTCGCTCGTGGCTATTTGTGGACGAAATTGAAATCAAATAACACGACACATCGAGCAGCATCAAGATGAATTTATTGAAAAATACTTTCAAGTAGTTCAGGATAGCATCAAATTACATCACGCAGATTTCACAGGAGTTTCCATAAGTTTCTCCCAACTTTCTATGATTTCTTCTGGTCGTTTGATTTCCTTGATAAATTCATTCACTTTCTGCTCTCTAAATTTTTCCAAATCATTGTCAATAAAATGGTCATACTTTCCATTCTTACCATTTTTATCATCTTTTCCAATTTCTTTCGATAATCCAGCGGGTACACCGCCATCAGTGACACGAACATAATAGTTTGTAGTGGTGGCAAGTGTTTGTCCCACTACATAGCTTCTGGTGATTTGGTATTTTTGTGCTTTTATGGCTTCTTTTCTTGCCTTGAGGACAGCGTTGTATGCTTTTTTTGCATGTGCTATGAATTCTTTTGCTGTTCGCGCAAGCGTTCCCGTTTTTGATTTTCCATAGCTGGACATTTCAGGAGCGTTCCATGAACCATCAGCAGCCCTATTTAAAGGATCTACTCTTGCCATTTCTTGTATCAGACTCAATTGTATGGAAGCGCCTAGCATAAAGGTTGTAAACCCTGCTTGCATGTGATCTTTTAATTGGAGAAAACCAAGCATGCCGCCTGTTCCTGAAAGAAATGTTTGATCGTATTTTTGTAAAAGGCCAAATAAAAACTGTCGGTCTTTTTCATTATCTAAATTTCGCGCATCCAATGCTGGCTTATATTCGTTGCGTATTTTAGAGATTAAATTATTTAAAGATCCTTCAATAGAATCGATTTTACTTTTTTCAATTTCTTGCTTTACAATTTTAGTAATCTTTGCATATACTTCGTCAAAATAATCAGGAACCTGTTCAGGGAACAATTCATCCATAATAATATCTACAACTACGCCGCCAAGAGTACTTAACATACTTGAAGCGATTCCCTTGCCCATCGTTATTGCGGTACTTTTTATATCGATAGAAAGTACATTTGTGGGCACGACTGTATTAGAAAAATCTTCTTTGATTACAGTATTTGTGTTGCGTAATTGTATATTTTCCTGTTCATCAATGTACAGGTTTTTTAGAATAAAATATAAATGCGCTCTATTGGTCTCACAGAAATACACAAGCGTGCCAGCCGCATAATTTTCAAAAGCTTCTTGCAAGTATGATACGCCGTCGTTTGTAATTACTTCTTCAGGAAGCAATGGGTATGCTTCAAAAACCCTGTTTTTTAAACAAGCAATATTATCTGTAAAGTCTTTGGCACGAACGGTTTTATCTTGGGAAGCCAATACTGGAGTGGCGATGGTATCTGGAATAGCAAGGGTAATTTCTGGATATCCAGGATGGTGTTGTTGATGAATTGCATTCGTCTTAATATGATAATACGAATTAGGTATTGCAGGTTGTAATTCTCCAAAAATTAAAACAACTTCAGGGTTGATAGTGCTTAATTTTCTAGGTGTAAGCATGATTTTGTATTTTAATTATAAATAGGAACTCAAATATATTGAAAATTTTTTGCATAGTTTTTTGTAGGCATTCGTTGCTAATGAGTTTTTAAAATAAAAGTCGTGACAACGAACAACTTTTTCAAATTATTATTTTAATTTGAAACCGTAAAATAGGACATACATTTCTTGGAATGACTATGCCTTTTGGAATGGAGTAATTACGTTTAAAAACCTTAACGACGAAATTGAAATTAAATAGTATCAAAAGAAGTAAAAATACGATTGACGGTTTTTCAGATTATTCAGTTAATTTGAAATATTTGAAAAGCAGTCGTTAACAATACACAACATGAAACGAAGAAAGTTTATTCAAAATGCTGCTTTAACAGGCTTAGGACTTACAGTAGGTGCTGCTTTGACCGCTTGTGCGGATGGTAAAAAAAACAAAGAAAAAGCTGCGGCAACAAAGTTTACCTCAGATGTAAAACCGAGTACGCCTATGGTCATTGCAACGTGGAATGTGCCAAATGCAACCGCAAAGGCTTGGGAAGTGTTGCAAGCAGGGAAATCTGCCTTAGATGCGGTAGAGCAAGGTGTGATGGTGGAAGAAGCTGATGAAAAAAATCAATCGGTTGGAAAAGGTGGTTTGCCAGACAGAGACGGAAATGTAACGCTAGATGCGTGCATTATGAATAAAGACGGCGATTATGGTGCAGTGGTATGTATTGAAAACATCAAACATCCAATTTCGGTAGCGCGAAAAGTGATGGAAGATACACCACATGTACTATTAGCAGGAAACGGCGCGAAGCAATTTGCGATAGAAAGTGGTTTTACACCTGAAAATCTATTGACAGAAGCATCTAAAAAGGCTTGGGAAGACTGGAAGGTAAAGTCAGAATACAAACCGATTATCAACGTAGAAAATCACGATACGATAGGCATGTTAGCGATTGATAAAAACGGAGATATTTCAGGCGCGTGTACCACAAGCGGATTGTCCTATAAAATGCAAGGCAGAGTAGGCGATTCGGCAATTATTGGTTCAGGATTGTTTGTAGACAATGAAGTAGGAGGAGCGACGGCAACAGGAATGGGCGAAGAAGTGTTAAAAACCGTCGGAAGCTTTTTGATAGTAGAGTTGATGCGACAAGGAAAATCGCCACAAGAAGCCTGTGAAGAAGCGGTAAAACGCGTCATACAAAAAAGTCCAAATTACAAGGATTTCCAAGTCGGGTATATTGCCGTGAACAAAAAAGGAGAAACAGGCGCGTATTGTATTCACGAATGGTTCAATTACACCACTAATCAAGATGGTGAAAATGTCAATCATAAGTCAGATTTTTATGCGAAAGGGAATTAGGGAATAGAGCTTTTCTCTTATTTATTTTTTCACTAACAACCAAGTTAAAAAGTTATGAGTTATGAGTTAAGAGTTAAGAGTGACAAATAGACGAATCAACAAAAAGACACAGCGAATAAGAAACAACAAAATTTAAAAGGTAAAACGCGAAATGTAAAATAAAAAAGGACTTTTGACCAAAACCCAAAACCCAAAACCCAACAACCAACAACCAACAACACTTCGACAGGCTCAGTGTAAACAAATCGACGAAAAACAAAAAACAAAAAACATATTTTTAAGAGCCAAGAGCCAAGAGCCAAGAGCCAAGATCCAACAACCAGCAACCAAAATAACAAACAACAAAAACCAAAAAAATGACCACCAACAAATCATACAAAAGTGCTTTTATATTTTTAACTACGTTATTTTTCCTTTGGGGATTTATTACAATTCTAGTAGATAGCCTAGTACCTCGAATCAAAGATGTATTTGAAATGTCTTATGGGCGAACTATTTTAGTGCAATCAGCATTCTTTATTGCCTTTTTTGTGGTATCGTTGCCAGCAGGTTGGTTACTAACACGTGTTGGTTACAAAAAAGGAATTGTAATAGGTTTGGTAATTATGGCTATTGGTTGTTTGTTTTTTTATCCAGCATCAGAATATCGAAGTTTTGTCGTGTTTATGGTTGGATATTTTACACTAGCAAGTGGAATTACTGTATTGCAAGTAGCGGCAAATCCGTATGTTGCTCTATTAGGTTCAGAAGATGGAGCATCAAGTCGTTTAAATTTATCGCAAGCGTTCAACTCTTTAGGAACCACAATTGCACCAATTGTCGGGGCTTTATTTTTATTGAGTGATTCAGTTAAAAGTTCAAAAGAAATTGAAGCATTATCTGAGGTAGAAAAAGTAAACTATTATGCGGCAGAAGCTGAAACTGTTCAAATTCCATTTTTCTTTATTGCAGCATTTATCGGACTACTCGCACTGATATTTACTTTTGTTAAATTGCCAACAGTTGTACAAAATAGTCCAAAAGGCGGTTATTTTTCCTTATTGAAAAATAAAAAAATGTTACTCGGAGCCTTGGGTATTTTTGTTTATGTAGGAGCAGAAGTAGCGATTGGAAGTAGTTTTTTAGTAAATTATTTTGAAAGTATGAATTTAGGAGCTATTGTTGCTGCGAATGATACGATGATGAGTATTGCTAATACAATTGCAAGTATTTTTAATAAGACTTTTTCCGATTCCGATCCAAAATCACTACTCGGTATATTTATCACGTTTTATTGGGGCGGTGCGATGATTGGTCGCTTTGTAGGTGCATATTTAACAAAAATCATTTCACCTGCAAAAGTACTAAGCATCTTTGCTATTTTGGCAATAACAATGGTTGCAATATCAATCTCAACTGTAGGGTTAATTTCTATGTGGTCAATGATAGCTGTTGGATTGTTCAATTCTATAATGTTCCCAACCATTTTCACGTTGAGTTTGGAAGGTTTAGGAGAACTTAAAGCACAGGCTTCTGGATTGTTGTGTATGGCAATTGTGGGTGGTGCTGTGATTCCGTTTATTTTTGGAAATTTAATTGATGTTTCAGGGTTCAAGATTGCGTTTTTGCTACCAATCGTATGCTATGCGTACATCATGTATTATGGTTATACCAAACGAAAAGCTACCGTTACGGGATAATTTCAAAAATCATATTGAAACCATTGTATAGTTTGCTATATTTGTTATGAGACCTCTATAACACTTATACTTCATGAGCAACATTCAAGAGAAATTGAACGCTTTGCGCGATGAACTACGCGAACACAATTACAATTATTACATTTTAGATAACGCTACGATTTCCGACTATGAGTTTGATATGAAACTCAAAGAATTACAGGAATTAGAAGCCAAACATCCCGAATTTTACGACCCAAATTCGCCAACCTTGCGCGTTGGTGGACAAATCACGAAAAATTTTAACACGGTTACACACGAGTATCGCATGTATTCGTTGGACAATTCGTATTCGAAAGAAGATTTGCTCGATTGGGAAAAGCGTATTCATAAGATTCTAGGCGTAGAAACGGTAGAATATACGTGCGAGTTGAAGTATGACGGCGCTTCTATGAATTTGACCTATGAAAATGGTGTGTTAGTGCGTGCAGTGACGCGTGGCGACGGTTTTCAAGGTGATGAGGTTACCAATAATATCAAAACCATCAACACCGTTCCGTTGCGATTGAAAGGCGATTATCCGCCAAAGTTTGATATTCGTGGCGAGATTATTCTTCCGCTTGACGGATTTAAAAAAATGAACGAAGAACGTGTTGCCAATGGTGAAGAACCGTACATGAATCCGCGAAATACAGCTTCTGGAAGTTTAAAATTACAAGACAGTAGCGAAGTGGCAAAACGTCCGTTGGAATGTTTATTATACAGCTTAAAAGGCGAAAAACTGCCAATTGCTACACAGTTTGAAAGCTTACAAAAAGCTCGCGAATGGGGATTTAAAGTGCCAAGTGTAGCCAAAGTTGCCAAAAGCGTGGATGAAATCCTAGAATTTGTCAATCATTGGGAAAATCACCGTCACGAATTGGAATATGAAATTGATGGAGTGGTGATTAAGGTAAACAATCTGCAATACCAAGATGAATTGGGGTACACGTCCAAAGCACCGCGTTGGGCAATGGCGTATAAGTTTAAAGCCGAACAAGCCACTACCATTTTAAATGAAATTACGTATCAAGTTGGACGTACGGGCGCAATTACGCCTGTAGCAAATTTAGAACCTGTATTACTTGCAGGAACTACGGTAAAACGTGCTTCTTTACACAATGCCGATCAAATTGCAAAACTAGATATTCGAGAACGCGATACCGTTTTTGTCGAAAAAGGAGGTGAAATCATTCCAAAAATTGTCGGTGTCAATTTCGATTTGCGTCCAGCAGATTCTACCGAAACCGTGTACGCTACACATTGTCCGGAATGCAACACACCGTTGGAACGAAAGGAAGGAGAAGCGCAGCATTATTGTCCAAATGCCACAGGTTGTACGCCACAAATTGTTGGACGAATTCAGCATTTTATTTCGCGCAAAGCCATGGATATTGATGGTTTGGGCGGAGAAACCGTAGCATTGCTAGTGAAAGAAGGATTGATTACAAATTATGCAGATTTATACGAATTGACCAAAGAACAAATCATTCCGCTGGAGCGCATGGCAGAAAAAAGTGCAGAAAACTTGGTCAATGGTATTGAAGCGTCTAAAAATATACCATTTGAGCGTGTCTTGTATGCATTAGGAATTCGCTATGTAGGAGAAACCGTTGCCAAAAAATTAGCAAAACATTACAAATCTATCGAGGCGCTAATAAACGCTTCGTCGGATGATTTAGTAGCAGTCGACGAAATAGGAGTGAAAATCGCCGAAAGTGTAGCACAATTTTTCGCAGAAGACACTAATTTGCAACTTATCGAACGTTTAAAAGCACATGGCGTTCAATTAGAGTTTTCGGCAGCACAGTTGGAAGGGTTGACAGACACACTCGCAGGTCAGTCATTTGTAGTTTCTGGAGTATTTGAAAAAGTGTCGCGAAACGAATTAAAAAAACTAATAGAAAACAACGGAGGAAAAGTCGCTTCTTCAATTTCTTCTAAAACCTCTTATGTGGTGGCAGGAGATAAAATGGGACCTAGCAAGCGAGAAAAGGCAGAAAAATTAAACATCACCATTTTAACTGAAGATGAGTTCCTGAGTATGATACAATGAACCTAACAAAACCCACACATATAGCCTTTGTGATTGCTTCGGCGCTAACAATTCTTGTGGCTATATTTATGGAGAAGTTTAGTTTAATTTATATACAGCCATTAACGGTTATTGCGATTTCCATTATATATTTTACGGAACGAAAAGGCGCAATTAATATTTTATACGTACTAGCGCAAATTATTTTTTTAGTAGGAGGTATTCTTTTAATTCTTGGCATGCGAGAACATTTGAGAAAAGTGTGCGTAATATTTTCGCTGTTTTATATAATATACCTGCGACTCATGTATGTACGCAATGCAAAAAAGAAAGCAGAACTGCGAACGTATTTTCATGTTACTATACTAGCCATTCCAATGCTATATATTTACTATTTATTAGTTCAGGTAATAGCTCCTGAGTTAAAACATGTAGTTATTTATTTTAGTGTTTTAATGTTTTTTATGCTTAGCTATGTCATTACCGCATTGTATTATTACTTAAAAGATAAAAAACCAACCAATTTGTGGATGTTGATTGCTGCTATAAACTTAGGTTTTATGAACATTTTGATTGGCTTGAATGAGTTGTACATGTATGAAACCATATTCACGGTTATTATTGCAATTTGTAGTTTGTGTATGCAGTTTTTTTTGTTAAAATTTATGCTGCATGATGATAAAGAGGATAATGTACTGAATACAACAAGCGAATGAAGTATCTTACACTTTTATATTCGGTATATTACTTAGTTGCTATTAGTTTATTAGTGACAGCGTTTTTCGTTGAAAAGTCAGCGTTGGTGTATATGTATCCGCTTCCAGTATTGACAATTTTAGGAATTTATTTATTAGAAGAGAAAAAAAACGAGTTGAGTTTTTTGTACATTCTTTCCTTAGTCATTGTCATTGTTGGTGGTATTTTTTTGCTGTTGGGATTGCGCGAATATGTTTCGGAAGTATCTATCTTATTTTCGTTTTTTTACATCTTTTTAATGCGATTGATGTATCTCAAAAACAGAAAAAAACAAAAAGAGAAAATATTATATTATAGATTGGTGCTCATAATGTTGCCAATTTTATATATCTATGACAGAGTCATGCGCTTGATTTCTCCAGAAATTAAAACTGATATCATCTACTTTTCGGTACTTATTATCCTGGCGTTGTTATATATTATTCTATCACTCTATTACTATATGCGAAATAAAAGTCAGGTTAATTTATGGATGTTAATCATGTCATGTAATCTTGGTCTAATGAATCTTGTCATCATGCTGAATGAATTATATGTTGCTGAAAGAATTTTAACCATTACAGCGCTTTTTTGCTATTGCATGATGCTCTATTTCTCATTAAAATTTATGCTGGAAGATTTTGAAAATGCACTACATAACACCGTTGATTAAATTAATTAAAACAAACACATATTTCACAACCCTAGAACTGTTGCTTAATGAACCTACAAAAAATTCTTAGCTATCTATACTTCTCTCTAATGGTTTTAGATGCTCTGGTAATTGTATTTCCAAACATCATAGAGCGACAATACATTACCTATTTACCGCTTCCAGTATTAATGCTTTTGTATTTTTCCTCCATGAAAAAAATCAATTGGATGTATGTAGTTGCTTTGATAGCTACTTTTGCAGGAATTGTCGCTTTCAAAACGGTTTCACATTATAAAATGGCGCTTATCTTTTACACAATAGGCACTTTATTGTATGTGATGATGACATTGAAGAGCACTGTTGAAATATCCATAAAAACTATATTCAAAGTAGCAATTCCATTTCTATTTGTGTACTTAGTTCCTTTAATTTCCTACTATGACGTTATAAAAATGGACATTTTCAATTATATTTTAGGATATGTTTTCTCCGTAGGTTTGTTCTTCTTTATTTCGGTATTGATCTACGTTCATAAGCGTACCAAAGGAAATTTGTGGTTATTGATTTCGGGAATTGTATTTGCCATTTCAACCATCATTACTGGGTATTACCTTTTTAAAAATCAATTGATAGCTATTCGTGTTTGTATTGTTTTTGCTTTTCTTTTTATGCACTATGCGATGTATCGCCATGTAATTTCTCAAGAAAAAGAAGCAATTGCATTTTAAAATTGACAAGCTAACTTTGGCATGAGTATAATATGAGTTCGACATAAAAATATCTCTGTTTGAACAAAACTTCTATCGAACTGATGTTAAATATAGGATTTCTATATAGAAATAAGTTACTTTGTACAGTACATGAAAAAGATTGCCAAATTTTTATTTATTTTCCTTATCTGTATTGCTAGTATAGATTTTTTATGGTTTTTCTTTCCTGATTACGTATCACGAAAATATGCCATTGTCTTAACTATTCCCGCGATTACCATTTGTTATTTTTTATACGAAGTAAAAGACTATCTGTATTTATTGGCCTTAGGCGCGTTTATGTTTGCAGATTATCTTTTCTTTATTGAAAAAAGTCTTACAAATGGTATGATAAGTAGTAGTGTTGCGCTTGCTATTTACGGAATTATTGTATTGAAACAATCGCACTACATCTCCACACGACTGTTATTGATGAGCACCGTGCCGTTTTTAATTTTATACTTGCTTCCTTTTTATTTTTTTATTGATCAAATAAGAGATGCTATTTTCGGTGAAGTAATTTTTTATACGTTTGCGATAGGATATTTTGCTTTCATGTCAACGATGGTATATATAAGCTATAGAAATAAAGTGACACAAAACCTATTGCTGGCGGGACTTTCCACAGGCGTCATGGGTGTTTTATTTGGTATCTATTTATTTATAGAGCGAAAACCAATCTATGCTGTAATAGCGAATTCGATGTTTATATTTTCACACTATAAAATGTGGACATATATTATTCTTAAAGACACTAACAAAGACGAAGACGAAGAGTAGTTGATAAATTACGAATAATGAAATTTTAAACCGTAAAATTTAAAATGTTTCATATCAATCTTACCTCAGATAAAAAAGTACTTTTAATCAGCAATCAGCAATCAGCAATCAGCAATCAGCAATCAGCAATCAGCAACCAGCAATCAGCAATCAGCAATCAGCAATCAGCAATTAAGTTAAAAGTTATTAGTGAATAGTTAAGAGTAAAAAATCGCCGAATTTACAAATAACAAATAACAAATAACAAATAACAAACAACAAATAACGAATAACGAAAAACAAACAACACTTCGACAAGCTTAGTGAAAACAATAATTAAACCACAATCGACTTCCCGTTGGCAATGACATTCTTAGCATCATCAAAGTAAAAATCAACTCTTCCTACGTAAATTCCATACGCACCAACCTGATTTACCAACACAGATTCTCCAACACTATTCTTTTCAATCGTAGGTTTTGGTAAAAATGTATGTGTATGTCCGCCAATAATCAAATCAATATCTTTGGTAGCACGTGCCAATTTTAAGTCTGACGGACGCTCTGGATTTCGTTTGTAATGATACCCAATATGTGATAAACAAATTACCAAATCACACTTTTCTTCTGCTTTCAAAATACGACTCATCTCTTGTGCTGTTTCAATAGGATCATTGTATACGGTTTCTTTGTACATGCGTTTGTCTACCAAACCTTCTAGCTTTACGCCCAAACCAAAAATTCCAATCTTAATGCCGTCTTTCACAAAAATCTTATACGGTTTTACGTGCGTGTCTAACACGGTATTTTTAAAATCGTAATTCGCAGAAACAAATTCAAAATTAGCGTTTGGCAACTGCGCGTACAATCCGTCAATACCATTATCAAAATCGTGATTTCCAATGGTTGCCAAATCGTATTTCATCATGCTCATGAGCTTAAATTCCAATTCGCCACCATAATAATTAAAATACGGTGTTCCTTGAAAAATATCACCAGCGTCTAACAACAAAGTATTCGGATTTTCCTTTCGGATATTAGCAATCAAACTGGCTCTGCGCGCCGCACCACCTTGATTTGGATTTCGTGGATGATCGGCGCCAAAAGGATCAATATGACTGTGTACGTCGTTGGTATGTAAAATGGTAATATGCTTCTTTGCTGAACTCGCTGAAAAACTCTGTAATGACAATCCGCCCAACGCTACAAAAGCACTAGACGCCAACGAATTTTGTATAAAATCTCTTCTCTTCATTTTTCTAAAATTATTGTTGAATAAATCTGCCATCCAAGCGTGCAGGAATGGTGTCGACACTTTTAAAATAATCAATCATGGCATTTCGAATCTTATAATCCAACACTTCTAACGATACTGGATTTTGCAAGAAATTCATTCGATCGCCACCATTTTGTAAATAATCGGACGTCACTACTGTATAGGTTTTTCCGTCTTCAATCGGTTTTCCGTTCACCAAAGCTTCGGTTACTTTTTCGTTTGCATCTAGCTTAATAGTTAATCCTGAAATAGGATGCGCACGTTTTGCTTCTGCCAAATAGGACACCATATTATGTACATTTTCAGAAGTCAATTCTGCCACCACAATCGAATTTTCAAAAGGCATCACATTAAAAGCTGTTTGGGTTTTAATAGGTCCTTTCGGGATCGGCGCACGAATTCCCCCGTGATTCAACAAGCAAATATCAATCGACTTTCCTGTGCGTTGCTTGTAAACTGGCTCACTTTGCGATTTTACCAAATCTGCCATTAAATTTCCAATCGTTGTTTCGAGTTCGCCGTCGCTTTTATGCATGTCTTTTGGAGCATAACTCAACACTTTATTCATATCTTCTTCAATACGCTCGCGATAGGGTTTAATATAGGCTTCAATCGCTTCATCAACCGCCAATGAATCGTTGATGTTGATACGTTTTCCTTCAATTTTAGAAACACGCTGTTCTTCCTTGGCACACGAAATTGCCAAGAAAACGGTGAGTAATAGCACAATTTTTCTCATAAAAACTAAAATATGCGCCAAATTATAAAAAATACAAGATATCATCACGGCGAATCACACTAAATAATTGTAAAACCACACACTTTTTTTGTGATTAGTTGCCAAAATTTAACGCTCATTGTTAAAATTTAACGCTTATCAACTAATTTTTTATAACTCAAAAACTCCTTGTAAATTGCCGTATAATGAACGTTCGTGAGGAAGAGCAGGATTTATAATTTTTTACAATAGGAGAGAGGCGTACTATACGGAACGTCTCTTTTTTTATAGAAAAAACAGTACTTTTGTCAAAGAACAAATTGCATGCATGTTTTTAAAAGGATTACAACACAAATCAGCGAAGAAAGCGCTGACAAAAAAGCTACACAATACCACAACAAAAGAAATAATAGCCAAACCTATTGAAACGGTCGGACTGATTGTAAATGCTGATAAAACAGTCAATTTTGAACAAATTATCGATGCTTTGCAATTAGATGTTGTAGTAGAAGTGTTGTGTTTTCATAAAAAAGAATCAAAAACACGCGAAGTACACTATCCCGTTTTTTATGAAAAAGATTTTGGTTGGAAAGGAAAAGCAAAGACAGAAACATTGCAACAATTTTTAAATAAACCTTTTGATGTGTTGATTAGTTATTACAGTGACAATCACTTGGCATTGCAATTGGCATCAGGTTTGCAACAAGCAAATTTAAAAATAGGAATCGAAGGAAGTAGTCAGGAAATTCACGATATCATCATTCAAACCAAAGAAGAAGATATTGCCACATTTTCAAAAGAACTACACAGATATTTACACATACTAAATAAACTATCATAATGAAGAAATTCATCGGAACCGGAGTCGCATTGGTTACACCTTTTACAAAAGATACTTCGGTAGATACTGTTGCATTGACAACTATTGTAAACCACGTAATTGATGGCGGCATTGAGTATTTGGTCGTTTTAGGAACAACCGCAGAAAATGCAGTACTGTCGCTAGAAGAAAAACAATTGGTGATTGATACAGTTGTAAAAGCCAACAACAAACGCTTACCAATCGTTTTGGGAATTGGTGGAAATAATACGGCGGCTGTTATTGAAGAATTACAAACCCGCGATTTGTCGGACATCGATGCTATTTTATCCGTTTCTCCATATTATAACAAACCTACGCAAGAAGGAATTTACCAGCATTTTAAAGCAGTTGCAGCTGCGACTACCAAACCGATTATTGTTTATAACGTTCCAGGAAGAACGGCAAGCAATATACTGCCACAAACAGTCATTCGATTGGCAAATGATTTTGACAATATCATAGGCGTTAAAGAAGCAGCTGGTGACATTGTTCAAGCCATGCGATTAATTAAAGACGCGCCCAAAGATTTCTTAGTGATTTCGGGTGATGATATGATTACCTTGCCTATGGTACAAGTTGGCGGCGCAGGCGTGATTTCTGTGATTGGACAAGGATATCCAAAAGAATTCTCACAAATGGTGCGTTTTGCCTTGGCGGGAAAAACCAACGAAGCTAACGAACTGCACTACAAGTTAATGCCATCCATCGATTATATTTTTGAAGAAGGAAATCCTGCGGGCATCAAAGCGATTTTTGAAATCTTGGGATTATCTACCGCGACTGTACGATTGCCTTTGGTAGAAGCATCTACAGCACTCAAAGAAAAGTTGCGTACCTTTACGGAAGCATTGAATTCGTAACATATTAATGGCAAAAAAAGTTAAAGATCCTGGATTAGGAGAAGATTCCATCATCATTGCCAAACGGATTATCAACAAAGATGGTTCGTTTAACATTAGGCATTTAAACAGACAAAAAGGAATTTCTGCGTTGTACGCATATTTGGTCGATTTGAGTTGGACACACTTTTTCTGTTTGGTGTTTTTAATGTATTTCATGTTGAACATGACTTTTGCCGCTATTTATGTGGCGATTGGAGTTCAATATATCTCAGTAGAACCGCAAGGTTTTGTGATTGATTTTGTAAATGCATTTTTCTTTTCGTCGCAAACCATTACAACCTTAGGTTACGGAGCGATGGCGCCAACAAATGTCATTGCGGGAATTGTTTCTAGTTTTCAGGCATTGATTGGATTATTGAGTTTCTCGTTCGTCACAGGATTGTTGTACGGACGTTTTTCAAAACCAAAAGCCTCCATTCGATTCAGTGATAACATCATCTGTCGCGAATTCAACGAAGGTCGCGCTTTAATGTTCCGATTGATGAATAGCAAAAAAGACGTGATGATTAATCCGCGTGTAAAAGTCACGCTCGCCATTACGGAACCTGACAAAAAGCAAGGCTATAAGCGTAATTTTTATCAGCTTTCGCTAGAAAGAGATCATATTACCTATTTGCCAACCACATGGACATTGGTACATGAAATTGACAAAAACTCGCCGCTAGACAAATTCTCTTCAGAAGAATTGCAAAAACTCAACGGCGAATTTTTAATTATGGTTTCTTATTATGATGAAGCCTTCAACCAAGATGTGTACAAATTGCATTCCTACACGTTTGAAGAACTCAAAATGAACGTAGTTTTCGAAAAAGCGTTCTACTTTGATGAAGATGGTTATACGGTGTTGGATCATCATAAAATAAGTGATACGCGGGAGATGTAGGTTTTTAGACTCGCTTTGCTCTAGATTATCAGATTATTAGATGTGCTTCGCTATTAGACTTTTAGAAAATTACTTTTATGAATTTAGGTTGAACTTATAAAAATGAAAAAATATCATACACTAATTTTAATTATCACTGTCATTTGTAGTTGTAATGCGCAAATGAATTTAAAAGATTATTATTATCCAGTTTCAAGCGAAGGTTATACGAAAGTCTATAAATATATTGATAAGAATGATGCAACAAAAATAGAGTATTGGAAAGTTATTTCGATACCAGAAACAAACACATTAAAAACATTTTCCTATGATGCTGAATGTAATTTATACAATACATTTACGGAAGTAATTAAGAAGGAAGGAGCTGAATTAATTGCATATTCTAACTTTGAAGTTGACAGTACAGGAAAAAGGAAAGAAATTAAAGCAACAGTTGTTGACAAAGATGTTTATAAATGGAATGAAGATAATAAATATTCGTATGCTGTTACATATACCAGAGATTATGGTCATGTACACTTTAAAAAAACACGAACAGCATCAGGATTTGAGACTATTACAATAAAAGGTGAAGAATATGAAGCTGCTAAATTTAGAGACAATTATATTTTTTATTTTCTCGACCATTATACAAGACAAAAATTTTATCAAGATGCATATTACGTTAAAAGTATAGGTATGATAAAGTATAAAAGAAAGATTCCGATTCAAGACCAGTTGATAGAATTGGAATTACATGAAATACTGACAAATGACGAGTTTGAAAAATTGAAAAGAATCAAACAAAAAAATAAAAGAAAAAACCCTTGAATCATTAAATTTTAGAATGGAGCAAAGCGCATCAAAAAAGCCACAATTATCAAAAAGGAAAACCTCTCTAAAATCCAACACCAAACATCCAAAACCTGACAAAAAGTTAAATCCATGCTAAAGAATACCAAAAACAGATTTCTACAGTTATTTTAGCGTTCTTAAAAATGTTTTTATAATACATAATAAATACCTATTTTTGCCAGATGTTTAAAAATATGTCAAAATTTCTATACGTAATTATAGCTATTGCTACACTCGCTTCGTGTAGTGAATACCAAAAAGCTTTAAAATCGGAAGATGTTAAAGTGAAATACGAGCTTGCAGAGCGTTTGTACAATGAGAAAAAGTTCAAAAAATCGAGCCGACTTTTTGAGCAAATTGTACCTAAATATAGAGGAAAACCTCAAGGAGAACGCGTTACGTTTTTGTACGCACGCACCTTGTTTGAAATAGAGCAATATATTGTTTCTGGATACCAATTTGAGCGTTTTGTACGCTCGTATCCAAAAAGTGACAGTATTCAAGTAGCGTCTTTCTATGAAGCAAAGAGTTACTATATGCAATCGCCTCGTTTCAGTATTGACCAAAGAGACACGTACACGGCTATCAATAAATTGCAAGGGTTCATCAACAACTATCCAGAATCTGAATATTTGGATAATGCCAACGAAATGGTAGATGAATTAACAACAAAAATTGAGAAAAAAGCATACGAAATCGCGAAACAATACAACACGATTTCAGATTACAAAGCGGCGATAAAAGCGACTGAAAATTTCCTTTCAGATTATCCTGGAACAGAATTCAGAGAAGACGCCATGTACTTAAAGCTTGACGCGATGTACAACTTAGCAATACGAAGCTTTGAAACCCTTATGGAAGAACGTTTCAACGAAGCTGCCTCAGCATACAAATCGTTGATGAAGTTTTATCCAGAATCAAAATACAAAGAAGAAGCCGATAAAATTATGGCTTCCATTACAGAAGAATTAGCAAAATTTACAAAATAATACCTATGGTTGATATTAAAAACTTAGATGCTCCAATCAGCACCAAAACTATCGAGCGAAATCAGTTTGATGCGCCAACAAACAACATCTATGAAGCGATTTCTGTTGTTGCGAAAAGAGCCGCTCAAATCAATTCTGAAATCAAAAAAGAATTGATTGAGAAATTAGATGAATTTGCTACGCACAACGATAGCTTAGAAGAAATCTTTGAAAACAAAGAGCAAATCGAAGTATCTAAATTCTACGAAAAACTTCCAAAACCACACGCAATTGCGGTACAAGAATGGTTGGAAGACAAAATTTACTACCGTAACACCAAAGAAGAAGCCTAAACATGTCTATTTTAAGTGGCAAAAAAGTATTACTCGGCATCACTGCTGGAATTGCTGCTTATAAAACAGCTTCTTTAGTACGGTTATTCATCAAAGCAGGCGCCGAAGTCAAAGTGATTATGACGCCTGCTGCCAAAGACTTCATTACACCGTTAACGCTATCTACCTTATCTAAAAATCCTGTGCATTCTTCGTTTACGAATGAAGAAGACGAAAATGCCGTATGGACAAATCATGTAGAATTGGGTTTGTGGGCAGATTTTATGCTGATTGCACCTGCAACAGCAAATACGCTGTCTAAAATGGTATCAGGAAATAGCGATAACTTATTATTAGCAACCTATCTTTCTGCAAAATGTCCCGTGTATTTTGCGCCTGCGATGGATTTGGACATGTACAAACATCCATCAACGACCAACTCATTTGAACAGCTACAAAAATTTGGAAACATTATGATTCCTTCTACGAGTGGCGAATTGGCAAGTGGTTTGGTAGGCAAAGGTCGTATGGCTGAGCCAGAAGATATCATTTCCTTCATCGAAAAAGATATTTTAGGCAAACTTCCATTACGCGGAAAAAAAGTAATGATTACCGCAGGACCAACATACGAAGCGATTGATCCTGTGCGATTTATTGGAAATCATTCCTCTGGAAAAATGGGCTACGAACTAGCGCGTGTCGCAGCAAACTTAGGTGCAGAAGTTACGCTTATTGCGGGACCGAATAATCAACAAATATCACATGCTTCTGTACATGTGGTTGATGTTATTAGTGCGGAAGACATGTATAATGCGGCACATGAAAGTTATCCAACAGCAGACATTGCCATTCTTTCAGCGGCGGTTGCCGATTTCAAACCAAAAGATATTGCCAATCAGAAAATAAAAAAGGCAGATGCTACGTTAGAAATAACGTTGGTCAAAACCAAAGACATTCTCGCTTCGTTAGGCGCTATCAAAAAATCGCAGTTTTTAGTGGGTTTTGCATTAGAAACGAATAACGAACTGGAAAACGCCAAAGGCAAATTGACACGCAAAAATTTAGACATGATTGTGCTCAATTCGCTCAACGATAAAGGAGCTGGATTTGGAAAACCAACCAACAAAGTCACGATAATTGACAAAAAAATGAATACCTTAGCTTTTGGGTTAAAATCGAAAGCCGACGTAGCCATTGATATATTTAATGAAATTATAAAGCGAATCCATGCGTAATCTTGTTTTAAGCATTTTACTTTTAAGTGTAGTCTCTTTTTCAACTGCACAAGAATTGAACTGTAGAATTACGGTTGACACACAACAAGTCAATCAGACAAATCAGCAAATTTTCAAAACCTTAGAGCGTACGCTCAATGACTTTGTCAACAAAACGCAATGGACAAATAAAAAATTTGGTACTTCAGAACGCATCAACTGTAGCATGTTGATTCAAGTATCACAGTGGAATTCCGATGAATTTGTGGCAACGATTCAAGTGCAATCATCACGACCAATTTACAACTCGTCGTTTGAGTCGCCCGTATTTAACTTTAACGACCGACAATTCCGATTCATCTATCAAGAATTTCAGCCAATTGTGTACAACCCGAATCAGTTTACATCTAACTTAGTTTCGGTAATCGCATATTATGTGTATGTAATTTTAGGAATTGACGCTGATACGTTTTCACTTCGCGGTGGCTCAGATTATTACGCACAAGCACAACAAATAGTGAATCTTTCACAATCGAGTCCGTTTTTAGGATGGAAAGAAGCAGACGGAAACCGTACGCGTTGGAGATTGCTGGACAATATGCTCAACAATACGCACAAAGAATACAGAACGGTAATGTACAACTACCACAGAGTAGGATTGGACGTTATGGCAGATGATCCGCGTGCTGGAAAAGAGGCGATTAGTTCCAGTTTGGAAATCTTTAAAGCATTGAACAATCGCAGACCAAATTCCTTTTTATTACAAACCTTTTTTGACGCCAAAGCAGAAGAAATTCAGCAAATATTTTCGGGTGGACCGAAAGTTAATGTCGTTCGTTTGGTAGAAACCTTAAACAAAGTCGCGCCATTCCACGCTTCCAAATGGGGAAAAATTAAATTCTGATTTTTACGAAAATTTACTGCAATACGTTATTTTTGTGAGTGAAAACAAAAGTTAAAACACTACTGCATTGCTCACAAAACTTTCTATAAAAAACTTTGCTCTCATTGATGCTTTACAGGTCGATTTTGATAAAGGATTGACCATTATTACAGGAGAAACCGGCGCGGGAAAATCGATTCTTCTCGGCGGATTGGCATTGATATTAGGAAAACGAGCAGATTTATCATCACTGAAAGATAAAGAACTTAAATGTGTGATTGAAGCCGAATTTTCCATTAAAAAGTACCAACTGACTAAATTTTTTACCGAAAACGATTTGGATTATGATGACGACACGATTATTCGTCGTGAAATATTGCCATCGGGGAAATCGCGGGCGTTTGTAAATGATGTGCCTGTGCGTTTGGATGTATTGAATGCTTTGGGCGATCAGTTGATTGACATTCACTCACAGCATCAAACCTTGCAGTTGACGGATAATCAATTTCAGTTTCAAGTCATTGATATTTTAGCGAATGTTTCTGAAGAAGTACAATCGTATCAATCCATTCTGAAAAGTTATCATTCCACCCAAAAAGAACTAAAAAAAATACAAGAAGAAAAAATCGATCTCGAAAAAGAGTACGATTACAATATGTTTCTACTAAAAGAATTGGAAGAAGCAAAATTGGAAGGCTTGGTGTTGGACGATTTGGAAGCGCAGTACGAGCGTTTAAACAATGCGGAAGACATTAAAACGAATTTAAGTAGCTCTGAACAGATTCTTTCTGACGAGCAAGTTGGTGTGTTGAATTTATTGTCAGAATTGCAAGCGGCTTCTGGAAAACTAGCAGGAATCGCGCCTGAATTTAAAAATTTAGCAGAACGCATCAAGAGTTCCTATATTGAATTGGATGATATTTACAATGAAATCATCAATTTGCAAGAAGAAGTCACGTTTGATCCTGAACTATTTGCCGAAGTTTCGGAAAAGCTTCAAAAAATATTCGATTTGCAAAAAAAGCATCAAGTACTTACCATAGAAGAGTTGTTGTCGATTCAACATGAACTTTCTGAAAAAGCATCGGTTTCTGAAAATATTGACACGCTCATTCAAACCAAAGAAAAAGAACTGCAAGCACAGCAAAAACAGCTACAACAGCTAGCGAAAACAATTCACGACAAACGCGCAGCGGGAATTCCAACATTGGTACAACAATTGGAAAGCATGCTAGCAACACTCGGAATGCCTAATGCGCAATTTGATATCAACGTACAATTGTCAAAAGAGTTTTATGCCAACGGAATGGACGATTTACAATTCTTGTTCTCCGCAAACAAAGGCGGAAACTTTAACGAATTAAAGAAAGCAGCTTCTGGCGGAGAATTGTCACGCGTGATGTTGTGTATCAAAGCCATTTTGTCCAAATACATGCAACTGCAAACAATTATGTTTGACGAAATCGATACAGGAGTTTCAGGAGAAGTCGCGAATAAAATGGCGAATATCATGCAGCAAATGAGCAAAACCATGCAAGTGTTCTCTATTACACATTTGCCACAAATTGCAGCAAAAGGAAAACAGCATTTCAAAGTGTACAAACAAGATATCAACGAAGTAACTTCTACACAACTCAAGGAATTGAACCAAGAAGAGCGCATACAAGAAATTGCGCAAATGTTGAGCGGCGCTACCATTTCGGACTCTGCATTGGCAAATGCCAAAGAATTATTGCAATCGTAAAAACAGATTCCAAACCTTGAAAAACAATCAATTCAATCTTTTACCATATATTTGAACTACCAAACAACGACTTAAATATTACAAGCATGTCATACAACTTATTAAAAGGAAAAAAAGGAATCATATTTGGTGCTTTAGATGAAAACTCTATTGCATGGAAAACTGCAGAGCGCGTTCATGAAGAAGGTGGAACGTTTGTATTAACCAACGCACCAATTGCAATGCGTATGGGGAAAATCAACGAATTGGCAGAAAAAACAGGTTCAGAAATCATTCCTGCAGATGCTACAGATGTAGACGATATTCAAAACTTGATTGATAAATCGATGGAAATCCTTGGCGGGAAAATAGACTTTGTATTGCACTCTATCGGAATGTCAGTCAACGTTCGTAAAGGAAGACACTATACCGACTTAAAATACGATTGGCTAGAAAAAGGTTGGGATGTTTCTGCGGTTTCTTTTCATAAAGTAATGCAAGTCTTATACAAATCTGACGCCATGAACGAGTGGGGAAGTATTGTCGCTTTAACATACATGGCAGCACAACGAACCTTTCCAGATTACAACGATATGGCAGACAACAAAGCGTATTTGGAGTCTATAGCGCGTAGTTTTGGCTATTTCTTCGGGAAAGACAAAAAAGTACGTGTCAACACCATTTCTCAATCGCCAACGCCAACAACGGCTGGACAGGGCGTAAAAGGTTTTGACGGATTCATTTCATATGCGGAAAAAATGTCGCCACTAGGAAATGCAACGGCGCTAGATTGTGCAAATTATACCGTTTCCTTATTCTCTGATTTAACCAAGCGCGTAACGATGCAAAACTTGTACAACGATGGAGGATTCTCCAACACAGGTGTAAGTCAAGAAGTCATTGAACGATTTACAGAAGAATAAATAAAAAACACACCTTTAAAAATGCCTCTAGGAATTATCTTAGAGGCATTTTTTTTGGCTTTAATCGCAATAAAATCTAAATATTAGTAGCAGTGGTATCCTACAAATAAAAAATATGATAATATAACTGTTAAATTTTTGTGAAATTTAAGTTGTTTTTAATACTTTAGGTACCTCGAACTCAATAAAATATACTGTATTGCCAATGAAAAGACAATTACACCTATTCTTTTCGTATTCCCTTTACCTCCTATGTTCTCAACAATTACAGGCGCAGGCTTATTTTCAAAATCAGGCAACAGCAGTTGGTGTTGGTGATCATAGCGGAACTATTTATTTAGGTGGAGGCATCTCTTTTTGTGATTATAATAATGATGGATGGGATGATATTACCATTGCAACACAAAGTGGCGATCCGTTAAAAATCTATAAAAACAACGGCGACGGTACCTATTCGCTTGAAACTACACTGAATCCCAACAATCTTTCACAACAAAAACAAGTCATTTGGGTTGATATTGATAACGATGGTGACAAAGACCTATATATTTCTAGTGATATTGATGGTAGTCGCTTGTATGAAAATGATGGGACTTCTCTCACCGATATCACTACTGTGAGTGGTTTGCCAACGGCAGCGCAAAGTAATTTTGGTGCTTCTTGGGGCGATTATAATAATGATGGTTTTTTGGATGTTTTTCTGTGTAACAGAGGAATTCCAACACCACAAGCCAATTATCTCTACAAAAATAACGGTGACGGAACATTTACCAATGTCAGCGCTACCGCGGGAATCGACTCGGGAAGTCACTTATCCTTCTGTTCTGCGTTTTTTGACTATAATAATGATGGTTGGCAAGATATTTACATGGCAAATGACAAAACGAATACCACAAATATCTTATACAAAAACAATGGAGACGGAACTTTTACAGATGTTAGTGAAGAATCTGAAACCAATATTGCTATCGATGCAATGTCAGTCACGATTGCAGATGTAGATGGCGATTCATGGTTTGATATTTATGTGACCAATGGAATTCCAGGAAACTACTTGTTGCGTAATAATGGTGACGGAACATTTTCCAACATTGCGGCTAGTACAGGAACCATGTTTGAAAGTGTAGCGTGGGGTTCTGTATTTTTAGATGCAGAAAACGATGGTGATTTGGATTTATACGTAAGCGGCTCCTTGGATGGAGCTGTTCCAAGCTTGCTTTCTGCAGCGTACTATTCAAACAACGGAAACGGTACTTTTAGCATGTTAGGAAGTTCAGGTTTTGCAAATGATACTAGTGAAAGTTATGCAAATGCTATTGGAGATACGGATAATGACGGTTTTCCAGAAATCATTGTGAGTAATAATGGAGGAGATGATATCTTCTTATGGAAAAATCAAACAACTTCATCAAACAATTGGTTAAAAGTAAGTCTAGAAGGTGTTGCAAGCAACAAACAAGGTATTGGTGCAACAATAGAACTTAAAAGTCAAGGTGAAACGCATTATAGATACACGGTTTGTGGCGAAGGATACATATCACAAAATTCAGAGACGGAGTTTTTCGGAATCGGTACAAATACAGTCATTGATTATGTAAAAGTTACATGGTTAGGTGGCGCACAAGATATTTTATACAATGTAACCCCTAATCAAGCATTACATATCGTAGAAGGAAGTAGTCCGTTGAGTACGGAAGAATTTCAAGAAAAAAATGAAGTACTCGTTTATCCGAATCCAACCACAGGAAAAATTTGGTTTCAAATCTCTACCAATGAAACATATACATACATGATTTTTGATGCTAAAGGTACAGAAATAAAAAAAGGACACATAGGAGCAGAAAATAGTATCAATTTAACAGGATTGGCATCAGGATATTATATGATTAAAATTTTAGGAAATAAAGGCGTATTTAATAAAAAAATAATGTTAAAATAATGCAAACATAAACTGTAGGAAAAACCATTTTTCGTGTTTATTGTCGACAAAAACAGTCTTTTAATCGATATTAACATGGTTCATTCAAAAAAAATGTGGTTATTTCTGCTGATATTCAACTAACTAACAAAAATCAAACTTTTTATGAAAAAAATTACACTTAAAATTTTTATGATTATGTGTTTGTTAGGTACCTATGTAGGTGTCTCACAAACATTGAATCAACCTGCGAATTGGCCTAACGCAGCATGGACACTTTCTGGTACTTATACTGCTGGAGGATTGCTTGGAGATCCAACAACCACAGGGGCTAGCTTCATCTTTGATGATGATGCGGCAGGAAACGGTTCTTCGGATAACATTATCGCGACTTCGCCTGTAATCGACTTAACAGCTGCTAGTATGGCTGGGGAAACTTGGATTACAGTAAGTGGTAACTTTACATACTATCCATTAGGAGGTGATGTATTGGCTATTGAGGTGTATGATGCAGATGCAATGACTTGGAGTGCTATCCAAACTTTTACAGGAAACACGACTACGGTTGCAGACTATCAAAACTGTACAATTTCAGAAGCATATACTTCTTCAGTACTTGATATTTCTGGATTTACAGCTGGACAATTATCTGGATTCCAATACCGTGTTTCGTATGATGATCAAGCTGGATGGCAATATGGATGGTGTATCGAATCACCAACAATTACATCAGCTGCACCACCATCATGTATTGATCCTTCTATGCTAACAGCTTCGAATGTTACAGATACTTCGGCTGATTTAGGTTGGACAGAAGGTGGAACAGCGATGGTTTGGGATGTTGAGATTGTAACTAACGGAACTCCACCAACAGGAACACCAACGGCCTCAACAGCTATGAATCCTTATGCAGCTTCAGGTCTTACCGCAGAAACTGCCTATGACTTTTATGTAAGAGCTGATTGTGGACCAGGAGGAACTTCTAACTGGGTTGGACCACTTACATTCACAACAAATTGTGCGCCAATTAATGCACCTTATGTTGAAGACTTTGAAACATTTACAGCAACTCCAGGAGTTGCATTTGTATCTGAAAACTGTTGGGGTGCTACAAATACAGGAGCATCTTACTTTTGGGAATCAGCTCTAGGTAGTGATACAAGTTCAGGAGGTACTGGACCATCACCAACAATCACAACAGGAAACTACTTCTTTACAGAAGCTTCAGGTTCTTCAATTGGTGATGTTGCAGAGTTAAATTCTCCATTAGTAGATTTAACACCTTTAACAGATCCAGCATTGACATTCAACTACCACATGTTTGGAGGACAAATAGGAACTTTAGATGTCGTTGTAAATGGTACTACAACTGTTTGGACTTTATCAGGACAACAACAAGCAACTGAAACAACTCCTTGGGAGTTAGCAGTAGTTGATTTGGCAGCATACGCAGGACAACAAATTACAGTAACATTTAGAGCAACTGGAGCAGGTACATTTGAAGGAGATATCGCAATCGACAATCCTTCTTTTACGGAATTACCAGCATGTCCTACACCAAATGCTTTAAGCGCTACAAACGTAACGGATACAACTGCTGATTTAGGATGGATGGAAAATGGAACAGCAACGCTTTGGGATATAGAGATTGTAGACATTACTGGAGGTGGAATGGCAACAGGAACACCAACAGTGACAGGAGTTACGAACCCTTATACAGCTACAGGATTGACACAAAATAACGACTATTGTTTTTATGTAAGAGCTGATTGTGGTGGAGGAACATTATCTGCTTGGGCAGGACCATTTTGCTTTACAACATTGGAAACATGTCCAACACCATCTGCGTTAACCGCTACCAACATTATGGAAACGACTGCAGATTTAGGATGGACTGAAAATGGAGTAGCTACTACTTGGAATATTGAATTGGTTGACGTAACTGCAGGAGGTAGTGCAACAGGAACACCAACAGTTTCTGGAGTAATGACTAATCCTTATAATGCAACTGGACTTGTAGGAGATAATAGTTATCAATTCTATGTACAGGCAGATTGTGGTGTAGATGGAACTTCTGCTTGGGCAGGACCATTCTCATTCAATACACCGTATGTAGCTGTGCCGCCAGATTGTACGAACGGAATCTTCTTAGATTCGGGAGGATCTGCTGGAAATTATTCTGATAACGAAAATATTACATACACTATTTGTCCTGATATGGCAGGAGATGCAGTAAATGTTGAATTTACATTCTTCTCAACTGAAAATAACGGAGCTGCTGCATGTTATGACGGATTAACTATCCATGATGGTCCAGACAATACAGCACCAACAATTGACCCTGCTGGTGGCGGAACAATTTGGTGTTTTGATAGAAATGACATGCCAGCAGTTGGAACAGGAGACTTACAAGGAATGACAATTGTTTCTTCTGATCCTTCAGGATGTTTAACATTCGTATTCACATCAGATGGTTCAGTTCAAAGACCAGGATGGGAAGCAAATATTACTTGTGCGCCATTATCAATTGAGTCTGCTGAAGTAAGAGGTTTTGTTCACTATGTAGATACTGTAAACAATGCGTTTGTAGTAAATGCACAAAGCACTATTGCTTCTATTGAAGTATACAACTTAGTAGGACAAATGATTACAACTTCTAAGCCAAATGCGGCTGCAGGAGAAGCAAACTTAGGTTCTGTTAAAAATGGAGTATTCTTCGCAAGAGTTACTTTAGAAAATGGAAGAACTTCAGTTGTTAAATTCGTGAAGTAATTTCATAAATATATAAGAATCTTTAAAAGCTGTTCTTCATTGAACAGCTTTTTTTTATAATAAGTCTCTCTAATCACAAATATTTCATATATTTAAAAATCAACTAACTAAACTAGTATAACTTATGAAAAAAACTACATTTAAAATTTTATTTGTAATGTTTTTCGCAGCCACATTTGCAGGCCTCGCTCAAACATTGAATCAAAATGCCATGTGGCCTAACCCTGCATGGTCACTTACAGGAACTTACAATACTGATCCTGCAGCATTAGAAGCGGATCCTACGGTTTCTTCAAACTTTGCTTTTGACGATGATGATGCAGGAAACGGAAGTGATGACGATATTGCAGCAGAATCACCAATAATTGATTTAACTGCCGCATATACCGCCGGAGAAACATGGATTACCATTTCAGGTAACTTTGTATACAATTATAATAATGATGACATCTTACAATTTGAATATTGGGATGCAGATGCAATGACTTGGAATATTATTGGAACACCTTTTAACGCGGATACTGCAGGAGCACCATTAAATAATTTCTGTTCAGGCACTACTGAAATGTATACTACTGATATACTCAATATCGCAGGATTTACAGTAACACAATTAGCTGGATTTCGATACAGAATTTACTTTGACGATTTAGTTGGCGGTCCAGGTTATGAGTGGGGATTCTGTTTTGATTCACCAACCATTACTTCTGTAACTCCACCATCATGCCCAGATCCATCAGCATTAGCAGTAGCAAATATTACGGATTCAACAGCAGACTTATCCTGGTTAGAAAGTGGGTCTGCAACAGCTTGGGATGTAGAAATTGTAACAACAGGAACTCCACCAACAGGAACACCAACGGCTACAGGAGTTACAAATCCGTATACAGCAACTGGACTTATGCAAGACACGGAATATGACTTTTATGTTAGAGCTAATTGTGGAGTAGATGGGACATCAGCCTTCATAGGACCATTTACATTTAGAACTGCTTGTACTCCAATCGCAGCTCCATACACAGAAAATTTTGAAACATTTACAACGAGTGCTTCAGCTTTTGTTTCTGAAAATTGCTGGACAGGAACAGGAGGATCCTACTTTTGGGAATCTGCGCCAGGAACGGATACAGGTTCAGGAGGAACTGGACCATCACCAACAATTACAACAGGAAATTATTTTTATACTGAAGCATCGGCTGGATCTGCAGGAAATACGACAGACTTAATATCTCCTTTGGTAGATTTATCAGGACTTACGGCACCTTCCTTGACATTTAACTACCACATGTTTGGAGGTAATATGGGAACACTAGATGTTTTAGTAAATGGAACAACAAATGTTTGGTCTTTAAGTGGAGAACAACAAACCTCTGAAACAGCTCCTTGGGAGTTGGCTGTAGTTGATTTATCTGCGTTTACTGGTCAAACGATATCGGTTACTTTTAGAGGAACAAGTGCAGGAACTTTTGAAGGTGATATTTCTATTGATAATGTATCCTTTGATGAATTACCGTCTTGTACAGCACCAAATGCACTGACTGCTACAAATATTGACGGTTTTTCTGCCGATTTAGGATGGACAGAAAATGGAACAGCAACAACTTGGAATATAGAATTAGTAGATATTACTGGAGGAGGAACAGCAACAGGAACTCCAACAGCTACAGGTATTACTACAAATCCTTACAGCGCAACAGGATTAGAACCAAGCAATAATTACGAATTTTATGTGCAAGCAGATTGTGGCGTAGATGGAACCTCAACATGGGTTGGACCATTTGCATTTTCTACAACGGTAGCATGTCCAGAGCCAACTGCTTTGACAGCATCAAATATATTAACTACATCTGCAGATTTAGGATGGACAGCTGGAGGGTCAGAAACCTTATGGGATGTTGAAATAGTTGATATCACAGGAGGAGGAACAGCAACAGGAACTCCAACAGCAACTGGCGTAGCAAATCCGTATACAGCTACTGGTTTAACAGACGATAATGCCTATGAATTTTATGTAAGAGCTGATTGTGGTGCTAACGGTACTTCTGCTTGGGTAGGACCATTTGCTTTCAGAACAGCGTGTACTGCTACCTTAGCTCCTTACACAGAAGATTTTGAAACTTTTACAACGGGCGGTTCAGCTTTCGGAACTGAAAATTGTTGGACAGGAACAGGAGGAGTCTACTATTGGGAATCTGCACCAGGAACGGATGTAGGATCAGGAGGAACTGGACCAGACCCAACTATTACAACTGGAAATTACTTTTATACTGAAGCATCAGCTGGATCTGCTGGTAATACAACAGACTTAATATCTCCATTAGTAGATTTAACAGCATTAACTGCTCCAGCATTGACATTTAATTATCACATGTTTGGAGGACAGATAGGAACATTAGATGTCTTGGTTAATGGAACAACGAATGTTTGGTCGTTAAGTGGAGAACAGCAGACTTCTGCAACAACTCCTTGGGAATTAGCAGTAGTTGATTTATCAGCATTTGCAGGACAAACAATATCTGTAACATTTAGAGCAACAAGCGCAGGAACATTTGAAGGAGATATTTCTATTGACAACGTTTCATTTACGGAATTCCCAGCATGTGCTGCACCAAATGCTTTAAGTGCTACAAACCTAACGGATACAACTGCTGATTTAGGATGGACGGAAAATGGAACAGCAACAGTATGGGACATTGAAATTGTAGACATTACTGGAGGAGGAATGGCAACTGGAACACCAACAGTGACAGGTGTTGCTACAAATCCTTACAATGCTACAGGATTGATACAAAATAACGACTATTGCTTTTATGTAAGATCTGATTGCGGTGGAGGTACATTCTCTGCATGGGCAGGACCATTCTGCTTTACAACATTAGAAACGTGTCCAGCACCATCTGCTTTGACAGCTACCAATATCATGGAAACGACTGCAGATTTAGGTTGGACAGAAAACGGAGCAGCAACTACTTGGAATATTGAACTTGTAGACGTAACTGCAGGAGGTAGTGCAACAGGAACACCAACAGTTTCTGGAGTAATGACTAACCCTTATAATGCAACGGGACTTGTAGGAGATAATAACTATCAATTCTATGTACAGGCAGATTGTGGTGTAGATGGAGTTTCTGCTTGGGCAGGACCATTTTCATTCAATACACCGTATGTAGCTGTGCCGCCAGATTGTACGAACGGAATCTTCTTAGATTCGGGAGGAGCTTCAGGAAACTATTCTGATAACGAAAATATTACATACACTATTTGTCCTGATATGGCAGGCGACGCAGTAACAGTTGAATTTACATTCTTCTCAACTGAAAATAACGGAGCTACTGCATGTTATGATGGATTAACTATCCATGATGGTCCAGACAATACAGCATCAACAATTGACCCTGCTGGTGGCGGAACAATTTGGTGTTTTGATAGAAATGACATGCCAGCAATTGGAACAGGAGATTTACAAGGAATGATGATTACTTCTTCTGATCCTTCAGGATGTTTAACTTTTGTATTCACATCAGATGGTTCAGTTCAAAGACCAGGATGGGAAGCAAATGTTACCTGTGGTCCGTTGTCAGTTGAATCTGCAGAAGTGAGAGGTTTTATTCACTATGTAAATACCAATACAAATAGTTTTGTAGTAAATGCACAAAGTAATATTGAATCTATTGTAGTATACAACTTAGTGGGGCAAACCATCGCAAAAGTGTCACCAAATGCAGACGAAGGAGAAGCATACCTTGGATCTGCTAAAAACGGCGTTTACTTTGCTAGAGTAACATTAGAAAATGGAAGAACTTCAGTTGTTAAATTCGTGAAGTAATTTTATAAACATATAATTGCATTAAAAGCTGTTCTTCATTGAACAGCTTTTTTTGTTTCCCTATATTTGCGCCATGCAAATCAAATTCTCCATAATTGTCCCTGTATATAACCGACCAGATGAGGTTGAAGAATTACTGGAAAGTATTAAGAAACAAACGTTTCAAGAAGCCTTTGAAGTGGTGATTGTGGAAGATGGTTCTACAATGCCTGCAACTGATGTAATTGAAGCATACAAAGATGCTTTAGATATTACGTATTATTTCAAACCAAATTCTGGACCAGGCGACTCTCGTAATTATGGAATGAAACGCGCCAAAGGAAATTACTATCTCATTTTTGATTCTGATTGTATTTTGCCACCACAATATCTCACGGAAGTGTCAAAAGCACTCAACAGAAAGTATGTGGATTGTTTTGGCGGGCCAGATGCAGCGCATTCTTCATTTACTACTATTCAAAAAGCAATTAGTTATGCCATGACAGCTTTCCTGACTACAGGCGGCATTAGAGGCGGAAAAAATGCGGTGCAAAAGTTTCAACCAAGAAGCTTTAATATGGGCATTTCCAAAGCTGCTTTTGAAGCTACAGAAGGTTTTGGACAAATTCATCCAGGAGAAGATCCTGATTTGACCATTCGTATCTGGAAAGCGGGTTACGAAACAATCTTAATTCCGGAAGCGTATGTGTATCATAAACGAAGAATTTCTTGGGAAAAATTTCGTATTCAGGTCAATAAGTTTGGCATGGTGCGTCCTATTTTAAATTTATGGCATCCAGAAACGGCAAAGCTTACCTATTGGTTTCCAACACTATTTTGTATAGGTTTTATAATTTCGATACTGTTCAGCATATTTTTAGCTTTTCATTGGTTTTTAATTGGATATGCTGTATATTTTACATTGATATTATTGGATGCTTTGCGGACAACAAAAAGTATAAAAATTGCTTTTTTATCGTTGATTGCAGTGTGTATTCAATTTTATGGATATGGCGTAGGATTTTTAAAATCGACCATAGCAATACAAATTTTCAAACAAAAACCAGAAGAACGATTTCCAAAACTCTTCTTTAAAAAATAAGTATGCCTCAAGGAATTCAAAGTTTTTTTGCAGAAATGTTTAAAAGGAAAAAATTCAATGTTTTTCTACTTTTTTTCATCATTTCCTTCGTGGTTTGGACACTGGTAAAACTTTCCAACACCTACACAGACACCATTACGATGACGGTAGCATATACAAACTTATCAGAAGATAAAATTCTACTAGGAAGTAAAAAAAGCACACTGGAAGCCCAAATAAAAACAACAGGTTTTCGAATGTTGCGGCAAAAACTCTTTCAAAAAGAAATAGAAGTCGATTTGGAAAATGTGTTTAAAACGAATACAGATAATACCTTTTACGTACTTTCTGATGCTGCCGTAAATAAGCATATCTATCAAGATATTGAAATTTTAAAAGTATCACCAGATACCTTATTTTTTACCCTTGGAAAGAACAAAACAAAGCGTGTTCCTGTCATTCATCAATTGGCGTTAGAGTTTGAAAAAGGGTATAATCTCTATGATTCCTTGCAAATAGAACCAAAAGAAATTGAAATTTCTGGCCCTGAAGATGTTGTTGACGGTGTCAAAGTAGTGTTCACAGAAATCAAACAGCTTGAAAAAATAAGCAACAATATTGATTTGGAATTGAAATTGCTAAAAAACGATTCCTTAAAACGGCTTAGCTATTCGCAAGAAACTGTCAGCGCAACAGCCAAAGTTGATAAATTCACCGAAGGAAAACTATCTGTTCCGTTGCAGGTACGCAATCTTCCGCAAGGATTCTCCATCAAATTGTTTCCGAAAGAAGTCATGGTAACATACACGGCAAATGTTTCTGACTTTAATACCATTACACAAAACGATTTTACGGTGTATTGCGACTATAATGATATAAAAAACAACAAGGCTTCTTTTTTTATTCCTAAATTGGCAAAATATCCTGAAACGGTAAAAATGTATCGCATCGAAAACAAAAAAATAAATTTCTTAATCAAAAAATGATTGTCGGACTTACAGGTGGCATCGGAAGTGGAAAAACAACCATCGCAAAAATGTTTCACGAATTGGGCGTTTCTATCTACATAGCAGATATTGAAGCTAAAAAGTTGATGCATTCTTCTAGTGAAATCAAAGAAGAATTAATAGCGACTTTTGGAAAAAAAACGTATATTAAAGGGAAACTAAACCGAAGTTACCTGTCAAATATTGTCTTCAATCAGCCTGAAGAACTCAAAAAAATAAATGCCATTGTGCATCCGCGTGTTGGTCAGCATTTTAAAGATTGGTATGCGGAACGCAGCAGTGAAAAATACATTATAAAGGAAGTTGCCATACTTTTTGAAAATGGCTCCTATAAACAATGCGATAAAATAATCACCGTAGTAGCGCCATTGGAAACCCGTTTTGAGCGTTTGTTACAACGCGATGAAACTACACGAGCAGCTATTCAAAGTCGCATGAATACGCAATGGAGTGATGCCGATAAAATAGCACTTTCCGATTATGTAATTCACAATGAGGACTTGGAGAATGCAAGAGCACAAGTCGCTAAAATTCACGATGAAATTATGCATTCAACCTAGAAAATCTGGTAAAATTAACATATTTGTTAAGGTTTGGTTAAAAAGTTACTATAACCGATATTATACGTTAATTTTGATTAAATGAGTAAACGATTATTTATTGTTCTAGTCATTTTGATGAGCCTATCGCTCATCGGGATTATATTTGTTCAAGGATATTGGATTGCTACGGGTGTGGAGGACAAACAAGAGTCATTTTCACTCAATGCAAACCAAATTTTAAAGAGCGTATCAGAAAAAGTTACCGAATACCAAGATCGAAAATACTATTTACGATTTCAAAAATTGATTGATAGTGTAGGCGAACCCAAAGATTCTCAAGTTTTAAATGTCTTTCTAATTCAAAGTTCGGACGAAAAAAACAACGAAACTAGCATCTACACACGTGGTATTATAGAAGAAGATTTTAATATTTTCCCAACGTTCATTGACAGTGCTTCCGAAGACGACAGTACATCCATCAAAAACTTTAAAGTTGTGGAAACTCGTGTGACATTTCGAGAAGATATGTTGGACAATACCGATTTTAAACTGACACCAGTTCAGAAATTTAAAAAGGTAAACAGTATATCCAAAAAAATGGCGCAATTCAAAGAAATCATCAACGAATTAACCAAACAAATTCCTATTGATGAACGCGTAAATACAGATTTACTATCGTATTTAATACAAGGATATTTGGATGAATTTAATTTGGATATGGATTTTGAATTTGGTGTGTACGATGACGAATTGGCAACAAAAATAAAATCTGACGGCTTCAAAATTACAAATGACGGCATGTACAATGTGCCACTTTTTGAAGATGAAGACAAAGAAAGCGGCTATACATTATATGTAAGTTTTCCAAAACGTAATAAATACGTGTTGTCGTCCATTATGGGAATGGCAATTATGTCTATCGTTTTTACATTAATTATCATCATAGCGTATTCAAGTGCCTTGTACCAGTTAATCAAACAGAAGCAAATCTCAGAAATCAAAACGGATTTCATCAACAATATGACGCATGAGTTTAAAACACCAATTGCTACCATTAATTTAGCGTTGGATGCAGTGCGAAATCCGAAGATTATTGACGATAAAGAAAAAGTAAAGCGCTACTTGCGAATGATTCGTGAAGAAAATAAACGCATGCATGCACAGGTAGAAAATGTATTGCGCATATCCAAACTAGAAAAAAATCAATTGGATATCAGTAAGGATGCTATTGACGTTCACGACCTAATTGAAGATGCATTGTCACATATAGAATTGATTGTGGAAGACAGAAAAGGGTATGTAAAAACCCAATTAAATGCAAAACATTCAATGGTTATGGCAAATGATACACACTTTACCAATGTATTGGTAAACATTTTAGACAATGCCATAAAATATACTGAAGGAGAACCAAAAATTGACGTTTTTACGGAAGTAGTAAAAAATAGCATACAGATTAAAATAAAAGACCAAGGACAGGGAATGTCTAAATCTGTACAAAAAAGAATATTTGAAAAATTTTATAGAGAACATACAGGTGATATACATAATGTAAAGGGGCACGGACTTGGACTGGCTTACGTAAAGCGTATCGTTGACGACCACGGTGGTCAAATTAGCGTGGAAAGTGAAAAAGGAAAAGGAAGTACATTCATTATTAAATTACCATTAATATCGTAACTAACATGGAGATTCAAAACAAAAAAATTTTATTAGTAGAAGATGATCCGAATTTTGGAACTGTATTGAAAGACTATCTATCAATGAACGATTATGACGTTGTTCATGCAAAAAACGGAATGGAAGGCTTTGAGAAATTCAAAAAAGACAATTTCGACCTTTGTATTCTTGACGTCATGATGCCGTATAAAGATGGTTTTACATTAGCAAAAGAAATTCGTGAAAAAAACACCGAAGTTCCTATCATTTTCTTAACCGCAAAAGCATTGAAAGAAGATGTGATGAAAGGATACAAAGTAGGCGCAGACGACTACTTAAACAAACCTTTCGACTCTGAAGTATTATTGATGAAAATTAAAGCAATAATGCAACGCAAAACATCCGATTCAGTGGCCGACAGCAAACAATTCGAGTTTGAAATTGGGCGATTCAGCTTAAACTCAAAACTACGTTTCTTAACCTTTGACGAGGAAGAACCAATAAAATTATCGCCAAAAGAAAATGAATTATTGCGTTTGTTAGCCTTGCATGAAAATGATTTAATGCCAAGAGAACTCGCCTTAACTAAGATTTGGAGAGATGATAACTATTTCACTTCTAGGTCAATGGATGTATATATTGCCAAACTACGTAAGTATTTAAAAAGAGATGAAGACGTAGAAATCTTAAACATTCACGGAGAAGGATTTAGATTGGTAATAAAGAACAAAGCAGAGTAGAAGCGAAGTCATTTATTCCCCTAAAAACAATTGAAAACATAGTCGGCACCCGAACGTCGACTTTTTCATTTGATGGATAGTCGTCTGAATACTCTAATGCTAGCTAATCGTTTCCTCTGAATGCTCAGTAGGCTCGTCCCTAAGTAGTTTACGCTCTAGTAAGTCTATGGATAATAGTTGCGTGTTGCGGGTATATTTCTTGTAATTCTTCTCGTTTTGCCAATTCGAAATCGTCAAAATCAAATCCTGGCGCAACTGTACAACCTACAAACGCATACGAATCTTTTTGAGGAACGCTTGACGCGAACCAACAACCTGCAGGAACTACTAATTGCGGTTGTTCTCCGCTACTAAAATTCATCCCAACCTTATGTTCGGTATACTTTCCTTGTTTGTCAATTACATGTACGCTCAACGAACTTCCACCGTAAAAATGCCAAATTTCATCTTGTTTGATGCGATGAAACGCAGAAAAATTCTCAGAAGTCAACAAAAAATAAATACTCGTACAATAACTGCGATTCCCTGAAAAATCATCAGGCAAGGCATCTTTTGCAATTATTTTTTCACTGCGATATACTTCTTTGTAAAATCCGCCTTCGGGATGCGGTAGTAATTCTAAATTTTTTACGAGTTGTTGGATTTCTTTGGTCATTCTTTTTTGGGTGTTAGGTTTTTGATGTTAGGTTTTTGGTGTTGGGTTGTTTTTTGTCGATTTGTTTATGCTGAGCTTGTCGAAGCGTTGCTCTTTTTGGTTTATGAGTTTAGAGGTTTATGCGTCGATTCAACATTTAAAATTACAGTTCCAAACTACTTCTCGATACAAAATTGTTGCACAAATCCACTCGAAGTGACGGTTTGAAACTGAACTTGAATTTGAAACTCAAAACGTCTGTTCGAGTGGTTTTCGGAATGAAATGAAGAAAATTGTATCAAGAACTCCTTTGATACTTAGTAGTTTACAACAATTGAACATTCAAAATTCAACATTCAAAATTCAACATTCAAAATTCAACATTCAAAATTCAACATTCAACATTCAACATCAAACAAGTCTCTTTTCAATGCCCTCAACAATCCGCTGTACATCTTCTTCATAATCAAACCACAACGTTTCTTCATCTCTTCGAAACCAAGTTCCTTGTCGCTTGGCAAAACGGCGTGTATTTTTTTTAATTTCGCTTATCGCGAATTCCAACGTAAAATTTCCATCAAAATATTCAAAAAGTTCCCGATAGCCAACCGTTTGCAAGGCGTTTAGCGATTTATGAGGATACAAAGCTTTGGCTTCTTCCAACAAACCTGCTTCCATCATCAAATCCACTCTACGATTGATGCGATGGTACACAGTTTCTCTTTCAGCAGTTAAACCAACCTTGATTGTAGTGAAATTTCGTGTCGCAGCCGTATCTTTCAAAAAGCTAGAATACGGTTTGCCACTTCCAATACAAATTTCCAGCGCACGTATCAAACGATGCGGATTTTCCAAGGCAACACGTTCATAATGCACAGGATCAAGCTGTTGTAGCATTTTTTGTAACGAAACAATTCCTTCAGTTTCCAATTGCTGATTCAAGTTTTCTCGAATTTTAGGATCCACTTTTGGAAAATCATCCAAGCCTTTAACCACAGCATCTACATACAAACCGCTACCGCCAACCATAATGACGACATTGTGTTTTTTGAATAATTCTTCTAGTTTGGTAATGGCATCTTTTTCGAATTGTCCGACATTATATTCCTCAAAAATACTTTTATGTTGAATAAAATGATGTGTTGCAGCATTTAGTTCTTCTTCCGAAGGCACAGCGGTGCCAATTTTCATTTCTTTAAAAAACTGTCTGGAATCGCAAGAAATAATTTCGGTTTTGAAATGTTGCGCCAGTTGTATGCTCAACGCCGTTTTTCCAATCGCAGTGGCGCCGACAATAGAAATAAGATAATTCGTCATGAAAATAAATTAATCGGTTTCTTCTGGATGTAACGCTTCGCCACAATTATAACAAAATTCAGCGTTGTTTTTATGACCTGACGACGCACAATTCGGACACGATTGCGTGTTTAAATGAATTTCATCTTTGTCCATCGTTGCGAGTTCGGCAGTTACAATTCCCGTCGGAACGGCAATAATTCCATATCCCAAAATCATAATGATGGAGGCAATAAATTGTCCCAAAGAAGTCAATGGCGCAATATCTCCGTAACCGACAGTCGTCAGCGTTACAATTGCCCAATAAATACTTCGCGGAATGCTGGTAAATTCACTTTCTTCGCCGCTTTCAATCAAATACATCACAGAGCCTAAAATGGTGCATAAAATCAAAATAAACATGATAAACACGCCAATTTTTATCTTACTGGCATTCAATGCGCGCATGATATTATTGGATTCGCCGATATAACGCGCTAGTTTTAAGACTCTAAAAATTCGCATCAATCGCAGTGCGCGTAAAGCAATGAGCGATTGCGAACCAACGATGAATAAGGATAGGTATTTTGGAATGGTAGAAAACAAATCGACCAAACCGTAAAAGCTAAAAATGTATTTTGTTGGTTTTTTGATGGAAATGATACGCGCAAAATATTCTATGGTGAATAAAATGGTGATAATCCATTCGGAAATATCCAGAAAAGTGCCGTGTTTTTCCGCAAACTCTTCTACACTTTCCAGCATGACCAAGCCAATACTTGCCAAAATTAAAATCAGTAAAATGACGTCAAACAGCTTTCCTTCTTTAGTGTCTGCTTCGTAAATGATTTCGTGAAGTTTCGATTTCCAATCTTTTGCCATACTGCTAAAATACTATTAATTTAGGAATTCTTTTTCTTAATAGTTAAAAGCGTATTTTTTTGAATTTTAACAACATCTCTAAAAAAAGACTTTAATACTTCATATTCTTCTGTAACAAAATGAAAATGATTGATTAATAGTGTAAAAGTCAAGGTGAGATTTTCGTTTTTTTGTAAGGTTGTGAGTTGGTAAACGGCTTTTTTTCCGTCCAATTCACGTATTTGATTTTTAGGAATGCTTTCAAATTCATACTTTTCAGGAAGCGATATCATAAAACGAGTAGTGTAAAATCTTGGATAGGCAAAGTCTACAGGATATTCTCGTTTTTGAAGCGTAAACGGATTTTTTGGAAATATTTTATAGACAAAAGGATCTAAAAACAAAGTTGTATTGGTAAATTCTTTATCAATTTCAAAGGTAAAGGATTCTTTTAGAGGAAGTTCTGCTGTTTCTTTATCAACTAATTTGTAATCCGTAATTTCAAGGTTTTCGTACTCACTTTCAATACTATTTAAATAGTCTTTAGTAGTTGTACTGTCTTTTAGCGTTCTATAATTCAGTGCAATATGTCCTGTAGAAGCATTTTGAAATTGTCCTTTAATAGTGCCGTCTTCTTCAAGTTTCATACTGACTGATGTGGTAAACTTATTTATTGGATATGGAGTGATGGTTTCCCAATAGCTTTCCGCAACAAAATCAAGTGCTCTTCCTTTATAATTTAAAGCTTTTACTGGTAAAACCCCAAAAGGCGCATTTTTATCCGTAGCATCTAAAAAGTAAACTTTTCCATCGACAATTGTTTTCACTATCATGTGATTAAAGTCTGATATTTCAGGGTATTCTAATGTTGGAATGCTTCTATTTCTAGTAGCAACTAATAAGACTTCTGCATGCAAATTTGCAGCTTGCAAAGCGCTCATCAGCGATAAGTTGATTTCTGAAACACTTCCACTTTTGTTTCGAAAGGCTTTCCTTAAATTATTGTCTTCCAGTCCACCAAGTTCACCGTTCCACGTGTAAAGATCTCTAATGAATTGATATATTTTTTGTGCTTTTTCTAGTCTTGGTGCGATAGTCAACAACTCTTTTGGTAAGAAACTTTTAAACATGTTCTTTTTTAGGATGGACTTTATATTAAAATCATCTGCCATGATAGAGGTATCAAACTTTTCCCAAGTATCAATAAACCCATAACTTCCAATGCCAAAAATGCGAAAGCTTTTGTATTCTACGAGTTTAAATTCTATTCTAGCGATGTAGTTTTCGTAAGACAATGAAAAATTTTCTTCATCAAACGCAGGTACGTTCAACATAACATAGCGCGATACTTCACAAGTGCCAGCTTCTTTCAATTCAGGAATTGTAAAGCAATTTTTTAGCGGAAAAGCAGTATTCACATCCAGACTCAAATTTCCTTTGAGCGTTCTTAAGAATCTATAATTTGATGGAATTTTTGCATTAAACTCTGAACGAACTTTAGGAATCGTCGATTGAAACATCCAAGGACGAAATGCATACGCATACGGCGATACAAGACTGTATTGATATTCAATAACACTTCCCACTTTTACATTAGGCAATAAAATTTTCAGCTCTTTACTACCATCTGAAATTTCATCATGAATAATTTGACTCGTATCAAAATCAGTAGTACCATCAGTATTGTGCGTAACGGCTTTTATATTGATAATAGTTTCTCGCCCTACATACGGAATTACAATATTAGCGTACTCTATACCTTCCGCTTTTAGAATCTTAATTTTTGAATAATAATGAAGCGTTGTATAAATATCGTTTGCTTCAGGTACAAATTCAAACGTTTTTTTTCCTTGCTCATCCAACACAACCGCAACAGCATTCAGGTCTTTCGAATAGGTTTCCATCGTTAGCTCACGGCTGGATACTTTATGAAATCGGTCTTCAAGTGGATTTTGTCCAAAAGTCTGTAAGAATATCAAACAAAAAATAGATACAAATAAATATTTCATCTCTCTGAAAAATTACTACAATTTCTTTTTAATACCGATTCGCGTATTTTTTTGAAGAATGGAAAGTTTCGCAAAAAAATCTTTTAATTCTTGATATTCTTCTGCTTCGTAATAATAATTATTAAGAATGAGTTTAAAAGATAAGTTTAACTGTGCACCTTGCTGAATAGTTTTGATACCACAAACCGCTTTTCCGTTTGCCAACGTAAAATTCTGGTTTTCAGGAATGTCTGTAAACTCAAAATTTGATGGAATCGATAGTAAAAAACGAGTCGTGTACACACGTGAAAAAGCAAAATCTACGGGATATTGTCGCGCTTCTAGCTGAAATGGATTTTTTGAGAAATTTTTCAAGAAAAACGGATCTATAAAAGTTTCACCATCTGAAAATTCTTCGTCAAACTCTAACGTAAACATTTCTTTGATAGGCTTTTCAGCATCAAGTCGTTCACTAACCTCATAATCAGTAACTTCTAAGAATGGCATACTATTTTCAAAATCATCCAAATACGCATCGGAACCTTGCTCCGCCAATTCAGCTCGCTTTTCGTAGGCAAGATATCCTGTATTGTTTTGCGAAAGTTTTCCTTTGGCAACTCCATCTTCATCTACTGTAATTGTCAAGGTCGTATTTTGACGATTTTGTTGATACGGTGTGATGGTAAACCAATAACTCGGATTTTTAAAATCCATCGCACGACCGTTGTAATTGAGTGCGCGAAGCGGCAACAAACCAAAAGAAAGCATTTTTTCAGTAGCGTCTAACAGAAAGGTTTCTTTGCCAATCGTCACTTTGGCAATCAAATAGTTGAAGTCAGACATCACAGGATGTTTCTGTGTAGGCAATCCTTTCGCTCGTGTCGATAACATGACGGTTTCGGTCTTAATATCAGCTGCCAATAAGCTATTGATTAACGAAAGATTGACTTCTGCTACATTTCCAGTTTTGTCTTGAAACGCTTGTCGCACGTTGGCATCGCCAAACAATCCGTATTCGCCATTCCACGTATAATGATTTTTGATAAACTCATAAATGCGTCGCGCTTTTTCCAATTCAGAAGAAATATCTAAAATTTCATCAGGAAGCTGATTTTTAAAGAAGGTATTCTTACGTACTTGCGCTCCAATATCTTTGTCTTTTCGCATTTCCTTATCAACGGCTTTCCAAGTTTTGGTGTACACATTTTTTCCACCACTATATAAAACTTCTTCTGATAATTCAAAGGCAATTTTAGACAAATAATTATTTCTAGATAGCATAAACGATTCATCGTGAAACGCAGGAATATCTTTCATGGCATATTTTAGCACTTCACAGTCGGCACGACCAAGAACTCCAGCAACTCTGAAACATCCTTTTTCTACTTTGGCACTGTTGACATCTAATTTTTGAAAACCTTTCAAGGTACGATTGTATCTAAAATTGGCTGGAATTTTAGCACTAAATTCACTGTATATTTTCGGAATATTCGACTGAAAATCCCATCCTTCAAAATTGAAATAAAAAGGAGATTCAAGCGTATATTGATATTCAAGGACGCTTCCTGCTTTCACATTTGGAAATGTAAATCGCTTTTCGCCGTAATATTTATTGATATCTACGGAAAATATTTGATCACTTTCCAACTCATCAGTTTCGCCCGGATTGTGTGTGATAGCTTTGATATTTTTGATGACTTCAAAAGCATTTTTGCCTTTGTAAAACGGAATTTGAATATTGGAAACTTCTTCAATGCCTTGTTTGTCTAAAATTTTAATTTTAACATAGTAATGCTTAATAATAAAATACTGATCATTCATTACTTCAAAGTAGCACTCACCGTATTCTTCAAGCACTACAGCATGTGCTTTAAGATCTTTTGCGTAGCTTGTCATGGAAAGTTCCTTTGGAGAAACTCTGTTAAACTTAACGCTCATTGGGTTTTGTCCGTACATAAAAACGGCACATAAAATGGTAACTAAAGTGGTAATCGGTTTCATAAAAAAGTACTATAATTAGGTATTTAAAGTGTAATAATTTTTAGCCTGTTTTTGCGTCGAAGAAAACTTTGAATAATATGTTGCACATCACGATTGTTTTGCATCGGTGTAATGATGGTTTTCAGCACACTTTTGTTCGTGATTTGATAATTTAAGCTATAAAATCCAAAGCCTTTGTATTCGCCATTTTCAATCAAAATAGCGCTGCGTTCATCGTGATGACGCCCACGATCAATAATCAACATATTTTTGTTTGTGTAACTGTACTTGTCAATCGCTTGTTGCGCACGTTCGTTATAACTTTCAGGCGCTTCTTTTTGAATACAGGCGCCATGACATTCATTAATGGTATATTGAAAACAGTTATTTTTGGTAGAATGCAACTCGTTAATTTTTTGACAGAGTTGAAATTCTTCCGTCAATTTAAACATCACATGTTTGGCTTGCGACATATTGGTAAACGTGGTAATGTATTTTTTTCGAGCATCTGCTTTGCAAATACGAAATCCGATATAACCATAATCGTCTACATACGAAGTCATAGCAAATTGAAAAATATTGCCTCGCTGTGCGCGATTGTACATGGGTTTTTTACGCTTAATTTCTTCACTTTCTTTCAACAACGCTACGAGTTCACTTCCTGTACGCTCAAAAGTAACTGCGGCGACTTGTTTTTGAATCTTTTTTGACTTGTTATTTGTGCCTGTAAAGTGTTGATTGACGCGTTTTTTGATGTTTCTGCTTTTTCCAATATAAATAATATCACCTTTGGCATTGTGAATATAATACACACCAGTCTCAGAAGGTAAGGTTTCAAGCATATCCAACAAGCGCGTCGCGACTTTCTTTTTGATCTCTGATTTAACAGCTTGTTGAATAATATTTTTTTCAGAATCTCTATCTAACAACAATTGAAACAATTTCACCGTCGCTAATGCATCGCCAGAAGCTCTATGTCGGTCACTCATCGGAATGCCCAAGGCTCTGACCAACTTTCCAAGTTTGTACGATTCCATTTCTGGAAGTAGTTTTTGAGAAAGTTCTACTGTACACAAAGATTTGCGTTTGTATTCAAAACCGAGACGTTTGAATTCTGTTTGTAAAATTCGGTAATCAAAACTAGCATTGTGCGCTACAATAATGCAATCTTCCGTAATTTCGACAACGCGTTTGGCAATTTCGTAGAATTTTGGTGCATCGCGCAGCATTTTATTATTAATTCCGGTCAAATTCACCACAAATGGCTGAATTTCACGTTCTGGATTTACCAAACTTATAAACTGATCTACGATTTCATGACCGTCAAATTTATAAATTGCAATCTCAGTAATTCCTTCTTCATTATATTTTCCACCAGTGGTTTCTATGTCTACTATTGCGTACAAACGATATGCGCTCTTTTAAAATTCGCCATAAATATAAAAATACCTACGCAGGTTACCTATCTATTGACGTTTAATATTTAAAAATTTAGGATGAAATGCAGTGAAATGATTCTTTATTACTTTTCTTACGAATAAAAACGCACGATACTATTTAAAAAAAGCATGAAGATGAAGCATGAAAAAATTGAAAAGTCAAAAAAAAGGAACTATTATTTACTCATAATTTCTCTCGCCAAAAATACTACTGCCAATTCGAACCATAGTGCTGCCTTCTTCAATTGCCAATTCATAATCGCCACTCATTCCCATAGAAATAATCTCTAAATTTGGGTAATTGGGTTGCAGTCTGTCAAAAGTTGTTTTCAAACGTTTAAATTCTTGTCGAACTTGGTTCATATCGTCCGTAAAAGTTGCCATTCCCATTAAACCGACAATACGGACGTTTTCTAATTGTTGCAAGTCTTTGGAAGCGAGGAGTGAAGTAGCGTCTGCGACAGACATGCCAAATTTAGAATCTTCTTCCGCAATTTTGATTTGCAGTAAGCAATCAATCACACGTTCGTATTTTTTTGCTTGTTTGTTGATTTCTTTCAATAATTTAAAACTATCTACACCGTGAATCAAATCGACAAATTCAGCCATATACTTGACTTTATTGCGTTGTACATGACCAATCATGTGCCAAGAAATGTCTTTGGGAAGTTGCTCCCACTTTTCCACCATTTCTTGAATTTTATTCTCACCAAACACACGTTGTCCTGCATCGTACGCTTCTTGCAAGTCAGCAACAGGTTTCGTTTTTGAAACCGCGACTAAGGTGACATGTTTTGGTAATTTTTGTTGGTATTCTTGAATTTTCGATGTGATAGACATGTATAGTATTTTGGAATGCAAAAATACTAATATTTTTAGGACTTTTGATAGAAGTCATATTTCAATTGAGAAGAGTGTTTTTTTATAATTAAAAGATTAAAAGATTAAAAGATTGAAGAATTGAATCATTGAATTTTTCAATCTTTCAATTGAGCAAAGCGAAACCAAAAGTCTAACAATCTAAAAGTGCTGGCGTATCTAACAAATCTAACAAAGTCTAAAAAACAACATCAAAGAAAAATCACTATATTTGAGTGACTTCCCCAAGATTGAAATAGCTTTTAAAAACAACCAACAACACTAACTTCATTTGACACCTATGACGACAAAAGATTTTATTCCATTTGACAGTATTGGACTTTGTTTCAGTGGCGGTGGCTATCGCGCTACTTTTTTTGCCTTGGGCGTGGTTTCGTATTATGATAAAATTCAATATCAAGGGAAACCGTTGCTAGACCACGTAGAAGCCATTAGTACGGTGAGTGGCGGAACGCTGTTTGGCGTGGCGTACTCGAAAGCTTCTCAGCAAAAAGATTTTAATTTTAAAACGTTTTTCAACGAATTCTACAACAATTTCACACCTGAAAACGACAAACTACTCGAAACTGCCATTGCAAAATTGGGAGATGATCAAGTTTGGAAAGACAATCCGCATAAAAAACGCTCGCTCATCAACGCATTTGCCTTAACATACGCGGATATGGACGTATATAAAGGTAGTTTTGACATGTTTTTAGATGCGGAAAAATTATCCAATCTAAAATATATTTGCTTCAACTCAACAGAATTTTCGTTCGGATTGGCATTCCGATTCCAAAACTGTGGCTTGTTTGGAAACAAACCGTTAAGCAATAAACATTTAACAGAAATTGAAGGACAATTGCAATTGGGCGATATTACGGCGTCTTCTTCCTGTTTTCCATTAGGATTTGAACCGTTGGTCTTTCCAGATGATTACATAAAAAATCAAAATACTACAGCCTACAAAAATGTAAAAACGCTCGAACGTTTTGCCGAAGGTGTCGGAATTATGGATGGCGGAATTGCAGACAATCAGGGAATTGGAAGTATGGTGAATATCAGTCTTGCCCGAAAACGCGATGACGAACTCAAAAAAGAACTGGATTTAATTGTCGTAAACGATGTAGGAAGTTTTAAAATGATTCCTTGGCAGCCTGAATCCAAAAAGAAAGACGAAAGCAGTAGTATAAAAAGTGTGGTGTCAAATGCATTGAGCTACTTTAAAATCAAACCGTTGTATTTGATTATTTTGATACTGGGTATTTTACTCATGGTGCTAAATTCGATGGAAATTTTCAAAGGACAAGCATGGCCAGCGTTGTATATTATTGGCGGAATTGTTACTGGAGTTGGATTATTGCTTACGATTTTCGGTTTGGTCGCTGGAATCATCAAAGGTTCTATAATTCGTTCTGTAAGATCACTTTTCACTAAAAATGTACCGCCGCCGTTGGTAGATGATGTATTGAGTTTTAAAAAATTAAGTGTCGGACTCATTCAACGCATGCTTACAGAGCGTATATCTTCTACGGTAATTATGGTGAATGATATCTTTCTAAAGCAAATCAGACGTTTAAACTATCGATTATTATATGCTGATTCAGATTTGCGTCACCGAATCATTACATCGACTGTATATGAATTAAATGGTGAAAAAACGGCGTACAGCAAATCGTTTAGCTTTAATAAAAACATCAAACCTGCGCCAAGTACCTTATTAAAAAGTATCGGATTGATTGCTTCTGAAATGCCGACAACACTGTGGTGGGATGAAAAAGACATCCAAAAAGACCGCATGGATGCGTTGATTGCTTGCGGACAGTTTACATCCTGTTACAAATTGATGGATTACATCTTAAAACTCAAAAAGAACAAAAAAATAACGCTTTCTGAAGAAGAAACAGCAGCTATTGATGCACTATATGCCGATTTAGAAAATGACTGGAAACAGTTCAACGAAAACCCGATGTTTTACGTAACAGCACTCAAACAATAAAAAGAATTACCCATAATATACTAATGAAAGGCGTTTTTTAAAAAACGCCTTTTTTTATGTATAAAATATCACGAAATCATTTTATATGCATAAACCCTATAATTTGTAAGGTAAAACCGAGATGGTTGCTCTCTTAATTTTTTACTTTAGTCGTATAAATATGTTTTTCATCGTTAAAAAATGTATTTTATCGATAAAAAAGTAAGCTTGTTTACGTATTTGTAAACTTTTTAATTGTTGAAAAGCACTATTTGTAATGCCTGCATAACCTTAAAAAAACAATAAAAATAGCCCTAGAAATATGCATGTTGCCCTACATGTATATTTCAAAAAACGAAAACTGTTTTAACAGATTATTTGCCCCAAGAATAATCTATTGAACTTAACCTAATTATAAAAACTATGAAAAAAATGCTACACTTTTTGGTGTTATGCTTGCTTGCGACCTATGTTCAAGCGCAAACGCCAGGCGTATCTACGTACTACCAACAAACTTCAGGCGATACGCGAAACTACATTGAGTACATTCCAGGAAATTTACCAATCATTATTTCAGCGCCACACGGCGGAATTCTTCAATCAGGACAAACGATTGGAGGTGTTTTTTATCCAGATAATGACAGTTCCTTACCCGACAGAAGTTGCGGAACCAATGAAAGAGACGACAATACAGACATTTTAGTGCGAGAAATTCAAAAAGAAATCTTTCAACTAACAGGCTGTTATGCGCATGTTATTATCAACAATTTGCATCGTTCCAAACTTGACCCAAATAGGGAAATCAACGAAGCTACTTGCGGAAACGCTAATGCAGCAGACCATTGGAATGCTTTTCACAATTTTATAGACCAAGCAAGTGCTTCGGTAGAAGCAAACTGGGGAAAAGGATTGTATATTGACTTGCACGGTCAAAGTCATTCCATACCACGCATAGAAGCAGGCTACAATATTACTGCAAACGAACTCAACATTGGCGATTTAAACGCAGCCAACATCATTAACAAATCTACCATTAGAAACTTGGTAAACAACAATCTAAACAATCTTTCGCACGAAGAACTTATCAGAGGAAATAATAGCTTAGGCGAAATGTTTCAAGATGCTGCAGGAACATTCTATGCGAGTTTAGGACATCCTGGTTGTGGAAGTGCGAGCGGTTACAGAGCAATTCCAAGTGCTACGAATAATGGAGGAACAAGTTGCGACGATACACGTCCCTACACGAATGCTTATTTTGATGGAGATTATTACAACAATCGCCGTCACGGCTCCGGGAATGGTACCAGCGGCGGCGTTGGAGGCGCAGGAACTATTGATGGAATTATGACGGAAGTCAATCGTCGTGTGCGCGATTTAGGAACCTACAACGGTCAAGTCTACGATTCGCGTCCGCAAACCTTAGTGCCGTTTGCCAAAGATTATGCGGCAGTGGTGTTAAACTTCATCAATACACATTACAATGATTTTGCAAACTTTGGGTATTTAGCAAGCATGTATGCTGTCAACGGACCGAATCCGTCACCAATCGTCACAGGAGTTGCTAATGGAATATTTTCCGCTCCAGCGGGATTGGCAATCAATCCGTCAACTGGCGAAATTGACACTGCCAACTCAACACCTGGTGATTATGTAGTAACCTACAGCGCAGGAACTTGTGGTTATTTTTCCTCGTCGCAAACCATTTCTATCGTCACAGATATTTCACAAGATACCGAACCGCCAACAGCACCCTCAGGATTAAGTGCTTTCAATACAACGGAAACGACTACCGATTTAATGTGGACCACTTCTACAGATAATGTAGATATAGTAGGCTACAATATCTATCAAAATGGTACGCTTCGGGAAACCATTCCGCAAGTAACCAACTATGTGGTCGAAAATTTAACGCCAAACACAAGCTATGCATTCAAGCTAACCGCTTTAGATTCTGCCGGAAACGAATCTGCCGAAAGCAATGAAGTTACTATTACTACTTTGGATAATGTGACACTAAATTATTGCACTTCGCAAAGTTCTAATGTCACTGAAGAATACATCAGCAACGTACAATTTGGCGATATTAACAACGCTTCTGGCGCTCAAGTCTATTCAGATTTTACCAATATATCTACGGAATTGGTCAAAAATGGACAATATATGCTTACTGTAACACCAACATGGCCAGGAACGCCGTTTGGAGAAGCGTATGCCGCATGGATCGATTACAATCAAGATGGCGATTTTACCGATGCGGGAGAGCAAGTTTGGACGCAGGCAAGTACTACAGCATCTCCTGTAAGTACCGTGATTACCATACCAACTTCTGCACCAAACGGAACGACACGAATGCGTATTTCTATGAAATACAATGTGTTGCCTACTGCTTGCGAAACATTCAATTATGGAGAAGTAGAAGATTATACAGTAACGATTGTTTCTGCGACTCAAGACACGGTAGCACCAATTATCACCTTACTTGGCGACAATCCTGTACAGTTATTTGTAAACGATACGTATACAGATGCTGGCGCAACTGCTATAGACAATGTGGATGGTGATATTACTGACATTATAGAAGTTACAGGAACGGTTGATACAGCAGTTGCTGGAACATACACAATTTTTTACAACGTACGAGACGCGGCAGGAAACGTAGCGGTGGAAGTCACGCGAACGGTCAATATTGTTGTGCCTCTTGATGAAACGCCACCAAGTATTACACTGAACGGAGCTGATATACTCAATCTCAATATCGGCGATAGCTATACTGAGTTAGGTGCTACAGCAACGGACAATATTGATGGTGATATTTCAGCAAATATTAGCATTACAGGAACGGTTGATACAGCAGTTGCTGGAACATATACAATTCGCTATAATGTAAATGATGCGGCTGGAAACGCTGCTGCAGAAGTAACACGTACAGTAATTGTGGAAGAAATCACGATTGGTTGTGTAAACGGAATCGAAACGTTTCCATACAGCGAAAGTTTTGAAAATTCGCTAGGAGCGTGGGCGCAATCTACCGAAGATGCTATTGATTGGACACTTCGTTCTGGCACAACACCTTCTAACGGAACAGGTCCTGCAAGTGCTAGCGATGGAAGTTTTTATCTATATGTTGAAGCTTCTGGAAACGGAACAGGCTATCCTAATAAACAAGCGATTTTGACTTCTCCGTGTATCAATTTATCACAACTTACGGAAGCAACCTTTAGTTTTGACTATCACATGTTTGGAACCGATTTAGGAACATTGGATGTAGAAATCAGCGAAGACGAAGGTGTTACTTGGACGTCTATTTGGTCAAGAGCAGGAAATCAGGGAGATGCTTGGCAATCGGCTAGTATTGATATTTCCGCGTATGCGGGAAGTACCGTGCAAGTACGTTTCAATAGAGTTACTGGAAGTACATGGAGAGCAGATGTTGCCATTGATAACATCAGCATCCTTGATGAAGTCATTGCAATTGAAGGTTGTGCCAACGGAATCACAAATTTTCCATATACAGAAAGTTATGAAAATACCTTAGGCGCATGGACACAATCGTCACAAGATGATATTGATTGGACAGTAGATGCCAATGGAACACCTTCAGGAAGTACAGGTCCGTCAAGTGCTGTATCTGGTAGTTATTATATTTACGTGGAAGCTTCTGGAAATGGAACAGGTTATCCTAACAAACAAGCAATCATCAACTCACCTTGCTACGATTTAACAAGCGAAGCGAATGCTTCTTTTAGCTTTAGTTATCACATGTATGGTGCGAATGATATGGGAACAATTTCGTTGGATATTAGCAATGACAACGCCACTTCATGGACTACTATTTGGTCTGAAACAGGCAACAAAGGCAATCAGTGGAATGCGGTTGCGGTTGATGTTTCTGAATATGTAGGACAAAGCGTGCAATTCCGCTTCAACAGAGTTACAGGCGGCACTTGGCAAGCAGATGTTGCAATTGATAACATCGCGCTAAACACAACTTTGGCAGCACGACAAGAAACGTCAAACACCAAAGAAACAAATGAAGAAGCAACTACTGTTTCGCTCGCAGAAAATAACTTGACCATTTTTCCAAATCCAGTTAAAGAAACGATGTTACACATCCGATTGGATAACGGAACTCCAAAAACATTCGCCATAAAAAATGTGTACGGACAAACGGTAGCTTCTGGAAAAGCAGACGAACAAATACGTGTCAATCAATTAGCATCTGGGATTTATATTTTGGAAGTTTCTGACGGACACAATACATTCACCAAAAAGTTTATCAAACAGTAAATCAAACGATTGCTAGACTATAAAAGCCCGATATAAATTATTGTCGGGCTTTATTTTTATAATTTTATCATTAACAACAAATTAACAAGTATTTCATCCGCTATCATTGCAGAGTTGAAAACAAAATAGTACATTTGATAAAATATCTAAAACCGTATAGAATGGAAGAATACAGACCAGCACTGCCCGTAAGTGCTTTAGAGCAAGACCAAAAAGTTGCCTTTTATAAAAAAACATACACCTATTTAGCATTTTCAGTATTGCTATTTGTAGTTGTTGAATATCTCTTTTTACAAGTTGATTTTATCGTTAATATTGGCTTACAAATGATTCAAGGCTGGACTTGGTTAGTCGTGCTAGGATTATTTATGTTAGCAACTAATTATGCAGAACGACTCGCTTTAAGAAGTAAGGACAAAACCATGCATCACGCAGCGTTATTCTTATATGTAGTTGCAGAAGCGTTCATATTTGTACCGTTAATTTTTATTGCATTACAATTTTCGGAAGTTAATGGAACAGCAGTATTAACACAGGCTGCGATTATGACTTTAGCGTTATTTACAGGGTTGTCTGCGATTGTTTTTATGACAAAAAAAGACTTTTCTTTTTTAAGTTCAGCACTAACTATTGGAGGTTTCTTAGCGATTGGATTAATCGTAGCAGGAATGATTTTCGGATTCCACTTAGGATTGTGGTTTAGTGTAGGAATGGTGGTATTGGCAGGTGGTTCTATTTTATACCAAACGTCAAACATGATTCACAGATACGAAGAAGATCAGTACGTAGCAGCATCGTTAGGATTGTTTGCTTCGTTGATGTTACTTTTCTGGTACATTATCAGTATCTTTTTGAATGAATAGATAAAATTAAAACAATATAAAATCAGCCGCTTTGCAACTCTTGTAAAGCGGTTTTTTTGTGGGAATCAGGATTGTGAGAGTCAGGAGTCAAGACTTTTTTAATTTGAACTCGAAATTGAACTTGAAAACCCAAGCGTCACTTCGAGTGAAATTTCGCAGAAATTTTGTATCGAGAAGTGATTTGAAACTTAAAATTTTAAATGTTGAATACTGAATACTGAATTGATTCATAAACTACTAAACTTTATAAACTTATAAACAAAAAAGAGAATGCTTCGACAGGCTCAGCATACACAAAAAACAAATAACGAAAAACTAATAACACCAAAAAACATCAACCAGACTGCGATTGTAAATACTGCGTAGGAGAGAAGTTGGTCAGTTTTTTAAAAACTCTGTTAAAAGTTGCTTTGCTGTTGAAACCACATTCGTAGGCAATTCCGAGTAAAGAAAGTTGTTCGTGCTTGCCTTCTTTTAGCATTCCTTTGAAGGCGTTAACGCGATAAGAATTCACGAAATCATTGAAATTCATTTGAAATCCACTGTTGATGATTTCTGAAAGTTGTCCGCGCGTCAAATTGGCTTGTTTGGCGAGTTCGGAAAGGTTCAAATCAGGATTCAAGTAGGGTTTTTCCTGTGCCATCAACTCTGAAATTGCTTGAATTGCGTCTTTGTCAATTTCTTTTTTATCATCTTTCGTTAATTCAGGAATCGAAATTTGCTTTGGCGAAAAGCTAAAGTCCAATGTATTCAACTTTGTGGTATCGGTAATATATCCTTTCAAACCTATATACAGCGCGCAAACTGCCATTAGTAAATTCAGCCACCAACGTTCTTTATAGCCTAAATCTACAAGAATACTTCCCACAAAATCCTGCACAGAACTGTAGATGAATAGCAACGTAAACACAATAAGAAAGTTGCGAATCCAATTCAGCTCCAGCTTAAAAATATTAGAGAAATACTGCTTTATTTTTTGACGATAATTTACATACAATTGAATCGTAAATGCCAAATACAACAGCATCACAGAAAACCCTACTACACTCAAAATTGGTAGAATGATTGGCTCATCAAGTTCGATTTTCAAAATACCATTTTGGGTTTCGTTAAAACCAGGTTGTAGTGCGTCGTATGTAAAAATTGAGAAGCGATACGCCACCAAACTCAGCGGAATGGCAAAGTGCCACCAATGTTTCTTTAAAAACTTGAAATTTGATTTTGTTACAGACTTCACATATAAATAAATCAATGGCGCAATAGCAGTTCCTGCGGGAATTAAAAAGTAGTTGATTTTTGTGTTGCGAAAGGTATCGTACCAACCCATAAAACCAACCGTGTAACATATTTGTGTGTAGGAAACGGTCAATAATAAAATCGCCAAAATTGCGTCAGAAGCATTCTTTTTCGCTGCATAGCGCTTCAACAATAAGCCAACTAAAACCAACGCTTGTAATACGAGAATGAGTAATGGCGTGCTGTGAATGTTGAAATTAGGAAAAAGAAACATGCGCAATCTTTATTTTTGATGACAACCAAAACTACTAAACTTTTTTAGTTTTTAGGAGCAGAAATAGACTCATGATACGATTTGAGTCGTAGTTTCTTGTGATTATTCATTAAGATTTATAAAATATTTAATTAGGAGTTCTATTTTTTACGAGTGATTTATAAGTTTTTATAATGCGTTTGTCGTAAAAGTGTAGTGTAAATTTTATCATTACAATAATGATTAATGGAAATATACTTTTTATCAGTACTTCAAAACTTCCGATTTTGGCTCCATTCATTAATTCATAAATAGCAAAACCCCATAAAACTGAACATAATATTAAAATATAGATGTACATCAATATGTCAACTCTATTTTTAATAGTCACAGTGGTTTCATGACGATTTAATTCTTCTAAATTTACAGTAGAAATAATACTGCCTCCATAACCATATCTAAAATCAATACAACCTTCTAATATTGAATCGTTAATTTGTAATAGCTGAATAACATCATTTGGCGATTTTAAATCGTCTCGTAAAATTGTTATTGGTTTTTTTAAAACTATTATATGTTTTCTACTAAATAGCATATCAATTATTTTAATCATCTAAATTTACCACCAAACAATAAAAAAAGTTTCAAAAGTATCTTTATGTTTTTGCCAGCAAAGCAACGCTCTTTTTTCCGTAAGGTTGTGTTTGATTTTTTCTTTTACATCCTCAAAACTTGACCAATTCTCATTACTAGCAGGATGGATTCCCCAAGCTTTTTTTGATGGAATGTGATACGCTTTCGCGGGATTGTCTAAACGTTGAAACGTTTCAAAGTTCATGTAATAACCAGCAACAGCCTTTTGATAATCAGCGTCCAAAGCTATTTTTTGTGTGTATGGAAGATATAAATACGACAACACACATACTTTTTGTATGATGCTGTCTAACTTCAAATAAGGCAAAGCTGTCTTTGTGGCTTCGTGATAGAGTAGTGGCAATTGCTTTTGCTGTAGTTTGGCTATTTTTTCATGCAAGGCATCACGTCGGTTGGGACCAATCCAGTTTTTGGAAACATCATCCGAAATGGAAGCATCGTAGAGATAAAACTTATACGCCAATTCCAAATGAATGATTTCTTTGGTTTCAGTATGTTGGATAATAAAATCAAGTTCGCCAATGGTTTGTTTGTTTTGTACAATTTGAACGTTTTCATGCAAAAGCTGGTAATTTTCAGAAGCGTTGATGAGTTCAGAAACGACTTTCTCTATCAAATGTCCCAATCTGCGATTTACGGGCAATGTAATTTCTGGAAGTTGTTTGTATTTCAATTCGGAAAGAAAAAACGTCGAAATTCCCGTAATGACAGTATCTAAAGGTGTTGCGTTGACAACGGAAGTTATTCGTGACGTTAAATTCATTCTCTAAATATAACAACTAAAAAACGCTAAACTGAGAAAAGTTTAGCGTTTTTTATGCTTATTAAAAATAATGCTTAATACAGTTGAGGAAATTCGGCAGGATTCGCTTCATGCATCATGGCATATACTTTTTCAAAAATATCTTCTGCCGAAGGTTTCGAAAAATAATCGCCATCCGTTCCGTATGCTGGTCGGTGTGCTTTTGCCGTGAGTGTTTGCGGTTTGCTGTCTAAATATTGATATCCGTTTTGTTCGTCAACGATGTGTTGTAAGATAAACGCAGACGCGCCACCAGGAACATCTTCATCAACCACAAGCAAACGATTGGTTTTTTGTACACTTTTTACCGTATCGTGATTAATGTCGAACGGAATTAAAGACTGACAATCAATGATTTCAATGTCAATTCCGACGGCTTGCAATTCTTTTGCCGCTTGCTCTACAATTCGTAAGGTTGAACCATAGGAAACAACCGTCATATCCGTTCCTTCTTTGATGGTTTCTACGACACCGATTTTCGTTTTAAATTCACCTAAGTTGGTTGGTAATGGCTCTTTTAAACGATAACCATTCAAACATTCTATCACCAATGCAGGTTCGTCACTTTCTAATAAGGTATTGTAAAATCCAGCCGCTTTGGTCATGTTTCTTGGTACCAACACATGAATTCCTTTAATCGCGTTTATAATAGCGCCCATTGGCGAACCAGAATGCCAAATTCCTTCCAAACGATGGCCACGCGTACGAATGATAACAGGTGCTTTTTGCGTTCCTTTGGTTCTGTATAACACAGTTGCCAAATCATCACTCATTATTTGCAATGCGTACAATAAATAGTCTAAATATTGAATTTCGGCAATAGGACGCAATCCGCGCATTGCCATACCGATGCCTTGTCCTAAAATGGTTGCTTCACGAATTCCGGTGTCAGAAACGCGCAATTTTCCATATTTGGCTTGCATACCTTCCAATCCTTGATTGACATCGCCAATTTCTCCAGCATCTTCTCCAAAAATCAAGACTTCAGGATATTTCGCGAAAAGCGCATCAAAGTTATCACGCAATACAATACGTGCATCGACTTCTTCGGCTTCTGTAGCATACTCAGGTGCTTTTGCGTCAATTTTCAAGACACTTTTGGCAGATTCACTATATAAATGGGAACTGTATTTCGGTTGAATTTTTTCGAAATAAACTTTAATCCAATTGCTTAATGCAGTACGTTCAGAAGAATGCTCACCAACAACCAAACGCAGAGCTTTACGAGCATAACTAGCAATTTCTTTACGAATTGGTTCGGCAATAGCGCCTAATTCCTCTTTGAGTTTATTGATAAAAACTTTATTCGGACTAGACTCCGCAAGTTTACCTATCAATTGCAAAACTTCTTGTTGCTCTTGCTTCATTGGCGCAACAAAATCTCTCCACGCTGCTTTTTTTCCATCGCGGACACGCTTTTTAATGTCTTTTTCTAAAGCGTCTAAATTTTCTTCGGTTTCAATACCGTTTTCAATCATCCACTTGCGCATTTGCGCATTGCAATCGTATTCCGCTTCCCAAGCCAAACGTTCTTTGCTTTTGTAACGCTCGTGCGAACCTGAAGTAGAATGTCCTTGTGGTTGTGTCACTTGTTGAACGTGAATCAACACAGGAACATGTTGCTCGCGAGAAATATCAGCAGCTTTTTGATAGGTTGCCACCAACGACGGATAATCCCAACCATTTACAGTAAAAATTTCATAACCGTTTTCAGTGTCGGTACGTTGAAATCCTTTTAAAATTTCAGAAATATTTTCTTTGGTAGTTTGATGCTTTGCATGCACGGAAATTCCATATTCATCATCCCAAACGCTCATTACCATCGGAACTTGCAAAACGCCCGCAGCATTGATTGTTTCAAAGAACAAGCCTTCACTGGTACTCGCATTTCCAATCGTTCCCCAAGCGATTTCATTTCCGTTTTTTGAGAATTTTTCAGCATCAATACCTTCTACGTGTCTGTATATTTTGGATGCTTGTGCCAATCCTAGCAATCGCGGCATTTGTCCCGCAGTAGGAGAGATATCAGCACTAGAGTTTTTTTGTTGGGTTAAGTTTTTCCACTCACCATTTTTATCCAAACTATGCGTGGCAAAGTGACCGCCCATTTGTCTTCCAGCAGACATTGGTTCAACATCAATATCGGTGTGCGCATACAATCCAGCAAAAAACTGTTGAATGTTCAATTCGCCAATCGCCATCATAAAGGTTTGATCGCGATAATACCCCGAACGAAAATCACCATTTTGAAATGCTTTCGCCATGGCTAATTGCGGTACTTCTTTTCCATCTCCAAAAATTCCAAACTTCGCTTTTCCCGTCAACACTTCTCTACGACCTAGAAGGCTGCATTCACGACTGATTACTGCTGTGGTATAGTCTTGAATGATTTCTTCTTTGAATTGATCGAAGGAAATGTCTTGTGTATTTTCAAGTTTTGCTTGCATAGTTCTTTAAATTGAAGTCGCGCAAAAATACAAAAAAACAGTCACTTTTGCAATACAGATGACTCTTAAAAAATTGTAAATAACGCAAAAAAAAGAGGTTTTTAATGAGATTTATTCAAATCTGTCAAAGAAATCACATTTTGATTGATGATTGTTTAATTTTTCGTTCACTCATAATTGTGCGATTTTTCAATGCATACATTGGAAATCTGACTAAATAGTTCATCTAAAAAGAACAGCGAAACAAACAACTAGTATTAAGTTATAAGTTATCAGTGAATAGTTAAGAGTGACAAATAACGAATAACGAATAACGAATAACGAATAACGAAATTTAAAATGTAAAACTCTAAGTGTAAAATTTAAAAGTATTTTCACCTAAAACCTAAAACCTAAAACCTAAAACCTAAAACCTAAAACCTAAAACCTAAAACCCAACACCCAAAAAAACTACATCATTCTAGAAAAGAAAATAGCATTCATCAACAACTTATTTGTTCCGTACCAGAAGGCTCTAAAGTTGGTATTATCGGTAAAAGCAATCACGCGTCCGCTGCCCATTCTCGATGTTTGGAAAGGTACACTGTTTTTTAAATGTTCTAAATTTTCTTCTGAAATATAACCACTGAGCAAAGGTGAATTTGTGTACTGAATTGGATTGTTGTAACTTTTTTCATCTGGATTTATAAAAATAGTTGTATTGCGAAACATTGGCAATTCATCTTTTAAATATCCGAAGTTAATTGGATGCGAACGGTCGATTTTCGTATTAAAAATAGCACCACCAATCACTTGCGCACCGTTGTGATCTCTGCGTTGTGCAAAGGAAACATTTTTGGCGTCAATTCCAGTTTTCTTAATATCTAGTTTGATGAAGTTGTTATTGTGTAAATAACGAACCGTATTTCGGTAGCCAATCAACGTTCCACCATTTTTTACCCACGTTTTTAAGTTATTCGTGATGTCTTTCGGAAGCGAATATGTATTTGGCAAGATAATGTGTGTATACCTTGATAAATCTTTTCTGCTGAAATTACGCGTATCTAGCTTTGTTAGTGGAATTTCGTAACGTTGATCAAACAAATGCCAAATTTCACCTGCATCGTACGAAGTAATTTCGTCGCCAATCAGCATCGCAATTTTTGGTTGTTTGATAGCTTCAAAATTGTTGCTTCCCAAGTCAATTCCTTCGGTTAAGCCCGAAGAAACAGCAGTAATGTTGAGATGACTTTCTTTTGCAATAGTTCGTAAAAACGTGCGCATTTCCTGCAAATTCAACGTTTGATTTTGCACAGGAATCATAATTGTACCATAATCATAGCGAACGCCTTCTAACGTAAACGGTAGCATCGCGACTTTGGCGCGCAATCCTTTCGCTTTGATTTTAGCCAAAGCTTTTGGCGCATAGTATTCATTCCACTCAAACAAAAACGCATAATTGCCGTTTCCGTTGAGGTTTCCTGTTGGCGCTTGCAAGTCTGTAATTTCATTTCCCGCATTGTTTAAGGATGACAATTCATCGTACGACACATTGAACGCTAACGGAAATGTCCACGCCGAAATATCATAAAACAAACTGTCTTGAAACTGCGTGCGTTTCTCAAAAATGGCATTAATCAAACGATGTTGACGCTGATTTTTCGGCACAATATAACTGGCTCCTTTCTTGTATTTTGTGCCGTTTGTAGAAAAATCATTCTGTACTTCGTGTACTGTAATTTGATGACGTTTTAGGATTTCTGCCAAATGATACGCTTTTGCGGCGTCTTTTTCATCACCAAAAACATAAGCTTTTGCACTCGTTCTAGCGGCTTCTTTTCTAGCATTTTCATAAAATTGTCTTTGGTATCGTAGAATAGTCGTGCGCATATTTTTACCAGCTTCTAGCGTAGACAATGCCGCTGTAAATTGATTTCGAATGGCAAACGGAAAAGTGATTAAACCATTTTCACTCTCCTGAACGTGTCCGCGGGCACTTCCTTGCTCAAACAAAATTCCGATGCTTCCATTAATGTCTGGAAATGTAGAACCTTTTCCATAATAAAAATCGTCAAAACTTTCTTCGGTATAATATAAAGAACCAATTTTATCAAAGGCTTTTGCGTGATACGTAGCAATTTCTTTGGTCAAATCCTGATTCATTTGCGGCGTTAACGGATGTGTACGTGACGGAATTCCAGGTTGAAAGAAAAACGTGGAATTGGAGCCCATTTCATGATGGTCTGTCAAAATATTTGGCATCCAATGATGAAAGGTTTTGATACGCGCTCTCGATTCTGGTAATTGCACTGGCAGCCAATCACGATTCATATCAAACCAATAATGATTTGTACGTCCGCGTGGCCACGATTCGTCAAACTCTCTATCTTGCGGATCAGTAATCAAATGTTCGCTTTTGTGCATGTTAACCCAACCTGCAAAACGCTGTAAGCCATCAGGATTGAACGATGGATCCAAAAGAATTACCGTATTATTTAGCAAATTATAAATTTGATCGCCTTCGGCAGCAGCCAAATAATAGGCGAGGAGCAAGGCAGCATTACTACCACTAGCTTCGTTTCCATGAATGGAGAATCCTTGATACACGACGATTGGCATTTGCGTAATTTGCGCATTGGCTCCTTCCGATGTTGTCAAGTTTACATGTGCTTCGCGAATGGTTTCGATATTTTGATGATTATCAGGCGACGTCACCGTGAGTAATAAAATAGGACGATTTTCAAATGTTTTTCCTCTATCTTCAATCGTAATTCGATTGGATTTTTCGGCTAAAACTTTCATGTACATGACTAACTTATCATGCGTTACATGCCATTCTCCAACTTCATGACCAATCACGCTTTCGGGTGTTGGAATATCTTTATTGTAGGTAACATCGGCTGGTAAGTAATAGGAAAGGGAAACGTTTTCTTGTGCAGTTGCAGTTAAAAAACTAACGAAAAACGCGCACAACACAAGGTGAGAGAATCGAAACATAGGTTTTAAAATTGGTTTAGTTATAACAAAAATCGACTATTTACTGTCCAATTCAAAACGGTTAACCCGTATTTAACAAAAATGTGCTGAGAAATGTAACATATAAAAGTTAGTCAGAGGAGAGTGAATAGTTAACGTGAATTCGACGTAAGAAATCATCATGTTGCTCGTAATTTACTGATAAATAACTCTTTGTCGGTTTGAGCGCAGTCGAGAACACTAGAAAACCCAAGCTCACGTTGTTTTTTATCTTGCTTCTGACAAAATCACTTGTCTTAAAAATAGAATTTAATCCAAAAAGAATTATAAAAATCTGGTGTGTTGTACGCTTTTATCTCTTAGCTTCTCCAGAAGTTTTATCTGTTATATCACGTATGGATTGTTCCCAATTCCATGATGACCGAATCATATCTTCCAAATTCAATGTTGCGCTCCATGCTAGTTTTTCTGCAGCTTGTTGCGTTTCGGCATATAAAGCTTCTACATCTCCAGCTCTTCTGTCTACAATTTTATAGTTTAAGTTTACCTTAGCAACTTTCTCGAATGTTTTGATAATATCCAACACTGTAAATCCGTTACCTGTACCCAAATTGAATACTTCAAAGTTAGCTTCTTCTTTGTTGGCAAGCAATCGTTCTAAAGATTGTACATGAGCTTTTGCTAGGTCAACTACATGAATATAATCTCGAATGGCGGTTCCGTCTTTGGTGTTGTAATCGTCACCAAACACTTGTAATTCCTTTAAAACACCAGCGGCACATTGCGTGATGTAAGGTAAGAGATTGTTAGGAATGCCGTTGGGAAGCTCTCCAATTAATCCACTATTATGTGCGCCAATGGGATTGAAATATCGGAGCGATACTACTTTAAAGGCTTCATTTGATTTGCTAAAATCTTCTAAAATTTCTTCGGCAATCTTTTTGGTATTTCCATAGGGTGAAAAGGGCCTTTTAATCTGATTCATTTCCGTAATAGGCAATATATCAGGTTCGCCATAAACTGTTGCTGAAGAGGAAAAAATGAAATGATATATACCATATTTTTGCTGCGCTTCTATGGAATTGATCAATGCATACAGATTGTTTTTGTAATACATCATGGGTTTTTGAACCGATTCACCAACAGCTTTATACGCTGCAAAATTAATGATGGCAATGGCATCCGCATGTTTTTGATAGGCTTTGTCTGATGCTTCTGCATTAGCCAAATCCACCTTTTCAAACTGAGGTTTGACTCCTGTAATTTGTTGAATACGGTCTAAAATGAATTCTTTAGAGTTAGAAAGATTGTCAAAAACCACCGTTTCAAATCCATTTTCAATGAGCTCTACAACGGTATGTGAACCAATATAACCACATCCTCCAGTAACAATCACTTTTTTATTCATGACATGACTTCTTTTATTCGTTGTACAGCCTGCTCAGCTGTGATATCTCTTTGTGGTGAACCAAACATTTCGTAGCCAACCATAAACTTTTTTACAGTGGCGCTTCGCAATAGTGGAGGATAAAAACTCATGTGAAAATGCCAATGGGTATTTTCTTTTCCGTTGGTAGGTGCTTGGTGAATTCCTGCTGAATACGGAAATGAAGTATCAAAAATTTGGTCGTAAGCACTCGTAATTTTTGAAATAGCCTCTGCAAACAAGTATTCTTGAGTTTCATTTAATAAACCGATGTGTTGTAAATGCTGTTTGGGGACAATCATGGTTTCATAAGGCCAAACTGCCCAAAAGGGAACCAATACAACAAATGTATCATTCTCAAAAATAATTCTCTCCTTTTTAGCTTGCTCTTGCTTCAAGTAATCGAGTAAGAGTGAACGCTTGTTTTTGTCGAAGTACTGTTTTTGAGATTTATCTTTTTTAGCTACTTCGTTGGGTAGTGTAGATTGACTCCATATTTGTCCGTGTGGATGTGGATTGCTACAACCCATAACTGATCCTTTGTTTTCAAAAATTTGAACATAGTTGATGAAGTCATGTTCTCCTAAAGTTTGATATTCTGTTTTCCAAGCTTTTACAACTTTGGTGATGTCATCAGGATTCATATCCGCCAAACTCTTAGAATGATCTGGACTAAAACAAATCACGCGACAAATTCCTCTTTCAGATTGTGCAACAAGAAGTCCGTCTTCTTCAGAAAAGTCTGGAGATTCTTTTTGTAAAGCGGCAAAATCATTGTTGAAAACAAACACGTCTTTGTAATTGGGATTTTTTTCGCCATTTGCTCTGGTATTTCCGGCACATAAATAACAATTAGAATCGTGCGTAGGTCTTTTTTCTCGAACTACTTTTTCTTGCTGCCCTTGCCAAGGTCTTTTGGATCGATGCGGAGAAACCAACACCCATTCTTGGGTTAAAATGTTGTATCGTTTGTGAGAGTATTCTTGAAGATTCATAATTGAGTTAAATCGTATGGGTTCCTTTTGATAGTTTAATGTTGATGGGTGTGCAGTTATAGCCAAATTGCTCTTGGTATGCATTTGAAACAGATTCAATAAAACTGCTCACAGCTGTTTTTTTAATTAAGTTTAGTGTACAGCCACCAAAACCTCCGCCCATCATTCGAGCTCCAATGACCACGTTGGAAGCTTTTGCAAAGTCTATGAGAAAATCAAGTTCGTCACAACTGACTTGATATTGTTTGGATAAGCCATGATGTGATTCATAGAGCAATTGTCCTAAACGTTCAATATTATTTTCGTTGATGGCTTTTGCGGCACTTTTGGTTCGTTCTATTTCTTCGACGATATATAAAATCATGTCGAATTCTTCTTTGGTAAAATCGTGTTGTTTTTGATAGAGATGTTCTTTAGATACATCTCGTAACGCTTTTTCTCCGAAATGCAAAGCCGCTCTTTCGCACAAAGCTCTTCGTTTGTTATAGGTGCTATCCGATAGGTTGTGCTGTACGTTTGTGTTGATTAAAACCAAGTCGTAATCATTCAAATCTATCTTGTAGGGCTCGTATGTTAAGCTTCTGCAATCGAGTAATAGAAACTTATCGGCTTCTCCAAACATGCTTGCAAACTGATCCATAATGCCGCATTTTACGCCTACGTAATTATGTTCTGCTTGCTGTGAGATGAGTGCCATTTCTTTCTTGGTCAATTCAAATTGAAAGAGTTCATTCAGTCCGAAAACAATGGCATTTTCTAACGCTGCTGAAGATGACATTCCAGCTCCTGCAGGAACATTTCCTCCAAACAAGACATGAAAAGGTTGAACGTCTTTTCCCAACTTTTGCAGTTCTTTGATGACTCCAATGAGATAGTTTCTCCAGCCGCCACCGTGAATGGCTTCTAGCTCATTAAGATTAAACTGAAAGGATTCTTCAAAATCAGAAGCAATTGCGGTACACAAAAGGTCGTCTGTTTTTTGAATGGCGAGTACAATTCCTTTATTCACAGCGGCAGGAAATACAAATCCGTCGTTATAATCTACATGTTCGCCAATGAGATTGATTCTGCCAGGAGAAAAAATCAATAAAGGTTCCAATTGAAATTCGACTTGAAAACTATTCTTTAGTTTGCTAATGAGTGCAGTATCCATGATTAGGCAAAATAGTAGTAAACTCCGATGACCATAAGACAAATGATAACACCCGCTTGCACAGCATATTTCCAAGGTGTAATATCTACTTGTTGTGTATACTTCTGCACATAGTCCGTTTTTCGGGGTTTTATTTTTCCAATGATGAGCATAATGGCAGCATTCAATACAAATAAAATTGCCATCACATCTAGAAAATGAGGATAGGCACCTACTTTTACTAATTTCAGCGCAGCTTCATCGGTAATTCCTGAAGCTTTGGCAGCAGCTAAGGCTTTATTGATAAAATACGGTTGCATGATAAACTGGCTAATGATGTACAACAAACATCCGGAAACCAAACCTACTTTGGCGGCAATGGCAGGAACTCTCTTAGTAAGATACCCAACCACAATAATGGTTAATATGGGAATGCTGTAAATTCCATTAATTTCTTGAAGATAGTCAAATAAACTTCCTGCATTCGCGATTAAAGGAGCGACGAACATAGAAGCGATTGCCAACGCAATACCGAATAGTTTCCCATATTTAACGACTGTTTTTTGGTCAGCATTTTTGTTGATGTGCTGTTTGTAGATGTCAATTCCGAACAAGGTTACCGAACTGTTCAGCACACTGTTGAAGGAACTCAAAATAGCTCCAAACAAAACTGCGGCAAAGAAACCTACCCATGCAGTTGGGAGTACTTTTTTTACGAGCATCGGATAGGCGCTATCTGCCGTTTCTAAATTATCTTGAAATACATGAAATGCAATCAATCCGGGTAAGACGACGATGATAGGTCCCAAAATCTTTATAAAAGAAGCGAGCAACAACCCTTTTTGCCCTTCTTTTAAATTTTTAGCTCCCAACGCTCTTTGAATGATTTGTTGATTGGTTCCCCAATAAAAGAGCTGCACCAGCATCATTCCTGTAAAGATGGTATGAAAGGGAACTGGATCCGTTTCGCTTCCCATGGATTTGAATTTCTCAGGATTTTCAGAAGTAAGTGTGGAAAGACCGTCCAAGATACTACCATCGCCGATGAGCATCAGTCCGAAAATTGGAATTAAAATTCCCCCAATCAACAATCCGATGGCGTTGATAGAATCTGAAACCGCTACAGCTTTCAATCCACCAAAAACAGCGTATATTGAACCAATGATTCCAATACCCCAAACGCAAATCCAAATAGATTGCGTGTGTGTTACACCTAACAATTTTGGCACATCAAACATACCGCTGATTGCTAAGGAACCCGAGTATAAAATAATAGGCAATAAAACCACTACATAGCCAGTTAGGAACAATCCTGAGGTTAAGGTTTTTGTGGTCACATCAAATCGTTTGGCTAAAAAACCAGGAACTGTGGTGAGTCCATCTTTGAGATATCTGGGTAATAAGAATAGGGCAGTAGCGACCATGGCAATAGCTGCCAATGTTTCCCAGACCATTACTGATAAACCACTTGAATAGGCAGAACCGTTTAATCCCACAATTTGTTCCGTAGATAAGTTGGTAAGTAAAAGTGACCCCGCAATTACCCCAGCGGTTAGGCTTCTTCCGCCTAGAAAATATCCATCTGAAGTAGACTCTTTTGTATTTCTTGTTTTGTAGTAGGATATAATTGCTACTAAAGCTGTAAAGCCTATAAATGCTAAAATTTGAATCATGGTTGACTAGTGTTTGACTAAAAGTTAATGGATTTTTTGTATGTTCTTGTCACGCTGCTTTCTATATTTATTATTGAAATACAACTTCTTTCACTCCTTTGGTATAGTCTTCTCCTCGGAGCTTTAGAAAAATTGCTTTTAACTCGTCTAATTTTTCAGGATGTGTATCTGCCAGATTGTTTTTTTGAGATTTATCATCTTTCAAATTATACAATTGTTCAAACGGAAAATTCCCCACTTCGATGCCTACTTCTTCTCTAAAGTTCTTTCCTTCATAAGCTGGAATGTACAACCAATCGCCTCTTCTTAATGCTGTTTTTCCAGTGGCTTCAATGATTAAGTTTTCTCTTCCTTTTTCTGATTCGCCTAAAAAGGCAGACAACAAATTCTGACTATCAGTGTCCGTTGCTGATGTTCCTGTTAAATCGGCTAATGAGGATAATAAATCCATTTGGCATACAATGGCATCAGAAACTTTGGGAGTGATTTTTCCTTTCCAATAGGTAATGAACGGAACTCTTGAGCCCGCTTCAAAAATGCTGTATTTTCCTCCTCTAAGACCTCCATTTTGATCGTGATTCCCAATTTTTTCAACCGCATCATCGTAATACCCGTCATTCAGCACAGGTCCGTTGTCGCTTGAGAATACAATCAAAGTATTTTCTAGAATTCCTTCTTCTTCTAGCGTTTTTATGAATTCACCAATTACCCAATCGGCTTCCAGAATTACATCGCCTCTTGGTCCCATACCCGACGTACCCACAAATCTTGGATGTGGTGTTCTTGGAACGTGCGGTTGCTGCATGGCGTAGTACAAAAAGAAAGGATTTTTTTTGTGAGATTTGACATAGTCTTGCGCTTTTTCAAGAAAATGATCTGCCATGTTTGTGTCTACCCACTTAGCGTTTTCGCCACCTTTCATATAGCCAATTCTAGGAATTCCATTCACGATGCTACTGTTATGACCGTGATGCCATTTCATAGTTAACATTTCAGGGTTTGTGATTGCGGTCGGTTCTCCTTCAAAATTATTTTTGTAATCCACTTGAATCGGATCATTTTTGTCCAATCCGACTACATCGCCATTTTGAATATAAACGGTAGGTACTCTATCTTGAGTAGCCGCCATGATATAGCTTTCATCAAAACCTACTTCATTAGGTCCTGGACTCACTTTTTGATTCCAATCCACAACGCCAGTTCCCAAACCGAGATGCCATTTTCCGACCACAGCCGTTTGGTAGCCTTGTTTTTTCAGAATCTTTGGTAAGGTTTTTTGCGCTGTGGAAATTAAAAGTGGTGCGGTTCCGGGTAAAATTTTTGCTTTTTTATTTCTCCAAGGATACATTCCTGTTAATAAGGCATATCGGCTAGGAGTACAGGTAGCAGAGGAAGCATATCCATTGGTGAATTTGATACCTCCTTCGGCTAGTTTGTCAATGTTAGGAGTGTTGAGTTCTGTAGCTCCATACGCACTTAAATCGCCGTAACCCAAATCATCCAAATATAGGATGACAATATTGGGTTTGCTTTCTTTTTTTTCAAGATTTTTTTCTTGCTTCTTTTGCGTTTGACATGAAATCAAGAAGAGTATAATGAAGAGTGAATAAATATTTTTCATTGTTGATTGTCGCGTTTTAAACAGGTTTTTTGGTTTGTTCGATGTATTTACTTGGCGTGATTCCTTTTTCTTTTTTGAATAAAGAATTGAAATGAGCATAACTATTAATTCCTACAGAATCCATGGCTTCTTGAACCCGATCACAGCCGTTATCAAACATTTCAATGGCTTTTTCAATTTTTATGGTATTGATGAATGCGGTTGTATTCAGTCCGATTAAGGATTTTAATTTTCGATGCAATTGCATTCTACTGAGTCCTAATTCTGCCGACAAATCTTCAACACTGAAAGCAGGATTCGAAATTCGATTGAGTACAATTTCGCGTACATTTTTCACAAATTTTTGATCGTAAGACACATAATGGCTTTTTGCTTTGGTTGGACTTCCATTTGCCAAAATATCACGGAAATTATTTCGAGTATCAATGATATTTTTGATTTTTTGAACCAAATGTGAACTATCAAAGGGTTTTGCAATGTAATCCCAAGCACCTACTTTTAATCCTTTGTTATAGAATTCATCTCCTGTTTTTGCCGTAAGCATCAATACTGGAATATGAGAGATGGATTTATTTTTCTTAATTTTTTTACACATTTCAATTCCGTCCATTTCTGGCATCATTACGTCAGAGACAATGATGTCTGGAATTTCTTTTTCTGCACATTGCAACCCTTCCGCACCATTAGCAGCCTCAAGAACGATGTATTCGGTGCTGAGTGTGTTGAACAGGTATTTTCTCAAATCGTAATCGTCTTCAACAATTAAGATTTTTTCTTTATTTGTATCATTTTCAATATCAATTTCTTGAACGATTTCTCCTGGCACGTAATCATGTGGTAAATATTTAGGAATGTCTTCTTTTGTCAAATACTCATTTTCATCAAAAGCTTTGGACGATACAGGCAAGGTAATCATGAACTCAGTTCCTCCTAAGGCACTGTTGAGTACATTGATTTCTCCTTTGTGCGCTTCAATAAGCGTTGCCGCAAGATGCAGACCAATTCCGGAGGAAGATCGTTCTTTTCCATGGAAATGTCGCTGGAATATTTTCTTTTTGTCTAGTTGTGAAATTCCTTTGCCGCTATCTTTAATGAGAATTACAAAGTATTCCAATTCTTGCTTCCATGTGGGTTTGATTTCAATTTCAATCTGTCCGCCTTTAGGAGTGTATTTAAAGGCATTAGAAAGCAAGTTATAGATGACTTTTTCAACAATGTCTTTATCAAAATGACAGAAATAGCTCTCTGGAGAGATGATGTTGAATTTGATATTTGAGTTTTTAGCTTGCCATTCAAAAGACTTGGCAATTTCTTTTACAAAACTAATCATATCATTTCTAGATACTTTTAGAATGTTTACTCCTGAATTCACTTTTCGGAAATCCAAAAGCTGGTTCACCAGATGCATCATTCTACTGGTATTTCTAGAAATAATATTGTAGCAAAATTCTTTATGTTCTTTTGAAACTTCTCCTTTGGTCAAATCGTTTAAAGGACCTATGACAAGCGACAAGGGTGTTTTGAACTCGTGTGCTACGTCTGTAAAAAAGATCAATTTCAATTCGTTGATTTCCTTTTCTTGTTCACTTTTGAGATTGGAAAGCTCAATCTGACTGCGTAATTTTTGTTTGTTAAACCAGAAATAAATAAAAGCAGCCAAAATGCTTAAAAAGCATAAAACATAGATGAGATATGCCCACCAGGTATTCCAAGGAGCTGGATTGATTGTTATGATGATGGATTTGGATTCTTCAGACCATTTTCCATCAGGATTTGTGGCAGCTACCAATAATTCATACGTACCCGATGGAAGATTCGAATAACTGGCATAACGCTTGTCATTGTCAACCACTCTCCAATCCTTCTCGTAACCTATTAGCTTATATCTATATTTATTGGTTCGTACGTTGGAATAATTGGTGCTTGTAAATTCAATCGTAAAATCATTCTGTTTGTGGTTGAGCTTTATTTTTTTAGTGTTGTTGAGTGTTTTATCTAAAATTACAGAGCCTAAAAGCGCTTCGCCCACTTGAATATCAGAATTATCTACTAGCAAGTTGGTAAATGCAACACTTGACGAAAACAGATTGTTTTGCAGTTTGGCAGATTCCAAATAATTAATTCCGCTAATGCTTCCGAAAAAAAGCTGATGGTTCTCGTTTTTAGAAATGGCTTCGGTGAAGGTGTTAGCAACCAAACCATCAAAATGATTGTATTTTTGTGTTGTATTCTTTTGCGGATTGAATCGTATAATTCCTCTAGAATTGTTCAACCACAGGTTACCATATTCATCTTCTACAATTCCCATGATTTTTTTATTCTGAATATCTTCCACAAGAATCGATTCAAATTGATTTTCATTGGGTTTTCTTACTAGCAAACCTGTATCCGTTCCGACGTAAAGTGCCCCTTTAGCATCTTGAAAAAAGCACCAAATGGAATTGTTGGGAATTTTATAGGCTCCTGTCATCTGTTCACTATAATTCTCTGCGGAAATGATATTGCCAGACGTATCAAAATTGATTTTAAACAATCCTTTAGAAATCGTTCCTACCCAAAGACAGTTGAGGTGATCGTCTGATTTTAGCGAGAAGATTCGTATGTTTCTTAGCGATTCGAGGTTTTTGAATTTTTCGTGAATCCAGCCTGTATTGTTTTGGTTTTTGTAAATCAATCCTACGAATGTTCCAAAGAATTGATTTCCATATTTATCGGCTCGAAAGCTTGTAAAAATAATCGATTCATCTTTTTTTCGATCGCCAAACACAGGAACCAACTCAAACGTACCAGTACCCGGTTTTTTCTCTTTATACAAACCTTTTGTGGTTGCGAGATGAATATTTCCGTTGAGTGTGTCAACTCGAAAGGACTTTGCGTTGTTGGGTAATACAATAGGTTTGTTGGTCTTATCTTTAAGCGAGTATAAATAGTACTGATCGGATTGAAGACCATAATAAACATGCTCGTTTGTGGCAAACAATGTTCGAACGTGTCCTTTTTTAGCAATAGGTAAATTTTTAAAACTTTTATTGTCTAAATTAGAATACAATACTCCTTTTTTATTAGAAACCCAAAGTGTGTTTGTAGCATCTTTAAAAAGGTATTGTAGCGAATTAGATTCTAAAGTGTTTTGATGTAATGCATTGGAAGCTTTAATCTTTGAAATCGTTCTATTGTTGAGGTTCAAATGAAAAAGACCTTGATCGAACGTTGAAATCCACAAGTCATTTTCATTGGCTTCTACCATAGACAATATGGTTGCATTTAGCAAATCATCTCTTGCGATGAGCGTTTTTCCAAGAAGTTCGTACAATCCGGAGGAGCCACCAACCCAAATATCGCCATGCTGTGTTTCCGTGATCCAATTAAAGGAAATATCTACGGAATTTTCAATGAGTTTGTATTTATTGTCTCGATACTGCCAAATGCCTCTATTAGTAGCATACAAAACGCTTTTATCGTGTAATACACAGATCTTTTTTACATTGAGACCAGTTAATGGAGTTTGTGCAATTTCTACAAAGGGTTTGTTGTTGGTGTCCGTAACTTTTAGAAGACCTTGACTTGTAGCGACAGTAATGACACTATCTGATTTTTTGGCAATATCATTAATGATATGATAATTATCTGGTGTCTCAATTCTGGTAAAATTTCCATTGTATAACGAATAATAATTCAGTCCATATCCATCAGTACCAATCCAAATTCTTTTTTGGTTATCTTCAAACAAACTACGGATTCGGTTGCTGGATAAACTTTCTTGATTGTTGTTATCATGAATAAAGGTTTTAATATCATAACCATCAAATCGATTCAAGCCATCGTAGGTTCCTATCCAAATAAAACCTTCAGAATCTTGCAAAATGCTGCTTACATCATGCTGAGACAATCCGTCCTCAACAGTCAGTGCATTAAACTGCATTTGCTGTCCCCAATGAAGCGAAACCACCATTAGAGAAATACAAAAACTAAGTGCGTTCTTATACATGATTTACAAATTAACTTTATTCGAACACCACCAAAATAGGCAATAAAAAAATACTGAAACTATAAAAGCAGGTGAAAAAAAGCACCTTGTTACAATAGCAAAAAACATTGTTACATAACAGAATATGCGCCGTAGATGCTTTTTATAGATTTGTTTTATGAATAGCAAAATAGGAGAAATGTTAAGGTATTGCAATTTTTTAATGTAAAACTTGAGAAGTATTGACCGTCAAGTAAAAACTTCATTAAAAGAAAAACGTTTCAACTATCAACCAACCAACATTATGAAAAAGGTATATCTTTTATTTATAATTTTTTGTATTAGATTTTCATTGAATAGTTTCACAGTACATGTTCATGAGAGTTCAATTGGAAATGATATAATCGGAAATACCTTTTCAGACAATCCAAGAGAAGGATTCTAGCAGAAGCAATGGCAAGTTTGTAATCGAAATAAACTAAAAGAATTGCTTTGAAAAGATGATAAATAATTATTTGTAACATGACACTCTAAATAACAATGAAAAAACTCTTTCTTCTTTTAACCTTACTTATAATGTCTACAGGATATGGACAAAAAGTAATTAATTTAGCAGATTACGATATCCAAAACGAAAAAGATGTAACACCTGTAGTGGTCAAAGCGTTAAAAGATGCCAAAGAAATTGGCGCTAGCACTTTACTATTTCCAAAAGGTACTTATCACTTTTATCCCACGTTTGCACCAGAGCGTTATTGTGAAATTACCAACAACGACAACGGACTCAAAAGAACTGCTTTTCCATTGATAGATTTCCACGACTTTGTAGTCGATGGAAGTGGCTCTGATTTTATTTTTCACGGTAAAATGATTCCTTTCATTATTGAGGAAAGTTCCAATGTAAAAGTAACCAACCTAAGTGTTGATTGGGAAGTGCCCTTTATGATAGAAGGGTTGGTGGTTGCAAACAATCCTACAGAAGAAACTTTTGATATAGAAGTAAAAACACCGTACGTCGTAGCGCATGGTCATTTATATATAACTTTAGAAAGAGAAGACTCTCCTTACGAAAGAAAGTATGGAAAACGCTTTGCTTTTTGGGAACACTACAATTTGGAAGTTGGACAAAACATTTTTTGGGATCCAAAAACCATGGCGCCGCTATACAATACAAAATTGTACAACATGCCAGAAAAAGGAATTCACGCCGAAGAATTGAAAAAAGGACTCATTCGAATTTCTACTCAAATGAAAAAACTTCCTCCTCTAGGTTCAGTCATGGTTTCCAAAGGAGAATATCTTCAAAATAGAACGTCTCCTGCGTTTAGAGTGTTTAAATCGAAAGACTTAGAGTTTAAAAATGTGAATGTGCATCATGCAGGTGCTATGGGATTGATTGCAGAACGCTCAGAAGATATTACCTTAGATAGTTTTAATGTAGTTTTGAGAGAAGGTTCAGGAAGAATGGTAACAACAACGGCAGATGCTACACATTTTTGTAATGTAAAAGGAACGGTAACCATCAAAAATTCTACATTTGAGAACATGCTTGATGATGCTACCAACATCCACGGAACTTATGTGAGAGTGAACAAAATTATTGACGATTACACACTAGCGGTTGAAACCTATCATCCGCATCAAAATGGATATTTGTTTGGAGAAGAAGGCGACAAAGTGCAAGTGATTGACCAGAAAAATCTACAACCTATGACAGAGCCATTGGTTCTTAAAAAGGTAGAACGTGTCAACGAAAAAATATCCTACATCACCTTCAATAAACCCATCAAAGGAAAAGTACAAGTGTATGACGGTGTTGAGAATATTTCTTGGCACGCTTCAGCGGTATTGGAGAACAACATCGTGAGAAACAACAGAGCGCGTAGCTTCTTAATTTCTACACCTAGAAAAGTTGTGGTGAGAAACAATCGGTTGTCTTCTCAAATGGCAAGCTTTCGACTTACAGGTGATTTAGGACTTTGGAACGAATCCGGACCTAACGAAGGGTTGTTGATTGAAAACAACATCATCGAAGATGCAGTGTACGGAGGAAACGGACCTCAGTCTATCTTTTTAATTGACCCACAGTACGTCGATAAGGACAATTTTGAAGGAATGTACAGCAGAAACATCATCATCAGAAATAATACCATCAAAACGTTCGACAGCTCTATCATGCTAGCCATGTCTGTTGACGGTTTGGTATTTGAAAACAACGAAGTAATTCAAACCAATACCTACAAACCCATTTTCCCGAATACAACCAACATTCGTATTGTAAATTGTAAAAATGCAGTAATCAAAGGAAATACCTACAAAAAACTTGACGGAAGCAAAGGAACGCTGTCTGTAGATAATCAGTCTACGGCAATCGAGGTTTCTAAACGCGACGACTTCAAGGAAGTTAAAACTATGAAAAAATAAAAAGGTAAAATCATCTTGAATGTAAAACAATCAACCAAATGAACAATCAACTCAAAATTTTATTTTTTGCCATCATCCTATTTAGTCAATCAATCATTGCTCAGAACAGCATATCTGGTAAAGTGACAGATTCTAACGGTGATGTTCTTCCCGGAGTAACGGTGCAAATTAAAGGAACAGATACAGGACAGATAACCAACTTTGATGGTGAATATGCCATCACTATCCCTAGTAACGACGCAGTATTGGTTTTTAGTTATTTGGGAATGAAAACCAAAGAGATACTATATACGGGACAAACCGTTTTGAACGTAGTTTTAGAAGACGAACTCAATAGACTGAATGAAATTGTGGTCATTGGGTACGGAGCAGTAAAAAAGAGAGATGTTACTGGATCCGTTAGTTCTGTTAAAGATAGTCTTATTAAAGTTTCTAAAACTCCCAACCTGTTTGATGCTATTCAAGGAAGAATAGCAGGCGTAAATATTGTTTCTACTTCTGGAGAACCAGGAGCGGGCGTAAATTTTAATATCAGAGGATCAAATTCAGTCTTTGGCTCAGGATCGCCCTTATTTGTAATTGATGGAGTTCAAATTGACATAGAACCGAATGAAGTTGCCAACGCTGGAGTTGGAGCTACAGCAAACTTAGATCCTTTGGCAACCATCAATCCTTTAGATATTGAATCTATAGAAGTGTTAAAGGATGCCTCGGCAACCGCAATTTACGGTTCTCGCGGAGCGAATGGAGTTGTCATTATTACCACTAAAGGAGGAAAAAAAGGAGAGTTGACATTTAGTTATACAGGCTCTATAGGGTTTCAAGAAGCTGCGAATACCATTGATGTAATTACTCCAGAAGAATATCTTATTTATAGAGAATTGAGAGACCCAGGAAACTCATTTACCAATGTAAACGGAGCTCCTAGAGATTTTTCAAACATTCCAAGTCGTAACTGGCAAGATGAAGTCTTACGAACAGCTCCTGTGCACAATCATTTTATTTCGGCATCAGGAGGAACAGAAAACACACAATATTCTGCTAGTGCAGGATTTTTGGAGCAAAAAGGACTGATTATAGAAAACGATTACAGCAAATACAACTTTAGAATCAACGCAACACACAATCAAAGTGATCGATTAAAATTTGGATTCAACCTAAATACAGCTTTTACAGAAACCAACGGAGTTGCCAATAGTGGAAGTGGAGGTGACGAATTTAATGGTGTGGTTCAGTTTTTAGTAATTGCCAATCCGTGGGAACTTCTCGATTTAACACAAGAAGAAGAAGCTGCTCAAGAATTTCTTTCGCCATTATCGTTGATTGAAGAAGGAGAAAAAATAGTACGTTTTTCTAGAACCATCGGGTCATTTTATACAGAATACAAGTTGTCAAATCACTTAAGAGTACGCTCTCAGATTGGCGCCAACTTTACCGGATCTAAAATGCAAGAATTTCACAGTTCAGATAGCCGATTTGGATGGCGATGGGGCGGAAGAGCCGTTATTCGACAAACAGAAACGTCCTCTTATAACTTTACCAACACCATTCGATACACACGTACATTTAATAAAAAACACTGGTTTAACGTATTAGGAGGAGTCGAATTCTATCGATACAGTAGAGAAAGCTTCTTTAATGATATTATTGGATTTGAAAATCAAGAACTTGGATTCAATGACATCAGCATCGGTCAAACCTTTAAAGATTACGGATCTGATAGACTTATTTCAAAAAGAATGTCTTATTTCTCTCGAATCAACTATACCTTAAAAGGAAAATATCTCTTCACGTTCAATTTTAGAGCAGACGGATCTGATAGATTCGGAGCCAATAACAGATGGGGATATTTCCCAGGAGGTGCTTTTGCTTGGAGAGCCAGTAGAGAAAAGTTTTTAAAAAATATCAAGGAAATTAATGATTTGAAATTCCGCGTGAGCTATGGACAAACAGGAAACGAACGAATTCCACCGTTCACATACCTTGCAAGAGTGGACAATACTTTTTATTCAAGTAACGATGCGTTAAACTTTGGAGCATCTCCAGGATCTTTGGGGAATCCTGATTTGCAGTGGGAAACCACTACCCAATTTAATATTGGTTTTGATTTAGGATTGTTTAATGATCGATTGAATGTTACGTTTGACTATTATAATAAGCTTACTACTGACATGCTATTAAATGTTCCAATAGCTGCTCAATCCGGATTCAACCAACAGTTCCAAAACATCGGTTCTGTTGAGAACAAAGGATTGGAATTCAGTGTTAGTTCAGTAAATATTAATACTCCTGATTTTAGATGGACTACAGATTTTAACATCAGCACCAACGTAAACACCGTAAAAGATTTGGGTAGCGTACAGTTTATTCCAACAACGGTTCCAAGTGGTTGGATTACCAATCCTGGAAGAGTAATTGTTGGGGAACCTATTGGTACCATGTACGGATATGTTTTTGAAGGCATACATCAAGAAGGAAATGCAGAAGGAGCTGTTCCTGGAACCATGAAGTACAAAGACTTGAACGGAGACGGAGTCATCGATGATGAAAACGATCGTACTATCATTGGAGATTCAAATCCAAAACATGTAGGAGGAATCAATAATAGTTTTACGTATAAGAATTTTAATTTCTCATTCTTCTGGCAATGGAGTTATGGGAACGATGTATTCAATGCAGCATTGCTTAGAACGAACGGATTCCAGCCTTTTATGAACATTACTAGAGATTATTATGAGAATGCGTGGACTCCAGAGAATCAATCGAATGTTGCGCCGGCATTTGGTCAAATTGAACCTGTGGCTTCTAGTTACTATGTAGAAGACGCTTCCTTTTTACGATTAAAAACGGTAAACCTTTCATACGACTTTCCAAGAAAAATGTTTCAAGGAAGTCAGATAAGCGGATTGCGACTTTTCATCTCTGCGAACAATCTACTGACTTTTACAAAATATACTGGTTTCGATCCAGAAGTAAGCTCTAATAACCCACTCATACGAGGATTTGAGCGATTCTCTTATCCAAGAGCAAGAACAATTATTATGGGATTAAATCTAAATTTCTAAGATTATGAAAAAACTAAAATACATTCTACTAGGTCTATTTGTAGCGTTGACTACTTCTTGTAACGATGATTTTTTAGATAACGAACCACTTTCGTTTCTAACCACCGATCAGTATTATTTGACACCAAATCAAATAGAAATTGCACTCAACGGTGTATATAACATTCTTTCTGCGAATCAGGTGCAAGGCTTTGGAAACAATTCTACGTTTTCCAGAAACATGATGGTGATGTTGAATGGAGCTACGGATGAAGCAGTCGTGAGAGATGTAAATATCAATCCCAATTATGTAGATTGGGGAGACGGAAGCTTTACCGCTCAAAGTAATTTTGTAAACGAATCGTGGGCATTTTTGTATGCTGGAGTAAATCGTGCCAATACACTCATTGAACGTATTGAAAGCGTAGAAGGATTTGATGGCAATCGAAAAGAAGAAATCATTGCAGAAGCTCGCGTATTGAGAGGTTTTTATCACATGATGCTATCCATGATGCATGGAGGAATTCCTATTTATGAATCTACCAGTGAAGATCCTTTAAAAGCTAGAAATACTATTGAAGAAGTATATACTTCCATCATTGCCGATTATGAATATGGATATCAAATTTTAGGCAATAGAGCAGTAATCTTAGGCCGTGTAAACAAATGGACAGCTGCAGGGTTACTGGCAAAAGCGCATACCTATTTGGCAAGCGCAAAAAACTCCGGATTGAATGGTTACTTAAATATCAACAGCTTTGATTGGGTAGATAGCAACCAGCATTACACAGCAGCCTTTACATACACGCAAGACATCATCAACAATAGCGGTTATCAATTAACACCTAATTATGATTATTTGTTTAGAGAAACCACAAAACAACAACAATACGATGAAAATTTATTTGCGGTAGAGGGAAGCAACGATCCTTCAACCAATGTAGTGAACATCGTAGTGAATGCTTTTATTCCACAAGGAAATGTAAATGTTACAGGAGGTGGATTTGGTTGGTACAGACCTTTGAGCGAATTGTATAATAAATACATCGAAGCAGATTTTAGAAGAGATCACAATGTGACTGGAAATTTAAATTCTGTCAACAACTTTGAGTTTATTGAAGGAATTAAATATTTCGTGCCTAGAAATCTTCCCAACTTAAATGTAGGGTTTACATGCATTGGAAAATATCGAATGATTGATCCTTCCTTAAAAACCTTACCCAATTGGGCATCGAATATCAATTTGCCTTTGTTGAGGTATGCTGACATCCTTTTACTGCATGCTGAAGCTCAGTTTTTCTTAGGAGATGAACCTGGAGCTAGAACTACATTATCGCTGGTAAGAGAACGTTCAGTAGCAAACGGATTTACGGTTGCTGATTTAAACAATGCCTATCAAAGAGGAGATTTTGTACAAGAATTATTAGAAGAACGTTCCAGAGAATTGTGTTTTGAGAATTGGAGAAGAATCGACTTAGCGCGATTTAATAAATACGACGAAACCATAAACAGTCTCTCTACAAACGGCTTTTACAACGAAAGAATGGTGCCTGTTTTACAAGCAAACTGGAGATCCGAACGTGTATGGTTTCCAATTCCAACCATACAACTAGACTTAAACGCAAACCTAATTCAAAATCAAGGATATTAATTTAATACTTATATAATATGAAAAAAAATTACTTCTCACTGCTATTGCTATTGTGTGCAACATTCACAATGGCTCAGAACAACGACTTTACCAATGGAGGAGGCGATTTTCTATGGTCAAATACAGCAAATTGGTCGCTTAGTGTTATACCAAACACCACAAACACAGGTCAAGTTCGCTTACCACTTACGGTTGAATCCTTAGTGGATGTAGATGTGACCGTCAAGAAAATTCAAACTACGTTTGCTACCTCTGGAGATGCTCCTGTTGCAGGAAATGCCACATTAACCATTGATGCGGGAGCCAATGCAGTATTCGGAATAGAAAATGTTTCCGATAATGATATCAACATCATCTTTAGAGGAAATGTGACCATTAATAATACCACCACTAGTGGAATTCAGAATACCTTAATGAGAAATCAAAACGGAAACACCAACGATGTGAATGGAATCATCTTTGACAGCGGATCGGTTTTAACTCTAAACACACCACTAGAAGCAAGAGCAGGTTCAGGAGGTGATGTATACAATTTCAACGGAAGCTTGGCAGGTACAAATGCACTTCGTGTAAGTGCAAACACTATCAGTAATTTTGGAAGTACTTCTGATAACTCTAGTTTTGGTGGAGATTTTGTTTGGGTAGGAACAAATGCATCCATGGTTGTGAATACAGCAGATAATGGTGTTTTTTTACCAGTTGACAGAAAAGTACAAATCAATGGAAGTAATGGTTCTATTGAAGTCAATGGCGAAAATGTATTTCAAGGAAATATTTCTATCAACGGATCAAACTCTTTTCTTTTCAATCCAACCAAAAATCAAAATGCGATGGGTACCATTACGTTTGCAGGTGGTGCGGCAGATGGAGTCTTAAATATAGATGTACCTGGTACAGTAACCACGCTTGCCTTTGCAGATAACTCAGCTTCCGATTGGGGTTCGGGAACCGTAAATATTACAGGATACCAAGAAGGAGTATTCCGCTTTGGAACAGACAATAATGGTCTTACACCAGCGCAACTTGCTCAAATCACGGTTGATGGTTCTGGTGGAGCCATAGCTTTAGATAGTAGTGGTTTTTTAATAAATGCGAGTTCTTTATCTACGGAAGATTTTGAGTTAAATTCGAAACCTATTGCATATCCAACTTTGGCAAGCAATACTATCTTTTTCAGCAAGCCGCAAGAAAATGTAAAAGTATTTGATTTGAATGGTAGAATGATTTTACAAAACCAATCAGAGAATCAAGTACAGATTGATGTGAATTCATTAGCAAGAGGAATGTATCTTATCATTTTCGACAACAAGAAAACAGAAAAGTTTATCAAACAATAATTTAAAATAAGAGACAATGAAAAGGAGTATATTTATTTTTCTATTCTTAGTAACCATTGAGGGATATGCTCAATTTGCACCTGTACCTTCTTTTTTTAGAACACAGAGAGCTATGCCATTGGTCAGTTTAAATACGACTTCTACAATCAATGTCTCAGATTATGGTGCTGTTGTCAATGATGGTAATGATGATCTTATTGCAATTAACAATGCGCTAGATGCTGCCAAAAACATTGCAACAGCACAAAACCCTGTTCGTTTGGTATTTGAAAGCGGTACATACGATATTATGTATAGTGGTTCATTTACCCATGCCATAGAACTTAGAGATGTAAACGGATTGCTTTGGGACGGACAAAATGCAGAATTTCTTATACACAATCCAACAGTTGGTTTTTTAGCGCTGCTACGTTGTGAAAATACCATTTTACAAGATTTTTCTATAGATCATGCTACGCTTCCTTTTTCGCAAGGAATCGTAACGAATATTAACCTTGTTGATGGTTATTTTGAATTTCAGCTAGATGATTTTTCTCCGGTGCCTACCACAGCTTCCTTTATGAACGCTCCACAACGATGGGGAATGTTTAAAAATTCTAAAGGAGGAATCAAAGAAGGAACGAAGAATTTAATTCCACACAATCAGTTTTTTGAATTAATAGGAACTAGAACGTACCGATATGGAGCCCAAAACGCCAATACATTACAAAATGCAGCAGTAGGAGATTATTTTGTTCACATCGGACGGTATAACGGATCCACATTGATTAGAAACAATGAAGGTAAAAATGTAACCTACATGAATATTACGGGCTATGCGAGTGCTTCAGGAGGATTCAACTCCAGAAATTGTGAAGAATGGAATGTCATCAATTGTCATATAAAGCTGAAAGAAGGCAGAGTACATAGTGTCAATGCAGACGCTATGCATACCAACGGTAATTTTATTGGACCTTGGGTTGAAAACTGTTCTTTTGAAGGATTTTCGGATGATTTTATGAACATTAAGTATGCCAGAAGAGCCATCAAAACAATTCACAGTTCTACCGAAATCACCGTTCAAAGTCCAGTGAATGTGGGTGAAAAAATGGAATTCTACAACCCTAGAGATGGTGTATTGATAGGAACGGCAACCATCACAAATGTAGTTGCACAAGGCGGAAATCTATTTCGATTGACACTTTCTGAAGCTGTCAATATAACCACCATAAACCCAGAGGACGATCAATTGGCAGACAAAGCGTATTTGGAAAGTAGAAGTAATGAATCTTTTATCTTTAGAAATAATATTGTTCGAAACTCTAGGCGATACGGAATTTTGATTCAAAGTAAGTATGCGCTCATTGAAAATAACCTATTTCAAAATTTAAGTGGTGCCGGAATACGCATTGAGAATGGCGTTGACTGGACGGAAGGGTTTAGAGCGCATGAAATAGAAATTCGCAACAACAGATTTGAAAATTGTGGCTACGACAAAAATTACATAGAAGAAGGAAATTCTGCGGCTATTTCGGTAGACTTTGCAAAAGTAGCTACACCTTGTACGCCCAATGGAGGCTTCTGTGGAACAGAAACCACAAATTACAGAGCGCATAGCAATATCAGAATCATAGACAATACAATTTTGTACAACAAAAGAGGTATGTACCTTAAAAATATCGAAGGATTAACGCTCGACAACAATTTCATTTGTCACAGAGAAGAAGATATTACACTACAAAGTGGTCAAATGCCCGAAGATGAAGTCATCTTAAATAGTACGAATGTCAGTAACGTTCCTTCTCAAATAGCAACTCCTGACGCCAATATTCAATTTATTTTAAATGAACCACCGAGCGCCATGCAAATAGTGAATTCAGGAACAAATCAAGATGTGGGATTGCAAATCAATACCTCAGGTGGAACCATTACGCAAGGACATGTTGACGGAGACATAGGGTATAGTTTTAATATCAATACAAATAATAATGGTGACATCAGTTTTATAAATACAAGTAATAGTTCACCATTCCCGGGACCTCTTCAAGGAGCTGCAAGAACCTATTCCTTTTGGGTAAAACCCTCTCAAGAAATTTTTCAAACATTCATGTTTAGTGGTACTGGATCTGAAGATGGTGAAATATTAGCCATTCAAATGCAGTCGAACAGAAGAGTAAGAGTTACGGATACTAGAGGGAATTTTGTCAGAATGGACGATTTGCCTTTGGACATTGGACAATGGAATCACATTGCCATTACAATTCCCGAAAATAATACCTTATTTACAACTCAAATGTATAAAAATGGCGTCGCTTCCGAAGAATATCATCAAGGAGAGGATGTTTTTGTAAAAACGGGTAGTAGTGCACTAAGATTCTTCCCAAACTATACGGGTGTTGCGAGTGATATTCGTTATTTTGATTATAAATTATGTGGATCGCAAATAGAAAGTGTCTACAATGATCGACAAATTACATTATCTGTTAAGGATGAACTTTCTACAGCGGACAATACAATTAAGGTATATCCAACCATGGCTTCCAACACCATTTATTTTGACAAAGAAGTACATACCATTCGTATCGTCAATCTTTTGGGTAAGACTTTAATCTCAAAAAACAAGGTCAGATTGAAAGAATTAGATATTTCTAGTCTTTCGTCAGGGTTGTATCTGATAAGGATCAATGACCATCAAACTACCAAATTCTTTAAAAATTAAAAGATGAAAAATACAGTTAGATTCTTACTCGTAGCCCTGATATGTTGCAGTCAGCTGAATGCGCAATATGAGTTTAGTTTGCCAGAACACTTTAGAACCCAAAGAAATCTTCCGTTACTTGACTTTCCCACAACTATTGATGTAAAATTAACAGATTTTGGTGCCATTCCAAACGATGGAAAAGACGACGGAGCAGCGTTTAGAAAAGCTTTGGATTTTTGTAAAAAGGTTTCGAAAACAGGAACAGGCGTACGATTGTCATTCTTCAAAGGACGCTATGATCTTTTTTCAGGGAAAAACCGATTTCATTTAATTGAACTCAAAAACGCCAGCAACATCATTATTGACGGAAATGGTTCTGAAATCATTGTTCATAATCCACTAAAAGGCTTTTTCTCAATCTTCAAAAGCGAAAACATCATTGTTAAAAACTTAGTAATTGATTACGATCCGTTACCTTTTACGCAAGGAAAAATTGTCGCTGTTGATGTAAATAAAAAAACATTCGACTTTCAAATAGAGGAAGGTTTTCCAAGCCTAAATCACGACATGTTTCAAAAAGCCAACCGAGTTTGGGGAATGTTGATGGATCCAAAAATTCCAGGAAAATTAAAAGATGGCGCGCCCAATTATTACGCGTCCAAAGATTTTGAAGAACTAAAACCAGGAACTTTCCGAATCAAAATGAAAGGAGCTCGATTATTAAAATTTATGGAAGTAGGCGATTTGTATGTACACGTGGCTCGAAACAACGGAAGTACCATTTTCAAATCCAATGCAAGTAAAAATATTACCTATTTAAACAATACAAGTTATACCAGTCCTGCTGGAAGTTACGCTGCGGTAAATATGGAAGAATGGAACATTATCGGATGTGAAGTAAAACTAAAAGAAGGCAGACTTCATAGTGCCAACGCAGATTGTATGCATGTAAATGGCGGTAAATTTGGACCTTGGATAGAAAACTCCTTATTTGAAGGCTACAGCGATGACGCTATCAATATGAAAAACACCAAGCGGTACATCTTAAAACAAATTTCTTCAACGGAATTAATTGTGAAGTGGAAAGTTGTCAAAGGAGATGTGCTGAGAATATACAATCCGAGAGAAGGAAAGTATCTTGGGACTTACAAGGTGTTAAGCAATACGTTTTTAGGAGATGCAAAAATGCAAATCACGGTAGACAAACCGCTCCCAGAAAACTTAAAAGTCGGAGATACCAAAAAAGCGGATATTGCCTATATGGACAATGAATCCAATGAATCCTTTGTGATAAAAAACAACACCTTTCGCAATGCGCGGCGATATGGAATCTTAATTCAAGCCTCTCATGGTTTGATTGAAAAAAATGTGTTTGAAAACTTATCTCAAAGTGCCATCACTTTAATCAATGGAGTAGATTGGGGAGAAGGTTTCATTGCGCATAATATTGTCATCAATCAGAATATTTTCAATAATTGTGGCTACGATGAAACCTATTTGACAAATAAGGATTTTGCAACCATTCAAATGCGCGTAGTCAAATTGAAGAATCCCGATGCTGATACTAAGTGGAATGGTGTAGCTACGGCAGATTGGCAAGGCTTGAATAATATTCAAATCACCAATAATATTTTTTCTTATAATAAAAGAGCACTGTCTGTAGAATCTTCAACAAATACCGTGATTAAAGGAAACAAGTTTTTGAGAAACTCCAAAGATCAATCGAAAGAACATGAAATTCTATACGAAAATAACAATACAAACTTGATCTTTGAAAAATAATCTTATCTGTCATTTGACATAACAAAAGAGATTCCATTCCATACAATGAAAAAACAACTTCTAAAGATTTTAAGTATCCTACTGCTTGCTGTATGTGTGAATTGCGGAAAAGCAACTAAAAAACAAGCGCAAACAACAAAAGAGGCAAAACCCAATATTGTGCTATTCTTTGTTGACGATTTAGGATGGTCAGATTTAGGATTCAGAAATCCTGTTTTTGAAACGCCCAATATTGATCAACTAGCGGCAGCTGGGATGAGCTTTGAACAAGCTTACATTGCCAGTCCCACCTGTAGTCCAAGTAGAGCAACACTGCTCACCGGAAAACATCCTGCCCGATTGCAAATGGTTCGTCACATTCCGGGAGGTAAAAAATTTGGCTTCAATAAAGAAGGCGAAACGGAGATTGAATTTCACACCTTGGAGAGAGATCCTGCGCAATTCCCATCCAGAAACTGGCTGCCATTGGAGCACACCACATACGCTGAAGCTCTAAAAGATGCAGGCTATTACAACTTGTTTGTTGGGAAATGGCATTTGGGACACGAAAAATATCATCCTATTCACCAAGGGTTTGATCAACAAATAGGAACATCCAATGCGGGACATCCAAAATCGTATTATCCACCTTACTTTGGTTATAAAGGTGATTATACGGATGAAAATAACACGTACTTAACTGATAAATTGACCAACGAAGCGGTAGATTTTATTGAAAAGTACGAACAAGAAAATCCGTTTATGCTCACCTTTTCATACTACTCTGTTCACAGTCCACATCAAGGGCGAAAAGATTTGGTAGCACACTTCAAGAAAAAAGGACTTGAAGATAAATATGCGCATTACGCAGCCATGGTAGCAGCCACCGACGAATCTGTTGGGCGAGTTTTACAAGCATTAAAAGACAAAGGAATTGAAAAAGAAACGTTGATTCTATTCGTTTCAGATCAAGGAGGTTATTTTGAAAATGCGCCCTTTAGAGGCGGAAAAATGAAAGAAACCCTTTTTGAAGGCGGTGCTAGAGTTCCTTTCTTTGTGTATTGGCATGGAGTTACAAAACCCAATACAAAGAACAATTCTGTAGTGCAATCTACCGATATTTTTTCCACTTTGGTAGAGTTGACTGGAGGAAATCCTTCTGATTATAAAGAAGTTGATGGAATCTCTTTACTGTCCACCATTCGAAATAATAATACACTTGAACGAGAGCCAGTGTACGGTTACCGCGCTTACGAAGACTTGTATGTTTCTGTTCGAAAATGCGATTGGAAATTGTTAGCCTACAGAAGCGGTACTCAAAAACTCTTCAACATAAAAAAAGATATCAAAGAAGAAAATGATGTCTTCAATGAAGAATCAGAAATCGCCAACCAATTGGTGGAAGAATTGAAAAAGTGGGAAGTAAAAATGGGTGTAGAAAAATACTCTGGAGTACAATAATACCGATAAAAAAGAACGTGTATGAAAAAAGTCTTTATAGGAATCAGTGCGATAATTCTCTTATCATTTTGTGCAACGACTGAGGAGAATCAAAAAAAAGCACCACCAAACATATTGTTTTGCATTGCGGATGATGCCACTTGGAATCACATGAGTGCTTACGGATCAACATTTGTCAATACGCCAGCTTTTGACCGAGTGGCAAACGAAGGCTTACTCTTTCAAAATGCGTACACACCCAATGCCAAATGTGGACCATCTCGATCCATCGTTTTAACGGGAAGAAACACGTGGCAACTAGAGGAAGCTGCCAATCATTTAGCATATTTTCCTACCAAATTCAAAACGCTTCCAGAAGCCTTATCAGAAAAAGGATATCATGTAGGGTATACAGGAAAAGGATGGAGTCCAGGAACCGCACTAAACGAAGACGGAAGCAAACGAGAATTGATTGTAAAGAAATACAATAAAATCAAAACAACGCCTCCTACCAAAGGAATCAACAAGGTAGATTACGCAGCGAATTTCAAAACCTTTCTAGAGAGCAAAACCGATGATACGCCTTTCTATTTTTGGTATGGTGGACATGAGCCGCATCGAAAGTACGAGTATGGTACAGGTGTTCGAGTGGGAAATAAAAAACTCTCTGATCTTGATTCCGTTTTTCCGTATTGGCCTCAGTCAGACGTAGTAAAAAATGATGTCTTAGATTATGCATTTGAACTGGAATATTTTGATCAGCAATTAGGGAAGATATTACAAATTCTAGAGGAAAAAGGGGAGTTAGACAATACCATTATTGTAGTAACTTCCGACAACGGAATGCCGTTTCCAAGGGTAAAAGGATTGAGTTACGAACATTCAAATCACTTGCCATTGGCAGTAATGTGGAAAGACGGCATCAAGAATCCGGGAAGAGTTGTTCAAGACTATGTTAGCTTTATAGACTTCGCAGCTACCTTTGCGGATGTTGCAGGATATACTGCTCAAGAATTAGGAATGAATCCCATTCAGGGAAAAAGTTTTGTGCCCTTTTTTGATGCTAAAAAGGAAGATTTCATTTCACCAGACAAAGATTATGTCTTGTTAGGACAAGAGCGTCATGACGTAGGAAGACCGAATGATGTTGGATATCCGGTGCGTGGAATTGTAAAAGACGGATTCATGTATTTGATCAACTATAAAAGCGATCGCTGGCCCGCGGGAAATCCTGAAACAGGTTATACCAATACTGATGGAAGTCCTACCAAAACAGAAATTCTTCAATTAAATCGTCAAGGGAAAAATACAGCATATTGGGAGCTCAATTTTGGAAAGCATCCAGAAGAAGAATTATTTCAAGTAAGTGTAGATGAGCACTGTATGCACAATTTAGCCACAAAAGAGGAATATCAAAGCATCAAACAAGAGTTGAAAAAAATTCTAGAAACTGAATTAAAAAATCAAAAAGACCCACGAATGTTTGGAAACGGTGATATATTCGATAACTATGCTCCAGACAGAAACGTCAACTTTTATGAACGTTATATGAAAGGCGAAAAAGTAAAATCAGGATGGATTAATAGCACAGATTTTGAAAAAACTGAGAAAAATTAATTCCAAAAGCAACATATTCTTTTCATCCGCAGCGTATTTTGTTGTCTTCTTATTGCTTATTTTCACCTCTTGCAGTTCAAAAAAAGAAAAACCGAACGTGATTTTCATTTTGGTAGATGACTTAGGTTGGACGGATTTGAGTTCATACGGCTCAGACTACTACCAAACGCCCAATATTGACAAATTAGCGAGTGAAGGCGTAAAATTCACCAATGCGTACGCTGCAAGTGCCGTGTGTTCTCCTACTAGGGCGAGTATTCTCACAGGAAAATATCCTGCTCGACTCCAATTAACGGATTTCATTCCAGGGAAACATGCACCAAACACAAAATTGTTACCTCCTGACTGGAAAAAATACTTGGATACTTCAGAAGTTACCATGGTAAAAATCTTTCAATCCAATGGCTATAAAACAGCGCATATTGGAAAGTGGCATTTAGGAAAAGACTCTATTTATTGGCCGGAAAATCAAGGTTTCGATGTCAACATTGCAGGATGGTCAAGAGGACAGCCTTTCAAAAACAAAAAGAAAGGAAAAAATGGATATTTTGCTCCTTACGGGAATCCAAGACTTACTGATGGACCTCAAAAAGAGTATTTGACAAATCGATTGGCGCAAGAAGCCAAACAGTTTATTGAGCAGCATAAAAACCAACCATTCTTCCTAAATTATTGGCTGTATGCTGTGCATACACCTTTGCAAGCAACAGCAGAAAAAGTTCATAAATACAAGCAACTTCAAGATAGTACAAGTCATCATAAAAATCCCACGTATGCTGCCATGATAGAACATATGGATGAAGCCGTTGGCACGATTTTAACCACTTTAAAAGAGCTTGATTTAGAAAAGAATACCATCATAGTTTTCACATCGGACAATGGTGGACTTATAGGAAATCATCCAAGATTCAAAGAAAAAGTGACTTCCAACATTCCTTTAAAATCTGGAAAAGGCGATAGGTATGAAGGCGGCGTTCGCGTTCCAACCATTGTGTATTATCCAGAAAAAATAAAACCTTCCATAGAACATACACCTACAATTTCAGTTGATTTTTTACCCACACTATTAGATATAGCAAATATTCCTAAAAAGAATCTACCAGAAACAGACGGCGTTTCATTGGCTTCTATATTACTAAATCAAAAGGACATGGCATCACGACCGTTATTTTGGCATTATCCACACTATCACACAGAAGGAGCGGTTCCTCACAGTGCCATACGTTTCAATCAGTATAAGTTGATTCATAATCTTGAAACCAACGAATTAGAGTTGTACGATTTGAGTCAGGATATGGGAGAAACCCATAATTTGAGTTCTCAAAACAAAGAAATAACCAATCGACTTTTCAAAATGCTTCAAGAGTGGAAAATGGCTGTAGGTGCACAAAATCCAACTATAAATCCTTCATTTTTTGATTACGAAAAGCATCTCTCATTGCAAAATTAAATATTGTCTATTCAAGTGAAAGTTGCCAAATCAACCCTACCGAGACTTCATCATCCGTTTCGGATTAGTATGGAATTTTTTCTCATAAACCTATTTCACTGAGCCAAGAGCGAACAGCGAATAGCAATGAGCAAATCGACCAACACCCAACACCCAACACCCAACACCCAACACCCAACACCCAACACCCAACACCCAACACCCAACACCCAACACCCAACACCCAACACCCAGCACCCAACACCCAACACCCAACACCCAACACCCAGCAACAAACACCCAATCAGTGAGTTATAAAAAAGGCATAAAAAAAGGCAAAAAAAGGTTAGGTATAATAAAAAAGGGTTTTATATTTGCAGCCGCTAAAACGGGAAGTGTGATACACACATCATCGATTAAGCGATACGTTCCAAGACAGAAAAAAACTTTAAAAAAAATCAGATAAAAGTTTTTCAAAGAATTAAAAAAGGTTGTATGTTTGCACCCCGCAAAAATCAG
>NZ_QBKT01000007.1 GCF_003054265.1 Kordia periserrulae | reverse complement strand
GACACGGATATTTCATCTTTTGAGTTGCCTGCCAATGGGATTTATATCATTGAGGATTTACAAGTGGAACTAGTAACGGTAGGATTGTTAACACAGCTTGATACGCTACTAGAATACATATCGCAAAATGCGTTGCATTACGAGCTTACTATCAATGCTTTTGGGAAAGAATTTACGATAAGGGTGTAAAAAAGCGAACCTTGTAGTTCGCTCATTATATCTATGCTACAGTGCAATCACATGAATATTCACCTCCGTTTGAAACACAACCATTATCGGTTACTCTATCATCAGGACATACCGCATAAGAAGCTATTATTATCCCTATTGTAAATGTGACTTTACAAGGTTCTGTTGAAGTACCGCCTTTTATTTCTTGTATTTCAAAGCTTGAAATAGTACTCTTTTTAAGTGTTAAAGATTTAAGATTCTTTTTTTTCATCTTGATTTGAATTTAGAGTTAATCAGCCAAAAGGTAGAAATTATCAGCAGGTAAAATAAACTTCAATAGTCGTGATTTATGAATTATAAGTAAAACTAAATGAGTATAGAGATTGAAAACATATTAACCAAAAAGACGCTTTCTAAAGCTGATTTAGCAGTATTGGAAAACTATGAGCCAAAGGATAAGCAAAACCTTTTATACTCATTTTTCACCCCTGTTTGGTTATGTGAGGTGATGTATAAACTTGCGATTCGCTATGGTTTTAATACAAATGGACAGATTTTAGAGCCTGCTTGTGGTACTGGAAACTTTTTAACTGTAGTTGACAAACCACAAAATGTAACGGCTTTTGAACTGGATACGCTGAATTACAAAATAGCCAAAAAAAGAGTGCCCAAAGCTACTATTTACAATCAGTATTTTGAAACCGCTTTTTTGCAACCACCACGTTATACCAATAAGCTAAAAAACGATATAACATGGCTTGAGAATGCTCCATTTGATTTGGTGATAGGAAATCCTCCCTACGGAAAATATTTAGGTAGATATGCACCCTATTTCAAGTCTTTAAAATTCAAGCAAGTTGAACAGTTTTTTATGTATCAATCCTTGCAATTACTTAAAAAAGGTAGATTGCTTGTCTTTATTACAGCGTCTTCATTTTTGCGAAACAAAGACACCTACTTAAAAGCCAAAGAACGTATCGGAGGTATTGCTGAATTTGTAGATGCCTACCGAATGCCTAAAGTATTTAAACATACAGAAGTACCAACAGATATTATCATACTCAGACGCAAATGATTACACAACTCAGAACACATATAAAAAACGCGCTTACAGAGGTCAATTCTCAAAATGCACCCAATGTATATACAGCCATTGCAGATGAGCAAGGATATAAAAACATTGAACAGCGTATCATTGAAATGATGGCTCGTGAAAACCTCACTGCCAGTGCTTGTATTGTACATATTGAAAACAGCTTGTAAAGATGGATTTTGTCAGTATCACCAGTGATGATAATTGGTTTAAACAGCATCCTGAAAAGATTGCTGGCAAAGAATATGTAACCACCTCACTGTATTTTCCTGTGATGGTAAAAGGAACAAAACAAGATGTGTTGCGAGTTACTAAAATGAATGAAAAAAGCAAAGAGAACAAAATACGTATTGCCAAAGCAAAAGCCATAGCCTTGCAATTAAAAAGAAAAAGATATGAAAGTTTACAAAGGTAGTTTACATAAAGATACGCTCGCCCTAATTGAAGCTTCTAAAGGAAGATTGAAAAGGCTTATCAGTGTAGGACTTGGAAAACCAGCTACACCAACCTATACTATTGAAGAAAGTATTGTCAAGCATAATGTGGGTATCTCTAAAGAAGAAATTCAAGCATGGGTTTGGTATCGCAGACAAATGGGTGTTCCAATGGAAAATTGGAAGGCGTATCATGTGGATATGACACAAGAGCGATTGGCATATTTTGTAGCAAGTGGTTTTTTATTTATTGACCCGATTCAAAACGGATATGTACCCTTTCCAGTCTTTGTCTTTGGAAATATGTACACCAAAATAGATAGGCTTGCAAAGATTCGTGAGCATGTTATAGAAAATCATGGAGAAGCCGTTTTTATAAACCATTTAGAAGTTTTAGAAGCTAACAAACCAACACCACTTTCAATTCAAAATCCAATTGAAAAAGAGCGTCCTATAATTTTAGCCATTTCAGAGTTTACAGGAGAATTTACTGTAGACAGTTTAAAATTAGAAACAGGCGTTATCATAGAAGAAGCTTCTACACTCAAACAAGCTTACATTAAATGGTTACGTTCTTTAGATGAAGAAGAAATTCATCATACAAATGCACGTGAGATTACAAAGTATTACTTGCGCAATAGTCGCAAACCGATGGATATTGAAAAAATTGCATGGCGTGAATTAAAGAAAATCACACGCAACGAAGGCGAGCGTCTTTTTAAAGAGTTTCTACACACAGCACTGACCATTACCGACCAATTGCGAATTGATGCATATTACAACAGTCATTATAATGCCATAGCCCCGCTACAGCATCATAAAATTCCAATTGCCATCGAGGTGTCAAAAAAGTTTATGGGCTTGGATTTGGATATTAGAGCCGCCCAGCGTGAAGGGATTGCCTTTATGGAACTTATCGGTTCAGGTATCATTGCCTATGATGTGGGAGTAGGTAAAACCATCACTGCCATCATTGAAACAGCTTCTGCTATTTTAAATGGCAAATGCAAACGTCCACTCATTGTTGTTCCCAACTCAACCTACGGCAATTGGCTAAACGAAATGCTTGGTTTAAGTGATACCATGCAGGGTATCTTAACAGGAACCAACATCACTGTAAATAAATGGTTCAATTTAGGAAGCGATTATTCATATCTTGATTTTTCAAAAAAAGTACCTGAGAAGTCTATTACACTTATCACGTATCAAGGACTTGAAAAAATCGGATTTAATCAGCGTACCCAAGACGAACATTTCATGCATCTTGCTGATATTTTGGAACAAAACACTCACAAGAGTAAAAGAGAAGCTGAAAAAGATTATGAACGAATTCGAGCCATTATTGGAGTTGGGCTTAAAAACACCGTTGCCGATATTGAAGATTTAGGGATTGACTATATCGTGATTGACGAGGCGCATAACTTTAAAAATATCTTTGCGGATGTTAAAGGCGACCAAAAAAACGGAAAATATTTTCATATTACAGGAAGTACTTCAGAGAGAGGAATCAAAGCTTTCTTTTTGTGTAATTATATTCAACGAACCTACGGTAGAAATGTGATGCTACTCACTGCAACACCCTTTACCAACAGTCCGATGGAAATCTATTCTATGTTATCACTAGTTGCCTATGAGTATATGCGCAGTTGGGGTATCTATAACATTCGCACCTTTTTTGAGCAGTATATACAAGAAACCACCGATAATGTCATCACCATTGAAGGGAAAATCAAGTCTAAAAACATTGTCAAAAGTTTCAATAACAGAGTATCACTACAAAAGTTAATTAACTCCCATATCAATTACAAAACTGGAGAAGAAGCTGACATTCCAAGACCTTGCAAAATAAATTTACCCAAAACCTCACAACAAACCGATAAAGGAATACAGCCACTACCCAAAGACAAACAATTGCTCACCTACTTAAAGATGACGCCTACACAACAAGCGTTTCAAAAAGAATTTAATAGTGAAGCATCAAAAGGCGCATCTCAAACCGATCCAAACAGACTCTTACGGCTTTTAAATAAAAGTCTTAACAATGCCCTTAGTCCGTATCTAAATTATGGAATGCCTAAAGACTTTATCGATTTTATTGACAGTGCGCCAAAAATAAAATACACAATGGAGTGTATTGCCAGTGTTAAAAAGTGGTATGAGAAACGAAGTTTGCCCATGTCAGGACAAGTTATTTATATGAATCGTGGCAAAGATTTCTTTAAATACATCAAAGAGTATTTAGAAGTGGTTGTTGGTTTTCAAAAAAATAGACCATTAAAGAGCAATCCAAGAAAAAAAGTAGACGAAGTAGAGTTTATCACAGGCGATATATCAACGGCTAAAAAGGAAAAGATAAAGCAAGCGTTTAATGAAGGAGTTTGCAAGGTTATCATTGGTACTTCCGCCATCAGAGAAGGGATTAATCTACAAAAAAAGGCTACTGACTTGTATAATTTATATCCTGATTGGAATCCTACGGATTTGCGACAAGTAGAGGGACGTATATGGCGACAAAAAAATGAGAATGCTTTTGTAAGGATTACCATGCCGCTGATGGAAAATAGCATGGATATTTTTGTATTTCAGAAATTAGAGGAGAAAACCGCGCGTATCAATGATATTTGGAGCAAAGCCAATCGTGGTAATGTACTGGATGAAGAAAGTCTTAATCCCAATGAGATTAAGTATGCGCTTATCACTGACACCAAAGTACTGCTGAGTTTTGAACTCAACGAACTTGCCTTTGACTTGCGCTCAAAGATGAGTTTTCTCAACAAACGAATTGCGGATATTCAAACTTTTGATGAAATAAAAGAGAAATATACATCTCTAAAAGAAAAGCTAATTAAAGATGTTGATGCGGCTTTAAACCGTTTGCAAGATATAGAGATACACACAACTTTAGAGCGAACCATTTATTTCTATGAAATGGTACACATAAACGCAGAAGACTTACCAAAGGCAGCAGCACAAAAAGTAAAGCGTTTACAAGAATTACAAAATCAGTTAATTCAGCTTACTACTAATGGTTTTGAAGATGTACTGTTATTACAGACGCTTTCCAAATATTACAAACTCATCAAACTATACAGCAACCCATATTATTTTGAAGCCTTTAAAGAAACGGTATCCAAGTTTAAAAAGATTGAAAAAACACTCTTAACCGTAGGGCTTGATAGTAAAGCCAAAACAAGTGAAATATTAGAGAAGTTCGAGCAAGAATTAAAGGCTACGCAAACCGAATATGAGGAGCTGTCAACAAAGGAGTTTCAAGATAGATTAGAAGATAAAATCAAAGAGGAAAAACAAAAGCTTTCTGTAGTTGGTGCAGATTTTGAAACTAGAGTAAAAGAATTTGAAAAACTCAATCACTTACTTAGTTATAAGTTCAACGAAGTAGCACAAGATACATGTTCAATTCCTGAAGAAGAAAATCCAAAACTAGCTACTAAAATAAAGAGAATAAAAATAGCCAAAGCCAAAGCAATTGCTTTACAGTTAAAACGAAAAAGAGCCGCATAAAAATTAAACACAATGATTACACTAGAGAACTATTTCGAGAAAAAAGACCAAATTGACTGGTCAAAGGTAAGTGATGTTACTAAAGACAATTTAGCGGATATAGAACTGCTGATACAAACGGCAGTTGATGTTCCTGAAACATTGGAAATCGAAGAAATTCAAAATCAAATTCAGGTATTTATAGAAGAAGTAAATTCTACCTTAAAGAAAAAATCAACTGGACAAAAAAGCAGTACAACTTCAGTTTCAAAAGTAAAAAAGCCTGTGAGAAAACCTCAAACAAACAAGACTACAAGACGCTTATCTACCAAAACACAAATAGACAATACAACCTATTTTAAACGTCTTATTCCTTACAATCAAAAGCAGGCTTTAATTGAAATAAATAGTCACAAACATGATAGTATTATTGAGCGTGTAGAAAAAGAACTTGCCAGCATTCCCAAAACGCAGCAGAAAGATAATATTCAAAAGAGTACTATATATGCTCATTACTTTCATGGTACTACCGATTGGTATATCACCGATATTGCAGAAGACAGAAATATGCTATTTGGATATGTGATACTCAATGGTGACACCCAAAATGCAGAAGCGGGCTATATTTCCATTGAGGAATTAACCCAGCAAAGAAGTCATGAATTTACGGAAGAATATGGAGTTACTGAACTTGATTTTTTCTTTGAAAAAGATATTTTAGAAAACATTTTATATAAGCAATACCCTAATTATTATTCCAATCCGAAACAATCAAAACAAGTGACAAAGGCTACCTCGAAAAAAACAAGTACCAAAATGGTAAAAAAGGTAGTGGATGTTACAATGGTCAATCGTTATTCAACACAATACAGGCTTATCAGACGTTTTTATAATCTTGTTCGACTTCATCAAACGACAAGCTTTAGAAAAATTCAGCTTATATACTTAGCCTTTCAAAAAGCTGCCATAGACCGTTCGGTTCGTAAAACCGATGCTGAAGCTGATTTATTCACCAAAATAAACACAAAGGTCGTTAACCTATTCGATACAGTCAACCCAACCAAGAGTGATGCTGATATTGAATTTACTGATAAAAAACTGTTTCGTCAAATAGAGGAGTATGTGAAAGGGCAAAAAATAAATTATGCTGTGACTCTTTTAAAATCCTATATTTCCTTACAAGGGTTAAAACCTGATACCAAAAAGGTAGAAAGACTCATCAAGCGAATTGATAATGCTATAATCAAAGGAAGGATAAAAAAAACAAATCGTTTGTACAAACAGCTTATAGATGCTAAGTCAGCATTGGAAAATTATCTTGAGAAACCAACGGTGAAGATTGAGCCTGAACAAATCGGACTTTCACTTCCTGCAAGAAGCTTATGTACCAATCGAGTGAAATGTACAGGACTTAGAAAAGATGGGAAACTACATAAAGGATATCGTTTTATCAATGGTGGTGCTGTGATTAAAGTTAAAAAAAAAGCGGTTTAGGCACTAGCATTCTTGTCATTGATGATTCGGAAACTAAGTCGCTACCGATAAGCAATCATACTACAACACTAAGTGCAGAGCCAATTTCAAGAATTCATCATGATGCTAGTTTTGAAAATAAGTACCAGGAACAAAAGGTTGTCCGTAAGACTCAAAAAACATCTAAAAAATCAAGAAAAAAACGTACGCTTACTTCCAAAGAACTCATGAGTATGCACTTTGAAACGCTGCAATTTGACAACGGCTGGGAGAACTTCTTACCCAATGCCACCAAGCGCATGAATTTAGGAATTTCGGGAAAACCCAAAAATGGAAAAACCGCAGGGGCTTGTCAGCTTGCCGCGTATTTGACAAAATTTGGCAAAGTACTCTACAATTTCGCCGATCAGGGAATTATTAAAAACACGCAAGATTTATGGGCATTAGCTGGACTCGATACCAATCCAAACGCAGAAGCATCAGACTTTAATACCTTAGAGGATTTGGATGCTGAATGTGCTTCAGGGGAATTTCAATATATTTTTATTGATTTAATCAACAGCTATATTGACCGTACCAAGATGAAGCCGCATGAGTTTGAGGATAGATATATTAAAAAATATCCGAATATTTCATTTATTCTCATGTTCGAAGTCACCAAGCAAGGTAGGTTTAAAGGCGACCAAAAGTGGATGCATATTGTGGACCAAATTGTGGAAGTTAAAGACTTTTTGATGGAAACACGCGGACGTTATGGAAATGGCTTTCATATTGTTTGGGAGCAGGAGTTTAAAAAACTACATCCTAAAAAATATGCGGAATTAGTTCCAAAAGCATCCAGCAATGAAAGTGATGTGCTTTTATTGTAATAATAAAGAAAACCTCAATTAAAGAGGAATTGAGGTTTTCAGCTTCAGAATAATTGTAGTTTTACGATAATTAGGATTAGGGTAAATTATTCTCTTAGCTATCTAGCCAATACAAAGCGATAAAAACAAAAACAGCACTTGTAGTTAATGAGCCGATTAAGAAACCGAAAATAAACCATTTGATGCGCTCTAATTTTTTTATGGACATTATTTACCTATTTTTGTTTTAGATAGCAAGACGATGCGTTTGAAACCTTACCTTACATCGCCTTGCCCTAAACAGCAGAATCAACTTAAAAAATTCTGCATCTAAACACGTCTTGAACCTAAAAGCACAAGAGATGAAGTGCCTTTTTTAGTAGTAGCTTAAAAGTGAAAAAATGATACTGTTCTCGACGTGTTTTTATCTATGTAATTCATCATCCCAATCAAAACGATGTACGTAATTGTATATCACAATGGAGAGGAATATTAAAATTCCCAAACAACCTATGCCAATGATTAGCATTGATAGTTCCCATGTGGTAAATAGTTCAGATGGTATTTGTACGATTTCTGTGTTGTTAGTTGTCATTTTTAGGATTTAAAGTTGATTGATTTTTAAGGCTATTAATCAACTTAAATAGTGATATTACATGTCAAATATTTTCAATTTCAATACGTTTAGCTTTCCATGTTATTACTTCAATCATTCTTTCTATTTTTGGCTTTTTAGTCACTTCAAGAGGATAATATTTATCCAATATATCTTTGTATTTAATTATAGGACTGTAATTAAGTTTTATTTCCTCTGTTACAAACATTTCTATATTAAAAACATCTAAGCGCTGACCATTTAGATTCTTTCTTTTAAGTACTATTTTAAAGCAATCGTACCCTAATATTTTTTTTGTTTCTTTTCTATATTCAGTAATTTCATGCGTATCAGAAATTGAAAATTGATAATTTTTTCGTTTCGGAAAAATGGTATATGTATTAGTGTTTATATCTCTATTAACGACATTGTATTCAAGAGTTTCCCTGTTGAGTTGCTCATATATTTCATTTGTGGATTTTTTAAAATAATCACATGTCTTTTTTGCTTCATATACATTTTTATAAATATCTAATGTGTATGTGCATTTTAAGGAATCTCCATACGTTTGTATGTATGTTTTTGGGATTGAATTAATAAATTCGTCTGGATTTTTTTCATCAAGATTCTTTTTAATACTATTTCGCATTCTTTCTTTTTCTAGCTTTTTTTCCTGTTCGGAAGGTGCTAAATGTTTATTGGCTATATACTCACATGATTCAAAAACTATTGTTCCATGTTTAGGTTGGTCTTGGGAGTATAAATACATACTACTCAATAAAAGTAGAATGCTAAAAACTACTTTTTTCATTAAACTAAATCTTTTGGATAATATTTATTGTTCCTGTAACTACTATCATCTAGCTGCATTATTTTAGTAATAGCTGCTGCTTGAAAACACCAATAGCCCACATACGTATTATGTGGATTATTGTGTTGATTATATAATGGCGTTCCCTTAAAAGAAGGATACCACAATTTATTTAGAAAAATTTTTAATTTTTCTTGTGCTATTATTTTATCCTGTTCCGTAATTATTTCCTTTAAGATTCCATAACGCTCATTAACGTGGAAAAACTCAGCGTAACTTTCTTCGATTATTTCTTCCCTTGTTGGAATTAAATAACTAATTAGAAATTCTAAAAAGAAATCTTTTACTTCATCACCATCTATAAATTTAACAAGCTTTAAAACATATTCTTTTGGAACGTCTAGTAATATACCTAATGATAGCATTTTAGAAAAGTCTAAAAAACCTGAAAAGGTATATTGGTTAAGTGTTATCACTTCTTTTTTCCTTACAGGATGTTTCATGTTCCATACTTTTGGAGTCCAAGTTTCATCCATTAATTCGACTGCATTGATATAATCAGACATTAAGGCTTTTTTTGAACCTAAAGTAATACCCGCAGAATATCTTGCTGTTAAATTATTTTTATACAAACCAATTCTAAATTCCTTTACTTGTTTTATTCTTTCTTCTGCAACTTGTCCATTTTTAACTTGATTAATATTTTTTTCTATGAGGTTTTCACGTTTCGTAATTGATTCCTCAAAATATTTTAAGTCTTTATAGCTATCTCTTAACATAAATTATATTTTTTTTACAATGTAGGAAACCATACTTGAATTATGTTAGCATTACCGTCAACTTTAACATAATAATTAGTTCCGTCTGGTAAAATTCTACTAACGATTCTAGTATATCCACTAGCGATAATTTCTTGTGCTAATTCTTCTCCAACTTCGGCGACTATTCTGTTGTTTCCCGTAGTTGTTCCTAAAATCCAATCATCTGACATTTGTTTTCCATCTAAGGTATTACTTAAACTAGAAGTGTTATACTTACTCTCAACGATTAAAAACTCTCCAGTTTGGGGGTTTTTAAAAATTCCATCAATTCCATGATTTAAGGATTGGTTTATATCAGCTACACGTGCATGTAATGGCTCAAAACCTAATGATGTCAAATGAACATCTGTTACCATTTCTCCAAAATTTCCTCTTCTAATGTTATTTCCAATATCAAGAGTAATTACACCATCTAGTACGTCCTGTATTTGATTTTTTTGTGCTTTAAAAATATCATCTACATATCGAAAAACAGCATTTGCAACGTCAATAGCTTCATCTGCATATTTAACATATTTTACAAGTCTTACAATGTCATCGACATGTACAACTTCCATAAGTAACATAGCACCCGAAAATGCGGCACTAGATTCTACACCATAGAAATCTTTTCCTGTAACTACTATCAGCACGTCTTCTAATGGAACTACATAACGTCCAAAAGTTACTAATGAATTTTCTATTATGAGAGATAATAAATGATTTAAGCCACATGATATACAATCGGCATTATTTGCTTGTGGTGGTACTTTATAGTCATACCATCTACCAGTTATTTCCGATTGTTCGTCAGTAGCATTTGGAAAATCTTTAATTTTAACATAATAATAATTGTCTTGAGCATTGTCTTGAGCGCCTATCGTGTTTGCATCTTCGGGATTTATAATTCTTCTAATAGTTGATTCACAGAGTGTATGACCGCTGGCAAGTTTGTACATTTTATGGTCATAACGCTCTGCAACAGCTATATACCTTAATGCTTCGTGTCCATTAAATTTACCTGTTTGAGAATAATCCCATTCATTATCAGCAATAGATTCTTCTAAAAGTGTTAGTCTAACTTCTTCTTTAGCCCCTTCAGACCAATTGTTTTCTTCAAGAAAATCTATAAGTTCTTCTTCAACTAAAGGGTTGTTGTTTAACCATTCCGTGACTTCAAGAGATAAGTCATCTATTTGTAATCTATTGTATGTTCTTGGTATATTAGGAACTACAGCAGGCTCATCATTAGTAGTGTTGGTATTTGAACTTCCAGCAGTTGAGTAATCTGGGTTATTCCCGCTAGGACTTGAATCACTTCCACCACTAGAGGTTGGTATGTCAACTAAACTTGGTTCATCATCAAAACAAATAGTAACATATTCAAACCAATAATAACCCACTGTACAATTATCACCACCAACATGAAAATCACCAGGCTGTTCTCCCCAATTACAATATTTAAGTTTTACTGTTCTACAATCTAAACCGTTGGACTTCAAATTATCTAAACTTCCATCATAATTGACAGGTTCAGAACTTATACTACCTTGAAATGGTGCTTGCTCATTTGTTGTTACTGTCATTAAATAATCATCACTAGGATGATAGGTAAGTATAAAAGCTTCTGTGGGTTCAGTGTCACTAAAACTGATTATTAGGTTACTAAACGTTTTTGCTTTTTGGTTGTGTTTGTGAATTGGAATTGAAAATGTTTCTACGCCATTCTCTTCTTGAATATACAAGTCTTGGTCGTAAATAACATCAAAGCCATTGGTAGTTTCTAATGAAGTTGTTTTACCATCAACTTCGTCTTTAGGTTTTTTATTGAGAATTTCAACAAATGAATTTAATTTACTGAAATTCTCAATTCTCCCTTTTTGTAGATGAGAGTTTTCATCATTTACAATAGTTTGGTCATCACTTTGACAACCAAGTACTAACAAAGAAATTCCAAAAAATAGAATTCCTAGTTTTAAATAGTTTGCAAGTTTTTGCTTCATAATCTTTTATTTATTAATTATTACAAAAGCAATACAGTTAAAGGGAATAAGGGAATCTTCACTATAACAACCTCAAAACTCAAGCCATGAAAAGTAAACAACATTCATTTAGTAAGTCTATTCTTTTACAGTGTATAAGTTTTATCACTGTATTATTTATGAATTTATTTAAAATTCTAATCTTTTTATTTTATTATCTTGACTTGTTATTATATAAACATATTTTTACGTCAAATTAGGCTGTGAAAGATTTAAGAACTTTAGTATTAACATGAAAAAAAAGAAATCTTTCTTTCACAGCCTGTGAACATAAGTATAAATGTCTACACAAATATAGATATTTATCTCAATAATCAAAAACTATGGAGCAATTTTACTCTAAAATTAAGTTAAGAATACTTAAACATATTGAAGATAAAGGGATTAGCAAACGTCAATTTTATATCGAAACAGGCATTTCAAACGGAGTTTTAGATAAAAAGACGGGATTGACAGAACTAAATATAGAAAAATATCTAAATACGTACGAAGAAATTAATCCAACTTGGTTATTGACAGGAAAAGGGAATATGTATGTTGACAATTATTCCGAGTTAAACGATAATTATAAAAATTCAGATGATTTTAGTCTAGCACTACTAAATGCTTTGGTAAATGACTCTAAAGTGAAGCAGGCTCTTAAATTAATTATAAGGAAAGAAATCAATGATTTCGCTACCCAAAAATCGTTAGATTTGCTTAAAAAGGATAAAAATAGTGATTCAAAGGGCTAACTATTTCTTTTTCTTTTTCAAAATTTTCGATGTTAATCGGGCTATTTTTTTTATTTCTTCGTAGTCAGTTTCTTTGTTGGCTAATCTTAAAATTTCAACTTCGATAAACCATTGAATTGTTTCAGATTCTTTAAATTCAGATTCTAATTTTTTAAGAAGCTCATCTTTTATTTTTTCCAACTCTTTATCGTCCATTGTCGAAGAAAATTTAATCTTTATTGATCTCGTTTTCGATTTTTTGTATTGAACTATCAATACTATCACCTGTAACGTCAATCATTGCTTTGTAAGTTATGGTTTCTTCTTTTGAGGGCATAATTGAAGCTATATCATTTATTGTTTTAGAATCATCTTGTAAAACTTTTACATTTCTGCCTATATTTGACAATCTAACAGCATTTTTCGTTGTACGCTTTATCAAAATTGAAAACAAATAACTTACTAGAAGCGATAAAATTATAATTGATGAATAATAAAGATAATCGTTAAAATCCTTTTTCGCCCAAATTGACCAAGTTATATAATAAATCGATATAGCCATTAACATAAAAGATATAAAAGTCATTATCTTTTTTATCAATGATATGTGTATAAACATAGAAGAAAAGTAAGTACAAACACTGCCTACAAACAATGTAATTGGTATTCCAACCGCATAAAAAAACATTCTAGCGTTGTAATAACCAAAAACTTCGATTTCCGAATCTTTATCTAAAAAAATATGTATAAAAGGTGCTGTAAAACCAATCACAGCACCTATTGAAATAAGAATTATTAAAAACTTATCCCCTGTCGTCAGGGTGTTGGATTTTGTCTTTGTCAATTGCTTCAATTGTATTATTCTCTTCTTCATTTAAAGCTTCTGGATTACAACTTGTAAAGGTTAAAAGAAAAATTCCTGTAATTAATAAAAATAATTTTTTCATGTTAATACTTTTTATGATTAATACTTATTGTAAAGTACTAATAAATACAAAGTATTTACACATTTAAACCTTTTTATTACAGAATGTTACATATTTATAATTGTGTATTTTTTGCTCAATTAATAGGCAAACACAAAGTTAAAATTATGAAAATCCAAAGATTACAGTAAAGCCGTAGAATATTTACGGTTTGATTGATATGTCAAACTTTTTCGAACTCCTTACGGTTTTCCGTAAACATTTGACCATAAAGTAATTTAACAATTATATTTAAGAAATAAATTTTATCTTAATTAAGATAAAGAATATTAAAAAAGTAGGTTGGTAGCTTGCTTGTATTCAATTAAAATCCTAATTTAGCCCTATAAGTTAGAACCTGAACTGAATACAAAAGTGCATACAAAAACCCCTAAAAGGGGCTTTTTAAAATAATGTAAGCAACTGATAAACAGGTATTTAAAAAAATAAGCGCGAGTTTGTATACTCGCGCTAACTTTTTCTAAAAAATCTTAGAAGAAAGTATCTTCCAGTTGATGAATTCTAAAGTTTTTAAAATAGGCATTTTTAATAGTATAGGGCTTTATTTTATTATAAGACCCATATTATTTATTACATTAATAGATTTTGGGGTAATATTTTGTGTGAAAATGTATTATGACATGACTGTAGATCAGATTAAAGTAGTTGTTTTCGGCTTACTTCTTTTAAGCTTCATTTTTTATTTATTGCCCTTAATAATCTTACTTTTAAATTATTTCATCAAAAACAAAGGTGCCTCAATAAAAATAATATATTCTAATAACTCAGTGTGCAGAGCCGAATACTCAAGGGCTGGAAAAAAAGTTGAGTTTAATACAGCTGAAATAAATAAAATTGAGTGTAATTTCTCAGTAACATCCTTTGAGAATAGAATGAAATTCTTTTTTTGGGATGAATACTTTTATTATGTTATAATTCTGAAGGATAATTCTAGAGTATTTATACCATGTATTTTATGTGATCAAATTGAAGAGATATTCACATCAATTAAGTTCATAAGAATTAGAAGATATTTCCCTTTTTATTAGATGCTTAAGAGTTTGTAGCTCGTGCTAACGTTTCAAACCCTTGTCATCGCATCAAAAAATAAAGCAGCTAAATACTATTTTTGTTTAACATTTTTCATTAAATTGTAAACAAAAAAAATATTATGAAAATCAATGCAATGTTTTTATTAGGTCTTACGACGCTAATACTTATTACTGTGACTATTTTTTCGACTATGAATATGCCGTTTGGTCTCGTATTCTTTTTGGTTGTACTTGGTCAAGCACTTTTAATTTTTACAGTATATAAAGTCTTAAAAGATGATTATACCACGGATAAAACTTTTGAAGATTTTTATGAAGACCGTCCAGATTTGGGTAGAAATTACAGATAGACAGCATGACGAAGTAAAGACGAATCTATAGTTTTTTATAAAAAACTGAAAGATAAGCGTTTATAAGCAATCAAAAAAAAACCTAAATCATTTCGATTCTTCAATCGTTACGTAAAAATTCGGATTCAATTCTACTGTAGAAACTTCTGCAGCAAGCTTTTTTGTTTGCCATTTGGTCGTTGGCGACAGCCAAACCAATTCTCCATTGAGCGCCATTTGTACCTTCATGTCAAAATCGTCCACCGCATTTTCCCAGCGATACACAAATTTGTTTCCATCTCTTTTATAACGAAGTACAGGAATGTCGGTGGTGCGTAAATATTGATCGAATACCGAAGACAAATCAATTCCCGATTTTTCACTGATGTAACTTTCAATCTGTTGTGTATTCACGGTTTGATGGTAGAAATCTTTATTCAAGCCACGCAAAATACTGCGCCATTTTTCGTCATCGTCGATTAATTGACGAATGGTGTGCAACATATTCGCACCTTTATAATACATATCGCCCGAACCTTCATGATTTACATTATAAATTCCGATAATCGGACGGTCATTGCTTACACTTCCGCGCGTTCCGATGACATATTCGGAGCTTGCTTTTTTTCCATAGAAATAATCCAAAAATAAATTTTCAGAATACGCCGTAAAACTTTCATGAATCCACATGTCAGCAATGTCAATATTGGTAATATTATTGGCAAACCATTCGTGTCCAGATTCGTGTACAATGATAAAATCAAACTTCATTCCCCAGCCTGTTCTGCTCAAATCAAAACCTCTGTAACCATTCACATAACCGTTTCCATACGTCACCGAACTTTGATGTTCCATGCCCAAATACGGCGCTTCCACAAGCTTGTAACTATCTTCATAAAACGGATACGGTCCAAACCAATGCTCAAAGGCTTCCATCGTACGCGCAGCATCTTTAAATTGTTCTTTGGCTTTGTCTAAATTATCACGCAATACGTAATAGTCCATGTCCAATGTGCCATTTTCGCCTTCGTATTTTTCGCCAAAATGGACATAATCGCCAATATTAATATTCACACCATAATTATTAATCGGATTCACCACATTCCAATGAAAGGTTTTGGTATCGTTGTCTTTTTCTTCAACCTTCACCAAGCGTCCGTTAGACACATTCATTAAATTCTTAGGCACATTCACGCTAATTTTCATGCTATCCACTTCGTCATACATGTGATCTTTACACGGCCACCAAACGCTTGCGCCCAATCCTTGACAGGAAGAAGCAATAAACGGCAAACCGTTAGCGTCTTTTTTCCAGGTAATTCCGCCATCCCAAGGTGGTCTTTTGGCAACTTTTGGTTTTCCTTCATAAAAAACTTGTATACTGTTTATTTCTCCCAATTCTTGTTTTTTTGTGAGATGAATAAAATGTGCGTTTCCATCATGTTTAATTTGTAGCTCTTCGCCATCTTGTACCACTTTTGTCAATTGCAATGGTGGTTGCAAATCAATTTGAAGCGTTTTTTGTCCGTTTGTTAGGACTTTATATTGAATGGTATTGCTTCCCGCGATAGTTCTTTCGGAAGGATTCACCGTAATATCTAAGTGATAATGTGTCAAGTCCCACCAAGCGCGTTCTGGCGTGATGGAGCCGCGTAAGGTATCTTGTTTTGTAAAATTTTGACTGAATGCTTGCGTGCTACACAAAAAACATACTAAAAATAAATACGTAAAGAAGTTGTTATGTTTATACATCATTTCAATAAAAAAGTTATGGATTGCTAAAGGTACGTTGATAATCTGAAAACTAATAAATGAAATGGTAAATTTGTAAAGCAACTTAAAGCGAATTTATGAAATTTAATACCAAAACCATTCACGGCGGACAACAACCTGACAAGGCGTATGGCGCTGTGATGCCGCCCATTTATCAAACATCAACCTTTGCACAACGTTCGCCTGGCAAACATCAAGGATATGAATATGCACGTTCAAAAAATCCGACGCGAACGGCATTGGAAAACGCGTTGGCAAGTTTGGAAAATGGAAATCACGCAATGGCTTTTGGTTCGGGTTTGGCAGCTATTGATGCAGTTTTAAAACTCTTAAAATCGGGTGATGAGGTCATTGCTACGAACGATTTGTATGGCGGAAGCTATCGTTTATTCACAAAAGTCTTTGAGGATTTCGGTATCAAATTTCATTTTGTAAATATGGAAAACGCTGCTACCATTGAAGAATTTATCAATACAAACACCAAACTCATTTGGATAGAAACGCCTACCAATCCGATGATGAATATTATTGATATTGAAGCGGTTTCTACGGTTGCGAAAACACACAATGTATTATTAGCCGTTGACAATACGTTTGCCACACCGTATTTGCAACGTCCGTTAGATTTAGGAGCTGATATTGTGATGCATTCCGTTACCAAATATATTGGCGGACACAGCGATTTGGTGATGGGCGCGTTGGTGGTAAAAGACAAAGTGTTGGCAAACAAATTGTATTTCATTCAAAATGCAAGTGGTGCTATTTGCGGTCCGATGGATTGTTTTTTGGCATTACGCGGTATCAAAACCTTACATGTTCGCATGCAACGTCATTGTGAAAATGGCAAAGCTGTTGCTGAATATTTGGCGAATCATCCGAAAATTTCAAAAGTGTATTGGCCAGGATTCAAAACACATCCCAATCATGATATTGCTAAAAAGCAGATGAACGGTTTTGGTGGAATGATTTCGTTTGTTACGAAAGGCAATGATTACGATGAAGCTATTAAAATTATTGAAAATTTAAAAATATTCACGCTAGCAGAATCGCTCGGAGGTGTAGAATCCTTGGCAGGTCATCCCGCAAGTATGACGCATGCAAGCATTCCCAAAGAAGAAAGAGAAAAAGTAGGTATTGTTGACGCTTTAATTCGTTTAAGTGTTGGTATTGAAGATGCAGAAGATCTTATTGCCGATTTAGAACAAGCACTTTCAGTATAAAATTTTAGATAAAAACACAAACAAAAGCCATTCTAAACGGAATGGCTTTCATGTATATTGTAAGGTTTTTTAAAAGTCTAAATAATAAATATATCCAAAACTAATGACAAAACTCCAGTCGTTTGCTTTGTTTTCTGGATATAAATTTTCATCAGGATTCAATCCGTCAACCCAGTTTGAAAAATAATATCTCCAACGTAGGTCAAACAATAAATCAGATACTTCGGTGAGTTTGTAACGTGTTCCCACGCTGGCAACAATAGACCATGTAGAACTCGATTCGTTTCTGTATGCATCTTGATATTTTATTGGCAATACATCAGGATCTGTCAATCGTCCTAAACTAGATTCTACTGTTGGTGTATAATAATGATATTGTGCTCCCAATGCCGCATACGGTGCTAATAAATAGCCGCCGCTTTCAAACTCACGGATACTTCTTGGAAAATATTCTAATTGCGTTCCTAAGTTAATCACGCGTGTATTTCCGCTCATGGCACGTAATTGATTTGCCGTTTCAGATACTTTATCATCTCCAACATATCGTCCAAAGTGTTCTAAATTAACGGTAGTGTACGTTAATTCATTTCGAACTTTAAAGTGGTCATTAAAATAGGTATATCGTGTAAAACAGTTACATTCTGCACGGTAAGAAAAGTTTAAATAATGGACAATACCGAACTCTGCGCCGACATTTCCAATGTTCGTTTCAAAGTCATTACGCTCCCCATAATCTGACTGGAATGCGTTAGGGCCAATAATAAATCCGATTTCGTGAGAAAAACCAAATTGGGCATAGGTTGTTCCTACACACATAAGCATGAAAAGTAGGAAGATAGGGCGGATTCTATTTAACATGTTATAAACCAGTATTAATATGAGGCTATACAGCAAATATATAAAAACCCGCAAAACAAAAAAACAAAAAGTGGATTAACTACCATTTATCATTATACTCTTACAACAAATGGGCGATTTAAAGGTATGTTATTCGAAAACGTTTGAAGATTATCAAATTATAAAAAAAACACTGTTATTTTTTAATTAAACGTATATTTGCACCGTCAAATAATGATTTAAATAAAAATGTGTTAATCAAACTTCGTTTATGGAAGCAAAAGTAAAAGACTTTTTAGACTTGGTAAAGCAGACAAACGGACATGAACCTGAATTTTTACAGGCGGTTCAAGAAGTTGCGGAAGCTGTAATCCCTTATATTGAAGGTAAGGAAAAATATAAAGGAACAAAGATACTTGAAAGAATGGTTGAACCTGAGCGTGTCATTATGTTTAGAGTTCAGTGGGTTGATGACAATGGAGAAATTCAAGTAAATCGTGGATATAGAGTTCAAATGAATTCTGCTATCGGACCTTACAAAGGTGGTTTGCGTTTTCATCCAAGTGTAAACTTGAGCATTCTTAAATTCTTAGCGTTTGAGCAAGTCTTTAAAAATAGCTTAACAACACTTCCGATGGGCGGAGGAAAAGGAGGATCTGATTTTAATCCAAAAGGAAAATCAGATGTAGAAATCATGCGTTTTTGTCAAGCATTTATGTCTGAATTGTTTAGACATATTGGGCCAGACACAGATGTTCCTGCGGGTGATATTGGTGTTGGTGGACGCGAAATTGGATATCTTTTCGGAATGTACAAAAAGTTGCGAAATGAATTTACAGGCGTATTGACTGGAAAAGGAAGAACATGGGGCGGATCGTTAATTCGTCCAGAAGCAACAGGATACGGAAACGTGTACTTTGCGCAAAGCATGTTAGAAACTAGAGGCGAATCGTTTGATGGAAAAACAGTTACAGTTTCAGGTTCTGGAAACGTGGCACAATATGCCGTTGAAAAAGCAACACAATTTGGAGCTAAAGTAGTGACGATGTCTGATTCTTCAGGATTTATTCACGATGCAGATGGAATTGATGCTGATAAGTTAGCATTCATCATGGAGCTTAAAAATGTAAAAAGAGGACGCATCAAAGAATATTTAGACAAATATCCTTCTGCAACCTATCACGAAGGTGAACGACCATGGAGCGTTGCGTGTGATGTAGCATTGCCATGTGCAACTCAAAACGAATTGAACGGAGAAGAAGCACAAACGCTTATTGATAACGGATGTATCTGTGTGAGCGAAGGTGCCAACATGCCTTCTACGCCAGAAGCTATTGAAGTTTTCTTAAACAATAAAATATTATTTGCGCCAGGAAAAGCATCCAATGCTGGTGGTGTAGCAACTTCAGGTTTGGAAATGACACAAAACTCATTGCGTTACAGTTGGACACGTGAAGAAGTAGATAAAAAATTAAAGGAAATCATGAAAGATATTCACGCAGCTTGCGAAGAATACGGAAAAGATGAAAACGGTTTCATTGATTACGTAAAAGGAGCAAATATTGCTGGTTTCGTAAAAGTTGCTGATGCTATGATTGCACAAGGCGTTATCTAAACAATCAAATAAATACAACTAAAAGCTTTCTACAATTTCAATGTGGAAAGCTTTTTTTATGCAATAATATATGATAAGCAATTTAGTTACGTTATTATTAAATATATTTGGTAAAATTTACCATAAGAGCTGCCTTTTTGCATGATAACACATTCATTTAAAGGTACTTTCTATAAAAATCGCATAAAAAAAAGACGAATGAGGAAACGTTTGTATTGGTTATTACTTATCTGTTATGTCACGGTATATAGTCAATCCGCCAACAATTCTTGGTTAGGTCACTATTCCTATAACAAAATTGTAAACATATCGCAAAGTGCGGATAAAATTTATGGTGCTTCTGAAAATTCATTCTTTACGTACGACTTACAAAGCAACGAAATCACGAAGTTTTCAACGGTCAACGGACTTTCAGGAGAAGAAATCAGTACCGCTTTTTACAGTCAATCTGCTGACAAATATGTACTCGGTTACGGTAATGGACTTTTAGAAGTTTTTGATCCGTCTTCGGAACAAATTAATAAAGTGGTTGATATTGTTGACAAGCCAACGATTCCGCCAAACCAAAAAGCCATCAATCATATTTTAGAATACAACGGGATACTTTACTTATCTACCGATTTTGGAATTTCACTCTACGATATCAATGCCTTAGAATTTGGAGACACGTATTTTATTGGACCTAACGGAAGTCAGGTAGAAGTTCGCCAAACGACAGTTATGGGTGAATTTATCTATGCAGCTACAAATGTGGGGATATTTAGAGCAACGATTGACAATGACAATCTCATCGATTTCGAAGAATGGGAGCGTGTCATTACTTCTAATTGGGTTGGAATTACTGCTTTTGGTGAGGAATTATACGCGGTAAATTTAAACAGAAGAATGTATCAGTATAATGGAACAAGCTTTTCTGTAATTGCTTCAATTCCTCAATATGCAACACAAATAGAGGATTTAAAAGTCGCAGAAAACTATATGGTTTTAGTGCACAATTCGCAAGTACACATATACGACATGCAACTCAATGAAATTGCAAATGTTCAAAATTTTGAAGATTTTCCAGCACTAGAATTTAATGCAGCATTGCTATTAGGAGAAACCTTATACGTTGGAACAGAAAAAGAAGGAATATTACAAACAACATTTTCTATGCCACTAGCGGCAAACCAAATATTACCGGATGGTCCTTTGCTAAATAATACCTTTTCCATTACAGCAATTCCAAACGAACTATGGGTAGTGTATGGCGATTATACCGCAGGATACAATCCATATCCATTAGACAATAGAGGTGTAAGTCATTTACAAGACATGGCTTGGACAAACATTCCGTATACAACTGATTTTGACGCAAAAAGTATCGTGCATGCAACGGTAAATCCGTCCAATACCAGTGAAGTCTTTCTAAGTTCTTTTTTCTCAGGAATTTTAAAAGTAGAAGACAATATGCCTGTCGAAATTTTAAACACCACCAACAGCGGATTGGAATCATTAGACATTGGCGTACCAACGTATATTGACATACGAATTGGAGAAACAAGATTTGATGAAAACGGCGACCTTTGGGTGTTAAACTCTAAAGTAGACAACGGAATCAAAGTTTTGCGAAGCAACGGACAATGGGATTCTTTTTCCATAACGGAAGCAATAAGCGATCCTTTTGGTGGAGAAAATGGACTCTCAAAAATAGAAATCAGTGATGGCGGTATTAAATTTATCGCAACACAAAATCACGGAGTCTTAGCTTTTGATGAAACCCGAAGTACAGGTTCTCGTTTTACGGCAATCAACGAAGACGAATCTGGAAATCTGCCCACAACAGATGTGCGAGCTGTTCGTGTAGACAATTCTGGAAATCTGTGGATTGGAACGGTGAAAGGAATTCGAGTATATTTTGGAGCTGATGGCATTTTTGATGATAGCAATCCACAGTCAAATGATATCATCATTGTAGATGAAGACGGCGTACCGAAAGAATTACTCTTTGAACAAACGGTAACTGATATTGAAGTAGATGGTTCTAATAACAAATGGATTGCGACTTCGGCTTCAGGTGTGTTCTATATGTCGCCCGATGCCACAGAAACCTTAGCACATTTCACCAAAGACAATTCGCCATTACCAACAAACACGGTAAACAATATAGAAATTGACGCAGAAACAGGACGCGTGTATATGGCAACCGCAAAAGGATTATTATCTTTTCAAGGAACGTCAACTTCACCAAAAGAAACATTGGAAAATGTATATGCGTATCCAAATCCTGTGCGACCAGGCTATGATGGCGATTTGACCATTACTGGGCTCACCAATAACGCCAATGTAAAAATTACAGATATTGAAGGAAACTTGGTGTTTGAGGCCACTACAGAAGGCGGAACGTTGCTTTGGGATACCACAGCTTTTGGCAGACACAAAGTAGCATCAGGTGTATATCTTATTCTAATTGCTAGTGAAGACGGCACCGAAACTAAAGTCACCAAAGTGATGATTATTCGCTAAATGCTAGTCACAACTAAAGCCATTGTCATTGCTGCCATAAAATATGGTGATTCCAGCGTCATTGTCAAATGTTTTACGGCTTCCGACGGAATTAAAAGTTACTTGCTGCGCGGTATTCTCAAATCAAAAAAGGGAAAATTAAAAATTGCGTACTTTCAACCATTGACGCAGCTTGAAATTGTTGCCAATCACAAAAACAAAGGTAGTTTAGAATACATAAAAGATGTCAAAACGGTGCATCCATACGCGTCTATTCATACACAAGTTACCAAAAGTGCTATTGCATTATTTCTATCGGAAATATTAAACTATTCCATTCAAGAAGAAGAAAAAAACGAAGCACTTTTTGAATTTATCGAAAATGCGCTACAATGGCTCGATATGAATGACGAAATTTCTAACTTTCATTTGGTATTTTTAACCAATCTAACCAAGTACTTTGGCTTCTTTCCAGAAACCAAAAACATCCACCGCGCATACTTTGACTTGCAAGAAGGTCAATTCTTTGATAGCAGCACGCTGAACCAATGTATTACAGGAGAAAATTTAACATACTTCAAACAGTTAATAGGCATAAAATTTGATGCACTAAATACCATAAAGTTGTCTTCAGAAAGAAGAAATGAACTCCTTGCAATATTCATTCAATATTTTAAATTACATTTGCAGGGATTTAGGCAACCAAAATCAATGGAAGTGTTACATGAAGTATTCAAATAAAATAAAAGGTATTGTCGTATTCATCTCTTTTATTTTTTCGCAAGCTCTTTTTGGTCAAGAAATTCAAGTAAAAGACATCGTTAACAACAGAAATATTTCTAGTGTTAATGTGTACAATGACAATCAATCTAAAGGTGGCATCACCAATGCGCGAGGGAAAATGGATATTTCTATCTTTGCAGATGACGAAAAAATTACATTTCGCCACATTTCCTACTTGCCAGTTAGCTACACCAAACAGCAAATTCTCGAAAATAAAAATATTGTTTACCTAGTAAAAGAAACCGCAGAATTGTCCAAAATCGTCATTTCAGTATCTAAATGGCAACAAAACAAAAAAGAAATTCCTCAAAAAATTGTGAGTATAGATAGTAAAGAAATTGTCTATACGACTCCACAAACCGCTGCCGATTTACTAGAACGAAGCGGGAAAATATTTGTCCAAAAAAGTCAACTTGGCGGTGGAAGCCCAATGATTAGGGGATTTTCTACAAACAGACTCTTGCTGTCGGTAGATGGTGTACGAATGAACAATGCGATATTTCGTGGTGGAAATATTCAAAACGTGATATCGATTGATCCATTTACTATAAAAAATACAGAAGTAATTCTTGGACCAGGCTCTGTCATTTATGGAAGTGATGCTATTGGTGGTGTGATGAATTTTTACACTAAAACACCTAAACTCTCATGGAGTGAAGAAACGCTTGTTTCAGGTAATGCCAATACGCGTTATGCTTCTGCTAACAGAGAAAAAACAGGACATTTTGATATTAATATCGGACTTAAAAAATGGGCGTTTTTAACCAGTGTAAGCTACAGCGATTTTGACGATTTGCGTATGGGCGAAAATGGTAGAGACGAATATCTGCGTCCTGAATTTGTGACGTCTATCAATGGACAAGATGTTGTTGTTAATAACTCAAATCCACTCAATCAGCGATTTACAGGATACAGTCAACTCAATTTGACACAGCGTGCAAAGTTGGTTTCAGACGATATTTGGGAATTTGATTTGGGACTGCATTACGCTACCACTTCAGACTATCCTCGATACGATCGTTTAATTCAATATCGCAACGAAGCACTTCGTTTTGGTGACTGGTATTACGGTCCGCAACGCTGGTTTATGGCAAACTTTCAAACCCAAAAAAAAGGGAACAATACCTATTACGACAATGTAAAGTTTACCAATGCCTACCAACGATTTGAAGAAAGCAGAAACAGCCGAAATTTTCAAGATGTTATTCTAAATGTAACAGAAGAAAAAGTAGACGCGATATCATCGAGCTTGGATTTTGAAAAACGATTCAATCCCAAAATAAAAACCTTCTACGGATTGGAATATGTGTACAACAAAGTGCACTCTGATGGATACGATAAAAACATCACCACAGACGAAATTACCGATGCAGCTTCTCGATATCCTGATGGAGCTACATGGCAATCCATGGCAGCATATGCAAGTTTAGAATACAAACCGAATCCGAAATTCACCTTACAATCAGGGTTGCGTTACAATCACATCTTTATACATGCCGATTTTGATACAACTTTCTATCCATTTCCGTTTACAGAAGCCAATACAAGTACGGGAGCTTTTACGGGAAGTATTGGTTTTAGTTGGTTGCCAAACAAATGGCAAATTACGGCAAATATCGGTACAGCTTTCCGAGCTCCCAATATTGACGACATCGGAAAAGTGTTCGACTCTGAACCTGGTTCTGTCATTGTACCCAATCCAAACCTAGCTCCAGAGCACGCGTACAGTGCCGAATTTGGAATACAGAAGAAAATAGGAAGTAGATTTGATATCAATTTTACCGCTTTTTACACCCTGTTGGATGATGCACTTATTCGAAAAGACTTCAATCTGAATGGCGCAACAGAAATTATGTATAATGGGGAATTGAGCAACGTACAAGCCATTCAAAACGCCTCAAAAGTATATACCTATGGTTTTGAATTTGGCTTTGCAGCGAAGTTTGACAAACGAACCCAAATTACGGCCGATTTAACCATTCCGAGAGGAGAAGAAGAACAGGCAGATGGAACAAGTGTTCCATTACGACATGTGTCGCCTATTTTTGGAAATGTACATTTTATCTATAAAAACGAGCGTTTTAAATTTGACGTTTTTACCAATTTCAACAGTTCTATTACGTTTGAGAATCTTGCGCCATCTGAGCGAAGCAAAGCGTATTTATATGCTATTGATGAAAATGGAAATCCTTTTTCACCTTCATGGTTGACTTTCAACGCGAAGTCAAATTTTGAAATAAACGACAACATTAATATAACAGCTGCACTTGAAAATATCACCGATCAGCGTTACCGAACATACTCCTCTGGAATTTCTGCGCCTGGAAGAAATTTAATTCTAAGTTTTAATTACACTTTTTAGGTCTAAAATTAAAAGAAAAAGACTACAAAAAGAGTCCGATTTATAATTTTTTAAAAATTATATCGAAAAATTCGTGTTTTTCGTCTAAATTGATGAATTAAAATGCCTGCCAAACCATAAAAGAAAGTTTAGATTTATTAAATTTACTCTGCCTTAATACTTTAAAATATGAAAAAAACCTACTCATTCCTAGCGTTACTGCTATGTTATTCCTTTATGTATGCACAATACTGTGTGCCGCCTGGAGGTTTTACGGCTCCAGATCCCTCGGGAGAACACATTAGTAGAGTGCAATTAAACACCATGGATAACAACCAAGGAATTTCTGCACCAGCATCAGGATACAATGATTTTACAGGTTCTGTTACGCCAACCGATTTGGAAGTGGGAACCAATTACAATATTACAATCACCAAAACATGGACAGGAGCCATGTTTAACGAAGCAATTGCTGTTTGGATTGACTACAATCAAGATGGAGACTTTGTGGATTCTGGAGAATCTGTTTTTACCAGTTCGCCAAATACGACAACTCCAATTGTAGGGAACTTTACCATTCCGATTAGTGCCTTAACGGGAAATACCAGAATGCGCGTTCAAATGAAAGGAGACGATCCTATCTTTAATTCTTGTGAATCATATCTTTATGGAGAAGTTGAAGATTACACCGTTAATATTACCAATTCATCATTGCCGCCAGACATTACCGTTACAGGAAATGCTGTCGAAATAGCAGACGGTGCTATCAATGTGCCATCAACGGCAGACCATACAGATTTTGGAAGTGTCTTCCTTTCGGGAGGATTTTTAGAAAGAACCTATACCATTACCAACTCAGGAACCACTACCGACTTAACATTGACGGCAAGCCCAGTAAGTTTTGGAACAGGTTCAAACACAGATTTTTCAATTGTTTCACAACCAACCGATTTGGTATTGTCATCAGGGGAGTCTACCACATTTACCATTCGATACACGCCAACAGTAGCAGGAGCTGCCACAGCCGTCATAGAAATCTTAAATGACGATCCAGACCCATCAGAGCAAACGTTCTCTTTCAATATTGGAGGTAATGGCGTTGTGCCAATTCCAAGTCCAGGGAACATCTCTACAAACTTACAATTATGGCTAAAAGCTAACGTAGGAACAACACTTACAGGAACAGACGTAGACAGTTGGACAGATCAATCGCCAAACGGTTTTACGGCAGTTTCTCAAGGAACTACGGATGCGCAAATTGTTACAGACGGATTAAATTACAATCCTGTATTACGATTTACAGGAAACCAATTTCTAAATTTAGGAGACCAACCAGAACTAGACTTACAGCCGCTTACCGATGAAATGACCATTATCACGATGGTAATTACCAATGGTACTTCCACAGGAACAGTAATCTGTAAAGGAGATAATAACGTACGAAACTATCAAGTTTGGTTTGGAACTACTGATAGGGTATTGCATCATACACTAGGGCGAACTGGCGGCGGCGCTACACAACAAGCTGTACGCTGGGGAACTATCTATGCACTAAACGAACCAAAATTAACTGCTGGTGTCGTAGCAAACACAGGTGATCCGCTAACAAGACTAACTCCGTATATGAATGGAGTATTAGACCCAGCCGACCGTAATGACGGTATCTTATCTGGAGACGCAGCAGGAGTTGATGTTTTAATTGGCGCTCGAAGAAACTCTGGAAATTCCGGTACAGGATATAGATATAATGGTGATATTGCTGAAGTTATTGTATATGATAGAGATTTAACAACAGCAGAACTAGAAAGAGTAGAATCTTACTTGGCATTAAAATACGGAATTACACTAGGTTCTAACGATGCATTTTGGGATACTCCAACCAATACAGCATCACCTTTTGGATACGCAGGAACGAGTAAAGATTATGTAGACTCAAACGGAACCGTAATATGGGATGGTTCTGTCAATGCAGGGTACGGATACAATGTATTTGGAATTGCTAGAGATGATAACTCTCAATTTGTACAAACGCAATCTAGTAGTGTAAACATTGCTCCAGCAGATGTACTCACCATTACCAAAGAATCGGGCTCATTCGATTCTAACTTAAGTTATTTAATAGTTGGAAACAACGGACTTACAGAAACAATCCAAACAACAACATTGCCAGAACGTACTACGAGAATGCTAGAAAAAATTTGGGTAGCTCGTGAAAGTTCAGTTGATGTAGGAACTGTTGAATTGGAATTTGACTTGAGCAGTAGTGGAATTGCCAACATAGACGATTTAGAACTTTATATTGCAGATTCAGATACGTTTACAGCTTTTGAAAACTATCAAGGAACCAATGTAGGTGGTGTTGTTACTTTTACAGGTGTAAACTTGGAAGATGGACAATATTTTACTTTAGCCGACCCAGAAACGGTCACTGGAACAAACGCACTGTTTTTTGACGGCGTAGATGATTATGTGGAAGACAAATCGCCAACGTCGGTTTCACTAACCGATTACACCATTATGGGTTGGGTACGAAATCCAGGTCAATCTTCTCCTACGGCTAACAGAACCATCATGGGAGTAGAAGGTCAATTCAGATTTTATTTGAGTGGAGGCTTGCTCGCAATACAAGAAGGACAAACGGGAGGAACACCTAGAGCGGGTACAGGTACTTTGACAGATTGGGTACACTTTGCCATCGTAGTAAACACAAGCACAGGAACTGCTCGAAACTATCTCAATGGTTTCCTTATTGGTGGTGGAGGAATAGATCCATTGCCTTCCAATACGAATCCGTTCCGTATGGGAACATTTAACAATACCAGCTTCTTTACAGGATACATTGACGAAGTCCGAATATTTGACGTAGCACTCACCGAAGACCAACTTCGAGAAATGGTACATCAAGAAATTGTACAAAATGGAAGTAACGTTCGCGGTTCTGTCATTCCAAAAGATATTGAAGACTTTACCTCAGGAGCAAACGTAGCTTGGTCATCTTTGGTAGGATATTACAATATGTCTTCTGTAACAGGAAACCGTATAGAAGACCTTACAGGGAATGACAATACATTATTTATGAAAAACATGTCAGGATTGGTGCCGCAAACTGCGCCAATGCCGTATGTAAGTGTCGCAGATGGAAACTGGACAGACGATGCTACTTGGGAGCATGGAACAATATGGGATACACCATCAGCTAACAGTATTAACTGGTCAATTGTAGACATAAAAAATGATGTTACTGCCAGCGCAAATTATTCCACATTAGGATTATTAGTAGATACAGGAGCTTCGTTGACTATGACAGGAGCCAATCCTATAGTGACTAGTACTGCACCACTAACTGTTACCAATGGAACAGGATTTGAACTTATAAACACATGGTATACCAAACTAGATGGAGTTATAGATCTTAACGGAGAAAGTCAATTCCGCCAAACGGAACGAAGTGACTTAGACGTTACAAGTGCAGGATATGTTGAAAGAGATCAACAAGGAACGGCAAGTCTATACACATATAACTATTGGTCGTCGCCAGTAAGTGATATCAATACCACAGCAAACAATCAAGATTTTACATTGGGTGATGTGCTGCTTGACGGAACCAATCCAAGTACGCCTGGAGCAATTGTATGGACGACAAACGATGATGGAAATACTTCTCCGTTCACAATCAGTTCAGAATGGATTTTTAAATATGTCAACGGTGCTGATGAAGACTACAACGCTTGGCAATTTGTGAGAAACACAGGAAGCATCTCACCAGGAGAAGGCTATACGATGAAAGGCGTATCATCTACTGCAGATGAATTAGAAGAGCAAAACTATGTATTTAGAGGAAAGCCAAACAATGGAGTCATTACAGTGGGTCCATTAGATGATGGAAATCTCTATTTAGTTGGAAATCCATACCTGTCTGCGCTAGATGCCAACGAATTTATCAATGATAACATAGCCAACGATGCTACTACAGGAACCATATTTTTATGGGAACATTGGGGCGGAGGTACGCATAACCTTCTCGATTATCAAGGTGGATATGCAACCTATACATTAGGTGGAGGAACGCCAGCACTATCGCATCCATCGGTAAGTCAAACAGGCTCTGGAACCAAAACTCCTAGACGATTTATTCCTGTAGGACAAGGATTCTTTGTGCAAGGTGACTCAAATGCTGGAAACGGTATAACCACTACAGTAGAATTCAACAATTCGCAACGTGGAAACTCTGCGGGACTCGTTATTGAAAATCCAGCCTCTATACTTTCGCTCTTTACTAGAGAAACGGCTGACGAAACTGGAGACACAGGAATGTTTGAAAATTCAGCAAACAGACCAGCATCTACTGATGAAACAGTAACTACCGAATTTGACACGGAGCCAACACCAGCAAGCATTCGTGAAGACAAACGCCAAAAAATCCGTTTGGGATACAAAAATCCAGAAGGATATCATCGTCAAATTTTGCTAACGTTTGATAGAAACGCTACAGATAATGTTGATTTAGGATACGAAGGAAAATCAATTGGCGTTGTTGAAAATGATATGTATTGGGCATTGGAAGGAGATAAATATGTAATTCAGGCAGTTCAAAACTTGTACAATGACAGAGTTGTGCCTATAGGTTTGGTGTCAGAAACCAATGGAGGCGGATTAATCAAATTAGACGCTGTTGAAAACATTAGTGACAACATTGGTATTTACATTAAAAATAACTTCACGGGAGCGACTCACAATTTACGCGAAAGCGATTTCCAAGTCGATATTCCTGTAGGAGAAACCAATGACAAATACTCACTAGTATTTAAGCCTGAAAGTGTATTAAGTACTAACGAAGCTATTTTGGAAGAAGGCATCATTATGTATACAGACACCAAAACAGAAGAATTGGTCATTACCAACAATACCAATTTTAAGCTTGAAAACATGGAAATGCATACCATTTTAGGACAGCAAATCAAAAGTATCGATGAAGGACTTCAAGAAAATGTCATTCGAATTCCAATTCACGATGTTGCAAGTGGTATCTATGTTATAAGTATATATTCTGAAGCAGGAAAAATTAGTAAAAAACTAGTCGTTCAATAATCAGAATCACACACAAACCAAAGACCACTTGCCAACCAAGTGGTCTTTTTTTATTTAAACCATTACAATTCAATGAAATTCATTAATTTCGCAAATTCAATACAGAGCAGAAAAAATGGCTAATAAATTTACAGAATATAAAGGACTAAACTTACCTGTAGTTGCTGAGGAAATACTCAACTATTGGGAAGAAAACAACATCTTTGAAAAAAGTATCACTTCACGCGAAGGTGCCGAATCTTTCGTATTTTTTGAAGGACCACCATCCGCAAACGGATTGCCTGGAATTCATCACGTATTAGCGAGAGCCATTAAAGATATTTTTTGTCGTTACAAAACACTCAAAGGATATCAAGTAAAACGTAAAGCAGGTTGGGATACGCACGGACTTCCCATCGAATTGGGCGTAGAAAAAGAACTCAACATCACCAAAGAAGACATCGGGAAGAAAATTTCGATTGTCGAATACAACGAAGCTTGTAAAAAAGCAGTGATGCGCTACACAGACATCTGGAACAACATGACGCGCAGAACTGGATATTGGGTAAATATGGACGATCCGTACATTACGTACAAGCCAAAATATATGGAAAGTGTATGGTGGTTGCTCAAGCAAATCTATGACAAAGGATTGATGTACAAAGGCTACACCATTCAACCATATTCACCAAAAGCAGGAACGGGTTTAAGTTCGCACGAGTTGAATCAGCCAGGAACCTATCAAGATGTAACAGATACAACGGTAGTAGCACAATTCAAAGCCATCAAAGAAACCTTACCAGCAGCGTTGCAAAACGTAGATGGTGACATACATTTCTTAGCATGGACGACTACGCCTTGGACGCTTCCATCAAACACTGCGCTGACAGTTGGACCGAAAATTGACTATGTTGTAGTGCAAACCTACAATCAGTATACATTTGAACCAATCAATGTCGTATTGGCAAAAAACTTGGTGGGGAAGCAATTCGCAGGTAAATTCACGAAAGTAGAATCGCAAGAAGAAGTAGCAGCATACCAACAGGGCGATAAAAAAATACCATATTTCATCCTAAGTGAACACAAAGGAAATGACTTAGTAGGCATCAAATACGAGCAATTGCTAACCTACGCATTGCCACACGAAAATCCTGAAAATGCGTTTAGAGTCATTTCGGGTGATTTCGTTACGACGGAAGATGGAACAGGAATCGTACACACAGCGCCAACATTTGGAGCAGACGATGCGAAAGTTGCCAAAGAAGCCACTCCAGAAGTGCCGCCATTACTAGTAAAAGATGAAAATGATAACTTGGTGCCTTTGGTAGATTTACAAGGACGCTTCAGACCAGAATTGGGCGAATTTGGAGGGAAATATGTCAAAAATGAATACTATGCCGATGGCGAAGCTCCTGAAAAATCAGTGGATGTTGAACTAGCCATCAAACTAAAAACAGAAAACAAAGCCTTTAAGGTTGAAAAATATGTCCATAGCTATCCAAACTGCTGGCGTACGGACAAACCAATTTTATACTATCCGTTAGATTCGTGGTTTATCAAAATTACGGATGTAAAAGATAGAATGTACGACTTAAACCAAACCATCAACTGGAAACCAAAATCGACAGGAGAAGGTCGTTTTGGAAACTGGATTGCTGGCGCGAACGACTGGAACTTATCACGCTCGCGTTTTTGGGGAATTCCTTTGCCAATCTGGCGTACGGAAGATGGGAAAGAAGAACTCATCATTGGCTCGTTGGCAGAATTAAAAGCGGAAATTAAAAAAGCAATTGATGCTGGTGTTGAAACCAACGATGTCTATGCCGATTTTGAAGTTGGAAACATGTCAGAGGAAAACTATGAAAAAGTAGACTTACACAAACATATTGTAGATCAAATCACCTTAGTATCGCCTTCTGGGAAACCAATGAAGCGCGAAAGTGACTTAATTGACGTGTGGTTCGACTCTGGTTCGATGCCGTATGCGCAGTGGCATTATCCGTTTGAAAACAAAGAACTAATAGACAACAACGAAAGCTATCCTGCAAACTTCATTGCGGAAGGTGTTGACCAAACACGCGGATGGTTTTATACGCTTCACGCGATAGGAACGATGGTTTTTGATTCGGTAGCCTATAAAAATGTTGTGTCTAACGGTTTGGTACTTGACAAAAACGGACAAAAAATGTCGAAACGTTTAGGAAACGCGGTAGATCCATTTACAACACTTGACGAATACGGCCCAGATGCAACGCGTTGGTACATGATTTCCAATGCCAATCCTTGGGACAACTTAAAATTTGACCTTGACGGAATTGCAGAAGTGCGTCGTAAATTCTTCGGAACTTTATATAATACGTATTCGTTCTTTTGTCTCTATGCAAATATTGACAACTTTACCTATAGCGAAGATGAAATTCCATTAGCAGAACGCCCAGAAATTGACCGTTGGATACTTTCGGAGTTGCACACACTCATCAAACTTGTGGATGAAAGTTATGCGGATTACGAACCGACAAAAGCTGCGAGAGCCATTTCAGAATTCGTTCAGGAAAACCTAAGTAACTGGTTTGTTCGTTTAAGCCGAAGAAGATACTGGAAAGGCGACTATCAGCACGACAAAATATCGGCGTACCAAACGCTATATACGTGTATGTTGACGGTTGCAAAACTAGGCGCGCCAATTGCACCATTCTATATGGACCGACTTTACAAAGATTTAACGCAAGCCACCAACAAAGAAAACTTTGAAAGTGTACATTTGGCTGAATTTCCAAAATTTGATGCAGCGTTCATTGACAAATCATTAGAGCGAAAAATGGAAAACGCGCAAACAATATCTTCTTTAGTATTATCGTTAAGAGCTAAAGAAAAGATAAAAGTGCGTCAGCCATTACAACGCATTATGATTCCTGTGTTGGATGCGCAAACGAAAGCCGAAATTACGGCTGTTGCCGAATTAATCAAATCGGAAGTAAACGTCAAAGAAATTGAATTATTAGACGATGCTTCGGACATATTAGTCAAGCAAATAAAGCCGAATTTTAAGGTGTTAGGACCTAAATTTGGAAAAGACATGAAAGCCGCTGCGGCAGCAATTATGCAGTTCGGACAAGAGGAAATTGCGGAAATTGAAAAAACAGGAAAAATATCCGTAGAAATTAACGGAAAAAACAGTACATTAGACATTACAGAAGTAGAAATTACTTCGCAAGATATAGAAGGTTGGTTAGTAGCCAATTCGGGAGGAATAACGGTAGCGTTAGACGTGACCATCACTGACGAGTTACGAAAAGAAGGAATCACAAGGGAACTGGTAAACAGAATCCAAAACGAGCGTAAAGATTCAGGATTTGAAGTCACCGATAAAATTCATGTAATGCTACAAAAAGATGCACAATTAGTGGAGGCTATCAATAGTAATTTGGACTATTTAACAACAGAAACATTAACTGCCAAATTAGATTTTATAGACGAACTAGAAAATGGAACAGAAATTGCTTTCGATGACGTAAACACCGTATTGTTGATAAAAAAAGTATAGAGACCATGGAAGATACTAAAATTAGATATTCAGACAAGCAACTTGCAGAATTCAAGAAGATAATTCAAGATAAGATTGAGCAGGCACAAAAAGATTTAGCGCTTTTAAAAAGTGCCTATATGAACGACCACGATAATGGAACGGATGATACTTCACCAACGTTTAAAGCGTTTGAAGAAGGCTCGACAACCATGTCGAAAGAAAAGAACATGCAGTTGGCAATTCGTCAAGAAAAATTTATCCGCGATTTAAAAAATGCCATCATTCGTATTGAGAATAAAACCTATGGTATTTGTAGAGTTACAGGTAAATTAATCAATCCTGAACGTCTAAAATTAGTACCACACGCTACGTTAAGTATTGAAGCGAAAAACATGCAAAAATAACAATTCGAATAGATTAGAAAGAGCGCTCAATGAGCGCTTTTTTTAGTTTATGTGTTGAGAAGTTTATAAGTTTAGCTATTATTTTTGAAATTTTACATGTTTAAGATTCGTTACATATTCTGTTTTTTGTTGCTCATTTCAGCCATAAGTTATGCGCAAAAATCTACACAGCAAACCATAAATGTCAGTGATATTGAGGAAATTCGTATCCATACGAACAAAATATTTCAACTCAACATTTACAGTGTAGACACAAATATGCTCAAAATAGAAACGCAGATGGAAGGCGAGTACTATCGCGATGTCAATGTAATTACAGCTACCAAAAACAACAAACTACAACTCTCGTGCGAATTGGCAGAAGATTTTGTATTGCCCAATGACAAACTCAGCGCACATAAGGTTTTTGCCATTACGATGCATCTTTACATTCCCAAAAAACTCAACGTACAGCTTGAAGGCGATGAAACCCAAGTCTATATAGAAGGAAGCTACAAAAAACTGTGGGCGGTATTAATTTCGGGGAATTTTAATTTGAATCAACTCAACGCAGAAGCCATCATTCAAACCAAAAAAGGAAACATTCACTACAACAAACAACCATTGCCGAGGTTTGAAACTGCATCTGACCAACAAATTATCTTCTACCAAAACGGAAAAAAAGTAGAATTGAAGGCAGACAATGGAAAGATTACGTATTCTGCCAATAAAGAATAAAATATTCTTATTTTTGCGAACTATTAGGGAAATATACCACAGATGTCATTAAAAAAAGCCATTGGAGTCATTGTATTGATCTTACTCATTGATCAAATCAGTAAAATATACATCAAAACCAATTTCAGACTGGGCGAAAGCGTAGAAGTTTTTGGATGGTTTGAAATTCTATTTGTAGAAAACAAAGGAATGGCGTGGGGCGTGGAGCTTCCGGGAAGCTATGGAAAACTCTTCCTCACCTTATTTCGCTTATTTGCCATCACAGCCATTGGCTATTGGTTGTATGACTCTGTCAAAAAACAAAGTTCCCGAATTTTAATTATCTCCATTGCGTTAATCTTTGCGGGTGCTTTTGGAAACATTATCGATTCGGTGTTTTACGGAATACTCTTCAACGGAAGCGAAGGACAACTAGCAACCTTTTTACCAGAACAAGGCGGATATGCACCTGTATTCTATGGAAGAGTCGTAGATATGTTGCATTTTCCACTCATAGACACCACGTGGCCCGAATGGATGCCGTGGATTGGCGGCGACCGATTCACCTTTTTCGATCCAGTATTCAACATCGCAGATTCTGCAATTACGGTGGGAGTTGCTTTATTAATTATCTTCAATAAAAAAGCATTTCCTAAAAAGAAGCAAGAAGAAAAAAAGCGAGAAGTTGTCAAAGAAGTCGTTGAGGTAACTCCAGAGGAAAAGGCATAATTTTTCACACTTATTGTTTAGTGCAGTTTAAATTTTGTGAGTAGAGGAGGAATGATTTTTTTGATTTCTTTACCAACTTTTAATATTAAAGTCTTTTTGGAAACTATCTGACAATCTTCAGAAATAAGGAACGTTACTCAAATGAGCTGAGATTACACAAATTCCATTTAAAAATAAAATGATTAAAACTCATACACCTTTTCAGGCGTCACACAAAAATCTAAGGAAACATCATTGGTGTCAATTTCAAATTCGGTAGTTTCAGGTGGAAAAAAAGAAAGTCCAATTGTAATCACATCGTCTTTACAATCTGCTAAAAACCGATCGTAAAAACCTTTGCCATACCCAATACGATTTCCTTTCGTATCATATGCCAGCAAAGGCACAAAAACCACATCAATTTTGTTGGAAGGCACTTCAATGCCGTCTACAGGTTCCGGAATATTATACGCGTTCTTTTTCAGCACTGTCGTATCTGTCAGTAAAAAATGGGTTAATGAATTATCGGTAAAATTACTTTTGGAAAGAATAATATCTTTGTCTTTTCCTGCGAGAATATTCAAAATAAATTCGGTATCTACTTCTTTCTGTTCGGCAATCGTGAGAAACAAATGGTAATAGCGTTTATCCCAAATCGGAAGTCGCAGTAAATTATTTGCAATCGCGATGCTAAAATCGTCTATTTGTGTATCAGAAAGCGCATTTCGCAAGGTTTTATATTGCTTCCGCAAGGCAGATTTTGACATAATCAAAAAGGTTTCTGTAAAAATAAAAAATTGTACCTTAGATACGCGTTTGTTTTTGGCAGAATTGCATGTAACTTTGCTTTAAAAAACATCCTTTTTTTAAGGAATTAGGCAAAAGGGATAAGGAATTAGTGTCTTAAATGAAACCCAACACCTAACACCAAAACCAAAAAAACAACTACCAAAAAAATGACCAAATCCCTAGAAGTACAACTCAAAACCTTACCAACCAATCCTGGCGTATATCAATACTACGATAAGGATGGTAAACTGTTGTATGTGGGAAAGGCAAAAAACTTAAAAAAGCGCGTCACGTCGTACTTTACCAAGAAGCACGAATACGGGAAAACACGCGTGCTAGTCAAAAAAATTGCCAACATCAAACATATTGTGGTGGCTACGGAAACGGATGCGTTGTTGTTGGAAAATAATCTCATCAAAAAATACCAACCACGCTACAATGTGATGTTAAAAGATGATAAATCCTATCCTTGGATTTGCATCAAAAACGAACGTTTTCCACGCGTATTTCCGACGCGAAAAATGATCAAAGATGGTTCGGAATATTTTGGACCTTATACCAGTATGAAAACGGTTCGAACGCTGTTAGACTTAATCAAAGGACTCTATCCGTTGCGAACGTGTAACTACGATTTGTCACACGAAAAAATAAACGCAGGCAAATACAAAGTCTGTCTTGAATATCATTTGGGCAACTGTTTAGGTCCGTGCGAAGGTTATCAAACCATACAAAGTTACGACGAGCAAATTGTCGCGATTCGTGAAATCATCAAAGGAAACTTTAAAGATTCGCTCAATCAGTTCAAAACGCAAATGAAAGCACATGCAGAAGCGATGGAATTTGAACAAGCACAAAAAGTCAAAGAAAAAATAGAAATTTTAGAAAACTATCAGGCAAAATCAACCATTGTCAATCCGAAAATCAACAATGTGGATGTCTTTTCTATCATTTCTGATGAAAGCTTTGGCTACATCAACTTTCTACAACTTTCGCTAGGTTCTATCGTACGTTCGCATACACTAGAAATCAAGAAAAAACTAGACGAAACCGATAAGGAATTACTCGAATTGGCAATCACGGAAATTCACCAGCGTTTCAAAACCAATTCCAAAGAAATTTACGTTCCTTTCAAGGTAGAAGTTGGTGAAAATTTTAAAGTAACCGTTCCAAAATTAGGAGATAAAAAACGAATTCTAGACTTGTCGTTACGAAACGCGAAATACTTCCGTCAAGAACGTTTCAAGCAAATAAAATTAACCGATCCCGACAAGCATGTCAACCGTATCATGTCGCAAATGCAAAAAGATTTGCGTCTATCGAAAGAACCGCGACACATCGAATGTTTTGACAACTCCAACATTCAAGGAACCAATCCTGTGGCGGCTTGTGTAGTGTTTAAAAACGGAAAACCAAGCAAAAAAGAATACCGTCATTTCAACATCAAAACCGTAGAAGGACCGGATGATTTTGCATCGATGGAAGAAGTAGTGTATCGCCGTTACAAACGTTTGTTAGACGAAGAAGAACCGTTGCCGCAACTCATCGTCATTGATGGTGGAAAAGGACAATTATCATCTGCACTCAAAAGCTTAGATGCGTTGGAATTGCGAGGAAAAATAGCGATTATCGGAATTGCAAAACGCTTGGAAGAAATCTACTATCCAGGCGATTCCATTCCGTTGTATTTGGACAAAAAAAGCGAAACACTTAAAATTATACAACACTTACGAAACGAAGCGCATCGATTCGGAATCACGTTTCATCGCAACAAAAGAAGTAGCAGCGCACTCAATTCTGAGCTAGAAACCATTCCTGGAATCGGCGAAAAAACGATTGTGGAACTGCTGAAAAAATTCAAATCGGTCAAGCGAATTTCGGCAGCTTCTCAAGAAGAATTGTCGGCTGTGGTTGGAAGCAGCAGAGCAAAAAAAATATACGATAACTTTCAAAAAAATAAGGCAACCTCATGAAACGATGGATTTTCATCTGTATAGTAATACTAAGTTGTATCACGATTTCTGCCCAAGAAATACAAGAAAAAAAAGATATCAAAGTAGGTTTGGTATTGAGTGGTGGTGGTGCAAAAGGCTTGGCGCATATTGGCGCGCTTAAAATGATAGACAGTTTAGGAATTCGCGTAGATTATGTAGGCGGAACAAGTATGGGCGCAATTGTCGGTTCGTTGTATGCTTCAGGATATACGGGAAAACAAATTGATTCCATCTTTAAAAAAACAAACTTTGATGTATTAATTCAGGATGAATTGCCACGCTCGGCGAAAACATTCTACGAAAAAGAAGATGCCGAACGCTATGCAATTACCTTACCATTTGACGATTTTAAAGTGAGTTTTCCATCGTCTATTTCCAAAGGACAAAATGTATATAATAAACTGGCACAATTGCTTTTACACGTTGAAAAAGTAGACGATTTTAGCAAACTTCCTATTCCGTTTCTCTGCATTGCCACCGACATTGAAAAAGGAGAACAAATCGTACTAGAAAAAGGATATTTGCCAGATGCGATTACGGCAAGTGGTGCATTTCCGTCACTTTTTGAGCCTATTCCAATGGGCGAACGCTTATTGATTGACGGCGGTGTGACCAACAATTATCCTATTGATGAAATAAAGGCAAAAGGTGTGGATATCATTATCGGAGTTGATGTGCAAGACGGTTTGGCTGATAGAGAAAAATTACAATCGGCACCAAGTATTCTAACGCAAATCAATAATTTTCGTACCATCAACGATATGAAAATTAAAAGAAAAAAGACCGATGTGTATATTCGACCAGATATTGAAGGGTTTTCAGTGATTGCTTTTGACAAAGGACGCGAATTAATTTCGAGAGGTGAAATTGCAGGAAAAAAACAACTAGCAGCATTGCAAGACATTGCGGCGCAACAGCAGCAAAAACGCGCGATTGCTCCTGTAAAAGCAAAAGATTCTATTTTGATAAATTACATTCACTTACGTGGAACAGAAAACTTCCCGCGTTCGTACGTGTTAGGTAAACTTCGTTTTAAAACACCGAAAAAAATACCGTTTAAAAAGTTTACAGAAGGTATTGGAAATTTGGCAGCCACAGGAAACTTTTCGGCAATTCGTTACCAAAGATTCAAAGACGAAAATGGCTCCGATGATATTGTCATCAATCTACGAGAAAAACCAAGCAAAACATTTTTACGATTAGCGGCACATTACGATGATGTATATAAAACTGCGGGATTGATTAATGTAACAAAGAAAAAACTATTCTTTCAAAATGATGTGGCTTCGCTCGATTTTATCATTGGAGATAACATTCGCTACAATTTTGAATACTATATTGACAAAGGTTATTATTGGAGTATTGGACTCAAATCGCGATTCAATACGTTTGAGCGCGGTGTCAATTATGACCTAATTTCTGATGACACGTCCAATCCAAACTTAAACAGAATTGATGTGGAGGTTTCCGATTTTACCAATCAATTGTACATACAAACCGTTTTGCGTGAGGAATTTGTATTTGGTATTGGTGCGGAGCATAAGCGCTTGCGAATTGATTCAGAAACCATCAGCGATGACAATCAGGATGAAACTGTTTTTGAACGAAGTGACTTTCTAAGTTCGTTCGGATTTCTAAAACTAGATACCTACGATAATAAATATTTCCCTTCGGACGGATTGTTCTTTTCAGGAGATTTTCACTGGTATTTATATTCCTCAGATTACAACAAAAACTTTGAACCATTCTCGCTGGCACGCGCAAAAATTGGTTATGCAACGCCGTTATTCAATAATATTTCACTAAACATCACTTCGGAAGGTGGTTTTAAAATTGGCGATACTGGTGTAAATTCGTTGGACTATGTTTTGGGTGGATTCGGAAATAACTTTATCAACAATTACATTGCCTTTTTAGGCTATGACTTTCTCAGTTTTGCAGGAGATAGTTTCGTAAAAGGAACCATCACGCTTGATTATAATTTCTTTTCCAAACATCATTTAAACTTTACGGCAAACTACGCCAATGCGGGAAATAACATTTTTGACGACGGCGAATGGTTTACCAAACCTGATTTTAACGGATATGCTTTTGGCTATGGTTTTGAAACCTTCTTCGGGCCATTGCAAGTAAAATATGCATGGACGCCAGATATTGAGAAAGATCAACTCTATTTTAGTATTGGATTTTGGTTTTAGCAATGTCAATTCTTTGTATCAAGACATTCAATAGTACCGTATAAATAGTTCAAAAAATTCGTATTTGTTACGCACTTTTCAAACTGAGTTTTTCCTTTAAATCTATTATCGTAAGTTATGGTAATACCTATTAATTTTTCATTTTTAAAATATTCTTGGATATTTTGTATGTAGAAATATTCAGACTCTTTTGAAGCATCAAATCCTTTTAGAGTAATAGAAGAAAATAAATTTTCTTCTAGCTTGTTTGATTTTTGGTAGGTAGTACCTTCGTAGTTTTTACAATAAAACTCACCTTCTTTTCTATAATTTGTATCATCAGATTTTTTATCATATCGAAATGCAATCCGCTCATAAAAGTCTATAGAATCCGTTTTTTTGTGATTTCTTAGGCTCATAATTACATAGCGTTCGGTATTTGTATAATTGTATTTGCCTTGAAATCCTTCAAGCCAGTGAAGTTTTTTGCCAGTACCAAAATCTAATTCACTATAAAGCTCTTTTTTCAAAATAGAGACAGCATTTGAATGTACCTTTTTATACAACTTCCATTGATTGATTTTGATAGCATCTTTGATTTCTCCCGAAAAGTACAATGTGTCAGTATCTTGTAAGTTTTCAAGATGAAATGGTTTTAATACGGTATTTAATAAAAACTTAAAATCTTTTGTACTTCCTTTAAATGTATATTGTCCGTCCTTTAAAAATTGTAAGTCTTCCGTTAAAATTGTACTTTTCGCATGCGGACTGTAATAATCTATATGTTCTGTGTAAAGTAACGTGTTTTCTTGTGCAAAGCTCAAAAAACAAGAAAATACTATAAAAAAAGTTACTCTTGCCATAATCCTTCAAAATTTCATTAGTTTTTGAAATGAACAGATTTAATATTTGTACATTGGAGTCATCACTCCAATAAAAGTCAATATTTCTTTTCAAGATATAAATTTATTCCTTTAAAAAAGGTTCAAAAAAAGATTTTGAATTTGAAATATCACTTTCATCAATACTTTTTCCATTTAAAAAATACAAACCATTTATTTCTTATCCAGATATTTCCGATATTTGTGTCAAATGATGAAAAATATCTGCTAAATTAGTAAGAGTGAAACCTTTTTGGAACGACTTATTAGCGCATTTACACTATCTTATCAAGCGAAATCCTGAATAAGACAGCGTTGTTTTTTGCCAAATGTGAATACCATTCTTCACATTTTTCTTATCTTATTACATCATTTTTAAGCACAAAAAATAACATTATATGCCTTTTTATCATAAACTCGGAAATATTCCACCAAAACGTCATACCATTTTTAAAAAGCCAAATGGCGATTTATACTATGAACAACTTTTTGGAACGATAGGTTTTGACGGAATGTCCACCAATAGCTATCACGAACATAGACCAACGCAAGTCAAAGAAATACGCAAGCAATACAGTGTAGAGCCCAAAATTGCAAAGGCAAACAATATGCAGTCGTATCGCTTCCGCGGATTTCAAGTGCCGCCCGAAGCAGATTATCTCGAAAGCAGGAAAGTCGTTTTAACTAATAGCGATTGTCACATCATTTTGGCTGCTCCACAAGAATCAACACGCGATTATTTTTATAAAAATACCGATGCGGACGAATTAATTTTTATCCATAAAGGAACAGGAAAACTCCGCACCATGCTCGGAAACCTTGATTTTAAATACGGGGATTATCTATTAATTCCGCGCGGAGTCATTTACAAACTCGATTTTGATACAGACGACAACCGCTTGTTCATTGTAGAATCGCGCAGACCAATTTACACACCAAAACGTTACCGAAATTGGTTTGGACAACTATTAGAACATTCACCGTTTTGCGAACGTGACATCAGAAGACCGTACGAATTGGAAACCAACGATGAAAAAGGCGATTTCCTCATCAAAGTAAAAAAACAAGGTGATATTTTTGAAATGATTTACGCTACACATCCGTTTGATGTGGTAGGATACGATGGCTACAACTATCCGTATGCGTTTTCCATTCACGATTTTGAGCCAATTACAGGACGTATTCACCAACCGCCACCAGTGCATCAAACCTTTGAAACGGACGCGTTTGTCGTTTGCTCGTTTGTGCCAAGATTGTACGATTATCATCCAGAAAGCATTCCAGCACCTTACAACCATAGCAATATTGATAGTGATGAAGTACTGTATTATGTAGATGGTGATTTTATGAGTAGAAATGATATTGACGCGGGACACATTTCTCTACATCCAGCTGGAATTCCACACGGACCGCATCCTGGTGCCGTTGAACGCAGTATCGGGCAAACCGAAACCGAAGAATTGGCAGTCATGGTAGATACGTTTAAACCTTTGCAAGTAACCGAAGAAGCCATGAAAATTGCAGATGAAGACTATTATAAATCTTGGTTAGAATAAGTAGTCATGAAACAACATACAACAAACATTGCAACGCATATTCGTGCCATGTGGTAAATAGGAAAACTATTTTAAAACACACTAAAAACGAATTAGCAATGCATTAAAAAACAACAAAATGGCAGCAGAAATTAAAAACTTACGAGATTTACAAAATACAGAATACGGACTCAAAAAACTATTTCAAGAAGCAGAAGATTTTCTTCCGCTTTTAGGAACTGACTATGTAGAATTATATGTTGGAAACGCCAAACAATCGGCACACTTTTACAAAACTGCTTTCGGATTTCAATCAGAAGCGTATGCAGGGTTGGAAACAGGATTGAAAGACAGAGTTTCGTATGTACTTAAGCAAGATAAAATTCGCTTAGTGCTGACAACACCATTGAACAAAGGCGGTGAAATCAACGAACATATCAACTTACATGGTGATGGCGTAAAAGTCGTAGCACTTTGGGTAGAAGATGCCACAAAAGCCTTTGAAGAAACCACCAAAAGAGGTGCAAAACCATACATGGAACCTACCAAAGAAGAAGATGAACATGGTTATGTGATTCGTTCGGGAATTTATACGTATGGAGAAACGGTTCATATTTTTGTAGAGCGAAAAAACTACAATGGACTCTTTTTGCCAGGTTTTAAAAAATGGGAATCACATTACAATCCTTCGCCAGTTGGGTTAAAATTTATCGATCACATGGTTGGGAATGTCGATTGGGGCGAAATGAAAGACTGGTGTGAGTTTTATGACAAGGTGATGGGCTTTGCACAAATCATTTCCTTTACGGATGATGATATTTCTACCGATTACACCGCGTTGATGAGTAAAGTGATGAGCAACGGAAACGGTCGCATCAAATTTCCAATCAACGAGCCAGCGGAAGGAAAAAAGAAATCGCAAATTGAAGAATATCTAGACTTTTACAACGGTCCAGGCGTACAGCACATTGCGGTAGCAACAGACAATATTATTGAAACCGTATCGCAAATGCGCGAACGTGGTGTGGAATTTTTATACGTTCCAGAAACCTATTACGATGATTTATTAGAACGTGTGGGTGATATTGACGAAGATGTAGAAGAACTCAAAAAACACGGAATTCTCATTGACCGCGATGAAGAAGGCTATTTGTTGCAATTGTTTACCAAAACCATTGTAGACAGACCAACGATGTTCTTTGAAATCATTCAGCGAAAAGGCGCACAATCATTTGGCGTAGGAAACTTTAAAGCGCTATTTGAAGCGATTGAAAGAGAACAAGAAGCACGCGGAACTTTGTAACAATATGATTTGTCATTGTGAACCAAGAGAAGCAATCAGTCAATCATACTAAATAATGTCATTTCGAGCGCAGTCGAGAACTTGGAAATTCTATATTCAAAGCTATTTCGACTGTGCTCAATATGACAATTCAATAAAATACACCTTTCTCTCCTAAAACTAACAACATGACCAGAGAAGAACTCCTCGCTGCCATAGACAAAAAATACTTGGATATGGGGCAAGATCCTGACGTACACCTTTCAGGATTATTACATGCAGAACCCATGAAATACTGGGATTTCATTCAAGTAGATGCGCTCTTAGGATTGCAAACACAGCGTACGCAATTGCCTGACGAAATGGTGTTTATCATGTATCATCAGGTAAACGAATTGGTATTTAAGATGATTTTGTGGGAAATGCAACAAATCGCTCATACCGAAAACATTCTTCCAGAAAAATTTGTCATGCATTTGATGCGCATCAGTCGTTATTTTGACTTGTTATCAAATTCATTTGACATTATGGGCGAAGGTATGGAAGTGGAGCAATACATGAAATTTCGCGACACCTTAACGCCTGCCAGTGGTTTTCAATCAGGACAGTATCGAAAAATCGAAATTGCTTCTACCGAATTGATTAATTTAATTGATTATCGATTCCGTGAAACCATCGACCGCGAAACACCGTACGAACATGCGTATAACAATATGTATTGGCAAGTAGCAGGAAACGATCACAAAACAGGAAAGCGCAGCAAATTAATGGTCAACTTTGATGAGAAATACAAAAAAGAGCTCATTGCATGGATGAAAGAATACAACACCATCAACTTGTGGACAAAATTCAAGCAGTTGCCAGAAGCCTATCAGCAAAACACAGCATTAATCAACGCGATGCGTCATTACGACCATACAGTAAATATCAGCTGGGTAATGCATCATTATCACGCCGCGGCAAAATATATCAATTCTGAAAAAGGGAATCCAAAAGCGACAGGCGGAAGTGATTGGCAGAAGTATATGCATCCAAAATATCAAAAAAGAATCTTTTTTCCAGCACTTTGGAGTGAAGAAGAACTCAAAAACTGGGGAATTACCAACTTAGAAGGCTATAAAATCTTAAAATAAACCTAAAATCCGAAACAAAGAAAAGTTAAAAATGCTATATAATTATCAATAAAACTTAAAAATCACTGAAAATTCTTCAATAACTCTCGATAAAACACACTTGGGATTGCAAAAATTCTGTTAAAGTTAAATACTGTGCTTGCATAATAAAAAGTCCGTTTTATATTTGCAGTGCAAAAGCGAGTGGTTTCCTTTTGCAACTTTAAGAAGAGAGATTTTCATAATTTAAAGTTTTGGTTGGTTAATAAATAAAAAAAGCTCGATTGAAAAATCGGGCTTTTTTATTGCCTCATTTTCAGGGAGAAACGATAAAATTTTGCTGAATTTTCAAAGAAAATCATTTTTTATTGAAAACTCAGCAAGTAAAAAGAATAAACACTCTCACACTACATAAAAATACTGTTAAAGTAAAATACTATGCTTGCATAATAAAATTCCCGTTTTATATTTGCAGTGCAAAAGCGAGTGGTTTCCTTTTGCAACTTTAAGAAGAGAGATTTTCATAATTTAAAGTTTTGGTTGGTTAAAAAAAAGAGAAAGCTCAATCGTACGATTGGGCTTCTTTTTTTGCTTAGTATCAAAGTGTTACGCTTCAACATGAATGATGCGCTACACATCAAAAAAAAGACTGCCACACACGGACAGTCTTTAACAATCATTCAATCTTTGTTTTTCCTACTCTATACGCTTTTCGGATGCCGCTTTTTGTTTTTTGATGATGATGACGCGCTTTTAAAAAGTACATTGATTGGCAGCATTGTTACATTCTGTAGAAATATTAGCCAAACGTCTTTCAAACTCTGGCGAACTTCCAATGGCTCTTGCTACGTAATTTAATCCTCTGGAGCGCAATTGATTTGTCCAATATGTTCCACCATTTACATCAGGTTCACGCAATAACAAACCTTGATACGCGATATATACTTTTTTATCAATTTGATAGCTCGTTAAATTGTTTCTATTTAAAAAACTATGGTAGCGTGAATTCCATCGCTGACTCGCTTCTGGCGAAGAAATAAATCCGACGGCAACACCTTCAAAACCTTGCGAATAAAAAATGTTTGTCCAGTAGCTGACTACGCTCGCATTTTCAGGACAACGCTCTAAGTACGATAAGTATGCCAAGCGAACGACACAATGTACATCGATGGACGGATTTGGAATGTTTGGTGGAATAAAATCTGGTTCTAGCGGAATTTGTTTACTCGTTACAGTTTCAAGTGCCGGACTGTCTTCTGTAGCAATATCTTCTGACTGACAACCGATGATACACAATGATGCTATTACTAAGGAAAGCACAATCACTAAATGACGCGATGTAAATATGAATTTTTTCATGATAATTGATGAATTTGTAATTAGTTCCTACTCTATTATGGTTTTTCGGATGCCACCTGTCTCGATCAAGAACAAATCAAAGGTAAGTAGCGGTTTTGCTGGAAACAAACGAAGTATTTTCAGATTTATAAAATTGAAGAAATCGCAAAAAAAGCGTATAAAAAAGCGTCTGTCCTAAAAAGCTATTTTAAAACAGACGCTAAGTATTCAATCAAAAAACTACTTAATTTTTCAAAAATGGTTTGGTGTAAGTTTTTCCGCCACGTTTGAGTTGGTAAAAATATCTTCCTTTTTGTAACTGTTTAATGTCTAACACGTATTGCGCTTTGTTATTATGAAGCGTGGCTTTTAATTCGTGTTGACTCAATTCGTTACCGTTGTCATCAAACAGCGCCACTTCAATTGGTAACAGTTTGGCTTTTTTTGAGGTTTCTATGATTGTTGGAAATTCAAAAATAAGTTGATGAGCGCTCGGATTTGGATACACACTAAAAGTATTTCCATTTCGTGCTACAGGCTCATCAGAAATCGTGTTGATGATAAAGCCAAACGACGGAAATGTTTGAAAATTATAATTGTTTCTATTGTAATCTTCTTGTGAGTCGTATTTTACCAAGTTCATTTTTATCTCGTAGTTAGCTTCACCAAGAATGGTTTCTTCAAAAATTTTAAAAGGATACTCCTCAATAGCTTTAAATGTGTCTCTTGATTTGTTTTTTCGCGCAGGCGGAATCAATACAGGAACCGTTACACCTCTTATAATAATTGTGTCGAATCCGTTAGGTGCTATTTTGTAAATAATATACTGAATGCCAAAATAGCCCGCAAAATCGATTTCTGCTTCATAATTGATATCAATTCGAAATGCAATTGGCAATCCATGATTCATAGTGTACGACTGACTGTTTGGAGTCAATTCGTATCGAATGTTTTGTACATCATCTAAAATCGAAAATGTAAGGTCAGCCACATTTTCTGCAATAGCGTTGGTAACTTGTGCGGTAGTACTCAAACAAAAAAATAGTAAGAGTGTGGTACGGGTAAAATGTTTTAAATTCATAACAATAAAAGTTTTAAGTTAAACGTGCTTTCAAAGTATGAATATTTCAATGTTTGCTACAACAGAAGCGTGTTCATTTTTATAAATTTAAACAAAATGAACTGCCTAACTGTCAATTTTTTTAATATAGTACGATGGATTTAAGCCTGTTTTGTTTTTAAACTCTTTGATGAATGTTGTGGCACTTTTATAGCCGATTTCTTTGGAAATAGCATGAATTGTATATGAGCGAAACACCGCATCTTCTTTCAATTTTACCAACACATAATCAATTCGGAGTTTGTTTACATATTGGCTAAAACTTTGTTTTTTGATAGTGTTTAATGCTTTCGATAAATAGCTTGTATTGGTATTGAGTAGTTTGGCGGTATTGTGCAAACTGGCATCTTCCGAAAGATAGAAATGTGTAGCCTCCAAAGCGCTCAATTGCTCCAAAATAGTTTGTGATTTTTCATCTTCTATGGTAGAAGTTGTGATTTCTTTTGGAGATTTTTGTGCAGAAGTTTTGGTAGAAATATCTTCAATGATGGCTAAAAACTTTTGCTCTTTCAGCTTGGCTTTTCTGTAAAAAAATAACAAAGCTAGTAACAACAGCGACACCAAAATCACCGAAACAGTTGTAATGACTTTTTTATCGGCTAAATTTTCGGTGTTTTCATGGGTCAACTTTTCATTCTCCAATTCGTATGCTTTCATATCATCTTCATACAACAAATCTTTTGCGGCGAGTTGCTTTTCAGTCAATTTTTTGATGATATTTTGCGATTCGCGCAAATAGAAAAGCTCTTTTTCTTTCTGTTGCTGACTCTTTGAAATTTGTATCGCCAACGCATACATTTCTTCAATTCTATCCGTGTAGGTATCATCACCAGCACGTTTAAAAATAGCATCTAATAAGCGAATTGCTTCATCGTATTGTTCTAATTTGGCTAAATTCTGCGCAATGTAAAAATCAGTAATGTATAAGTTGTTTTGCAATCCAGCTTCTTTCAATACTTTTTTTCCTTCTCGCAAATAACCTAGCGATTTAAAATATTCACCTTTTTCATAATACACTTTCCCCAAATTCACATTGAAGCGACTTTTAAAAATCTCAAAATCATTTTTTTCAGCAATTGCAACACCTTTTTTGTAGGTTACTTCGGCTTCTTCAAAACGTTTCAATTCGGACAAACACAGTACTTTTCCCAAAAGCGAACTCAAAAGCGTAGCCGTATCTTGAACGGAAAGCGGTTGTTCTTTTGTATCAAGAATTGCAAGGATGGAGTTATAACTGTCGAGCGCATTTTCATATCTATTCAGCTTGGCGCGAATGTTTGCAATATTCGTCAAACAAATAATTTCATACGATGTATTTTGGGTATCTGTAGAAAATTCTTTGGCAATCAAATACGGTTTCAAAGCCTCGTCATACACGCCCAAAACATACCAACTGCTTCCCAACAAAACATTGCTGCTAATACTGTTAATAGTGTCTTTCATTCGTTCGGCAATACGCGCAGAAATGTACGAGCGTTTTAACGCTTCTTTATAATTGGGTTGATAAAAAGAAATATATGCCATTTGAAAATTGGCAAAAAACTGAATACTATCATCGGCTTCTTTTCTACCTCTTTCCAAATACAATTGACAATACGCCAAACCTGAAAGAGTATCTTTTTCAACAGCAAACGTATGCTGAATCATTTCTTCAATAGTTTCCAAAGCATCAGAAGTTGTAATTAACAACCGTATTTCTTCAGAAACAATAGTGTCATTTACGGTATAATTTTCTTGTGCTATGGAAACATTCGATAACAGAAAAAGCACACACAAAACACTAAAACAGCGCGTTTTAGTTAGGAAATAAAGTAGCGTGCAAACAAGATGCTTCATTATAATACGGTTTGTAAGAAGTAGGCTTATAAACTCATCAGAAATATACAATATAAAATTGAATACAAAAGCTGTATTTTAGCTTAATTTCAACTCTTACAATGTATGTAAAATTGGAAACTATCTATGCGTATTCATGGTAAAAGTCACTCAAAAGAAGCTTTTACAATAGTGTTACTAGGGTGAAACTATATTTTTTGGAATAGTAATTGTAATGCTAACATAAATTAACAAAAAGGTAATAACTATTTTATTATTTTTACAAACCTTTATGTCAAAAATGAAACACATACTTACTATATTCTGCCTACTTACATGCTTCCTGTCGCAAGCACAAAAAAAAGACGCCGCTTTTGAAACGGGCGAGTGGTTCAAATTTCGTATTCACTACGGATTCATCAATGCGAGTTACGCAACGCTGGAAGTAAAAGACGATTACCTAAACGGAAAAAGCGTTTATCATGTAGTCGGAAAAGGAAAAACCACAGGTTTTGCCAGCATCTTTTTTAAGGTTGACGACAATTACGAAAGCTATTTTGATAAAAACAGTGGAAAACCCTATAAATTTATTCGTCAAATTGATGAAGGTGGCCATACGAAAGACATTGAAATCGATTTCAATCACGAAAAAGAAAAAGCGCTTGTCAACAATAAAAAGCACAAAACAAAAGAAGAAATCAACATTGAAAAAAATGTGCAAGACATGGTTTCAGCTTTTTATTACTTGCGAAACAACTACGATGTTTCATCTATCAAAGAAGGTGATGAAGTTGTGCTGAACATGTTTTTTGACAAAGAAAACTTCAAATTCAAATTAAAATTCTTAGGACGCGAAACGATGCGTACCAAATTTGGAAAAGTTCCATGCCTCAAATTCCGTCCGTATGTACAAGCAGGGCGCGTATTTAAAGAAAGTGAAAGCTTAACGTTGTGGGTTTCGGACGATGAAAACAAAATTCCAATTCGCATCAAAGCAAAACTAGTAGTTGGCTCATTAAAAGCAGATTTAGATGCGTTTAAAGGATTAAAACACCCTTTCAAAATACTTGTTGATTAATTCAATCGGACAAAACAAGATGAATTTATAGCCAAAAGAAAAAGTTTAAGTAACTTTCAGGTTTAAAATAAAATAACAGATGAAAATTTCTCCTGAAATTGCAGCACGAATTGAAAAACTAGAACGAAAATATACCAATTCTGGGCAAGATTTGGGCTCTTATCTCGACGGATTACTACATCAACGCTATCTTACGTATTGGGAATACATTCACTTAGACACCTTGTTGAGTTTGCAAATTCCGCGTACGTTTTTTCCGGATGAAGAAATATTCATCATGTATCATCAAATAACGGAATTGTACTTTAAGCTCATCATTCACGAGCAAAAACAAATCATTGATGACAAAGGGCAAACAGCAGAATTTTTCACACAACGCATTCACCGAATCAACAACTACTTTAAAGCGCTCATTTCCTCGTTTGAAATCATGATTAACGGAATGGAGAGAGAACAATTTCTCAACTACCGAATGTCTTTGTTGCCTGCGAGTGGATTTCAATCGGCACAATATCGCATGATTGAACTCTATGCTACACCTATGGAAAACCTAGTGCATCATACGGTACGAGATCAATTTTCGTCAAAAGACAGTTTGGACGATCTTTATGAAAACATCTATTGGAAAAAAGGTGCGACCGATAGCAAAACAGGTGAAAAAACACTCACGCTCAAACAATTTGAATATCGTTACACGCCACGCTTTATGCGTATTGCCAATGAAGTACAACACAGTACCATATACCATCGCTACTTAGCATTGCCTGAAGAAGTAAAGAAAAACAAAAATCTAATAGATGCCTTAAAAAAGCTCGATTTGAATGCAAATGTCAATTGGCCACTGATGCACATGGGCTCTGCATATCGCTATTTACGACGCGAAAAAACAACCATTGAAGCTACGGGTGGTACCAATTGGAGAGAATACTTGCCTCCAAGTTTTCAAAAAGTGATCTTTTTTCCCGAAATTTGGAGCGATAATGAAAAAAATGAATGGGGAAAAGAATGGGTAGACCATATTTTCAACACAGAAAGAAAACAATGAGAATAGGGAAAATTGTATTGCTAATACTAGTATTTATAGGCTTTTACGCGTGTGGCGAAGAAGAAAAAAAAGTTCAAAAAAACGTTGAAATAGAAGCGCCAGCTCCTGACCCAATAGAGTTTGGCTTCAACCTTAATGACTACGTAGTTATTAAAGATACCGTACGAAATGGTGACAGTTTTGGAGAAATTTTACAAAAAAATAACATCGGCTACTCTAAAATCTTTCAAATTGCCGAAAAAACCAAAGATACGTTTGACATCCGAAAACTGGTAGCGGGAAAACCATATACCTTGCTTTGCACCAAAGGCGATTCATTGAACAGACCAGAATGTTTTATCTATCAAAAAAATAGCATAGACTATGTGGTGATAAAATTCAAAGATTCTATCAATGCGTACACGGAAAGTAAGCCTGTTAAAATTGTAGAAAAAGAAGCTTCAGGAGTTATTACAAGCTCATTATCGGCTTCATTGGACGATGCAGGATTGAGTCAACGATTGGCGTATGATATGTCAGACATTTACGCGTGGACGATTGACTTTTTTAGATTGCAAAAAGGTGATGAGTTTAAATTAATTTACACTGAAAAATATATAAACGATACCACTTTCGTGGGAATTGACAATATAAAAGCGGCATACTTTAAACACAATGGCGAACCATTTTACGCATTTCAATTTGAAACTGACAGCATCAAGCAAATTGTTGATTATTACGATGAAAATGCTAAAAACTTACGTCGTGCTTTTTTAAAAGCGCCTGTGCGTTACAAGCAAGTCCGTATTTCATCGCGTTACAACTTACGAAGACGCATCAAACTATACGGAAATCGTATTCGTCCACACAAAGGAACCGACTTTGCAGCGCCCATTGGCACACCTATTATTTCTACAGCCAATGGAGTCGTAGTAGAATCTGCCCGAAGAGGCGGCAACGGAAACTATGTCAAAGTAAAACACAACAGTACGTACACCACGCAATATTTGCACATGAAAAAACGAAAAGTAAAAGTGGGCGAATTTGTGAAACAAGGAGACGTTATCGGTTGGGTTGGAATGACAGGAAACACCTCTGGACCACACGTATGTTATCGTTTTTGGAAAAACGGTCGTCAAGTCGATCCATTCAAGCAAAAACTACCAGATGCCGATCCGATTGACGAAAGACTAAAAGATTCATACTTAGAATACATTGCGCCATTAAAAACACAAATTGATGGCATCGAAATACAGCTTCCACAAGAAGAAGCACTTATAACTGCAATAAACTAACAAATCATGTTAACAAACATAAACCCTACAGAAACTGAAGCTTGGAAAAAACTTCAGGAACATTTCTATGCAACGAAATCGTTTGCGATGAAAGACTATTTTTCAACAGATGCTAACAGAGCCAATCGCTTTTCTATTCAATGGAAAGATTTTTACGTAGACTATTCTAAAAACAGAATTTCACCAAAAACGATGGAATTGCTTTTAGAATTGGCTAATGAGGTGCATCTTAAAGAAAACATTGAAAAATATTTCGATGGTGAAATCATTAATGAAACGGAAGGAAGAGCTGTATTGCACACAGCATTGCGCGCAAAAGAGACGAGCGAAGTTTTTGTAAATGGTCAAAATGTAATTCCAGAGATTTACAAAGTCAAGCAAAAAATAAAAGAATTCTCAGAATCGGTTATTTCAGGAACAAAAACAGGACACACGGGAAAAGCATTTACTGATATCGTAAATATTGGGATTGGCGGTTCTGATTTAGGACCTGTAATGGTGACAGAAGCGTTACAATACTATAAAAACCATTTGAATGTGCACTTTGTATCAAATGTTGATGGCGATCATGTGCAGGAAATCATCAAAAACTTAAATCCTGAAACAACGCTATTTGTCATTGTATCCAAATCGTTTACAACACAAGAAACCTTGACTAACGCATTGACGATTCGCAAATGGTTTTTGACACATGCGAGCGAAAAAGCTATTGAACAGCACTTTGTAGCAGTATCGACCAACTTGGAAAAAATCAACGAATTTGGAATTGCGTCAAAAAATGTATTTCCAATGCGCGATTGGGTTGGTGGACGTTTTTCTTTGTGGAGTGCAGTAGGATTGTCTATCAGTTTATCTGTAGGATATGATAATTTTGAAAAATTAAATGCTGGCGCACATGCCATGGACACGCACTTTAGAACGACTTCTTTTGATCAAAACATTCCAGTAGTTTTGGCATTATTAAGTGTTTGGTATAATAATTTTTACGGTGCAGAAAGTGAAGCCATCATTCCATATACCCAATATTTGCATCAATTTGCGGCGTATTTGCAACAAGGCATCATGGAAAGTAACGGAAAAAGTGTGGATAGAGGTGGAAATCGTGTCAATTATCAAACAGGAACCTTAATTTGGGGCGAACCTGGTACCAACTCGCAACATGCGTTCTTTCAATTGATTCATCAAGGAACCAAGTTGATTCCTGCCGATTTTATTGGTTATGTTGAATCTTTACACGGAAACAACGAGCATCACGATAAATTAATGGCAAACTTCTTTGCGCAAACAGAAGCCTTACTTCACGGAAAAACGGAAGCTGAGGTTGTAGCAGAACTTTCGGCTAAAGGAATGGGCGCTTCTCAAATGGAAAAACTACTTCCATTCAAAATATTTGAAGGCAACAAGCCAACCAACACTATTTTAGTTGACAAGCTAACTCCAGAAAGTTTAGGTGCATTAATAGCTTTATACGAACACAAAATATTTGTACAAGGTGTTATTTGGAATATATTTAGTTACGATCAGTGGGGCGTTGAACTCGGAAAACAACTTGCCACAAAAATTTTAACAGACATTCAAAGTGCAGAAATTGCAGAACATGATGCGTCGACCACAAATCTTTTAAAACACTTCAAAAAAAGTAAAAAATAACTGTTAATAATTCGGTTTGTATCTTAATTCCCTGCAAAACAATTAAATAAGTTAAAAATGTATTTTTGTTAAAATGTTAAAACATTTAACATTCGCTTAATATATGCATGCACAATAAATGCGATTTTTGCGGCATTAAATAAACTAATAAAACTTATGAAAACGTTTAACAATGTATTTTTTGCAGTAGCGATGTTTTTTATAACATCGGTTGCTTTTGCTCAAGGGACAATTACTGGTAAAGTAACAGACGACGCTGGTCCATTACCAGGAGCAAACATCGTTGAGAAAGGAACATCCAATGGAGTTTCTACAAATTTTAACGGAGAGTTCACATTAAATGTTACAACTTCTAGTGGAACTATTGAAATTTCTTATGTTGGATTTACTACAAAATCAATTCCATTCAATCTTAATGGAGGAACACAAGACTTAGGATCAATTACATTGGTTGCAGACAATTCTTTAGATGAAGTTGTAATTGTTGGTGTAGTTGATATCGCTAAAGAGCGTGAAACTCCTGTTGCAGTTTCTACAATTAAGGCAGAGGAAATTGTGGAAAGATTAGGAAACCAAGAGCTTCCAGAATTATTAAATGCAACACCATCTGTGTATGCTACAAAGTCTGGTGGTGGTTTTGGTGACTCAAGAATCAACATTCGTGGTTTTGACCAAGTAAACACTGCTGTATTAGTAAACGGTGTACCAGTAAATGATATGGAGAATGGAGCTGTATATTGGAGTAACTGGACAGGTTTAGCCGATGTAGCTTCTGCCATCCAAGTACAAAGAGGTTTAGGTTCTTCTAAACTAGCAATTTCTTCTGTAGGAGGTACATTAAACATTGTAACAAAAACAACAGACAGAAACGAAGGTGGATTTGTTGGAACTACATTAGGTAACGATAATTACTTAAAAACAATCGCTTCGTACTCTACTGGTAGAATGGAAAATGGTTTTGCCTTTACAGGATTATTCAGCAGAACAGCTGGAGATGGTTACATCAACGGAACTGCTTTTGAAGGTTATAACTATTTCTTAGGATTTGGGTGGACTGACGAAGACAGAACACACGACCTTCAATTTACTGTAACTGGTGCGCCACAGGTACACAACCAAAGAACCACAAGTTTCTTTAACGCGGCAACTATTGCACAATATTTACAATATGGTGATAAGTACAACTTTAACCATGGTACATTAAATGGAGAGGAGTTTAACTGGAGAAGAAACTTCTATCACAAGCCAGTATTGTCATTAAACTGGGATTGGAATATCTCTGATCAAACGAAATTATCATCTGTAGCATACGCGTCATTTGGTCGTGGTGGAGGAACTGGAGATATCGGAAGATTACCAGGATTCAACTTTGCTTCTAGCTCAATTTTTAGAAATCAGCAAACAGGAGAAGTATTATGGGATAGAATTGTTCAATACAACAGTGGACAAGCAGTAACATTCTCTGATGGAAACGTATACCAAAGAACAGATGAAGAAAACGGACAATTCATCAACGATAGTAGAGATAATGGTTTATCAAGAAGAGCTTCAATTAACTCTCACAACTGGTTTGGATTGTTGGCAAACTTAAATACACAATTAAGCGAAAACTTAACATTAGACGTAGGTGTAGATGCTAGAACCTATAAGGGATTCCACTACAGAAGATTGGATAACCTATTAGGAGCAGATGCATATAGAGATAATGACGATGTAAATAATCCTAATAGAATATTAACAAACACCTACTCTTCTGATTTTGGTTCAATCGTAAATGTATTTAAAGATATTGATGATGAAGATAAAATTGACTATTACAATATAGGATATGTACGTTGGTTAGGGATTTTTGGTCAGTTAGAATATAAAAAGGATGATATTTCTGCATTTGTACAATTTTCTGGTTCTAACCAAGGATTTAGTAGAGAAGATTTATTCCTATTAACACCTGCTGAAGGACAACGAACAGACTGGGAGAACATCTTAGGAGGAACTATCAAAGGTGGATTGAACTACAACATCGATGAAAATCACAACGTATTTGGTAACGTTGGATACTACTCAAAGCAACCATTATTTGATGCAGTATATCTAAACAATACAAATGAGTTGAACTCTGACTACAGAAATGAAAAAGTATTCGGTGCAGAATTAGGATATGGATATAAGTCTGAAAAGTTAAACGTAAACCTGAACTTATATAGAACTTCTTGGAAAGACAGATATATCAATCTTACAGGAACATTTGATGTAAACAATACACCAATGGATTCTAATGACGATGTACAAGGGGTAACTAACTTAGTAGGCTTAGAGCAAATTCACTCAGGAGTTGAATTAGAGTTTACATACCGTCCATTAGACTTCTTAACGTTCAATGGAATGGCATCTGTCGGTAACTGGAAATATGCAGGAACAGTATCTGGACCAGCTTTTAATGTAAACGATGCGAACGAAGTAGTTGGTCAAAATACATTATACTTAGACGATGTAAAAGTTGGTAACTCTGCACAAACAACCATGCGTTTAGCGGCCATTGTAGAGCCAGTTGAAAACTTAAAGTTTGACATCGCTTGGTTTAGAGCTGATGATTTATATGCTGACATCAACGCAGAAGATTTTGATGAAGCCGATAACAGAGGTTCATTACAATTACCTGCGTACAACTTATTTGATGGAGGAATGTCTTTCAAATGGTTAGTTGGAGAAGAAAAAGATAAAACAATCAACTTCCGATTAAATATCAATAACTTGTTCAACACAACTTATATCGCAGAATCACAAACAAACATCTTTGCAAATCCAGGGGATGATACTTACGATGGTATCAACACTGCTAATAAAGCATTCTTTGGATTTGGAAGAACTTGGAACTTTAGTATTCGTTACGATTTCTAAGAAAAGAATTAAAAATCAACATATAAAATCAAAGCCGCTTCAAAATTTTGAAGCGGCTTTTTTTTAATGAAAATTTTATATTTTAAATATCAAGTTGACCAAGTTGAGTCGCAACCATTAGTTGAATAATCGTAATCATTGCATCTTACATATTGTTCTAAGTAAGGATCCCATTCACAAGTTTTTCCTGATGCACCACCTTTCACTTTTTCTAAGTCCAATTCTAAAAGTTGGGAAACTTTAGTTTTGTTTAATTTTAAATGTTTTGTTTCTTTCTTTTTCATGATATAACTAAATTTTAATTAATAATCCTTTTCTTTGAATAAAAGTAAGTTAAGTACTTTAATGGACAAACGTATTTATAATTACATTAACACTTGGAAGACCCAAAAAAATGTTATTGGGATATTAGTCTGTGGAAGTCATGCCACTAAACTCAGTAGACCAGACTCTGATGTTGATTTGAGAATTCTTTATTCTGAAAACGAGGAAAACAGTCGAAAAAAAGGAGTAAAAACCTTTGAAGACCTATCATTTTCGTATTTAACAGGTACGGTTAGAGATTATTTAACAACTCTTCATAATCAGTTTTTTAGGCAATCTAAGTTTGAAGCACGAATGTTTGCCTTAGGAGTTATTCTTTTCGATGTAGAAGATGAATTAAAAAAACTTTCGCAAAAAGCAAATTCACTACTAAAGTTAGCGTATGAAGCTCCCTCAGAAAATTTACTGCTATTAAAGAAATACATGCTTTCCAATCACTACAACTTTTTCATTAAATTACACAAAGATGCTCCGTTGTGGAAATATCATTACTTTCAGTTTCTAGATCACATATTTAAGGTCTACAGCTTTTCCATAGGTTTTGAAACACCTTCTGTTGAGAAACTGAATAGAGTCTTGTTTGATGACATCTACAATAAAGTCAATAATTTTGAAGAATACCCAGACAGTATTTTTTTAGAATTATGGCAGAAGTCCATCAATAGCGAAACAGAAAAATTCATAGTACATGTAAAATCACTTTATGCGCATGTGCAAAAAAAACTGGAACAATTCAATCCAAATGATTTTGAAGCTTACATCTAACAGATAAATAACTAAAGAATACTCTAAATTCTTCATATATAAAAACTTAATAATAAAATAACACAATCTTTTGTAATAATAACTTTTTTGTTCAGTCTCGTTGATTTGTTAAAAAAAACTTAATTACTATACAGTAAAGTGTAAAATTTAAATATAAAACTTAGTACATTTGCCACGACTTTAAAAACTTATATTCTTATATAATGAAAAAAACTTACAATGTATTTTTAGCAGTAGCGATGTTTTTTATTACATCGGTTGCCTTTTCACAAGGAACCATTACTGGTAAAGTAGTAGATGAAGCAGGACCATTGCCAGGTGCAAGTGTTCTAGTGAAAGGAACAACAAACGGAACTTCCACAAATTTTAACGGAGAATTTACGTTGAACGTGTCAACTGCGACAGGAACTATTGAAATTTCGTATGTCGGATTTGCTACAAAGTCAATTCAATTCAATGTTTCTGGAGGAACGCAAAACTTAGGAACTGTTGCACTTGATGCTGATAATTCTTTAGATGAAGTAGTTATCGTAGGTGTGGTTGATATCGCAAAAGAGCGTGAAACTCCTGTAGCGGTTTCTACCATTAAAGCACAAGAAATTGTAGAGCGTTTAGGAAACCAAGAACTTCCTGAATTATTAAACGCAACACCTTCTGTATATGCTACAAAGTCAGGTGGTGGATTTGGAGATTCAAGAATCAACATTCGTGGATTCGATCAAAGAAATACAGCAGTATTAATAAATGGTGTTCCTGTGAACGACATGGAAAACGGAGCTGTATTCTGGAGTAACTGGACAGGTTTAGCCGATGTAGCTTCTGCCATTCAAGTACAAAGAGGTTTGGGTTCTTCTAAACTAGCAATTTCGTCTGTAGGTGGAACGTTAAACATCGTCACAAAAACAACCGACAGAAACGAAGGTGGATTTGTGGGAACTACGTTAGGTAACGATAATTACTTAAAAACAATCGCTTCCTATTCAACAGGAAGAATGGAAAATGGTTTTGCCTTTACAGGATTGTTTAGTAGAGTTGCGGGTGACGGATATATTGATGGAACTGCCTTTGAAGGATACAACTATTTCTTAGGATTTGGTTGGTCAAACGAAAAAAGAACACACGACGTTCAGTTTACAGTAACAGGTGCGCCACAAGTACACAACCAAAGAACAACTAGCTTCTTTAATGCAGCAACCTTAGCACAATACTTGCAATACGGAGACAAGTACAACTATAACAACGGTACGTTAAACGGAGAAGAATTCAACTGGAGAAGAAACTTCTATCACAAGCCAGTATTATCATTAAACTGGGATTGGGATATCTCTGATAAAACAAAATTATCATCGGTTGCATACGCGTCTTTTGGTCGTGGTGGAGGAACTGGTGACATCGGTCGTGGTAGAACTGGTGGCGGAAGCTCTGCTTTTGCTTCAAGCTTAGCCTTTAGAGATGCTGCTACAGGATTGGTGAAATTTGACGAAATCGTACGTTGGAATGCTGGAGAAGCAACATCGTTTACAGGAACTGGAGATAGTGATATCTTATTAAATCAGCCAGATGCGAATGGAAACAACTTTGTACAAGCACGAAGCAATGGTATTGTGCGTAGAGCTTCTATCAACTCACACAACTGGTTTGGGTTGTTAGCAAACTTAAACACACAATTGAACGATAACTTAACCTTAGATATCGGATTTGATGCAAGAACGTACAAAGGTTTTCACTACCGTAGATTGGACAATCTTTTAGGAGCAGACGGTTATATTGATAACGGAAACGTAAACAATCCAAACATTGCGTTGACAAACACATATTCTTCTAACTTCTCCTCTATCGTAAATGTATTTAAAGACATCGATAATGAAGACAAAATCGACTATTACAATATCGGATATGTTCGTTGGTTAGGAATCTTTGGTCAGTTAGAATACAAAAAAGATGATATTTCTGCATTCGTGCAATTCTCTGGTGCAAATCAAGCATATAGTAGAGAAGATTTATTCTTACTAACGCCAGCTGAAGGACAGCGTACGGATTGGGAAAATATTTTAGGAGGAACCATCAAAGGTGGTTTGAACTACAACATCAACGAAAACCACAATGTATTTGCCAATGCAGGATATTACTCAAAGCAACCATTGTTTGATGCGGTATATTTGAACAATACCAACGAATTGAATGAAGATATTCGTAACGAAAAAGTATTTGGTGTTGAAATTGGATACGGGTACCAATCTGAAAAATTATCGGCAAACGTTAACTTATACAGAACTTCTTGGAAAGACAGATTCCAAACTATCTTTGGAACATTCCCTGATCCAGATGATCCAATGGAAACAGTACAAGGACGTACAAACGTAGTAGGAATTGAGCAAGTACACATGGGATTTGAATTGGAAACAACGTACCGTCCATTAGACTTCTTAACGTTTAGAGGAATGTTATCTATTGGTAATTGGGAATATGGTGGAACCGTTTCAGGTCCTGCATTTGATACCAATGACCAAAACCGTGTAGTTGGTGAAAACACCTTATTCTTAGACAACGTAAAGGTTGGAAACGCAGCGCAAACTACCATGCGTTTGGCAGGGATTGTTGAGCCAGTTAAAAACTTAAAATTTGACGTTGCTTGGTTTAGAGCAGACAACTTATATGCGGATATTAGAGCAGAAGACTTTGATGTAGCAGATAACAGAGGTTCTTTACAATTGCCAGCTTACAACTTATTTGATGGAGGAATTTCATACCTCTGGTTGGTTGGAAAAGAAAAGCAAAACAGAGTTAATTTCAGATTAAACGTCAACAACTTGTTCAATACAACGTACATCGTAGAATCGCAAACAAACATCTTTGCGGATCCAGGAGATGATACGTATGACGGAATCAACACGGCAAACAAAGCATTCTTTGGTTTCGGTAGAACATGGAACTTTAGTGTACGTTATACATTCTAACGTAATAGCATTAGTACAAAACTTAAAAAGCCTTGCATTTGCAAGGCTTTTTTATTCCTTCACATTACCACTAAACACATTCAAAAAAATAAGTACCTTTGTGCATCAACTAAAAACAAACTTATGTACGACGCAATCAAAACCCTGCACTCATACTTTGCCTATTTTGTATTACTTATGCTAATCGTAGCAGTAGTCAATGCAATTATAGGATTTACAACCAATAAAAAATTCACAGCCAAAGACTTACGCATTTCTCTATTCGCGTTAATCTTTACACATTTACAACTTGTAGTAGGAATCATTCTATATTTTGTCTCTTTAAAAGGATTTACTATGATTCAACAAAATGGAATGAAACTAGATAGTGCCTCACGCTTATTAGCCTTAGAACATCCTTTGGTAGGAATTTTGGCAATTATTTTCATCACGATTGGTTGGTCCAAACACAAAAAACAAGAAACAGCTAAAAGAGCTTATGGAAAAATAGCGCTCTTCTACGGAATCGGATTGCTACTTATCCTTTCAAGATTGCCTTGGAAAGACTGGTGGAATCTGTATTAAAATAGAAACAGTTTTGACGTTACTCACATCATGCTGAGCTTGACTCCGTATCACATCAAACTGGTAACAGAAAACAAAAAATCCTTATCAATTACGATAAGGATTTTTTTATTTCGTCATTCTCGCAAAGGCGAAAAATAATTTTCAAATAAACATCGAGCAAAGCGATGATGCACAATAATTCTGCGCAAGCAGAAAACAATTGGAGCAATCAACTAATTTTCAAATTAAAGACATTTTCAAATCTTCAAATTAAAAATTGCTACATTAAAAAACTACTCTGCTTCTTTAATCAAATGCACATATACTGGAAAATGGTCGCTATAACCACCTGTATACGTACCATTGGCAAAACTTCTGAACGGATAGCCTTTATAGCGTCCGCGTTTGTTAGATAAATATGTTTTATTATAAATTCCAGCTCTGTAATAGCGATACTCGGAAAAATCTTTCTCTAATAATGGCGCAGATATCACAATTTGGTCAAACAAATTCCAGCCGTCTCTATAGGCAAGTGTTCCATTTCCTTCGCGCGCCATGCCTTCCATAGGATTGTACAAATCTTTTCCTTTCACTTCTTCACGATTTTCCTTTGTTTTCAACACTTCTTTCAGACTCACATTAAAAGGGTCATCATTCAAATCGCCCATGGTAAAAATTTTAGCATGCTTGTCAATATCTTGAAGCGAATCAATAATGCGCTTGTTCAATTCGGCAGCTTTTACACGTTTTGGTCTGCTTCGCGCTTCTCCACCACTACGCGATGGCCAGTGATTGACAATAATATGTACTTCGTCACCATCCAATACACCAGAAACTAACAATTGATCTCTTGTATACACGCGTCGGTCGCCATCATAAATATACAACGGATGCTTTGAAAAACTGTGCGGTTGAAAAACACCTTGCTTGTAAAGCAATCCGACATCAATACCTCGTTTATCAGGTGAATCGAAGTGGATAATGGCATAATCTTCATCTTTCAACTTCGGGTCTTTAATCAAATCTTCCAATACTTGTCTGTTTTCTACTTCGGCTACGCCTAAAATCGCTGGTGATGTTCTAGAAACATCATAGCCAATATCTGAAATTACGCGGGCAAGTTTGGAAATTTTATCTTCATAAATCTTTGAACGATCACTTTGAATTTCCATAATTGGACTCTTCTCGTCATCTTTCAGCGGATCATTAATCGTATCAAACAAGTTTTCTACATTATAAAAGGCAATTGTTTGTACTCTATATTGCTTCTTTTTTTGTGCCCAAGTATGGGTAAATGCAAGCAAAAAAGCTAGTACTACTAGGGATTTAAGGTTTTTCATTTATTGAATGTTATGTTATCTTAAACAATCTATACAAAAGATAGACCAAAAGTAGTTATTAATTATAAAAAATGTACATTTGCGCGTCGTTATTAAAGATTTTTTAAACTCGAATAATAATTAATTGCAAATTACAGTATGAAAAAACTTATTTTCTTATTTGGATTGCTATCCGTTTGGTTTGTCAGCGGACAAAACTCAATTACGGGAATCGTACTTGATGCCAATACAGATGACGCACTCCAAAATGTTACAGTTTCAGTTGCAAGAAATAACAACAAAGAAGTTGTTACAGATGCATCGGGAGCTTTTAAGTTAACAAATGTTGCGGCAGGTACAGTGGATATAGTATTCACAAAAGATGGTTATTCTATATTAAGAATGCCTGTTACCATTGCCGATGGTCAAGCAATTGACTTAGGAACAATCTTGTTAAAAAAATTCGTCCAAGAAGATGTAACCCTTATTACATTAACAGACGATGAATTGAATGACGATTCAACAGCAGCAGACAACATCTCAGGATTATTACAATCGTCAAGAGACGTATTTTTGCGTACCGCGGCTTTTGAATTTGGTCAAACGTTCTTTAGAGTTAGAGGATTAGACTCCGAAAACGGAACCGTACTTATCAACGGTATTGAAATGAACAAATCCTTCAACGGACGACCACAATGGAGTAACTGGGGAGGATTGAATGATGTGGTAAGAAACCAAACACTAACAAATGGTTTAAGCGCTTCTGATTACACATTTGGAGGTATCTTAGGAACTACAAACATCAATACAAGAGCTTCTGAATACAGAGAAGGTGGAAGAGTAACCTATTCGTCTTCCGACAGAAGTTATACCAACAGAATTATGGCAACCTATTCTTCAGGCTTACTTGAAAATGGATGGGCATATACAATCTCAGCAGGAAGAAGATGGGGAGAAGAAGGATTTAACGACGCTACTTTCTACGACGCAAATTCTTTATTCGTTTCGGTTGAAAAACAATTAAACGACAAGCACAGTCTTAATTTTACAGGAATCTACGCGCCAAACAGAAGAGGTTTGTCTTCTGCAAATACGCAAGAAGTATATGATTTAAAAGGCATTCGCTACAACGAATTTTGGGGATACCAAGACGGAGAAAAGCGAAACTCAAGAGTACGTAGAGTCATTGAACCAATTTTAATGTTGAACCATTACTGGGATATCTCAGAAAATACAACCTTAAATACCAATGTTGCGTATCAATTTGGTGAACAAGGAAGAAGTCGTTTAGACTTTGGAGGAACGGACATTGACCCAGGAAGCGGTTTCCCAATTGGAAACGCGGCAAACCCTAGTCCGACGTACTACCAAAAATTACCAAGTTATTTCCGTAGAAACTTCCCTGACAATCCATTATTAGCTTTTCAAGCGCAAGAAGCGTTTGTAAATGACGGACAAATTGACTGGCAAGCCTTATACATTGCCAACCAAAACAACTTAGTGGCTGGCGGAAATGCAATCAACATCGTATATGAAGATAGAACAGATGATAGACAATTTACAGCAAATACTATTCTAAATACTGCAATTAACGATAACATTACTTTAAGCGGAAATGTGAACTTTACTTCGTTAGTTTCTGAAAACTTTGCGGAAGTAACCGATTTATTAGGAGGAACAGGATATTTAGATGTAGATCCTTTTGCAAGCGATTTGGCTAACGAGCCAGGAGCTGTTCAAAACGACTTAAACAATCCAAACCGAATTGTAACTGAAGGCGATCGTTTTCGTTACAACTTCGAAATTCGCTCTAACACCATTGGAGGTTTTGCACAAGCACAATTCAAATACAGAAAAGTAGATTTCTTCCTAGCAGGTAGCGTTAAAAACACAACCTATCAACGTGAAGGATTGTACAGAAACGGTGGTTTCCCTAACAATTCATTCGGAAAAGGAGAAAAATTATCGTTTACAGGCTTTGGAGCAAAAGGAGGATTGACGTATAAATTAACAGGTCGTCACTTATTTGATTTCAACGCTGGATATGTAACACGAGCGCCATCTATTCGTAATACCTTCTCAAACTCAAGAGAAAACAACAATGTAGTGCCAGACATTACAGAAGAAAAAATTACGTCATTTGACGCAAGTTATATCTACAGATCACCAATCGTAAAAGCGAGATTAACTGGATACTACACCAAAATGCAAGACGCTAATGAAATTTCATTCTTCTTTGCTGATGGTATTGGAGGAGATAACCAAGCATTTATTCAAGAAATTTTACAAGGTGTAGACAGACAACACATTGGTGGAGAATTGGGAATTGAAGCACAAATAACATCTACTATCAAACTAAAAGGTGTAGCTTCTGTAGGACAATATACATTTGCTAACAATCCAAACTTATTTGTAACTACAGAAGATAACGTAGACACAAGAGCTGCTGGATTCGTAGATGGAAAATTAGATTTCGGTCAAGTAGCTTTAAAGGATTATAAAATTGCAGGTGGACCACAAAGAGCGTTCTCTTTAGGATTTGAATATAGAGATCCAGATTACTGGTGGTTTGGTGCTACAAGTAACTTCTTCTCAAACGCGTATATTGATGTAAGTCCATTACAAAGAAGTAGCAACTTCTACACCGATTTTGACGGACAAGTATTTAATGATTACGATCCAGAATTGGCGCGCGAATTGTTAAGACAAGAAGAATTTGACAGCTACATGATGGTCAACTTAATAGGAGGAAAATCATGGAAACTAGGCGATTATTATGTTGGTTTCTTTGCTAGTATCAACAACGTATTTGACAAAGAATTCATTACTGGAGGTTTTGAGCAAGGACGTAATGCTAACTTCCGAGAATTAAGAGACGATTCTGCCCTTGAAACAAGAGTATTTGGTAACAGATACTGGTATGGTAGAGGAAGAACCTATTTCTTAAACGTATATTTTAGATTCTAAAACAAACAAAAAAAACAAAGATTGCGTATCTTTAAGATGCGCAGAAAAAATAAAATCGAACAAATGAAAGCAAATAAAATTTTTAGTCTAATAGCAGTCTTTGGAACTCTAGGATTGGTTATTACTTCTTGTGTTCAAGACGATGAATTTGCAATTCCTAACGGAACAACAGCGGTTGATCCTGGATTAACTGCAAACGCTACCTTCCAAAACATGGTAGCAAGATACCAACAAGCAGTTGGTGACGGTGATGAAATCGCTGTTATCGCAACTGATGAAGCTGAAATTATTATTGAAGGATATGTAGTATCTAGTGACCAAGCTGGAAACTTCTTCGAAGAATTAATCATTCAAAACAAAAGAGACGGAGCTAGCCCAGATGCTGATCCACGATTAGGTTTCCGTGTTGATATCAACCAATCTGCATTATTCAACAGCTACGAATTTGGTAGAAAAGTATATATCAAAATGAATGGTTTGGCTATTGGTCTTGAAAATGGTGTGTATGCTATTGGAAAGCCAAATGGAAACGATATCGATCAAATTCAACCATTCGAATTGGAAGATTTCGTAGTCCGTGGAACACAAGTAGCACAAATTACACCAAAACAAACTACCATTGCTGAATTGACTTCAGCTGACGAAAATACATTTATTCAATTAACAGATGTACAATTTAGCAGAAACGACTTAGGATTAACGTATGCAGGAGAAGCTTCTGATAACTTTGACGGATTCAGAACAATTGAAGAATGTGCAGATGGTGGAGGAAGCATTGCCTTACAAACAAGTACATTTGCTGATTTCAAATCATTAACAATTGATGAAAACAGAGGAAACATTCAAGGAATCTTTACAAGAGATTTTGGAGATGATGCAAATGTATTAGTAATCAACACGTTAGCAGATGTCAACTTTACAGATGCTATTCGTTGCGATCCAAATCTTTTAGAGTGTGAAGGACCAGTTTCTTCGGCGGTAACTGTATTCAATCAAGATTTTGAAACAATTACGAATGAAGCTCAATTAGACGCGTTAGGATGGACAAACGTAAACGTATCAGGTGGTTCTGAGCGTTTTGAAGATGGTTCTTTCGGTGGAGACAGATATATGATTATTTCTGCTTTCGGAACAGGAGAAAACCCATTAGAAGCATGGTTAGTAACTCCAGCAATCAACTTAGACGGAACAACGCAAGAAGAATTAACCTTCAATGTTTCTGCAAACTTTGAAACAGGTCAAATTTTACAAGCGTTCATCACTGAAAACTACACAGGTGATCCAACAACAACAGAGTGGACCTTATTAGATGCTAACATTCCTATTGGAGGAAGTGGATTTGGAAGCTTCGTTCCTTCAAACGTTAACATTTCTTGTTTAAATGGTGATGTACACGTAGCCTTCAAATACTTAGGTGCTGCTGGTGGTGCAGAAACACGTTACCACATTGACGATATCAAAGTAACAGGAATGTAAAATACTGTTATAAAAAATATTTCATAGAAAAAGAGTGCTGGAAACAGTGCTCTTTTTTTGTAACCTGAGTTCTATTAATAATAATCATTTTATCACTTATAATTAACCAATAAATAACAGATTGTCAGGAGCGCAGTCGAGAACAACTAAGAAAGTCTATATTTCTATTGAATCTCGAGAGCTATGCTCGGTATCTACGATAATGCTCGATTTGACACTTTTGTAACTGTTGGAAAATCATGATTATAAATCTAATTTTAAATCGAACTCAGGTTTGTAGTATTGAGATGTGTGGACTGATTACTGAGAGGTTTCAAAGTCTATGAAGTACAATCGTATTAGGGTGCAGGTTTAAGAGTTTACACCTCAAATTCAACCTAAGAAAAACCGAAAAACAAACAACAAAAAACAGCCAAGAGTTATTATTGACAAACAAACGAATTGACAAATCAACAAGAAAAAAGCAACCCAACACCCAAAACCCAACACCAAGAAAAAAACCTACTCCACCTGAAACTTCCGACTACCTGTCTGCCACAAGGCAAAAGAAATGATATTGGCGAGTTCTTCACGTTTGCTTTTCTGTGTTCTATCAAAACCATGACCTTCGGAAAAATTCACAGACAATAAAATTGGGTCATCAGCACTTGTAGCTGCTTGCATACGTGCGGCAAACTTCGAAGGTTGCCATGCCGCGACTCTCGAATCATTAATACCCGAAGTCAAAAATACAGCAGGATATGCTACATCCTCCTCAATATGATGATACGCGTCCATAGCATATAACGCTTCAAATCCTAGCGAATCTTTTACGGTCCCAAATTCTTTTACATTATTCTGTCCGTTAGGTGCAATTTCAGAGCGTAGTGTATTCAACAAACCAACTCTAATAACCACAGCAGCATACAAATCTGGGCGTTCGGTAATGGCGCGTCCAATGGTAATTCCACCAGCACTTCCGCCCCAAACAGCAAACTTTTCTGGTGACGTATAGCCTTCATCAATCAAAAATTCGGTACAGGCAATAAAATCTTTCCACGAATTTGGTTTGGTCGTTTTATAACCCGCTTGGTGCCACTGTTCTCCTTTTTCGCCACCGCCACGAACATGCGCTACAGCATACATACCGCCTTCGCCAATCCAGTATAACAAATACGGATACAGCATTGGCGCATTAATCCAATTATAACAACCATAGCCATTCAACAACATGCGATTCTTGCCATTTTTCAGCATTCCTTTCTTGTAAATGATAGAGAGCGGCACTTGTACACCATCGTGAGAAGTGATTTCTATCTCTTCTACGACGACATCTTGCAATTCTGGATAATTGACTACAGGAGTCACATTTTCGGTCGTAAACTGGCTCTTTTCGGCTTCATATCGATATCTGTGTCTGTGACTTGTCCAGCCTTCCGTTTCTATCCACAAATCAGGAAATTGGGTTCCGATGCTTGACAAGGAAATACTGCCCGAAGCTTTGGGTAAAATGATGTTTTCAATGGTATTATCGCGTAACTGATACAAATTTGCCAACACGCCGTTTTTAGTAGTAGTAAAAAACAATCCGTTGGAGGTAATGGTAAAATCGTTTAAAATTTTATCGCTATACGCGGGAATTACTTCTGTAGGTGCGTCAAAATTCAAGCTGCTCAACGAAGTTTTATAAATGCCAAAATTGGAAGCTTTTTGCGCACTTAAAAAATAAATATCGTCTTGATAGGGCAGAAACTTTTCTACCTTGTGCTTCTTTTTAAAAAGCGGTTTCCAGGTTACTTTTTTCTTTCCCATTTCGCTGATAGGCGCATAGTAATAATCTTTAAAACCAATGCCGCCAACACGTCCAAACATATACTTTGGGTATTGTCCAAAAATATTGACAATCGGGAAATCTTCAGGGTTTAAGTCAAGTTCAGGATGTGTTTTTCGGGAAAAAAGAATGTGCAAATCTTTCGGATTGCTTCCTAAACGATACAAAACGGTAGCAGTATCTAAAATATAATTGGAAGAAGTCGTATCAATGTCTGGAATGTGCAAATAGGTAAATCCGGAATTGTCAGCCAACCAATGAATTCCGCCCAATTCTGAAGGCCAGCAATGGTCAATCACTTCTTTGTGAAACGTTTTGGAAGGCACATCATATATGACCACTTCTGAAAACTCTTCGTCATTTTTGGTAAAGCCAATCGCTATTTTTTGACCGTCCCAGCTTGGCTGAAAATAATTGATAATATACGTATTTTTGGTGTGCGATTTATAATTTTGAGAATTGAAAATGGCAGTTTCTTCGCCGTCAATTCCTTTTTTAAAATACAACACATTGGCTTCATGATTTTCTGCATATTTTAGATAATAATACGCATCTGACGAAAGTACTTTCACATCAAAAACAGCATCAGCACGCATTTTGTCATACTGTTCAATTTTTTTCAACAGTTGTTGGCGCCCTGAAATTTGTTCGAGTGTTTCTTTGGTATAAGCATCTTGTGTTTTCAACCAAGAAAGTACGGCAGTATCTTTTAGGTTTTCTAAATATTGATACGGATCTTCAACAGTGGTTGAAAAATACGTGTTTTGTATAGGTTGTTGTTTGGCTATATTCGCATGTTCGCTGTTAGTCATACATTGCGTGAGCCATAGTAAGGATAAAAAATAATATATAAACTGTGATTTCATAAGCTGGTAGGGATGCTATAAAAGTGTAAAATGCTACAACAGACTATTAAAAAATAACTGAAATAGCACTTTACGTATATAGAGAAATATAAAACTATCCTTGCGTGTCGATAGTATCTCCTCCACAATCGTATGTACACGTATCTTGTGATGGGCAGTTCTCAGTTTCCTCAGGAATGGATCCTCCATACAAACTATGGATGTCTCCAACTTTAGCGATTTTTAATTTTGATAAATTCAATTTTCCTAAGTTTCTTTTGTTCATTTTCATGGTTAATTTTGTTTTCTGGTTACGGTGCTAAATTATGGCAAAACATAGACCTATTATAATGAAGTATCGTGATATTTATAAATATCACGATAAAAACTGTTTTGTAAAAACCTGACAATCAATAAGTTTAGTCTATTTTTTGATTTTCAAGCTGTTTTAAGAAGTACGACGGATTTATGCCTGTTTTTTTATGAAAAGCGATGGAAAATGACTGTGCATTGTTGAATCCAACCTCTTGGGCGATGGCCTTAATGGTGTACGATCGGAAACGTTTATCTTCTTTTAATCGCGTGATGGCATAATCAATTCGTATCTCATTCATATACTTCGCAAAGTTCATTCCTTTGGTCACATTGATGATTTTTGAGAGATACGTACTGTTGGTATCTAATTCTTTTGCCAGTTTGGTAAGTGTATAATTTTTCTTAGTGAAGCGATGTGTGTCTTCAAACTTTTCTAACTTTTCTAAAATGCCATCTACAATATCTTGCGGCAATCCAATAGATTCTTCTTGCGAAGGAGCTAGTTTGATTTTTTCATCTATAGCAGCTTCTTTGGAATCGGTTTTTTCCTTTTCTTTTTGAATTTTTTTCTGCTCATAATCTTCCATCAACGTCGCAAAACGCCTTTTGTACACTCTATTTCTTCTAGAAAAGTACACAATAAAAGCCAGTAAAATGATGGAAACAATAATCAATATAGTGACGACTCTTTGCGATAAAAAGTTTTCATCTTGCAATTGATTGATGAGTGCTTCTTTTTCACTGAGCAATTCTTCTTTTTCAGAAATCATCAAAGGAGTTTCGTATTTCTGAACAATCTCTTTCCCCAAATTTTGATATTGTTCGGTTATAATATCATCTACCGCTAACAATTTTTCAATCGTGGCAAGTCGCGCTTCCGCATCATTAGACGCTTTATATTCCGTATTTAAAAACTCGTAGGCTTCTTTTGCCTGAAAAATAACTTTGGGTTTTTGCTCATAAATAGAATCTACCTTTACTAAATACGCAATACCTTCTTTATTTTTTTTCTGCGCTTTTAAACATCGGTACACATATAAATAGTTAGAACACAACGCTTTTTCATTGTTCGACAAAAATCGTGTAGCTTTCAATAAACTATCAATCGCAGGCGTGTAGTTTTCTTTGTAATACGACATTACGCCGTAAGAGGTTAAAAAGAAAGGATACAAATATTGATTGTGATGTTGCAAACTGGCTTTGATACCGCGTTGGTGTACTACTTCGGCAGAATCGAGCACTCTGTTTTTATTATATGAGTCTGCCAACGCCAATAAAGATTTTAAATATTGCTCAGAGTCTTTCTTTTCGTAGGCATTCTTTCGAATAAATTCAATATTCTCCTCAAAAATCCGCAAGGCTTCTGCGCGTTCTTCGGGCTCTTTGCTCACATTTTTAAGCAATCCAATATAATGTTTGATTGAAATTTGTTGTGCAATATTGTTGGTTTCCAGTGCCAAATTATTCGCCAAAGCAAAATTGGTCAACGCGTCGTTGTATTTGGACTGATAGTATAATTGTATTCCTTTTAATAAATATCCTTTGGCAGGATAATTTTCCAGTTTGCTGTTTTTGGTCAATAAAATGATGCTATCTGTATAAGAAATAGCAGTTGGCGTGTGACTAAAATGATTGACGAATAGCTCATAAGCTGTACTAATTTCGGCAATATCATTGGCTTTTTTTGCTTTCGCAAGATAGTTTGTTGCAATTTCCAACGCTTTTTCAGGATTTTTAGAAGCATAAAACTCCGATTTCATGTCTTCAAACGAGCCAGAACTCAGCTGTGAAAATGCAGAAGAAGTATAGAAAAACAACAATAAAATGACACAAAATTGTGCAAAACACATCTTTTTCCACAAAAAAGCATGCTGAATAGCCCTAAAAAAGGTTGGTAAGTAGGTCGGTTTTTTCACGTTTTCTTCAGGTTTTTTCTTTAGTTGGACTTTTTGTGCATAAAAAACGAAGGTTTACACACTAAAATCTATCAAATTTAAAAGTAAAAACGCATAAAACCATCCGAAAATTCAAAATATTCAAAGAGTATAGTTCTTTATCACTCCCAAAACTGCTCTTTTCCACGAAAAAAGCAATCACTATTGCTGACGCAAGTGCTCACAAGACTTTCCACAAAAAAAGGGCACATGATATTTATAAATCTGTTGCATGATATTTATAAACGTCATTACTAACTACTTGATTTGCAGCAAATAAAGTCATTATTTAGCACTGTGATTCTGTTGCAACAATCATATAGGCGGAAACTGAAAAGCCTTTAAATTTTAAAAAAGAGTAAGTATCAAATCAAATATTTTAAAACAAATAATAACTATTTAAATCTTTAATTATGAAAACAAAAATCTTTTTACCAGTACTAGCAATGTTAAGCTTAATGTTATTTTCTTTTACAACAACCACACAAGAAGGTTCTGTAAGACAATTAGCAGATGGAAACTATCTTTTAGAAAATGTAGCATTAGAAGACCAAGACTTATTTAGAATTGATGAAATGACCGAGCGTATTAGCTTTAGTGGAGAAATTAACGAAGAAACTGCTGCTCGTGGAATTTGGATTTTCCGTAACAAAACACATGATGACAATAAGTTTACACAAAAAACATTTATCGGATCAAGTGCGCATGATGTTATGAATGCAGAAGATGTTCAAATTGCTCAAGAGTTTAGAGGAGAATTGGACGAAATGATGCACAGATACATGAATCAATAATCTATAGCTATTTAGTATCATGAATCCGTTCAAAAATACCATTGTGTGCGTCACATTAGTTTCAATTCAATTGTTCAGCATCATATCCATCAATGTTGAAGGTTTGCTGGGCGACTACGAAATGATGTCTGACAAAGACACACAGGTAGAAAAGGATGTAAAAATAGGGTCTGCTTTACGTAGCAGCCCTATTTTTAAAACCTATGCCAATTACACAGGAACCGACACAAGTTATGGTTTCTTCTCACCAAATGTAGGAAGCGAATTTGTACTAGCGTTTACAGTATTGGACTGTGACGGAAAAGTACTCGGAGAGCATCAAACTCCAACAAGCTTAGAACAAAAAGAAAGCAAAGTACGCTTTAACCTCTGTACGTTTCCTATGATGGACAAAATTATGATGGAAGAGCCAAACGAATTATTTGATGATTATTTTGAAGTAATGATGCATCAAATAGCAGAAAATATCAAAGCGTCGTACAACACAGGATACAAAGTTGTTTCTGAAATTTACATTCACCAACCCGCAACCATTACACAAACGCTGGAAGGAAAAACAGAAAAGCTAGTACTGTTAGAACGTTATACATTCCGATTTTAAAAAATACCACAACCACAAGCCATGAACATCTCACGCAAAACCATCGCATCAAAAATACAATCGTTTTTCTTTCAAGAAGACAATACCAAAGGCACATTTATCGCTTTTTTCAGAATAGGAACGAGTGTTTTTATCCTAATTCATCTGTTGAGTATTATTCTTGATTTTACGAAACTATTTGGGAAATATGGCATTATACCGTACGATATTCGAGAATTTATACTCCCAGAAGAAATGGTTTCTTTCACGCAAATTATTACCTTTTTTGAAGGCTACGGAATACCAGAAAGTATTACAATTACAAGTCTTCTCACAGTATTTATACTATCGGTAATTGCTTTGATGATTGGATTTTGCACACGATTTTCAGCGCTGACAACACTTATTCTGTACAAATCTATTTACGCAGGAACTTATATTTACGGAATTGACGGATTTGTGGTAACGTCATTATTCTACTTAGTTATCTTTCCTTCAGGATACTATCTATCTGTTGACAATATTATTTTCAAAAAAAGAAGCCGAAAAAACTTAAACGCAACGCTGTTCAAACGCTTATTACAAATCAATGTATGCTTGGTATATTTCTTTGCAGGAATCTCCAAAGCGACAGGAATTACATGGTGGAATGGTGAAGCCATGTGGAAATCAATCAACTTATGGAGCGCCAACAATGTTTTCAATTTTGACTTTACTTGGCTTGCCGAAAACTCATACATACTCATTGTATTAGGTTGGGGCGTTTTAGCGATTGAAATTCTCTATCCTGTTTTTATCTGGAGCAAAAAAACTAGAAAATTTTGGTTAATGGGAACATTGCTCATGCACATTGGTATCGGAGTTTTGTTAGAGCTATACTTCTTTGCAGCCTTTATGATGTTTTGGAATATCACCGCATTTTACATCGACAAACCAATAGATTTAAAACAGTTGGTAACAGGATTTACCTTTTCCAAACCAAAAACTAAAACGACCATTTCACAAAGTGTACCGTTGGAAGCTTAAAAAAACCAACGTCACATTTTCTACAAAGAACAAGCTTTCTTCTGATTGCTTACATAACACAAAACTAATTTTATCACCAATTAAAAATAGCAAACGCTCATTTTCGAGGATTTACACGCCAAATTCTAGCTAAAAAAAGAATAAAAGAAAATAGAAAAACACTAAAAAAATAACACGATTCCACATGAAAAAAAGTATGTACATAGTATACTTTTTGCTATTTGCTACTACAGCCATGGCGCAAAGCACTGACTTTGAAATAAAAGGTGCAGTCAGCGGCGTGATGGATAGCATTCCGTTGGAATCTGCCACGATATATCTACAAAACAACAAAGACAATTCGCTGATAAAATACACGACGTCCAATCGTAAAGGCGAATTTACACTAAGCGGAAACACAGCCTACAAAGAAGCCACGCTTTTTGTATCGTATGTAGGAAGTAAAACCTTTTCCAAAAAAATTACGCTTCAATCCAAAACTACTTTAAAACCTATTTACTTAGAAAATAGTTCCATGCTCGATGCGGTGATGATTGAATCTACTTCGCCTGTGACCATCAAGCAAGATACACTCGAATTTGATCCAAAATCATTCAAAACCAAACGAAATGCCAGTGTGGAAGATTTTATCAAAAAACTACCAGGCGTTCAAGTTGATTTTGACGGAAATATCACGGTCAACGGTGTTCGCGTAAATAAAATATTGGTCAACGGACGTCCTTTTTTCCCCAACGATCTTACAATGGCAACGCAAAATTTGACCAAAGAAATCATTGAAAAATTACAAATTACCGACTCCAAAACCAATTCTGAAATTTTTACAGGAGAGCAGGCAAGCGGCGATGCCAAAACCATCAATTTGGTCATCAAAGAAGAAAACAACAAAGGCGCTTTTGGGAAACTTTCCACAGGAGTAGGTGATAACGACCGTTATCAATTGACAGGAAATTACAATCGCTTTAACAACAGTAGAAACCTCAGTTTTATAGCTACAGGCAACAATATCAATGCGCCCAATATAGGTTTTAGCACAAAAGGCATTCGAACAATTCAAAAAATAGGAGCTTCTTACAATGAAGACTTAGGGAAATACAGTTCATTATCGGTAAATTACATGTATAGTGATGCGGAACTCGAAAACCAAAAAACACAATTTACCGAATACATTGTCCCCGAAGCGCCGTACTTTTCAAATCTCCGCGACCGTTCTATTACGGAAAACCGAAGTCATACTATGGATTTGGAATATCAAACGCTTTTGGGAGAAACCATGCACTTGAATTTACAATCAAGTTTTGCCAGTTTGCCCAGTAAACGTAATTACAAAAGCAGTGCTGAAACTTTTGACGAGTTTGATGAATTAATCAACACTTCAACAGTAAATTCTACGGATAATGCTGCGCAAACCGAATTTCGAAACACACTACATCTCACCAAAAAAATAGGTGAGCAAGGAGCTTTTATCAAGCTTACGCTGAATCAAGATTTACGAAACTTTGACAGTGATGCCTTTGTCGCGTCTGAATTGTTGTTTCTCAATTCAACTTCAAGTGATATTCTGCGGAATCAGTTTACCGATACGGACGATATGAATGCTAGTTTTGATGCGGGAATTACGTTTAGAGTCCCCATTTATAAGAAAAAAATCTTTATGGATGTCAATTACAATTACTTCTCTCAAAAAGACGAAAGTGATAAAGCAGTTTTTGACTTTAATACGAATCAGCAAGCGTTTAGCGATTTTAACGATGTGTTGAGTTCGGACTTTACCAATCGAAATATAGCATCTGTTCCGAGTGTGAAATTTAACTATAGAAACAAAAAAATAAATGCTTTTTTCAACGTTGATTATACGTTTAGAACCTTAGAAAACGAAGATCAATTGCGCCCCGAACTCAATATAAAACGCAGCTTTGATATTTTTACCTATTCGGGAGGAATTCGCTATCGCGTCAATCGACGCTCGGTATTGAATGCTGGCGCGCAATTAAGCAACATGATTCCGTCGTTATCACAATTGCAAACCTTTACCGATGTTACCGATCCGTTGAATATTGTACGAGGAAACCCAAACTTACAACCGCAAAATCGCTATGCGTTTCATGTAGATTACCGAACAAATAATTTTAAAAAAGGATATGGACTTTTTGGAAAATTGAAAGTGACGTTAGACAACAATCGCGTCGTGTCCAGATATACGATTGATGACGATTTGGTACGCGAAACAACCTTTGTGAACATTGATGGAAATTACAATTATTACGGCTATGTAGATGTGTACAAACAGTTACAATTGAATACATCAAGCGCCATGCGAATACGCTTGAACGGTGCGATAAATCATAGCAAACGCATCAATTTTAACAACGACATTCGGTACGATGTAAAAACCACTATGTACACGCCGTCTCTTGGTGTAGATTTTGAGTGGAAACAGCGATTGGACATCAACGCAGACTACAATTTAAATTTTTCCCAAACACGGTATTCACTTGATGGATTTAACGATGAAGAAATCACCATGCATGAGTTGAATCTGTTTTCAGAAATACAAATTTTTGAGCGATTGCATTGGGAAAATAGAGTGCGCTATATTTATAATCCGAACGTTTCAGGCGATTTTGACAAGTATGCTTGGTCGTGGAATAGTGGAATTTCCTATAGTTTTTGGGACGATACTGCTAGTCTATCACTCCGAATGTACGATGTACTCGATCAAAATATAAACACGCGACGCATTGTAACAACCGACTTTATTCAAAACACGCAAAGTCTCGTATTACAACGTTTCTTTATGCTTACGTTTGATTGGCGATTTAATTCGTTAAAGAAAAAACGACCCAAACCTAAGTGATTGAATACAAACGATTACTTCAACTTATCTGCAAACAGCTTGCGAAGTTTTGTTAGCTTGGGCGTAATCACATAACTGCAATAGCCTTGCTGTGTGTGTTGTCTATAATAATTTTGATGTTCAGCTTCGGCCTTATGAAAAGTTTCTGCCGCAGCTAATTCGGTTACAATAGAATCATCATAATATTCAGAAAGCTCATTGATAACGGCTTCCGCTGTTTGCTTTTGTTCTTCATCATGATAAAAAATAGCAGAACGATACTGCGTGCCGACATCCGCACCTTGACGATTCAACGTAGTAGGATCGTGCGTTGCCATAAAAATGATTACAATTTCTCTGAAAGAAATCACATCTGCATCAAATGTTAACTGAATTGCTTCTGCATGTCCTGTAAGTCCAGAGCAAACTTCTCTATACGTTGGCGTTCCAGGAACGGTTCCGCCCGTATAGCCAGAAACAATAGTTTCAACACCTTTTACTTCTTGAAAAACGGCTTCTGTACACCAAAAACAACCGCCAGCGATGGTCGCTATTTGTATATTTTTTTGTTTCATGAGGTTTTCTTTTTCAAACAAGAACACAAAGATACTGATAAAACTTTTTTCAATCCTTCGAATAGAGCTACTAAAAATGGCGAAAAGCTGTTATTTATGTACTGTTTTGTAGCTTTTTTTCTAGCCTAAAAGCAACAAAAATGAAAAAAATTAACAGTAATTTGTCAGCAGCATTTACATTCATCTACAAAAACTATTCATTCATCGAAGTATTATAAGTTATTGTCTAATATATAGGGTTTTGTGGAATAGAGGTGTTATATTTGGACTTAACTTTTTTTCATGGTTAAAGTAATTTATTGGTTATAAATTATTTCCCTTATTACCCTAAGACCCCAAATAATAATAACCAATTTTTGGTAAGAGAAAAGAGCCTTCGCAAGAAGGCTCTTTTTGTTGTTTATATGTTCTCCTTTGCGAGGAAATAATCTTATACTTCAAAGCACATTTCCGTTTTAGAATTACCAGATTCCCGCGTCGGTTTTGCTTCTCGCAAAGACGAAATCAACATCTAAAAACAAAAAAAACATCCTTGCGAGAAGTGACGGATAATTTCGCCATGTTTCCTTGCAAGGATGTTTTCAAAGATGTAGAAACAACTGCTACATTGTTTCATTAAAAAATCGCTACATTAAAACCTACTCCGCAATCAAAATCATATATTGCCACGGTTGTAACGCCACATCTTGTCCTTCTCGGAACATTACCGCTCCGTCCGTAAGATAGTCAGTAAAACTTCCTATTAAGTCAATTTTGGTAATCACAGCTTCATCAGATAAGTTTCCGATGTAGTACACTTTTTTACCATCTTTTTCACGTTTAAATGCCAACACTTTATCAGCTTCGCTTGTGGTAAGTTTTGTATAGGAAGCCGCATTTTTTCCACCATGTAACGCAACATTGGTATTTTTAAGTGTTCCCAACTTTTCTAACAAGGGCCACATTTCGCCTTTTTCTTTCGGAATTTCATCTTTTTCAAAAAACTTCAAACGGTGTTTCATATCGTATTCTTGTCCCGAATACACCAACGGCATTCCTGGTGCTGCATAAATTAAAGCTGTAAACGCTGGACCAGCTTTGCCCATACGCTCTTCAATTGTACCATTCCAAGAGTTTTCATCATGATTGGTGACGAAATTCATCAAAATATCATCGTCTTCATACAACGAATCAATTTCTTGCATGCGCGCATCCCATTTAGCTACTGTTGCTTCTCCTTGTGCCACATGATTCATCACATGGTGTGTGTCCCAACCATAGACCATATCAAACAAATTTCCTTTTAGTAACTCAGGTTCCCACGCTTCTGCCAGCATAAAAAGATTTTTCTTAGCACGCAATTGCGAAATCGCTTCTTCCCAAAAATCTGTCGGAACAGAACCAGCCACATCACAACGGAAACCATCTACGCCTTCTTCGGTTATCCAATATTGCATGTCTTTTATCATTTCTTTGCGCAGTTCCTTGTTGTCGTAATTCAAATCGGCAACATCTGCCCAACCTACAGGCGTTCCATCTTCGTTTAACGGATCGGTAATTTCGCCTTTGTCATTTTTAGTGTAGAATTCAGGGTTCGTTTTCAACCACGTATGATCCCAACCTGTGTGATTTGGAACCCAATCCAAAATTACATACATATCGTTGTCGTGCGCCGTTTTTACCAATTCTCTAAAATCTTCAATCGTTCCAAACTCAGGATTGATTTTGGTAAAATCTGAAACGGCATAGTAACTACCCAAGTACTTTTTACGTTCTTCAGGATCTTCAATTTTACTTGCAAAATCTCCTCCCGTAGCTTTTCGCTTCGTCTCTGAAATAGGGAAAACAGGCATCAACCAAATTACTTTTACGCCCAATTGCTTCAGTTGCGGAATGTCTTTTGTAAAGGCATCAAACGAACCTTCTTTAGAGTATTGACGAATGTTGGCTTCGTAAATAACAGCACTTTCCATCATATCAGCGGAAACCGCTGCGATGGTCGTTTCTTTTTCTTCTTTTGGTGTAGTATCAGCTTCTTTCTTTTTTGTTTCGCACGAAAAAAGAAATAACACCGACATACATAGTAGACTTAGTTTTTTCATTGGTATTTGTATTAATTGCTATAGTTTAATCGTAATTTCACGTTCTTTTTTGGTGTTCGATGTAATGGTAAAGCGGAGAGTTTTATTATTTTTACTCCAACTAAAGTCAACACGCTTTCCGCGAAATTTTACTTTTCTAGGTTTTTTTTGAATGTTGTGAACAATCACGTCAATTTCTTTGGTGGTTGGTGTGAAGTTTTCGCCAATTTCTGCTTCCAATTCTAGTTCCAAGCGATTGTTTTCAAATTCACTTTCAAATTCCAACAACTCATACATGCCTTTTTCAAAAGCATGTTTAGTTTCGCCATCGTCATTATAGAGCGTGCGTTCACTTTCAGCCACAGTTTCATCGTGATAATAATGCAATTCTAATTGATTGGCGTCGTAATTTGCCGTGGTTTGCATCGGTTTTGCCATCGGAATAAATGCGCCACCACGCACAAACACTGGAATTGCAGTTTCCTTCGTTTTCACCATTTTCGTTTGCCCACCAAGTATTTTCTCGTCCGTTTCAAAGTCGAACCACACGGCGTCTTTTGGAAAATAGATTTCTTTTGTTGCTACGCTATCTTTTAGAATCGGCGTCACTAAAAAGTCGTGTCCCCACAAATAGGTAGAAGCATTGGTATATAATTTTTTGTTATCGGTTTCTTCAAAAAACAATGGACGCATCAATGGTGTGCCTTTTTGGTTGTTTTCAAAAGCAAGTGTATAATTATAAGGCAATAGTTGATAGCGTAATTCAATCGCTTTTTTGGCTAATTTTTTCGCTCGTGCGGAACGAAACACAGGCTCACTCGGCACTTCTTCTTGCGCATGCGGTCGGTAAATTGGTTGAAACACCCCGTATTGCAACCAACGGATGTATAAATTATCATTCAAATTTGCGCCTGCAAAACCGCCCAAATCCGAGTGCATATAACTCAAACCTTGTAAAGACATTTGCAACGCAATTTCGGGCTGCGATTGCAATCCGCCCCAAGTTCTGTTGACATCACCCGACCACGGAATAAGTCCGTAACGCTGCGAACCTGAATAGCCCGCACGCATCAAAATAAATGGTCGCACATTGGGAAAGTCTTTAGCATAGCCTTCATAGACCAATCGCGCCCAATCGTGTCCGTAGATGTTGTGTACTTCATTGGCAGTTCCAGTGTGATGGATGAGTTTTTCAGGATGAACTTCGGGTTCACCCAAATCGCCCCAAACGCCTGCAACGCCTAAATCAGCGAGTTCTTTGTAAATATTCCAAAACCATTGTTCTCCTTTCGGATTGTAAATATCAATTAAGCCTGTATTTCCAAAATAAAAGTCAAACTTATACGGTTCTCCAATAGAATCTTTTGCCAAAATCCCCAAATTCGATGCTTCATACCAACGTTTGGATGTTGTCAACACAAAAGGTTCGGTAATAAAAACGGTTTTTACACCTTGCTCGTTTAAGTTTTGAATCATTTGTTTGGCATCGGGAAACGAATCTTTGTACACTTGCAGATTTCCCATCGTGCCTTTAATATCTTTTCCAAACCAATACAAGTCGAGAATAATTGCATCTACGGGAATTTCTTCCTCTTTAAATTTTGCAATGGTCGCTTCGGTTTCCGCTTGCGAATGATAGCCAAAACGGCTCGAAAAGTTTCCAAATGCCCAACGTGGTGGCAATGGTTGTTTTCCTGTCAAATTGGTATAGTTGTCTAAAATCGCTTCCCAAGAATCGCCCGCAATCACTTGATAGGTTTTGCGTCCTGAAATGGTTTCGTAGGTAAGCGTATTGTCTTTCTTGCTGTCTAAATCCAAATAGCCAATCGGCGCGTTGTCAAAATGCAGTAGGTATTTGTTGGATGAGAGTACAATCGGCATTGTATAGTTCATCAATTCCGAATGTGTTTCGTATCCGTAATGTGCGCGGTTATATAATTTTAAACGATTTCCGCGACGATTCATACCTAGCGCACGCGCGCCGCCGCCGTATAATACTTCGTCATTTGAAAGATTGAATTCAATTGCTTCGCCATTTTCAACTTTTTGATAGCCTTTTTTCTCAGAAGTGATGTATTCTCCTTTGTAGAAATATAAAATTTGAAAAGGAAAGAATTTTACTTCTGCCGAAATGCCTTCTGTTTCAAATCGGACATCTTGTTTGCTTTGTAAAAAATTAATAGTTGGAAATGTAGATTTCATAACCACAGCATGCGAATCTTTTTGTGGTTTTTCTCCTTTCGGGATAAAGGTTGTTTCTATAATTTCTGTATTGTATGCCTGTAAATAATAGATTCCATCACTGACTTCAACTGTCAGTGTTGATTTTCCATCGAAAGAGGCATGATGATACGTTCGATTTTCATTCTGCGCCAGCGAAAACTGAACACTTATAAATATTATGAATAGAACTTTAAATAGTTTCATAAATTAATTCTTTAGTAAAAAAGTTAACGGAATGTGCAATCGTTGTTGCCACGAATTCTCTGAATGGTTGGTACCTTCAAACTTTCGGTTTACAAAATTGGCTTTGGTATATCCTTTTTTCTTAAAAACGGCATCTACTTTGGGTGCGTATTGTGGATAATGTTTATCTAGCGTTTCAGTACCATAATCAAAATAGAAACGATGTGTTTTAGGTGATGGCAAATGCACATCCATATAGGCGAAAAACGCCTCAGGAAGCGGATTGTTTTCCATCGGTCGCGCACCCACCCAATGTGTGGAAATACATGCTGCAGCACCGAAAACTTCTGGATATTCACACATGGCATACATCGAAATCAAACCACCCATGCTGGAGCCAGCCACATACGTATGCTCGCGTTTGGTTTTGACGGAATAGGTGGTGTCGATATACGGTTTTAATTCTTCCGTAAGGAATTTTAAATAGTTGTCTGCATTAAATTGTAAGGAGAAATTATTTTTCTCCGCTTCTTCACGAAATTTTTTCTGAACGTCTGCACTCAAATAGTCAAATGCTTTTTGAGGAAAGTAATCTTGCCAGCGAATTTCGGAAATATTGTGCGGAGCCACTACTATAAACTCGTATACGGTAGCTTCATTCATTAACTTTGTAGCTACTTCATCAACCTTCCATTCTTGTTTGTTCCACGTAGTAGAAGCATCAAATAGCATTTGTCCATCGTGCATATACAAGACTTTGTACTTTTTGTCAGACGAATAGTTATTTGGCAACCAAACATCAACATTTCTTGGTACAATATATTGCGAAGGAAAGTCCACGACACGCATGAGTTTCCCAGCTGAAAGTTTCGCGGTTGTTACTTCTTTCGCAATAGGTTTGTCGCTTGGTTGTTTTTGTATGTCATCAGAAAATAGAAAAAGTAAAGCGTCTTTGAGTTCACTTCGCCAAAAGGTTTCACTGTGAACGCCATCGGGAGAAAACTTTGCTGTATAGTTCTTTATTGGAAAGTTATTCGTTTGCAGTAACGAAAGCATTTTATTGAAATTCTCAAGCATACCTTCACCTTCCTTTTCGCCCATTAAGTAGTATAATTTTGAGTTGTTGGCGTTCACCAGATGTGACTTTGTAAAGGAAAATAATTCTTCCGAAAACCAAAACGAAGGCGAGAAGATGCCTGCTTTTCCAAACACATCAGGATGCGCAAATGCAGCGTAATGTGAAATCAATCCGCCCATAGAACTTCCCATGATGGCAGTGTTTTGAGCATCTTTTTTGGTTCTGTATTTTTGGTCGATAGCTGGTTTTAGTGTCTTCGCGATGAATTCTACATATTCTTTTCCTTTTGGCGTTCCGTATTTTTCATGTTTCCAAGCGGTGTATTCTTGCATGCGCTCTTCGCTGTTATCAATTGCCACTACGATGACTTCTAAACCATGTGTTTCATGTAGTTTATTAAGCGTTTCATCAACTTCCCATTCACCCGAATACGAAGTTGCTTTGTCAAACACATTTTGTCCGTCGTGCATATATACAACTGGATACGATGCTTGGGAATTTTCATAATTCGGCGGTAAATACACTTGAATTTTTCGTGTGGTATTGAGTTGCGGCATTTCCAACTTTTCTGCAAAAGTTTCTACATTGGCTTGTTTGGTAGAAATTTTTTCGTTTTCGCTTCCATCAGACCAAGCACCAATGGTAACTTGAATCATTTCAGGATGTTCTTTGAACGTATAGGTTCGGTTTTCAATATTTTGCTGTTGCGCGTCGAGTTCAACGGTTTCCCAACTTCCGAGTGTAAATTTGAAATTGATGGTTTCTCGGTGATTTGGAAGTGTTATTTTGTAGTAAGTACTATCCTTTTTTTCTAGTTTTAATTCAGGTCGTCCGCCCGACCAGCCTTCAAAATCACCTGAAATATAGATGTCTTTAGAAAAATTGTGATTTTCGGGCAAATTGGTCACAACAAACGTGACAGACTTTTTACCGTCGGTATTGTCGTCTTTTTTTTGTCCTTTGCATGAGAGGAAAAGGAGAATAATTATAAGTAAAGTTGGTTTTAATTTCATAAAATGTTTTTACTATTAAAGTATCTCTAGAGCTACGCTCGGTATCTACGATAATGCTCGATATGACAATTTTATTTTTAGATTAGTATTGAGTCACATTACTTATAGATTCCTGCCTACGCAGGAATGACAGCTGATTTCAAAAAAAATCTCAATACTCACTATTAATATCTCACATCTATTTCAATTTTGTTTCCAAGTACTTCTCGATACTATTTCATATCTATCTCGACTGCGCTCGATATGACATAAAATCACTCGAAGTGACGGTTTGGTTTATTATATATACTTTGTCATTCCGCACTTGATGCGGAATCTACTAAGATATTTTATGGGTTCCTGTCTTCACAGGAATGACAGCTGATTTCAAAAAATCTCTCACTACTCAGTACTCATATCTTATATTTAGTTAAACTTTGTTTCCAAGTACTTCTCGATACTATTTCATATCTATCTCGACTGCGCTCGATATGACATAAAATCACTCGAAGTGACGGTTTGGTTTCTTATATATACTTTGTCATTCCGCACTTGATGCGGAATCTACTAAGATATTTTATGGGTTCCTGCCTACGCAGGAATGACAGCTGATTTCAAAAAAAATCTCGTTACTCACTACTCATATCTCACAGCTATTTCAATTTGGTTGTCAAAATAATACTTCCTTTTTCTTTGAATTCCATGTCATCGCCCCACGTCATTTGCTCGCCTGTGATTACGTTTTTGAGCGTTTTTCCTTTTAGGTTCATTTCTGCATAGCGTTTTAAATCTATCGTAATTGGGTTGTCATTTTTGTTGATGATATGCACTACGGTTTCCTCACCAGAGGTTCTAAACAAGAAATACGTTCCCATGAATGGCGCAAAATGCACTGTTTTTCCTTCGTGAATGGTGGTGTTGTTTTTGCGGAAATTCAATAGTTTTTTGAGATACGCTTGCATGTCTTTTTGTTCGTCTGTCAAACCTTCTCCTGTAAAGGCATTTACGGTATCACCTTGCCAACCGCCAGGAAAGTCTGTTCGGATTAACCCGTGATCGCCAGGGTTTTCAAAATCGTTCATTAAAATTTCAGTTCCGTAATAGATTTGTGGAATTCTCGGCAACATGAGTTGGTAACTCAGCGCCATTTTTGTGTTGGCAATATCACCTTTGAGCTGTGTAAAGATGCGGCTCATATCGTGATTGTCTGGAAAAATCATCACGTCTTTTGGTTTTGTATAGTAAAAATCGTTTGCCAAACCTTCATAGATTTTCACCAAACCTTTGTCCCATGCTTCTTCTTCGTTCAATGCTTGTACAGTATTGCTCTGCATTGCAAAATCCATTGTTGAGGTGAGATTGCTTTCGTAGCCGTCTTTGTTTTTTGCGCCTTTTTGCCAATAGCCAATTAACAGCGGATTGTAACTCCATTCTTCACCCACAATAGAAAAGTTTGGATATTCGGTCATAATCGCGCCTGCCCAGTTGCTCATAAATTCTTTGTCAGGATATGGATAGGTATCTTGGCGAATTCCGCTTAAACCTAAGGATTCAATCCACCAAATGCTATTTTGAATGATGTAGTTTGCCATGAATGGATTGCGCTGATTCAAATCGGGCATTGTGGTTACAAACCAACCGTTGCTCATGCCTTTTTTGTCGCTTTGCGAAGCATAGATATCTTGATTTGTAGTACGTCTGTGATTGGAAAAGGTTATTTTTTCACCGTTTTCAAAGTCTTTTTGATAGTTTACCCAATCGCTGAATGGCAAATCTTTCATCCACCAATGCTCCAAACCACAGTGATTGGCAACTTGATCCATAATGAGTTTCATGCCACGCTCGTTGGCTTTGTCTGCCAATTCTTTGTATTCGTCAAACGTTCCGAATCGGGGATCGACTTGGTAGTAATCGGTGATGGCATAACCGTGATAGGAACCGCTTTTCATGTCGTTGGTGAGTAATGGACATGACCAAATTCCGGTAAATCCTAAGTCGTCAATATAGTTTAAGTGTGTGGTAATTCCTTTGATATCGCCGCCGTGTCGCGCATAGTCATCCTCGCGATTGATGGTTTTTTCGTTTAAATTCTCAAAGATGTCATTTTCAGGTTTTGCATTGGCAAATCGGTCTGGCGTGATAAGATAGATAGCGTCGGAGCTGTCGAAACCGATGTATTGGTCAGCCGCTTTTGTGCGTGCTTTGAGTTCGTAGGTTTGCGTGAGAATTTCTCCGTTTTCTTGCTTGAATTCGATGTTGAATTTCCCAACTGTTGCCTTGGCAATATCCAAATCGATGAACAGATAGTTGGGACTTTCTCCTTTTTGTACCTTTTCTATTTTGATATTACTGTTTGCAATGCTTGGTGTTGCTGTGGCAATGTTTGGATGTTTGACTAAGAGTTGGAGTTTGGTGTTTTTGAAATCTGTCCACCAATGTGGCGGTTCTACACGTCCGAGGTCGTTTTTGACTTCTGTTATAGTTTCAGATGAAGTGTTTGCCGTTGTTTTTTCTTCTGATTGTTTGCACGAGAAGCAACTTATGAGTGTGATTAGTATGAGTAGTTTTTTCATCTGAAGTGTATTTTAATTATTCAAGTTCATTTGTACATTCAATAAAACTTTTAGTAACGTTCATTTTTGTCTTGACACAAAAACGAACCAAAAAAGTCAAGACTTACTATAAAAATATGAGAAAAGACTACGGCAACCGCAGCCACAGATGAAAAGAACTCGCTGCGCTCAAACAGCTTTTCATCTTTATCCAACGCTGCTGCCTTGCTTTTCAATATTTTGATAGATATGTCACTTTATGTTTTTCTTTCATCATTTAAAAATTAGTAGTTAGCATTGAGATGCTATTGTTTTATTATTTTGTGTTTCAAAGTACTTCTCGATACTATTTTTTAGTACACTTCAGCAGGCTTAGTGTACTCAAAAATCACTCGAAGTGACGTTTGGTTAATGTAGCAATTTGATAATTTGAAAATGTACCAATGTTGGCATTGCTTCAATCACAAATATTGCTATGATTTATGATTTCAAAGTACTTCTCTATACTATTTTTGAGTACACTTCGGCAGGCTCAGTACACTCAAAAATCACTCGAAGTGACGTTTGGTTAATGTAGCAATTTGATAATTTGAAAATGTACCAATGTTGGCATTGCTTCAATCACAAATATTGCTATGATTTATGATTTCAAAGTACTTCTCTATACTATTTTCTTTCATAAAATCACTCGAAGTGACGTTTTGATTGTTCATTTATACAATGTCATTCCTGCGTAGGCAGGAATCCATAGCATATCCTAGTGGATTCCGCATCAAGTGCGGAATGACAAAAAAAATCTCACTACTCACTACTATATTCACTATGTTTGGTATGAAACGTCATCGTTTCTTATTAGCCCTGATTGCAGTGGCATCCTTTTTTTGCTTTGATAAGTGGCAAAAAAAGATACAACGGAAAGCAGGAAATAGCTCCTTATTTTTAAACCGTTACCAAATCGTTTGGCGAAACGGCTACTTTTTTCCCATCGACCAAAATCACTAGATTGTCACCTTTTTCTAACTCGAAAGTGGTTCCGTTTTGTGTGACGTTGATTTTGAGAATGTGATTTCTATAGTTGACTTTGAACGAATATGCGTTCCATTGCTCTGGAATTCGTGGTTCAAAGGAAAGCGTGTCGTTCTTCATGCGCATGCCGCCAAAACCTTCTACAATGCTCATCCACGTTCCTGCCATGGACGTGATGTGCAAACCTTCTTCTACTTCTTTGTTGTAATCGTCCAAATCGAGACGCGAGGTTCTGAGATAGAACGTGTACGCCATGTCCATTTTGTCCAGTTTTGCTGCTTGAATGCTATGAACGCATGGTGAAAGCGACGATTCGTGTACGGTGAATGGTTCGTAGAAGTTGAAGTGTTTTTCCAGTTCTTCCTGTGTAAAGTGGTCTTCAAAGAAGTAGAATCCTTGTAAGGTGTCTGCTTGTTTGATGTATGGCGAACGTAGAATGCGATCCCAGCTCCATTTTTGATTGATTGGTCGCTGCGAAGCATCTAAATCGGCTACGCTTACCAAGTCTTTGTCCAAGAAACCATCTTGTTGTAAGTACACGCCGTATTGCTCGCTGTACGGGAAATACATGTTGTTGGCAACTTCCATCCATGAAGAGATTTCTTGTTCCGATAAACGCACTTTTTGCATGATACGCTCGTAATCTGCCGTGTATTCTTGTTTTACTTTTTCAATGTGTTCGTTGGCAAATTTGATACACCATTGCGCAATATAATTGGTATACCAGTTGTTGTTGACGTTGTTTTCGTATTCGTTTGGTCCGGTAACACCAAGAATTACGTATTTGTTTTTCGCCGTAGAGAAACTTGCTCTTTGGTGCCAAAAGCGTGCAATTCCAATCATGACTTCTAAGCCCATTTCTGGAATGTAGCTGTAATCGCCCGTGTAACGTGTATAGTTGTAGATGGCAAAAGCAATAGCGCCATTTCGGTGAATTTCTTCAAAAGTGATTTCCCACTCGTTGTGGCATTCTTCACCGTTCATCGTTACCATTGGATAGAGTGCTGCACCATTGTTGAATCCGAGTTTTTGTGCGTTTTCAATCGCTTTTTCCAAGTGATTGTAACGGTATTGCAACAGGTTTCGTGCTACTTGCTGGTCCTTTGTCGTCATGTAGAACGGAATGCAATAGGCTTCGGTGTCCCAATAGGTACTTCCACCATATTTTTCACCTGTAAATCCTTTGGGTCCAATGTTGAGTCGTGAATCTTTTCCTAAGTAGGTTTGATTGAGTTGGAAGATATTGAAACGAATTCCTTGTTGTGCTTTTACATCGCCTTCAATGGTGATATCTGCCATTTCCCAAATTTTTGCCCAGGCTTCTTTTTGGTTTTGCAGTAAGGCTTCAAACCCTAGCGAAGTTGCATTGTGTAAGGCTTTTTTGGAAGCTGCGATGAGTTCGTTTTTGTCGTGATTCATACACACTGTGTATCCACCAAATTTATGGATGGTAAAGATTTCATTGGCTTTTACCTGTTGTGTGTAATGAAAGGATATTTCTGTTTCTTTTTCAGAGGCGTTTGTTGGTAGCTGTAACTTTTTGCCGTTTAAAAACAATTCATTTTGCATGAAGGTACACGCATGGAACTCCGTTTTGAACGTTTTGGCAACAATAAACGCTTGATTGTTTTCTTCTTTGACTTGTAGGGTTTCCCAGAATTTTTCTTCCCAGTTGGCATCTTCATTTTTGATTCCGGCATCCAAGTAGGGTGTAAATTTGATGGTTGCATCACTGTTGAGTGGTTGTACGCTATACGCAATCGCACCAACTTCGTCGATGTCTAAACTTAAAAAACGTTTGGCTGTAACTTCCACTTCAATGTCGTTTGGAAGTGTCGCTATAAAAGAGCGTTCGTACCAACCTTCTTTCATGTTGAGTTCGCGGCGGAAATTGGCTACTTTTTTACACGTGAATAAATCCAACGCTTCATCATTGACATATACGTTGATACCAATCCAGCTAGGTGCATTGAGTACTTTGGCGAAGTATTCTGGATAGCCATTTTTCCACCAACCTACTTTTGTTTTGTCTGGATAATATACTCCGGCAATATAGCTTCCCTGAAAGGTAGGTCCAGAGTAGTATTCTTCAAAATTAGCTCGTTGTCCCATAGCGCCATTTCCGATGCTAAAGAGACTTTCGGAAGATTTGACACTTTCTGTATCAAATCCTTCTTCGATAATCGACCAATTGTCTGGTTGTATATAATTCTGATTCATTTTTTTTACTTAGATGTTAGATATTAGATATTAGACCGCTTCGCTTTTAGATTTTTCGCGAGGATGATTCCAATTTCCAAGCTATCTTTTTATTAATTCTTCTATAAAACTTGTTTGTATTTCGGTAAAATCGTTGAAAACAAAATCGGCGTGTCCCAACGTTTCTTCAGAACCGATTCCGATGGAAATCATTTCTGCGGTGTTGGCGGCTGTGACACCTGCTACGGAGTCTTCAAATACAATACAGTTTTTGGGTGTGATGTTTAGTTTTTGGGCAGCAATGAGAAATACTTCTGGGTCTGGTTTTGCTTTGCTGACGTCATTTCCGTCTACAATACCTTCAAATACATTAAATAGTCCTACTTTTTGTAGAATTTTGCGTGCATTTTTACTGGCAGAACCCAGTGCAATTCCTTGCTGTTTTTTTTGTAAATAGTTTAATATTTTTGGGACATCTGGCAGAATTTCTCCAGCATCCATTTGTGCGATATGCGATAAGTAGTTATCGTTTTTCTCCGCCATGTATTTCATGAACTCTTCTTCGGTGAGTGTTACATTTCCCCAGCCAAGAATAATTTCTAGCGAGCGTATGCGGCTGACACCTTTGAGTTGTTCATTTTGTTCGAGTGTGATGTCAAAACCCAGCTCGTTGGCAAGTTCTTTCCAAGCGAGGTAATGGTATTTTGCAGTATCGACAATGACACCATCTAAATCGAATATAAATCCTTTTTTATTCATTAATTTCTGCTGTTGGGTTATCATTTACTCGTAATGTTAATATTCCAGCAAGAATCATCATAACTCCTCCAATAACTAATGCATATATAGGATCGCCATTGAAAAGTTTGTTTAGTAGATATCCTAATATTCCAGCTGAGATGATTTGCGGAATCACAATAAAGAAATTGAAAACGCCCATGTAATACCCCATTTTATTAGTAGGTAAAGCACCTGCTAACATGGCGTACGGCATAGAAAGGATACTTGCCCAAGCAATTCCGACACCAATCATTGATAGCAATAAGTGCCAATCATTGTTTATAAATAGAATTGAAATTAATCCAATTCCTCCAGCTATTAGACATAGCATGTGTGTTACTTTTCGAGTTAATCTTCTAGCTAAGAAAGGAAGGAATATTGCAAATATTGCAGCAATACCATTGTATACAGCAAAACAAATACCTACCCAATCCGCTCCTGTTTCGTATTGCGAGTTGTTGTAGTTGAGACGTTCTTTTAGTGCATCACTTATGGTAACGTCTTTACTTAAAAAGAAACTAATGAGTCCTTTTGATAACAAAACAGTGTCGTCTCCTGCATATTTTTCAGCAGTGGCGTTCAATTCTCGGTCAATAGCGCTTAATTTTTTCAGGTTGCTTCGTTCAGGGTTGGGAACAAACATACCTTTGAGTTTTTCTGAGAAGCTTAGGTTTTCTACTTCTTTGATTTTTGTCTTTACTTCCTCAGTCATTAAAGGCGTAAAACTTTGTTGCATTTCTGTAAATTCCGCTGTCGAAACTTTCATATCGTACACATGACTTGTAATACTTGTCGTTGTATAAATCCACATAGAAAACAAGGCAAACCAACTAAAAAACTGTACCCACGATAATTGCTGCATGGTTTTAGGCATTTTAAAGATTCCTAAGAAGGATTCTTTTAAACCTTGAAAAACACCTACATTTTTTTCTTTTTCATGTTCTTCCATATCCTCAGGAGGATATTCTTTTGTCGTAAAAACAGTCCATAATACAGCACCAAAAAAAGCGATGGCACCTAAATAGAATGACCATTTGACAGAAGACGGAATTCCCGTTTCACTTGGGTCATCTACAAAACCAAACCAGTTTTTTAACATGTACGGAAGCATAGAAGCGACAACGGCTCCAATTCCGATGAAAAAACTTTGCATGGCATATCCTTTTGTTTGTTGCTCGTTGGGTAATAAGTCACCAACAAAAGCTCTAAAAGGTTCCATAGATATATTTATGGAAGCATCCATAATCCAAAGCGTTCCTGCGGCAACCCACAACATAGGAGAGTTAGGCATAATGACTAAAGCAATAGAGGCTAAAATGGCTCCAATTAAGAAATAAGGTCTTCTTCTTCCAAATTTAGGATGCCATGTGCGGTCACTAAAATATCCAATAACTGGTTGCACTAGCAAACCTGTAACAGGTGCGGCTAACCATAAAATAGGCAGCTCATCTTTACTAGCTCCTAATGTTTCAAAAATTCTACTGACGTTGGCATTTTGCAGGGCAAATCCGAATTGAATTCCTAAGAAACCGAAACTCATGTTCCATATTTCCCAGAAACTTAATTTACGCTTTTCCATTATCGTAATGTATTAGTTAGTACTATGTTACGATAAGCGCTATGACTTATCAAAACTTACTTTTTGGGTGAGAGATAAAAATATAAGTCTTGATATTTATGGTGTAAATATAGTTGTTTTTTTGAAACAGCCACTAAGAAATTGAAAATCTGAACCGTAATTCGTTGAAAATTTAACAATTTGGCGACTGAAAATCACGAATTTATTAAAATACGTGAGTTCGACTTAAGAAATCACTATGTAATACACAATTCACTGAGAAATAACTAATTGTCAGTTCGAGCGCAGTCGAGAATAACTAAGAATTGATAATTTCAAAGGAATCTCATGAGCTATGCTCGGTATCTACGATAATGCTCGATTTGACATTGAGCATAATCTATTAGTAATCAGTTGTATAATAAAATAGTTATATCGAACTCACGTTAAAAATGGTCCTTTGTATGCTCTTTATTTTTCTTTTGTAATTTATGTTTGATTCTTATTTGGTGGTGTCACGCTCTATTAAGGTAGTATTGATGACTTCTGTTTGATATTTTTCTTCTTCTACCAATTCTTCTAGTTTGTCAATTAACATGGTTGCCGACTTTTTCCCCATTTCTAGCGCATGCTGACTAATGGTACTAAGTGCAGGAATGGAATGTTTGGAAAGTACACCATCAGTAAAAGCGATAATAGATAGTTCTTCAGGAATTTTATAGCCTTTTTGAATGGCGATTTTCATGGCAGAAATAGCATAGAGTTCGTTTACGGCAAAAATTCCATCAATATCTTTTTCTTTTTCAAACAATGCAGAAATTTCTTTTTCCAAGGTTTCTATCTCAATGTCTTTGTCTTTGTTTTCTCCTACTTTAATAATAAGAGAAGCTTTTGGCGCAATTTTATGTTCTTCCAAGGCTTCCAAATAGCCTTGCGTTCGGAGTTTTCCAACGTTTACATAGTCTTTTGTAGTAATAAGGGCAATGTTTTTGCAACCACTATCAATCAATTTAGCAACCGCTTTTTTGGAGCCTAGCTTATCATCAACTACCACTTTATCGCAAGCGATTTCGTTCACAACTCTGTCAAACATCACAATCGGCATTCCTTGATTGATGGTTTCATAAAAGTGATGATAGTCTTGTAGCAATAGAGTTTCTTTTGCTACCGACAAGATAAATCCGTCAATACTTCCGTTGGCGAGCATTTCAATATTAATGACTTCTTTATCAAACGATTCATTCGACAGTCCAATAATTACATTGTAGCCTCTATTATTCGCTTCTTGTTCTATGCCGCTAATCACTTTTGAGAAAAAATGATGCACAATTTCAGGAATAATAACGCCAATCGTTTTTGTACGTTTGTTTTTTAGGCTTAAGGCGATATTATTTGGACGGTAATTATACAGTTTGGCAAATGCCTGAACCTTCGTTCTGGTATCCAAACTAATCTCTTTACTATTTCTTAATGCTTTCGAAACAGTTGATACAGAAACATCTAATTCTTTGGCTATTTGTTTGAGAGTTACTTTTCGCTTCATGAGGGTTTTTTAAGATATCAATAATTAAAGCTACGAAATTTTATTTTTTTGTTAAAAATACACCCTTTTAAATGGTTAAAACCCAATGTTTATAAAAGTTTTCAACACGAAAACGTTTGCGTGAAAGCAAAAGTTGTGCCTAGATTTTGAATTGTTCAAATTTTACATAGTTTTAACATCGAGAGGTAAAAATATAAAGTATTTAATCAAAATTATCACGGATTTTGTCATGAAAAACTCGAAAGAAAAACAACAAAAAAGCGTGATTATTTTACGACAATTTTGAAAATAAAAAATTAAACAAATGAAGAAAATGCAAAAATTTATTTTGTTTTTGGCTTTTTTGATTCCCATTGGAATGCTTGCCCAAACAAAAGTAACAGGTGTTGTTACTGAAAAATCTAGCGGAACTCCTTTATTGGGAGTGAACGTTGTGATTAAAGGCACAACCACTGGAACTACCACCGATTTTGATGGTAATTATCAAATTAGTGCCAATAATGGTCAAATCATTGTATTTACCTATGTAGGCTATAAAGCACAAGAAATAGCGTATACAGGACAAGCTACAATCGATGTTGCTATGGAGGAAGATGCATCCACACTTGACGAAGTTGTCGTTGTAGGATATGGTTCTGCCGTTAAAAAAGATGTAACAGGAGCCGTTGAGTCGGTAACATCAGATGACTTTAACGGAGGAGCAATCGTTTCTCCAGAACAATTAATTGCAGGTAAAACTGCAGGTGTACAAGTAACGCCGCCAAGTGGAGCGCCAGGTTCGGGTTCTGCTATTAAGATTAGAGGAGGAGTTTCTTCGTTGTCTGCGAGTTCAGCACCGTTAATTGTTGTTGACGGAGTTCCTTTAGATCAAGGAAGTGCAGGATTAAACTACATTAACGCGAACGATATTGAATCCTTTACGGTATTAAAAGATGCTTCTGCTGCTTCTATCTACGGATCGAGAGCAACAGGTGGTGTTATCTTAATTACGACAAAAACAGGAAAATCTGGTCAGTTAAATGTAAATGTAAATCACTTTACTTCTGTAGGTAGCAATGTAAACGAAGTTGATATCTTGTCATCAACTCAGTTTAGAGATTTGGTATTGGCAAATGGAAATGCAAACCAAATTGCACAATTAGGGAATACAAGTACTGATTGGCAAGATGAAATTTACAGAGGTTCATTAACGCATGATACAAACGTAACTGTTTCTGGAGGTTTTGACAATTCAACGTATAGAGCGTCTGTTGGTTTTGTAACGCAAGAAGGAACATTACGTACTTCAGAAGTTGATCGTTGGACAGGTTCTTTAAAGTTTGTACAGCGTTTGCTAAACGATGATTTACGAATTGAAGCTAATGTATTAGGAGCTATTTTAAATGACCAATTTGGAAACCAAGGTGCTATTGGAGCAGCGGTTTCTTTTGACCCTACACAATCCGTATTCGATCCAAACAGTCCTTTTGGCGGATACACGGAAAACGTAAACAACGACGGAACTATCAACACCATTGCTGTACGAAACCCAGTAGGATTATTAGAACAAAATGATAGTACTGCTGAAACAAAAAGAAGTACAGGAAGTTTAAAGATTGATTATACCTTACCATTCTTTAGAGATTTAAAAGTAACGGTAAAAGGTGGATACGACTATAATGAAGTAGATGGAAGATTTGTAATTCCACCAACTGCCGCTTCAAATTTTAACAGCCAAGGATTGTTCGGAACCAACAACACGTTAAACAGAACGCAATTGCTAGATGTATTTGCTTTTTACAAAAAAGATATTGAAAGCATTAACACTACCATTGATATTACAGCAGGTCACTCTTTCCAAAGTTTCTACAGATCTAACAGATTCCAAAACGTTACAGGATTGGATGAAGTGAACGGAAATGTATTTAAAACTGAAAACGCCTTAGAATCTTACTTTGGTAGAGCCAATGTTTCTATTGCAGACAAGTACTTAATTACGTTAAACCTTAGAAATGATATTTCTTCACGTTTAAATCCAGATGATCGCTCTGATATTTTTGGAGGTGTTTCTTTAGGATGGAATATTATGGGGGAAAAATTCATGGAAAATTCAAAAGTATTCTCGCAATTAAAACTTAGAGCTGGGTACGGAGAAACTGGTCAGCAAGAATTTGGTCAAGACTACGGATACATTCCACGTTATACCACAGGTGACGGACGAGTTCAGTACCAATTTGGATACAATCCTGACGGTTCGCCTCGTTTTGTAACCACGATTCGTCCAGAAGAATATGACGAAAACTTACGTTGGGAGCGTTCTAAAACCATCAACTTAGGATTGGATTTCGGATTCTTAAACGACCGCATTACAGGTTCTGTAGAAGTATATGAGCGTAAAGTAGAAGACTTAATCAACTTTATTCCAGTACCAGCAGGAACTAACTTGTCAAACGCATTGTTTACAAACGTAGGTAACTTAGAAAACAGAGGTTTGGAAATCAACTTAAACACGTTGATTGTTGATACGGAAAAATTCTCGTGGAATACAAACTTCAACGTTTCATTCTTCGACAACGAAATCACGAAACTATTCTTAACAGACGATCCAACATCTCCAGGTTCATTAACAGGAGGAATTGCAGGTGGAGTTGGTAACACTATCCAAATCAACTCTGTAGGATTTGAAGCAAACTCGTTCTATGTATTCAAGCAAATCTATGATGCAAACGGAGCACCAATTGAAGGTGCGTATGTAGATATTAACGGTGACGGAGTTGTTGACGTTGATGATAGATACCGTTACAAAAGCCCGAATGCGGACGCAGTTTTCGGTTTCAACTCAAACATGCAATACGGAAATTTTGATTTCAGTTTTACATTACGCGCAAGTTTAGGTAACTTTGCATATAATAACGTAGCATCTAACACTGGAAATGTACAATCTCTATTTGGTGCAAACTCTATCAATAACGTTAATGCATCAATCTTAGATACAGGTTTCCAAAATCAGCAATTATTCTCTGATTACTATGTACAAGATGCTTCATTCTTAAAGTTAGACAACTTGACAATCGGATATACGTTTGAAGAAGCGTTCAAAAACACACGTTTACGCGTATATGCAACAGGACAAAACTTATTCGTACTTACAGATTATGACGGATTAGATCCTGAAATTGATGGCGGAATTGACAACAACTTCTATCCAAGATCAAGAAACATATTAATGGGAATTAACTTAAATTTATAATAAAGTAATACCAAATATACACACAATGATGAAAACAATTAGAAAACAATCAAATCGTATAGGTATTGCGCTACTAGTATTGGTAGCTAGCTTAGGCTTCACGTCTTGTGAAGATCAGCTAGACTTAGAGCCAATTGTAGAGCAGTCGGCAGCGAACGTTTTTGACGATCCTGCGGCGTACGAGCAATTCCTTGCTAGAATTTATGCAGGTTTTGTTGTAAGTGGTCAACAAGGTCCTGCGGGTAATCCTGATATTACAGGAATTGATGAAGGATTCTCAAACTATTTGAGACAATACTGGAAACACCAACAATTAACAACTGATGAAGCGTTAATTGCTTGGAATGATGGAACAATTCATGACCTTAACTGGCAAGTTTGGACGCCAGCCAATGAATTTATCACAGCAATGTACAACAGAATTTATTTCCAAATCTCTATTTCGAATGAATTCCTAAGAGCAACCGCTGATGTGCCAGAATCAGAATTCTTGCCAGCAGCTTACAAAGCTGAAGTGCGCTTTTTAAGAGCATTAAGCTATTGGCATGCTATTGATATGTTTGGAAACGTTCCGTTTGTAACTGAACAAGACCCAATTGGAGCATTCTTACCTACACAAGGAAGTAGAGCAGAAGTTTTTGACTTTATCGTTTCTGAATTGACAGCAATTGAGCCAATCATGATTGATGCACGTCAAAATGTATACGGAAGAGCTGACAAAGCGGCTGTATGGATGTTATTAGCAAAATTACACCTAAATGCAGAAGTGTACAAAGGTACAGACCAAAGTGCACAAGCAATTCCATACTTGGAAAACATTATCGGAGCTGGATATACGTTACATACAGATTATGACGAATTATTCTTAGCAGATAATGACACCAACGGAGCGCAAAACGAAATGATTTTCTCTTTCAACTCTGATGGTTTAAACACACAAGGATTTGGAGCGATGACGTTCTTAGTACACGCACCAGTTGGTGGAAATATGAGCGCAGCAGCTTTCGGTATCAACGGAGGTTGGGGCGGAATTAGAACAACAAAAACGTTCGTGAATCAGTTTCCTAATGGAGCAATGTCTGTAGATGATAGAGCCAACTTCTTTACAGATGGTCAAGAATTAGAAATTGCAGATGTATTCAACTTCAACGATGGATATGCAGTAGAAAAATTTAAAAATGTTACGAGCCAAGGAGTGCCAGGATCGGATGCTTCGGGCGACTTTATCGATACAGATTTCCCTGTATTCCGCTTGGCAGATGCGTACTTAATGTATGCGGAAGCGGTAAAAAGAAGTGGACAAGGCGACCAAGGATTGGCAGTACAATATGTGAATTTGGTAAGACAACGTTCAAACGCTACGCCAATTGGAGGTTTCTCTGAAATCACAGACGAATTCTTATTATCAGAACGTTCAAGAGAATTATACTGGGAAGGTCACAGAAGAACAGATTTAATTCGTTTCGGACAATTCTCAGACCAAGGTGTATGGCCATGGAAGGGAAATGTTGAAAACGGAACAACAACAGAAGCCTTTAGAGACTTATTCCCAATTCCTTCTACGGACATTACCGCAAACCCTAACTTAACTCAAAACCCAGGTTACTAAAAAAATATTCAAATGAAAAAAGTAAACAAAATAGCAACAGGCTTTTTAGCAATCGTAGCCTTTGTTGGATTCAACGCATGTAGCGATGATGACAACCTAATCATTGCTTCTCCTCAAGGTGGACCAGAATTACGAACTCCTGCATCAGGAACCGCTTTAATCTTAAATGCGGATAACGCTCAAAATGTAGCAACTACACTTGTGTGGGATGATGCAGATTACGACACGCAAACTGCTATAACGTATGATGTACAAATCGCTTTAGGCGGAACAGAATTTGCAGCACCAGTGAACGCAGGTTCTACCAACGAAAGATTCCTTTCTTGGACACACACGCAATTAAATGACGCTGTAATCGGATTAGGATTAAGTCCATTTGTAGCAGGAGATATAGATATTCGTATTGTTTCTTCTATAGGAACACAAGATGCACAACAGCAAATGTCTGATGTGTTAACATTAAACGTAACACCATACACTACATCATTACCAATGATTGCTGTACCTGGAAACCACCAAGGTTGGGATCCTGCAACAGCACCAAGATTAGCTGCTTCAGACTTTGGAGCTTCTGACTATGAAGGATATGTTTGGTTAGAAACAGAATACAAATTTGTAGCTCCAGATGATGCAGGAAACTTTGCTTGGGGAAATACAGATTGGGGAGATGATGGAAGTTTCTCAGGAATCCTTGCAGTAGATGGAGAATCAAACGTACCTGCAACACCAGGATACTACCTTTTACAAGTAGATACTGAAAACTTAACATACAGTGCTACACAATATTCAAACTGGGGATTAATCGGTTCTGCTACACCAACAGGTTGGGATAGCGATAACGATATGACGTATGACCCAGCGACACAAACATTCTCAATCACTATCAATTTGACAGCAGACGAAATTAAGTTTAGAGCAAATGATGGTTGGGACTGGAACTATGGAGATACTGGAGCGGACGGACGATTAAATCCAGGAGGAGATAATATTGCCGTACCAGCAGCAGGAAACTATACAGTAGTGTTAGACTTAAGTAATCCTAGAGAGTACACATATACGTTAACACAAAACTAGAAATCACTTAAAAAGGCTGTAACAATCATTGTTACAGCCTTTTTTGTCTTTACAATAAACAATCAAAATAATAGCTATGAAATATGTTGTGAAACCTCAAAGCTTCATAACAAATTCCATCTGATAAAAACAAAGACACAGATGCAAAAAAAATTACACATATTACTCTGTTTACTGTTTGTAAGTATTGCGTTTGGGCAAGTAACTATCACGCCCAATCCTTTTGAGGTTAACCAATCCATTACCATTACAGTAGACATCAACAGCACAGCGACGGATTGTGACGGAATTACCAGTCCGAATAAAGTATACCTGCATTCAGGTGTAGGAACAGACGCCAATCCATGGACCTATGTTGTCGGAAACTGGGGACAAGATGATGGCGTTGGAGAAATGACCGATATGGGCGGTGGATTATGGCAAATAACCATTACACCAGAAACCTATTACGGTTTAAATGCAACACAAGCAGCAACCATTACCAAAATGGGAATGGTGTTTAGAAACGAAACAGGTACGCAAGAATTAAAAGCAACGGGCTGTTCTGATTTCTTCTTTGATGTAGGTGCTTTTCAAACTACGTTAGTAACGCCAAACAGCGGAAGTACTACCATTTTAGCGTCAGGTTCCAACCTTACCATTACGGCAAACAATACAGGTGGAAGCGCTACATATGTGCTAAAAGCTAATGGTACTACCATCAACTCTAACAGCGGAACTTCCTATTCATACACCGATATGAATATTACTGAAAACAAAAGTTACGAGTTGGAAGTAACGCTTGGCGGAACAACTATTACACGAACATTCAGTGTAGTTATCAATCCTGGAACGGTAACTGAAAATTTACCAGCAGGATTGGAAGACGGAATCAACTACGATGCCGATACGTCTAAAGCAACGTTGGTATTAGACGCTCCAAATAAAGACTTTGTATATGTTGCAGGAAGCTTCAACAACTGGCAACCAGACGCAACCTATGCAATGAAAAAAGACGGAGCCACTGGAAAATTTTGGCTAGAACTCACAGGATTAACGCCAGGACAAAACTATACGTATCAATATTGGGTAGTGGACGAAACGCCAATTGCGAACTCACCAGCATTGGTAAAAACGGCAGATCCATACTCAACCTTAGTATTATCTCCGTTTGATGATCCATTTATTCCAGCAACAACCTATCCAAATCTTCCAGCGTATCCTGCGGGACAAGAACGTGAAGTAACGGTATTGCAAACGGGACAAACGCCGTACAACTGGCAAGTAACCAACTTTGTAAAACCTAAAAAAGAAGATTTAATCATTTACGAAGTATTAATTCGCGATTTTGATGCAGATAGAAATTATCAAGATCTTATTGACCGTATTGATTACTTTAAAGACTTAAACGTGAATGCCATTCAGTTGATGCCAATCATGGAATTTGAAGGCAACGAAAGTTGGGGATACAATACGTCATTTCACATGGCTTTGGATAAATATTACGGAACGGCAGACAAATTTAAAGAGTTTGTAGACTTATGTCATCAAAACGGAATTGCGGTTATTTTAGATATTGCTTTAAATCATGCATTCGGTAGAAACCCTATGGTTCGTATGTGGATGAACGATCCAGATGGTGACGGTTGGGGCGATCCAAGTGCTGAAAATCCATATTTCAATCAAGTAGCAACGCACAGTTATAGCGTAGGTTCTGACTTTAATCACCAACAAGCAAGAACACAGTATTATACAGAACGCGTTGTAAAGCACTGGATTGAAGAATATAATATTGACGGTTTCCGTTGGGATTTAACCAAAGGATTCACACAAGAATGTACTGCAAGTGATGAAGGTTGTACCAACGGTTACAGAAACGACCGTGTTGCCATCTTAAAGCAATATGCAGACTATTCTTGGTCAATAGACGATACACATTATGTCATCTTTGAGCATTTAGGACAAGACAATGAAGAAAAAGAATGGGCAGACTATCGCTTAAATGAAGGAAAAGGAATCATGTTATGGGGAAAAATGACCAATGAATATAACCAATTAACGATGGGCTTTGCTTCTAGTGCAAATATTACCAGAATGGGACACACGAGTAGAGGTTTCAACGGAAAACGTTTGGTTGGATATGCAGAAAGCCACGATGAAGAACGATTGATGTATAGAAATCTTCAATTTGGAAATACGGCATTATCGTCTCACAATGTACAAGATTTAAACACGGCCTTATCAAGAATGTCTGCTTTAGGAGCGGCTTCATTGACAATTCCTGGTCCAAAAATGATTTGGCACTTTGGCGCGTTGGGAATGGAGAATTCTATATTTACCTGTAACAACGGAACGGTAAACACACCAAGCGATCCAGCACCAGGTGATTGTAAATTAGATACCAAACCACAGCCACAATGGACAAACAATTGGTTGGGCGATCCAAACAGAGCAAAAATTTATAATGATTGGGCACGATTGATTCAACTCAAAATAGACGAACCTGTATTTGAAGGAAACTATGCCATTAGCCCATACATCAACGACATTCGTCAGCGAATTTATATTTTTGATGATGCACTTCCTGCTACAGACTTAAAAAATGTAGTGATTTTGTGTAATTTCTCTGTGGCAGATTTGACGATTGTTCCAGACTTTCCATATACAGGAACTTGGTACGATTTGATGGACGAAACAGGAAACACCAGCATCAACGTTACCAATACGGCAGATCCAATTGCGATTCCTGCGGGACAATTTAGAATCTTTGGAAATCAACAATCAATTCTAAGCACAGAAGAATTCCAAAACACAGCAAATACGCTTTCCTTATATCCAAATCCAGCTTCTGACAGCTTCAAACTAGACAAACAAGTAGAAGAAGTACAGATTTTTGATATCACAGGAAAACAGCTAAAAACCTTTACAGGAGGATTTGACGCAGGACATTCGTTTGATGTTTCTGAATTGACAAATGCATTATACTTAGTAAAAATCGTTTCCAATCAAGGAACGGCAACTAAGAGATTACTTATAGAATAACATTTTTTTCTGATACGTGAATCAGCTATCATTATTTGACTAAACTTGTTCGTAGCTAGTGTGTTATTACGACGTTAAAAATTAAGAAGAAAATGTTTTAAAAAGATCGCTTCACGGCGGTCTTTTTTTATGGATTGAACATAAAGTCAATAAAATATACGATACTTCTGGGTAACGCTTTCCAAATGTGTGAACATTATACTATTAACTTTAAATTTTTTTATTATGAAAAAAAGAAGCTTGAATGCATTACGACTCAACAAAAAGTCTATTGCAACACTTCGTTTATTGGGCGGACGACCACCAAAAACTCACGGTTGTGGAGGTTCTGACGTTCCAAGTGACGATCCTGTTGAATGGTTTACAGACGCTGCAGAGCGCGCTTGCGAAACCTTTGATGGAACAGGTTGCTTCTAAAGGAAAGTAATCGGTAAAGCGGACTTCGGTTCGCTTTATTTTTTGCGTAAAGACTCAATCTATCTATTTCAAACAGAAAAAAAGACTGTCTAAAATACGTGTAAAATTTCTTTTTAGCATACCCTATCGTGATATAACTTTTAGTGGTTTTAAAGCTATTATTTTTCTCGCCACAATACAACTTTTCCTTCTTTTAATAAGTTTCCAAAAGTATAATGAGTATTACCTTTTCTATGGATTGTTAATTGTCCTTCAGCATTACCAGTCCAATCAGTAACATAAAAAAAGCGGCTTAAAGAAAAGAGATCTAAATAGTTTTCAGACAATGTGTTTTGAAACTTTTTAGTAATTTCTTCCACTTTTTTTCTAGTGGCTATTTGCCAATCGTCATATCCTAAATAACTAAAATTGCCTTGAGAAAAAGCATTCTTGGTTTCTAGCCATGTTCTAAAAGGAAGTTTTAATGGATTCACGACCATTTCATTACTATTAGGTACATCAATAGTATTAAAAGTATATCCGTTTTCGTATGTTTTAGGAAGTTCGTTTAGCATATATGTTTCAAAAGCTATTGGAAGCGCGTCTTTTTTATTGACAAGTACATTTTTTGAATTCCCAGTAGTTCCAAGATACAATCCTGAAGCTCTATTTTGAAGAATATAAAAATCGTTGTTTATTTTCTCAATGTTCCAAAACTGATCTAGTAGCGATGTATTTTTCAATTTTTCAAACACCACTAATTGACCAAGAACATTGTCAAAATAAGGTGTTGTATCGGAGGTCATAATTGGACTCAATACTCTTCCATTTGCTGTAATTCTATATCCTGCATCAGCTCCAAAGTATTCAATCTTATAGATAAAATTTAAGGAAATGTTTTTGCTTCTTTCGTTTATAGTTGAAGTATTTCCCATGATATAGGTTCTACAAAAAGAATCAGAATTAGTCCCAAAACATGGAATTGTTGGGGCATATATTTCTTGGTTTGCAAAGCTCTTTCGTATATAAGTAATACTATTTTTTGTTATTGACGTTTGAGTCATCCACTGAAAACCTATAATATCAGCATGTCTTACAGCTTTTGGAATTTTATTTCCTGCAACAAATCCTCTAGAAAAACTTTTATTGAGAGCGATAACATTAAATTTTCCAGCTCTTCTGTCTGTTTTTCCGTAGTAGCCCGCTAATACTTGCGATTTGCCTTTTAGCATATCAGGACGATCATTTCCTGGATGGTAACGTGTTATATATTTCCCATTATAAGTTTTAATCATGTAAAAATCACTGTCCTTAACAGGAATAAAATCAAATAATGAATAGCGTGGTACTTTTCCATTGGACTTTTTCTTCATTGAAGCAACTAAAAGAAAACTAGGGCCTTTTTTTCTACAGTCGCCACATACAGAAAGATATGTGCCAGCATAGGTGCGCAATCGTATTTTCCCATCTTGATATTCTACAGTGTAAATAGATTCCTTGTTAGGTTTTCTACTAGAAGCGCTAGTATTAGACGTTACTGTTAGGTTGATGGAAGTGTATTTTAATTTTTGACAGTCTTTGCAAACTGTTGCCCATCGATTTAAGTCGGTTACTAAGGCGATTTTAGTTCCTTCTGGGATAGTTTGTTGTGCAAATACACGGTTAATACTAGTCGATAAAATCAATAAAAAGCATGATACTACGAGTAAATGTTTCATAAATGTTTAAAAATTAGTTCATAATTATTTTTAATTACAACAACACTTTTACTCGATAATCGAGCATTAAAAATGCTCCGAAGTTTGTGTCAAAATGTCTGAATGGTTTCTACTGGATACTTCATGGGCTTGCCCCAAGTAGTTGCCTTTTTATTGATAATCACACTATTTTAGTGTTTTTAGCTTTTTCTTTGTTATTACCGTAGTAGTATCTTGACTTTGCGCCATTCCAAAAATAAAACTATAGTCAGATGCATACTCTTTTCCGTCTTTTGTATGGTTAATTCCAGCACCGACATGACAATCCAAACAGGAAATCTTTTGAATATAGGTTTCCATCGAAACATTGGTCATAATCATCGGTGTTTTTCCGCCGTCTTTTAACGGTGTAAAAGTTAGATTATCATCATCAGAAACAGCACTAGAAGGCCACTGACTGTCTACTAATTTGTAATATTTAAAAACACTTTCTGGAGCCAATTTAGCAATGCGTTCGTGTACAAACTTGTTCAATACTTTCGCGTCCAATCCAACAGTAGCTTCGTGCTCTTTTATCACCTGAACAGGTGTGGTAATGGAATCTTTTTTGACGTTTGGTGTCTGATTTGGTGTGTCCATGTATTTCTCAGGATTGTACAACAACCAATCTACATCGGATTCTTTTAATGGTTTCTCAGGAGCTAAATCCACATGTTCAAACGTTGCCCAGTGGAATTGCGGCATAGTTGGAGTCTTTTGAATAATATGCAATCCTACCAAACCGAGTTTCGTTTCTTTATAATCCTTCATAATCACGGAATCTCTGCTTTTTACTTTTACTGTTTGTGGAACCATAGCGGTAATAATTTTATAACGATTTTTCAATCTGTCATAATCTGCATCAGAAATTTCACGCCAAGAGGCTTTAATCTCAATAGAACCGTTCGGCAACCAAATTCCGCCATTTTCTGCCATTTTATTTTGGTATACAGGATCGTATAATTTCTGTGTTGAAATATAATCAAACTCTGTATGGTTTACTTTAATTTCGTACCAAATCAACTTTCCATTTTGATCGGTCAGCCAAGAAGTTCCTCCAGAAGCTTGAAACAACTCGTTTACAACTTCATCATCGTCATCAAACTTACTAAAATCAGCGATTTCTCGGTACGAAACATTATCATTGGGATTTGTGTCCATCAACTTGTCCAAATTACTTCCCCATTGTGTGGGTTTGTGTTTGGTAAAAATACTTTCCGCACTTTTATACGTTCCAAGCGTCATAGGAGTCAAATCTCCAGGTTTCCCCCAATCTTTTATTCCTTTTGAACGATCTGGTTGTCCTGCTTCTACAGGACTCGATGGCCAAGTCAACGCAATAAAAGACTGCCAGGCAAAGGTATTGGCACATTGCTGATTCAGAAGTTTTACATCTATTGGATTGTCTGGTAAAAATACCAATGTATCGCAGCCAACGCCGCATGCATTGGAGGCAGACAAGTCTGTATATGTAGTATTTTTTTTATTGCAGCCAATAACCAAAAGGATTGCTACAACAGTTACGAAACTGATTATTTTTGTCTTCATTGTATACATTTTAATGGTTATTATTGTGCTAAAGCATCAGCAGCGACCACTTCTAACATGTGCGGTACTGCGAGCCCAAAATTATTTTGCGTTACTAAAATACTATACTGTCCAACAGGCGTATCTTCAGGAACATTTACACTAATGATAAAGGTGTATTCATTTCCTTTTGTAAGTGTTTCAAAGGCTTTGTCGTTTCCAGCATAACGCGCGGAAACTTCAATATTACTATCGGGAAAGCTGATGTTGAAGTTTTCTGGTTTAAAATCATTAGGTGAAATTTCATTTCCGTAGGCATCCACAACATTGCTGATAACCACCGCAAGATTATTTACTGTAGTTCCTTGTGCTACTTGTGTAATATTGCATGTGACGTTGGCAAACACATTCAATTTATTATACTCGCTGATGCTAGTTTTTAAAATATTGGCATCCACAAAATAATCCACGCCAACAATTCCGTTGTCGGAAGTACAATCAAGTTCTCTGGCTTTGGTTTCGGTAGAAGCAGGTTTTCCCGCTGCGGCAAGTTGAACTTTGATGGTTTCCATAACCTGCGAGCCGTATTTTATGTTCTTCCCAAATACTTTAAAATCTTCCAATGTGATGCTTTGATCCCAACTTTCAGGAACTTCCATAATCATGTGTAAAATCATATTGTTTGGATAGGTCATTTGGTCTTTTTTATTATGAACTTCTCCGCGAACAAATTTGAAACAATCCTGAATTTTAGCACCTTCTGGAGCATTGTCGGGTAGTTCAAAATACTGATACAAAGGCTCTTGCAAGTACAATCCAACAGGGTTTAACAGCGTAACTTCCAATCCTTCTTGCACAGCTTGATACACATTTTGTCCAATGTGCGGATCGCTATGACGAAAACGTCTACCGTACTTACTGCAACAAATCAATGTGTTAGCGTCTGCGTTTTCCTCTACATTATAACTGCGCAACACAGCTCCGCCGCCCGCAAGTACAATTTCAGCACTCAATTCATTTGGCGGACTTGTTAAGTGCATAGCGCCGCCTTTGGTATCACTCATTTCGGTTCCGCTGTTCCATTTGTTAATTGGATTGTACGCTGGCAATTGTGTGGTTCTATCTATTACGGCATTTCCTTGTGCATCTGTGAGGTATAAATCTTCCAATTGAATATTGTTATTGTTGAGTGTTTTTTGATAAATTTCCAATACTTTATTAGGGTCTATCTTCCACATTGTCCAATAATATTCTGGGTTTTCACATGTAAAGTGAAGTCGGGTAATTTTTTTAGCGGTATTTCGCTTAATGCCCATTTCGCAATACTCATCAAGCCAACCTCTTGGTCCTAAGGGATCAAAAAGTTTCAAATTTTCAGGATTTGGATTGCAAGGACTTTGCGGAATGTAGACAATACTGTCTTTGTATGCTGCTTGATATGCTTCTGGTCCTATATCTACCATTTTGTACATCAAATCTGTACCTTTTACAAATCCATAAGTGTCAATAAATTTTTGTTTTAAGTAATACAACACTCGCCCTGGAAATGCTTCCCAACGTACAGCGATTTGTGCGGCATCTTTAAAAAAATCAGGATGCTCTTTAGGATTTACATAAGTTTTCCCGGGAACGGTATAATCGTAGCCGCCGCTTAAATTATAATCAGCAGACGTTACGGTATATCGATGTACATATTTGTCCCAAGCATCTGCAAAGGCAGCTCTTTTCTCAGGGTCTTGAAAGTCCTTATTGCCTTGATACGCTGGTGTATCAAACATAAAGGTACTGTCGTTTGTTTGCGGGCCGGACATGTTCATCAGTAACAATCCGAACACAACTACCAGCAATACGGTGATAATGACTCTTTTCATTGTAATGGTATTTTGAGTTAGTTAAGAAAGCTTAGTTTGCAATAGCAATAGCAGAATTTACAGGAACAATTTTTGAATCGGCTCCTTGTTCTCCTTGCGGAATTGCTGGAAGCGTAAAATTGGCAATAGCACCTTTTTGGAATAATACACAATGTGTAGAACCACCAAACTGGAAATAGCCAATTTGTTCTCCTTTTTTTACTTTTTGCCCCACTTTTACCGTGATTAAGCAGGAAGATACTTCTGCCATTCCAATCGGCATGACGCACACTTTTCCTAGTTTTTTGTCGCCACTGTCAATAAAAATCAAAGCTCTTGCAGCAACTTGTGCCAAATATGCTTGTGAATTGTTTGGTCCTGCTGGATCAAAACCTTCGGAAGCGGCTTCTGAATAGTACGTTCCTTCTACGTGACGTACTTCTACAATTTTCCCGTCAATCGGAGCATGCCAGCGATGGTAGTTTTCAGCACTTAAATATGCTTGATACACCGTTCCGCCTTCGTAATAGTCTACATGTTGACCGTCGAGCATGTGTTGTAGTGAATACGGCTGCCCTTTAATCCAAAACTGACTCGTGCGTTGTACGTTATCGCTAATACGAAGCGGTGCTGCTTCACACGCACTTACAATTACTTTTTTGTCATTTGGTGATGCAACAGGTCTTTTTCCTTTTTTAAATTGACGAATAAAGAAATCATTCCACGACTTAAAACCCCAAAAAGGTTTTTTAGGATCGTGAATAAAATCTTGCATGCTCAACGCTTTGTAAGCACTTTTGCTCATCCATCCGGTTGGTGAAGTGTTGAGTACGTATAATGAATCAGAAGAATCTAAGTATTTTTGCCATTTTTTTAAGATTTTTCGAAGTGCTTTGTTCACTTTTGCGTCTGCAAATGCTGCCAAGCCTGCTGGGGTAATCATTGGAAAATCTAAAATTGCGTTGATAGGAAACCCAACCATTCCAGTTGTATTGTACTCAGGTGCAGTTTTTAACACATGATTCATGATAAGCAACATTTCCTGATAGTTTTCAATTTTTACGTCTCCACTATTAGGTGGCGGTGCAAATTTTGGTTGTTGCTGAAACATTTGCGTAAAATACATATTGATAATAGGATCGGTTTCAATTAACTTTTTAAAGCTTTTAATAGTAGGATCCAATTTTTGTTTTTTCTTTTTCGCCTCTTTTTTCGTTCTTTCAAGCCATATTGCGGCATCTTGTTTGGTTGGCAGCCAATTTCCCATACGGTTTGTTACGGGCATGTGTGCATCTTTGTTGGATAATTTCATGATATGATTGGTTTTGCGTTAGTTGTTATTACGATACAAATTGTAATGTTATAAATATGAGGCTATTAACGCATATTTTAGTACGTATTTTGACTAATTTGAAAAAACACGTATTTATACTCAGATATAAATTGCGAGATGCTGCGCTTTTATATTTTACAAGAATGCACAGAATGTATAGGATAGAAATGATTTTTGAATGTTTCTGTAAAAGGAAAGATTTTCAAAAATACTGGTTGTAGTATTTAGATGTTTTTGTTGTGTGTTTGAGTAGTTAAATTAAGAAATGACAGTTATTTTTTAAACAATTGAAGTTCGTTGCCAATTTTCAAATCTGGAATGCCATTGTATTTGCCTTCGAGATAGTCTTTTTCAAAAGAAGCATCTTTGCGAATTTTTTTATCATATAAAGATTCCATGGTGGTTACGCCGAATGGGTCTTTTTCCGTAATAATGATTTGATCGCGACGGAACAAACGACGTTTTGAATTGATTAACGACGGATTGTGCGAAGCAAAAATTAACTGTGCACCGTTCGGATTGTTCTCTGCGGAATTGAAGAATTCTACAATCGCTTTGCTCAAATGTGGATGCAATTGTGCGTCAAACTCATCAATAATCAACGTTTTTCCATGAATTAGCGCATCTATAATAGGTCCAGAAAGTGCTACATATTTTCCTGTCCCCAACGATTCGCTCACGAACAAATTGAAATAAATACTATCAATTTCTTCGTTATTTTCATCGTAAATAATGTGTTTGGTACTCACCACAACATTTTCTTCATCCGATTCTAAAATCATCTTCCGAATTTCTTTCGGAACATTTCCTTTTTCCAAAATCTCTTCGGTGAGTTTAAAACGCTCTACTTTGGTTTCGGTAAATCCTAAATCGGCATTCGCAATAAAATTGTCAATATATTTTTTCTTCTCAGGATCGTCCATCATATCAATGGTAAAATTGACCGTGTACCGATCTTGCATTCCTGAAATATAATGGATGCCGCTTAATGCCTTTAAAATCGCCATTCCTGTTGGAATATTGAATTGCGCACAAACAGACAAAAATAGCGCATTTTTCCGTGTAATAGAGGTCAAATTGCTACTCGCGGCATCATATTTTTTGGTGATGGTAATCTTTTGAAAATCTCGCTCAAATAAAAGCTGTTCCTTGTTTTTTGTGGTCATATACAACCATTCTTTATGGATTTCGGTATCATCTACTAAAAAACCATAACGATATTTGACAGCTTCGTGAATAAATACCAACTCAAAAAAACTTGGTTTTTCCAATGTTTCTGTCGACAAGCAAAACGGTTGGACTTCTATCGGTTCGTCCGATTGTGAATCTTTGGAAGAATTTAAAATAAACTTTCGCGCAAACTTAATGGCTTTAAACAAGTTACTTTTTCCGTTGGAGTTGGCGCCGTAAATAACCATGCTCTTCAACAACGTTACATTTTTTAAGTCGGTTTGATGCAGATTCGTATCTCGCAATTCCGTAAGTGACGTCGCTGTGAAATCAATAGTCATTCTATTTTTAAAAGATAAATAGTTTTCTACTGTGAATTTTACGAGCATTTGGGTGTTTTTTAGAATTTATTCAATACAAATATATTACTTTATACGAAAATATCGTACAAAAAGGCAAATTTTGTTTTGCGTGAATAAAATAAAAGTATATATTTGTGCGTGTTTTTCTCATAAAAGGCATTTTTTTAAATGAAAAACAATTAAAATTCACGAAAAAATCGCAAATGTCGTATAGGTTGTTAGAAAATGCGAAAAAGGAAGTTTGATTTTTACGTACATACATAAAACTATAAATTACTTTAGAAAGAAAGTTAATGATAAAGAGAGAGTTTCCTTTTTACCGACAGTTAGATCAAATGGATTGTGGACCTACGTGTTTGCGTATGGTAGCAAAGCATTTTGGACGTGCTTATGCAATTGACTTTCTACGAAAGAAAGCCAACATCACCAGAGAAGGAGTTTCTTTGGGAGGAATTGCGGAAGCTGCGGAAGAAATCGGACTACATACGTTGGCAGTAAGCGTTGATTACAAAACGTTAGTAGATGATGTGCCGTATCCGTGTATTGCACACTGGCGTCAGCGTCATTTCGTAGTCGTCTACAAAATAAAAAGAAATACCGTATATGTTGCCGATCCAGCGCATGGTTTGGTAAAATATTCAAAAGAAGATTTTATAAAAGGTTGGATTGGTTCTACTGCCGATTCTGAATCAGCAGAAGGATATTTGTTGTTGTTAGAACCGACTCCAGAGTTTTATGAAATGGAGAAGGAAGAAAAGAAAGAATATGGTTTCAAGTTCCTGTTTTGGTATTTTAAACCGTATAAAAAATACATTCTTCAATTAATTTTAGGATTGCTGGTCGGGAGTTTGCTGCAATTAATATTTCCGTTTTTAACGCAATCGGTTGTGGATTATGGTATTAATTATCAGAATAAAAACTTTGTCTTTCTCATCTTAATTGCGCAATTAACCCTGTTTATTTCGCAAACTACGGTCGAATTGATTCGAGGTTGGATTCTACTTCACATGACGAGTCGTATCAACATTAACCTGATTTCTGATTTCTTAATCAAGTTGATGCGTTTGCCGATTGCCTTTTTCGATTCTAAAAATACGGGAGATATTATTCAGCGTATTTACGACCACAACCGAATTCAGAGTTTCTTGTCGTCTACAACTTTAAATACGTTGTTTTCTGCGTTTAATATGTTCATTTTTGGTGGAGTTTTGGCGTATTATAACATGCAAATCTTTGTCGTTTTCTTTGTGGGATCAGCCCTGTACATTGGTTGGACACTTTTATTTATGAAGAAACGTGCGGAACTCGATTACAAACGATTCGATCAATCATCCGACAACCAAAGTAGTTTGTATCAGCTGATTTCGGGAATGCAAGAAATTAAACTGAACGGTTCTGAACGAAGAAGACGTTGGGAATGGGAAGCCATTCAGGTGCGCTTATTTAAAATTTCCATCAAAGGATTGGCGCTTTCGCAAACACAAAATACAGGTGGACGATTTATCAACGAATTGAAAAATATCATCATAACCTATATCGCGGCAACGTCTGTAATTGACGATCCGTTGTTTACCTTAGGTATGATGCTGTCGGTACAGTATATCATTGGGCAATTAAACTTACCAATCAACAACTTCATTACATTTATTCAGTCGGGACAAGATGCGAAAATCAGTTTGGAGCGTTTGTCTGAAATTCACAATAAAGACGATGAGGAAGATCGTTTTGAAGAAAACATTAAAGAATTACCAGAAGATAAAACTATTAAAATTACCAATGCAAGTTTCCGTTACGGCGGAAAAAGTTCACCGTTAATCTTAGACGATATCACGGTTGACATTCCAGAAGGGAAAGTAACCGCAATTGTAGGAGCCAGCGGAAGTGGAAAAACGACTTTGATTAAATTATTACTCAAATTTTACGAATTTAACGAAGGTTCTCTTCATATTGGACCGCACAAACTAGGTGATATTAGTACCAAAACTTGGCGTAGAGCGTGTGGTTCGGTAATGCAAGATGGTTTCTTGTTTGGAGATACCATTGCAAGAAATATTACAGAATCTGATTCGGAAGGAATTATTGACAAGCAACGTTTGATTCACGCCGTAAAAGTGGCAAATATTGAAGATTTTATCGAAGAATTGCCATCAGGTTATAATACTAAAATTGGTTCGAGTGGTGTGAATGTTTCGGGTGGACAGAAACAGCGAATTTTAATTGCACGCTCTGTGTACAAAGATCCAAAATATATTTTCTTTGATGAGGCAACCAGTGCCCTAGATGCGAACAATGAAAAGGTCATTATGGAGAATTTACAAGAATTCTACAAAGGAAAAACCGTTGTTGTGGTAGCGCATCGTTTGAGTACGGTAAAAAATGCAGACCAAATTATCGTGTTGGATAAAGGAAAAATTATCGAATTAGGAAACCACGAAGAACTTACCGCAAAACGCGGAGCATATTATACATTAGTAAAAAATCAATTAGAGCTAGGAAACTAATATGGCTAAGAAGAAAGACAAAAAACCAGAAGAAAAAAAGGAAGAGAGACGCAAGAAAATCAATGATCTTGACGAACGTTCCGATCAGGTAAAGGAAATTTTGGGCCAGGCTCCGAATTGGGTAATTCAATGGGGAATTTCCGTAGTGTTTATTATTATCATTCTCTTTTTGGTAGGATCGGCGCTGTTGAGTTATAACGACATCATTCCTGCACGCGTGACGATTACATCTGAAAATCCACCAGCACATTTAACGGCAAAAGCTTCTGGAAAATTGACCAGTATTTTTGTGGAAGCTGGACAAAAAGTAGCAGCAGACGAAGTGTTAGCCGTGATTGAAAACACCGCAAATTTTGACGATGTACAATTGCTCAAAAAAAAGCTAAAAGATTTTATTCCAAGTGATAACGATTTTGACTCCCTTAATTTTCGTTTCCCAACAAAGTTAAAACTAGGTTCTATTCAGCCTGCATACAATCAGTTTAGAGCGCAATATTTGTCGTATTTAAACTATACAATTTTTAATAACGAGAAAAATCAAGCAGCCAATATTCGTTTGCAATTGAACAGAGTTCGTAACCGATTGCGTAACAGTAAAAATCAGCTCGAATATCAAAAATTAGAAGTTGCCAATACCAAAAAGAGGTATGAAAAATTCAAGCGTTTGTATGCTAGCAGAAGTGTTTCTGAGCGAGAGTTTAAAGATCAAGAAAATATTTATTACGCTGCAAAACGCGCGTACGAAGGAACGTTGTCTAGCATAGAAAGTGATCAAAATTCTATTATTACACTCGAAGGAACTTTACGTCAAGCATCTGTAGGTGATAAAAGCTCAGAAATTTCTACCGATCAAAATTTGGAACAAGCCAAACAAGATTTGGAGAATCAAATTTTACAGTGGGAACAGCAATTCGTGCTCAAATCGCCCATAAAAGGAGAAGTCACCGTTTTTGATATTTGGTCGAAATACCAAAATGTAAACGTTGGACAAGATTTATTTACGGTGATTCCAGATGAGATTGAAGGTATTATTGGGAGAGTTTCGTTTCCGGTAGCAAATTCAGGAAAAATTGAAGTTGGACAACGCGTTATTATCAAATTAGACAGCTATCCGTATCAAGAATGGGGAAGTTTATCGGGAGAAATCATCAATATTTCAGGTGTGCCACAGTTGAGCACACAAGGTGGTCCGCCAATGTACGTAGCGTACTTAAGAGTAGATTCGTTAACGAGTTCGTTTGAAAAGGATATCAATTTCAAACAAGAAATGGAAGGAACAGCGGAGATTGTCGTAGAAGAACTTACCGTAATGCAACGTATTTTTTATCAGTTGCGAGAAGTGTTTAGCAGAAAATAAACATCTTATTTTTTCATGATTATATAGAAAAAGCCTCAACAAAATTGTGTTGAGGCTTTTGTATGTATTAACATGCTTCGTAGCAGGAAATAAATTGTCTTGTTTGTGTAGCACCACAACCATCAGTACAACCATTGGTTTGACAACCGTTGTTGGTATTTCCGCAATGATCAGCGGTGTTACAATTGGCAGTTACATCACATCCGTCATAAGGACCTGTTGCGATACAGTCTGGATTTGTTGAAACAGTTCCATTACCACCTTTTAGATTGGCAGTATTTAACTCTGCAATTCTCGACTTTGTTAACGCTAGTTTGTGTACTCCTAATTTTTGTTTTTTCATGATTTAATTTTTTTATAGTTTATAAAAAAATACATGTATTAGGAATTTGGGAAATTACACTTATAAAGATAACGAACTAATAAGAGAAATAGTGTTTTAGAATTGTTAATTCATAAAAAAAGCCTTTAACAAATTGCTAAAGACTTTAAAAAACGGTTTGTAAATTTATTCTAACCTCCAAGACCATCACAAGTATCTGTATTTTGATCTGGATTAGTAGTGCGACTACCAGTCGTATTTGTTACGGTATCGCAATCTGTGTCTTTAGGGTCTCTGGTTTTACAATATAAATCATTTGTGTATGCAGGATTACAAGCTTGTTCTTGTGTTTCTGTTGTAGCTCCTCCAAATAGGATATGGGGATTTCCTATTCTTGAAATTTTTACTTTTCTCAGTTTTAGTGATTTCATAATAATCTTTGTTTTAGTTATACACTGCTAAAGTCTAAAAAAAAAGATAAATATCTAAAAGATACTATTGATGTTTTATAAAGCGTCAATTATGTAACTCTCTGTTTTTCAAGACTTTTAATGTAATATGATGGTAGCATATTGGTTTGTGCTTTAAAGGCTTTTGAAAAGGTTTCTGCACGTTTAAAACCAAACTCTTCTGCAATGGCCTTAATAGTGTACGAACGTAATTTAGAATCATTTTTAAGTTGTATCAACGCATCATTGATACGTAATTCGGAGAGATACGATTTGAATGATTTTTCTTTATAGGTGTTGATGACATTGGACAAATAGGTGGTATTTGTTTTTAATTTTTTAGCTACGTTACCCAGAGTACAATCTTGTCGTAGGTATAATTTTTTTTCTTCAAATGTTTCCAAGTCTTGTAAAATTTGCAACACATTTTCGTCAGTAATAGTGTTAGTAGCTTCTTTGACTTCTGTTTCAGAAATGATTTTTTCTTTTGGACGTTCCAGCTTTTCAATAGTAACCAACAATTCTTGAAAGCGCTTTTTATTTCGTTTTTGTTTTTGTCTATACCAAAGATAGAAACCAATCAACAGTATTAAAAGAAAAGCAGAAACGCTGTATAAATATTTGTTATTTTCGCCTAAAGATTGTATCTCTTCTTTCAAAGGAATAATGTCATGTTCCTTATGAAGTCTGTTATTTAGGGAAATGTCTAAGCTATCAATTCTTCTGTCTAACTCGTAAAATTTGTTGGCATATTGATTGGCTTTTTTGAAGTTTCCTAATGCAGAATGAGACAATCGTAAATATCTATATACTTCCTTTTTTTCTTGAAAATCCAAATTGAATTCGTCACAAATAGCAATTGTTTTTTCAAGATATTCTGTAGCCTGAGTATTTTTCCCCAATTCATATAAACTTTTTCCAATGTAAAAATAAGGAGTTGCTAAATTGGAAAGTTCGTTTTTGCTTTTGTAATACTTTTCTACTTCTCTACATATATCAATACTTTGTGCAAAATTTTTGTTTTGATATTCAATAATACTTTTGCTCATTAAAGCCCAATTGTAAGCATCATGAAACTCTTCTTTTGTAGCTAAATTTAAAGCTAAATCGTTGTACTGTTGTGCTTTTTTAGTTTGGTTAATTCTAAGATAAGTATCTGCTAGTTGCATTAAAACAGTACACTCGTTTTCTGCTTTTCTTTTTTCACTGTTATCAACTTTTTGAAGGATATCTAAACTTTCAAGTAAAATATTAATAGCTTCTTCATAATCTTTATGAATTTTTTTTATAAAGGATATGTTAATATTTATTATAGATAAGTTGAGCGGATTTTTTGTAAGCTTTGCATATTTTTTTGCATTTAGATAATTATCAAAACTTTCATTGTTTCTATTTATATCAAAGTAATTATTACCTTTTAAGCTGTAACTTTTATAGAGCAATAGGTTGTCATTTAATTCTGTTGCTAAATGTATGACTTCCTCCAAATCTTTTATAGATTCATCATACAATAACAATGCATACTTTACGTGTGCTACGTTATATTTTGCCCATGCCATTTGCGCTTTGTTATCCTCTTTTTTTGCGAGTTTGTAAGCTGCGATTGCATAGATTTCTGCTTGGGAAGTGTTTTTGTAAAAAGTGGCATCGTATAATGACAGCAACTCTTTATACGATTTTCCCTTTAGAGAATCCGTTTGTCCATTCAGCGAAAGCGAACAGAAAAGAAGGATAATAGGTAGAAGATATAGTTGTAAAGAAGAAAGTTTTTTAAGATGCATTCTCAAAATATTTGGTTGAATCGGTCTATACAAGTATAGCAGTTTTTATTCGGAGAAAAAAATAAGCAACACGAAAGAACATGTTTTTGGGAAAAAGCATAAAAAAAGCTATCCCAATTTTTGAGATAGCATCTGTATCAACGATATGTTAGGTAGTTAATCGCCCGAATTATTCAAGTTACTAGTTACATTGTTATCTATAGGCGCTCCAATGGTTCGCAATGTTGCGCCATTGGTTCCTGGAATACAGGAGTCATCATATTTTGTATCTAAAGTATAGGTTTCTGGGTGTTGCGGCTCTTGAGTCGTTTGTCCAGCAGCGCCGTTAACACCTCCCAATATCAAGTGCAAGTTTGTGACTCTAGAAATTTTTACTTTCTTAAGTTTTAACGATTTCATAATTCTATGTGTTTAGTTAACAGTATGAATATCCGAAATTTTTAGGAAAATAACAGCTTTTATGAGTGAGTTTTTATAAAATGTCACTACTTATTTTTTTGATTTTCAAGACTTTTTATATAATCTGAGGGATACATTTCTGTATGTGCTTTAAATACTCTTGAGAAGGTTTCAGAGCGCTTAAAACCAAATTCATTGGCGATGGCTTTGATAGTATACGAACGCAATTTGTCATCATTTTTAAGTTTTATCAATGCGGCATTAATTCGCAATTCTGAAAGATAGGAACGAAACGGTTTTTCTTTATAGGTATTGATAACATTTGACAAATATGAGGTATTGGTTTTTAATTTTTTGGCAACGTAACTGAGTGTACAATCTTGTCGCAAATACCATTCTTTTTCTTCAAAGGCTTCCAGTCCTTTTAAAATTTGAAGTACATTTTCGTCTGTGACAGGATTGGTATGTTCTTTGGAAACTTCTTCTTGGGAATTCGTTTCTTTTTTCTGTTGTTCCAGCGCATCAATTTTGACTAGTAGCTTTTGAAAACGAAGTTTGTTTTGTCCTTGTTTTCGTTTAAACCAGATAAAAAATCCGACTAAAAAGACTACTAAAAACGCCAATGAAATGTACAAATACTTAGTAAGCTTTCGTTGTTTTTGATTGGTACTATCCAAAAGTGCTACCTCATCTTGAAGCGGAACAATATCATACTTTTTATGAATAGTATTGTTGAGTTGCATGTTGATACTGTCATTCTTAACATCCAACGTGCTGTAATGATTAAAATTTTCTTTTGCTTTTTCTGTATTACCTAGTTCAGTATATGCTTGGTACAATATTTTATGAGCTTCCTTTTGGTCGGTAAAGGCAACGTCTTTATCAATGCTTAATTGTATGGCTTTTTCAAGATTTTCTATGGCTTTTTTATATTGTTTTTTCTTGTAAAAACTCTTTCCTAAGTAAAAATAAGGTGTCACCGTCATATTTTCACTTTTTAACGTTAGAAAGCTATTTTTTACTTCGGTACTGATTTCAATAGCTTTGTCATACTCTTGTTTTTGATACTTAATAATAGCATCATTCATTAAAATAACAACACAAGCCGTATTGAGTTCGTCATTTTCACAAGAATTCATAGCGATGTCATTGTAACGAGCTGCTTCTATAGGATTGTTAATACGTAAATACGTATCTGCAATATTCATCAATAAAATACGCTCATAAAGTTGTTTTCTTGGATGATTTTCAGGTATTTTTTCGACTTGAATCAAATTTTCTTTTAGTATTTCTAAGGCTTCTTGGTGGTCGTAATGAAGTTTTTTTAAATAAGCTATGTTGACAGAAACGGTGATGATATTGATAGGTTCTTGCAACAAATCAGCATATTTTTTTGCCAGAAGATATTGGTCTAATGCCTTAAATTCTTCTTTTAAATTAGAATATGCATTTCCTTCCAGAGTGTAATTGTCAAAAAGTAATTTGTTATTCTCGATTGCTTTTGCAATTTGCAACGACTTATCAGTATATTGCAGCGTTTCTTCATATTTTCCCAAGTAATACTTGGAAGCTGCTATGGCATACAACGCAGTTCCTATTTTTTTCTGGTCTTTTAAAATATTAGCTTTTTGATATGCTTCCTGCGCATATATTTCAGCACTTGTAGCATTGGTATGCATGGTGGCTTCAAATAGCGTTATCAACTCCTCATACGATTTTCCTTGCAACGAATCGACTTGTGCATTCAGCGATAGCGAACACAAGAATACGAACGTGCAAATTAGCGAGAAAATGGTTTTTGGGTTTTGCATACTAGAGGAATTAATGACCAGCAACTAGTACAATAATAACGGTTTTCTACCGAGAAAAAAAATAAGTGGGACAAACAACAACAGTTGAAGTATTAAAGGTTTTGCATAAAAAAAGCTGTTTGAAAATAGATGGTTTCAAACAGCCTTATAATTTATGTAATATAATTTACTTCTGTTTATTCTTGTTCATGTGCTTTTTACGTGCAATCATGGATTTGTAATAACGATATAAAAAGTCGTAACATACCATTTCATGAATACGGTTTTTAGACTTGAACAAGCGATTCATCAACATGTGCAAATAACTTCCCATCAAATCGTTGAGAGGCATCATGAGTGTTTCCTCTTCTTTGTGTTTGATGATAGCAGCTGCCGTTTCTGCAATGCCTTCTTCTTTTTCTTGTAGTACGTCTAAAATTGGGGAATAATCGGGGTTTTCCTCAGCGGTAAACACCATAAATTCTTCAATTTTTTTACGCTCGGCTCTAAATTTGTCGTCCAATTGCTTCTTTAACGGTCGCGCCATGCCAAATTCGTTTCCGAATCCTGTTTTTAAGCGATCCATAATTTCTAGCTTTTCATCGTCTGTATAGCCGTAACTTGACAAATGTGAGTCCATCGCTCGCAATGAAAACAACCAACGCAGTTCTTCGCCTTCGTCACCTTCAATCATGTCCACAAAGTCCACAATCATTTTACTATCGTGATAAAATAACGTTTCCGCTAATTCCATCGTATTTGCGCCGTAGCGTTCTATTTCGCGCTGATAGGTGTCAATTTGAATTTTATAAATCAAATCCTGATCAATAAATTCTTTAAATTTTGGGTACAATCCGTTGATAATCATACCCACATTTTCTGGTTTTGTATAGTGAAAACGCACGCGTACATGATGTTTCGGGTCGGCGTAGCGAATAAAAAACCATTTATCTATAATTCCGTGTGCGATTAATTGCTCTGCAACAGGCTTGATAATTTCCGTTAACACAGCATCACAGGTTTTTGGGCCTGTATAAATTTTATAATACAGCCAACTGTCTCCTAGGATAAAATTTCTTTGTATTTCGTTACTCATTGCTCTGCTTGCTTTGTGTTAATTTTTGTTCGTTATAAAATGAAATTACGACTTGGTTGGTGTAATATTCATTTCCTTCTTTTACAACTCCGCGTTCGCTAAACAGGAACTCGGTTAGTTTGAATGAACCTCGTTTACTTACGGTATCTAATAACATGCGTACCGAAGTAAGATTTCCAAAGTTTACAAGCAATTCATTATCACCATCGGCAAGCATGACGTATTGCGGAATTTTTAAACTATCGCGCAAGGTTTGTATGGCTTCCGTGAGTTTGTCGTTGTCGTCCATATTTTTTAATAATGGCTCTATGTGACTTTTCTTTAAGTTCCAAGTGGCATCATGCAGAATTAAATTTTTGTATTCTACACGTGGCAAAAAGGCAAATTCATTGGCAAAAGGTCCCAAACCGAAACCAACTCCACTGCGAATTCCTTGCGTTTGCATATCCGCTAAAAAGTGATAGATTGGTAAGGAATTATGCGAATAGTTATGTGCATTTGTTAAATGTGGCACGACTTCTTTGTTGTTTTTTTTGGAGCGAAGCAACACTTTACTCATTCCTTTTACCGACACCATTAAATCGTCAATTGGCAATTGATCTTCTTCGTCTTTAATCGATTTAGCTAAGTATGGAATTTCATGTTTACGCAAATCAGGGCGCATTAAAATGTTTCCAACTCTCGATTCTGGTAAATGCACAATTTCTGCTAAGATTTTATCTTTGTTCATCTCCGCTTCCATATCGACCATTTCTTGTGTGTACGCGAATAATTCTTCATCACCATGACAAAAACGTCCAAGCAAGTTGGCTGCACTCGATCCGCCACCGCCGCTGAATTTGATTTTGTGTTCCCCGTTGGCATCTTCCAAAATTTCAATCATGCACGATAATGTGTCTGGCAAATCGTTCCAGTTTAGGTCGTATTGCTCAAAATCTTTATCGTCGATTGTAATCACGTAATCGTCGTTTTTAAAGGCTTCAATCAGTTTGTTTTGAAAGTAACCATTTAATGAAGACCAACGAACTTCCATCATTGGGTTTTTAGCTTGTCTGCCTGGAATGACAATATTATCCACCAACGGATTTACGTCTCCAGCACCTTGATCTTGCTTGTAACCAATTCCGATTTCCACGTCAAGTGCCGTAGATAATGGTACTTCGCGTTCTTCGAAACGCTCGTGAAAGGCATCTCTAAATTTGGTAAGCGTGGTGGTATTTTGTGGAAACGTCATGCGATTTAGCAAGGCAAATCCTTTTTGAATGTCTTCTACAATAGCACTATCGAGCGTATTTTTGGTGTTTTGCAATACCATGTCCGTTTGAAACATAAACTTCAATTCAAAGTCTGTGTCCAATTGTTGCAAAAACTCGCTCAAATCTAAGTATACTTGCGGATTGTTTCCGATAGATTGGTCAATTTTGTTGATTTTGCTATCAGCTTCTTTCAGCGCAGCCAAAATACCTTCAACACCTTCCAAACGCTCTAATACAGAGCAGATTTGCTCTAAGAATTCAGGTCCAGAAACCGAAGGTTCTAGTTCGCTAATCAGTAACTGACTCGATACTAATTCTTCTATAAATTCTGTAGATTCTTCAATCGTGATTTCATCATCTACTAACAAAGCTGCCAATTCAGACAATAATGCTCCATGTGACGCTTTTTCTAGCACAACTGCCAAATATTCGGTATCATCAACCGCTACAATATGGTGGTGACGTCTACTGTTAAAATATTTGTATTCGATATAGCGCAATTGCGGTCCAGCCTTGTAGATACTAGAGTTTGGATAGAAACGCAATTGCTCTCTAATTCGTTTATTGCGTACCAAATCTTGCGAAAGCGCTACCAAATAGTTCATGTCCAAACGCGTATGACGCTTGTTTTGCGCCGAACCTTTGAGTTGAATGTCCGTTTCTTCGCCAAATTCACCTACCGAACATCCTGCAAAGAGTCCAAAAGGCGTACAACGGGAAGACATTCTAGAGATATATTTTAAGATGGAATATTTTAGTTTTTCCTCTTTTTTAGGATCATCTTTTTCGCCTTCAAGCCAACGATTCATTTCTTCAAATAATGATGGCGAGGCTAAAAATAAAGCTTCTCTCACGACAGGATTTTCACAAACCGTTTTAAAATCTTCATCGGAGATTTCTTGGTTTTTGGTCAAATCTTGATAGGAACTGAATGAGAAAAGCGGTGTTCGTAATATGTATTTTGAAAAATTCTTATATGGATTATTACTCATCTGTTGTTAGCTTATCATTAAACATTCATCCCAATTGGTGTTGTAGTCTGCCAAATAATCGAGAATGGTCAATCCGATTCCAGCAATACCTTCTAAGACCGATACTTCTGGCGCCCAGCTTTTGTCAACACCTTTCCATTGCATGTAACCTGCATAACCGTCTTCAAAAGTTGCTCTGTTGATTCCGTCTTGCATCCAAAATTCAAACGCATCTTTAAAGTCTTGGTCGCCCGTTTCTTTATACATTCTGTAGAACATTTGTGCATTTCCATACGAGCCGTGACACACACCTGCATCGCGCACCAAACTGTCTTCTACTTTGGTTCTTTTAGCAGCATGTTTTAAGACTTCTAACGCCGTTTTTCCGAGTGCTTCGTCATTGAGTGTTTTGGAAGCATACCAAAAACGCATCGCCACACCCAAGTCACCATAACACCAAGCCAAGCGACTTTGTGAGTTTTGGTCTTCTTTGTTGTCGGTTACCCAACTTGGGAAGATAGAAAACGGATTTTCTTCTTCGCTTTTAAAGCTTAGAATATAGTTGACAGCTCCTTTGAGCATTGGTTCCGCTTTTTCTTTAAAAGCGTCGTGTTCGTGGAGTTTTGTTAAGATTCCGACAATGCTCGACATTCCGTGTGATAGGCTAAGATTGTAACCTCTTTCTTTGGTTTCAATACTCAACTCAGATTCCCAGCGAACTTTTCCGTCGCCTGCATCTTCTGATAAGCCTTCGAGCAAGTCTAAAAATTCAATTAAAAAACCTTTGTACTTTTCTTTCAATTCGTCCGATTTGGTGTTTCGGTAGCGATTTAAGAAGTAAAAGGCATATCCGATAGCGCCGTGAAGAAAGTCGTAGTTTCCATTCTTCATATCGGTCACCATAAAGGTGTAAATGTATTGGTCGAGTTCAGGCAATAAATCGTCATTATCGGCATCCATGAACTCTTCTTGTTCTAAGTGGTCCAATACCCAGCCAGCACCTGCAATTCCGGTACAGAATGTAGGATAACTGTAGCCTTCATTAATTTTATCGATACAATCGGTTAGCATTTCTACGCCGATGTCAGCGTGGTCATCAATATCCAAATATTTAGAATAGTAAAACTCAAATAAAGAGATTCCTGCTAATCCTGCTAGGACTCCAATTTGAGTTTCTTCTTTGTATTTTGATTGAATGATTTGGTCAATTTCTTTTAACTTTTTTTCTAATAGTTCCTTATTCATAATTTTTCAAATAGTTCAAGTTTTGGTCTACTTCAAATTAAAGACTTTTTTTATTCGATTACAAGAATAAGCAACAGGAATCACCCAGAAAATTGGAAATATGTTATCGAAATTTATAAAAAAGAGGAAGATGAATGTGTTATTCTAATTTTTTTAGCAATTCTTTCGCTTTTTCATAATTGTAGTTGCCAGTATCTTGCACTAAAGTTTGCAAAACTTTCTTCGCTGTTTCCGCATTGTTTTGTTTTAAATAGACAAGTGCCGTGTACCAATACGCTTTGTGATTGTCGAGTGTGTTGCTATTGCGCAATTCGTCAAAAGTTTGAATAGCTTCGTGATAGTTTTGTAGTTCTAAATAGCAAATTCCGATATACAACTGCACTTTTGGGTCGTAGGTTGTATCTTTTGCCGTTTCCATAAAAATGTGCAATGCTTCTTGATAGTTTCCGTCTTGGAACAACGCTTGTGCTTTCACGCGATTATCGTCCGTAACTCCTTTTTCTACAAAAGAAGGTAGCGTGCTCCAATCGTGGTATTGCTCAAAAGCTTCACTCGCAGTAATAGATTGCATAAAAGTGAAATAAAACAACGTCATTACAGCGGCAATCGCAACCGCAGAAGAAATGATGTAAAAGTATGATTTGTTCCTTTTTTTAGGAAATGCTGTGTTTTTTTGCTGTTGGATGCTGCGTATTTTTTGTGATAATGCCACAACATCATCTGCGCGAAATTCATTAGCAAGCGCTTTAATTTCTTCGGCAGAAGCATTACTCTTTATATTCCACGTATCTTCATTATACACACTTTCAAGTGATGTTAATGTGTCCACAAATGCAGCGAGTTCGGTGTCGTTTTTCAATACTTCTTCAAAGGCAGTTCTTTCAGCGTCGCTCATTTGATTGTCAATATACAAGCCTATTTTCTCGTAAGTGCTGTCATCAAAACTCATAGGTTCTTTATTTTGGAAAACGTTTGGTCTTCCTGTATTAGCTTTGTTAATTTAGTTTTGCATTTAAAAACACGTTGTCGGGCAACCACTTTAGATGCGTATGAAAATGTTTTTACAATATCGTCATACGAAGTGCCATTGAACAAAAGTGTCAATACTTTTCTACAATTTTCAGAGAGTAGTTGAAACTTTTTTATGTACAATTCCCATTGTTCCTGTTCTAATAATGCAAACGCATTTTCGGTTTCTGTATCTTCAAGTTCAATAACGTTGGAATTTGTTACCCGTTTTTTATTTAATTCTCGTCGCCAAAGATTTTTGCAGGTAGTAAAAAGATACGCTTCGAAAGAAGATTTTATGGTTAACTCTCTATTTTTGAGACGAATGTATAATTGAATCAATGCGTTGTGAAAAACATCTTCTGCATCAGACACCACTCCTTTATTTTGCAAAACAAATATCTTCACCTTTACAAAAAAGCAGTCATATATTTCTTCCAATACAGTTTGTTCTCCGGTACGCAGACCTTCAATAAAATAAGCATCATTTGACATAAAACAGGGATCACTATATAGCTGTTCTAAAAATAATGAAATAAATCGGGTAACAAAACTTCTTGCTTGTAACTATCTAATGAATCGATTCATTCTATAGGTGGAATCCGAAAAACCTTAAAAAATAGAGTAGGAAATAACGGTTTAATCAACATATTTTGAACATGAAAAAAAGTATACACCTTACGGCAATTATGTTGCTATTAATGTCTTTTAGCTTGCAAGCGCAAAAAGCAGAAGATAGTAACAAAATATCAATAAATGACCAGTTTGTAATCTCGTTACAAGAAAAAAGTATCGATCAAGTATTAGATCATTATGAAATAGATTTTTCTGAATTCAATTTTACATCCGAAAAAGATATGAAACAATTTTGCGCGTTTTCTTCTGGCGGCTTCCATAAGTTTAAAGCAAATTTTGATGCCAAAATCATAGAAGTTCACTTTGACAAAGAAATGCTTGAAAAAAGCAATATGACCATTGCTAGTTTGAATCAATATTTAGTTGATGTATCAAGAAAATTAAAAAACACATACAATGCTATAAAATCTGAGTAATTATGAAAAAACAAGGAAAATTTCTTGATAAACTAATCAAATATGTAGGTTTGAATAATAGAAATATGAGACAGATGTTGTGTGTGATAACTTTTTTAATCACAACAAATAGTTTTGCACAAGCTCCAGGTTGTCCCAATGTAAATGCTGGTGATGATGTTGAGATATCTTGTGATGAAGATTGTACAAATTTGTCAGCAACATTTTTGCAAACAGGAGAAACAACTAGTTACTCAGTTACACCTATACCTTTTAGTCCCCCATTTCCAGCTACCGGAGGAAATCCTGTTTCTGTTAATATGGATGATAGATGGTCTAATGCAATTGATTTACCATTTAATTTTTGTTTTTATGGACAAAATTATACACAAATGCTTGTAGGTTCAAATGGTGTAGTGACGTTTGATTTAAGCAGCAATAGTCCAGGAGGACTCTGTCAATGGTCATTTACGGATACATTGCCTAGCCCTAATTTATTTTCAGCCACTATTTTTGGGCCATATATGGACATTGATCCTTCTGTAGAAGGTTCAGGAATCATTAACTGGACAGTATTTGGAACTGCTCCATGTCGAACAATGGTTGTAAATTATAACAACATTCCATACTATAGTTCAGAATGTAATCAATATACAATGACAACTCAAATTGTGATGTATGAAACTACGAATGTAGTAGAGATTTATTTGACAGATAGAACGAATGAATGTACAACTTGGAATAATGGAAATGCTGTCTTAGGAATTCAAAATCAAGGAGGAACGCAGGCAACGGTTGCTCCAGGAAGAAATACAGGAAACTGGGTTGCGTCTAGTGAAGCATGGCGTTTTACTCCAAATGGAGCTTCAAATGTACAATTCACTTGGTTAAATAGTCTGGGGCAATCTATTGGAAACTCACCAAATATCACAGTTTGTCCAGAAGAAGGCGAAACTACCTATACAGCTAGAGCTGTTTATACAAATTGCGACGGAAATGCAATTACTGTATCCGATACGGTAACGGTAAAAAATGCAACAGGAGATTCTGTAGATTTTCATTTAGAAGATGTAAATCAAGTAGAGCAAACTGAGTTCAATTTATGTGAAGATGTGTTTTTAGACGGAAGCGCAACCCTTAATACAGGAAGTTATTATTTAGACATTTGGAGAGTAAATGCAGATAACTCACTTAGCTGGTTGTCGGCGCAAGATCCAAGTCCTGGATTGTCAAGTGGGTGGAGAACAGGAAGTCCAGTAAATATCAATATTACGGAACGGTTTGTAAATGATATGAATAATCCAGTAACATTTCAAGCAGGTGTTACTTACGAAGTAAAATTAGCCATAAACGATCCAGAATGTGGATGGGTTTCTGAAGTAAGAAGATTTACCTATCTAGAAGGTGAAATGTCATCAAACTTTACTATAGTTAATTATTATTGCCATGATGGAGTTTACGATGTCACTGTAACTGCAGAAGATATAGATCCGAGTCAATGGTGGGGACTCTATGAAACAAGTGTGGAAGGCTCTACAAGTGATGCAAACACCATATTTCCTCTTATTGAAACGCAATTGGGAATCACTACGGCAACATTTACAAATTTAGATCCTTATAAATTCTATTACATCAAGCATGGAGTATGGACGGCAAATTGTCCTTGGCAAGAAACAAGAAAACCATTGGATCGTGATTGTTGCAATGATAATCCTTACATAGAGCCATATTGGGAATTCTGCGCTTCAGAAAATGTATGTGAGTTAAATTCATGGCCAATAAGAGTTTTAGATGCTCAAGGGAATCATGTGCAATTATCTGATGGAGTAACTTTTTCATGGTCAAGCTCTTCTGGTGATACCAGTTCTAGTGATGTAGTATATGCAGAACCTTTTGAAGAATGGGAACTAACAGTTACCTATCCAGATGGATGCATCTACAGAATGACATACAAGCAAATATGTTGTGAAGAAGATATTCATATAGAAATAGATGAATGTCCAAATGATGAACTTATAGCTAACTTACAATCAAATATAAAAGCTAAGAACGCAAGTACACCAAATGAAAACTACGAAAAATACTTGGAGTTAATCGATGCGTACAATGAAAATATTGATAAAAACCAAAAAGAAGATTGTGATCCTTGTGAAATAGGTTTAGTAGTCTTACGAGTGGTTGATGGACAAGGTAATTTAGTTACAGATTTTGAAAGTATCGTTTGGGGAGATGGATTGGCAACGGATGAAAATATCCGATTAGGAACTGTTAATACAACATATACTGTAACCGTAGTTCAAAAAGTAAATGAAGGAATGGACGAATGTGTATATACCGATACATTTATATATGAATGTCCTGAACCTTGTGGAGCAACTACAGGCTTACGTTATGATTGTAGATCAAGTATATTAAGTTGGAATGCCATAGCTGATGTAAGTAATTACATCGTTGAAGTCACTTGGGACGATCCAAGATGTTGTAGATCGGACGGAGGATCAGGACCAAATTACTGGAATGTTTCAGGAACTTCTTTCCAATTGCCATATATCAATCTCTCAGGATGCTTTAGTTGGAGAATCGGTACAGTTTGTCCAGAAGAAGGAGTGATATGGACAGATTATGCATGTAGCGACTGTATATCATTCCCAACAGAACCAACACCGTCAGACACGAAAACATCGGCTAAGATTTCACCAAATCCAAACGACGGTCATATGAATATCGAAATTTCAGGAGCAGATAAAACGAATTTCACACTCAATGTGTACCGTTTTGACGGAATGCTTATCAAGACTTTCGATAAAAATCGTATAGAAAATAACAAAACAATTTTAACGTGGAATGGTAAATCTGTACTAACACCGGGGATGTATTTCTTCGTGATTACTACAGACACTGAAACCATCACCAAAAAAGTTGTTATCAAATAACAGTAATAATGCAAGAGAATTCCAGTCAATTTCGATTGACTGGAATTTTTATCATACCTAAACCAATCATTATTATTTATCTTACTGCTAATTTAAACTATAAAGAAATATGAAAAAAGTAACAGTATATTGTTTTGCTTTGCTTTTGATGACTCTTGTAAGTTGTCAAAAAGAAACCCTGAACAGTGAAGAAACTGATAGTGCAAAAGAACCAGCAATCACACAAAAAAACGGTGCTTCAAACACAACCGATAGTGACGGAAACGAGCTTATTATCTTATATCCCGATGGAACTACCGAAGCAGAAAAAATCTTAAAAAGAGCTGAATACCAAGTAGTTGATTATAAAAAATGTGAATGTGCCGATCCTAATTTAGAACTTTGGATTTTCGAAAAAGACGATACTTCCGATTCAGGAAGCGATATTGAAGACAAAAAAGTAACCGCAAAAGCCGATGAAGAAATAGAAGGTGCCGAATACAATCCAAACATTAAAATACAAGAAGACCAATTTATCGATTTTGCAGGCATAGGAAGTGTTAGCGATGGCATCCTCAAACGTGTAGCTGTCAATCAAGGCGTGACGGTTGCCGTACTAGATACAGGTATTATGTACGACTATCCTGATTTTGTCAGTCCATTTTTATACAACAGTTCAGCAAATGGTTGTTCCGAAAATGGCTTTCAAGAAGAGTTTGGCTGGAATTTCGTCGATCAAAACAACAATCCGTATGATGACCACTATGGAAGACACGGTACGATTGTCACCAAACTTATCACTTCTAAACTTGATGCGGCAAGTGTTAGCTATCAAATTTTGCCTGTTAAAGTAGCCAATCGCCATGGAAATATTAGTTATTTTGATGCTTTATGTGGTTTTCAATATGCTGCCAACAAAGGTGATGTGGATGTAATTAATATGAGTTTTGGCTGGACGTATCAACAACGCGAATTATTGCAATACTTCATTGAAGAAGCAAACGATATTTTAGTAGTAACTTCCGCAGGAAATACAGGACAAAATAACGACGTAGTACCGCATTTTCCATCATCTTATGAATCTGATAATGTAGTAGCTGTAGCAGCTTTATCTGCGCTCAATTCGCAAGGAAACAATGCAGATATTTATACACACGTAGGAATGACAGGCTTTAATGGCGGAACTGGTGGAAACACTGCTTTGGCAGGATTTTCAAACAGAGGTGTCATTTCTGTAGACATTGCCGCACCAGGCGAATACTTGCCTTTTACGTACAATAATGAAGTGTTCTACATCAGCGGAACTTCCTATTCTGCAGCATTAACTTCTGGGTATGGAGGCGTTTTACATACCAATGGAATGACTGGACTAATGCTAAAAAACACCATCATTCAAAACTCCATTTACCATCCAGACTTGTCAGAAATCCAATATTCAAAACACATTCCAGATTAGCACATAGTTTAAATTAGGTTTAGGTAATCTTGCATTTAGACTATAAAAAAGAGGAGCCTCGTCAACTCCTCTTTTATTTAATTTTTTAACTTGTAAAAAAGCTTTATGGTTTTCTGCGTAAAGTAAAATTTTATGTACAGAAAACTTAAAAAATAAAGCACTTTTTCGTTGATTTTTACCCTTTTACTCGATAATCGAGATTTATAATGCTCCGACGCTTGCGTCGAAATGTTTTAATAGTTGCTACTGAATGCTTCGTGGGCTTGCCCCGAAGTAGTTGACCTAAAAAATGAATGTTTTTGTTCATGACTATAGCGCGTATGAAGTTTGCTAAATTTTATAGTCTGTCTTTATTTCTAACTTTTTTTTGTGTGATGAACGCACAGCAAAAAGACCTCGTTGATGTGTACCATCAAGAAGTTGCAAAAAGAGACCTATCGCATCAACAAAAAGAACAATTGCTAGATAGTTTATTACAACAAAAAGACTTTGTGATTGATTCCCTTCAATTGATAAAAACCTATCGCAGCATCATCCAAGAAATGCGCTTTTCAAATCTTAAAAAGTCCATTCAACTAACAGAAAAAGTAACGGAAATTGCCAAACTATCCAAGAATCTACAAACGGAAGATGTGCAGAAAAACCATCGCAATAAAATTATGTTCTTGTACAGAGATCAGCAATTTTATAGAGCTATCAAAGAAGTGGAAATTTACTTAGAAAGATATCCTGAAAAAGATTGGCAACGTGGAAAAGTGTATCGTCAATTAGGAAATATATACAGTGATTTAGGAGATTACGAACAAGCGTTTCAAAATTATGACAAATCCATCTTTATTTTAAAATCGTTCAACAGTGATGCCGATTTGCTACTCACCTACATTTCCAAACTAGAAACTTTAGTCAATTTGTATGATGAAAGCTATTCTGACGAAATTTTATACTTAGAAAAAGCGATTGAAGCACTCAAAAAAACAGAAAACCTAAGTTATGGAAACGAATTTGCGTTGAGTTTAAACTTAGGTGTTTTTTATGATTATCGGAAGGAATACAATACCGCAATTTCTAAATACAAAAATGCGTATGTGCTCAGTAAAGAAAATAAGGATACATTGGCTATGGCAGGAAGCATGCTGAATTTGAGCAGTATTCACAAAAACAATGGCAACATACAAGAAAGCAAAGCCTATATTCAAGAAGCTTCAAAATATATTGATGATGACGATGCGTTAAATGCAGTTATGGCGAACAATTTAGCGGATATTTACCAGCTAGAAAACAACCACCAACAAGCACTTATTCAGTACCAAAAAGCCATCACACAAGCATTAAAAATTGAAACGTTAGACTATCAAACATTGCCCAATTTTGAAGCGATTGAATATTCACCCAACAAACTGGATATTTTAGGATATTTAATCGACAAAGCCAATGGCTGGATTGCTTTTTATGAATCTGAAAATAATACTACATACCTTCAATACGCACTAGAAACATTTACATTGGCAGACAAGTTAATTGATGTTATTTATGTGGAAAGTCGCGAAGACTTATCAAAATTATTTTGGCGAAAAAAAAGTGCGACATTCTATCCAAAAGCAGTAGAAGTATGCTACCGTTTGCAACAACCTGAAAAAGCGTTCTTCTTCATGGAAAAAAACAAAGCCATGCTATTGCTCGAAAACATGACTGATGCGACTGCCAAACGCCTTTCCAAATTACCAGAAAATGTACTGATTCGTGAGCAAAACCTCATCAAGGAAATCAAAACGCTTGAATCGGAAATACAGGCTACACCTCACACAAATAGTACACAAATAGAAGCGTTAAAAAACAGTGTGTTCAATTACAAAAATGAATACAACACTTTTATAGATTCGCTCGAAACGAACTATCCAAAATATTATACATACAAAAAAAACATCAACATTATTGCGCTTTCCGAAGTGCAGCAAAATTTACAAAACGACGAACTCATTTTGCAATACATTATTGGGAAAGAAAATGGTTTTGTTACGCTCATTACAGCGAAAAAGATTCAATTGCAACAACTGCCTAAAACAGAAGTCTTACAAAATCTCATCAATTCCTATAAAAATGCGGTTTCCAAACCGTTTGTTAGCACGGATGATAAAAAAGAGTACGAAAAAGTAGCGCAACAACTGTATCAACAACTCATTCCGTTTGCACAAGAAAAGAGTATTGAAAACAAAAAAATTACCATCATTGCTGACGGAATGTTGCAATACATTCCTTTTGAAGCGTTGCTAACTGATAGGAAAGAATATCTAATTGAAAAAGCGCAAATTCAGTACAATTATTCCTTGTCTTCCGCAGCGCAGTCACGACAAAATGATACTGAAATTCACAAAAACTTTATTGCAATAGCACCCACAACTTTCAAAAATGAGCAATTTAGTACGTTGGCAACAAGTTCTGAAGAACTCAAAAAACTAACTAATATTTTTGATGCAACTCATTTTCAGTACGAAAAAGCGAGCAAAGCGCAATTCACATCGGCGTATGGCAACTACAAAATCATACACTTATCCACACACGGCGGTATCGACAATACGGTTCCTTGGGTGGCTTTTTATGACGAAAAACTAACGCTTGATGAATTGTATTTCACTAAAAACCGCGCAGATTTGGTCGTGTTAAGTGCGTGTAAAACCTCGGATGGAGAACTCAAAAAAGGAGAAGGTGTGATGAGTTTGGCAAGAGGATTTTTCAATGCAGGTGCCAAAAGTGTCGTTTCTTCGTTGTGGGATATCAACGAAAAAGCAAGTACGGAAATCATTCAAGAATTCTATAAAAATATGGTGGCTGGCGATACAAAATCGGAAGCTTTACAAAAAGCAAAAATTGCCTATATCCAAAATCATAAAAATACCAGCGAAGCATCGCCGTATTATTGGAGTGCGTTGACGCTTACGGGCGATGAAACTCCCATTGAAATCTCCCAAAACTCGTATTGGTATTATCTTTTAGGCGGAATAGTTCTCTCAGGAATGATTGTGTTTATTCGATTCAAAAGAAGGGATAAAAAAAGCGCTTAAATCTACACTAGAAATTAAAAGATTGAAGGATTTAAAAATTGAAAGATTAAACTTCAACAACTTACACCAATTCTCTTTGCAAATTCGTAATCATTTCAGAAACCATCGCTTTCATATCAAACGTATGCGACCAATTCCAATCGGTAGTTGCGGTAGTATCGTCAATGCTTTCTGGCCACGAATCGGCAATCTTTTGTCTAGAATCTGGTGCGTACGCAATGGTAAAATTTGGAATAAACTCTTGAATGGCTTCTGCCAATTCTTTTGGCGTAAAACTCAACGCAGCAATATTATACGAAGAACGAACTTTAACGCTTTCCGCATCTGCATTCATAATGTCAATAGTAGCGCGAACGGCATCGTCCATAAACATCATAGGAAGCGAAGTATCTTCACGCAAAAAACAAGTATACGAACCTTTTTGAACGGCTTCATGAAAAATTTCAACAGCGTAATCAGTCGTGCCACCACCAGGATTTGCCTTCCAGCTAATCAATCCAGGATAGCGAATGCTACGCACATCTACACCGTGATTTTTATGGTAATATTCACACCAACGTTCGCCAGCTAGTTTGCTAATGCCATATACGGTAGAAGGCTCCATAATGGTATGTTGAGGTGTGTTTTTCTTTGGAGAATTTTCACCAAAAACCGCAATGGAACTTGGCCAAAATACTTTTTGAATGACTTTTTCCTTTGCCAAATTCAACACATGAAACAACGAATTCATGTTCAAGTCCCAAGCAAAATCAGGTTGTTTTTCAGCAGTGGCAGACAATAAAGCTGCCATCAAATACACATCGGTAATTGCATACTTTTCCACACACGCTTTAATTGCATCTTTATCGCGTGCATCCAACACTTCAAATGCTCCTTGGTTAAAAACTTCGTTATCGCTTTTTCGAATATCCGAAGCCACGACATTTGAAAAACCATACGTTTTTCGCAACGCAGTTGTCAACTCTGTACCAATCTGCCCGCAGGCACCAATAATTAAAACTTTTGTGCTCATCCAAAAAATGCTGATAGGAAGACAAATATAAAGAATTCTAATACGTGTAAATGTGAAAAATTAAAGAAAAGCACCAAAATTTTGATAAATTCATAAAATACAATGGCTTAGCATGGTAAACTTTGTTAAAAATACATACAGACTTAAAAAACTGCCTATATTTGTTTCTTGTTGTCACAAAAATTGACAGGCTTGAAATTCATGAAGAAAACCATACTATCTGTTCTCATTGGTGTTACTCTTTTTGCTTGTATGAAAGAGGAAGAAGCGACGCGTACTGCCCAAACGCAAAGTCAAGAAGAATATTTGGAAAAAAATAAATTAAATATTCCCGCAAAGGACCAATTAAAAACCATCACGCCTAGTCAAAAAAAACTCGTGCAAGATTGGCTAGAGTTTACTGCGATTCATGAAAACATGAAGCTCATCAACGGAAGTACACGTTTCTCTATTATTGAAGATTTAGGGCAACTTGCGTCGAATATTGAAACGCTTCAAACTAAAAAATTCCCTGAAGGATTCGACGTCATGCAAATTCGCAGTCGCTTGTTAGTGCTTAAAACTAAAGCACTCAAATTACAAGACGATGCTACTGACGACAGTGTTACCAACGAAACTATTGAAAAAGAAATCGTAGAAATGAACAAAGCGTTTGCAGCGATTTTATATCAAATAGAGCAAACCACCGCGCGCGACATGAAGCCTGAAGAAATACTTGGCGATGTATATAAAACCGCCGATAGTATTGCTGCTGCCGAAAAAGTAAAACTTGAAAAAGAAAATAAACCAACACCAAAGGCAACCAAAGAAGAAGTACCCAAAAAGCCTTTTCAAGAAGTAGACCCAGAAAACCAATAAACGTTGAAAAAACTAGTCCTATTTATCGTTTTAGTGGCATGTATTTCGTGTAATACGGAAAAAGCACGCCAAAAAGTAGAAGAATTTCGCATCGCGCAAAGCAAAACTGCTATCAATTCGGTGTTAGATGCTTGGCATAAAGCTGCGGCTGATGCAAAATTTGATGCGTACTTTTCCAAAATGACCGATGATGCCATTTTCATAGGAACAGATGCTACCGAAAACTGGAAAAATGCCGAATTTAAAGCCTTCTCAAAACCGTATTTTGACAAAGGAAAAGCTTGGAGTTTTACGGCGTTAGAGCGCAATGTTTTTGTGTCTGAATATGGCGATATCGCTTGGTTTGACGAATTGCTTGATACACAAATGGAATTGTGTAGAGGCTCTGGCGTTGTTAAAAAAGTAGGCGATGAGTGGAAAATTGCACATTATGTACTCTCTATTGCAGTTCCAAATGACAATGTAAAGGAAGTGGTGGCACTAAAAAAACAAAACGACTCCATTGTCAAATCGAAACTATAAAATGTCATAAAAAAATGTTAATGCTGCATAATTATGTAACATTAGCATTACTTTAAGTACTATACTCAAAACTAAAATTAAACAAAAACCAAAAAATGAAGACTAACACTCTAAAACTTGCATTATGCTTTACAGCGAGTGCACTTCTTTTTTCGTGTGCAGGCGAAAAAAAAGAAGATACAAAAAAAGAAGTGGCACAGGTTCCAGGAATCAATCTGGAATACATGGACACTTCTGTAAGCCCAAATGAAGATTTTTATAAATATGTGAATGGAAAATGGCTGGAAACGGCTAAAATTCCTGATGATAGAACTTCTTGGGGAGGATTTCAAGTATTGCGTAAAAAGACCGACGCTGACGTACTAGAAATTATAGACGAAGCTACAAAAAGCGGAAAATACGCAGAAGATACCGATCAAGCGAAAGCCTTGATGATTTTCAATTCTATTTTAGATACCGTTGCAAGAAATGAAGCAGGCATCAAGCCGTTGCAACCAGCATTGGACAAAATTGCAAGTATCAACTCTATTGCGGATATGCAAACTGTTTTAGCGAAAAACCCTGTAACGATTTCAGCGCCTTTTATGGGATTATCTGCTTTCGCGAATTTAAGCGATAGCAGCATGAATGCTGGATACGTAGGTGCGGGCGATTTAGGCTTACCAGAAAGAGATTATTACTTGGAGAAAGATGAAAAATCAGTAGAAATTCGTGAAAAATATGTAGATCATATTACACGTATGTTGCAGTTTTTAGGGGATGAGCCTACCAAAGCAAGAAAAGATGCAGAAACGATTTTAGCCTTAGAAACAAAACTTGCAGCACCGCGTTTAGACAAAGTGGAAAGTAGAGATGCACGTAACTTTAACAATCCAAGAACTATTGAACAATTAGCTGAAATGACTCCAGTAATTGATTGGAGAAAGTTTATGGCTGATATGGAAATGAAGCCAATTGACACGGTAATTGTAACACAGCCAAAATACATGATGGCGTTGCAAGATATCTTAAAAAACGAAAGTATTGAAGATATCAAAACCTTAATGCGCTGGTCAACCTTAAACAGCAATACAGGATATTTGACGACTGAAATTGACAAAGCAAACTGGGAATTTTACGCGAAAGAATTAAACGGAGCAAAAAAACAACGCGATCCAAAAGAAAGAGCGTTGGCAACAGTTAACAATACGGTTGGAGAAGCAATTGGACAACTGTATGTAGATGCAAAGTTTCCGCCAGAAGCGAAAGAAAAAGCAGAAAAAATGATTATGAATGTCATTGCTGCGTATAAAGACAGAATTATGAAGTTAGACTGGATGAGTCCAGAAACCAAAGAAAAAGCAGTTGAAAAATTAGACAAATTTACTGTAAAAATTGGTTATCCTGACAAATGGGAAGATTATTCTAACTTAGAAGTGAACAAAGGAAACTCGTACTATGAAAACATGGTGGCAATTGGAAATTGGTCCTTCAAGAAAAACTTGGATAAAATCAACGAGCCAGTTGACAAAACAGAATGGGGAATGTCGCCACAAACGGTAAATGCCTATTTCAATCCACTAAACAACGAAATTGTATTCCCAGCGGCAATTTTACAACCACCTTTCTACAACTATCAAGCGGATGATGCTGTGAATTATGGTGGAATCGGAGCTGTGATTGGTCATGAAATTTCACATGCGTTTGACGATTCTGGAGCACGTTTTGATGCCGATGGAAACTTGACAAACTGGTGGACAGAAGACGATTTAAAACAATTTACAGAGCGTGGAGACAAACTTGCAGCACAATACAGCGCTATTGAAGTATTGCCAGATGTATTTATCAACGGTAAATTTACCTTAGGAGAAAACATTGGAGATTTAGGTGGTGTGTTAGGTGCATACGACGGATTACAACGTCACATGAAAGAAAACGGTCGTCCAGATAAAATTGACGGATTCACACCAGAACAACGTTTCTTTATATCATGGGCAACGGTTTGGAGAACCAAAATGCGCGAAGAAGCATTGCGTACTCGTATCAAAACAGACACGCATTCGCCAGGACAATACAGAGGATATGTGCCTTTACAAAATATTGATGCTTTTTATACAGCATTCGATATCAAAGAAGGAGACAAAATGTACATCGCTCCTGAAGAAAGAGTTCGTATTTGGTAAACGCCAAACTCTTATAAAACTAAAAAGCCTGAATGTGTATGCATTCAGGTTTTTTTTATGAATACGTCTCGTGTATGTCCAAGTATTACAAAATATATCATTCTGAATTTGATACAACTATTTTGTCTTGCAATTTATTTTGAAAAATATACAGAAAATGTCAAATCGAGCGCAGTCGAGATTTAATTGAAACGCTAGTTTTTCCAATGTTCTCGACTGCGCTCGACCTTACAAGGTGTTATTTTTAGTAAATTATCAATCTTGTGAAACCTTTCTTATGTGGAACGCTTGTTATATAAGAATCGTAATATGAATAAGACTTTACTCAGTGACAAGAGAACATACTTCTTTAAAATCTAAAGCACAATCTTCTTCTTCACAATTACTGCGTCGTTTAATACAAACGGTGTTGGCATCATGTTTTTGGCCCTTTTCGGGATGGAAAACAACGGATTTTCTAGCAAATCAAAAGAGGCTTCATATAAAATCAATTCTGGTTTTGCATTTGGCGCTACGGTACATTCGAGTTCTAACGGTTCATTGTCTGACACATAATAACTCGTCAATCGATTCCATCTGTTATTTGGATATTCTAGCGGCAAGCCATTCACTTTTACAGCAGTAAATTGGGTATCATTGCTAAATACTTCTATGCGATTTACCATTCGCTGCGGCGTGATTTTTACATGAATATGACGCAAATTGTTGTAAGTAGTATCTTGTAGCGTCTCTACCAACGGCATCGGAATTGGTTTTACAGGCGCTTCTTGTGTATACGTAAAAGCAGACTTGTATTTGCTATCCATCACCGCTTCTGAAGTGGAAGCTTGCTCTTCTTTGATGTAATTTCGCGTCCAATCGTCCAAAAACAAATCATACGTGTTCCAACTCGCTTTTTGCGCATCAGCATTTAAAATATACACCAAACTATTTGGTTTTTGGCGTTCTTCCGTAAAATCCGATCGCGAATGCGCCACAAAAAAGGCAACAATTGTCAATACAAAAAATAAGTATGCTGTCCATTTTTTACGTTGGTACAACCCGAAAACAGGTGTGATTAATCCTAAAATCAGCACCACCAATAATGGAACCACGACTAAAATTTTCAAGCCCAATCCGACAGGAAATAATCGTATAAATGGCGCTAATATGAAAATGGCAGGCAAGGCTAAAATTGTGTAAATGATGGTTGTAGGATAGCTTTTTTGTTTAATCAAAATTAATATGGAAACCAACATAAATACTACAGGAACCACAAAGAAACTCGCGCCTTTTAGATAGATTCCTAAGGCTATACAAATTACAACCCAAATAAACGCTGGCGCAATGGCTAGATTGGCGGGCGTGATTTTTTTCCCGAATTTATGATAGGAATAAAAGGAAATTCCCAACGATAAAAAGGCAAATAATAGAATATAGGTATATCCATTATACGTAAATCCGTGTAGCATTTCTCTATAATGCGGATATAACCATTTTATGAACATCCAACCTAAAATAGTGACGCCACAACTCGCAATAAGTGCAACTAAAAAAGGTATAAAACCTTTAAAAATCCCTTTGGTTGACAGCATTTTTTCTTTAAATCCATACACAAGTACTGCGATGAATAATAGTAAAATCAGAATTAATGACGGAATAATCCAGCTAAATGGATAGGTGTGAAAACCAACAGGCGTATTGAAATAAATTAAATCATCATCGGTTGTGATTTGGGTTAAATCTTGTTTGGAAAAATAGTCAAGCAAGGTTGTCATGTACATTCCTTGATGCGTCAACGTATTAAAATCTAAATTTTCAGGCGTGTCATTTTGTGTGTGATAATCGTAATGGTCGTCAATAAATGCAAAGTTAAATCCTTGAGTATTGCCATCTTCTCTAAAAACGGTCAAATCTGTGTCGTTCGGCATCATTTTATAGACGCTATACGCAAGCGAATTTCCTACAGGATATGACAAACCCGCATTTTGAAATCCTTTGATGAGTTTGGCATTTCCGTTATTGGTTTCGAGAAGCATAATGCCTGGTCCGCCACTTCCACGAGCTTCAAAGTTTAAAACCAACCCTACATCTTTTGCCCACGGATGTTCATTTACAAACAATTCGGCACCATTCAATCCAAGTTCTTCTCCGTCAGATAATAAAATAATGATATCGTTTTCGGGTTGTTCGCCTTTGGCTAAAAATGCACGGATTCCTTCCAAAATCGTAGCAACACCACTTGCAGCATCGCTAGCGCCAACAGCTGAATGTGGGTCACTATCGTAATGTGACAATACTAATAAAGCTTTTGTTGGATTTTTTCCTTGAATTCGCGCCAATACATTTTTAGGCTTCGACATATTCCCTGAATTGTCTAACGTAAATCCTTCTTGAACGCTTGGTTGCAGTCCTAATTTTTCAAGTTCGGCAATGATATATGCACGGACTTCCGCATGTGCTTTGGAGCCCACGTAATGTGGTTCTTTCGCCATTTCATTTACATGAGCAAACGCACGAACGGTTGAAAATTCTTCTACAGGAATGTTTTCTTCGGAAAGTGCTTGCGGCATATCGCTGTGAAAGCTATAATAAACCGCTACGGCAAGTACTAAAAATGATAAAAATGTATAACGTGCTTTGGGTGTAGTCATTTGGATTGGTTGAATGGTTGCCTAAAAATAGTAAAAAACATGCTTGCAACAGGTTTGAAAGTATCTTTTTAGGTTAACTAATTAAAAATGAGTAACTTTAAAAGAATCTAAAACACCTAAATCATGGCAGTAAAAAGTTTTCAAGGTGCTCGAAAGGCACAATCGGGCAGCACTGCAAAGGCAGAAGCATTTAAAGTTAGTGATTATATGACGCGAAAATTAATCACGTTTAAACCCGAACAAACGGTTGAGGAAGTCATTCAAAAACTGATTCAGCATAAAATTTCGGGTGGTCCTGTGGTCAATGATCAGAATGAATTGGTAGGTATTATTTCGGAAGGAGATTGCATCAAGCAAATTTCGGACAGTCGTTATTACAATATGCCATTTGAGCATAACAAAATAGAAGCGCACATGGCAAAAAATGTAGAAACGATTGATGGAGACATGAATATTTTTGATGCCGCTGATAAGTTTATTCAATCTAAAATACGTCGTTTTCCTATTGTTGAAAATGGCAGGTTAGTCGGTCAAATTAGTCAAAAAGACATTTTAAAAGCTGCGATGAAGTTGAAAGGACAGAGTTGGAAGTAATCCCAATTCAACCCTAAAATGGTATAACTTATAATTTTCGTCTTACAGGCTCCATTGCTTTCGGTTCGTCAGTCACCAGTAATTTTTGTTTTTCTGTTCCCGATAAGGTTACTATTCGGGAATCGGAATAACTGTCTAATGGTGTGTCTATTGTTTTCCATTTTCCAATACCCATGACTGCGATTTCTTCGTCAATTTCAATAATACGTTCGGTATAACGCAATGTTCTATTGAGTCCCAAAAAGTTGGTGCTTTTTTTATTGTGTTGCTGTAAATATTGTTCAAGTGTATTATCTGCATCTTTTAAAAACCCAGATTTAGCATTGTGGTCGGCAACTAAATGAACTAATTTTTGTTTTTTTCGCGTAAGATTCAATTCAACCAATGCACTTTCTGAAGTAGTTTGAATATAGAAGTCTTGAAACAAAATATCATCAATAATTGTATGCCAACTTTTATCACCTTTCTTTTCCACTTTTACATGATAGTAAACGCACGGACGCTTGCTTAATGGAGCAGAAAGTGGTGTAACGGAAGTTTTATTTTTTGCCTTTCCCACGATTTTGACATATTCGTTTTCACGCACACTATGAATAGGTTTGCGTCGTACTTTTTTGAGCTGACGCATGATTCTGGATTTTGGACTATAATAATAACTGATGACAATGATTAGAATCACAGCAACTACAAGAATTGCTGGAATTATATATTCTGAATAGTTTTCCATAAATAACTCATTTAAATAAAGATAGGTTTGTCATGCATTCTTTTTCACCAACAAATAAAAATCGTTGTCCAACGCTAAATAGCCTTGGTCGTACACATAATAGTAGGTAGAATTTGATTTTGTTACATATATTGACGTAAAATAGGTAAAATCGAATCCTTTTTCAATGAGTTTGGCTTTGGTGGTTTTGGTTTTTCCGCTTGTATTGAGTTCTTCCAAAATACGCCAATTTTTACGCAAGCGATTGTTGATATTTCGAATAAGATTTTTCCCGTCTTTATTCAGTCGGTTGTTATACGCGTTTCTGCAATAATCGCTGCAAAACTTTTTATCGACGCGACCTTTGAACGAATCGCCACATTCTAAACATTTTTTTTCCATCATCAATTTGGATTTTTGAGTTCATACCAACGCAGTTGCATATTTTCAGCTTCATAATAGAAATCTTCCACATAGTTAAGTCCAATTTTCAACAAAATACGATGCGACGCTTCATTTTCGATTTCTGTGATTCCATAAATGGTATCCAGTTTTAGCACATTCCAAGCATATTGTAAACATGCTTTTGAAGCTTCGGTGGCATATCCTTTTCCCCAAAATTTTGGCAGTAAACGATAGCCGATATCGTAAAAATTGCTGTGATTGTTAAACGTATAATCATTGTACAATCGCAAGCCACACCAACCTATGAATTCGCCAGAATCTTTTAATTCTACTGCCCAACGTCCGATTCCACGTTCTTTATATTGCTTTTGTACATCGTTAATATAGTTTAATGCTTCCGCTTTCTCTTTGATAGGTTTATTACCTAAATAGCGGTGTACTTCGGGATTGGAATCCAGCGCAAACATTCCGTCGAGGTCTTGTATGGTAAGGTCTCGGATGATGAGTCGCTCGGTTTCTAAGTGAATGTTCATGGTAAACTTCTAAACGACTAAGATAGTAAATTTTATCCATTTACAAACGACTACAAATATTTGTAAACGAAAGTAAGTGCGTTGTAACCGAATAAAATTTGCAAGTCGTTTCATATTTGCACTGTTGAATCATCACAACGATTTTAACGCAAACACAAATAATAATTTTTAAATCATATACATTATGAACACATTACGCAACAAAGTACAGTTAATCGGAAACTTAGGAAACGACCCAGAAATCATCAATTTAGAAGATGGTAAAAAGATTGCAAAGTTTTCACTCGCGACAAATGAAACTTATAAAAACGCACAAGGTGATAAAGTAGAGAACACGTATTGGCACAACCTCATCGCATGGAATAAAACGGCTGAAATTGTGGAAAAATATTTACTCAAAGGAAAAGAAATCGCCATTGAAGGAAAACTTACGAATCGTTCGTATGAAACTGAGGAAGGTGAAAAAAAGTATGTAACCGAAGTATTGGTAAACGAAATTTTAATGTTAGGCAGATAGATTTGGGAGTCTATTGCTCATCTGTGAAGAGGCTGGTTTTGGGTAGAATCAGTCTCTTTTTTTTGAATACTATCACGAGAAAAGCCGTTTCAACATAGAGTGAAACGGCTTTCTCCTTTCAATGAATTCTCGAAATTTTAGAATGGAAATATTTTTGACTATAATTTTTCCATAGCAATGATGACACGAATACTGACCAACATGTCTTCATCGTCGTCATCTGTAATATTTTCGGTAGTGTACGTGATTTTGAATTTCTTCCCTAAAAGTGATTTATCAGCCAAATTGAATGCTTTTTTCACATCAGGAGCCATTTTTTCAAAAGTAATTTCACTTTCTTCGCCATCTTCATCAATGTAGGTAAATACAAAAGAGGTACCTTCCATGCTAGTGTACGTAGCCGTAATTACAGCAGGTTCTTCCTCTACTTCTATTTCTTCAACCGCTTCTTCAACTTCTTCTTCTGTTTCCTGTGCGATACACGTATAAGAGCTTACTAAAAAGGCAAAAAGAAATAACGGTACTAATTTTAATTTTTTCATGGTTTTCAAGTTAAAAGTTTTGTTGTTTATAGGGTTTTAAATTCAATGCTTTTTTAAGGCAATTAATAGGACATCAAAATGCTGTTAACGTCACAATTTTAATCTTCATCTTTGTAAAAACTCAACGGTGTAAGATCTTCTGGCGGATTAAAAAAGGAATTGAGTTTGGATATGAAAATCAACTCCATTTTAGAGCGTTTGCCTTTTTTTACTCCAATTGCATTGCACGTAGCGTTGATTTGCGACTTGAATGAATTCTCAAAAAGTTTTCGATTTTTATAGAAGAATTCTGAGAATACTAAAAACGCCTTTTGTGCTTCTACGTTTCTTGCGATTAGCTCTTTAAGCGTTTTCGAAATGACGTCATCCGTTTCTTTTCCAGCAGTCGATTCATTCCAAATTTTGTGTGTGCACGAAGCAATTTTTAATTTCTCATCGCGAGTAATCGCTTTATCTCCCATTGCCATTGCATAAAAAAGATGCGCTAGTGCTACCTCAAGATTGGAATTTTTTGTAATTAATACATTTTCAGGAGTCTGTTTTTCTAGATATACTACACGTGTCATACGCATTAAAAATTAGATTGATTACAGTAGTAAGACACCAAAATGGTAGTAAGGTCACTTTTTTTAATCTAAGGTATTTTGAAAATATGAAATAGAAAATGAAGGATGGAATCAAGAAGTATGTAAAGGTTTGTTGCGGTATTATTTAGGAGGATTTTCTTCACCATTCGCTTGTAAAGAAGCGTCAACCGAAGTCATAGAAGAGCTAATTTTAGTCATGACTACTTCTTTTAGGTTTTTTGGGACTTCTTTTAATGGTTTTCCTATACATTTAAAAGGATTGTGATGCTTCATGTATTTCAAATTAATCATTACAATGATAAGACACGAAATACAAGATTGCGTCACTTGGTAAAACTCAAAAGGTTAGTTAGAAGTAGTTGTAGAAGCATCATTATCTTGTTGTTCTTCTACAATTTCCTTGATTTCTTGAAGAATGTCTTCTTTTAATTTTTCGGGAAGTTTTATTTCAGGTTCTATTTCTTTAAAAGGATTTTGCTCACTCATTTTCTTGTAGTTTTTGATATACTGAAATCAGTTTGATACGCGCTCTTTTCAAACGCATTTTTACAGCACTTTCATTAATATGTAAAAGGTTTTGTAAATCTTTCACAGAAACATCATCTTGATATTTGAGTAGTAATAACGCTTTATCTGCGGGGTCAATAAGGTCAATTGCTTTTTCCAACCCTGAGACTTTCAACTCAAAAACATCTTCATCTTCTACATCTTCAACTTGCGTTACGTGTTTTTCATTTTTGTTTAAATTTTCCCAGCGTTCGCCCAGTTTTTTGCTCGTATCTCTTTTTTTATAATTGACTAAAAAGTTATACGTAAACGAATACAACCATGTTGAAAACTTTGCGCGTCCTTGGTATTTGTGAAGTTGCATGAATAGTTTTAGAAAAATATCTTGGGTCAAATCTTGGGTTTCGTCCTTGTCTTTTACAAAACTGTAGCATTTGTTGTAAATTTTTTTCCCATACCGATCATACAAAATTCCAAAAAGCGCAGGATCGTTCGTTTCAACAATCAATTGTACCAATGCTTCATCCGATAATGACTTTTTGTCTTTGCCGAGAGTTGCACTAAATAAGACGAGTATTCTTTTCATAACGCGCGACTTCACTCTGAATTCAATTTACGCAAAAAAGATAAAGTTTTGAGAAATCATCACCAAGAAAATTATAACAGAAAGTACTTTTGTTCAAATTAAAACGCAAACTAATCAATTGATAATTAGATAAATAACTTGGCTTAAAATAAATTTCAAAAAAATGATTTTTTGAGGTGACCTTTTTATTTTTTGGTGTCATAAGATTACAATTGAAACAAAAATTATTTAAACCAACAATTAAAAGGATTATACAATGGGAGTAGCAAAAATTAGCAAATCAAACGATGCAAAGAAAAAGGCAGAAGCATTAAAAGCTAAAAAGAAAGCCACTAGAGATGCGAAAGCAAAAGCTGTGGTAACAAAATCCAATAAAAAAGGCCCTTCTTTAGTATCGCAGGCTAAAAAGAAAAAGTAATTACGTGTTTTAAAAACACCAAATACATAGTCTTTACTGTTGAAATCTCAGAAAAAATGCTTTTTCTGAGATTTCTTTTTTTATAAATAGTGCATTTAGTTTAGCAAGTGTATGGTATCTGTTTTATCAAATACAGCATATCTTTATTCGTTAGAAGGCTCTTCTTTTTCCTCTTTTGTCAAATTAAAAATACCTTTTGTATCCAAACTCTGCTCATCAAACTCTAAATAAAAATCATGAAGCTCCGTAGCTTTTCTCATGATTTCTGAATGCAATTGATTAAACGAGATAGAATCGCCCGAAATCGTCATGCCTGTTGCACAAAAATTTCCCAACGTTTTCTGTAAATTATCGTAATTGATATACGCTTTTCCGTTTCGGTGAATGCTCGTTTCTTGGTCAAATGTGCTTGCCGACAAGCCGAAAAAAGACGAAAGTGCGGTAAAGACTAAAAACAATACTTTTACCGTTTGTGCAGTTCCTTTCCAACCTTCTTGTGTAATCACAAAAATGGTCAACGCAGAAAGGATGGAGAAAAATAAAAACAGCGTTGTTGAGGTAAAATGATAGGTGTATAACTTTAAAAACGTAATCTCGTGTTGCTCTTTATATTTCTGTAAACTTTTATTTAAAATAAACAATCGCTTGGATTGAGCTTCCGTAAGATTGACACAATTTTTAATCCCTTCTTCCTCATAAATACGACTCACTTCATCCATAGAACTCATCAATTCTTTTCCTTGTTGATTAGCGTGTTTGCGTAAAAAGAAAATTCCGATAGCTGTCAAAATAATAATGACTACAATAATGATGATGATTTCTTTTAGTTTTTGCTTTTGGACAGCTTCCATACTGATTGATTTACGGTTATGTTGGTCGGACTAAAGGTAACGAAAAGATTGAAAACGAAAGCTAGTCGACTGAAAATCAACAAAAATTTATTCAAAAATCAGCAAGTCAAATCAAAAAGTATAGCTAAGCTTGTCGAAAAAATGTAGTTGAGCCTGTCGAAAAAATATAGCTGAGCCTTTTGAAAAAATGTAGCTGAGCTTGTTGAAAAATGTAGCTGAGTCTGTCGAAAAAAAGTAGCTGAGCCTGTCGAGAAAATGTAGTTGAGCTTGTTGGAAAAATGTAGCTGAGCTTGTTGAGAAATGTAGCTGAGTTTGTTGAGAAATGTAGCTGAGCTTGTCGAAAAAATGTAGCCGAGCTTGTTGAAAAAATGTAGCTGAGCTTGTTGAAAAAATGTAGCTGAGCTTGTCGAAGCTATTCTATTCTTCCCAAAGCTTCCAAATCTTCAATTTTAATCTGTTTGCCTTTTGTGGTGATTAAATCATCTTTTTTAAACTGCGATAAAATTCGAATGATCGATTCTGTTGCCGTTCCTACAATATTGGCGTAATCTTCTCGCGAAAGAATCACGCGCAACATGCCTTCGTCTGTTGTGCCAAAAGTACGATGTATATACAATAACGCTTCTGCCAAACGTTGTCGTACCGATTTTTGCGCCATGTTTACAATCACATTATCCGCTTCTCGCAAATCCTTTGCCATGTGTTGCAAAACATCCAACGAAAAGTTAGAATTTCCCTGTAAATCTTTCATGATTTCATGCTTCGGAATAAAACACACTTCCATCTCACTCAGCGCCGTCGCACTTAAATTCGTCACTTCTTCACTCACCAACGAGCGTTGTCCCATCAAATCACCTTTTACCACCAGTTTTACAATTTGATCGCGTCCATTCGCACTCAATTTAGTCAACTTACAAATACCTTCGCGAATGCAATACACGCCATTCACATTTTCACCTTCGTCAAAAATCAACTGTCCTTTTTTAATCGTTTTCGAAGTTTTACATCCAGAAATCCGAATCAGCTCATCTTTGGTCAACGATTTCAAAGAATTAAACTGTCGTACAATACACTGTTCACAATTGCTCATAGTGGAAAATTAGGTGTTGATAAAGGTACTTAAACTATGACAAATATCATATTTTAAATCGGAATCGTTTGCAACCTTTGTTACAGGTAAATGAGCAATATTATGAACGAAACTACATGTTTTCACTGTGGTGATGTCTGTGACGAAATTATTCAACACGACGAAAAATCTTTTTGTTGTTACGGATGCAAAACAGTCTACGAACTATTTTCAGAAAACGATTTGGCGTGCTATTACGATTTAGAAACCGCGCCAGGCGCTACGCCAAAAGAAATAGCAGGGAAATACGACTTTTTAACACAGCAAAACATCATTGATAAATTATTGGAATTTAACGATGATAGCAAGCAAATAGTAACCTTATACATTCCGCACATTCATTGCAGCTCCTGTATTTGGATTTTAGAAAACTTGCACAAACTCAAGACTGAAATCACAGATTCGCAGGTGAATTTTGGCAAAAAAACGGTACGTATCACCTACGATGCCAGCAACTTTTCCCTCAAAGAAGCGGTGTTGTTGTTAAGCAGAATTGGTTACGAACCGTACATCAGTTTGGAAGATTATACAACGGGAAATCGCAACGTCAATCGCTCGCTAATTTACAAACTAGGTATTGCTGGTTTTGCCTTTGGAAACGTGATGTTTCTTTCGTTTCCTGAATATTTTCAAGTCAGTGGTTTTTGGATTGAACAATACAAAGTGGTCTTTCGTTGGCTGATGTTTGCCTTTTCGCTTCCTGTAGTTTTTTATGCGGCGCAAGATTATTTCATCTCTGCTTTTAAAGGACTGCGTGCAAAAATCTTAAACATTGATGTGCCTATTGCGTTGGGAATTTTAGTCTTATTCGTGAGAAGCTCTGTGGAAATCATGTTTGATTTGGGTTCAGGATTTTTTGATAGCCTTACGGGATTGGTCTTTTTTCTATTACTAGGGAAATTTTTCCAGCAAAAAACATACTCATTCCTGTCTTTTGAGCGCGATTACAAATCGTACTTTCCAATTGCGGTTACCAAAATTTTGAAAGGAAAAGAAACGCCTATTCAAGTCTACGATATCAAAAAAGGGGATCGTTTGCTCATTCGAAACGAAGAATTGATTCCCGTTGACGGAATCCTCATCAATGGAAATGCCGCGATTGATTACAGTTTTGTCACGGGCGAATCGGAAACGGTGCAAAAACAATCGGGCGACAACCTATTTGCTGGCGGAAAACAAACCTCAGGAATCATCGAAATAGAAGCCATCAAATCGGTAGAGCAAAGTTACCTCACACAATTGTGGAGCAATGATGTGTTCGAAAAAAACAAAGAAGAAAGCTTCACCAATCTCACCAATAAAATCAGTAAACATTTCACGGTTACAGTATTGACCATTGCAATCATAGCAACCTCTTTTTGGTTAATTGTGGATGCTTCCAAAGCCATGAATGTTTTTACGGCAGTTTTAATTATTGCCTGTCCGTGCGCGATTGCCTTAGCTGCGCCATTTACCTTTGGAAACCTATTACGAATCTTTGGAAAGCTAAAATTTTATGTAAAAAACGCGAGTATTTTAGAACAATTAGCGCATATCAACACCATTATTTTTGACAAAACTGGAACGATTACATCCAACAAAAAAAGTACCGCAAATTACGAAGGAGAACAATTAACTATGGAAGAATCAGCATTGCTCAAAAGTACCTTGCGCGGTTCCAATCATCCGTTGAGTAGAACGTTGTACAATATTTTAGACGAACAAAATATCGTAACGCTTGATTCCTTCGAAGAACACGTTGGAAAAGGCATGACGGCGAGCTATCACAACAACAATATCAAAGTTGGTGCGGCAACTTTTGTAGGGCATCAAGAAGAGGCAAAAGTGCTCAATACAACGGTTCACATCAGTGCAAATAATTCGTATAAAGGAAAATATACCTTCTATAACAGTTACCGAAAAGGACTTTCAAAACTCTTTAATAACTTAAAAAAGAACTTTGATTTGGCAATCCTTTCGGGAGATAACGAAGGCGAACGCGAAAACTTGAAAAAACTATTGCCGGCAAAAACAAAACTCATCTTCAATCAGAAACCACATGACAAGCTTGAATATATAGCCTATCATCAAAAAGAAGGCGCTAAAGTACTCATGGTCGGTGACGGATTGAACGACGCAGGAGCACTTGCGCAAAGTGACGTGGGAATTGCACTTTCAGAAAATGTAAATGTGTTTTCGCCTGCCTGCGACGCTATTTTGGATGCTTCCAAATTCAATCAACTCGACAAATTTATGAATGCTTCCAAATCTGCCATTAAAATCATCAAATGGAGTTTTGTACTCTCGTTCATCTACAATACCATCGGATTGTACTTTGCAGTCACAGGACAACTATCGCCTGTTATTGCTGCTATTTTAATGCCGTTGAGTTCTATCAGTATTGTAGTATTTACGACGGTTTGTACAACGTTTTTAGGAAGAAAGTTACAGTAAAAAAATAAGATTTTTGGAATCAGGAATCAGGAATCAGGAATCAGGAATCAGGAATCAAGACGATTTCATTGATTGTTTTCAGTAAAGCCAAGAAAAACTTAAGATACAAATTGGATTTCTGCGCAGGCAGAAATGACATGCTAACAAATCTAGGAGTGAGGTAAATTTAGCATACATAACAATCAATTTCGAGTTCAAATTCGAGTTCAACTTCAAAAAAAAATCTAAACATGACAAAAGTCATTTTTTGGCAACACGTGTCACAGTACTTTTGAATCATAACTTCAATAGGTATGAGTGTTATATATGTTTTACTAACCATTAGTATTGTGGTCGCAATACTCTTCTTTGTCGCCTTTATCATGGCGGTAAAAAACGGACAATTTGACGATAGTTATACGCCGTCGGTGCGCATGCTATTTGAGGATGAATTGGTGAAAGAAAAATCAAAAATTAAACTAACTAATAAGACAAATAAATAGTTTATTATGGAAATGCAACAATTTTATTACGATAATAAAATCGTTAGAAACTTCATCTATGCAACCATAGTTTGGGGTATTGTAGGAATGTTAGTAGGATTGTTATTGGCATTCTTATTTATGTTTCCAACGATGGGAGAAGGAATTTCTTGGCTAAGTTTTGGTCGTTTACGTCCATTGCACACCAACGCCGTGATTTTTGCCTTTGTAGGAAACGCCATTTTTGCAGGAGTCTATTACTCACTGCAACGTTTATTAAAAGCGAGAATGGCTAGCGACTTTTTAAGTAAAGTCAACTTTTGGGGATGGCAACTTATCATAGTAGGAGCTGCCATAACATTACCGTTAGGATACACCACATCCAAAGAATATGCAGAACTCGAATGGCCTTTTGACATTGCAATCGCTTTAATTTGGGTTGCCTTTGGTGTCAACATGATTTGGACCATTTTAAAAAGAAGACAACGTCACTTATACGTTGCTATTTGGTTCTACTTGGCAACGTTTGTCACCGTTGCGGTATTGCACATCTTTAATAGTTTGGAATTACCTGTAAGTGCATTAAAAAGTTACTCAGTGTATGCAGGTGTGCAAGATGCCTTAGTGCAATGGTGGTACGGACATAACGCGGTTGCCTTTTTCCTTACCACACCATTTTTAGGATTGATGTACTACTTTGTGCCAAAAGCAGCCAACAGACCTATTTATTCGTATAGATTATCCATTGTACACTTTTGGTCATTAATCTTTATCTATATCTGGGCAGGACCACACCACTTATTATATACAGCATTGCCAGAATGGGCACAAAACTTAGGAGTTGCCTTCTCTGTAATGTTAATCATGCCTTCTTGGGGAGGAATGATCAACGGATTGCTCACCTTACGTGGTGCGTGGGATAAAGTACGAACCGATCCTGTGTTGAAATTTATGGTAGTTGCGATTACTGGATATGGTATGGCAACGTTTGAAGGACCAATGCTTTCGTTGAAAAATGTAAATGCCATTGCACACTTTACCGATTGGATTATTGCGCACGTTCACGTAGGAGCATTAGCTTGGAACGGATTCCTAACCTTTGGTATGGTGTATTGGTTAGTACCGCGACTATTCAAAACAAAACTATATTCAAGAGGTTTGGCAAATGCACACTTCTGGATTGGAACCTTGGGAATTGTAATGTACGCATTGCCAATGTACGTAGCAGGATTTACACAAGCATTTATGTGGAAACAATTTGAGCCAAGTGGAGAAGACTTACTATATCCAAACTTCATTGAAACGGTTTCAGAAATCATTCCAATGTATTGGATGCGTGCGATTGGAGGGACATTATACATCATCGGAATGTTATTACTAGCATACAATATTGTTGTTACCATCGCTAGGTCTAGAAATAAAGTAACTGACGAATTAGCGGAAGCACCAGCGTTGCAACGTGTTTCTAAAAGACGTGTAAAAGGAGAAGGATGGCACACATGGTTGGAGCGCAAACCAATCAAACTAACTATCTATGCTACGATTGCTATTCTAATTGGAGGAATTGTGCAAATAGTACCTACCATTATGATTGATTCCAACATTCCAACCATCACGGAAGTAAAACCATACACACCACTTGAGTTGGAAGGAAGAGACATTTACATACGAGAAGGTTGTGTGGGTTGTCACTCACAAATGGTACGTCCGTTTAGAAGTGAAGTAGAACGCTATGGAGAATACTCAAAAGCTGGAGAGTTTGTGTACGACCATCCATTCCTTTGGGGAAGTAAACGTACAGGACCCGACTTACACCGTGAAGGAACAGATGCTTTGCGAAAAAATGATGCGTGGCATTACAAACATATGTACAACCCAAGAGGGATTGAGCAAAACTCTATCATGCCATCGTATCCTTGGTTAATTCGAAGTGAACTTGACAAATCAGGAACACAAGACAAAATGCGCGCTATGGTCACGCTTGGGGTTCCTTATACAGAACAAGAAATTGCAGATGCCTTGCAATACATGGACGAACAAGCTTTGGGAATTGTTGAAAATCTAAAACAAGATCCTGACTTATTAGCATCGTTTAAAAAAGGAAGAGCAGAAGCTGCGAAAGACGGAAGAGAATTTATTGAAATCAAAGATCGTGAAATTGTAGCGCTTATTGCTTACTTACAACGATTGGGAACAGACATACAAGTCAAAGATTCAAAAGAAGTAGCATCACAAACTAAAAAGTAATCATCATGTTGAAATTTGTAAAAAATCATATGGAAACCATCACGGGTATTGAAATTTACCCGCTAATTTCCCTAGTCATCTTCTTTACCTTTTTTGTGGTGTTGTTTTGGTGGGTTTTGACTGCCAAAAAAGAATACATCACAAAGGTGAGCAATATACCATTAGATAACTCTGAAAATAACCAAACGCCATGAAAAATACCATTCCATCTTGGGTACGCGTACTCGTCGTCTTTTTCCTAATTATGATAGGAATCGAATTGTTCATCGAATCTGGCGACAGACCAGCATTTATAGAAAACCCTATGATAATGCTGTTCCTATTGCTAGTGTTACTTTTCTTAATTGCTATAGAAGGAATTGTGGCAGCTGTTGAAAATGTTCTATTCAATAGCTTGGATGAAAAAGGAAAAGAACGCTACCTGGAAAACAAAGCAAAAAAGCCAAAGTTCACAAAACTTAAGAAAATATATCATAAGCTTGTCGATTCCAAACCTGTGGAAGAAGAAGGAGAAATTATTCTCGACCACAACTACGACGGTATCAAAGAATTGGACAACAACTTACCACCTTGGTGGTTGTACGGATTCTACGCAACCATCATTTTTGGGGTGATTTATATGTTAAAATACCATGTGTTTGATGGTGACGGACAACTTGTTGAACTTGAGCAACAATACGCAGAAGCACAAGTGAAAATTGACAGATACAATGCGCTCAATAAAGATAAAGAAGTCATCGATTTTGACGCAATTGAATTACTCACAGACGCTTCTGACATCAGTGCAGGAAAACAAATTTTTGTCAAAAACTGTGTGTCTTGCCATAGAATCGATGGTGGCGGAGGAATTGGAGCCAACCTAACTGATGAATACTGGATTTTAGGTGGCGGCATCAAAAATGTATTCAAAACCATTTCACAAGGTGGACGACCAGGAAAAGGAATGGAATCTTGGACACGAAAAGGGCTCAAAGCATCACAAATTCAGCAAGTAGCTAGTTATGTGCTCACGTTTCAAGGAACCACACCTGGACCCAATGCAAAGCCAGCAGAAGGAGAAATTTGGGTAGTGCCAGAAGACCATGTAAAAGGTGAAAAGTTGATTGATACTATCAAAGTTATTGATACCATTCAATTAGAAAAAGAAGAAATAAAATAATCTGTAAATACAAAGATTGTGGAAACACCAGAAAACGAAAAATTCAGAGATTCTATCGGAACTATCAATGAAGAAGGGAAACGTGCTTGGGTGTATCCAAAAAAGCCAAGCGGCAAATATTATGAGTGGCGCAAAATTGTTAGTTATATCCTGTTACTCTTTCTATTTGCTGCTCCTTTTGTCAAAATTAACGGGAACCAGTTTTTACTGTTCAACGTATTAGAACGCCGTTTCAATATCTTCGGATTTCCGTTTTGGCCACAAGATTTTCACATGGTGGTTATCTCCATGATTATCGGAGTCATATTTGTGACGCTATTTACGGTGGCATTTGGACGTATATTTTGTGGTTGGATTTGTCCGCAAACCATTTTCATGGAAATGGTCTTTCGACGCATTGAATACTGGATTGAAGGCGATCGTGGAAAACAAATGCGCTTAGACAAACAAGCATGGGACGCAGAAAAAATCAAAAAAAGAATCTTAAAATGGTCTGTATTTCTGTTGATTTCCTTCATTATTGCGAATGTGTTTTTAGCGTATTTAATTGGGAGCGATGAACTCATTCAAGATATTTTAGACGGACCGCAAAAGCACTTAGGAACCTTATTTCCGTTGCTCATTTTCACAGCTGTATTTTACTTTGTCTTTGCATGGTTTCGCGAGCAAGTATGCATCATTGCGTGTCCTTACGGAAGATTGCAAGGTGTATTATTAGATGACAAATCGATTGTAGTTGCGTACGACCATAAACGCGGAGAAGGTGAAAACGGACGTAAAAAATTCCGCAAAAACGAAGACAGAGCCGAACTTGGTTTTGGCGATTGTATTGACTGCTTACAATGTGTACATGTATGTCCTACGGGAATTGACATTCGAAACGGAACACAATTGGAATGTGTTAACTGTACCGCGTGTATTGACGAATGTGATACCATCATGGAAAAAGTCAATTTGCCAAAAGGATTGATTCGCTATGCAAGTGAAGCAAATATTGAAAAGAAAGAAAAATTCAAGTTTACACCACGGTTAAAAGGATATACTGCAGTTTTAGGAATTTTAATCGCTGTATTAATTGGAATGTTGCTATTGCGAAACGATGTAGAAGCTAATATTTTACGATTGCGCGGACAGTTATACGAAAAGAAGGCAAACAACATCATCAGCAATGTGTTTACGTACAAAGTAGTCAACAAAACCACGGAGGAAATTCCGCATGTACAATTCAGAATTCGAAAAGTGCCTGGAACCATCAAATTGGTGTCTACAACCAATGAATTCATCATCCCAAAACAAGGAATTGCAGAAGGAACGCTCTTTATTGAAATTCCTGAAGATGAAATTGAAAACGGAAGAAAAAAACTCACAATTGACGTGTACAGCGAAGAAAAACTAATAGAAACCGCAACCGTAAATTTCATGGGACCGTCGAGTTATAATTAGGTGTTGGGTGTTAGGTTTTGGGTGTTGGGTTTGTCCTGATTCTAGAATCCTGACTCCTGAATCTAACAAAATACGTCAGTTCGAGTGGCAAATCGAAGATTTGTTGTATCGAGAACAACTTTGAAACAATATAAATAGGAAACTGCATTAGGGATTGCGGCATTGTTGGAGCTCTTTGAGAGATGCTGAATCAAGTTCAGCATGACGAACAAAAGCGACTGCCAAAAGCCCGACCACCATCTAAAATGGTGGAAATGCCAAAAAAAAAATAGAACAAATGAAAATAAATTGGGGAACAGGAATTGTCATCGCGTTTGTAGCGTTTATCAGTTTTATCATGTATTTCGTAATCAATATGAATGTGCAAGAAAAGTACGATCACGACTTGGTGACAGACAATTATTATGAAGCTGAATTGAAATATCAATCGGATATTAACAAAGAGCGCAATGCACAAAAACTAGCGGAAAATGTTCGCTTAACGCATACCAAATCGGGCATTGAAATTCAATTTCCAAAAGCAATAAATAGCAACAGCATACAAGGAAAAGTGTTCCTATATCGACCATCAAACAAACAATTTGATTTCGAAATGCCTATTTCGTTGTCTCATCACACATTGCTCATACCTGACAGTCGTTTGTTGGGTGGTCGTTGGAACATTAGAATTGATTGGAGCGATGGTACGACAGAATATTTATTCAAAAAACAAATTCGATATTAGATTAGGTATGGTGTGTCATTCCTGAAGTTTTTACTGGGCTTGTCGAAGTAAGGCAGGAATCCAATAAGTTTAAAGTAGATTCCGCATCAAGTGTGGAATGACAATGACAAAAAGAAAGTAATTAAAAGATGTTATACGCAGGTTTTATATTAGGGTTATTAGGAAGTTTTCACTGTGTGGGAATGTGCGGTCCTATTGCTTTTATGTTGCCTGTTGATCGCTCAAATACCTATAAAAAAGTAGCGCAAATTTTGCTGTATCACGCAGGTCGCTTGCTGTCGTATGCAACGATTGGATTCATTTTTGGACTGCTCGGAAAAAGTCTGTACATCTTCGGGATGCAACAACGACTGTCCATTGCCATTGGTATTTTGATGATTGTGGTGATTCTCATTCCGTACAAAACTTTTAATAAGTACAACTTTTCAAAACCTATATATAGACTCATCTCTAACGTGAAATCGAGTTTGGGAAAACAGTTTAAAAAGAAAACCTTAGATACCTTTTTTACCATCGGATTTTTAAACGGTTTTTTACCTTGCGGATTGGTCTACATGGCGGTTTTTGGTGCTGTGGCTACAGGAAGTATGTGGCAAGGAAGTATCTACATGCTCTTTTTTGGCTTGGGAACCATTCCGCTAATGACAACCGCAATCTACATTGGAAAATTCTTGAATACTTCTATCAAACGTCGCATTCAGAAAGCAATTCCTGTATTTGTGGTCATTATTGGAATGTTATTTATTCTTCGCGGCTTAGGTTTGGGCATTCCGTACATTTCTCCAAAACCCAACGCAGGCATGGTGACCAATACGATGAATTGTCACTAATCTCTTTTGATAAAATACCATTGATTCGCTTTGAGTACTTTTTTTCGATAGCCAAACAAATGGAAAATCTTTGTTGTTAAAAAAGCAGCAATTTTAGGATTGACGAATAAGGCGTTGCTATTTAATTTATCTTGTCGCACGCCAGGTAACATTCGTAAAATATGGTGTAATCGCAATTTTCGAATACTGCTAGAAAGTTTCAGCCAAAACATTGAAATTTTAGTAATAATAAAAAAACCATCATCGCCTTTTTTTTGATATAAAGGCATAAATATTTTTCCGCTAACACTCGCTTTTACAGCTTTTTCATTGCTAATTGCCAATACTTCTGATTTTTGAATCGTATCAAAATTGACAAAGCCAGGTTTCATGGTAAAATTTTCCTCTTTGTCCAATTGATAACGATAACTGATTTCGTAAAAATTAGCATTCGTGTCTAATTTTTGAAAGCCATTCAAGCTTAGGTTCAATTGCGCTACTGCATTTTTAGATACTGCTTTGGCAGTGATGAGTACTTGCCAAATAAAGCTTTCGCAATTTTTTATGGCTTCAGAATCTTCGTGTTGTCCTGCTTCGAATCCTAAAGCGATGTGACCAAATTCGTTGATGTAGGTCAATAAAGGTCCGTCAAGGTATTCTTCAATTCCTAAAATGATGGGCAATTGAAAATTGGACACAAATTTTCTGTTTTTTAACGAATCGCTAATCGTGACAAAAGGAATCGTTTTTGATGAGGTTGTATGTAAATCTATAAAAATAAATGTTCCTGAATGTGTGTTTAAAATGTTGTTAATACACTGATATAATTCTGCTAATTCTTTTTCTTCTTGCGAATTGAACGTAGTTTTAGTAGTTATTTTTTGAATATTTTCATGCGTCCACAATCGGTTGAGGTCCGTGTTTTCATACCGAATATTTTTTTGAATCGCATTCAAATTTCCCGCTAAGACATAAAAGTTTCCTTGCAATGTTAAGTCGTGATTGCGAATCGTTTCAATAACGCGATGCAAACCAAGAATTCCCGCAGGTTCATTACCGTGAATGCCGCCAATAAAAATCAAGGTTGTAGTAGCTTCCAGATTGATTTGTTTGTAAATAATACGATCTAACTCTAAAAAAGCATCTTGCATGTTTCTAGTTCCAAAGTTGAATTAATTGTTCTTCTGAATTTTTAAAAGATCATTCTTTGTGAAAATTCCCACTAAATAATCATTGTCTAAAATAGGCAAACACGCAATAGTATGTAATGACATGAGTTCTTCTGCTTCTGCAATGGTCATTTCAGGAGTTCCTGTAACAATATTCGATTGCATCACATCTTTTACAAAAGCATCTTGCGACAGCTTTTTATCCAAATTATTGCTAGACACAATACCGACAATTTTATTATCAGCATTAACAACCGGAATGTGATGAATATTTTTCCACTGCATAATTTTTTCAATCAATAACATCAAATCATTTTCATTAACAACATATACTTCTTTCGTCATCACTTTATACACTTTGTTGCGCGAATAAATTTCTTCTTCGCAAAGCGTTGACGCCAATTCCCACTCGTGGACAGGGATGTTTTTTTGTTGATTTTTATATAGATGATGTGTTAGTAAAATGTTTGCTTCTTCAGAAGAAACTTCTTCTTTTAATTTTCTTGAACTGCGGACTTGCCACTTGCTTCCTGTCGTATTTTTTTGGATGCGTTCAGCAATAATATTCAAATAATAATCGCTATCAGCATCACTTACGTTCGATTTTTTCAATCCTTCTTTTGCCATCGTAATCAATTTTGTTAGAATCAATTCTTTTGCAGAAATTCCTTCACCAAACCAATTAAAGTACGTGTCAATTCCTGTACGAGCTGCTTTGATAAAGTTGCCGCGTGCATCTTTAAAATCCATTTTTTCCCAAATATTCTTGCAGTCGTTTGGCATTCCTTGCATTACACCTACCCAAAATAGTGCATTGGCAATTTCGTCTTTGATACTTGGACCTGCGGGAATGTAACGATTTTCAATTCGTAAATGCGCTACGTTTTTAGCCACACCGTAACAGACTCTATTCCATTTGTATAAAGTTCCGTTGTGTAAATTAAGCGCTTTCAATTTCGGTTTGATGCCGTTTGCCAAATCGTCCATAGAGTTTCCTTCAAATTCGGTTGTAACCAATGCTTTATAACGTGTAATGTCGTCTGTAAAGAGTTCTAAAATAGAATTTCGTGCCCAGTCATTTCCAAAGGAAACTCGCGGTTTTTGTTCTCGCAATAAGTGCGATGTATTTCGCAAGTCAATACTCTGTTGAAAAAGTGCGATGCGTGTTTCGCTCCACAATTCTTTTCCCAACAACATAGGCGCATTCGTCATGGCAGATAAGATAGGTCCGGCAATGGCTTGCGACCAGTTATATTTGTCAATAATTTCATTTAAACCAATTTGTAAATGCACTTGAAAGCTTGTGTTACACGCTTCAAATAAAATAGATTCATGATGCAAAATAAGTTCGTCAACACCTCTAATTTGCAGTTTAAAGTCGTTTCCTTTAATTCTTTTTAAAATATCATTCAGCGTTTTATAGCGTTTGTGTGGCGTCATGTTTTCAAACACCAAATCACTCCGGTTAAACGTTGGTAAAATGCCTGCGAGGACAATTTTGTTATTTTTGATTTTTGCTGCTGCTTTTTGTGCTTTCGCCATCAAGGAAGTTAAATCGTGTTCAAGTTGCGAAAAGCAATTGTCGTTTAAAACAATAGGATCCAAATTGGCTTCTATGTTGAACAACCCTAATTCTGTTGTAAAATGTGCATCGTCAATTTCTTGTAAAATTTCCAAGGCGTTAAACGAAGGTCTGTAAAAATCGTCTACAATACACACTTCTTGTTCGGCACCAATACGTTGAATTCCTTGTTCAAAATCGTCATTTTCAATCATGGTAGACAAGGCTTCGATATCGTACAATAATTGTTTGGTAAATTCCTTCTGCAATTCGTCTGAATCAATTGCTTTAACTAATTGTGATCCCATAATTTATAAGGTGTTGATAGCTTAAAAATACCATTATATTTTAGCTTGTAATATGATAAATATCATAGTCGTTTGTTCACTTTGTGGCTACCTTTATGATAGAATTTTAAACACAAATAAGATGAAAAAAAGAACACCAGTATCGACAATTATGACGACTAATGTCATTACGTTAAATCATACAGACAATTTAGAAACTGCAGAGCGTTTGTTTAAAGCGAATAACATTCGTCACATTCCTGTAGTGAGCGGCGATGAAATTAAGGGAATGTTGAGTTACACCGATTTACTTCGTATCAGTTTTGCCGATGCCGCTTTTGAAGACGAAGAATCTGTAGAAACCATTGTGTACAATATGTTTACTATTGAGCAAGTCATGGCAAAAAACTTGGTAAGTGTCAATTCGTATACAACCATTAAAGAAGCAGCGGAAATTTTAGCACAAAAAGAATTTCACGCGTTGCCTGTAGTAGACGATGGAAAATTAGTCGGAATTTTGACAACTACCGATTTAATTAATTATCTTTTGGATCAATTTTAAAAATTACTGACGCAGTAGCGGAAGGCATTAAAAAGCTGTACCAGATGAAAAATATCTTAGTGTTAACCGATTTCTCAACATGTTCGCGCAATGCGATACAATATGCTACCAACTTTCTAAAAGATCAAGCTTGTTGTTTTTATGTGATGCACATACACAAATCGGGAAGTTTTACACTCGATGATTTAATGTCTTCCGCCACTGCTAATGTATATGAAAGTGTGCTAAAAGCAGAAAAAGAACGTTTGCAAAAACTGCAAGATGAATTGGAAAGCTCGGCGTACGAACACCATACTTTTGAAGTTATTTTAGATTACAATAGCTTTATTGACGCGACACATAAAGTTATTGAAGAAAAAAGTATTGACTTGCTCATAGCGGGTTTTAATGGTGTTTCTAATGCTGCTGAAATTCTCTTTGGAAGTCACACACTCAGTATCATTCGAAGAATCAATTGCAATACATTGGTCATTCCGGAAGACGTGAAATTTCACCGTCCAAAACACATTTTAATTCCGCTAGATGCGAAAGATGATATAGAAAGTGATGCTTTTCAAAAACTGCTGGCAGTTGCCAAACATCGCACCATGCACGCGCATGTTGTTCGTGTGTATGAAAAAGGATTTTCGGGCAATCGTTATGACGAATCGTTTTTAATGAAACACTGTAAAGACGTTGATTATACCTATCACGTTGTTGAAAACGTTCCGCTAGATTATGTAAAAGCTACGTATGTACAAATGCACGAAATCGACATGATAGGATTGATTGTACAGAAAGAATCCGTCTTTGAGCGTTTATTCAAGCATTCTTCCACAACCGCAATTAGCAAGACCTTAAAGCGACCTTTGTTTGTGGTGCATCCTTGAAGAATTTTAATGAATCTGTAAAAATGCTTTCGGCTGTGTAGGCTATTTTTGTTTTTTACTTGGATATGTATACCCTAACGCTCTTGTATGGATGACATCTTTGCCAAAGAGTTGCTCTTTATTGTTATTTGTAAAAGGTGTCAATGGTGCCATCAAAACTGATGCTGGAATTGTATCGTTGACCTCTTTGTTTTTCTGAAATTTCCACCAACATCGATCAAGATTACAATGAACAAACCAAAATAACGGATCAACAGTGGCAGCAGATAAAGCTGTCATGGTCCCACCAATCCATACGTGTGCGGTAGCATCCATTGTCCAAATAAGTTTATTGAAGTCTACATAATTAGTAGCTTCAAAGGCTATTTTTGATCGTTTTCTTGCGGTGGCTAATAGTGTGGTGTCTGCGTTATTATTTGTTCTGTATGTGCGAAGTTTTTGCGTAGTTTCACCACAATATAAAGGGTTTGCTTTTTCCTCTTTTCCATCATTAATAAAATAAGTAGGTTCTGAAAATAACTTTGGCAATCCTTCGCTAATGGCTTTGGCACTAGTGTAATTCCAATACGGTAGAAACAAGTTTGGATTCTTGGTGAGTAAAAACTTTTCGAAGCTTAAAAAAAAGGCTCTGTTCCAAGTTAAAAAATCCATATCATTTGCGGTAGCATGCCCGTAGTTGACAAGTATATCTGAAAATGCAACATATTCTTGTAGTGAGTCTTCATAAATTTCATCAAAAGCAGTTCGTATCGCAAGGATTTCTTTATCGGTTAATTTGTAAACACTTTTTCTAACTCTTATATTTTTCATTGTTTTCCGTTTTTGACATCATTGTAAATATAGTAGATAGTATAAGGAATGACAATAGGTGTAAATACCCTATTATGAAGTGATTAAGTGTTGGGAGATTGGAAAATAGTTGCTGTAAATTTTGACACAAAAAAAGCAGGAAACCTTAAAAGATTTTCTGCTTTACGATTACTACATAATTTTCTTCAAAAATCAGCTATATTTTAAATGTCATCACAGGCAATGCGGAATGATTGGCAATGTCTTCCGAAATACTTCCTTCAAAGAAATGTGCTAAGCCTTTACGTCCGTGCGTAGCTACCGCAATTAAATCGGCTCCTTTGTTGTTGGCGAAGTTTAAGACACCTTGCTCAATGGAATAATCGTTGACGTAATACACATTTTCTAAATTGTCTAAATTTCCGTCAGCGGTCTTTAAAAAGTCACTTACTTTGGTTTCCATTTCGGTAGAACTGCTAAATCCTGTGCCTGGTAAATTGACGTATACCAAGTGTAATTTCGCGCCAAGCGATTTGAATAAATGCGACGCGTTAATATATGGTTTGATAGCTTCACGAGAAAAATCGCACGCGAAAACTACTTTTTCAAAATCGGTCAAAATTGGATGATGTTTTATCACCAACACAGGAATTTCGGCATAACGTACCACCTTTTCCGTGTTTGATCCTACGAATAATTCTTTAAATCCGCTAGTTCCGTGTGAGCCCATCACAATCAAATCTGCATTGTGTTCTTCTGCCACCTCGTTTACTTCTTTAAATACTTTAAAATGCTTGACAATTGGCGTGACTTTTACGTCTTTTAAAAAAGGTTTGTCCAAGAAATCCATAAACTTTTGCTCTGCCAATTTCAAGTAGAACACTGCTTCTGCTTGTTTGGAATTATCCGTTTCTGAAATAAGCGCGTTGGACAATTCTAACATGTGCAAGGCTAAAATTTCTGCATTGTGTTTTTGTGCTAAGGTTGCCGCAGCTTCGAGGGCATATTCAGAATGTTTTGAAAAATCTATCGGAACAATAATTTTTTGTATCATAATTTTAGAAGTTTAAGAGTTAAATAGTCATGGAAAACAATTGTGTTTCTGGCTTTTTTCGTTGCAATAATACATCAAACGCCATGCAAATATTGCGCACAAATGGCTTTCCTTTTTTGGTAATGCTAAGGGTATTATTTTTTAGTTGAATTAGTTCGTCACGTTCAAATTCGGCTAATTTTTCAGCAATGTTTGCCAATTCAGGTATTTGTGTCGTTTCTGCCGTCCATGAAGTTTTAAAGTTACACATTAAGTTAAGAATATGCTTGCGAACTACCAAATCTTCTTCACTTAAAATATGTCCTTTTCCGAGTGGAAGCATGCCTTCATTCACCAAATGATGATAGGTTTCTAAATTCTTCACATTCTGCGCAAATCCATACCAACTATCGCCAATAGAAGATACGCCCAAACCAATCATGAGTTGTGTTTTTTGAGCTGTGTAGCCCATAAAATTTCGATGCAAACGATGTTCAATCATAGACGTGTACAAAGCATCAGTTGCCAACGCAAAATGATCCATTCCGATATCGGTATAATCAGCTTCTTGCAACAATTGTTTTCCCAAATTGTACTGTGCTGTTTTTTCCTCTGCTGTTGGCAAATCTTCGTTTTTATATCCGCGTTGCCCATTTCCTTTAATCCACGGAACGTGTGCGTAACTATAAAACGCAATTCTATCTGGTTTTAAAAGTGTTGTTTTAGCAATAGTTTCTTGCACATGTGCTGTGGTTTGAAACGGCAATCCAAAAATAATATCATGTCCCACAGACGTATAACCAATGGTTTTTGCGAGTTCGGTAACGCGTTGTACATTTTCAAAAGGTTGTACTCTGTGAATTGCTTTTTGAACGGTTTCGTTATAATCTTGGACACCAAAACACACGCGTCTAAATCCGAGATTGTACAATGTTTGCAAGTGCGCTTCTGTGGTATTATTGGGATGTCCTTCAAAGCTAAATTCATGTCCTTCAGCTATGTTGGCGTGACATAAAATGCCTTCCATCAGTAGTTGTAGATTTTCTGGTGAAAAAAACGTAGGTGTACCGCCGCCTAAATGAATTTCTTTAATCGTTGGTTTCGCGCCAAACAATTCACAATACAACGCCCATTCTTTCAACAAGGTTTTAATATAGGGTTTCTCTACTTCATGACGTTTGGTAATGCGTTTATTGCATCCGCAAAACGTGCATAAACTCTCGCAAAAAGGCAAATGGATGTACAAACTAATGCCTTCGGTGTTGTTACTTTCGTTGAATGATTTTTGAACGGAATCTTTCCAATGATTCACGGAAAACGTTTCCATATTCCAATACGGAACTGTGGGATAACTTGTATAGCGTGGTCCTGCTACATTATATTTGTTTACTAAATTGCACATACCTATTTTGTTATAGTTCAAAAGTAGGTATCTAGCAGCAGGCAATATATGATTTATGTCATGTTTAAAGATTTTTGAGCTGTTTCAAAGACAATTCTTGAAATTTTTCAAATGGTTTATTACCATATTGTTAAGCCTGTTTTAAAAATATGTTCAATGCGCAAAATAATAGCTATTTTCGCTTTTTAATTTACACCAAAACGTCTAAGAATGTCCTTGACTTCAACCAAATTTTACAATAGAGATCTATCGTGGTTGCGTTTCAATCATCGCGTGTTGCAAGAAGCTGCCGATACGCGAAATCCGTTGTACGAACGCATCAAGTTTTTGGCAATATTTTCTTCCAATTTGGACGAATTTTTTAAAGTGCGCGTGTCTGCCATTCGTCAAATCAAAACCTTGGAGAAAAACTTACGTAAAAAATTAATCACAAAGCCAAATAAATTACTTCGAAAAATCAAAAAAGAAGTCCATTCGCAACAAGAAGAATTTGGTCGTATTTTTAGAGAAAACATCATTCCCGAACTAGAGAAAGAAGGTGTTTTGTTGCTAAATTATACACAGTTTTCAGAAAGTCAGCAACAATTTGCTAAAACCTATTTTGAAGAAAATTTAGCGTCAAATTTGACACTTCAAATCAATACTGAAAATCGCGAAGAACTTTTTATTGAGAATGAAAAATCCTATTTGGCAGCGCTTCACAACGGGGAATTAGTAGTGTTTAAAGTGCCTGTGGATGCGGGACGATTTGTGGTGTTTCCTGCGGAAAATGACTTGCATTACATTACGTTTGTAGACGATATTTTAAAACATCATTTTACAGAAATATATCCTGATACGACTTTTCATTCGCTCAAAGTTTCCCGTGATGCCGAATTGTATATTGAAAACGAATATTCAGGTAATTTGCTAGAAAAAATTAAAAATTCACTCAGCAATCGCATTACAGGACAAGTGACACGCATGTTGATTGACAAAGCGGCTTCCGACGATTTGCTGGATGAATTAAAAGATGAATTGAACGTCAACGATACGGATGTTGTTTTGGGCGGCATGTATCATAATTTTAAAGACTTTTTTGGCTTTCCAAATCCGACAGGTAAAGAGTTGACATTGCCAGAAATAGCGCCAGCGCGCAACAAAGCATTGCTTGCGTATGATAGCATGTTTGAAGCTATTACTGACAAAGACCGATTGCTCTATTTTCCGTATGAATCGTACGAGCATGTGTCGGAATTGCTGGAAGAAGCTGCCGCAGATGATCAGGTGACTAAGGTTAAAATTACCTTGTACCGCATTGCGAAAGAATCACGTGTGACCAATGCGTTGATTGAAGCAACGAAAAATGGTAAAGAAGTCACGGTTTTTATGGAAACCAAAGCGCGTTTTGACGAGCAAAATAACATCAAATGGGGAAAGATTTTAGAAGAAAACGGTGCAAAAGTCATCTACAGTTATCCAGGCATTAAAGTGCATTCCAAAGTGCTTTGTATTGAGCGTTTGGAAAACAATCAATCGGTGCATTACGGCTATATTGGCACGGGAAATTTTAACGAAAAAACAGCTACCGTTTATACAGATTTCTGCTTGATGACCAAGCGTGAAAAAATCACGTCCGAATTGGCGCAAGTATTTCAAGTATTGGAGCGTGAAATCATCATTCCAAAAACAAAAAAACTATTGATTTCTCCATTTACCACACGAAGTACTTTTTTAGCATTAGTAGACGAAGAAATAAAAAATGCGAAAGCTGGAAAAGAAGCGTATATCACATTAAAATTGAACAGTTTGCAAGACAAACGTATGATTGAAGCGCTGTACGAAGCCAACAACGCAGGCGTGCAAATTGACTTAGTGATTCGTGGAATTTGCTGTTTGGTGCCTGGTATTGAAGGGCAAAGTGAACACATTCGTGTCAAAAGTGTGTTGGGACAGTTTTTAGAGCATGCGCGTGTGTATATTTTTGCCAATGGTGGCAACGAAAAACTATTCATTGGTTCTGCCGATTGGATGACGCGAAATTTAGACCATCGTATTGAAGTCATTACGCCAATTTTAGACAAAGACATGCACCAACAACTGCGAACATTTGTCGAATGGCAATTAAACGATTCGGTAAAAGCCAGAATTATTGACGCGAAACAGAAAAATAAGTACGTTCCTACGGATGAAAAGAGCATCCATTCACAAGAAAAGGCAAGAGCGCAAATGGCGGAGATGAATTGGTAGGTTTTTTTGAATCAAGATTCAGGAGGCGGGATTCAAGAATCAAGATTCTGGAGTTAGGAATTTAGACTTTCTTTTTTGGGTAGAAATGCTGTATTTTTGAAATAAAATCTCGTAAAAATGACCTCTTTTCAGCAATTGTTAACAGATTTAGGAAACAAATCGTTGTCTGTGTTAGACAGAAACATTCCAAAGTCTGCGTATGTTCCGTTGGATTTATCGGTGACGAATGCAGCTTTGAAAGAAGTGGATGTGTCTTCAGCTTCCAAATTAGGCGAGTATATTAATCGTCACATTGCGATGAATGAAGGAAAAGTAGCGTACGGCGGTTATTTGGAAAAACGTGGTATTTACAACAGAAGCGATTATTTCAATCAGCAAAACCCTGAAACCGAACGTAATATTCACTTAGGATTGGATTTGTGGATTGCTGCTGAAACGCCCATTTATGCTCCGCTTGAAGGTGAAGTACATAGTTTTCAAAACAACACCAATTTTGGCGATTACGGTCCGACCATTATTTTAAAGCATATAATCAATACAGTTGAATTTTACACCTTATACGGTCATTTGAGTTTGGCTTCTATCGAAAACCTACAAATTGGAGACGTTTTCAGAAAAGGTGAACAAATCGCAACCTTAGGTGATGCAAGTATTAACGGAGATTACGCACCGCATTTACACTTTCAAATCATCAAAGACATACAACAGTATTCAGGTGATTATCCGGGTGTAGCTTCGCAAAAAGATGTAGTGTTTTATCAAGAAAATTGTCCAGATCCGAATTTGTTGTTGCGGTTGTAATTATTTTATCACATTTCCTTCTGCATCCAATTCCATAAAAGGATTATAAGCGATTTCCCATAAATTATCATCCAAATCGGCAACATAACCGCTATAACCACCCCAAAATACCTGTTCAGGTTGTTTGATGATTTTCACATTTTTTTGAGTTAAATCGGCAAAAATTTCATCAACTTCTTCTTTGGAGCGTGTGTTGTATGCGAGTGTAAAGCCTTTAAATCCAGTTCCTTCATGAGTTACGTTTGCATCTTCTGCTAATTTTTCTCGCGGATATAGCGAAAGTAGCACACCATTTAACTGAAAAAAGGAAATATGTTCGTTGCTGGAAGGCGTTAATTTCCAGCCAAATTTTTCTTGGTAAAAGGTTGTAGCGGCTTTTAGATTTTCTACGCCTAATCCGATGATAGTTATGCGTGGTTGCATGTGATAATTTATTTAAAAAGTGTTGTCAAATATACAATTCCAAACAGCCAACCAATATATAAAGTTGTATAAACAAAGGCATAGATAATAGACTTCTGGACATTGCGAATAGTTTCTGCACCTTTGGAAAATACCAAACGCATCGCTCTAAAAAACACCCAATACAACATGGCTAATATTAATAAAATGGAAAACCAAACGACAGTTTGTAGCACAATCAAAAGAAAGGTTAGGACTATTGAAAAAACAATCCACAGCACAAGTGAAAAGATAATGCCACTAATTCCGTCACCTGACACATCTCCAGCACCCGAAACAAAATCGCCCGAAGAAAATTTTTCTTTGATGCTTTTTTTAAAATCGAATCCTTTTAGGGTAGGATAATCATCCTCAATTTCGATGCCTTTGTAGAGTCCGTAACTCAAAAACACGAAAAGTGCTACGGCAATAATTCCTAATGAAATATAAAAGTTAGTCGTGATGCTACGATTGTAATGGACTCCTGAAAAATACACAGTCAGCGCCGTTATAACAATCACCATCAGCGATACAACAAAAACCGATTTTCCTTGCAGGTATGTTTTGGTGGGTTTTATGGTAGGGATATTTATTTTAGATTCTGAATTAATAATCATTAAATTCTATTTGCAAGTTTTAAAATTCCACCATTCGATTATTTCAGATGCAATTTCATCAGCTTCAAACTCATCGATATAAAGTCCATAGGTAATAGATAATTCACTTTCCAAAACACGAATTATTTTTTCCAAGTCAGCACCTTTGTAAAGATTGCTCAATATTTGATGATTAAGTCCATCAAATTCATCTTTTGGTGCATTAGGAATTAATTCCCAAGAGTTAAGTATTTTTCTTAATTCTATGAAATTTTCATGAAACTCTTTTTTGATTTGTTCTTTGCTCATTCAGATTATTGTCAACAATTCGTTTAATTACCATGGCGAAGCGGTCGTAAGACATGGATAATTACACCTTGTTAGCCAATTTTTATTTTCAATTCTTGTTCTTTTTTGTCTCCATAATCTAAAATCTCGATAGTTCCTTTGTTGGCAATTTCAATTAGGAGTTTTCCAACTAGTTGTTCAGATAGTTTAATGTAATTCATTTCAACATTGTCAATCATTTTATCTTTTAAATCAAAACTCGACATCAAGTCATGCACAACAAATGAATCATGTTCTTCTAAATCTTCATCAATCAATTCTTCCATTTCAGTTATAGAGTATTCCGCCCAATGTAGCATCCAAGCATCAATAAAGAATCGGTGGCATTTATTGTCTGCGGTCTTCAACCAAAAAATTATTGGGATAAAACATGCTTCCTTATTTTCTCCCAGGACTTTAAGATAGCTAATCTGTTTGCCGATAACCTCGTCAACCTTTCCTTTAAAATTGGCTAATTGAAATTCCATATTCTATGTTAGCTAACGTATGCTATAACAGGACTTAACATTAAAAACCTCCTATTATTTCTATAAATGTAAAACAAAACCAACATATACACAATGCGATTTCCTGTAAAACAACAAGATTAGGAGCTCTACAGTATACCCTAAAACAATCGATTTTGAGAAATTCGCAATAAAAAGCTTCCCGAAACCTTCTCGCAGCAATGCGACAAGCTTTCGGGAACTTACAAAAGCGTCTCGCAGACCTGCAACAGGGTTTCGGGAAGTTTGGAAACGTTCCTGCAGACGTGCGAGAAGCTTTCCGACGCATTGGAAACGTTCCTGCAGACGTGCAACAAGCTTTCCAACGCGTTTGAAATGTTCCTGCAGACGTGTAACAAGCTTTCCAACGCGTTTGAAATGTTCCTGCAGACATGCAACAAGCTTTCGGACAGTTGCAAAAGTATCTTGCAGCGTAAAAAGTCCTTCAACCATATAACTATCACAAAAAAAGAAAATGTTTACTTGGAAGTTTTTGATAGAAATACCAAATAAAAAATTTGCACCATCAAAAACAAAAAAGGAATTCCCGAGAGTATTGATAAAATCTTGATGTCTTCCTCACTTACCAAAACAACATTTATATACGATACTAACAATAATAAAACTCCAACAATGGTACGCCGTTGTGTTTTTGAGGTATGCTTGAAGAATATACTTGAAAGAAGCAGTATTTTTCCAAAAAACGAGCAGAGCACAGCTATAAAAATTAGAATAGTATCGTAATTAAATTGCAATTCTCCCGTAAGGAGATACATAGGAAAAAGAATATCCAACATTCCCATAATGCCATATCCATGTCCGCCTACAATAACTATAAATGCATGGAAGAATATAACGAGAATTTTGGCATAGAGGAGTTGCTTCATTAAAGAATCCAATTAAGCAGTTGGCAACACATACAAATACACACTCACAAAGTGAAATATGCTTCCCAGCAACACAAAGAGATGAAAAATTGCATGATTCAAAGGTAATTTTTGAATACTGTACAATACCGCACCAATGGTGTAGGCAACGCCGCCCGCAAATAACCAAAATAAACCATCACTTGAAAGATTATCAATTAATGGTTTCATGGCAATGACAATCATCCAGCCCATACACACGTACATTGCTGTAGAAAGCTTATCAAATCGTCCTGTATAGAAGAGTTTTAATATGATGCCTACCAAGGCAAATCCCCACACAAGTCCAAAAACTGTCCAGCCCATTGCACCTTCTATCGTAACTAAGGTGAAAGGTGTGTATGTTCCAGCGATTAATACATAAATTGCAGCGTGATCAAAAATTCGTAACTGTTTCCGAGCTTTGGGTTTTTTTGCCAAATGATATAAAGTAGAAGCTAAATACAATACAATAATACTTGTGCCATAAATACTAAAGCTGACAACATGTGAAGCAGAACCGTTTTGTGACGCATGAATCACCAAAAACACCAATGCCACAATTCCTAAAATTACGCCAATAGCATGCGAAATCACGTTGAGTCGTTCTTCAAATGGCGAGTAGTAAAATGTATCGTTTTCTGGTGCTTTCAAGAGTGTTTTTTTAATTTCGAGGAGTTTGTAAAATTGCCTCGTGTTGCTATTACTTTGTAAAGATACGATGCTTACCTTAGATATCAAGTTTCAAAAGTTAACTTTACCACATATAAATTTCAACTGCAAATGTTTACATTATGTTAAAAAAGCTATCTAACGGATAAAAAGAGTGAACTATTTTTTATTTAAAACGGTTTTTTTAGTTTCTTTATGATATCAATTAATTAAAAATGAACAGTATGGAACACAAAAACAGCACTTTACAAACCACTTTGCTTAAAGAAGTGAGTACTCAAGAATTACATGAAATTAAAGGCGGTTACAATCCTTGGCTAGATGATGATCAAGAGAACGAAGGAGATTAACGCTAAAAAACAAAAGCTATCTTATTGAAGATAGCTTTTTTTAGTTATATCAATGATACATCTATAAATTTACAATAAAAAGATGTTTAATATAAAACTCTAAACTTAATCGTGTTTTCAATATTTTTTAAAGCGGAAGTTACTTTTTTATTGTATTCTTTATCTACATCTACAATTACATAACCTACTTTACTATCGGTTGATAAATATTGTCCCGTAACGTTCAATTCGTATTTTGCCAGTACTTTGTTGACTTTCGCCATGATTCCAGGCACGTTTTTGTGAATGTGCAAGAAACGATGTGCATTGGTTTGTCGCGGCAAGCGAATATTCGGAAAATTGACAGCATCCACCGTATTTCCTGAGTTGATATATGCCATGATTTTGTTCGGAACGAAATCGGCAATATCGCGTTGTGCTTCTTCGGTACTTCCGCCCACATGCGGCGTCAAAATTACGTTGTCTAATCCTTTCAGCGGAGTTTCAAACGCTCCGTTAGCTCTAGGCTCCACAGGATATACATCTACCGCAGCACCTGCAATTTTCCCGCTTTCTAGTGCCGCTTTTAAGGCTTCAATATCTACCACAAAACCTCTTGCCAGATTGACTAACAACGCACCATCTTTCATTTGTGCGAATTGTGCTGCGCCAAAGAAGTTTTTGTTTGCGGCATTGTCATCTACGTGTAATGAAACCACGTCAGAAATCGCCAATAACTCTTTTAACGAATTGCATTTTTGGGCGTTTCCAAGCGCGAGTTTGTCTTCAATATCATGATAATACACTTTCATTCCCATCGCTTCGGCTAACACTGACAATTGCTTTCCGATATTTCCATACCCGACAATTCCCAAGTTTTTTCCACGTACTTCTCGTGAGCCTTTCGCGGTTTTATTCCACTGTCCGTTGTGCAATTCGGTACTTCTTGGAAACACGCTTCGCATGAGCATGATGATTTCTCCAATTGCTAACTCTACTACCGAACGCGTATTGCTGTACGGCGCGTTAAACACCACAATTCCGTGTTCTTTGCAGGTTTCTAGGTCAATTTGCTTGGTGCCAATGCAAAATGCGCCAACTACCAATAATTTTTTAGCTGCAGCAATGACTTTTGGTGTGACTTGTGTTTTGGAACGAATTCCCAATACATGAATGTCTTTTACTTTTTCGATTAAATCCTCTTCAGAAAGACTGTGCGAGAGCATTTCCACACTAAAACCATCGTCTGCCAAACGGTCAAACGCGTCGGAGTGAATATTTTCTAGTAAAAGAATTTTAATTCTATTTTTTGGATATGAAATGTTTCTCGGTAATTTATTTACAAACAGAAACTCATCCAAATTTGGCGTCACGTGGTCTGCTTTGGTCACAGCTTTTTCACGTGCAACATTTTCCGTAAACGCGAAAAATTTATCTGCCACACCAGCTTCACGTGCTACATAATCACTGTAGCCATCACCGATGACTTGAATTTCGCCTTCCAAATTCATGTCTTTAATACACTGAATTTTTCCGTTGTGTTGTGAAAGTACATTTTCTGCATCAAACCCAACAATATAGCCTTCATCATCAAACACAAACGTATTGGCATACACACGATTGGCAGGAATATTATACGCTTCCACAATTGGATCAATAAACTCTTTAAATCCGCAAGAAACCACATAAATAGCTTCTGAAAACTTTTCAAAAAACTCTTTATTTCGTTCAATAGAAGAAGATACTTGCAAGCGTAATTTCGAAATCAATTCCTCCAAATTTGATTGGTGCGCGTTTAATAATTTGATGCGTCGCTCCAACGATTCTGTAAACGAAATTTCACCGTCAATTCCCAAATTTGTAATTTCTTGAATTTCATCAATAATCGCCTCTTTTTTAGGATTATTTGCCAACGTAATCTCTGCCAAAACATCCAAGGCTTCTACACTTGTCAGCGTGCTATCAAAATCGAAAATATAGTTTTTCTGAATCGTTTCCATGTCGTCATTTAGTAATTGTCAAAAATAATTAAAATCATTCTATAATTGCTATGAAAAACAGTGGATTCCATTAACAATTCTGATACTTTTGTTGATAAGAATAGTATTTAAGTTCAAGATTAAAAGTTAATTTGCTATTTGAGACTTTTTCTTAATTTCAAAGGGTGTTGTCTTGTGTCAAAAAAAGCTATAATATAAATTGCTTTTGCGTCAAATTTATAAAACAAGGTTGTTTGTTTTGTGACTACACACCTATGGATTTTTGTATTCTTTTTTATTTCTGTAAACATCAATGGATTAGAGCGAATGAAGTTTATAGATGAATCAAGTTTTTTTATAAAATTTGATTGCACTTTTTCTGACCAATTCTCGATTAGATAATTAAGGAGATCTTTAAGTTTTTCTTCGGCATTTTCAGAGATTCTTACTTCTCTACTCATTACCTATATTTTGCTATAAATGATTCATAATCGACAACATTCCCATTTTCTACATTAGCAATTCCTAGCTCTATTTCTTCCTTCTCCTCGTTAGTTAAAGTATCCCAAATAGAGGATTCTTCTTTTTCAAAGACTTTTTTGATTGATTGAATAATCTCAGGGTCGTTAGTATCTAACAATAACTTTAATAACGCTATTTTTTCTGCTTGAATATTCATTATCAATCTTTTATTTACACAAAAATAGAAAATCTTTTTTCACTTTGATAAAAGTTTACTAGAAAACATTCCCTTTCGTATGCAGCGAAAGGGAATGTAAGCACTCTAAAACACTAAATAATAGTAGATTGTCCAACTCGAATATTGCCCGAGTTGATGTGCAAGGCATCTACATTTTCAATAAATTCTTCAATAAATGTTCCTACGTTTTGGGTGGAATATCCTCCGTTTGCATTCAAGTCAGGCGTACAAATCTCCAAATCAATAGCGCGTTCTACCGCTTCGCGAACTGTTTCTGCTTCTTCTGCTAATCCAAAATGATCGAGCAACATCGCTGCCGATAGGATAGAAGCAATCGGATTGGCAATGCCTTTCCCTGTCGCTTGTGGATATGAACCATGAATAGGTTCAAAAAGCGCGTATTTTTCCCCAACCGATGCTGAAGCCAACAATCCAATGGAGCCGCCAATGACACTAGCTTCGTCCGAAATAATGTCGCCAAACATATTTTCCGTCAAAATCACGTCAAATTGGCTTGGATTGAGTACCATTTGCATGGCAGCGTTATCTACAAATAAAAAGTCGAGTGTAACGTCTGGATATTGTGAAGCCATCGCGGTTACTACTTTTCGCCACAAGCGTGAAGTTTCTAGTACGTTGGCTTTGTCTACTAAGGTGAGTTTTTTGCGTCTTGTTTGTGCCGCTTTGAATGCCAAATGCGCCACACGCTCAATTTCTTCTTTACTGTACGAACACAAATCGGAAGCGGAAGTTCCATCGTCGCTCAGCGTTTTTTCTCCAAAATAAATTCCGCCTGTCAACTCACGATAAATAGCAATGTCTGTATTTTTAATGATATCTTTTTTGAGTGGCGATTTGTCCAATAAAGTATCATACGCTTTTACGGGACGAATGTTGGCAAACAATCCCAACGATTTGCGCAATGCCAACAATCCTTGCTCGGGACGTACTTTTGCTTCGGGATTGTTATCATATTTCGGATCGCCAATCGCGCCAAATAAAACCGCATCCGCTTCCAAACATAAGTCTAATGTTTTTTGTGGCAACGGATTTTCAGTTTCGTCAATAGCAATCGCACCTACGAGTGCGTTTTCAAACGTAAATGTATGTTGGAATTTCTCTGCAATCGCAGTTAATATTTTTATAGATTGCTCCGTAACTTCGGGACCAATTCCATCGCCAGAAAGGACTGCAATGTGTAAGTTCATAGCTAATTTCTAGTATATATGTTGTTGTTCAAATGCTTCAATTTTGGATAAGTTACTGACCAAAAAGTCAATGTCGTCGTATCCTTTTTGCAAGCACATTTTTTTGTATGAATTAATTTCGAAAGAAGCCTTTTCATCTTCAAAAGCAATGGTTTGTGCTTCTAAATTGACTTCAATTTGTGTGTTTGGATTTTTTTGAATGGATTGTAAAAGTTTCGTTAAAAATTCAGGAGAAACTTGAATTGGTAATACATGATTGTTCAAGGCATTTCCTTTAAAAATATCAGCAAAAAAACTAGAAACAATGACGTTGAAACCAAAATCTTTCAATGCCCAAGCCGCATGCTCACGACTCGATCCGCAACCAAAATTATGTCCTGCCACCAAAATAGAACCACTGTATTTTTCTTGATTTAAGACAAATTCTGAATTCACGCTTCCGTCTTTGCGAAAACGCCAATCTCTAAATAAGTTTTCGCCAAAACCTTCGCGGTTCGTCGCTTTTAAAAAACGTGCCGGAATGATTTGATCCGTATCTATATTTTCTACTGGCAATGGATATGCCGTTGATTTGAATGTGTTGAATGTACTCATAACTAAACTTCTTCTAAGATTGGAACATTGACATCGACAATTTTTCCTGCAATCGCAGTTGCGGCAGCTACTAACGGACTTGCCAATAGCGTACGCGAACCTTGTCCTTGGCGACCTTCAAAGTTTCTGTTGGATGTAGAAACACAGTATTCGCCGTCAGGAATTTTATCATCGTTCATTGCTAAACATGCAGAGCAGCCTGGTTGACGTAGCTTGAAACCTGCTGCTTCAAAGATTTTGTCCAATCCTTCTTCTTCAATTTGTTTTACGACTAGTTGCGAACCTGGCACCAACCAAGCATTGATGTTTGGTGCTTTTTGTTTGCCTTTTACATAATTTGCCGCCACTCTAAAATCTTCAATACGTGAATTGGTACAACTTCCGATAAAGACATAGTTTACTTTTTGTCCAATCAAAGAAGCACCTTTTTCAAAGTTCATGTATTGCAATGATTTTTCAAGATTGGCATCATTTTTCGATGGAATGTGTTCGTTTAGTGAAATTCCCATGCCCGGATTTGTTCCAAACGTAATCATTGGTGAAATGTCTGCCGCGTCAAAAAAGTACTCTTTGTCAAATTCCGCACCAGCGTCCGATTGTAGCGTTTTCCAATAGGCAACTTTGGTATCAAAATCCGTTCCTTTTGGCGCAAATTTTCGTCCTTTGATATAATTGAAAGTGGTTTCATCTGGTGCAATCATACCACCGCGTGCGCCCATTTCAATGCTCATATTACAAACCGTCATGCGTCCTTCCATGGACATGTTTTCAAACACATCGCCTGCAAATTCAATAAAATGCTCCGTACCGCTATCCGTTCCCAATTGGGAAATAATGTAGAGAATGACATCTTTTGGCAATACGTTTTTTTGCAAACTTCCGTTTACCGTGATGCGCATCTTTTTCGGCTTTGTTAAAAGCAGTGATTGACTCGCAAATACTTGTGCTACTTGACTCGTTCCAATTCCGAAAGCAATTGCGCCAAAAGCACCGTGTGTTGAGGTATGACTATCGCCACAAACAAGTGTCATTCCGGGTTGCGTGATGCCTAATTCGGGAGCCATTACGTGTACAATTCCGTTGTATTGATGACCAAGTGCATAGAGTTCAATATTGTGTTCGTCGCAGTTTTGTTGAAGTTGTTGTAGTTGGTTTCGCGACAATTCATCTTTTACTGGCAAATGCTGATTCTCCGTTGGTGTATTGTGGTCAGCAGTTGCGACAATTTGCTGTGGTCTGAAAACAGGAATGTTTCGTTTTTTTAATTCATTAAACGCTTGCGGACTCGTTACTTCATGAATTAAGTGTTTGTCTATATATAAAATTTGTGGTCCGTCAGGGATGCTATCCACCACATGCGTGTCCCACACTTTATCAAATAAGGTCTTTTTCATCTTTTTTAGTTTTGCTGCGGTTACGCATACATACGTTTTGCAGTAGTGCTCATTTTTATGATGTGATGAATATCAGTATCAGTTACTTCTTTGTGTTTGTCAGCAAAATTTAGAAAATCGCTGTATACGGAATCCAATTCACGTTTGGTGAGATTGTACCCAACATTTTTAGCTCTGTACGCTAACGCTGCACGTCCGCTTCTTGCCGTTAATACAATCGAAGAAGTTTCTGCGCCCACATCTTTCGGATCCATAATTTCGTAGGTTTCTCTATTTTTGATGACACCATCTTGGTGGATTCCTGAACTGTGTGCAAACGCATTGGTTCCCACAATTGCTTTGTTGGGTTGCACAGGCATTCCCATCGTTTCAGACACCAATTGACTCATTTCTGTCAACATTTTGGAATTGATGTTGGTATTTAGGTCTAAATACGGATGTTGCTTTAGAATCATCGTTACTTCTTCCAACGAGGTGTTTCCGGCACGTTCGCCAATTCCGTTGATGGTACACTCTATTTGTCGCGCTCCGTTCATCACGCCAGCAATAGAGTTTGCTGTTGCTAATCCTAAGTCGTTATGACAATGACACGAAAGAATCGCATTGTCAATTCCTGCAACGTTTTCTTTTAAGTATTTTATTTTCTGTCCGTATTCTTCTGGCAAGCAATAGCCTGTTGTATCTGGAATATTCAACACCGTTGCGCCAGCTTTGATGACTGCTTCGCACACGCGTGCTAAAAATTTATTGTCGCTTCGTCCTGCATCTTCTGCATAAAATTCCACATCTTCTACAAACGATTTTGCATATTTTACGGCTGCAACTGCGCGTTCAATAATTTGCTCTGGCGTTGCTTTAAATTTGTATTTCATGTGCGATTCAGACGTTCCGATTCCTGTGTGGATTCGTGGACGTTTTGCATATTTCAGTGCTTCTGCCGCTACTTTTATATCGTTTTGTACTGCTCTGGTCAATCCGCAAACGGTAGCGTTTTTTACTAGTTTCGCAATCGCTTCTACCGATTGGAAATCGCCCGGACTTGACACAGGAAATCCTGCTTCAATCACATCTACGCCTAAAATGTCTAATTTGGCAGCAATCATTAACTTTTCTTCTGTGTTAAGTTTGCAACCTGGTACTTGTTCTCCGTCTCGCAACGTCGTATCAAAAATATAGACTCGATTTGAACTCATATATTAAAAATTTGAGTGTTTATTTCTTTTTAATCATACGAATGTATACTTTGTATTTCCCAAAACGAATGGTGAAGCGTTGTTTTTTACAGTGCTAACTGTATTTGTTTTCAATGTAATAAATTGATAATAAGCTGCTTAAATAATAATTTTTTACAATGTCAAACTCGCAAAAGGAATCTTTATTTGTATTGATTAAATCGTTGTCAAAATCTGAAAAACGACAGTTTAAGTTGTATGTGGGGCGATTTGAAGGCAATGTGAATTCAAAATTTTTGGCATTGTTTACCTTTTTAGAAAAGAGTCAAACTTACGATGAGGAAGCGATTTTAAAGAAGAAAATCGTGACCAAACGGCAGTTGTCCAATTTAAAAGCCAATTTATACAAGCAGATTTTAAAGAGTTTACGCTTAAATCCCGCACAACACAACATCCGAATTACCATTAGAGAACAACTCGATTACGCTACTATTTTGTACAATAAAGGCTTATACACGCAGAGTTTGAAGTTGCTCGATAAAGCCAAAATTCTTGCGTTAGAACACGAAGAAAAAAATGTTGCCTACGAAATTGTGGAGCTGGAGAAAATTATTGAAACTCAGTATATTACCCGAAGCATGTCGAGTCGCGCCGATGAACTTTCTGCGGAAGCGAAAATGCTGAGTGAGCAAAACGCGTTGGCGAGTAAATTATCGAATTTGTCGCTAGAATTGTATGGATTGTTGTTGAAAGTTGGCTATGTAAAGAATGAAGAAGATTTTAATGAAGTCACGTCGTATTTTAACGAGCGTTTGCCAGCGGTTGATTTGAACGAATTGGGATTTCGTGAAAAGTTATGGTTTTACAAAGCGCATTTGTGGTATAGCTTTTTGACGCAAGATTTTTTATCGAGTTATAAGTATTCTTCCAAATGGGTTGAATTGTTCAATCAAACTCCGAAAATGAAGGAGATTCATCCTGTTTTTTACTTGAAAGGAAATCACTATTTGTTGGAATCGCTGTTTTACATCAAACACGAGGTAAAATTTAAAGAAGTATTGCAGCAATTGGAACATGATATTGAAAGCGAATTGGTGCCACAAAACGATAATACACAAGTGTTGAGTTTTTTGTATGTGTATATGAACAAGCTGAATTATCATTTTTTGACAGGAACGTTTAGCGAAGGTTTGTATTTGGTGGACGAAGTAAATACCCGTATTGCCTTGTTTGAAAACCGAATTGACGAACATCACGTGATGATTTTTTACTATAAAATCGCGTCCTTGTATTTTGGCGCAGGCGATAATCGAAATTGTATTGCCTATTTACAGAAAATCATTCGTAACAAGTCGTTGAAAGTGCGAGAAGATTTGTTGTGCTTTTCGCGAATTTTGAATTTGGTAGCGCATTACGAATTGGGCTTGGATTATCATTTAGAAACACAATTAAAAAGCACGTACAAGTATTTGCTAAAGATGGACGATTTGCACGAAGTTCAGAAGGAGTTTATCAAGTTTTTACGAGGTTTGGGGACTATTTATCCGCATCAAGTAAAGAAAGCGTTTGAAGCTTTACACGCTAAATTAAAACCGTTTGAAGACGATCCGTACGAGCGCAGAGCGTTTTTGTATTTAGATATTTTGTCGTGGTTGGAAAGTAAGATAGAGAACAAGCCTGTGGCGGAAATTATTCATGCGAAGGCGAAGTTGTTACTTCGTTAATTCGCTTTGCTCATTATTCAAGGTTTTTTTTAGACGCGCTTCGCTTTTGGAATGTTAGTCACGCTTCGCTTTAGTATCGGCTTCGCCTGTTGGTATATTGGCAGTTGAGTTTTTATTTTGGATGATAGTATTGGTATATTTTACATTAATACATTGAAAAGTTATGCTTCACTTTTGTCTATTTGTCTTGGCTCTTGATTCTTGACTCTTCATTTGAAATTCTTGTCATTCCGCACTTGATGCGGAATCTGTTTTGAAGCAAAATGGATTCCTGCCTACGCAGGAATGACAAAATGCAACAATAAAAAAAAGTGACTGAAATATTTCCAATCACTTTTCGTGTTTTGAGCTAGTTTGTGTTATAATTACTCCGTAATATTTGTAGAGGCTTGCACGGTAATCGCTTGAACATCTCTGTCAAACAAGTACAATCCACCTTTGTCGTCGCCAATCAAGTTGATTTTGTCAAGAATGGTGCGTGCTAGCGCTTCTTCTTCAATTTGCTCAGCTACATACCATTGTAAAAAGTTGTGCGTAGCATAATCTTGCTCTTGCAAACTAATGTGCACCAAATCGTTGATGCTTTTAGAAACTTTTACTTCGTGTTCAAAGAGCTTTTTAAACATTTCACGGAACGAACCAAATTCTTTTGGCGGCTCGTTTAGGTCAGAAATCGTTGCATGTCCGCCGCGTTCGTTTACATATTTGATGAGTTTTAACATGTGCATGCGTTCTTCATCAGAATGCGAATACATAAATGATGCGACTCCTTCAAAACCTTGTACTTCGGCAAAACTTGCCATAGCTAAATATACTTGTGAAGATTCAGCTTCTATTCGTATTTGCGCATTGAGTGCGCTTTCCATATTTTGTGATAACATAGCGTTTTTCTTTTTTTATTAGTTATGAAGTATAAACAACTTCTATGTAAAAATACGGATAAAGCGTGAGTTTTAATTACGGGAATGATAATTTTAATTTATTCTAACTAAAGGGATTAACACAATAGCTAGTTTTTTTGAAATAGCGCATACACATAAGGACGTTCACCGCCAAAAGGATTCGTATATACATAATTAAAACTTTCAATTAGCGAAAAGCCGCTTCCTAAACGTTTAGATAACATTTCTGTATTGTATCTAAATAGTGGTAATCCGCTACATTTTTCCGCACCGTTTAATGAGAAAACAGCAATCAATACATAGCCTTTCGGACGGATAATTTTTTTAATTAAATCAAAATAACTTGCTTGCTCTTCCTCCTTTAAAAAGAAATGCAATACAGCTCTATCAATCCAAAGGTCTATATTTGAGAGCGCATTGAGCTGTATAGGATTGGTTAAGTCATCTACAATACATTCCAAATTGTATGCATATTTTTTAGAAATGCGCTGTTGTAACTTTTGCATTGCAACTTCACTGATGTCCGAAGCCAATAAAGAGGTGTAGTTTTTCTCCAAAAGCGCATCTATTAGTGTCGTGGTTCCGGCACCAACATTTAAAATTTTTGCATCTTTTGATAGAGAAGTTTTGGCTATTAAATCTAGTGTCATTTTGGGATGTTCTTCAAACCAACCCAATTGTGTATCTTCTTTAGATTCGTAGACATTGTTCCAATGGTCTTCGGAGTTCGATAAATTCATTTTAGCTGTTAATTAATCGTTTCTCCATTCATCACATCGTCTTCATCTGGATTTACGAATACGAGTTTTCCGTCTGGCGATTCAGTCATTAAAATCATTCCTTGACTTTCTACTTTGGCAATCATTCTTGGTGCTAAGTTGGCTAAAACCGTTACTTTTTTACCAATGATTTCTTCTGGCGAAAAGCTTTCTGCAATTCCAGAAACAATAGTGCGCTTGTCCAAACCTGTATCAACTAATAGTTTTAACAGCTTCTTCGTTTTACGAACTTTTTCAGCTTCAATGATGGTTCCTACGCGTAAGTCTAGTTTGGTGAAATCTTCAAATGTTGCCGTTTCTTTTTGCGGTGCAGGTTGTTTATTTGCCGCTTCGTTGGCTTTTTTGGTCGCTTCTAGTTTGTCTAATTGTGCCTGAATTTCTTTGTCGTCAATTTTTGCAAATAATAATTCAGCTTTGTTGATGGTATGACCTTCTGGAATTAAAATGTCTTTGGTTGAAATATCATTCCAGCTCAAATTTCCTTCAAGCGCTAGAATATTCTTTAATTTCTTAGCCGTAAATGGTAAAAATGGTTCTGACAATACCGCAATTGCAGCCGCAATTTGCAACGCTACATACATGATGCCTTTGACAGTTTCAGGGTCTTCTTTGATTTTTTTCCATGGTTCATTCGCCTGTAAAAACTGGTTTCCGAGTCGTGCCAAATTCATCAATTCCTGACTCGCCTCACGGAAACGATAACGTTCAATGGAACTTCCAATCACACTTGGAAAATGCTTCACTTGCTCCAATTCTTCGTAGTTTCCTGTGTATTCTGGAACCACGCCGTCATAGTATTTATGCGTCAAAACCACCACGCGATTGATAAAGTTTCCTAAAATTGCTACCAATTCGCTATTGTTGCGCGTTTGGAAATCTTTCCACGTAAAATCATTGTCTTTTGTTTCTGGTGCATTCGCGGTTAACGCATAGCGCAGCACATCTTCCTTTTCAGGGAAATCTTGCAAATATTCGTGCAGCCAAACTGCCCAATTTTTGGAAGTAGAAAGTTTGTTGCCTTCTAAGTTTAAAAATTCGTTTGCAGGCACATTGTCTGGCAAAATAAAATCGCCATGCGCTTTTAACATCGACGGGAAAATGATGCAGTGAAATACGATATTGTCTTTCCCGATAAAGTGAACCAATTTGGTGTTTTCGTCTTTCCAATACGGTTCCCAATCTTTTCCTTCGCGTGCTGCCCATTCTTTCGTAGCTGAAATGTATCCAATTGGCGCATCAAACCACACATAGAGTACTTTTCCTTCGGCGCCTTCTACTGGCACGGGAATTCCCCAATCCAAATCGCGCGTTACGGCACGTGGACGCAAACCGTCGTCAATCCACGATTTTACTTGTCCGTACACATTTGGTTTCCAATCATTTTTATGTCCTTCTACAATCCATTCGTTCAAGAAATCACTGTATTTGTCTAAAGGTAAAAACCAGTGTTTGGTTTGTTTTAGTGTAGGCGTATTTCCTGTAATGGCCGATTTCGGATTGATTAATTCAGTTCCGCTCAAAGAAGTACCACAGTTTTCACATTGATCGCCATACGCTTCTTCGTAGTTACATTTTGGACAGGTTCCAATCACAAAACGATCTGCCAAAAACTGATTGGCTTCTTCGTCGTACAATTGCTCAGTTACTTCTTCTACAAATTCGCCTGCTTCGTATAGTTTTTTAAAGAAATCGGAGGCTGTTTTATGATGAATTTCCGCAGACGTACGCGAATAATTATCAAAAGAAATTCCAAAATCTTCAAACGATTTTTTAATGATTGTATGGTATTTGTCAATAATATCTTGCGGCGATACACCTTCTTTTTTGGCACGCATCGGAATGGCAACACCGTGTTCGTCACTTCCGCACATAAATGCAACATCGTTGCCTGTTAATCGTAAATAACGTGCATAAATATCAGCAGGAACATACACGCCAGCCAAATGACCAATATGAATAGGTCCGTTGGTATATGGCAATGCGGCGGTAATGGTATATCGTTGTGGGTGTTGACTCATTTTGTATATTTTCAATTCAATAAAATGTGGTTTTCCGTAATATATATTTGTTACGGGAAACCTCAATGATAAAGATGCAAAAATAGGAATTATGATACGATTTAATATCGAAATAGATTAGAATAATAAAGATTTAATTAAAATCTAAATGATATTAGAGATTAAATTAAAGGATTAGTAATAAAATTAAAGACCTAGTAATGGATTATAGAATAAAATTAAAGATCTAGTAATGGATTATAGAATAAAATTAAAGATCTAGTAATGGATTATAGAATAAAATTAAAGATCTAGTAATGGATTATAGAATAAAAATTAAAAGATATAAAGATAGGATTTAATTAGATATTAATTATATGTAGAATAGTTATTGATTTCTAAATTCACCAAAACGATGATTTTTGCAACTCGTCTAAAAATGAATTTTGTTTTTCTTGAAAATGAAATACTGTATTTTTTCTATTATTTTTAAGTTATGAAACCACCAAAACCACTTCACAAAGGGGCCACTGTAGGTATTTTGTCTACTGCGCGAAAGATTTCGATTCCTGAAGTTGAAGCTGCGATTGAGCTGCTGCACAGTTGGGATTTGAAAGTAGTGCTTGGCACTACGATTGATCTTGAAGCACATCAGTTTGCAGGAGATGATGCGGCGCGAATTGAAAATTTTCAACAGTTTTTGGACGATGATACCATTGACGCTATATGGTGCGCGCGTGGCGGTTATGGAACGATTCGTATGATTGATAGCATAGATTTTTCAAGGTTTGTACAACAACCTAAATGGATTATTGGTTATTCAGATGTAACCGTGTTGCACAGCAAAGCACAGCAATTGCGTTTTGAAAGTCTGCACGCTACCATGCCAATTAATGTTCCAAAAAATAGTGAAGCGTCGTTGGAAAGTTTGCGCAATGTACTTTTTGGCGAAAGCCTACACTATACGATTCCAGCAGTAACTTATAATAAAAAAGGAGTTGCTTCGGGCGAATTGATTGGTGGAAATTTGAGCATGTTGTACAGCATGTTGGGCTCTAATTTAAGTTTGCATACGAACGGAAAAGTGCTGTTTTTAGAAGATTTAGACGAGTATTTGTATCATGTTGACCGAATGTTGATGAACTTGAAACGCAACGGTTATTTTGACAATTTAGCAGGATTGATTGTTGGCGGCATGACCGATATGCACGATAATACCATTCCGTTTGGAAAAAACGCGCATGAAATTATTTTAGATATTACTTCCGAATACAATTTTCCAATTTGTTTTAACTTTCCTGCGGGACATTTGGACGACAATCGTGCGTTGATTTTTGGGAGAAAAGTCACGTTGGAAGTTGATTCTGAGGTGCAATTGAGTTTTTCGAAGTGTTCTCGACTGCGCTCGACCTGACATGTGTTTGTTTACAAGTGATTTAAGTGAAAAATAGAAATTTCTTATATCGAACCCAAGTTAAAATCACACTTCCTTTTGACTCAACAAAAATAGATAATCGCCTTTGTGGTTTTCGTAACTTTTGATGATGTTGTCAATTGCTCCAGAAGCGATGTCTTTTTCCAGCATTTTCAAGCCTTTTTGTACTTCTTCTTGATGCGCTAAGTGCGAAAAAGAGGAAATTCCATTGCGAATAGAAGCATCTAAATATTTACGAGCGTCGTGTTTGCCCACATATAAAAAGTGATCTTTCAAATCGGGTTGAATAAAGTATCTTTCCAAATACACATCGGGAAATCCAGCAGTACTCATGGCTTGGGTGATTTTCTCTAGCGACGGCATTTGTACAATAGATGCTTCCATCATTTTTGGAAAATAATGATTGAGCCAATAGCCTTTCATTTGTTCAGGAGTTGCCGTGAAAAACACCACATTCGTATAATTTTTCATCACGCGAAATAGTTCGGAAAATCCTTTTTCTAAATCACTCCAATGATGTAAGGTTAAGGTTCCAATTACACCTTCCATACTGTTGTTTTCTAGTGGAATGTTTTCTGCAGTTCCTAATTTCCACACAATATCTGGATGGGAATTTTGCGCCTTTTCAAGCATTTTTTGAGACGGATCAACGCCAATGAAATTTGCTTCTTTCGTATGTAGTTTGGACGTGTAATTTCCTGTGCCGCAACCAATGTCTAAGTACCAACCTTTGTGGATTGGATTCAAGTGATAGTGCAAGCGTTCAAGCAAATACGGATCTGCTGTTCGCGTATCGTTGTAACCTTTTCCAATAGCGTCGTACTTGGCATTCATTTGTAGTAAATTTTAGGTGTTTTTGGTTGATTTGTAAATTTAAGATACGTATTTTATGTGAAATTTTACAAGCAACTACATGGCAACACACAACGAATTGGGCATTGAAGGCGAAAAATTGGCGGTTTCGCATCTTACCAAAAATGGCTATACCGTTTTGGAAACGAATTACCGATTTCAAAAAGCGGAAGTTGATATTATTGCACAAAAAGCAAACATTCTTGCCGTTGTGGAAGTAAAAACGAGAACTTCTGCCGATTTTGGGAATCCTGAAGAATTTGTGAGTAAAAAGAAGATTCAATTGTTGGTAAAAGCGGTCGATTTTTATATTACTGAAAACGATTTGGATGTTGAAGTACGTTTTGATGTTATTGCCATTTTAGCGCAAAACGGAAATATGTCATTAAATCACATAAAAGACGCTTTTTATCATTTTTAAAAATCTGTGTTACAATTATAACAATTTGTTTTGAAAAAATATTTTCTGTTTGTACTTTTGCGAAGTTTTTAAATATGAGCGTTCATGAAAACCATTTCATCTATTGTAGAAGAGTACATCAAAACCAAGCCTTTTTTGTCAAGTGCTTTGTCGCAAGGAATCATTAATTTAACGTCATTATCACGATTAATTAAGCCTGAAATAGAGCATCAATTGGGAAAAGAAGTGAAAAATGGTGCTATTGTGATGGCGTTAAAACGATTGTCATCAGAATTGGAATTTCGTGTAACGCATCGCGTTTTGAAATTTGTGCGCAATATTGGGGAAATTACCGTGCGTTCTTCCTTAAATGATTATACATTTAAAGTTTCTGAAACTTTGTTAAAAGCTCAAGCGAATTTCATGTCGGAAATAGAAGGATTGAACACCGTTTTTTATACTTCTTCGCGTGGCGTCAACGAATCAAATATTGTGGTGAGTAGTGAGGTTGCTGAATTGGTTGCGTCTGCCTTTAAGAATGAAATTTTACTCGAAAAACAAGAAAATTTATCCTCTATCACAGTCAAACTGCCAAAAGACAATGTGAATGTACCTGGCATTTATTACTTTATTTTTCAGCGACTTTCTTGGGAAGGTGTCAACATTTACGAAGTCATTTCAACAACCAACGAATTTACCATTTTGGTCAACGACGAGCAAGTTGATAAAGCATTTACGGTCATTAAAAACTTGAAATCGCTTTAAGCAAATCAAATTAAAATCTCACAGGAGATTATAATTAATGAAAAAACAGGTGTTTTTACGCTGTTTTGCTTCAATTTTAATTCGGAAGTTTGTTTTGTAGAACTATAATTTCGTATTTTGTTTCTTAGTTGAAATAGTTTAGCCGCAATTTTAAGCATAATATAGAAGTGTATTTCTACACATACGTTACCCCTAACGACCACCTTTTCATAGATTCTTTAAGAGAATCATTTTAGAAGACAATTACATTTGATATTACAAATTTGTACAGGCATTTTATGCGCTGCATGTTCTTGTATACATTAAGATACTGTTTTGGACAGTATATTATTTATATATAAAAGTTTGCGTGGAAGAATTGACAATTTCTGTTTAGTAGGCAGATACATCTTAGGGCAATTTCTTTATGAAAATTAGATGTATCAGATATTGAAATTAAAACTTCTTTGCGTAATTTTAGTTTTACGAGAAATCCCGCTCCTTATCAGAGCGGGATTTTATTTTTTACTTTTTAGTGTAAAACTCCTTCAATTCTTTTACACCATACGGTTTTGCAATGATGCGTTTGTCTTTATCAAGCACAAAAAATGTCGGTGTTGCTGTAACATCGTACAAGTTTCCAATTTCATTGTCCCACTTGTCCAATCCTAAAATGTGAATGAATTCTGGATAAAACGAGCTTTCATTTGCCCAATTTTCGCGTTCGTCTTCCAAACCAATAGCAATTACTTTGATGGTTCCTTTTTCTTTAGAATTGACAAAGGTTTTGAGCTTTGGCATTTCCATCAAACAATGTGAACATCCGCTACTCCAAAACACGATAATGTAATTTTCTGCGGAATCTAACTCGCTTAATTTGTGTGTTTTATTGTCTTTTGTCCACGAGATTTCAGGTGCTTTTTGTCCAATAGCCAATCGTTCGTAAACATTCACTTTTTCTACAAGTACATCGTCGTTGAGTTGTTTGGCAATTGGTTTTAAATAGGTGTTTCCAATATGAATTGCAATTTCTTGATTTTCAACCATCACCATTTGCTCCCATAATACGTACAATAACGTTTTTTTATAATCTGCAGGAACGGCCTGCATTTTTTCAACAACCGTAGCGATATTCTTTTTGTATTCAGCAACCAATTCTGCTCCTGTAAACTCTTTCATTGGCAATGCTGTAAACACATAATTAGATACTTTTTCAGCAATAAAATCAGAGTTTTGCAGTACAGGATTGGTAAAATCTACAGCGTCAAAATAGTGCTTTTTAATATTGGAAACCATCGTTTGCGGCGTTTCATAACTCGTTGGAATGTAGGTGCGACTCGCTTTGATAAAGTTGTACGCAATAGTTCCTTTAGCTTCTTTTTCAAAGGTTTCTTGCAGCGTGTTGATAGATTTAAAAATTTCTAAAAACGATTCTTTATTCGTATCGCCACTTTGATAATACGAATTAATCATGCGCTTGGCTTCGTTTATATTAGCAAAATAGGACGTGTGTAATTGGTTCTCTTTAGAAGCGGTAAAATCGAGTTGTTCGTCTGAAAAATTAAATACAATGTCTTCTTCACCACTGTAGATAAAATCAAAATTTTTCTCTTCTTGTGGCAAACCATACACCAAACGATACATGCCTTTTTCGGCAGAAGCTTCAAAAGTATAGTTCAACTTTCCTTCGGTAATTTTACCATTGGCAACATATTCTTGACGCGTGGTTTTCAGCTTGTATATAATAAACCACTTAAAATTTTCGGCAGGAGCAAACGTGCCTGTCATGGTTTGTTGTGCCTGCAAGCACAGCGGAATTAAGAAGAGAAAACAAAGTATTTTTTTAATCATAATGTTCTTTTTTCTGTGTCTATTCAAAAAGTAAGCCAAAGCAAATTACACTATTTTTTCCAATGCTTGTAGTGCCTTTTTTGCTGAGGTGATTTTTTCAAAAGTAAGCAATAAGCGCAAGCCATTACGTGTTTGCTTTTCTTTCATTTTACAAATATGTGGGTTTTGTTGCACAAATTGCAAGACTCTGGTAAAGTTTTCGCTTTGGTAGAATGCTGATTGCTGATCAGAAATAAAATAACACACCATTTTGCCTTTTTTCATGATGATTTTCTCCAAGCCAAATCGTGTGGCAATCCATTTGATACGAACGGAATCTAACAACGCAACGGCAGGTTTTGGCAACGGACCGAATCTGTCAATCAGCTCTTCTTCAAAAGTTTGTAATTCTTCTTCCGTTTTCAAATCGCTGAGTTTGTTGTACAATACCAAACGCTCTGTAACCGTGTTGATGTACGCATCAGGGAACAACAATTCAAAATCGCTATCAATCTGTGTTTCTTTTAAAAACACCTTATCTTTCTTGCTTTCTTGCGATTCATACAATTCCTTAAACTCATTTTCTTTTAGCTCTTCAATGGTTTCGTTCAAGATTTTTTGATAGGTATCAAAACCAATTTCATTGATAAATCCGCTTTGTTCGCCACCGAGCAAATCGCCTGCGCCACGAATTTCCAAATCTTTCATCGCAATATTAAATCCGCTTCCCAACGCAGAAAATTGCACCAATGCATTGATACGTTTGCGCGCATCTTGTGTCATGACTGAATCTGGCGGCGTAATGAAATAGCAAAAAGCTTTCTTATTGCTTCGCCCTACACGACCGCGCATTTGGTGTAAATCGCTCAGTCCAAAATTATTGGCGTTGTTGATAAAAATGGTATTGGCGTTTGGTACATCCAAACCGCTTTCAATAATGGTGGTAGAAACCAACACGTCAAACTCTCCATTCATAAACGACAACATGAGTTTTTCGAGTTTCTTTCCGTCCATTTGTCCGTGACCGATTCCAATTTTGGCATCTGGCACCAAACGTTGAATCATTCCCGCGACTTCTTTGATATTTTCAATACGGTTGTGAATAAAAAACACTTGTCCACCGCGCTGAATTTCATAACTCACCGCATCACGAATGGTTTCCTCTTGAAAACGAATTACATGCGATTCAATCGGATAGCGGTTTGGTGGCGGCGTGGTAATTACAGACAAATCGCGCGCTGCCATCAAACTGAATTGGAGCGTTCGCGGAATTGGTGTTGCTGTCAACGTAAGCGTATCTACATTTTCTTTGATGGTTTTGAGTTTGTCTTTTACAGCCACGCCAAACTTTTGTTCTTCATCAACAATTAACAAACCTAAATCTTTAAATTTTACAGCTTTGTTCACCAATTGATGCGTACCAATAACGATATCTACGCTTCCTTTTTCGAGTCCTTTCAGTACTTCATTGCGTTGTTTGGCACTTCGGAAACGGTTCAAATAATTAATCGTTACTGGCATATCTTCCAAACGCTCGCTAAAGGTTTTAAAATGTTGAAATGCCAAAATAGTAGTTGGCACTAATACCGCCACTTGTTTTCCGTTGTCTACCGCTTTAAACGCAGCTCGGATGGCGACTTCCGTTTTTCCAAAACCAACATCGCCACAAACCAATCTGTCCATTGGGCGTTCGCTTTCCATATCGGCTTTGACATCTTGTGTCGCTTTCGATTGATCGGGCGTATCTTCATAAATAAACGATGCTTCCAACTCGTGTTGCATGTACGTGTCAGGACCGTATTGAATTCCTTTTTGCATGCGTCGTTTGGCGTATAATTCAATTAAATTGTACGCAATATGCTTCACGCGTGCCTTGGTTTTTTGCTTTAATTTTTTCCAAGCTCCAGAACCAAGTTTGTATATTTTTGGTGGTTTTCCGTCTTTTCCGTTGTATTTTGAAATTTTATGTAGCGAATGAATACTGAGGTATAAAATATCGCGCTCGCCGTAAATCAGTTTGATAGCTTCTTGCTTTTTGCCTTCTACGTCAATCTTTTTTAAACCGCCAAATTTTCCAATTCCATGATCAATATGCGTGACATAATCGCCCACTTCTAAATTGGTCAATTCTTTCAGCGTGATGGCTTGTTTTTTGGCATAGCCATTTTTCAAGTGAAACTTGTGATAACGCTCAAAAATTTGATGATCGGTGTAGCAAACGATTTTTTGTTGGTGATCTACAAAACCTTGATAGAGTGGAAGTACGACAGTTTCATAATGCACTTTTTGTCCCACATCTTTAAAAATATCGTCAAAACGTTTAGCTTGTTGTTCGCTGGTACATGTGATGTAATTGATATAGCCTTTTTCGCGATTTTCATCTAAATTTTCAATCAATAAATCAAATTGACGATTGAATGACGGTTGTGGTGTCGTATTAAAATTGATAAACGTATCAGCTTTTAACAACGGATTTCCGGTCAATTCAACCATTGTATAGTCTGCAAATTGCTGTTGCAACAGGTTTTTTGTACAGAATAATTCTTCTGGCGTATTGTGTTTGATGTCTTCGGATAATTCCGCGAAAGCGTCTGTAGCTTTTTTAAATAATTTATCAATTCGCGACAAGAGCAACTCGGTATTTTTCGCTAAGACAATTGTTTTGCCTGGAATGTATTTTAAAAAACTTTCTCGCGATTCCTGCAAGGCTTTATTTTCCACATTTGGAATGATGCTAATCTTTTTTACCTTTTCGGTAGAGAGTTGCGTTTCCACATCAAACGTACGAATGCTGTCTACTTCATCGCCAAAAAACTCAATTCGGTACGGTTCGTCATTGGAAAAGGAATACACATCTACAATGCCACCACGCACTGAAAATTCGCCAGGTTCTGTGACAAAATCTACGCGATGAAAGTTATATTCAAATAGAGTTTCGTTGACAAAATCAATCGATAATTTATCGTTGAGCGAGATTTTAAGGGTGTTTTTTTCCAGTTCTTTTCGCGTCACCACTTTTTCAAACAATGCATCAGGATAGGTGACAATCAACGATGGTTTTTTTCGCGAATTGATTCGGTTCAGCACTTCTGCGCGAAGCAATACATTGGCATTGTCGGTTTCCTCAATTTGATACGGACGGCGATAGCTTCCCGGATAAAAAAGCACGTCTTTATCATTCAGCAAATGTTCTAAATCGTTCAAATGATAGGCAGCTTCTTCTTTATCATCTAAAATTAGCAAAAAAGGTAAGTCACTTTGCTTGAAGGTTTCTGAAATGACAAAGGAAACACTTGAACCTGTTAAGCCTTTAAGGTGTATTTTTTCTTGATTTTTGCCAATAGCTTCCCGCAATTTCCCGAGTTCGGGAGATTGTGAAAAATGCTGCGAGATTTTGGATATACTCACGGTAGTAAAAAATTTAGTTGCAAATATACTGAACTCCAAAGAATCCCTAGAAAATCACACGAAAATTTTGTTTAAAAAGACAGCAGAATAATTATATTTGCAGGACAAAATATTAAGAAATGTCTATATCAGATTTATATTCAAGTGGATTTCGCGAAAGAAATCAAGACCACTTTGCAGCCATTGTTCGCGTAGCAATGAGTGACGGCGTTATAACAGACGAAGAAAAAGCTTTTTTAGATAGAATGGCAAGTAATTTGGATATCTCGGAAAGCGATTATAAAGCGATTTTGAAAGATTATAAATCGCATCCAATTAATCCACCAACCATGTACAGTGAACGTTTGGAACGTTTGTATGATTTGGCTCGAATGGTATATGCAGACCACGAATTAGGACCAAAACAAACGGTAATGTTAGAGCGTTTGGGAATCGGATTAGGATTTTCTCCTGAAAATGTCGCGTACATCGTACATAAAGCATTAATGCTAGTTGGGAAAGGTGTTGATAGCGAAGATTTTAAAGATGAAATTAGAAATATGAATCGTTAGTTTTTAGCGATATATATGTGAAAAACCGAGCAATTTGCTCGGTTTTTTTGTTTATAAGTTTATGAGATAAGATTATAGAAATGATGTCATTTTACTTAAAGAGCAACTAATGGATTCCTGCCTACGCAGGAATGACATGTGAAACTAAGAAAGTACTCAGAGTTTAAAAATCAGCCATCTAAAATCGTCAATCGTACATTAAAAATATCACATCGAGCGCAGCTCAAGAGATGAACTTCAAATTCGAGTTCAGATTCAATTTCAATTTCAAAAGCTTATTTCAAATGCTTGTACACTTTTTTCAACAAGGTACTTTCGTCAAATGGTTTTTCGATGATGTCGGTCATGCCCATTTTTTTATAGCGTTTTTTGTCGGTATCATACAAATTTGCGGTCAACGCCAAAATTGGAATGGTTTTGCAGTTTTCTACAGGCAACGAGCGAATCATTTTGGTAAGTTCATCGCCGTGTGTTCCTGGCATGCGGATGTCCATCAAAATTAAGTCGTATTCGTTGTGAATCACGCTTTCAATCACATCTTCGCCATTGGTAATGATGTCTAAAAAGAAATTTCCTTCTTGTGCTAAAATTTTCAAAACTGCCATTTGTGCCAATTCGGAATCTTCCGCTAGTAGGATGCTGTATTTTTCTTTGGATAGAAAGTTTTTCTTTTCAATTTCTGATTTTTTATCTAAAGATGTCTGTTCTTGATTGATAGGATATTTCAGATTCATATTGATTTTGAAAGCTGTTCCTTTTCCTTCCTCACTTTCTACTGAAATTTTTCCTTCCATCAATTCTACCAATCCTTTTACAATTGACAAACCAAGTCCAGTACCTTTAAACTTTTGCGAATTGTTGAGTTGGGTAAAGCTGTGGAAAATCACCTCAAGTTTGTCAGCTGGAATTCCAATTCCTGTGTCTTTGATGCTAATGTCTATGTTGACTTTGCGCGCTCTTTTTTGGTTAGCATGCATAGCAAACGTAACTTTTCCAGAGGTAGTAAATTTCAGCGCATTTTCAATCAGGTTTTCCAATATTTGTTTGATGCGTGTTTTATCAGCTTCAATATATTTTGGAATTTTTTTGTCAAAATCGACTTCAAATTCTAAGCTTTTCTGCTTGGCTTTTACGCTATAGGTAAACTCCAGCATTTCAATGAGTTCATGAAAGTTGAAGAGTTCTTCGTTGAGCATTAATTTCCCGACTTCAATTTTGGACACTTCCAAAATATCACCAATCATATTTTTTAAATGGTCTGCGGACGATTTGATGACTTCTACATAATCTTGCTGCTCTAGCGTCATGTCCGTTTTTTGCAATACCGAACAAAAAGCTGTTACACCAGTTAACGGATTGCGCAATTCGTGACTAAAATTCGCGATAAAGGTATTTTTAAAATCTTCTTTTTCTTTAAGATATTTGTTCTTTAACTCTAAAATTTGCGAGTTGATGACCGATTCATTTCTACTTTGTGCAACTTCTTGATAGTATTTGTAATGGTCGGAAAAATCGTGAATAATAATCAACGTTGGTTTGGCAGCATCTGCAAAAGTTTTAAACTCAATATCGCAGGTATATTCGTGTTTGTTTTGATCTTCCAGATGCACACAGGTAAATTTGATATCGTTGTCTTCTTCCGCTTCAAAATACGTAGAAAGACCTTCAAAAAAAGCACTGATATTACTGATATCTTCTCCTTTTTTAACGGGGAAAAGCACATCATCACTTTCAAGGACATTTCCTGATGTATCTATAGTTATAAATTGTGTTCTGGGATGAAAATAAGTTCCTCTGTAGGTTTCTAACATCATAATTATTTCACAAGTTCTTTAGCAAGGGCGATGAACATATCGTCTACTTTATCACCTGTTTTTGCACTTGTAAAAAAGTCAGGCGCCACAGCAAACATGTCGTTGTTTTCTTTTAAATACGTTTTGGTAACCAAGTCTGCTTTATTCCCCACAATTTTTAGTGGTGTATTGGCGTATTGGTTGGTTAGGTAGGTTATGTCGTCTTTCAGATTTTCGAAGGTTGCGGGGCGCGTTACGTCAAACACATAAATAAAACCATGTGTGCCTAGTAGGTAGGAGGCTCTGGTTTTTCTAATGTCGTCGTATCCTTCCAAATCCCAAATAATCAGTGAAATGGTTTCTTCGGGCGAAATTTTCACTTCTTTTTTAAGGATATGAACTCCAATAGTAACTTTGTAGTCTGTTGTAAACGTATTTTCAACAAACTGTCGTATCAAGGAAGATTTCCCGACACCAAAGTGACCAAGTAGGATTATTTTTTTAGAGGCTTTCTTCATTCGTACTAAAGTAGAATTCTAATTCGTTAGTAATGTCTTCTTCTTTTATGTTGCTTAAATCGCTAAATAAGTTCAAAAAGTTATCGGTAAAATTAAAGATTATATCTTGGATTTTGTTCTTAAAGATAAGATTATATTCTCCAGAAATGACAACGGCTACGTAATAAGATACAAAACTTTGAATATGAATATGATACAATTCGTACTCAATCAATTCTAAGTTTTGACTTTTTCCTTGAAAGGCATCTTCTACAAAACTTTTAATTGCAGTTAACATTCCTGAAACCATATCTTTATCAATCGTTTCCGTTTTGGCATATTGTCCAATAAGCACGCCAGAATTTTTTTCCACAACCAGCACTTGTTCTACTTGTGAAATAGAGGATAACTGACTCAGTAGCAACTCTTCTTCACGAACGCCACCAAACCACGATCTGAATTTTCGTTTCCAGCTTTTGGCAGAAAAACTATCTTCCAATTGCTTGTTGATGCGCTCCGTAAGCAAGTTGATTTCCTGCGAAATGTACTTTTTAATCATCTTTCCCATAATGGGATACAAGGCTTCCACTACTTGGTCTTTGGAATTTTTAATCTGCTCCGCTAACGCTTCAGTGATAGTTGGACCGAGCGTTTCGGGAATTTCTTCAATAAACGCTTCCAATCGTTCGTCAATAATAGGATCGACTTTGTTGGAAAGCTTTTTTTGCTCGTTGATAACTTCTTCAAGTGCTTTGATTTTTTTGTGTATAGATTCCGCATACGCACGATCGTCCGTGAGTAATAAATCTTTTAATAACGTTAATTTATCAGCTTCCGTCATAAATACACATAAGGAATATGTTGTGGGTTATTCTTTCCCAATCTTCTCACCAAGGTTGATGAGTAACTGCCCTAATTGTCTACGATCGACTTTCTTTTCGTCCAAATTATCTAACTTATTTTCCATATTCGATTCCAATTCAGTAATGCGAATATTTAAGTCAGTGCTCAAATTATCAATATTTTGAATCAATTCTGAACGCACTTCTTCAATCAAATTTTCAAGTGCTTGTTTTTTGGCAAGAATATCATTTTTGATATTGTCAAACTCAGAATTGTAGGCTTGAATATTTTCTCCAAAAATTAAATTCTTAATCGCCTCAATCTTAGTAGACGGATCGGTCATGCTAGGATTTATTTCACCAGTATCGTTGGTATTTTCACCTTTTGTAGTCATGTAGAAGTTATTTAGTGTTCTCCAGTAAACACAAATGTAGTAATTTTTGGCAAAGTGAATACCTTTCCTACGAGTTCTTCATAAACTCTTCTGCTTTTTCTACCATTTTGCGGCTGCCACAAAAGATAGGAACACGTTGATGCAACTCCGTTGGTTGAATGTCTAGAATACGTTGAAAACCGTCAGAAGCCAATCCGTTTGCTTGCTCTGCTAAAAATGCCATCGGATTGCATTCGTACAACAAACGCAATTTACCATTAGGAGCTTTAGAAGTTTGTGGATAAATATAAATGCCGCCTTTAATCAAATTTCTATGGAAATCAGAGACCAACGAGCCAATATAACGCGACGTGTACGGACGATCTTCTTTTTCTTCCTGGCAATATTTGATATAACTTTTTACACCTTGCGGGAAATGTGCATAATTCCCTTCGTTAATGGAATAAATATTTCCTGTTTCTGGAAATTGCATGCTGGGATGCGATAAATAAAACGTTCCAATAGCAGGATTTAAGGTAAAACCATTTACGCCATGACCTGTAGTGTACACGAGCATCGTTGACGTTCCGTAAATCACATAACCTGCAGCAACTTGCTTGTTTCCTTCTTGTAGGAAATCGTCAATCGTAACAGGTGTTCCAACGGGCGTTACTCTTCGGTAGACCGAAAAAATAGTTCCCACAGAAACATTTACATCAATATTAGAAGAACCATCAAGCGGATCAATCAGCACCACATATTTATTTTGATTGTTCTCGTCCAAACTATTAATCGCGATAAAATCATCGTTCTCTTCAGAGCCAATTCCGCACACAATATTACGATTGCTCAAGGTTTGAATAAACTTTTCATTGGCGTACACATCAAGCTTTTGCTGGTCTTCTCCTTGAATATTAGTATCGCCAGCAGCTCCGATAATATCTACCAATCCTGCTTTATTTACTTCGTGATTTACCACCTTTGCGGCGAGTCGGATAGAATTGATCAATCGGGAAAGTTCTCCAGAAGAATATTTGAATTCAGCTTGGTTTTCAATAATAAATTCTCCTAAAGTTTGATTTTTTTTGGCCATGTTGCTCTGGGTTGTTTCTGAAATCACAAATATCGATAATTTTGTAAAACTATAACGTTTTCGTAAAAAATATAATATTTGCCTTGTTACCTTTGTGTAAATATTTGACACGTATGAACTTTACCATCCGAAAAGCCGTTGCAACCGATGTTGATGCTATTTTTAGATTGATTAACGAATTGGCAATTTTTGAAAAAGAAGCAGATGCCGTCATCATTACACCAGAAGATTTGCAAAAAGATGGTTTTGGTGCACAACCAAAATTTCATTGTTTTGTAGCAGAAACAACCGAAGAAGTGCTCGGTATTGCATTGGTGTACATGCGTTATTCTACTTGGAAAGGTGAAGTATTGCATTTGGAAGATTTAATTGTGAGCGAAAAAGCACGCGGCAAAGGAATTGGTGGTGCATTGCTGACCGAAGTCATTAAGTTTGGAAAGGAATTAGGCGTGAAACGAATTGGTTGGGAAGTGTTGGACTGGAACACGCCTGCGATAGAATTTTACGAACACATCGGAGCCAATGTCATGCGCGATTGGCATGTAGTGCAGTTGGATGAAGCAGGAATTGAGAAGTATTTGCTAAGTAGGAAATGAGCTGCTTGGTAAGATTTTAGATTTTATTATTGAGATATATCTAATGTCATTCCTGCGAAGGCAGGAATCCATTTTGCAGCGAAAAAGGTATTGGCGGAGTAGAAACTTGATATTAGTAAAGTTTCAAAAGTAATAGATTCCCGCCTGCGCGGGAACAACAAAATAAAATTTTGTTATGAAAATATTCAAATTTGGTGGAGCGTCTGTAAAAGATGCCAATGGTGTAAAAAACCTAGTAAATGTATTGCAGCAAGTAGGGTATGACAATACGTTAATTGTGATTTCTGCGATGGGAAAAACGACGAACGCTATTGAAGTTGTCATCAAAAACTACTTTGAAAAAAACAACGAATTGCAAGCGTCGATTCAAGAAATTGCGAAATATCACAATGAAATTTTGTTGGACTTATTTCCCAACGAGAGTCACCCAATTTTTGGAAAAGTCAAGCAGTTTTTTGAAGAAATGCAGGGCTTTTTAGGACGTAACAAATCACCAGATTACAATTATGTGTACGACCAATTAGTGTCATTTGGAGAATTGATTTCTACCACCATAGTCAGTGCGTATTTAAATGACGTTTCTATTGAAAATACCTGGCTCGACACACGCGAAATGATAAAAACCGACACCAATTACCGCGATGCAAAAGTCGATTGGGAATTGACACAGGAAAATATCAAACAAAACGTCAATCGCAGCAAACTAAATATTACACAAGGATTTATAGGAAGTGACCCGAATAATTTTACCACAACGCTCGGACGAGAAGGCTCTGACTATACAGCGGCCATTTTTGCCTATTGTTTAAATGCAGAAAGTGTCACCATTTGGAAAGATGTTCCTGGCGTACTAAATGCCGATCCGCGTTATTTTGAAAACGCACAATTATTACATCACATTTCCTATCGAGAAGCGATTGAGTTGGCATTTTATGGCGCGTCTGTCATTCACCCGAAAACATTACAACCCTTGCAACGAAAAGAAATTCCGTTGTATGTAAAATCGTTTTTAAATCCAAAAGCCGCTGGAACTGCCGTCAAAAAAGGAGCAGGAATTACGCCAAATGTGCCGTGTTTTATTGTTAAAAAGAATCAAGTATTGATTTCGTTGTCGTCCTTAGATTTCTCTTTTATCGTAGAAAATAACATTAGCGAAATCTTCAAACTGTTGCACGATTCTAAAATGAAAGTAGACGTTATTCAAAATTCAGCCATTAGTTTTTCGGTATGTGTCGACAATAAGTTTAACAATTTGGAAAAATTACTCAAAATTTTACGCTCAAAATTCAAAGTCACACATCATGAAAATGTGTCGCTATACACTATCCGACACTTTACGGAAGCGGCGATTGAAGGTTTGCAAAAAGGCAAAGAAATTTTGTTAGAACAGCGCGCTGACCAAACGATTCAGCTAGTTGTGAAATAAATGGTTCAAATTAAGGTTGTTTTCCTATATTTGTAACTCGCGTTAAAGTAAGTATATGGGATTGGTAACTGCAAAAGAAGTTGCAAAAGCGATCAAATTAGATAAATACGGTTTCATCGGCACCTTTATAGGTTGGATTTTGATGAAAGTTTTGCGTATCTCTGATTTGAATAAAATTTATGACAAGCACAAACATTTAGATGATCTTGAATTTCTAAATGCATTGTTGGACGAATTTCAAATTAAGTTTGAAATTCCTGAGGAAGATTTAAAACGTCTTCCCAGCGACGGAGCGTACATCACTATTTCCAATCATCCTTTAGGTGGAATTGACGGTATTTTGTTGCTAAAACTCATGATTGAGCAACGCCCAGATTATAAAATCATTGCCAATTTCTTATTGCACAGAATTGATCCGTTAAAACCGTATGTAATGCCTGTGAATCCTTTTGAAGATCACAAAGAAGCGAAGTCGAGCATTGCAGGTTTTAAACAATCTATTACACACTTGCGCGAAGGAAAACCTTTAGGAATTTTCCCTGCAGGAGAAGTGTCAACCTATAAAGACGGACGTTTAATTGTAGACAAGCCTTGGGAAGAAGCTGCGATGAAATTGGTGCAAAAGGCCAAAGTTCCTGTGGTTCCAATTTACTTTCACGCAAAAAACAGTCGTATCTTTTATCGTTTATCGCGAATCAGCGACACATTTAGAACGGCAAAATTGCCTTCTGAATTGTTAACGCAAAAAAATAGAGTCATCAAAGTGCGTATCGGGAAACCAATTTCCGTAAAAGCACAAGATGAACACGAAAGTTTGGCAGATTTCACCGAATTTTTACGTAAAAAAACATACATGTTGTCCAACACGTATGAAAAGCAAAATCTGTTGAGCAAAGTAAGCAAAGTGCCAACATCGTTAAAAATTCCGAAGTCACCAAAGGAGATTGTTACGCCAGTTTCGCAAAACTTATTGCAGGAAGAAGTTGCCAATTTATCCAAAAAACATCATTTACTTACGAGTAAAAACTATCAAGTATTTTTAGCAGAAGCTTCTCAAATCCCTAATATTTTGCGCGAATTAGGGCGCTTACGCGAGATTACCTTCCGCGAAATTGGGGAAGGAACCAACAAAGCCATCGATTTAGATACGTTTGATTATTACTATCATCACATGTTTTTGTGGGATAGCGACGCAAAATGTGTAGTAGGTGCGTACCGAATGGGCTTAGGACACCACATTTATGCAAAATATGGAATAGATGGTTTCTATTTGCAAGATTTATTCCGATTTGAACCAGAATTGCACAAAATGATGAGCGAATCCATTGAAATGGGAAGAGCATTCATCATCAAAGAATATCAGCAAAAACCAATGCCATTATTCCTATTGTGGAAAGGAATTGTGCATACAACACTGCGTTATCCTGAACACAAATATTTAATTGGTGGTGTGAGTATCAGTAACCAATTTTCAAACTTTTCCAAATCGTTGATGATTGAGTTCATGAAATCGCATTATTACGATCCGTATGTTGCACAATACATTCACCCGAAAAAAGAATTCAAAGTCAAGCTAAAAGATGCGGATAAGGACTTTATTTTTGACGAAACGGAAGCAGATTTAAACAAATTTGATAAAATCATTGACGAACTCGAACCAGGAAGTTTGCGCTTGCCTGTATTAATCAAAAAATACGTAAAGCAAAATGCCAAAGTCGTAGCGTTTAATGTAGATCCGCTATTTAACAATTCGGTGGATGGTTTAATGTACATTCGCATTGCTGATTTGCCAGAAAGTACCGTAAAACCTGTCATGGAAGAATTTCAAGCCGAACTCGAACGTAGGCTTAATAGCAACGAAGAAGAGTAAAACATGTAAGGTGGAGTTTTAGACAGGAAATCAAAAAAACTAGAAATCTTAAAATTAAATATATGTCAGTTCGAGCGCAGTTGAGAATATTCTAGAAACTAAAATTTCAATGGAATCTCATAAACTGCATTCGTTATTTCTGATAATGCTCGTTTGACATTTCACTACAAAAATATACATGAAAATAATATCCTATAACGTAAACGGAATTCGTGCTGCCATCAAAAAAGGATTTCTCGAATGGCTACAACAAGCAAATCCCGACGTACTTTGCATCCAAGAAACAAAAGCACACAAAGAACAACTCGATTTAGAAGCTTTTGAACAAGCAGGTTATCCCTATCACTATTGGTTTAGTGCTGAAAAAAAAGGGTATAGCGGCGTGGCAATTCTCTGCAAAGAAAAACCCAATCATGTAGCATATGGAACCGGAATTGAAACGATGGATTTTGAAGGTCGTAACTTGCGTGTCGATTATGATAACATTTCCATCATGAGCATGTATTTGCCCTCAGGAACCAATGATGATCGACTGAGTTTTAAGTTTCAGTACATGGACGAAATCAAGGAATATCTGACCAATCTGCGCAAAGAAATTCCAAACTTGGTCGTTTGTGGCGATTACAATATTTGTCATCAAGAAATTGACATACACAATCCGAAAATGAAAGGTGTTTCAGGATTTTTACCCGAAGAACGCGAATGGATTGGAAGTTTTATTGATAGCGGATTTATCGATTCGTTTCGTCACTTAAACAAAGAACCGCATCATTACAGTTGGTGGAGTTACCGTGCCAATGCACGTGCCAACAACAAAGGCTGGCGAATTGATTACAATATGGTTGGTGAAGCATTAAAAGATAACATCACAAGAGCTACTATTTTGCCAGAAGCCAAGCACTCTGACCATTGCCCGATTTTGGTTGAGGTCAATATATGATTTGTCATTTCTGTGACTTGTGCTGAACTAGATTCAGTAAGGCAGGAATCTAAAGTAAAAAAATTATGAAATAATAGTCCATAAGGTTTGGGCATTCCCTCCGACAAATCGGAGGTCAGGCTCTCGCTACTCGCTTTTGTGAGATTATCATTTGATTGTCATATCGAGCGCAGTCGAGATACAGCATCTCACAAAGAGCTCAAACAAACCGCTCCATCCTTAATGCGACATCAAACAAAAAAGAAAACAAATAAAAAAACCGAAAAAGAAAAAAAACATACTATGAAATACTCTAAAATTCCACACACCGATATTGAAGTCAGTAAAATTTGCTTAGGAACCATGACTTGGGGAAATCAAAATACCGAAGCCGAAGGTCATGAGCAAATGGATTACGCATTGGAAAAAGGTGTGAACTTTTTTGATACTGCCGAATTGTATCCTGTACCTGCAACCGCAGAAACCTACGCAGAAACGGAACGAATCATCGGAACGTGGTTTAAAAAAACAGGAAATCGTGATAAAGTGGTGTTGGCAACTAAAATTGCAGGTCCGGGCGACTACACAGCACATATCAGAACCAATGGCTTTGCTCCATCGGCCATCAAAGATGCGGTGGAAAACAGCTTGAAGCGATTGCAAACCGATTATATAGATTTATATCAATTGCATTGGCCAGAACGTACCACAAATACCTTTGGGCAGCGTATTTATCAACACAATCCGAACGATGCTTGGGAATACAATTTCCACGAAATTTTAGCAACGCTTGACGAATTAATCAAAGAAGGGAAAATTCGCCAAGTAGGAATTTCCAATGAAACACCTTGGGGAACCATGCGTTATTTGGAAGAAGCTAAAAAAGGCGCGCCACGTATGGTCACGATTCAAAATGCGTATTCGTTATTGTGTAGAGGTTTCGATTCAGGTTTATCCGAAATTGCGATGCATGAAGGCGTTGGTTTGTTAGCCTATTCGCCCATGGCATTTGGTGTGTTATCTGGAAAATATTTAGGCGGAAAATCTCCTAAAGATGCACGTTTGACCTTATTCCCAAGATTTGCACGTTACAGCAGTGCAGAAGCAACCAAAGCGACCGAAAAGTATGCAGAATTAGCAAAAAAGCATGGACTGAGCTTGGCGCAAATGTCCTTAGCATTTGTTAATCAGCAACCATTTGTTACCGGAAATATCATTGGAGCAACCAAAATGGAGCAACTCAAAGAAAACATTGCCAGTATTGATGTGGAGTTGTCACAAGAAATTTTAGATGCGATTAACGAAATTCATAACGAAATTCCGAATCCGGCGTCGTAGTTTCTTAGATCGCTTCGCTACTAGGATCTAGATTGCTTACGCTTTTGGAATATAGACTTTTGCTAAGCGTCAGTTCGTGAAATTCTGAAAGAGTTTTGTGTCGAGAACAGCTAGGATTTCAAAGCTATTCTCGTTTTCGTCATTCCATTGCGAAAAACTACTTGAATAGACGGTTGTAGACGTGTTTTTTAAATTCTTAAATCATTCAATTCCTAAAACAACGCTGAAACCAATTCTTCAATTCGTGAAATCAACACGATTTTGATTTTGGGATTTTTTAAAGAAATTTTATTGTGTTTGGACGCGAAAAAAGTAGTAAACCCTAACTTTTCAGCTTCTAAAATACGTTGATCAATTCTGTTGACGGGACGAATTTCTCCTGCCAATCCAATTTCTGCAGCAAAACAATTCGTTTTTGAAATTTCTTCATCTTCATTGCTAGACAAAATTGCTGCAATCACTGCCAAGTCAATGGCAGGGTCGTCAATGCTAATACCGCCTGTAATGTTTAAAAAGACGTCTTTTGCTGCCAATTTAAACCCTGCGCGTTTTTCCAACACTGCCAACAACATATTCAAACGTTTTGCATTGTAACCTGTAGTGCTTCGCTGCGGTGTTCCGTACACAGCAGTGCTGACTAAGGCTTGAATTTCTATCATTAACGGTCGTGCACCTTCTAGCGTTGCTGCAATGGCTGTTCCGCTGAGTTCATCGGCGTTTTTGGAAATTAAGATTTCAGACGGATTGTGCACTTCGCGCAAACCATCGGATAACATTTCGTAAATGCCCAATTCAGACGTAGAACCAAAGCGATTTTTCAGCGAACGCAGAATACGATACACGTGATTTCGGTCGCCTTCAAACTGTAAAACCGTGTCTACCATATGTTCTAAAATCTTTGGTCCTGCAATGTTTCCATCTTTGGTAATGTGACCAATTAAAAATACAGGAATGCCACTTTCTTTGGCAAATTTGATCAATTCCGTAGTGCATTCACGAATTTGCGAAATGCTTCCTGCAGACGATTCTATATAGTCAGAGTGCAAGGTTTGGATGGAATCAATCACGACAATGTCTGGCTTGACTTCTGAAATTTGCTTGAAGATATTTTGTGTTTTCGTTTCTGTCAGTACAAAACAATTGGCGTTTTTTTGACTAATGCGTTCCGCGCGCATTTTGATTTGTTTTTGACTTTCCTCGCCCGAAACATACAAGGTTTTATAGGGTAATTTTAACGAAATTTGAAGCAACAAGGTACTTTTTCCAATACCAGGTTCGCCACCTAGTAAAATCAATGAGCCAGGAACAATTCCACCACCCAAAACTCTATCCAATTCTTGGTCGGAAGTGGGCAAGCGTTTTTCTGTTGCGGAGCTTATTTCGTGTATCAATGTAGGTTTTGCAACACGTGTACGTCCTTTTTCTTGTTGTTGCCAATTGGCTTTTACTTCTTTTTGAATGACTTCTTCTACAATGGTATTCCATTGTTTGCACGAAGAACATTGTCCTTGCCATTTTGCGTACTGCGTACCACAGTTTTGACAGAAAAAAGTCGTTTTTACTTTTGCCATATTACCAGCCGAAATCTTGTTTGAGTTTGTCTGCTTTGTCGAGCATTAAATCTTTTGTGATAAAGTCAATCGGATTCATGCTAAAACCATTTTGATACATGCGCAATGCTTTTTTAGGCTTTCCTGTTTTTTCATAAAATTCGCCCATAAAAAAGTGAAATAACGCAGTATCGGGATATTCTTTTTTACCTAGTTTGGCTAACAGCTCTAAATCTTCATCTTTTTTATTTTTTCTAACAGCAGCATAAATCGCCATAAAATCGTTGACCGTAACACGTTTTTCAAAACCGAAAAGCTCTTCAATCGTTTTGTATTTGTCTATCAAATAGAGATACGGTGAAGTTTGGAGAGTGACTATTTTTTCCTTGTATTCTTTAACGCTGATAGGACGATACATGGTAAATATTTTACTCATGGCTCTTGGAATTGCTTGAACCGCTAACGAATTGTGATTGGCTTCTGTAAAATCGTCATAATAATAAAAGATGTTTTCATTTTTTAAGGCACTTAGCGATTCATTTAACGCTCGCACGCGTTGCGCTTCTTTTCTAGTGTCTTCGTCAGCTGTTGCTAGATAGTAGAATTTTTTGGTTTCAAACTCTTCCAATCGTGTTACAATCCGATCTTCCATTTTTGGAGCAAAATAGGGACTTAGATTGATGTACGCATCAAACAGTGGTGCTTCTTTAAATAGGTAATAATTCGCAAAATTGGCAGTATCATCATGTCCGATAATCATTTTGAAGTTGGCGGTTTTGTAATTTTTTTCCACAAAAGGAATCAATTCCATTCCGATAAATTCAAAAAAGTCAGCACTTTTCTTTTCAGGCAAACCACTAGCGTCATTAAAGGCAACTTCTTTAGCGCGATTTTCTTTTTCGTATTGATTTATGCCTACCACAATACATTCGGGCATTTCGTCCCAATAGCTGTAATAACGCGTATTGGCAACAACACTTTCAAATAAATAATGCGCATCCAACACTACAATAATGGGATATACTTTATCTTCTGAATAGCCTTCTGGAATGTATAATTGAATATCGCGGGTTTCGTTTAGTTTTTCCGATTTTATTTTTTCAACAGTAGTTTGCGATTGCACCGTTGCAAAACTTAGAAACGCAACGAGTAGCATGAGATAGTTTTTCATGAGGTAGATAGGTTAATTTAGCGTACAAGTTAAAGATTTTTTTCGCGATTAAAAATAGGAAGGTACAGAAAAGACAATCCGCCAAGAATTACAATCATCAATGTTTGCGATGCCCACATAATCCAGCCGAAAGCCATGCTTGGATCTTCTGGCAAGTTGAATAAAGAGAATGCGCCCGCAACGGCAACTGGATAAAAACCAATACCGCCATTACTTGCAGCAATGCTAAAACTTCCTGCAATAAAGGCAATCAACATGGCACCTAGCGGAACTTTTCCATGTAATTCTTCTACCGAAAAAATGGTGAGGTAAAACATTAAAAGATACATTGCCCAAATAAAGAGTGTGTGCAAAATAAATCCCCACTTATTCTTCATTCGTAAAATGCTTGTGGCACCTTCGTAGATACCGAGAATGAAGTTTTTTATTTTGAGTGCGATTCCTTTTTTTGCTTTTTTTATAAAAATAATCAAGCCAATTCCGCCAAGAATCATCACAGCAAAGAGCAAGATAAGTTTTGTAGGGTTGAGATTTTTAGTGAGCAAATCCCAAATGAAATCAAATTGAAGATATAATGTAATTCCAATTACGATAAACATGATAATGAGATCGGCAATGCGTTCGGCAACAATAGTTCCAAAACCTTTTTCAAACGGAACATCTTCATAGTTGGTCAACGTCAGTGCGCGCAAGGCTTCTCCTGAGCGGGGAATTCCTAAGTTTGCCAAATACGCCACAAAAACCGCCATCACATTGTTTGCATATTTGGGTTTGTAGCCCATTGGTTGTAACATGTATTGCCAACGATACGCACGTGATAAATGACTTAAAATTCCACAAAAAACACCTAAAATAACCCAAGTATAGTCTGCCTGTTTAAAATATTCAATCAGTTTTTCTAGCGGTGTTTTGGACAAAGAGTACCAAACTAAAAAAACTCCCAAAGTCAATGGGAGTAGAAATTTTAATATTTTAGATGTTTTGATTTTCAATTAGGTAAGTGTGTTGTCGGCTTCGTTAGGGAATACCAATGCAGGTTTAAACTTTTTTGCCTCTTCAATGTCCATCATCGCGTACGTGATTAAAATTAATACGTCTCCTTTGGCTACTTTTCGCGCTGCAGCGCCATTTAGGGTAATTTCTCCACTTCCTCTAGGGCCTGGAATAGCATACGTTTCAAGTCGTTCGCCATTGTTATTGTTTACAATTTGAACCTTTTCTCCTTGAATGATATTTGCAGCGTCCATAAGGTCTTCATCAATGGTGATGCTTCCAATATAGTTTAAATCAGCTCCTGTGACTTTTACTCTATGTATTTTTGATTTTACTACGTGTACTTGCATGGGGCAAAGTTACTAATTTTAAAGTTGTTAATTCAATGCTAAATTGTCTATTAGTCGAATGTTTTCAATAAAAGCTGCAATGAAGATGCGATACGTTTGGTTTTTAGATTTGCGTTTGACAGTTTTCAAGTTTTTGATATTGGCAATTTCAACATATTCTAACGTTAGTAACGGATGCTTATTGAACTGTTTTTGAACCCATTCCTTCACTTGCATAGCACTTTTTGTGCCAAACTTTTTCTTGGCTTCTAAAAGTGTTTTGTAAATAAAAGCACTCTCTTTTCGTGCTTCTTTGGACAAGCGTTGATTTCGAGAACTCATTGCCAAGCCAGAAGCTTCTCTATGAATGTCGCAACCTACAATTTGTACAGGTAATTTGTACTTAGAAACCAGCTTCTTGATAATCATAAGTTGCTGAAAGTCTTTTTCTCCAAAATAGGCTTTATTTGGCGTTACAATTTCAAACAAGCGTTTTACAATAGTACCAACTCCATCAAAATGTCCTGTTCTAAATTTTCCTTCCATTTCAAATTCCAATCCGTCAAAACTAAATTTTTCGGCATGCACATCAGTATCATAAATATCTTCTACACTTGGTGCGTATACAAAAATATTTCCTCCTAAGGTTTTTAAAAGTGCTACGTCGGCATCAAGTGTGCGCGGATATTTTTTCAAATCGGTAGCATTGTCAAACTGTGTCGGATTCACAAAAACACTTACACATACAATATCAGTATCAGTCATAGCGTTTCGTACCAAAGACAAGTGCCCTTCGTGTAATGCGCCCATAGTTGGGACAAAGCCAATCGTTTTTTTGGCTGATTTTTGCGCTTCAACAAAGTTTTTTAGTGTGTTCTGTGTGTAAAATATAGTCATTTGGAAAAAATTAACAGCGTGCAAACTTAATATATTACTGTTAATCTGCATAATTTTTGTAATTTTGCATGTTTTACACCGAATTATTAAAGGAAAAGTATTTTTATGAATAATAAAAGAGTCTTATACGTTTCATCTGAAGTTGTACCATATTTGCCAGAAACGGAAATTTCATCCATGTCGTTCGAAGCTCCTAAAATGGTCAACAGTAAAGGTGGACAAATTAGGATATTTATGCCGCGTTTTGGAAATATTAATGAGAGAAGGCACCAATTGCATGAAGTAATTCGTTTATCAGGAATGAATTTAGTAATTAATGATATGGATATGCCATTGATTATTAAAGTAGCTTCCATCCCAAAAGAAAGAATACAAGTATATTTTATTGACAATGAAGAATACTTTAAGCGCAAAGCGACATTTACTGATGAAGACGGAAATTTGTTTCCAGACAATGATGAGCGTGCTATTTTCTTTGCCAAAGGCGTTATTGAAACTGTAAAAAAACTAAATTGGGCACCAGATATCATTCACGTTCACGGTTGGATGGCTTCTTTATTGCCTTTATACTTACGTAAATATTACAAAGACGAACCATTGTTTACTGATAGTAAAATTGTTACTTCAGTGTACAAACAAGAATTTGAAGGAACTTTAGACAAAGAAATGCTAAACAAAATCAAATTCGATAATATTGGTGATGGTCCAGTAGAAATACTAGCCGAGCCAAACTACTCTAACCTTCTCAAAGTTGCTGTGGATCATTCTGATGCCATAGTTATTGCGTCTGAAGAAATTCCTGCGGATGTTCAAGAATATCTCACTGGGCTTGATAAGCCAGTTCTTGAATATAAAAACAGCGAAGAATTTGCAGATGCATACACAGATTTCTATAATACAAAAGTTTTAAATTAAGGTTAACAGATTACACTCATGAACAAATTTAAAAAGACACTCGTAAGTGGCTTGGTAGTGCTTTCAATGGTACTTGGCTTTATAGCTTGCGATGATGATTTTAGTACGGTTGGAGACGAAGTTATTGAAAACAATAATTTTTCAACAAATTTGTTTGCAGACACACAAGTTACTGCATACAACAAACGCTTAGGGCCTGTACAAGGCAATGCATTGCCAGTATATCAACTAGGTAAAAATGTAGATCCTGTATATGGAACTACGTTTTCAGAATTAACAATTCAAGCTAGTTTGATAGCAGGAACTGAAAATCCACGTTTTGGCGACAAAACTCAAGAGCAAGAAGATGAAGATTTAACAGACTTCGAAGAAATGGAAATCGTAACCGAAGTTTGGCTAAATATTCCATACTTTAGTACAAATACACTCAATGATGATGGTGAAATAGAAGTAGAAGTTGATTCTATTTTCGGAGATGTGACGCAGCCATTCAATTTAAAAGTACAAGAACTCACCTATTTTTTAAGAGCTTTTGACGAAGATGGCGAACCGCAAATTTATTTCTCTAATGAAGATTTTTCTACGCGTGTTGGACAAACACTGTATGAAAATCCTGCGTATGAAATCAATCTTGAACAAATTGAAGTAGAGCAAACAGATGTCAATGGAGCTGCAGTCTTAGATGAAAACGGAGATCCAATTATAGAAGAAACTCTTTCTCCTAGAATTCGTGTGCCATTAGATACAGACTTTTTTCAACAACGCATCATCGATAATGAAGGAAGTGTGAAATTGTCAAACAACAATGTGTTCAGAGCGGAAGATTTGTTTAGAGGGATTCACATCACTGCCGAAGGCGCAGAAGCCTTGATGGTTTTAGATATTCAAAACGCAACTATCGAAATCAATTACAACTACCAAAAAGTGGACACACAGGGAAATACAGATAGTTCTGATGATACTGTTGAAACGGAAAAATCATCATTTAACCTAAGCTTATCATCCGCTAACATTATAAATACATTCAATACGCCTACATTTACGCAGGATGTGACGGCAAGTAATGATAATTTGTTTTTAAAAGGCGGCGAAGGTTCCATGTCAATTATTGAACTTTTTGGACCTGATACTGACGGAAATGGTGTGGCAGATCAATTAGAAGAAATACGAGAAAATGGTTGGTTAATCAACGATGCCAATTTGGTATTTTATGTAAATAACAACGAACAAGTAGCAGATGCTGTTGATCCACAACGTATTTACTTATACAATATGGACGATAATGTGCCACTATTTGATTATTTCATTGACGAATCTGTCAATCCAGTATCTGCGGCTTTATCAAAAGCAGTTCATGGTGGCATTTTAGAACGCGATGATGATGGTGAAGCCTTGCGATATAAAATCAGAATCACAGAACACATCAATAACTTGGTGCGAAAAGATTCTACAAACGTCAAACTCGGATTGGTTACTTCTTCTGATATTCGTGTGATTGCTACAGGAGAAATAGAGACTGCCAGTACTGAAGAAGAATTTGTCCCAATTGTTTCTATCATGAATCCGTTTGGAACTGTATTGTACGGAAGTACGCCTGCTGTTCCAGAAGACAAAAGATTAAAGTTAGAAATTTTTTACACAATACCAGAAACCAATTAATATCAATAACTAAGAAAGAATTATGTGTGGAATCGTAGGTTATATAGGTCACAGAGAAGCGTATCCTGTGGTACTAAAAGGTTTAAAAAGATTAGAGTATAGAGGCTACGACAGTGCCGGAGTAGCAATATATGATGGTAAAAACATCAAACTATCTAAAACAAAAGGAAAGGTTGCCGATTTAGAAGATCGTGTGAAAAATGAAATTTCAGTTGACGGTTCGTTAGCAATTGGTCATACACGCTGGGCAACACATGGTGAACCTAACGATGTAAACTCACATCCACACTACTCTAATTCTGGTGAATTGGTGATCATCCATAATGGAATCATTGAAAATTATGAGCCATTAAAGCAAGAATTAATCAATAGAGGATACACATTTCAATCGGATACAGATACTGAAGTATTGGTAAACCTGATTGAAGATGTAAAGAAAAACGAAAATGTAAAACTTGGAAAAGCGGTTCAAATTGCCCTCAATCAAGTAGTAGGTGCGTATGCAATTGCAGTGTTTGACAAAAACAAACCTGATGAAATTGTCGTAGCTCGTTTAGGAAGTCCGTTAGTCATTGGTATTGGTGATGAGGAATTTTTTATTGCTTCTGATGCAACTCCTTTTATTGAATATACCAACAATGCTATTTACTTAGAAGACGAAGAAATGGCAATAGTTCGCAGAGGGAAAAAAGTAAAAGTTCGTAAAATCAAAGACGACTCTCTCGTTGATCCGTATGTTCAAGAATTGCAATTAAATTTAGAGCAAATTGAAAAAGGAGGGTACGACCACTTCATGCTGAAAGAAATTTACGAACAACCAAGAGCCATTTTAGATACCTTTAGAGGAAGAATGCTTTCAAATGAAGGAATTATCCGTATGGCAGGTGTGGATGATAATATTGAAAAATTCCTAAATGCACAAAGAATCCTTATTGTAGCTTGTGGAACATCATGGCACGCAGGTTTGGTAGCAGAATATGTATTTGAAAATCTAACTAGAACTCCAGTTGAAGTAGAATATGCTTCAGAATTCAGATATAGAAACCCTATCATCACAGAAAAAGATGTGGTAATCGCAATCTCGCAATCTGGAGAAACGGCAGACACACTAGCAGCCATCAAACTGGCAAAAAGTAAAGGTGCTTTTGTCTTTGGAGTTTGTAATGTAGTTGGTTCTTCCATTTCAAGAGAAACCAATGCAGGTGCGTACACACATGCAGGTCCAGAAATCGGAGTAGCTTCTACCAAAGCATTCACAACCCAAATAACGGTATTAACTTTAATTGCGTTAAAATTAGCTCAGAAAAAAGGAACTATCTCAACGTCAGAATTCCACGGATACTTAACTGAAATGAGTGCTATTCCTGCAAAAGTTGAAAAAACTTTAGAATCTGACGAACACGTTAAAACAATATCTAGTATCTATAAAGATGCGACGAACTTCTTGTATTTAGGTCGTGGTTATAACTTCCCAGTGGCGTTGGAAGGTGCGCTAAAACTAAAAGAAATCTCATACATTCACGCAGAAGGATATCCAGCGGCAGAAATGAAGCACGGACCAATTGCACTGATTGATGAGCAAATGCCAGTAGTAGTGATTGCTACCAGAAAAGGACACTACGAGAAAGTAGTAAGTAACATTCAAGAGATAAAATCACGAAAAGGAAAAATTATTGCCGTAGTAATGCAGGGCGATACCTCTATTAAGAAAATTGCGGACTATGTGATTGAAATTCCTGAAACTTTAGAGCTACTTACGCCACTTTTAACAACAATTCCTTTACAATTGCTGTCATATTATATAGCGGTTATGCGAAATTGTAACGTAGATCAGCCTAGAAACCTCGCAAAATCGGTGACGGTAGAATAATAGTAAAAAATTAACTCTTTTGTTAAGAATATCCTAAAAAAGCGTATATTGTTCTCATAATAATTAAACCAAAAGACTTATGAGAGCTTATCTATCAATTTTGGCTATGTTGGTATGTGCGGGCTTATTTGCACAAACTAATATCAGCGGAAAAGTTGTTGATGGCAGTAACATGCCAATTCCAGGTGTTAACATTGTTGTTGAAGGAAGTGCCACGGGAACAAGTACTGACTTTGATGGAAAATTTAAACTATCTGTCAATCAACAACCACCTTTTAAAATCACAGCAAGTAGCATTGGATTTGAATCCGCTACTGTTGAAATTACCAAAAACAACGAAGACGTTACTATCGTTCTAAAAGAAGGAACAGAATTAGACGAAATCGTTCTTTCTGCTTCTAGAACACCAGAAAGAATTAGAGAATCGCCAGTAACGGTTGAGCGTTTGGACGCTAGGGCCATTAAAAATGCTTCTGCACCATCGTACTATGACGCGTTAGAAAATTTAAAAGGTGTTGATATTAATACCAACAGTTTAACGTTTAAATCGGTAAACACTAGAGGTTTTGCCACATTTGCCAACACAAGATTTATGCAGTTGGTTGATGGAATGGACAACTCTTCTCCAGCCTTAAACTTCGCCTTAGGAAACTTATTAGGAATGTCTGAACTAGATGTAGCTACAGTAGAATTACTACCAGGAGCATCTTCTGCATTATATGGAGCGAATGCCTTCAACGGTATCATGTTTATGCGTAGTAAAGATCCGTATCAGCATCAAGGAATTAGCGCGTATGCGAAAACAGGAATGACTTCTTCAAGCAATGCAGGTGATAATATTTTTGTAGACTTTGGATTTAGAGCGGCACATGCATTCAGTGATAAATTAGCCGTAAAAGCTTCTTTCTCTTTCTTGAACGGTACAGAATGGTTTGCAACCGATTACACAAACTACAATGCTGCTACAGGAGATGCTATTGCAGGCGATAGAACTTCAGACCCTAACTATAACGGTTTAAACATTTATGGTGATGAGGTGTCTACAACGCTAAATTTTGATGCGCTATCTGGAGCACCAGCAGGAACATTCGGTTCAGCAGCCATCTCTAGAACAGGATACGAAGAGCGCGACTTAATGGATTATGACGCGCAAAGTGTAAAAGCTGACTTAGCAATGCACTACAAGCCTTTTGCAGATGACTTTACAATCATTTGGAACTCTAAGATTGGACGTGGAAACACAATTTATCAAGGAGCAAACAGATACTCTATCAAAAACTTCTTTATGCAACAGCATAAATTAGAAATCCGTAACAACAATTTCTTCATCAGAGGATATGTAACTGCTGAAAAGGCAGGTGATTCGTATGACACGCGTTTTACAGCAATCAACATCAACAGAAGATGGAAGTCAGACCAGCAATGGTTTACAGAATACGCAACAGGATACTTAGGAGCAATCACGGGAGCAATTCCGGGAGTAGCACCAGGTAACCCTGCCGTAGCACACGCGTTTGCTAGAGGATTAGCAGACACAGGCCGTTTTGAGCCAGGTTCGCCACAATTTAGAAGTGCGTTAAATAGTGTAACTGCAGATGGTGATTTGCTAACAGGTTCAAAATTTATTGACAATACCAAATTATATCACGCAGATGTAAACTATAACTTCTCGCACTTAATTGATGTAGCTGATATCCAAATTGGAGGATCATTCCGTGAATATGTGCTAGACTCGCAAGGAACTATCTTTACGGATGTTGACGGACCAATTCGTTACGATGAATATGGAGTGTACATGCAAGTGCAAAAGAAATTCATGGAAGATAAAATGAAGTTTACGGGTTCTATCCGTTATGACAAAGCGCAAAACTTTGATGGAAACTTCTCGCCAAGAGTATCTTTAGTATATTCACCAGACGAAGCTAAAAAACATAACTTCAGAGCATCTTTCCAAACAGGTTTCCGTAACCCAACTACGCAAGACCAATATATCGGTTTAGACGTTGGAAATGCAATCTTAGTAGGTTCGGCTCCAGATAACTTAGATCGTTATACAACTAGACCAATCACAAACAATTTCCCAGCGGGATTAGAAGCATTTGGTTTGGATAGAACAGTTACACTTTCAGGAAACGACGCATACAACAACTCGTTTACGTTGGCATCGTTCCAAGCATTTGGAGCAAGTGCAGCAGCAGGAGCGCCAAACCCAGCGTTGTTACAACGTGCAAATGTTGAGTTTGTAAAGCCAGAACAAGTAGCTGCTTTTGAAGTAGGATATCGTGGAATTATGTTTGATGATATTTCTGTAGATGTTAGTGCATACTACAACTCATACAAAGATTTCATTGCAAACAGAACCGTAATTGTTCCTAACTATGGTAATGTAGATTTATCAGATATTACAGATTTAACGCCAGTAGGTGGAGCGCCAACGCCAAATGCATTAATTGCAGCAGCAAATGGTGACTTTACGCCTTTCCAATTGTACTCTAACTCAAATGCTGACATCAATTCGTATGGTGCGGCTATTGAAGTGGGAACAAAAGTATTTGGAGATTTTGATTTCAGCATCAACTATACGTATGCAAAGCTTGACTTTGACAGAGCAAGTGATCCTGACTTTGAAACAAACTTCAACACGCCAGAGCATAAAGTAAAAGCATCTTTCGGAAAAACAGATTTGTTTGACAATTTCGGATTCAATGTTAACTGGAGATGGAACGATGCATTCCTTTGGGAATCTACTTTTGCTGACGGAATGGTTACAGCACGTTCCTTATTTGATGTACAAGTAAACTACCGTCATGGAAAATCTACCTTCAAACTAGGTGCAGCAAACGTTTTAGGTCACGAATACCTAAGCGCACCAGGAGTGGGAACTATTGGAGCTCAATATTTTGTTTCTTGGGTAATTAACTAATAGTAAAAAACATACACATAAAAAAAGGCTACCAATTTGGTAGCCTTTTCTATTTATTCAATTTTACGCTAATTAGCAAGCGTCTGTTTCGCACTGGCAAACTGTGATAAATGATTCACGAGAAAAGCAGTGAGGCTTCACTAATACAGAAGGACATTCGTAAATATTTGTAACTCCAGTTCCACCAACTAATTCGTCAGTATTGAAGTTAGAAATTGATTTTTTGTTTAAGTTTAACGATGTAAGATTTCTTTTTTTCATAATGTATAATTTCTAAAATAATATAAAAAGTGAACACTTAAAGACGCTCACCAATGCGTCTATTCTTCGCGAAAGAATATTGTTTAAAAAAACATCAACTTCAATAGGTAATGATGCTTTTTGTTACGGTTTTAATGTTTTTTATATAAAATGTTTATTTGATGTTGAATTCAAGAAGAGAAAAATAGTTTTTGCATAAAGCGAAACAATAAAAGAAATCTTGTAAAAACGTGCTTACAAACATCGTGCTTCTATATTTCGATATACAATATAAAATTCCCTTATATAATAGTTCAAAAAAAAGAGATTTGTTACCCAGTATTTTTCTACTTTTTTTGAAAAAAATAAATAAAAATTAAAATGTAGTTGATTATGAGGTATTTATAGTTGGAAAGATACGAGCAAAAAAAATGCGAACTCGAGTTCGCATTTTATAGAAGTTCATTGGTTTATCCTTTCTTGAATATACAGCAATTAGAAAATACTGGACTAGAAGTTTCTCCTCCTTTTATTTTTTCAACATTTAAGTTAGAAATTGACTTTTTGTTTAAGTGTAAAGATGCAATACTTCTTTTTTTCATAATTTTTGAATTAGTATGTTATTTTTCGACTCTATACAAGAATCCCCCATAACGTATAGTTCAAAAAAAATGATTTTGTTACCCTATATTTTTTCACTTTTATTGAAAATAGAAAGATGAAGTTTACTTTTTTAAGGTCTTAAATCGTATTCTGAAGATGCTTTTCTTTTTCTATAAATAACCGCTAATAGTAATAAAACACCCAAAACAATACCGATAATCCAGTACGTGTAATTGAATGATGACAATACAATAGGTTGCGTGTCTCCTAGCACATAAAAACTTCCCCAATAAAACGGCGCATTGGTAAACGAATCTGTGTGTGTTAAAAAATCAATCTTTGCTTGTTGTAAAGCTTTGTGTTTCGGCAATCCAGCTTTGATATGCTTGTAGAAATAGCGCATAAATTCGGGAGTCGTTTTATCTGAAATTTCCCATCGACTCAACAACAAGCTTTTCGCGCCTGCGTATTGAAAAGCATTTCCCAAACTTTGAATGCCTTCCGCTTTATTGACTTTTCCGCTTCCTGTATTGCAAGCACTTAAAACTACCAAACTGGCAGGAATGTGAAGGTTGTACAATTCATGTACAAATAAAGCGTCATCTTCTTCATCGCTTCCTTTAGAAAAATAAATTTTTAAATTATTGGAATTTTGGTTGTCAATATCGCCGTGAAGTGCCAAGTGAATAATTTTATACTTTGCGGCTTGTTCCTTAAAATTTGCTTCATTTGCCTTTGTTCCATAAAAATAGGAGCCTTCTAAAATTTTTGAAATCTCAGCAATTTCTTTTCGCGTACCAGGCAAATCTATTTGAGAGTTTCGTAAATCGGATAATGAAATTGCAGAAGAAACCGCATGAATGCTATCCTTGCTGGTAAATGAAAATGCAATACAATCGTTTTGGATGCTTTCAACATTCTTACTTTCAGTATTTTCAAACAATAAGCTCGCAGAATTTGCATAACTAATCGCGTAGTCGTGCAAAAGATAAGCATCTGTATCAGTATTTGAATCTTGGGTTAGCAACAGGTCAAATTGTAAATGCCAAAGCGATTCATCAGGAATAATAAGAAGCTCATCTCCCACAAAATAATTTCGAATGGGCGCGAATAGTTGTTCGTACAAATGCACTGAACGTTCAGTAAATTTTTTAGTGTCTTTTTCTACGATTGCGTTATTGAATTCTTTAATTTGATTGTCTAAATCTTCAATTTCCAATTTTTCAACTCGAAACGTATTCTTAGTAACAATAAATACATACAGCATGTTGTGGTTTTTAAAAAACTCTAACAAGGTGGTTTTATCGTTTAATTTTTCTTGAAGATTTTGAAGCGTAATTACACGATCTTCATATTTGAGTTTATAGTACTTTGGCAACGTGTGTTCAATGCTTTTTTCGAGAGAATCTTTTCGTTTGGAAAGATCAAAAAATGCACCTTCCAAGGTATATAGTAGGATGCTATCAGCTTCTTTTTTGGTAGATTCAACAAGAATTTTTGACTGCAACACAGCAAGTTCGTCGTTGATGCTTTGTTCTAAATTTAGAATATCTTCTTGAAGATGCATTTGACGCTTTTGTTCCGTATTTTTTAACAATGATCGCAATACATGCGCTTTGCTTTGTTCTGAAGCTGTAAAAGCAGTTCTTAAAGAAGAATCATCCTTATACAATTCGTAGTGCGCTAAAGAGGTGTAAATATTTTTTGCATACAGCGCCTTAATCGTTTCCGAAAACTTGATTTTATCTGCGTAATTGCGCTTTGATGCACGTGTTAGTTTGATAAAAGAAATCGCATCTGTATAATATTGAATACTTTCTTCTAAATACTTTTTTTCTTTCGTGTTTTCGTAAAGATGTAGTAAAATATCAGCTTTCGTTTTTGTGTTCTCTAGCGGCATATCGGTGTCCACATAACTTTTTGAAGAAAAACGATTGGTATCTGTAATTTGTGTAAGTTGATTGGCTTGAATGGCTTTCTGATTATACGCCAAAGCTTTCTCAAAATTTTGTAATTCAGTGTAAATTTTGGCAATATGATTATATGTTTTAATGGTGCTTGCATTCTGTGTCCCGTAAATTCGCTCTCTAATCTCCAACGATTTTTGATAATAATGCAACGCTTGTTGTAAGTTCTCTATTCTATAATTGATGTGTCCAAGATATTCATACAAGTACGACACTATTACATAATTTACTTTTGGAGCATTCAAGCAAATGGCAAGCGCTTTTTCAAGATATGGAATTCCGCGTTCGTCTCCGTAAATATTTCCAAGTTGGCTGTATGGATAATACATTTTTGGATGCGATGCACCATAAAAGTGTGTGCCTAACTCTAAGGTCTTTTTCGTATGAAATAACGCTTTTTCAATTAAATTTTGATTAAAATATGCTGTGCCAATATTAAAATGAATTCGCACTTGTTCATCGTGATTGTCTATACCGTAATTTTGAATGCTTAAACTCAGCGCTTTTTTATAATATTCTAAGCTTTCGCCAAATTCCTCTCTAATAGAATAAATCAATCCCATTTCATTATACACCTTTCCAAAATACGGATGATCTTTTTCATAAACTTGCTGTGCTAATTGCAATGTTTTTTCAAAGTACGACAACGCCTCACCGTTTTTACCTAAATCGTACTTAATTTGCCCTTTCAGCTCCATAATATCTGCATGTAAAATGGTGAGTTGAGGTGAATTTTCAGCGGTAATAGAAATGGCAATGTCCAAGTTTTCCATTGCTTCGGGCAACTTTCGGTTGGTATGTAATGCGATAGCATAATTCAAATACGAATTCACCAACGCAAGTTTTTCATCTTTAAAATATGTTTGGCGAATTTCCAACGCTTCCAACGCATTTTTAAGAGCATCCTTAGTTTTTCCAATAATACTTTCAATAGTAGTTAAGTTTTCCAAAGCGGTAGCTTTTTCTCTTTTTCCAACCTCTTTTGCTTTTTCACTATGTACCAAAGCCTGTTGTGCATACGAATACGATTGCATTAATTGTGATTGCGAAAAAGAAGCTTTAGCTAACGCATTGTAAGAAGCTGCAATGTGTAAAAAATCTTGCGTTTCTTCTGAAATCTTCAATGCTTTTTGAAACAGTTGCGTAGCATCGAGATACTTTCCGTAAAATAACAAATGGTTTCCGTCATTTATATAGTCGGAGGCAGTTGCTTGTTTTTCTTGCGCTTGTAAAAAAGTGTTCGTTCCAAATAAAAGGAATGTACACGCCAAAAAAATAATTTTTCGCATTTATTCTTTAAGTTTAATTTCTTGATTTGCTTCAGAAGGGAGTTCTAAAAAAAGTGAAGCTTCTTCAATTTTATGTTGATCCAAATACATAAGACCGCGATACCATTTTGCAATCTTAGGTGCGTGTATTGCTACAGAATCTAAAGTTGTCATTGCGGTTTTTGTGTAATGTAATCGATAATGAGCCAAAGCGCGCATTAACAAAATATCTTTATATTGATGGTTAGCATCACGATATGGTTTCAGTGTGCTTAACACGCTATCATACTCTTGATGTGAGTAATAATACAACGCTTTTTCTAAAGAAACTTTAACAGTGTCAGCAGAAGTACTTCGCAATGCAAAATCCAATCCTATATTTTTATCCCAAGCTCTTTTTGATGCCGCAGCATAATCAATAGTTGTATTGCTGGAAAAATACCAAAATACTGATATGCAGAAAATCAAAAACACAGCAGCAACTTTTAAAATAAACGACAAACTAAAAGCATGTTTTACTGATGATTGGGAAGCTTGTTGTTTGTGCTGTTCAAGAGTTTCGGCAATTGTTGTTTTTAATTGTTGTGTTTCTTCGCTTTCAAGTATTTTTTTATAGGCAACTACTCTCGCATTTTTTTCATTGGTTGCAAAACTCCAATAGTTATCACCTAAAACTTCCAATAATTGTTGTTCTAAAATAACATGTTCTTTAAAAGACGTATCAGATGCCATTCTCTTCATAAAAGAAGTGCGTTCTTCATCAGAGAGCGTATTTTTTAAAAACTTCTCAATTAATATATCGTCTTCGATTTTCATACATCTTTTAAATTATCATAACGATTGTCTTTTTTAATAAGCTCAACCAACCGATTTTTGCACTTAAAGATACGTTGTCTTACGACACTTTCAGAATTATAGTTAAACTTATGCATTAAAACATCATACGGAGTCTTTTTAAAAAATAATTGTAGCAGTTGTTTACAGTTGTCGGAAAGTGCTGCTAGCTTTTCAGTAAAAAGATCATACCGTTCCTGTTCAACAATTGCAAAGGCATTGTCCGTTTCGTCAGGTACATTATTGAGTAAATCGGAATTATGTATTGTGAGTCTAGTACTATTCAATTCTCTTCGCCACAAATTTTTGCACACCATAAAAAAATAGTTTTCAAAAGAAGCGTGAATGTCAAACGGTTCTTTTCTATAACGAACAATAAGTTGTAACAATGCCCTTTGAAAAATATCGTCTGCATCGCCTAAGCGACCATTATTATTCAACACATAATGTTCAATTTTTGGAAAAACTTTTTGGTACAACAAAATGACTTCTTCTTGTTTTCCATCAGAAAGATTTTCTAAAAAAAGAATCATTTTTTGTGACATTGGTGACTATCAATTTTTATCACTCAAGTGGTAAATAAACACTATCAGTAGATTATCAGTGACTTGATTTTTTTTGGAGGCCAAATATAAAAAGAAAATCACAGATTTTTGCGGCAATAAATTTTTAAATTAAGTGCATTTTATCAATATGAAACTTTAAGAAGACCTAAGAAAATGCATAGAAACAATAGTTTTTTTAGAATTCTAAAAAAACATCCTAAAAAGACTACTTATTTAATTAATAAAATATATCTTTGCACCGCGAAAAAAGGTCATGTTTTAGCATAAAAATAGAAAACCGTTTTTCAGTATTTAATAACCTAAACATTAAACACTTAAGTAATGTCAAAAGTTACAGGTAAAGTTGCACAAATTATAGGTCCTGTTGTTGATGTAGAATTCAGCGCTGGGAACGAACTTCCAAGAATTTATGATTCATTAGAAATAGCAAAAGAAGATGGTACAAAATTAGTACTAGAAGTACAATCACACGTAGGTGAAAATACAGTACGTACCATTTCTATGGATTCAACAGATGGTCTCAGTAGAGGTACAGACGTACAAACTACAGGCGACTCTATCAAAATGCCTATAGGCGACGATGTGTACGGTCGATTATTCAACGTAATCGGAGATGCTATTGACGGATTAGGAGAGTTGCCAAAAGATGGTGACAACGGTTTATCAATCCACAGAGAAGCACCAAAATTTGAAGACTTATCAACTTCTACAGAAGTATTATTTACAGGTATTAAAGTAATTGACTTGATTGAGCCGTATGCAAAAGGTGGAAAAATTGGGTTATTCGGTGGTGCCGGAGTAGGTAAAACGGTATTAATTCAGGAGTTGATTAACAATATTGCAAAAGGTCACGGTGGACTTTCAGTATTCGCAGGAGTAGGAGAAAGAACGCGTGAAGGAAATGACCTTTTACGTGAGATGTTAGAATCTGGAATTATCAAGTACGGAGACGATTTCATGCATTCTATGGAAGAAGGTGGATGGGATTTGTCAAAAGTTGATAAAGCTGCCATGAAAGAATCAAAAGCAACCTTCGTATTCGGACAAATGAACGAGCCACCAGGAGCACGTGCGCGTGTAGCCTTATCTGGATTGACAATTGCAGAATACTTCCGTGATGGAGCAGGAGACGGACAAGGAAAAGACGTACTTTTCTTCGTAGACAACATTTTCCGTTTTACACAAGCAGGTTCTGAGGTATCAGCACTTTTAGGACGTATGCCATCAGCGGTAGGATACCAACCTACATTAGCAACCGAAATGGGTGCCATGCAGGAGCGTATTACATCTACTAAAAAAGGTTCTATTACTTCTGTACAGGCAGTATATGTACCTGCGGATGACCTTACCGATCCAGCGCCAGCAACAACGTTTGCGCATTTGGATGCAACAACAGTATTATCTCGTAAAATTGCAGAGCTTGGTATTTACCCAGCGGTAGATCCATTAGATTCTACGTCAAGAATTTTAACAGCAGACATCTTAGGAGACGAGCACTACAACTGTGCGCAACGTGTAAAAGAGTTGTTACAACGTTACAAAGAATTACAAGATATCATTGCCATCTTAGGTATGGAAGAATTATCTGAAGAAGATAAAATGGCGGTAGGACGTGCACGTCGTGTACAACGTTTCTTATCTCAGCCTTTCCACGTAGCAGAGCAATTTACAGGAATTCCAGGAGTATTAGTAGATATTAAGGAAACTATCAAAGGATTCAACATGATTATGGATGGAGAATTGGATCATTTACCTGAAGCTGCTTTTAACTTAAAAGGAACTATCGAAGAAGCAATCGAAGCAGGAGAAAAAATGCTTGCAGAAGCGTAATTATTGTTGTTGGTTGATAGTTTTTAGTTGTTTGTCAACTTCAAACTAACAACAAGCAACTAACAACTAATAACAAAGAATATGTATTTAGAAATTGTTACACCAGAAGCTACATTGTTCAGTTCAGAAGTTGATTCTGTAGCTGTGCCGGGAATTAATGGAGAGTTTCAAATGCTGAATAATCACGCGCCAATTGTATCACTTTTGAAAGAGGGAGTTGTGAAAATTCACACGCACACACAAAGCCATCTTGAATTGGATGATTTGCACGGAACCATCGTTCCTCACAATGACGACGATAAAGTTCTTACCTTGCAAATCAATTCTGGGACTATTGAAATGAAAGATAATAAAGTTATTATATTGGCCGATTAATTAAGCTTCTATAATCAAAATATAAAAAGCATCAAACAAACGTTTGATGCTTTTTTGCTTTTAAAAACACTTAATTAAACCTTATACTATGTAATCTGTCTTACTATAATGTAAATTCATTTTATAAAAGCGCTAACGCTAATTTCAGAAATCACTGAAACACTTTTAGAAACTGCGTTGTTGAATTTTTAAAAATGGATTGATATTTGATGCTAATTAAAAAAGAATAAATAATTTGGAATAAACACTTTTCAATTCGTAAATTCACTCACACACATAAAACCAAACTGTTATGAAATCACACTTCAAGAAAAAAATCATCCTATTTTGCGGTCTTATTCTAGTAACTTTTGTCGGATTTGCACAAACAGCAAGACAAGCTGTGCAAGCCTCTATGTTTCACAATGACGTTAATTCGCAAGCCATTTTACAGAAAAATTTAAATAGAATCCTCAAAGCGAATATTGATGGAACGCCGTATTTTGACGAAAGTTTCAATTCGGCTAAAATTTTACCAATTGACAAAGTCTTTTTTGTGCGTTACAACGCTGCCATCGATGAAATGGAAGTTATTCAAAACAACGATACATTGTTGATGAATAAAGAAAACAGAAAATACGTCATCAAGCAAAACAAAGGAAATATTACCTATAAAGTATTGGAAAACCCAGAAGCTAGTAACGATGAAAAATTAGGCTATTATATACAACTTACCGATGGCGAAAATGTAAAACTCTATCGAAAAGATCGAAAAAAGTTTGTAGAGTCAAAAGCAGCGGCTTACGGAAGTATCAATGAAACTAGAGCAAAATACAAAGAGCAAAAAAGCGAATTTTACATTGAATATGGCGATAGCGGAACTGTAGTTGAACTTCCAAGAAATAAAAAATCGATCATCAAACTGTTTGCTGACAAAGGCGATATCAAGAATTTTATTAAAAAGAACAACATCAAAACCAACAAAGAAGCAGATGCTATTCAGCTAGTAAATTATGTTAACTCTTTGTAAAAGATGATTTTAGAAGTAAAAAAAACTTCTCAAAAATAGTACAATGGTAAGATTTTTGTGAGATATTATTTACTATCAATAGACACATTAACACAAAAAACCAAAGCACTATGAGATCATTTATCAAAACAATTTGCCTAAGCGCATTTTTACTAGTATTCGTGGCAACATCGTATTCACAAGGAGGAACGGTAACGCTGCAACAAGACAATTCGCCGACAATCACATTTTTTCTAGTACCACATTTCAATCCTCTATTTGGATTGGGTTATGTGAATCCAGATAAAAGTTTATTAGAGGTTGCTGAAGGTTCGCAATACTTTGACGAAGAATTTAAAGAACTGAAAACAACACCATCTGCTGGGAAAGTCCAAGCGCGATACAATGCATTTTTTGACGAAATGGAAATCAAAAAAGACAAGGAACAAGGTTGGATTAACAAATATCGTCATCGTAATAAAATTATCTTTGCAGAAGACGGAAAAGCTTTTAAAATCTTAGATGCGGATCCGCGTTCAGATAAAAACGCACTTGGCTACTTTGAAGTTTTGTTGGAAAATAACAGAGTGTCACTTTACAAAAAGAATGTAAAAAAGCTAAGTGTCGGACTCGAAAATTCACCATACATGATTCCAGTTCCAGAAGTAGTTACAGAATTTCAAGCTGAAAAAACGGAATATTACATAGAATTAGGAAAAAATGGCAACGCACTCAAACTCTCTAGAACGCGTGGCGGAGTTGCAAAACTATTTGGAGAAAAAAGTGATATCATCAAAAATTATATGAAAGAAAACAAGCTGAAAGTGACTAAAGATGAAGATCTAATCAAAATCATCACGTTTGTCAATTCACTATAACTTTTCAAAATATATAAAATAACTAAAGACTGTCTTTTTAAAGGCAGTCTTTTTATATGAACCTAGATACCAAATCGAATGAAAAAATGGACGAAATATAGTGTTTGGTTTATAGTAGTACTTATTGTGGGAATCATAAGCTGCAATGTGTATGTGGAAATAGCTTCACAAGGAAAAACATACAATGACACTGACGAAATACCGAATAATAAAGTCGGACTACTACTCGGAACAGCAAAATATTTAAGTGACGGACGCGTCAATCTCTTCTATCAATATCGAATCAACGCAGCGGTAAAACTCTATCAATCACAAAAAATTGAATACATATTGATAAGTGGCGATAATGGAACAATTCATTACGATGAACCCACTACATTCAAAGAAGATTTAATTGCGGCAGGCATTCCCGAAAATCGTATATTCTTGGATTATGCTGGTTTTAGAACGCTGGATTCTGTCGTACGAAGCAAAGAAATCTTTCAGCAAGAAAGCATTACGATAATTTCGCAACAATTTCACAACGAACGTGCCATTGCTATTGCAAATGCTAAAGGCATCAACGCTGTTGGTTTTAATGCAAAAGATGTGGGCGGAAACAACGGTTTCAAAGTAAAAATCAGAGAAGCATTTGCACGAGTAGCAATGTGTTTGGATTTGCTTTTTGGTACGCAACCTAAATTTCTAGGTGAAAAAATTACCATTCAATAAGCGCATTTCACTACTGCTTTCCATAGAATAATCGCTATTTTTGTGTGTTGAAAAGGAAATGATAGCCCGAAGCACAAAAACTCAGTGAAAACGCCCAGAAAAATACAAGAAAAACTGCAACAACGTATGCAAAACAATAGTTTGCGTGCGCTCTCAGTTTCGAAAAATCAAGTTGATTTCTCGTCAAATGATTACTTGGGATTTGCCACTTCAAAAACTATTTTTCAAAAAACACATCAATATTTAGTTGATAACAATTTGCAACAAAATGGTGCCACAGGTTCACGATTGTTAACAGGAAATCATCAATTATATCAAGACGTAGAAGCGCAACTCTGCAAATTTCACAACAGCGAAGCAGCGTTGCTTTTCAACTCTGGCTATGATGCCAATATCGGATTCTTCTCCTCAGTGCCACAACGCGGCGATGTAATTTTGTTTGATGAATTCATTCATGCGTCCATTCGCGATGGTATTGGCATGAGTTTGGCGAAATCGTACAAATTCAAGCACAACAATCTTGACGATTTACACGAAAAAATTCAAAAACTGCAACAGTCAAACACGCCAAACCAAGAAATTTATGTGGTAACAGAATCGGTTTTTTCTATGGATGGCGATTCTCCCGACTTAAAAAAGTTGGTGGAAATATGTGAAAAAGCAGGCGCATATCTAATCGTAGACGAAGCACATGCACTAGGTGTTTTTGGGGAGAATGGACAAGGATTGTTGCACGAATTACAGCTAGAAACGCATGTTTTTGCCAGAATCTACACGTTTGGAAAAGCACTAGGTTGTCATGGTGCCGCAATTTTGGGAAGCGAAACCTTAAAAAGCTATTTGGTCAACTTTGCACGAAGCTTCATTTACACCACAGGATTGTCGCCGCACGCGGTTGCAACCATTAAAATTGCGTATGAGGAACTCTCAAAAACGAGTGAAAAACAGCGTTTGCGACATAATATAAATACATTTCAAGAAGCGACCAAAGAATTGAATTTTATAAAAGGAAATGCGGCTATTCATTGTTGTATCCTTTCGGGAAATGACACGGTAAAAAACATAGCAAACGCCTTACAAACCGAAGGATTTGATGTAAAACCCATTCTGTCACCAACCGTTCCAGCAGGAAAAGAACGTTTGCGTTTCTGTTTGCATTCGTACAATACAGAAGCAGAAATAAAAAAAGTAATTAACAGACTAAAAGAACATCTCTCATGAAAAATGATTTCTATACAGTAGCCACTTTTGAATTTACCGCAGAAGCACAAGTAATGAAAGGACGCTTTGAATCGCAAGGTATCGAAGTCTTTTTACGAGATGAATATACGGTGGATACCGATCCGCTTGTAAGTCATGCCATTGGCGGTGTAAAACTGCAAGTACACTTGCAAGACAAAGAAGCTGCTACCGAATTATACAACGAATTGCGCGAATACGAAAAAGACCGCAAAGGCAATCGAATCGTATGTCCAAACTGTAATGAAAACAAAATATTAATTGCTCCGCTCCAAAAAAAGTTGCTCTATCTACTCTTTCCGTTCTTTGAACCGAAACGATATATGTGTAATGTATGTGGAGAAATTTTCAAACCAAAAACGAACTAATGCAGAAAAAAATATTTGTCACAGGAATCTCTACGGAAGTTGGAAAAACAGTCGCTTCAGCCATCATCACAGAAGCATTAGAAGCTGACTATTGGAAACCTGTACAAGCTGGCGATTTAAACAATTCTGACAGTCATAAAATTGAAAAATATATTACTAATCAAAAAACTAAAATTCATCCAAACAGCTATGCGCTCAACACGCCAATGAGTCCGCACGCATCTGCTGCCATTGACAATTTGGTTATTCAATTAGACAAAATTCAAGAACCAACAACTAAAAATCATTTGGTTATTGAAGGTGCTGGCGGAATATTAGTGCCGCTCAACGACGAACATACCATTTTAGATATCATCAAACCTGAATATCACGTCATTGTGGTGTCGCGTCATTACTTGGGAAGCATCAATCATACCTTGTTGACGGTGAATTTATTAAAAGAAAAAGGATTCAACGTGTCTATTATTTTTAGTGGAGCTCAACATCCTACAACGGAAAGCATCATTGAAAAAATGACGAATGTTCCTATTATCGGACGCATTGATGAAGAACCGTATTTTGACCAGAATGTTATTCGCGAATATGCGGAATTGTTCAAATCCAACCTAGCATGAGTTTACAAGAAAGAGACAAAAAACATCTTTGGCATCCGCTAACACAACACAAATCGCATCCCAATCACATCGCGATTACAAAGGCGAAAGGCGCTGTTTTATACGATGAAGACGGAAACGAATATATTGACGGCATTGCATCGTGGTACACTTGTGTGTACGGACATTGCAATCCGTACATTATCGAAAAAGTAACAGCGCAAATGCAACAGTTGGATCATGTGGTATTTACAGGATTTACACATCAACCTGCTGTTGAACTTTCAGAAAAACTAATAAAAATTCTTCCCGAAAACCAAGAAAAGCTATTTTTCTCTGACAATGGTTCCACTGCTATCGATGTTGCTATCAAAATGGCGTTGCAATATCATTTTAACAACGGTGAAAAGCGCGGAAAAATAATCGCGTTAGAAAATGGCTTTCACGGAGATACCTTTGGCGCGATGTCCGTTTCAGGGCTATCTGTCTATAACGGACCGTTTGAAGAATTCTTTATCGATGTAGCGCGAATTCCTGTGCCAAATGCAGAAAATTTAGAAGAAGTCAAAGCTCTTTTTACAGAACTCATCACAACGCATAAAGTCGCTGCTTTTGTGTACGAACCGTTGGTACAAGGTGCCGCAGCCATGCAAATGCACAAAGCGGAACACATCAACGAAATTTTAAAAATTGCCCAACAACACCAAGTAGTGACCATTGCAGATGAAGTGATGACAGGTTTTGGGAAAACGGGCAAAAACTTCGCTTCCGAATATATCACAACCAAACCCGATATCATCTGTTTGTCAAAAGCACTGTCTGCAGGAATGGTGCCAATGGCAATTACGAGTTGTAGTCAAAAAATTTACGACGCTTTCTATGCGGACGACTTAAAAAAAGGCTTCTTTCACGGGCATACCTATTCGGGAAATCCTGTGGCGTGTAGTGCTGCTATTGCGGGAATTGACTTGTTACTGTCAGATGAAATGCAGGCAAATTTGCAACGAATTGAAGCAGCTCACCAAAAATTCAATCAAGAAATACAACAACATCCAAAAGTGGCTGCGACGAGACAGCAAGGACAGATTTTCGCACTCGATTTGAATATCGAAATGGAGCGTTATGGAAACTTGCGCGACAAGCTTTTCCATTCGTTTATGAGCAAAGGCGTTTGTTTGCGTCCGTTGGGAAATACCATTTACATTTTAGCACCCTACATTACTTCAGATGCGCAATTGCAAAAAATATATCAAGCCATTCGGGAAACGCTTGATACGTTGTAAATTCTTAAAAAACACTATAAAAGGTAACAATTTTGAAGCAATCGATTTTCATAAAAATCGTGTCTACTTTTCATGAAAACCGTATATAGTGGCTTGTGTCAGCCCAAAAACACTCTTAGTTTTGAGTATTGTTTAATCACAAAAATCACAATATGAAAAAACAACAATTAAAGTCGTTAAGCTTAAACAAAAAAGCAGTTTCTAACTTACAAATTGAAAATGTGTCTGGCGGATGGGATACGGAAGACACGTACACAAAAACATTTATTGGTCCTATTTGTAATTGTCCAGCACCTTCTCGCTATGGAGGAACTCAAAGCTGGTGTTTTTGTCAATAGGTAACACAACATCAAAAAAAACCAGCGAAATATACTTCGCTGGTTTTTCAAATTGAAGTGATTTAAACTCTTACACACAAATATCTACATCGACACTTAAAAACATACGATTGGTGTCGTCATTTTCAGTCGGTTGGTGATACGCGCTAGATAGTGTCGGATTTTCCGTGTCTTCTGGATTTTCTTGAGACGTATTTTCTCCGCCATATACCTGATGAATTGCTACAGTTACTTTCTTTAAAGTTAATTTCTTGGGAATCATAGTTTTCATATTAAATATTAAGTGAATTTACCTGCGAAGAAATTCAAATATCTTATACAATCCCAAGAAAGGGAAACGATTTTTATGAAAATCGGCATGTAATTTTTTCTCTATAAACTACAGATTTTCAAGGTTTTTAATATAATATGAAGGGTTGAATCCTGTACGTTTTTTAAATGCTTTGGCAAATGATTCGGACTTCTTAAAACCAATTTCTTCTGCAATAGATTGCACCGTATACGAACGCAATTTTTTATCATTCTTTAAGGCAGTCAACACATAATCAATTCGCATATCATTCATATATTCTGAAAAAGTTTTCTCCTTGTATTGATTGATGACTTTTGACAGATAACTCGAATTGGTATGACACTTTTTCGCCAATGTAGCCAAGTTGTATTTAGCGTCAAGAAAGAATTGTTTTGCTTCTAATTTTTCCAAATACTCCAAAATCTTCGCGGCTTTTTCATCGGACAACACATAGCCTTTCTGTGATGCGTTTTCTGTGGAACTTTCTTTTTCTTTAAGTTCTTGAATGAGTGTGTGAAATTTTGCTAATTTCTGCTTTTGACGATTTCTATAATACACGAAAAAAATTCCTGATGCAATTACAATAAGCACAATCGCGACCATTGCTTGTGAAAAATAATTTTTAAACAAATTGGAACTTTTTTCTGCTTTATCAGCGCGGTATTCGACGTTTTTTAAATCGTAACCTTCAAAAATAGTTTTGTACAACTCAAAACGTCTGTCAGTACTTATATTTTTTCGTTCAATATACTGGTCATAAATTTCTGTGGCTTTTTCATAGTTTCCAAGCTGAACGTATGTTTTTGCCAACCACTGATAGGTTTCGTCCAATCCCACAAAATTCAATTGTTTTTCTTGAATAATTTCGTCGGTTTCCCTAAAATAGTTCAATGCTTTCTCATAATCATTCAACCCAAACCAACATTTTCCTTTATCAAGCAATAAAAAAGGTGTAATCAAATATAAATCTTCGTGATTTGTGGAAATTTTTAAAGCTTCGTCTAACTTTACCAGTGCTTTTTCGTAGGCTTGTTGTGCCGTAAATACATTTCCTTTTCCGCCAATAGCGATACACTTTCCAGATAAAAAATCAGTAGTTTCACTCAATACCAAACTCTTCGAATACAAGTCATGCGCGCGTTGAAACATGCCTGCTTCTGTATAGGATTTAGCGGTATTATTCAACATTTTTACAAATCGAATTTTTAAAAAGCGCGAATCTGGTTTTTGTGTAAGCAAGGAATCGTACGAGCGAATGATGTTATCAAATTCGGCTAATGCTTCTGCAGTTTTTCCAACTTTCAATTTGATAGTTGCCACATCAAACTCCAACGTCAATCGGTTACTAATAGAACCTGAAACACGCATCACATCATAGGCTTTTAAATACAATTCCAACGCTTCACTGTATTGAGAAGCGATATAAAAAGTAGCGCCTTTAGCATGATAAAACGAACCTAACAACGAATCTTTCTGCTGCAATTGTGCTAACGAAATCGCACTGTCAATCGCCGCATGTGCCTCTGAATACAATTTATTTTTTCGATACACGCGATGCTTCAAATAATACGATTGCGCCATAAAATTGGTGTCTTTTTCTGAACGTGCAGCTTTTAGCAACTCGTTAATATAGGGCATCATTTCTACGGAAGTATTCAGTCTTTCTTTTACGTATGCAAATTGTTGTGATAGTTTCTTTTCTTTAAAAATAGACAAAGAATCTTGCGGATTTGCTGAAATTGGCAAGGCGAAAAACGCAATAACAATGACTAAAAATATTCGGAAATTCATAAATGGTAGTTTAGTACTGCAAAAATAATGTATTATAAAGACACTTTTATTTGGTATTTGTTACGAACGAACAGAAATATAAACTCGTGTACAAATGTTAGCAAATCATCACATTTCTTACGATATTAGCACTCTTAATTTAGGATTCTATGATGCATGATGGTATTTCAATAACAGGCTTGGGCTCGGTGTCTCCACTGGGAATTGCGCAAGCCGAAATTTGGAAACAGTACACCAATGATTCTCATTGTTTTCACCAAGAAACAATTCAACAACAAAACATATATACAGCGTCACTTTCTAAAGATGCAAAAGTAGCTGTTGAAACTTTAAAAAATTCCAATGCTAAATATAAAAATCTAGACGATAGTGTATTGTATGCAATATTAGCATCGCGCATAGCGGTTGAAAATGCTGGTTGGAACGCGGAAAACGACTTCGGAATCAACATCGGTTCTTCAAGAGGTGCCACCACACTTTTTGAAAAATACCATCAAGAATATTTAAAAAATGAACATGCTGCAACACTAAGTTCGCCAACCACAACTTTAGGAAATATTTCGTCATGGGTTGCGCACGATTTGCAAACTGCTGGTCCACAAATTTCACATTCCATTACCTGTTCTACCGCTTTGCATGCCTTGTTGAACGGAATTGCCTGGTTGCAATCGGGAATGGCAGAAAAATTTTTAGTTGGAGGAAGTGAAGCGCCGCTCACACCATTCACCATTGCGCAAATGCAAGCATTACACATTTACGCTAAAAATGAAGCTGCTTATCCTTGTCTTTCATTAGACTTAGAAAAAAATCACAACACCATGATTTTGGGCGAAGGCGCAGCAGCAATTTGCTTAGAAAAAGGCGAAAAAAGTAACGCTTTAGCAAAAATTAGAGGCATTGGCTATGCCACAGAAATTTTAACGCACAATACGTCAATCTCGGCAGAAGGTATCTGTTTTGAAAAATCGATGCGTATGGCGTTGCAAGATTTTTTGCCAGAAGAAATTGATGCCATCGTTCTGCACGCGCCAGGAACGATTAAAGGTGATTTGGCAGAATATCAAGCTATCAAAAAAATATTTTGTAACGAAATTCCAAAACTAACTACGAATAAATGGAAAATAGGTCACACTTTTGGAGCTTCAGGAATATTAAGTGTAGAATTAGCGATTTTAATGATACAGCAACAAAAATTTGTTTCAATTCCGTATCTTGAAAAAGAAAAACAACCGAAACCACTAAACACGATTTTAGTCAACGCGGTCGGATTTGGAGGAAATGCAGTATCCGTATTGCTAACCAAAGACTAAATTTCAAACAATAATAATAACACCTTAAAAACCGTACATCATGGGAGATTGGTTTTCAGCATTAACAACTTTTGAAAAATCGTATTGGATCATTGCGGCCATATCATCAACGATTTTTGTATTTGTCTTAATCACTACGTTTTTAGTAGGCGATGCAGACGGCGTTGATGGTGACGTAGATGCCGAAATAGAAAGTGATACTGGAATCGGATTTCAGTTTTTTACCTTCAAAAACTTGGTAGCATTCTTTACCATTTTTAGTTGGGCAGGAATCTCTTGTATCAATGCAGGGTTTGGAAAAGGTGTCACTATTTTAATTTCAACGCTAGCAGGTTTGGCAATGATGTTTGTTATGGCAACACTCATTTACTATATCAACAAATTGGTAAGTAGTGGAACTCTCAAACTTGAAAATGCCGTTGGAAACGTAGGCGAAGTGTATTTAAGCATTGGTCCAAATCGCTCCAAAATAGGAAAGGTACACGTCAATGTACAAGGTGCTTTGCGCGAACTCGACGCACTTGCCGATAGCAATGAAACACTCAAAACAGGTACTGTGGTAGAAGTTACTGACATTACAGGAACTGGAATATTAATCGTTCAACCAATAAACAACACAAATTATGACAAAAGCACTCCTCTTATTGCAAATGCAAAATAGTGGTGATGGCAGCGCGCTAGGCGAAATGTCAGGACTTATCCTGATAGTGGCTGCGGGACTCTTTATCTTCTTGCTAATTACGGTATTTATCCGTCGATACAAACGTTGTCCTTCCGACAGAATCTTAGTGGTATACGGAAAAGTAGGTGGCGGACAATCCGCAAAATGTATTCACGGTGGTGCCGCGTTCATTATGCCGGTTATTCAAGACTATGAATACTTAGATTTAACACCAATTTCTATAGAAGTAAACTTGGTAAATGCATTAAGTAAACAAAACATTCGTGTCAATGTACCTTCTCGATTTACCATTGGTATTTCTACCGAACCTGGCGTAATGCAAAATGCTGCAGAACGTTTGCTTGGATTGGGACAACACGAAATTCAAGAATTGGCACAGGAAATCATTTTTGGTCAATTGCGTTTGGTAGTAGCTTCGATGGATATTGAGGAAATTAACTCGGATAGAGATAAATTCTTAACGAATATTTCTGAAAGTGTCGAATCGGAATTAAAGAAAGTAGGTTTAAAATTGATCAACGTAAACATTACAGATATCGTTGACGAATCTGGTTATATTGAAGCACTTGGTAAAGAAGCAGCAGCACACGCAATCAACGCAGCGCGTAAATCGGTTGCTGAGAAAAATAGAGATGGTTCTATTGGTGAAGCAAACGCATTACAAGACGAACGTACACAAGTTGCCGCAGCAAATGCACAAGCAGTAGAAGGAGAAAACACCGCGAAAATTGCAGTTGCAAACTCTGATTCCTTACGTAGACAACGAGAAGCAGAAGCAGAACGTGTGGCAATAGCATCTGAAAAAGTACAATCCGCAAAAGCCTTAGAAGAATCATACGGAGCAGAACGCGAAGCGGAAATTGCAAGAGCAGAAAGAGAACGATCTTCTCAAATGGCAGATATTATTGTACCTGCGGAAATTGATAAACGTAAAGTAGAAATCGACGCTGAGGCAGAAGCAGAACGCATTCGTAGAAAAGCCAAAGGTGAGGCAGATGCTATCCTTTTCAAAGCACAAGCCGAAGCACAAGGTCAGTACGAAGTATTAACCAAGCAAGCAGCTGGTTTGGAAGAAATCGTAAAAGCGGCTGGCAATAATTCCAAAGATGCCGTTTTATTATTAATCGCAGACAAATTGCCAGAATTGGTAAAACTTCAAGCAGAAGCTATCAAAAACATTAAAATTGATAAAGTAACTGTTTGGGAAGGTGGAAACGGCGGAAAAGACGGTAAAACCTCTACGTCCAATTTCATCTCAGGCATGTACAAAGCGGTGCCACCATTGCAAGAAATGTTCAACATGGCAGGAATGGAATTGCCTGAATATTTAAAAGGTAAAGATGTAGCGAAGGCTGAAGAAGCTTCGGAAATGACAACTTCGGAGGATTCAGAAGAGCAATAAATAAAAAAAGCCGTTTTTATGATTAAATAAAACGGCTTTGAAATGTTTTGCTATTTATGCAGAAAGCTTATTTGCAGTTTCCTGACATTTCTAATTTCTCAAAACCGAAGATGAAGAATCCCTTCATAGAAACTGTCGTAGTAACATTTACAACCTCACCACCACATTTGTCTCGTAACTCCTGAAGTGCTGATTCAGCTTTTTTCTGAGCGTCTAATGGACTTAATCCTAAAATGTTGGTACCTTTCATGGTAACGGTAACTTTTTTGCCTGCATTGTCATAAGTTGAAGGCGTTGATACATAACCAACCGTTCCACAACTAGTTAGGAAAAATGATACGCAAACCGTTAATAGTAATAATTTTTTCATTTTATATAATTTAAAAATTCAGCAGTAAATATAAGTAAAAAGATTACAAAAATTAACAAGTAAATCAGTCAGGAAAATATTTTGATATAACTTTTTGAATGCTAGTCAATTATGAAAAATAATAAAATTATCTTTAAAAGAAAAGTTCCCATCATGCGGTATATATTTGGTGTGGCTTTCTTTTTTATGGGCGTCGCATGGATGATAACTGGAAACTTATTTGGAATGATTTTCAGCGGAATGTCTGTTTTTTTCTTTAACAAAGATGGTTCTGAAATTGATTTAGATATCAAACGTTACCGAACGTTTATAGAACTTTTTGGGATTCGTTATGGAACTTGGCAAGAATTTACCTGAAATTGAATATGTTTCTGTATTCAGTACCACCGAATCGGCAAAAGTGAGAGCGTTATCAGCAGAAGCGACCGTAAAAAATGATATCATTGTGCTCAATTTATTCTACAACGGAAATCATCGCATCAAAGCATACGCTACAACAGACAAAGAAGACGCTTTTAAAGTAGCGAAACAAATTGCAGAAATCTTAAAAATTGATATTTTAGACGCTACAGAAGCAGAATCTAAATGGATATAACTATTTTTGTCACCAAACTAACTTTTTTATGAGCAACATACGACACAATTGGACGAAAGAAGAAATCATAGAAATTTATAACAAACCAATGATGGAACTGTTGTACGAAGCAGCAACGGTACACAGAGTACATCACGACCCAAACACCGTACAAGTCTCCACATTACTATCCATAAAAACGGGCGGTTGTCCAGAAGATTGCGGGTATTGTCCACAAGCAGCACGCTATCATACCGATATTGAAGGCAACGATTTAATGACAGTTTCGCACGTAAAAGCACAAGCCTTACGCGCCAAAGCTTCTGGAAGTTCGCGTGTATGTATGGGCGCTGCTTGGCGAAATGTAAAAGACGGACCAGAATTTGATCAAGTGCTAGAAATGGTGCGTACCATTAACAAGTTAGACATGGAAGTATGTTGTACGTTAGGAATGGTGACAGAAAATCAAGCAAAGCGTTTGGCAGAGGCAGGTTTATATGCATATAATCATAACTTAGATTCATCGGAAGAATATTATAAAGAAGTCATTTCTACACGTGGTTACGAAGATCGTTTGGAAACCATTGACAATGTTCGTAAAACCAACGTAACGGTTTGTAGTGGTGGAATTATCGGAATGGGCGAATCGGTAGAAGATCGCGCGGGAATGCTAGTTGCTTTATCAACCTTAAATCCACAACCAGAATCTGTGCCAATTAACGCATTAGTTGCCGTTGATGGAACGCCGCTAGAAAACGAAAAACCGGTAGAAATTTGGGAAATGATTCGCATGGTCGCCACTACGCGAATTGTAATGCCAGAAACGCAAGTACGTTTATCTGCAGGACGAACCAATATGAGTAGAGAAGGACAAGCCATGTGTTTCTTTGCAGGAGCGAACTCTATTTTTGCGGGAGATAAGTTGTTGACGACACCTAATCCAGACGTGAATGAAGACATGAAAATGTTTGAATTGCTAGGATTAAATCCACAAAAACCATTCACCAAAAAGGTACAGCCAAAAACGGTAGAAGCAACCGATTCGCAATACCAATCGTTAGGAGAAAAGCCAAAATGGTCACGTCCAGATCATACCATTGAGCGAAACGAGCAAGCAAAAGAAAAAATGAAAGAAGCGGTTTTGGCTAAAAAACAATAGAAAATAATCAAAAATAATTGTAAAAGGGCTCAATTTTTGAGCTCTTTTGTAGCTTACAAAAGCATATTTGATAACAATTTAGTAACTTAGCTTTACAAAACGTTAGAACTTTGAAACTGAATCTGCAAGAAATTCCAAGGGTTAAAAATATTACCAAAGAAGACTTCATTAAAAACTACTTTAAGCCACAAAAACCTGTGGTGATAGAGAATTTTATTGAAGATTGGCCTGCGTACACCAAATGGAGTTTGGACTACATGAAGGAAGTTGCAGGCGATAAAGAAGTGCCGCTCTATGACGACAGACCTGTAGATTATAAAGACGGTTTTAACGAACCACATGCCAAAATGAAAATGGCAGAGTATGTAGATTTACTCAAAAGTGAGCCTACTAAATACCGTATTTTCTTGTGGAATATTCTAAAAGAAGTCCCGTCATTGCAAGATGATTATAGCTATCCTGACTTTGGTTTGAAATTGATGAAATCCTTACCAATGTTATTTTTTGGCGGGAAAGACTCGTATACCTTTATGCATTATGATATCGATTTGGCGAATATTTTTCACTTTCATTTTGAAGGAAAAAAGCAATGCATTCTATTCGATCAAAAACAAAGCGATTATCTCTATAAAATTCCACATTCGTTGATTGTTCGTGAAGATATCGACTTTTCAAATCCAGATTTTGAAAAATGGCCAGCCTTACAAAAAGCAGAAGGACATATAGCCAATTTAGAACATGGTGATATTTTATACATGCCCGAAGGTTGGTGGCATTATATGAAATACATTACACCAGGATTCTCTATGAGTCTTCGTGCCATTGCAAGAAAACCTAAAAATTTAGGAAAAGCATTGTATAATATTTTCATCATGCGTCATTACGATAATTTGATGCGCAGAATGAAAGGTCAAAAGTGGATTGATTGGAAAAACGAGGAAGCGATTGTTAGAACGCATCGCAAAAATAATATTGCTGTATAAAAACTATTTCACCAATTCATTAATTTTCTCATACACCAAATGCGATTCCCAACCGCGATACAATAAATAATCAGCAATTTTCTTTTTTCGCTTTAGCGGATTAGTCTCTTTAACAGCATTGGCTCTTTTTTCAGCCAACTCGTCCAATGTTTTTAAATACTCGTTTTCTTCAATTTCTTTCAAAGCAATATCAATATTGTATTTTGAAATATTTCGAAACTTTAATTCTCTTACAATACGCAATCGTCCCCATTTTTTGATGCGAAACTTTCCTCTAGCAAAACTCTTAGAAAAACGCTCTTCATTCAAAAAATTATCCTCAATCAATTTCGTCACAATAACATCAATCGCATCAGGAATCATGTTCATATTTTGTAACTTTTCCACAACTTCTTTATGACAACGATCTTGATATACGCAAAATTGTTGTATTTTTATGATAGCTTCTGTAAGAGAATACGATTTTTTATCTAAAGGCATGAGCAAAAAAATAACTATTTATTCACACAAACAAAAATAATGCTTTTGATTATTAAATAATTATCTAGTATTATTGTAGGTATTTAATATGCAGCGGTATGAAAAAAAAAATAACCCCAGTTTTCTTTTTTCTAATGTGTTTATTCAGTCAAGCTCAAATCTTAACATTTGACTTTAACGGATTAGCCGGAAATGAAACTTCAGCAGTATCAAATTCAAATGATGCAAATTTAACAACTTCGACAATCACCAGAGGTAGCGGACTTACAGCTTCCAATAATGCAAACAGATTTAACGCACAATCATGGGCAACAACTAGTATTGCCAATGCGGTTTCGGGTAATGACTATATGGAATTTACCATTACACCCAACAGTGGTTTTGAGTTTAACGTTACAACAATGGTATTCAATGTGCAGCGTTCAGGAACAGGGTTAAGAGGCATTGCCTTGCGGAGTTCTATAGACGCTTATGCAGCTAATATTGATACTGAAATGGCAATTGCCGATAATACAAGCGTGCAAACCATTACATTTACGGTGAACCAAACAGGAAATACAGCGGCCGTAACGTATCGAATTTACGGCTGGGCAGAAGCTACAGGCGGTTCTGGAGGATTTGAAGGTACTGGAAATGATATCATCGTCAACGGAACAGTTTCGGCTTCCTGTACAGACGCGATGGACTTCGCCAATGTACAATTCCCGACAACTTCACAAACCATTACAGTAGGCGATAGCTTTACAGTATTTGCTCAAGGATATGAACCGGGAGTTACCGAAGCAGCAGGAGCGGGAACTGGTGTAGAAGCATGGATTGGTTACAACACCACCAATAATGACCCAAGTGTAGGAGCTGGCTGGACGTGGATTTCGGCAACATTCAATGTACAATCAGGAAATAATGATGAATTTAGTGCAGAAATCGGTTCTGCATTGCCAACAGGAACCTATTATTATGCAAGTCGTTTTCGATTGAATAGCTGTAATTTTACCTATGGAGGATCAGGCGGCGTTTGGAATAATGATTCTGTACAATTAACCGTAAACCCTGATGTTGCAGACTTTTGCAATGTAGATTTTCCAAAAACAGCAACCATCACGCAAGGAGATACTTTCAATGTATATGCCCAAGTATATGAACCAGGAATAACCGATGCTGTTGGACAAGGCGCAAATGTAGAAGCATGGATTGGTTACAATACGACAGATAATGACCCACGAACCGATGCAGGTTGGACTTGGGTTGCAGCGACGTACGATTCAGACAGTGGAAATAACGATCAATATACCGCAGAAATTGGTTCAGCATTAACCGCAGGAACGTATTACTACGCATCACGATTTAGAATAAATAGTAGTGATTTCACGTATGGTGGAATTCTAGCAGATAATATGGGGAATTTTTGGGATCCTGTGACCTATAATTCAGGAATCTTAACTATCAATCCACCGCCAACAGCCAATGTGGTGATTACGGAAATCATGTATAATACTTCAGGGACTGATGACGAATGGATAGAAATTTGTAATGTTTCTGGAAGTTTGCAAGACATTAGTTCTTATATTATTGATGTTGGCGGAATAACAGAGCATACCTTTGGAGGAAGTACCACACTAGCCGATGGCGCCTGTATTACGATTTCATTAGGAAGTAATGGCGATGGAACCTACAACCCAGGATGTAACTTTACACCAGATGAAGGTGAAGATGCAAGTACTAATAACACAAATAATTTGGTGAATTCTTCCGCAACCATTACGCTATTTGCAGCTGATGGAACTACGGTTGCTGACGTGGTAACCTATTCTAATACTGATGGGGCTAATGGAAATGATGCTTCTTTGCATGTCATTGACGCTACGTTAGATAATTCTGATACAGGAACCAACTGGCAAGAAGTTCTAAATGGTGGATCGCCAGGAACTAACGCGCTAATTTCTCCATGTTCTCAAACACAAGTTCAATTTGTAGCTACAAGCTCTACACTAGCGGAAGATGGTGCTTTTATTGATATTTGCGTTGCTATCACAAATCCGAGCGGTTCTGTTGCCACTACGGTAGAAGTTGCCTTAGATGGTGCAAGTACAGCAACCAATGGAACCGATTATGACGATGGAGCAGGAACGCCAGCGGCAATTTCATTTCCAGTAACACTGACGTTTCCAGCAGGTTCTTCAACAAATGAATGTATCACTATTTTCATCTCAAACGATGATGCGGTAGTAGAGCCAAGTGAAACGGTGATTTTAAACTTGCAAAATGCTTCTGGAGGAACTTCGGCAAGTATTGGAACAAATACAACACATACCTTAACCATCACAGACAACGACGGTGCGGGTTCAGGAGATATTATGATTACGCAGTATTATGAAGGAGCAGGAATTAATAAATGGATTGAGGTAAAAAACGTAAGTGGTGCAATCATTCCAGCAAATACATACTACATCGTAATATTAAACAATGCAGATGCTGATAATCCAGCTGCAGCTGATCCTACTTTGGGCGGTTCGCCTTCAGTTAATAACAATATACTTATCAGTACAGATATGGCTGTGGATGAGGTAAGGCGCTATAAACACGATAGCGCTACCATACCTGCATACGCAACTCCAGGAGAAGTTGGTTATGACGGAAATCCAACATTTAGCTTTGCGGCAGCAGCAAGTATGTTTAGCGGTGACGATTTGGTAATCATTTCAACTACAAACGATAGCACTACGTGGGCAAATAGAGTAGATGTGATTGGTGATGGAACACTTTGGGGCGACCGTAGATGTTTTGTGCGAAACTCTTGCGTGGCAACAGGACCATCAACGACGTTTGATGTAACCGATTGGGTAGAATTTACTGATACTGAGGTTGCAAGTCCAGCTTCAGGAACCAATCCGTATTTGGGAGAACATGAAGAAGGGATTACCTCTTGGAATGGTTCTGCATGGAGTAACGGAACTCCAGATAGGTCGAGAGTAGTTACTTTATCGGGAAATTACGATACTTCTGTCAATGGCGATTTAACAGTTTGTTCTTTAACAATTGACACGGGAGTAACAACAACGATTCCTAGCGGAACTTTTATAGACATTCAAAACGATTTAACGGTAAATAGTGGAGGAACACTCACCGTTGCGAATCAAGGTTCGTTGGTTATGGTGGATGATACTGGCGTTGTAACAGCCAACGGTACAATTACTGTTGAAAAAACAACGACTTCCTTTGAGCAATACGATTATACCTATTGGTCTTCACCAGTAGTAAGTGAAACTATAGGAGGAGCATTAGGAACTTGGCGAATGGATAGAGCATATGCGTATGTAGCTTCTAATTATGAAGATTTAGACAATGATGAAATTGATGACAATAATGATGTATGGTCAAATGTAACTTCTGCAAGTACCATGACGCCTGGCGTTGGGTATGCAGTGATGGGACCAACTACGGGAAGTTTTCCTCGGACGGAAGCTGTTACCTTTAGCGGTGCGGTCAACAATGGAGTGATTACTTCTTCCATCAGTTTAAGTGCAGATAACACAGATGCTGATGACGATTGGAATTTAGTCGGAAATCCTTATCCTTCTGCGATTAGCGCGGATGATTTTGTAGCGTTAAATACGAATATTACAGGGACCTTATATTTTTGGACGCATGTTGATGACGCCTCTATGTCAAATCCTGGACCTGATTTGTATAATTTTAGTACCGACGATTATGCTATGTACAATGCTGTAGGAAGTGTTGGTACCAGTTCCGTAAGTGGAAGTACGGCGCCGACAGGTTTTATAGCTTCTGGACAAGGTTTCTTTTTAGAAGCCATTACAGCAGGTTCTGTTACATTTAACAACAGTTTGCGAAGTAGTGCGTATGATAATAGTAACTTTTACAGACAGGCTACCGATGATGATGCATTTATAACGGAAGAATCTATAGAAGCTGAAGAAACGCAAGAACGCAATCGTATTTGGTTGAATCTTACCAATGCCGATGGTGCTTTTAGCCAAATATTGATAGGATTTTTAGACGATGCCACTTTGCAAAAAGACCGTTTATACGACGGAATTCGATTGAATGGTTTCAATTATTTACGTTTCTACTCAAAAGATGACACACATACATACGGAATTCAAGGACGACCAACGTTTACAGATACGGATATCGTTCCTTTGGGCTACGATTCAGCAGTTTTAGGAAACATTACTATCAGTATTGACCAAATAGAAGGAATTTTAAATACAGCGGATGTGGATGTATTTTTGAAAGATTTAGACTTAAATATTACGCACAATTTAAAAGTTGCTCCGTACACATTTACAACTACGGACGGAACATTTCCAAACAGATTTCAGTTGCAATTCATTAACAACATTCTAAGTGTAGATGAAGAAGTGTTGCCAGATAATGCTTTAGCAGTCTATTTAAACAATAATAAAGAAATCGAAATTCAACAGCGTACACGCACAGAAATTAAAAGTGTCAAAGTATATTCTGTAGTCGGACAATTGATAGGAAGCACGTCAAATATGAACAAAAAAATATCACTTCACGATATGGCCTCTGGCGTATATATCGTTGTTATTGATACTGAAAAAGGTTCAGTAGTTAAGAAAATTACACGATAAATATTTTAAAAAAGCAATACTAAAAAAGTGATGGAGTCGATGGTTGCGTTTTCGAAAAAAATCACGCTAAAAAATCATGAATCACAGCAGCTAAGATATTCATATCCACTTTTTCAATAGGATGTTTTACACCTTCTAAAATGTTAATTGTTCCGTTTGATACTAGTGCAGCAGCATGTTCAGATTCTGCAACGCTTACCATAGTATCTAAAGAGCCGATTCCAATAAGCACTTTGTGTGGAATTTGTTGTAAATCATCGTCTGTCAGGCGTTTTCCGTTTGCTAGTGCTAACATCATATCTGCTGTTTTTTGTAGGACTTCTTTCCAATCGTTTGGATGATGTAATTGTTGGAGATGTTTTGCAAAAGCGGGTACTTTTTCTTCAATTTTGGAAGGATTTAACATGTTGACTTCCTGTTGCGCGCTTTCCAAACTCCAATTGAACTTGGTGCCCAATGTCACAATACTATCAACCATTTCTGGATGCTTTTTCGCGAGTGTTAACGCCACATATCCGCCCATACTATAGCCGAAAATATGTGTTTGAGAAATTTTCAATTCTTGAAGCTTTTCCACAACATTCTCCGCAAAATATTCCATAGCAAACCCACGATTCGACTTACGTCCGCCGTGACCTTCAAAGTTGAGTGTATGTACATTAAAATCTTTTGAAAGCAGTTGTTGAAGCGGTTGCAATTGTGCTTCGCTTCCCAAAGCACCGTGAAGTAGGAGTAAGTTGTTGTGTTTCATGACTTAAAAGTACATAAAATCACTGTGAAATAAAATATAATACTACTCAAGTCACATATGGAATTTCAATGACTTTAAAATATAAGCCTATTTTAATTGTATTTTTATGGTATTACTATTAAAACCAGTTATTATGAAGAAAAAAACTAAAAAATTATCATTGACGAAATTGAGTATTGCCAAAATTAACTGTTCAAGGAAAATAGTTGGAGGTTCAGTAAAAGCTGCATGCCCTTCTAATGTTTGTCCAACAACTACAGGGTCTGAAACACACCATTGTCAAGACGAAACCAATGACACGAGATGTTTGGGTACATGAAATGAACAATCAAGCTAGTCCGAGCTGTAAGCTCGAACAAACAAATTAGAACTTTTAAAAGATTAGATAGCTTTTCAAAGTTGATTCAAGTTTCCAACTCGGACTACTACAAACAAAAAAAGCGACCGAATTTCGGTCGCTTTTGGTTAGTTTAAGACTTCATCGTTTTTATCTTTAAAACGATATTCTAGATACGTGTAAGCGTCTCTTGGTAATATTTTTACCCATTTTTTGTGTTCTAAAAACCACTTAAAACGGATGGATGGAAATCCTTTTGTGAGATACGCTGCAATAAACGGATGTGTGTTGAGCGTAATCCCGTTAAAGCCATCTTTCTTGGCTAAAATTCTTTCTAGATCGGTTGTAATTTTATCCACAAGAACAATTGGTGCTTCCACTTCGCTACCAGTTCCATTAGGGTTTACTTCTCTTGTTTTAATATTTACTTCCGGTCGTACTCGTTGTCGCGTAATTTGTACCAAACCAAATTTGCTAGGAGGTAATATTTTATGTTTCGCTCTATCATCTTTCATTTCTGTCTTCAAATGATCAAATAGAGTTCTTCGGTGTTCTGCATTGGTCATATCGATAAAGTCGATTACAATAATTCCTCCCATATCTCGTAATCGGAGTTGCCTTGCAATTTCTTTTGAGGCAATTAGGTTGACTTCTAATGCAGTATCCTCTTGTGTTTTGGCTTTGTTAGAACGATTTCCGCTATTTACATCAATAACATGTAATGCTTCGGTATGTTCTATTACTAAATAGGCGCCTTTACTCATGGAAACAGTTTTTCCAAAAGAGGTTTTAATTTGTCGTTCGACTCCATATTTTTCAAAGAGAGGAACTTTAGATTGGTACAATTTTACGATAGACTCTTTTTTAGGTGCAATTTTTTGCACGTATTCTTTAATTTCATAATAAAGATCTTCATCATCTACTTGAATTCCCGTGAATGATTCGTTAAAAATGTCTCTCAAAATGGAAGACGCTTTGTTCATTTCACTTAATACTTTCGACGGATGTTGAGCTTTATACAACTTTTTGCACATTGTTGACCACTTTGTCAACAAGTTTTGCAAGTCTTGGTCCAATTCAGCTACTTTTTTGCCTTCAGCTACTGTACGTACAATAACGCCAAAACCTTTAGGCTTGATACTGAGTACCAAACGTTTTAATCGGTCTTTTTCTTCTTTGCTTTCTATTTTTTGCGATATGGAAACACGTTCCGAAAACGGAACAAGTACAATATATCGTCCTGCAATAGAAAGTTCCGAACTAATTCTAGGACCTTTGGTCGAAATTGGCTCTTTCACAATTTGTACTAATATTGACTGATTGGCTTTTATAGCATCCATAATGCTACCATTTTTGTCAATATTAGGTTCAAACGGAAAGTTTTTTAATGTATAATCTTTTAATTTACCTGTGCTTACACGTTTTATAAATTTTAATAAGGAGAGTAATTGTGGACCTAAGTCGTGGTAATGTAAAAAGGCATCTTTTTCGTAGCCTACGTTTACAAACGCTGCGTTAAGTCCAGAGACAGGCTTTCTTATTTTGGCAAGAAATATATCTCCGACGGCAAAGTCATTATTGTCCTCTTCCTTATGTAATTCAATAAGTTTTCCATCCTTTAGCAAGGCAAAATCAACTTCAGAGGAATTGGATCTAATGATTAATTCTTTATTCACTCTGATTTAATTTTTATCCATACAATAATGTACAGATGGATTAAACAATTTTCACAGGTATTGTTTTTACCTAATAAATATACATGTTGCGTTTGCAAATACAAGACAGTAGTATTTGCGCAATCATGCAATTTTTTTCAAAGAACGTTTTTACTTTTTAGCTTGTAAAGCTATAAAATAAAGAAGTAGTTTGCTAACCAAACTACTTCTTCTTTTTATGACGGTTGGCTCTTCTTCTTTTTTTACGCTTGTGCGTAGCCACCTTGTGTCTTTTTCTTTTTTTACCACTTGGCATAATGCTCTATGTTTTTAAATTAATAAATGTATTTTTTGTTACTTTACTTTAACGTTGTCTTTCACTCCTTCAACAAAGATTTTTGCAGGTTTAAATGCAGGAATGTTGTGTGCAGGAATCTTGATAGTTGTGTTTTTAGAGATGTTTCTACCTGTTTTTTCAGCTCTAGTTTTGATGATAAAGCTACCAAAACCTCTCAAGTAAACATTGTCTCCACCTTCAAGTGAATTTTTTACTTCTTCCATAAAAGTTTCTACAGTTGCCTGTACTTCACTCTTTTCCATTCCTAACTTTTCTGAAATCTTCGCTACGATGTCCGCTTTCGTCATTTTAATATATTTTGTTTATTCGTTATAAAATTAAGGGATGCAAATATATAATTAATTAGATAATATTTATGTTCTAATTGATTAAAATTTAACGATATAAACATTTATTTTTGCGTATTATTTTGATTTGATGAACTTTTCTAAAGAAATTATACACTGGTATTTGCAAAATAAACGCGATTTACCATGGCGAAAAACAAAAGATCCGTACCGAATTTGGCTATCAGAAATCATGCTGCAACAAACGCGTGTAGCGCAGGGATTGCCTTATTATGAGAAGTTTACAGCAGCATTTCCTACAGTGTACGATTTGGCAAAAGCCGAAGAATCGCAGGTGTTAAAACTTTGGCAAGGATTGGGATATTATTCCCGCGCACGGAATTTACACTATACTGCAAAAGATATTGTAGAAAATTATAACGGAAAATTTCCAAGTACTTATAAAGAACTTTTACAACTAAAAGGTGTGGGCGATTACACTGCGAGCGCCATTGCTTCTATTTGTTTTGATGAAGTTGCGCCTGTAGTTGACGGAAATGTGTACAGAGTTTTAGCTAGATATTTTGATATTGACACTCCTATTAATAGTACCGAAGGCATCAAAAAGTTTAAAGAATTGGCGTTTGAAGTGATTGCTGAAGACGATCCTGCAAATTTTAATCAGGCAATTATGGAGTTTGGAGCCGTGCAATGCAAACCACAAAATCCGTATTGTATTGTATGTCCGTTGAACAACAGTTGTGAAGGTTTGAAAAATCAACGTGTTGGGATGTTGCCTGTAAAGTTGAAAAAAACCAAAATAAAACATCGTTGGTTCAATTATTTAGTGGTAATTGCTAAAGAAACAGAGACGCTTCTAGAAGAACGCACAGGAAAAGGCATTTGGCAAGGATTGTATCAGTTTCCGCTATTAGAAACCAAAAAAGCAATTACAGATATTCATTCGCATCAAGAAGAAATCAAAGCATTAGTGCAACTTCGTAACTTTTCCATTACACCATATAATACGGAAGCGAAAATTCACAAATTATCACATCAACATTTACATACTACATTTTGGATAGTAGAAACTACCGAGAATTTAAAAAATGGCATACTTTTGCAGGAAATTCGAAAATATCCTGTACCCATTTTAATTGGAAACTTTATAGAAGAATTCAATTTTTAATGGTTTTTTAGTACATTTGATTAGACACATAAATTTTACAACATGAGCGGAACACTAAATAAAGTAATGTTGATAGGACACTTGGGCGATGAGGTAAAAATGCACTACTTTGAAGGTGGCGGCTGCATTGGTCGTTTTCCGATTGCAACCAACGATTCGTACACTAACAAACAAACAGGCGAGCGTGTGGTAAACACAGATTGGCACAATATAGTTGTACGAAATAAAGCGGCAGAAATTTGTGAAAAATATTTGAGCAAAGGTGATAAAATATATGTAGAAGGTCGTTTGAAAAACAGACAGTGGCAAGGAGAAGACGGACAAACGCGGTACACAACGGAAATTCAAGTGACCGATTTTACCTTTTTGTCTACCAAACAAGAATCGCAAGCCAATGCTGGGGCAAATACGCCTGCAAACGCTTCGAATCCGAATCCACAAGCTGCGCAACAACCGTCGCAGCCATCAGCGCAACCACAACAGCAAGCGCCACAAGCTTCGCATGTTGAAGAAGATGATGACTTGCCATTTTAATCGAAGTTTAATTAACCACTCAAATTTTGGATCCAGAACCCAGTTTACTAATTCTTGCAGCGTCTTTTGAAGGACTCGATATTTTTAAGATGGTGTTTTTTGGTGTCTTATTAATTTGTTCTGCCTTAATTTCAGGTGCGGAAGTTGCTTTATTTTCCTTGTCGCAAACAGAAATCAATGAAGCTTCAGCATCGAAAATTGCTAGTGAGCGATTGGCAGCAAAACTCCTTCGAAAACCACGAAAACTCTTAGGAACTATTTTAGTAGCAAATAATTTTATCAACATTGCAACCGTATTATTGTTTGCGTCTTTTAGTGATAAATTTTTTGGCGGAATCACCACAGAATGGCTTCGATTGGTCATTGAAATTGGCGTAGTTACCTTTTTTATTTTACTCTTTGGTGAAATTCTTCCGAAAGTATATGCCAGCAGAAATAAGCACAAGTTTTCTGCAATGATGGCGTTTCCATTAAATGTGTTGGATAAAATTTTTGCACCTATTAGTATGCCGATGAGTTTTGTTTCAGGATTGATTCAAAATAAACTAGGAAAACGCCGTTCCAATCTTTCGGTAGACCAACTTTCACAAGCCTTAGAATTGACGTCTGAAGACGAAACAACGAAAGAAGAACAAAAAATTCTACAAGGAATTGTATCGTTTGGAAATACAGATACCAAGCAAGTCATGCGCCCACGTATGGACGTTTTTGCCTTAAAAGAAGGCATGTCGTTTGAAGCGGTATTGAATGAAATTACCAAAAATGGCTACTCGCGAATTCCTGTGTATAAAGATAGTTTGGATGAAATTTCGGGGATTTTATACGTAAAAGACCTCATTCCACATATAGACACTAAAGATTTTGGTTGGGAGAAAATTTTACGCAATGCGTATTTTGTTCCAGAAAATAAAAAGTTAGACGATTTGCTGCGCGAGTTCCAAGATAAGAAAATTCACTTGGCAATTGTGGTCGACGAATACGGCGGAACTTCTGGTTTGGTGTCGTTGGAAGATGTGATTGAAGAAATTGTTGGTGATATTAGTGACGAATTTGACGATGAAGATGTGCACTATTCCAAAATTGACGATAAAAATTATGTCTTTGATGGAAAAACAAACTTGAAAGATTTCTACAAAATTATTGGATTGGAAGACAACTCTGAATTTGAAGAACAAAAAGGCGAATCGGAAACTGTTGCAGGTTTTGTGTTGGAAATTTTTAGAGGTTTTCCAAAAGTAAAAGATAAAATAAACTTTGGTGACTATACGTTTACTGTGGAAGTAATTGACAACAAACGATTGAAACAAGTTAAAGTCACATTAAAAGAATGAACATCCTAAAATACACAAGTCTCTTTTTAATTGTAAGCGTAGTATTGATTTCCTGTGGCGGCGAAGTATTGCCAAAACCGAAAGCTTTTTTACGCTTGGAATATCCTGCGCCAAAATATGCTAAAGTCGCTTCCGATTGTCCGTATGCCTTTGAAAAGAATGAACTTGCCATTATTGATCCACAGAAAAATTGCTGGATAAATTTGCAATATCCTGCACTCAATGGAACGTTGCATTTATCGTACATTCCCATTGATGGAAATTTGAATCAATTGTTAGAAGATGTACAAAAACTCACCTATGAACATGCCGTAAAAGCAGATGCTATTGACCCAACGGTGTATGAAAACGCAGAACAAAACGTCTATGGAATGGTGTATGAAGTATCGGGAAATGCCGCTTCGCAAGCACAATTTTACGTTACGGATAGCATCAATCACTTTTTAACAGGTTCGCTATATTTCAACGCGCGACCAAATTACGATTCTATCTTTCCAGCGGTAAATTACATCAAAAAAGACATTCGCGTATTGATTGAATCGTTGGAGTGGAAGAACTAGACTCGCTTCGCTATGGACTCGCTTCGCTCAATTCAACGATTTAAGGTTTTTGCGTTTTTAATTAGAATTTCAAATTGTTTTTAGAACTTGACTAATACCTAACACCTAAAAGCTAACACCTAAATTTAAGATACGCTTCGCTTTGGACTCGCTTCGCTGTTAGATGTAAGATTGGCTTCGCCTTTTAGACTTGCTTCACTCAATTCAACGATTTAAGGTTTTTGCGTTTTTAATTAGAATTTCAAATTGTTTTTAGAACTTGACTAATACCTAATACCTAATACCTAATACCTAATACCTAACACCTAAAAGCTAACACCTAAATTTAAGATACGCTTCGCTTTGGACTCGCTTCGCTGTTAGATGTAAGATTGGCTTCGCCTTTTAGACTTGCTTCACTCAATTCAACGATTTAAGGTTTTTGCGTTTTTAATTAGAATTTCAAATTGTTTTTAGAACTTGACTAATATCTAACACCTAAAAGCTAACACCTAAATTTAAGATACGCTTCGCTTTTGGTAGTTGAGTAGGTTAGTGAGTGAGTTTTTAGTTTTTGGGATGTTCCTTATTGCGAAACTTAGTGTCACATCGAGCGCAGTCGAGATGTCTTTATAACTTTTAATTATCACATTTTCAAATCTCCAAATTAAAAAAATCCCCAATCATAACAATTGAGGATTTTGATATTTTATATGTAAAACTAAGTTACGCTTTTGTAGCGCAGCATGCTTTTTTACAGTCTTTTGCACACGCCATTTTTTCAGCTTCTTCTTTTTTAGCGCAGCACGCTTTTTTGCAATCAGCGGCACATTCTTTCTTAGCTTCATTGGTTGAAAATGTTTCAACGTTTTTCATGTCAGAAACTTTATAATCGCCAGCAACTTTTGAAACGGTACTTGTTAAAGCATCAAAATCAACTTTAGCGTCGTTGTATTCGACCATAGCTAATTTCTGTTCGAAATCTACCTTTGCCGATTTTACACCTTCCATAGCGGCTAATTTGCCTTCAATGCGCTTTGCGCAACCAATTGCACACGTCATTCCGTCAATTTTAAATTCAGCTTTGTTGTAGTTAGCAGCAAGGTCTTCTTTAGTAGTTTCCTTTTCAACGGTTTTCGTATTTGTGTCAACCGTAATTGTTTTAGGTGTGTTGTCTTTGCAGCTTATCAAAGCGATTGTCATTGCAAAAACGAATAGTATTTTTTTCATTGTTGTTCTATTTAAAATAAAATTCACTCATATAATTTTTGCTTATGAGCGTATCACAAAATTAAGCAAATATGAATGAATTATTCGAAATAATTGTCAGACTTTTGTATGATTCTATTTAAAAATCATGAATCACGACAAATTAAAGTGGATTTATCTAGCGTCATTATCCTTAATTTGGGGAAGTTCGTTCATCTTAATAGAACAAGCCATTAAAGGACTGAGCTCCATTCAAGTGGGTGCGTTGCGATTGACCATTACTGCAATCATCGTGTTTTCGATAGGCGGAAATAAAATAAAGTTGATTGAGCGTCAGCAGTGGAAATGGATTTTTTTAACAGCGCTTGCAGGTTCGTTTTTTCCAGTGTTTTTATTTGCCATTGCGCAAGAGCAGTTGGATAGTGCTGTAGCAAGTATGTTAAACTCGCTCACGCCATTAAATACAGTTATTTTCGGAATTTTATTATTTGGTGTGAAAACGTCCAAGCTGCAAATTTATGGCGTGTTGATTGGTTTGGTTGGCGCGTTGGTTTTGATTTTTGCTGGAGCGAATTTTAATCCGAATCAAAATTATTGGTACAGTATTTTTATTGCCTTTGCCACCATTGGTTACGGTTTGAATGTGAATATGATTAAAAGGCATTTGAACAATCTAAACGCCTTAGCTATTGTCACAGGTAATTTTTTATTCTTGATTGTGCCTGCGCTTATTATTTTGGCTTCTACAGGCTTTTTTGGAACCATTTTAGAAAACAAAGAAATGCAAGTTTCGTTAGGATACGTTGCTATTTTGTCACTTTTCGGAACGGCAATTGCCAAAGTAATCTACAATCGATTGGTGCAAATTTCGAGTCCTGTATTTGCTTCTTCCGTAACCTATACGATGCCGTTAGTTGCGATATTTTGGGGCGTGTTGGCAGGAGAAACATTAAGTTTCTATCAAATACTTGGAGGTATTGTAATTTTAGTCGGAGTGTATTTGGTGAATAGGAGGAAGAAAAAACCAACAACTTTATAATTGTTGGTTTCAATTGGAAATTAGTTTTATGAATTCCATGTTCCATTGATGCAATTCTCATAGGCAATTTGATAATAAATTTCGTAAAACTCTTGAAAAAAGTGTTCGCCAAAAGCATCTATTGAAGCAGAAATTGTAGCTTGAGCTTCGCAAGATTCTAGTGGATTTATGTTTCCTCCATTTAATTGTGTTTGTTCTTTTTTACTTAAAATTTGTAAAGTCTTGATGCTTGCTAATTTCATAATTTGTGATTTAAATTTCAATTAAAGTAAGAAAAATAATTTATTAAATGTAATATTAAAACACAAAAAAATCGAGAGTATTTAACTACTCCCGATTGTTAAGTATTATTTAAAGATATAATTTATTGAAAATCTTCTTTCGTAAGTGGTGTATTTATTTTAGTTGATAAAGCAGTCATTTCTAATTTCTGTCCAGCAGCAGGAATTACCATTCCGTGTGGAATCATAACGCCGTCGATTTCTTTATAATCGCTAAAGAAACGATCTTGTATCATTTCTTGACCGCCAGGACCTTTACCTGTAGAACTTTCTTTTACTTTTAATCCTGTTTTTGTATCATAAAAGTTGGTTACTTTTTCTCCATTCGATTTTTCAATCACAACTGCATACGCATCTTTTCCATCTACTGATTCAATACCTTTCAACGTTATTTTATCACTTTCATAGTAAAGTTCAGGAAACAACCCTTTTCTAGATTTCATATCAGCAATCATTTCTGCTGGCATGTCCATTTTTTGACCTTGTCCTGAAATGTATCCTGTTTCTCCATCAAAAACTTGCTTGTTAACACTTCCCATTCCAGCAACAGACACATCTACCATTAATAAATTTGGGCTTTTACGCTTCATCATCATTGACATGTCCATTCCTTGAAACGACGTTCCCATTTCCTGTACAATCGAGTTTACGCTCATCAATTTTTCTTTTCCACCAATGGCTTTGATGTAATCATTCACAACAGTTTGTGCAGTTACTCCCGCAGGAATTGGCTTTTTAAACACAGGCTTTTTTGTCGAATTTCCGTACTGATCATAATATTTTACAGGCACTTTTTTCCCTTCAAACGTTATGTTTTCGAGTCCGTCAATTACTTCGCTTCCTTTTCCGGTTACGACAATACGTAAGTTATCTTTCTTAAAGTATTTTTTTGCTGCACGCAATACATCTTCTTTGGTAACAGCTTCAATTTTTTCCAAATACGTTTCGTAGAAATCTTTTGGTAAATCTTCTGTAATAATGTTCAACGCGTAGTTTGCAATGGTACTTGGGCGCTCGATTCCTGTTACAAATCTACCTACATATTTTGCTTTTACATTTTTCAATTCTTCATCAGAAACCAATTCTGTAGTCATTTTTTTGATTTCTTTCAAAATTTCAACTACCGCGCTATCCGTAACTGCATTACGTACACTTGCGGTTGCACTGAATCGAGAGATGGTTTTTCTATTGTTTCCAATACTTGAATACGAACCGTAGGTGAATTTTTTATCTTCACGTAAATTGTTAAATAAACGCGCTTCACCACCGCCACCAAGAATATTGTTAGCAATCAACACAGGGAAATAATCTTCGTCTTTCATTGTCAAATTCACCGTGTTTTGAACGCTTAATTCTGATTGTACAGCGTTGTCAGCATTGATAAAGTTGATTTCTGTTTGTGTAGGATTTGAAGCTGTATCATACGTGTCAGCAACGATAGTTCCTTGTTCCCAGTTTTTGAAAAGCTTTTTTACTAATTTCTTTACATCTTTGGTTTTAACATCACCAATTACGATAAGATAGGCGTTGTTTGGTCGGAAATATTTGTTGTGAAACGCTTTAATGTCATCCAGTGTTACATTTTTTATCGTTTCTTCCGTCACAAATTCACCATATGGATGATTTGGACCATATGCCAATACAGATTGCACTCTTCCAGCAATGGCACTTACATTTTTCTTTTCAGATTTGATACCTTCTAAAATCTTAGCACGCTCACTCTCTAAATCTTCCTGCGTAAAATTTGGATTTAAAGCTGCATCTGCCATTAATTCCATGATTCTAGGGAAGTATTTCGATAAAGAACTTGCGAAAGCGCTTTGCGAACCGAAATTTAAAGAAGCACCTAAATAATCAACTTCTTCATTAAAATCATCTTTAGAAATAGACATAGAACCACTTCCTAATAAGGAACTTACCAAGTCTGTCATTCCAGCTTTTTCTCCTTCTACAATCAGAGGATTGTCTATTCGTAAAGTTGCAGAAACACGCGGTAATTTATTGTTTTCAACCACCATCACTGTTAATCCATTTTTTAATGTAAATGTATCAGGCTTTCCGATATTTACTTTAGGTGCAGGTCCTGGTTTTGGTTGTTTTGATCTATCTATTTGTGCTTGCATTGTTAGTGATGCCACAAACAATACAAGAAGTGAAACTATTTTTGTTTTCATCTGTAATTTTTTATTTTTTTTCTGTTTTGTCAGCAGGTACATATTCTAAAAGCAAACGTTGATTTGACTTTAAGTACTTATTTGCAACTTCTCTAATTTCTTCTCTAGTAATAGAGCGGTAAATGTCAATTTCTGTATTGATAAGATTGGTATCACCATACATTACATTGTATCTAGCTAGTGAGTTTGCAATACCTTGTATACTAGAGTTTGAGTTTACAAATCGGTTTTCAAACTTATTTTGAAGTTTTTCGTAATCTCTTTGCGAAATTAATTCTGTTTGAAGCATTTTAATTTCATCGTCCATTTCAGCTAACAAATCTTCTAAAGTATTGTCGCCTAACGGAAGTGCAAAAAGCGCATAAGTTCCATAGTCTTTTTGACTGAAATTCACTGCTTGTACAGCCAATGCCATTTTTTTATCGTCTACAAGTCTTTTGTATAATTTAGAGCTTTTACCGCCACTTAAATAGGTAGAAATCATATCCAAAATACGTGCGTCTCTTGTCGTAAATCCAGGTGTTCTGTATGCTGCAATAATTGCAGGAATTTGAATGTTTGGATCTTCGTATTTTACTTTAAATTCTTCTGTAATTGGATCTTCTTTTGGGAAGTTGCGCACTACATCTTTTCCTCTTGGAATAGGACCAAAATAATCTTTAATCATTTTTTTAGTCTTCGAGATGTTAATGTCGCCTGCAACTACTAAGGTTGCGTTATTAGGAACATAATATTTTTTGAAGTATGCTTTAAATTCATCGAGAGTAGCAGCATCCAAATGCTCCATTTCTCCAATGTTTTTGTGTTTATATGGGTGTTTTTTGAAGATGTTTTCGCTCACTACAAACAACAATTGTCCGTAAGGCTGGTTGTCGTAACGTTGTCTTTTTTCTTCTTTTACAACTTCACTTTGGGTATCCACACCAATTTGATTGATAACAGGATGCATCATGCGTTCTGATTCCATCCACAACCCTAATTCTAAATTGTTTGAAGGAAATACTTCATAATAATACGTTCGGTCATTGGAAGTATTTGCATTGTTGCTTCCTCCGTTAGAAGATACTATTTTAAACCATTGTCCACGGTCAATATTTTCGGTTCCTTCAAAAAGTAAATGCTCAAAGAAGTGAGCAAAACCAGTACGTTCAGGATTATTGTTGCCTCCTAAATCTTTTCCGCCAACATCATACATAACCGATGTGGTTACTACAGGAGCAGTATTATCTTGATGAAGAATTACATGCAAACCGTTGTCTAGGTCGTATTCTTCAAACGTAACTTCTTGTGCTTGGGCAAACACGCCTACCAGCATCAATGAAGCTATTGAAAATAGTCTTTTTTTCATTGCATTTAACTTTTTTTGACTTTGAGTTATTTTAGATCTGACGCAAGTTCTGTAAAAATGTTACATATCACAAATAAACCTTAAAGTTTATGACAATTTTAGGAAGTCTGTAAATTTTCGTATCTTAATGGTTCTTAAATAATTACTAACTAAAAACCCGAAAACTACTATGGAAAAGAAAATTATTAAATACGGCGTTTTTATTGCCTTTGGATTGATTTTATACTTTTTAATTGTACGAATGTTTGGCTTGCATGAAAATCCTTGGTTGCGTTTGCTCAACGGAGCTATTGTTGCCTTAGGGATTTACAAAGTCATAAAAGATGTAAAAAAAGAAAGCGGCGTCAATTTCAATTATTTTGAAGGATTTAAAGCTGGCATTATCTCAGGATTTATAGCAACCTTAGTTTTTACCTTCTTTATGGCAATTTACATCTTCCACATAGATGTTGAGTTTGGAGAAAAAATTATGGCAATGAGTTTGGGGAGTGTTTCACGAGAACCAGGACTTTTATTATTCATTATTTTGATTGAAGGATTCGCATCAACAGTGGTTTTGAGCCTGCTATTTATGCAAAAATTTAAGCCAAGTTGGAATATTAACAACAAACTGCCTTAGAAGTATTTGTAGATTAATTAATTAGATGTATATTTGCGTCCATTTTTGGATAAAATTAATTAATTAAACGATACGCTATGTATGCAATTGTAGAGATAGCAGGGCAGCAATTCAAAGTTGCGAAAGATCAAAAAGTATTTGTTCATCGTTTGGCTACAGAAGAAGGAAAGCAAGTGACTTTCGACAATGTTCTTTTGTTAGACGATAACGGACAAGTTACTATTGGCGCCCCAGCTATAAACGGAGCCGCAGTAGAGGCAAAAGTTTTAAAGCACCTTAAAGGTGATAAAGTGATTGTTTTCAAAAAGAAAAGACGTAAAGGATACCGTGTAAAAAATGGTCACCGTCAGTCTTTAACAGAAATTGTAATTGAAAACATCGTAGCTTCAGGAGCTAAAAAAGCAGCACCAAAGAAAGAAGAAGCTAAAAAAGAAGTTGCTAAGCCAGCTGCAGAAGTTAAGCCTGCCGCTAAGAAAGCAACAACTAAAGGAGATGATTTAAAGAAAATCGAAGGAATTGGTCCTAAGATTGCATCTACTTTAAACGAAGCAGGAATCACAACGTTTGCTGAATTGGCAAATACAGATGCTGCTAAAATTTCTGAAATCATTGCGGACGTTCGTGGAAATCACGTAACTGACACTTGGCCAGCACAAGCTCAATTAGCTGCTGATGGAAAGTGGGATGAGTTAAAGAAATGGCAAGATGAATTAGACGGTGGTAAAGCATAATTGCAAAATCCACTTAAGTATAACAATTTAAAACCTTACGAAAATGGCTCACAAAAAAGGAGTTGGTAGTTCGAAAAACGGTAGAGAATCAGAATCGAAACGATTAGGCGTTAAGATTTTTGGTGGACAAGCAGCTATTGCTGGAAACATCATCGTTAGACAAAGAGGAACTACTCACAATCCAGGAGAAAATGTATATATGGGGAAAGACCATACCTTACATGCTAAAGTAGATGGTATTGTGAAATTCACAAAGAAAGCAAACAACAGATCGTACGTTTCAATTGAACCTTTTGAAGCTTAATTAGCATCTGAATGTATAAAAAAAGCCTGAACTTCAATGTTCAGGCTTTTTTTATGTCATTCAAAAAAGAATTTATGTATTATTTCACAAATCCTTTTTTCTTTAATAAAGGTTCAATTTTAGGTTCTGCACCTCTGAAGGTTTTGTATAAATCCATTCCCGATTGCGATCCGCCCATGCTCAACATTTTTCGGTAGCGTTTTGCTGTGGCAGAATCAAATAAGTTTCCAGTGTCTTTAAATGCCTGAAAAGCATCTGCATCTAACACTTCTGACCATAAATAGCTGTAATATCCGGAAGAATAACCCACGGGACTTGAAAATATATGCCCAAAATACGTACTTCTATATCGCGGAATGATTTCGTCAATCAACCCTAATTTGTTCATGGCTTCTTTTTCAAAAGCATTCACATCTGTTGGAATGTCTGCTGTTTTGGAATGCCACGCCATATCCAAATATGCTGCCGCCATATATTCAACCGTAGCAAATCCGCCATTGAATGAATTGGCATCTTTCATTTTTTTAATCATGGCATCTGGAATGACTTCGCCTGTTTTGTAATGTTTCGCAAACATGCGCAATACTTGCGGTTCGCTCATCCAGTTTTCCATTACTTGCGATGGAAATTCTACAAAATCTCTTGGAACATTGGTTCCCGATAAGGATTCGTATTTTACGTTTGAGAATAATCCGTGCAACGCATGCCCAAATTCGTGGAATAAGGTTTCTGCTTCCGTAAAGGATAATAACGACGGAGAATCTGCGGTTGGTGCAGGATAATTAAAATTATTCGTCACAATTGGAGTAACCATTCCGTCCACGTTTTTCTGACTGCGCAAAGCATTCATCCATGCGCCGCCACGTTTGCTTGGACGCGCAAAGAAGTCCATATAAATAATTCCCAAATGCTTTCCATCAGCTTCTAGCACTTCAAATACTTGCTGGTCTTCATGCCATTTTGGAACATCGTTCATTTCTTTAAATTCCAATCCGAAAAGTTCTTTCGCCAAAGCAAATACTCCATCGCGCACAGCATTTACTTCAAAGTACGGACGTGTTTCTTCTTCGTCAAAATTGTAACGCTCTTTCCGAACTTTTTCTACGTAATAACGCCAATCGCTTCCTCTAAAATCACCTTTTACACCTTCACTTGCCATTTTTTTAGCCAATGCTTCACGCTCAGATTTTGCCATTGCGAGTGCCGAAGGCCACAATTTGTCCATAAAAGCATATACAGCTTCTGGCGTTTCTGCCATGTTATCAGATAATATATAGGCTGCATGCGATTCATAGCCTAGTAATTTTGCTTTTTCCAAACGCAAAGCTGCCATTTCGCTTAAAATCGCTTTGTTGTCATTTTCGTTGTCATTGTTAGCACGCATGGCATATCCATCAAATAGTATTTTGCGTGCTTCTCTGTTTGGAGACGATTGTAAAAACGGATTGATACTTGGGCGTTGCAAAGTAAACGAATAGCCGTCTTCGTGACCGCGTTTTTTTGCTTCGGATTTCGCCAAATCGACCAAGTTTGCTGGAAGATTCCCTAAGTCTTTTTTGTCTTTGGTGTGATATTCAAACGCGTTGGTTTCATCAAGTAAATGTTCGCTGAAATCGCCACTTAATTTTGCCAATCGTTTGTTGATTTCGCGTAAACGTTCTTGTGGTTCACCTTTCAAACTGATTCCCGCACGCACAAATTGTTTATGCGCTTCTTCTAGCAACCGTTTTTCTTCTTCCGATAAATTCAAATTTTCTTTTTGGTCGTACACCGCTTTTACACGTTCGTACAATTTCGCATTAAGATTGATAAAATCGTTATGCGCCGCCAATGCTGGTGTGATTTCTTTGGCAGCAGCTTTAAGTGTATCGTCTGTATTGGCACCATTAACTGCATAAAAAACACGTTGCAATCTTTTCAAATATTTTCCGCTAAATTCCAACGCTTCAATCGTGTTTTGAAAGGTTGGTGCTTCTGTATTTTCGGTGATTGCAGTAATTTCCTTTTGATTTTCTTTTAAAGCAACTTCAAAAGCAGGTAAGTAGTCGCTACTCTTTATTTTGTCAAAAGGCGGTACTCCGTATGGCGTGTTCCATTCTGTCAACAAAGGATTGTCTGTCATAGTCGTTTCTGATTTTTTTTCGGGAGTAGCTTCTTTGCAGGATGCAAATAGTAAAATGCTACTCATAATGGCTATTGAGGTTCGTTTCATTAGTTTAATTGTTTAGTACTCCAAGATACAGAATTTTTAAGTTTTTGGAATGATTTTAACGTTCTGCAACAGTTTCTGTTTTTTGTCGTTATAATTTATATAACACGAAGCCAAACTTTATGAAATCAATTATTACGCTGCTATTTTTCTGCATGACTTTCACTGCTTTTGCACAAAAGAAAATTCACGTATTTGTGGCGTTGTGTGATAATGTGCATCAAGGAATTGTGCCTGTGTCGAAAGCGTTGGGAAATGGTCAAAATCCACGAACCAATTTGTATTGGGGAGCGTTGTATGGTGTGAAGACACATTTTAAGCGTAGTAAGGATTGGGAATTGGTGAAAATCTTACCTTCAAACAATCCGAAAATTTTAGAGCGAATCCTTTTTAAACATAAAACGACAGATACCTATTTGTTAGCAGATGCGTACGATGGAAAGTTTATCAAACAAACAACGATTGACTTTTTACAAGCATGTAGCGGTGAAAATTCAACAGAAATTTTGATTGACAATAAAAAAGTGCATTTTGGCGGAAGTTCTGATTTGCTTGCGTATGTTGGTCATGATGGATTGATGGAGTTTCGTTTGAAAGAAACATTTAAACCCAAAAATACAAATAAGCGTGATGCGATTATTTTAGCCTGTATTAGCAAAGATTATTTTAAACCATATTTGAAACAAACTGGCGCGAATCCGTTGATTTGGTCTACAGGATTGATGTCGCCCGAAGCATATACCCTAAAATGGGCAATTGACGGCTGGATTTTGAATGAATCGGATGCAGCCATTAGAGAACGAGCTGCAAAGGCGTATCACAACTATCAAAAATGTGGCATGCGTGGCGCGCGTGGTTTGTTGGTGACAGGATATTAAAAACGCTTCAAAATTAATCGAAGCGTTTTCTATGGAAGTTATACTCTATTAAACTATCCAACTAACTTATATTTTAAAAAATCCAATTTCCACTAACATCACCACGTTTTATGGCAAATCGGTCAAATTGCTCATCGCTAATGCGTTGACAGGAAATGATTTCATAGAAAGGTACAAACAAAGATTCATCAAAAGTGCACGGATTTATAGTGATGAAGTTCTGAAAAATAGCATAAGTTTCCTGCGGAAAATAAATAACTGGCTGATTGTATCCGCTGGTTGGAACTTCTGGAAGTTCATTGATTTCATACAGAATAAGATTTTGTAATACATTGGTGTCTAATTCATTGATAGCGCCATCACCGTTAGCATCGGCAGCTAAGAATTGCCATGCACCTTCAAAACATTCAATTTGTTCAACATGTCTGGCGATTAAAACCAAGTCCAATACGCTGATACCATTACGCCATTGCGCACCTGAAAATACCTCATTAGTAATATCATCATAAAAGAAACACATTACATCTGTAGATGTATTTATAGAAAAGAAGTAATTGCTATCATTTCCAAAATTGGAGTCTTCGGAAAGCGTATGTCCTAGTTCGTCATTTAAATCAGAGAAATTGTATGTTGAAATTCGTGTATTTCCTAGCCAGTTATTTGTCAGACTTCCACCGTTTTGTACTTGAATTTTACCAAATTCCAAAGAACTAAAAGAGTTTCCAAATCCGTCTTTTTCAACAAACTCGTTAGGTTTGCTACTTGGTTTCTCTTCCTTAGTGGTAAAATACTCAATCACTTCCTTAGGAGCTGTTACAAACTGTTGCCAATTGTCAATTGTAATTTCTTTTGGATAGTTTTTTAAAACTTCCTTTGTTATTGATGTCGATTCATCAAAACTTGCGCTGTTTTCGTGAGAACAAGAAGTCATTAAAAGAAGACTTATTGTTAAAGAAAAAATCCATTTTAACTGTTTCATAATATCGATTTTAAAAATTAATTATGAAGTGAAATTAAAACGGATTTTATGTAAAAACCAGTTTTTGTAACGCTGGTTTATGAATTAAAGGCAACGTGTTTTAGCATTCGTTAGAAGCAAAATCTGTTCTAGGGTCGACTGTTGTTGGACATTGTTTAGGTCCTGTATCAGGGTCAGTATCAGGCGGTAAATGTCCTGCTTTGATAGAACTTAAATTAGCAATACTTTTTTTTCGGAGTCTTAGAGACATTTCTTTTTTGTTTTTCATCATTTTCAATTTTAAAATTTAATGACTGAAATATAGCAAACAAAAGGGTTGAGAACTACAATAGATACCTCTGGTTTATGAATTAGAGGTTAGGTTTTTTATAAAATAGGAAGGGTAAATGCCTGTTTGCTTTTTGAAAGCTCTTGAAAAAGCACCTTCGGTTTTAAAACCTAGTTCTTCGGCAATGGCTTTGATACTGTATGAACGTAAAACTTTGTCATTTTTTAAATTCTTTAAAGCGTAATCGATACGTAATTTGGTGATGTAATTGATAAAACTCATTCCTTTGTGCGCGTTGATTGTTTTGGATAAATAAGAAGTGTTTGTGTTGAGTTTTTTTGCGACAGATGTCAAGCTCGTGTTTTTATGTAAAAACGCATGTGAATCTTCAAATTTTTGTAAGCCTTTTAAAATTTCAGTTATTTTTTCGTCGGGAACTTTCTTCTCTTTTGTTTTTTGGGTTGCAGGTTTTTCTACACTATTTTTTTCAGCATCTTCAAGTTTTTGGACTAATGCTTTAAACTTTTTTTGATTGTTTGTTTTGTTTTTTTGATATAGAATAAGAAGTAAAATAATTATTGTTGCTAAAACTAAACTGGTGTATATGAGTGATAGGTTTTGTTGCTCTTTTTCTTCGCTTTTCGCAACGAGTCGGTCAATTTTAGTTTGAAATATTTTGTGGTCGTATTTATTGATGATTTCGTAATTAATCGCTTGTTTGATAGTATCGTTTGCTTTTACCAATTCCTGCGCAAGCGTAAAATTTTCAATCGCTTTTTCAATATTGTTGATAGTATCGTAGCTCAACGCCAACGTAGCAATCACTTCCTGATATTTGAAATGATCAAAATTTATATCTTTTTGTAACTCCTTAATTTTTTCATACACTTCAATCGTTTTTTCAAAAGCACCAAGTTCATAATATGCTTTTCCTTTAAATCGATACATAGGAAATAAATTTCGCTTTCTTCCCAACGAAGTTACCAAACTGTCGGCAGTTTCTAAGGTTTCCAATGCTGCATTGTAATCTTTTTTAAGATAAAAAATGATACCTTTCAACATGTAGTAATACGATAAGGCATCTTTATCTGCTGAGGTAGTACTGATGTCTTTTAATTTAGAAAGATATTCTTCTGCTTTGGGAATGTCAAAATACGTATGTGCAGAGCAAAGTCCAATAATAGTACTTGCATATTGCGACGCATACGCTGGATTATTTTTCAGTGGTTCTAAAATAGTTTCGTTTTCCAAAAACAACTTAGCGGCACTTTTATGGTCGCCTAACACCGTTTTTACAGCGCCAATACTTTGATTGGATTTGAGTTGATACGCAATATTATCCGTGATTCTCGCAATAGAATCTATTTTTAAGTAAAATGATATCGCTTCATCATATTTTCCAAAGTTGTAGTAGGTCATTCCTTTTCTATGAATGGCTTTTACATACAAATCATAATTTTCTTCCACTGTAGCATAAGCGATACTTTTATCAACAAAATCTAAAGCATTTGTCAGATTTCCGAAATAACTTTCTGAGCGAGCCAACAATACATAAGCATTACTTTCTTGTAAGCGATTCTTTTCTGAAATTGCTTTTTCAAGCATAATATCAGCATATAGTTTTGCTTTTTTTGGTTCATTATATCTATATTTTGAAAAACGCTTATTCAATTCTTGATATGAATATTCTGAAATAGAATCCCGATCCTGTGCAGAAATAGTTCCAACAAAACAAAGACATAGCAATACAATAAAATGGTAACGAAAACTCATGTGGTAACAATTAGAAAGAGGACTGCTACGTGAATAACAGTGCAATGACGTCATCAATATATAAAAAAGTACGGGAAATTTTGTTTTTTAATATAATCTTGTGGTCTCAAAACATACTTTGGGTATCGTTTGCGATTTATTTTTTTGATTGTAAAGTAAATCTATTCAACAAAAAATCACAGCTAAAAAAGATTTTTAACTGTGATTTTGTTAACTAAATACAATACGGATTAACTTGCTGCTTGTGAACCGCCTGAAGTTGCTTTTCTTTCTGCAGCATGGCAAGTAATTACGTGCCCGTTACCATAATCACCACTAATATCTTCCTCAGAATGATATAAACCTGGCATAATAGTAGACGAACATAAATAACCTGCGCCACCGTTAATTGCATGTTGCTCTTTTTTACTTAACGCTCTTACCGATTGTAATGCTGAAATCTTTTTTAACATAATAAAAATTTTTAATGATTAATACTGTGAAATTAGAATGGATTTTCAGCGTTTACAACTTATCCAAAGTTCGTTTTATAAAAAAGAGGGATACTTATTTGCTGCCTTCACCATTTTCGTCATCTCCCGGATTTAAGCTGTCAGGTCTTGTGGTTAGTGTATGTATGCAATATGGAAACTGCGAGCAGCAATACGTTTTAAGAGTTTCATCCATTGCTTGTTGTTCATCTGCACCTTTAATCAAGTTTAATGTTGCAATACTAACTTTTTTTAATCTTAAGGAATTGAGGTTCAATTTTTGTTTTTTCATCATGATATGTATGTTAATGTTTATTGGTCGAATATAGAGCATACGCGGATTTGACAAAAATAGAAATGCCTTCGTTTTATGAAATGGCGGTGAGATTTTTAATGAAAAATGACGGATAAATCCCTGTTTGCTTTTTAAAGGCTCTCGAAAAGGCACCTTCACTTTTAAAACCTAATTCTTTCGCAATGGCTTTTATGGTATACGAGCGCATCACTTTATCGTTTTTCAGTTTGCGAAGCACATAATTGATGCGCAATTCGGTAATGTAATTTTTGAATGTCATGCCTTTTTGCTCGTTTACAATTTGCGATAAATAAGTCGTATTGGTGTTCAATTTTTTAGCAACAGTCACCAAACTTGTATTTTGTTGTAAAAATGTATTGGATGCTTCAAACTTTTCAAGTCCTTCTAAGATTTTAGTGATTTTTTCGTTTGAAATTTGAAATTTAGAATTGCTGTCTTCAGGCTCTTTTTGGGTATCTTCTGAAGCTAATTTTTGTAATAACGCATCAAATTTTTGTCGGTTGTCGCGTTGTTGTTTTTTGAAAATTAGAAATAAGATGACGAGCGACACTAACAATCCGCTAGAAATAAACCACAATGATATATTCTGTTTGGTTTTTTCATTCGATTTAATTTTTAATGTTTCAATCTTACTTTCGAGTGTTTTTTTATCGTATTCTTTTAAAATAGTGTACCGAATTGCTTCTTGAATGGTATCTGTATATGAGTACTTATGCGCCAAACGGTAATTTTCTAAAGCTTTTTCCGTGTTGTCAATTTGTTCGTAACTGTTGGCGAGTAAGGAAAGGACTTCTCGATACTGAAAATCGTCAAACTCAATTTCTTTTTGTAGTGTTTTTATCGCTTCAAAAGCAGCAATTGCTTCTGGGAACATTTTTTTCTCGTAATACGTCTTCCCGCGAAAGCGATAAATAGGATATAGATTTCGTTGAATTCCCAATTCGGAAACCAAACTGTCTGCCTTTGCTAACGTTACCAATGCTTCGTCGTATTCTTTTCGTTTGTAATTGACAATTCCTTTTAGTGAAAAATAATAACTCAGCGCATCTTTGTCGTTAATTTGAAGACTTACTTTTTTAAGTTCTGGCAAATACGCAGCGGCTGCATCAACATCAAAATAGGTATATGCGGAAATGAGTCCAATCAACATGTTTAGGTACAAGGTATGATAGTTTCGCGCTTCCATAATGGGTGTGATGATTTCCTTGTTCTTTAAGAATAATTCCGTTGCACCTTTATGATCGCCCATAATATTTTTGATAGAACCAATGCTGTGATTGGAATAAATTTGATAGCGTATGTTTTGGGTTTTTCTTGCTAAAGAATCCAATTGCAAATAATAGGTGATGGCGTCGTTATATTTTCCAAATGTAAAATACGTTTTCCCTTTATGGCTGATTGCTTTAATGAGCAAAGCATCATTTTTTTGAGTATTTGCATAGGTAATACAGGAATCAATATAGGCTAACGACGCTTTCATATTTCCAAAATAATTTTCAGAAGAAGCATTTAATAAATACGCCGCATTTTTTTCTTGGAGATTGCCTTCTTGCTTGGCTTTTTTTAGCAACGCTATGGCATATTGTTGTGCCAACGCAGGATTGGTATATTCTAATGTTGTGTATTGTTTTTTAAGTTCTTGATAGGATTTTTTTTGAAGTGAATCTACTTGTTGTGCAATACCAATTTGTACGAAACAAAAAAGTGAAATACAAAGAAAACGAATGTATGTATGCATGAATAACGGAATTTGTGGGATAAAAAAATACTATCAAATATAACGCCAGTCTTGCCCAATATTATGTGCAACCTATAATTTTTCTACTAAAAAATACAATGATTGTTATGTAGTGCTTGTTTTAATTTAGATGTCAAATCGTATGGTTGGTTGCTTGAAAATTTTAAAAAAAGAAAGCCTTTCATCGTATGACAAAAGGCTTTCGAATATATAGAAAAATAAATTTCTTAGTATCTGTAGTATTCTGGCTTGAATGGTCCTTGAACTTCTACACCAATATAATCTGCTTGGTCTTTAGAAAGTTCTTCTAACTCTACGCCAATTTTTTCTAAGTGTAAACGTGCTACTTTTTCATCTAAGTGTTTTGGTAACATGTACACTTTATTTTCGTACTTATCCGCATTTTTCCAAAGCTCAATTTGTGCTAAGGTTTGGTTGGTAAATGAGTTACTCATTACAAAACTTGGGTGACCTGTAGCACATCCTAAGTTTACCAAACGTCCTTCTGCCAATAAGATGATATCTTTTCCGTTTACCGTGTACTTATCAACCTGTGGCTTGATTTCAACTTTTGTATTTCCATAGTTGTCATTCAACCAAGCAACTGCGATTTCGTTATCGAAGTGTCCAATATTACACACAATCGTTTTATCTTTCATCGCTTCAAAGTGCTTTCCAGTCACGATATCTTTGTTTCCAGTTGTTGTAATTACGATATCTGCTTTTCCAACAACAGTTTCTAATTTCTTCACTTCAAAACCGTCCATTGCTGCTTGTAATGCACAAATTGGATCAATTTCAGTAACTGTTACAATAGAACCTGCACCACGGAAAGAAGCTGCGGTACCTTTACCTACGTCTCCATATCCACAAACAACCACTCTTTTTCCTGCTAACATTACGTCAGTTGCACGACGAATCGCATCTACAGCACTTTCTCTACATCCGTATTTGTTGTCAAATTTAGACTTCGTTACAGAGTCGTTAATGTTGATAGCTGGCATTGGTAATGTACCATTCTTCATACGCTCGTACAATCTGTGAACTCCTGTAGTTGTTTCTTCAGACAATCCGTTGATACCGTCTACCAATTCTGGGTAACGATCTAAAACCATATTTGTTAAATCACCACCATCATCTAAAATCATGTTTAAAGGCTTGCGCTCTTCTCCAAAAAATAAAGTTTGCTCAATACACCAATCAAACTCTTCCTCGTTCATACCTTTCCAAGCATATACTGGAATTCCAGCTTCTGCAATTGCTGCTGCTGCTTGGTCTTGTGTAGAGAAAATGTTACATGAACTCCAAGTTACTTCGGCTCCTAAAGCGACCAATGTTTCAATCAAAACTGCTGTTTGAATTGTCATGTGTAAACATCCTGCAATTCTCGCACCTTTCAATGGTTGCTCATCTTTATATTCTTCACGAAGACTCATAAGTCCTGGCATTTCCGCTTCTGCTAACTCAATCTCTTTTCTTCCCCAAGCTGCCAATGAAATATCTTTTACTTTATAAGCTACGTAAGGAACTGATTTTGTACTCATACTTTTCTTTTTTATGTTTAAATAATTATGGTTTGTGACCTAAAATATGTTTAAATTCGCAACACAACAAAACCAATAATTCTATTTGGTTTCCAGTTTGCGAGTGCAAAGGTACTAAATAACTTTTTAATATAATGGCTCTTTACAAAACTATAACAGTAAATAATGATACTAAAGTGCTGATTTGGAAGATAGAAGAGTCTTTTGAAGCCTTGAATCGTGATGTAAAGCTTACCAATCATTGTCAAGAGCGACTCGATGGCATGCGTTCCGAAATTCATCAACGTGGTTTTTTAAGTGTACGACATTTGCTAGCGGAATTTGGGTATACAGATTTTGATTTGTATTATGATGAAAAAGGAAAGCCACATTTAAAAGATGGAAAACACATCTCCATAACACATTCGTTTCAATTTTCGGCAATCATTGTCAGTGCGTCTACCCCTGTGGGAATTGATATCGAAATGCAACGTGATAAAATTGTTCGCATCGCACACAAATTTACACCCTTAGAAGAGTACCGAACCATTGCCAATCACGATGCTTTGGTGCGAAAACTGACGATTGTTTGGGGCGGAAAAGAATCTATCTATAAAGTATATGCAGAAAAAGGACTTAGCTTTTTGAAACATATTGATATTGACGATTTTTCTATGGAAGTCTCACATACCAAAGGAACCGTATATTACGGAAAAGATACTGCGAAATATGCATTAGATTTTTTAGAGTTTGATGGATTTACGTGCGTGTATGCGCTTGAAGAAACGCGTTCGTGAGAATATGACAACAAGCATCTACCAACATATCATTCAAGCCAAAATAGAAGGGCAAAAATTACTTGCCGTATTAATTGATCCTGACAAAATAGACATCAGTTATATTCCACAATTTTTACAAAAAGTACACACATCCATCATTACACATATATTTGTTGGCGGAAGTACGGATGCCGAAAAAAAGATGGAAATAGTAGTGAAAACCATCAAACAACACACCACATTACCGATTTTAATTTTTCCTGGAAGTCACGAGCAAATCACAGAAGCTGCGGACGGCATTTTGTTTTTATCATTACTTTCTGGGCGAAATCCGAAATACTTAATCGAGCAGCAAGTGCAATCTGTTGAAAAACTCATTGGCACCAATTTAGAAATCATTCCGACAGGTTATATTTTAATTGATGGCGGCGTAGAAACGGCTGTACAACGTGTGAGCGAAACAAAACCAATTTCGCAAAATAATAAAGAAACCATCTTGCATACAGCGTTGGCGGGACAATTCTCTGGAAAGCAACTCATCTATCTAGAAGCGGGAAGTGGCGCTACAAAAATGGTGCATGAAAAAATCGTACAAGAAGTTGCACGAAATTTAAAAATTCCGTTGATTGTTGGTGGTGGAATCCGAAGCAAAACACAACTCGAAACGGCTTTCAACGCAGGGGCAGATTTAGTTGTTATCGGAACTGCTTTTGAAGAAAATGAAGATTTTTTCTTTGAATTGAGAAGTTTCAAATAAAAAATACGAATAACAAACAACAAAAAACAAACAACAGACAAAAAAAATGAACATATCCGTAGAACTCACGCTAACTCCTTTACAAGATGATTTTGAAACACCGATTATCAATTTTATCAAAAAATTACGTGTTTCGGGCTATACTGTTTTGGAAAATCCGCTCAGTACGCAGATTTTTGGCGATTATGACGGCATTATGAAATTACTGACTTCGGAAATCAAAGTGGCGTTTGAAAACGAAAAAAACATATTACTCACCATGAAAATCGTAAAATCCGACAGAAGCAACTATGAGCCAGTTTTTTAACTTTTTACTTGAGCAATATCAAGGATACTATTGGTTTGATGTGCTGTTGGAAATTTTAGCAGCAGGTTTTGGAATTGCCAGCGTTTGGTTTGCCAAGCAAGAGAAAATTTGGGTATATCCAACAGGAATCATCAGTACGCTTATTTACATTTACATCTGTTACAATTTCGTACTGTATGGCGATATGATTATCAACGTGTATTATACAATTATGAGTATTTACGGTTGGTATATGTGGACGCGGATTCGGGAAGATGCAAAGCTTGAAATTTCACGGACTACCTTTATGCAAAAACTGACTACAATTGGTATTTTTCTATTTACGGCAGCGTTTACCTATGTGGTGTACATTCAAGTTGGGAGAATAGATGTGCATCGTAATGTTTCTGAAACCATTGATTTCTTTTTCTCGCATTTTGGTTCTGTAGAAGAAATCAATGAAATCACACCCTATTTAGACATTTTTACCACAGGTGTTTTCTTTTCGGGAATGTGGCTTATGGCGAATAAAAAGATTGAAAACTGGATTTTTTGGATTTTCGGAAACCTGATTTCAATACCACTCTATTTTGTAAAAGGACTCGGTTTTACAGCAATACAATTTGCAATTTTCTTAATTTTAGCCATCTTTGGATACATCGCATGGAGAAAAACCTTGAAAAACAAAAAGCAACTCGCTTCAAAATCGTAATCGTAGGACCTGAATCTTCAGGGAAAACAACGCTTGCTAAGCAATTGGCAGCGCATTACAAGGCTGCTTTTGTGCCAGAATTTGCGCGAATCTACGCCGAAGAAAAACAGCAAAAAGGGGAAATTTTAACCGAGAACGATGTCATGCCCATCGCCAAAGGACAATTGCGTTTGGAATGCGAAGCTTCGGGAAGTGCTATGATGATTTGCGATACAAATATATTGTCAACGCTGACGTATGCGCGAATATATTATCCAACATTTAAAAGTAAAACGCTTGAAAAATATGTGGAAAAAAGTACGGCGAATTTCTATTTTTTAACTTATATTGATACACCTTGGATTGCGGATTCCATAAGAGATTTGCCCTACAAAAGAGAAACCTCATTTTTGGAATTTCAGCAAACGTTAAAAACCTATAATCAACCTTATGTATTGTTGAAAGGTGATGCAGAAACTCGTTTTCAAAAAGCCGTTGCAACAATAAACAAACTATTACAACACCATTGAACTTTTCAAAAAAACATATCGAACAAATAGCAGCAAAAGGATTGTCTGTATCTGAAGTGGAAGAGCAGCTTCATAAGTTCGAAAAAAAAATTCCGCATGCCGATATTACAGCGCATGCGAGTATAGAAAAAGGAATTTTACAACTCAACGAAGCCGATAAAGAAGCATGTGTTTCGCTATATGAAAGCGAACGAGCATCGCTAGAAATCGTTAAATTCATTCCTGCTTCTGGCGCAGCAACGCGAATGTTTAAATTTCTGTATAAGTTTCTCGAAAACTACAATCCCAAAAAGGATTCCATCAATTCGTATATCAACAAAGAAAAAGAACCAGAAATTCGATTGTTTTTTATTGGGTTAGAAAAGTTTCCATTCTATAATGATGTGGTACAATTCATGAACAAAACCGAACTCGATCGCATCAAAAAACCAGACGAGTTCAATCATGATTTTGTACATACGCTTTTGGCGGAAACAGGCTTAAACTACGGAAACTATCCAAAAGGATTGTTGCCTTTTCACAAATACAAAAAGCATCTTTCTACACCTTTTCAAGAGCATTTATTTGAAGCGGCAAGTTACGCCTGCAATGCTGGAAAAGCAAAGTTGCACTTTACCATTTCCAAACAACATTACGACAAATTCAAAACAATAGAAAACAACATTCTTCCACAAATCAAAGAAAAAACAGGCTGCGATTTTGACATTTCATATTCCTATCAACTCGAGGAAACAGACACCATTGCCGTCGATCAAAAAAACAGACCAATTATAGACGCTTCGGGAAATTTGGTGTTTCGCCCTGGCGGTCATGGCGCGTTGATTGAAAATCTAAATGCTATTGAAGCTGATGTGATTTTCATTAAAAACATAGACAATGTAGTTGTGAACACCTATTCGGACGAAATATCACGTTACAAAAAAATTCTGGCAGGAAAACTCATTGCACTTCAGCAAAAAGCATTTAAGTATATGAAAATGCTGCACAATGGTGTTTCTAATGAAGAATTGCATACTATTTTACGCTTTTTATACACCAAACTCAATGTGGAAATCAGTGAGGAATTTGAAAAATATTCTCAAAAATATCAAATAGAATATCTCATCGACAAGCTGAACCGACCAATTCGTGTGTGCGGTATGGTAAAAAATGAAGGCGAACCTGGCGGCGGACCATTTTGGGTAAAACATGAAAATGGCGCGGTGTCACTACAAATAGTAGAATCTGTACAAATTGACAGGAAGAATGAGTACCATCAAGGTATTCAAAAACTGGCAACACATTTCAATCCAGTAGATATCGTATGCGGCGTAAAAGACTATCAAGGAAACAAATTTGATTTGACAAAATTTGTAGACCGTAAATCGTACTTTATCGCTTCTAAATCCCAAAGTGGAAAAAAAATAAAAGCGTTGGAATTGCCTGGCTTGTGGAATGGTGGCATGGCGTTTTGGAATACCGTTTTTGTAGAAGTTCCACTCATTACATTCAATCCAGTAAAAACCATCAACGATTTGCTAAAGCCCACGCATCAGATTAAGTAACTTTAAAAAAAAACGCCAAAAACAACTGATAACAATCATTCTTGGCGCGAAGGTTTTCAGGCAATACTAACTATTTTTAAGCAAAAGCTACACAGTACACGGCGTTCCATCAGGATTTAGGCCGTTTCCAATCGTATGCGTGCAACGCAGTGCTTCCGTCAATTTAACAGGCTCTTGAACCGTTGTACACGTTTCCACATCTGAAATAATACAAGGGTTTTCCGTAAAACGAACAGGTGTATTTCCACCGTTAATTGCTGTTAAATTCGAAACTCGGGTAGCTTTTAAAGCTAATTTCTTCTGAAAATGTTGCTTTTTCATGATTAGTAAGTTTTTTGGTTAGAAATTAAAGTTACTGATTTGCAGTGTATTTCGCTGTTAAAAAAATAAATTTCTTACGAAAGTGCGTAATTTTTATAATACAATACAGTCCAAAAGAAGCGGGACGGATTAACAATATCAATTGGCAACGAAAAAAATAGTGCAATTCAAAAAACTACATTATTTTTGCAGCATCTCAAAGGGGTGCAATTTGAATCACATTCAAAAAGCTGAGATTATACCCAATGAACCTGGGCAGGTAATGCTGCCAAGGGATGGATTAAATCTTTATTTGTAAAGATTTGATATGCCGACAGTCATAGTCTGTCAATCACCAACAATTAATTTTTAACTAAGAATAATTACCCCTTTTATTCGTAACAAAATGTATTACGAATATGAAGAATTTATTCGCTTTTTTATGCCTTTTCGTGCTTTCAGTCAGTCTACAAGCACAAAATTTTACACTCTCAGGTACCGTTTCTGATGAAAATGGAGCACCACTCACAGGCGCAACTCTTGTGGTAAAAGGAGCTTCTTATGGAACCACAACAGATTCTGACGGAAAGTATGCGCTAAGTGTTGCGCAAGGAAACATTGCAATTATCTGTTCTTTTGTGGGAATGAAAACAGAGACGAAAACGCTAACAATTACAGAAAACACTGTTTTGAACTTTACTTTAAAAAGTTCGCAAGAATCGTTGGATGCAGTGCTGATTTCTGCGGTTCGTGTAAATGCAGATTCGCCAATTACCTATTCCAATCTTGAGAAAGAAGAAATTGCAGAACGTAATTTGGGACAAGACATTCCGGTATTAATGAACTTTATGCCTTCCGTCGTAACAACTTCTGACGCAGGTGCAGGTGTGGGTTACACAGGAATCCGTGTGCGTGGTAGCGATGCAACACGTGTCAATGTAACAATTAACGGAATTCCGTATAACGACGCGGAAAGTCAGGGAACTTTTTGGGTAAATATGCCCGATTTGGCTTCTTCCACAGAAAACATTCAGTTGCAACGTGGTGTTGGGACGTCTACCAATGGTTCTGGTGCTTTTGGTGCGAGTTTAAGTTTGTTGACCGATGCAGTTTCGGAAGAAGCAAACGGAGAAATTACCAACGCTTTTGGAAGTTTTAATACGAGAAGACACACGGTAAAATTCAGCACAGGAAAACTAGCTGACAATTTTGAATTGGCTGGTCGTTTGTCCAAAATCAAATCGGATGGTTATATCGACCGCGCTTCTTCAGATTTGAGCGCTTATTTTTTACAAGGTTCGTATGTCACGGAAACAACGTTAATCAAAGCGTTGACGTTTGGTGGACATGAAATTACGTATCAAGCTTGGAATGGAATTGACCGACAAACGTTGGAAACCAATCGTACATTCAATCCTTCGGGAGAATACACGGACGAAAATGGAAACGTGCGTTTTTATGATAATGAAGTAGATAATTACCGTCAAGATCATTATCAATTGCATTGGAATGAAAAAATTTCAGAAAACTGGACAACTAATTTAAGCTTAAATTATACGCAAGGAAGAGGTTATTTTGAGCAATACAAAGAAGACGAACCATTTTCAACCTATGGTTTTGACGAAATTACCATCAACGGAACCACGATTAACGAAACAGATGTAATCCGCAGACGTTGGCTCGACAATGATTTTTACGCGATTAACGCGAATGCGAATTACAGAAAGAACAATCTGGATATGGATTTTGGTGCATTCTTGGGAATTTATGACGGAGACCATTTTGGAGAAGTCATTTGGGCGCGATTTGCCAGCGATAGTGAAATCAGAGATCGTTATTACGAAGGAAATGGGAAGAAAAATGACCTAAGTTTCTTCACCAAAGCAACGGTTCGCGTGAATGATAACGTAAGTCTTTTTGGAGATGTGCAAGTGCGAAACGTGACGTATAAAACTTCAGGGTTGACATCTGATCAAGATCCGTTTAACATTGATGAGAACTACACATTCTTCAATCCGAAAGCGGGAATTAACTATCGTGTGAATGATAAAAACAGTTTGTACTTTTCGTATGCAAGAGCAAACCGTGAACCGAACAGAAGCGATTTTGAAAACAATAATGAAGTAAAACCTGAGCAATTAGACGATTTCGAACTCGGTTGGCGTTGGAATGGAGAAAACTTTACGGTAAACACAAACGCATACTACATGTTGTACAACGACCAATTGGTACTAACAGGCGCATTGGATGACACAGGAACACCATTGCGTACGAATAGCGGAAGAAGCTATCGTTTAGGATTGGAAATTGATGCGTCGTTTAAGTTGAGTGATAAATTTTCAATACGTCCAAACATGGCGATTAGTACCAACAAAAACATCGATTTTATTGCGTCACAAGATGGAAGTTTGGTGAATTTAGGCAATACCAATATTTCGTTTTCTCCAGATTTTATCGCAGGAAATATCATGACGTATAAGCCGTTGCATAACTTCCAAGTTTCTTTATTGTCAAAATACGTAGGCGAGCAATTTATGGGGAATATTGATTCCGAAGTTTCACGACTGGACAGCTATTTCACCAACGATTTGAATTTTGTGTATGAACTAAAACTAAACACATTTTGCGAATCCATTACCTTTACGGGATTAATCAATAACATTTTTGATGTAGAATATGTGTCAAACGGTTATTTCTTTACGTATGATGATGATTTTTCAAATCCAGGAACAGTAACAACGATTGAAGGTGCAGGATTCTATCCGCAAGCCACTAGAAACTTCTTAGTAGGAATGACACTAAAATTCTAAAAAAAGAAAAGTACAAAAAGCACAAAAGCGATTCGAAAGAGTCGCTTTTTTAGTTTAATAAGTTTGAATTCACGAAAAACAAACAACAAACAACGAAAAACAAAAAAGCGAAGCGACCCAACACCTAAAACCCAACACCCAAAACCTAATTCACACTGAGCCTGCCGAAGTGAACTCCTAATTATTCGAAATCGTAATAACATCGCCGTTCTTTGTAGCGCGATAATTTACCATCGGATAATTTGCTTGTCCTTGTACCGGATTTAACAACTGACCGTTAGCCAAACTATATTCGTAATCTTCGCATGAACACGTTGCCAACACACCTTGAACCGTCATGGTAGAGCAGTTATTAGGTGTATGGTTTGGACAACTAGCTTCCCACGCAAAAAACTGATCGCCTGATAAGTTAAACACAAAAAAACCACGAACGCCACCGCCATTGGAAATATAAGCAGAACCGCCCGCAAAACGTAAATTATCAAACAAAGGCAGATTCAAATCCAACTGATATTGCACTAGCGCATTTGGAATAAACGGATTATTATTTACACCACCATCATCCGAACTACAAGAAAATAAACATACTACAGCAACACAAATCAATAAAAATCGTTTCATTTCTTTCCTAATTAAAAAGTTTCGCAATTTACGCAAATCATTCTTTTAAAAGCGAAGATAGATAAGCACTTTAAATATTTTCTTATATTTGTATTTATAAATCCCGTGTTCAATGGGATTTTTTTGCGTTTTATAATATACAGTAACTGTGTGTATTAAGCAAAAAACCAAAATCTATCAACATATAGAAAACGAAGAAATTATGAGTAAAGTATCTTATTATACAGCAGAAGGTCTAAAAAAATTGAGAGATGAATTGGAGCATTTAAAAAATGTAGAACGACCAAAAGCTTCGCAAGCGATTGCAGAAGCGCGCGATAAAGGTGATTTGAGTGAAAATGCAGAGTATGATGCTGCCAAAGAAGCGCAAGGATTGTTAGAAATGCGCATCTCTAAAATGGAAACCGTTTTATCTACTGCACGCATTATTGATGAGAGTCAATTAGACACTTCAAAAGTATTGGTGCTTTCTACCGTGCGCATTAAAAACGTCACCAACGGTATGGAAATGACCTATACATTAGTTGCTGAAAGTGAAGCAGATTTAGCATCGGGTAAAATTTCTGTAACCTCTCCAATTGGAAAAGGATTGCTAGGAAAATCGGTAGGAGAAATAGCCGATGTTCAAGTGCCAAACGGAACTATGCAGTTTGAAGTATTGGAAATTACGCGTAACTAAACGCTCGAATTATACAACTAGAAAATCCTTTTTTTACGTGTTAAAAAAGGATTTTTCTATATAAAATAGACAGAACTTTTTTATCTTACATCCATACAAAATTCAATTTATGGCATCTATTTTTACCAAAATAATCAACGGAGAAATTCCTTCTTATAAAATTGCAGAAGACGACAATTACTACGCTTTTTTAGACATCAATCCGAATTCTGTTGGACATACTTTATGCATTCCAAAAGAAGAGGTTGATAAAATTTTCGACCTTTCAGAAGAAACCTATATGGGATTGATGAAATTCTCAAGAAAAGTCGGAATTGCTATTGAAAAAGCCATTCCGTGTTTGCGTGTTGGAATTACCGTCATTGGATTAGAAGTGCCACATACACATGTACACTTGATTCCATTGCACAATATGGAAAGCATGGACTTTAAAAACAAAGAAAAACTCACGCCAGAAGCTTTTGAAGAAATCGCCGCTAAAATCCGCGCAGAACTGTAGGAGTTACGAGTTACGTTTTTGATTAACGATTTTTGATTTTTTCGCTTCTTATGCGATGCTGAATTAAGTTCAGCATGACGCTGATTTTGTCATTCCTGCGCAGGCAGGAATCCACTATATTGAAAAAACGGTTTTGATGAATGCTTCAAAAAACGAATAACAAAAAACAAAAAACAATACTTTAAGAGCCAAGAGCCAAGAGCCAAGAGCCAAGAACCAAAAATCAAACCACCGTTTTCAACAATATCTGCATCGTGGTTCCTTTGCCAATCTCTGATTTTAGCACTTTTACTTTTCCGTCGTGATAATTCTCTACAATACGTTTGGCGAGTGACAATCCCAATCCCCAACCACGTTTTTTGCTCGTGAATCCTGGTTGAAATACTTTTTTAAAGTTTCGCTTTGGAATTCCTTTTCCGTTATCGGTAATCAGCACTTTTACCACATTGTCGGCAGGAATAATTTCGAGTTTTAAATCGCCTTTTCCTTTCATCGCATCAATAGCATTTTTCACCATATTCTCAATGGTCCAACTATACAATTGCGCGTTGATGTCGCTATAAATAGGTGTTTCGGGCGCTTCAAACGTAAAATTGACCAATTTGGAAGTTCGCGACAACAAATAATCGTAGGAATCTTTCGTTTCTTGCACAATATCCAAGCGTTCCAATTTCGGAATAGAGCCAATTTTTGAAAAACGCTCCGTAATGGTTTGCAAGCGATTGATATCTTTTTCAATCTCACGTACATACTCAGGATCAATATTTTCGGTCTTTAAAATCTCTGTCCAACCCACCAATGAAGAAAGCGGCGTTCCAATTTGATGCGCGGTTTCTTTCGCCATTCCAGCCCACAACTTATTTTGTTCTGATGCTTTGGACGCGCTAAAAAAGAAATACGCAACGGCGCCAAACAGTGCAATAATTAATAATAGTGCCAGTGGATAATATTTGAGTTTGTTTAACGCTTCGGAATCGCCATAATACAGTGTTCCAACTTTAATCCGTTGATTTGTAGTTTCATCGAAATAAGAAATATCAATTGGAGTATTTTCTTTGGAAAATTGTTTCACTTTCTTTTTTAGATAGATGGAGTCAGACATTTTATCTTCTGACATATTTTGCGCATCCATAACGTCATCAATAGTTACGAAGATTCTAGGATTGGAAGTATTACTACTTATAATTTTCAGTGATAAATTGCTCAAATCATCTTGAAGAGAATTTTGATTAACTTCAGCAACAGCTTCGGCAAAAATTTCCATCTTGGCGCGTTCTTCTTGCTTAAATTCTTGAAAGAAAATATACGTATTCCATAAAATACCTGAAACAATCGCAAACGAAGCGAGAATCAATATCCAGCGAATTAAAACAGGTCTGTTTTTTAACGTCATTACTATACTTTGAAACCACTAATATAAACGAAATACGGGAGTTTTATTGTGACAGTGTAGAACTTTTGAATAAAACGTACACAATTGTAAATTAAGTTGTTAAAAACACCGCTTTTGCGTTGATAACTATTATTGTATGCTCCGCTTTTTTATAGTAGTTTTGTTGCGTTAAATACATCAAAATGCTATCCATAGATCCAAAAGAAATTCCAACGGCAAAATTACACGCCTATTTGTTAGGAGCTGTAGCGCCACGCCCAATTGCCTTTGCAAGTACGGTGGATGCTGAAGGAAACCCGAATTTATCGCCGTATAGTTTTTTTAATGTGTTTAGCTCAAATCCGCCTATCATGATTTTTTCGCCTGCGCGAAGAGTTCGTGACAATACAACAAAGCATACGCTGGAAAATGCCTTAGCAACAAAAGAAGTTGTGATTAATGTGGTAAATCATGCTATTGTGCAGCAAATGTCTTTGAGCAGTACGGAATATGCCAAAGGTGTAAACGAGTTTGAAAAAGCCGGATTGACTATGTTGCCATCTGAAAAAGTAAAACCGTTTCGTGTGGCAGAATCACCCGCACAGTTTGAATGTATTGTAAAAGAAGTCGTGGCTTTAGGCAATGAAGGTGGCGCTGGAAATTTAATCATTTGTGAAGTGGTCAAAATTCATATTCACGATGAGGTGTTGAATGAACGCGGCACAATTGACCATTACAAAATTGACTTAGTTGCCAGAGCAGGCGGAAGCTTTTACAGCAGAGCACGCGACGGATTTTTCGAAATTCCAAAACCGATTGCTACGTTGGGAATTGGTGTTGACCAAATTCCCGCAGAAATTCGAAACAGTAAAGTTTTGACAGGAAACGACTTGGGAATTTTAGGAAACGTGGAAAAATTACCAACTGCGGAAGAAATAAAAGAATTTACAAAAACGACTGAAATCGAAATTTCAGACAGTATAGAAACAAATCATAAAGCAGCAAAGGAATTCCTTGAAAGAGGAGATGTAATGACTGCTTGGAAAATCTTATTAGCAAAATAATTAACATGGAAGTACAGGGAAAAATAAAAGTAATTGGAGAAACGCAAACGTTCGGAAACAATGGATTTAGAAAGCGTGAAGTAGTCGTAACGACGGAAGAGCAATATCCACAACATATTATGGTGGAATTTGTACAAGATAAAACAGACTTGTTAAACAATTTTCAAGTAGGGCAACCTGTAAAAATCAGTATCAATTTGCGTGGACGCGAATGGGTAAATCCACAAGGAGAAACCAAATATTTCAACTCTATCCAAGGATGGCGTATTGAAAACTTACAGCAAGAACCGCCAGCAGGAATGCCGCCAGTGCCACCAGCAGACGCATTTGAGCCTGTAAACGACTTCAAAGAAGAAGATCACGACGATTTGCCTTTTTAAGGAAATAATTGTGTGCGATTAGTGCACTTGATTACGGCTACAGCCGTTGTAAGAGAAATGTAAAAGCCTTACTAGAAATAGTAGGGCTTTTGTATTTAACAGCTGTAAAAGAGCTTTAGAAACTTTATCACATTACAGGTAAATAATTAAAAGAAAATAATTTTATGAAGTAATTATTTACAAATATTAGGTATCTTTCTTTCGGTTAGTTGTTCAAAACAAATTTAAAACTGCAAATGGAAGCACTATCTCAAGCAAAAAAACTCATAAAAGAATGTTTACATACCCGAAACACTTATTTAGATTTAGGAAATTGTGGCATTACCAATTTAGCAGCTATTCCAGAATTATTTGAATGCACACATATTGAAACGCTGATTCTTTCAAATAGATGGTATGACGATGCCAAAAGAGAATTCATAGACAGTAAGAACAGCGGAAGCCTTAATAAAATTGAATACATAACTGAAGACATTGGTAAATTAGAAAAATTACAAAATCTTAAAATTGGAGGAAGTTTTCACTATTTTAATGCAATGTCTTTTTGGAATACTTTCCATGTAAAAGATATACATTTTTTAAAAGCGCTACATAAGCTAAAAGCTTTAGATTTTAGCTATAATAAAATTACGGATTATAGTTTTTTGAAAGACTTAGTTGGTTTAACTTCCTTAGATCTTAGCTATAATAAAATTACGGATATTCGTTTTTTGAAAGACTTAGTTGGCTTAACTTCCTTATCTCTTCGCTATAATAAAATTACGGATATTCGTTTTTTGAAAGACTTAGTTGGTTTAACTTCCTTAGATCTTAGCTATAATAAAATTACGGATATTCGTTTTTTGAAAGACTTAGTTGGTTTAACTTCCTTATCTCTTCGCTCAAATCAAATTACGGATATTCGTTTTTTGAAAGACTTAGTTGGTTTAACTTCCTTAGATCTTCGCTCAAATCAAATTACGGATTATAGTTTTTTGAAAGACTTAGTTGGTTTAACTTCCTTAGATCTTAGCGATAATAAAATTACGGATATTCGTTTTTTGAAAGACTTAGTTGGTTTAACTTCCTTATCTCTTCGCGATAATAAAATTACGGATTATAGTTTTTTGAAAGACTTAGTTGGTTTAACTTCCTTAGATCTTAGCTATAATAAAATTACGGATATTCGTTTTTTGAAAGAC
>NZ_QBKT01000006.1 GCF_003054265.1 Kordia periserrulae | reverse complement strand
GTCCTGTATAGGCTGCTGCAAGTCCGACAGATTGCGGCTGATAGGATTCAGTGTGACCACCACAACCGCACGATGGCGCGGAGAGTCCGACATAGAGTAAGTTTGCTTCTTCCATATAGATATCGTGTTTTTGTAAGTATGGTAATTCAGATAGGGAATTGATAGTGCCATCAATGACATGATAGCCGTTTTTTAAGCTGCCACTTTTTTGGTTTTTGGGTACAATGACATATACATGCGTGTATAGTTTTGGATAGTAGTCCGCCTGTTTGATGCGTCTTAGGTAATGCTTGATGCCTAGATTGAGTAGAATTGTAGATGCATTCAGCGAAAAGCTTTTACAGTCATTGCCCTCAAAGCGGGTTGCCCACATACAATTGGGTGCTTTAAGGCGTTGCAGTTCTTTGTCTAATTCGTATTGAAAGTGATGGTATAAAAAAGAGTGAATGCGGCTACATGTTTCTGACAGCGAAAAACCTGAAAAAACTGCCTTTGCAATACCAGCCGATTCACTCTTGTGTTTTGTAGCCCAACTAGCAATGGTTTTCATGCCATGAGCCGTTGTGCCTTTGCCTAGAAAATCACGACTGCAATTCGATGGCGCGTAGTAGTTGTCGAAAGCTTCTCCCGAAGCTACTTCGCGTTTTAATGAAGTATTGATGTGATTTCTTGACATTGTTGCTGCTTGTTGCAACTTGTTGCGTTTTGTTGCAAACTGTTGCGTTTTGTTGCAGCTAAATTGTCAAGAATTAATATGGGTGTGGACGGATTGTGTCGGGTAGGGACGGATTGGGTTTGATAATGATATATTTAGTAATCTTCTTTTTTAAAATTAAATATTAAACGAACTTTTAAAGATAATTAAAGTCTATTTCTATATCATTATCATTTACTATTTGGTCTATTACTTTGTTTAATTTTTCTTTGATTGCTTTAACTGATTTGTCTAATTCATAAATTCCAGCTTCTTCATTAAAAGCATTGTCTAAATCTAAATAGTTATCTAAAGTTGCTTTTTGAGTATTGTTTATAGCGTTTGGATTAAAATAGAGCTTAGCAAGTTCTTTTTGTTTGTTAACATCAAATTTTGGAAAAGGTATATAATGCCAATATTTTTGAGCCAAACTACCTCCATTACCTCCTACAGCAAATAGGTCAATAATTTTATTATCTCTTAAATAATCTAAAAAGCACTTTACGAAAATTGCTTTAGTCAAATCATTTTCTTCTTGTTGTATTGTAATACCATGAATATTTGTAATAGTTCTTTCTTTTTCTTCTACAATTACAATTGAACGCCCCTTTTCAAACCCTTCTGCCCCAAATATCAAATCACCTTGTTTAAGTGTTTTCAATTCTTTAGCATTACCAATAAACTCTTTTGCATCAACTGTGCCATATTTTGATAAATGTTTTGGGAGCATAAGTGTATAAAAGTCTTCAAAGTGTTTATTTGAGTAGATACTTTTTCCAATATTAGAAACTTGCAAATTCTGACCTCTTGATAAAGAGAATCCCAAATCAAAAATTGATTGAAAACCATTTTTGTAATTTTTAATTGAAAAATCAATTTTTTTGAAATCCTCACGATATAAATTGGTATCCATTCTTTCAATACTGTTAATTTCGTTATATGTTGGATATTTGAAATTAAAAGTATTTGACTTTTGATTGATTATTAGTTCGTTATGAATTAATTTTAGAATGGAATCATGTCTGTTTCGAATTAATTTTTCTTTGTTGATTATGGATTGAGTTAAAAAAGAAATGTATTTAATTAACTTTGAATCTGATAGTTCTGGAATAAAAGTATTTTTTCTCTCTTTTGTACCAGTATTTTTTTGAATACCTCCTCTGCCGAGCCATTGCTCTTTAAAAAATAAAGATTTAGTGAATCCATAGAAATAAAAATATAAGTCCTTTTCTTTTTTATTGATAGCTTTAAATGCACTTATACGTTGGTTTAAAAAAGCATTGAACGAATTGTCAAAATATGATGAAATATCCATTTCTAAATTAGAGCCACCTGTTAATGAAATTAATATATACTCCTCATCTAATAAGTATTTTTTTTTATTCTGGATATAAGAATTAGGTAAATATTCAAATTTTTGTCCTTCAATTATTAGCCACGCATTATCATTAACATTACTAATCTGTATTAGCTTTGTCTTGTTTTGTAAATCTTTATGTCTTGTAACATATTCACGTGAAGGAAATGCAAAACCATCAAATGAAGTGAATCTATCTAAAAGATTTGAATATTTTGATTTAAGTACATCTATTTTTTTGTTAAATTCAATCCACTTAAATGAATCGTTAGAAAGGATATAATCATTCGAAATAATATCGTCAAATTTGATGTTCATTTTACTTGATTTTTGTAAATAAATCTTGTACAGCTTTTTCTTGTGAATTACACCATTTTTTAAAATCAACTACAGTTTCTGAAAAATCTTCATCTAAAAGTACACGTCCTTCATCGTCAATTACAGTTTCAAAAGTTTTGTAGTCAATTTTATATGTTGGTTCAAAGTACTTAACTCTCTTTTTAGTTTTCACTTCATAGCCTACTTTTTGAATGTTTTTAAAGAAAACTTCATAATTTCTATCCTGTAGTTTTTTTAATTCTTTAGGATTTGGTTTGTAGGCAACAATAATTGAAGTATTTACTCCGGTTTCGGCAAATACATTGGAAGGTAAGTCAAAAATTGCAACAATTCTCATTTTACTCATTAACCATTCTCTAGTTCTTTTGTGAGAATCAATTGAAGCAATTGAATTTGATAGCACAATACCCATTCTCCCATTTTCTTTAAGGATTTGATAAGCATTTTCAAGAAATACTACACCTAAATCAATTTTTTTACCTCCATAGGCTTCCCAAAGTTCATAGCACTCAATAACATCTCTATCTTTTTGGTCTTTTGGTTCATAAGCTCTATCATCTCCAAACGGTGGGTTCGTTAAAACAACATCAAATTTTTTTAATTTCTTGTCATCAGGTCTATTGTCCCAATCTCCTTTTTTATTCATTGATGGAATTAGCTCAATTAAATCTCCTTTGTTATCAAATTTAGTTAATAAAGAACCATAACCTGGTTTTGCTTTTATTTTAGCATTACCATCACCATTTAATAACATATTTAACGTAGCGAGCATTACCATTTGCTCATCTATGTCTAAACCAAAAATATTGTTATCGTCTAATTTACTGTTTGAATTTACATAAGAAACGGAAAGGAAGTCTGCAATACCTACTGTTGGGTCAATTACGGTTTCACCATTTCTTGGGTTTACAATATTTACTAAGAAGTCAATTAAAGGAAGTGGTGTTACAAATTGTGCGTTTGAATCTTTAGCAAAAGGTGTAGCAAATTTGTAAAAAACAAGTTGATACAAGTCCGTTTTATGTGACCTTACAAAGGAATAGTCTTGAAATTGATAAATAACCTCAATTAATACTTTTATATGATTTTCATTTTTTATGTTTAAAGGATTTTCTTTTAAAATTCTATAGTATGTACCAGAAGCTTCCTCTCTTAAATCTATAATCCTTTTTATAAAAGTTTGTAAATCTGAATCCGCTAAACTGTCGTATGTTTTTTCTTCTGTAGTAATATAAAAGTCTAAATGCCTTTTAGGATTTTTCTCATTTTCTTTCTCGTCAAATATTTTTAACGAAAGGATTTGAATTAAAATTTCAAATCCTTTTTGATTAACCATACCTTGTTTATCCATAGTACGAAGGATAGAAGACATAGCATCATTAATTTGTGTTGACTGAACACCTGAAATAATATCTAAATCTGTGATTCCTCTTTTTGATCGGTTTAAATGCTTTGGGTTAGTCCATTCAATAAGTTGGTCAAAGTTTGGTAAGTTTAAATATGGGTCAGGTAAATGTAAGCTTAACTCTTTAGTCTTGCTTTTTTCTCCTTTTAAATTAAATTCATCACTAAATCTTACAGTTTTTCCTTGATGTTTTCTAAATAGATAAAGTCTTTCAGTGTCATATAAAATACCAATACTAAATTCTCTTTCGCTTTCTTTTAAGTAAGCCTTTAATTGTTTGTTCCAAACGGTTTCTACATCCTTATTATCTTCTTTCTTAAACTCTATTGTAACCAGTAAATGTTCTCGAAGCCAGTCAAGAGCATATACGTCTTTTTCTTTGTGGTACTTTTGATAATATTCAAACCAGTTTTCATCATCAAAAATTGCTCCATCAAGTTTTAATGCAGCCGAACTTTTATTTCCTTTTGGAAGATTTAATTCAGCCCCTATAAAATCTTTATTAAACATTCCAGAAAAAACTATCCCATAAAAGAATTGCCATTTATAATATTCCTCGTTTTTTTCTCCAGCTTTATTTTTTATTATTACTTTTTTTCCAAAAGTCAAATGCTCTGAGAGGAAGCAATCAAATTCTATTTTTTTTTCAAATTTTGAATCAAATTCTTGTTTTGATTGACTGAATGATTTTATCATTTTTTATGAGTTCTATATTTGATATTTTGTATAAAGCGTCTAAAATATTTTGTGAAAATAAAAATATTTTATTACATGGATAATCAAAAGCCACTTTTAAATTTTTTTACTTACGAAAAGTCTATAGTAAAGCTTATTTTCACATAACAAGAAAAGATATTATTTGACTACTTCAAACCCAAAATAATCAGCAACTTTTAAAGCTTCATGTGCTAATACCAATTTCTTCTTTTTGGCATCTTCAATGGATATGTTACGGCATTTGGAAATCGTTTCATTCGTTATTTCTCTAACATCCCTTCGAGAAATTCCATACAACAACCTACGAAGTTCAATTTTGCCCATCGTTTTAATTTGCTCTTTTTTAATCATAGCGTTTCGTTTTTCTTGAATTCAAATAATTTTGGTTTTCCTGATGCTTGGTTATCAAATACTTCAATTTTATGATACCGTCCTCGATGTAGCTTTGAAAGACGCGAAAGCATTTGTCTAGCCAATACCCTTTCATCTTTGTATTTCCGATCCTCAGCTTGAAAAGAATAGTAGACAGGGTTTTGTATGTTTCCTAGTTCGAAGTCCATTAAAAACACCATCCGTAGCCTAGAACAGTTCCCGCAGGCGTTTCGTGTTTTGCGTGTGCATTTACATAATTTATTAGCACTCATACAACTCAAATTCTTTATGTGTTAATGTATTTAGGATTCTCGGTACTTCCGATACAAAATAGTTCGGGATTCCTCTGTTGTGTTCGATATAATGATACACTTGTGGCAGCGTGAATTCACCCTTGATGTACTTTTTGATTTTCATGCGTACTTTTTCCACTGCGGTCATGGTTCTACGTCTTGCTCCAGCTTTGGTTGTATTTTGTTGGCGTCTTGTCACCCGCATATCTTGATACTTTTGATATTGTTTAAGCCATTCCACTGTATAGGCAAATCCGCCCTCACTAGCTCGCTTTCGTGTGCTATCGAAGTAGATACAAGGGAAATGGATTTGATACTCTTTTTTACGCCTAAAAAAGCGTTTAGCGCGGTTGATTCTGTAGATGAGCAGTCCAAACATGTACAACAAGGTTTCCTTTCGCGGAATGCTCCCGTTGGGATTCCGCAAATATTCATCATCGATTTGTACGAGCGCATTGTGCCAGCTACCGTAATACACCTCTTTGTCTTTCCATATCGGCGCTGCTATTTTTACAAAGAGTTGCAGAAGCAGTTCTCGAAACTCCTCTTTGGATAACACGCCATCGGTGGATTCGGTTTCTAATCGCCTGTGCATCTGCTCAGAAGCGTAGCTGTAGGTGTCATAGTGATGTTCGGTGAGTGCTTGTAATAACTCTGGGCGGTAGTAAATTTTCCCCCGCAAATACTCTGACAACTCATTTTTTGGGAAATTTTCGCGCGCCCCTAGTTTGCCTGCGTTGTGATTGGAAATTTTTAAGTCATCATCCTTAGTGGAGTTCTTGTAAGAGTTCCTGTTTTTGCCATCGGCAAAAGAATGAACTTCCGCTTTTCGGGAATGGTTATCAACATTCCCTACTTTTTTTCTCTTTTCTTTAGTAAGAGTTCTTGTATCTACACTAAGTAGCCATAATTCTTGTGGTTTAGATTGGCTAACTTGTTGATTTTCAGTATCGGCATTTCCCTTGTCGCGAAAGACAAAAATCGCTTCATTGATAAAGTAATTCACAGGCTTATCTCTCCCACAAGACTCGTACTGCTCAAAAATTCCTGCCTTGTACAATCGCTTGATGTGATTGCGAATCGTATTTCGACAATACAGCACTCTTGGTACGCCATCTTTTGTAAAATTAGCGATTTCATAAGAGTTGGTATGTACTTTTGGAAAGGCAACCCTTGCATCACTGGATAAGAGTTGGAGTTGTTTTCTAAGCTTTCTAAGCTGCTGACTATAAAGCCATAGAATCACTTCAAAAGTGCCTTCATGCTGTTGTCTTATGGGTAAGTAGGTTTCTTTGTAGAGTAATAACATGGAATCGGTATTAAGATTTCCCACAAGCTTGTTATATTCAGAAGTAGAAAGCTTGCTGTTTGTAATTCCGCCTGTTTTTTGCTTTTTAAACTTGGATGTAAATGTCAAGGCTTGTGCTTCCAATCCATGTTCAGCAATAAAAGCAGCTACGCGTTTGTTGTATTGCTTCACTTCTTTATTACGTTTTGCAAGCTTTGCATTAAACTCATTGACATAGATACGATAGCGTTGCATCGTTTCTACCTTGTCTTCACTTAAAAAGTAAGGACATCTGATATGGGATGGTCTGTACTTATTTATTAATCGCATTTAGTTTACATTTTACAGTTAGATAATCATAGTGTGTTCCAAACTGATACGAATTTTCAATGGTGTCATGTTCGATATCTTTGATAGATAGGATGAGGGCATAAAAAGAATTCATGCGCATGAGTTTGATGGTTTCATCATCGGTTTTTGAAACATTTATAAGGAATTCAAGATGGTCTTGGTATCTATTAATGAGAATATCAAAGAATGCAGGAATAAATAGGAAGGAATGAAAGAATAATAGTTCTTGCATTGAAAATCCATAAGAATCGTAATGGTTCATATACAAAATGGCGGATGCATTGGGTATTTCGATTTGATGCAGGTACATACTAGATAGGGTATTAGAAAAACCAAAGGCATTTTAAAAACACCTTTGGTTTAAGAATTGATGAAATAATCATCATCCTTCAGTGGCTTGTGTTAACTCCTTATTACTTACGATTTGACCGCTATACAATTGGATAAATCCTTTTCGTGTCATACCGTTGGCTAGTTTTCCAAATCCTTTGTAATCTCTGATTGCATCTGTAATGCTCAATCTGATTTTTTTTCGTCGTGTGGTTGCCATTATCTTTTTTAAGTTTTAATTAGAAGTGAGCCAAAACAAGTAAACCGAATCCCCAAACAGTTTTAAACCATGTTTTAAGCCCACTTCTGTTTTTATTACTAACTAACACTTCCTTTTTTCGTTCCAAATACATTGGCTCTTAAAAACTCTTCAGCAGCCGTATCTGTAATTGGTTTGCTTTTTTTTACTGTCTTTTGTTTGTGTGTTTTGATTGCTGGGGAAATACCAAGTAACTTGTACAGCTTGGGCAGTTCCTCTTTGGGAAGTGCTTGAATCACATGATATACAGTTACAGCGGTCATTTTTTTTATGCAATTGAATAAACAGTTCTAAAGTTCAAATGTTAAATAACCTCTATTTACGTAGGATAAATCCTAAAAAAAGAGTGATATCTCATTTATATTGCTATATTTGTGTTGTATTTATGGCGAAAAATGATGTCGTGAATACAGTGCAATACATATTTTGAACATAAAAATGAAAATATTTCTTCAAATATAACCATTTTATGTTCAAAATATTGTTTGTTTTAACATTTTTTTACTAAAAATCCCTGAAAAATGACCTATACCCAAGCGTTAGAGTATGTACTGCGTAAAGGCTACACAGCATATCACATCAGTAAAAAGTCTGCACTGACCATCTCGACCATCAATAGAATGTTGGAACAAAAAACACAGCCACAAGAGAAAAATAAAATCGCGCTGATTGAGTTTGTCAAAGAAGATATTGAAGTTACCAAAGAAGATGATACCGATGTATTTTTGGATAGATTGGAAGAAGAGGTTCAGCAGAATTGGGAAGCTTTAAAACAGCGAGAATCGTTTCGAAAGTTAGTTTTAATCGAAGTACTAAAGGTGATGATTAAGGCACAACAGGGCAGTGAAAAAGAAACTACCGACTTAAAAGAATTGATACAAAATGTAGATGTCAGTGCTATTTCCAGTGACTTAATCAAGTAAATGGAAACACACTTTTTTTAATCTTTCAACTCTTCTTTAATTATACGTATGATTTCTTTGGGAGAAATACTTTTGGTAGTATCCAGCTTTGAAAGTAGTTCTTGTATTTCTTGGTCTTTTTCGGCTTCTCTTTTTTCTTTTTCTAGCTTTTCAATAAATGCTTCTAGTAATCTGTCTATAAAAGGTGGGTGCTGATAATAGTCCTGCTCTTTTTCATGCTTCATTTTAACAATCTCTCGGTTTTAATGTTATACAATTTTAGTAATAGCGGGGAATCTATTTGTACTAATGGTACTCACAAAGTTACGATAAAGCTTTGTCTTTTCTCACTGCAATTAACTAGGTTACGCCTTAGTTTATTGTTAATCACAATTAAAAAAATGTTAAAGGGGATTTTTCCTTGAGAACTTACAACAAAAACCCCCTTATTTATCTTACAGTTCTTTTAATTTAAAACTCGATGGTGTACATATCGCCATAATCTTTTGGAAGTGTTGCACCAATCTCACGCAAGTAATTCTTTAATCCTGCCTTTGATTTGTGACGGGTAATTTGCATGAGTTTCATCAGTGCTTCTTCTTCAGAGTTTCCTTCTGATAATAGATGGTTGTATAAATTGGTCGCTGCGGTGTGTCGTGTAGAATACAAGGTGTAATCTGCACCTAATCCCAACGCTTTTTTCACCTTTCTAAATCGTGCTGCAAAATGCTTGGTTTTGGTGTTCTCGTCAATATCCCATGCAAAAGGTTCATTTTTTCGCGTAATTAGATAATCAGTAGGTGCATACCTCTCTAGGTTCATACGGCGAATGATATTCTCTAATTCTCCAATGATGGGTACAACAGCCAGTGGCGATGTTTTAGAGCGTACATAAAGACGTTTAGCTTTTAAGTCAATGTCTTTTACTTGAAGTCTGCACACCTCAATATTACGCAAAAAAGCATAGGACATAAACTGCATAAATACACGCAAGTACGGGTCGTTCTTATCAAGGTATTCTCTGATGGCAATGATTTGTTCTTTGGAAAAAGGTTTGTTCTTTTTAGGCTTGGTTTTGACGTTCTTTATCTTTTCCACAAAATTGTACGGAATAATCTCATCATCTTCCAATTGAGAAAATAAAATAGATAAGGTCGCTTTGTAGTTATTTTTTGTTTTTGGAGAAACTACCTCAATAGGAGCATTTGCAAGTTTTTCCTTTTTGGTTTGTGATTTTTTAAGCGTGTTTAAAAACAGACTCACATCACGTTTTTTAAGTTCGCTGATATCAAGCGATGATAATTTGTTGCCTTCAAGCCACTGCATAAACTTATTGTAATGCCCTGTAAAGGTAGAAGCAGTTCTTTTTGACCAGCTAGGCTGCTTTTGAGCAAGAGCGAATTCCATCGCTTGTTTTACTGTATAGCTTTGATGTTGACTTTGAACGCGCTTATTGGATTGCTTTTTTGTAGACGCTGCTTTAGATTCTTCTGCCAATCGTTTATCGGTTTCCCTTGCATCCTCAAAAGGACTGTAGCCTTCTTTGAGCATTCGGTGTAGAACTTTACGGATGGTGGATAAGTACGATAGCCTATCGGTTTTGTTTTTCAGTTTGTTGGCTTCTCCGTAAATTGGGGGCTGCCTTTCTAATTTTCCCGTTGCAGGATTTCGGTACGAGAAATACACGTACCAACGTTTAGAAAGGTCGCCTTTTCCTGTGTAGATTTTCGGTTCTGAAAATTGCTTTAATTTTTTCAAATCGTATGCAGTTTCGTATTCATTTTTTTTAATTAACTCTAAAATATGCATAAAATTGTGCTTTAAATAGAGCTGAATACAAAGTAAATACACGAATTGTACCCTAAAATGCTTAAAATCGTACTTTTCTAAATAGTGCGGGTTTCAAACTCGCACTAACACTTTTTTATATTTCTTCTTTTACAAAATCAGCAAACACTTGTTTGTGCAATTCCAAATCCATGTTTGGAGATAAGGCTACACGCGCAATATAATCTTTGTCGCCTTCTTTGGTCGTTCCTTGTGTGGAAGTTGCTGGAATCGTCCAATAGCAACCTTGTAACTGACCATAACTCACACAATATTTGCTCTCATCAGGAATTTCGGTAATCATCTTATGGATGAGTTTGTGATTGAGTTTTCGCTTGTACGTTTCGCGTTCTTCTTCTGTTGCTCCTTTTGTGGGAAGATCTAACGAAAATACCGAAGGTGTAAATCCTTCTGCCGCTAATTCCTCAGAAACAAAATTGATTTTTGCGGCAGGCAATACTTCTTCAATAAAATTAACAAACGCGCGCGTATTGGTATATGCATCCGCAATTCGTTGAATCATGGAAGGCATTTGTTGTGCTAAAATTTCATATTGTAATGGCGTAGCTTCGTTATCGCAAAGTGTTAAGTGTTTTTCTATCTTTTCTAACAAACTTGCCGCTTTTTCATTTCCAATACAGTATCCCGCCGTACACAAACCGCCACTTGGAAATTTGGAACCGCTCGAATAGGAAATCGCGCGAACGGTTGACAATGTTTTTCCTTCACCTAAAAAGTGAACATTTGGACAAAAGGTTTGATCTAAAATAAATACAGGCTCAATAGCTGTTTCGCCAGAAGCTGTCGTGCGTTTTTTGTGTAATGTTTCTTTCAACGCTTGCAAATCGGGAACTTCTACGCGTGGATTTGTCGGAATTTCTGCAATGATATACGGAATCGCATCTTCACTGGCAATATGATCTAAAACAGTATTCAGACTTTTCACCATATCGTTGTCGCCATCTACTAATAAATCAACAATTTCAACGTTTTCCAAACAAGCTGCTACGCGTCGCGCTTGGTCGTTTGTGCCGCCGTAACAGTTCGTTGGCACGATAAATTTAATAGCTTTTTCAGGATGATTTTCAAGTGCATCATCAATCAATCCCATCATAATGGCATATTGAATCGACAATCCGCTAGAGCCTACTAAGGCTTTTGTGTTGACATCATTAATTTGTTGAATCGTTTCTGCAACCAACTTTTTATCAGCAGTCACATGATATGATTTTTCTCCAGAAGATTCTCCAACAATTTCTTCCAAAGCTATCAAACAATTTGCCGGTGTCATAGAAACCGTTTCACGCCTACGCACATGCTGAATTTCAGAAACATAACTTTCATCTTGCTCGTTATTGGCAATCAACACACTTCCTAAGTTAGAATGTATGTTTACGATAAAGTCAATATTTTTGGCAAACTCAACTGATTCAATTTTATCTTTTTGAGTCACCAAAACGGTGCTTCCGTCAAATGCAGAAACTTCTTCTAGAGAATTCACATGTTGCAATTCAAACTCATATCCATACACACGTTTGATGGTTTCCGCATCAAAAACAGTTGGCAATTCGTCTGTGTAGACAATGCGTGTTTTTGTATTTGACAACAGATTTTTTCGTAAAATCGCCATTACAGGAACCGTATCCGATTGAAAACTGATGACATGTTCAGGTTTCAAACCATTCAATTTTGCAATCGTCCATTCCAACACACATGACAACGGATGCCCAAGTCGAATATAATCGTAGGCTGTTGGCAATTCGTTGAGTGTGTGTGCTGAAAAATCGTTGGCTAAGTATAAATTTTCAAACTGTTCTAAAAATTCAACTTTTGCCAGTTTTTCGGTATAAATATCAAGTCGATGCGTGGTTAATCGCGTCCAATTGGAAGGTTTGTTTCGTAAAACATTTTTTATAAACGTGAGCAATGTGTTGCTTTCCATAAAGTTTTTCTCCTAAATTTTAATGCTGGTAAATATACAGCTATTCGGTGTTTTTCAAAGTGTAATACGTCGTTTTAAAATTCAGATACTTTCAAAAAAATCGTTAAAGATTACTCGGTCAAATAACTAGGTTTTTAAAACGTTGAATCATGACTAAAATTGAGAGTATATATTTTAAATGCTAACATAAGTTACTTTAAAATTACACTTTTTACCCAAAATGAATTTTCTTTGCAAAAGTTATTAAACTCTTTTAAATCTGAATCTCGTGAAAAAAATTTATCATCTAAGCACGTGCAATACCTGTCAACGCATTTTAAAAGAATTGCAACCGTCGGAAGATGTGGTGTTGCAAGACATTAAATCATCAGCGATTACAGCGCAGCAATTGGAAGCAATGAAAGCACTTGCAGGAAGTTACGAAGCCTTGTTTAGCAAACGTGCACGCTTGTACAAAGAAAAAGAGTTAAAGAATCAAAACTTGACCGAAGACGATTTTAAAAAGTACATTTTAGAACACTACACGTTTTTGAAGCGACCAGTAATTTTGGTGGACGATCAAATTTTTATCGGTAATGCTGCTAAAACAGTTGCTGCAGCAAAAGAAGCTCTTGCTTAATGTTATCGAAACGATCTTTTGCCTTTATCGCCGCTTTTGCGGTTCAGGTGTTTTATGGCGTAACATTTACGTTTGCGTCTGATGTGATTAAAGGCGGTTATATACAACCGTTCGGATTTATTTTACTGCGTGTGGCTGGTGCTGGATTGCTATTTTGGTTGTTTAGCTTTTTAGGTCCAAAAGAGAAGATAGACCGCAAAGATTATAAAACGTTCTTTTTAGGCGCCATTTTCGGAATTGCCATCAACATGCTGTGTTTTTTCAAAGGTTTTGAATATACGACTCCGATTCACGCTTCCGTGATTATGGTTGTTGTCCCGATTATTGTACTGATTTTATCTGCGGTTTTTCTCAAAGAAAAAATCATTCCCACCAAAATCATTGGTATTGTATTAGGACTTTCAGGCGCAGTGATTTTAAGCATGTATGGAAAAGCTACGGCAGATTCTACCAATATTCCACTAGGAAACTTATTAGTGTTTATCAACGCAATTTCGTATAGTATTTACATCATTATCATCAAAAAACTGACCTACAAATACCATCCAATGACTTTTATTAAATGGTTGTTTTTATTTGGAACTTTCTTAGTATTGCCTTTCGGTGTTGAACAATTAAAAGCAGTAGATTGGTCAACGTTTTCTCCGTACATATTTTTTGAAGCCGGATTTGTAATTGTAGGCGCTACGTTTGCGACGTATTTACTAAATCCCTTGGCGTTGAGAGAATTGAAAGCATCCACCGTTACTACATTTTTGTACTTACAACCTGTAATTGCGGGAATTTTTGCCGTTATTGTAGGCAGTGATTCGCTCGATATGATTAAAATTGTCGCTGCTATTTTAATTTTTGCTGGCGTTTATCTGGTTACCCTAAATACAAATAAAGCACGCAGATGAGTTTCGCATCGCCCGTTTTTTATGACAATATCAAAGACATTCCTGTAGCGTATTGGGAACAATTGGGCTGTGGCAACAATACTTATTACACACCTGAGTTTTTACGCGCTTATGAACTTGCCAATGAGGATATTGTATTTCGGTATGTTGTCATTTTAAACGCTAAAAATGAAGCTGTTGCCTTTGCTGCAACGCAAGTAGTCACCATTTCTATAAAAACAATCACAAAAAATATCAAAATGTATACTGGTATTAAAACCATTATCAATCGGTTGTTTTGCAACAGTTCGCTGAGAATTATGTTTTGTGGAAATGTATTTTTAAGTGGCGAATACGGAACGTTTATTAAAAAAGAGGAAGATGTCAACGGGTTGTTTCACGAATTAGTGTCAGCCTTGCAAGGTTTGATGAAAAACACAAAACGATTGCACGGTGTTTTTGTGAAAGATTTTAAAGAAAGTTCACTACAACTTACCAATCAACTTAAAAACTACGGATTTGCCGCTATGAAAGTTGAACCGAATATGATTATTTCGCTACAACCCGAATGGACTTCGTTTGACGATTATAAAGACGCGCTCAAATCAAAATACAGAGTCAAAGCCAACAAAGCCGATAGCAAAAGTAAATCGCTCACGGTAAAAGATTTTAGCTTTCAAGAAGTAGACGCGTACAAAAGTGAATTGCAAGCCTTGTATGAAAACACCATTGCAAACGCCAATTTTAATGCGCAAGTGCTGGATTTGGACACCTATATTTTACTCAAAAAAACATTCGGAGAGCAGTTTATTGTAAAAGGATATTTTTTAGAGGATACACTTGTCGGTTTTTTATCTGCAATGAAAAATGGTGAAAATCTAGACGCACATTTTATCGGATTGAATTACGCATTGAACAAAACCTACGCCATTTATCCACGCATCTTAAACGATTATGTCCGTTTGGGAATTTTGTATGAAGCAAAACGCATCAACTTAGGAAGAACCGCTTCCGAAATTAAAAGCACACTCGGCGCTAAACCACAAGATTTAACCTGCTACATTCGTCACAAACGCCGTTTCCTAAACAGTTTGATACAACCTTTTATCAAAAACATTAAGATAAAGTCATTTAAAGAGCATTCGCCGTTTAAGGAGTAGATTTTTTAGACTTGTTTCGCTTTGCTTAATTCAAGATTTTTTTAATTTTTCAGAACTTGTCATTCCTGCGTAGGCAGGAATCCATTACTTAGATTTTTAGACATACTTCGCTGTTAGAATTTAGACCGTTTTGCTAAAACTCAATTCAAAATCCAACATTCAACATTTAGAATTAAAAGAACAATCTTAGCTTGTGCGAGTTTCAAAATCGAACAAAGAGCCATGAGCCAAGACAAATTAACGAATCAACAAAAAACAAAGAACAAAAAACCTTTAAAGAATATAATCCGTACTCACAAAATTAGAAGCGCGACTTTGCAACAACTCCGTTAAAATCGCATTGTTATAATCGTTGTCTTTGGAAGCCACAAAAGTTCGGATAGAAAACGAACGCAACGCATCATGCACACTTAAAGTTGCAACGGCAGAATCTTTTCGTCCCGTAAACGGGTATACGTCTGGTCCACGTTGACACGAACTGTTTAAATTCACACGACAGACTAAGTTTACCAGCGTATCAATCAGTGGTGCAAGCGTCTTGATATCTTTTCCAAACAAACTCACTTGCTGCCCGTAATTTGATTCCGCCATGTCGTCCAACGGTTGTTCAATATCTGAAAAGGACATTACCGGAATGACAGGTCCAAATTGCTCTTCTTGATACACACGCATGTTTTTCGTGACAGGATATAACACTGCTGGAAAAATATAATTTTCCGTAGTTTCGCCACCTTTCTTATTGATGATTTTTGCGCCTTTTTCCAACGCATCGTCAATCAGTTCTTGAATATAGGCTGGTTTATCGGGTTCTGGTAATGGTGTCAGTTTTGCACCTTCTTCCCAAGGATTTCCGAATTTCAACGCATCTACTTTTTCAGAGAATCGCTTGTTGAATTCATCAATAATATCTTCATGCACATACAACACTTTCAATGCCGTACAGCGTTGTCCGTTAAACGACGTCGTTCCAGCTATACATTCGCTAATTGCCAAGTCTAAATCGGCATCTTTTAATACAATCGCAGGATTTTTGGCTTCCAAACCTAATACCATTCGCAAACGGTTACTTTTTGGATGTACACTTTGCAAAGCATTGGCAGATTTACTATTCCCAATCAACGCCAACACATCTACACGACCATCTTTCATAATAGGAGAAGCCACGGTTCTTCCGCGTCCGTAAATGATATTGACCACACCTTTCGGGAAACTGTTTCGAAAAGCTTCTAACAATGGAGATAGTAATAACACACCAAATTTTGCAGGTTTAAAAATCGTGGTATTTCCCATGATAATCGCGGGAATCAATAACGCAAACGTTTCGTTGAGCGGATAATTATACGGTCCGAGACACAGCACCACACCTAATGGTCCACGACGAATATGCGCGTTGACACCATCGTGCTTTTCAAACTTGGCACTATCGCGATCCATTTGTGTATAATCTTCAATTGTATCGTAAATATATTCAACCGTTCTGTCAAATTCTTTTTCAGAGTCTGCTAAGTTTTTACCTATTTCCCACATGAGCAGTTTGACCACTTCTTCGCGCTTGGTTTTCATTTGCTCCACAAACTTTTCCATGCACGCAATTCGATCAACCACTTTCATCGTTGGCCACAATCCTTGTCCTTTATCATACGCTTTCACGGCAGAATTTAAAGCGTCTAAGGCTTCCGTTTCTCCTAAAGTTGGAATCGTTCCTAGTAAGGTTTTTTGATAGGTTGAAGTTGATGAAATGGTAGAATACACTTCTGAAGTTTGTCCTGTCCATTTTTTTAATTCGCCATCAACGAGATACGTGTCTTGTGTAATTGTTTCTTTAATCTGATACTTTTCGGGAATACTCATAAATTTTCTTTTTCGTGTAATTTTTAGACTAAAAACTGAAATAAATCAGGTTTATCGTTTAAATAGTCGCCATAAAAGTTACGTAATTTCATTTTGGTAATCAAGGTTTCTAAGTCTGCTGCATTTTTTAATTCCAATCCAACCACAGCAGCACCATTTTCACGATTGGTTTTTTTGGTGTATTCAAAATGCGTGATATCATCTGTCGGTCCTAAAATCTCAGCTACAAATTCGCGCAAAGCACCTGCCCGTTGTGGAAATTTGATGATGAAATAGTGTTTTAAATTCGCATACAACAACGCGCGTTCTTTAATTTCCGCAGTTCGCGTGATATCATTATTACTTCCACTGATAACGCAAACAACATTTTTATCTTTTATTTCATCAGCATATTGCGATAATGCACATAAACTCAATGCTCCAGCAGGCTCTATCACAATCGCTTGTTTGTTGTATAAATCCAAAATGGTTTGACACACTTCGCCTTCATCCACCGTAATCATTTGGTGTAAATTTTCTTTACAGATAGCAAAATTCAAATCGCCCACACGCTTAACAGCCGCACCATCCACAAAGTTTTCAATGTTTTTAAGTGTCGTATTTCTGTCATTTTCAATCGAAGTTGACATCGAAGGCGCTCCTTTCGGTTCCACACCAATAATTTTTGTGTTCGGAGATAACATTTTGAATACAGAAGACAATCCCGCAGACAATCCGCCACCGCCAACAGGTACAAAAACGTAATCGATGGGAGTTTCTAATTGCTTTAAAATTTCCAATCCAATCGTGGCTTGTCCTTCAATGACTTTTTCGTCGTTAAACGGATGAATAAAAGTTTTGTTCAACTGCTCCGATTGCTCCATTGCCGCATGATAGGCATCATCAAACGTATCGCCAATTAGGACAACTTCCACAAAGTTTTCGCCAAACATATTGACTTGCTCAATTTTTTGTTTGGGCGTTGGTGTCGGCATAAAAATCGTGCCTTTTATTTGTAATAATTTACACGATAATGCCACGCCTTGCGCATGATTTCCTGCGCTGGCACACACAATTTCGTTTTCAATTTGCGTTTCCGTTAGCGAAGCCATTTTGTTATACGCACCGCGAATTTTGTACGAGCGTACTTGCTGTAAATCCTCTCGTTTTAGATAAACATGACAATTGTATTGCTTAGAGTAATAATCATTATAACTCAAAGGCGTTACCGAAGCAATGCCTTTGAGTGTTTGCGCAGCCGTTTTGACAGCTGCTAACGTTGGAGCGTATGTTTTTGTGGTTGGTTGCACAATTTGTGTTTTGTTATTTTGTTGCTGTTCTTGATATTATTTTTATGAAAATTTTAGCTGCTTTATGTGAAGCTGAATCGAGTTCAGCTTGACGAAATATATTTTCAAATGATTTTTCTGATATATCGTAATGTCACTCAAACTGACGGTTTCGGTACTATAGTTGTCATTCTGCACTTGATGCGGAATCCACTTTATAATGGTATAGATTCCTGCCTACGCAGGAATGACATTAGTAGTTTTACACTTCAACAGCCTTCTCTCGTATTTCTTCTTTTTTAATCGTTTTCATGGCGGTCATTGCTGCTCTGAGACGTTTTCCTACGGCTTCTATTGGATGATTTCGAATAGCGTCATTTACAGCAATTAATTCTACATTGTCAACCGAATTGGATGTTGAAAATGGTTTTCCAATTACAGTACTATCTACGGTTTTCATAAAGTCTTTCAATAATGGTTTTGCTGCATGATCGAATAGATAACAACCATATTCTGCCGTATCGGAAATGACACGATTCATTTCGAATAGTTTTTTACGTGCGATGGTATTGGCAATCAGCGGTAATTCGTGCAACGATTCGTAATAGGCAGAATCTTCAATAATGCCTGCGCTGACCATGGTTTCAAACGCCAATTCTACTCCCGATTTTACAAAAGCAACCAACAATGTTCCGTTATCAAAGTATTCTTGTTCTGAAATATGGTCAGTTGTTAACACTGTTTTTTCAAAGGCTGTTTCGCCTGTTGCTTCACGCCATTGCAATAGATTTTTATCGTCATTTGCCCAATCTTCCATCATTGTTTGAGAGAAATGCCCAGAAATGATATCGTCCATGTGTTTCTCAAATAGAGGTTTTAGGATGACTTTTAACTGTTCCGAAAGCTCATAAGCTTTTAGTTTTGCAGGATTTGACAAACGATCCATCATATTGGTAATTCCACCATGTTTCAAGGCTTCCGTGATGGTTTCCCAACCTAGTTGAATGAGTTTTGCCGCATAGTTTGCGTCAATTCCTTCGGCAACCATTTTATCAAATGCCAAAATAGAACCTGTTTGCAATACGCCACACAAAATGGTTTGTTCGCCCATTAAATCACTTTTTACTTCCGCAATAAACGACGATTCTAACACGCCTGCTCTATGTCCACCTGTTGCGACTGCATAGGCTTTTGCTTGCGCCCAACCTTTGTTTTCTGGATCATTTTCTGGATGTACTGCAATGAGCGTTGGTACACCAAATCCGCGTTTGTATTCTTCGCGAACTTCCGTTCCTGGACATTTTGGCGCCACCATAATTACCGTGATATCTTCACGAATTTGCGTGCCTTCTTCCACAATATTGAAACCGTGCGAATAACTCAATGTAGCGCCTTTTTTCATCAATGGCATCACAGCTTTTACAACGTTGGTATGTTGTTTGTCGGGCGTGAGATTTAATACCAAATCTGCTTCTGGAATGAGTTGTTTGTACGTTCCGATTTTGAATCCGTGCGACGTTGCGTTCACGTACGAAGCGCGTTCTTCATCAATAGCAGCTTGGCGTAATGCGTAGGCGATATCCAAGCCAGAATCGCGCATGTTTAATCCTTGGTTCAATCCTTGTGCGCCGCAACCGACAATCACAATTTTTTTGTCTTTTAGTGCTTTGACGCCATCTGTAAATTCGGAAGCATCCATAAATCGACACTTTCCTAATTGTGCTAACTGTTCTCGTAATGGTAAGGTGTTGAAATAGTTTGACATGGTTTTGTTTTTTTAGAATCTAGAGTCTAGATTTTTAGAGCCTAGACTTTTTTACTCTTATATTTTTTTATTGTTTTTTGTTATTTGTTTGGTTTCATCTTGAATCTTGAATCCTGATTCTAGCTCACTCAAGAACCGCAAGTATCTCAGATATCTTCATTTCCTCTTTAGAAACTGCAATACGTCCCGAACGTGTAAATTGCATAATACCAAATACACTGAGTTCTCGGTATAGCAATTCGATTTCATCTTTGCGTCCCGATTTTTCAATGACAAAAAATTGTTTGTTTACCGTAACGATTCGCGCATTGCTGTCTTTGATGATGTTTTGGATTTGTCGTTCATCAAACAACAAATCTGATTTCATTTTGAAAATGCACGATTCCTGATAAATGATTTCTTCTTCCGTGTGATAATACGCTTTAATGACCTCAACTTGCTTCTCTATTTGCCCGATGATTTTTTTCATTTGCGCTTCCGCGAGATTGACTACAATCGTCCATTTAGATACGTTTTCAATTTCAGAAACCGACGAGTTGATACTTTCAATATTGATATGTCTTCGCTGAAAAATCGCAGAGATTCTGTTCAATAATCCGATGTTATTTTCGGTGTATACCGAAACCGTAAATAGTTTGCTTTCTTGTTCCATAATTACGCTAATCTTATGTCTGAAACCGATGCTCCTGTTGGAATCATTGGAAATACGTTGTCTTCTTTTTCTACACATACTTCTAAAAAGTACGCTTCTTTACTTTCCATCATTTCTTGTACTGCTTCCGCTAATTCGTCTCTTTTTGTGACGCGACGTGCGTTTAAGTAGTAACCTTTGGCAATCGCTACAAAATCAGGGTTAGTCATTTCGGTAGAAGCATAACGTTTGTCAAAAAACAGTTGTTGCCACTGTCGCACCATTCCCAAGAAATCATTATTCAACACCACAATTTTCACCGCGGCTTTTTGCTGAAAAATAGTTCCCAATTCCTGAATGGTCATTTGGTAACCGCCATCGCCACAAATACAAACTACTTCACGCTCAGGCGCTGCCATTTTTGCGCCAATAGCGGCTGGCAAGCCAAATCCCATCGTTCCCAATCCGCCCGAAGTAATATTGCTTTTTGTCTGTTTGAAATTGGCATAACGACAGGCAATCATTTGATGCTGACCAACATCCGAAACAATCGCTGCTTCGCCGTTGCTTTGGTTGTTGATTTCCTTTAACACTTCGCCCATGGTCAATCCTTCTTTGGTTGGATACAAATCATTTTTGATGACTTTTTCGTATTCAATCGCGTATAAATCGTCAAACGCACGTCGCCAAGCTGAATGTTCTTTTTTCTGGATAAGTGGCAGAATTTTTGTCAGATTCACTTTTGCATCACCCAAAACAGCTACATCCGTTTTTACATTTTTGTCTACTTCCGCAGGATCAATTTCAAAATGAATGACTTTTGCTTGTTTGGCATACGTGGCTAAGTTTCCTGTAACGCGATCGTCAAAACGCATTCCGATAGCAATTAACACATCGCATTCATTGGTGAGTTTGTTTGGCGCATAGTTTCCGTGCATTCCTACCATTCCGACATTGAGTGGATGTTCTGTTGGAATGGCTGAAACACCTAAAATTGTCCAAGCTGAAGGAATACCTGCTTTTTCAATGAAAGCTTTAAATTCAGCTTCCGCTTTACCTAAAATCACGCCTTGACCCCAAACGACTAACGGTTTTTTTGCTGCATTGATGATTTCTGCAGCAGCATTTAACGAGGTTTCATCTACTTCTGGCACTGCTTTGTAACTGCGAACTGCCGTACATTTTTGATATGAAAAATCAAATTCTTCAAATTGTGCATCTTTCGTAATATCAATCAACACAGGTCCTGGACGTCCACTTTTTGCTATGTAAAATGCTTTTGCGATGACTTCTGGAATTTCAGAAGCTTTCGTAATTTGGTGATTCCATTTGGTCACTGGCGTAGAAATGCCCACAATATCCGTTTCTTGAAACGCATCACTTCCCAACAAATGCGAGGCAACTTGTCCCGTAATACATACCAACGGCGTCGAATCGATTTGCGCATCGGCAATTCCCGTGATGAGATTGGTAGCTCCTGGACCTGAAGTAGCAATAGCAACTCCGACTTCACCAGAAATGCGCGCATATCCTTGTGCAGCATGTGTTGCGCCTTGTTCATGACGCGTTAGCACATGATGAATTTTATCTTGGTATTTGTATAGCTCGTCATATACTGGCATGATAGCGCCGCCAGGATAGCCATATAGCGTTTTTACACCTTCTGCTAACAAACAACGTACAATGGCTTCGCTTCCTGTGAGTCGTTCTGTTGTTGGTTGTGTTTGTGTTTCTTGTATGGTTTTTGTTTCCATAGTGTTGATTTTTTATTGTCATTCCACACTTGATGCGGAATCCATTTTGAAAATGCTATAGTTTTTGTTTCAAATACATCTCGACTGCGCTCGATGTGACAAAAGAATTCTTTTAGAATTCGTCTGTAACGCAGCCTTTGGATGCGGATGACACTGTTTTTGCATATTTGTATAATACTCCACGTTCAAATTTGAGTTCGGGAGCTTTCCATTGTTTTTTACGTTCTTGAAGTTCTGCTTCGGAAACTTCTAGTTGTATGGTGTTCGTTTCTGCATCTATTGTAATGATATCACCGTCTTTTACCAAAGCAATTGTGCCGCCTTCTTGGGCTTCTGGAGTGATATGACCGACGACAAAACCGTGTGTTCCTCCTGAAAAACGTCCATCTGTAATAAGTGCTACATCTTTTCCCAATCCTGCGCCCATGATAGCTGCCGTTGGTTTGAGCATTTCTGGCATTCCTGGTCCGCCTTTTGGTCCTTCATACCGAATAACCACAACATCTCCTTTTTCAACTTTTCCGTCGCGGATTCCGTCATTAGCTTCATATTCACCTTCAAAGACTTTGGCTTTTCCTGTGAATGTTAATCCTTCTTTTCCTGTGATTTTTGCAACGCTTCCTTCACTAGCTAAGTTTCCGTACAGCATGCGCAAATGCCCTGAGATTTTGATTGGGTTTTCCACAGGTTTGATGACATCTTGCCCTTCCGTTAAATCGTCAACATCTAATAAGTTTTCTGCCATTGTTTTTCCTGTAACGGTTAAACAATCGCCGTGTAAGAGTCCTTTTTTGAGTAAATATTTTAATACTGCTGGAATTCCGCCAACAGCGTGTACATCTTCCATCAAGTATTTTCCGCTTGGTTTTAAGTCTGCTAGAAATGGTGTGGTATCGCTTATTTTTTGAAAGTCTTCTAAGGTAAAATCAATTTGTGCTGCTCTCGCTATGGCGAGAAAGTGTAATACAGCATTGGTTGATCCGCCAAGAATCGTTACCAAACGTACTGCATTTTCTAATGATTTACGCGTGATGATGTCCGACGGTTTGATGTCTTTTTCTAGCAACACACGAATCGCTTCACCTGCCGCAACAGATTCTTGTTTTTTAGCATCGCTCAGCGCGGGATTTGACGAATTGAACGGTAATGCCATTCCCAAGGCCTCTATGGCAGACGCCATGGTATTTGCGGTGTACATTCCGCCGCATGCGCCCGCGCCCGGACAGGCTTTTTCAACAATGTTTTGATATTCGGTTTCGTCCATTGTGCCTGCTACTTTGCTTCCCCAAGCTTCAAAAGCAGAAACCACATCGAGTTTTTTTCCATTGTGACAACCCGAATCAATCGTTCCGCCATAAACCAAAATACTTGGACGATTTAAACGAATCATTGCCATCAACGCGCCAGGCATGTTTTTGTCGCAACCAACTACCGTGATTAATCCGTCGTAACTCATGGCTTGTACTACTGTTTCCATAGAATCGGCAATGATATCACGCGATGGCAAGGAATAGCGCATTCCAGGTGTTCCCATCGAAATTCCATCGCTCACACCAATCGTGTTGAAAATAAGTCCGACTACATCTTCGTTTTGCGTTCCTTGTTTGGCGAGTTTTGCCAAATCGTTCAAATGCATGTTACACGGATTGCCTTCATAACCTGTACTTGCAATGCCGACAATTGGTTTGAAAAAGTCTTCTTTTGTAAGTCCAATAGCGTGTAGCATGGCTTGTGCCGCAGGTTGCGTAGGATCTTGTGTAACGGTTTTGCTGTATTTATTGAGATTGTTCATTTTTTAGATTGCTTCAGAGAGTTTGCTGTTGCGTTCGCACAATACTTCTTGTTTGTAGAGTTGCATGAGTTTGTAACCGAGAGACGCTTCCCACGAAAGTGGAAATTTATAGTCATCTAACGATTGTAATCCGACAACTTCTGCCGCTGTTCCCGTAAAAAAGGCGCTGTCTGCTTGTTTTAGTTCGGCAAGTGTAAAGTCTTTTTCTTCTACTGAAAAACCTTCCTCTTTACAAATTTCGATAATCGTAGTACGCGTAATTCCTGGCATGATGTGTCCGCGTTTTGGCGTGTAGAGTTTGCCGTCTTTTTCCATAAATACATTGGCGCCCGAACATTCTGCTACATTTCCGTTCATGTCTAACAATAATGCTTCATCGTATCCTGCACTTTTTGCTTCGTTTGTGGATAGAATGGAATTTGTGTAATGTCCTGTGATTTTTGCTTCTACAAAGCAGGATTTCGGATTGGGACGTTCAAAGCGAGAGGTTTTTACGCGTAAAAGTTTGTCGCCCATGTATTTTCCCCATTCCCAACATTGGATGGTTAGTATGGATTCGTCAGACGTTAACAGACTCATATTAGCGCCTGTGGTCAAAATAGGTCTGATATACGCATCTTCGAGATTGTTTTTTTCTAGTAGTTGATATGTGATATTTACCAATTCCTCTACTGTGTAATTACATGGAATTCCCATGACTTGGGCACCATATTTTAGGCGTTCGTAATGTCCAGCGGCTTTAAAAATTTTTGCGCCGAATTTGGTTTTGTACGAACGGATGCCTTCAAATACGCCATTTCCGTAGTGCAACGTTTGACTGTATAGGTTGGCAGACGCCGTTTCTGGATGCAGAAATGCGCCGTTGTGATAGATGATACTGTCGTTTGTATAATACATTTTTAGTGTGATTATGATTCGAAATTAATTGTATTCCTACTTTTTTGTGTGTTTGGTTTTGATTTTTTACCTAAAATCAATTGTTATTTATTTTTGTTAATTATCTGTTTTTCAGTTTTTTATGATTTTTTTACTACAATGTTCAACTTGGTGTTTTTTATAGTGTTTTTCGTTATTTGTTTACGCTGAGCTAGCCGAAGTGTTGTTTGTTTTTCGGATTTTTCTCTTTAAAAAATAAAAGCCTGTATCGCGGTTGATACAGGCTTTTGTTTTATACAGCACATCGTACCAACTCAAGAAGAGTTCATGATAATAATGACGATGATGCTGATGATGGTTTTGTTCATGTTGTGTGTTTTTTCGTTGTTCGTTGTTTGTTGTTTGTTGTTTGTTGTTTGTTGTTTGAAAGACTATTCTCGATACATTTTTTGTCTATTTCGACTGCGCTCAATGTGACAAAAAACACTCGAATTGACGTCCTTCAAAAGTTTCACTAATAGAAAAAGCCTTCCCGATGTAGGAAGGCTTTGAAATTTTTATAGTGAAAATAGCATGGCATTCCTCATCGTTGTGACTGAATCACAATAATGCTAATGACAATGATATTTTGTGGTTGCTTGTTCATTTGTTGTATCAAATATTGAAAAAGTTTTTTAAGATTCCTAATCGTTTTTGAAAAAATGTTTTGTTTTTCCTGTGGTTGCAGGGAGATTTAAACTTCATAGCCATTTCGACTGCGCTCAATGTGACACTTGATTTGACTTTATATTCTCGGCAAATCATTATCATCCTTCAACGGTAAATTAGAACTTCCCATTAAATAGTTGTCCACATGATGCGCGGCTTGACGACCTTCGGAAATTGCCCAAACGATTAACGATTGTCCTCTGCGCATGTCGCCAGCAACGAAGATTCCGTCTTTGTTGGTAGCGTAATTTTTTGTGGTTGCTTTGATGTTAGTTCTGAAATCCATGTCTATATCAAAAGCTTCTGCCAATGTTTTTTCTGCGCCTGTGAAACCTAACGCTAATAGTACTAAATCGCATTCCCAAATTTTTTCCGTATTTGGAATTTTTTTGAGTGTCGGGCGTTTGCCTTCTTCATAGATCCATTCAACCTCAACCGTTTTTAATCCCGTAAGGTTTCCGTTGGCATCTTTGATGAATTTTTCCGTCGAAATGCTAAAATGACGTTCCACACCTTCTTGATGTGAAGATGTCGTTTTTAGTTTCATCGGCCAATACGGCCACGGTTGATGCGCAGGACGTCCAACTGTTGGTTTGCTCAATATTTCAAAGTTTGTTACCGATGTTGCGCCATGACGATTGCTCGTCCCAATACAATCCGAGCCTGTATCGCCGCCACCAATGACAATGACTTTTTTGTCTTTCGCAGAAATGATGTCTTCAAAATCAACCAAACCATCTACGTATTGATTGTTTAGTTTGAGGAAATCCATCGCTTGGTGAACGCCTTTCGCGTCTGCTCCGTCAATCGGAATGTTCCTTCGTACTGTTGCGCCGCCACAAAGTAAAATCGCATCAAATTCTTCTTTAAGCTGATTCGTATCTATAGTGACACCCACATGCGCATTGGTTGTAAACGTGATTCCTTCTGCTTCTAAAATAGCCAAACGACGGTCGATAACATGCTTTTCCATCTTAAAATCGGGAATTCCGTAGCGCAACAATCCGCCTACTTTTTCATCACGTTCAAAAACAGTGACGGCATGACCAGCACGGTTGAGTTGTTGTGCCGCTGCCAATCCCGCGGGACCAGAGCCTACAACTGCAACCGATTTTCCTGTTCGTTTTTTAGGTGGTTTTGCCACAATCCAACCTTCCGCAAAAGCGGTTTCTACAATATTTTTTTCAATGTTTTCAATACTTACCGGATCTTCGTTAATTCCCAACACACAGGCTTCTTCACACGGCGCAGGACACAAACGACCTGTAAATTCGGGGAAGTTATTGGTAGCATGTAAAATTTCAGCTGCTTCTTTCCATTTTCCACGATAGACTTTGTCATTGAAGTCTGGAATTAAGTTTCCGAGTGGACAGCCGCTGTGACAAAACGGAATCCCACAATCCATACAGCGCGCACCTTGTTCTTCTAGTGTTGATTTTTCAAGAGCAATGGTAAATTCTTTATAGTTTTTAATACGTTTTGCAGGAGCTTCATACGTTTCATCTTGACGTTTGTACTCCATAAATCCTGTTATTTTTCCCATGTCTTACGCTGTTTGAAGTTCTTCTTTTTCGATTCGTGCCAATGCTTGTCGGTATTCTTCTGGTAGAATTTTTAAGAATTTTGGTAGATACTGTTGCCAATCGTCTAAAATTCGTTTCGCTAAAGGACTTTCCGTGGCTTGGTAATGATTTTGGATGAGTTGTTTGAGTTGCAATGTATCTTCTTTCGACGTAATCGGATCTATATTTAAGCTTTCCGAATTGCAATTTTGTACAAAAAACGTGTTGTCCATATCTAAAATATACGCGATTCCGCCGCTCATTCCCGCACCGAAATTGCGTCCAATTTTCCCAAGAATCACCGCAACGCCACCAGTCATGTATTCACAACCATGATCGCCGATTCCTTCTACCACAGCTTTTGCGCCTGAGTTTCGCACACAAAAACGTTCTCCAGCTTTTCCATTAATGTATACTTCGCCCGAAGTGGCACCGTACAAAGTTACATTTCCTGTGATGACGTTATCTTCAGGAATGATGGTAGATTCTTTCGGAACTTTTATGATGAGTTTTCCACCTGATAAGCCTTTTCCTAAGTAATCATTGGTGTTTCCGTGAACGGTCATGCGAATTCCTTTCGTGGTAAACGCTCCAAAACTTTGTCCCGCAGCTCCTTTAAAGTCTATGTTGATGGTATCTTCTGGCAGCCCTTCGGCACCGTAAATTTTAGAGATTTCATTGCTGATAATTGCGCCAACAGCTCTGTCAATATTGGTGATGTTGAATTGTAAATCGGTTCGTTGTCTTCTAAAGAGTGCTTGATGCGCTTGCTTAATAATCTTAAAGTCGAGATGTGTTTCCAGATTATGATCTTGTGTTTCAGTATTGTATAGTTTTACATCATCGGAAACGGTCACTTTGTGAAGAATTGGTGTCAAATCAATTCCTGAAGTTTTGTAATGTTCAATGGCTTTGTTTCGATTGAGTTTTTGTACTTGTCCTACCATTTCGTTCACCGTTTTGAACCCTAGTTTCGCCATGATTTCGCGCAATTCCTGCGCTACGAAATACATATAATTCACCACATGTTCCGGTTTTCCTTTGAATTTTTTCCGCAATTCAGGATTTTGCGTAGCAATTCCGACAGGACAGGTATTTAAGTGACACACACGCATCATGATACAGCCTGAAGCCACTAGCGGCGCGGTTGCAAAACCGAATTCTTCGGCGCCTAGTAAACAGGCAATCGCGACATCGCGACCTGTTTTTAATTGTCCGTCACATTCCAATACTACACGATTTCGCAGGTTGTTCATCACCAAGGTTTGCTGTGCTTCTGCAATTCCTAATTCCCACGGTAAGCCTGCATGTTTGAGTGATGTTAGTGGAGACGCGCCTGTTCCGCCGTCAAACCCTGAAATGAGGATGACATCAGCTTTTGCTTTGGCAACGCCCGCAGCAACGGTTCCAACACCGATTTCAGAAACGAGTTTTACATTAATTCGCGCTTCCCGATTGGCAGATTTTACGTCATAAATGAGTTGTGATAAATCTTCAATAGAATAGATATCGTGATGTGGCGGCGGCGAAATGAGTCCAACATACGGTGTAGAGTTTCGTGTTTTGGCAATTTCTGGATTGACTTTCGGCCCAGGCAATTGTCCGCCTTCTCCTGGTTTCGCACCTTGTGCAATTTTGATTTGAATTTCGTTGGCGCTTGTCAAGTAATTTGATGTTACCCCAAAACGTCCAGAAGCAACTTGTTTGATGGCGGAATTTTTCCAGTCGCCTTGTGCATTTTTGTAGAAACGTTCTTGATCTTCTCCACCTTCTCCAGAGTTTGATTTTCCGCCGATTCTATTCATGGCAATTGCCAGGTTTTCGTGTGCTTCTTTGCTGATAGAACCATACGACATCGCACCTGTTTTGAACCGTTTTACAATTTCCGTCCACGGTTCTACTTCTTCGATTGGAATTGGGTCAAATTGGTCAAATTCAAATAATCCGCGAATTGTCATCAAGCTTTTGGATTGATTGTTGATCAATTCTGAATATTCTTTGAAAGTAGAAGCTTTGTTCGTTCTAACCGATTCTTGCAACTTCGCCACTGTCAACGGATTGAACATGTGTTTTTCTTGTCCACGTCGCCAGCGATATTCGCCTCCAACTTCAATAGTTACGTTGACTTCATTGACTTGAAAAGCTTTTTTATGACGTTTTACGATTTCGTGTTCTATTTCGCGTAAGCCAATTCCTTGAATACGTGTTGGCGTGTTGGGAAAGTATTTTTTGACAGTGGTCGAATTGATTCCAATACATTCAAATAGTTGCGAACCGCGATAGGAATTGAGCGTCGAAATCCCGATTTTGTTCATTACTTTTAGAATGCCTTTCCCGATTGCTTTGTTGTAATTTTTGATGGCTTTTAGGTATTCCAATTCGGTAATATCGCCGTTGACAACTTGCTTTTCAACAATTTCATTTACGATATACGGATTTACCGCGCTCGCCCCGAAACCGAATAGCAATGCAAAATGATGTACTTCACGCGGTTCAGCTGATTCAATAATCAAGCTTGTTTTGGAGCGTTTTTCGAGTTTGTGCAATGCATGATTGACATACGAACACGCTAATAATGCTGGAATTGGTGCGTGTTTTTCATCCACATATCTATCGGATAGAATGATAATATTCGCGCCATTGTCAATCGCTTTGGATGCTTTGTGCATTAGGTTTTCTAAAGCAATTTCTAGTTCGTTTAAACCACGATTTACTTTGTACAACATTGAGATAGACGCCACTTTAAAGTTTGGATTGCTGTCGTAGTTTCTGATTTTATCTAAATCGTGTTTGGAGATGACCGGATTTTGAATTTTGAGCTTTTTACAGTGTTCTGGACTGATGTCAAAAAGATTTACATCGCTTCCGAGCGTCAAACTGATATCTGTGATTAATTCTTCACGAACGCCGTCTAACGGCGGATTTGTTACTTGTGCAAACAACTGTTTGAAATAGTTGTAGATTAATTGTGGCTTTTCAGAAAGAATTGCGATAGGCGTATCACTTCCCATAGAACCAATCGGTTCTTTTGCCAGTTGCGCCATTGGGCGAATGATGGTGTTTAAATCTTCTTGCGTGTAGCCAAAGACAATTTCACGCTTTTTAAGATCAATTTCGTCATACTTGATTGGTCCTTTTTTTGCAGAAATATCTCGTAAGTGTACTAAGTTTTCGTTCAGCCATTTTCGGTACGGATGTTTCGCCGCGATGGTTTCTTTGATTTCTTCATCATTGACAATTCGCCCTTCATTCATGTTGACTAAAAACATTTTTCCAGGTTCTAAACGCCCATGAAATGCTACATTTTCAGGTTTGATATCCACCACGCCTGTTTCTGAAGACATGATGACATTTCCATTTTTTGTAACCGTATATCGCGACGGACGCAATCCGTTTCTATCCAACACCGCTCCAATATAATTTCCATCCGTAAATGGAATTGACGCAGGTCCATCCCAAGGTTCCATGACGCAAGCATTGTATTCGTAAAACGCTCTTTTGGTGTCAGACATGTTTGGATTTTTTTCCCAAGCTTCTGGCACTAACATCATCATCGCTTCTGGTAGAGAACGACCTGATATGAGTAATAATTCTACCACCATATCCAAGGTTGCCGAATCGGATTTCCCTTTGAGAATGGTTGGTAAAATGCGTTTGATATCTTCGCCAAATAACGGACTTTCCATAATTTCTTCGCGCGAAAACATACGAGAAACATTCCCGCGAAGGGTATTGATTTCACCGTTATGACAGATATAGCGAAAAGGTTGCGCCAAATCCCACGTAGGAAAGGTGTTGGTCGAAAATCGTTGATGTACCAACGCCAGTCGTGTGTCCAAATCGGCATCGAACAAATCCAAATAGTATTCGTTGATGTGTTCTGGTTTGAGCAAGCCTTTGAAAATGATGATTTTGGTGGATAAACTCGGAACGTAAAAGAATTTTTGTTGTGATAGTTTGGAATTGTATATGGTGTGTTCCGTAATTTTTCGCGCGGCAAATAGTTTTATATTGAATTCGCGATTGCTTTGCGATGCAGCTGTTTTTCCAACAAATAGTTGTTTTACAAAGGGTTCTGTTTCTTTGGCAATTTCTCCTAAAATTTTACTGTTTACAGGCACATCGCGCCAGCCAATGAGTTGTAATCCTTGAGTTGCAATTTCTTTTTCAAAAACCTCAATACAGTATTGGCGCTGATTGTCTTTTTGTGGAAGAAATACATTGCTGACTGCATATTCGCCTACTTTTGGCAGTTTGAAATCGCATGATTTTTTAAAGAATTCGTGCGGAATATCGATGAGAATTCCCGCTCCATCACCTGTTACACCATCCGCACTTACTGCGCCACGATGTTCTAATTTCACCAAAATTTCTAGTGCTTTGTGAATGATATCGTTGGAGCGTTTTCCTGTTAAGCTACATATAAATCCAGCACCGCAATTGTCGTGTTCAAATTCGGGTAAATAGAGTCCTTGTTGTTTCAGCATTATCAATTTTTTTTGGAGATTTCCAATAATATGGAATTTACTAAGATAAGGTTCAAGTTATTGATATAAAAGCTGTTACTTTATTTTTCCGAAATCCGTAATTGAAGCTCTTTTAATTTTGGATTTGATAATTTTTTGATTGTATTTTTCATAAAAAGGCAATTAGACGTTTTTTAAATAATTGATTGATTTTTCACGAAAACGTTTTCTTTTTTCTCCAATTTTTGCATGTTTTTGAACATTTTTTACAAAATACTATTGATTTCAAAATACAGACTGCATAATATTTTACCTAATAGAATGGCATTAAATTTGTATTTTTAGAAACAATCTTGAAAAATACTATCATCATGAGAAAAATTACCTATGTACTCGCTTTATTCCTATTTTGTGTTACTTCTGTAGATGCGCAAGTTTGGAAACAACTTCCTGGCGGCGGAAAAGGGCAAGCCATTTATAATGACAACGGAACGCTTTGGGTAATTGGTATGGGAAATAGTATTTTTTCATACAATGGTCGCTTGTGGCAAGAATATCCGGGCAATGGAAAAGCGGTAGATATAACTGTACATAATGGAACGCCCTATATTATTGGAGTGAATAATGGAATTTGGAAAGGAACAGGTTCTGGTTGGGTTCCAATGCCTGGTAATGGACTTGGTAAGCGAATTTACAGCGATAATGGTCAATTATGGTTGATTGGTATCAATAATAACATTTTTTCATTTGATGGTCGCAATTGGAATTTGTATCCTAGCGGCGGAAAAGCGGTAGATATTGCTGCACATAATGGCATTCCGTATATTATTGCAGAAGATGGCAGTATTTGGCGCGGAAATGGTATGGGCTGGCTACAGCTTCGCGGTGGTGGAATTGGTCAAAAAATTGCTTGTGACCGTAATGGAACCGTTTGGGTAATTGGTGTAAATAATGGAATTTTTTATCACCGTTTGAATCGCTGGTATGAATATCGCGGTGGCGGAAAAGCTTTAGATATTGCTGTGTATCGTGGAATTCCGTTTATTATTGGTTTGAATCATTCTATTTGGAGAGGATGATTTGTTGAAAACGATTCAAGAGCAGTCGAAAAATCTAAGAAAACTCACGTTTCCATTGAATCTCGACTGCGCTCGATTTGACATTTTTTATTTATTAAAATTCAGAATCTCAATCTAACAGTTATGTCCAAGCATTTACAATTCCGCCCATAATGGCAAACGTAACTACCCAATAGCCAACATTAATTAGAATATATTTGAATGATTTTTGCTCAAAAAGGGCATTTGTGGCTAAGACTGGCATTGCTATAAAAAGTGCCACAAAAATACCATGAATTGCTCCGTGACCAAAAGTTAAATATTTTTCTTGTCCGTGTGGATCTCCTGGTTCTCCGCCAGTTACAACAGAAACCATGTAAATAAAAAATACAGCTACAAACGCCAAAACTACGCTAAGTCCAAAGCGTAAGGGCATGCCTTTTTGTGCTTGTGCTTCTGTGATGCCGGTTTCTTTCATCCAAGCTTTTCCAAATAACGGTCCGTACCAAATAAATCCGATGACAAGAGTTGATAATGCAGCTACCGCGAGTGCAATCCAATTTACGTTTTCCATAATTAGTGAATGTTAGTTATTAAAGTTTTTTGTTAAGGTGTAACTAAATGTACCTTTTTTTAACTAACAATCAAACAGTTACTGTAAGTTTTCAGGTTTTTTCCCGAAACGACGTGTATCCTCTTTGGTTAAGATTTTGAAGTTTTTTGCGCGTGGTACATTGCGAATAGCATCGTTGAATTGTGCTGGCAAACCGATGAGTTGGCGTGTTTGTAAATCGATCCAAGCGCCCATCATTTCGCAACTGGCAAAGTTTTTTCCATTCGTATCATAAAAATTATGAAGAAATTCAAAGAACATTCCGTCTTCGCTTAAACCTGCAACTTCCAAAGAAACACGTACAGGTTTCCCTGGAAAGGCTTCTTTAAAGTAATACATGTGTTCATAAAATACGACAGGACCAATGTTGTTTTTGGCTAATTCTTTTTGTGTAAAGCCATTTTCAATCAAAAACCCCATACGCGTATGACTCATAAAATTGATATATGCTGAGTTGGCTAAGTGACGATTTGCATCTAAATCGCTCCAACGAATGTCAAATTCTTTAAAATACATTATATTTATTTTTTTATTTTTTAGTACCAAAAATAACATGCCAATAATTAAAAGTCATTACAATCCACCACATATTTTTAAAAATGGGCACTTTTCTACCGTTTATGCTGGTTTATATAGAAAAGTTGATGGTGTATATCAAAGAAGAGAACGTATTACTTTGAGCGATAACGATTTTATAGATTTGGATTGGAGTTATGCTGCTCATCATAAAAATGTTTCCAAGTTGATTGTAATTTTACACGGTTTGGAAGGCAATGCGCAACGGGCATATATTAAAGGAACAGCAAAAGTTTTTAATCGCAACGGTTATGATGCGGTTGCAATGAATTATAGAAGTTGCAGTGGCGAACAGAACCGTTTGTTTAGAGCATATACTGCTGGTGCTACGGAAGATTTAAGAGAAGTCATGACACATATTTTAACCCAATATCCACAATACGGGCATATTGTGATGAAGGGTTTTAGTTTGGGTGGAAATTTATTGTTGAAATACTTAGGCGAACCTATTCGCGTTCCGAAAGAAGTAAAAGCAGCTATTGCCGTTTCGGTACCGTGTCAGCTAGATGGTTCATTAAAGCAAATGCGCCGTGTGGAAAATTATTTATACAATAGAATGTTTATCAAATATTTACGAAAAAAGTTATTGGAGAAACACGCTGCTTTTCCAAGTTTAATTAGTTTGGAAGAAATTAAAAAAGCACGATCCATGTTTCAAATTGATAACTTATACACGTCCAAAGCACACGGTTTTGAAGACGCACAAGATTATTACGACAAGTGTTCGTCTAAACAGTTTATTCCAACTATTAAAATTCCGACATTATTGATAAACGCCAAAAATGATTCCTTTTTGTCCAAATGTTGTTATCCGATAGAAGAAGCAGAACAGAATGAACATTTTTATTTTGAAATGCCAAAATATGGTGGCCATGTAGGTTTTTTTGATGGTGGCGAAGTCTATTACAATGAAAAAAGAGCGTTTGACTTTGCTACTTTGGCTTAAAATGTGAGTTTTGCTGGTGAATTCGAATGGCTTTCTGCGAAAGCAAAATGCCCACTGCCAACGACATGAAAGCGCCAATAGAAATGCCTGGAATGTAATTGATAAATAGGAAAAAATCATAGGTTCCGTGAAAGATTGTTGCCAATCCCAAACCTAAGAGATTGTATTTGACACGATTTCGAGAAAATTTTGCTTTTCCCATGTAATATCCCATAATAATTCCGAACGTCGCATGCGCTGGAACTGCTGTAAATGCTCTGTAAATAGCGGTTTCTATTCCGCCTTGAAACACATACGCCAAGTTTTCCGTTACCGCAAAACCCATAGAAACCATAATGGCATACATGATTCCGTCGTAAGGTTCGTCAAATTCTCTGTGTCGTTGCGCAAAATAGCGTACAAAAATATATTTGCTGAATTCTTCCACCAAGGCAACCACAAAAAAGGCTTTGCAGAACTGAATCCACCACACTTTAAGTTTTAACTCTGGATAATATTCAGAAACAACAGCATTTGTGCCTGTGGAAATTAAAATACTACCAATAGCTCCTAGCAAAAAGCAAATTACAAGGAGATGTCGCGGCTCTTTGTCATATTTATCACTGTAATAAATGTAAAAAATGATCAAAAGCGCAGGCGCAATGGATAGTAATAATAATGGCATTCGTTAGTTTTCTCAAAAATATAAAAACATCAGATATTATGAAGGATTTCTATTTGTTTAACATCTAATTTTGTTAGAATTTTATAGCGAAAGCTTTTTTACTTTTTTGGAATGGTGCTTGAAAGTGTACAGAATAGCAACGTATAAAGCCAAGCGTTGTCGCTAATTTTATTATTTTTGCCATATGATAAAGTCTATGACAGGATTTGGAAAGGCTGTAGAACAACTTCCAACCAAAAAAATAACGATTGAATTGAAATCGCTCAACAGTAAGAGCTTGGATTTAAACGCGCGAATTCCTTCGTCTTACCGAGAAAAAGAATTGAATATGCGCAAAACAATTGCAGAGACTTTATTGCGTGGAAAAGTCGATTTTTCGCTGTATTTGGAAATGACCGCTGAAGAAACGTCTACCGTGATTAATAAAGCTGTGGTAAACGAATATATGCGTCAACTTCGTGAAATTCAACCCGACGCCGATGCTGTGGAATTGTTGAAAATGGTGGTGCGAATGCCAGATTCGTTAAAAACAGAACGCGAAGAGATTGACGAGCAAGAATTTGAAATCATTCAAAATGTATTGCAACACGCTATTGAACAATTGGATGAATACCGAATTGCCGAAGGAAAAGTACTCGAGGAAGATTTTAGATTGCGCATCCATAATATTGCTGAATTGCTTCAAAAAGTTACGGATATGGACGACGAACGCATGACGTCTGTGAAAGTTCGTTTGCGCAAAGCGTTGGATGATTTGAAAGAGCAAGTAGACGAAAATCGTTTCGAACAAGAGTTGATTTATTACCTAGAAAAATTTGACATCACAGAAGAAAAAGTGCGTTTGGCAAATCATTTAGATTATTTCTCAACATCGTTACAATCTTCCAATTCCAACGGAAAAAAACTAGGTTTCATCTCACAAGAAATTGGACGAGAAATCAACACTATCGGTTCTAAATCCAATTACGCGCCCATGCAACAATTAGTCGTTCAAATGAAAGACGAATTGGAGAAAATTAAAGAACAATTGCTAAACGTTTTGTAATGAAAAGAGGGAAACTAATTGTATTTGCGGCACCATCTGGCGCTGGAAAAACCACTATTGTTCGACATTTGTTAGGCGTTCCTGAATTGAATTTAGAATTTTCCATTTCGGCAGCTTCTCGCGAAAAACGCGGCAATGAAGTCGATGGAAAAGATTATTATTTTTTATCTCCGAAAGATTTTAGACAAAAAATCAAAAATAAAGAGTTTTTAGAGTGGGAAGAAGTGTATCCTGAAAATTATTATGGAACCTTGCAAACGGAAGTCGATCGTATTTGTGATGCGGGACGAAACGTGATTTTTGATATTGATGTTGTCGGCGCCTTGCGAATTAAGCGAAAATTTCCCGAAGAAACATTGACTGTTTTTGTTGAACCGCCACATATCAACGAATTGATTATCCGTTTGAAAAATAGAAAAACGGAAAATCAAGAAAAAATTAACATGCGCATTGCCAAAGCGCCTGCAGAAATGGCAACCGCACCACAATTTGATGTTCGCATTATGAACGACGATTTGGACAAAGCAAAAGCGGAAGCTGTTCGCGTTGTTGCTGAGTTTTTAGGAATTGAAAATCTGTAATTGTCATGAAAATCGGTTTGTATTTTGGTACGTTTAATCCTATTCATATTGGACATTTGGCAATTGCCAACCACCTAGCAGAATACAGCGATTTGGATGCCATTTGGATGGTGGTAACGCCGCACAATCCGTTTAAAAAGAAAAGTTCGTTATTGGCAAATCATCACCGTTATGAAATGGTCATGATTGCTACGGAAGACTATCCAAAAATCAAGCCTAGCAAGGTTGAATTTGACTTACCACAACCGAACTATACCGTAAATACCTTAGCACATTTACAAGAAAAATATCCAAAACACGAGTTTTGCTTAATTATGGGCGAAGATAATTTGAAGAGTTTGCACAAGTGGAAAAACTACGAGGTTATTTTGGCTAATCACGATGTGTATGTGTATCCTCGAATTTCGGAAGGAACAGTAGAGCATCAATTTGTCAATCATCCGAAAATTCACCACGTTTCTGCTCCAATTATGGAAATTTCTTCTACATTCATTCGAAACGCTATCAAAGAGCAAAAAAACATCAAACCGTTGTTACCAAAGGATGTTTGGACATATATTGATGAAATGAATTTTTATAAAAAGTAGATTTTAGACTTTGTTAGACGACTTCGATTTTTAGACACGCTTTGCTTTAGACTGCTGTCGCTTTTGGAATTTTTTAATCATTAAATCCTTCAATCTTTTAATAAAAAACCTAATACACTTTCGTGTAAAAATGCTCTTCATTATTGTTGGTATCTACCAATAGTAGCACATTATCCTCTTTCGCTTCCGCATCTTTTAACTCGTAACATTTAAACAAATTGGCTTCATCGTCAATAATTTTCACACACAAAGATTCATTGGATTCATGATGAACACATTCTGCGGAAATTGTGTAGTGTAATGGTTTGCTTTCAGCGGTTTCAGAATACGATTTGGCAATTCCATTTTGAAGAAACTCAATTTTATCCGTCGGATTTTCTTGAGAAACCCAAGCACCAACTATTTCCTTTTTGGATGTGGTAAAAGAAGTAATCACCATCAAAATGATTAACACTACAGAAAGTGGAATGATGATTAGCGGTCGGTAACTTCTCATGTTGTTAGTTATTTAGAACGCAATATTAGGAAGTTTACAAGATATAGCACAAGGGGTTTTTTCCCCTTTTTAAGCTTTAAATGTCGGTGATTTCTTCGTTTGGTCTGAAAAAGTGTGCCTTTTGGCGAAATTGTAATTTGTAGTCATAAAAAAGAAACAGCCTTTGCACGAATGCAAAGACTGTTTCTAAACTAAATAACCAACCAAAGTCTTTATATCTTATTTCTTAAAATCATCTTTGTTGAATATTTTATTGATGATTTTTTTACGTTTTTTTCCAGTTTGTTTCGCCGCTTTTCCGTTTCCTGTGGTATCAGAAGAACGCAAATATTGGATGAAACCTCTTCCTTGAAACTCGTATGTCGTTCCCGAATCTGGGTGAAATAACTCGATAGTTTCGTCATTAATAACGTTGAGTTCAAAGTATTCATTGTCCAAGTAATCATAATCTAATGTTAAAACTTTTGAATACGGATCGCCTTGTACGTCATATACGGTATAAATTCCTTCGTAATCGTATAGTATGTTAGCTATTGGCGTATCAGCTGAATCGGTTGACGACAAAAATGTATCGTCATTTCCTCCTGCTAAAAAGGTGAGGAAGTTTTCATTATCAAACTCGTTCAACATGCCTTCCTGACTTGTATAGATTTTTTTCCAAGCGGTAAATTCTTGTAGCAAATAGTGGATATTATCATAGAACACAAAGTCATAATCAAAATTAGAACGCTGATATCCTGTTAAATAATAACTGGTGTTGCTAGCAGCATCGTACATGCGGATTCTGTTTGGACCGATTTGAAAAACTTGTAGCGGATAATAACCGTCAATATCATGATCAATATCTACAAAATCGAAATCTGTATTGTACACACCAACATCAATGCCGAAACCATTTCCGTTGTTTCCAATGCCCGAAATATTATTGTTTGCATACAACACACCGTTTAAAAAAGAAACGGTAAATGCTCGTTGTAAAAATGGAACTTCTCCATTTCCGGTTGTTTGATTAATGTTTATATACCACAATTCATACGAGCTTAATAACTGATGTAACGAAATCCCTGGCTCGTCAATAATTGGGTCTTCTACAATAACTTCTGTATAACAAGAACTCATTGTAACACTAAATAATATAATTGCCGAAAGTAATTTTATAGTCTTCATAAGCCAATCGTTTTTGTTGTTACTATTTAGTTGCTTTCAAAACACATGCCAAAAATGGTAAGTGCCTGAAATCCAATACAAGCGTAAAAGCGATATTTTATGTATTTTTGAATTATAGATTCACCTTTTATGGATAACAAACTAAAATACGCCGTTTTTGGAGCTGGAAGTTGGGCAACAGCCATCGTAAAGATGCTTAGTGAAAATTTAGACGGAATTGGCTGGTACATGCGAAGTGTGTACACAAAAGAGCATTTACTAAAAGAACAACACAACCCAAGCTATTTAAGTTCGGTAGAATTTCATACAGAAAAACTAAAATTAAGCAACGATATTGACGAAATTGCAAACTATGCCGATGTGTTGATTTTTGTGATTCCGTCTGCGTTTATTTATAGCGAACTGCAAAAACTAACAGTTGATATTAAAGATAAAATTGTAGTTTCTGCCGTAAAAGGAATCATTCCAGAATCGGGATTATTGGTTGGGGAACATTTTCATGATATTTACCACATTCCTTTTGACAATATTGCGGTCATCGCCGGTCCGTGTCACGCAGAAGAAGTAGCACTGGAGCGCCTTTCTTATTTAACAATTTCATGTGCCGACCAAGAAAAAGCACAAATCATTGCCGATACCTTATCAAGCGATTATATCAAAACAAAAATCAGCGATGATGTGATTGGTACAGAATACGCTGTGATGCTGAAAAACATCTACGCCATTGCTGCAGGAATTGCGCACGGATTGGGTTATGGAGACAATTTCCAAAGTGTGTTGATGAGTAATGCTATTCGCGAAATGAAGCGTTTTATTAAGAAAGTTCACAAAATGAAGCGAAATATCAACAATTCTGCGTATTTGGGTGATTTATTAGTAACAGGCTATTCTGTATTTTCGCGAAACCGAATGTTTGGAAACATGGTTGGAAAAGGCTATACGGTCAAATCTGCGCAGATGGAAATGAACATGGTTGCCGAAGGCTATTACGCTACCAAAAGTGCTTACGAACTCAATCAAAAGAACGAGAAAAAAACACAAATCCCGATTATCAGTGCGGTTTACGCCATTTTATATCAAAACAAAAATCCTAAAAAAGTTTTTAAGAAATTGACGGAGAAGTTGGATTAGCTAATTTGATGATTTGAAAATGGATTCCTGCCTTACTTCGACAAGCTCAGTACAAAGCCGCAGGAATAACAAAAAAAGTCTAAAATCTAGTAGCAAAGCGGTCTAGAATCTAACAGTGAAGCGTGTCTAAAAAGAAATCTATTTCACCAAAACTCCCTTAGTATTCATCAATGGAATCGGCTGAAACGCATTTTTGTTGATGGAATTTTTTCTGAAAACATACTTTTTATCATACATTTTGTTTTCTAGGAAAAAAGTCACGCGAAATTCATTGTTTAGGGCAAACACATCTTCTTGCATCCATTCGGCTTTGGCGTACGATTTTGCAGGTAATTTGTCCAATTTATGACGCATAATGGAAGTTTCTCTCTCTGCATCGTAACCGCGAGAAACGACCAACAGCATTTCTAAATCTTGCTCTGTATCGTTAATAATATACGCGTTCCAATCGTCGGTTTTGTAAATGTCGTTGTATTCTTGCACAACTGCCATATACACACCTTCTACTTTAGGAATTTCAATGTCTTTTTTCATTTTAAATTACAACGCCGATTTGAATTGCTCTAAGAAACGTACATCATTTTCGCTCAACAAACGAATATCGCCAATTTGGTACAACAACATCGCAATACGATCAATTCCTACACCAAACGCAAATCCTGAATATGCTTCTGGGTCAATGCCACAGTTGGTCAACACATTCGGATCTACCATTCCGCAACCACCGATTTCTAACCAACCTGTTCCTTTCGTAATTTTATAGTCGGTTTCCGTTTCCAATCCCCAATACACGTCAATTTCCGCACTTGGTTCCGTAAATGGAAAATACGATGGACGCAAGCGAATTTTGGACTTTCCAAAGAGTTCTTTGGTAAAATGTTGTAACGTTTGTTTTAAATCGGCAAAACTTACTTCTTTGTCAATATACAAGCCTTCTACTTGGTGGAAAAAGCAGTGAGAACGTGCCGAAATCGCCTCATTACGATATACTCTTCCTGGAGAAATGGTACGTATTGGTGGTTTGTTATTTTCCATATAACGTACTTGCACCGAACTTGTGTGTGTACGCAATAAAATATCTGGATTGGTTTGAACAAAGAACGTATCCTGCATATCGCGCGCTGGATGATATTCTGGAAGATTCAACGCGGTAAAATTATGCCAATCGTCTTCAATTTCTGGTCCTTCAGACACATCAAAACCAATACGAGAAAAGATTTCTGTAATTTGATTTTTTACCAAAGAAATCGGATGACGCGCTCCAATCTCAATCGGTTGAGCCGGGCGTGTTAAATCGCCATACACACCTTTTTCTTCAGCTGAATTTTCTAACGCTTCTTTCAGTGCGTTGACCTTTTCTTGCGCAACTGTTTTTAATTTATTGATAGTTTGCCCAAATTCTTTCTTTTGTTCATTCGGAACATTTTTAAACTCAGCAAAAAACTCGTTTAACAATCCGTTTCTTCCTAAGTATTTAATTCTGAAATTTTCAATTTCTTCTTTTGCTTGGGTTGTAAATTTTTCAACCTCAGCAATATGTTCCTTGATCTTATCTATCATGACGATATCTTTGATTTAGCTTGCAAATTTAGAAAAAACTAGCTTATTCAATGTATTCCTTCTCTAAAAAGTAGTTGACGATGGCTTCTTTCATCAAAACGGTTTGTTCACCAGCTTTTAATGTGGGTAATTCTTCTTTAAAAATATAATGTGGCCAGCCATCTTCATCAAAATAGTCAAATTCGTAGTAACCGTACGGTTCTAAAAGACGACAAATGGCAATATGCATCAAATTAACTTTGTCGTCTTTTTTAAACGTGCGGTGAATTTGCCCAAGTTCCTGAACACCAATCAAATAAATAATAGCATCCAAATCGAGCGTATCGCCTTCTGCAAACTGATTGGTCAATTTTTCAACCACCGTATCCCAACGTTGTTTTAATACTTCATCTCTTGCCATGCGTTTTTTCTTTTCCGCTGCAAAGGTACTTAGTTTTTAGACATTGTGATGCAAATTCCACAATTCATCCCACAATAAAATACTCCAATAAAAGTTTTATATTTGTTAAAACTCGACACGCATGAATTTTATTGACATTTTTTTAGGTGGCGTTATCATATTTGGCTTTGCGCGTGGACTTATGAAAGGGCTTTTTGTTGAAATTGCTTCGCTGGTAGCGCTCGTGGCTGGATTGTATGGCGCGATTCACTTTTCCTATTTCGCGGGCGACTTTTTAGTAGAAAATTTCCCGTCTTGGGAGGAAAAATATGTCAATTTAGCCGCTTTTGCCATTACTTTTATCGTAATTTTAATCGCTGTGACGATGGCTGGAAAGTTATTGACTAAGATTGCTGATTTTGCTGCACTTGGTATTTTGAACAAAATTTTGGGCGGTGTTTTTGGCGGATTGAAAATGGCAGTAATCATTGGAGCGGCATTGGTGTTTTTTGAGCGAACCAATAATACGATGGCGTTTATAGAAAAAGACAAGATTGATGATTCAGCATTGTATGAACCTGTAAAAGATGTGGGCGGATTTGTGTTTGCATACGTTCTTGAAGAAACGGACAAAAATAGTACGTTGGATTCCTTTAAGACAGATACCGCTGAACAGTTAAAAAAAGAAAAGGAGGCACAAGAACAAGATTTGAAAGAAATTGAAGAAAACGAAAATTAAGAATTATGTGTGAAAAATGTGTGTCGCCCAATATTCAGCATTTGCCTGATGAAAAAAATATTCAACCTTTGCAAAATAAGTTGAAGACAAAAACGCTTAAAAAGAAGGCAAAAAAAGTAACAAAAGCTTAAAAACAACTACGTATAGAACAAAATTACATTCTCTTTTATGTGTCAACATTGCTCGCGTTTTGCTACAGAACGCTTTTTTTCGGACGAAGATTTTGCCGCTTTTGAAAAGGCTTTGGGAAAGAAGCTTGTCGATGGTACGTTTGTTCGTGTCGTAAACCCAAACCAAATTGCTCAAAATGCAGGAGAAACTACCTTTCAATGTTCCTATTGTGGAGCCGATTGGGTTTTATCTGTTCCTGAAAACGATTGGCAAGGTTATTTTTTACCTGAAAATCAACTCGCGGAATACGAAGAATACGAGCAAACCAATACTCAAAATCAAAGTACATTTCAAACTACTATCAAAGGCGGACAAAAAGGTTGTGGCTTTTGTTTGGCACTCTTTTTCGTGGTTTTAGCGCTTATTATCTACATTATTTATAGCGTTTTTGATTTTGTTTTTGATTTTATTTTCTGATTCCCAAAGGTTTTACTATAAATTACTGCAACTACAGCTTCTCCAAGCAGTAAAGTTATTATTTCTCATAAAAAATAATGTTCTTGCGATAGCATTATATGCAAGTTTTGTATACATAATCTGTGTATTTAAATTATTAAAATAATAATTATACACATCATTCTTTGTTTCTGCAAACAGTCTGTCTTTTAGTATAAGTATTGCTAATAATCAATTTCAAAAAAATCATAAGACTTTTACGCTATCATTTTGAGATACGATGGAATTTCTTGTGTTGATTTTTAAATTAAAAATACAACTTACAATGAAAGAAGAAGCAAATATACTTACTAGATATCTTAATCCTAGAAGATTTAAAAATTCGGATGATAATTATCGTGAAATTTATCATTTAATTAGAATTGATCACGATTTTTTAGAAAATGAACAAGATCCTAATTCAGAAAACGTCACCAAAGAAATCAAAAATTCTCTGCCTGCTACTTATGGAGACAATGGATTAAATGCTTACAAACGGATAAACACAAATTTACCATTAGTAGTGACCCATAACAGCACTAGTGTTAAATGTTTTTTTAAAAGAGAAGAAAACGATAGCACTACCTATTTAAGTTTGGAAAATGCATTACTAGATAATACGAATGAAAGTCATTATTTACCATATACCAACCTCACTTTCATACCTATCAATCTTGGAGCTTCTTATTACTATCACATTAAACAAGAGCAGTTATATATTCTTATCTCTGTTTTTCCTGAAGCTATTATTATTGGACAGAAGTTTTTAGATTATAATCCGAAGCATTTGGGAGGTCTCACAGATGGAGACTACACATTAAACTATAAAGATTCCTTTGGTTTTACTAACTCGTTCATGGATAAAATTATATCAACTCCTTTTTATTGGGGTCACGACGATAAATATAGAACTGTAAATGTCACTCTCAATAATCAAATAGGGAAAGTCCATTGGTTTCCGAAAATTAGAAAGGAATCCGGAAAAGTAGTTCTATATTATGAATATGATAATGCACGTAATGACTTTAACGTTCCAATGGCGGAAAATGGATTTCTTGAGGCCGCTATACGGCTTGAATTTAATTACACGAGAGGCTTTTTGGCTTTTATGGTACTTACATACTTTATAAACAACATATCTCCTTTAGATGTTTTAGAAGAGGACGTTGGTTTCCGAAGAAGTGATTTTTTTAAGAAGTATATTGAAATCGTAGCTGAGAGTTTGCAAAATAGTGTATTTACTACTATTTATGATACTATCTCTACTCTATATTATGTTCCCGACGAATTTTTTGTTCAAAAACAAGCTTTATTCTCCAATAATTCGTATTCTGAATTTTTAGGTGAAGATTTCCTATGGTCAGCCATAAAAAGAGTTTTGAGAATTCCGTTATCAAATTTTGGTCCAAATGTGGAGGATATAACAATGGGATTATTTGAAACTTTACTATTTATTCAAGATTATAAAGGATATAAAAACCACAAAGACAAAAATGATTATATCCTCAACGAATTGCTAACTAGAAAATATAATCATGAAAGTTATCTCATTGCTTTTTACAATCGAATGCATACTTATAACTTTGTAAATTATAATTATTTTATCTATAAAATTTGGCGTAATAGCTCTTATGTAAATCCAGAACATCCTATCTTTAAAAACACCTCTTATTTTACAAAATTAACAGACTTGAAAGAAGAGGAAAAAAAGAAAGCTCCTATAATGCTTACTTATAAATCCAATAAACTTTTAGGTTTTTACACAAGTAATATTGATGCTGAGTTTAACGACGATGAGAATATAGCTTTTACACCTGATGAATCTTCATGGGATGAGATTTATGATTTTTTCTTTAATGATAATGGTAATTTTATAAAGTCATGGGTAGAGGGTAATTGGAAAATTACGTATCATCCGTTACACCCTATATATTTACCTAATCCTACAGAAGAAAGTGCTATTAGAGTACAAAAAATATCACCAGCGCTACTAATTAAAGCCAGTGAGGATAAAGCTTTTTGGAGTAATGTTGGTACGGCGGTATCTTATACCTTTGATGTACTTACCACACTTTCTGGTTTTACAAATTTAGCTAAGTTCAGACACTTGGGACGTATTGCAGATGCTGCAGGTTATATCAAAAATGGAGTCCGGTTAAAAAATACATTTTATGTTTACAAAGCTGCTAAGGGTACTTTAGCCACTATTGAAATATCTAGCGGAACAATTAATATTCTTTTAAGAATTACAGGATTAGAGGATACTCCTTTTGGACAAGCATTAACAAACTTTCTTTTTTGGATGGAAATGCTTACTTTATCAGTTGATTTATATGATGCTATCGAGGAAGGATTGCGAGGAAGTGCCAAAGTTCTTACCGAAGTCAATAATAGCGAAATACTAAGTAAAAAACTTGATGAATTTATTGAAGCTAAACTAATCGATGAATCAGATAAAGCTAGGATTGTTGATGAAATAAAAGAAATAGCCGAATCTGCTAGCGATTACAGCACTATATTGGCAACTAAAGTTGACATATCTAGGGATATTGCTCCAAAAACAATTAAGGGATTTGAACAGAGCAAAAAACTAGAAAAATTTGAGCATGGTCTGGCATTTAATTTAAAGACTAAATATAAAGCTGAACACACCTCTAATTTACCAAATGAAATAAAATGGCCAGACTCTATTATAAAAAATATTGAAGGCTGCATTGTCACACATAACCACCCTAAAGGTGGTGGTCTTAGTATCGAAGATTTATTCTTTTTTATAAGCAACAGATTAGTAGAGATTAGAGCTGTCGGTCCTGACGGGAGTGTTTTTAGCTTGAGAAATGGAAAAATTTATGATTCTGTCAATGATGTTAGAGCCTTAGACTATGCAAATAATGGAGATGTTTTAGATCAGAAAGTTTTTACTCTATGGATGCAATATAAAGCTTATTTAAAAACATCTGTAGGAGACACAACCCGAATAGAAAAAAGAATTTTCAATCAATTATTTGACCTTATAAAAGATAGAGTAACTTACACACATTATATAAATAAATAAATATGAACTTAGAATTTCTATATTATCAAAGAAAATTAATTCTTGATGGTTTTGACCCTAAAGAATTCGAATTAGGTAATTTAAGAATAACCTTTAATGAATTCATGCAATCAGCATCATTAAGTGATGTGATTAAAGTCATTATTAACGCATATAAAGAGCAATATGCGCAACATAAATTTTTTGCTGTATGTTTTTACGATGAAGATACTAATTGGGAAAGCCCAAAGTATCCCGATAATTTGGGACTACGAACCAACGATTTCTATTTACAAAAAAATCGAATGACCAGAACCGATATTGAATATTTAATTCTTCGAATTTTGAAAGATGATTACACTAAAACCAATGCTCGTTATTTAGAAGAACTTGAGTTGGTATTTGCCAAACCTATGTATAATCTCGAAACTACAATTAGAGAAAGCTTAATCGGTATGGAATTTACGGAAGAGTCGACCATGAATGTAAAAATTTTTACTGTAAACGATTCACCAATTGACGAAATTAAAATTTCAAATGAAAAATTTATCCTAAAAATAAATCGTGATAAATGGAAAGCATATTATTAAATTTTTCACATGATTGAAGCTATTTGTAAAATCGTTGCAAAATCACAACTCATTCACATCTTCTGCGACAATCCAACCGATTTTTCCATCAATAAGTTGGATTTTTTTCCAGTTGTTTACCGTGTCTAACACTTGCACTTTGGTGCCTTCGTGCAATACGAAAACCTCATTGCTTCGTAAGTTTGGCTCGGATTTTACAGCACTTTCTGCCGCAAATACAATGGCAGGACGATCTGCTTGCGCTTTTCCATATTGTTGATACGCAATAGCAACTGTTCCCAAAATAAGGAGAAAAGCGATAAAACTAACGATAAAGTAAAGTCGCTTTTTAAGTGTTTGATAGGAGAATTGATACAGCAAAAATGAAATCACACATAAAAATCCAAAAATAACCGCAATCCACGCCCATTGATTGTAGGTAAATGTTCCTGTAATGCCATTGACAAATTTTGAAAGCTGGGTTTTTGGCAACGGCTCAATAGCGTCAATCGTCATGTTTTTGGCAAATGCCAAGTTGTTCAAAATGTCTTTGTCATTTGGCGACAACTGCAAGGCTTTTTCAAAATAGTAAATGCTTGGCCCAATTTCGTTGCTTTTATAGTACGCATTTCCCAAGTTGTAATAAATAGCGGCGGAATGTTGTCCTGTTTCTAAAATTGCTTTGTATTGTGTAATCGCTTCCGCATACTTTCCTTCGTTGTAGGCTTTGTTGGCAGCGTCAAAAATTGCAGTGTTTTCTTGTGCAAACCCTAGCAATGTACTAGAAATGAACACGAAAAGAAAATATATGAGTTTTGCTTTCATCTCTACTTATTTTAATTGTTTGTCGATTTGCGATATGGTCTGCACCGATTTCTCATAATCCTTGTTAATAGCAACATCTGTGGCTGGTGTGTATCGCGCAAATTCACAACTTTCTAGTAACGAGATAAAATCGTGAACCGTTTCTTCATTTACACTACGTTCTGTCAATAATTGACTGATTTTTTCTTTGCTGAATTCAGATGTTTCTATGCGGAATTTTGCTCGTAAATAATTGTGCAGCGCTCTTTCCAACACCTCATAAAACGCTTCTTTGTCGTTGAGTTTCTTTTTCGCTTCTGACAAGTATTTTTTCGCCAAACGATTCGCTCTTCGTGTTTTGCTTCCTTCAATATCATTATCGTACGCGCGTTTCTTTCTTCTCACAAGTAAAATGATAGGAATGAAAAGGAAAGGTCCTAATAACAATGCGTAGAAGAGATTCGATTTAAAGAAATCTTCTGTTTGGATTGGCGATAAATTTGCGTCCGTTTTTAAGAATCGGAACTGTGAACCGTTGGTGGTAACTAGTTGTTTTTGGGTTGAATTTTGATTGTCTGTATTTTCAGCTGTAGCTGTATTTACAGGACCTTCTACCACATCAATAATGATTTCGTCCGAGCGCAAGGTTTTGTATTTTTCGTCAGAAGGATCAAAGTACGAGAACGACACACTCGGAATCGGATATTTTCCTTTGTATTGCGGAACTACCGTATAACTGTCTGAAATTCTTCCTTGCATTCCTGAGATTCTAGTCGTCACACGTTCTGAAAATTCAGGTTCGTACACTTCCAACGAACTTGGCAATTTTAATTTTGGCAATTGAAAAAGCTTCAAGTTTCCTTCTCCCGAAACTTCAATTTTTGCTTGCAACGATTCGGTAGCATTTAACGAGTTTTTACTCGTGGTTACTTTAAAATCGAAATCGCCTACAGCGCCTGAAAAATCTTCTGGTTTACCAACTTCTGGCAAATTTTTTACATTGACTGTTCTTTGTGCAGAAGAAATAGTTTTGTGTACGGTTTCGTAACGTCTTCCAAACACATCTCTACGATTGGTAGGTACCGAAATTTGCAAATCAATAGAAAACGGCTCAATGACTTGTTTTCCTGTTTTTTGTGGATATAAAACGAAACGTTTCAACGTTACATACGAATATTCTTCTCCTTTGTATGTAGTTCGCTCAGCGCGACGCATTTGCGTTTGAATGTTCTGACTCCAAAAGTTATTGAATGTTGGTTTGCCCAATTCGCGATAATCATTGACAATGATTCCTGGTTTTACATAGAGTTTATAAGAAACCGTTACAGGCTCATTTAAAAACGGATCGCCTTTGGACACTTCCGTTACTAAATGTAAGCCTTCCGAAATAACATAATCGGGATTGTTAGCGTCTTTTGGTTTGTCAACTGCTTTGGTTACCGTAACTGTTACAGGCAGCGTTTTATAAATTTGTCCATCAATTTCAACTTTCGCTTGTTTGATGGTAAACGTTCCTTCTGCTGTAGGTTGCAAAAAGTAAGTATAGGTTTTTGAGAACGAGCGCTGTCCGTTGTTCCACACATGACTCATGGATTGAATGGGTCCGCCAACCACACGAAATCCTGTGAAACTTGGTGCGGTAAAATTATCGCCGTCTCTGTCCATTTCAAAATCAACTTTCAAACGCTCATTAACGCCTAGTTTCTTTTTACTCACTTTCGTTTCAAAAGTAACTTGTGCGTTTAGCATTCCTGCAAATAGCAAGAGTATGATTGTTGATATGTAAATTTTAATTTTCACCGTTTATATTTTAATAACTAATTGAATGAACTTTATTAATTTTTTTCAATGTGCATTCTGCATTTATCTAATTCACAAACAAAAAAATAGTACATTTTTTCATTCTTATTTTCTTTTACTTTGCTCGCCCAAAGAAAAGAAACAAAAGAAAAGGCGCTTTTTCAAAGGTGTTTTTAATTTTTCAACATTTTTAGTTTCCCATGCTCTAGTTCGAATTATGCAGTTCAAAAATTTATCCTTTAGTAAATCTTCTGAAAGATTTCTTGAAAAATCATTACTACACTGCGAAAAAGACATAACTCACTCTTGCGTTAATTATCTAAAAAATCAAGAACTACCAATCTTTTTCAGCTTTTACTTTAACGCCTTTTGCCTTTTTCTCGTTGAGTTTGTCTTGTGTTTTCTTTTCGGCATTGTTCATGGCTTGTAACAAGCTTTTTACTTGCTGAGGCGATAATTGGTTTGGCTTTGGTTGTTGCTTTTCTTGTTGCTTTTTATCGTCTTTTTGATCTGCTTTTCCGTCGCCTTCTTTGTTATCTTTTTGTTGTTTTTCTTTTTCTTCGTCGCCTTTTCCGTCTTTGTTTTTATCGTCTTTCCCGCCTTCGTCTTTCTCTTTGTCGCCTTTGTCTTCGTTTTTGTCTTTTTGATCGTTTTTATCTTGATCTTTCTTGTCCTGCTCCTTTTCCTGCTCTTTTTGGTCTTTGTCTTTTTTGTCCTTATCGTCGTCCTGTGGCGGATTTTTCTCAAGCATATCTTTCGCTAGGGCGAAATTGTAACGCGTTTCATCGTCTGACGGATTGTTGCGCAAGGCTTTTTTGTACGCCGCAACTGCTTTTTCGTATTCTTTATTATTCATAAACACATTGCCCATGTTGTGATACGCCTTGTGCTTATCAGCTTTCGTAGTTGCTACTTCAGCCGCTTGTTTGTAACGATTGAACGCTTCTTCATAACTTTCATTTTCGTAGTATACGTTTCCTAAATTGTATTTTGCAGCTACGTTTTCTCCATCTTTTGAGATGGCTTTGCGATATTCCGCTTCTGCATCGGCATAACTGCTGTCTTTTACCGCTGTATTGGCTTTGTACGTATAATTTTTCGATTCGTTTTTAAATGCTGTGGCATCTTTGTTTTGTGCGAATGTTACTGAAATCGTCAATAACATTGCGAATACGTTTACGATGTTCTTCATGATTCTTTTTCATTAAATAAGTTTAACTTTTGCAACCATGCTGTTTTTCGTTCCAATAGAAAAACATCTAACAGTAATAAGAAGATTCCCAAACCGAGAAACCATTGAAATTGGTCTTGGTATTCTGAGAATTTTTTAGCTTCAAATTCTGTTTTGTTCATTGTTGACAGTCGTTCCGTAATGAAGCTTACTGCATCTTCGGTAACCGTTCCGTCAATATATTCTCCATCGCCTTCAGCGGCAATATTTTTTAAAGTATTTTCATTGAGTCGCGTAATGACTACTTCTCCTTGCAAATCGCGTTTGTACGATTCTACAATTCCACGTCTTTTTAACGGAATGCGTCCGCCTTTTGGCGTTCCTACACCAATGGTATAGGTTTTAATACCTTCTTTGGTGGCTTCTGCTGCTAGTTTTCCTGCACCGCCTGTATGATCTTCTCCATCAGAAATAATGACCAATACACGATTGGTTTGCTCTACATCGTCATAGTAGGTTTTTGCCAAACGAATGGCATCGTCAATCGCTGTTCCTTGTGACGATAGCATGTCTGTATTTAAGTTTGCCAGAAACATTTTTGCCGCTGAAAAATCGGTTGTGATTGGCAATTGTGGTACGGCTCTTCCCGCATACGCGATGATTCCGATACGGTCACTTCCCAAATTATTGATGATTTCTGAGACAATTCGTTTTGCTTTGTCCAATCGGCTTGGTGAAATATCTTCCGCCAACATACTTTTAGACACATCTACCGCAAAAACAATATCTACACCTTCACGCTTTACGGTTTCCAATTTTGTGCCAATTTTCGGATTGACCAACGCCACTGTCAAAGAAGCAATCGCCAAACACCATATCACCAATTTCAAAATTGGCTTGAAAGTAGATTTTTCAGGGCTCAATCGCTCAAGTAATTGTTTGTTCGCAAATTTACGCTGCGCGTTGCGTTTCCATAACTGCAAGAGTATGAAAACCAGCACCACAATTGGGATGATGATTAGTAAGTAAAAATATTTTTTTTCTTCTAACATAATTCGTTTTAGATAAAACTTCTAAATAATGTGTTGCGTAACAAAATTTCTAACAGTAATAATATCCCCGCAAAAAAGACAAATATCCTGAATTTTTCTTCGTAATTGGTGTATCGAAATTCTTCAATTTCTGTCTTTTCTAGCTTGTTGATTTCTTCATAGATGCCTTCCAATTTTTTACTATTGGTCGCTCTAAAGTATTTTCCGCCCGTAGTTTTCGCGATTTGCTGCAATAGCGCTTCGTCGATTTTTACTTGCATGTTTCGAAACAAAAAGGTTCCGTCAGGATTGATGGCAACAGGCGTTGACGCCATTCCGTTGGTTCCAATTCCGATAGTGTAGGTTTTGATGCCGTATTCTGCCGCCAATTCTGCCGCGATTTGTGGTTCAATAAAACCTGCGTTGTTTTCTCCATCAGTCAGTAAAATGATAACTTTGCTTTTTGCTTTGCTATCTTTTAAACGATTGACTGCCGTTGCCAATCCCATTCCAATTGCCGTTCCGCCCGTCAATTCGCCATGTTTATACGTAATGTCTTTTAACGCGTTTTGAATGATGCTTTTATCAGTGGTAATGGGTGTTTTGGTAAAACTTTCTCCAGCATACACCACCAATCCAATTCGGTCGCTTGGTCTGCCTTCAATAAATTCGGAAGCCACTCTTTTTAATGCCGCTAATCGATTCGGTTTTAAATCTCTCGACAACATACTCGCCGACACATCAATTGCCATGACAATGTCAATTCCTTTGTTGGTTTTGATTCGGGTAGATACTTCTTTGGTTTGCGGACGTGCGAGTGCTATAATGAGTGCTGCAACTGCCAACATGCGCAATGCAAAAAGTATCGGTTTTAGTTTTGGCAAGATGCTTTGTGTGGCTTTGAAACCTTTGAGACTGGACATTTTTACATCTGCCAACTGCTTTGGTTTTTTCCACACGTACCATGCGATTGCTACAGGGATAAAAAGTAGCAACCAGAAAAATTGTGGATGTGCAAATGTATAATTATCGATCATTGTTCTGCTCTTCTATTAGCGTGATGGAACTTAAAATTCGCTTCACTAGTTCTTTTCCGTCTTCATCATCTTCTGCATACATCATGGTCAACGTTTGTATGCCGCGACCTTCTTCAAAAATGTAGGTTTCGTATTCGCGTTCTTGCGTACTGCTGAACGGACTTAGGTTATCTACAAAGATTCCTGTACCATACATTTTGAGTCCTTTGATGCCTGTTGGCGACTCGTATTCGTCATATTTTACGATGAGTTTTTCTGCGCCGTCAGCTTCGAGTTTCTTTAAAATGTCTTCTGCAATATCATCCAGCGTAATTTCTGGTTTTTGCTTGAAGGTTGTCACTGCTAAGTCTATGGAAAATGGTGCTAAGTGACTTTGATAACTGTACACATCTGTTTCGGAAGTAGCTCCAACAGAGTCTTTGATTTTTATCGGCGTCATTCGTTTTAATACTTGCGGTGTGGAAATGGTAAAGTCAGCTGTTCCGTATCTACTTGTTATCCATTCGTCTTCCAACAAATCGCCCATAGAATGCCCGATGTATGTGTTTTCTTTTACATATTGTAATGTTGCATAGCCAATCAATCCACCAAAAGCAATAATCATGGCAACAACTCCAATAACTGTGTTTCTAAAGCGTTGTTTTTTGCGTTGTTCTTCTAACAATCGCAATTGGTATTCTTCGTCTTTGCGTAATTCTTCTTCGGAGATTTCAGGAATGGCTTCTTTGGTTTCTACAACGATATTTTCCACCAAATTACGATCCGCTTTTACGACAGCATCATCGGGTTTTGACTTGGCAAATTTTACCAAATCGGCCGTTTGCAGTACATTTTTTAGATTTTTGATGGTTTCATCTTTCAAATCCAAATACCCTGCATCTTTTTGTGCTTCTATTTTTCGGATGAGTTCTGCAGTGGTGCTTTCTAGTGCATCAATGCGTACTTCTTCTTCAATGTATTGTCGCACAATATTCGTCAATTCTGAATAGTAATCTTTGTAAGCTGAATTGAGTAATAATTTCGATTTGTCCAACTCATTCAATTGCAACAACGCTCGGTCAAACGGCGGAATTTCAGCTTTTTTCTTTTTTCGCTTTTTTTCTTTCAATTGAAATACAAAAAAGTAAAAGTAGGCACCAAATAAAATAATCAATCCTAAGACGATTAAAAGATAAATCCACCAATTACTGCTGCCTTTTTCAACTGATGTGATGGTTTTGATGTCAAACATTTTCTGTTTGAGCGTATCTACGACCACATCCGCCACAGCGACACGAATAGAATCGGTATAAAACGGTTTGTCGTCAATGAGTATTTTTAGTTTTGGAATGTAATACGAGCCCGAATCGTATTGCGTAATTCCGTATTTTTTGATGAGATTGTATTTGGCATCTTTTTGAACCGTGTCTGCCTCATACGCTTCTAACAGTTCCAACGGTAAAAAGCTATTGTTGCCTTCTGGAAAAACCACTTTTGCCGTGGTATCTGCTTCCACCATGAGCGACAACTTGATTTCCTCACCAATTTTGATTTGGGTAGAATCGACCTCAGCTTCCACACGTTGTGCAAATGTAGTTGCGGTACATAGAAAAAAGAAAACTACCCAAAGTGCGCGCATTCCCAAGAATGCTTTTGCCGCTTTGATGTGCTGTAGTTTTGTATTCATATTTTTTTCTTCTTTTTGCATAGTTTGCTTAGCCTCTTCTTTTAAAGTAGCCTAATAATTTTTTTACGTAACTCTCGTCCACACTAGCGCTAATCGTTCCTGCGCCGCTTCTTGAGAAAAGTTCTTCAAAGTATTTGACTTTACTTCGGTAGAATTTTGTGTAATTGTTTCTGACCGTTTTTGAGCCTGTATTGACCAACATCGTTTCGCCCGTTTCGCTGTCGAGCATTTGTACAATTCCTAAATTTGGAATGGTTTCTTCCCGCTGGTCGTAGATACGAATTCCTGTTAAGTCGTGCTTTTTTGCTGCAATTTTTAGAGTTTGTTCGTATTCGTCCGAAATAAAATCTGAAAGAATAAACACGATGGCTTTTTTCTTCATCACACTCGATAAAAATCGCAATGCTTGAGAAACGTCTGTTTTGGTGCTTTTTGGTGTAAATTCTAACAACTCACGAATAATGCGCAATACGTGCGATTTTCCTTTTTTCGGCGGAATGAACAATTCGATTTCGTCTGAAAATAGAATTAATCCGACTTTGTCATTGTTTTGCATTGCCGAAAATGCCAAGGTTGCCGAAATTTCCGTAATGGTTTCGTTTTTAAATTGTGAGTTCGTTCCAAAAAGTTCAGAGCCAGATACATCTACCATCAACATCATGGTGAGTTCGCGCTCTTCTTCAAATACTTTGATAAACGGTTCGTTGTAGCGCGCCGTTACATTCCAATCAATATTTCGCACATCGTCACCAAACTGATACTGACGCACTTCGCTAAACGTCATTCCACGACCTTTGAAGGTAGAGTGGTATTCTCCTCCAAAAATATGATCGCTCAGTCGGCGCGTTTTAATTTCTATTTTCCGTACTTTTTTTAGTAACTCTTTCGTATCCATTATTTTCAGTCTTCAGTACTCGGTATTCAGTGTTCAGTCGGTTCATAATGAAGAATAGTTGTTCTTAGAGAATAACTCACAACTCAATACTCATTAACTCATAACTTCATTTACGGTACTTCAATTTCGTTTACAATCTTATTGATGATTTCTTCGGAAGTGATATTTTCAGCCTCTGCTTCATAGGTAATTCCGATTCTGTGGCGCAATACATCGTGTACTACGGCGCGCACATCTTCAGGAATTACATATCCTCTTCGTTTGATAAATGCGTAACATTTTGCAGCCGTAGCAAGATTGATACTACCACGTGGTGACGCTCCAAAACTGATTAATGGTTTTAAGTCTTCTAAGTTGTATTTTTCTGGATATCGTGTAGCAAAAATAATATCCAAAATGTATTTTTCTATTTTTTCGTCCATGTAGACATCTTTCACAGCTTCCTGCGCTTTAATGATTTGATCTACAGTGATGACAGAATTTACTTTTTCAAAATTACCTTTTAAGTTGGCACGCATGATGAGTTGTTCTTCGTCCATTTTCGGATAATCAATCACCACTTTCAACATAAAACGGTCAACTTGCGCTTCTGGTAACGGATAGGTTCCTTCTTGCTCTACAGGGTTTTGCGTTGCCATTACTAAAAACGGTTTGTCAAGTATAAAGGTTTCATCACCAATAGTTACTTGCTTTTCCTGCATGGCTTCTAAGAGTGCCGATTGTACTTTGGCTGGCGCACGGTTAATCTCATCCGCCAAAACAAAATTCGCAAAAATTGGTCCTTTTTTGATAGAGAAATCATTCTCTTTCATGTTGTAGATAAGTGTTCCCACAACATCGGCTGGAAGCAAATCGGGTGTAAACTGAATTCTGCTAAAACTTCCTTGTACTGCTTTACTCAAGGTATTAATCGCCAATGTTTTTGCCAGTCCAGGCACACCTTCTAATAAAATATGCCCTTTTCCGAGCAATCCAATTAATAAGCGTTCGACCATGTGCTTTTGTCCAACGATGATTTTGTTGATTTCCATCGTTAGCAAATCGATAAAAGCACTTTCTTTTTCAATTTTTTCGTTAATGGCTCTAATATCTATTGTCTCTTCCATGTAAGTTCTTTTTTTGAGGCGTGAATTTACTAATCACATTTTACCGATGCAAATTGTTAAAATTATTCGTTTATTGCTGTTAATAATTGGTTAAAATATTTAGGATATTTATATATTGAAGCCTTTAAACTCAAAAGCATGTGCCATTTGTAAAGCGCTCATTTTTTTGTTGATAACTCAACCCCTTACTGTTGTTCGGTTTGTCAGTTGAATTGCTTTTTTTAGAATTGTATTTTATGGAATTATCTGGATTAGATTACAGCCTCATTATTGGATTTTTTACCATTGTTTTAGGAATCGGAATATATGTTTCGAAAACTTCAGGAAAAAATAGTACGGAATATTTTTTGTCAGGACGCAATATGCCTTGGTGGATTTTGGGAATTTCCATGGTAGCCACCACATTTTCTACCGATACGCCAAACTTGGTGACCGATTTGGTTCGAAAAGATGGTGTTTCGTCCAATTGGGTTTGGTGGGCTTTTTTGATTACAGGTTTATTAACCGTTTTTGTGTATGCCAAATTGTGGCGAAAATCGAACGTTGCTACCGATATTGAATTCTACGAATTGCGCTACGGCGGAAAACCAGCCAAATTTCTAAGATGGTTCAGAGCTGTATATTTAGGTGTGATTTTCAACATATTTGCCATGGCAGCCGTTACGCTTGCTGCTATTAAAATTGGAGGTGTTATGTTGGGATTGTCGCCGATTGAAACTGTATTGTATGCAGGAATCATTACTGTAATTTTTAGTGCTATTGGCGGATTTAAAGGTGTTATTTATACCGACTTTTTATTGTTTTTTGTTGCGATGGCAGGTGCTGTCGGTGCTGCATATTATTGTGTGAATTTACCCGAAGTTGGCGGATTGGAAAATTTGATGACTCATAAAAATGTAGCCAACAAATTGAATATTCTTCCCGACTTTAGTGATACAGAAGCCCTGTTTACATTATTTGTGATTCCACTAGCAGTACAGTGGTGGAGCTCGTGGTATCCAGGAGCTGAGCCTGGCGGTGGCGGATACATTGCACAACGCATGTTAGCAGCCAAAGATGAAAATCACGCTATTGGAGCCACGTTCTTTTTCAATATTATGCACTATGCATTGCGTCCGTGGCCGTGGATTTTAGTAGCATTGGCATCGTTGGTCATTTTTCCAGATGTTGCTAGTATTCAAGAAGCTTTTCCAAATATTCCTGCTGATAAATTAGGTCACGATTTGGCATACTCTGCCATGCTCACCAAATTGCCAAGTGGATTGTTAGGTTTGGTATTGGCTTCACTAGTAGCAGCTTATATGTCTACCATTTCTACACATTTGAATTGGGGATCATCCTATATTGTGAACGATTTTTACAAAACAACCATCAAAAAAGGTGCTTCCGAAAAAGAGTTAGTAACTGTAGGACGAATTTCCACTGTTCTTTTGATGGTTTTCAGTGCCATTTTTGCATTGTTTCTTCAAAATGCCAAACAACTTTTTGAAATCATCATCATGTTTGGCGCAGGAACTGGATTAATTTTTATTCTCCGTTGGTTTTGGTGGCGTATCAATGCGTGGAGTGAAATTTCGGCGATGATTATTTCTGGAATTGTATCTATACTGTTTAAAATGACTGTTGTCGGAAAAATTCTATTTACACACACTACAGAAGCGGGAGAAACTGTTGAAGGTTGGATGCCAAGTTACGCTCAGTTTCCTGTTGTAGTCTTCATAACTACCATTGTTTGGCTTACAGTAACTTTTTTAACACAACCCGAAACGAAAGAAACACTCTTCAATTTTTATAAAAAGATTCAACCTGGCGGTCCTGGCTGGAAGAAAACTATCGCCGACGCTAATGCTGCTAATGTAGAAATTGTTACAGATAAAAAACCATGGAATGTACCATCGGGAATTTTGGCAATGGTTGTAGGTATTGTGTTTATTTACAGTACCATGTTTGCCACAGGAAACTGGATTTACGGAAAAACTACCTTAGCACTTTCCTTAACTGGCGTTGCTATAGTTTCCGGACTCATTTTGATACAACTTTGGAAAAAGATTCGAGCGTCCGTTTTTTGATGTAGATTTTTTTAGAATGTTAGATACGCTTTGCTTTAGATGGCTATCACTCTTAGATAGATTTGAAATGTCATTCCAGCAACTCATGCCAATCCTGCCGAAGTAAGGCAGGAATCCATGTCAATTATGATCATAGCACATCGCGAGTTTTAACTAATAATTACATCTAAAAGTCTAAAAATCTAAGCCCGTCTAATTTTCTAATTCGTATTTTTACGGTAAAACTTATTTAGACTGTGAATACAAATTATTCAAGAATTATTGCAGGTACCATGACTTGGGGCGTTTGGGGAAAACAACTCAACACTTCACAAATGATTGACCTGATGCAGCATTGCATTTCGGAAGGAATTACCACATTCGATCACGCGGATATTTATGGAGGTTATACTACGGAAGCCGCTTTTGGAAAAGCATTCGCGGAAAGCAATATCAATCGCGAAAGCATCGAATTGATTACCAAATGCGGTATTCAACACGAAGCTGAAACACGACAGAATACCATTAAACATTATGATTATTCCTCAGAATACATTGTTTGGTCTGTAGAAACATCACTCAAAAATTTACAAACAGATTATTTAGATTTGTTGCTATTGCACAGACCAAGTCCGCTCATGCATCCCGAAGAAGTTTTTAAAGCAATTGACGCATTGAAAACGCAAGGGAAAATCAAAAATTTTGGCGTTTCTAACTTTACGCCATCACAAATGACAATGATTGGTGCTAAAAATTATATCTCTGCGAATCAAATTCAGTTTTCTGTAACCGATTTTGACGCCATGCACGATGGAACGTTGGATTATATGATTACGAACTCCATTTTACCTATGGCATGGCAACCACTCGGCAATGTTTTTAGAGAAGAAACCGAGCAAACTCAGCGAATTCACACAGTGTTAGATACACTTTCAGAAAAATACAACGCCACCAAAGACCAATTGGTGTTGGCGTGGATTTTAAAACATCCGTCAGACATACACCCTGTGATTGGAACGACAACACCTGAACGAATTACCAATGCTGCAAAAGCTGTCGAAATTGACTTGGATTTGCAAGATTGGTTTACGTTGTTGGTGGAAAGTCAAGGACATAAAGTTCCATAGCTTCACAGTATTGAGTATTGAGATGTTAGAATTGAGATTTTTTAGTTTAATTTAAAGAGATTCCCACTTTCGTGGGAATAGCCAAAGGCTATGAGAAAAACAGCTTTTATTACAGGTGCCACAAGTGGTATTGGACGCGAAATTGCGCGCGAATTTGCTACACATAATATCCGTTTGATTCTATGCGGTCGCAGGCAAGAACGTTTGGACGAGTTACAAAACGAATTACGTTCAAAAACAGAAGTACACACCCTAAATTTTGACGTACGCGACAGAGAAAAAGTAGCAGCTGCGGTGGCTTCATTGCCTTCAACTTTTCGAACCATTGATATTTTAGTGAATAATGCTGGAAATGCGCATGGTTTGGATCCAATTCAGCAAGGAAATGTAGACGATTGGGATGCCATGCTTGACATCAACGTAAAAGGATTGTTGTATGTAAGCAACGTTATTATTCCGCAAATGGTGGCGCGAAATGCAGGTCATATTCTCAATATTGGTTCTACAGCAGGTAAAGAAGTGTATCCAAACGGAAATGTGTATTGTGCCAGCAAACACGCGGTAGATGCGCTGAATCAAGGAATGCGAATTGACTTAAATGCGCATGGAATTCGCGTGGGCGCGATAAATCCAGGTTTGGTGGAAACCGAATTTAGTGATGTTCGTTTTAAAGGCGATACCGAACGTGCTGAGAAAGTGTATCAAGGATACCAACCGTTGACGCCAAAAGATGTCGCGGAAATTGCGTATTTCATTGTTTCAAGACCTACACATGTAAATATTGCCGATTTGATGGTGATGTGTACCGCGCAAGCTTCGAGTACGATTGTAAAGAAAGAATAACGGTATAAATTGCTCATTTTTATGGAGTAAAGTGTACTTTTATAATCTGTATTTGCTAAAACTCATTATTCCAATGATCAATAAACGCCTTTTGATTAAAAACTTACTCGCTCACAACGATGAGAATAGTTTTTATGACAAAAAGCGAAAGTTAAATATTGGCGAAAAGGAAGGAAAAGCTAAGTTTCTGAAACATATTTGTGCGCTCTCCAACAGCAATCCGAAAAACAATTCGTACATCGTTATTGGTGTGGAAGATGAAGACAACAAAATCGTCGGTGTGGACTTTTTTGATGATAGTAAGATTCAAAATCTCATCAATGCATATTTGACAAATCCGCCGATTGTACAGTATGAAAATATCTATTTCCCACATTTGCCCAAAGGAAAAGTCGTGGGTTTGGTTACGATTCGTCCGAATGGAGAAATTACTTCGTTGCGAAAAAATATTTGGAAGTATTACGGCGGTTCTATTTTTCTGCGTGATGGCAGCATTTCCATGCCGAAAGTGTTTGATATTGAGATAAAAGATGTCAATTCAGAAATCGTACAAACGATTGAAAAAAGCGCGCAAAATAACATCAAACTGACGTTGGACAGCGTGATTAATTTCATCAATAACGAACATGCCAATCTGGAATCGCATTACCAAGTTTTTAAAGAACAATTTGTGGTGTGTTGGGCAGGAATTAAGCAGAAAAAGCGTGATAAAATCTTTTATTCGCGCGTGGATATTGAACTGATTAACGAGCAAGTAAAATTGTTTTATTCGGCGTTGGACCAAGTTGAAATTACATACAACGAAGATGCATTTACCATTGTGGAATACGTGCCACTCGGATTGCAAAATAAATACCAATATTATCCGCTAGAAAAGGTTACCATTACGTTTAAACCGAACGGAATGTATGCTATTGATAGCAATTTGATTTTTGAAGCGCCGCAATTCGATAAAAAAACGCTGCATCATATTTACAACACGAATAATGTAATCTTAGAAAAATTACACAAAAACATTCCTATCACACAAAATGAAGATTACGATTTGCGTAATTTGCCAGCAACCTATATGATTTGTTATTTAAACGGTTTTCACGAAGCGCGAAACAAACTGGACGAAGCCAGACCTTTATTAAAAGACTACGACCAAGACATTTACGAACTGTACAAAGCAACGATTCGTATTTTACGAAAGATAAAATATAGTTAGATGTTTTTTTTAGTAATAATTACCAATTTTAAAATATGAAAAGATCGTACAGATACCTTATATTTTTTGGCTCCTTAGTATTATTTGTTGTATTCCTCTTTTTTATACATCCATACATTATAATGAATGTTGGTGGCGTAGGTTTGGCAGGAATTATTGAAATTATCTTATTGGTATTGGTACTAACGATTCTTGTTTTTACACTATCTCCATCCCACAAAGATTAATATCATTTGAAAGTAATTAGTATTTTACCACATGAAGCAAAATAAACATGAGAACACTCGCAATAGGTGATATACACGGAGGATTGAAAGCCTTGACACAAGTGCTGAAGCGCGCCAATGTGACTTCAGATGATACACTCATTTTTTTAGGCGATTACGTTGATGGCTGGAGCGAATCGGCAGAATTGATAGCATTTTTAATCGATTTGAGAACACGTCAACAATGTATTTTTATTCGTGGAAATCATGATGTTTGGTGTCATGAATGGTTGTTGGATGGACATATTCCTGAGGTTTGGTACATACATGGTGGAAAGGAAACCTTGGAAAGTTACGCACGTGTGGATTACGATAAAGAACAACATGTACAATTCTACAACAATTTAGAAAACTACTATATTGATTCTCAAAATCGATTGTTTTTGCATGCGGGATTCACGGCGATAGACGGTGTAGAAAAAGAAGTGTTTTACAAAAATTTTTTCTTTGACAGAACCCTGATAGAAACCGCGTTATTGGCTGAAAAGTTAAGCATTGAAAACCTCAGCAATCCAAAATATGCCTTAGAACGATTTGATCAATATACAGAAATATACATTGGGCATACACCAACGATAAAATTTAATCGCACTACGCCAACCAAAGCACTCAATTTATGGAATGTAGATACAGGTGCCGCCTTTACAGGAAAACTTTCAATCTTAGACATTGACACCAAAGAATTTTGGCAAAGCGATCCACTTCCAGAATTGTATCCGACAGAAAAAGGAAGAAACCAAAAGCCGCTTAGAAGTAAGTAACAGTCAAGTGAGTTTAGATTCTCCTTTAAAAAAATCGTCAAACGATTGGGTAAACTCAAAAAACGAAAAATTAACAAAAGATGTTAATTGTGAAAAATTAGGGATTATTACAGATATATAGTGGTACATTCGCTCACTAACCACGAATCATGTCTATAAAAAACATCCGCTTAGAAGTCATGCAAACTATTGAAAAAGAAATCGATAGTTACATGGAAAAATATCTAATTCCACCTGAAAAAATATGGCAACCGACCGACTTTTTGCCAAACTCTCAAAAAGATACTTTTTTTGAAGAAACGCATAAAATTCGAGAAGAAGCCAAGGAGCTAGGATATGATTTTTGGGTAGTCTTGGTAGGAGATACCATTACCGAAGAAGCCTTGCCAACCTACGAATCGTGGTTGATGGATGTAGAAGGAATAGATCAACAAGGAAATAATGGATGGTCGCGCTGGATTCGTCATTGGACAGGAGAAGAAAACCGTCATGGCGATGTTTTAAATAAATATTTATACTTATCAGGGCGCGTCAACATGCGCGAAGTAGAAATTACGACACAACATCTCATTAACGACGGATTCGATATTGGAACGGCAAACGATCCGTATCGAAACTTTGTATATACCAGCTTTCAAGAACTAGCAACAAATATCTCGCACAAACGCGTGGGGCAATTGGCAAAGAAAAAAGGAAATGTGCTCTTAGGAAAAATGTGTAATGTTATTGCAGGAGACGAAATGCGTCATCACTTAGCGTATCGAGAATTTGTAAAAACCATTCTTAAATACGATCCTAGCGAAATGATGTTGGCATTTGAAGATATGATGCGAAAAAAAATCGTGATGCCTGCACAATTCGTCCGTGAATCGGGAGAAGCTGTCGGAACAGCATTTGAAAATTTCTCGAATGCGGCGCAACGTTTGGGCGTATACACCACACATGATTATGTAGATATCATGAAAAAACTTATCTCTTATTGGGAAATTGATAAATTAACTAATTTGACCGCTACCGCAGAAAAAGCACGCGATTACCTCATGAGGTTACCTGATCGTATGTTACGCATTGCTGAACGTGTTGCCATTCCAAAAGACTCGACCAAATTCAAATGGGTAGAAGCCAACGGAATGCTATAACATGTATTATTTTGTCATTCCTGCGAAGGTAGGAATCTATACATAACGGAATGTTGAACTTGATTCAACTTCACATAACACGCTTCAAAATTGTAATAATTTTCTGTTAAAAAAATATAAAAAGTAAGTTTTTATTTACATTTAATTGTATTTTGGTACTGTAATTTATTAAAACAAAGAATTATGTTATCAAAAATTAGACAATTAAAGAATTTAAAAGAGTTAAGTAAAAACAAACAAAGAACCATTGGCGGAGGTTATAATGAAGATCCTTGCGGTGAAACTCCATATTGGTATCAACCAGATTGCCCAAGTGGAAGGACTTATGCATTATGTGCAGATCCATTTGGTCAAATGGCGTGTGACCCTTGCGTTATGTGTGTAAATTTTTAAAAAAAGAAGCATGTTATCAAAAATGTTAAAATTAGAAAGCCTAAAAATAGTAAGCAAAAAAGAACAAAGAGCTCTTTGCGGAGGTTCTGACAATCCTTGCGGAAATATTCCATGGTGGCAACAACAATGTCAAGGACAACAAGTTTACGCAGAATGTGATTACTCAAGTAATTCTCCAATGTTATGTGACCCTTGCGTTATGTGTGTAAATTAAACAAAAAAATCCGCTTCGTAGTTGAAGCGGATTTTTATATGATAAAAAGTTTTTTATAAATCAAACTTGATTCCTTGCGCTAGTGGCAATTCAGTTGTGTAGTTGATGGTGTTGGTTTGTCTACGCATATAGACTTTCCAAGCATCTGAGCCAGATTCGCGTCCGCCACCAGTTTCTTTTTCTCCACCGAAAGCACCACCAATTTCTGCTCCAGACGTTCCAATATTTACATTGGCAATTCCACAGTCAGAACCTGCATGACTTAAGAAACGTTCTGCTTCACGCAAATTGTTGGTCATAATTGCAGACGATAATCCTTGTGCTACTCCGTTTTGTACTTCAATCGCGTTGGTAACATCGCCGCTGTATTTTAATAAGTATAATACAGGTGCAAATGTTTCATGCTGTACAATTTCGAAAGAATTGTCAGCTTCTGCAATCGCTGGTTTTACGTAGCAACCGCTTTCATATCCTTCGCCTTCTAATACAGCTCCTTCAACCACAATATTTCCTCCTTCTGCGACTACTTTTTCCAATGCTGCTTCGTACATTTTTACAGCATCTTTGTCAATTAACGGTCCTACATGATTGTTTTCATCTAACGGATTTCCAATGCGCAATTGTCCGTATGCAGCCACAACTGCATCTTTTACTTTATCGTAGATTGATTCGTGAATAATCAATCTTCTAGTAGATGTACAACGTTGTCCTGCCGTTCCAACAGCACCAAAAACAGCACCAATTACGGTCATTTTGATGTCTGCATCAGGCGTAACGATAATTGCGTTGTTTCCTCCTAATTCTAACAATGATTTTCCTAAACGGCCAGCCACTTCTTTTGCTACAATTTTCCCCATTCGAGTGGATCCTGTTGCAGAAACTAATGGAATTCGGGTGTCTTTTGATAAAAACTCTCCCACTTTATAATCACCATTCACCAAACAAGAAATTCCTTCTGGCAAGTTGTTTTCAGCAAAAACTTCTGCCGCAATGTTTTGACAAGCCACACCACATAAAGGTGTTTTTTCAGAAGGTTTCCACACGCACACATCACCACAAATCCATGCCAACGCCGTATTCCATGCCCAAACGGCAACTGGGAAATTGAATGCTGAAATGATACCAACAACGCCTAATGGATGGTATTGTTCGTACATTCTGTGTCCAGGACGCTCAGAGTGCATCGTTAATCCGTGTAATTGACGTGACAAACCAACTGCGAAATCACAGATATCTATCATTTCTTGTACTTCACCCAAGCCTTCTTGGTACGATTTCCCCATTTCGTAGGAAACCAATTTTCCAAGTGCTTCTTTCTTTTCTCTTAGTTTTTCTCCAAACTGACGTACAATTTCGCCGCGTTGTGGTGCTGGCATTACACGCCATGTTTTAAAAGCGGAAGTAGCAGCTTCCATTACTTTTTCGTAATCTTCTCTAGTGGTTGATTTTACTTTTCCAATCAATTGTCCGTCTACTGGAGAATACGATTCGATCAATTCTCCGTTAGAAAAATTGTTGGATCCTGTGGATGTTCCTTCATTAATATCTTGTAAGCCTAGCGTTGCTAAAGCTTCTTTGATTCCAAAATCAGTAGTCACTGCTTCCATATATTTATAACTTTTTTTAGTTCTTTTGTTAAATTTTTGCGAAGATAAGATAATTATGTCAATCTATTGTTTTGGTTAAGATTGTTTTAATATTTCACATCTATAATTGTATAAGTGTATTCCGCACGAAGATATTTGGTATCTTTCGCTACATCCACTTTATAACTTTTACGCTTTTTGTGTAATCGCAAACCTGTTTTTTCCTCTTGCTCCATATTTACAATTTGACTGTACGTCGTAGGACTGTGTTGGATAAGGTTTTCTTTCAATAAAAATGTAGTTGTGTCAAAATAAAACCACCAAATAGTATCGCTGTTCGGGTACACTGCTTTTATTTTATAGGCGGGCATTTTATCTTCCAATCGCACAATTCCTTCATTTGTTAGCACAACATCATCTGTCAATAATTTATACGGTTGCCACAATACAAATTGCGCCGCTTTTATTTCTTCAAACGCTTTTGCTATTATTGTTGTATCAGTAATAGCAACTTCATTTTCAAAAACATCAATTTCGTTTCCATCATAAACGACTCTTTTTTCTACGCCAGCTTCTGTCCAAAGCATGCTGGAAGTAAATGTAGGCTGTAAGGTATTGTAAAATGTTTTTGTGATTTCACTTTCTTTATTTTTTTCAGCATCATATAACGTCGTCGTTTTCTTGTACACTAGCCTTTGTACAGCTTCCCAAGTAGCTTTACCGCCATGTGCTTTTTCCAACGATTTTTCAATAATTGCTTCTGCCGCTAATTTTGGTTCACACGAATAGCTCAATATTAAAACGGCAATCAACAGAAAAAATTTGCTATTCTTCATCGGCAGTAAATCGTTCGTCTACAGGCATTACGTGTCCACAATTATCACACGTCAACAACTCTTTTGAAGAGTAGAAATGTTTAAAGTGTTTTAGAAAGTCTACTTCGACATCATTTAGCGGAAAGCGAACTTCGTACAATTTATGATTGCAATTGTCGCAATACCATTGCAAGCCGTCCATCAAATCGGTTCCTTTTCGTTTGCGCTCAACCACCAATCCTATAGAATTTTCAAAACGCACTGGAGAATGCGGTACGCCAGCCGGATGCAAATACATATCGCCAGGACCTAGTTTCATGGTTTTCTTTACGCCATCTTCTTGCACATGTACTTCAATGTTGCCTTCTAATTGATAAAATAATTCTTCTGTTTCGTTATAGTGATAATCCTTTCGAGCGTTTGGTCCGCCTACAATCATCACAATATAATCGCCAGCGTCTTTGTATAAGTTTTTATTTGCTACAGGAGGTTTTAATAAATCTCTATTTTCTTCAATCCATTGGTTAAGATTGAAAGGTTTTTGTATTGCCATGATTCTTTAAAGTTTTAAAGCTTAAAATTACGCATTTTTTAGCTGCTTTCCCAATTCCCACGAAAGTGTACACTATTGAAATTTACAAGTCCAAATGGATTAAATGCGCGTCTTAATGCATAAGTGTTAAGTAAGGCAAAACCGTAATTTGTTGATTGTATTATTAACTATCTTTTTTCTCGTTAACTAAAAACATACTAATCATGAAAAAAAAGAATCTAAAAACGTTAAAACTTAAAAAAGCATCCATCTCCAAATTGAGCGGTGGTGCACAAGAGCCGATTCCAGTTCCATTAACTATCAATATTAAAGATTGTTACTTTACTTGGGACATTCGTCAATGTACGTGGTATAGTGAATTGTACACAGCATGCGAATGTGAACCATCTTGGGATTTAGGTTGTCAAGAATCCATTAATAGTCCTTGCCCATTATAGGAACCTGACATATCTTTTAGAAAAGAATAATTTCAATGCTCCAAAGTCTATTTTTGGAGCATTTTTTATGAGTATTTGTGAATAAATATCTGAAAAACAAACTGTTTTGCTTCACTAATTTATGTACATTTAAAGCACTTAAATTAATCCCTTTTCTCAAAATGAAAAAAACAACCCTTGTATTCTTAGCAATTGCTTTTCTATTCTATAACTGCACGGACACTCCAAAAACAGAAAAAACCACGACAACTGATAAAACTTCCAAAAATAGTATCGGATTGGTCATTCACGGTGGTGCAGGAACTATTTTAAAGAAAAACATGACGCCCGAAAGAGAAGCTGAATACAAAGCCATGCTTGAAAAAGCAGCAAAAAAAGGATATGAAATTTTAAATAATGGTGGTTCTAGTTTGGATGCTGTAGAGCAAACCATTCATATTTTAGAAAACTCACCTTTGTTCAACGCTGGAAAAGGCGCGGTTTTCGCAAACAATGGTAAAAACGAATTGGATGCTTCTATCATGGAAGGAAAAACGTTAAATGCAGGCGCGGTTGCTGGTGTGACCAATCTTAAAAATCCTATCTCTGCGGCACGAAAAGTTATGGAAAACTCTGACCATGTATTACTGGCACGAAAAGGTGCGGAAGAATTTGCCGCAGCGCAAGGTTTGGAAGTTGTAGACACCAGTTATTTTTACACAGAAGCACGATACAATTCACTTCAAAGAGCCAAAGAAGGAGACAAAGACAAAGCTGCTTACATCGATCCATATATCAAAGATTACAAATACGGAACTGTGGGTTGTGTGGCACTAGATAAAGATGGAAACATTGCCGCAGGAACGTCTACAGGCGGAATGACCAATAAGAAGTGGAATCGCGTTGGAGATTCGCCAATTATTGGTGCAGGAACCTATGCCAACAACAAAACCTGTGCAGTATCAGCAACGGGACATGGTGAATATTTTATCAGAGCCGCTGTAGCACACGATATTTCTGCCATGATGGAATACAAAAACATGTCGTTGCAAGATGCAGCCAAAGAAGTCATCCAAAACAAACTCAAAAACATGGGCGGCGATGGCGGAATCATTGCCATAGATGTAAAAGGAAATTTGGTTGCCGAATTCAACACTCCAGGCATGTACAGAGCTATGGTGGATGAAAAAGGAACCATAACTATCGGAATTTACAAAGATGAGTAACTTACTTCGGGACAAGCTTATGAAGCATCTAGTAGAAACTATTAAAAACATTTCAACGTAAGCGTCGGAGCATTTTTAATCTCGATTATCGAGTACAACGAATACTAGCTGAGAGCGAACGATTACTAAATACACTACAACGAATACGCAAACAATACCTAAATTATGAGAAAATCTGTCTACATTACCTCAAAAACCATCATGCGCAACTGTACTTTTTTTATCCTTTTGGGAGTAATTCTCAGCTTCGTTTCTTGTAATTCAGGAAGCTCGGAAGCAGACAATATTTTCGAATTCAAAGACTACATCTATCAAACAACTGCCGGAACCGTTTCTGTGACCGAGCCGATTATTATTGGACTTCAAAAACAATTGCCCGATACTGGCGATGCAGGCGAAATCACAAAAGACGTATTAACCATCAGTCCAAACGTTAGCGGAAAACTATTAGTTCAAAACAATAAAACCTTGCGCTTTCAGCCAGAAGGCAATCTGCAACCAGACACAGAATATTCGGTTACGGTGAAATTGAAAGATTTGTATGAAGATGTACCCAAAGAATTCCACACGTACACCTTTGTCTTTAAAACAGTAGAGCCGAACTTTTCGGTCGTTACCAACGATTTGCAATCGTATTCAAAAGAATGGCAGTATTTAAACGGAACCTTGCGCGCCGCGGATGTTGTTCCGACAGAAAAACTCTCAGAATTACTGTCAGCTACGCAAAACGGAAAAGCACTCAATATCAAATGGGAAAAATCACTGCTCAGCAATACCTCGTATGAATTTACAATAGACAGCATCAACAGACAGGAAGAAGATTCGGAAATAAAAATTAGTTGGACAGGAACACCGATTAGCGCAAAAGCGAAAGGAACTTCAAACTACATCATTCCTGGAAAAAATAATTTTTCCATTCTAGACGTAACCGTTTCGCAAAATCCTGAGCAGAAAGTAAGCATCAACTTTACCGATCCGCTGCTTAAAAATCAAAATTTTGCAGGATTGGTAACTCTCAAAAATCAAAAAGATATTACCTACGCTACGGATGGCAACATGTTAAACATTTATCCAAAAAACCGAATCAAAGGCTCTACAACGCTTGAAATATTTCCTGGTATCAAAAACAAAGAAGACTTCAAACTCAAAAAAGGACTTACCAAAAGCATCACGTTTGAACAGCAAAAACCACAAATTAGAGCCGTAAGTAAAGGCGTTATTTTACCAAACTCCAAAAATTTAACGTACAACTTTCAAGCGATGAACTTGCATTCGGTTGATGTGCGAATTATTAAAATATACCAAGACAATGTGTTGCAGTTTTTACAAGATAACAGCATCAGTGATCTTGATCGATACAGCATTCGAAGAGTCGGAAGACGCATTGCCAAAAAAACCATCAATCTGATTGAAAACAAAACCGAAAATGACGGACAATGGAAAACCTACGGAATTGATTTGTCCAAATTTTTCACAGCGGAACCTGGTGCTATCTATCAAGTAGAAATTAGTTTTACGAAAGAATATTCGCTCTATACATGTGAAGCAGGCGATGTTGCTTCAGCAGATACTTCACGCTCACGTGACAATTACTATCAAAATAGAGAAGATGAAGACGAAAACGAAGAAGATTATTGGGATAACAAAATATATGGCTTCCGAAACTATCGCTACAACTGGAGAGATCGCGACAATCCGTGTACGGAATCGTATTATCAGCCTGAGCGTTTTTTGACCACAAATATCTTAGCATCTGATTTGGGTGTGATTGTAAAAAGCGGCGAAAATAAATCGTATTATTTTGCGGTAAGCAACATTCTTTCCACCGATCCTGTGAGCAATGCGAAAGTCACGCTCTACAACTTTCAGCAACAAGAAATTGCTTCCAAACAAACAGATGCCGAAGGTTTAACAACGATTGATGCGGACAAAAACGCCTACTTTGCAACGGTTTCCAAAGGCAATCAAATTACGTATATAAAACTCAATGACAACAGCTCGCTTTCCATGAGTAAATTTGATGTTGCTGGAAAACGAATCAAAAAAGGAATCAACGGTTATATTTATGGCGAACGCGGCGTTTGGCGTCCTGGCGACTCGTTACACTTAGCTTTTGTTTTGAATGATGCTGGAAATCCGCTTCCAGAAAATCATCCTGTAAAAATGGAAGTTTCGGATGCGCGTGGCAAATTGGTGTATAAAAACATCCAAACGCAAGGCGTCAACAACTTTTACAAATTTACGGTGGCAACCGATAGAGAAGCACCTACCGGAAATTGGGAAGCCAATGTAAGTGTCGGCGGCGTTAACTTCTATAAAACGCTTAAAGTTGAAACGGTAAAGCCAAATCGCTTAAAAATTGCTATTGATTTTGAAGATGAAATCTTAGCAAATTCTCGTCCGATTGAAGGTACACTGAAAGCAAATTGGCTGCACGGAGCGCCAGCAAAAAACCTAAAAGCAGAAGTCAATGTACGTTTGACCAGCACAAAAACATCGTTCAAAAAATTTCCAAACTACGAATTCAACGATCCAACGCGAAGATTCAATGCGGAAGAGTTTGTGATGTTCAAAGGACAACTTAATGAGGAAGGAATTGTTAATATTTCAAAGAAAATTAACGTGGAAAAACAAGCACCAGGCATGTTGCGTGCTTCGTTCCTAACGCGCGTATTTGAAAATGGCGGCGATTTCTCTATTGATGCTTTTTCTAAAGATTTTGCACCGTACACATCCTTTGTCGGATTGCAATCGCCTACACCAAAACAATACGGCTCTTTTTACACCGATGAAGACAATGTCTTTGAAATTGTGACAGTGGACGATCGCGGAAATCCAATCAAACGCAACGGATTAAAAGTAAAAATCTACGAAATCAATTGGCGTTGGTGGTGGAGTTCGTCGTATGAAGACTTATCATCGTACACAGGAGACAACTATCACGAACGCTATCGCACCTTTACCATCAATACAGACACTAACGGAAAAGGAAGTTTTAAACTCAACATTCCTGATGAAAATCGCGGACGTTACTTAATTCACATCTCCGATCCTGTGAGCGGACATGCAACAGGAAGAACGGCGTATTTCTACAAAAATTGGTGGCGCAGAAGCAATGACGCCAATTCCGAATCTGCCAAAATGCTGATTTTTGCGGCAGACAAAGAAACCTATAATGTTGGTGAACAGGCTACCATTACTTTCCCATCTGGAAAAGGCGGACGTGCCTTGGTAAGTGTGGAAAATGGTACAGAAGTTTTGAGTACAAAATGGGTAAAAACATCGCAAGAACAAACAACGACTACCATTCCAATTACAGAAGAAATGGCGCCGAATGTATTTGTAAACATTTCACTGGTGCAAAAACACGACAATGTTTCCAACGATTTGCCAATTCGTCTCTACGGTGTCATTCCAATCATGGTGGAAAACCCTGTGACCATTCTCAAACCTAAAATTTCAGTTCCGGAAACACTTCGCCCAGAACAAACCTTTACCGTAAAAGTGAGCGAAGAAAACAAAAAAGCAATGACTTATACCATTGCGGTTGTGGATGAAGGTCTGTTAGATTTAACACGCTTCAAAACACCAAATCCGTGGGATGTATTTTACCAACGACAAGCATTGGGCGTGCGTACGTGGGACATTTATGATGATATCATTGGCGCGTTCAGCGGCGATATTGATCAAGTATTTGCTATTGGTGGTGGCGATGGCGGAAATGGTGCTAAAAACAAAAAAGCCAATCGTTTCAAGCCTGTCGTAAAATATTTAGGCCCTTTTGAATTGAAGGCTGGACAAACCCAATCGCACGAAATTGACATGCCAAATTATATTGGTGCCGTGCGCACAATGGTGGTGGCTGGAAACCCAAAAACAGAAGCCTACGGAAATGCGGAACAATCTTCGCAAGTGAAAAAACCGTTAATGGTGTTGGCAACCGCACCTAGAAAACTCAGTCCAGGCGAAAAAGTAACCTTGCCTGTCACGGTTTTTGCCATGGAAAATAAGGTGAAAAATGTATCGCTTTCGCTGAAATTACAAAATGGAATCTCCGTGGTAGGAAGCAATACAAAATCGCTCAACTTTAGCAAACCTGATGAAAAAATGGTGTATTTTGATTTGGAAGTTGGCGAAGTAAAAGGCATTCAAACCATTGAAGTGGTAGCGTCTGGAAATGGCGAAAAAGCATCGTATGAAGTCGAATTGGATGTAGAAAATCCAAATCCGATTTCCAAAAAAATTCACGAAATCACGTTACAAGGAAAAGGTACAGAAACGCTTTCGTTTGACACCTTTGGCGTGGCAGGAACCAACGCTGCAACTGTTGAACTTTCAACCTTACCGCCAATGGATTTTACGGCGCGTTTGGAGTATTTGATTCGCTATCCGCACGGTTGTGTAGAGCAAACTACATCGAGTGTATTTCCACAATTGTATTTGGCAGATATTTTTGATTTAACAGCGTTAAAGAAAGGCGACATCAACCGAAATATAGAAAAAGGCATCAAGCGTTTGGCACATTTTCAACGACCAAACGGCGGACTCAGCTATTGGATTGGCGAAAATGCAGTCGATGATTGGGGAACCAATTACGCCGGTCATTTTATGATTGAAGCTGAAAAGAAAGGGTACATTTTGCCACTAACATTTATGAGTAATTGGATTAAATATCAGCAAAATGCTGCGCGAACATGGCGAACTGGCGACAGATATCATTCCGATGTTACGCAAGCGTATCGTTTGTACACCTTAGCATTGGCTGGTTATCCAGATTTAGCGTCTATGAACCGATTGCGCGAAACGGCAAACCTATCAAACGATGCCAAATGGCGATTGGCAGCAGCGTATGCATTGGCTTCGCAAAAAGAAGCAGCGGAACAAATAGCAAAAACAGCCACTATTGACTTTGCACCTTCCAACGCGCGTTACGATTACACGTACGGTTCTGTCAACAGAAATCGTGCAATGGCAATGGAAACCTTAGTCATCATGAACGATCCTAAAGCAATTGATGTAGCAAAAACCATCGCAAAAGAATTATCATCAAACGATTGGATGAGTACACAAACTACAGCGTATTGTTTGTTAGCAATGGGCAAAATGGTATTGCAAAATGGTGGTAAAAATGTAAAAACAGCATTCACGCTCAACGGAAAAAATCAGCAAAACATACAAACCACAAAAGCCATCGCACAACGCGATTTAGACATTCAAAAAGGCACAAATACACTTCAAATTACAAATGAAGAAGACAATGTATTGTTTGTACGTGTGTTAAATACCGGAAAATTACCATTGGGCGAAGAATTGGCTGAAAAGCGCAACCTCAGCATTCGCATTACCTATAAAGACAAAGCAGGAAACGCCATTGACGTGTCTCAATTAACGCAAGGAACAGATTTTATGGCAACGGTAACAGTTTCCAACGATAAACCTGAGTTTGTAGGCGATATTGCCTTGACAGAGATTTTCCCTTCAGGTTGGGAAATTGTCAATACACGTTTTACCGATTACGGAAATACGCCTTCCAGCGAAGCCAGACATACCGACATTCGCGACGACCGCGTGAATTTCTATTTTGATTTGCCACGCGGAAAAGCCAAAACGTTTAATGTGTTGTTGAATGCTTCCTATTTAGGAAAATACTATTTGCCAGGTGTGCAAGCAGAAGCCATGTATGATAATGATTTCTTTGTACGCACCAAAGGACAATGGATTGAAGTGGTGAAATAATGAACGAATCTTTCAAACCGTATTACGCCGTTATTTTTACGTCGATTCAAACCTCAACTTTAGAAGGTTATGCAGAAATGGCAGCAGAAATGGAAACTTTAGCGAAACAACAAAAAGGATTTCTCGGAATAGAAAGTGCCCGAAACACTGTTGGAATTACTGTAAGTTATTGGGAAAGTTTGGAAGCCATTCAGCAATGGAAACAGCATACTGAACATGTGATTGCGCAACAAAAAGGCATCCGAGATTGGTATGCGCATTACCATGTGAAAATTTGTAAAGTGGAGCGTGAGTATGGTTTTGACAAGCGTTCTTAAATTGAAAAATGCTTTGCGTTCATATATCATCAAAAAAATACGGCGAAACAAAATAAAAACAGCAATCCTCATCGTTTTGTTGATTGCCTACTATTTCTGTCTGCCAAAAACGTTGTTTGACGTTCCTACATCTACGGTCATTGAAAGTCGTGAAGGACTTTTATTAGGCGCAAAAATTGCCGATGATGGACAATGGCGTTTTCCGCAATTGGATTCCGTTCCTGAAAAATTTAAAACCTGCATTATTCAGTTTGAAGACGCGTATTTTTACAGTCACCCTGGATTCAATCCTGTTTCTATTGCAAAAGCCTTGTGGCAAAACATGACGTCGGGCGAAGTGCAACGCGGCGGAAGCACACTCACACAACAAGTGATTCGCCTATCCCGAAAAGGAAAAAATCGCACGTATTTTGAAAAAGCTATAGAACTTGTTTTAGCAACACGATTGGAGTTTCGACTTTCCAAAGATGAAATTTTAAAACTCTATGCTTCGCATGCACCTTTCGGCGGAAATGTCGTTGGACTAGACGCAGCTGCTTGGCGCTATTTTGGGAGAAGACCGCAAGAACTCTCGTGGGCAGAAAATGCAACGCTTGCTGTATTGCCAAACGCACCAAGTTTGATATATCCTGGAAAGAATCAAATTCGTTTAAAAAAGAAACGCAATCGCTTGTTAAAGAAGCTACTCGATGAAGAAATTATTGATGATCTCACCTATCAATTAGCAATTGAAGAACCCTTACCGCAAAAACCCTTTGCTTTACCACAAACGGCAACACATTTATTGAATAAAGTTGCGGAAACACACAAAGGACAACGTGTACAAACTTCGGTAGCATCATATCTACAACAGGAAACCAACGCCATTGTTGCCCGACATTACAATGAATTGCAACAAAATCAAATTTATAACGCTGCGGTACTTGTATTGGATGTAAAAACCCGAAAAGTTTTGGCGTATGTGGGCAATACGCCAACCGATAGAAGGCATCAAAAAGACGTCAATATTATTCACAAACCGAGAAGTACCGGAAGCATTATGAAGCCGTTTTTATATGCTGCCATGCTTGATGCGGGCGATTTACTTCCAAATACACTCGTTGTAGACGTTCCGACGCAAATTGGCAACTACAACCCAAAAAACTTTAAAGAAACGTATGATGGTGCCGTGACTGCAAAACGTGCGTTGTCGCGTTCGTTAAATGTGCCTGCAGTGCGTATGTTGCGGCAATATGGCTTGGAGAAATTTCATTACTATTTACAAAAATTACACCTAAAAGACATATCGCAGTCTGCCGATCATTATGGACTTTCCTTGATACTTGGTGGCGCAGAAAGCAACTTGTGGGATTTGTGCAGAACCTACGCAGGCTTTTCGTCAACCTTGACACATTTTGGTGAAAATTCGAGTCAGTATTTTACGAATGAATTTTGTGAACCGTCTTTTTTAAACAATTCAACTGTAGATTTTGGAACGCTTTCCGCAGAAAAAACCATTTTTGACGCAGGTGCTATTTATAAAACCTACGAATCGCTAAAAGAAGTCAATCGCCCAGAAGGTGAAGAAAATTGGGAGTTTTTCGATTCTAGCAAACAAATTGCTTGGAAAACAGGCACCAGTTTTGGTTTTAGAGATGCGTGGGCAATTGGAACAACAAAAGATTATGTAGTAGGCGTTTGGGTAGGAAATGCCGATGGCGAAGGTCGCCCAGGATTGATTGGTACAGTGACTGCCGCGCCAATTTTATTTGATGTTTTTGACATGCTCCCAAAAAGCGAATGGTTTGATATTCCTTATGATGAATTGGTAGAAGTAGAAATCTGTGCACAAAGTGGTTACCGAGCTTCGGATTTGTGTGTGGAAAAGCAACAACAATTCATTCCAAGAAGCGGACTTAAAACAAAACCCTGTCCGTATCACGTTTTGGTACATTTGGATTTGGACGAGCGTTATCAAGTCAATTCGTCTTGTCAGCCGTTGAACCAAATGGTACATAAAAGTTGGTTTGTGTTGCCGCCGCTGATGGAATATTATTATCAGCATAAAAATCCGTTGTACAAAACCTTGCCGCCATTCAGAAATGATTGTACCACCGCTTTTCAAAAAACGATGGATTTTCTGTATCCTGAAAAAAACACCAAAGTATTTCTCCCAAAAGATTTTGACGGAAACATCAACGGTGTGGTGTTCCGATTGGCGCATTCCATTCCCGATACTAAAGTATTTTGGTATTTGGATGAAACTTTTTTAGGTGAAACCGAAACCATTCACGAACTAGAAATTAAGCCCAATGTAGGTGTTCATACAATTACTGTTGTAGATGCATTGGGCAATGAAGCAACTCGAACCATTGAGATTCAAGAATAAAAAAAGAGGCACAAAGCCTCTTTTGTATAATTTTTAAGTGGGATTTATAAATAAACACAGCCACAGCCTGTTTCTGGAAGTTCGCATATACGCGTTGGCTCATTACAGCCGCCTCCTGGATTTGGATTACCACCGTCATCAGCGTAACACAAATAACCAATACATACATATCCTGGAGGACAACTTCCATTTCCGTCACAAACACCGACCGGATTTCCTCCGTTGATAAATTGTTGTTCTTTTTTCGTGAGTTTTACAGCACCTTTTACTTGTAAGATTTGTTTTTTCATGATCTTTAATTTTGGTTAAGTTCTTGAAAATAACAAAAAACTACAGAAAAGTACCATGTATTTTGAAAGTTTTAACTTTTACTTGTCTTTGTCAAAAGTAATTTCAGCTTCTATAATTTCTCCATTACGATTAACTTTTACGATAGTTGAACTTCCTTTTTCAAACTCTGAAAGTGCTTTCATATATGTCTTCATGTCCGTAACTTCAAAATCGCCCAATTGTACTACGACATCACCTTTTTGTAAGCCCGCATTTTGTGCAGGACGATTCTCGCTGACACCGTCAATACGCATTCCTTTTCCATCAAATAAGTAATCTGGAATCACGCCTAACGTAACTTTGAATCGTGGTGTATCATCTGATTCGTTGACAGTTTTGGTGAATTCAATTTTTCCTTGTGAATTAACGTCTGATATAATATCGTAAATGTAATTGGCAATTTGTACCATTCCGTCGTAGTTCAGCTTTTCAAAATCGTCAGAAGGTTTGTGATAATCTACATGTTGTCCTGTAAACAAGTGCAACACCGGAATGTCTTGCAAATAAAACGACGTATGATCTGACGGACCAACACCAGAAGGGTCAAGTTTTAGTTGAAATGTTTCTTGCGAATTTGCGTTTGCAGTCACTTCTTCCCAAATTGGTGATGTTCCTGTTCCGTAAATTGCCAACGATTTGTTTTTCTTTAAACGACCAACCATGTCCATATTCACCATATAATTCACTGTAGAAAGATCAATCGTTGGATTTTTTACAAAATAGTTAGAACCTAGCAAGCCCATTTCTTCTCCCGAAAAAGCGATGAATAGGTAATTATTGTTGGTATTGTTTTCTTTTAATTTATCTGCCAAATACAGCATCACAGCTACACCACTTGCATTGTCGTCTGCACCATTGTGTACTGCAGGTTCGCCTCTGTACAACGAACCATCTTGTCCCATGCCTAAATGATCGTAGTGCGCACCGATGACGATGGTGTTTTCAGCTTTGTTGTCAATAAATCCGATAACGTTTCTACCCGTGATTGACGTTTCGTTACTTCCTTCTCCATATTTAATTTCTGCGTGTGGATCTGTTTTCGGTGTAAATGTAAATGCCTGAATATATTCGTTGGTACCTTTCGGCTGAATGTTCAATTCTTTAAATCGATTCGCGATGTATGAGGCTGCTAAAATTTCTCCTTCTGATCCTGTGGCTCTTCCTTGCAACGAATCGTTTGCTAATACCTGAATATCTTCTTTGATATGGTTTTCGATAGGACGTTCTGTTTTACAAGCGATTAGAAATGCTAAAAAAAGAATTATAAATACTGGTTTGTTAGACATAAGACATTATTTTTGTGCAAAATTATCAAAATATTAAGTACTTATGACACGTATTTTTGTTTTAATAGCTTGTTTGGCTTTTTTTTCCTGTAAGAAGAATCCTTTAATTTATCCTGAAGAAAAATATTTTAAAGATATCCGTCAGGTAACGTTTGGTGGCGATAATGCAGAAGCATATTGGAGTTTTGACGACCAAAAATTGGTATTTCAATCGAACAATGCAAAATGGAATGTGTCTTGCGACCAGATGTTTTTGATGAATATTGACGATACGTTTAAAGATACCATGCCGCCAATGGTAAGTACGGGAAAAGGAAGAACTACCTGTTCGTATTTTTTGCCAGACAATAAACATATTATTTACGCTTCAACGCATTTGGTAGATGAAAAATGTCCAGATGTACCGTTGCGTAAAAACGGAAAGTATATTTGGCCTGTGTACGATTCGTTTGACATTTTTGTGGCAGATTTGGAAGGAAATATTGTAAAACAATTGACGAATGAAGTAGGCTACGACGCAGAGCCAACCGTGTCGCCAAAAGGAGATAAAATTGTATTTACCTCAACGCGAAGTGGCGATTTGGAATTGTACACCATGAATTTAGACGGCTCAGACGTAAAGCAAATTACCAACGAATTGGGTTATGACGGCGGTGCTTTCTTTTCACCAGATGGTACAAAAATTATCTTCCGTTCGTCGCGTCCTAGAACCAAAGAAGAAATCAAAGAATATAAAGAGCTTTTGGCAGAAGGTTTGGTACAACCTACTCAAATGGAGTTGTACATTTGCAATGCCGACGGAAGCGATTTACGACAACTAACCGACTTAGGAAACGCCAATTGGAGTCCATTTTTTCATCCTTCTGGAGAAAAAATTATCTTCTCATCCAATCATGAAAGTGAGCGCGGATTTCCTTTCAATTTATACATGATTAACATTGACGGAACTGGCTTAGAGCGCATCACACATGGAGAAACATTTGATGCCTTTCCAGTATTTTCAAACGACGGAAAGAAATTGGCTTTTTCATCCAACCGAAATAACGGCGGTGGAAGAGACACCAATTTGTTTATTGCAGAATGGCAAGAATAATACTCTTTTTTGGATGACCATCAACACAGAATTTTCATATAATAAACCTAAAATCACGTATGATTTAGCTAACGTAGATAAAAATACGAAAGCCATTAGCATTAGTGATAAGACTGTTGGTTTATCGTATTTGCCTGAGTTCAATTTTGAAGAGGTTTGGCTGGTGAATCTAAATCAGAAAACGTTTGAAAGTATCATTTCAGAAATTGCTCCTACTTTTTTGAATTTGTATGCATGCAACTGTAAAGACCTTTCGCTATTGGAAACACTCACTGATGTTGAGACTGTTGTAGTGAATTGGAATTCGAAAGCATTGGATTTTTGGGATTTTAGTAAAAATTTTAAATTAAAAAGATTACACTTAGAAGATTTCGCCAAAGTTAATTCGCTAGAAAAACTTTCGCTAGCGACATCTTTGGAAGCGTTGAAAATTTCTGGAGGCATGAATTCAAACTGGAAAATTTCTACATTGAAGCCTATATCTTCCTTAACAAAATTAAAGGTATTGAGTTTGATGGCTATTCAGGTTGCAGATAAAAGTCTTGAGCCGTTATCTACACTTACCGGCTTGAAAACTTTAGAGATTTCCAATCAGTTTCCAACTGCTGAATTTGCTAGACTTTCCACAAAATTGAAAAATACAGCTTGTGAAAAATTTCAGCCATATACAAAAGTAAACATTGAAGATATGGATGGACGTTTGTCTGCTGATGTCATGATTACTGGAAGTCGGAAACCTTTTTTGAACTCACAAAAAGATGCAGAAAAAATCAATAAGTATGTTGACACGTTTCATAAATTGGTGGCAAAATTTGAACGAATGAGTTAAATAAAAGCGCGATATCTTTCTTAAATAACGTGAGCTCGATATAACTATTTTTATGATATGACTGATTACTAATAGATTATACTCAACGTCAAATCGAGCATTATCGTAGATACCGAGTAACTCATGAGATTCTTTTGAAATAATCAATTCTTAGCTTTTCTCGACTGCGCTCGAACTGACAATTAGTTGTTTATCACCGAATTATGAATTACATAGTGATTTCTTAAGTCGAACTCATGCTAAATAATCCTTTCAGATTATAAATTAATTTTTCAACGCAGATTGCTGGCAGTTTTGTAAGGAATTGGTCATTCTTTTCAGAAAATAATTAAATATCTTACTACTTGATTTACAACTAGAAATCAGTATTATTTTTTGTTGGAGATGTTGTGATACGAATTCAATTGTGTTTTGACGTAATACTGTGATTTTAGGTAAATCTTCTAGGAGAGAACGTATTAACCAAATAAAAATCAACAGATGAAAAAAAGTTCGAAAAAAATTCAGTTAAAAAAGCGCTCAATTTCTACATTAAATGCGCACAATGTAAAAGGTGGAATTGGAACTACTACAACAATAGGGACAACTTCATTATTGACCATTACGGCAAAATCTTTTATGCAAGGAGGCGAAGATGTTTGTCTTTCTGATGCAAAATAAGTTGATCATGAGGAAAGTGAAGCAACTATTGCTTTCCTCATGTTTTAAAATGCTCACATTTACTTCTTTTCTGTATAAAGTTTTTCTATAGAAAATATTTTGCCACTCAATACTATAGAGATTTTACAATGATAAAGAATAGATGTATCGCAAACATTTCTAACCAAAAACGAAATAAGATGAAAAAAAGTATCAAAAAAATGCAGTTACAAAAGCGTTCTATTTCAAAGTTGAACGCTAAGCAAACTACAGGAGGAGTTGCCACAACAACTACAGTCACTTTAATCACAGCATTTTGTCCAACCATGATTTATATTGGAGAAGACCTTTGCTGGATTGCTGAGAAATAAGAGATAAAAAAAGAGTCTAGATTCAAGATTCTAGACTCTTGTTTCAAGCGAAAAATCAATCCAACAGAGAATTAAATTTCACGTTGGTAGTTGTTTTATTTTTCCGCTTTGCTTTCTTCTTTTTTGACTTCTTTCCAACGTTTATTTTTTCTTCTATACGTCGTAGTTGTTCGTCAATAAAGTATCTGAAACTCGTATTCAATGCCGCATGTTTTGCAGCTTTCAAACTTTTTTTAGCTTGTTTGAATTGTTCCTGTTTTTCATGTATACATGCTTGTGCAAAGTACAAACTTGCTTTATCGGTTTGTGGTAATGAAAAACCAACTTCCAATACATGTTCCGCTTCTTTATAATCACACAAATCAATCAATAAAAACGGATAGTAATAATACGTTTGCACATATTCGTGGTCAATGCACAACGCACGCAAATAATACTCTTTTGCTTTTGGGTAATCGCGCATTTGCTCGTGGTAAATTCTACCCATCAAATAATTCGCTCCTGCGTGATCTTCTCCACCCAAAATGTATTGCAATTTTTGCACACATTGCTCCAAATCATACGAATAGCTATCCAAAGCCTGCAGGTATAATATATCGTTGGTATATGTTGCCATTTTGTTTAAAATTTCTTTTTGTTATTTCAATAATTAACTTAGGTCTTCTGTTAAAATACTAGAGAAACCTTGAGAACCGCAGTTTCCCTAGTATGTTTGTGAAGACGCAACTCTACTTCCACAAGCTCAGTATAACCTACGTTGAGTGGAGCAACGTACATTGTGCCAAACTAGCGTACACTGAGCCTGTCGAAGTGTACTATTCCATGCGCACAATTTTTGGTGTAAAGGTTCCGACAACTTCCACCAATTCCGTTTGATTGCTCATGACTTGATGAATGTTTTTGTATGCCATTGGCGCTTCGTCAATGCCGCCACCAATCAACGTAACTCCACAATCTTTTAATTGCTTTTTAATGTCACTTTGCGTGATGGTTTGTTTGGCTTTTCGTCTGGACAATTGTCGTCCTGCTCCGTGTGAAGCCGATTGCAACGAATGCTTGTTTCCTGTGCCTCTGACAATGAATCCTGGTGCTGTCATGGAACCTGGAATGATGCCTAACACGCCTTTTTGCGCAGGCGTTGCTCCTTTTCGGTGTACTACCAATTCTTCTCCGTAGACCATTTCTTTCCAAGCGAAATTGTGGTGATTTTCCACCATTGCTATCGGTCTTGCTCCTAACGCTTTTCCTAAACGCTTGTGAATATCATGATGACACGCCGAAGCGTAATCGCCTGCTAAATTCATTGCGAGCCAGTATTCTTGTCCGTCGTGCGTATTCAAATCGAGCCATGCTAGATTTTTTGCTTCTCCAGGTAAAGGCGTTTGTTGCATTGCCAATTTTGTATAATGCTTGGCAATGTTTGCGCCCAAACCTCGTGATCCGCTGTGCGATAAAATGCCCAAATATGTTCCGACAGGCATGTTGAATTCGTTGTGTTCATCCGAAATCTCAACGATTCCAAATTCTACAAAATGATTTCCGCCACCTGACGAACCCAATTGTGTATATGCTTTTTTGAACAGTTTTTTTACCGTTGGAATGTCTTTGAATTCCGAGCGCTCAAAGATTTCATGGTCATTGATGCGCTTGTGCGTTTCGTAACTTCCAAATTTGGTATGTTCTTGCAACATATTCACATACTTATCGCGATGTCCGTCTATATAACTTGCAGGAATATCATACATTGATAAACACATTCTGCAACCAATATCCACGCCAACACCATACGGAATTACCGCATCTTTTGCTGCCAACACACCGCCAATTGGCAAACCGTAACCCGAATGTCCGTCGGGCATTAAGGCGCCAGCTTTTGCAATTGGTAATTTTAATGCGGTGTACAACTGATGTTTTGCTTCGTCTGCAATTCCGTTTTCGCCAAAAATGGTAAACGGTGCGCGTGTTGTTGCTAATTGTTGTGCTTCCACGTGTACAGGCGTTGTCAATTCTTCCGCTATTTTGCCCACAATTCCGTCACCTAGATACTTTTCAGGATTTTTTAGAATTGTTTTGAGTCGCTGTAATACTTTGTCTTTTCGTTCGCGTCTAAAGTTTTTCAGCATGACATCTATAGCGATGCTAATTGCTTTTCCTTTTTGTGGATATCCTATTTCGATGAGGTCTTTGCCTCGTAATTTTAATTTTGCCATTTTTTAAATTTTAAAGCCATTTCCCGATTTTTAATTCGTGTTCCATTGCCCAATCTGTCATTATTTTTTGGGCGATTGGAGAAATTGGCTGATTAAATCGTGCTTTTGCTTGCACGATAGTCTGCGATTTGATATCAACTTCAATCGTTGCTAAAGTTTCTAATCCTTTAGAAAAACTAACACATCGTAGCGTAAATATCGCGGCTACTTTTACGCAGCATGAACGCGCATACGAAGCTACACAGTGATTCATTTTTCGTCCTTCTCTAATCAACTCTTCCGAAGAGCACAATTCGAACAAACGATATTTTTTTACATCACTTCCGTTCTTTTTAGCCATAAAAAAAGACGTATCGAGTGTAGGTTTCCAAGTAAATTTTTCCACCTTATTGGCATTGTGTATCGCTTGCTCTATATGCCATGCATCCGATTGTCTGGTAAGCGATGCAATGGTGCGTCCTTTGATAGAATAGTCAGGATTGTTGCGAATACAATCGTTCAAATAATCGATGATTTCTTCCATCTTATTGAAATCCAACATCGTTTGCTTCATCAAGAACTGAATCACCGTTTCCCAGAAAGTTTCGTGTCGAAAACCATTTCTACTCAATCTTGTACATGCAATGCGTCCTGCTAGCAATTCATCGTTTCCAAAAGCCAAGGCTTGTGCTCTTCGCAATGCCATTTCAATGGTGTATTCGGCAGGAGCTTGTAAAAATTGATGTGCTCCTTTTTTCGTTAATCGTACAGGCACTTTGGTAAGTGTTTTTACACTTTGTCCACGTCCTAAATCGATAAACCAAGAAATGTGTTTGCGATTGAAATCGAACCAAGCTTCGTACATAAATGCAGGAACTTCATAGGTTACAAAACAGTGTGTAATAATACTTTTCAGTTGTTTGTCTGCATTGTGACTATTTCGCTTCCAAGTAGCGATATCGCGAACTGCCGAAGTGCTAAACCAAGCAATTAGTGAAACTACGCGTAAGTAATGCTCATTTCTCAGCAACTTTGTACAACGTTTTTTGTATAGATGCAAGAGTATTTCTTTGAATGCTTCACGTCGGCGTGACTGCTTTTTCTTGTGAAACCCTCCGAACTGATTTGCCAAGATATGAGCTAACGAACCACTTTCATACTCAAGTCGTTCTTTGCCTTCATAAATTTTTTCGACCAATGCTGGAAACAGTACTTTTTTTGCTTTGTTATGTTTTTGTAAGCATTCTTGTAATGCTGCTTCCTTTGCTTTTGCGGCTAATTTTTCCTTTAATCGTCGGGATTTCGAAATGTGTTTTCGATGTATATGTTGTGTTTCCATGACTGTATTTTTTGAGTGTTATTTTCAGTGAAAATTTTAAATCTGCGTGTTTGTCTTTCTTGTCGCATTGTTTGTTTTTTTATGATTAAAAATTCTTTTTAGTTAGCACTGAAAACACACTCCCGAGTTTACAGTCGCTCCATCTGTTTGATTAAATTCATTTGTTCTTTTTGTGTAGCTACACGATTTTTATGTTTCAAGTTGTTATAAAACAAAAAAGCCCGATTCTGCCATAGAACCGAGCTTTGATAATGTTGTATATATTCTTTTAACCCAAAGAATAGTTTGGTTCTAAAATGAACAATAGCTGTGCATTCACAGTGTTTGTTACGATATGTTTTGTTGCTTTTGCGAGCATATTTTTAAAAAATGAGCATTAAAAAACCCGAGCCTTTGTTGGACTCGGGTTTTTATTAATGAGTTATATTTCTATTGAAATGTACAACTGGCAAAACCCAAGTCGTGCATCGGAATGTTTCCAACACTGTTTCGATATGTAAATTTTACTTTTTGCACGTTTTCGTTTTTGTTACTACTTAATTTTTTCTGTCGCTTTTCGACGGTTGCAAATATAGAATATGATTTTTTAAATTTCCAAATTTATTTTTTGACGGACTCATTTTTGAGGTACATTTTCAGCATGGAATGATCGGATTTCCACGTACTTATTTTTTCCGTTTTTAGAATTTCTAAATCGTTGGAAACCCAGATGTGGTCTAATGATAAGAGCGGAATGTTCCAAAACCACGTTTCTCGAAATCCGTTGCCTTTTTCTGCAAATGCATGTTGGTAATTTTTTTTGAAATTTTCAAAGAAAATTGACTCAAAAGGTGTATTAAAGTCACCCAAAATGATATTTTTTTCGCTTGTTTTTATTTCAGAAAGCACACTTTGAAGCATGTTTTTTCGAAAAAATCGCAAGTCTGCAGAAACATCTATGGCATAAAAATTTGTGTTTTTTGTGCTAAAATGAACCACAACAACATGCTGTTCTGTTTTGATATTGGAGTGAATTTGTACAGGCGTTTTGGAAAAAATTCCAATCGCTTTTTCGGTCAATTCAAAATGGTAGTTTGGATAGTTTTCACGAATTTTTTGATAGTTTTTTTCATCTGCTTCAATCATCACCAATACATCAGGAATGGAGTTACTTTCTGCAAAAGCATCTTCAAAATTGGCACGTCGATAACCATTCCAAAGTACAACTTCCGTAGCATTTTCAGTAGCAACTTTAGCCGAAAATGTATAGCTTCTAGTGAACCAAATTCCGCCAATGACAACTGCAGCTATCACATAGTATTTTCTGGCGGAAGCCTTTACAAATAACAGTAAAAACAACAACCCAAGTGCAATCAGCGGAAGCGGCGTTGTGTAAAATAGCAAGGAGGAAAGGTAAAACGTGTCTTTAATCGTGAAGTGTATCAAAATAGCGATACACAAGAAAATTTGTAGTGATTTTTTGAAATACGTTTTAAATTTCACAGGAATAAATTTATCGCAAATAATAGCCTTTTCCTGCCCACCAAGGATGCATTTCAATTTTGAGTCGCCCCGCTTTTACAGATGGATCAGAATTTGCCAAACTGTCTGCCATTTCAAGCGTTGGAACATTGTAAATGGTGATACCGCGAATGTCGCCATCCAATTCACCAAAAGGTCCGGAAATATCCGCATAGCCTAAGTCATACATTTTTTTGAGATGTAAAATGTGCAAACGCTGCAAACTGTCTGCTTCTTGTTGGGTTTGTGAACGATTTTCTCCTTTTTTCAGAAATGCAATAAAATATTCCTGCATTAAAATGGTGTCCTTCGTTTTTGGGTCCGTCATTTCGATGATTTTATGACCTTTGTTCATGAGCTTTTGAATATACTCTCGTGAATATTTTTTTACATCTTTGGATGGTTCAACAGTTTTTTTAGTTTCCGTTTTCGTTACTTTTTGGGTTGAATCATTGCAAGAAACACTCAAAATTGCGATAAGAATGAAATAGATATATTTATTCATGATGCCAGGTTTTATACGGTTTTTTACTGAGTTGTGAGTTGTAATATTTGGGTTGTCCTGTGACTTCTTTTCCAAGCCACGTTGGTTTGGAGAACGTTTCGTTTTCGTGTTGCAATTCGACTTCTACAACGATTAATCCTTCATTATCTCCAAAAAACTCATCAACTTCAAAAATATGATTTCCGTGTGGAATGTGATAGCGTTTTTTTTCAATAATGCCTTTTTCACAAAGTACCAATAATTGCTTCGCTTCTGCTACAGGAATTTCAGTTTCCCACTCAAAACGACTCGTACCACTTTCGTTTGATTTTCCTTTGACGGTTAAAAATCCTTGCTGTCCTTTGATACGAACGCGCACCGTACGTTCGGGATGTGTGTTGAGGAAACCTTGTGCAATTTCGAAAGCATTGGTGGCTTCTTCTTTAAATTGTAAATTATTGACGAGAAATTTTCGTTCTATTTCTTGCATGAAAACTATAATATAGGCTAAAGATATCATAATTTTGAATATGGATTTCGATTTCCCGTTGCGAAAAATTATTCACGTTGATATGGACGCGTTTTATGCGTCTGTAGAACAATTGGACAATCCTGAATTGAAAGGAAAACCGTTGGCTGTTGGTGGCGGTGCTAAGCGTGGCGTGGTAAGTGCAGCAAGTTACGAAGCTAGAAAGTTTGGTGTACGCAGCGCGATGAGCGGATTTTTGGCTAAAAAAAGATGTCCAGAATTAATTTTTGTCCGACCACGATTTGACCGCTACAAAGAGATTTCACAACAAATTCGCGCTATTTTTTATGAGTATACCGATTTGGTAGAGCCGTTGTCACTAGATGAAGCGTATTTGGACGTTACACAAAATAAAAAAGGAAATCCGAGCGCGTCTTTGATTGCCGAAGAAATTCGTGCAAAAATTTTAGAAAATGTTGGTCTGACCGCTTCTGCGGGAATTTCCATTAATAAGTTTATTGCCAAAGTTGCTAGTGATTACAATAAACCCAACGGACAAAAAACGGTGCCGCCAGAAGAAGTGTTGGAATTTTTAGAGAATTTAGACATTCGGAAGTTTTATGGCGTTGGAAAAGTAACCGCGGAGCGCATGTATCAGTTGGGAATTTTTACGGGAAAAGATTTAAAAACCAAAGATGTTGATTTTTTAACGGAGCATTTTGGGAAATCGGGAAGTTTTTATTACAACGTGGTTCGTGGGATTCATTTGAGTGCTGTAAAACCGAATCGAATTGCGAAATCGGTGGGCGCGGAACGAACGTTTTCAGACAATTTGACTAGTGAAATTTTTATGCTGGAGAAGCTCGAAAATATCGCCAAAGAACTCGAAAAGCGACTAAAACGCTATGATGTTTCTGGAAAAACCATCACGCTAAAGATTAAATATAGCGATTTCACGACACAAACCCGCAGCAAAACGATTGCCTATTATATTTCTGATAAAAGCTTGATTTTAGAAACTGCAAAAGAATTGTTGTATCAAGAAAAATTGAAAGATTCCGTGCGTTTGTTAGGCATTTCGTTGAGCAATTTGAACACGGATAAGGATCAAAAGAAAGAGCAAAAACCTGAGGAAAAACAGCGTTTTTCAGTGCAGTTGAAGTTTGATTTTTAGACTTGTTTCCGCTTGCGCAGAATCTTTTAGACGTGCTTCACTTTAGATTGCTGTAGCTCTTAGATATCTAATTTTGTCTGTCATTCCTGCGGAGGCAGGAATCTATTTGATGTACGATTGCCGATTTTTGATTTTTAGCTTGTTGTGAGATGCTGAATCAAGTTCAGCATGACGCTTGAATTACATTTTGTCATTCCGCACTTGATACGGAATCCACCATGAAGTATTTTGGATTCCTGCCTTTGCAGGAATGACAATAAGGAAATGAACGTCTCTTCGAGTGAATTTGCGTAGCAAATTTGTATCGAGAAGTGATTTGAAGTAATTGGTTTTCATAGCACTTCTCGATACAAAATTCTTGCAGAATTTTACTCGAAGTGACGACTTTTTATAATGTACTAATTTGAAAACCAATTTTTTAATCTTTCAATTTTCAACCTTTTAGTTTACACCGAAACTTTCGACAGCACATACAACATTTCCGTTCCGATTTGTTGGCAGCGTTCGTCATATTTTTCGGCTTCTTTCGGTGTTCCGTCAAAGGCTTTTGGATCTTCAAATGGTAGTGCAATTCTAAAATCGGTTCCAGGTACAAACGGACAACCTTCGTCTGCTTCTGAGCAAACCATAATCGCAGCAAATTCTTGTGTTGGATTTGGAGCCTCTTCAAAACGTTTGGAAAATGCATGATATGCTTCTTGATTTTCCTGCCATTGCACTTTGTAAATAGGATTTTCTGCTTCCACTAATTTGGAAATTTGAAAACCAATTCGTTGTACAGCCGCTACCGCATTCGGATTAAATGCTGTGGCTTCTGTTCCTCCAGAATAGGTTTCTACGTTAGGTAACTTGTAATAATCTGCCGCAGCTGCCAACCACAATTGTCCTAAGTGACTTCTTCTGGAGTTGTGCGTACAAATAACGATTAGTTTGGGCGTTTTTTGAGCCTGATATTTTTCTTGAATGTAAGCAGAAAGTGTTTCCAACTGTGCTTTTCTTTCTGACGGAATTGAGTCGAAATCCTGCGTAAGCTTTTCAATGTTTTGGTGTAATTCTGGTAACATTTTAACGTTTTTATGTTAGTTTTCAATTGATAAACTGTCTTGTATCATTTCGTCGTAAAATGGTAAAATTCTTCTTTCTCCTTGTCGTACAGCATCTTCGTATTTTTCGGGAGCTTCCACCATGTACGAACTACTTCCAAACTGAACTCCGATGAAGTATTCTTCTATTCCTAAACTGTTTTCTACATAGGAATAACACTCCAACAAGGCTTCAAAAAAGACGTCTTTTGTAGAAGATTCTATTTTTCCTAAATCGGGAAGTTTGACCAATACTAATAATTTATTTTCATTAATTCGTGTAAAATATTCTACTGTGTTTTTGCTAATATTCTTTTTGGTCGTTTTTGTTTTTTGTAGAAACTTTTTTTCTTGCGTTTCAATGTAAATACTCGATTCTATACATTTTTTAGCAATCATAGTTAGCGGTTCATCTTCCGAAACATTGCTAGTGAGTTGTGCAACGTCTTTTTCAAAAAGTTCGTAGCGTAAATCATCGCCTTCAGGCTCTAACATTCTGTCAGCACAATATCCAATCAACATTAAAAAGACAAAAATCGTCAAACAACCAACACAACCCTTTTTAATATTCTTGTTGATTTTTTCCTTGTATTCGTCATTCGTTACTGGCGGCTCTTCGGTCTGATTTTGCGAATCAGCAGGCTTCTCATTAAAATTGCTACGAGGTTTTCGCGGGTCTTTTCCGACTTCGTCTAAAAAGTCTTCATTCATAAGGGAAATTTTGTTTGGTTAAAAAAATATGCTTCTATACAAAGTTTGTAAAGAAGCATATTGCAATATATGAAATAATTTTATACGTTATTTATTCAATTAATGAAACACGCAAGGTGTTAACCATTCCTTTGTCTGTAATTGGCATGGCTGCTAAGTTGATGAGCATATCGCCTTTTTTGACAAACTTTTTTTCTTTCGCAATTAAATTTACATCATCAACCGTATCATCTGTACTGACAAATTTGTCGTAGTAAAATGCTTTTACGCCCCAAAGAAGGTTGAGTTGTGACAGAATTCGTTTGTTGGATGTAAATACTAGAATGTGTGACGCTGGTCGCCACGCCGAAATTTGGAATGCGGTGTATCCACTATTGGTCAAAGTACAAATGGCTTTCGCCTTGATTTCGTTTGCCATGTGCGATGCGTGATAACACACTGATTTTGTGATGTATCTTTTGGTACGAATATGCGGTGGCGAATGCGGCACTTGAATCAATGGCGAATCTTCCACACTTTTAATGATACGTGTCATTTGCTCAATAACTTGCACTGGATATTTTCCCACAGAGGTTTCTCCAGAAAGCATCACGGCGTCTGCACCATCCATTACCGAATTGGCAACGTCATTTACCTCAGCTCTTGTTGGCGTTAAGCTTGTAATCATCGTTTCCATCATTTGTGTCGCAATGATGACTGGAATTCTGGCTTTTTTAGCACGCAATACCAATTGTTTTTGAATCAAAGGTACTTCTTGCGCAGGCACTTCTACCCCTAAATCGCCTCGTGCTACCATTAAACCATCACAATAAGCCACAATTTTATCGATATTCTCAACTGCTTCTGGTTTTTCTATTTTCGCAATGATTGGAATTTTATGATTAGAATGCTCGTTGATAATCGCTTGCAAATCCATCAAGTCTTGACTGTGACGTACAAATGAGAGTGCAATCCAATCCACTTCTTGTCCAATAGCAAAAATGGCATCTTCTACATCTTTTTCGGTCAATGCAGGCAATGAAATGTTTGTATTTGGCAGATTCACCCCTTTTTTCGACTTTAACGGTCCGCCTTGAATTACTTTTGCGGTCACTTCTTGTTCGCCATCTGTATCGACAACTTCAAAGATGAGTTTTCCGTCATCGAGAAGAATGCGTTCTCCAGATTTTACATCGCGCGGAAAGTTTTGATAGTTCATATACACTTTCTCAGAAGTTCCTTTGAATTCTTCTCCTGTACAGAATTTTATATGATCGCCAGGCTCTACAATCACGTCTTCTGACATGATGCCCACACGCAATTTTGGCCCTTGTAAATCGGCTAAGATGGACGTGTTAAATCCGTATTCTTCACTGAGTTCGCGAATGATAGCAATACGCTCTTTTACGTCTTCATAATTCGCATGCGAAAAGTTGATGCGAAATACATCTACGCCTTGCTCTATCATTTCTTTCATGACTTCTCTTGATCCTGATGCTGGTCCAAGTGTAGCTACTATTTTCGTCTTTTTTCTTTTTGGCATTACTCAAAAATTAAATTGTTTTTAGATTTTAGTTGGTTTGCGTCTACAATATATGCCGTAATAACTTCTGCTATGGCATTGATGTTAGACAGTATAATTTTAGGAGATTTTACATGATTTTCGCTAGATATTTTCACAAAATAATCTACTCTTTTTTGCTCTGGAATCAAATATTTGGAAACCGTTCTTTTTCCTGTTTGCTCAGAAAATAAAGAACCTGCACTAGCAACTTGTTCTACTTCTTTTTTGCTTGTATTTGCGACCAAATTCCATTTGACAAAGTTCTTTTCATCATTCCATTCGTAAATAGAGAAAGAAGCTTCCATGTAATTATAATCCAAATCTTCTTCTTTTCGTGCTAATCGCAGATTCAAATTGCTGTTTAAAAGATACGCCAATCGATAATCTTCCGCTGAACAATGAATTGCAATTAACGTATAGGTATCGTCTTCAAAATCATCCTCAAAGAGTTTATGAATTGCCATAAATCTTATAATTAACAAATGTAAATATAGGATATAATGACTACATAAAGGTTAATTTTTGGTAATGTTTGTGAAGATTTGATAACGAAAACGTTATAGCTTGCTGTTTCTTTTTTGGAAATCGTAAAATTGAGGTGAATCTGTTCCGAATTTTAGAATATGAGAACCGTTTTAGGGCTAAAATTTAACTTGTAATTTGCTTTTGAAAGGCAAAAAAGGCGCGTTTGGATGCTTTTTCTTCCGCTTTCTTTTTGGAAGTTGCACGTGCTTTTGCCACAACGCGATTGTCAATAAATAATTTTACGGCAAAATGCTTCAATTCATCATTTCCGGTGTCTTCGTAGACGTCGTATTTGAAGTTTTTCTTTTCTTTTTGACACCACTCAATGAGCAAACTTTTGTAGCTGATAATTTTTCCTTCCAAACGCTCTATGTCTACATACGGAGAAATCACACGTAAGTGAATAAAACGTTCGCAATAATTATATCCTTTGTCAAGAAAAATAGCACCAATTAACGCTTCAAATATGTTTCCGTGAATGTTTTCTCCAAAATTGTCTTTCGGAATGCGAGAACGCACCAAGTCAATCAATTTTAAATCGCGTCCCAATTCGTTTAAATGCTCACGACTTACAATTTTAGAACGCATTTTAGTGAGATAGCCTTCGTTTCCCGACGGAACTTCGTTAAAGAGATAAGCAGAAATGACACTACTCAGCATCGCATCTCCCAAAAACTCCAAGCGCTCGTAATTTACAGAATTCCCTTTCGAGTCTTTCTGATTCATCGAACGATGCGTAAACGCTTTCTTGTAAATTTTTTTCTTTTTGGTTTTAAATCCGAGAATATCTTCAAGTTCAACAAAAAAATCCCCATCACTATCAGTACGGGAATTTAATATTTTGCGAACAAAATTCATTGGCTAGTCTAACTTTTTAAATAATACACACGCATTATGCCCGCCAAAACCGAAGGTATTGCTCATGGCAACTTTGACTGCTCGTTTTTGTGCTTTATTTAGCGTTAAGTTTAGACTCGGATCAATATTTTCATCTACTGTAGAATGATTGATGGTTGGAGGCACAATTCCATGCTCAATGGATAAGATAGAAGCAATAGCTTCAACAGCACCAGCCGCTCCCAACAAATGTCCTGTCATGGACTTGGTAGAGTTGATATTTATGTTTTTAGCATGATCACCAAATACTTCAGATATTGCCTTTAATTCGGCAACATCACCAAGTGGCGTTGATGTACCATGTGTGTTGATGTGATCTACTTCTTCTGGCTGCATTCCTGCGTTTTCAAGACAGTTACGCATTACTGCCATCACTCCAATTCCATCAGGATGTGGAGCCGTCATGTGATATGCATCGGATGACAATCCGCCACCAACAACTTCTGCATATATTTTAGCGCCCCTGGCTTTGGCATGCTCATATTCTTCTAGAATAATCGCTCCAGCACCTTCACCCAATACAAAACCGTCACGGTTGGCATCAAATGGTCTTGAGGCCGTTTGTGGATCATCATTTCGTGTTGACATGGCGTGCATAGCGTTAAATCCGCCCATACCTGCAATGGTAACAGCAGCTTCACTTCCGCCCGTAACAATTACGTCACAATGTCCTAATCGAATGTAATTTAAAGCATCAATCATTGCATTGGCTGACGATGCACACGCAGATACTGTAGTGTAGTTTGGCCCCATAAATCCGTATTTAATGGAAATATTTCCAGGCGCAATGTCTGCAATCATTTTTGGGATAAAGAACGGATTGAATTTTGGAGTTCCGTCACCATTGGCGAAGTTGATTACTTCTTCTTGAAAAGTTTCCAAGCCACCAATTCCAGCGCCCCAAACCACACCAACACGTAATTTGTTGATGCTGTCCATATCAAGTTTCGAATCTGCAATGGCTTCATCGGAAGCTACCATGGCATATTGCGAAAACTTATCCATTCTTCTCGCTTCTTTTCGATGGATAAAATCTGTGACGTCAAAGTTTTTAATTTCACAGGCGAATTTCGTTTTGAATTTTTCAGCGTCAAAATACGTAACTGGAGCCGCACCACTTTTTCCTGTAATTAGTCCATTCCAATATTCTTCTACTGTATTTCCGATTGGAGTCAATGCTCCTAAACCTGTAACTACAACTCGCTTTAATTCCATCTTTGATAAGTTCGTTTAAAAAATTAAGAAGAAATTCCTTCTAACAAAACATTAGAATGCATGTAAATATGCATTCTAATGTAATTTAATATAGAAAATTTATTCTTTTCTTACTTTTTTGCTTCTTCAATGTAAGAGATCGCTTGACCTACAGTTGCAATGTTTTCTGCTTGATCGTCTGGAATTTGGATATCGAATTCTTTTTCAAACTCCATTATTAATTCCACAGTGTCCAATGAATCTGCTCCTAAGTCATTTGTGAAGCTAGCTTCTTGAACAACTTCGTTCTCATCTACACCTAATTTGTCTACGATAATCGCTTTTACTCTTGATGCAATGTCTGACATAATCTTATAGTTTTTAAAATTTAATTGTTGGCAAAAATAAAAAACTTTGGTTTAAAACAACATTTTGTGCAAAAAATGTGTTCTAATTTACTAAATTTTTAGGACAAGTAATTTGCTTTTGCCTTCATTTTGTTAATAATTATTCTTTTTTTTGTCGAAACAACCGTCACTAAATTTCATTCTTTTTATGAAGCGTATTGCTATTTTTGCTTCAGGTTCCGGAACAAATGCTGAAAATATAATTCGATATTTTCAAGAGCGAAATACAGCTTCCGTCGTTCAAATTCTGACTAACAATCAGCATGCCAAAGTTTTAGACAGGGCTAAAAACCATAAAATCAGCGGTTTAAGCTTTAATCGAACTGCGTTATATCACAGTAATGATGTACTGAATTTGCTCAAAAGCGCACACGTTGATTTGATTGTGTTGGCTGGTTTTTTGTGGAAATTTCCAGCGCATATTCTAGCAGCGTTTCCAAATAAAGTTGTTAACATTCATCCTGCATTGCTTCCAAAGTATGGCGGAAAAGGAATGTACGGAGCGCATGTACACAACGCTGTCATTGAAAATAATGAAAAAGAAAGCGGCATTACCATACATTATGTAAACGAGCACTATGATGAAGGTGCCATTATTTTTCAAGCAAAAACAGCAATTACATCAGAAGATACACCTGAAACACTTGCGCAAAAAATTCATCAATTGGAATACAAACACTTTCCTGAAGTTATTGAAAACATCCTGACAAACGCACACTAATGGCAGATGTACATATTTACACCGATGGCTCATCTAGAGGAAATCCAGGTCCTGGCGGTTACGGCATTGTGATGGAATGGGTTGGAAAACCGTATAAAAAAGAATTTTCGGAAGGCTATCGAAAAACCACCAATAATCGGATGGAATTGTTGGCTGTAATTGTAGCATTGGAGAAACTGAAATTTATGCACACCGACGTCAAAGTGTTTACAGATTCCAAATATGTGGTGGATTCCGTAGAGAAAAAGTGGGTTTTTGGTTGGGAAAAAAAAGGATTTTCAGGGAAAAAGAATGCTGATTTGTGGACTCGTTTTTTAAAAATTTACCGAAAACATATTGTCCGTTTCCAATGGATTAAAGGGCACAACAACCATCCACAAAATGAACGTTGCGACTTTTTAGCGGTGGAAGCTTCCAAAAAAGAAAAATTAAAAATTGATACGTTTTTTGAAAGCGAAAGTAGTAAACTTCTGTAAATCATAGTTTCACAAGATTAATTTGTATTTTTGCGCATCTTAAATTCTCAAATCGAAGATGAAAATTTGTATTGCTATTGTTAGTTTTTTAGTTTTTTCTTCTGCTTTTGCCCAAAAAGATTGGAAGCTGAAAAAGGACAAGGATGACATTAAAATTTATGTCAAATCCAAAAAAAACAGCAATTTAAAACTTTTCAAAGCAGAAATGACCGTTCAAAGTTCGTTAGATACGGTACTAAACGTGATTTTGGATGGCGATTCTTTAAAAGATTGGAATTATAAAGCTTTAGACAGCAAACTCTTAAACAAATCGCTAGACGATGAATATTTGTTATGGATGGCGCTCGATTTGCCTTGGCCAGTACGCAATAGAGATGTGGTGATTGCCTGCAAACTTCTTAGAATAACAGACGATATCATCAAAATTGAAATTTCATCCGCGTCCAATCGTTATCCAGAAAATGACGACTATTTACGTATTACAACCTTTGAAGGATTCTGGTTGTTACAACAACTCGATGACGGTATTAAAGTTACCCATCAAATGTATGGCGATCCTGGCGGAAATCTCCCCGATTGGTTTGTCAATAGTACCCTTACACGTGCGCCCTATCATAACTTTATGGCATTAAAAGAACGCGTTGAATAACACCTATATACCTAATTTTTATTAAAAAAAACGCAAAACAGACATCTAGGCAGACAAGCTATTCTTCTTGGAAAAATTTTATGTAAGTTTGCAAAAAATTTTAATTCTAAAGATGAGCAAATTATTAATTGTAGGAACGGTTGCTTTTGATGCTATTGAAACGCCTTTTGGAAAAACAGATAAAATCTTAGGTGGCGCGGCTACATATATCGGATTATCCGCAGCAAATTTTAATGTAGATTCAGCAATTGTATCAGTAGTAGGAGAAGATTTTCCACAGGAATATCTTGATATGTTGAAAGCTAGAAATATTGATATTTCAGGAATCGAAGTGGTAAAAGGCGGAAAAACATTTTTCTGGAGCGGAAAATATCACAACGATATGAATTCTAGAGATACGTTGGTTACAGAACTTAATGTATTGGCAGATTTTAATCCTGTCGTTCCTGAAAATTACAAAGATGCTGAAATTGTAATGTTAGGAAACTTGCATCCTGGCGTCCAAATGAGTGTGATTAACCAAATGACCTCAACACCAAAACTCATTGTGTTGGATACCATGAACTTTTGGATGGATTGCGCTTGGGACGATTTGTTAGCAGTCATCAAAAAAGTAGATGTAATTACAATTAATGATGAAGAAGCGCGTCAATTATCAGGCGAATATTCGTTGGTGAAAGCTGCACAGAAAATTCATGAAATGGGACCTGATTATGTCGTAATTAAGAAAGGAGAACACGGCGCGTTGATTTTTAACGACGACAATATTTTCTTTGCACCAGCATTGCCGTTAGAAGAAGTTTTTGACCCAACTGGTGCTGGAGATACCTTTGCAGGAGGATTTTCAGGATATTTGGCAAAACATGAAGACATTTCATTTGAAAGTATGAAAAACGCGATTATTTACGGTTCTAACTTAGCTTCTTTCTGTGTAGAGAAGTTTGGAACAGAACGCATGGAATCGCTCACAGACGAAGAAATTACGGAACGCTTGCAGCAGTTTAAACAACTAACGCAATTTGAAATAGAAGTAAATTAAAGAAACGCGCTCAATAATGAGCGCTTTTTTATTACAATACACACAACAACACAAACGATATAATGAGTGACGCTTTGAAACACGAGTGCGGTATTGCACTGTTACGGCTATTAAAACCATTAGAGTACTATAAAGAAAAATATGGTACGGCATTTTATGGCATCAATAAAATGTACTTGCTAATGGAAAAACAACACAATAGAGGACAAGATGGCGCCGGATTGGCAAGTATCAAGCTCAATATGAATCCTGGTGAACGTTATATTAGCAGAATTCGCTCCAACAAACAACAACCGATACAAGATATTTTTGCGCAGGTAAAAGAACGCATCAACGCTATTTTAGAGCAAGATGTGGAATTGAATACTAATGTAGCGCGCCAAAAGAAGGAATTGCCGTATGTAGGTGAATTGTTTTTAGGACACGTTCGTTATGGAACTTTTGGTAAAAATAGTATTGAAAGTGTACATCCGTTTTTAAGACAAAACAACTGGATGCATCGTAATTTGATTGTCGCTGGAAACTTTAATATGACCAATGTAAATCAGCTTTTTGAAAAGTTGATCAGCTTGGGACAGCATCCAAAAGAAAAGGCAGATACGATTACCATTATGGAAAAAATCGGGCACTTTTTGGATGACGCGGTGGCGAAAATCTATAAAAAACTCAAAGCAGAAGGTTATAACAAGCAAGAAGCATCTCCGTTAATCGCGGAGCGTTTGAATATTGCCAAAATCTTAAAAAAATCGGCAAAAGATTGGGATGGCGGTTATGCAATGGCAGGATTGTTAGGTCACGGAGATTCGTTTGTATTGCGCGATCCTGCGGGAATTCGTCCAGCGTATTATTACCAAGATGACGAAATAGTAGTCGTTGCGTCGGAACGACCTGTGATTCAAACAGTATTCAATGTAGATTTTGAAAATGTACAAGAAATTGAGCCTGGAAGCGCCTTAATCATCAAAAAAGATGGTTCCGTACATACAAAAGAAATTTTAGAGCCTTTGGTACGCAAAGCATGTTCGTTTGAGCGAATTTATTTTTCGCGCGGAAGCGATGCTGAAATCTATCAAGAGCGAAAAATGCTTGGGAAATTATTGTTGCCAAAAGTATTAAAGTCAATTGACGACGATATTAAAAACACCGTATTTTCCTTTATTCCAAACACCGCAGAAACCTCCTTTTTTGGACTCACGGAAGCGGTTGAAGAATATTTGAATGAACGTAAAACCAAAGAAATTTTAAACGGGCAACGTTCCTTATCGGCAGAAAAAGTAAAAGAAATTCTCAACGAGCGACCAAGGGTTGAAAAAATTGCCATTAAAGATGTAAAATTACGAACTTTTATCACAGAAGACAGCAGCAGAGATGACTTGGTGGCGCACGTGTACGATGTTACTTATGGTGTGATAAAACCGCAAGACAACTTGGTGATTATTGACGATAGTATTGTGCGTGGAACTACGTTGAAGAAAAGCATCATCAAAATGATGGATCGTTTGCATCCAAAGAAAATTGTAGTGGTTTCTTCTGCGCCGCAAATTCGTTATCCAGATTGTTACGGAATTGACATGGCGCGCATGGAAGATTTAATTGCGTTTAGAGCTGCTTTAGAGCTACTAAAAGAGCGCAATCAGTACGATTTGGTAGCGGAAGTATATCGCAAATGCAAATTGCAAGAAAACTTAAAAGATATTGATGTACAAAACTTCGTAAAAGAAATTTATGCGCCTTTTACAGACGAAGAAATATCAGAAAAAATCAGTGAACTTATCAAAAGTGATTCGGTAAACGCCGAAGTGGATGTTATTTTCCAAAAAGTAGCCAATTTGAACGAAGCCTGCCCTAAAAATTTAGGCGATTGGTATTTTACAGGAAACTATCCAACCAATGGTGGAAATCGTGTGGTTAATAGAGCTTTTATTAATTTTTATGAAGGAAATAAAGAGCGTGCTTATTAAGCATAAAATACGCTTTAAAAAATAGAATTTTTTTTGAAAGAATTTTCTTTGTTTCGCTTCTAAGCTCATAATAAAAAGTTAAATCGTACACTTAGTCTAAAAAAAAGGTATTTGGTCTGATTTATTAGTGCTTTTCTAACGAGTCTACTTACATTAGCAATGCCATAGCATAAGTAGGTTAAGTTCATGGTAAGATTTGGGGCAAAAAAAGGTGGTTTTTTCCACCTTTTTTTATGTTTTATAGTTAAGCTTTTAGACCGCTTTCGCTTTTTAGATATTAGATTGCTGACGTTGTCAGCTGTTAGAATGCTTACTCAGATATTTTTTTAATTCACTTTTTTTCTTGTCTTTTATATATTAATGTTAATTTTATTGCTAACAGTTTTAGAACACTTCGCTGTTAGTGTTAGATATTAGATCGCCGACGTTGTCAGCTGTTAGAATGCTTACTCAAATTTTTTTAATTCACTTTTTTAAGTGGTCTCTTACTCTTATGGGAAACTGAATCAAGTTTCGTTTGCCGCGATTCTCTCTTATAAACTGTCATTCCGCACGTGATGCGGAATCCACGTTGAAACATCAAACAAAGTCTGATTTAGTTTGACGCGACTTTTTAGATTAAATTTGATCATTAATCTATTTTGAAAATCATGGATTCCTGCCTACGCAGGAATGACATCATAAAAAATCCTGACTCCTGACTCCTGACTCCTGACTCCAAAAAAACAAAAAAGACGAACATCGCTGTTCGCCTTTCTCCATATTTTTAAGAAATTCACTTCTTATTTGCTTTCCGCGTAACGTCTTTCTATTTCGTTCCAGTTAATCACTTTAAAAAATGCTTCGATATAATCTGGACGTCTGTTTTGATAATTTAGGTAATATGCATGTTCCCATACATCCAATCCTAAAATTGGCGTTCCGCCACAACCAACACCTGGCATTAACGGATTGTCTTGGTTTGGAGTAGAACATACTTCTACTTTTCCTCCTTTGTGAACACAAAGCCAAGCCCAACCTGATCCAAATTGTGTTGCTGCTGCGTTGCTAAATGCTTCAATAAAAGCATCTTTTGAACCAAATTCTGCTTCAATAGCATCTTTTAATTCTCCTGAAAGATATCCTCTATCTTCTGGATTCATCACATCCCAAAAAAGACTGTGATTGTAAAATCCGCCACCATTGTTACGAACTCCTTTGTTGCTCATATCTAAGTTCGTTAAAATATCTTCGATTGATTTTCCTTCTAAATCGGTTCCTTCAATCGCAGCGTTTAATTTGTTCGTATATCCGTTGTGATGTTTTGAATGATGGATTTCCATCGTTCTTGCGTCAATATGTGGTTCTAAAGCATCGTATGCGTATGGTAATTTCGGTAATTCAAAAGCCATTATGATTGTTTTTTTGGTTAAACATTTGTTTTTATGTTTACAAATTTAATCATAACTATCAACAAAATAAAGCTGTCTAGAAAGATTATGATAATATTCACATAAAGTTAATCTATGCTGCGCTACTAATTTTAACACCGTTTTTCGCTAGAATTTTCACTCTAAAATCAAACACGACGTAGAAATAGCAACAGCTACCACAATTTTTTTGAAATACTTTTCGTTATCTTTAAAGAAGATTTTTAGTCTAACCAGCTAACAACCTTCATAAAATATAATAGTAACCAAAACTTTTAAATCATGAAAAAAAAGAATTTCACACAAAAATTGATGTTTAGAAAAACAAAAATTTCAACGCTAAAACCTGAAGATATTATAGGTGGTAGAACAGGATATTTCTGTGAACCTATTGATTTATCGGTAGCAGAAACTTGTATTTCCGATTGCGATTTAACCGTTACCTGTACGCAATATTCAGATTGCAACGATTATTCTTTTGCCAACTGCACTGTATATAATTGTGGCGGAACCACTGGAGGTGGCGGCGGAACTGGCGGAAACTCTGGCGGAATTTCTTGTCCAGGATATGTTTGTTAATAGTCACACGTATAAAATTGAAAAATCCAGCTTTATAATAAAGCTGGATTTTTTGTTATCCAAAAGAAACGTGGATTTTTAAAGTATCTTTGTAAAACGTTAAACAAACTTCTGTGGCTACACCTTTTATTATTTACAATGCTTCTGCTGGTTCTGGAAAAACCTATACGTTGGTTAAAGACTACTTGCGTATTTTGCTTTCTTCCGTTCAAAAAGACGCATACAAGCAAATTTTAGCGGTTACGTTTACCAATAAAGCGGTGGCGGAAATGAAGGCGCGAATCATTCAAAACCTCAATATATTTGCATTTGATGAAACTGCGGAACATTCACCAATGTTTCAAGAGTTGGCTGCCGATTTGAAATTGCATCCAGCGCAATTACAGCAAAAAGCCAAAGAAGTACTGAAAAGCATTTTGCACAACTACGCGTTTTTTGAAGTAGCCACGATTGATAAATTTACGCACAGCGTTATCAGAACCTTTGCGTACGATTTAAAGCTTCCGTTGAACTTTGAAGTAGAATTGGACACTGACGCGTTACTCAACGAAGCCGTAGATCAATTGATTTCAAAAGCAGGCGAAGACCAACTCATTTCAGATGTATTGATTGAATACGCGCTTGAAAAAGCCGATGATGATAAAAGCTGGGACATTGCGTTCGATTTGAATAAGATTGCAAAGTTACTCTTAAACGAAAATGAAAAACCACATCTGCGGAAGCTCAAAGACAAAACGCTGGAAGATTTTAAAGCATTAAAAGAAATTTTGCAACAAAAAATAGAAACAATTTCCAATGAACTTTCCAAAGCCGGACAAAGCGTTTTAGACTTATTGAACAACGCAGGATTGGAATTCGAAGATTTTTTGCGTGGAACACTTCCAAATCATTTTAAAAAAATTGCAGAAAAAGATTTTAACGAACGAAATCTCTACGGAAATAAATTGGCTGAAAATTTGGCGGATGGAGCAGTGTACAAAAAAACACTCGATGCGGACAAAGCTGCTACCATTGATGGTTTATTGCCACAACTTACAGCATTGTATCACAGTTGCAAGCAAAACGTTTACGAACTGAGCTTTTTAAAAAATTTCTATAAAAACATCACGCCACTTTCTGTATTAAACGCCATTCAGCAAGAGCTGGAAACCATCAAAGATGAACAGAATTTATTGTTGATTTCCGAATTCAATACCTTAATTAGCGAAACCATCAAAGATGAACCTGCGCCATTTATTTATGAGCGTTTGGGTGAAAAATACAAGTATTATTTTATTGACGAGTTTCAAGATACGTCCGAAATGCAATGGCAAAACTTAATTCCGTTGATTTCGAACAAATTACAAACCGAAGCGTTGGGCGCAAAAAGTGGTTCGTTGACCATTGTGGGCGATGCCAAACAGTCTATTTATCGCTGGCGTGGCGGAAAAGCAGAGCAATTTATCGGACTCAACAACGACGTGAATCCGTTTTTTGTGGAAAAACATTCCGAGAATCTTCCGAGAAACTACCGCAGTTTTGACGAAATTATCCACTTTAACAACGATTTCTTTCAGCATATTTCGCAGTTTTTTCATCAAGAGGAATTTAAAAATATTTATAAAAACGGCAGCACACAAGAAACGAACGACAAAAAAGGCGGTTTGGTAACGTTTGATTTTGTCGAAGCCAATTCGGTGGAAGAAGAATTCGAGATTATTCCCGAAAAAGTCATCGCGAAAATTGAAGAATTATGTCAAAAAGGATTCGATTATAAAGATATTTGCGTACTTACACGCCGAAAAAGTGAAGGAATTGCCATTGCTGATATGTTGTCTTCAAAAGAAATTCCGATTATTTCGTCGGAAACTTTGCTAATCAAACGTTCGCAGGAAGTTCAATTTATTACCGATGTTTTAAAATTGGCCATTCAACCAAAAAATAATGAAGTCAAGCTACATTTGCTCAATTATTTGGCGACGGAAAAGCTACAATTACCACAAAAGCATACTTTTTTAAAAACATACGTGGCGCTTGAATCGGAAGAAATGTTTCAAGCTTTGACCGATTTTGATTTCGATTTCACCTATTTCTTGCAATTATCGTTGTACGAAGCGGTGGAATATTGTGTGCGTGCGTTTCATCTTACCAATGAATCGGATGCGTACATTCAATTTTTCTTAGATTTTGTATTGGAATACACCCAAAAGAAACAACTCGGATTTGCTGGCTTTTTAGAACATTGGGAAAAGAAAAAAAATCATTTAAGCATTATGGCTTCTGGCTCGGAAAATGCAGTGCAAATTATGACCATTCACAAATCGAAAGGATTGGAGTTTCCTGTGGTGATTTTTCCATTTGCCAATACGGACATTTACAAAGAAGTAGAACCAAAAATCTGGTTTCCCATCAACCAAGACGACTTTAACGGTTTTGAAGAAGCCTATTTGAACCTCAATAGTACGATTCAAGAATACGGCGAAATTGGCGAAATGTTGTATGCTGAGCGACAATCGCAGTTGGAGTTGGACAATTTTAACATCCTCTACGTAGCTTTTACGCGACCTGTACAGCAATTGCATGTCATTACCAAAAAAGATGTCGATCGCAACGGAAATGAACGTTTACAGACGTTTTCAGGCTTGTTTATCAACTATCTCAAGACAAAAGAACGTTGGAGCGATGAATTGTTGCACTATACATTTGGGGAATCTGAGGAAAATCTAGCGAAAGCGGAAACCAAACAACCTGTTCAAACAGAAGTTCAAAAAGGATTCATCAGCACTGCCAAAGAAGATCACAACTTGCATTTGATGACCAAGCAAGGCTTGTTGTGGGACACTTCGCAAGAAGCCGCCATTGAAAAAGGAAATTTAATACACGATATCTTGGCGCAGATAAAATATCCTTCCGATGTAGCATTTGTGTTGGATGAATATATCAGCAAAGGAATTATTGACGAACAACAGCGCGAAAAGTTGGAAGAAAGTATTCGTGACGTTGTGAATCACTCAGAAATTAGCACCTATTTTCATCAAGATAATACGGTTTATAACGAAAAAGACATCATTTCAAAAGCTGGAAAAATTTTACGTCCCGACAGAATTGTGGTCAATCCAAACGGCGAAACGGTTATCATAGATTACAAAACGGGCATGCACGATCCGTTTTACGTCGAAAAACTATACGAATACGCCGATACGCTGACAGAAATGGGCTTTTCAGTCACTAAAAAAATACTATTATACATCAACGAAGAAATCGTTGTGAAGTACGTGTAATGCTTTCATTTTTGAAAATATGCTAAAAATCAACCAAAAAAAGACACCATTGTTACGATAAATTCAATACAAACCGTGCAAAACTCAAAAATCGTCGTTATTTTTGTAGAAAACCTAACAAAACATGTACGGAAGCATACAACAACACTTACAAAAAGAGCTTCAAGAAATAGAAGAAGCTGGACTTTATAAAAAAGAACGCATCATTACTTCTGCACAAGGAGCAGAAATTACCATCAATACTGGCGAAACGGTTATTAATTTCTGTGCGAATAATTATTTGGGATTGTCATCGCACCCAGATGTCATTCAAGCTGCAAAAGACACGATGGATACGCACGGTTTTGGGATGTCTTCGGTACGATTTATTTGCGGAACGCAGGATATTCACAAAAAACTAGAACAAAAAATAGCCGATTTTTACGGAACAGAAGACACGATATTATACGCAGCAGCATTTGATGCAAATGGCGGTGTGTTTGAACCATTATTGACAAAAGAAGACGCTATTATTTCTGATTCGCTCAATCACGCTTCTATTATAGATGGTGTTCGTTTGTGTAAAGCGGCGCGTTATCGTTACCAAAATAATGACATGGCAGATTTGGAGAAGCAACTCCAACAAGCCAATGCCGATGGTGCACGATTTAAACTTATTGTAACAGATGGTGTATTCTCTATGGACGGATTGGTAGCTCCACTGGATGAAATTGTCGCTTTGGCAGAAAAATACGATGCGATGATTATGATTGACGAATGTCATGCTACTGGTTTTATCGGTGAAACCGGACGCGGAACGCTGGAAGATAAAAATGTAATGGGAAAAATTGACATCATTACAGGAACACTCGGAAAAGCGATGGGCGGTGCTATGGGCGGTTACACCACAGGAAAAAAAGAAATTATTGAAATATTGCGTCAACGTTCAAGACCGTATTTATTTTCAAACTCGTTAGCACCTGCAATTGTAGGCGCATCTATCAAAGTATTTGAAATGCTGGAAAATGATACAACACTGCGCGATACGCTTATGGACAACACTGCATATTTCAAAAAAGGTATTAAAAATGCTGGTTTTGATATTGTGGATGGTGATTCGGCAATTGTGCCTGTAATGCTGTATGATGCCAAGTTATCGCAAATCATGGCAGACAAATTATTGGAAAAAGGAATTTACGTAATTGGATTCTTCTATCCTGTAGTTCCCAAAGGAAAAGCTAGAATACGTGTGCAGTTATCAGCAGCACATACCAAAGAACATTTGGACAAAGCAATTGCCGCATTTACCGAAATTGGAAAAGAATTAAATGTGATTTAAAAGCTTAAATATTCATATTTCTTAACGGATTCTAAAAAAATTAATATATTTGTCTTTGTTAATAAGTATTAACAACTTACATTTGTCCTTTAATTAACACTTAAAATTAAATAATTAAAACATGAAACATCTTAGCAGATTTTTAGTTGCTTTGTTGCTTGTAGTAGGATTCAGCAACGTAAAAGCTCAAGACTCAAATAACCCGTGGCAAATTAACGTTAGCGTTAATGCTGTTGATTTCTATCCAACAAACGATATGGAAGCAGCAGGAGTTACAGGAAAGTGGTTTGACGAATACTTCAATGTAGGAGACCACTGGAATATCCTACCAACGCTTTCAGCAATTAGCGTTTCTAAATATGTTGGAGACGGATTTTCTGTAGGAGCAAGAGGTTCTGTTAATAGAATTGAGAAGTTTGGAACACAAAAAGTAGAAGATTTAACATACTACGGTTTCGACGCACTTATCAAGTACAACATCAGCGAATTAGTTGACTTAGGGAAATTTGATCCTTATGTAGAAGTTGGTGGAGGTTACACTTGGGTTGACGATATCGGAGCAGGTACTGTAAACGGAGGTTTAGGTATCAACTACTGGTTTTCTGAAAGTATCGCATTAAACTTTCAAACAACATACAAGCACTCTTTTGAGGATTATTTAGCTCCTCACTTCCAACACTTAGCTGGTATCGCTATCAAATTTGGTGGAAAAGATACTGATGAAGACGGAATTTATGACAAAGACGATGCTTGTCCAGACGTAAAAGGTTTACCAGAATTCAACGGATGTCCTGATACTGACGGTGACGGAATCGAAGATAGTAAAGATGACTGTCCTGATACTGCAGGTTTAGCTGCATTAAACGGATGTCCTGATACTGACGGTGACGGAATTGCTGATGCAAAAGATGACTGTCCAAACACTGCAGGTTTAGCTTCTTTAAATGGATGTCCTGATGCTGATAGCGACGGAATCACTGATGCTAAAGATAACTGTCCAAACGAAGCTGGTCCAGCTGCAAACAAAGGTTGTCCATGGACTGACAAAGACGGTGACGGAGTATTAGATAAAGATGACAGATGTCCAGAAGTAGCTGGTGTTGCTGAAAACGACGGATGTCCTCCAATCGCAAGAATGACTGTTACTGAAATTACTGAGTTAGACAACTTAGCAAGAACAGTTTACTTTAACTCTGGAAAAGATTCTTTCAAGCAAGAAACTTACGAAATCTTAAACAAGATTGTAGAATTAATTAAAGGTTTCCCTAAAGAAGAATTCACTATCGGTGGACACACTGACAGCGTAGGTTCTGAATCTTTAAACCAAAAATTATCTGAAGAAAGAGCAAATGCAGTTAAGAGTTACTTAGAATCTAAGTTACCTAACAAATTTACTTCTATTGGATACGGTGAAAGAGAGCCAATTGCATCTAACAAAACTAGAGCAGGAAGAGCTCAAAACAGAAGAGTAGAAATCAAATTAGTTAGAAACTAATTTCAATCTCACATAACATTATAATAAACGCCTCGAAATATCGAGGCGTTTTTTTATTTTTACAATATGAAGTCATTCCTCTCACATGTTGTTGAATACATTCTTACTACCAATACCAATATTAGCAATCTTACGCTCGTATTGCCCAGTAAAAGAGCAGGTGTCTTCTTAAAACACGAACTTTCACAGCAAATTCAACAAACTTCTTTTGCTCCCGATATTTTAAGTATTGAAGAATTGGTAGAACAAATTTCTGGATATACTTCGGTCAGCAATACAGAATTACTGTTTGAATTTTACAGTATTTACAAAGAATTAACTCCCAAAAACGCGCAAGAACCGTTTGATTCCTTTTCAAAATGGGCGCAAATACTACTGCAAGATTTTAATGAAATTGACCGATATCTCATCAATCATAAAGAAATTTTTAACTATTTAAGTGCTATTCAGCGAATTCAACAATGGTCGCCAGATAAAGAACCGAGCGATTTGATGACGAATTATTTGAAGTTTTGGGATAAATTGGAGCAATATTATGATGCGTTGACAGATAAAATTACCCAAAAAGGAATTGCCTATCAAGGATTGGTCTACAGAGAAGCGGTTGATAGTTTGGAATTTTATTTGCAGAAAAACGAAGATAAAAAACATTATTTTATAGGTTTCAATGCACTTAATACTGCTGAAGAAAAAATCATTCAAGAGTTTTTGGAAGTTGGGTTGGCGGAAATTTTATGGGATACGGATCACATCTTTTTTGACGATCCGGAACACGATGCAAGTTTATTTTTACGTCGTCATCGCTATGAATGGAACTACTTTCAAAAGCATGAATTTTCTTGGATTGCTGATAATTTCTCGTCCGAAAAAAATATTGAAATCATCGGTGTTCCTAAAAATATTACGCAAGCAAAATACATTGGTGAAATTCTTCAAAAATTACAACAAGAAGATGAAACGCTTCAAGATGTTGCAGTGGTTTTGGGTGACGAACAATTGCTCATTCCGTGTCTAAATTCGCTTCCGTCAGCAATTGAACGTCTTAATATCACAATGGGTTTTCCGCTGAAAGACATACCGTTAGCAACCACATTTAACAATCTGTATCTACTGCAAGAGCATCACAGAAATGATACATTTTACTATAAAAACATCATCAATGTGCTGTCGGACACCAATTTGCGTCCGTTATTTCAGCAAAAAGATCAAAATATTGCTGCGAATATTATTGAATATATTCAAGCCAACAACATTATTTATGTTGCTACGGAAGTGATTGTAGAACGTTTTCCAAAAGAAACTCAGGAAATTGCACAATTGTTATTTACCTACTGGAATGACAAACCAAAAACCGCCATTCAAAATTGTGTGACGCTGATTCGGCATTTAAAAGCAACATTAATCGAAGAACGCGAGCAACATCTGTTGGCGTTGGAATATTTGTATCGTTTTAACGAAGTTTTCAATCAATTACAATTGTTAACCAAACAACACAATTACATCACGGATATCAAGTCCTTACTAGCGTTGTACAAAGAAATCATCAGTACCGAAACACTCGATTTTAAAGGAGAACCGCTACAAGGCTTGCAGTTGATGGGAATGTTGGAAACACGTGTACTCGACTTCAAAACTGTGATTCTATCGTCTGTCAATGAAGGTATTTTACCTTCGGGAAAAAGTAACAATTCGTTTATTCCGTTTGACTTAAAAAAGCAGTTCAAGCTGCCAACTTATAAAGAAAAAGACGCCATTTACACCTATCATTTCTATCGATTGTTACACAGAGCTGAACATGTATTTTTACTCTACAATACCGAAGCCGAAGGACTCAGCGGCGGCGAACGCAGTCGTTTTTTAATGCAATTAGAAACCTACGCATTACCAAATCATACGGTGACGCAACATGTAGTGACGCCAAAAGTGCCTAAGATTGAGCACGCCATGCAAGTGGTGAAAAAAGAAACTTCCGTAATGGAACGACTCAAAGACATTGCCAACAAAGGATTTTCGCCATCGGCGCTGACTTCTTATATTCGAAATCCGATTGATTTCTATTATCAAAAAATATTAGGCATCAACGAATACGAAGCGGTAGAAGAAACTGTGGCAGCCAATACGCTTGGAACTGTGGTGCACGACACGCTTGAATTGTTATACAAACCTTTTGAAGGTCAAATCATCACCACAAAAGACATCAAAGCAATGTTTTCAAAAGTGGAAGAATTGGTGATAAAAAACTTTAAAAAAACCTATGGAGAAGGCACCATTCATCGTGGAAAAAACCTCATCATTTTTAATGTTGCCAAACGCTACGTAACCAACTTTTTACAACAAGAATTGCAAACCCTAAAAAGCGGAAAAACATTGCGAATTCTACAAATAGAGCAAAATTTGCAAGCAAAAGTGGAAATTCCTGAACTGGATTTTCCTGTCTATATTGGCGGAAAAGTGGATCGTGTGGACGAATTGGATGGCGTGCTGCGAATTATCGATTACAAAACGGGAAAAGTGTCGCAAAGCGATGTAGAAATTGTCGATTGGGATTTGTTGACGCAGGATTATAAATTCAGCAAAAGCTTTCAAGTATTGGCGTACGCGTATATGATATACCAGCAACAAGGATTTTCGGGCGATACGGAAGCGGGTATTATTTCGTTTAAAAATTTACAAAGCGGATTTTTAAAATTCGGAACGAAAGAATCTTCAAGAGCGCGCAACAAAAATCAATTGGTAACGGCTGAAACGCTCGATGGTTTCTTGGTCGAACTCAAACAACTCATTCTCGAAATTTGCAATATCGACATTCCATTCACAGAAAAAGAAGTATAATCATGATGCAGAAGCTTATAAACAACATTGTAACGCGCAAAGGCGATAAAAACATCCTAGTAGATTACTTTTTCACAAAGAACGGTCAGCCGAAGCCTTTAGTGGTTTTTTGCCATGGATATAAAGGTTTTAAAGATTGGGGCGCGTGGAATTTGGTCGCAGAAGCATTTGCCAAAGCAGGGTTTTTCTTTGTGAAATTCAATTTTTCACATAACGGCGGCACGATGGAACAACCGATTGATTTTCCCGATTTGAAAGCTTTTGGCGAAAACAATTATACCAAAGAACTCAATGATTTGGAGTTTGTGCTGGATTTTGTAACACATACTGATTTTCCTTTTTCTTCAGAAATTAATTCGCAACAGATTTCGCTCATCGGACATTCTCGCGGCGGCGGAATTGTTACTATAAAAGCTGCAGAAGCATCAAATATTTCCAACGTAATTTCTTGGGCTGGCGTTTCCGATTACGCATCCCGATTCCCGCAAGGAGAAGATTTAAAAAAGTGGAAAGAAACAGGTGTGTATTATGTAATTAATGGCAGAACGAAGCAAGAAATGCCACATTATTATCAGTTTTTTGAAGATTTTCAAGAGAATACTATTCGCCTGAATATTGAACGTGCTGCAAAAAAACTGCAAATTCCACACTTAATCATTCACGGAACAACAGATGTTGCTGTTTCGCTTGAAGAAGCCAAAAATTTACACCAATGGAATCCAAAAAGCACATTGCATTTGATTGAAAATGCCAATCATGTATTTGGTGCGCGTCATCCGTGGAAAGAAACAGCATTGCCAACCGATTTAGCAGAAGTCGTACAAACTACCATCGAGTTTATCAAAGCATAAAAAAAGCGAGTCGTTCAACTCGCTTGTTTCCTGTCTTATTTTTATTCTTGTTTATTACATGTTTCGTGACACGTATATACAATTGCTGTATCACCGCTACAATCTGGATTATCAGAACCTCTTCTGAATTGTCCTTTTAGAGCTTCTCCTTTTAAACTACTGATTACTTTTTTTCGCAGCTGTAAGTTTTTGACATTTCTTTTTTTCATACTGTAAAAGTTTTTGGTTAATTCCTAAAGTTACAAAAGCAAAGATGAAAAGCACTCATTATGAATATAAAAACACACAAATAACACAAAATATACTTTAAAAAAGATTCTATTACGCACAGCAAACTTTCTCTGTATTTCCTGGACAATGCGTATTTTCACAAGTTTCACATGTGTTTTTACAAGTATATACACAGGTTTGCTTGTCACAGGTTTTTTTATCGCAACTGTGTCTATCATTCGAATTTTTATCGCTCGCGTACATGTTGTTAAAACTCCAAATTCTTGTTTTGGATAGCTCAGGAAAGTGGATATGTTTTTTCATACTACTAGTTTTTTAGATGTATAATTACAAAATTGTATATAAATATAATTATTTATTAAATAAAAAACTTACAATTTTTGACGGCTAATCATAAAAAAAGCTGCTTACGTATAATCATAAGCAGCTTTTGAGTATTGAATATTTCTTAGTTATTCAGTCCCTTTTAAAACCAATAATGGCAAGCGACTTTCGAAATCTACTTTTTTAATAGAATTCTGCATCCAAAGTTTTTGGAAAAATCCGCGTTTGCGTCTAAACACACAAATCATGTCTGGATTATTAGCGTTCAAATGCTCCAATACACCTTGAAACAAGGTTGAATTTTCGGAGCTTTTATAACCAGAAGTAATGGCTGCCAATTCCGAGTGAAACTCTAAATCTTCAGGTAAAAAATCAGGCGTTTTTATTTGTAGTAATTGCATTTTTGCATCAAAAACTTCTAAAATAGTTTCCAATGGTTTCAACACTTCTTTGCGTTTGATAATTCCAGACTTAATAGCCGTCAACACCTTTTTAATTGGTTGAAACACATATCCTTCTGGCACAACCAGCACAGAAATATCCGTTTGTTTCACAATACTTCCCGAAGTACTTCCCAAAAAGACTTCTTCTTTGATAGAATTGCTTCTCGGGCCAATAATAATCAAGTCAATTCCTAACTCTTTGTCAATAGCATTAATGCTGTCAATCACATTTCCTTTCGCAGAAATTACAGAAACATCTACACCTTTTAAGTCAACACTTTCCACCACTTCTTTCACATACGTAGTAGTTTCGCGACTTACAATTTCGTCAACATTTAAAATGGTTCCTGCTTTAGACGGTATTTTAAACGCTCTAAACACAAATACTTTGGCATCCATCGCTTTCGCAAAGTCAATGGCGTACTGTAAAGTGTTCTTCGCATTGGTAGATTCTCCGATAGGAACTAAAATATGATTCATGGTCTTTACTTTTTGCAAAAGTAATCATTTTTTGGTTCACACATTATTTTTCAATTTTTTAAAATATCTTTAGTTGTTCAATCGCAGTACAAAAAATATATGAGTTTATACATTCGCAAAGCCACTTCTCAAGACATTGATTCTTTGTTAATTATCACCAAAGCCTGTGCTGCATATATGATTGAAAAGAACATTTTTCAATGGAATGAGCACTATCCAAATCGCGCCGCTTTTGAGCAAGATGTTATACGAAATGAGCTGTACGTATTGTTAGAAACGGATGAAATTGTAGGTTGCATCGTGATTTCTACCTTAATGGACGAAGAATATAAAGCTGTAAATTGGCTTTCGCCAGATGGAAACAATCTCTACATTCACCGCTTGGCAATTCACCCAAAAGCACAAGGAAAAGGCTATGCACAGTTTTTAATGAATTTTGCCGAAAACTACGCGATAAAAAATAATTATCGCTCCATAAGATTAGACACCTTTAGTAAGAACCTAAGAAACCAAAAGTTTTACGAACTTCGCGGCTATAAAAAACTAGACGATATTTACTTTCCAAAGCAAAGTATATATCCGTTTCACTGTTACGAACGCATTTTTTGAAAACAAAAGTCACCACATCACTCGTTAACAAACTTGCAATTCCTGCATTAATTTCAGGAGTTGCCGAACCGCTTTTGTCTATCACAGACACCGCCGTAGTCGGAAACGTCGATTTGCATGCTACAGAAGCCTTAGCCGCTGTCGGAATTGCTGGAGCGTTTATTTCAATGCTCGTGTGGGTTTTTGGACAAACCCGAAGCGCAATTTCTGCCTTGGTTTCACAATACTTAGGCGCTGACAAACTAGATGATATCAAAACCTTGCCTGCACAAGCAATTGCTATTATTTTACTGATTAGTTTTATCGTAATTGCCATTAGCTATCCGTTTGCAGAATACATTTTACGCTTTTACAATGCAAAAGGCATTACGTTGGGTTACAGCTTTTCATACTTCCAAATTCGCATCTTTGGATTGCCATTTACGCTATTAACCTTCGCGATTTTTGGTGTCTTTAGAGGTTTACAAAACACCCTAATTCCTATGGTGATTGCCATTTTAGGAACTTTACTCAACATCGGATTGGACTTTGCTTTCGTATATGGAATTCCAAATGTTATTCCTGCCATGCACGTAGAAGGCGCGGCGTATGCCAGTGTCATTGCACAAATATTTATGGCGATATTATCTGTAGCACTTTTGCTGAGCAAAACACAAATTCCGTTAAAAATCTACCTGCCTTTTCACAAAGAATTACCAAGAATGGCGGGCATGATTCTCAACTTAGTTATAAGAACCATTGCGCTCAACACCGCATTATATTTCGGAACGGCGTTTGCCACCAAATACGGGGCAGCGTACAGTGCAGCTTATACGGTTTTGCTCAACATTTGGCTATTTGGCGCGTTTGTCATTGACGGTTATTCCAGTGCAGGAAACATATTATCTGGGAAATTGTACGGCGAACAAAACTATGTTGAAATGGTACAACTCAGTCAACGATTGATACAATATGCCATCATTATCGGTGTTGTAATGTGTATTCTTGGCGGAATTCTATACTTTCCTATTGGACGAATATTTACACAAGAAGCCGAAGTTCTGAACGAATTCTATGCTGTTTTTTGGCTTGTGTTGGCAATGCAACCCATTTGTGCGATTGCCTTTATTTTTGACGGAATCTTCAAAGGATTGGGAAGAATGGCGATGCTGCGAAACGTGCTGTTATTTTCAACTTTTTTAGTATTTGTACCAACCATTTTACTATTAGATTGGTTCGATATAAAACTGTACGCAGTTTGGATAGCCTTTACCTTATGGATGATTGCACGCGGATTTCCACTGGTGTATCTTTTTAGAAAAGAATTTGTTCCCAAAGCGAATGCGCAGAATCTTTAGATTTTTTAGAGATGTTAGAATTTTAGACTTGCTTAGAACTGTCTTTGTCATTCCTGCAGCTCGTACTGAGCTTGTCGAACTAAGGCAGGAATCTCTTTGAATCACAACGCGTCTGTTTGAGTGATTTTTCATAGAAAAATTGTATCGAGAACTACTTTGAAACAAAAAAGTCTTGACTCCTGACTCTAAACTCTTGGTTCAAAAAATTCACTACATTTGAATAGCAAAAAATCAAAAAAAATGACCACAACACGCCCAAACGGAAGTTTATATACCAGCATTCAAAACAACATCGCTACGATTGAATTTGGACATCCTGCCAGTAATTCGTTTCCTAGCGAATTGTTAGAACGATTGACGAACGAATTGAATAAGCTTGCAGAAAACGATGCTGTACATGTGATTATTCTCAAAAGTGAAGGCGACCGTGCATTTTGTGCCGGTGCTTCCTTTGACGAACTCGTCGCGATTGACAATTTGGAAGATGGAAAAACCTTTTTTAGCGGTTTCGCGAATGTGATTAACGCGATGCGTACGTGCGGAAAACTCATCATTGGTCGTGTGCAAGGAAAAGCTGTGGGCGGCGGCGTTGGATTGATTTCTGCCTGTGATTATGCGATGGCAACCGAAGCAGCTTCCATCAAACTTTCAGAATTGACCATCGGAATTGGTCCGTTTGTCATTGCTCCTGCTGTACAAAATAGAATCGGAAAAGCAGGATTTTCAGAACTAAGTCTAGCACCAAGCGAATGGAAAACCGCGTATTGGGCAAAAGAAAAAGGTTTGTATGCCAAAGTCTTTGAAACCCAAGCAGAACTAGATAAAGAAGTGGAACTCTTTGCAGCAAAACTCGCTTCTTACAATCCGGATGCGTTGGTGGGCATGAAAAAAATACTCTGGGAAGGCACCGAAAACTGGGATGAATTGTTAGCTGAACGTGCTGAACTTTCAGGAACATTGGTTTTATCTGACTTTACCAAGAATGCACTAGCGAAGTTTCGGAAGTAGTTGTTTGTTTTTTGTCATTCCTGCGAAGGCAGGAATCCAATCCGTAAAAAAGGTACAAAATTTGATGCGTTGTTGGAAACTAACTGTATTCTGATGAAGAAAATTATCTTACTATCTATCGTTTCCATCTTAGCTTTTTCCTGTTCAAAAACAGAGCAATACTACGGAACTTGGAGCCAAATTAATGGCTTATATCCTTATATAAAAATCAATACTGATAGCATTTCTTTAAGTGATGATGGAAGCATTTGGAAGAGTTATCCAGTGGAAATTAAAAATAATAGTCTTACTTTTTTAAACCACACCTTTCCAACTACCATTTATAAAGATTCTCTAATATTTCAAAAACTCACGTATGAAAAGGATACTATATTACCTATACTAGAAATTACATTACCAAAGTTTACAAACTATAGGCTTTTTGAGCCAAGCCGTGAAACAGCATTCATCTATGTGAGATTCGGAAAAGTGCCTAATTCAAATGAATTTAAGCTTCAACTTAATGATAAATATGCAAAACCTGAAGAACTCATTGATTTTGTCTTTAGTCATGATGATGTGTCATTTCATCATGCATTAAGAAGAATCGCTTTCATATGTGATAATGATACTAAAATGAGGGATTTGGAGGCTTTATTTTTTGAAATGATTAAAATAAACGCCATCGTTTTTTTTGCGGTTAATGATGTAACATATAACATTATTGAAGACAGAATTGAAAGAGGTTATGATTTGTATAGACAATACATCACACCGATTCGAAATATACACTATGAAGCAAAAATAGGTAGTAAAGTTCCTGTACAGTATAATAACTTTTATCCGTCCATAGACTATTTTGAGCCTGCTAAAAGTCAATTTCTATTTCTTATACATAATGAATTTTACATTGGAAAAGAAAAATACAGCGTGGATACTTTCTCAAAAAAACTTGATGAGCTAATAACTGAAAATAAGCAATTCGTTTGTTTGTATGATTTAGATTCTGATTTTAAACACAACACCATTTTTAATAATATTTTGAATGAAGCTTATCAAAAACAGTATGACAGTATTGCGTTAGAGAAATTCAGCAAAACCTACAAATTATTAAACTATAAAGAAAAAGAAACTGTAAGAGAATTATATCCCAGAAGAAGCATACAAAATATCTCAATTCCGCATTTTATATCTTTTGAGGAAACTCCAATGGAAGATTTTAATTTTCCATTTAAAAACATAAAAGAACAACTTCCGAAAGCATATTTTAAAAAGTAAAACTGTCATAAAACAACCAAAAAATCCAGCGTCTTGATTCTAAACTCTAGATTCCAATACAAAAACCCAACACCAAAGACCTAAAAACGATTTTAACAACTCCTAAAACCAAAAAAAACTATCTTTGCCGCATAATTGAGAAGGAACATGAGCAAAATTCGCATTACAAAGCAATTTAATTTTGAAACTGGTCACGCACTGTACGGCTACGACGGGAAATGTAAAAATGTACACGGACATAGTTATAAACTTTCGGTAACCGTGATTGGAACGCCTATTACAGACAATTCGAATGTAAAATGGGGAATGGTGATTGACTTTAGCGATTTGAAAAAAATTGTCAAAGAAGAAGTCGTAGATGTATTTGACCACGCAATTGTATTCAACAAAAATACACCACATTTGAGTCTGGCATTAACGATGCGTGAAGAAGGGCACAATGTGATTTTGGCAGATTACCAACCAACAAGTGAAAATATGGTGATTGATTTTGCTGAAAAAATAAAAAATAGACTTCCGAAAGAAATTCAGTTGTTCTCGCTACGACTGCAAGAAACGGATTCATCGTGTGCAGAATGGTTTGCGAGCGATAACGAATAAGCATCTCAACTGCGCTCGATGTGACTAATACATTCCTTAGAAAAAGATTCCATCCTCATAGGAATACAAGAATTACTATATTTACAATATGAACATTCCCAAAGGAAAAAAAATATACTTCTCTTCCGACAACCATTTGGGTGCGCCCACGGCGGAAGCTAGTTTTCCGAGAGAGAAAAAATTTGTAGCATGGCTAAACGAAATTGAGCACGATGCTGCCGCTATTTTCTTGTTGGGCGATTTGTTCGATTTTTGGTTTGAATACAAAACCGTAGTTCCCAAAGGATTTGTACGTGTGCTGGGAAAACTGGCAGATTTGAGCGACAAAGGCATTCCGATTTATTTTTTTGTGGGAAATCACGATTTATGGATGAATGATTATTTTGAGAAAGAACTCAACATTCCCGTGTACCGAAAACCGCAAGAATTTACGTTTAACGATACCACTTTTTTAATTGGTCACGGTGACGGATTGGGTCCAGATGACAAAGGTTACAAACGCATGAAAAAGGTGTTTACCAACAAGTTTTTTCAATGGTGTTTTCGCTGGTTACATCCCGATTTAGGTGTACGATTGGGACAATACATGTCCGTTAAAAATAAATTGATTTCAGGTGACGAAGATGCCAAATTTTTAGGTGAAGAAAACGAATGGTTAGTACAATACTGCAAGCGTAAACTGGAAACCAAACACTACGATTATTTTATCTTCGGACATCGTCATTTGCCTTTAGAAATTGACCTCAACGAGAACAGTCGTTACGTGAACTTAGGCGATTGGATTCAATATTATACCTACGGCGAATTTGACGGAAAAACGCTTTCTTTGAAGAAGTATAGTATATAGACTTGCTGCACTATTAGATATTTGGATCGCTTCGCTTTTAGGTTGTTAGACTTTTTCTAAATCTATAACTCAAAACACACAATTTTCGTCATACTGAACTTGATTCAGTATCACATAACAGTAGATTTTTATCTACAAGAAATTGAGTTTAGCAAACTACAAGAATCAAAACATAAAAAAAGTAAAAACTCTAAAAACATTCAAACTGAACGAAGTCGAAGAAGTCTAAACAATCTAAAAACAAAAAATCTAGAATCTAATAGCAAAGCGGTCTATATTCTAACAGCGAAGCGTATCTAAAAGCAATGCGCGTCTAAACTCAATTCCAACAAACATCTTCCAAATACCGATTCAATTTTATGTGAAACAACGTTCCTTCAAGCAAATCGGAAATGTGGTTGAGTTCTTTGGTAGAAACTGCCAAATCTACATTGGCTGCAGGTGTTTTGAGTAAGATAGAGCGACAATTGTTAGTGGCTTTACATTCGTTACAACAACCACGATTCGCCGCTTGCTTCACAAGTTTGGCAAAGTTTTCTAACTGCGAAAACGTCAAATAAAATCCAGTATCTCTAAAAATTACTTGAAATTGATTGTATTTTTTCTTTTCCAAATCCTGCTTCCATTGAAAAGCAATTCCAAAATCATTGTAATAAATACGTTGTATATCGCTCATAGTTGTCAATTTGAGTTCAAATATACAAATTGTTTATAATTAGTCTAAATAAAATTAAAGATTTAGGAGAAGAAATATATTGCTCTTAATTCAACATCAAATAACAATAGATTCCTGCCTTACTTCGAAAAGCTCAGTACAAGTCGCAGGAATGACAAAAAGAAAAGTCATCTTGATTCTAGCAGCGAAGCGGTCTAAAAGCAAAGCAATCTAAAACATCAAGATTCTTCAAGAGATTGTCGCCTAACATCCTCCGTCAAATCCAATTCTCGCAACGGTTTGTTAAAGAATCCTGTAGCAAATACCGTGAGTAATGTCATGGTTCCCCCAAAAACAACCGCTGTAACCGTCCCCATGAGTTTTGCGGTTAGTCCACTTTCAAAAGCCCCTAATTCGTTAGAAGATCCCACAAAAATAGAATTTACGGAAGATACACGTCCGCGCATTTCATCAGGCGTTCGTAATTGTAAAATGGTTTGACGAATGACCATTGAAACACCATCCACCATTCCACTGAAAAATAACGCTATAAGTGATATCCAAAATATGGTAGACAAACCGAAAACGATGATACAAATTCCAAACCCGAAAATGGCTGCTAGCAATTTTTTCCCTGCATTTTTTGTAATTGGAATGTATGCCGTAATGACCATTGTTAAGACAGCTCCAACAGCTGGCGCAGCTCTTAGAAAACCGAAACCTTGTGAACCTACTTCCAAAATATCTTGTGCAAATACTGGTAATAACGCCACCGCGCCACCAAATAATACAGCAATCATATCTAAGGTCAATGCTCCAAGAATGACCTTTTCGTTTTTCACAAAATCGATACCTTCTCGTAAGCTTTTCCAGATATCTTCTCCAATATTTGGGTTGAGAATTGGTTTTTTAGGAATAAGAAAAAGAATCATGAAAGACAATACAACCAATCCAAAAATGATGCACAACGACCAATGTACGCCAATCCAGTCAATAGTAAATCCTGCAAAAGCTGGTCCTAAAATAGTAGCAGCTTGCCATGTTGAACTGCTCCAAGTAGCAGCGTTTGGATATGCTTTTTTAGGAACGATTAATGCAATGAGTGAAAAGATAGTCGGACCAAAGAATGAGCGTAATATTCCGCCAAAAAAGACCAATCCATACACACTATACAAAATTTCATGTTGCGACCAGCTTTCAACAATCGCTGGTGATGTAATGAGAAACAATCCCAAACTTATCAATGAGAAAAGTGCAATACACGTTGCTAATAAACTTCGTTTTTCCCGTTGATCAACGATGTGTCCTGCAAATAATGCCATCAAAACTGCAGGAATGACTTCCATTAGTCCTATCAAACCTAGTGACCACGGATCTTTGGTGATGGAATATACTTGCCATTCAATGACAATAAACTGCATAGACCAGCCAAAAACTAAAAAGAATCGCACTAATAAAAAGATGTTGAATTCTCTAAATCGTAAGGCTTCGTATGGATCTTGTTTTTGCACGTAGTGTAATTTCTTGGCAAAAATACATTATAAAAATGGAATTTACCGTGAATGAAAAAATTTCGCGGCTCAGCTACATGTTCTTAGTGTTATGAAAAGTTGAATCATACTGAATCAAGTCCAGCACATGAGTTTAACTTGACGAAATATATTTTCAATCTTAAAAAACCGTCACTTCGAGTGGCGAATCTGTGATTCGTTGTATCGAGAAGTGCTATGAAACTCAGATTATCAAAGCACTTCTCGATACAAATTTGTTCCACAAATTCACTCGAAGTGACGTTTTGTAGTTACGCTTACTTTTTCATAAAACTAATCGCCGTTCCGCCACCTGCAGCAAGTTGTAGCTGTAGCTTCGTTTCAGCAGTAACTTCCATCGTTTCGATTTCAATTGCCGTCGGATTGTCGTTCCAATGCGCGTCTTTTCCATCTTTATAAATGGTGGCTGTGTAGGTTGTATTTGGCGCTAAAAAGTCCAACGAAACTTCCATAGTACGTGCGTTTTCGTCTGTGATACTTCCTAAAAACCAATTGCCTGTATTGCGTTCTTCACGTGCAATCGTTACAAAATCGCCTACTTCTCCATTGAGAACTTTGGTTTGTTTCCAATCGACACCCACATCGCGAATGAATTGTAAGGCAGGATTTCCTTCGTAATGTTCTATCAAATCTGCCGCCATTTGAATCGGACTGTAAATTACAACGTACAATGCCAATTGTTGTGCAATGGTTGTATTTACCTGATTTTCTTCTTTGTACGGTAACAATTTGATGTTAAAAATTCCAGGTGTGTAATCAATTGGACCTGCCAACATACGTGTAAATGCTACAATTGGCAAATGTTCGGGTGGATTTCCGCCATCGGCTGCCCAAGCATTGAATTCTTGTCCACGCAACCCTTCGCGGGAAATGATATTTGGATAGGTTCTGCGCAATCCTGTCGCTTTGATAGGTTCGTGCGCGTTGACAGCTACTTCATAATCTGCTGCTTTGATTGCTGCGTTGTTGTAATGATTGACCATCCATTGTCCATGATGATATTCGCCTTTCGGGATGATTTTACCCACATACCCAGATTTCACGGAATGAATGCCCAAATCTTTCATCAGTTGATAGGCTTTGTCCATTTGTTTATTGTACGTTCCAATCGCTGCTGACGTTTCGTGATGCATGATAATTTCCACACCATTTTCATTGGCGTAACGCACGACTTCTTGCAAATCGTAATCGTCGTACGGCGTTACAAAGTCAAATACTCCTTCGCGGTCTTCAAAACCAATCCAATACTCCCAACCTGTGTTCCAGCCTTCTACCAACACACCTTTGATGTTGTTTTTGGCTGAAAAATCAATAAAGGCTTTGGCGTTTTCAGTCGTAGCGCCGTGTTTTCCCGCGGCTTTGTCCCACGAAGATTTTCCTAAGTGCATTTCCCACCAAATTCCTGTGTATTTCATCGGCGTAAACCAAGAAACATCGTCCAATTTTGAAGGTTCATTAAGGTTGACAATCAGTTTTGAATCAATCAATTCGGTGGCTTTTTCCGCAATTTGAATCGTGCGCCAAGGAGTTGTGAATGGTGTGGTGCGTTTTACTTTATAATCTGTTCGTTCTGAGCCCACCAATTCACTTTTTAGTATTAAGTTTTTGGTGTCTACTTTTAAGGTCATTCCCGAATAATCTAGCAAGGCTGCCTCATGAAAACTGAGATGCAAACCGTCTTTTGTTCGCATGGTAACTGGCGTATTTACTGCATTTTCAGGAATATACGTTTGTGCCAAACTTCCGTGATTGGCTTTACTCAATGCATCAATTTCAGAAACTTTCGAAGTTGTGTATAAGTGTTCGTAAATATCCCAATCGCCCGGAATCCACCATGTGGTATGGTCGCCTGTAAGTTGAAATTCTGTGTTTTCATCTGTGATGAATACTTCTGTTAAATGCTCTTGTTTTGGGAATTCGTAACGAAATCCGATACCATCATCATACACTTTAAAAACGATATTTAATTTTCGTTGAAGCGCATCTTTTTCTTGCAATTCCACCGTAAGTTCATTGTAGTAATTGCGGACGGTTTCCTGTTCGCCCCAAGGCATATTCCAAGTTTCATCTGCGGAAGTTGTCGTAGTTTTTACAATTTTAAAATTATTCGCTAAAGAAGGGGCATCTTTCAAATCAAAACCAACCGCAGAAGTATCAATTACTGTCTGCTTTTTGTGTGCGATGGTATAGTGAGGTGTTCCGTCATCAGACAAGAAAAAAGACACCGTAATGTTGGTATTTGGAGAAGAAATCGTTGCTGTTGTTACTTCTTTTGTACACGAAGAGAAGCCACAAATTCCAATAAGCAACACAATTTTTAAAGCAATTTTCATGATAAATACGATTGATTAGTTTTTAAAAATACTGTTTTCAGCACAAAATAAAGCACGCAACCGTTTTCGTGTTGATAAGTTGTGTTTTTTGGGAAGAGTCAATTACTTCGGGGCAAGCCCACGAAGTATCCAGTAGAAGCTATTAAAACATTTTGACTCAAGCGTAGGAGCATTTTTAATCTCGATTATCGAGTCAAGATTTTTCGAGTCTGGAATCTAGATGTTTTCAAATATCAAATTGATTGTAGCTCATGAGATTCATTAGAAATTCTGGTATTTGTAGTGTTTTCGACTGCGCTCAAACTGACAAGAAGTTAATTTTCAAACTAAATTATCGAATATCGCGCAAGCGGAGTTGTAATTTGGTTTCGCCATTCCAGGTGTTTTCGTCGATAGAATATACGGCGTCAAACGGTTTTTTGTTTTTTATTTTGCTGAGTTTGTCACCTAAATTGAATCCGATGCCGTCAATCCGTGGTGATTTTCGTTGTACCGCTGTGAGTTTGATATGTGCTTCGTCTGAACCGACACATTTTGCCCAACCTGTATCTTGCAATTGTGTGCTCATAAAAATTGGACTCATGTTTTGTGGCCCAAATGGCGCAAATTGTTTGATGATTCGATAGAATTTCGGCGTGATTTCTTGTAGTGTGATTTCTTTATCAACCAGAATTTCAGGTGTTAGCAGTTTTTTATCGATGGTATTTTTAACGACTTCTTCAAACGCATCTTTAAACGCTTGATAGTTTTTTTCTTCCAACGTCAATCCTGCCGCATATTTGTGCCCGCCAAATTGTATAAGATGCTCTTTGCATTGTTCTAAGGCATCATACACATCAAAACCTTTTATAGAACGTGCAGAAGCGGCGAGTTTGTCACCACTTTTCGTAAAAACCAATGTGGGACGATAATAGGTTTCAATCAAGCGAGACGCTACAATTCCAATCACTCCTTTGTGCCAATGTTCGTTATATACAACCGTAGTAAAACGTTCTTGCTCGCCTAGTTTTTCAATTTGTTGAAAAGCTTCCTGCGTAATTTCTTGATCCAATGAACGACGCTCCGAATTGAACTCTTCGATGTCTGCCGCATATTGTTTCGCCACTTCAAAATTGGTTTCTGTGAGCAATTCAACCGCATGCAATCCGTGACTCATTCGTCCCGCCGCATTGATTCGTGGTGCAATGATAAAAACCACGTCCGTAATGGTTAGTTCTTGTTTTTTTAGTTGGTGAATAATCGCTTTGATGCCGGCTCTCGGTGCGGAATTGATGACTTGCAATCCAAAATATGCCAGCGTTCTGTTTTCGCCTGTAAGCGGAACGATGTCAGCTGCAATTGCGGTGGCAACCAAATCTAAATACGGAAATAAATCTGCAATGGTTTGTCCTCTTTTAGAAGCTAAGGCTTGAATGAGTTTAAAACCTACGCCACATCCACATAATTCGTCATACGGATAGGTACAATCGTCGCGTTTTGGGTCTAGTACTGCAACGGCTTTTGGCAATTCACTTCCTGGTCGGTGATGATCGCAGATGATGATATCGATTCCTTTTTCGGTAGCATATGCTACTTTGTCAACCGCTTTAATGCCGCAATCGAGTGTGATGATTAATGAAATATCATTGTCGGACGCATAATCAATTCCTTGAAATGACACACCGTAGCCTTCCTCATATCTATCTGGAATATAGGTCGCTATGTTTGGATAGATTGTTTTCAGATAGGATGAAACCAAGGCAACAGACGTAGTTCCATCTACATCATAATCGCCATATACCAATATATTTTCACCATTGGCAATTGCATTGGCAATTCGCGCCACAGCGACGTCCATATCTTTCATCAAAAACGGGTTGTGAATGTGTTCAATGGACGGACGAAAGAAGTTTTTGGCGTCTTCAAAGGTTTCGATTCCACGTTGTAACAATAGTGTTGCGACAATTTCGTCTACGTGCAACACGTCCATTAGGTGTTGTATTTTGTGTGTTTCTGGTTTTGGTTTTAACGTCCAGCGCATGTGTGATGTGTTTAGATTTTTAATGTACTTTTTGGTTTCAGAGTACTTCTCGATACTATTTTCTGTCGAAAATCACTCGAAATGACGTTCGACGGTATCAAAATCTAATTTTATGGTTGGTTTGTTATTCTACAGTTTTAGTTTCAAAGTACTTCTCGATACTATTTTTCTTCGAAAAATCACTTGAAGTGACGGTTTAAAAAATATAAAACTGAGGAAAATGATTCTACGGAATTAAGAACTGTGAAAATACGTATTGGTTTTCACTTTTGCAAAACGACGGAACATTTCCATGACACCGCAATAGGTTTCTACCGATAAATCCACGGCGCGTTGAATCTTTTTTTCATCTAAGTTTCTTCCATAAAAATGATAGTCAAGCGTAACCGTATGGTAGTATTTTGGATGTTCTTCTGTCAATTCGCCCGATGCTTCCATTTTAAAATCATCAACCACTACTTTCATTTTTTTTAGGATAGAAACCACATCTAAACCCGAACAACCCGCAAGCGATGATAACATTAGTGCTTTAGGAGCCAATCCTTCGTTATTTCCACCATTTTCAGGCGATGTGTCTATGAAAACTGTTTTTCCGCTCGGATTATCCGTTTCAAATAACATATTTCCTTTCCATTGTGTCGTAACTTTATGTGCCATGGTGCAGATTTATTTTGTTCATAATTGCGTACATTCGCGTGAACATGTAACATGTCTTTTCACGCAAAGTGATTTCAAAAATACAAATACTAATTTTAAAAATATACGAATATGCCATTAGTAACGCCACTAAGTCCAGAACACGATTTGGAAACTAAAGAATTAGCCGAATTTTTCAACGAAACGCTCGGATTTTGCCCAAATTCTGTGTTAACCATGCAACGCAGACCTGCCATTTCAAAAGCATTTATCAACCTCAACAAAGCAGTAATGGCAAATGAAGGTCGTGTAACCTCTGCTTTGAAGCGTATGATTGCTTGGGTAAGTAGCAATGCTACAGGTTGTCGTTACTGTCAGGCACATGCTATTAGAGCAGCAGAACGTTACGGTGCAGAACAAGAACAGTTAGACAATATTTGGGAATATAAAACACATCCTGCGTTTTCAGATGCAGAACGAGCGGCGTTGGATTTTTCCTTAGCGGCTTCTATCATTCCAAACGCGGTAGATGCTAAAATTAAAGAGGAATTATACAAATACTGGAACGAAGGCGAAATTGTGGAAATGTTGGGCGTAATTTCGTTGTTCGGATATTTGAACCGTTGGAATGATAGCATGGGCACTTCTATTGAAGAAGGTGCTGTAGAAAGCGGCGAACAGTATTTAGGGAAACACGGTTGGGAAAAAGGAAAACACGTATAATTGATGGAAGCAAACAATATTATTTGTCCAAGTTGTAACGAAGAGGTTTCAAGAATTTCTGTGTATTGTGAAAATTGTAAATTTCCCATAAGCGGAACGGATAAGGAGAAAGCAATTTTTATAGGACAGCAAACGTTGAACAAATCGAAAATAGACAATTCGGAAAGTGTCGTTAAAAGAACGCAAATCATTTTGTATGTTGTGGTTGGGTTTCAGGTTTTAAATGCCTTTTTGGTGTATTACAATTTTGAAAGTGTGATTGATGCAGTGTTTTATCTTGTCATAGGGTTGATTTTGGGCGTATTTGCCTTTTTATTACCTAAAAAACCTATTGTTTTTATCACTTGCGCGCTTGCGCTTATTTTAGGATATTATCTGCTGTTATTTTTAGCAAATCCGCTGTTGTTGTTCAGTGGTATTTTGTGGAAATGTGTCATTGTTATGGCACTTTTATATGCCTTATATACCGTAGTGGAAAGTCAGAATATTAAAAAGAAATTTAATTTATAAATCACGTAAAACCCTTACTATTAACTTCGTAAGGGTTTTTACTTTTTGTAGATAAATTCTTTAAAAAAAGCAATCGCTTAAAATTTTCATCTACACTTATTTGCATTTCGTCTACACTTCTTCTTCACTAAACTGCATTCGCGTTTTACTTATTTTTTATACTGTAACATTGTATATCAATTGCTGAATACACGAAAATGAAAAATACATTAAACGTACTATTAATCGAGGATAACATGATTGAAGTCATGAAGATGAATCGTACCGTTTCTTTGTTAAAAGCCAAGCATGAAATTAGAGAAGCAAAAAATGCAGAAGAAGCGTTGGTGCTGTTAGAAACCAAAGAAAATTTGCCAGATATTATTTTGCTCGATTTGAACATGCCGAAGATTAACGGAATTGAGTTTTTATCTATCCTAAAAAATAATCCTGATTTACGACATATTCCAACGATTATTTTAACAACTTCTGACAATAGAAAAGATATTTTGGAATGTTACCGCATCGGAATTTCTGGCTATATTTTGAAGCCATTGAAATATGAAGAATATGTGTCTAAAATTGAAATAGCACTTTCGTATTGGTCTATCAATGAATTAAAAAGTGCGTAACTTTACAAAAACACTTTTAAAAACCCCAACTTAGAAGTGAACTTATTCTAAATGTACTTATGAAAGGAATCATCTTTACAGAGTTTTTAGATTTGGTAGAAGATACATTCGGATTGGAAATGGTGGATCAAATCATTTCAGAATCCGAATTGCCCTCTGAAGGTGCTTATACAGCTATTGGCACCTACAGCTTTTCGGAAATGTTGCAACTCATCCAAAACCTGAGCAAGCATACTAAAATTCCTGTAGATGATTTATTACTTACCTATGGCGAACACTTTTTTAGTGTTATTGAAACCAATTACGCTGGACTTTTAGCCACCTACAATGACCCGATAGAAATGTTATCTTCTATTGAAAATCACATTCATGTGGAAGTGCAGAAAATATATCCTGACGCTGAATTGCCTACTTTTATTGTACAAGAAAAAACAGCGACTACGTTGATTATGGTGTACAAATCAAATAGAGCTATGCATCATTTTGGACTGGGTTTAATGAACAAAACGTTTGAGCATTTTAATAGTTCAGCTGAAATTATTCTTGAAAAAATAAAAGACGACGGAACCGAAGTAAAATTTATCATTACCAAGCATTAATGCATGAGTCAGGAAAAAATTGACATATTAGAACGTGCCTTAAAACGTGAAAAAGCGGCAAGAAAAGCCGCCGAGAAAATTTTGGAAGACAAGTCGAGAGAACTTTACTTGTTATCTGAGCAACTCAAAGTTTCCAATGCACAACTCGAAGCATCTGTTAGTGAGACCTCTTCTCAATTGGCAGGTGTTTTTGAAAATATAATAGATGCGTATTTGGTGATGGATTTATCTGGGAATGTACTCAGCATGAACGATGCCGCTTCCGAACTTTTTGGCTATAATCTTGAAGAAGAATCCTTAAATGTTTCCAAATTAATATATCCAGAAGATAGCAAATACGCGCACGATTCGTTTAGTGAATTGATTAAAAAAGGAACGTTTTCCAACTATACAGCACGTGTATATCGAAAAAACAAAGAAGTGCGTTGGGTGCAAATCAACGCGAGTCTTATTTATGACAAATCGCAAAAACCGATTGCTGCACAAGGAATTATCCGCGATATTACCAATCAAAAAGTATTTGACGAGAAGCTGATTGAATCTGAAAACCGTTTGGCAACGCTCATTCTCAATTTAGACAGCGCCATTTTGTTAGAAGATGAAGACCGAAAAATCGTCTTAACCAATCAAAAGTTTTGCGAAATCTTTAAAATTCCTGTCGAGCCACAATTTTTAACAGGGCAAGATTGCTCGCAAGCGGCAGAACAAAGCAAAAATTTATTTAAAGAACCTGAGGCTTTTATTACGACTATCAATCAAATTCTTAAAGAAAAAAAACAAGTTATTGGCAAGGAATTAGTAATGACAGATGGTACTATTTTAGAATTGGATTTTATTCCTATTAAAAAAGGACAAACCTATAAAGGACATTTGTGGACCTACCGAGATATTACGCTCAACCGTCAATATCGCAAAAGTTTAGAAGCACAAAAAGAAAAATACAGTCGCATCATTGCCAATATGAATCTCGGATTGTTGGAAGTTGACAGTGACGACAAAATTTTGATGGTCAACCATAGTTTCTGCGAAATGTCGGGCTATAAGGAAGAAGAACTGATTGGAAAAGTTGGTGGAAAACTATTCCCAATTGCGGAAGACCAACGCATCATTACCGAAGAAAATGAAAAACGAATGGAAGGCGAATCCAATTCGTATGAAATTAAAGTGACCAACAAACAAGGAGTCCCGCGAATTTGGCTGATTAGTGGCGCGCCCAATTACAACTTAAAAGGGGAAATCATCGGTTCTATCGGAATTCATTTGGACATTACTGAGCTGAAAAATCTGGAAAAGCAAAAAGAAGCCATCTTAAAAGAACTCGAAAAAAGTAATAAAGAATTATACGAATATGCACACATCGTTTCGCACGATTTAAAATCGCCATTGCGCAGTATTGACGCGTTGATTTCTTGGATTAAATCCGATAACGAAGGAAAGCTAGACGAAGAAACCTTGCAAAATTTTAGCATGATTGAAAGCACGCTGGAAACGATGGAAAATTTAATTTCTGACATTTTAGCGTACTCGAGTGCTGGCGCGGAAACAGGCAAATTGGAAACCGTAGACTTGAACAAAACGATGGACAATTTGAAACGTTTATTGCTTGTTCCCACAAATATTTCGATGAAAATACCGTCCAAAATGCCTGTAGTTAAGGGCGACCCGACAAAGTTTCAGCAATTGTTTCAAAACCTGTTAAGCAATGCCATAAAGTTTTGCGATAAAGAAAATGGTATTGTCGAAATTGATTTTATAGAAAAACCTTCGTTCTACCAATTTTCGGTGCGTGACAACGGTATTGGAATTAAAAAAAAATACCACGATCGCATCTTTAAAATCTTTCATTCGCTCAACAAAAACAAAGAATCTACAGGAATTGGTTTGTCAATTGTGAAAAAAATTGTTGATTTATACGAAGGAACTATTTGGCTTGAAAGTGAACCAGGCGAAGGTACAACCTTCTTTTTCACCTTAAAAAAATAGCGGATGAAAACGGTACAACTTAAAAAAACAATACATACCCAATGGGAATATTTGAGCGAAAATAATACGCTCCAAAAGCCGTTGGTTTTAGTGTTTGGAAATCGGTTTCTATTGGAAGATACTAAATTACACGCCGAAATTCGTGCGTTGTTTCCTGATGGTGAATTTGTCTTTGGTTCGAGTGCTGGCGATATTACATCGCATTATGTAGATGATGAAAGCATCACCATAACGGCTATTGAATTTGAGAAAAGTTCGTATGTTATTAAAACCGCAAATGTGCTTGAAAATGATGCAAAAAAAGATAGTTTTGAAACTGGAAAACAGTTGATTGAACAGTTTGACTCGGAAAGATTGAAGCATGTATTTATTGTTTCGGAAGGAAGTTTTGTCAATGGAAGTCAGTTGACTTTGGGTATGAATGCTGCCACCGATGATAATCTGCTAATAACTGGCGGATTGTGTGGTGATGAAGCACGCTTCAAAAAAACACTTGCTTCCTATAACGAACTTCCAAAACCTGGAGAAATTGTCGCCATTGGTTTGTATGGTGAAACGCTTGAAGTGAGTTTTGCCATCAACGGTGGTTGGATTCCTTTTGGTCCTGAACGAATTGTCACAAAATCAAGCTCCAATATTTTATACGAATTGGACAATAAACCTGCATTGGATTTGTACAAGAAGTATTTAGGAGAAAAATCGAAAGAATTGCCTGCAGCAGCGTTGTTGTATCCGCTCAAAGTAAAATCGACCAACGAAAAACAATCTATTGTGCGTACTATTTTAAACATTGACGAACAAGAAAATTCTATGATTTTAGCGGGTGATATTCTTGAAAATTCGCGCGTGCAATTGATGATGACCAATGTAGATACAATTGTAGATGCTTCTGAAAAAGCAGCAACAACCGCATTAAAATGTAGAAAAAAAGCACCAGAACTTGCCATTTTGGTAAGTTGTATTGGTAGAAAATTAGTGTTAGACCAACGTGTAGAAGAAGAAGTGGAAGAAGTCCTAGAAGTGATAGGAGCAGCCACTACAATTTGCGGATTGTATTCCTATGGAGAAATTGCGCCTTTTGTTGGCGAAAAAAACTGTCAATTGCACAATCAAACGATGACAATTACACTTATAAGTGAATAAGCTGATGAATTCCTTACTAAAACGACAATTGCGAAAATATATCTCTCAAGATTTGCAAAATCATCCTGAGATGGAGCGCTTTTTAGATGCTGTAAATCGTTCCTACAATAATTCTGAAGAACAATTTTCCATGTTGCAACGCGCTACGGCGATTAGCTCGGAAGAATTGTACGAAGCCAATCAACAGTTACGAAAAGAATCGGATGCACAAAAAGAGATTATTGAAAAATTAAAAAATGTGATCGATACGCTAAAATCGTACGATTTGACCGATGGTAAAACTGCTGAAAATGTAGCATTAGACTCCTTGAGTTTGGTCGATTTAATCGATAATCAAACCAAAGAAATATTACAAATCAATCAGCAACGAGATAAATTGTTAGCCAATTTGGAGCGTCAAAATCAAGAGTTGAACAATTACACACATTTGGTTTCGCACGATTTGAAATCGCCTTTGCAAAGTATTGATGCACTCACCACGTGGCTCAAAGAAGATTACAACGACTTGCTTGACGATAACGGAAAGCAAACTATTAAGCTCATTCAAAATAATGTGGAAAAGATGGACAGACTCGTCAAAGGCATCTTAAAATACTCCACAATTGGTACTATTGGACATCAATTTTACGATGTAGATCTGCAGCAAACTGTTCAAAAAATTATTGATTTTATGGACATTCCTGCACATTTTACCATTTCCATTCCGCAAAAATTGCCGATTGTTAAAGGTGATAATTTCCGCATGGAAGAATTGTTTCGAAATTTACTTCGAAATGCAATCAACTTCAACGACAAACCTAAAGGAGAAATCACGATTGGCTATACTGACAACAACGATTTTTGGCAATTTTACGTTCAAGATAACGGTAAGGGAATTGAAGAAAAGTATTTTGAAAAGATATTTGTTGCCTTTCAGAAACTGGAAAATAATTACAAATCGTCAGGTATTGGACTTTCCATTGTAAAGAAAATTGTGGAATTGTATGAAGGGACTATTTGGATACAATCGACACCAAATGAAGGAACTACATTTTATTTTACGCTAAAAAAATAAGCGAATTTATTTTATGTAAATCAATTAGCACGCGGCGAGGAAAAAATTCGGCAAACGCTCATTAATGTCATCAACTTAAAGAAAATCATTGATATTGAAGACAATAGCGTTTTAATCAAAAAAGAAGTCATTCCTATAAGTCGTTCCAAACGACCGAAATTGATGAAGCAGTTGGATTTACTTTGATACTAGATTGCTTCGCTTTTAGACACGTTTCTCGCTCACGCAAAAATCTTTAGATATTTTAGATGTAATTCCTTGGATTTACTTTTAGCTTTTTTCTGCGATGCAGAAATCCGCTGTTATGGGATGCTGAATCAAGTTCAGCATGACGTAAAAAATCATCTAACAGGTCTAAGTCCGTCTAATCTTCTAACAAATCTAAAAAGTCTGATAAACAGTAGTCACAATTACGCCTTTTCCATTTTTTGGTGTAACCGATACCAGTTCTGTTGCTTCTTTTACTTTAAAATTGAATGGTGCTGCGAGCAGGTTTATTCCACTATTTTTCTTTAAGCGAATGCCTTGCCCTGAAATGATATCTTTATTGGGAATAAAATCGCCCGAAGGAATATGCTCTGTAAGAACAACATATTGATACTTTTCCAGCTTTCGCACGATTTGTAAAACCTCAGCGTTGGACAAGTGTTGCAGTACTTGCCGCACCAAAGCGCAATCGCCTGTTGGTAATTCATCTTTCGCTATATTTAAGCACAAAAACTCTAAATTTTCAGCCGAAAACGTTTGTTTATTTCGCTCCATTAAATCGGAAACGATATCGATAGCTATATACTTTTTTGCATACGGAACCAATTCTTTCCCTACATTAAAATCGCCACAACCCAAATCGCACACTAGTATTTTTTCTGAAAAAGAAGCTAAAAACGAGCGTACTTTTTCCACATACGAATTGACTAAAGTTGCATCGTGCGAACCTTCTCCAGAATAAAAATCTTCGCCATTTGTTCCCCACAAATTCAGTTCATAAATCTGCTCCATAGCTTTCTTGGTTGCCCATGGTTTCTTCTCTTTTCTTGTAGGCTTTTTGTGTTTCATCGTACACAAAGATAAAATTAAGATTTCGCTTTTTACATTCGATAAAATATATTGAACAACAGAAAGTTGTATTTCGTCTATACTTACATTCACTACATCGACAAGAGTATTTTTAAATCATAAAGCTTACTATATTTGTAAGATAAATACTAATTTTCGATTCTGATATATTCCTAATAAAACCCGAATAAGTTATTGCAAATCAATCTGAGGACGCTCGTTTTTCTATATCTCTTTAATGAAGAAATATAGTTGATATCAAATACGGCAAAAGCTAAAATTGATACATTCCCCTAAACCTAAATAACCTGCGTCCCAGATTGTATTTCTAAAAAGCACATAAGACAGAAGGCTTATTGAAAATGATAGGGTTTTCCGCTTACAGGAACAAGTTTAAGCATCTCAATACTCACTACTAATTTCTCAAAACTATTTAGATTTTCCTTCCACAACCACCACAATCTCTCCTTTTGGAGGTTTGTTTTGATAATGCAACAACACTTCTTTTGCCGTACCTCGAATGGTTTCTTCGTACAGTTTTGTCAATTCTCTGGAAACCGAAAGTTGTCGGTCTTCGCCGAAATATTCACAGAAATGTCCCAACGTTTTGGTCAATTTGTGTGGCGATTCGTAAAAAATCATTGTGCGGGTTTCTTCGGCTAAGAGTTTTAAGCGGGTTTGACGGCCTTTTTTTACAGGTAAGAAGCCTTCAAAGACAAATTTATCGTTTGGCAAACCACTATTCACCAACGCAGGTACAAAAGCAGTCGCGCCAGGCAAACATTCTACAGGAATATCGTTTGCAATACATTCACGCGTCAACAAAAAACCAGGATCGGAAATAGCAGGCGTTCCCGCATCGCTGATGAGTGCAAAGGTTTCGCCAGCTTTCATACGTTGAATTATATTTTCTGTCGTTTTATGCTCGTTGTGCATGTGATGACTTTGCATCGGAGTGGCAATTTCAAAATGCTTCAACAGCTTTCCACTCGTACGTGTATCTTCTGCCAAAATCATATCGACACTTTTTAAAACTTCAATAGCTCTAAAGGTCATATCTTGTAGATTTCCGATAGGTGTTGGCACAATAAATAGTTTCATACATACAGTTTTGACGGTGAAATTTCCAGCCTATTTTTCAATCCAAAAATAACGATTACGAGCTAAAAAAAGAGCCTTCTGTAATTATTAATTAAAAAGACAACGCAACCTTTTCAGATTTTTCTCATCTTTATCATAATTATGAGAAAAAAATACCTAACCATCCTTTTCTTGTTTTGCTATTATGTCGGATGGACTCAAACCACCGATATCTCTGCAAGTCTTGAAGCTACAGACCTCAACGGAACACCAATTTCCAATATCATCATTTTTCAAGAGTTTTACTATGTTACAACCGTGAGCAACTCAGGTAACGACGTGAGTAACGTTACGTTTTCTCAACAATTAGCACCGAGTGTTGTTGTGTTGTCCATTGAAAGTCAAAATGCAGTTGGCGGCGCGGCTGATGCTACTAATTTTGTGTACAATGCTGATACGGATACTGTAACCGCTTCGCTACCAAATTTACCAAATGCTTCCAGTGTAGAAATCCGAATACGAGTTAGAGCGCCAAAGTTTTCTGGTGGAATTTCAACAACAGCCACCGTAACGCCACCCAATGGAACGACCGATACTTCTCCCAGCGGAAATACGTCCGTCATTTCTATGGATGTTACCTATACACCTTTGGATTTTTCTGTTACGTATCAACAAGTAAATCCTGCTTCGGGAACGGGAATTTCTGCTTGGGGCGACCAAGTTACGTTTGAATTTACCATTACCAATAACAGTGCTATTCAGTATCCAATTGACGATTTTGGATTGTTTCAAGGTTTGGCTTCCAATTCTCTCAACGGTTCGGCAACGCTACAATTGTTGTCGTTAAATTGTATTGCAGCGACCAACGGCGTGGTGTGTCCCACAAATTTTACTGGTGTTCCCGGAACTACTATTGGAATTGTACCTATTCAGGAAATTTATCAATACGATCAAGAAATTATCTTTCCATCGCAATCGAGTTTAACGTTTCGTGCAGTTTTTGAATATACAGAAGGTGACTGCGGAATTGAATCAGAATTGATTCGTATTCAGAGTTTTGCAGAAGTTACTTTAACGGAACCGAATACCAATTCCGACCAATCCAATATAGAAATAACCGATTTGCTAGATTCTACAATATGTCCATGTACAGATGTTACTATTGCAACTGACCAAATAGTTCCTGCAATTGGAACCATTCCCAATTACGGCGACCAAGTCACGTATCAAACCGTATTGACTAATAACGGACCATTAGACACAACGATTCAATTCTTTTTTCAAAACTTAGGAATCAATTGGGAATTTGTTTCTATAAACTGCGTGAGTGCTACAGGCGGCGTTACTTGTAGTGATTTGAATTTTGATATAGATACTCTTTTTTGGGAAGTGGATAGCTTTTTTATTCCAGCAGGAGCAGTGATTGTGATAGAAACAACGGTGGCATACAATGAACCAATTTGTCCTACAGATTCGATAATTGATTCTCCTTATAGAACCACCGTCAACATGCTACAACATATTGATTGTAACGTAGATGACAACAATGATTTTGATTCCATCACGCTACCGCAAGCTCCTGGAACTGTGGATTGTGTAACGCCTGATAGTATTGTTGTTACCAAAACACAAGTAGATCCAGTACTGCCATTGGGAAGTTCTGAAGACAATCCGATTCCCTGGGGCGATATTACCTATCATATTACAGTTGCTAATAACAACCTAAATGAAATTCCGCTAACATTGGTCGATTTTTATGGTGGAGATACGGTTGCAACCGGAATTTTACAATCAGTAACCTGTATTGAAACCACAGGAACTGCAGCGTGTATTCCGACACCGAATACAAATATTGGTGTCGAATTGACCATGATGGACGAGGTATTTTGGGAAATTACAGAAGCCGAAAATTGGGTACTTCCTGCAGAAAGTTCTATCACATTTGAAGTGGTTGTCAATTGGAATCCGCAATGTTCAAGTTTGGTTGTGCCTGTTACCAATACCGTATCAACCAATATTACTGGCTTGGCTGATTCTACCATTACTGTGGAGGAAACAAGTTATTTAACTTCTTGTGTAGATTTAATCATACAAACCTATCCGTCGCAAGCGACTACTCCAGTAAATTCAAATTTTAATTGGATTGTTGATATTACCAATAGTATTACAAGTTCCACAGCGACTGACGCTATTTTTTCTACGGCTATAAACCCTGCGTTTACCATTGCAGGAACACCTACATGTACCGTTACTAGCGGAAATGCTACGTGTATTTCTTCTTTTGCAATTGATACAACGACCAATGAAGTTTCAGGCATCATTCCGCTACTTGACCCTGATGCTACTATACAAATTATCATTCCTGTTACGGCGCCCAATTTTGGGGGTTCATTTACCAATATTGCTGAAATTCAACCTGATCCTGCCAACAATACAGAGGCAAATCCAAGTACCAATGTTTCCATTTCGAGTGTCCAAGTATTATCGCCAACATTGACCAAAGCTTTTTCTCCAGAAGAAATTACCGAGTTGGAAACATCATTATTGACGTTTACAATTGAAAATATTCCTGGAAATCTAGCGCAATCTGGCATTTCTTTTACAGATAATTTGCCTGTGGGAATTGTGTTAGCGGGCGAGCCTTTTTGGGTAGAAAATAATGGCGCTACGGCAGATTTTGTCGGTGCCACTGATGATGATTTTGTAGGAGTGAACAATCTCGTTATTCCTGATGGTGTGGCGAGTTGCTCGTTTGCGGTATTGGTGACTTCGGATACGAGTGGATTCTACACGAACGAATTTGCTAATTTTTCAAATCTGACCAATATTGACGCAAGTACCATCTTTGCTACGTTGAATGTATTGCCAATTCCACCAACGGCCGATTTGAGCATAGAAAAAGTAGTGGATATTGAAATGCCTTCCTTTGGCGATAGCATCAATTTTACCATCACTATTACAAACAATAGTACGAATGATGCTAGCAATATTATTGTGGAAGAATTACTGCCCGACGGTTACGAATACGATTCGCACACTGCAAGTGCTGGAACCTACGATGAAGGTTCGCAATTATGGACCATTGACTCACTCGCTGCGGGAAATTCAGCTACACTGACATTGACAGTCACCGTGGTTGATGGAAGTGATTATGTAAATGTGGTCGAAATTATCAATCAATCACCTGTAGATGAAAATTTAGACAATAATAGTGCTAGTGCCGAAACGTTTCCAGATTGTATTGAAATTCCGAGTGGATTTTCGCCTAACAACGATTTATTCAACGACTTTTGGGAAATTCGCTGTTTGGAAAACTACGCTGATAACGAATTGACAATTTTCAACCGCTGGGGAACTATTGTGTACAAAACACGAAATTACGCCAACAACTGGAACGGAGAAGCCAATCAAAATACGGTATTGCTCAACAGTAGCGGGCGTTTGCCAGTTGGCACGTATTTCTATGTTCTGAAATTACAAGGAAATACCATTGAAAAAACAGGTTGGGTGTATTTGAGTTATTGATGTTCAAACCGCTGACGCTGCTAGATGTTAGACTGCTTCGCTATTAGATTTTTCTATAATTTTCAAATTAAACAACCTAATACCCAACACCTAAAACCTAATAATTCCTAAATCACGCAAACTTACGCTCTACAATTTCCATAAAGCGTGTTTCGTATTCTTCTTTGCCTTCCCAATTGTTGTAATCGGGTTTAATCATGTCGTAGATAAAGTCTTTCGCTTCCGTTTCACTTTCAATCGTGTTCAATTGTGAAATCACACGGTTATAATCTTCTTGATTGCCATCAAATAAGTGTTTGGTAAACGCAATCCGATCGTTCAATCCAATGGAAATTCCTGTGTTCAATCGGTCGTTTAACGATTTTGGTTTATTTTCTGTCTTTGTCACTTTTGCTTCTACTTGAATGCGTGCTGTGACTTCTTTGGTAACAGTTTCGGTTTCTTTCGGAGCTTTTTCTTCTTTGGTAGCAACTTCGTCACTTTTTACAAATGTTGGTTGTGGCAACACATCTGCTAAAATATCTTCTAAGGTTTCACGCTTTGGTGCTTCTGTTTCTTGAGCTTCCGCTAGAATGGTATCTTCTTCTTGTTCGTCTTCTGGCATTTCAGCTACCATATTTTTAATGGTTTCCATCAACGGCTCTACCAATTCATCTTGTTCAGGATCTTCACTCACCAAAAAATGACGTGTAATGGTATCGTCTTCGGCATTTTTTTCAACCTTATCGTGATTGTATACATTTTCCAATGTTTGAAAAAAAGAAGAGTCTGCATAGTCAGGAACGGAGTCTTTAAATTGCTCTTCAAAAAACAAGAGTACAGACAATTTTTCAAAAACTTCTTTCGCTTCTTTGTGTAATGCAACTACATCTTCTTTGCCTTTTAATTTAAGGATTCTATGTGCAATACTTATCAAATCTCCTTCTAATTTTTTCTTCATAATTTTTAAACTAATGTCGTTGTATAACCTTTGGTTTTTTAATAAATTTGTTCCACCTTTACAAAAACGAGTATAAATTCGTTTTCGACTTGAAAATTACAAAATGTTTCTCGAAAATACAGTAAATCATAAAGAACAATTTGGTTGGATTGAAGTTATTTGTGGTTCAATGTTCTCTGGAAAAACCGAAGAACTCATCCGAAGACTCAAAAGAGCGCAATTTGCCAAACAAAAAGTAGAAATCTTCAAGCCTGCTGTAGATGTTCGTTATGATGAGGAAATGGTAGTTTCTCATGACGCAAATGAAATTCGTTCCACACCTGTTCCCGCTGCCGCCAATATACGATTATTAGCCGACGATTGTGATGTTGTAGGAATTGACGAAGCACAATTTTTTGACGATGGTATCGTTGCTGTATGTAACGATTTGGCAAATAAAGGCATTCGTGTGATTGTCGCTGGTTTGGATATGGACTTTAAAGGAAATCCGTTTGGACCGATGCCTTCACTCATGGCAACGGCTGAATACGTTACCAAAGTACACGCTGTTTGTACACGAACAGGAAACCTAGCACAATACAGTTTTAGAAAGTCCAAAAGTGACGATTTGGTTTTGCTAGGAGAAACTGATGAATACGAACCGTTAAGTCGCGGTGCTTATTACAAAGCAATGCTCAAAGAATCTGTGAAAGAGATAGAAGTTGATGATGCGGAAGAAATCATTCCAAAACAACAACCAGACAAACTACCATAATGTTACATATACAAGAATCTGTTTTAGAAATTAATTTTAAAGCGCTCAAACAAAACTTCGAGTTTCTTACATCCAAAACTAAATCTGGAACTAAAATTTTAGCCGTTGTAAAAGCTTATGGCTACGGAAGCGACGCTATTGAAATTGCAAAGTTTTTGCAAGATGAACTGCAGATTGATTATTTTGCCGTAGCGTATATTCGAGAAGGTGCGTATTTAAGAGCTGCCGGAATTACTACGCCCATTTTAGTGCTGCATCCGCAAATAGGCAACTTAAAACACGCAATTGCGTACAATTTAGAACCGAGTTTGTACAGCGATCGTATTTTTACGGCATTTGCTAAAGAAGCCGCAAAACAAGGGAAAAAAGACTATCCTGTTCACATCAAATTCAACACAGGACTCAATCGTTTGGGCTTTTTTCATACCGATACAGACTTCGTTATTAAAAAGCTAAAAACACTCTCGCAGATAAAAGCGGTTTCTATTTTTTCACATTTGGCAGCGTCGGAGGATTTGAACGAAAAAGAATTCACACAAAATCAAATACAGCTTTTTAAAGAAATCAGTGCGCAGTTTCAAAAAGAACTCAACTACAAACCAATATTGCACATGACCAATACTTCTGGAATTTTAAATTATCCAGAAGCACACTTTGATATGGTTCGCACGGGCATTGGATTATACGGCTTTGGAAACGACCCTAAATACGACAAATATTTACAGCCTGTAGCTTCTTTAAAATCGGTCATTTCACAAATACATCGTATCGAAAAAGGGGAAAGTGTTGGTTACAATCGTGCGTTTGTTGCAGACGATTATGTAACCATTGCTACCATTCCTCTCGGACATGCAGATGGCATCAGTCGACAATATGGAAACGGCGTTGGAAGTGTCGTTATTAATGGAAAATTAGCACCTATTGTGGGCAATGTGTGTATGGACATGTTAATGGTCAACATTACAGGCATTCGTTGCAACGAAGGTGATGAAGTTATTATTTTTGGCGAAGGGCAAAGTGCTGAAGCGTTTGCTAAAAAAATAAATTCCATTTCGTATGAAATCTTAACAGCGGTCTCTCAACGAGTAAAACGTGTATTTCTTCGGTAATGTAAACAATAGTTTTTCACAACTCATTGAAAACTACCATAATTTTCACTACTTTTAATTCAATAATAACTAACAATACACATTATGTTAAAAGAATTTAAAGATTTTATCATGACAGGAAATGTTATCGATTTCGCTGTCGCAGTAATCATGGCTGGAGCTATGGGTCTTGTAATTAACGGATTTGTAGCAGACATTGTAATGCCAGTTGTGGGACACTTTTCTGGTGGAGTTGACTTCGCAGACATGAAAATTGTACTAACCGAAGCCGTTGCAGATGCTGACGGAAAAATTACTACTCCAGAAAATGCAATTCGTTATGGTAAATGGATTAACTCTATTATCAGCTTAATCATTGTAGGTTTTGTAATGTTTATGATTGTAAAAGCATACAACAAAACACGCAAAAAAGAAGAGCCAAAACCAGAAGCGCCAAAAGGACCAACTCAAGAAGAGTTACTGACACAAATCAGAGACTTATTGAAAAAATAATTTTTATCAAAATACACTATACAAAGCCACTCCGTAAAGAGTGGCTTTTGTGTTAAATGTAACTTTTTGTGAAATTTTTGATATTTGGAAAAATTTATCGTTTTTACGCAAGATTTATTCCTAATTTTACCAACAATTAAATTGAATGTAGCTTAAAAAACTAAAAATATACAAATGAAAGTAGCAGTTGTAGGTGCCACAGGAATGGTGGGAACCGTAATGTTAAAAGTATTGGCTGAGCAAAATTTTCCTGTAACAAGGTTAATTCCCGTAGCTTCGGAACGTTCTATTGGAAAGGAAATTTCGTATGAAGGAAAAGCCTATCCTATTGTAAGCATGCAAGATGCCATTGATGCCAAACCTGATATTGCACTATTTTCCGCAGGCGGAAATACATCGTTGGAATGGGCGCCAAAGTTTGAAGCTGTCGGAACAACGGTCATCGATAATTCTTCTGCTTGGCGTATGGATGCTTCTAAAAAATTAGTCGTGCCAGAAATCAACGCGAATCAATTGACTGCTTCTGATAAAATTATCGCCAATCCCAACTGTTCTACCATTCAAATGGTGGTTGCATTGGCGCCATTACACAGAAAATACAAGATAAAACGCATTGTCGTTTCTACCTATCAATCCATCACAGGAACTGGTGTAAAAGCCGTACGTCAACTAGAAAATGAGTACGTTGGTGAAAAAGGTGAAATGGCATATCCGTATCCAATTCACAGAAATGCCTTGCCGCATTGTGATGTGTTTGTAGAAAACGGATATACAAAAGAAGAAGTAAAATTGGTCAACGAAACCAAAAAAATATTAGATGACAATACTATTGCCATTACCGCAACTGCCATTAGAATTCCTGTTGTTGGTGGGCATTCTGAAAGTGTAAATGTTGAATTTGAAAACGATTTTGACTTGGATGAAGTGCGTCAAATTCTTCACAATGCGCCAGGAGTCGTAGTACAAGACAATCCTGATGTCAATGTATATCCGATGCCAATTTACGCTGAGGGAAAAGACGATGTATTTGTCGGAAGAATTCGCCGCGATGGCTCACAACCAAATTCGCTTAACATGTGGATTGTATCGGATAATCTTCGCAAAGGCGCTGCAACCAATGCGGTACAAATTGCACAACATTTGGTAGCGCATCAATTGGTATAATTTTATAGAAATAAAGCGATATTAGCTGTCTTGAAGATTTCACTTTTAGACAGCTTTTTTTATGCAAAAAACTGAAATATAAATAGTTATTTTATCTAAATGATGTTTTTAATTGTCGAAAATAGTTGTTAAATCTACTATCTTTTTTTACCTTAATAGTACACTAACACAAAACTCAACACCTATGGACTCCAACTTCACCAAAATTATCCGTTTCATACTAGGATTAATTCTTATCGTATTTGGTGCTAACAAGCTCCTTATGATTTTTATGGAATCTGGTTTTTTACCACAACCTTCTATGCCACCAAAAGCAGGCGAATTTATGGGCTCACTTAATGCTTCTGGATACATGCTACCTATTGTTGGCGCTTTGGAAGTCTATGTCGGAATATTATTGATTCTAAAAAAATGGGTGCCTTTTGCGCTTATTTTATTAGCACCGATTTCTGTCAATATTTTACTATTTCACTTCTTTTTAGATTTATCTGGCGGAATGATTGGCGCACTCGTTGTAGCTACGTTAAACGGAATATTAATTTACAAGCATTGGTCGCAGTTTAAACCACTGTTTTATTAAAAAATCTTAGCATTTTGTTAAAAACCGCTTTCAATTCACGGAAGTGGTTTTTTTTATCCTAAATTTGAAAGAAACCAATTTTTGTGTAGTTAATATTAATTTCGCACAAAACTAAATACCACACTCAATGAAACAATTGTTAAAAATTAGTTGTCTCGCAGTACTATTCTTCTCTTGCGAGGAAAAACCAGAAAAAAACGCAATTACAGTGACATATCCCGAAACACAACAAAAAGAAGTTGTTGACACCTATTTTGAAACTGAAGTAAAGGATCCGTATCGTTGGTTGGAAGACGATCGCTCAAAAGAAACGGAAGCTTGGGTAAAAGAACAAAACAAAACTACCTTTAACTACTTAGACCAAATTCCATATCGTGATGCGCTTAAAAAACGCTATACAGAATTAATTAATTACGAACGCATCAGTGCGCCATTTAAGGAAGGTGAATACACGTATTTTTACAAAAATGATGGTTTGCAAAATCAATCGGTTATTTACCGACAAAAAGGAGATGAAGAAGCAGAAGTATTTTTAGACCCGAATACATTTTCTAAAGATGGCACTATTTCACTTGGAAGCGGATTGAACTTTTCAGACAATAAAGAAATTATAGCCTATTCCATCTCTGAAGGTGGAAGTGACTGGAGAAAAGTAATCATCATGGACGCTGCTTCTAAAGAAATTTTAGAAGATACCTTGGTAGATATTAAATTCTCTGGAATTTCTTGGAAAGGAAACGACGGATTCTACTATTCTAGCTACGACAAACCAAAAGGAAGTGAACTTTCTGCCAAAACAGATCAGCACAAATTATACTATCACAAATTAGGAACACCTCAAAAAGAGGATAAAGTTGTGTATGGTGCGACACCTGAGGAAAAACACCGTTATGTTGGTGGAGGCGTCACGGAAGATGGCAACTATTTGTTCATTTACCCAAGAGTTTCTACCTCAGGAACTAAGCTGTTAATGAAAGATTTGACAAAACCAGCAAGTGATATTATTACAATTTTAGACAATACAGAAACAGACTCGTATGTGATTGAAAGTGTAGGTTCTAAACTCTACATCTTGACCAATATGAATGCACCAAATCAAAAAGTTGTTACGGTAGATGCGTCCAATCCAGCACCTGAAAATTGGGTAGATTTCATTCCAGAAACTAAAAATGTGTTGAGCATTTCTACAGGATCAGGGTATTTCTTTGCTTCCTACATAGTAGATGCAGTTACAAAAGTATTGCAATATGATTACGATGGAAAATTAGTTCGCGAAGTAAGCTTACCAGGCGTAGGAACGGCAAGCGGATTTAGTGGCGAAAAAGAGGATGAAGTATTGTATTATTCGTTCTCAAACTACAAAACACCATCAACAACCTATGCATACAATCCAGAAGATGGTACATCAAAAGTATACAGAAAACCAGGCATCGATTTCAATCCAGACGAATACGAAAGTAATCAGGTATTCTACACGTCAAAAGATGGCACCAAAGTTCCGATGATTATTACGCACAAAAAAGGCATTGAACTCAACGGGAAAAACCCAACCATCTTATACGGTTATGGCGGATTCAACATTTCGTTACGTCCATCATTTAGCACTGCAAATGTAGTTTGGATGGAGCAAGGCGGAATTTACGCAGTAGCCAATCTTCGCGGTGGTGGCGAATATGGAAAAGAGTGGCACGATGCTGGAACCAAAATGCAAAAGCAAAATGTATTTGATGATTTTATCGCTGCGGCGGAATATTTAATTGCTGAAAAATATACGTCAAGTGATTTCTTAGCCATTCGCGGTGGTTCTAATGGTGGTTTGCTTGTAGGTGCAACCATGACACAACGTCCAGATTTAATGAAAGTAGCTTTGCCAGCAGTTGGTGTGTTAGACATGTTACGTTATCATAAATTTACAGCGGGCGCAGGTTGGGCGTACGATTACGGAACTGCGGATGATAGCAAAGAAATGTTTGAATACTTAAAAGGCTATTCGCCAGTACACAATGTAAAAAAAGGTGTGGAATATCCAGCAACGATGGTTACTACAGGCGATCATGATGATCGTGTAGTTCCAGCACACAGTTTCAAATTTGCTGCAGAATTACAAGCCAAACAAGCAGGAAACAATCCAACGTTGATTCGTATTGAAACCGATGCAGGACATGGCGCAGGAACTCCAATCACAAAAACCATTGAACAATATGCAGACATTTATGGCTTTACGCTGTTCAACATGGGCTTTAAAGAATTGCCAAACAAAGCGGTTTTAGAAGAATTTAAAAAGTAGTGAAATTCATTTTTAGGCAATCTTAAAAAATAAAAATTAAAACTAACCGTCAAGTTGAAAATACAGCTTGACGGTTTTTCTTTTGAACATATACAAATAGCGAGTGCCAACGAGCCAAAGAAAAGTCTAAAATCCAGATTCCTGACTCTTGACTCTTCATTCCTGAATCCAGATTCTACCCCAAAAATAGCATATCAAAGATTATCTCCGTATTTTTGTATTTCTAAAAAATTGCCATGCTCAAGGTTCAACGAATCTCCTTTTCGTATATAGAAAACACACCTATTTTAAAAGACATCTCTTTTGAAATTCCACAAGGCGCGCATGTGTCTATCATTGGCGAAAGTGGCTGTGGAAAAAGTACGCTGTTAAAGCTGATGTATGGTTTGCACGATGTAGACGAAGGCGAAATTTTTTGGCAAGATGAGCAAATCCTTGGACCGAGTCACAACTTAGTGCCGGGGTTTGAAAAGATGAAATATGTGGCGCAAGATTTCGATTTGATGCCGTACACTACTGTTTCAGAAAATATTGGAACGCATCTTTCCAATTTCTATCCCGAAAAAAAACAACAACGCATTGACGAACTATTGGATATGGTTGAAATGTCCGCGTTTGCGAATGTAAAAACAAAACTACTCAGCGGCGGACAACAACAACGCGTAGCACTAGCCAAAGCCTTAGCACGTGAACCTGAAGTATTATTGTTGGACGAGCCGTTTAGTCATATCGACAACTTTAGAAAGAATGCGTTGCGCAGAAATCTATTCAGCTATCTCAAAAAAGAAAACATCACTTGCATTGTCGCCACCCACGACCGAACCGACGCATTAGCATTTGCAGACACGACAATTGTACTAAAAAAAGGAACACTCATCACAAAAAGCGATTCTAAAAATCTTTACAAAAATCCGCCGAACAAATATGTAGCTTCCTTGTTTGGCGAAGTCAACGAATTACCCGCAAGTTTATTTCCAGAAATTGAAACGGAAAAGGAAACCGTTTTAATATATCCGCATCAACTCAAAGTTTCCGAAACTTCTGAATTTAAGGTAACAGTGCGCAAAAGTTACTTTAAAGGCAGTCATTATTTGGTATTGGCGAAGTATGAGAATTTTGTGGTGTTTTTTGAGAGTTTGGAAGCGTTGGAAAATGGTTTTGAGGTTGGGTTGGATTTCGTTTAAAAGCAACATATTTTCAATTTATTAAAAATCAATATTGTAGTACAAAATTCATAGTGAATTATAAAAAATACTACAAAAGCAATCACTTCCAAAAATAATTAAAACCAAAAGGTAGGATAAATTTCTTCTCAGTTGTTTTATTAAGTGAGTAACTCACTAAGTATCAATCAAAACAATTGATATTTTTACTATATTAGTAGGCTAACTAAACTAAAATATGATCAAAAAACTACGTAAAATTGCTGTATTAGCAGTACTTTCTGCTACCCTATTTTCTTGTAAAGACGACAACGATCCAATGAATCCACCATCATCTATGGACGACGATTACATTCCGATTCCAACGTCTCCTGTAAATTTGGATATGGACGCATTTCCGTTCAACACGCTGTCAGAATACAACTTTTTTGAAGGTGAAATGAAAAACCAAACGCCTGTCTTAGGTGTGATTCCATACGAGCCCATTTCAACACTTTTTACCGATTACGCCAAAAAGAAGCGTTTTATATGGATGCCTGACGACGTGCAAGCAACCTATGCGGCAGATATGGAACTTATCAACATGCCTGTAGGAACCATTTTAATTAAAACGTTTTACTACAATAATGTCCAACCAAGCAACACAACGCGCATCATAGAAACGCGTTTAATGCTGAAAAAAGCAGACGATTGGTATTTTGCAGATTATGTATGGAACGATGAACAAACCGAAGCAACATTTAGTCTCGATGGTTCCTTTACCAATGTAGAATTTATGGAAGCGGGCGAAATGAAAACGACCAACTACAGAATTCCGTCCGAAGTAGAATGTTTTACCTGTCACAAAAGCGGTACGGCGTCTGTTCCTATCGGAGTCAAGCCGCAAAACCTCAACAGCATGTACGACTATGCAGACGGAACTGAAAATCAACTGCAAAAATTTATCAACGAAGGCTATTTAGAAGACAACTTACCAAATACCATCAACACCGTAGTAAACTGGAGCGACGAAACACAACCAATAGACTTACGTGTTCGCTCGTATATCGATATCAACTGTGCGCATTGTCATCAAGAAGGATCTCATTGTGATTACAGACCTGTTCGTTTTGCTTTTGACGAATCGGGCGACCCTAACAACTTAGGTATTTGTATAGATCCTGATACAGAAATTACGGGAATGATTGATATTGTAACGCCTTCGCTCAAAGAACGTTCTGTAATGTATTACAGAATCAATACAGAAGCCGAAGAATTCAGAATGCCATTACTCGGAAGAAGCATCATCCACAAAGAAGCTGTACAAATGATTGGGCAGTGGATTGATGGCTTAACCACAGAATGTGAATAAAAACTAACAACGCAACCAACACTTATGAAAAAAATTACGCTATTATTCAGTTTGCTAGTATCTTGCTTTTTTGCAGTAGGGCAAACTACAGTCAACTGTGCTTCTGGTCCAGTAAACACAACCTATTGTTATACAAATAATGATACCACAAGCTTTGTTTTTACAAGTTCTGATGGTTCCGATTTACAAGTTACCTTCAATGCGGGACAAGTAGAAAATACGTGGGACGAATTGATTGTCTTAGATACAAACGGCACAGAACTTTACAATGGTTATGGTAACGCAGGAAACTTGGCAGGACTCACTTTTCAATCCAATGGAGATACGATTACAGTTTCTATCAACTCAGACGTAACTATTAATTGTGCTGATAACAGTTACACACCTTGGGATTTTGATGTAGCCTGCGCAACCTGTACCAACCCAACAGCTGCCTATGCTATTGTTGACGATTGTACAAATAGCGGTGGGTTTTTAGTAAATGTAAATGTAAGCGATTTAGGCTCAGCAACCTCCTTGACCATTTCAGACAATCAAGGAAGTACAAACCAAGCATTAGCTGCTACTGGAATGGTGCAATTTGGTCCTTTTGCTAACGGAACAAATGTTGTCATAACAATACAAAACGACCAAGATTCGAACTGTATAGTAAACAGTAGCGCTATTACACAAAGCAACTGTCCGCCGCAAGCGCCTGTTGGTGTAACGTGTGGTTCTGGTTCTTCTGTGTATCTTTTTACGGAAGAATTTGATACTGTCTCTGGCTGGACAGGGAATTTAAATAATGGAAATGGTTCATGGGAGATTCCTAACGATTCAGGCTCTGGTGGAACAGGTCCTGATGCGGCTTTCAGCGGTAGTAGTTTTATGAATTATGAAGCTTCTGGAGGAACATCAGCAACAGCTTCTGCGATCAGTCCTGCAGTAGACCTTTCTTCTGCAACTGACGGCGCAGAACTTTCCTTCTATCTTCACGCGTATGGAGCTGATATGGGAACATTGGAAGTAGGTGTGAAAACTTCTATTAGTGGGCCTTTTACATCCTTATTTACGCAAACAGGACAAATACAAACAAGCGGTGCTGAAGCTTGGGTTCCTGTAGGGATCAATTTGGATGCCTATTTAGGACAAGTTATTTATATAGAATTTCGTCATACTGGAACTGGAACTGGTTTTGAAGGCGATATGTCTATCGATTTTGTACGTGTAGAAACCTGTGGCTCGTTTTGTATTGCGCCTTCTAGTTTAGTAGCATCAGCTATTACACAAAACTCGGCTACCGTTTCTTGGTCTGCCAATAGTGGCGAAACTGCTTGGGAATACGTTGTACAACCTGCAGGAACAGGAATTCCATCAGGTCCCGGAACTGCGGCAAGCACTACGAGTATCAATTTATCGTCGTTAACGCCAGCAACAAACTATGAAGTATATGTACGCGCTATTTGTGGGTTGGATTCCAGTATTTGGGGCGGACCGTTGAATTTTTCAACCTTAGTGCCACCACCACCAGCAAGTTTTACAACCTCAACCGTAAGTACGAGTGGAACTCAGAGAGCTGCTGTAGATATGAATGGCGACTTTTTAGACGATGTGGTTTCTATAACTTCAACAAATATTAACATCTTTTACCAACAAGCTTCAGGTGGTTTAAGTACAACGCCAGTAAATATTACTACCACTACTGCCGACTTTACACCTTCGTGGAGTTTGGCTGCTGCCGATTATGATAGAAACGGATTTACCGATTTATTATACGGCGGTGGAAATGGTGTAACCTTTATGAGAGCTAATGCTACAGGAACGGCTTTTACTGAAATTTCAGGACCAGAATATGTATTCTCTCAGCGTTCAAACTTTGTCGATTTGAATAATGACGGACATTTAGATGCTTTTGTATGTCATGATGTCGATCCGAATGTGTATTATACGAATGACGGAAGCGGAAACTTAACATTCAACCAAGGTGGATTGGGTGATGATGCCGGTGGAGGAAATTATGGTTCTATCTGGATTGATTATGACAACGACCGCGATATGGACATGTTTATTGCGAAATGTCGTGGTGGCGCTACGACCATCAACATCAATGAAATGCACGAAAATGACGGAAGTGGAAACTTTGTAGAAGTAGCTTCTGCGCTGAATTTGGCAGATCCAATTCAAACATGGTCTTCTGCTTGGGGCGATTTTGATAATGATGGCGATATGGATGTGTTTGTAGGTGCAAGTTCAACTACCAACGGAACACACAAACTCATGCGAAACAACGGAAATAGTACGTTTACAGATGTTACAGCTTCTTCTGGAATTTTACCAGCATTGACCAATACAGGAATTGAAAATGCTACCTACGACTTTGATAACGACGGAAATTTAGATATTGCCTCTAACGGAAGTATTCTATTCGGAAATGGCGATATGACCTTTACAGTGTACGACAATGTCATTGCTGGAAATAACGGTTCTTTTGGCGATATGAACAACGACGGATTCATTGACGCTATCTCGGGAACGACTTTATACACAAATAACACAAATAGCAACAATTGGGTGAAAATTACCACCACAGGAGTCGCGAGTAATATTAACGGAATTGGTGCTAGAATTGAAGTACATACTGCCGCAGGAACACAAATTCGCGATGTGCGTAGTGGAGAAGGCTTCCGTTTTATGAGCACACTAAACGCACATTTTGGTATAGGAACAGAAACTACGATTAACAATATTGTGATTTACTGGCCATCAGGAACGATTGATAATTTGGTAAATCCTGCTATCAATACGCATCATATCATTACCGAAGGACAAACCTTAAGTATTGAAGATGAAACGTTGGAAAGTGTTGCCATTCATCCAAATCCTGTGGGGAAAATTATGAATATCAACAGTCCTGTGAATTTGGTAGGGAAAATTGCTACGATTTTCAACATGGAAGGAAAGCGCGTGATGAATTTAAAACTCACAGAACATTCCATTGATGTATCAAGATTGCAAACAGGAAACTACATTCTACGTTTAGAATCGGAAGGAAAAATATTTACGCAGAAGTTTATCAAACAGTAAATAGTTTTTGAATATCATATACAACTCCAATGCTGTAAAAGGTGTTGGAGTTTTTTTTGATAAGATAATTAGACACGCTTATACTTTAGATTTTTAGACTTGTTAGAGTTTTTATACTTTGTCATTCCTGCGTAGGCAGGAATCCACTTCGCATTATTGTTCAACTTGACAAATATTAACACATCCTAAAGGTGAAGCATTCTAAGAGTACTGAGCAAAGGCGAAGTACAAGTCTAGATTCCTGCCTACGCAGGAATGACAAATGAACTATTAAATGACCTTCTCAATCACAAACTCCTGATTTCGAAACGAAACTGCATCACCTACTTTTTTACCTAGTAACAATTTCCCAATCGGTGTGTTGGTGGCGATGGCGTAGAATTTTTCATGATTAACAGTAATTTCACCGACGCTTACAGAGATAAAGTAATTGGCTTGTGATGTATATACAACACTTCCCAAACAACCTTGAGAAGCTTCTGATTGCGGATTAATTTTGAAGAGAATTTCTTTTACTTTCTGAATTTCTGCCAATTGATTGCCCAACTTTTCACGCTCCAATTGCAACATGGCGCGACCTGTTTCGTGTTTGTCGCCCGCAGAACTTTTGGTTTCCGACAACATCGCTTCTTGAATGCCTGAAAAATGCTCTTGAATATTGGTTTGTCGCTCGTTGACAATTTCCAAACACGCATTGTATAACGTTTCTTTTATGGTCATATCAACTCTGCTAATTCTTTTCCTACCAAACTTCCAATTGCAACGCCCATTCCGCCTAAGCGAACGCCGCAAAATACGTTTTCAGAAAGTGGTTTTACAATGGCTTTTTTCTGTGAACCGACGCCCATAATACCACTCCAACGATGTTCAATTTCGAAATCTGTATTAGGTAAAATAGTGGTTTTTAAAAGTGCTTCCAGCTTTTGCTGAATCAACTCGGTATTTGCGAATTCTGTCGTTTTTTCGCCTTCAAAATCTAAATTTCGTCCACCGCCAAATAGAATACGGTTGTCAATATTTCGGAAGTAGTAATAGCCTTTGTCTAAGTGAAATGTGCCTTTGATGTGTAAATTTTCAATCGGCTTGGTAATCAATACTTGTGCGCGTGCGGGTTGTACGTTTTCGTTGAGTAATTGCGACGCAAATCCGTTGGTGGCAATGAGTAATTTTTTCGTGTAAAAGTCAAATTGATTTGTTTGTATTTGCACTGCATTTCTGGCTTCCGAGAATGCATCTACCGAAACGGAATTTAAAATGTGAATGTGCTGAGAAACGGCTTTTTGCAATAAGGCTTGCATCATTTTTCCTGTATCAATTTGCCCTTCAAACTGATTAAAGATATAACGCGACTGAATGTTTTCAAACTGAAATATATTGTCAACTTCACTAAAGACATTTCCATCAAAAACCGAATACAGTAACTGATTGATGTGTTCTTTTTTCGCCAAACATGCTTCGTACAGTGCGGTATCTTCTTCCGTAAACAATTCATAACCTCCTAAACCTTGATAATCAATCGTTGCATCACCTAAGGTTTCTCGAAGCAATTGCAAGCCTTCTACGCGCCTTTTGACAAGGTTTACGACTTCTGCCTCCGAATGTGTGTTTAGGTCGTCTAAAATCTCTGAGAGGCTTCCAAAACAAGCAAAACCAGCATTTTTTGTACTCGCGCCTTGTGGCAGGATTCCTTTTTCTAGCACAATAATTTTAGCGGTAGGATATTGCTTTCGAAGTTGCAACGCGCAATTCAATCCCACAATACCGCTTCCTACAATGGTAAAATCAACATTGCTTAACCACGTTTTATATTCCCAATAACTTAGTTGCATATTACGACGTACTAATTGGCAGTAATTTTGGACCAAGATACGCATACCATAAAAATAAACTCAACACACTCGCGGGAAAAGCAATGAAAAGTACTTGTAAGCGTTCTTTTTTGCCAAATATTTTAAAGAAAGTGTAGATTCCCAATCCGCAAAAGATAAAAAATGGAATGAATGACAGTAAAAATTCGCTCTGAAAATAAGGTAAAGATACTACGAAATACTCCAATTCTTTTGCTATATAGAAACAAAAAATAACCACATAAACCCAATACTGTGTTTTGAAGATGTTGCTTTTTCTGGTTTTTAAGAATAAAATCAGCCAAAAAAGTCCTGAAACGACTAACCGTAACCAATAAGCACCAATCACTTGAAAAAAATGTCCGTCTTCTTCGTACGTTCTTAGTTTGCTAATTTCTTTACAACCTATCAATTCACCCAGAAAGTTATAGGTATAAATTTCTGTAACGATTCCGCCCATGAAAACTTGATCATAAACATAAGTAAGCGTATTAAAAAATTGTGTTTTGAGTGGAAAGAAAAACAAAAACAGTACAAAAATAAACGTCGCTTGTTTGTTGATGAAAAGTGATGTAATTCTTGAAGTCATTCAATTATAGTTATTATTAACTTTTTCAAGATAAAGCTTTTAAAAAAGCTTTTGTGTGAAAAGAATGGTAAAATTATGCTAGATGTTAACGCAAAAAAACTCCCCATGTAAAGTACATGAGGAGCTTTTTTAATCTATTTTGAAATTGAGATTTACTCTGCTTCTGGTTGCATTTCAAAGTCTTCCATGAATTTTGTTGTGTAATTTCCAGCCACATAATCAGGATGGTCCATCAATTGTCTGTGGAATGGAATGGTGGTTTTGATACCTTCAATTACGAATTCATCCAACGCACGCTTCATTTTGTTAATCGCTTCTTCACGTGTTTGTGCTGTGGTGATTAACTTCGCAATCATAGAATCGTAGTTTGGTGGAATGGAATATCCAGCATACACATGCGTATCTAAACGAACTCCGTGTCCGCCTGGCGCGTGTAATACCGTAATTCTTCCTGGAGAAGGTCTAAAATTGTTATATGGATCTTCCGCGTTGATTCTACATTCAATAGAATGCAAGTTTGGCGTATAGTTTTTCCCCGAAATTGGCACGCCTGCTGCTACTAATATTTGCTCACGAATCAAATCGAAATCAATTACTTGCTCCGTAATTGGATGCTCTACCTGAATACGTGTGTTCATTTCCATGAAGTAGAAGTTTCGATGCTTATCCACCAAGAATTCTACCGTTCCGGCACCTTCATAGCTGATATATTCTGCAGCTTTTACCGCAGCTTCTCCCATTTTTTGACGCAAATCGTCTGTCATGAATGGCGAAGGCACTTCTTCGGTTAATTTTTGGTGACGACGTTGTACTGAACAATCACGCTCAGACAAGTGACATGCTTTTCCTGTAGAATCACCAACCACTTGAATTTCAATGTGTCTTGGTTCTTCAATCAGTTTTTCCATGTACATATCGTCATTTCCAAACGCAGCTTTTGATTCTTGTCGCGCCGAATCCCATGCAGGTTTTAAATCTTCTGGTTTCCATACCGCACGCATTCCTTTTCCACCACCACCAGCAGTTGCTTTTAGCATGACAGGGTATCCAACTTCTAAAGCTAATTTTTCACATTCTTCAAAATTGGCAATGATTCCATCACTTCCTGGGACACACGGAACGCCAGCTTCTTTCATGGTTGCTTTTGCAGTAGCTTTGTCTCCCATTTTAGAAATCATTTCTTCACTGGCTCCAATAAATTTGATATTGTGTTCTTCGCAAATTTTTGAGAATTTGGCGTTTTCAGATAAGAATCCGTATCCTGGGTGAATGGCATCTGCATTGGTAATTTCTGCAGCTGCGATAATGTTAGACATTTTAAGGTACGATTCGGTACTTGGTGCAGGACCAATACATACGGCTTCGTCTGCAAAACGTACGTGAAGGCTATCCACATCGGCTGTAGAATAAACCGCAACCGTTTTGATTCCCATTTCTTTACAGGTTCTAATTACTCTTAAAGCAATTTCACCTCTATTGGCAACTAATATTTTTTTAAACATCTTTTGAAATTTTAAATTTTGAAATTAAAATCTGTAACTTTTTGAGCGGTACATTTTGTGGTGTACTTCAAGTAGTATTTAAAATTTCTTAGGATGGATCAACTAAGAATAATGGTTGATCAAATTCTACAGGTGAAGCGTCATCTACTAAGACTTTCACGATTTTTCCTGAAACTTCTGATTCAATTTCGTTGAAAAGTTTCATTGCTTCAATCACACATAATACACTTCCTTCAGAGATAGAAGCTCCAACCTCAACAAATGCAGGCTTGTCTGGAGATGGTTTTCTGTAAAAAGTACCAATAATTGGTGATTTTATAGTAATATATTTTGAGTCGTCGTTTGCTGCTGGTGCAGGAGTTTCCGATGCTGCAGGCGCCGCAGGTTGTGCTGCAGGTGCTTGTGCTTGCTGTTGAGGGATTCCAGCCATTGGAATTTGTTGCACTACAGTTGTTGTTTCGCCTTTATAATCGCCACTTCCAGTTTTAATAGTGATTTTTACATCTTCCATTTCAAGTTTTACTTCACTTGCTCCAGATTTGGCTACGAATTTAATTAAGCTTTGAATTTCTTTTAAATCCATGAGATAGGTTTTAGTCGTTTCTAGTTAGAATTATATGCCCATTTAAGGTAAATAGCGCCCCAAGTAAATCCGCCACCAAATGCAGCAAATATGAGGTTATCTCCTTTTTTGAGTTGTTTTTCATAGTCATGCAAACAGAGTGGCAACGTTCCAGAAGTAGTATTTCCGTAGCGTTGAATGTTCATCATCACTTTACTTTCATCTACGCCCATACGCCTTGCAGTGGCATCAATGATACGTTTATTGGCTTGGTGAGGAACCAACCATTGTACGTCTTCATTCGTCAGATTATTATCTTCCATGATTTTGGCACTCACATCTGCCATATTGGATACTGCGAATTTGAAAACGGTTTTTCCGTCTTGAAAAACGGTATGTTGTTTGTTTTTTACAGTTTCTTCAGAAGCTGGCAATATAGAGCCACCAGCATCAATTTTTAGGAATTCACGACCAATACCGTCACTTCGTAAGTATTCATCTTGCAATCCTAGTCCTTCTTCATTGGGTTCAAATAAAACAGCGCCTGCGCCATCACCAAAAATGATACACGTAGCTCTGTCTTCATAATCAATAATAGAAGACATCTTATCAGAACCAATTAACAATACTTTTTTATAGCGTCCAGATTGCACATAGCTAGCTGCCGTAGACATTCCGTATAAAAAACTAGAACACGCTGCTTGCAAATCGAACGCAAACGCATTGGTAGCACCAATTTCAGTAGCTGTGTATACAGCAGTAGAAGCAACAGGCATGTCTGGCGTAGCAGTGGCTACAATGACCATGTCTATTTCTTTTGGATCTAGGTTTTTCTTTGCTATAAGGTCTTGTGCGGCTTTGATTGCCATATATGAAGATCCCGCGCCTTCTTTTTTAAGAATTCTGCGTTCTTTGATACCTGTTCGAGTCGTAATCCACTCGTCATTTGTATCAACCATTGTTTCAAGTATCTTGTTGGTCAATACATAATCAGGAACATAGGCTCCTACAGCGGTTATTGCTGCTGTAATTTTGGTCATACCTTAACGTTGGTTTTGTTGATTTTTAACAAAAATTCATTAAAAATTAAACGAAATTACTAAAATTCTCCGATAATCACGGCAAAATATGTCGTTTTTACAATTTTAACAAAAAAACGAGCAAATAAAAAACTCTCACGAAAGTGAGAGCTTTTATGACGAAACATGTGTGTGTTATGCTAAGTTTTCTTCTGTTGTATTGTCAATCAATACTTTTCCTCTGTAATACAATTTACCTTCGTGCCAGTGTGCTCTGTGGTATAAGTGTGCTTCACCAGTCGTTGGGCACGTAGCAATTTGAGGAGCAGTAGCTTTATAGTGAGTTCTTCTCTTATCTCTTCTTGTTTTCGAGATTTTTCTCTTAGGATGTGCCATTTTCTATATTATTTATTATCCGTTAATAGTTTTTTTAATGTATTCCAACGAGGATCAATATCCTCTTCAGTTTCTTTTTTTTCTGTACCAGGTTGTAATTCTTCTAGCTTTTCGAGTATTTCAGATTGCAATGTGCCATCTGCAATACCAGGATGAATTCGTTTGGAAGGAACTGCCAACACAATCATTTCATAGATGTACTGCGCAACGTTAATTTCATATTCGCCATGAGGAACAATCAAAATTTCTTCATTTTCATCGTTGTATTCATGTCCAAACTTTACAATTAAGTTTAGGTTTCCTTCAATAGGCTGCTCGTAAGGTTCATTCGTTACATCACAATTTACATTTACCGTACCTGTAGCTTTGAATGAAAGCTCTAGCATGGTAGTTTTTTTGTGAAAGTCTAATACAACACCTACAGCGGCATTATTAAATTCATCAAAATCAAAAAGTTCAAAGAACGTATTATCAATTTGATAATCAAACTGGTGTTTTCCTTCTTTTAATCCTATAAAAGGAATTGTAAAGTCCTTTAGTACCATCATCTTAAACATCAGTTTCGAGCGTGCAAAGATATAAATTTTTTTATAGCAACGTAAAGTTGTCAACATTTTTTTGTTTATATCTTGCTTGGCTGCTTTTTTAAAGGGTTTTTAGCGAGTTTTTTATACAGTTTTCGACTTCTAAAAATCTGTATTCCAGTGAATACTGCTTCTTTGAACGAATTGTGATCTGCTTGATTTTTTCCAGCAATTTCGTATGCTGTTCCATGATCGGGCGATGTACGCACTCTATTGAGTCCTGCCGTAAAGTTAACACCTTGCCCAAACGACAATGTTTTAAACGGAATCAACCCTTGGTCGTGATAGGCTGCCAAAATAGCATCAAAGTTTTTATAATTGCTCGATGCAAAGAAACTATCAGCCGCATACGGCCCAAATACCAACTTTCCTTCTTTTTTTATTTTTTCTAAGGTTGGTTTTAACACCTCATCGTCTTCTATACCAATGACACCGTTGTCTCCTACATGTGGATTAATGCCTAACACGGCAATTTTTGGTTTGCTGATGCCGAAATCCTGTTGTAGTGTTTTGTAGATAACGTTTACCTTCTTCTCAATCAATTCAGGTGTAATGGCTGCCGATACATCTTTTACCGCAACATGATCGGTTAACAACCCAACACGAAGCGTATTGCTTACCATCAACATTAAACTATCACCTTCTAAGGTTTGCCCTAAATAATCGGTATGTCCAGGAAAGGTAAACTCTTCCGACTGTACATTGTGTTTATTGATAGGAGCTGTGACCAAAATATCAATCGTGCCTTCCTTTAAAGCCTTCGTAGCTTCTACAAACGATTCTATTGCAAACTTCCCAGCTTCTTCTGTGGGCTTTCCATATTCAATCGTAATTGGGTCTTTGGTAATATTTACGACATTTATTTTTCCATGCTGCGCGTTTTCAGCACTTGAAACACCATGAAAATTGGCTTGTATGTTGAACTGCTTTTTTTGAAATGATAGAATTTTTGTAGAGCCAAAAATAACAGGCGTACACAATTCGAGCATCCTATTGTCTTGAAAGGTCTTTAAAATAACTTCTGTTCCAATACCGTTTAAGTCACCAACCGAAATCCCTACTTTTATTTTTTCCTCTTTCTTCATGTATGTGATTCAGACTTTTATTTCTTAATTTTACCTGCAAATTTAACGAAATTAATACGATGTTTACAGGGATTATTGAAGAATTAGGTATCATTACACAATTAGAACGCGAAAAAGAAAACCTACACATAACGGTTCAAAGCAGTTTGACGCACGAATTGAAGATTGACCAAAGCGTAGCACACAACGGAGTTTGCTTGACTGTTGTCGATAGAAATCTCGATGAAAACACATACATCGTAACCGCCATTCAAGAAACACTTGAAAAAACGAATTTAGGAACTTGGCAAGTAGGTAATCGTGTCAATTTGGAACGTGCTATGAAACTCGGCGATCGTTTAGACGGACATATTGTTCAAGGACATGTAGACCAAATTGCAACGTGTACTTCTGTAGAAGAAAGCGATGGCAGTTGGTATTATTCGTTTGAATATGATGCTTCACTAAATAACATTACCATTGAAAAAGGCTCTATTACCGTAAATGGTACAAGTTTGACAGTAGTAAATTCGGGAAGAAATACGTTTTCAGTAGCTATCATTCCATATACGTATAGCCATACGACTTTTCAATATTTGAAAGTTGGCTCCATTGTAAATTTGGAATTTGATGTTATAGGGAAATATGTTGCAAGACTTCAGGGGCTGACGAAGTAGTTAATTTTTCAACTTTTTCCGTATACCATACAAAACTCCAGCAGCTAGTACACCTACAAGACCTGCATCAATCGGGAAACCCGGTGGTGGTGGTGGTCCTGGCGGCGGCGGTACGATTTGGGCGTGTGTTACTGTCACAAAAGCAACTGCTAGTATAACAAAACACAACAGGGACTTTAGGTTTAATTTTGCCATAACGGTGTAAAAGTATAAAATTATGGGGTTTGACAAAACATTTTATGTTATATCATTGCAAATTTATCCATGAAATAACATAAAATTTCGTCGAAAGCGTCTTTTTCTTCAATTTCATATACGTAATTTTCTTAATTTAGGATTTTTCCATGAACGAAATATAAAAATCTTTCCCCATTTTTCAACTGTTTTGCTGACAAAAATACATTTTGTATTTGTTTTTTCATTAATTAAGTTTTTTTTAAGAAAGTTAGACATAAGTTATAGATAAATTTGCAGTCTAACCATCTAAAATATTCCCATCAGATGCGAAAAGTAATCCTTTCGATAGTAGGATTGTTATTTATAGTTGGCGCATTTTTGTATGCTCAAAAATTGATTGCCGACAAAAAACGACCTAAACCTGTTCCTAAAAAAGTTGTAAAAACCGTCTACACAGACACTATTACCAACACAACAATTCCAATTGTGGTTCCCGCCAATGGAAATTTAGTCGCCAAAAGACGCGTAGAATTGTACGCAGAAGTACAAGGCATTTTTAGAGGAAGCAACAAACTTTTCAGACCTGGACAAAAATACCGTCAAGGAGAAACTCTAATTCGTATTGATGCTGCCGAATACCGCGCTAGTGTACAAGCTGCCAAAAGTAATTTGTACAATTCCATTGCTGCAATTATGCCCGATTTACGATTGGATTTTCCAGAAATATATCCAAAATGGCAAAATTATTTAAACCGTTTTGATATTAACAAAACGATACCAACATTACCAGAAATGACTACCGAAAAAGAAAAATACTTCATTACAGGTCGTGGTATTGTTTCTAGCTATTACAATGTTAAAAATCAAGAACAGCGTTTGGTAAAATATACCATTCAAGCGCCGTTTTCAGGTATTTTGACGGAAGCATTGGTCACAGAAGGTTCGCTGGTTCGAAATGGACAAAAATTAGGAGAATTTATTGACGATTCTGTCTACGAAATGGAAGTCGCGCTCAGCAAAACCTATGCTACACTACTAAAAGTAGGCGAAAAAGTAACGCTGAACAATCTTGAAAATACAGAAGCATTCTCAGGAACCGTTTCTCGTGTCAACGGAAGTATTGATCCTACCACACAAACCATTACAGCCTATATTGAAGTAAAAGATAATAGACTTAAAGAAGGCATGTATTTGGAAGCACAACTGAATGCAAAAAACGAAGAAAACGCCATTGAAATCAGTCGAAACTTATTATTGGAAAGTGAGGAGATTTTTGTAGTTAGAGACAGTATCTTAGACCTTATCGACGTTAAGCCCGTGTATTTTTCAGACAAAAAAGTCGTGTTGAAAAACATTCCTGATGGTACCATTATTCTTTCCAAGCCTGTTCCTGGAGCGTATGCAGGAATGGCGGTAAAAGCTTTTGGAACAGAGGATAAAGAAGACAAAAAAGAGACTTCTGCAAAAGATTCATTAAACACTAAAAAATAGGACATGAGAAAACTAATCGCCTATTTTATTCGCTATCACGTAGCTGTCAATGTGTTTATCATTGCCTTTTTTGCTTTTGGTACTTTGGGAATTATGTCTTTAAAGTCGTCCTTTTTCCCGCTGGTCGATTCTAAAATAATTAATATCAACATTACCTATCCTGGAGCGTCTCCACAAGAAATTGAAGAAGGAATTGTACTTCAGATTGAAGATAATTTAAAAGGATTGAAAGGAATTGACCGTGTGACCTCAACTTCTCGTGAAAACAGCGGAACCATTACGGTTGAAATTGAAAAAGGAGAAAATATAGACTTCATGCTATTGGAAGTAAAAAACGCGGTAGACCGTGTGCCGTCCTTTCCAACAGGCATGGAACCACTAATTGTCGCCAAGCAAGAAGCTGTACGAGAAACTATCTCTTTTGCAGTAAGCGGCGATAATATTCCGCTGGCAACGCTCAAACAAATTGGACGCGCTATTGAAAACGATTTGCGTGGTATTGACGGAATTTCGCAAGTAAATATCTCAGGATATCCTGCCGAAGAAATTGAAATTGCGGTTAATGAAAATAGTCTGCTTGCGTACAATTTAACCTTTACCGACGTAGCGCAAGCCGTAAGTACTGCCAATATTTTGGTGACAGGTGGAAACATCAAAACAGATGTGGAAGAATATTTAATTCGTGCCAACAATCGCTCGTATTATGGAGATGAATTGTCAAATATTCCTGTAAAAGCGCTTCCAAATGGAACGACAGTTCGACTCAAAGATGTAGCGATTATTCGCGACCGTTTTTCGGAAACGCCAAATGCTTCGTATTTCAATCAAAAGCTATCGGTTAATATTTCCATCACGAGTACCAACAATGAAGATTTGATTGGCTCGGCGGATAAAGTGAAAGAATATATTGAAGAATACAATCAAAAATACGACAATGTTCGTTTAGATGTCGTGCGTGATTTATCCATAACGCTCAACCAACGAACGGATTTACTAGTAGAAAACGCTGTTATCGGAATGTTGTTGGTATTGGTTTTTCTATCTATCTTTTTAAATACACGACTTGCCTTTTGGGTAGCTTTCGGATTGCCAATTTCCTTTTTGGGAATGTTCATCTTTGCAGGTCAATTTGACGTAACGATTAACGTGTTGTCCCTTTTCGGGATGATTATCGTGATTGGTATTTTGGTAGATGACGGAATTGTAATTGCCGAAAATATCTATCAACATTACGAAAAAGGAAAATCGCCGATAAAAGCTGCAATTGATGGAACTATGGAAGTAATTCCACCAGTAGTTTCTGCCATTGTAACTACCTTATTAGCCTTTTCGTTGTTCCTCTTTTTAGATAGTAGAATTGGAGAATTTTTCAGCGAAGTTTCCGTCATTGTAATTCTCACTTTGGTCATTTCGCTTATAGAAGCCTTGATTATTCTACCTGCGCATTTGGCACATTCCAAAGCCTTGCGTAAACAAGAAAAAGAAGAGAATCCATCTAAAATAAAACAGTTTTTCTCCAAAATGCGCGCTATCAACACCTTTGGCGATCGCATTATGAGCTTTTTACGCGACAAATTGTACGCGCCTACACTTCGTTTTGTATTGCGCGCCAAGCTATTTTCATTAGGTGTTTTTATTGCGTTGTTGGTACTTACCTTTGGCGCAATAGGTGGCGGAATTATTGGAGTGACTATTTTCCCTAGAATCGCTAGTGACCGTGTTTCTGTAGAATTGGACATGCCAAACGGAACCAACGAAAAAATTACCGATTCTATCATTTCCATGATTGAAGAAAAGTCGTTTCTCGTCAATGAATACTTCTCAGAGAAATATTTAAAAGGAACGGACAAAAAGCTGTTTGAAAACACCATTTTAAACATTAAAAGTAGTTCTAGCGCTGAACTTATCATCAATATGTTGCCTGGAGAAGAACGTCCAGATGCCATCAATTCGCAGCTAGTCGCCAACAAATTGCGCGATACCGTCGGTCCTGTCATCGGTACGGAACGTTTGATTTTTGGTTCGGGCGGAAACTTTGGTGGAAGTCCTGTTTCTGTGGCGCTTTTGGGGAATAATATTGAAGAACTCAAAGCCGCCAAAAAAGAACTCAAAGATGTTTTAGAAAAAAATCCACTGTTAAAAGATATTGAAGACAACGATCCAGCCGGCATCAAAGAAATTCGTTTGCAACTTAAAGAAAGTGCCTATTTACTTGGTTTGGACTTACGAACCGTCATGTCGCAAGTAAGAGCTGGATTCTTCGGCGCACAAGCACAACGTTTTCAGCGTGGACAAGACGAAATAAAAGTGTGGGTTCGGTACGACAGAAGCAACCGAGCATCTATCAACGATTTGGACGATATGCGTATTGTAACGCCAACTGGCGAACGTGTAACACTGAAGGATATTGCTACGTATACCATACAACGTGGAGAAGTTGCCATCAATCATTTGGAAGGACAACGTGAAATTCGTATTTCTGCCGATTTAAAAAATCCGAGTGAAAGCGCTACCGATATTTTAGATGACATCAGAAATAATACAATTCCAGAATTGCAATCAAAATATCCGACAATTTCTGCTTCTTTTGAAGGACAAAATCGAGAAGCAACCAAACTCAACAATTCGTTGGCAAAAGCGGGAATTCCTATCTTAATCCTAATTTATATCGCAATTGCGTTTACGTTTAGAAGTTACAGTCAGCCGATATTATTAATCTTATTGATTCCATTTAGTTTAACTGCGGTGGCTTGGGGACATTGGTTGCTCAATTTTCCTGTAAATGTATTATCGTTGTTAGGAATTATTGCGTTGATTGGAATTATGGTCAACGACGGACTCGTCTTGATTGGAAAATTCAATAGCAATCTAAAAGAAGGGATGAAGTTCGACCTCGCGCTAACAGAAGCTGGAAAATCACGTTTTAGAGCTATTTTCTTAACCTCATTAACCACCATTGCAGGATTAGCACCATTACTATTAGAAAAAAGCAGACAAGCGCAATTCTTAAAACCAATGGCAATTTCTATTTCGTTTGGAATTGGGTATGCCACCATTTTAACTTTATTAGTATTGCCGTTATTTTTAGCATTTAGCAACAATATCAAAAGACAATTAAAATGGTTAGCATTTGGTGGAACTGTTACCAAAGAAGAAGTAGAACGCGCTATTAAAGAACAAAAAGAAGGTGCTGAATTGCTCGAGCATGACGAAGATGAAGCCTTAGGCAATGGCGCTATTGACATTGACGCCGTGGAAGCAGCAGAAACCTCAGAAAACACTTCACAACATCAAAATCAAGCAGATGAATCGTAACATTTATATCACCGCTACGTTGGTTTTTTTAGGCATGTATTTGAATGCACAAGAACTGCTTTCGCCTGATAAAGCGGTTCAATTGACATTGGAACATAATTACGGAATTCAAATTGCCAATAATAATGTAGAAGTTGCTGAAAATAATACAAGCGTTTTAAATTCTGGCTATTTACCAACATTGACAGGAAATGCGGGAGCAACGTACAATTTAGACAATACCGAAGCCGAATTTTCCAATGGAAACTCTACTGTATTGAACGGAGCGGAAAGTTCGCGTTACAATGCTACTATCAACCTAAATTATACTTTGTTTGATGGTTTGGGTAGATTGTACAATTATAGAAGACTCAAAGAACAATACCAATTGTCAGAATTGGAAGCACGTGAAACGATTGAAAATACCATGTTGCAATTGTTTTCGGTGTATTATTCGGTGGCGCAACTTGAAGAAAATACAAATGCCATCAAAGAAACATTTCAAATTTCGAAAGATCGCTTAACGCGTTCGGAATATCAGTTTGAATATGGTCAAAATACGAAATTGGATGTCTTAAATGCGGAAGTGGATATCAATAATGATAGCATTAGTATTGTCAATACACAACAGCAACTCATCAACGCCAAACGCGATTTAAACGTAATTATGGGTAATAAAGTAGCAGGCGATTTTAACGTAGATACGAATATTTCTTTTCTGTTTGATTTGAATAAAGACGAATTGTGGACCAAGACGAAAGCAAATAATGTATCGTTGTTGCAAGCAGATAGAAACATCAATATCAGTACGTTGGATGTAAAGTCGAATCGTTCGCAATATTTACCAACGGTTGGATTGACAGGAAGTTATGGTTGGAATCGAAATAATAACAATGCGGCATCATTTGTGGCAGTTTCTACCAACACAGGATTGTCTGCAGGCGTAAGTTTGACTTGGAATTTGTTTGATGGCGGAACAACCATTACACGTGTTAAAAACGCAAAAATTACACTAGAAACGCAGCAATTGCAAAGAGAGCAAATTTTAATCGATTTGGAACGCAATTTTAACAATGCTTGGGACGATTATCAAAACAAAGTGTTGATTTACCAATTACAAGAAGAAAACATCAAAACTGCCGAAAATAACTTCAACCGTACGCAAGAGAAGTTTAAAATTGGACAAGTAAATTCTATCGAATTCCGACAAGCACAATTAAATTTATTAAACGCGGAACTCAGCCGAAATCAAGCAAAATACAATGCAAAATTGGCGGAATTGGTCGTATTGCAATTGAGTGGCGATTTGTTGAATGTTAAGTTTTAGGTGTTAGGTTTTGGGTATTAGGTTTTGGGTATTAGGTATTGGATTGCTTCGCTATCGCTCTTGGACACGGCTCGCCTTTAGATGTTAGACCGCTTCGCTGTTAGACTTTTTCTCTTTTAATTTTAAATGTTGGATGCTGAATGTTGTATTTTTTTGTTTTTCGTTTTTTGTCATTCCTACGAAGATAGGAATCTATGTGAAGTTGAATCACACTTCGATAAACTCAATGTAAAAGTTCAACTTAACATTTAGTTTCATAAAAGAAAATTCCTAACAATCTAAAAGTTTTGCGTAGCAAAAGAGTCTAAATGTCTAAGAGGTTTCCACCTACGCGGGAACAAGTCTAGCTGTCTAACTCCAGCTTATATCCTACTCCATGTACATTGGTGATTTTAATACGTTCGTCATCTTTAAGTTTTTTGCGGAGTTTGGAAATGTAGGTGTCTAAACTTCTGCCGACAATTACGCCATTATCTTCCCATACTTTTTTGGTCAATTCATCGCGCGTGACTACCTGATTGAGATTGTCTGCAAATATTTGAAGTAATTCACATTCTTTCTTTGAGAGATTAATTTCCACCGCTTGTTTGACTAATTTATTTTGTGTCGGATAAAAATCAAAAATTCCAATGGTTGCAAACTTGTTATTTGCTTCATCTTTTGCTTCAAGCGTTGCAGTGTTTTTATTTTTCTTTCGAAAGAATATTTCCATCACAATGAAAAACAACAAAAGTAGCATAGTCAATAGCAAGGAAATCGTTAACACGATATTACTTTTCCCCGTAAACCGCAATTGAATGGTATAACAATCCATGGGCAACCAACGTCCCGAACACGGGATAATGGTGCTTTCTTCGTGTTTGGTCATTAAAAAGCTGTAGGCAACTTGTTTGGTACTGCACTGTATCACTTCTACTATATATTCTGAAGGTAATTTTGAAATTAGAAAACTATCTTCCAACCATTTCACCAAGATGGTTGGTTCAAAAGTTAGCTGATTTTGAAATGAGAGTTCGTACGTGTCGGACGCAATTTCTTTAATTGGCAAAATTAACGAGGTTGAGTCTTTTTCAGATAGTAAGAGTTTGTTGCCCGCATAGCGCAATGCAACTTTTACTTTTTCAGAAAATCGCTTCGGTCGTGAATTTGCAGTAGAAATCAACCAAATACACAACAATACAATTCCTAAAAAACTGTATATAATTATTCTCTTTTTACTCATAACGGCTGTAAATAACAGACAATTTCGCGACTTTTTACAACTGTTGACACTTCTTTTACACTTTTTTGACATTTTTCACCACGACTCCACGCTAGTTTTACTTCACAATTGAAAACAATCAAAAAGTAATCACATTTAAAAAAACGAACAGATGAAAAAAATTTTAGTTTTTATCGCTTTTATCGCGATAGCACAGATGAACGCGCAAGAGCAACTTCCTATTGATGTATCAAAAAGTAGCATTAAATGGTCGTGCGATTATAGTTTTTATTTTAACGGGCATTATGGATTTGTCAATTTTCAGGAAGGCTATTTTATCAAAACAGACGATAAAATTTCAGGCGGACGTTTTGTAATTGATCTCAACACCATTCAGGCAACGGATATGAGCAAATCAGGAAACGAAAATTTAACGGAGCATTTAAAAGACTCCGATTTTTTTGATGTAAAACGCTTTCCAAAAGCAACGTTGGTCATTACGAATGTTGAATATAAGGATGCAACACATTTTCGAGCTAGAGCGGATATGACTATAAAAGGAATTACGCAATCGATAAATTTTCAAGCAGAAGTCGATTTTGCAACTCAAACCATGAAGACAAAATTTAAAATTGACCGCACGCGTTGGGGAATTAATTATAACAATGCTTTAAAAGACAGTGCAATTTCAGATGCGGTTGGCTTTGAAGTAACTATTAGTTTGTAACTTGATACGCATGAAAAATAACATACTTTTTATTTTCTTGTGGATTGCTCTGTGTGCATTCGCGCAAGCGCAACAACCAAATTTGTTACAAATTCCCGACGATTCGTGGCAGGAAGAAAAAATACACATGCCTTTACATTTTGCGCCGCAAATTCCCTATGCTGGTGAGGAAGAATTGCGCTTTTCGAAAGATTGGTCAAAACAAGGAACAAATGGTTTTTGGAGCTATGTATTTGTTTGGGACATCGATTTGAAAGCACTATTAACTTCCCAACAACTAGAAATTGACATGCAATACTATTTTGACGGATTGATGGGCGTTGTGAATAAGGATAAAGACAAAAAACTACCGAAAACCATCGCGTTATTTTTAGAAAAAGAAGCCAAAGAGAATTATGTGTCATTTGTTGGGAAGCTTCAAATCTACAATTCATTTCATACTAAAGATGTCATGGTGTTGAATTGTACAGTACAACAATTCTATTGTCCGAAAAAGCAAAAATCGTTGGTATTGTTTCGTTTTTCTCCGAAAGAATGGAATCATCCCATTTGGAACGAATTACAAACAGTAACACTTACAGAAAAACCTTGTAATCAGTAACAAAACTAGCAGTTTTCTTAGTTTTCTTGTAAAATCACCTTCTAAAGCCTTTTTTGTAGGTAAATTAAACTTTTTTTAAAATTTCTTACCATTTTATTTGTTTTTTGTAAGATTATTACTTATACTATATACAGTTAAAACCGATAATTGACCAAGAAAATAATTATAAACCTTTAAAACAAATTTAAAAAACTATGAAAACCACAGTCCCCACAATGTTGGGAAGAAATTTTAAAAAACTATTATTAACCGTAGCAACTTTACTACTTATTTTCTCTTGCCAAACTTCCAATGATGAAGTTATATTGGAAGAAACCCAATCGCTAGATGAAGGATTATCTTTTTCGGAAAGATATAAAAATGCACCCGATAAAGCGCAATTTATCATCGATAATAAAGACTATTATGGAAAAGAAATTGATGAGCAATTGGTAAGAGACTTTTTCAATGCAAAAGACCGAATTGCCTTTATTGAAAACAATTTAGAGCGTTTTGGTAAGAATAAAAAAATGATGCAGATTCATGTAAAAGCTAATAAAAATGAATTTAGTACAAAAAGTACACAAGTGCCAAGCTATGATACGTACACTGCATGGAAAGAAATTAACAACAGTACATTTGATGTATTTAATGATATAGCAGGACCAGGAATTGATTATAAGAATCCTTATTTCGCAAAAGACAGATTTGCCGCAGTGATTGGATCTGGTTCTACAAAACCTCATGGTGTATATGTAAATGATGTAGCCATGGTTTGGACAGGAAGTCCACAAAACCCAGTAGATACTTATGGTTGGGATGCTGAATATCGATTCAAAATTAATGGAATCAGTGCCAGTACCTATGACAATCTTGTAAACAATACTTCGTATAATTCATGGACAAAAATTCCAGGAATAAATATTGAGATGAAGCCAAACGGTTCTAGTCAAGCTAGAGACCTTACTTCTTCTGGAGTAAGTCATTCCTATTCAAATTTTGTAGAAATTCAAAATAGTCATACGGTAAGTACGACTTTAGGATCAGAGTTTGAAGCTGGTGTTATATTTGCCAAAGGTTCTGCCTCTATTGAAGTATCTTATGCATATACTAGATCAAAAACAGAAAGAAATACCGAAACTTTTACTCAAAATTTAAGTGCAACCGCGTATAATGTTCCTGCCAATGGTAGAGCATTTTTCCACCCGCAAACGAGAAGTAAAACGTTGAGTTATACCATTGAAGCTCCTTTTGAGCTTTCAGGATATGTAGCTGCCGATTACGGTTCAGGAAAATGGAATGGAAGTCACTTTTGGGCAACTGGAAACAGAGGGTATTTCCAAGAAGCGTATGACAATTCAAGAGATGAATTTCAAATTGATGAGCAAGTACAAACTACGGTAGCCATGATTCCATATAGAGAAAAACTGGAAAATGGTGTCTATAAACCGTATGAATGGATTGATACCTATTACAATGACTATTATAATTTAGGGTATTAATAATTGAAATTTTAGATAGTAAAAACTCCGCATGTATGTGTGGAGTTTTTTTGTTGTGACTTTTTTTTGAATAAAAAAAGCTTCTTAATTTCTCAAGAAGCTTTCAACGTTTTAAAAAGTGGTCCCATATTTCGGTAAACTCAATACGGCGACTGGGCTCACCTCTAATTACTGTGTAAGGTGCTTTCGCAGAAAAATATATTTTCCCGCTCAACCAATGCTCGGTATAAACTTCTCGCTAGAAAATTTCTGACAGAAAAAAACCCTCCAGAAACACTGAAAGGTTTTGTCGTTTTAAAAGTGGTCCCAACTGGGCTCGAACCAGTGACCCTCTGATTATGAGTCAGATGCTCTAACCAACTGAGCTATGGGACCGTAAAACGGGATGCAATATTACTACTTTTTTTACTTTCGTAAAAATTTAATCTGTATTAAATTCTTTCCTGACACAACTCTATCAGCATGCCGTTGGTCGATTTTGGATGCAAAAAGACCACCAACTTGTTATCTGCTCCTTTTTTGGGTGTTTCGTTCAATACGACAAAACCTTCTTTTTTCAATCGCGCTACCTCAGCGTGAATGTCCGTTACATCAAACGCAATATGGTGTACACCTTCGCCTTTTTTGGCAATAAATTTCGCGATTGGACTGTCGTCACGCGTAGCTTCCAACAGTTCTATTTTGCTTTCGCCCAACTGGAAAAATGAGGTTTTCACACCTTCGCTTTCCACCTCTTCCATTTTATAATGTTGTTTGTTAAAAAGCTTGGCAAATAATTCGTTGGACGCGTCAATATCTTTTACCGCAATTCCAATATGTTCTATTTTGTTCACGATTTTTTTCTTAATTTGATTGTCAATTCTATTGTGTTGAAAGCTAGAAAATTGTTTTAAAGAGTACTTTCTAGTGTTTTAATCTCAATTATTACGTAAAGTTATTGCAATTCCACAGCAATGTCAACGTTTTGTGGCGTTATTATTATATTTTTGCAAATTATGAGTGATATAGAAAGTAATAGACAGAAAAAAATAGCAGGAGTGCTCCAAAAAGATTTGGTAGACATTCTACAAGGTGCAGCAAGAAGTGGCGGATTGACGAACGTGATTATTTCAGTGACAAAAGTAAATGTAACCGTTGACCTTTCAGTTGCTAAAGTATATTTGAGCATTTTTCCACATGATAAATCGAAAGAATTATTGGAAGGAATTAAATCAAACGCACCATTAATTAAGCACGATTTGGCACAACGCGTGCGTCATCAACTTCGAAAAGTGCCGAATTTAATTTTCTTTGTAGACGATTCTTTGGAATACATTGAAAACATTGAAAAGTCATTAGAAGGCAAAGAAAACCCTATTGAAGACCCTGATTTACTAGACAAAAGAAAGAAATCGTAGTTGAAATTTCCATTGTACATAGCCAAGCGGTATTTGCTGTCTAAAAGTTCGCAAAACGCTATTAATATTATCAACATTGTTACGAGTGTCGTAGTGGTGATTGGTGCGTTGGCTTTGTTCATTGTCCTTTCTGGATTTGCAGGATTGAAAACCTTTAGTTTGTCGTTTAGCAACGATTTTGATCCTGATATTAAGATTGAAGCCGCTACGGGAAAAACCTTTCGCGTCAACGCAGCGCAACTAAAAGAACTAGAAGAAATTCCAGAAATTGTATCGTTTTCAAAAATTGTGGAAGAGCGTGTGGTGTTGAGTTTTAAAAACAAACATCACATCGCCAAGATAAAAGGTGTTGATGCCAATTTTAAAAGTGTAAATGCGGTTGACAGCATCATGTATGTTGGAAAATGGGTAGACCCGAATCAGTATCAAGATGCGGTGATTGGCATTGGAATTTCAAATCTTTTAGGCGTTATCGCGAATGATTATACAGGGTTGCTGGAAATTATTGTCCCGAAGCCTGGTACCAATAGTATCACAAGCAGCTCCAAGGCGCCGTATGAGCAGGTAAATGTGTTGACTTCGGGTATTTATCGCATCAATGAAGATTTGGACGATCAGTTTGTATTTACCAATTTGGAATTGGCGCAAGAATTACTCGAATTAGACATAGACCAAGTCACGCATATTGAATTTGATATTCTTCCTGAAGCAGATGAAGCTGTGGTACGAGAAAAAATTGCGACGGTTTTTAACAACGAAGTGATTACCAAAAGTCGTATTGAATTGAACGATGCGCTTTACAAAATGTTGAACACCGAAAACATCGCTATTTACTTAATTTTCACCTTAGTACTCATTCTTGCATTGTTTAATGTGGTCGGAGCCATTGTCATGATGATTTTAGACAAGCGCGGCAATTTAAAAACGTTGTTTAGCATGGGAACCACCATTAAACAGATAAAACGTATTTTCTTTTTTCAAGGTATAATTATTACTACGTTGGGTGGATTGTTAGGTATTACACTTGGCGTGATTGCTGTATTTTTGCAGATAAAATTCAAGTTAATATACATCACGGCGAGTTTGCCATATCCTGTGGAGTTCAAGTTCATGAATTGCGTTACCGTATTTTTAACGATTACCATTTTAGGCATTCTAGCTTCCTATTTGGCAAGTAGAAGGATCACAAAAGGGTTTATTGCGAATTCTTAGATTTTTCGCTACGCTCAATTCAATGATTTAAAAATTCAATGATTCAAGGTTTTTGTTTTAAGCTTTGTTAGATTTTTAGATTGATTAGACACGCTTTACTTTTTCCTTTTCCAGATTGGTTTATTTTACGTCACTTCGAATGGTTTTCGACAGAAAACTGTATCGAGAAGTACTAAGATACAGTTCGATTCATAGTACTTCTCGATACAAATTTGTTGCACAAATTCACTCGAAGTGACGGTATGGGTTAAGTAAGACTTCGTTCTTTACGTTGAAGAATTCAGCAAGTAAGAAAGCTTAGAGACTTACACGAATTGATAATCGCCAAACTTTTCATAAACTTCATCCAATACTTGGAAAACACCGGCAGAATCGTCTGTAGTCACTAAACGTTGACGGTATTCTTTAAAGTGTGGAATTCCTCTGAAATAATTGGCATAATGACGACGCGTTTCAAAAACACCTAAACGCTCTCCTTTCCAATCGACAGACATTTGTAAATGACGCCGTGCGGCTTCTATGCGTTCTTCCATCGTTGGTTTTGCCCTATGTGTTCCGGTTTCAAAGTAATGCTTTACTTCTCTAAAAAACCACGGATAACCAATACTTGCACGACCAATCATAGCGCCATCCAAGCCAAATTCATCACGCATTAACATGGCTTTTTCTGGAGAATCCACATCGCCATTTCCAAATACTGGAATGTGCATGCGTGGATTGTTTTTTACCTCAGCAATCGGGCGCCAATCGGCTTCACCTTTATACATTTGCGCACGTGTACGACCGTGAATGGCAATAGAAGCGCAACCAACATCTTGCAAGCGTTCGGCAACTTCTACAATTTTGATAGAATCGTGATCCCAACCCAAACGCGTTTTCACGGTTATGGGTAATTTGGTGTGCTTTACCATGGCTTCAGTTAAGGAAACCATCAAATCGATGTCTTTTAGAATTCCTGCGCCTGCTCCTTTGCTTACTACTTTTTTTACAGGGCAACCAAAGTTGATGTCTATAATATCAGGACCTGATTTTTCCACAATCTCCACCGATTTCAACATCGAATCTAGGTTTGCACCAAATATTTGAATTCCTACAGGGCGTTCTTTTTCGTAGATATCAAGCTTCATTGTACTTTTGGCAGCATCGCGAATCAATCCTTCCGAAGAAATAAATTCCGTATACACTACATCAGCACCTTGTTCCTTGCACAAGGCACGAAAAGGCGGATCACTTACATCTTCCATCGGCGCCAGCAACAAAGGAAAGTCTGGCAATTCTATGTCTCCTATTTTTACCACAATTTGTTATGCTATAAAGATTCGGCAAAGATACAGGAAAAATTTAAAGTACTAAAGTATCTAAAAGGTAGATTGTAAGCTGTTTAAGAGAGGTTCACTTACTCCTTCAAACGCTCTTGCTCTGCAGAAGATTTGGTACGTTGATTGGTTTGTAATCGCGTATTTCCGAAGTTATATCGAAATCCAACACGAATGGTTTGCGTATCGTAATTGGTAAAGTAACGACTATTTTGATTGACAAAACGTGTCGTTTTTGTGAATTCTTGTCCGTTTAAGATATCATTCAACGTTAAGGAAATGGTTGCTTTTTTATGCCACAACGTCTTTCGTAACGATAAACTCACAAAGTTTCTATCTGATACTTCAGAAAGTCCTTGAATATTACTCGAAATGTAAAGTAGAGAAAGGTTCGCCGTTAAACTTTGGTCTTTTAAAAAGGTAAAATTATTGTCTAAAGTAGTGTACAACGACCATTTGCTTTGCGTTGTTTGCACATTATCTCCTAAGGTAAATGTATCACTCATATTGAATACAGACGACACAAAAGACACATCCCACGTGTCGGTTACAGGAAAATACGTGACAAAATCTAGCCCATAGTCGACACTTTTTTCAATGTTTGAAGCAATATATTGTATCACATCATTTTGATTGTCTTGCAAGGTGAGTTCAAAAATAGCTGCTTTATTGTAGGTGTAATACGCTTCAATAAAAAACGTATCATCAATTTCCACACCAACTTTATATCGATTGGTAATGGCAGGTTGTAAACGCGGATTTCCCGTTACAAATGAAAAGTCGGTAAAATTATAGCGAAACGGATTCAAATCGTCAAAACTTGGTCGCTGAATTCTTCTGCTGAAATCTGCATAAATATTGACTTTTTCTGAGGCTTTATGACTCAGATACGCACTCGGAAACAACTCAAAGTAGTTTTGTGTATTGGTTTGATTCGTGCTTCCAGAAACGCCTTTAATTTCCGTTTGTTCACCTCTAAAGCCAATTTTCAAACTCCAATCTTCCCAGCTTTTAGCATAACTGATATACGCCGCGTAAATAGCCTCATCGTAATCAAACACATCAGAATTATTTACATCCAACACCGAAACTCCATTTTCAATATTGAATTGCAACAAATCGCTTTTGGTATCAATATTGGCAACCTTTGCGCCTGCTTCAAAATTTGACGTTTCACTGATGGGCAATTCGTAATCGACTTGTCCGCTCAAAATATTGGTGCGTTGATTGGCATGTGTCGTAAACGCTGTAGAAAAGTCAGGACTTGAAACAACTGCGTAATCTGTAGTAACAAACTGATCATCTTCTTTATCATAATCCGTATAGTGAATATTCGCTGAGAGTTTTTCGCCTGGTTTTTCAAAATTGTGCACATAATCTACATTCAACCCTAAATTGTGCTTGTCTTGGTTGAATTTATTAATTGCCAATAATGAAAAATCATTGTCCGCAACTGTTTGATCGTCTACCACAGCATTTGTAAACGTGTTCCGTTTCCAATGTGGTAAATAGAGCAAGTTTCCAGAAAAACTCAGCGAATTTTTTTCGTCAAATTCGTAATCAATATTCAAATTCACATTATGCTGATTGGACCACGTATTGCGATTAATCAGTGAATTCCACACAGACGTTGTAGTCGTATCATCCAAATAATTAATCACCTCATCATTATCTCTATTTATCTTATTGTCTGTGTAATTGTAATTTCCGAAAATATTAAACTTTCCGCGCTTGTAAAACTGGTTGATTCCTGCATTATATCGTGGAAAAACGCCTTGTGTAAAGTTTCCATACACACTTCCGTGATAGCCAACAATTAAGTTTTTTTCCATTACAATATTCAAAATGGTACTTCCTTGTGCATCGTAGCGCGCTGGCGGATTAGTAATGACCTCAACCGATTTTACCGTTTCTGCGGGCGTTCCTTCTAACAATTGATAAATTTCACTATTGGAGAGGTGTACTTTTCTATCGTTGATATAAACAATCGGCGTACTATTTTTAATAGACAATGTATTGTTGATAACAATCACACCTGGCGTTCTGCGCAATACTTCCCAAGTATTTTCTTCGGTAAGTGACGTTCCTTGAATGTTGAACACCAAACGGTCAATTTCACGTTGTAATGACGGTTTTTTGTTCGTAATCGTAACATCGTCTAAAGCTTCTGTATCTTTTTGAAGAATGATGGTTCCCAAATTCAAATCGCTCTGGACTTCCATACTTTTTGTGTACGTTTTATAACCTAAAAAGCTAATATTGAGTTCATAATTTCCTGATGAAATATTTTCTATTAAAAACATTCCTGAAGACTCGGACGAACTTCCTTTGACCACAACACCTTCTCGAAGTAATACCGCATTGGCAAAAGAGATGGCCTTTTCTGAATCAGAAGCAATCAATTTTCCTGTGACTTGATACGTTTCTTGTCCTACAGCGGTTAAAAAAGTAAAAAACACAAATAAACTTGTGATTTTTAAGTTCATGGCGTTGGTTTGGTTATAGAGGGCAAATATATTCAATTTTATTGAACGTAGAAAAAAAGCTACATCTTTAATTAAAAAATCTTTGCTTCTCTCTTGCAAACGTGTGTTTTTGGTAGCTAAAAGAACTATATTTGCAAAATATTAGCGATAAACTACATGAAGCACATTAGAAACTTTTGCATTATTGCACATATTGATCATGGAAAGAGTACGTTGGCTGACCGTTTGTTAGATTTTACAAACACGGTTACAGAACGCGAAAAACAAGATCAATTACTAGATAGTATGGACTTAGAACGTGAGCGTGGTATCACGATTAAATCACATGCTATTCAAATGGAATATACGTATGAAGGACAAGAATATATTTTAAACTTGATTGATACTCCTGGACACGTAGATTTCTCGTATGAAGTATCGCGATCCATTGCTGCCTGCGAAGGTGCATTATTGATTGTTGATGCCGCACAAAGCATTCAAGCACAAACCATTTCAAACTTATATTTGGCACTCGAAAACGATTTGGAAATTATTCCAGTCTTAAATAAGGTAGATTTACCAAGTGCCAATCCTGAAGAAGTAACCGATGATATTGTTGATTTGTTAGGTTGCGATCCCGAAGAAGTCATTCACGCAAGTGGAAAAACTGGTTTTGGTGTCGATAATATTTTAGCAGCTGTTATTGAGCGTATTCCTGCGCCAAAAGGAAGTCCAGACGAGCCTTTACAAGCCTTAATTTTTGACTCTGTGTACAATCCATTCCGAGGTGTAGAAACCTATTTTAGAGTAATCAATGGTGCTATTAAAAAAGGACAAGAGATTAAGTTTGTCGCTACTGGAAAAAAATATTATGCAGATGAAGTAGGAACCTTGAAGCTAAATCAAGTTGTAAAGAAAGAAATCAAAACGGGCGATGTTGGGTATTTAATCACAGGAATTAAAGATGCGCGCGAGGTAAAAGTAGGTGATACGATTACAGACGCCAAAAATCCAACCAAAAACGCGATTGAAGGTTTTGAAGACGTAAAACCAATGGTTTTTGCAGGAATTTATCCAGTAGATACCGAAGATTATGAAGAATTGCGTAATTCGATGGAAAAACTGCAACTGAATGATGCTTCGCTAGTATTTACACCTGAAAGTTCTGCTGCATTGGGCTTTGGTTTCCGTTGTGGATTTTTGGGAATGTTGCACATGGAAATCATCCAAGAACGTTTGGAGCGCGAATTCAACATGACCGTGATTACTACGGTTCCAAACGTATCGTATCATGCATTCACGAAGAAAAATCCTGACGAAATTATCATTGTAAATAATCCTTCTGATTTGCCTGATCCTTCAGGATTGGATCGTGTAGAAGAACCGTATATCAAAGCAACCATCATTACCAAAGCTGACTTTGTTGGAAACGTAATGTCGTTGTGTATTGAAAAACGTGGTCAAATTACCAATCAAACGTATTTGACAACAGAACGTGTAGAATTGTCGTTTGACATGCCATTGGCAGAAATTGTTTTTGACTTTTATGATCGATTAAAAACGGTTTCCAAAGGCTATGCGTCGTTTGACTATTCGCCAATAGGAATGCGCGCTTCAAAATTGGTTCGTGTTGATATTTTATTGAATGCACAACCGGTAGATGCGCTTTCTGCCTTGATTCACTTTGACAATGCATATAACATCGGAAAAAAGATGTGTGAAAAGCTCAAAGAATTAATTCCAAGACAGCAATTTGATATTCCAATTCAAGCTGCGATTGGTGCTAAGATTATTTCGCGTGAAACCATTAAAGCACTTCGTAAAGACGTAACCGCAAAATGTTACGGTGGAGATATCTCGCGTAAGCGTAAACTGCTAGAAAAGCAGAAAAAAGGTAAAAAACGCATGCGTCAAGTAGGAAACGTAGAAATTCCACAACAAGCATTTATGGCAGTGTTGAAACTAAATGATTAAATAGATTCAAGATTTTTAGAGTCTAGAATTAAGATTAAAACAGCTAGCGCGATTTTTAAACTCGCGCTAGCTGTTTCTAAAAAAGTCTAAAAATCTAAAGCAAGCGTCTCTAAAAAGTGAAACGTTCTAAAGATCTCCATTAATTCGTTTCCGTCACCTCAACATCAAAGGGTTTTCCTAAGTAGACAAGTTTCCAGTTTTTCCCAACTTCCTCTAGTTTGGTATCTTTTAAGGAAATGATATCCAATTCGCCATCTTCTTTTTTGATGAATAATGGAATCGTGTACTTTTCGAGGTTGGTTTGCTCAATTAAGCTGTTGTAATGTGCCGCATCGTTGATGTCAATTTCTTGAATAGAAGGATATTTTCGAGTTACTTCGGTTAATGAATTGTAATCGTCGGTACTAGAAAAAAGGCCTTCTACAGGATTGTTATTTTCGTCGAGCATTTCTTCTTTGGTTACCAATCGGAACGAACCATTTTCTCCAAATTCAGCACCAAATTTGTCTATAGCGTACTTGTTAATTCCAGAGTTTCCAGTAAGCGCAATTAAATATCCAACATCGTTCAATTCAATATTATCGGTTAAGGTGTTGGAATAAATATCTGTACTAATCGCTTCTAAGCCAAGTTCTTGCGCTTTTTTAATATTACTTTGGTTGCTATCAATCAACACCACATGTCGTCCGTTATTTTTTAGATAATGTCCTAACAAGCGAGATACTTTAGAAGCACCTACAATCAATATTCCTTCTGACTTTGTTAGAAAAACGCCCACCATTTTCGCAAACAAACGCGCTGTGGTTGCGTTTAATAATACCGTTCCGAGTACAATCATAAATACTAGTGGCGTAATGTATTCGGCACCTTCTACGCCTTGTTTTGCCAATTTACTTCCAAATAACGAAGCAATTCCCGCAGCTACAATTCCACGCGGTCCTACCCAACTGATAAATAGCTTTTCGTTGGTTTTTAATTTTGAATTCATTGTGCTAAGAAAAACACCTAACGGACGAATGACAAAAACGACCAACGCAAACAAAATGGCGGTTTGCCAGTTGTACAACAACATCAAATCATCCTTGTTAATATTCGCGGCAAGCAAAATAAACAAGATAGAAATTAGCAAGACACTGAGCGATTCTTTAAAGTATAAGAGTTCTTTAATATTTTCTAGTTTTCCGTTTGCCAACACCATTCCCATCACCACAACTGCTAATAAACCTGATTCGTGCGCAAAGATTTCCGATTCTACAAACACTAATAATACGGTTGATAAGGAAACTACATTCAACAAATAGTGTGGAATCAATTTTTTATTCACCGCAAACGCCAACGCGTGCGCAAATGTGAATCCAAATGTTGTTCCAAATAAGATGATTTTTCCAAACTCGATTAAGGCGGTTTTGGTAAAACCACTATCGCCACCAACACTAATAAATTCAAACATCAAAACGGCAACTAAAGCTCCTATTGGGTCAATTAAAATTCCTTCCCACTTTAATACGGTTGAAATGTCTTTTTTAAGCGGAATATTTCGAAGAATGGGCGTAATTACCGTTGGTCCCGTTACAATAATCAATCCTGAAAAAAGAAACGATAATTCCCAACTCAAGTTAAAAATAAAATGCGCTACGATTCCTGCTCCAAAAAAAGTGACTGCCGTACCAAGCGTAATTAGTTTCGTAATTACAGGGCCTACATTTTTAATTTCGGCACGTTTCAAGGTTAATCCACCTTCAAACAGAATAATACTAATGGCAAGGGATACAAAATTGAAGAGACTTTCTCCTGGAAAAAGCCCTTTTTTCTTTTCTTCATCCCAAATTGGCTCAATCCATTTGTTACCGTCTTCTGATAAAAATTCTGCGGCTATGGGTCCTACTAACAAACCAATCAATATCAATGGTAAAATTGCTGGAATTTTAAGCTTCCACGCAACCCATTGTGCCAATATTCCTAAAATGATAATTCCCGCGAGTTCGAGCATGTATTCTTTTTTTGAAAATGAATCGTAAATTTAACAATTAAAATAGTATAAAATAGCATCTAAAGTTAAACAATGCAAAAGGAAGAAAAAAAGTAATCGATTCAACATAAAAATAGTTGCAAAAACACCTTTAAAATCGCTTTGATGATTTAATAGTTGAAATTTCGCTTCACATTTTCTTAATAAAACCTTAATAAACACGCATTTTTGTCGTGGTTTTGTTAATTTGCAAGCTAAACCCAACGTATATATGAAGCTCTATCCCATTGAAGCTGGAAACTTTAAATTAGACGGCGGCGCTATGTTTGGCGTAGTTCCAAAATCGTTATGGCAACGTACCAATCCTGCAGACGCATATAACATGATTGATATTGCAGCGCGTTGTTTGTTGATTGAAGATGGCAATCGGCTAATTTTGATTGATACGGGCATGGGAAACAAGCAAAGTGATAAGTTTTACGGTTATTATCATCTTTGGGGCGACCATTCTATTGAAAAATCGCTTAAAAAATACGGTTTTCATAAAGATGATATTACCGATGTGTTTATGACGCATTTGCATTTTGACCACTGTGGTGGAAGCATTCAATGGAATAAAGACCGAACAGGATACGAACCTGCATTTAAAAACGCTCGGTTTTGGAGTAATGAAAACCATTGGCAATGGGCAACCATTCCAAACCGACGTGAAAAAGCTTCTTTCTTAAAAGAAAATATCATTCCGATGCAGGAAAGCGGTCACCTCAACTTCATTGCACAACCTGAAGTGGATATTTTGGAAAATTCAGCGCTCGGTTTTGATGTGTTTTTTGCGAACGGTCATACCGAAAAGCAAATGATTCCGATGATTCACTACCAAGGAAAAACCATTTGTTTTATGGCAGATTTATTGCCTACGGCGGGCCATTTGCCGCTTCCATTTGTCATGGGATATGATACTAGACCTCTGCTTACTTTAGATGAAAAAGAAAAGTTTCTAAACATGGCAGCCGATCAGAATTTTTATCTCTTCATGGAACACGATGCGCACAACGAAATTATTACTGTAAAACACACAGAAAAAGGAGTGCGACTCAACGAAGTTTTTACGTGTAACGATATACTTTAAATAGAATTTACTCATAATTAAATAGCATAATGAAAATACTAAAACCCTCAATTTTTGCTGTATCATTGCTTGCGTTGGCAAGTTGTACCTCTACAGCTCCTATTTTATCAACTCCCATTGAAAATATTGACGCAACGCCACTAAAAGAGCGTGCGCTTACTGATGAAGAACTCAAATCGTGGGGACATAAAGATTTGGTAACAGACACTATTCCTGGAATGAGTGTGGACAAAGCGTATGCGGAAATCATCAAAGGAAAAAAAGGAAAAAAAGTAATAGTAGCCGTTCTAGACTCTGGAATTGATATTGATCATGAAGATTTAGATGCTGTCATTTGGACCAATTCAAAAGAAATTCCTAACAACGGAAAAGACGATGATAACAACGGATATGTAGACGATATACACGGCTGGAACTTTTTAGGCGATTCGTACAATGAAAACATGGAAAAAACACGAATCGTAAAAAAAGGACCAAGTCATCCAAAGTATGCGGAAGCAAAAGCTGAAATGGAGGAAGAGTATGCAGAAAAAAAGCAGCTCAAAGTACGAATAGAGCAGATTTTACAAAAAGCAGAAGAATCGCATGAGGCACTTACAAAATACTTTAAGAAAAGTGATTACACTAAAAAAGAAATAAATTCTATCAGCAATCCGAGCGAAGAATTGAAACCATATATCGGCGCTGCGAAATACTTTTTAAGCATCAACCCAGCAAATAATACAATGGAAGAAGTGATTGCTGAACTTAAAGATTATGTTCAAAATGCCATTACAGATTATTTAAACTATTATCTAAATCCTGATTTTGACGGTCGTGCTGTGGTAGGAGACAATCCGTATGACATAACAGATACCAATTATGGAAATGCAAATGTAAAGCATTCGGTAAAGTCAGAATCGCACGGAACACACGTTGCAGGAATCATTGCTGCAGAGCGTAACAACGGAATCGGAATGAATGGTGTTGCCAATAACGTAGAAATTATGGCGGTTCGTATGGTGCCAAATGGTGATGAATATGACAAAGATGTGGCTTTAGGGATTCGTTATGCAGTTGATAACGGCGCGCGAATTATCAATACAAGTTTTGGTAAATATTTTTCTCAAAACAGCGAATGGATTCGTGATGCCATCGCTTACGCGGGAAAAAACAATGTACTCATTGTCAATGCAGCAGGAAATGAAAATACAAACTTGGATGAAAAAGAGGTATTTCCAAACGACCAAACACCGAAAGGAAGTGAAGTTTCAGACACCTTTTTAACAGTTGGTGCATTAACGAATGAATACGGTTCGCAAATGGTTGCTGCATATTCAAATTATGGACAAAATAACGTTGACGTTTTCGCACCAGGATCTAGTATTTACTCTACATTCCCAGAAAACGAATACGAATCCATTGGAGGAACTTCTATGGCAGCACCAAATGTTTCAGGAATTGCAGCCTTAATCATGTCGCAATATCCAAAACTAACCGCTGCACAAGTAAAAAAGATTATTATGCAATCTGGGCTTTCTATTAACAGAGATGTAATTGTTGACCAATCAAAAGACGCGATGCCGTTTTCTAAATCATCTAAAACTGGGAAAATAGCAAATGCATACAATGCGCTTATTTTAGCGGATAAAGTCAGTAGAGGAAAAGTTCAGCTGTAAAACTCATAAAACTTAAAAAATACATGAAATTAGTAACTAAATTAAGTATGCTGTTTGTGTTGGCTGCTTTTGCATGCAAACCACAACAGGAAACTATTGCTAAAAATAACAATGTTGCTTCTCATCAAACTTCATCTACTTATTGGCAACAAAAAGTCAATTATGACATGAGTATTGATATGAATGTCAACAACTATCAATATACAGGAACGCAAAAGTTGGTCTATACGAACAACTCTCCTGATGTGTTAGACAAAGTATATTATCATTTGTATTTCAATGCGTTTCAGCCTGGAAGTGAAATGGATGTACGCTCACGAACGATTGCCGATCCTGATAGACGTGTGGGTGATCGTATTAGTAAATTATCTGATAGTGAAATTGGCTATTTACGTGTAAATTCGCTTACGCAAGATGGAAAACAGCTTTCGTACACTACTGAAGGAACTATTTTAGAAGTAACCTTAGCAAAACCTATCATGCCTGGCGCTTCGACTACTTTTGATATGAATTTTAACGGACAAGTTCCTGTACAAATTCGCCGTTCAGGTAGAAACAACAGTGAAGGCGTTGCCTTATCGATGACGCAATGGTATCCAAAAATGGCAGAATACGATTTTGAAGGTTGGCACACGCCGCCATACATTGGAAGAGAGTTTCACGGTGTTTGGGGCGATTTTGATGTAAAAATTACCATTGATAAAAACTATATTTTGGGCGGAACAGGGTATTTGCAAAATCCAAACGAAATTGGGTATGGTTATGAAACGGGAACGGTAAAAAGACCTGCTGGCGAGAAGCTTACCTGGCATTTTAAAGCGCCAAACGTGCACGATTTTACATGGGCAGCTGATCCTGATTATGTACACGATACCTACAAAGGACCGAATGATGTTACTTTGCATTTCTTATACAAAAACGATCCTGAAATTAAAGACAATTGGAAAAAATTACAGGAAAAAACAGCAGAAATGATGGTGTATTTTAATAAATACATCGGGGCATATCCATATAAGCAATATTCGGTAATCCAAGGTGGTGATGGCGGAATGGAATATGCCATGTGTACCTTAATTACTGGAAAACGAAGTTTTGGAAGTTTGGTAGGTGTTACGGCTCACGAATTAGCACACACATGGTTTCAATTTTTGTTAGCAACCAACGAATCCAAACACGAATGGATGGACGAAGGATTTACAAGTTATATTTCCAATCGATGCATGAATCAAATTATGGGCATGAATCGTGAAAACCCTCACAAAGGCTCGTATATTTCATATTATCGTTTGGTAGAATCAGGAAAAGAGCAGCCGCTTACCACGCATGCCGATCGATACGAATACAATAGAGCGTATGGTGTTTCGGCATATAGTAAAGGTGCTATTTTCTTAGCACAATTGGAATATGTAATTGGAAAAGATAATCTAGAAAAAACACTTAGAAAGTACTTTGACGATTTCAAATTCAAGCATCCAACGCCAAATGACATTAAAAGAACTGCTGAAAAAGTTTCTGGAATTCATTTAGATTGGTATTTAACAGATTGGGGACAAACCACCAATACGATTGATTACGGTGTAAAAGAAATCAACGGAAGTAATGTTGTGTTAGAACGAATTGGTTTAATGCCAATGCCTATAGATATTACGGTAAATTATGCCGATGGTTCTAGTGAAGAATTTTACATTCCGTTACGCATGATGCGCGGTGAAAAACCAACCACCGCAACCATAAAACCAGATTGGGCTTGGGCATATCCGACATATACGCTACAAACTAGTAAAACCATAAAAAGTGTAGAAATTGATCCGTCAGAATTGATGGCTGATGTCAATAGAGAAAACAATGTGGCACAGCAATAGTGTCAACAATTTATAAAAACAGAAAAAGCGAGATTATTAGTTAATCTCGCTTTTTTTATTCCTGTAAGTTCTTTTTTAGCAATTATCGCAACTTTGATAGGGTTCACAACTCATGCCTTCCCAAGAAACTATTGGAGAAGTTGGTTTTGTCGTCCAGCCACCTTTTAAATTTTCATTTTCAAGACTAGAAATAGCTACTTTTTGTAGCTTTAATGTTTTAAAATTCTTTTTTTTCATAATATATAAGGTTAAATTCTTTCTTAAAATTAAGAAAAAGCTTATAATTTAACTTATGGTTTTACCATAAATTAAATGATTTAGCAGCTACTTAACCCTATTTATAGTTTGAATTTTTAGTTTTTCTGTTGAAGAGCATTTTCTAGTAGCACAATCTTACTTTCCAAATCATGCAATCTATCATATACATCTACAGGTTCTGGCATTTGTTTGGATGCGAACATGGTTACATACCAAACTTCCATCACTTCTTCTGCATTGATGGTATAGGTTGGATAGTTCCCATCTTTATTATCGGACTTTAAGATAAGCTTTCCGCGCTCTTCTATTCGATTAATGACACGTTTTAGTACAATTCCATCATTTCGGCTCACAATAACATATACACGACCATCTTTGATATCGCTTAAATCTTCCACATATTTACCAAATACCAAATCGCCATCAAAAAATGTGCGTACCATGGAATTTCCTTGTACTTCAAAACAGCGATAGGTTCCATTGGTTAAATGCGGCATGCTAAACGATGGCAATGTTTCAATATAGTCTGCATCGCCATATCCGTCTAAATACCCTGCACGTGCTTTGATAGGAACATACACTACGTTTTCTTCTCCTTCTTGATTTACCGCAACTACTTGTGGAATTCCAGCATATGTTTGAAGTTCTGTGTTGTTCGATTTAAACATTTGAGAACTTTTACCAAATAAATAATCTGGATTGATGTCAAACTCGTTGATAATGCTTGTCAGTAAATCATAGCCTGGCTTTGTTCTTTTTCTAGAACCATCAGGTTGTGGCCTACCGTTGGTAATACTGTCAATAGTAGTACTTGTAACGCCAATTCGTTTGGAAAAAGAATTATTGTTGAGTCGAAAATGATCTATGATTTCCTTTATTTTTTCATGTATTCCTTCCATATATAGCTACGATTTTTAAACATTTTACAAATTATTTCTGTTTTATGTTTGAATTAATCTGTAATTTGTTTATATTTGTCCTGTAATTTGTTGCTAATATACGAATTTTTATTGAAAATCAAACATTTGTGAAGATAAATATCGTTTTTATTCTTCATAAATACATAAAAAGCGATACAATATAGACTGACGGTTACGTATTTGAATGCTGCAATTCACATACGATTTTAAAAAAAGTAGAATAAAATAACATCATATAATAAGTACCATGAAACGAAGTAAAGAGCTATTAGACAAAAGAAAAAAATTCATTCACAACTATGTAGAAGACAATTCTGCAAAACAAATGAAAGTCATCATCAACGAATTGGTGGATAGACTGTTCATTTCAGAAAAGACGATATACAATATTTTAAAACAATAGTTAGCTAGTCACTCAACACGTATTAACATATGTATATCTGGAAAGCTCCTGCAAAAGCAAGAGCTTTCCATTTCAAAAAACACAAACATATCCTGCAGTGAATACGCTTATTGTAGTATGAAAAAGTTCTTAGGGTTAGTTATTCATATTCATCACTACACTACGTATTCAAAAAATCCCTTCGCGTAAGGGATTTTTTTTAGCTGAAATTTCATTTAAAAAATTAAAATAGCAAATCATGAAAAAAACAATTCAAGAATTAAAATCCTATTTTGAAACTGGCAACAAGCCTAAAGAAGTGCAATATATAGACTTATTAGACAGTTTAGCCATGCCAATGGTTGGAGAAATTAAAACGGTGAGTTTTGCTACTATTCCTAGTGGTTGGGCTGCCTGTAATGGGCAATTATTAAATATTGCTGAACACAGCGTATTGTTCAACTTGATAGGAACTACTTATGGCGGTGACGGTACTAGTACGTTTGCATTGCCAAATTTGCAAGGAAAAACCATGATTCATAATGATTCAACGTACACTCTCGGTCAAGCTGGTGGTACAACGGAAAACACGCTTACAGAGAGTCAATTACCAGCACATAATCATGATGTCGGTAGTTTGGCAGCATCGCATAATTTAACGGGAACTGTAAAGGTTAATGAAGAAGATGGTGAGTCAGGGGATCCTCAAAATAAAAATTTTGGAGTTTTTACAGGTTCTATACCCGATTACATATACAATCCATACGTTAACGATAAATTAATGGCAGCCGACAACGTTCAAATTGATGGAAATGTTACACTATCAGGAGCAACAGCCAATACAGGAAGCGCAACACCTATTAATAATATGCAACCATATCTTGTAGTGAATACTATCATTGCTTTGGAAGGAATTGATCCTTTAGCAAGTTAAATTTACCTGTAAAATAACGTATTCAAACAAAAAGCAGAAAAATTAAAAATAATTTTGTAATATGTTTGTTTTATATTGTAATATGTTTTATATTTGAACTCGCTTTTCTAATGAACAGTACATCATTTTGTACGATTCGTATATTAAAATACACTGTTGAGAAGAATCTTAAAAGTATGCAAAGCCTTATTCTGGTTAAGAAAAATATAAAAAGAAAGTTGCATCTAATCTAAGTTTTTTATTCTCAAATTAAATTCCAACATTTTCATGAATATATAAACCACGCACTGATTGTTCAGTAGCGAAGGCAATACTTTTTACTCTCTTTTAAAACGATAAAAATGGAGAAGTATCGCCAAATATTAAAAAAAATTGAAACTATGAGCTTAATTCAAAAGGCGTTATCTCAATACGGAGTTACGGAAGTTGATGGTAAGGCAGATAATCCCCAAATTATACGATATTTTGAAATTTTAGGATTTGATGGTAGCAAACTACATGATGAAACTGCTTGGTGTAGTGCATTTGCGAATTGGGTTGCTAAAACGGAAAATTATACATATAGCGGAAAATTAAACGCTAGAAGTTGGTTGAATGTTGGTGAATCGACCGCATCGCCCAAACAAGGAGATATTGTTGTCCTATGGCGCGATTCTCCTAGTAGTTGGAAAGGTCATGTCGGTTTTTTTGTAAAGCAAACAAAGCGATATGTGTACATTTTAGGAGGCAATCAAAATAATAGAGTTTCTATCAAAGCCTATCCTAAAAACAGGGTATTAGACTATAGGAAACTAGAAAAAGATGGAAAAGTTTAAACCATACCTATTTTGGTTGTTTGCCTTAATTGCTCCTACTATTTCTGTGATGTTAACTGTTGCTTTTTTAATTGCTGTTCACTTCATCACAGAGTCGTATGCGGGTATTAAGAAAAAAATTCCAATTTCAGGTGAACGTATCGGAAATACGATTTCGAAATTTTTCATTTATAATTTAGTGGTATTGTCTGCTTTTTTATTAGAAAAATACATTGTAAATGAAGTTCCGTTTATGCGCATTATTGCTGGATTTATAGCAATTGCTGAAATTAAATCCATTATGGAAAATTTTAACGCTATTTATGGTATTGATCCGTTTAAGGCTTTGGTGAATTTAATCAAAAAAAGGTCTTTTAACGATTTAAAAGAAACCATAGATCATCTTGTTAATGATTCCGAAAACGATCAAAAAAAACAGAAAAAATGAAACAAACATTAGACACATTAAAATCTTATTTTGAAACTGGTGACAAACCAACGCAAGGACAGTATGAAAATCTGCTAGATAGCTTGGTGCATGTTAATCTATTTCCTGTACCAGTTCATACAGCAGAAGCAACATCAACCTATTCAAATTCAGCTGTGTATCATGCAACTTCACCTTTCATTGATAGACCTTTGCAAAAAGAAGCTGCCACCAATTATCTTTGGTTAAGTGAATCAGGGCAAACAACAAATCAACGTTTGTGTATTTACTTTAAAAACCCATGTAGCATTACTAGATTTACCTATATTAACGCAGGACAAAATGCTCTTCCAAAAGGAGGTATTAAAACCTGTAGAATGTATGGTATGACTGAAAAAATGATGTATACTACCACACATGGAACCATTGTTCCAGAAATGACAGATGTATTATTTAGTGGAGATTTAGAACAATATACCGAAAGCCAGTTTGATAACGGCGGTGTAAGTGTCGAAATTCCTAAAACACCTGTAATTTATGGAATCATATTAGATATGGACGATAAACACAGTGGAGAAGCATACATTGGTTTAAAATCAATGTATTTCTACCAATAATTTTCACCCAATATTGTAGAATAATTACAGAGCCTTTGTTATAAGCAAAGGCTCTTTTTTACCTGTAAAAATCATGAAAAAAATACATTTATCAACCGATCGAATATTACTAATTATGATAGCACTTTTGCTTTGGTATAGTACATTGCTGAAAGCCTGCGAAAGTGATAATGAAGTAACCCTTGAACCGCAAATAAGTATGGTTCAAGAAAATGCCTTACAACTACATATACATCGTAAAGGAATTAGGAGAAGAAGAAAATAGTTATATAATTACTTCAAATTGAAAACAATAACAAAATTATTAGCAGAATTAATACGAATGTTAAAAATTCAAACACAAAAGGTTTTCTTTTAAATTTTTCCAAGGTATTGAGCGTTTCTTCTGATTCTTTCTCCTTCAAGCATTCATTCACATGCTCTACAAAAGGCAAGTCCTTTTCATTGAAAAAATACTCTGTAAACTTTGAATCGGGAATGTCTCTTTTTACAAAATCAATTTGTTGTTGTTTCAATGCATTGTCAAAAAAAATTTCCGCCTCGTCATTGGTGAATAATTTAAAATACCGTTCTAAGTTTACTTTTTTCATCTGCGGTCAATCTCTTATAAAGATACAAATTACAATCTTATTTTCTATTTTTACCGAGATTCAATACATATACATGAACTATCGTTTTCCGAAAGAAGAAAAATTGAAAAGTAAAAAGTGCGTGGAACTTCTTTTTAGCGAAGGAGCAGCCGTAACAAAATTTCCGTTGCGACTTGTTTTTATTGCAACCGATTTGCCAAAAAATGTTCCCGTACAAGCTGGTGTTTCTGTGGCTAAAAGACGTTTTAAAAAAGCCGTAACGCGCAATCATATCAAAAGATTGATGCGAGAAGCCTACCGTTTGCACAAAAATGAGGTTTTTAACAGAATATCAACATCCTATGCTTTTATGTTTTTGTATATTGGAAAACAAGAACCTACATTTGAAGAAATAGATGCTTCAATGACTCGATTGTTGGAAAAATTTATTGAAAAAATTGATGCAACAAACACGCTTGAAAACTAGTTATACAAAAAGAAGCTTGCGAACTATTAATGAAGTAAAAAGATGAAAAAACTGTTAAAAAAACGAATTATTATTCCTGTATTGGCAATCATGATTTTATTTGGTGCGGTCGGATTTAAAAGTGATTTCTTTGAAATTGCCAAGCAAATTGAAATTTTCACGACCATGTTTAAACAATTAAACATGAATTATGTTGACGAAACCAATCCAGCAGAATTGATGGATGATGCCATTAAAGAAATGCTGAACGATTTAGATCCGTACACAAAATTCTACAACGAACAAGATGTAGAAGCTGCCAAAATCAGAAACGCAGGTGAATACTCAGGAATTGGTGCTTCTGTCCGTAGAAATAACAATAAAATCACCATTATTGAGCCTTATAAAGGATATCCAGCAGACAAAGCGGGGTTGAAAGCTGGCGATGAAATCATTAAAATTGACGATATCGTTGTTGCCAATTTTAAAGAAGATACAGGCGAATTGTTAAAAGGTGCTGCCAATAGCAAAATAAATATCGTGTACAAACGTCAAGGAAAAGAATACGAAACGGAATTGACACGAAGCAAAGTAGAAGTTGACGCGGTTCCTTTTTATAAAATGATTGATGATAAAACGGGTTATATTGTCTTAGCAAAATTCAATAAAAAAGCAAGCGCGCAAACCAAAGATGCTTTAGAGCGTTTGAAAGAAGACGGCGCTGAACGCATTGTACTCGATTTACGCGGAAATCCTGGCGGATTGTTACGAGAATCTATTGATATTGTCAACTTATTTGTGCCAAAAGGCGAAGTAATCGTTACTACAAAATCGAAAGTAAAAAAATACAACAGAACGTATAAAACAAGAAAACAACCTGTAGATACAGAAATTCCGTTGGTTGTTTTAGTGAATGGAAAAAGTGCTTCTGCTAGCGAAATTGTTTCTGGAGCCTTGCAAGATTTAGATAGAGCTGTTGTTATTGGCGCGCGCAGTTTTGGAAAAGGCTTGGTACAACAACCCAAAAAACTGACCTACGGAACACAGTTAAAAGTCACTATTTCCAGATATTATACACCTTCCGGGCGTTGTATTCAAGCGTTGGATTATTGGAATAGAGACGAAAATGGAAATGCTGTTCGCACGAGCGAGAAAGATTATAATGCGTTTAAAACGAAAAAAGGAAGAACGGTGTATGATGGCGGCGGAATCAACCCTGATATTGTAATTGCGTCTCAAAAAACAAGTGATTTTACACGTGCCTTAGTTGGAAACTTAGCTGTTTTTGATTACGCAACCGAATACTACAACAAAAATTCATTTGCTACAATGAACGATTTCTCTGCAGATGCGATTGATTACGAAGCGTTCAAAGAAAGTATGGAAGCTTCTAGCATGGATTTTTACGAAACCAATACTGAAAGAGAACTCAAAAAAATCATGAGTACCAAAGAAGCAACTGATTTCGGCAACGAGGTTTCGAAAGAATACAAAGAACTATTGAAATCTATCCAACAAAGCAAATTAGACGCTTTAGACACGTATAAAGAGCAAATTGAAGTAGAACTTCAAAACGAAATTTTAAAGCGTTATTTCTATCGAGAAGGCTTGTACGAATATCAACTTACGCATGACGAAGCTATCAAAAAAGCAACGGAAGTATTAGCAAACAAAAGTGAATACAATCGTATTTTGAACTAGAAAAACTTATCGAATCATAGCAATGTGCGGAATTCCATCTTCAAGGTATTCGGTTCCTATTTGTGTAAATCCGTGCGCGTTGTAAAACTTTCGCAAATAGGTTTGTGCCGAAATTTTAATGGCTTCTGTGTGATAATATGTTTTAATTGCTGCAATAGAGGCTTTCATAATTTCGTGTCCGTAGCCAAACGCACGTGCCTCTTTTGAAACCACTACTCTACCAATACTAGCGTTCTCAAAATAATCGCCAGCCTCAAACAGGCGCGTGTAGGCAACAATCTTTCCATTTTCATCACTCCCGATAACGTGCAGTGCTTTTCTATCTTTCCCATCCATATCTTGATACACACAATCTTGTTCTACCACAAAAACTTCGCTTCGCAGTTGCAGTACATCATACAATTCGTCAATAGTCAAGGTTTCAAAAGGTTTTACAGTGATTGTTAGCATAAAAATAGTATAAAATAGAAACTACGGGAACATTTTACATAAAATATTGTAAAATGATTTTAATATATTGTAATATGTTATATATTTGCGTTATTATTTTAGCACAAAGCTACAAAGTAAAGCAATAATGGCTAAAAATACGAGTCTTTTTTATTTTGTCTAAAAAATTCAAACATTTGATTGAATTACAGGTAGTACAAAAATTAGTTTTTAATCGTACAAAAATGGAGCACTGTCATTAGAAAAGCGGCAACAGTTTATGCAAACATATTTAAACGATTAAAATTAAAAAGATGAAACAAAACATCAAGAATACCTTGTACAGATTCGTCACCATGCGCGCTCCAGAACTTATTGGAGAGACTGATAAAGCATTAGGATTTGTACAATTTCCAACAAGTGAAACGAGTGAATTTATTACTCCTGCCACACAAGCAGCGACACCAGAAGCTAGAAAAACAGCCATTGAAACTGCTATTACTGGCTACACGCCTGTATATGCTTCAAAAGCTGCTTTAAAAACTGCAAATTCACACTTTTTTGAACTAGCAACTTGGCTTACTGCCAATAGATCAAAATTTACGGTTACTGAGCTTACCGCTAAAGTAGACGATTTCAATCAAACAGGAGCTGCAATTCCTAATATGGTAGAAATTTGGGATGATTTACATTACAACATTCTTACTTCGGGTGATTCGTATCTAAGAGATGTACTCCTATCCTATTTAGTAGCAAAATTCTTTCTTGATAATCAATTAAAAGTTGATGCCACAGCAAAAGATTTACAAAAACTAGCGCAAGCTAGAGTTGTGATTGACAAAATATTATTCAGTTATGAAGTTTCGCCTACGCAACCAAGAACGCCAAAAGTAGCAGAAAAGCATTTCAAAAAAGAAATGAATGCGCTTACAGCAAAGCAAAACGTAACGGAACTAGAAGCTATTGCAAAAGAAATCGCCAAAGCTAAAAAAATATATACCACAGAAAGAGCTAGAGCCAAAGCTGCTTATCAAAAAACGCATGACGATGCTGTTGAAGCCGCTTATGCAGCAGCTACTTTAACAGAAAGAGTCGTTACCGACCCTGATACGGGAGAAACTTCTGTCGTAAAAGAATATACGAATTTGACGCTTCCAGAGTATGATTTTTCATTTGAAAATGAATTAGATAAAAGTACGTTAACCACTAGAATAAGTGCACCTGCGTTACAAGTTTTAACAGATATTGAAGCAGCCAATAATGTAACAACATTACAAGAAATTGAAGATATCATTGCTATTGATATTCAATCAAATACTGATGAGTTGTTTGACAATATCGATTTAACGTCTTCAGAAGTAGTACTACCTGGTGGTGTTTCTGTTCCTGTAAACAGTAATGCTACGATTGCTCCTTTCTCATATAGCTTATGTCCTAGAAGAAAAATTGGTAGTACTTTATATAACTTTCTACTTACCATCAATGTTCCTACTAATTCGTATGATGTAGTTGATGTAAATGTTGATGTCAGCTTACAAGGAACGTTTAGAGACTTTACCGAATTCAACATGGAATCGAAAGTTGCTTTGGTATTATGTTCTGATGGTATTGATCTTACAAATCCCGTTGATGTTGATATCCTTATTGAATTTTCCAACGGAGAAATATATGAAACAAGCGTAGGAGGATTGACACTAAAATGTTATTTGGGTGAATTAACTCCAAGTGTAACTGCACCTGCTTCAACAGAAGCGCCTGTAGTGTACGGAATTCAACGTTTGGGAATTGCCGACTATCGCAAAGTAGAACAAGAAGTATGTTGTTATGTGCCAGGAGAAGTTTCACACATTGAAAACATCATGGCGCGTGAATACAAATCAAAAGATGTAAGACGCACACGTCGCCAAGAAACTACAGACACTTTTTCGAGCGAAACTGAAAGAGAAAATCTTACCGAAACAACGTCTACAGATCGTTTTGAAATGAATCAAGAAATTGCTTCTATGACAGCGCAAGATCGCTCAATGAATGCAAGTGCAGGGATTCGCTGGGGAGGAGAAAATTGGGGAGGAGATGCAAGCGCAAGTTTTGCTACAAATACTTCTTCCGAAGAATCCGAAAGTCAAGCCATTACACATGCTAAAGAACTCACAGAAAGAGCTTTAGACAGAGTGGTTCAAAAAGTACGTGAAGAACGTGTTACCAAAATTGTAGAAGAATACTCTGAAACTACTTCGCATGGTTTTGATAACCGAACTGGAGACAAACACGTGTCTGGTGTGTATCGCTGGGTTGATAAAATTTACGAAAATAAAATCCTCAACTACGGCAAGCGTTTGATGTATGAATTTATGATTCCAGAACCTGCTGCTTTCCACGAATTAGCCATAGAAATTACGGATAATGAAGACCTATTGGTAAAACCTGTAGATCCAAGAACCGAAGCAGCAGCTTTGCAACAAATGAAAGATTATACAGACATTACCAAAGCAAATTCAAAACATTGGGCAGCAATATATAATGCTGAAATTAACCCAATGCCAGCTGAAACTGTATACGTTTCCAAATCGTATAGTGAAAGTAACATGACTGAAAATTCTGGAAGATGGGCACACTCTGGACATGAAAGTGTAGAAATTCCTGAAAATTACTATGCATCCAAGTATAGCGGATTTTTTACTGCAGAGCACGGGCATCGTGAAGATAATGGTCCAACGTATATGCGAGGTGCTATTAGTATTGGTGGAGACGATCACTCCATGAATGCAAATCAAGGAAGTGCTATTAGTATTGACGGTGATTTTCCAAATGAAAATATTATCAATTCCTTAGATTTTTCTGTAGCTTCTTGGGATATGGGAGCGTATGCTTTCAACCTTAAGGTAGAATGCAAATTACTTCCTGAAGCCTACGAAGCATGGCAGTTAGAAACTTTTAATGCTATTATTGAAGCCTACGAAGCACGTTTGGCAGCGTATGAAGAAAAATATGCTGCACAAAAAACGAAAAACGAAGAAAAAATCAAGATCAATCCTGGATTCTTCCGCGAAGTTGAACGTACAGTGTTGCGTAAAAACTGTATCGCCTACTTATTAGGTCATGAAAATATGGGACTTGATTTGTTACAAAACAGACTTACTGCATCTGAAGTCGTTCCTAAATATTCCAGTCCAGCATTAGACGAGTACGCTGCTAAAGTAAAATTCTTTGAACAAGCGTTTGAATGGAATATTATGAGCTACTATTTCTATCCGTTCTATTGGGCTAAAAAAGATAAATGGACAAAACTATATCAAGTGCGAAATGACGATCCGTTATTCAAAGCCTTTTTACAAAGTGGAATGGCACGTGTTATCCTCACCGTTCGTCCAGGATTTGAAGAAGCTGTGAACTGGTATATGGCGACAGGACAAATTTGGAATGGTGGACAAGTACCAACACCAAGCGATGAAGAATTTGTATCGATTGTGGAAGAATTGCGCAATCCTGAAGGCGTAGTGGAAGAAACGTGGGAATCACGTGTACCAACTTCGTTAACGGTTATTCAAGCGGGTGCTATCGGACTCAATGTAGAAGGATTACCATGCAATGACGAATGCGACGATTGGTTACGATTTGATACTGACGGAAATCCTGTAGTAGACGAAAATGGAAACCAAATCTCAGACAATCCAATTGTACAAAGCGATGAGCTCATAGGCGGCACACAAAGTGGCGTTGGAAGCGACGTAGTAGGAGAAACTACGGTACAATAACAAACAATTAATCACAGATTTTAATGAAAAAGTCGTCCCGAATTCGGTTCGGGACTGCTTTTATCATGTCAAAATTTGACAAAAATCGAAGTATAAAATTTTAAAAAATAAAAATTATGTATGTATACGAGTATGGAGTATCAAATTTTACCAAAACATATAAGCCTTTTAATCATGTAACTGTATTTAATGATATTTATGATGTACAGGATGTAGATGAAAATAATATTACGGGATATGGTTTTTATATAAAAGTTGCCCTAGATCCTGATGATGAAAGTGTTGCTAGAGCTATAGTAGACGAAAAAAGTGGCGGTCATATAGTTTTTCGTGCTAGAGTTTTTGAAGAATATCTAAAACATATAAATCCATATTACGAAGTTGGTTACAGAATAGTTCATGATACTGGTATTAATTATGGTCCTAATCAACAACTAGATGCCCAAGAGCTTGGAGAAGTTAAAATTGTATCCTATAATGGAGAATATTATGCTTTTATTGATGTTAATAAAGGACTTGAGGAAGTAATTATAACCTATAATAAAGAGTCAAATCCTGTTCAAGCCAAACCACAAAATAATATTGTTAAAAGACTTAAAGCTGCTCCTCGATTCAGAGAACTAGAAGAAGATTTAGCTAGAGAAAATATTTCGGTAATTTTAATGATTTCAGATGATGGTGCTAAAATTGAAAATACTTTTCAAAATACAAAAACCTTATTACCTAACGAATTAGTAATATATGTTGAAAATGATAATGGATTTAATTTTACAGGATCTGTTTTTAGAGTTCGATCTGGAAATGCTGTCACCAAAGATTCCAAACTTCCATTCAATGTAATTGCTAAATTATGCAGATTTTTTGATGTTAATATTTCCAAAAATAAAATAGTGGAGTTTTTGACAGATCATGTGACTACTAAAAATGAAGAAGTAGGCTATTTCAGTAGAGCTGGCTTAAAACTTATAAAATTAGCTTCTGAATTTGCATTAGACTCTGTTGCAGGACTTTTTGATTTAACAACTCAAGGAATAAATTATCTAAGAATTGAAAATCCCAATTACTGGAAAAGATATGATGAAAACGGTAACATAAATAACGAGTACAAACCTTTATTACCTGGCTACGAATATATCAAAATATTACAGGCAATGTTTGATGAACCACCTAAAACAAAAGAAGAGAAGAAAACTAAAAAAGAGACTGAAAAACAATTAAATAAAAATATTTCTGGAGAATCTCTTTCTTCTATTGGAGGTGACATAGAAAAATCAGAAAAGGAACTTCGATCTAGTATCGACGGACTTGGAATTTCTTCTCTTATCAATTTTGTAAAACAAAAACTTCAAGGTGTTTTTAGATTTTTAAGTGAAGTCAAAAGCATTATTAAAAAAGTCATTAAATATATACTTGATGCACTTGAAAAGGGATTTATATATTGTAATGCGTTCATTGTTGGCTTATATAATAGTTTAATTGATACTGTAACAGGAATACTACAATTAATTAGTATGATATGTAAAGGTGTAAAATCTCTAGTTAATACTGGTGCTGAGGTACTCAAAAATCCTACTACGTATTTTAGTATGTTTTTAGAAATGTTTGAAAATGGTATCGAAACTGTTGCAAAATTATTCTCATGGAAAAATGTAAAAGCGTTTGTTGGATTTATAGTTCAATTGGTAAAATTTTATCTTTTTCCAACTAGAGAAAACAGTAAATTTCTTGATGATATTACTGAGAAAGTGAAAAATAAATATAACCAAGCAAAAGAAAAAATTTCTGAAATTAATACAAATGTTAGCCTCACTTATGATCAACTTGGATATGGTGTAGGATACATAATCGGTTTTATAGTTTCAGAGGTTGCGTTTACAATAGCTACGGGAGGTGCAAGCACAGTTTCAACAGCATTAAGAGTATCTGCTAAAGGATATTTATCAATTATTAAAGGAGCTGGTAAAATTGCTACAACTGCTGTTAGAGGTGTTTACAAAACTATTAAATTTTCATTTCGCTCAGTTATCAACTTTATGAGATATCTAAGAAGTTTAGTTGTCAAAATACCTCAATTGCTTAAAAAAATGGTGAATTGGTTTAATGAAATGTCAGCAGTTGTAAGTAAGAATGTTGATGATGTATTCAAAAACCTATTCCCGTCAAAAACAGCTAGAGATAGAATTACTAAAGCTGGTTTAAAACCTACAAAAGTAAGTGCTAACGGAGATGCTATAACTTTCTGTCCTGTAAAATAACATATTATGAGAAAGCTAATAAAATTTCTCATGTATCCATGGGAAAGAAAAAGAAAAAAGAAAGAAGAACTACGAAAATTACTTCGAATTGCAGGATTAAAATTAATCACTAGGAGAAATACCTCCATCACATTAGGTTGTATAATATCTATAAATGATGGTAAAGGAACCAAAAGTATCGTTAGTGAAGCGGATAACAGTATTGTATATGATAAAGGATTATCTGCTGATGAAGCTGCTAAAAAAATGGCTAAATATAATAAGGAAGCTGCTAAAAAATATCCAAAATTATCTACTGAGGAAGCCTTAGCTAAATATATGGATGTATTTATAAGAAATAATTTTGAAACTATAAAAAAACTTTACATACAAAGGAGAAAGATATTCCGTTCTAAAGGAGAAAAAGCAATAATGGCTTTGTGGTTAAAAAAAGTAAAAAGTGTTTTTCTTAATAAAGCAGATTTAATCAAATTGTTAACTAAACATTTAGATGAATTTCCAGCTCTAATAAAAGGATATAATCAAGCCCAGTTTAAAACTACCATAAAACTGCAAAGTAAACTAATTGAAAAAATAGATGAATTTTCAATGTCTGGAGCGTATGATGAATTTTTTAAAAAGAGATTTGGAAATCCACCTGATTGGAAATTACCTAAAAATACTATTGATGTATTTACTGATTATGATGATTTTGTTAAATTCGTAAAAGATGCATTAGATTTTGAAGGTATACCCAGAGTTTTTGATAGTGAAATAAAATATATCTATAATTTTCTTAAAAATCATTTACATAAAGGGGATGAATTTATTATTGAAATGAAGAATATTTACAAAACTTGTGGTAGTTGTACTAGAGAGTTTATGATGCTAGAAGACCTGTTATCTAGTCTTGGAAAAAAAGTAACTTTTATTATCCATACTGATGAAAGAATTAAAGGGTTTTCACAAATTACTGAAGTATATTCTGATATAAAAGAAACAATAAAAAAATACAATAAGTTGTATAATAAGACAAAAAAGAAATAAGTTATGGAAATATTATATATGCAAAAATTAAAAGATAATATAGTTCTCAATAAAGTAAGAATAGAAGGAATATCAACTGAAGCTATATTAGATTTAGAAACAAAGTATAATAACTCAAATCCTTTTCCTAAAGCCTTTAGAGAATATTTGTATCTAGCAGGAAAAATTTCAGGAACTGGTATAGTATGGAATGATTGGGAAATGCTTCAAGAAGACTTACAAGAATTTTTTGAAACTTTTAATTATTCTATTGGAAGACCTATTTTTCCTTTCAATAAGAGAGATGGAGGAAGTATTTTTTCATTTTTTTATTTAGATGAAGATAAAGATGATCCCGATTGTTATCATTTAATGTCCGGAGATTATGTAGGAGAAAAATCTCCTGTAATAAGAAGTTCTAATAATTATACTTTTTCAGGACTAATAAACGAAGCTATTCGAAGAATAAAAAATAATATTCCATTTTAAAGTAATATTAAAAAAACACCGCCAACCTTATCAAAAGCTAGCGGTGTTTTTTTAATATCTAAAAGTCCAACAATCTAAGAAGTCTAACTACACGCTATCTTCTCCACTCTACGTTGGTGTCGTCCGCCTTCGAATTCCGTGGTTAAAAAGGTATCTACCATGGCAATGGCTTGTGGTAACGAAGTAAATCGTGCGGGAATGCTTAAAATATTGGCATCATTGTGTTGCCTGGCAAGTGCTACAATCTCTTTGGTCCAGCAAAGCGCTGCACGCACATTTTGATGTTTATTCGCAGTCATAGCAGCGCCGTTTCCACTTCCGCAGATGATAATTCCAAACGGAACTTTTTCAGTTTCGACATCTAAGGCAACTGGATGAATAAAATCTGGATAATCAACGCTATCATTCGTGTTGGTTCCGTAATTTTGAACAGCATAGCCTTTCGATTCCAAATATGCGACAATGGCATTCTTATAATCGGTTCCTGCGTGATCGTTTCCGATGGCAATAGTTTTCATAAATAATTGTGTTGTGTTTGTGGAAAACAAAGGTATGAATCGACTTTTAAACATCCGAAAAAAGTCACTGTTAATTATAATTTACAATTCCTTAATTTTGAGTTGATTATAAAGTAATACACATTGTTGATATTTAGTGATTAGAAACTAAGAAGAAAATTTTGTGGATTCAGAATAATTTTCAATATGCACAAATTTTAAAACTTCACAATTTATTTAGCACTTCTTTTTAGAAAACTTTTCAAGAGTCGTTTTCTTGATTGTTAACAATTTTTTAAGACAATTTTATCAAAAAAAAGCTGTGAATTTTAGTTGTTAATAGCTGTTGATAACCTAGCTAATAAATCATAAAATGAACGACTTAACTTTTTCATAAGTTGTTCATCAAATTCAATAAAAAACAATTCCAACAAAAAGATAAAAAAGTTTTGCTACCTATTCACACGCTATTATAATCATCATTATTTTTTAGAATTTTTAAAAGAAAAGAAATCTGTATATAATTAATGTTTATAACATTTTTGTGGTATCTCTTTTTAGATTGAATTTTTGCTGTGTTTTTAAATAGTGTCACTTTCGTGAGAAACAAAACGTGAAACTGAGCAGTTCTTTTACTTTAGAAGAAGCCGTTACTTAGAATGAATTTGCTGCTCATTGAGCTTGTCGAAATGAAGCAAATTTGTATCGAGAAGTACTGTTAAACGAAAAAGAATGTCACTACTAATAGCTCAATTCTAAGAAAACCTAAACAATCCGAAGATGCGATTGCTTGCCATAAAACTCATCTAAAACCTCTTTGGTAAGTGCTACGTCGTTTTTATGGACTTTTAAGGAAATACCACCAATAGCATTCGAATAAAACGGGAAAACGCTTAACATCATATCGTTTTCAAACACATAATGGATGCCTTTCTGATCTAAAATAATACGCAAAATGGCATACTCAAACGAATAGGTAAATGTAGCTACAGTGACAAAATTAGTCATACAACGATAAATAAAATTCTAAGTCAACTACTTTGGGATAAACTAACAAAACATTCAATAGAAACTATTAAAACATTTAGACGCAAGCGTCAGAGCATTACAAATCTCGATGATCGAGTATTTAAAAATAAGAAAACTAGTTTAAAAAATACATGTCAACGGCAGCATTTTTTATAGAATCATTCGGAACTTCCACAGCTCTGATATCATCTTTAAAATCAGTTTTAGTTTTCAAAGAAGAATTGATATAACTACCAAACGAGAACACACCGATTAAGAAAATCGATACAAATAGCAGAATAACTTTATACACTCGTTTCACGGTTTTACCTCTATTTTACGCTTAGTTATTGTTCTATAGACGAAAGAATAACGCAAATGTTACACTTTTATTAAGATTTTTTTAACTTTTTTTAAGAAAATCTTGACGCAAATGATATTCTAGTTTGAGTTTCTAACTTAGACTAACCACAAATTGTAGTTTTTTTGGCAAAATTTCAGCCTTAAATCCGCCAGTTCCAATCAATTCGCCATCTGCTTGAATGTAGGTATTTTTTTGAGAAGTTTCAATCGTAACGCTATCCGTTTTAAAAGTTTCCACTTCTGAGTGATTGACAATTGTTCCGTTAAACAATCGCACAACATTCCGTATCAAAGTCCAAAACGTAAAGTTTTTAGCCATCGATACATCAAACAAACCATCGGTAGGATTTACTTCTTTTGTTAATTGCATGCCGCCACCAGAAAATTGACAAATTCCCACAATCGTCAACAAGGATTTGCTAGTAATTGTTCGTTCGTTACTTTTAATAGAAAACTCGTTCGATTTGTACGAGAGCAATCCCAAAACGGTAGACATCAAAAACGACATCGGACCTAAAAACTTGAGTCGTTCATTGCGTTTTACCACGTAGCCATCAAAACCCAATCCTGCCACATTATTAAAAAACACAGTTTTATGCTCCTGCAGTAACGTAAGCTTTCCAATATCTTGAAAAACAGTGTGTTCATCTTTAATAATTTGTACAGCTTTGGCAATATTTTTCGGAATTTTATAGGTTTTTACCCAATCATTTCCAGTGCCTAGTGGAATTACTGCCAATTTAATTTCTTCGAGCGAAACCTGTTGCTGTTGCATCAAACCATTTACAATATGATGTAACGTACCATCGCCGCCAACGCTGACAAACTTTCGATAACCTTTGTCCAGCGCTTCCAAAACCAACTCATATTCGTGATGTGGTTTTTTGGTAAATGTAAAATCATACGGAAGTTCATTTGCTTCAAAAGCAGCTGTAATTTGTGTCCATTTTCGCTTTCGCGAGAAGCTTCCTGAGGTTGGATTCACAATCAAAAACCACATATCTTTACGCATACATAACAACAATTTAATGTGTTGCAAAATACAAATTGTAAAATATTTGTATCTTTGCATCAGAATTATTACTGCTTCTCTCCTATTTTTATGTTTCAAACTGAAACTGTTAATTTCCTAGAAACATAATTTTCCTGACATAAAAATGTATAATTTTAAAAAAGTAAATTCGGTATGCTTTTTTTAGAATAATTAATTATAAACAAAAACCGAATACATGCGTAACAACGTATAAAACAGCATGATATAATGACAAGAAAGAAAAAGAAAAAATCGCATAAGATTCCAAATCTTACAGATGCGATCTTACAAATATTTAAAAAATCTTCCAACAAAGTTTATAACTACAAACAAATAGCTGCAATACTAAATATTACAGATACCAGCGGAAGAAATCAAATCATAAAAACACTTAAAAAACTCCAAGCGAAACAAAAAATTGAAGAAGTTGAGCGCGGAAAATATCGTGTCATTGGCAACACAGAATATTACAAAGGAGTTATTGATATGACTACGCGTGGACAAGGCTATGTAATTTGTGATGATTTTGAAGAAGACATCTTTGTACCAAGTCACAAACTCAACCATGCGTTAGATGGCGATGAGGTTGAAGTATACGTGTACAAACGCCGACGAAACAATCGTCCTGAAGGTGAAATTACCGAAGTCATAAAACGTGCCAAAACAGAATTTGTGGGTGTGTTGCAAATGCAAAAAAACTTTGCGTTTGTCGTAGTTTCCAATCAAAAAATGTACACAGATATTTTTGTGCCAAAAAGTAAAATCAACAATGCAAAAGACGGTGAAAAAGTAGTTGTCGAAATTGAAGATTGGCCAGCGCGTGCCGATTCTCCTTTTGGAGTAGTAAAACAAGTGCTAGGAAAACCAGGCGAACACGATACAGAAATTCATTCCATTTTAGCGGAATACGGATTGCCATATGAATTTCCAGAAACTGTAGAACGATTTGCAAACAAATTAGATACTACTATTCAAGAAGAAGAAATAAAAAAGCGTCGCGATATGCGCGATGTGTTGACATTTACGATTGATCCAAAAAACGCGAAAGATTTTGACGATGCATTGTCGTTTCAAGTGCTTGAAAATGGCAATTACGAAATCGGAATTCACATTGCCGATGTATCGCATTATGTGCAACCAGGAACCATTTTAGATGATGAAGCATACGAACGTGCAACTTCCGTATATTTAGTAGATCGTGTAGTGCCGATGTTGCCAGAAATTCTCTCCAATGGCGCGTGTTCGTTACGACCAAATGAAGAAAAATATACTTTTTCGGCTGTTTTTGAAATCAATAACAAAGCAGAAGTTCTCAAGCAATGGTTTGGACGAACTGTTACGTATTCTGACAAACGATTTGCGTACGAAGAAGCACAAGTCATCATTGAAACGAAAGGCAATGAAATTCCTGCAGATGTTTCCCTTACGGGAGAAGCGTACACGGTTTCGGACGACATTGTACAGGCAACGTTAAAACTAGATGAATTGGCAAAAATCATGCGTGCAAAACGTATGCAGCAAGGTGCTATTTCGTTTGATAAAGTGGAAGTTCGTTTTCATTTAGATGAAAATAACAATCCTGAAGGTGTCTATTTTAAAACGCAAAAAGATGCCAACAAACTGATTGAAGAATTTATGTTATTAGCCAATAAAAGAGTGGCGGCTTTTGTTGGAAAACAAGAACCAGAAAAAACCTTTGTCTATCGTATTCACGACGAACCCGATGTGGAAAAACTGGCAAATTTGCAAACCATCATTTCCCGATTTGGCTATTCTTTAAATTTAAAAACGAGAAAAAGTACGACTTCTTCTTTAAACAAATTATTAGAAGATGTACAAGGAAAAGGCGAGCAAAACATGGTAGATACGCTGGCAATTCGAAGCATGAGCAAAGCAAAATATACCACTAAAAATATTGGTCATTACGGTTTGGCGTTTGATTATTATTCGCATTTTACCTCGCCAATTCGTCGTTATCCTGATGTGATGGTACATCGTTTATTACAGCATTATTTGGATGGTGGAAAATCAGCAGACGCAGAAGTGTATGAAGAAAAATGTGAACATTCGTCTAAAATGGAAGCATTGGCTGCTAGTGCCGAACGTGATTCTATCAAGTACATGCAAATCAAATTCATGCAAGATCATAAAGACGAAGAATTTGTAGGTGTAATTTCGGGCGTTACAGAATGGGGAATTTACGTAGAAATCATTGCCAACAAATGTGAAGGTATGGTTCGCATTCGAGAAATCAAAGACGATTACTACACCTTTGATGAAAAGCAATATGCCTTGGTAGGTGAAGTCACCAAAAACATGTATCAACTCGGTGATGAAGTGGTGGTAAAAGTTAAAAATACTGACTTAATAAAGCGTCATTTGGATTTTGACCTCATTGGAAAGCGCGTTGAGGTAGAAGCCTAATTTTTAATGCATTAATTTAATGATTTGAAAATGTACCAATTGTTCATGTCATTCCTGCAAAGGTAGGAATCCATACTATATTTTTTATTGTTGAACTGAAACTCCTTTATGATTTTGTTTCCACCAACTTGCATCTTGTTTCAGTTCAGTCAAAACCTTTTGTAACAATCGACTGTCTTCTTGTAAATATTCAATGCGATCGTGTAAAGGGATGGTTTCATAAAAATCATCTTCTTGCGCAATTTCCTTTTGTAATTGTGCTATTTCATACGTATTTATGGCAATAAAATCTTGTATTAAGTTGGTCAATCTGTGTTTCATACCGCCCATCATGGTTCCAAAAGTACCTACAGGAGTATCTTTTTTATCATCAGGAACTACATAAGTATATTTTGTAGAATAGTTTCGTCCTTTTGCGACATTGCCATCAGGTTGTAAACCTCTTATAAAATCTTGAAAAGAACTTCCTTTCATAATAGCAAGATATGCACCAACCCAGGTTTTGTCACCATCGTTGTGTTTGTTATTTTCTAGTTGTTCTAAATAGGCTTCAACACCTTTTTGCTCTGTAGAAAACTTACCAAAATTTGACGTTTGTTTTCCATGCGCTTCATCTTTGGTAAGGGCTTCATAGCCTAAATCACCTTTTGATTGTAAGTAGTACGGATTGTTCAATTCGGTATTTCCTTTGTCAAATCCGCCTTGTTCCATCAAGCGATGCGCTAACGGCAGTAAAAATCGAAAATCATGTTCAAAGCTTTCATTACTTTTTTCAGTGATAAGTTTGGTGAGAAGTGCTCTTCTTTTTTGTAAAATAGGCTTCCAGTATGCAATATTTTTTCTCACATCTCCATGCTGGGCAATTTTTCGTTGTATAACGCCCGAACTTTTCGGTTTGATAAAAGGAGATGAATTTGAAGACTTCTGCTCTTTTGAATCATTATGATGCATTTCTCTTCCCATAAAAAGATATATTACCTAATCTAAACAAGATACATTTTTTATTGGTATGAATACAAAATGAAAAACGTGTATTTTTGTAGAAAGTATTAATTAACAATCTAATAGCAATATGATTTTTACCACAACAGACAGTTTTCAAAATAGAGAAATTATAGAATATGTAGGGTTGGTTTCTGGCATGACCTACAATATCAACTACAGTTACAAAGGCATGTCGTTCAAAGACATGTTTAGCATGAAAAAATACTATTCACATGTAGAATCAGCAATCGAAGAAGTCAAGGAAAAAACATTTCAAAAGCTCAAGGAAAATGCTGAAAAACTCAATGCTGACGGCGTGGTAGGAATTCATGTAGATATGGAAGTCAGTGCGGGCGGCGCTGTGATGGTAAGCATTACAGGAACTGCGGTAAAATTGAAGTAAAAACTATCGTTCTGGGACATATACGGGACATATTGGTCTTTTTTAACCGATAATTTACTGAAAACAAAATAGTTACTATTTTTAAATTTCTTTTTTAAATAATAAAAATCCTTACAAAACAAAAAACCCTGATGTACATACATCAGGGTTTCGTTTTATAATGTTTAAAAGATTAATAATCTTCATCCCAACATAAACATGCTACTTCACATGCCATGTCACCAAAGCTTGTAGTTGGTCCGGCACCACAATAAAGTCCTGGTACAAAGGAATAAAAACTTCCTGTTCCACCTGTAACTTCATCGTGATTCAATTCAGAAACTTTTTGCTTGTTAAGCTTTAACGATGTTAAATTCTTTTTTTTCATGATTAGAAAATTTTAAGTTAATACAGTTAAAAGTACCAAACATTCACCAACAAAAAGTATGGTAAAACCGTAATTCATAAACAATTAGAAAAAAATTCAATAAAAACTGTAACAAAGCGTTTTGTACATACTCTTTACTGACAAATACTAAAACCAAAGGATATGAAACATATATTCACATTTATTTTTTGTGCAATTACCTATACAATTTTTGCACAAACACCCATAGAAAAACAAGTAGGAGATTTTGATGAAGTGAAAGTATTCGATTTAATAGAAATCAATCTAATCAAATCCAACGAAGATAAGGTTGTGATTACAGGAGCTGATACTGAAGATGTCGAAATTGTTAACAAACGCGGAAAACTCAAAATTCGCATGAAATTCGATAGAATCTTCGATGGCTCTGAAACTTTTGTAGAAGTATATTACAAAGATATTGACATTATTGACGCGAATGAAGGTGCTGTAATTGTGGCAAACGAAACCATGACGCAACCGTATTTAAAATTAAAAACTCAAGAAGGCGGAAGAATCATTGCTAATTTGGAAGTGGATAACTTAGATTCAAGAGCGGTTTCGGGCGGAATTATTGAAATTTCTGGAAAAGTAAAACATCAAGAAGTAGTGTTGAATACGGGCGGAATTTACGAAGGAAAAAAATTGCTAACAGAGCAAACCAAAGTCAAAGTAAGTGCTGGCGGCGAAGCATACGTTTCGGCTTCGGTATTAGCAGATGCTAAAGTAAGAGCAGGTGGATATATTGAAATTCACGGCGATCCAACCACCATCAAAAAAGACAAAGTTTTTGGAGGAAAAATCAAAGTAAAATAAATTGAGTTTGACATTATAGTAACAGTGGTTTTTCTTTTCCGCAGTGTAGCAGGGATTTTTCGTTAAAATTTCTGAAACCTTGGAAGAAATTTAGAAAAATTCATGCGGTTTTGGTTTTTCTCCTAAAAGAAAAAGCAAAAACACCTCTGGAAAAGTGCCCTTTCTTTTGTTTCTTTTCTTTGGGCAAGCAAAGAATAAGAAAATAAGCAACAGAAATTAGGATGATTGCATTTATTTTTCTTGATAAGAAATAAACTTTTTTAGTAAAAAATTATACTGAACTAATGTTAGAATAACACAGCAACAAAACCATTCATCAATCAATTATAGAAAACGTTCAAACTGCCATTTGGACGTTTTTTTTGTGAATTAAATTTTTCAAGCTTCAATTTATACCAAAAAAACATTTAAAACATACAAAAAGAAAGAAAAGTCAAAAAAATAACACCAGAAATGAAATATAAAAAGCCGTAATTACATCTCTTTTACTACATTTGTTATATGGTTGACGGATTACAATACGCAGTGTTATACGGATTATTTTTATCCTTTGTTGCTATTGGACCTATATTTTTTCTGTTATTAGAAATTAGCATTACCAAAGGTTTCCGAAGTGCCTTAGCATTCGATTTAGGCGCTATTTTTGCAGATATTATCTTCATTATTTTTGCCTATTACAGCACATCAGGATTAATAGAAAAAATAAAAGACGATCCTAATTTAATCATCTTTGGAGGCTTAATTTTGTGCGCGTATGGCGTCATTTCCTATATAAAAACCTCAAAATCATTTCGAAAAATAGTGCGCGAACACTATAGCGTAGATACGCGAAAAAATCTGTTTGGATTGTTTGTAAAAGGGTTCTTTCTCAACTTTATCAACTTTGGCGTATTGGCAGGTTGGATTGTTGCCATTGCTACAGCAAGTAAAATTACAGGCGATACCAAATACGGATTGTTCATTTTTATCACAACTATTTTAGTGACTTTACTAGTGATGGATATCTCCAAAATTATGCTGGCAAAAAAACTAAAAAGTAAAATGACACCGCGTTTTATCTTCAAAGCCAAAAAATGGGTGAGTATTATCATTATCGTTTTTGGTATCATTATGATTATAAAAGGCGGCTATTCGCGAATCTTATAAAAACATAAAAGCCAAAAAAAAATACAGATAGAAAAAAACCTTCTGATTATCAGAAGGTTTTCTTTTTTTGGAGGCGTCGAGCGGATTCGAACCGCTGTACAAGGTTTTGCAGACCTCTGCCTAGCCACTCGGCCACGACGCCATTTGTGATTGCAAATTTAACTAATTTTACATTCTATGCAACAAAAAAGAACTTTTAAATAATATTCCTACGACCTTGTAGAAGTCATTTCAATAGTCACCATTTGCACATTACCACCAATAGGCGGATTAATTTTAGACACTTCAACCGTAGCTTCATTTGCAATAGCAATTTCATCAAAAATACGATTCAAAATACGTTTGGCAACATGTTCTAAAAGTTTGGACGGAATCGCCATTTCTTCTTTTACAATTCTGTTGACATGCACATAATCTACCGTATCTTTCAATCGGTCACTTTGTGCAGAAACTTGAAGATTGGCTTTTACAGCAACATCAACTCTGTAGTCGCTTCCTATCTTAGTTTCTTCATTCAAACATCCATGAAAAGCATACACACGGATATTCGTAACACGAATAATTCCCATAATCAATAATTAATCGTGCAAAAATACGGCTTAATTGATAAACTATCAACTCGCCAAGTTGTAATAAAATCTAGAAAAAGCAACGACTAAACTTCTATGCTAAAACGAATGGTTGCTAAGTTTTTTTAATTGGTAAAGAAATCAAAAACATTGCTAATAGCGCTTGTTTTTGTTTTGTAAAACTCTGTGTACGAACAACGCTCACACGTAACGGAAGTGTACTTCTGATTTTGAATGTCAAATATTTTAGAAAACGTTCCGCCCGTAGCTCTCAACTCTCCTACTTTAAAAGTTCTGTTATGACATTTTAGGCACGAATAATTCCGATGTTGCATGATTTTTATGATTTATGTTAAACAATACATCCAATTAGTGCATTTATACGAGTAATTGTTACAACGCACCATTGCTCTTAAAAACACAAAAATGCTCCATCAATACAAGTTTTAACAATCGTACAGTAAGAAAGGGTTTTATTATAAATATTCGCTTGAATTCCGTATTTTTGACGTTCTATTTTAACAAGTATTTCAAAATAAAATAATGTCTGAAGAAACAAAATCACTCAATTTTATTGAGCACATTATAGAAGAAGATTTGGCAAATGGAATGCCAAAAGAACATCTTCGTTTTCGATTTCCACCGGAACCTAATGGGTATTTACACATTGGGCACACAAAGGCAATCGGAATTAGTTTTGGTTTGGGCGAAAAATACAACGCGCCTGTAAATCTTCGTTTCGACGATACCAATCCAGCCAAAGAAGAGCAGGAATATGTAGATGCTATCAAACGCGATATTTCGTGGCTTGGATATCAATGGGCAAACGAATGTTACTCTTCAGATTATTTTCAGCAATTGTACGATTGGGCAATTCAAATGATAAAAGACGAAAAAGCCTATGTCGATTCGCAATCGTCAGAAGCGATGGCGGAACAAAAAGGAACACCAACGGAAGTTGGCACCAATAGTCCGTTTAGAAACCGAAGCGTGGAAGAAAACTTAGATTTGTTCCAACGTATGAAAAATGGCGAATTTAAAGCTGGAACACATGTATTGCGCGCCAAAATTGACATGGAAGATCCAAACATGCTCATGCGCGACCCAATTATGTACAGAATACTACACGCACATCATCACCGAACTGGAAATGATTGGTGTATTTACCCAATGTACGATTGGACGCATGGTGAAAGTGATTACATTGAGCAAATTTCACATTCCTTATGTTCATTAGAATTTAAGCCACACAGAAAGCTGTACGATTGGTTTAAAGAGTTGGTATATAACTACAGTAAAGATGAATATCCGTTACAACCAAAACAGCGCGAATTTGCACGACTGAATCTCAGTTATACCATCATGAGCAAGCGTAAATTGCTCCAATTGGTCAATGAAAATATTGTAGCTGGTTGGGACGATCCACGCATGCCAACCATTTCTGGCTTACGCCGAAGAGGATACACGCCAGCAGCCATTCGAAAATTTGTAGAAACAGTAGGTGTTGCCAAACGTGAAAATGTCATTGATGTGTCATTATTGGAATTTTGCATTCGCGAAGATTTAAACAAAACGGCAAATCGTGTGATGGCGGTGTTGAATCCTGTGAAATTGGTCATTACGAATTATCCTGAAGGAAAAGAAGAATGGCTTGATGCTGAAAACAATCCAGAAGATGAAAGTGCAGGCAATAGAAAAGTGCCGTTTTCTAAGGAATTATACATTGAACGTGAAGACTTTAAAGAAGAAGCGAGTAGTAAATTTTTCCGCTTAACGCTTGGAAAAGAAGTGCGACTCAAAAACGCATACATCATCAAAGGAGAATCGGTTGTAAAAGATGCTGATGGAAATATTTTGGAAATTCACTGTACGTATGATACCGACAGTTTGAGCGGAAGCGGAACGGAAGCAAGTTTACGAAAAGTCAAAGGAACCTTGCACTGGGTTTCTATTGCACATGCTGTCAATGCTGAGGTTCGTGTGTACGACCGTTTATTTTCGGATGAAGCGCCAGATGGTCACAAAGACAAGGATTTTATGGAATTCATCAACCCGAATTCGTTAACCATTGTCAATGCGTTTGTAGAACCATATTTAAAAGAAGCAACTATTGGAGAACGTTTTCAATTTCAACGTTTGGGCTATTTCTGTGTGGACGAAGATACAACTACAGATACGCTAATTTTCAACAAAACCGTTGGATTGCGTGATACGTGGGCGAAACAAAAACCAAAGGAAAAACAACCACAACAACCTCAGCAGCATAAATCACAAAAAAATCAACACCAACGCCCTCCAATTGAGGAAATCAAACAATTAGGAAAAAAGTACACCAATCTTCCAGAAGAAAAGCAGCAACAAGCAAAACAAAAGATTCAAACCTTAGCTGAAAACGTTGTGTTTGAAGATTTAGAACCGTTATTTGACACAGCAGCCAAAAAAGCGGGAACTCGCATTGCAGCCATGCTAACGCTCGGTGTGTTGTTGAAAAACGGTCAAAAACGTACCGAAAGCATCAACGAATTCATAGAAAAAGCGTTGGAAGACCAAAATGAACTCTTAGTGGCTGAGGCAAAACAGGTATAACACATTACACATTATATTTTGAAAAGACTGTACAAAAACGTACAGTCTTTTTTTGTTTAAAAATACCTTCAAAATAAGGCTTCACTCCTATCCTATTCGTTCCATAAAAAACCGTCACAAAAAACGAATAGAATGTGATATTTTGAATAATTGGCAAAACTGATGCATCACTACTGTAGAATTCTCGCTACACAATCTGTCGCAAGACAAGAATATTTCTAAGCTAAAAGAAAATTAAGCGAAATGTATATCATAAAACAGATGCATCATATTTTCAAAATATGACTAGCCAACAAAAAAATCGAGCTAAATACCTAAAAAAGATGAATATAAATCAACGCTATCACTAAAAATCTTAACAATTTTTTGCGAACTAATCATTATATTAGCGAGCTAAATACATTTTTAATAAAAATTTATCATTAAAAAAGCCTCGATGAATCAAAAAAATAGATTTAGATCCTTACAAACTAAACAAAAATTGTCATGAAAAAAATTACGCTAACAAAGAGCTTTTCTAGTTCTTTCATTCCTATGTTAGTGGCAGTAATTCTATTAAACTGTACCTTTTTGTCTGCACAAAATACCGTGTATTTTCAAGATGAGGTCATTACTATGCCAACTAACATTACATCATTCAATTGGAATCTGATGCCACAATCAGCCAAATTTGATAATGGATATTTTGCATGGGTTCGCTTTAGCGAAACACCAACGCAAGCCATTCAAAATCAATTTGCAGAAAGAAATCTCAGACTTATTGAGTATTTCCCTGAAAAAACATACTTAGTGCATTTTCCTGAAAATACAGCAATTTCGTATTTACAATCTTCAGGAATTATTTCTATCATTCCAGTTGAAGATAACTTTAAAAAATCATCACAAATCAAGTTCAACAATATAGACGACCACGCTATTGAAGGAAACAATATTGTAGTGATGTTGGAATATTATGATTTTATTGATAAAAGTTATGTACTTCGTCAACTTTCAAACATTAACGGCGTGTACATCAAAGAAAACTACACGTCTAGTAACTATATTCAAGTGTCCATTCCATCAAATGCGATGGACGAGGTAGTATCAAAACCATTCATTAAATGGGTAGAATTAATTCCGCCACCAGCTGTTTTAGAAGACGATAGAGGGAGAAGCATTCACCGTTCATCTAACTTAGACACACAAACACTTGGAGGAAGAAACTATACAGGAGCAGGAGTAGGCGTATTGGTTCGCGATGACGGAATTGTAGGACCACACATTGACTTTCAAGGAAGATTAAACACTTTAGTAACTTCTAACGGAGGAACACACGGTGATGGTGTATCTGGAATTATGGCTGGAGCTGGAAATTTAGATCCAACCAACCGCGGAATGGCAGCAGGAAGTGAAGTATATGTTACAACCATAGCAGTTTCTTTCTTAGACGGACCAACGGTAAGTTTACTAAACAGTGGCGATGTTCAAATTACGAACAACTCGTACGGAACAACTTGTAATGGTGGTTACACAGCAGCCGCTAGAACGGTTGATGAGCAAATTAGCACCATTCCTTCGGCATTACATGTATTTTCGGCTGGAAATTCAGGAACATCCAACTGTGGATATGGAGCAGGAGCTGGCTGGGGAAATATTACTGGTGGAGCAAAACAAGGTAAAAACGGAATCGCAACCGCAAACACCTTCTTTAATGGACAATTGGTAAGCTCAAGTAGTCGTGGACCAGCATATGATGGACGAATCAAACCAGATATTACAGCACACGGACAAGGACAAATTTCAACCACAACCAACAATAATTATCAAACATTTGGAGGAACTTCTGGAGCCGCACCTGGAATTGCTGGAGTAGCAGCACAGTTGTACGAAGCGTATGCAAACTTAAATAGTGGAAACTTACCAGAGTCAGGTTTGATTAAAGCTGCGATGCTCAACACGGCAAACGATTATGGAAATGAAGGTCCAGACTTTAGTTTTGGTTGGGGAATGGTAAATGGATTACGAGCAGCGATGCTAATTGAAGAAGGACGCTATTTAGACGCAACTGTTTCACAAGGAGCTAACAATTCGCACTCAATTACAGTTCCAGCCAATACAAGAGAAGTTCGTTTTATGGTGTATTGGGATGATGCTCCTGCAGCTTCTGGAGCAGCAACAGCCTTAGTAAATGATTTAGACGTGGTAGTAACCGACCCAAGTATGACAACGCATCAACCTTGGGTATTAGACACCACACCAAACGCAGCATTTTTAAATCTTCCAGCTTCAAGAGGAACGGATCATTTAAACAATATGGAGCAGGTTTTAATTGACAATCCAGCAGCAGGAACGTACAATGTGAGCGTAACAGGATTCAATGTTCCTGTAGGACCACAAAAATATCACTTGGTATATGAAATCATTACAGACGGATTAACATTAACGTATCCAGTTGGTGGAGAAAAACTAGTTTCTGGTTCTCAAACAATAATTCACTGGGATGCAAACGATGCTACTAGCAACACTGTAATTGAGCTTTCTGAAGATAACGGAGCTACGTGGACATCATTAGTAACATTGCCAGCTTCATCAATAAACTATACTTGGAATCTTCCAAACAACCTTTCTTCGGGAGAATGTCTTATCAGAATTACAAATGGTACATTCACTGATCAATCTCCAGCAAACTTTTCGGTTGCAAGACGTGTAACAGGAGTTGCCATTACGCAAGTATGTCCGTCGGGTGCAGAAATCACTTGGGGACCTGTACCAGGAGCAAGCACCTACGATGTATATATTTTAGGAGAAAAATACATGGAAATTGCAGGAAGTACTACAGCAACAAGTTTAAATGTTGCTATTCCAAATCCATTAGATCCATTATGGGTTTCTGTAGTTGCTAAAGGAGGAAACGGATGGGAATCACTTCGTTCCAACGCCGTAACTGTGAATCAAGGAAACGGTGGATTGTTTAACTGTCCATTAGCAAAAGATATGGCTGTAACTGCTATTAACAACACCGAAAGTGATTTTGACAAACTTTGCAATACCGATCCAATCATCATTTCGGCAGATATCGAAAACGAAGGTACAGATGCACAGTCAAACTTTACAGTTTCGTATCAAGTAGGTTCTGAACCCATTGTAAATGAAACGTATACTGCAACGTTAAATGCTGGTGCTACAGATACGTATGTATTTACTACGCCAGCAACAGTAACCACCAATGGCGATACAACATTACGTGTATGGACGTCGTTGACGGGTGATGAATTTTCAAATAATGACGAGCGAACTTTTAGCTTTAATGCATTGATTAGCGGAACGGCAATCAACTTTTCGGAAGATTTTGAATCAACAAGTGTGATTCCAAGCGATTGGACAATTACGAATTTTGACGGTTCTACAACGTGGGTTCCTGCGCTTAATATCACGGGAATTGATGGAAATACAACAAGTTCAGTATTTATTGATGCTTACAATTATAGTAGTGCTGTCGGTCAGCAAGATTGGTTAATTACGGAGTATTTTGACTTAACAAGCGTGACGGATGCTACGCTAATGTTCGATTTAGCAAAAGCACAATACAGCGCCACTAATTCAGATGATTTACGTATTGATATTTCTACAGATTGTGGCGCAACGTACACACAAATCTACTTTAAAGACGGTGCCGATTTGGCAACAGTTCCAGACGATACCAATCCTTTTTCACCAACAAGTGCTTCCGATTGGAGAACGGAAACAGTGAATTTAGATGCGTATATTGGAAACAATGTCTTACTTCGTTTTGCACACGTAAACGGTTTTGGTAATAACATGTATATTGATAACTTACGCGTAGAAACAACCTTATCTGTTGGAGAAAACGCGTTGGAAGGAGCAATTTCTATGTATCCAAATCCAGCATCAAGCAATGTGGATGTAGTTATCAACACAACTGTTGGAAATACCTATGAAATTGAATTGTTAAACAGTATCGGACAAACCATCACAAAAATTGAAGAAACGCGTTTCAATGCAAACGCACGTCAAAAATTAGATGTTTCTAGATACGGAACTGGATTATATTTTGTAAAAATTAAAGTGGGCAATCAAATGGTGACTAAAAAATTGATTGTTAACTAAAACGATAAACACCAATCCAACCATTCTATAAAAATCCTGAGAGCAATTGTGTTCTTGGGATTTTTTTCATGAAAAAACACACCATAATCTTTCTCGATGAATTCTTTTGTAACTATAAGTAGCAACTATTAAAAACAACTTCTTTAGGTGCGTTTTCTTGAATGAAAAATAATATTTAAACCACTTTAGTGAGAAGTCAAAAAACTGAGCTAAAAACCAGCTTAAAACAAGAAAAAACCCGTTTGAAGCGTATTTTGAAAAATTTTGAATCTATTCATAAAAAAACGACTCACTTTTTTAGTTTTCTATCAAATTGTCAGCATTTTTATGACAATCGTCTTGTAAAAAAGTAAGCCGAATTTTATACAATACTTTCGAAGCAATTCGAAAAGGTAAGAAGTATCGAAAAATTATTCCTTATTAATTTTTTTCATTTCCATTGTATTCTCAGGGATGTTCATTTCTGTTTTAAAATTTGGAAAATAGGTAGCTACAGAACCTGTGTTTTTCATTTCTTTCGCTTCTACAAATGTCCATTTTTTAGTTGTTTCATTATAAAAGCCAATCATATAGCTCGTAGAAAAAATACGCATATCTTTCATTTTCATGACATTGTAATTTTCTACATAACAACGATATTCTCCTTGTTCTTTTACAACATCCGATACGGACTTGGTTTGTGCAATTTCAAATTTAAAACCTTCTGCCTTCATTTGGTCAAAAGTTGATTTTAAAAATTCTACCATAACGTCCGCTCCGCCTGCAGCTTTTAAAATATTTGGATGTGTATACGTGAGTAAGGTTTCAAAATCTTGTTCTAAGGTCGCTTTACAAGCAGCCATCGCGTCGCGCATTGCACTTCCTTTTAAAGTAGTGAGGCTTTGAGAAAACACCTGAGTAGCACAAAAGATAAATAGGAGTAAAGTGATTTTTTTCATAATATTAGTTTGTGATTGGGTATAAATATACACATAAAAAAAGCTGTTTTTAAAGTAAAATTTCGTCAAACCAAATCAAGTTCGGTTTCTCATAACAGCTAAAAATTAGGATGATGAGATTCTGAGTCAAGCTCAGAATGACGTTTAAAAACTTTAAAAAAACAGCCTTTTACGTGTTTTTATAAATAATTATTTATCAGATTCGCCTTTTTTGCGTTTTGCTTCTTTCATGGCTTCTCCAATTTGGTTACTTGCTGTAAAACTCGCTACCATATTGTTGAGCATGTCGCTTCCCGCTTGTGGAGAATTTGGTAATAAAATCAAATTACTATTGGTTTCTTCACCAATGGATTGTAAAGTATCGTAATGTTGTGTTACAACAATCAACGCAGACGCTTCTTGCGAATTGATTCCTACCTTATTCAACACTTCTACGGATTCTTCCAAACCACGCGCAATTTCACGACGCTGATCGGCAATACCTTGACCTTGTAAACGCTTGCTTTCCGCTTCTGCTTTTGCTTTTTCTACAATTAAAATACGCTGTGCATCACCTTCATATTGTGCAGCAATTTTTTCACGTTCGGAAGCATTAATGCGGTTCATGGCAGCTTTTACTTGCGCATCAGGATCAATATCAGTTACCAGTGTTTTAATAATATCATATCCATAGTCCATCATAGCATCGTTCAATTCTGCTTTTACCGCAATGGCGATGTCATCTTTTTTCACAAAGACGTCATCCAATTTCATTTTTGGAACTTCGGCACGCACTACGTCAAATACATACGATGTAATTTGATCGTGCGGATAATCTAACTTGTAAAAGGCGTCATATACCTTTTCTTTAATAACCATGTACTGTACAGAAACTTTCAATCGTACAAAAACATCGTCTAAAGTTTTGGTTTCAACAATCACATCTAATTGCTGAATTTTCAAACTTAGCTTTCCCGCAATTCTATCAACGAGCGGAATTTTTAATTGTAATCCTGATTGTCGAATACTTTGGAAACGACCGAAACGCTCAATAATGGCGGCTGTTTGTTGTTTTACAATAAAAAAAGTAGCAATCAAAAAAATGACAGCAGCAACTATTAAAACAATAGCAGTTGGACTTAATGGCATAATGTGTAGTATTTAAAATGTTAGTATATAAAAATAATTGTTTTTGTGTAAAAAAAGATACATTTGCCAACTTTAAATATAAAGTTTCCCCAAATGCAACAATCTATTTACAGGATATTAGTAGTAATTACCATACTTTTTGTTACAAAATCTTTTTCACAAGGGCGATACGACAATTACAATCGTTTAGGAATTTCCGCAGGAATTCATCAATTTGATATAAAAACGGATGATTTAGTTACGACAAAATCCACAGGTTTTCAAGCCGGATTATCAACGCGCGGAACTGTTGCTCGACACGTTGATATGGTGTATTTTTTGCATCTAAACTTTCACGAATTCAATGTGATGGGACGACAAACCTTACTGTCTGAAAATGTCGAAATTCCGTTCAATTTGTTGGCGGCGAAAATTGGCGTGTTGGGAAGTTACAAAATCAGCGAGAAACATTTTAGTGTGGAATTTGGTCCAGCGTTACAACTCTCGGAAAAATTTGAAGTTGACAGTGAATTTGAAGACTATATTTTACAAGGATACGACACATTTACTGCCAAAGAAGCGCGACAAACCAATCGTGTAAACATCATGGGAATTATAGGTGTTTCGGCAGGATTTCAATCTTTTAAAATCTCGTTGCAATACGAATATGGAATTTCCAACGTTCTTAGTAAGTTATCTGTGAATAATCAACAATTAAAAGGACATATAGAACAGTTGAGTGTTTTAGCCACTTTCTATTTGTAATAACACGTAAAAAGAGCGCTAATTGGCGCTCTTTTTTATATATTGAATTGAGTCATGCTGAACTTGATTCAGCATCGCATAACAGCATTCTAAATTTCTACAACATCCCCAAAACCTTCTCAATACGCTTGATGGTTTCTTGTTTTCCAATCATAAACATAATGGTAAACAAATCTGGACCACTTAATGCGCCAGCTAAGGCAAAACGCAACGGTTGCATGACTTTTCCAAAACCAATTTCGTTGTCAGTAATCCAACCTTTGATATTGGTTTGCAAGCTTTCTACGGTATACTCTTCTGTTGAATTAATAATGTCTATCAACTTGCGCAAAATATCGTCTGTACCTTCTTTTAAGGCTTTTTTCTGGGCTTTTTCATCAAATTCTGTTGGCGCGACAAAGAAAAAGTGACTTTCATCCCACAATTCTTTTACAAACGAAACACGCTCTTTGACAAGACCAACCACCATTTCAATATATTGGATATCAATTCCGTTCAATTCTGGGCGCAATGCTTGAAACGATTTCGCTAAATATTCGTTCGATTTATGATGCATATACTGCTGATTGAACCACTGCATTTTGTCAATATCAAATCGTGCACCTGCTTTGTTGATACGCTCCAATTCGAATGCTTCAATTAGTTCTTCCAGACTGAAAATTTCTTGTTCCGTTCCAGGATTCCATCCCAAAAAGGCTAAAAAGTTTATCAACGCATCGTCAAAATAGCCTTCTTCTTTAAAGCCTAAATACAATTGGTCTTCTTTATCATCATGCCATTCCATTGGAAATACGGGAAAGCCAAATTTAGCACCATCGCGCTTGCTGAGTTTTCCTTTTCCTGTGGGCTTTAAGATTAATGGCAAATGCGCAAACTGAGGTGCTTCCCAACCAAAAGAACGGTACAGTAAATTGTGTAATGCTAACGAAGGCAACCATTCTTCTCCACGAATAACGTGCGTAATTTCCATTAAATGGTCGTCCACAATATTCGCTAGGTGATAGGTGGGCATTCCATCACTTTTGAACAATATTTTATCATCTAAAATATTGGTATCAATTTCGACATCGCCACGCACAATATCTTGTAAATGTAAGGTTTCGCCTTGTGGCGATTTAAAACGAATGACATACGGTTCGCCCGCATCCAGTTTTGCTTGTACTTCTTCTGCCGAAAGCGACAAAGAATTCGTCAATTTTAATCGATTGTGCCAATTGTAAATAAAGGTTTTGCCTTTAGCTTCATGTTCTTTTCTGTGAGCATCCAACGCTTCTGCAGTATCAAAAGCATAATACGCATGTCCTTTTTCAATTAGTTCATCGGCATATTTTCTATACAAATGCTTACGTTCACTTTGTCGGTATGGACCAAATCCGCCATCTTTTCCAATGCCTTCATCAAACGGAATTCCACACCATTCCAATGCATCTACAATGTATTGTTCGGCACCTTCCACAAATCTGTTTTGATCGGTATCTTCAATACGTAATACAAAATCGCCACCGTGTTTTTTGGCGAATAGATAATTGAATAGGGCGGTTCTTACGCCTCCAATGTGTAATGGTCCTGTGGGACTCGGTGCAAAACGAACACGAACTTTTTGAGTCATAGATTTTTTGGTAAATGATTATAAAGCGCAAAGGTACTAGGAAAAGTGAAACCCTCAAAGTTTTAATTTTTGAGGGTTTTTATGCTATTTTGCTAGTGAAACCATTTCTTGCGGAATGCGCTTGTTCATCACTTTAAACCACAACGGTGGAATGAGCGCCATAACCATCGACGTTGGATAGCCAAAAGGCATTTGCGGACTTTTTTCGTGACAATCTAACAATTGATATTTTTTAGAAGCTTTGTAATGATGGTCGCTGTGACGTGTGAGTTCGTACAATATAATACGTCCAATTACATGATTGGAATTCCAAGAGTGAATTTCGCGTACGCGCTCGTAACGACCTGATGCTAGTTTTTTTCGGAGCAATCCGTAATGTTCTATATAGTTGATGGTTTCTAAGAGTAAAAAACTCACCACAGCGCTTGCTACAGCAAACAAAAGTGCCAAACTTCCCAAGAAAAAGAAAATACTCGCCAAGTAACTTATCTGCAGCAGCGTAAACCAAAACATGTTGTTTTTAAACGAGAAAAAAGAGAAGTTTCCACGCTTTTGTAAGTTTTGTTGAATGTTCCAAGCATTCACATATTGGCGAACTGTTGAGGTAATCCAAAACGAATACACAACTTGATTGTATCTCGCGGTTGCAGGATCTTCTTTGGTGGCGGCGTGTAAATGATGTCCAAAATTATGCTCTACAAAAAAGTGCATGTACAACGAAGGCAAGAGTAGTAATTTTGCCATAAACTGCTCGTATTTTGTTTGTCGGTGACCAAGTTCATGTGCCACATTGATACCGTTGGAGCCTAACACAATTCCCGTTGAAAAGATGAGTCCAATGAGTTCGTAGGTTTCGTACATTCCGCTAGAAACATTTAAAAGTGTCACTAGCAACAAGCCAAAAACTACAGGAATGTTCAAATATAGTAACCAATCAAAAATTGGGTTGATGGACTTTTCTGCAACTTCTTCTTCAGATAAATTTTCGGTGTTTTGCGAAAAAATCAATTCCATCAACGGAATCATTCCAAAAGCATATATAGGTGTCAAAAATGTATAATAACCGCGCAAATACAACGCAATAATAGCAACTACAGGTGTAGAAAATGCGGCTATATATTTTAAATCTTTCATGATTTCATTTCTAAGTTCCAAGCATTTAAAAGTACCATTTTTTTCTTTGAAATGAAATTAAAGTATAATACTAACGATTTGAGCACGATTATGGCTAAGTTGTAAGAAATATATGTAAAACTAAAAGGTTTGTGTATATTTATGACTTTATTGAAGGAGTTATGCTAAAAATTAGAAGATTTGTAATTATTCTTATAGTTATTTCAATTAGTAATTCTTTTTTGAATTGTCAGAGTGATAAAGAAATCTCTTTTGAGTATCAAGGCGTATCTAAAGTTAGAAGAATATCATTAAATGACTTTAGAAATCATGTTGGAGAAAAAAACTATTTTTCGATTAATACATATTTTGATATCACGAGACAAAAAAATTCAAATGAAAACTTTAGAATTTTGGTCGATAATATTGTTATGATTCAAAAAGAAAATAAAACTTTTTATACGTTTCAAATAGAAAAGCAAACTTCTGAAAATGAATTCTATAATTTAGTTTTAACAGTAGATAATCAACAACAGGTTACAAAGTCTGAGGTTTTAAAGTATGTACGTGAAAGTTCCTCATCAAATGACTCCTATTTTGAGGGAACTGTTCAAGCGGTTTCAGACTTTACGATTCACCATGATGACTTGATTTCCCAAAAAGCAAATAATGATTGTATTGTAAGTGCTTACGGAGTTTGGGAATGTAGTTTTGGGAATACAGGAGATGACCATGCACCAGGCATGTGTAATGGGACAAGCTCTCATTACACCATTCACGTCATTTACGAACCTTGCCCAACAACACCAGAGCTAGTAGATGTAGATAGCGGCGCAGGAAATACGTCCGATGATAGTGGAACATCAGGCGGAGGAGCTACAAATCCTAATGATGATGACAATACAACTGAAACCGTACCTTTAGACGATGAAACGGCTTTAGATAGAATTATTGAATGTATGAATGGAGCATACAATATTGGAGGCAATAATGTAACGATGCCACAAAGTTTATTAGATTCTCTAACTTCAAGATCAGCAAATAGTTTCTGTCTAAATAAATTAGATAATTTTTTAAATACGGAAGGATGCGGCAATCAAGAAAAATTATTTGGAATAGAAGCGGCACGAGCTTGCTTAAAAGGTGAAGAGGTAAACTACGAACATAGGATTATTATTGATTCCACGATGATGGAACATCCATGTCATGCTAAAATCATTAAATCTACGTTTAACAGTTCAGCAGCTATTGTACAACTGGTTAAAAATGCCTTCAATGATGATACCAAGTTTACATACAGAATAAAGGCAACTGCTTTTCCTGCAGCAAATTCAAATGAGAGTGCTTTTACAGATCCCTTTCCAACATGTACTCAAGGAAATTGTACAGTGAAAACAGAATTTAATAAGGCATATTTTGTAACATCGTCGGATTTGATTATAGCTAGAAACGCAATTCACGAAAGTGTTCATGCCGTATTAGCATATTTGTTTCAAACTGGATTACTACAAACCCAATCTTCGGACCCTGATTTTACAGAGTTAGTAGTAGCTTATACAACCTTACAGGCTTCAAGTCAAGCAGATAGTCAACAATCTGGACAAGACTTAAATAATATTCAACATGAGTTTATGACTGGTCTGATAGATGTACTGGCATTAGCACTAAAAAGCTATGGAGATAGTAAGGGATATATATTACCATTAAGTTATTATAAAAAGTTAACTTGGGCTTCAAGCTCTATGATAGAGACTCCTAATTTTGAAAATGAATTTTCATATTTTCAGCGATTAGAAATTATAGCAATAGGTTTGGCAGAACTTCAGGGGACATCACAAACATATCTCATTAATCAAAATGATGAAGTGACTATTCCACCTAATGGCGTAATACCAAATACCACAGAACCTTGTAATTGAAAACTCATGAAAAAATATATAATCATAATATTAATTTTCGGTGTAGTTATATCTTGTGTAGCAACTAAAGACGCTGAGCAAACTAGATTGAAGGATATTAAAGCAGTCTTAAAACTACATCTTGACACCCAGTTTACTCTTAATTCTAAACGAAGAACTTGGTATAAAAAAGATTTTATTTATTTTCAAATTCACCCTAGGGAGGAATTTAATCTATCAATTAAAAATAAATTGGAGTCACAAAATCCTGGAGCTGATAAAGAAATATTTGGGCAATTTTTTGATGATGATGCCTTAGCATATTATAAGCAACAAAAATTTCAAGTTCACATAGAATTACTTGAAAAAGAACTTATTTCTGAAAAATTCAAATCTAAAAGAGAAAGGGATGCTAAAAAAAGTCGTTTGGTACAACTGTATGATCATCATACATATCATGCGGCTTTACCAGTTTTCACTAAGGATGGAAAATATGCACTTGTTCCAAGCAACTCCGAAGGCGGAGCTGGTTTTATAAATATTTATAAAAAAGAAAATAATGTATGGAAAATTTATGGTGCGTTATTGCGTTGGATTTAGATTATAGTATTCAAAACCGCTTATACAACCCAAACGTCAACGCGGCTTGTTTGGCAACATTATTTCCTGAAAATGCGCCACCAAACGTTACAATTCCTCCAAACGAATTGTTGATTTCTCCAATGGCTTTCAAGCCAAACGCTCCGTATTCTTGATTGTTGACGTATAACGCTGTCGCGAGATTGGACAAAGGTAAGTTCACATCGCCATCGTTGAACGAATTGACAATATCTACAAAACCAATTAACCAAATTTTAGAATGTACTTTGGTTCCAATTTCCCCACCAATTTTAAAATTGTTGCTGTAATTGTTCGTTCTCAAATCAATTCCAGTAAAGGCTTGAATGTAAAATTTGTCAAAACTGCGTCCAATATTTAGGGTAGGCGTAAAGCTCCATGCATCTTCTCCCGTTCTAATGCCCGAAGCGGCTTCAAAAGTACTGGTGTTGGCTTTGATATTCAATTGTCCAGAAATCAACCATTTTTTCTTGTAAAACTGATGACGAATTCCCACCGAAATATTTCCAAAGGCAGTCTTTGAATCTTCCGAAATAAAAGCTGTGCCACCAACCACATCGTTTGTACTGATAAGCTTTAGCGGGACATTAAAAATTAACGTTGTTTTGTTTGATATTCCGTATTCTCCATATAATTGTAGGGTATTGTCGGTAATTTCACGGTCGGTTTGATAGTCTGGAGTACCGAAAACTTCATCATAATTTGAAATGGTTGTGAACGAAAGTTGTGTGTAAAACTTTCCTTTTTCTTGTGTCCAAGGACTTTGTGCAAACACGATTCCTGAACAAAAAAGTGCGATAATCGTATAAAAATTTCTCATAATTGGCTTGTTTATGTTGCCTTAGTAGGATGTTTTTCAAAAATCTTACAGAATCTTTAACAAGTTCTGCATACTATTAATTCGCTAAATATGTTACTTTTATCAGTTATATGATGAAGGCATACGAACACATACAGAAGAAATTAAGTCAGTTTGTGACCAAATATTACACAAACGAACTCATAAAAGGAGCCATACTATTTTTTAGTATCGGACTCTTATATTTTATCATTACGCTATTGGTGGAACATTTTCTATGGCTCAGCACAGGCGCACGAACAGCCTTATTTTGGATTTTTATTGCGGTAGAGTTGTCGCTTTTCGCGAAATTCATCGTGCTGCCGTTGACAAAACTATTCAAGCTGCAGCAAGGCATCAGTTTCAAAGAGGCATCTACCATTATCGGGAATCATTTCCCAGAAGTGAATGACAAATTGTTGAACGTTTTGCAACTGTCAGAAGCGTCTCAAGAATCGGAATTGCTGTTGGCAAGTATCGAACAAAAATCGAAAGAATTACAACCCATTCCGTTTCAAGTAGCGATTAATTTCAAGAAAAATATTAAATACGCGAAATATGCACTGCTACCATTAGCCATTGTGCTTTTTGTGTGGATTTCGGGAAATAGTTCGTTATTTAGCCAAAGCTACGAGCGTGTGGTCAACTACAAAACCGCCTATGAACCGCCAGCGCCTTTCCAATTTATCGTTGTCAATGATAGTTTGCAAGCTATTGAAAATCAGTCATATACACTAAAAGTACAAACGTTGGGCGATGTCATTCCCGAGGAAGTACAAATCACCGTAGATGATGAAACCTATTTCCTTCAAAACAAAGGTATTGGAACGTTTGAATACACCTTTACACAACCCAAAGAAGCAACTACATTTACGCTCAACGCGAATGAAGTTACCTCAAAACCCTATACGTTAGATGTAGTAAAAGTACCATCGTTGGTGAATTTTCAAATGGTGTTGGATTATCCTGCGTACACCAAACGAAAAGATGAAGTACTACAAAGCACAGGGAACGCAACCATTCCAGAAGGCACTAAAATTACTTGGCAAGCCAAGGCAAAACAAACCAACAAACTAGAATTAATCTCAAAAGATTCTACCTATACGTTTGCCAAAGAAGCAGACGAATTCAAGCTTGAAAAGAGCATTTTTCAGCAATTGGATTATCAAATAAGCACAAGTAATGATGAACTTCAGAACTATGAAAATTTAGGATTTAACATTAACGTGATTCGTGATGAATATCCAAAATTGGAATTACAATCCAAACGCGATTCTATTGACGGAAGAACGATGTATTTCTTAGGACAAGTGTCGGACGATTACGGCTTAAAGCGTTTGCAGTTGGTGTATTATCCAGCCGAACGCGTAGAGGAGAAGTCAAAAGAAAACATTCCAATTAGTACCTCAAACATTGACCAATTTCAATATACATTTCCAGGAAATCTAGAGTTAGCAAAAGGCGTGAATTATGAATTCTATTTTGAATTGACCGACAACGATGGAATTCGTGGTGGAAAAAAAGTAAAAAGTGAAATATTCAATTATAGAAAATTAACGGATACGGAATTGCAAACAGAGCAGTTGCAACAGCAAAACGAAACTATTAAAGATTTAGATAAATCCCTAGAAAAATTACAAAAGCAACAAGACGAACTCAAAAAGATTACGCAAAATCAAAAAGAGAAAAGTGAACTGAATTTCAACGATCGTAAAAAGCTGGAAAAATTCTTGCAACGACAAGAACAAAGTGATGAAATGATGAAGAAATTCTCGGAGCAATTAGAACAAAACTTAGAAGAATTTCAAAAAGAAGAAACAAAAGATGATGTTGATAAAGAATTGTTAAAAGAACGTCTAGAACGTCAACAAAAGGAATTGGAGAAGAACGAAAAACTGATGGAAGAGCTAAAAAAATTAGCTGAAAAAATCAGTGAAGAAGAATTACAAGAAAAGTTAGAAGAACTCGGAAAGCAACAACAAAACATTAAAAAGAATCTGCAACAAATTTTAGAGTTGACCAAACGTTATTATGTAACGAAGAAAGCTGAGAAAATTCAACGAGAATTACAAGAATTGGCAAAAGAGCAGGAGGAACTTTCGAAAAAAACGGGCGAAGAAAATACCAAAGAAAAGCAAGAAGAGCTGAATAAAAAGTTTGAAGATTTGCAAAAGCAAATGGACGAATTAGATGAAGAAAATAACAAACTCAAAAAACCTTTAGACTTAGAACGCAGCAAAGAAGACGAAGAAGACATCAAACAAGAACAGCAAGATGCTACGGACGATTTGGAAAAAAGTGAAGAGTCCAAAAGTGAACAACAAAAAAGTGAGCAGCAGAAAAGTGCTCAACAAAAACAGAAAAAAGCAGCACAAAAAATGCAGCGTATGAGCAAAAGTATGCAAAGTGCGATGCAAATGAGCGGACAAGAAAGCATACAAGAAGACGCTGAAATGTTACGTCAAATATTGGACAACTTGTTATTATTTTCTTTTGATGAAGAAAATTTGATGAACGGTTTTAAAGAAATTGACAACACTAATGCGAGTTATGCAGCAAAGCTCAAACGCCAAAAAGAACTTCGTAAAATGTTTGAACACGTAGATGATAGCTTGTTTGCTTTGTCGTTACGTCAGCCAACAATTTCAGAACGCATCAATGGTGAAATTACAGAAATTTATTACAATATTGACAAATCTTTAGAGCAATTAGCGGAAAACAATGTCTATCGTGGCGTTGCTTCTCAGCAGTATGCGTTGACATCTACCAACAAACTTGCAGACTTTCTTAGCGAAGCCTTAGACAACATGAATCAAAGTATGGGACAAGGGCAAGGACAAGGTTCAAATGGCATGGGACAAAGTGGACAAAATCAAGGTCAAGGAAAAGGGTTTCAGTTGCCAGACATCATTCAATCGCAGGAAGATATCAATAAACAGATGCAGCAAGGAATGAAGCAAGAAGGGCAAGGAAAAGACGGAAAAGATGGCAAAGAAGGCGGCAAGGAAGAAGGAGACAAAGGCAAAGGTGAAAAAGAAGGAAAAGATGGAGAAAATGGTAAAACTGGCGGCGGATCTGGTAGTGGAAGCGAATACGAATCTGAAAAACTCTATGATATTTACAAGCAACAACAACAATTACGCAATCAATTAGAGCAGCAATTGAAAGATAAATTTGGAGAAAAAATCAACGACCCACAAGCGGTGGAATTGTTGAAACAAATGGAGGAAGTAGAAACAGAATTATTAGAGCGAGGCTTTAATGACGAAACCATGAAAAAGATGATTGAGCTCAAATATCAATTGCAAAAACTAGACAAAGCTGCTTTCGAACAAGAGAAAGAATCCAAACGAGAATCTACCACAAATCGTACAGATTATAACAATACTACAAACGAAAAAATGCCTGATGTGCGACAGTATTTCAATCAAATTGAAATATTAAACAGACAAGTATTACCTTTGCGAAATAATTACAAAAAGAAAGTACAAGAGTATTTCAAAAAGAAGGATGATTAGTTTTCATTATGAAACAGAATTCGAGCTTCCAAATGAAGCACAAATTCAAGCTTGGATTGGCAACGTAATCGCATCAGAAAATAAGCGTGAAGGTGATATCAATTATATATTTTGTGACGACGATTATCTACACAAACTGAATGTAGAATTTCTAAATCACGACACGTTAACGGATATCATTAGCTTTGACAATTCGGTTGGAAATGAACTGCACGGCGATATATTTATCTCTGTGGAACGTGTAGCTGATAATGCTGAAGATTTCAAGGTTTCATTTGAAGAAGAATTGCGTCGCGTGATGGTTCATGGTGTTTTGCACTATTGTGGATACAAAGACAAAACCGAGACAGAACAAGATGAAATGACCGCTAAAGAAAACGAAAAACTTCAAATGTTCCACGTGGAACAATCGTAAATGACTCAATAAAAATTATAAGAATTTCAATCGTTAGAATATGTTTACTACGGAATATGATGTGATTGTGGTTGGTGCTGGACACGCAGGTTCAGAAGCTGCGGCTGCGGCTGCCAACATGGGAAGCAAAACGTTGCTCATTACGATGAATCTTCAAAACATTGCACAAATGTCTTGCAATCCTGCCATGGGTGGAATTGCCAAAGGACAAATTGTGCGCGAAATAGATGCACTTGGTGGCTATAGTGGAATTGTAACAGACAACTCTGCGATACAATTCAAAATGTTGAACAAATCGAAAGGCCCTGCCATGTGGTCGCCGCGTGCGCAAAGTGACCGAATGCGGTTTGCAGAAGAATGGCGTTTGATGTTAGAACGTACCGAAAGCTTAGATTTCTATCAAGAAATGGTACGCGGATTAATCATAGAAGGCGGAAAAATCAAAGGTGTAAAAACTTCGTTAGGATTGGAAATTCGTTCCAAAACGGTAGTGCTAACCAATGGAACTTTCCTCAACGGATTGATTCATATTGGCGATAAAAATTTTGGTGGTGGAAGAGCAGGAGAGAAGGCAGCAACGGGAATTACAGAAGAACTTGTTGCATTAGGTTTTGAATCGGGTAGAATGAAAACAGGAACGCCGCCACGTGTGGATGGTCGCTCGTTAGATTATTCTAAAATGATCATTCAGCCAGGTGACGAACATCCTGATAAATTCTCCTACCTAAAAGCAACAAAACCACTCAAAGAACAACGTGCCTGTCACATGACTTACACGTCTCCAGAAGTGCACGATTTACTGCGTGAAGGTTTCGACAGATCGCCTATGTTTAACGGAAGAATCAAGTCGATTGGACCGCGCTATTGTCCTTCCATTGAAGATAAAATCAATCGTTTTGCAGATAAAGATAGACACCAATTGTTTGTGGAACCTGAAGGTTGGAATACGGTTGAGGTTTATGTAAATGGCTTCTCAACATCGCTTCCAGAAGACGTACAATTCAAAGCTCTTAAATCTGTGGCTGGTTTTGAAAATGTCAAATTCTTTAGACCTGGATATGCTATTGAATACGATTATTTTCCACCAACGCAATTAAAGCATACGCTAGAAACTAAAATAGTAGATGGATTGTTTTTTGCAGGACAAATCAACGGAACAACTGGATATGAAGAAGCAGCTTCGCAAGGTTTGATGGCTGGAATTAATGCTGCATTAAAAGTACAAGAACGCGACGAATTTATCCTAAAAAGAAACGAAGCGTACATCGGAGTTTTAATTGATGATTTAATCACAAAAGGAACGGAAGAACCGTATCGTATGTTTACTTCAAGAGCTGAATACAGAACGTTATTGCGTCAGGATAATGCAGATTTCAGGTTGACGCCTGTTGGTTATGAACTCGGTTTGGCTAGTGAAGAACGTTTGCGCGCAATGGAAGATAAGAAGCAAAAATCTGAAGCGTTTATTCAATTCTTTAGAGAAACAAGTGTTAAACCAGAAGAAATCAATCCGATTTTAGAAGAGAAAAAGTCGTCTACAGTAAAGCAGCAAGACAAGATGTTTAAGATATTTGCGCGTCCAAATATCAGCATGGACGATATGCGAAAAGTTGCGTCTGTTTCAGAATATATTTCGGAACATGATTTAAACAAAGATGTCTTAGAGCAAACGGAAGTTCAGGTAAAATATGCAGGGTATATCAATAAAGAAAAAAGCAATGCGGACAAATTAAATAACTTGGAGCGCGTCAAGATTCCAGCCGATTTTGAATACGACGGATTGACAAATCTGTCGATGGAAGCGCGACAAAAGCTATCTAAAATTCGTCCTGTAAACTTGTCACAGGCATCGCGGATTAGTGGTGTTTCGCCAAGTGATATTAGTGTGATGTTGGTATATTTGAATAGATAAAAAACGCAAGTGTTCCACGTGGAACACTTTTTTTATGGAAATTAAATCTTTAGCACATACACCGATTTCAACGATTGTTTCAACACTCAATCATGCCTTTTCAGATTACTTTGTGCCGATTAATTTTACAGAAGAATATGTAAATGAACGTTGGGTAGCTTCTGGTGTGGATTATACATTATCTTTTGGTGTTTTTGACAAAAATGAACTTGTCGGATTCCTTATTCACGCCATCAATTTTTATAGAGAAACTAAAGTAGCGTACAATGCTTCTACGGGAATCATTCCGAAATATCGAAGACAAGGTTTGCTGACTAAATTATATGAAAAAGCGATTGCTGTTTTAAAAGAAAAAGGAATTCAAAAAAGCACATTGGAATGCATTACCAATAATGAACGTGCCATTGCGGCGTATCAAAAAGTAGGTTTTTCAATTGATAAAAAATATCACTTATATAAATTTGAGTGGAAAGGCATCGAAGTTGAAACTGAGTTTGAAATCGAAACGAAAACTGATTTTAAGTTCTCAGACTTTAGTCTTTTGCAGAATTATCTTCCTTCTATAGAAAATCAAGATCATTTTTTAGAAAAGTACAAACACAATTTAATTGCTCTTTCCATTTTTGATACAAAAGAACGCGTTGCTTATTTGATTTTTCATAAAACTTCAAAAAGAATTCACAGACTTGGTGTAAAAAATAATAATTGGGAAAAATATGGTACTGTTTTATTTTCAGGATTGCCAAACGGAAATTATAATATCATCAATATCGATTCAGAAAATCAAAATATGCACAAATTTTTTAAAAAGATGAATTTTGATAATTATATCGATCAATACGATATGAGTTTTGATTTTGCAAAGTATGATTAACAAAATTTCAATAATCAACATACATTTGTAAACGAAAGGCAATTTGTCCGTTCGAGCGCAGTCGAGAACACTATAAAAATAAAATGTTCCACGTGGAACATATCGCAGAAAACTAACAATGGAAAATAAGAGCGTAAAAGATTATTCCGTTTCAGGAGAAGAATTTCAACTGGTTTTTGATGCCGTTTTGGAACTATACAAAACCGAACCGCAACCGAGCTTGGAAAAATTAGGTTCGTATTACGAAAGTGAAGATTACATTTCGCATACCGACGCCAAACGCAATCTCTTTGAAAAAATCTATCATTGGGTTCGCTCGTATATGCTTTCCAAAAAAATAAAGCTTGTAGAGCAACACACAAAAAGTGATACTAAAAAATTATTAGACATTGGATGTGGAACAGGTGACTTTTTAGCAATCGCCAAAAAAAGACATTGGGAAATTGCAGGAGTAGAACCTGATGCGCAAGCACGAAAAATTGCTTCTAAAAAAACAGCTACCAAAATTGAAACCAACGAATACCTTTCTCAAATTCCGAATGAAAGTTTTGATGCGATTACGATGTGGCATGTATTGGAACACGTTCCAAATTTGTCTGAGCAGATTCAAACGTTAAAGAGATTGCTCAAACCGAACGGAACTATTTTTATTGCGGTGCCGAATTTCAAAAGTCATGATGCAAAACATTACAAAGAATTTTGGGCAGCCTATGATGTTCCACGACACTTATGGCATTTTTCTCAAACATCTATAAAAAAGCTTTTTCAGAAAGAAAATATGAAAGTAGTAAAAATCTTACCAATGAAATTTGATGCCTATTATGTAAGTCTGCTTTCCGAAAAACACAAAAATGGCAAAATGAATCCGATCAAAGGATTTTACAGAGGATTTTTGTCAAATCTCAAAGCCAAGTCGTCTTCTGAGTATTCTTCGCTCATTTATGTCATTCAGAATGACTAAAACCGTATTTAAAGCACTTTTAAGCGTAGTTTTCATATAAAATAGTAAACTATATTAGAATTTTTATAAAACGAGTTAAAAAAGCCGTTTTTAAAAGCGCTTTTTAATTGACGAAATCTATATTTTAGCGATTAAATATAATTTTTACTTATAATACCAAAAAACACATAAATTCCCTCAATTTTCAGAAGTTGTTATGTGAACTTTATTTTTATTTTTGCGCCAACAAAAAGATGATAGAAGGAACATGTTGCTTCATCTCGAAAAAATTTGACAACACTTAAAAAGTATACAAAATGAAAAAACTCATTGTTTTAGGAATTGCAGTAATGGCATTTGTGTCATGTGAGAAATCTGCGAAAATTGGTTTTGTAAATAATTCAGAACTCATCAACGAATATCAAGAGAAAAAAGATTTGGAAGCTGTTTTTAAAACGCGTATTGACAATTTCAACAAACGAAAAGACAGCATGCAGCAAATGTTTAATTTAGAGTATAAACAAGCACAAGAAAAAGCAGCCAAAGCATCTGCTAAAAAGCAAGAAGAATTATCGATGCAAATTCAACAATTAGGACAACGTTTGGATCAGCAAATCAACATTGAACAAAAACGTATTTCTGACGACAGCAAAACACAAAACGATTCGCTCATCAGCACAGTTAAGAAATTTGTTGAAAAATACGGAAAGGACAACAACTACGATTTTATCATCGGGCAAAATGACAATACAGCAAGCTTATATTTTGGAAAAGAAGAGCACGATTTAACACAAAAAGTATTGGAAGCATTGAACAAACAATATGCTGACAAGAAAAAATAAACGTTTTTAATGTACCAATTCTTCAATTTGAAAATGTACCAATGATTTTTTCTTTTTAAAAAGAAAACTAGACTACAATCAAGATATAAACTACAAGATTCACGTAAAAGACTTTCGAAAGAAGGTCTTTTTTTGTTTGAATCTGAACTTGAAATTGAATTCGAACTTGAAGTTAAAAAACGTCAAAACACGAAATACAAAGAACAAAAACACAAAAAAACAGCGCAGCTATTACACAAAAATTTTCAAATTGACACATTTTCAAATTAGCGAATCGTCACACTAACAATTCCGAACAAGTTCCAAAAAATCCGAACGTTTATTCCTTGAAACAGGCAACTTATGATGGTCTTGCAACACCACATACCCTTCGTTTAAATACTTTTCGATATAGTTGATATTGATGAGGTGCGATTTGTGAATGAGGTAAAAATCACTGTGTTGCAACAACTTGTGAAAATGACCAATACTGTACGAACTCACCATCGGTTTTCCGTTCCGAAAATGAATTTTAGTATAACCGTCCATTCCTTGACAGTGAATGATTTCCTCAATTTTTACAAACTCCAAACCTTCCTGACACGGAATGACAATTTTTTTCTGCTGAAACGACTGAATGCCTAAATTTTCAATTAATTGGCGGTTTTTTTGAAGCGCAGTTTTATCGGAAATATTTTGTGTTGCAACCGAAACTGCCTGAATCAAATCTTGACTGTCAATGGGTTTTACAATATATCCAATCGCGCAATGTTTGATGGCTTCAATGGCGAAATTGTCAAAAGCAGTCACAAAAATCACCTCAAAATTGGGTTTCGATATGTTCTCCAGCACTTCAAAACCATTCATGCTAGGCATGGCAATGTCCAAAAACACCAATTGTGGTTGTTTTTCTTGAATCAATGTAATGGCTTCTTCAGCATCTTGGGTTTCGCCGATAATATCAACATTCGGACACAAACGTTTCAGTTTATTTCTTAAAATCGCCAACGATTTATGTTCATCATCAATTAAAATAGCAGTTACAGTCATATCAATTTGGTAGTTTAAAAGTTAGGGTTACAATCGTGCCTTGCGTGTTTTCTACTTCTGAAAGATCTTCAATAGTATATAGTACATGCCAACTGTCTATTTGTTCTAGTAATTTTAAGCGTTCGTCCAGCACTTGTGAAGAATGGGAACCTTGATTTTTTATGTTTTTGTTGGATAATTTTTTGGATTGTTTGATGCCAATTCCGTCATCTTTAACTACGACGCGAAGACTTTCGTCTGAAAGTTGCGAAAAATGAATGGTCACTTTTCCAGTGGTTTTCTTGTGAAAAATTCCGTGATTCACCGCATTTTCTACAATCGGTTGCAATACCATTGACGGCATTTCTGCATCTGCATCAACATTTTCATCACAAATAATCTCGTACAAAAGCGTATCTTCAAAACGTAATTTTTCAAGCGATAAGTAATTGGAAATCAATGCTATTTCTTCTTCAATCGTAATGAGCTGCTTGCGCGAATAGTCAAAAAACTGTCGTACCAACTTTGAAAATCGCGTCAAATAATTCTCCGATTGCTCAATATCATTCAGCTGAATATAATACTGAATCGCGTTGAGTGAATTGTGCACAAAATGCGGATTCATTTGCGAGCGAAGCGCATTCAATTCCAACTCAATCATCTTTTTTTCATACTGATTGACGGCCAAGCTTTTTTCGGTTAAAATTTTATTCTTTCGCGAATTAAATACATAAAAAAGAATCACCACCGCAACTGCAATCAACAATGCCGCGCCTGATAAAAGCAGGAATATTTCTTCTGAAAATACCTTCTCTATGGTTTCTTTCTCAAGCATAAAAAACTTTTAAAAATACAACCATACAACACTGCATTTAAGACTGTAATAACTATCGAATAAAAATTGCTACCATAATTCAGGAAACGATGAAAAATCAGCAACGGAATCAATCCGATATAAAAAGAAAACAATCCTGTAACAATCCAAAAGCGTTGCGAAGAAACAAAAGATGTAATGGTGTTGTTGTTCAGCAATTCTACAAAATAGCTAATGGTTAGGGTTAAAATGCAAAAAGAGCCTGCAATGATAGGGTTTAAGTACAAATTGTAAAATACATCCTTATCGAACAAATCATACAGATAAAAAATCAAAAAAATAGAGAGCAAAACGGGAATTAAAAATAACCGTTTCCGTAAAATTTTAGAAAACCAAAAAAAGTAAAAAAGAAACGATACTAATGTAAATACATTGTAGATGATATCATTGCTATTGTCTGATAAATATCCGTAGGTAAGTCCCACAATTTCATGAATGACAACATATATTAAAAACCATAAAAAATAACGCTCTGTAGAATGTTTATACGCATGCCAATACCAAATAGCAGCAATCAAAGCTGCTATTTGGAAGCTTAAAAAAAAGGTGTTTACTAATAACTGCATACTAAAAATCAGTGTATTACATTATGTACTTGACATTTTAAAGTAGGCTCGTATTTCTTTGGCGGTCTGCGAGAACCTCCATAATTTAAAGCAGGGATTTCATATACGTTTTCATAATCATTTTCATCATCAGAATCAGCACTTTTCTTGGTGGCTACAAAAAACACGGTGGTGTAATAAATACCAGGTTCATTTCTGATAGACTTCATATCACCTTTAACCTTATCTACTTTCTGATTGTAATCTTCTATATACTTGGCACCGATATACACACGAAAACCCAATTCTTCTTCGTTTACATTGTGTTCCTTAGCTTTTTCTCTGAGATATGTTAAACCATCCACCATTTGCTTATTGGTAAATGAAATAACTCTATTGTCATATTCAGGATGATTGATAAAATCTTTATTTACGATATAATTATCTTCCATCGTTTGGGCATCTATAGTGCATAAAGCCGTGTCTGGTACTACCGCAAGATTAACTTTAGGAGTCTCATCGCAGCAACTATTCAACACTAAAAGTAAGAATAAAATTGTTAAATATATTGTATTTGTTTTCATAATTGTAATTTTTAGGTTCCGCCAACCGAAATTGACGGAATGTTTTTTAAAATGGGTAATTAACTCTTTATGAGCGAAATAGGAAAGCGTGTTTTTCCTGTATTATCTTGATTGATTTCAATTTGATCAATACAATACTCAATCAAAATCTCATAATCTGTTGGTTTGGCATTTTGAATAGATAAGTATAATGCCTGACTCGCACAGCTACATCCACACAAATCTCCCAAATGAATTAAACGGTTTGGCACAATTTGGATGCTTCCATCTGTCACAACTTGATGGGTAGTTAGTATTGGTGTATTAGGTTTTACAGATCCATCAGGATGTTCATTAGGTATATGCTGACCAATAGTAGCCGCGGCTCTGATAGTGTCATCACCTTTTTTAACAAATCCTTTTTTGTATAGGATGCTAATACTTGTGATGGTTACACCTCTAAAACTCAAATTACCATACGGATTGCACGCTGTGATGTATAAAACTTCATCATCATGTGTTTCCATTTGATCCTTTTGACTATCTCCCCAATGCAAATAGAAGCAAGGTTCCAATCTTGGTAAATCGAGTGTAGAGCAGGTTTCTTCAGAATAAGGCGCTTTACATCTTCTTGAATTATTCTCATCACCTTTAATGACAAAAGTTTTTTCTAAGGCTGACTTTTTCAACAATTTTCGTTCATTCTTTATAGAATCAGCGCAAGCACCACAATGGCAGTTATCATCACACTCATAATCTTGCTTGCAGTCATGACATTCTTCCACAAACAATTCGCGAATAGGAAATCTAAAAATCAAAAACTCATCATGATTAAACCCTTGAAATGGTGCGCCAGCAGAAGAATCTTTCCCTGAATCGTACCAAATAAAATGTGCATTTTTGCTTATATCTTGATACGTTCTAAAAGGTCGTTTACCATTTGTATTTCCTTTAGTAACCTTTTTCCATTTTTTACAATGCGCTTTTTTGAGCTCAGTATTTATCAACTTTTCTGAAGGTCGAGTAGTGTGTGAACTAAAATTAATTCCTGTTGGAAACACTTCCCATTTTGCATTTGTTCCAGACAATGCACTGTTGCTTCCGTGAAGTTCTGCAAGCAATCCGTTTAAACCGCCATCATCACTCCAACACACAAAATAAATAAACGCTTCACAAGTTGCTTTTGCTTCAAATTGAACGGAATCTAAAGAGCTATTACTCGCTATTTTTTGCCGAACTTGATTGCAGTCTCCTATATACACATCTGCATAATTATCACACGAATAAATGCCTTTAAACTGTCTGATTTTTGTACATTCTTTTATATTTTTCATAATCTTTGATTTAATTTTTTACCTACTCTATTAAAAAATGGCTTTTCGGTTTCCGCCGTTGAGGTTGTGTCATTACGTAATTCATATCACAAAAGTGAAAAGAGAATACTCAAATGAATAGTGTAGCTTTATGAAACGTGAAGTTGATTCGATAAACGGTTTGCCTGATTTTATAATACTTTGTTAAAAAACCTACAAAAACCAAAAGCTCTGCAATGAGAACGTTAATTTTGTGTAAAATTCAAGAGAACCACGTAACCTTTTGCAATCTGAACCGTCAAGATGCTATACGAATCAATTGAAAAACACAGACCACACATGAAACATAGGCTCGTTTGTCTCTTTCTACTCATGACAACTTTTCTCTTCGCACAGGAAAAATTCAGCGTAAGCGGAACTATTAAAGACAAAAAAAATGGAGAAACGCTGTTGGGCGCAACGGTATATTTAAAAGGTACAACTAATGGCGCCGTTACCAACGAATACGGTTTTTACTCGCTCACCGCAACCGAAGGCAACTATACGTTGGTTGTCTCTTTTTTAGGGTACGAAACTATTACCAAAGAAATTACGCTCAACGTAGACCAAACGGTAAATTTTGAAATCACGGAAGCGTCTACATCGCTGGAAACGGTTGTGATAGAAGCCGAAGAATCGGAACGTGTCAGCATCCGAAAGCCACAAATGAGCGTTTCAAAACTCAATGCCGCCACCATCAAACAAATGCCGGTAGTATTAGGTGAAGTAGATGTGCTCAAATCGATTCAATTATTGCCAGGTGTTACAAATTCAGGTGAAGGAACGGCAGGTTTCAATGTGCGCGGTGGCGCGGCCGATCAAAATTTGGTATTGCTGGACGAAGCCATCATTTACAATACCTCACACTTTTTTGGGTTTTTCTCAGTATTTAATGCAGATGCAATCAAAGATATCAAACTCTACAAAGGAGACATTCCCGCAAAATATGGTGGTCGAATTTCGTCGGTGTTAGACGTACGTCAGAAAGATGGAAACAGTAAAAATCTGGAAGTCAACGGCGGTGTCGGACTCATTTCAAGTCGTTTGGCGGTAGAAGGTCCAATGTTTAACAAAAAAGGCTCATTTTTAGTAGCGGGAAGAAGCTCGTATGCACATTTATTCATGCCACTAATTGAAGAAATTGCCGATGATAAAATTTCGTTTTACGATTTAAACCTTAAAACCAATTACGAAATTGACGAAAACAACCGAATTTATCTTTCTGGCTATTTTGGAAGAGATATTTTTGACATTTCACAATTCATCAAAAACCGTTACGGAAATGCGTCGGCAAACTTGCGTTGGAATCATGTATTTAATGAAAAACTCTTCTCCAATCTCTCGTTTATCTATAGCGAATACGATTACGAAGTAATTCTAGATTTCATCAAACTCGATTGGATTTCCGACATTAAAAATTTCAACCTAAAATACGATTTGCGTTACTACGCCAATGACAAACTCAAACTCGATTTTGGTGTCAGCGGAATCACCTACGATTTCAATCCTGGAATTGTACGTCCTTCAGACCCAAGCTCGACTATCAACTATCGAAAACTCGATCAAAAAAGAGCTTTTGAAGGCGCCGCGTACATCAGCGCAGAACATAAACTATCAGACAAATTAACCGCGCAATACGGAGTACGACTCAGTATGTTTAGTCGTTTGGGCGGACAAGCATTGTCAAACTACGCCAACAATCAACCTGTAGTGTACAATGACGAAATTGGCATCTATGAAGAAGGCGAGGAGATTGGCACTACGGAATATGACAAAAACGAAAGCATCAAAACCTTTGCAAATGTTGAACCGCGTTTAGGACTGTCATATCAACTCAATGACGAATCTTCGGTAAAAGCAAGTTACACGCGTTCGGTACAATATGTACACTTGTTGTCCAACACCATTTCGGTAACGCCGTTGGACGTTTGGGCTCCAAGTGGCGAATACATCGATCCACAAAAATCCAATCAATATGCGGCGGGTTATTATCGAAACTTTAACGATAAAACATATTCGCTAGAAGTAGAAGCGTACTATAAAAACGTAGATAACCGAATTGACTATATCGACGGCTCCAACTTAATCGGAACAAACAATATTGAAACTGAAATCTTAAACGGAGAAGCGCGTGCGTATGGTTTGGAAGTATTATTCCGAAAAGACAAAGGAAAATTCAAAGGTTGGGTAGCGTATACCTTATCAAAATCGGAACAACGTGCATTGGGCGGAATTGCTGGCGGACCAGGCATTAATCGTGGAAATTGGTACAATACACCATTCGACAGAACGCACGATATTTCCATCACGGGAAGTTATGATTTTAGTGAAAAATGGAAATTCAGCGCAAATTTTGCCTATCAAACAGGTCGTCCTGTAACTTTTCCGAACGGACAATACGAATACGATAATTTATCCATTGCGAGTTTCAATCAACGAAATGCCAATCGTTTACCTGATTATCACCGATTAGACGTATCAGCAACCTATACACCTTCCAAAAATAAAAATCGCCGCTGGCAAAGTGAGTGGGTTTTTGGTTTGTATAACGCTTACGCGAGAAGAAACGCTGCTTCTGTCTCATTCACACAAGATTTTAACACTGGGATTAACGAAGCCCGAAGACTGTCCATTTTTGGAAGTGTCATTCCGTCAATCACGTATAATTTTAAATTTTAAGAAGATGAAAAAATACATAGCATACCTACTTTTAGTTTTCTTGGGAACGACTTTTATTTCATGCGATGATCCAATCGATGTAGAGTTGACAGAAGCACCACCACGATTAGTGATTGAAGCGTCTCTCGATTGGGAAAAAGGTACTGCAGGAAACAATCAAACGGTAAAATTAAGCACTTCTACACCGTTTTTTGACAACAATTCGGATACAAGCGTATTAGGAGCTAGCGTAAAAGTGACGAACAATGATACCAATGCAGAATTTATCTTTACCGACCAAAACGACGGAACGTACACAACCAACAGTTTTGTGCCACTATTAAACAATTCCTACACATTGGAAGTTGTGTACAACGGTGAAGTATATAACGCTACCGAAACCCTAATGCCAATTACAGGCATCAATGAAGTATTTCAGTCGTTTGAAGGTGGTTTTGACGAAGATTTACTAGATGTTAACATTACGTATGACGATCCGCAAGAACTAGGAAATTACTATATGATACGCTTGCAAGAAGTGGGCGATTTATTTCCGATTATTGAAACACGTTCGGACGAATTTACCAACGGAAATGTACAAGATGAATTCTTTGAAAAAGATGAAGATGATGACAATCCCGACAATCAATTTGACCCTGGAGATTCGGTAAACATCAAGCTTTTTGGTATTTCGGAGCGCTATTACAATTTCATTACTTTACTTATAGAACAGTACGATTCGGCAGGGAATCCGTTTGCAACCACGCCCGCAGAAATTCGCGGAAACTGTATCAATGTAACTAACGAAGACAATTACGCCTTCGGTTATTTCAGAGTTACCGAATTTGATCAAGTAGATTATACGTTTCAATAAAGTGTCTTTTGTCATTCCTGCGTAGGCAGGAATCTTAGTGTAAGGAATTATAAAAGTAATTTTCAGAATCTAGCGTCAAGAGTCTAGACTTTTTCAGATGTGAGAAAAATCAAAAAAAATGAGTCTTGATTCCAGCTTCCAAAAATCTTGATTCTTAAAAAAAAGGCATAAAAAAACCCCGGTAATACTAAGACATTACCGAGGGAAGAAAAACTAGTAAATAGGTTTTGAGATGTATTTTCTTTTTCCCGAACTTTGTGAAACAACTACTGAAATAGTTGCTTTTCTTTTTCATAACATTCGTTTTCCCATGCTAATTTTGTAAGTTCAGTTAAAAAAAGGGCAACAAAGACTTTAGCCTCGATCTCAATAGCTTTGCTGCCACTTATTTTCAACTAATAAAAAACCGACTTAATTGAACTTAATTAATTTTTATGAACGTTTAGAAATGTTAAATTTCTAAGTATTTATTATCTTTTTTGTGCGTTGTTTGATGATAAAACAGGCAACTTTCAAAATACCCTACCGATATTTAAAAAAAATTTAAAAATAAATTTACGTAGTTTTGAAAATCGAACATTTAGAAGCCAATTAATGACCTCAGACGATAAATCTGTTTGTGAGCAAAAACACTACGAAAGTATCTTTAATACACACGCCGAAACCTTACGGAATTTCGTGTATTACAAGTGTGGTAGCGAGCAGCAAGCGGAAGACATTGTGCAAGAAGCATTCATAAAATTGTGGAAAAACTGTTCGAAAGTAATTTACACCAAAGCAAAATCATATTTATTTACCGTAGCAAATAATATGTTTTTAAACGAGGTGGCACATGAAAAAGTAGTATTAAAATACAAACAACAAACCAAAAGTAAAGTTTCAAACGAAACACCCGAATTCCTATTGCGACAAAAAGAATTCCAAGAAAAATTGCAACGAACCATTGCCAATTTGCCAGAAGGACAACGCGAAGTATTTTTACTCAATAGAATTGACAAAAAAACCTATGCAGAAATTGCAGAAATCATTGGACTTTCTGTAAAAGCAGTTGAAAAAAGAATGCACAAAGCGCTGATAACAATGCGAAAAGAAATAGGAAATATTTAAAAAAGGGTAGGGTATTTTGTGGAGAAACTGTTTAATAAGCGAATCAAACACGAATGATGGAAGAAAAATATGATGATACATTTTTAGCAAGATGGCTTGCTGATGAACTCACAGAAGCGGAAAAACTTCGGTTTGAAAGCGCTGAGGAGTATCAGGACTATCTGCAAATCATTGAAAGTGTCAACCAAATGCAAGCACCTTCATTTGATAAAAAAGCCGTATTGCAATCGATTCAACAAAAACAACAAAAAGCAACTCCAAAAGTACGCAAACTCCGTACTTCTTGGGTATATGCTGCGGCTGCAGTCGTGCTTTTCTTTGTTAGCTTTTCGTATTTCTACCTAAATGCTTCTGAAATGGTTACTACAGATTTCGGTGAGCAAACAACAGTAATTTTACCAGATGGTTCAGAAGCTATCCTAAATGCCAAAACAACACTTTCATTCAACGAAAATTCTTGGGCAAACGACCGAACGGTTGTCTTGGAAGGAGAAGCATTCTTCAAAGTAAAAAAAGGAGAAACGTTTACCGTACAAACAGCTTTAGGAACTGTTGAGGTATTAGGAACACAATTCAATGTACTTACCAACGACAAAAATATCTTTGAAGTAAAATGTCATGAAGGAAAAGTAAAAGTGACCTCTAAAACGCAAGAAACCGCTATTTTAACACAAGGAAATGCATTTTCTTCTATTAACGGGCAAGTTGCTTCATGGAACTTCAATCCGAAGCATCCTTCGTGGAGAGATGGCGAAAGTAATTTCAGAGAAATGCCGCTACAGCATGTCATTACAGCACTTCAAAATCAATACAATGTTGAGTTCCAACATGAACAAATAGACGCTTCACAACGTTTTACAGGAACTTTTTCTCATAAAAATTTAAAACTAGCACTACGAACTGTCTTTGATGCTATGGAAATTTCATATACTTTTAAAGGCAAAAAAGCAGTTATACTCACAGAAACGAAGTAATTTCTTAATAAAAAGAGAAATTCGTAAGAGGAAGGGAGTTTTACCATTACGTTTATGAGAACTATCTTGAGTGTTGTCTTAGTATTCATCACCTCTTCATTGTTAGCCCAAAACAATGGATCGTTTTCGTTTGAAAATGAACCACTTGAAAATGTGCTCACAGCAATTGAAAAAACGTACGATGTAAAATTCTCTTACAATGCAGCGCTTGCCGAAAACAAAACTATTACACTACAAGTTACGGATGTTTCCCTAAATACGGTGATTCAGCGTTTGCAAAAGCAAGTCCCTATTGTTTTTGAAAAAGTCAATGAGCGTTATTACATCATCCGAAATCAAGTACAAGCTGGAAAAATTCGAATATGTGGTTCACTAAAAGATACCAAAAGTAACGCACCTATTGTAGAAGCTTCGGTTGTAAATATTTCTCAAAACAAAGGAACTGTGACCAATGCAGAAGGAAAATTTGAGCTGTTTTTAGCCATTCCGTCAGATACCATTGAAATCCGCTTTTTAGGCTATAAAACCCAACGCTTGTTAGCACAAAGTTTGCAAAAAATACCGTGTGAAACTATTTTCTTAGAAGCAGATCAGTACGATTTGGAAACGGTGTTGCTGAGCAACTATTTAACATCTGGAATTGACAAAAACACGGATGGTTCTATTTCTTTATCGCCTTCTCAATTGGGAATTCTTCCAGGACTCACCGAACCAGACGTTTTGCAAAGCATACAACTCTTGCCAGGCATTCAAAGTCCGAACGAAACCGCTTCCGGATTGTTCATTCGCGGTGGAACACCAGATCAAAATTTAATCCTGTGGGACGGAATCAAAATGTATCATTCGGGACACTTTTTTGGACTAATCTCTGCCTTCAATCCATACGTTATTGAAGAAGTTTCAGTGTACAAAAGCGGAACGGAAACTCGTTATGGCGATCGTATTTCGGGTGTGATTGACATTCAGACCGATACCAAAGTTCCCAAACAACTTTCTGGAGGATTTGGATTTAATATGACACACGCAGATGCCTATTTAAAAGTGCCAATTGCCAAAAACTTTGGAATTACAGTGTCGGCACGTAGAGCATTTACGGACATTCTGGAAACATTTACGTACAACAATTTTTCGGATCGTGTCTTTCAAAACACAAAAATTACAGAAAGTACTGAAATCATAGAAAACGTGTTCTCAGAAACGGAAAACAATTTCTTTTTTACCGATTATACCATCAAACTGATTGGAAAACTTTCAGACAAAGACGAAATTATGATTAGCAATTTGCGTACGAATAACGAATTGGATTTTTTGTCTGAAATAGAAGCGTTTGAAGAAACTTCGCGTGATCAATTGAGCATTCGGAACAGTGGTTTTAGCGGACTTTGGAAGCGACAGTGGAATACAAATTTTTCACATTCGTTGGAAGCTTACTATTCTCGATTTGATTTTGATTATTTAGGAAGGTTTCGAGGAAACTTGGTAAATGCTACCGAACAAGATCAAAAACGCAACAAAATCAAGGATATTGGGTTTTCATACAACACCAATTGGATGCTCAATGAAAAAAACAGCATTCAGTCAGGATACCAATTTTCTTCCAACGATGTTTCTTTTGGTTTTTCTGGATTCAGAGGAACGGAAGAAGGTGTCACTACATACAACGTAGGCGAACAAAGCATCAACAACTCACATGCGTTATTTGCAGCCTACAAATACAACAACAAAAAGGAATTGATTGTCAACGCAGGTTTACGTGTCAACTATTTTAGCACCACCAAAGAAGCCTTTTTTGAACCAAGACTGTACGTTGAAAAGAAATTAAGTGACCTGTTTACGGTGAATTTTTCGGGCGAATTAAAACACCAAGCAGTCAGTCAAATACTGGAATTTAATACGGCAAACTTCGGATTGGAAAATCAAGTATGGGCAATTGCTAACGGAGAAGAATTTCCAGTATTAAAAAGCAGGCAAATCTCTACGGGCGTTATCTTTAGCAACAATGGCTGGAGAGTGGACTTGGACATGTATTACAAAAACATTACGGGACTCACGTCGTTTAACAGAAGCTTTGGAAACACCAGTGTTTTGGAAACATTTACCGAAGGAAACAGTCGTATTTACGGTGTAGATGTATTGATTGAAAAAAAGATTAACAATTACAAAACGTGGATGGGCTACTCGTACACGGACAACAATTTTGAGTTTTCGCGTATCAACAACGGCTTACCGTTTGATGGCAACTACGACATTCGTCATTACTTTCGTTGGGCACATTCCTATACAATTGACAACTTTGAATTCTCGTTGGGTTGGAATTACCGCACAGGAACGCCATACACGCCTGTAACGTCACAAACGCAAACCAATGGAGACTTATTTGTATTTATTGGAGAAACCAACAGCACGCGGATTCCTGACTATCATCGCTTGGATTTTTCAGGAACCTATACCTTTGATTTTGACAAAAAGAACAAATGGAAAGGAAAAATAGGCTTTTCACTACTAAACATTTACGACAGAAACAATCTGCTAGAACGTTACTACGAAATACGACCATTTCTCAACCAAAACAACAACGTACAATTTCGCCTAGAAACGGTAGATAAATTCTCTTTGGGCATCACGCCGAATTTGGTTTTTCGTGTGGATTTTTGATGCTATTCTTTTCAACGCTTTAAAGAATTTATTTTATAACTTATTAAGTTATATATATCTTTAAGAAACAAAACAGGGCATAAAAAACGGTAAAAATGTTTTCTAATATTCTAAACGCAATTAAAAATATCGTTGGAAGTATTATAGCTTTTCTTTTTAGTCTTTCTGAAAGAGAACCTTCAGAAACGACTTGGGTTGTCGTATCTGTTATAGGAATATGCTCAGCAGAATATATTTATTACATTTCCAGTGATGAAGGATATTTTTTAACAGCAATTTTTGTGGCGATTATTGGAGTTTTTGCAGCCATTCTAATTTTTAATTTTTTAAGAGCCATTCCTGCTTTATTTGCTTTGGTAATTATAAGTGGAATTGTAATGGGTACTATTATTGGAATTGTTGCGTTTATTGAATTTTTAAGTGAAATAAAAATTTGGTCTAAGTAGCGTTTTTAACTACAAAGGCAAATCCTTTCGATGCAGCAATCGCGTTAATTTAATCGACAAGTCTGTCAACACGATTTTCGCATTTCCGTTGCGCTCAATGTGATACATAGCATCTTGCAATTCGTTGGAAATATCCATAATATTATTTCCGTGTACAAACGGTGCAAATTTTTCCAAGAAAAATCCTTTGGTGTTCGATTCAAAAAAGACCAAATCGGTTGCGGTGTAATTCTGTAACAAGGCTTGTCGGAACAAATTCAAACAAAAACCTAAAAACTTCTTTTGCGTTTCACGTCCCGTTTTGGCAACTTCTTCGCTCCACGCAATCAAATCGCGAATAGCAGTTTTATTTCCTTTTGCCTTAAAGGCAGATCGAACCCACGTAACAAACCACGTTTCAAACAGCAAATCTTCCGAATCTTGATGCACCAAATCCACCGCTTTGTTATAATTTCCATTCGCTTGATGCGCAATTTTCGTCGCTTCTGCTTCCGAAACATTCAAGTTTTGTATCAACGATTCTTTAATAGCTTCTTCACCCAACGGTGGAAAATGTAAAATCTGACAACGCGAACGAATCGTATTAATAATCTGTTCTTCGTCTTCCGCAATCAAAATAAAAAGCGTTTTATTTGGCGGCTCTTCAATCAATTTCAACAATTTATTCGCAGCTGCGGTATTCATGCGTTCTGCCATCCAAATAATCATCACTTTATAACCGCCTTCATACGACTTTAACGTGAGCGATTTCACCACATCCAAAGCTTCATCAACACCAATTTGTCCTTGCTTATTATCAATGCCAAGCATTTTATACCAATCGAATAAATTTCCGTACGGTTGCTCTTTCAAAAACTGCCGCCATTCTTCCAAAAAGTGCTTGGAAACAGGATGACTTTTCACTTTATCATTTGCGGCCACAGGAAATGCAAAATGCAAATCAGGATGTGAAAAATGGTTCAATTTCAAATTACAAGCTTCGTTTCCACCCGTATTTTCTCCGTCAACATTATTACACAAAACATACTGCGCATACGCCACTGCCATAGGCAAGGTACCACAACCTTCAGGACCGACAAAAAGTTGCGCATGCGGAATGCGTCCGTTGTCGGCACTCAATGTCAAATGTTTTTTAATATGGGTAAGTCCTAAAATATCCTGAAAAAGCATGTGACAAATATAGTTGTAAGTGTTCAATTTTTGAGTGATAAGCACCATAAAATCCTTGAAAAAGCACGCTAAAAATGTCAAAAAGCAGTAAGAAACCGTAATTTTTAGTCGCGCAACAGCCAACTAAAACGTTTGAAGGAAAAAAACTTCTCAAAAGTCCTTCTAAAAAATAGAAAACAACTTATCTTGCTTACAAATTTAAGATGTAAAACAAGAGTTTAACTCATAAAAAAGAAATACTGTGAAAACGCTAAACGATTTTAACTTTAACGGTAAAAAAGCACTCATTCGAGTAGATTTTAACGTGCCACTCAACGATGAATTTCAAGTAACAGACGATACGCGCATCAAAGCGGCAAAACCAACCATTATCAAAATTTTGGAAGATGGCGGAAGTTGTGTGTTGATGTCGCACTTGGGAAGACCAAAAGGCTTTCAAGAAGAATTCTCGCTGCGTCATATTGTTAAAAAAGTATCTGAAGTCATCGGTGTAGAGGTGAAATTTGCAGGAAACTGTATTGGAGAAGAAGCCGAAAAAGCGGTAGCAGGATTAGAAGATGGCGAAGTCTTATTATTAGAAAATTTACGTTTTCACGAAGAAGAAAAACTAGGTGATAAAAACTTTGCGGCGCAATTGGCAAAACACGGCGATATTTATGTAAACGACGCATTCGGAACGGCACACAGAGCGCATGCTTCTACAGCAATCATCGCACAAAACTTTCCAGAAAAAAAATGCTTCGGATTATTATTGGCAAAAGAAATAGAAAGTATTGCCAAAGTGATGGAAACGGGTGAAAAACCAGTTACAGCGGTGTTAGGCGGCGCAAAAGTATCTTCTAAAATTACCATTATTGACAATATCTTAGATAAAATTGACCATTTAATCATTGGTGGCGGAATGACCTTTACGTTCATCAAAGCGCAAGGTGGAAGCATCGGAAACTCGTTGGTAGAAGATGACAAACTAGACTTGGCAAAAGAAATTATGGCAGAAGCGAAAGCAAAAAATGTGACGATTCATTTACCAGTAGATTCTGTAATCGCGGATGCTTTCGCGAATGATGCCAACACCAAAATCGTCGACGTAACTAAAATCCCAGACGACTGGATGGGATTGGATGCTGGTCCAGCAACACAAGCAAAATTTGCAGAAGTCATCGCACAATCAAAAACCATTTTATGGAACGGACCGTTAGGCGTATTTGAAATGCCAACCTTTGCGAAAGGTACTATTGCACTAGGTGATGCCATTGCAGAAGCAACCAAAAACGGAGCGTTTTCACTAGTTGGCGGTGGCGATTCGGTAGCTGCGGTAAAACAATTCGGATTTGAATCAAAAGTAAGTTACGTAAGTACAGGCGGCGGCGCCATGTTGGAAAGCTTAGAAGGAAAAACATTGCCAGGAATCGCTGCGATTTTGGAGTAAGAATCTAGCAACATATCAATAGTTCAAAAAAGTCCAATTCCCGTAATTGGACTTTTTGATTTGTAAGAAATTTTGTATTTATAAAAAATGTATATATTTTTGATTTTGTAAGAAAATAAAAATGAAATCAAAAAACTTTTACGTAACATTTCTTTTGGTATTACTTCTTTTCTGGAACTGTGAAAAAGAAAGTTCTGAACAAGGTATTGTGGATACTCAACATAAAGAATTAGCAATCTCTGTTGTTGGCTACGAACATTTCAAGGCAGCACATTCTAATATCTTAGCAAAAATTGAAAAGCTTACAATAGAAAATACAAAACAAAAAAACACAGTTTCTGAAAACAATTTCTACATAAATAAAAGTAAGGTTCAAATCATTCAACAACAAAACTTTACCACCTATACTTTTTATGTGACAAGAGATAGTATGCTGCCGAGCATAGTTGAAAATTACTCCTATAAAGAATACAATGATGGAGCTTACGAACAATACTTGTTGAAATATCATTACACAGTAGACACTAACGGTGAAATTTTTTTTGATACGAGTATCCTAGAAATAGAATTCATACAAGGAGAAAGCTTAGTCTCAAAAAACGCTTCTGATTGTGTTCCTCAATTTGTAGAAGTTATTGATAATCTTGTTTGTACGTATCAGTCAAAATGTTGGGGACCAGGAGCAGGCGGACATGAGGTTGGAGACAACTGTGAATGTCAACAAGCAGTGACGACATGCTTTCCGCCAGGAACCACGAGATGTGAATATGAATATATATGGGTATATGAAGGTTGTGATGCTAGTGGAACCCTCAATAATCCTGATTCAGATGATAGTGATACTTCGGGCAGTTCTAGTGGTAGTGATGGCTCAAATGATGAAACACAAAGCATTCCATTAGAAGACCCGACGCCAATTTGGCAGCCTATAGTCGATTGTATAAATTTTGGTCAATTAGGTCAAAATGATGACACTACCATTGATTCCGCAATTTTTGAACAGTTAAGTTTAACCGTTAGAGAGTATTCAGCGATGCAAAACTTTCTTCAAAACAACAATTGTGACGAAAATGCGCAACAAACTATTATAGATTTTTTGGAAGTCCACCAAGATTCACCAGAGATTTCGTATGAATTTTATGAAGAAATTTTAATCTTTGAACAAGATTATAGGCTACAAATGTCAGAAGAAGAATTAAGTATTTTTGATTCGTTGTCTAAAAAAACACAAATCAAATATCTTTGGAGTGGATATAATGCTATAAACAAAGCGGATGAATTATTTCCTTTACCATGTGAAAGATACAATGGAAAAGGAGATGCTTTACGACATACCTTGTGGAATGCATTATCTACCAATCGTATAGGAGCAGCTTTAACATATCAGTTAACCACTGCGCATGAAAATCAATCCTTTGATTATTACCATGAGTACAAAGAAAAAGAAATGGATTTATTCAATAATAATATAGGTATCAATTTAGGGCAATTGGATATGAGTGTTATAGAACAAGAAGTTGTCAATGCGTTAAACAATGGTAGTTTAAAATATCTAAATAACTTAAATTCTAATTGTAGAGCTACCAATGCTTCCCAATTGATACCCACAAATCAGTAAACAATGAAAAAAATAATTTTTACATGCTTTATCTTAATTAGCATTTATTCATGTTCCAAAGTAAGTAAAGTAACTGTTATTGAAACGTTTGATAAAGAAATTTCAAGTGTCATTCACCCCAAAAAAGATGGCTCTTACACAACATATTATGTAGAAATTCAAGGAGAAGTAAATGATTCTATAAAAATAGAATATTTCGACGACTCATTTTCATTTTATTATTTTGGAAAAATTAATGAATTCAAAAGAATGGATTATTACGGAGGCATTTCAGAAAAATTAACTTTTTATCCTTACAAAGCCACATCAGGAAAATTGACAATTAAACAAGTTCTACAATAATGACTCTTTAACGTATATGAAAAAACTATTCATTTTATGTCTGTTGCTAATAGTATTGGTTTCTTGCTCTAGAGTAAGAAAAGTAACTGATATTGAATCATTTGATAAAGAAATAACTGAAATAATATATCCCAAGAAAGAAGGCTCTTATACAACTTATAGAGTTACCATAAAAGGGACTGTAAATGATTCCGTTTTATTTGAATTTCGAGATAATGGTTTGCCTTTCTACTTTACTGGAAAAGTAGATTTTTCCATACCTACTGATTACTATGGAGGGCTTTCAAAAAAATTTATTTTCAAGCCATACAAAGCCACTGCCGGAAAATTGACTGTTGAACAAGTTTTACAATAACTAATCTTCAACATTTGTAGTAAACACAGTCCAATTCCTGTAGTTGGACTTTTTTCGTATGCTGGAATTTCAAAATCCAACAAAAAAACACGAATTTAGCAACAATTTCGTTTCTGTATATAGAAAAACATGCAAAAGCACCAAATTAATAGTTTGTACATGAAATATTTAGTTAGTATTTTCTTTTTATTGTTCACTTTCGTGGGAATGGCACAAGAAGATGAAAAAAAGCCAACAATAGAAAAACCAAGGTTTAAAATCATAAAAGACACGGTCATTCTTGACGGAAAAAGAACCGTGATGACTGATACGATTTATCTCGATACTCAAAACGAAATCAAGCGTTCTGCCGATGAGGTACTTCCACAATTAGACAGTCTAAAAACAGCGCCAGAAAACAATCCACTTCAAAAAGTCAATGAAAGTTATGTGTTGCTCGATAATCAAATGGCGGCAGAAATTGACAGTTTGTGGCTGCGCGAATTGGGCGGAGAAGAACTGTTTGATACCATTCACAAAGAAATCTCCGAACTCAAATACGAACCTGTTGTCTATCAAGAATTACCAACAGACACACTGAAAGCTCGCTTGGCACGCTTGAACGCTAAAACGCCGTTCAATATTGAATACAATCCATCGTTAGAAAGTGTGATTCGCCGTTTTTTAAAACGTCGCAAAAAATCTATGGAACGCTTGATGAAAATCAGTCAGTACTACTTTCCAATGTTTGAGCAAGAATTGGCAAATCACAACATTCCACTAGAAGTTAAATACTTGGCAATTGTAGAATCTGCACTAAATCCACGCGCACGTTCTCGCGTTGGTGCTACAGGCTTATGGCAATTTATGTATCAAACAGGAAAAATGTACGATTTAAATGTGAGTTCGTATGTTGATGATCGCCAAGACCCTGAAAAATCAACAGTTGCTGCGTGTAAATATCTAGCGAGTTTATACAAAATATTTGGCGATTGGGATTTGGCATTAGCAGCCTACAACTCAGGACCAGGAAATGTTTCCAAAGCAATTAGACGTTCAGGCGGTTATGAAAACTATTGGAATATTCGTCCCAACTTACCACGCGAAACCGCAGGATACTTACCAGCATTTCTAGCAACCATGTATATTTTTGAATATGCCGAAGAACACGGTTTTCAAGTGGATAAAATAGAAGTACCGCATTTTGCTACCGATACCATTCGCGTAAAGCAATTACTGACGTTTGACCAAATTTCGGAAGTATTAAATGTCAAAGTAGAAGACATCCAATTTTTCAATCCAGCGTACAAATTAGACATCATTCCTCACATAAAAGGAAGAGATTATACCTTGCGATTGCCTGTACAAGAAGTGGGTAAATTTGTCAATAACGAAGAAGCCATCTACGCCTTAGCGAAAGAAGAATTGGCAAAGCGCGAAAAACCATTGCCGCAACTTTTTGAAATGGACAAACGGACGCGTTATCGTGTGCAAAAAGGAGATTATTTAGGAAAAATTGCCAGACGATTTGGCGTACGTGTGAGCGATATTAAACGTTGGAATGGTCTGCGCTCGAATCGTTTGCGAATTGGACAACGCTTGACGATTTATCCTAAAAAACCAGGTTTTGCCATCAAAAAACCATCCCAAAAAGAAAAAAATACAAACAATGCAAAAACCTATACAGTCAAGTCTGGCGACTCTTTATGGAGCATTGCACAAAAATTTCCAGGAGTTTCTGTGAAAAATATTCAAAAATGGAACGATATTCGCGGGAATAAGTTGAAACCTGGCATGAAACTCAAGGTTTCTAAATAATAATAACAAACCTAAAAACAGATTTCTTGTGAAAAAATTATACCTATTTTTATTCGTTTTGGCGCTATTTGCTTCATGCGAAGATCCAAAAAATAAAGACGTTGCAGCACAATATTTACCATTATCAGCAGGAAAGGTAAACATGCTCGCTGTAGTTATGGATGTGGATCAATGGAAAGGAAAAATTGGAGACAGCATTCGCAACATATACGGAGCTCCAACAGATGGTTTGCCAATGGAAGAACCATTATTTTCTCTAAAACAAATCAATCCAGAGCTTTTTCAAGGAATTATCACACACTACCGAAGTGTATTACTAGTTGAATCGTCCGACAAGAAACAATACGAAGTACGCGAAAATGTATTCGCCAAACCGCAAAGAATTATTTACGTGTCTGGTTCGGAAGATGAAATCATTCAGCAACTCAATGAAAATGCTGAAAGTGCTATTGAAGTCTTTAAAAATAACGAATTAATTTCTAAGCAACGATTCATCAACAATGCATTGAGCAATGACAAAACCTTGGAAGAAACTTTCGGAATATCGCTCAACATTCCATCTGTTTACAAAATGGTAAAAAAGGAAGACAACTTTGTTTGGTACGAGCGAAAAGTAAAAAATGGCACCATGAATATCATAGCATACACCATGCCGTACGGAAGCATTCCAAAAGGCGATGCTACGGTTGATGCTATTATTCAAATGCGCGATTCTATCGGAGAAGCGTATGTGCCAGGAAAAGATCCTAAAACGATGTATATGATTACGGAAAAAGCCTATGCGCCGTATTTGTACGAAGCAGAAATCGATGGAAAATTTGCTTTTGAAACCAAAGGAATGTGGGAAATTTATGGCTATCAAATGGCAGGACCGTTTATCAATTACGCAGTAGAAGACAAAGCCAATAATCGTTTGGTAGTCGTGGAAGGATTTACTTTTGCACCATCAGAAGACAAACGCGATTTTATGTTTGAAATAGAGGCGATTCTAAAATCGTTGAAGATTCAAAAATAACAGCTGATAATACTAAAAGAATGTGAGTTCGACTTAAGAAATCACTAATTGTCAAATCGAGTGCAGTCGAGAAGAGCTAAGAATTGATAATTTCAAAGGAATCTCGTGAGCTAAGCTCGGTATCTACGATAATGCTCGATTTGACATTGAGTATAATCTATTAGTAATCAGTCACATAATAAAATAGTTATATCAAACTCACGTTAAAAAATGAAAAGCATCTAAGGGAACACTTAGGTGCTTTTTTAGTACATTGCAAGTCTTAAAAAATCATTCAATTCTTTAAATTTTCAATATAAAAGAAATGACCTTACTTCACTACATACAATCCCAATTGTCGCTGCCAGAACGAAGCATTCTAAAAACCATTGAATTGCTCAACGAAGATTGTACCATTCCTTTCATAGCGCGCTATCGTAAGGAAATGACAGGAAATTTGGATGAAGTGCAAATAGGTCAAATCGTAAAACTGAAAACGGCGTTTGAAGAACTTGAAAAACGACGCGAAGCCATCTTAAAAGCGATTGCAGAACAAGATGCCTTAACTCCACAATTACAGGAAAAAATCGCGAAAGCTACAACCTTGACAGCGCTAGAAGATTTGTACTTGCCTTTTAAAAAGAAGCGCAAAACCAAAGCGTCTGTTGCTAGAGAAAACGGATTGGAACCACTGGCAAAAATCATCATGAAACAACAACACCAAGATGTGGAACATGCGGCGCAGCGTTTTGTAAAAGGTGAGGTAGCATCAATTGAAAAAGCGCTAGAAGGTGCACGTTATATTATTGCGGAGTGGATTAACGAAAACGAATACGTTCGGAACAAAATAAGACGCCTCTATCAACGAAAAGCAACAATAACGACCAAAGCAGTCAAAGCAAAAAAAGACGATGATACAGCGCAGAAATACAAACAATATTTTGACTGGAGCGAATCGCTTCATCGAACGCCTTCGCACCGATTGTTGGCAATGCTTCGCGCCGAAAACGAAGGTGTTATCAAACTAAAAGTGGAAGTCGATACAGAAGAAGCACTACATATTATCGACGGAATGATTATCAAAACTGACGTGACATCGTGTACCGACCAAATTTTTATCGCTATTGAAGATGCATACAAACGTTTATTGTCGCCAGCGATTGTCAATGAAGTTATGAACGAAGCCAAAGCCAAAGCTGATGCGACGGCAATTTCGGTATTTGCGGATAATTTGAAACAATTATTATTAGGCGCGCCGTTAGGTCAAAAACGTGTGTTGGCAATCGATCCAGGATTTGTTTCGGGTTGTAAAGTAGTGTGTTTGGACGAGCAAGGCGATTTATTACATAATGAAAATATATATCCGCATCCGCCGCAGCGAGAAACAGCTCAGGCTGGCAAAAAAATTCGTTCGCTGGTCAATGCCTATAAAATTCAGGCAATTGCGATTGGAAACGGAACTGCTTCACGCGAAACAGAATTCTTTGTGAAGAAAATTCAATTTGATTGCGATTTGCAAGTATTTGTGGTGAATGAAGCTGGCGCGTCTGTGTATTCGGCTTCTAAAATTGCACGCGCCGAGTTTCCGAATTATGATGTTACGGTTCGTGGTGCCGTTTCTATTGGAAGACGATTGAAAGATCCGTTAGCAGAACTCGTAAAAATTGATCCAAAAGCAATTGGCGTGGGACAATACCAGCACGATGTGGATCAAACCAAGTTAAAAGAAGAATTGGACACTGTCGTCATGAGCTGTGTAAACGCAGTTGGTGTCAATGTAAATACGGCGAGTAGTGCCTTGTTGAGTTACGTTTCTGGAATTGGTGTGAATTTGGCGGAAAACATTGTGAATTATCGCTCGGAACATGGAAAAATTGAGTCGCGAAATAGCTTAAAAGAGGTTCCGCGTTTAGGACCCAAAGCGTTTCAGCAAGCGGCGGCGTTTTTGCGAATTACCGACGCCAAACATCCGTTGGACAATTCTACCGTGCATCCAGAAAGTTATCATATTGTAGAAAAAATGGCAAAAGACGTGAAGCTTTCCGTTGAGGAATTGATTGGTAACAAAGCGGTTTTAAACAATATTCAATTAGAGAAATATTGCACAGAAACCATAGGATTGCCCACATTAAACGACATCGTTAAAGAACTCGAAAAACCAGGCGTTGACCCAAGAAAAGCAGCCAAACTCTTCGAATTTGATCCAAATGTAAAAACCATTGCAGATGTCAAAGTTGGCATGTCCTTACCTGGAATTGTGAATAACATTACCAATTTTGGTTGTTTTGTTGATATTGGCATCAAAGAAAGTGGTTTGGTACACATTTCCAAGTTGGCAAACGAATTTATCAGCGATGTCAATGCTGTTGTCAAACTACATCAACATGTTGTGGTAACAGTGGTTGAGGTTGATGAAGCTAGAAAGCGAATTCAGTTGTCTATGATTGATTGAATCGAGGTTTATAAAAACAACATTACGAGAAAATTCTAATGTACTTTGGAAACCAATATTGTTTTCCTCTTTTAGCTCCAGTCATTTCTTTTAATATATTCAAGGATTCCAATTCTGATAGAATTTTGTAAGCAGTCGGCATGGATGAACCAATTACCTCTTGGACTTTCTGAGCATTAATAATGGGTTGTTTATACATATAATTTATAATTAATTTTCCATTATTCATCCTGCTTCCCAACTTTTCAAGTTTTTCATCTACTTCTTTTTGAAGCTTGAGTATTTTATCAAAAGTTTCGATGCTATTTTTAGCCGTCTCTATGACACCTACTAAAAAAAATTTAAACCATTGTTTGATATCACTTTTTTCTCTAACAATCATTAAGTTATCATAATATAAACTTCTGTTTTTTTCAAAAAAATCTGACAGATAAAGGATAGGTTTTTTTAAAATTCTTTTTTCGACTAAATATAAGGTGATCATTAATCGTCCAACCCTACCATTACCATCCAAAAAAGGATGAATAGTTTCAAATTGATAATGGATTAAGGCGATTTTTAATAAATCTGGAAAAATTGTTTCTTCATTGTGTGTAAATTTTTCCAAATCGCTCATTAAGCTTTGTATTTCAGTATGTATTGGAGGAATAAAGATAGCATCAGCAATTGATGCTCCTCCTATCCAGTTTTGACTAGTCCTAAATTCTCCTGGAATTTTATGCTTACCTCTAACTCCCTTTAACAGTATTTTGTGAGTATTCTTTATTAATCTTGATGAAAATGGAATTTTTTCCAATTCTTCTATAGCAGAATGTAATGCCGAAATGTAGTTTTGAACTTCCTCCCAGTCATCTCTTTTTTCTTCTGCAATCATCTCTTTTTCCTGTAAAACTTCCTTTATATTGGTTTTGGTTCCTTCAATCTTACTTGATTGAGTAGCTTCTTTTAAAACATGCATACTTATAAATAAGTCTATGTTTGGAATATATTCTGAATACATGTCCAATCTTCCTAGCTGTCTATCAGCTTTACTCAATAAATCAATCACTTCAATACTCTCTAATTTCCATTGTCGATTTATTTTAGAAGGAATGAAACTTTTATATGAACCTTGACTAATATAATGACCAGCTAAAAAATCTTTCATTATTGTTAATATTTATAAACAATTACTAAATCTAATTAATTAAAAACAAAGTTATTTAATTTTTTTTAATTAATTTTAAATAACAGAACACCTTATTTAAGAAAACTCATTAAATTTTAATACAAACAAAAAAATCCACACTACAATAGTGTGGATTTAGTATTTTTTATATCAAATAGAAACCTATTCTTTCTCTACTTTCTTTGTGTCGTCGTCTCCTTTCGTAGCATCTTTAAACTCTTTAATTCCGCTACCTAAGCCGCGCATTAATTCTGGAATCTTTCTTCCTCCAAATAAAAGTAATACAACAACCACAATTAAGATAATTGAAGTTCCTCCTGGAATGGCTAAAAACATATGTAATGACATCATAATGATTCGTATTTAAGTTACAAAGGTAAAAATAAATAGATACCTAGCGCTACAGAAGCACAAAAAAAACACTTTCATACACTATAAACCTACTATTTTTATTTTTAAGTTTGTATCCATGGCAAAAGATAAACAAAAAAGGCAGCGACTCAAAAAGAAACTTTTGCATAAGTATCGCCTAGTGATTTTAAATGAAGATACGTTTGAAGAGCGTATTTCTTTTAAACTCACACGATTAAATGTGTTTGTATTGGTTGCTTTTTCAGCAATATTGCTCATTGTATTAACGACGTTTTTAATTGCGTTTACGTCCTTGCGAGAATACATTCCAGGCTATTCGTCAACGGCATTAAAGCAAAAGGCGATAAACTTGAATGAAAAAATTGACTCGCTACAACAAGTCGTGCGTCGCGACTCTGTGTATTTGCATTCTATTCGAAATGTCCTTACGGGAGAAATAAAAAGCGAGAACATCAATAAAGATTCACTGTACAAATCGTTTGAAATTGATCCTGAAGATGTAAACTTAGCGCCTAGCAAACAAGATTCATTACTGCGTGAAGAAGTTGCGCAAGAAGACAAATACAATCTGTTTGAAACCGCTACTGCCAAAGTCAACTTTAAACTGTTTCCTCCTGTAAAGGGAGACATTACACAAAAATACAATTCGAAAGAAAAACACTTTGCCGTAGATGTAGTGGTACCCAAAGATACACCTGTAAAAGCAACAGCAGACGGAATGGTCATTTTTTCCGAATGGACAGCCGCTACAGGATATGTCATCATTATAGAACATCCTAACAATTTAATATCAGTGTACAAACACAATGCATCACTCACCAAACAACAAGGCGATTTGGTGACTGCAGGCGAAGTGATTGCACGTGTTGGAAATACAGGAGAATTGACCACAGGACCGCATTTGCACTTCGAACTGTGGAGCGAAGGATATTCTATTGACCCAGAATCGTTTATCGATTTTACCCTATAACAACGGATAGCTGATTTACGCAAGAACGCATACACACATGAAATCAATCAAAGCTCTTTTAGCGAAACCTTTTGCAAAGTACATTCAACGAAAAGTGTCAAAATGGGCAAACAACCCTGTGCAAACGCAGGAAAAAGTCTTTCAAAAACTCATCAAAGACGCCGCACATACTGCTTTTGGAAAGGATCATGATTTTGGAAACATTCACTCACATGCCGATTTTGCAAAGCGCGTTCCTATTCGCGATTATGAAGCCTTGCGTCCTTATGTAGATAAGGTTGTAGCAGGCGAAAAAGACATTCTCTGGAAAGGACAACCGTTATACTTTGCCAAAACTTCAGGCACAACTTCGGGTGCCAAATACATTCCTATCACTAAAGAATCCATGCCGACACATGTAGAAGCTGCTCGAAACGCAATTTTACTCTACATTGCAGAAACGGGAAACACCGATTTTGTAGATGGAAAAATGATTTTTCTACAAGGAAGTCCCGAATTACAAGAAAAAAACGGCGTAAAACTCGGACGACTTTCAGGAATCGTAGCGCATTATGTACCTGGATATTTGCAAAAAAACAGAATGCCAAGTTGGGAAACCAATTGCATTGAAGATTGGGAAACCAAAGTAGAAGCCATTGTTAATGAAACGCTGCACGAAAAAATGGCGATTATTAGCGGAATTCCGTCGTGGGTACAAATGTATTTTGAGCGTATAGAAGCGCGAACGGGCAAAAAAGTAGGCGAAGTTTTTCCGCATTTCAAGCTCTTTATTTATGGTGGTGTCAATTTTGAACCCTATTGTAACAAATTTGAAAATCTCATTGGTAGAAAAGTAGACAGCATTGAATTATATCCTGCTAGCGAAGGATTCTTTGCCTTTCAAGACAAACAAGATGACAAAGGAATGCTGTTGCAGCTAAACGCTGGAATTTTCTATGAATTTATCAAAGCAGAAGAGTTTTTTGATGAAAATCCAACACGAATCACCATAAAAGACGTAGAAATTGGCGTGAATTATGTCATGATTATTTCGTCCAATGCGGGACTTTGGGCGTACAATATTGGAGACACCATCGAGTTTACTTCTACAAAACCGTATAAAGTCATTGTTTCGGGTAGAATCAAGCATTTTATTTCGGCGTTTGGCGAACATGTGATTGGAAAGGAAGTAGAACAAGCCTTGCACGACGCCTTGCAACAATCGGGCGCAAGCATTAATGAATTTACGGTGGCGCCACAAATAAATCCTGAAAAAGGATTGCCGTATCATGAATGGTTTATCGAATTTGAAAAAGAGCCCTCAGACCTAGAAAAATTTGCAGAAATAATTGATGTCTCTTTACAACAGCAAAACAGTTACTATTTTGACCTCATTGATGGGAAAATATTGCAGCGTTTACGCATCACAAAAATTGAAAAAGACGGCTTTCAAAACTATATGAAATCCATTGGAAAATTGGGTGGACAAAATAAAATTCCTAGATTGTCAAACGATAGAAAAATAGCGGAATTGCTAACGAAACACAAAAAAGCTTAGAAATATCAAATTAACTTGTATTTTTGTGCGGAAAAACTTTATATGAGTAACATCAAAGTACACGAAAGAACAAGAGCCCAAGAATCATCAGGAGCCATTGAACGTTTGTATATCACCATGCGCCATTTATTCAATCGCGGATTTTACAAACCGATGGGCGTTTCTGGAGAAACATTGCGTGAATCGTTGCTATTGTTACGTCCCGAAATCTACGGCTCTGTTGCTGATAAAAAGGCGGAAATTAATGGTTTATTGTACGTAATTGACCGTTTGCCAGTTGGCATTGAAGAATGCCGTTTTATCAATTTAACTTCTGACGAAGGTTTCAAAAATTCACACTTTAAAGTTATCATTCCACCAAAAAGACGTAGAAATTGTTACCGAATTGACGCTGAGCAGATGAATATTGAAATCACGCGCGGGCGTTCGGAAATCTACGATATTTTAACGCATTTGACGTTTTTATTCATCGAATCGCACAAAATTAGCGAACGTGTTTTGATTAGTGAAGACGGAGAAACTACGCGCGATTGGGTAAAATTGGCACAAGCCGTTGATAAAAAGAAAAAGCTAACACAAGCAGAACGCGAAGTTGCCATCACGCATACCGCAAATATTTTAGGCAGAACGTTTGAAGAAATTTTAGACGCGCACAAAACATTTTCGACCAAAGAAAATCCGGAGCGTTTTTTAAATATTATCTACTGGCTTGGAAAATTGGCTATCAAGGAAGTGACTACAGGTGAAAAAAGAACTATTACGTTTAGTCCTGTGTTGCGCGAGCGTTTGGGACATCATATTCACGGAGAAGTTTGGGCAAATAATATTAAAAAAGTCCTCAAAGACCATCAATTATTACACAGACCTATTCACATCATCAGTGCCAACATGCACAGTGTGATGAACTCTATATTTGCACCAAAATTGTTGCAAAAACAACTCAACACTACAGACGAATTTGATATATTTGAAGCGTTGAGTACTTCTGAAAACAGTCCGCTTCGAAATAAAGTAGAAAAAGAAGCGTTGAAGAAGGGAATGATGTACATAAAAGACGAATCGGGAACCAATATTGACGTGCAAATTTTTGATACAGCCAAAATAGATTTTAGCAAAACCTCGTACACCTGTTGTGCGGAAAGTGACGCTGAAAAACCTGTGTTGTTTGTGATGGATTATGCCTTTGGAGAGCAAGCCTATGAAACTATAGATGAGTTTTTAAAACCCTATACAAGCGACGACCAAACCCAAAAAGAATACTTGAACGTAGCGTCTATTTCTATTATGGGAAAAGCAGGAATTTTGGAAGGAGGAAAAGGAGATATCATGATTCCGTCGGCACATATATTTGAAGGTACTGCGGACAACTATCCTTTTGAAAACGAATTGACCAAAGAAGATTTGGAAGGTCACGGATTGCAAGTCTTTGAAGGCTCTATGATTACCGTTTTGGGAACTTCGTTGCAAAACAAAGACATTCTAAAATTCTTTTACGATTCTACTTGGAATGTCATTGGACTCGAAATGGAAGGTGCGCACTATCAAAAAGCCATTCAATCGGCATCTAAAATACGTAGAAGTATCACGGAAAATGTAAAAGTGCGTTATGCCTATTATGCTTCTGATAATCCGTTAGAAACAGGAAGTACATTGGCTTCGGGCGGATTGGGAACAACAGGCGTAAAACCAACGTATTTAATTACAAGAAAAATATTAGAACAACTATTTAACAACTAATAATACGAATATGAGTGAAAATATTCAAAATACAGAAAATAGCAAACCAGAAAAATCTACCGAAATAGATTTAGGCGAGTTATTTAGAATGATTGGACGCGGATTTAGTCGTTTTTTCGCGTTTCTTCGCAACTCTTTACTAATCTTACTTGATTTATTGATACGAACTCTAATTGTATTTAGAGAACATGTGTTAAAGTTTGTTATCATAGGAATACTAAGTATTACTATTGGTTGGTTTGTTGACTCAAGACAACCCAAAGTATATGGAGCAAATATGACTGTAAAATTGAATTATGAAAGTGAACAACAGTTATACTCTAACGTTCAATACTACAATAGTTTAATACAAGAATCAGATAGTTTACGACTTTCTGAAATTTTCGAGATTACTCCAAGTCAAGCAAATCAGCTATTAACGGTAAATATTGATCCTATCATTACAGAAGTACAATCGTTGAGGTTGTATAATGCTTTCATGAAAGAAACAGATAGTGTTAACGTAGCTGATAAAATAACGTTTGATAAATTCAAAAACAACATCAGTCCATCATCTGCTGCTACGCATCGCATTGGTGTAGCCGCTTTAGAGAAAAATGTTTTCAATAAATTAGGAGATAAAATCATTTCTCTCGATTTAGAAAATGACTATGTTAAAACGAAAAAGAAAGTATTATACAAAACTCTTGAACAAGAGGAAGAAGCGTTGAAAAAACGTTTAGAAAAAATTGATACTTTACGTGGTGTGTATAACGAAGCCATTCGAAGTGAAGCCAAAAAGACAAGTCAGGCACAAACACAAATTCAAATGAGTTCAACAGGTATCAAAACAAACGAAATAGAATTATTTACGTTAGATAAAGAAATTCTAGGCAGATTGGCTGAGATAGAAAGAGAAAAAGAATTAAATAGAAATACAGTAAATGTATTAAGTACATTTTCTGAAGGAATTGAATTAAGAGATTTTCACGATAAGTATTTATACAAAATTCCATTGGTAACAATTGCACTCTTGCTAATTTTTATTCTACTCAGAGAATTAAACAAATACCTAAACACATACGCAGAAAATAAACAACTAAATGCCTAAAAACGCCGTACTCATAACGGGAGGAGCAGGATTTATAGGTGCAAACTATATTCCGTATTTCTTGGAACAACACCAAGGTACGACCGTTGTGAATATTGATAAGCTAACCTATGCAGGAGATTTAGCAAATTTAGAAGAAGTACAACAGCACAAAAACTATAGCTTTGTGCAAGGTGATATTTGTGATAGAAACTTGATTGAACAACTGTTTGAAACGTATGATTTTAAAGCCGTTATTCACTTTGCTGCCGAATCGCATGTAGACAATTCCATTACAAATCCGGATGCGTTTATCCAAACCAATATCTTTGGAACATTCAATTTGCTAGATGTTGCTAAAAAACATTGGATGAACGGACCTAATCAGGTGAAAAAAGGCTATGAAAACTGTCGTTTTCACCACATTTCAACCGATGAGGTGTACGGAACGTTGGGAGAAACCGGATTGTTCACAGAAGCAACCTCGTATGCACCGAATAGTCCGTATAGCGCGTCCAAAGCGTCGTCTGATTTTATTGTGCGCAGTTACTTTCACACCTACGGAATGAACGTTGTAACAACCAACTGTTCTAACAATTACGGACCAAAACAGCACGATGAAAAGTTGATTCCAACCATCATTCGAAAAGCAATTACAGGTGAAAACATTCCAATCTATGGAGATGGAAAAAACATTCGCGATTGGTTATACGTGTTAGACCATTGCAAAGGAATTCACCTAGTGTATCAAACAGGAACAGCGGGCGAAACCTACAATATTGGCGGACGAAACGAACGTACCAATGTGTACATTGCAAACACTATCTGTGAACTGCTAGACGAATTGCGTCCAAAAGAAACCTCATACAAAGCACAAATAACTTTTGTAAAAGACCGACCAGGACACGATTTTCGCTATGCCATTGACGCTAGTAAAATAGAAAACGAACTCGGCTGGAAAGCGGAAGAAACCTTTGAATCGGGTATTTTAAAAACGATTGAATGGTATTTGAAAAAATATCAAAAACAATAAAACAAACATGAAAGGAATAGTATTAGCCGGCGGTTCAGGCACACGATTGCATCCACTTACACTCGCAGTAAGCAAGCAACTTATGCCTGTATATGACAAACCGATGATTTACTATCCTGTTTCAACTCTCATTAGCGCGGGAATTCGTGAAATATTGATTATTTCCACACCGCAAGATTTACCATTATTCCAAAAACTCTTAGGCGATGGCACGCAATTCGGTTGCGAATTTCAGTACGAAGTACAAGAAGCACCGAATGGATTAGCAGAAGCATTCATCATTGGTGAAGAATTTATTGGCGATGATAAAGTGGCGCTTATTTTGGGTGATAACATATTTTACGGTTCAGGATTGTCCGACTTATTACAAGCCAATAACGACCCTGATGGCGGTATCATTTATGCCTATCACGTTCACGATCCAGAGCGTTATGGAGTAGTAGAATTTGACAAAAACGGCAATGCAATTTCTATTGAAGAAAAGCCCGAAACGCCAAAATCAAACTATGCAGTTCCAGGGATTTATTTCTATGATAATGAAGTCGTGAACATTGCCAAAAACATCCAGCCAAGTGGAAGAGGCGAACTTGAAATCACGGATGTCAATCGTGTGTACTTGGAAAAAGGAAAACTAAGCGTAAGTATTCTCGATAGAGGAACCGCTTGGTTAGATACAGGAACGTTCAATTCGCTCATGCAAGCTTCGCAATTTGTGCAAGTCATTGAAGAACGTCAAGGACTCAAAATTGGAGCCATTGAAGAAGCTGCCTATCGAATGGGATTCATCAACAAAAAACAACTAGATGCCCTTGCGGAGCCATTGCTAAAAAGCGGTTACGGAAAACATCTATTAGAAATACAATAATAAGGTCTTGAAAATAACAAACACACCATTAGCAGGCTGTTTTGTCCTAGAACCTCAAGTATTTGGGGATGCTAGAGGAAGTTTTATGGAAAGTTATAACGAGCAAAAATTTCCAGCAAAAGTTCATTTTGTTCAAGACAATCAATCCATTTCTCAAAAAGGCGTATTGCGCGGATTGCACTTTCAAAAAGGCGAACACGCACAAGCAAAACTGGTACGTGTCATTCGTGGAGAAGTATTAGACGTTGCGGTTGATATTCGTCCAGATTCTGAAACTTTTGGACAACACTTTTCCATCATTCTTAACGCAGAAAACAACAAGCAGCTTTTTGTGCCAAGAGGATTTGCGCATGGTTTTGCCGTGTTGGAAGACAATACCATTTTTGCGTACAAATGTGATAATTTTTACCACAAAGAAGCAGAATCAGGCATCATTTACAACGATCCAGACATTGCGATAGATTGGATGCTTGATGATGATGAAATCATGCTATCTGACAAAGACAAACTATTGCCAAACCTGAAAATGCTCTCGCTATGAAAACGGTTTTGGTCACAGGTGCAAATGGACAATTAGGACAATGTATTCAAAAAATACAAACCCAACATACGGATATTGCCTTTCACTTTGCGTCGATTAATGAATTGGACATTACGGATACGAAAAAAGTACAAGAATTCTTTGAAAATCAGCATTTTGATTATTGTGTAAATTGCGCTGCGTATACCAATGTAGAACTCGCAGAAGATGAAGAAGACAAAGCATTTTTAGTCAACGCGGAAGCAGCAAAACATCTGGCGGAAGCCTGTAAAAAACATAATACAACACTCATCCATATTTCAACCGATTATGTATTTGACGGTGAAAAAACATCGCCTTATGTAGAAACCGATGCCACAAATCCAATCAGCGTGTATGGCGCGTCTAAATTGAAAGGAGAAACATACATTCAAGAAGTATTTGATGCGTATTTTATCATTCGAACGTCGTGGTTGTATGCAGAATTTGGGAAGAATTTCTACAAAACCATGGTGCAAAAAGCCAAAGAAAAGGCAAATTTGACCATTACCACCGAACAAACAGGAACGCCAACCAACGCGAACGATTTGGCAGCATTAATTGTAAAAATCATCCAGACAAACAATACGGATTACGGCATCTATCACTTTAGTAACGATGGAGAAGCCACTTGGTATGATTTTACGAAAGAAATCATTCAAAATCTTCATCTGGCGGAAGCCGACCAACCTTCGTTAAAACCTGTGGATACTTATAAAACCAAAGCAGCACGCCCAAAAAACAGTGTGCTAGACAAAACCAAAGTGAGAAACATTATTGAAACGATTTCTTGGCAAGAAAGTTTGCGAAATCTCATGAAAAATCACCAATAATTTGATGAACGAATATCTACATACCGCCATAGAAACTGCTGTTCATGCAGGCGGAATTATTATGGATATTTACGAAAATCAAATTGTAGCTGTCGAAAAAAAAGCAGACGATTCGCCTGTTACGATTGCTGATAAAACCGCGAATGCTTATATTGAAAAAGCCTTGGCATCTACCAATATTCCTGTACTAAGTGAAGAAGGCGAACACGCGGCGTATGAAATTCGCAAAAACTGGCAACAATGCTGGATTGTCGATCCGCTAGACGGCACGAAAGAATTCATCAAACGAAATGGGGAATTTACGGTAAATATTGCGTTGGTTGAAGACGGAAAAGCGTTGTTAGGCGTCATTTACATTCCAGCAGTAAAAACGTTGTATTATGCCATTACGGCAGAAAAAAAAGCATTCAAGTTACAGCTAGATGAACATACTTTAACGCGTGACATGCTTCCAAACGCTACACAAATATTTGCCGCGGAAGAAAGCGATGATGAAATTACACTCACCTCTAGTCATTCGTATACCAATCAAAAAGTGTTGGACTTAATTGATTCGTTGGAAACAGAAGGCAAAGAAGTCAATCTTATCATGGCGGGAAGCTCGTTAAAATTTTGTTTAATGGCAGAAGGACAAGCCTCGTACTATCCGCGATATGCGCCAACAATGGAGTGGGACACCGCGGCTGGACATGCCATTTGCAACGCAGTCGGATTGGAAGTCTACAACTTAGAAACGCAAAAACCACTAAAATACAACAAAGAAAATCTACTAAATCCGTGGTTTCTTGTTCGAAAAGTAGGATAAAATAAAAAGGGAAAAAACCCTTTCCAAAAAGGGTATTTCCCCAGAAAAGTCAATTATTTCCTAGTATTAAAATTTATAGCTAGTTTTGCAGCGAATAATAGCAACATGTATCAAGAAGCATATTACCCAACACACCTACATACGTACAGTTTTTTAATCACGGGCGGTGCCGGATTTATTGGTGCTAATTTGGTAGCATATTTACTCAAACATAACGCCAAAAAAGTACGTGTATTGGACAACTTGGCAACAGGTTTTAAACACAATATTGCCGAATTTGAATCGCATCCAAATTTTGAATTCATGCAAGGTGATATTCGCGATTTGGGAACTTGTAAAAACGCTGTCGCGGGAATGGACTTTGTATTACACCAAGCGGCGTTGGGTTCTGTTCCGCGCTCATTCAATGATCCAATTGCTACGAATGAAGTGAACATTTCGGGATTCTTAAACATGTTATTAGCTTCGCGTGATGCTGGCGTACAACGCATGGTGTATGCAGCGTCTTCCAGTACATATGGAGATAGCAAAGCATTGCCAAAACAGGAGGAAATCATTGGAAAACCCTTATCTCCGTATGCTATTACGAAATATGTAAACGAACTGTACGCAGACAATTTCTCAACACATTTTGACTTTCATACCGTCGGATTGCGTTATTTCAATGTTTTTGGACCAAAACAAAACGTAAAAGGTGCGTATGCAGCCGTAATTCCACTATTTTTCAACGCAGGAATACATAACACAAACGTAACAATCAATGGTGATGGAAATCAAACGAGAGATTTTACTTTTGTCGAAAATGTAGTACAGGCAAATATGAAAGCGCTATTTGCAGAAATTACACAGCATGAAGTAATTAATGTAGCGGTTGGCGATCGTATCAGTGTGAACGATTTGTGGAAAAATATTAAAAGCATCACAAAAAGTACTGTAGAAGCACAACATGGCGAAAGTAGAATAGGTGATGTACGTGATTCACTAGCCGATATTTCAAAAGCTAAAAAAATATTAGGATACCATCCGAAATATAGCGTACGCGATGGTTTAGCCATTACGTACGATTTTTTTAAACAGCAAGCAGCAACCAATGACAAATAAAATACTTTCCATAATAGGTTTAGGATATGTTGGATTGCCATTGGCTGTCGAATTCAGCAAAAAAGGCTATCAAGTCATCGGATTTGACATCAATGCTGCACGTGTTGACGAATTGCAACAAGGAAAAGATCATACGCTAGAAGTCAGCGAAGCGGAATTGCGAGAAGCTTCAAGCTTGCAATACACCTATAAAGCGGAAGACATCGCGCAAGCAAACATCTACATTGTAACGGTACCAACACCAATTACGGAACATAAATTTCCAGATTTAACACCAATTGAAGCGGCTTCAACCTTAGTCGGTTCCGTGTTAAAAAAAGGAGATATTGTCATTTATGAATCTACCGTGTTTCCAGGGTGTACCGAAGAAGTTTGCGTACCAATTTTAGAAGCGCAAAGCGGATTGAAGTTTAATACAGATTTCTTTTGTGGGTATTCTCCCGAAAGAATCAATCCAGGCGACAAAAAACACAGAGTGAACAATATTGTGAAAGTGACTTCGGGAAGCACGCCAGAAATTGCTGAAACGATTGATACTTTATACAAAAGCATTGTCACAGTTGGTACGTACAAAGCATCGTCTATCAAAGTTGCGGAAGCTGCCAAAGTGATTGAAAACTCTCAACGCGATATCAACATTGCGTTTGTCAACGAGTTGGCATTGATTTTTGGAAAACTAGGCATTGACACGCACGAAGTGTTGGAAGCGGCAGGAACAAAGTGGAATTTTCTACCGTTTACACCAGGTTTGGTGGGCGGACATTGCATTGGTGTAGATCCGTATTATTTAACACACAAAGCCAAAAGTGTAGGCTACCTTCCGCAAGTTATTTTAGCAGGAAGAAAAATAAACGATAACATGGGTAAATATATCGCAGAACGCGTGGTAAAGCTCATGATTAAACAAGAAAAACTCATCAAAGGCGCAAAAGTGACTATATTGGGAATTACGTTTAAAGAAAACTGTCCCGATATCAGAAACACGCGCGTTATTGACATTGTACACGAGTTGGAAGAATATGGAATTGAAGTAGAAGTATTTGACGATAATGTCAATGCTTCTGAAGTAAAAAAGGAATACAATATTGACTTGGTTTCGTCTATTTCAAATGACACTAGGGCGATTATTTTGGCAGTTGCGCACAAAAGTTTCAATAAAATTGACGTAACTCCCTTTTTTAAAGCAGGATGTATTATTTTTGACGCGAAAAATTTCTTCCCAAAACAAATAGTAACCGAAAGATTATAGCCGTAATACTAAATAAAAGAACAAAAACAAACTGATGAAAAAAAACCTAATTGTATTTGGTACACGACCAGAAGCTATCAAAATGGCACCACTGGTAAAAGAATTTTTAAAACACCAAGACACTTTTGAAACAAAAGTTTGTATCACGGCACAGCATAGAGAAATGCTGGATCAGGTACTTTCATTCTTTGAAATTACGCCAGATTATGACTTGGACTTAATGAAGCCAAATCAGAATTTATATGGTTTAACGGCGGATATTATTACAAACTTAAAACCTGTGTTGGAAGATTTTCAACCAGATTACGTATATGTTCATGGCGATACGACTACGACAATGGCAACGAGTATTGCAGCGTTTTACTCGGGCGCAAAAGTATGTCACGTAGAAGCAGGATTGCGAACGTTCAATAAGCGTTCTCCTTTTCCAGAAGAAATCAATCGTTGTGTGACAGGAAGTATTTGTGATTATCACTTTTCTCCAACAGAAACTTCAAAAAACAATCTGCGCAACGAAAATGTAGCAGATGAAAACATATTGATTACTGGAAATACGGTCATTGATGCCTTGCATTTTAGTGCAGCCAAAGTAAAATCAGACGGTTTCCAAGACCAAGAAATCGAAGACGTAAAAGAAGTGTTGGACACTTCCAAACGTTTGATTTTGGTAACGGGACATCGTAGAGAAAATCACGGACAAGGATTTATCAATATTTGTACTGCATTAAAGCAAATTGCCACCGATCATCCAGACACACAAATCATTTATCCTGTACACTTAAATCCAAACGTACAAAAGCCAGTTTACGAATTATTAGCTGATATTGACAATGTAAAATTGATTAATCCGTTGTCCTATCCTGCATTTGTATGGTTAATGGACAAATCGCACATCATCATTACAGATAGTGGCGGCGTACAGGAAGAAGCACCAAGTTTAGGAAAGCCAGTATTGGTAATGCGCGATACTACCGAACGTCCAGAAGCAGTTGACGCAGGAACGGTTTTATTGGTAGGAACCGATACGGAGAAAATTATCAGCGAAGCAAATAAATTATTAACAGACGAATCAGCATATCACAAAATGAGCAAATTGCACAATCCGTATGGAGATGGAACAGCTTGTGATAAGATTGTAACATACATGTCAAAATTACACTAAAAAAACATCATGGGAACGAACAAACCAAGCGTTGTAATGGTAGGTTTAGGATACATTGGACTTCCTACAGCAGCGTTAATAGCAAGTAAAGAAATAAATGTAACAGGCGTTGATATTCATCAACATGTAGTAGATACGATTAACAAAGGAGAAATCCACATTGTGGAGCCAGACTTAGATGGATTGGTACATTATGTAGTAAAAGAAGGATTTTTAACAGCAAGCACAAAACCTGTAGAAGCAGATGTGTATTTAATTGCGGTTCCGACACCTTTTAAAGGCGACTACGAACCAGATATTTCGTATGTTGAAGCAGCAACAAGAGCGTTGTTGCCAACCTTGAAAGAAGGCGCGTTGGTGATTGTAGAATCGACAAGTCCTGTAGGAACTACTGAAAAAATGCAAAAAGTCATTGAAACGGAGCGTCCTGAGTTGAAAGGTAAAATATACATGGCGTATTGTCCTGAGCGAGTTTTACCAGGAAACGTTATTTACGAATTGGAACACAACGATAGAGCTATTGGTGGTATCAATCCAGAATCGACGGAGAAAGCAGTAGAATTTTATAGACATTTTGTAAAAGGAACTTTGCACAAAACCAACTCTAAAACCGCAGAAATGTGTAAGTTGGTAGAAAACTCATCAAGAGACGTACAAATTGCCTTTGCCAATGAATTATCAATGATTTGTGACGAAGCAGGCATTAATGTATGGGAATTGATCAATTTAGCCAACAAACATCCACGTGTAAATATTTTACAACCTGGAACGGGCGTTGGTGGACACTGTATTGCGGTAGATCCTTGGTTTATTGTTTCTGAATTTCCAGCGCAAGCAAAAATCATTCGTTCTGCACGAGAAATCAACAATTACAAAACAGAATGGGCAATTGAAAAGGTAAAAAATACAGCCTTACAATTCAAAATTGACAATGGACGCGATGCAAAAATTGCGTGTATGGGATTGGCATTTAAACCAAATATTGACGATTTAAGAGAATCGCCAGCATTGCAAGTAGTTGACAAGCTTTCTATTGACGGTTTTCAGGTATTGGCAGTTGAACCAAACATAAAAAAACACGAAAATTATACCATCTACGATATGGAAGATGCTATAGCACAAGCAGATATTATTGTATATTTGGTGGCGCATAGAGAGTTTGCAAATACTGAAAAGGTAAAACAAACGTTAGATTTTTGTGGAATATTCAAATAAACATAAAATGAAAATTATGAAAAAAGCATTCGTATTAGTTTTAGGTCTTTTTTTAATGGCTTGTGGGTCAGAGGAAAAAAAGAAAACAGACCCATCAAAAAATAATACAAAAACAGATGTAGAAACACCAAAGGAAACAACACCAACATATCCAAAATTAGCGGACGTTCCGCAACAATTGAACTATATTTTTAACAATGGTTATGAGTTTGCGGACGATATTAAAGTTGATTTTATTGCGTTGGAAAGTAAAGGAGGAGATAAATACCAACTTATTTACGGTTTAGAATCAGGCACTGATTATGCCAAAGTAGAGGCATTAAAAATTTCAGCGGTTTTCTATGCAAAAGATCCTTCAAAATTTAAAGAGGAAATTTATGTGAAAAGAAAATCAAAGCAAATACCAGCGGTTTGTGAGCTATTCAGCTTAGACGGTGGTGTAGTAATTGCACATGATTTCGAAATAGAACCAAAAGATTTTACGCAAGTAAAATTCTACTTCTACAATGACCAAGGCGTTATTAACAAAAAAATGCTAACGGTTAGAGAAGTTAAATTGTCTAAGTAATTTTATCAATACATAGCTAGATGATATTTTCAACATCTCTTTTTCTAGTATTCTTTACTATTGTATTTTTAGTATATTGGTTTGTACTAGGCAGCATAAAAAATGAAGACAAAAGACTAAAAGCGAGAATCATATTCTTGCTTTTAGCGTCTTATTATTTCTATATGTCGTGGAATCCAGTATTCATTCTATTAATACTATTTTCAACGGTAGTCGATTATATTGCGGGAAAAAAAATACACAACAGTGTCTCCCAAAAACAAAAGCGATTCTATCTAGTTATAAGTTTGATAACTAATTTAGGGTTTTTAGCCTATTTTAAATATGTAAACTTCTTTCTAGGAACTGTAAACGATATTACAGGCTCTAACTTCTTTGTAGATGTTATACTACCTGTAGGAATTTCGTTTTACACTTTCCAATCTATGTGTTATACTATAGATATTTATTATGGAAAAATGAAGCCCTCCAAAGACTTCTTTGAGTTTTCATTATACGTAACCTTCTTTCCGCAATTAGTAGCGGGACCTATTGTAAGAGCTATTGACTTTATCCCACAACTAAAAGTAAACCAGTATTTTAAAGACATTAACTTTCAACTAGCGGCAAATTACTTCCTTTTAGGATTGGTTAAAAAAGTGGTCATTGCCGACAATATTGCACAATTTTCAGATCCGTTATTTGCAAATCCAGATCAATTCGGAACGCTTTCTTCTTGGATTGGTGTTACAGCATACAGTGTTCAAATTTATTGTGACTTTTCTGGATATTCCGATATGGCAATTGGTGTGGCAGCGTTACTAGGCTTTCGCCTGATGGAAAACTTCAACATGCCATATAACGCAACCGATATTACCGTTTTTTGGAGAAAATGGCATATCAGTCTATCATCTTGGTTACGAGATTACCTATTTATTCCATTAGGAGGAAGTAGAGTATCTAAAAAAATATTTTATTACAGAAACTTAATGCTCACCATGCTTCTTGGTGGTTTGTGGCACGGTGCCAGTTGGAACTTTGTCGTTTGGGGCGGATTGCATGGCTCAGCATTAATTGTCCACAAACTATACAAAACCAAATACTCAGACAATTTCAAATTTTCAAAAATTGGACAATCTGCGTACACTGTTGGAGCGTGGGTGGTAACCATGATATTTGTAATGGTAACTTGGGTATTTTTTAGAGCACAAACATTTGGCGATGCCGCACAAGTATTGCAAAACATGTTTACCTTCCAAGAATCTGTCGATTACAGAATTCCAATTGCTTTTGTGGCATTGTTAGCAATTACGGTTGTCGGGCATTTCTTTGGAACCAAATATTACCAAGAAGTGGAAGAAAAACAACATCACATGTTTAAAAATCCGTACCTACAAGGAGCGCTCTTCGGATTGGCAATATTCATGGTGATTTTATTTGGAAGTGATGATAATCAAGCATTTATTTATTTTCAATTTTAAAGGCTATGAAAAAAGAACATCGTTTATTTATCATTCAATTAGTCATTGCAGTAGCACTTTTTCTAGGCTTATCTTTTATGGTCAAAAAGGCCTTTATGAGCGATCCAAAAGCGCAATCGTACTTAGAATTCAATGAAGGTGTCAAAAAAATGGCGAGTTCAACTTATGCTTTGGTAGATTCACTCATAGCAACAAACGACCTCACATTTGATCCTACAAGTGGAAAAGATATAGATAAAGTACTCAATAATCTAAAATATACAGACAATAAAAAACTTCTCATCGTTGGCTCTTCTCAAATGCGCGTGGTACAAGGTGAAGAAATTCAAGATGCGTATCAAAGCCTAGTCTCTAGAAAAATAGAAAGATACAACAGCAAAGGGTACAGTACTTACAATCTTTCTTTAGGTGGAATGACGACCAAAGAAAAGTTGATCATGACGACCAAAGGAACTGAAATTATCAATCCAGAGCGCGTTTTGGTATCGGTAACACCTTGGGATTGCTTGTCCGATAAACTAAGACCGTCAATCAAAGCGATTCAAGGAAAAACCTACGCTTCTTTAGAAAAAACTGATGAAGTAGTAACAAAAGAAGCAACCAATACAGGAAGCGATGAGGTATTTCCACTGAATATAAATTCGCAAATAACTGAAACAGTTGATAAAATCGTAGAAGACAATATTGACATTTACAGCAAAAGAGCTGCTATTAAAACATGGCTAAGCGACAAAACAACGAAAGTACTCAAAGGTATAAAAGATGGTACAGAAGCAACAGAAGAGGTTTTTAAAACAAACTTACCTTTGTATTGGTTTACTGTAAATCAAGACTTAGACAATCTTTCGGGTTGGGTTTCTGAAACAGCACAATCGGGTAAAAAATCTATCAAAATTGTCAACAAAGATCCGCAAAATGCAAAATGGCTTGGTAATGACATTATTTTAGATACGCCAACAGATACATTTGAATTTGAAGGTTGGAGTAAAGCTGAAAACGTTTCTAGTAGTACAAAACTGTATTGTATAGACTTTCAAGTAATCTTTGAAGATGGTACCAGCAAATGGCATTACAAAGGATTGACTTTCAACAAAGGGACACACGATTGGGAAAAAGTAACAACACGTGTTCGTTTTGACAAAAAAGTAAAATCTATAAAACCACATGTCTTATTTTACGGAGGAACGGGAACAGTGTGGTTTGATCAAATCATAGCAAAGCCTTTATACGATGGGGTTTTGGGAGATAATGTATTACCTAACTCCGATTTTGAAGAAGAACTAAAAGAGCGTCAAAATGTAACTTACACGTACACTACGGCAGAGTGGAAGCGCATTGAGCAAAACATGTTCGCTGTGGTTGATCATATAGCAGGGTTAGCCACCAAAGAACAAAACGTATTACTATTTACACCATTCTGGCATCACAACGAAAAAACAGCATATCCACAAAAAGCACAATACAACAACCTAGTTGAAACGGTAAAAAAATATTGTGAGCAAAAAAATGTGGCATTCGTAGACGCTTCATATATATTAACTAAAGACAACTTCGGAATATATACCAAAGGAAGTGTACGAGACAAAATAGACGTATTGCACTTCAATGCGGATGCGCACGAAAAATTAGCAAAATATATCATAAAAGAATTAAACCTATAATGTTACAAGCAATTATAAAAAAGGGAAAGGTAATGGCAGAAGAAGTGCCATCACCAATATTATCAGCGGGAGAAGTATTAATCGCGGTATCATATAGCTGTATCTCAGCAGGTACAGAACTTAAAAGTGTTGGAAATAGTGGAGAAAATCTATTGATGAGAGCCATTAAACAACCTGAAAACTTAAAAAAAGTAATCGACCTTGCTAAATCGCAAGGAATTGCACGAGCTTTCTCTAAAGTACAGCAAAAAGTAAAATACGGAACACCAACAGGATATTCCAACTCAGGAATTGTCATTGCCGTTGGTGAAGGTGTTCAAAATATACAAGTTGGTGACAAAGTTGCCGCTGCTGGTGCCGGAATTGCCAATCATGCAGAATATGTAGTAGTGCCTGAAAACTTAGTAATGAAAGTCCCAGAAGGCTTGGATTTAAAATTAGCTTCTACCGTAACACTAGGAGGAATTGCGTTGCAAGGTGTACGTCGTGCAGACTTACGCCTAGGTGAATATTGCGTAGTAATTGGTGCTGGAATTTTAGGACTATTAACGGTTCAATTCTTAAAAAACTCAGGTGTTCGTACCATTGTTAGTGATATTAATGATGACCGTTTAAAAATAGCAAAAGAACTAGGAGCGGATGTTGTTTTAAATCCTTCAAAAGAGAATTTAGTAAAGAAAACAACCGATTTTACAGGCGGTTACGGAACAGATGCTGTTATATTTACTGCGGCAACTGCGAGTAGCGAACCGTTATCAGAAGCGTTTAAAGCATGCAAAAAGAAAGGTCGCGTTATTTTAGTAGGTGTTTCTGGAATGGAAATCAAACGTGCCGATATCTATCAAAAAGAATTAGACTTTAAAATATCTACTTCGTATGGTCCAGGACGTTACGACAGAGAATACGAAGACAAAGGACACGATTACCCATACGCGTATGTACGTTGGACGGAAAATCGTAATATGACAGAATATTTAAAAATGATTCACGAAGGAAAAGTGAATCTTGAACCGCTCATTAACAAAACCTATCCAATAGAACAGGCAGAAGAAGCATACGCATCGTTACAAGGTCCGGAAAAACCAATCATTGTATTGCTTTCGTATGACAATGATGTCAATGCAACACCAAGCTCTAAAGTGGAGGTAAATTCGAGCTATACGAAAAAAGGAAAACTCAATGTAGCTTTAGTTGGTGCAGGAAGTTTTGCTACGGCAATGCATTTGCCAAACATGGAGAAAATGAAGGATAAATACTCGCTCTATGCAGTAGTAAACAGAACAGGTCATAAAGGAAAAACGGTAGCCACACATTTTAATGCAAAATACACAACTTCTGAAATCGAAGATGTATTACAAGATCCAGAAGTAGATGTAGTATTCATTACAACACAGCACAAAGACCACGGTCCATTAACGTTACGTTCATTACAAGCTGGAAAACACGTATTTGTAGAAAAACCGTTGGCAACAACTCCAGAAGATTTAGACAAAATTGTTGATTTCTACAATGATGATAGCATCCAAAACAAACCCTTATTGTTGACAGGTTTTAACAGACGTTTTAGCAAGTATGCACAAGAAATAAAAAAGCACACGTCAACACGTGAAAACCCGTTATTTGTAAGCTATCGTATCAATGCAGGTTTCCGTCCGGCTACAGATGCTTTGCATGAGCATGGCGGAAGAGTTGTTGGAGAAGTTTGTCATTTTATTGACTTAATCACTTTTTTAACGGAATCTAAAATACAATCGGTAAGTGTCGAAAAACTAAGTCCGAATAACGACCAAATTCGTAGCGATGATAATGTTTCTATCTTATTAAAATATGAAGATGGTTCGGTAGGAAGTTTACAATACTTTGCCGTTGGAAACAAAGGCTACCAAAAAGAGAATTTAGAAGTGCATTACGACGCGAAAACAATTATCATGGACGATTTTACCAAATTGACAGGATATGGCGTTAAAGTAAAGGAATTGGCTTCTAAAACACCTGAAAAAGGTCAGTATGAAGAATTAATTCACATGTTTGATGCGATTCAAAACAACAAATTTGCCATTGACTTTGAAGACATGGTACAAACTACCAGAGCAACATTTTTAATTCAAGATAATTAAGAAAAGGCTTTATATTTTTTTTAAACGCATCAATCTTTTAGGTTGATGCGTTTTTTATTGATATGATTACGGGCGCAATTTTATCTTAAATCCTTTTTGTAAAAACATCCATGCCAACATAAAGAAAAATAGTCCGTAACCCATTAACGATCTTGCCAAACTTGCTTGCGATAAATAATAGCCAAAAACAAAACAGAAAACGATAAAAATAAGGTTGATACCATTTTTTTCAAGTCTATTTAAAAAGGCATCAAAAACACTAATAAGGAGTCCCATAAAAATATTTCCGATAAAAAAACCATAATACCCAAAAGCAGCATAAAAATCAATAATACTATTGATTGCCATTGAACCGTCTAGTTTTGTTTTTGTAAAATGAGCATACACAACTTTAGAGTCCAAAAATATTTCATAACGAAAGATGGTACTTAATTTTCCGATGTTAGTAACTCCATAGTGGTCTTCTACCGCAGGGAAATAATGTACATAACAGAAAGCGGGTAAGGATAATCGACCAAAAATTCTTGTCAGTACAACCTCAGTTAACTTAGAAACGCCTTCAAATATACTTGTAAACTCATAGGTAGTAGCAGAATAATACAAAATCAATAATAAAACAAACAATGAAGAGCCAATAATGATAAACCTTCTTCTAACTTTTTTACGTTTCAAAAACTTTTGAAAAACAAATAATGCAAGAAATAGTGCCAATAAAAAGATAATTAACGGACGCTTTTGAAACAATAATAAAATGAGCGTGAACGATGTAATAAACAATCCAGAAAATACCAATTTACTAGACAAGGTTTTTTCTTTCATCATTAAATACAAGGCAACTACGGTAAAAAAAGGGAGTAAATTGTATAGAATAATTACATAAAGATAATTAGACATAATTCCGTACCGAGATTCTAATAATGCAATCGGTTGACGCCCTATAAGACCATCAAAAATTCCTGAAATAAATACATCTCGCTTTAAAAAAATATACCCTAGAAGAAACACGGAAATACAAATTAAAACGAAATAAAAGTTTACTTTATTGAGGTTATTTTTAATAGGTTCTCTTATTCTAAAATGATTGATACATTCCACACGTTTGTACATAACTATCATACCTATAACGTATGCGTATAAGGCAATAAGCAATCCTCCTACCGCTAAAAGTTGTGTTAGAAATATATCTTGTTCTGTGATGAGGTATAACTTAAAAGTGATAAATGTTTCATTTGCGTACGACCGCATCAACGGAAACATTAAAATTCCAGCAATAGAAAAGATACATGTTGATAGAAAGAATACGCCAAAAATATTCCAATTAAAAATCATCTTCCTAAAGAGGATTATATGAAAAAGAAGGACACATATTAAGATATATGAAGTTGCCATTTATTCTTTTTTAGATGATTTTTCCTCTGTTAAAAATAACTCGAATGCGTTGTAGCTATTGTCGCCAAAATAGGAATCTTTATCTAATTTGGATAAGTTCTGTACCAACATATCGTTATTTTGTGTAATGTGATTGACGGCATTTTCTATAGCATTTTCTTCTTTATAATCAATGAAAGTTCCAATACCCAAATCTGTCACAATTTCTGCCAAGTATGTATTATGACTACAGATGATAGGAACTTTATAGTACATGCACTCATACAGTTTGTTGGGTAATGCCAATCGGTTGTTCAATGAAACCTGATTGCTATCATATACCAAATACATGATGTCAATAGAATAATAAATTTTTTGTGCGTCAGAGAATACATTATAAGCTCCAAAATAAATAATGTTTTGATACTTAGCAGCATAGTCTTCTACAATATGCTGATAATGTCCTTTTCCATGAATGTGAATTTCAACATCAGGATGATTTTTATAGGTTTCAAAAAGCTGTATATATTCTTCTTTTCGAAGCAATAACCCAACAATTCCTATAACCGTTTTTTCGTTTTTTGCTCTTGTAAGTGTAGCATCAAACTTTTGAGATGTAGAAAGTAGTTTGTTTTCTAACACAAAGACATCTTTCTTAAAGAATTTTTCAAAATGATACGAATAGTATTTCTTGGAGGTTACAATTAACTTGTCAATATAGCTAGTATAGATAAATCGCTCCAATGCTCGCATACAAGTACTTGTAAAACGCTTGCCAAAGACAAATTCACGTAAATCAGAAATTTCTATCGCAAGTGTTTTTTCTTTTTTTCGACGAAAAAATCCAAAGTTTGCCAAAAGATACAAGATAACAATATCAATGTTGTTTACGATGATGATATCAAAAGTGGTATTAGAGAGAATTTTTCGAATTTTTCGAGAAGTTTTTATATAAATCCAAATACGCTTAAGAGCTTGAGATGCATTGGGAAGAGTGCCTAAATGATGCAGCACAACGTTTTTGGAAATAGCCTTGTCAAAAGAAGCTAAGGTTTCTCTGTGAAAACAAACCAAAGTTACCGTGTGGTTTTTCGCCAAGTGGTTAATTTGCTGAACAAAACGTGGGTCTGGCTGATGTGATAAAAAAAATAAAATATGCTTCATTTAGTAAAGCTGACTTTAGCTTTTATAAGTATTTTTTAAAATGTATGTTAATGCCGTTTATTAAAAACATGCAAAGCTTCTTTCAAAAAGGGACTTTTTATAGTTAGACAAAATATTAAAAACAAAATAATTGATACCGTAACACTTATTAAAAAACCTATCCATGAAGGATATACATCATGTATTTTGAAATTTATCACAAATACAAAAAGATTAAATATTAATAAGTAAAAAAGATTAAAGTAGCTTTGAGAGTATAAATATTTTCGATTCCAATACAATGCAAAAATCCCCAAAATAATAAAACTTATTGATAACGATATAGAAAGCGATTGTAATGTGTTGCACCAAATATTCAAAATATAAAAGAATACAATATGGCCTGCTACAGCAATGAATAAAGAATATAAATTTAATGGTTTAAAATACTTAATATCAATAATCCCTTTTAAGGACTGAAATATAGTATAGGGAATAATCCCAATAGCTAGTATTTTAAAAACATACATAACAGTTTCGATGGTGTCTTCATTCTTCAACCAAAAAGGAAGTAAAATATCAATCCAATTATAAAAAAGTATAGTAGTAATTGTTGTTGTGTAAATAGTTCCGCCAACTATCAAATTCAAAACTTTTTTATGAGCCTCTTCTGTATTGTGATGTCCCGAAATAACGGCTGAAAGTAAGGAAATAGGTTGTAACACAATCAATATTGTTCTTGACAATACAATTCCTATTAAAAAGGAGGCTACAATTTCTTCTTCGCCTTGTATCAACATAGCGCCAACAGTAAGTAAAAACATATCTGAAAACGTAATAAATGCTCTTGGTAATCCATACATAATAAAACGCTTGCCTTCTTTTTTTATAGCATACAAACTAGGTAAAATATAGAGTTTTATCTTAAAACAAACGTACATAAATGTTAATATCAACACGGTAAAAAGAATCACTAAAGAATAGGTAAGCACTGTTAAAACATCCGCGGAAGAACCAAGAAACTTAAAAGAAATCAAGATACTTAAACTGGCTATCAACAATACAATCATATTATAGGTAATTACTTTTCTCAAATTCAAAAAGTAAGGAAGCGTAAAATGGCTAAGGTGTAAAATACTAATGTAGATAAATGTAATCTTCAAATACGCCACGCTATTTTCGCTATCTGGAAAAAACAACAAACTCAAAAAATCATGAAACAGCCAAAATAAAATGACCAATAACACAGAAACCAAAACCCATACGAAAGTAGAAATTGTATAGTAAATTTTTACTTTCTGGATATCGTCTTTTTCAATACTTGTAAATCGTACAAGCGCTTGAGAAGTGCCTAATTGTAGAATATTAGAAAACGTAGGAGCAATACGTCGTATATACATCAAAATGCCCAAGTGAACTACGGAAAGTGTATACTCAGCTTCTTTAATTAGCCAAAAATTAAATAGAATATTCAAAAAGGAAAAAACAATACTAACAACAACATCTTTACTAAGTTTATTCATAACTTGTTTTCTCCGTACTTTCTGAAATATTCTATATAAAAAATAAATATAGGACTCTTTTAACGCAATTCAAAACAATAAATTCCTAAGGTCTTAAAGAGAAGCGAACAACAAAGAAAACCACCTTGTCAATCCTAAATAAAACAAACACATTTTTAATCTGCATATGACTCAAAACACACCTTTTCTTTCCTCTCAAATATTTATAGTATTTTAGAAAATCTAAAATGCACATCAATGAACGTTGTAGAAAGTTTAGAAGAATTATACAATTATCCTTCACCCACACATAAAGAAATGGTATATGTACAAGGCTATCTGAATGACGAAGATGGCGGCGGCGGTTTTTTTATCTTTGATGCGAAATCTTCACTCGAACCTTTTTACCAAGATATTGCACCAAATACGCGCAATCCGAAAAGTCCGTATGCTTCTTTTGAAGACATGCTAAAAATTGGATACAATGCCAATTATGACGGAATGGTGTGCAAATCAAAAACAAATCCAACAGGACGTTGGACGCGTCAATGGGACAGAGGAAAACTCAACTTGCGTTGGTTTGGAGCGCGCCCAAGTGGCTCAGATGCGTCTCCAGCCATAAATGCAGCCCTAAAATATGCGCAATTTGAGGTGGCTATCCGACAAAGAGATGCAAAAGGCGCTTATGTATATCCACCGAAATTTGTTCCATCAATTCATACTTTTAATAACAGAGCCTACACACGACCTGGAAAAACGATTTTTATACCTTCTGGGCGTTATTATTTTCATACGTTCATCAGTACAATTCGCTACGGAGTAGTCTTTGAAGGCGAAGGAAATATGGGAACGTCTGCACATGGAACACGTTTGCTTATTTTTCACCGATACAACGATTTCAATTTTACATCGCCTAAGGATTCGAAAAAAAGTATTTTACCGCAAAGCAGCGAAAAAGGAGCCTTTTTTAGATATGTAGCCAATGGTAGTAACAATGCCGGTGGCGGATTAAAAAACTTAACAATTGACGTTCCCGAATTATTCATTCCGAAAGAAGAAGAAAACAATCCTAATTTTGTGAATGCGTACGACGCTAATATTGTGTCTTTACTGTCTGAAGAAACTTCGCATACCGATACAAAAGGCAACCGTTTGGATTGTCCTGCTGTGGCAAAATGGACGGCTGAAAATATAGTTTTCACACTCAATGCACGAGCAAAAAGAGCCCTCTTTTTAGAAAGCAATCAAAAAACCAAAGGATTGCGCTGGCGAATTAGAGATACAACACTTATCAATTGTTGGTTTGCGGGAGCGAGTGTTCATGGAGAAACTGTTTCGGCAACGCAATCTTCGGGGTTGCATATCATCGGCGGATTTTTTGCTTCTGGACTTGGTTCTGTTAATCGAAAAAACCCAAATCTTCCTCCCGAAAGAGTCAAGCCAGGCATTTTGTTAAACGATTGTGCCAATACACATTTAACGGGCGTCGATTTGACACATGGCGAAATTTGTATTCACAAAAAAAGCTACTTCATCAACATCAATTGTCGTTTTGGAAGATTGCTCATTTACAACGGACCAGATAAAGAACATGTCGATTTACAAGTGTCTAAAATGCTAATATTAAATCCAAGAAAACTACCCGATTATTTAGATCGTGCTACAGCGCCGAAAGATTTTAAATGCTACAATAATGTGTGGGAATTGGAACAAGACGAAGACAAGGAATGGTTGCACAACACTCCGAATTCGTCTAGTTAAAAAATCAACGTCTAATTCCAAGAGTCTTTTTCCAATCATAACGGCTGCTATAAAGAATCAAAACAATACATTTGCAGTAAATTTTTAGAAGGCCTGACAGTTATTTTGTTATGAATATAAAAACCATTCTTTCAAAACCGCTTCCTGTGGTTTGGTATCGTTTCGTGCAATTGGTAAAATTGAAAATGTACGCTAAGACTAAGTTTTGGCAAAAAATTGAACCAAAAATTCATCAAACCATTCACAAACCAAAAGCAACTTGGAAAGCAAAAAGTCTGTTGTACGCAACAGATTTTAAATCATCTGATATTCCTCAAAAATTACAGCAACAAACCATTGCAGCTGCGAATTGCATTATGAAGGGAAACATTGCAATTTTTGATGTTGACTATCAATTTACACAACCCATTTCATGGCATACTGATTGGCGTGTACATCACGAATGGAAAAACAACTACTTCAAAGGGTATTCGTTTTATCATAAAGACAAAACCAAAGAATATGACGTAAAATTTCCGTGGGAGTTATCGCGTTTAAGCTTCTTAATTCCGGTGGCGCGTGCATATCAATTGGAGAATAACGAAGCACAATTAGCCTACATTCATGCAATATTGACAGACTGGAAAGTCAACAATCCTATTGCTTTTGCGGTGAATTGGTATCCGATGGAAGTTTCGGTGCGAACGATTAATTTAATTCAGTTGCGAGAAATTTTACTAGAAGCCAATCATACCGATGAGGTTGTGAATTTGTTGAATGAAATTTTATTGCTTCACGGTATCTTTTTGTGGCGAAATGTAGAATATACTGATGTTCGTGGAAATCATTATTCGGCTAACTTAACTGCGTTATTATTGCTAGGAAGTGTTTTTAAAGAGTTCTATTCGGAAGCAAAATCGTGGTATTCCTATGCGGTAAAACGCACAGAGAAGGAATTCCATTTACAATTTATACCAGATGGTGTCAATTTTGAAAAATCCATTCCGTATCACCGATTGGTTGTAGAGTTTTACCTTATTTCTTTCTTGGTGATGCAGCGTGCAGGATTGAAAATTCAAGAAAACACACTGAAAGTGCTAAAAAACTCCTGCAAATTCACGCGTGATGTTACAAAACCCGATTCTTTAACGCCGATTATTGGCGATAACGACAGTGCTTCCGTATTTCAAAACGATCAAGTACCCTTGAACAATCATGCAAACATGTTGCAATTGGCAAGTCTGTTTTTTCAAGATGAAACCTTAAATATTAGCAACGAAAAATACCATTCAGCGTATGAAATTTTCGGAACAAAAGCTATGGAAAATGTAAGTTCAATTTCACAAGATGATTTTGCGTCATATCATTATAAAGATGGCGGATTTGTTACGGTAAAAGATGCGCAAAACTATTTTATTACCGATGTTGGCGAAGTAGGAATGAATGGTCGCGGCGGACACGGACACAACGATTTGTTTAGTTTTGAGTTGATGTTGGATAATGAAAACATTATTGTTGATGCAGGTTGCTACACCTACACTGGCGATTTGGCTCTCAAAACCAAAATGAAATCTACCGCTTATCACAATGGTTTACAGGTAGATGATGAAGAAATTGCGCCAATGGTTGGCAATTGGGGAATTAGTGATGTAGCACACCCTTTTGAGGTTTCTGTTGAACATTCCGAAGAAAAAGTAATCATTTCCGGAAAACATTCAGGCTACCAGCGATTGGAAGATGCGGTAATGCACCAACGTACTTTTCAAATAGATAAAAATGATTTCAAAATGATTTGTACAGATGTGATTGATTGTAAATCTACATGCAAAATCACGAGAAACTTACATTTTAGCGAGAAAATTGCGTTAGAAATTCATGAGAATATTATATTTATAAGAAATAGCAAAGCCTCCTCAAAAATAACGGTTGACAATGCTACAACCATTCGTATTGAAAATTACACGTTAAGTTATAATTATGGCTCTAAAATTACAGCTAAAAAAGTGGTTTTGGAAACTGAAATAAAGGGAAAAAGTTCCCTACAATTTACCATTGAAAAAGAAAATAATTAAAAATTTATAGATGAAAAAACTTATTGCATTATGTTTTCTCTTTGCTTTTATAGTATCATGTTCGTCAAATGATGATATTGTAGCACAAGAAGAACAAAACACAGAAACACCTGTACAAGAACCAGTAAACACTATTTTAAGACCTTCAAAAATTTCAAAAATGGATTCGTATTGGGTTTATGAATATGAAGGCAATAGAGTTACCAAAATAGAAGAATTTGATGTTGATAACACAAATCCTCAAGAAGTTTACGAATTCAATTATGATAGCTCAAACAATCTGATTTCTGTTTTGAGAAATTTCAATGACGATTTAGGGTTTATTTTTGAAAATGGTATAGCAACAAGAAACTTAATACTTCCTTTTTCATGGAATAGTTCGTATGAAAATACAAGAGATTATACATACAATAATCAAACACAACTGACGTCAAGCGTAAACAGTTTATGGTTTACAGATTACAATACTTCATTGTGGAATGAAACACATGAAAAACAATATACTTATGATGCTAATGGCAATCTTCTAGAAAAAGAGTATATTTCGACAAACGTTAATTATTCGACAAAATATATTTATGACGATAAAAACCATCCTTTTAAATATATAGATCCACGTGTAAATCTATTTTTAAAGTTACCTAATGCCCTTACGCCAAATGATACGTATGTTGATTTAGAAATCTTTTCTAGTTTGGACGAAATACAATCTTTTAACAATAATATTATTGAATTTAGGAATGCAAATAATGTCCTTTTAGGTGAATATACAATTATATATAATGAACATGATTACCCAATTGAGATACATCCAGGAAATGGTTCTATCTCAAGAAGAATTTATATAGAATACGAGGAATTTCCAGAATAATTAGAGGAAATCCTCAAACTAAACAGACAAACCACAATTATTAATCCACTTAATAATTGTGGTTTTGTTTTAATAAATTAGTTTTGCAGTTGGAAAACACCTAATTAATCTCCGTTGGTAATGAACAAACTCGGTAAAGACTTATTTTATAGTACAGGTTTTGCAGTTTTCAATGTATTACTGAATTTTTGGCTTATCAAAGAAGCTGAGTATTTACTTTCGGCATTGGCATTGAGTGTGTTTTTAGTTATGCGACGCGTCGTGCCTACATTTACCAATTTGAGTCAGTTAGGAACTTCACAAGCGTTAATTCGATATGCAAGTATCAATAAAGATGACAAAGACAAAATACGAACCTATTTTGCCATTTCGTTCACTATTTGGATATGTAGTTGCATTGTATTGGCGATTTTATATTTCGGTTTTGGTTCCACTTTAGGACAATTAGTATACGACGAGGTAGAAGGTACAAACAATTTTAAACCGTACTTTTTACTAACCGTTTGGTACATAGCCATTATTCACTTGAGTTATTTAGTGCAACCGTATTTTTTGGTACAACGAAAAGTATTTTTTTACAACGTAATCAACATGCTGAATGCAAGTTTAATTTTGCTTTTGGTCATTAAATACATGGCAACGACGACAACGGCTGGTGAAATTATCAATGGTGTCGTGACCAAAGTTGTATTGACAAACTTTTTGTATATAGCGTTGAGTGTTATGAGTATTGTACAGCTTTTGTTAATGGGCTATATCATTATGCAACAAAAACTGTATAATTATCCGTCTTTCGAAAAAATAAAAGCTTACGGAAAAGAGTTTATTCGTTACGGTTTGCCACGCTCGGCTATCACATTTTCAGACATGTTTTTACTTACCGTAAGTGCTTTTATGATTGTTGATGGAAAAGAAGACATTACCGCCTTTTTATTAGCATTGACTTTAGCAAGAATTGTACTGATTGTATTGCAACCAATTTCGAAATTATCATCAGTAATTGTTGGAAATAACAATTCTGCCGAGCGACAAAAAATAGCCACTAATTTAATGACAGGAACCATTGTATACTCTACATTTTTGTTGGTTATTATATTGTACAATTGGCTCAACGTACTTATTGAATATTGGATTTCTGACGCAGAACGTATTGAAAATGTAATTTATGCTTTTAAGATTTTGGCGTTCGGACTTATTCCGTATTCTATATTTCACGGATTAAAAGGAATTATTGAAATTAAATTTTTCAAACCGTTTAACTTGTATAGTATTTTAATTGCAATTGCCTGTCACGTCATTCTATTTTATGCTTTGCGCGATAGTTACGGAAACTTATTTGCCCTGTCGTTTTCACTCATGATTGGATTTGCAGCTTTGGGAATTACCACCATAATTTGGTGTCGGAAAGACTTTAACAGTTATACATATTACCGAATGGAAGTTTTGATTATTGTGGGAATAATTCTGTTTGCAATCAACTATTACGTCAATGCATTCTATCCAAATGTGATTGCATGTATTATTTGTGTCATTGGAAGTACTATTATATACGCAGGTGTTTTATTTTTTAGCAAAGTAAAATTCCTTAGCGAAACCATCAATGTCTTATTAAAAAGAGGAAAATAACAGCGAATACACGTTATGAACATACTATTTTTTATATCGCATCAGCCAAATCCACGTTTTGTAAAACAGATTAATTTCTTGGCGAGAAAACATGAGGTAAGTCTTGTCTTTTTTCACAGAGAAACGCTGGCAAACCTAAACGATTCTATCGAAAAAAATGTAACCATTCATAATTTAGGCGGCGTACCCAATGCTTCACAACCGTTCAAACGTATTTGGGTATATATAAAAGCGATTAAAAAAATTAGAAAAATCATAAAAAAGGCAAAATTTGATGTCGCTTTGGTCAATAATATTGATGTCATTATTCTGTACTTAATGGCAAACTTTAAATTTGGACGTAGAAAGCATAAGCCAAAATTGACTATTGAAATTTCAGATTTGCGAGAATTTGTATTCAGCGATAGTTTTGTGAGCAAACGCATGCGCGCGCTCGAAAAATATCTTTACAAAAAGTACATTGATAAACTCATTGTTACTTCTAAAAAATATTATACCTATCATTTTGAAAAATTCTTTAAGAAAGAAGTATTTGTGTTAGAAAACAAACTACTTTCAGTAGAACAAAAAAATGATCCAAACATTCAAAAAAAGCAAGGTGGCAAAACCGTCATAGGAATTGTTGGACTGTTGTTGCGTAAAGACGAATATGTAAAACTATTCGAAACTTACAAAGATCATCCTGAAGTAGATATTCACATTCACGGTAAAGGGCACTATCAGCACATTGTGGAAGAATACGCTGCCAAGCATACCAATATTACCTATTTCGGACCGTATAATACATTTACCGATGCACAACGTATTTACAATTCGATAGACATCATTTACTTAGTGTACGATATTGATCAAGTGTCGCTAAATAATCGATTAGCATTGCCAAATAAACTTTACGAATGCATGTATTACAAAGTGCCGTTAATTTGTAGCAAAGAAACGTATTTGGAAGAAATTGTGATGGATTTAGGCATTGGAATTTCTATAAATTACAAAGAGCCAAATGCTATACAAGATGCGGTAAGCTACTTATCTTCAAATAGTGACCGTTTGCAAAATAATTTTTCTTCCTTATCTCAAAATACGTATTTTGGCGATCAAGACTATGAAGAATTAGAAATTTTTTTAGCCAACTAGATGCAATTGAAAACATACGCTACGCAATTCCTTGAAAAAAACAATATTGACGTTGTTTTTATGCTTCTTTTGGGAGTAGTAGCTACGTTTACGCTAGATAAAATTAATCCTATTTTCATCTTTTCCTTGATGATGATTCAAGGAATCATTTTTTTTAGAAGTGAACATAAAAAACAACGCTTTACAACAACGCCATATTTTTGGCTATTAATAGCTTTGTACGGATTGAATATTGTGGGAATGCTGTATACCGACAACTACTCCAAAGGTTTTAATGCAATTACACGACAAATTACGTTTGTACTATTTCCATTGTTTTATTCGGTATACAAAGTAAAACGTCTTGGACTGCTCTTAAAGTTTTATGTGTTTGCGGTTTTTTGCTTTATAGTCACCTTTGAACTGCACACGCTCTATCGCTTCTTTTACAAAAGCGATATTTTTCCACTTGATGTAGAACTGTTTTTTTCGTACAGATATACAGGCGCAGAGTTGACAAAACTTCTTGAAATGCACAATGCGTACTTTGGTATGTATATCATGTTTGCTCATATAATTATCCTCGATTATATACGTCGCGCAAAAAAATATTACACCATCATCTTATTATTGCTACTCATTGCGTTTCAGTCGCTATTTCTATTGCAAATGGTTGCTAAAACAGCAATTATTTTAAATATAATACTCATTGTATGCTCTTTGATGTACTTTCTCATCAAAAGAAAACTATATACACTATTAGCCTTTTCTATCTTTTTAATGGGAGCGGCTGGCTGGTTTGCAACACAGCATCTAAATTTAACCGTTAGCCGAATTACAGACAGAATAATGGCATTGCAAGAAGGCGACGGTTCAGAAGTAGATACTAGAGCTCGTATGTGGAGCGCTGCTATGCCTATAATAAAAGAAAATTGGCTTTTTGGTACAGGAACTGGAGACGTAAAAAAAGCATTGCATGCAGAATTCGGAAAAAACAATATTCAAATACGAAGCAATGTTCATAACCAATATTTGGATTACCTCATGCGATTTGGGATCGTCGGTTTAGGACTTTTTTTAATCGTTTTTGGGTATTCGCTGACACATGCCATCAAAACAAATAATTATATTTATTTTTGCTTCACCATAATCATCATGGTTTGTTGCTTTACCGAAAATATTTTAAGCAGGCAGTGGGGAATTACATTCTTTGCGACATTTAATTATTTACTATACTATCAATACCAAAAAGAATAAATGACGGCTTCATACATACTTATTTTTGTCTTGCTGTTTCATATCATTCTATTTAGAAAGATGATTTTTAAATGGAATATTTTTGGTATTTTCTTCATAGCAACTTGTATTTTTTCTATTATCGGAATTTTAATGTTTCCTTTTATGCGAATGTATGCAGGAAGAACATTTTGGACCTTTAAATTGGAATTGATTACCAACCAAGATGTCTTTAGGACACAAATGCTCGCCGTAGGAGGATTATTGTTAGTACTCTATTCGTATGTATTTGGTTTGGTGCTGATGTATAGACGTGTAGAATGTATCAACCATTTTCGCATAAAAAACCCAATAAAAAACAACCTCAGTAAAGTAAACTTTTACTTTATGTTGCTCTGTATTTTTCTCTTTTTATTAGTTTATTTAATTATAAAGCGGAATGTATTAATTTCAGGTTTATTTGACGGACTTATAGGACGGCAACCTGTTGCTTTATTAGAATCGCGAAGGGGAATTACGTCCAATTACTTATATGTTGTCATAACTTATAATCTATTGCCGTTTTTAACCATGGTGTCACTGTATTTGATGATGAAAAAGAAAACACTTTCAGCTAGAATGCTTTTCATCGGACTATTTACAGTATCTTTTATCTTAATATTGCTTTTATTTCAAAAACGGCCATTAATACTATTTTTACTGTCTTTATTTCTCTCAGCATTCGTGTTTAAAAAGTATATCACCATCAAGAAAAAACGTGTGCGAACACCTCAAGAAAAAAGAAAACTTCGCCGTCGTGCTATATTGATTGGGTTATCATTATTCTCGTTGCTATTATTACTTTACTACTCGGCAACAACGTACAGATTTAACAGTGTTTTTGAAGGAGTCAGTACGCTAACTGAAGTCGTGCTAACACGTGTATTTGGTCGTTTATCCATACCAGCATTTTGCTACGTACATTACTTCCCTTCGGTAGAAGATCACTATACCATTACCAACATAGGAATGTTTAGTAAAATATTCAACTATGAGTTATATCCCGATAGTAAAGTCTTATTCAATTACTTTTCAAGAAATGAAAAAGAAGGCTCGCTAGCTATTAACAGTATCATTGATTTTTATGGAGCATTTGGCTATTATGGTTTCTTTATAGGAAATATTATTTTAGGCTTCTTTATAAGCGGACTCGATGCATTTTTGAATAGACTTGAAAAAAATAATATCAATATCATTTTTATTATTTTCTGTTTCATATTTGCGTACTATTTATCGCAAGCAAGTTTGGCAAGGTCATTACTGGGATACGGATTTTTCTTCTTTGTGATAACTTGGGTGTTTTTACAAAAAAATTTCAGAATTAAATTACGCCCATGAATTTCATAAAAAAAAACATAGACAGCATCATTATTGTTTTTTTGATGGGATTCTTTATAAGTGATTTCATCACGAGTATAGCTTTTAAACTAACGCCCAACTCTTTTTACAGATACTCAGGAATGGTCAAATTAATTTTTGAGGCATTTATGATTGTAATGATTGTAGTGTATTTTAAAAAGCCATTGAAAACATTGTGGTTCATCATTTTTTTCGCACTGTCGTTCATTATAAGTCAATTTTTACTGAAGGAAACACCGTATGATTTTAAAATGCACATCTCTATAGGAAACATCTACTTTTTTAATAGATACCTATACCTTTTAATATTCATCCTTTTTGTTAAAACCCTGTTATTAAAAGAACACACTTACAAAAAAATATATCGCTACTTCGAAATTTTCCTTTATCTAAATACCATAGCCTTACTAGTAGGATACTTTTTTCATGTAGAAACATTCCGCTCGTACGAGTATACAACCCGATTTGGTGTTTCAGGTTTTTTCTCCAAGCCTGGAGAAGCTAGCTATATGTACATCATTGCTATTATTGTAAACTACTACTTTTGGATATCAGAAAAAAACAAAACATCGTTCTATAAACTTCTTTTTTTCATAACATGTTCGCTCTGTCTAGGACAAAAGAAAATAATACTATTCCTGTTATTGCTAGGCATCATGCACTTAATTCACTATAATCGATTCAAAAAAATAATCCGAATTGCGCTGCCGGTACTCTTTGTCATATTTCTTTTTGTAAAAGACTCCTTTATACAACTAGTACTTAGCAAATCTCCTTTTTGGAAAAATATTTATGAAGAAAGCGGATTGGTATCTACATTATTTTCATACAGAGATCAACTTTTAGTGAAAGCCATGGACTATATTGATGAAAATTGGTCATTTCTCAACTACATATTTGGCGGCATTGACTTCAATACATTCAAAGTAGAATTTGAATTCATAGACTTATACATTTTCATGGGCTTTGCAGGAATCATATACTACTTATACATCGTATCCAGTTACTTAAATGGTAGCAACTCTTTAAAGCGAAATCTTATCATCATAGTATTCATAACAAGCTTACTTTCAGGAGGATTAATTTTAAATGTTCTTGCAGCAATTCTACTATACATTGCCGTAAAATATATTATGTTACCAAATAATACGCCGCAAACCGCATAATTGCTAAATTTGTTGGGTTAGTGTCAAATTATAAAGTAAGTTTGCACAAATTTTGTAAAATCAGAAGAATCGATGAAACAAATATTACAGTCTTTTAAAACTGGAGTTACCGAATTAGCAGAATTGCCTTCGCCACGAGTAAAAGGTGGACAAGTTCTCATCCAAACGACAAGAAGTTTAGTATCGCTAGGAACGGAGCGTATGTTAGTAGAATTTGGAAAAGCCTCTTTAATCCAAAAAGCAAGACAACAACCAGACAAAGTAAAAATGGTGCTCGACAAAATAAAAACAGAAGGCTTAATGCCAACTATTGAAACTGTTTTTAACAAACTAGAGCAACCACTTCCGCTAGGCTATTGTAATGTTGGAAAAGTAGTCGCAGTTGGAAAAGGTGTCACCGATTTTAAAGTAGGTGATAGAGTAGCATCCAACGGACAACACGCCGAATTTGTTTCTGTACCACAAAATTTAGTAGCACACATTCCCGACAATATCTCAGACGAAGAAGCTGCGTTTACGGTGATTGGCTCTATCGGATTGCAAGGGATTCGCTTGGTAAATCCTACCATGGGCGAAACGATTGTGGTGATTGGTTTAGGACTCATCGGATTACTAACGGCTGAAATGTTAGTTGCAAACGGTTGTAAAGTAATCGGTTACGACTTAGACGATAAAAAAATCGAAATCGCAAAGCAAAAAGGAATCATTGCCTTCAATCCGCGTCATGGAAATGATCCTGTAAAATTTGTTTTAGAAAATACGAACAATGTCGGAGCCGATGGTGTCATCATCACCGCTTCTGCTAAAACCAATGATATCATTTCACAAGCGGCTCAAATGAGCAGAAAACGCGGACGAATCACCTTAGTTGGGGTTATCGGATTAAACATTTCAAGAGCAGAATTCTACGAAAAAGAACTCACCTTTCAAGTATCATGTTCGTACGGACCAGGACGCTACGATGATGATTACGAATTCAAAGGAATCGATTATCCATTACCATTTGTACGCTGGACAGAAAAGCGAAACTTTGAAACGGTATTGCAACTCATATCAGCAGGAAAACTTGAAGTAAAAAGCTTAATTTCAGAAGTAGTTCCGCTGGATGAATACGACAAAATATACGGAGACATTGGAAACTCAAAATCCATTGCATCCATCATAAAATACAGTGAAGATTCCAAACTAGAAAACACCATTGTAGTCAACAAAAAAGAGCTACAACCTACCAAAGGAATTATTGGGTTGGTTGGTGCTGGAAACTTCACAAAAATGACCTTATTGCCAGCGCTAAAAGGCTCAGATGCCCAAATAAAACACATTGTATCTTCGGGTGGTGTTAATGGAACGGCTTTGGCAAGAAAACACAACATTGCACAAAGTACGACCGATTACGATTTAGTCTTAAACGATACAGAAGTAGACTTGGTAATGATTACCACGCGTCACAACTTGCACGCCGATATGGTTACCAAAGCGCTAGACAAAGGAAAACACGTGTTTGTTGAAAAACCATTAGCGTTGAATCACGAAGAACTGGAAGCCATTCAAGCAAGCTACCAAAAAAGTAACGGAACACTCATGATTGGGTTCAACCGTCGTTTTTCGCCGCATACACAAAAAATAAAATCTTTAGTAGGCGATGCACCAATGAACATCATCGCAACAATGAATGCCGGAGCCATTCCGCCAGAAGTTTGGGTGCACGATATGGCAGTTGGTGGTGGAAGAATCATTGGAGAAGCGTGTCACTATTTGGATTTAATTGTGTTCCTTTCGGGAAGCAAAATCAAAGCGGTTTGTATGAATGCGTTGGGTGAAAATCCAGCAGAAAATACTGATAACGCTTCTATCTTAGTCAAACTAGAAAATGGTTCAACAGGAGTTGTCAATTACTTTGCAAACGGTTCAAAATCGTACGCAAAAGAACGCTTAGAAGTCTTTTCGCAAGAGAAAACACTCATCATGGACAACTTTATCAAAACGTCTGGTTATGGTACGAAAGGATTCAAAAAACTAAAAACAAAGCTAGACAAAGGTCACAAAGCACAATTTGGCTCAATTGTTAACAAAATAAAAGAAGGCGACATTGCGTTAATTCCGTATGATGAATTAATCAACGTTACCAAAGCAAGTTTTGCAGCCATTCAAAGCTTAAAAGAAGGAAAGTGGATTGAAATTGAATAATCTCACGATGTAAAAAAACAAAACACTACCATCATGATTCAAAAAATAAAAAGGATAGCCAATCTTATCTCAAACATGGGATTGCGCTATCTTTTTTTTAGAATCTTTTATACGATAAAAACGAAATTGGGTTGGCAGAAAAAAGCATTTCCTACCAATCCTAAAGCAAAAAAATACAGCTCATTAGAAGATTGGAAAAACAACTTGCCACCATTTTTCTTCTACGGGAAAAGCATTCCGAATCTACCAAAACAACCTAATGAAGAGCTAAAAGAAACCTATAAAGAAATTCAAAAAGGTGTTTTTACCTTCTTCAACAAAACCAAAATAAAACTCGGAAAAGACTACAATTGGCTAGTCAATCCGGCAACAGGATATCGTTACAACATACAAAAACACTGGTCGGAAGTAGCTGATTTATCTAAAGAAGCAGGCGATATCAAGTACGTTTGGGAAAAAGCACGTTTTTCATTTCTATATGATGTCATTCGCTATGATTATCATTTTGAAGATGACCAATCGGAATTTGTCTTTGGCGAGATAGAAGACTTCATCGAAAAAAACCCTATCAACCAAGGACCCAATTACAAATGCAGTCAGGAAATTAGTTTGCGCGTTCTCAATTGGACGTTTGCACTGTATTATTACAAAGATTCAACCAATTTGACAGAAGCGTTATTTCAAAAAATAATGCACAGTATTTACTGGCAAATTCACCACGTATATCACAACATTCACTTTTCGCGAATCACGGTGCGAAATAATCACGCAATTACCGAAACCTTGATGTTGTATCTTTCGGCGAAACTATTTCCGTTTATGCCAAATGTTGCTTCATGGAGTACAAAAGGTAAAAAATGGTTTGAGCAGGAAATCGCCTATCAAATTTATGAAGATGGTACGTTTTTGCAATTTTCCATGAACTATCACCGAGTTGTCATTCAATTGCTTACTTGGGGAATTCAACTGGCAAAATGCAACGATGAAAAATTCAGTCAAGTAGTCTACGACCGCGCACAAAAATCACTCGATTTCTTAGACGCTTGCTCAGATCCGATTACAGGAAAACTACCAAATTACGGTTCAAACGACGGCGCATTATTCTTTAAATTGACCAATGACGATTACAGAATCTATCGCTCACAACTAGACGATTTACGCGCTGTGTTGAATAATTATGTCTATTACGACTCCAATAGCGTGTTTTGGTACGGCATCAATCCTGAAAAACAATCGCGATTGGTCATTCCAGAAATCAATCAATTTGAAAAAAGTGGCTATTACATTTCGCAAGATGGAAATACCAAAACCTTTATTCGTTGTGGTGCTTACAAAGACCGACCTTTTCAATCGGATAACTTACATGTAGATATTTGGGCAAATGGTATCAACTATCTACGTGACAGCGGATCCTACAAATACAATACTTCTACCGACGAACTCAACTATTTCAACGGAACAGAAGGACACAACACCGTAAGTATTGCCAAAGCCAATCAAATGCTCAAAGGCGGACGATTTATTTGGTTTTATTGGGTGAAAAAAGCCAAAGCAACGCTTCAAAAAGAAAACGATACATTCGTATTTGAAGGAACTATTGAAGCTTTCAAACAATTGGGCAAAAACATACAACACACGCGAAAAGTAAGCAAACCTGTCGGACAAAATAGTTGGGAAGTTACCGACACCATTCACAACAAAGGCAACAAAACCATATACCAATATTGGCATTTGCATCCTGACTATGCAGACGCCATTAACATCACTACCACTGATGAGGATGGTAACGAAATTCAACCAGTAATCGAAGAAAAGTGGTTTTCTGGGTATTATGGTGTCAAAGAAAAGGCAATAAGGCTTACATTTGCAAGCGAAAAGAATGTGTTTAACACTACAATACGTATCAAACAATAGATGAGAATATTACTAATTCATCAATATTTCTTAGAAAAAGGCGATGGTGGCGGTTCGCGCTTTAACGAAATGACACAAGTATGGGCAAAACAAGGTCATGAAGTTACAGTACTTGCGGGAATGGTGCATTATGCTACAGGAAAAAAAGCAGCTCAATATAAAGGAAAATTCACTTATAAAGACTTGCAATTCTACGATAATGTAGACGTCATTCGAAGTCACGTTTCTGAAAGTTACAACGTAAGCTTCTTAGGACGCTTGTGGGCATACTTCTCGTTTGTATTTTCGAGTATTTATGCAGGATTGTTCAAAGCCAAAGGAAAATATGATGTCATTGTAGTAACCTCGCCACCACTATTTGTGGGAATTACGGCGTATCTATTGTCTAAATTCAAACGAACACCATTTGTCTTTGAAATTCGCGATCTCTGGCCAGAATCTGCCATTGACACAGGCGTGCTAAAAAACGGAATGATTATCAAATTTGCCTATTGGTTTGAAAAATTCATCTACAAAAGAGCAAAACTCATCAACGTATTAACGCCAGCGTTTCGCGACAAACTTATTCAAGACAAAAAAGTACCTGCCGAAAAAGTCATCTTCATTCCAAATGCGGCTGATTTCTCCTTGGCGGAAAAAGTACAGGAAGAATTTGATGCAGAAGCGTTCAAAAAAGAACTTGGATTGCACGATAAATTTGTCATTACGTATGTGGGCGCGCACGGTGTTGCCAATCATTTAATTCAATTGGTAGAAGCTGCCGAAAAATTAACGGATACCAACATTGTATTTCAATTAATTGGCGCAGGAATGCGCAAAGAAGCATTGATAGAAGAAGCTAAAAAACGCAACTTATCAAACGTGATATTCAGAGATCCTGTTTCCAAACAAGAAGTCTTTAAATACATCTTAGCATCGGACGCAGGCGCTTCTGTACTAAAAAAAGTAGATACCTTCAAAACCATATACTCCAACAAAACGTTTGATTACATGTCGTGCAAACGACCAATTTTACTTGCTATTGATGGCGTGTCGCGCCAATTAGTCAACGATGCAGCATGTGGTGTATATGTAGAACCAGAAAACATTGACGCTATTGTGAAAGGCGCTAAAGAACTAGCCAATAAAAGTACAGCGGAAATCAATCAAATGGGCGAAAGTGGTTATGCATACGCCAAAGCACATTTTGACAGAGATCAATTAGCCAAAGAATACACAAACAAAATTCAAGGAATTCTAACATAATGTATCGTCACTTTTTAAAAAGAGTCATTGACTTCATACTAGCACTCATAGGATTTATTCTACTAAGTCCGATATTTTTTATTGTGCTCATTTTATTGATGATTAACAATCAAGGAAAACCGTTTTTCTTCCAAAAGCGACCTGGAAAAGATGAAAAAATCTTCCAAGTCATCAAATTCAAAACCATGAACGATAAAAAAGGTGCAGATGGTGAATTGCTTCCTGATGCTGATCGTTTGACAAAAGTAGGCGTGTTTGTGAGAAAAACTTCCTTAGACGAAATTCCACAATTGTTGAATGTACTCAAAGGCGACATGAGTTTAATAGGACCAAGACCATTATTGCCAGAATATTTACCTTTATACAACGAAACGCAAAAAAAGCGACACCATGTAAAACCTGGTATTACAGGTTGGGCGCAAGTCAATGGAAGAAACGCCATCAGTTGGAAAAAGAAATTTGAATACGATGTATGGTATGTAGAAAACCTAAGCTTTCTACTCGATCTAAAAATCATATTCAAAACCATTATAAAAGTAGTTCGCTCGGAAGATATCAACACAGAAAATCAGGCAACTACCGTAAAATTTACAGGAAATGAGTAAAATTTGTCTATTTGGTGCCAGCGGTCATGGAAAAGTAGTCAAAGATGTGGCAACAAGCACCAATACGGTGGTAGAAGCTTTTATTGACGACAATCCAAAAAGTGAATTTCTGCATGAAGTTCCTATTGTGACGTCTGAAAAAATGGCAAACTATCCTGAACATAAATTTGTCATCAGCATTGGAAACAACAGAGTTCGAAAAGTCATCAGTAAAAAAATAAAAAACGAATTCACCACACTCATTCACCAAGCTGCCATCATTTCTCCAACCGCAACTATTGGAAAAGGTACAGTTGTGATGAATGGAGTTAATATTAATGCTGATACGACTATCGGAAAACATGCCATCATCAATACAGCAGCCGTTATAGAGCACGACTGTGTTATTGGCGATTATGTACACATTTCTCCCAATGCCACCATTACAGGAAATGTACACATAGAAGAAGGCGCTCACATTGGCGCTGGTGCCATTGTCATTCCAAATATCAACATTGGAAAATGGGCAACCATTGGCGCAGGTGCTGTCATTATAAAAGATGTTCCCGACTTTGCCGTAGTCGTAGGAAATCCAGGAAAAATAAAAAAGTACAACAACGAATAAACTATGAACTCAAGAATTTGGCTATCCTCTCCGCACATGGGCGGAAACGAATTATCATACATTCAAGAAGCATTTGATACCAACTGGATTGCTCCACTAGGACCAAATGTAACAGGTTTTGAAGGTGATTTAAAAGCATTTCTCAACACGCAAAAGGAAGTAGCAGCGTTGGCTTCTGGAACTGCGGCAATTCACTTAGGATTGATTCTCGCAGGCGTAACTGCTGGCGATGAGGTCATTTGCCAAAGCATGACGTTTTCTGCATCTGCCAATCCAATTCTTTATCAAGGAGCAACACCCATATTTGTAGATAGTGAGCCAGAAACGTGGAACATGTGTCCAAAACACTTGGAAGTTGCCATCAAAGACAGCATTGCTAAGGGAAAAAAACCAAAAGCCATCATTCCTGTGCATTTGTACGGAATGCCAGCAAAAATGGAAGAAATCTCAGCAATTGCTACCAAGTACGAAATTGCACTGATTGAAGATGCTGCTGAAGCTTTAGGTTCTACCTACAAAGGAAAAAACTGCGGAACGTTTGGCGAATACGCTGCGTTATCGTTCAATGGAAACAAAATCATCACCACTTCAGGTGGTGGCGCTATTGTGTGTAATGACGAAGAAGCCAAAAAGAAAGCGGTTTTCTTAGCCACACAAGCAAGAGACGACGCGCCACATTACCAACATTCTGAAATTGGCTACAACTACCGAATGAGCAATATTGTAGCAGGAATTGGAAGAGGACAAATGGAAGTGCTGAGCAAACACATTTCGCTTCGCAGAAGCATGCAAGCCTTCTACAAAGACGTTTTCAAAAATGTTGCAGGTGTTACTGTCTTTGAAGAACCAAACGACGACTATTTCTCAAACCATTGGTTGAGCTGTATCACTATAGATCCAAAAGAAGCTGGATTCACACGAGAAGACCTACGCTTAGCACTTTGGGAAGACAACATAGAATCCAGACCGCTCTGGAAACCAATGCACTTACAGCCAATTTTTGAAAAATATCCATATTACGGCAGCAATGTGTGCGAAACGTTATTCGAAAATGGACTCTGTTTGCCATCAGGTTCCAACCTAACCACACAAGAAAAAGAGCGTATTGCACAAGTTATAGCCGCTTTTCTAGGGTAGAAAGAAATAAATTAAGTAATTTGTGTCATCAAATAAAGAATCTGTTTTTTTGAGAAGATGAAGCCACTGAATTCTAGACGCATACAAGAAGCACTCAAACAAGTCTTTAAATCGAGCAAAAAACGCATTGATTTTAAGAATATAGGATATTTGCCAAGATGGCTTATCTTATGCTTTGACATGTTCATTTGTTTTGTCGCGTTGATTTTAACGAGTTTGATCATCAATAATATCAACATTAGCGATATCAACTTATCAACGCAGCCAATATTCTCTCCAAGCGCAGGACTGATTTTAATCACCAACTTACTGTTCTTCATTTTCTTTAGAACATACGCAGGATTAATTCGTCACTCCACATTTATTGATGCGATTAAATTTTTCTTAGCATCGTTGGCAACATTAATCACATTATTGATTGTCAACTATTCGCATTTAATCTTTAGAGAAAGCAATCTCTTCTTAATTCCTAAATTATTCATCTATTTTGCCATTTCCTTCTCGTCGTTATTGCTATTTCGAGTATTGGTAAAGCAAGTCTTTGAAGCGTATTTTGATTATGCAACTAAAGAAGACCAAATTAGCGTGATGATTTACGGAATTGATTCCAACGCCATTGCCATCTCAAACGCACTCAAAGTAGAACGTCCTATTCGTTACAAACTTATTGGTTTTATTGATAAAAAAGGAAAAAACCAAAGCAAGGAAATCTTAGGATTGCCGATTATACATCTCAAAAGAAAACTCTCAGTCATTCTTCGTGCGCATGGTGCGAATGCGATTATATTGGCAGACAAATCCATTACACAAGAAGAACGTATCAAAATCGTAGATGAGTGTTTGGAACACAATATCAAAGTCTTTAGAGCGCCAATTGTGTCCGACATGGAAGACAAGGAAAATGTCAACGTGGCGCAGCAAATTCAAAACGTACAAATTGAAGACTTACTCGAACGCGAACCAATTGTTTTAAATAATAAGCTAATCGCGAAAGAACTCTTTGACCGTCGAATTTTAGTTACAGGCGGCGCAGGCTCTATCGGAAGTGAAATTGCGCGACAAGTAGCCAACTACAAACCGCAAAAACTCATCATTGTGGATCAGGCAGAAACGCCGTTGTATCAAATTCAAATGGAAATCAAATCGAATTTCCCAGAGTTGAACTTTGAAGCAGTCATTGCAGACGTTCGCGACAAAGAAAAGCTAGAAAACATCTTCGAACTTTATAAGCCACAAGTAGTCTATCACGCCGCAGCATACAAACACGTACCGCTCATGGAAGACAATCCGTCACAAGCGATTTTTACCAATGTGATGGGCACCAAAAATGTGGCAGACACAGCACTCAAGTTCAAAACAGACAAGTTTGTGTTGGTTTCTACGGACAAAGCGGTAAACCCAAGCAATGTAATGGGCGCTTCCAAACGTATTGCTGAAATTTACGTGCAAGCAATGCAAGAAGCCTTTCAACATGACAATCGTTATGTTACGAATTATGTGACGACACGTTTTGGAAATGTACTGGGTTCTAATGGTTCGGTAGTGCCGTTGTTCAAGCGACAAATTGCGGAAGGTGGTCCATTGACCATTACGCATCCAGATATTATCCGTTATTTCATGACCATTCCAGAAGCGTGTCAATTAGTACTAGAAGCTGGCGCGATGGGAAATGGTGGCGAAATCTACATTTTTGACATGGGAGAAGCCGTAAAAATTATTGATTTGGCGAAAAAAATCATCAAACTGGCAGGATTCATCCCAAATAAAGACATTGAAATTAAAATTATCGGGTTGCGTCCAGGTGAAAAACTATACGAAGAATTACTCAACGACAAATCGACCACATTGCCAACGTACAACGAAAAAATCATGATTGCACGTGCGGAAATGTACGATTACGAAAAAACGAACAGCAATATTGCTGAATTGATTACTTCGGCTTCTCAATTTGACAAAGTAGAAGTTGTAAAACGAATGAAAGCATTGGTTCCTGAATATAAAAGTATGAACTCTTCCTATGAAGAATTAGACAAAAGTGAGAAGAATTCAAAAAAAGAAGCAAAAACAGTCAATTTAAGAGACAAAAAAGTTTCGTAAGGAAGCAATAGTAATAAAAAAAGCGCTAAAAATTAATAGATGAAAATAACTGTTGTTGGAACAGGATATGTAGGACTAGTCACAGGAACGTGTCTGGCTGAAACAGGAAATGATGTACTTTGTGTCGATATTGACAAAAACAAAGTCGCAAAAATGCAAAACGGTGAAGTTCCTATCTACGAACCTCATTTAGATATACTTTTTGAAAGAAACATAAACGCAGGTCGTTTAAAATTTACTACCGAACTTGAAGAAGGCTTGACGCACGGTCAAATTATATTTTTAGCCTTGCCTACACCAGAAGATGAAGACGGTTCTGCCGATTTATCGTATGTACTAGGCGTTGCAGAAAATATTGGGAAACTGATGACCGATTACAAAGTGATTGTCGATAAAAGTACAGTTCCTGTAGGAACGGCGGAAAAAGTAACAGCAGTCGTTGCAAAACATGCTACAGTTGATTTTGACGTGGTTTCAAACCCTGAGTTTTTACGAGAAGGTTTTGCGGTAGATGATTTCCTAAAGCCAGAACGTATTGTCATTGGTTCGAGCTCCGAAAAAGCAACGCAACTTATGGAGCGTTTGTACAAGCCTTTTGTGCGTTCAGGGAATCCGATTATCATCATGGACGAAAAATCGGCAGAGTTAACCAAATATGCAGCAAACTCTTTCTTAGCCACCAAAATCACCTTTATGAATGAGATTGCGAACTTCTGTGAAAAAGTAGGCGCAGACGTTGATAAAGTACGTATTGGTATGGGAACCGATTCTCGTATTGGAAAACGTTTCTTATTTCCAGGCATTGGCTACGGCGGTTCGTGTTTTCCAAAAGATGTAAAAGCTTTGCACAAATCGGGAAAAGACAATCTGTACAACTTCCAAATTTTAGATGCGGTTATCAACGTAAATAACAAGCAAAAAACAGCGTTAATTCCGAAAGTGGTGAGTCACTTAGGTGAAGACTTATCAGGAAAAACCATTGCTATTTGGGGATTGGCATTTAAGCCAGAAACAGACGATATTCGCGAAGCACCATCGTTGTATATTATTGACGAATTGCTTTCGCGCGGCGCTACATTAAAAGCATTTGACCCAGAAGCGATGGACAATGTACAAAGAAAATTAGGAGACAAAATCACCTATGCAGACAGTATGTACGATGCTATTGAAAATACAGACGCGCTCATTATTTGTACTGAATGGAGTATTTTTAGAACGCCAAATTTCCAAAAATTACGCGAAAATTTAAAAGCACCAATCATATTTGACGGTAGAAATTTATATGATATTGCCGAAATGGAAAAAGAAGGATTTACCTATTTCTCTATCGGTCGTAAAAACGTTTTATAAACCCTAAACCAACCTATGTTATGCAACGAATTCTAATTACGGGAGCCGCAGGATTTTTAGGTTCACACTTGTGCGATCGCTTTATTGACGAAGGTTTTCACGTTATTGGAATGGACAATCTCATTACAGGAGATATGCGTAATATTGAGCATTTATTTCACTTAAAACACTTTGAGTTTTACCATCACGATGTTACCAAATTTGTACACGTGCCTGGAAAACTAGACTATATTTTACACTTTGCTTCACCCGCAAGTCCGATAGATTATCTCAAAATTCCAATTCAAACCTTAAAAGTAGGTTCGCTCGGAACACATAACTTATTAGGATTGGCGAAAGAGAAAAAAGCACGAATTTTGATTGCGTCTACTTCTGAAGTCTATGGCGATCCGTTAGTGCATCCGCAACACGAAGAATATTATGGAAACGTAAATACCATTGGACCACGCGGTGTATATGACGAAGCGAAACGTTTTCAGGAATCTATTACGATGGCATATCACCGTTTTCACGGATTGGAAACACGCATTGTGCGCATATTCAATACCTACGGACCGCGTATGCGATTGAATGACGGTCGTGTCATTCCTGCGTTTATCGGTCAGGCGTTGCGTGGCGAAGATTTAACCGTTTTCGGCGACGGAACACAAACGCGTTCATTTTGTTATATTACTGACCAAATAGAAGGCATTTACCGTTTGTTGATGAGTGATTATGTAGAACCGATTAACATTGGAAATCCGCACGAAATCACAATTGGCGAATTTGCTGAAGAAATCATCAAGCTTACAGGAACTACGCAAAAAGTAATTTACAAAGAATTGCCTGTAGACGATCCGCTACAGCGAAAGCCAGACATCCGTAAAGCCAAAGAAATCTTAGGTTGGGAACCTACCGTAGATCGTAGTGAAGGAATGCGATTGACCTACGAATATTTTAAATCATTACCACAAAGCGAGTTATTTAAAAAAGAACACAAAGATTTTTCAACCTATACACGAAGGTAACAGATGCACGTAAGAGGAAGATATTCATGGCTTTTGCGACCATTTTTTTTGGTGTTCGACTTGTGCGTCATTAATATTCTTGTCTTTTTCTTTTTCAACTTCAACGATCAAGATTTATACTTTTTTGAATCGAGTTTTTGGAATAACAAACATTTACTATTTATCATTTACACGACTATTTTTTGGCCGTTATCTGCATTTTTTCTCAAATTTTACAATGTATATCGTTTTACATCTATTCCGCAAATATTATCGCTTCTCATCAAACAATTATTGGCGTACACGCTGATTGTATATGCGTTTATCGGAATTTTTAGAAGTATTGATGTTTCCGCTTTTGTGACGTTTAAATACTTGATGTTGAGTTTTGGCATTATCGGTTTGGTAAAAATCATTGGGTATTATGGTTTAAAAAAATACCGTGCTGTGTTAGACGGAAACATTCGTCGTGTTATCATCATCGGATTCAGTGCGGGCGCGCAAGAACTAGAGCGTTTGTTTCGGAACAACAAAGAACTCGGATACAAATTGTTGGGTATTTTTAGCAATAAAGACAATGAAATGATTACTGGAACCATTGAAGATAGTTTTGATTTTATTGAAAAAGAAAAAGGAATTGATGAAATTTACTGTGCCATCGATGAGCTTTCAGAAAAACATGTGAATGACTATGTGAAATACGCCAGCATGAACATGATAAACATCAAGTTTATTCCCAACACGAAAAAACTCATCACAAAGCGACTCAAAACGGATTATTATAACTATTTGCCCGTATTATCTATTCAAGAAGTTGCACTGAACAACAACTTAAATCGCTTTATCAAACGTGCTTTTGACATTGTTTTCTCGTTGTTTATCATCATTTTTTTACTTTCATGGTTGGTGCCGTTAATGGCAATTTTGATAAAATTAGAATCGAAAGGCCCTGTTTTTTATAAACACATTCGCAACGGTATCAATTACAAAGAATTTACTTGTTACAAGTTTCGTTCGCTTGCGAAAAACAGTGATGCTGATTACGATCATGTAACCCAGCAAGATTCACGCGTAACGCGCATTGGACGCTTTATTCGAAAAACAAGTATTGACGAATTGCCACAGTTTTTTAATGTGCTCAAAGGCGATATGTCGGTCATAGGACCAAGACCACACATGATTCCGTACACGAAAGAATATGCCAAAAAAATTGACAAATACAACTTCGTATTCCGCCACAGCGTAAAACCTGGGATTTCCGGATTGGCACAAGTAAAAGGCTATCGCGGCGAAATTAAAAACGACGAAGACATCATCAACCGAATTAAATACGATATATTTTACATTGAAAACTGGTCGCTTTTTTTAGACATAAAAATTATCTTTGAAACAATTTTAAACATCGTTCGAGGAGAAAAAAATGCCTACTAATCATGCATCAGCCGCTTGTTTCTGTCATTACACCAACCTATAATTCTGAAGATTTTATTTCGGACACCATTGATTCGGTTCGTGCGCAAAGGTATGCTAATTGGGAAATGATTATTGTGGATGATGCTTCTTCAGACAACACGGTAGAAATTTTACACAAATACGCCGCAAAAGACGAACGTATCAAAGTACAGGTACTACAAACCAACTCCGGAGCCGCCATCGCACGAAATACAGCGATTGAGAAAGCTTCTGGACAGTATATAGCCTTTTTGGACGCAGACGATTTGTGGAAGCCTGAAAAGCTCGCAACACAAATCGCATTCATGCAAAAAAATGATATTGCGGTGAGTTTTTCCAGTTACGAATTGATGGACGAACAGGGAAATTCGCTTCAAAAAATGGTGAAAGCCTTGCCCAAAGTGAATTTCTCCAAAATGCTCAAAAGCAACTATATTGGAAATTTGACAGGAATTTACAATGCTCAAACATTGGGAAAAGTGTACATGCCCAACATTCGCAAACGACAAGATTGGGCATTATGGCTTACATTGGTTCAAAAAGTAGATTTTGCATACAGTTTGGAAGTGCCGCTTGCCATATATCGCGTGCGCGAAAACTCCATTTCGTCTAATAAACTAAATTTATTACAATACAATTACACTATTTACAGAAAGGCGCTTAACTTTGGCGTTTTAAAATCAATCGTGTATTTGATTCGATTTTTACTAGAACATTTCTTTATAAAACCACGACAAACCGTACCACTATGAACATTCTTGTATTAGGCTCAGGAGGAAGAGAACATACACTTACTTGGAAAATTGCGCAAAGTCCGCGTGTTACAAAACTATTTGTAGCACCAGGAAATGCCGGAACTGCTGGCATTGCTGAAAATGTGGCGATGAGCGTTAATGATTTTGATGCGATTGGAAAATTTTCTGTGGAAAACAATATTGACATGGTTGTGGTAGGACCCGAAGATCCGCTCGTCAACGGAATTCACGATTATTTTTTGAATGATGATGTTTTAAAAGGAATTCACGTGATTGGTCCGCAAAAAGAAGCTGCCGAATTGGAAGGAAGCAAAGAATTTGCAAAGAAATTCATGATGCGTCACAACATTCCGACCGCAGCGTATGAAAGTTTTACCAAAGAAACTGTAGAAGCTGGTTGCGAATTCTTAACAACCTTACAACCGCCGTATGTACTCAAAGCAGATGGTTTGGCGGCTGGAAAAGGTGTGTTGATTATCAACGATTTGCAAGAAGCACAAGATTCCTTACGTGAAATGTTAGTCGATGCCAAATTTGGAAACGCGAGTACCAAAGTAGTGATAGAAGAATTTTTAGACGGAATTGAATTGAGTTGTTTTGTCGTTACGGACGGAAAAAATTATGTAACACTTCCCACAGCGAAAGATTACAAACGTATTGGTGAAGGCGATACAGGCTTGAATACAGGTGGCATGGGCGCTGTTTCTCCAGTACCGTTTGCAGACGCAGAATTCATGGAAAAAATTGAATCGCGCATTATCAAACCTACAATTGATGGTTTTCAGAAAGATAGCTTACCGTATAAAGGATTTGTTTTTATCGGATTGATAAAAGTTGGAAACGATCCGTTTGTGATAGAATACAACGTACGAATGGGCGATCCGGAAACGGAAGTTGTCATTCCGCGTTTGGAAAATGATTTGGTAGACATTTTGGAAGCTGTAGGAACGCAGTCTCTAAATACGATTGATGTAAAAATCAAAAAAGAAGCAGCAACGACTATCATGGTAGTTTCGGGCGGTTATCCAGAAGCGTACGAAAAAGGAAAAGAAATTACGGGCATTCAAACCATTGAAGATGCTATTGTATTTCACGCAGGTACCAAATTGGACGGTGAAAAAGTGGTGACCAATGGCGGAAGAGTTATTGCCATTACCTCGTATGCAGATACGTATGAAGATGCCATAAAAAAATCTTACCAAAGTATAGCAAAACTACATTTTGATAAGATGTATTATAGAAAAGATATTGGCTTCGACTTATAAGTACGAATGCGCTGTTACATCTTTATTTTCTTCGCCGTTGTCGTTGAATTTTTTCAATTGTAATACCCAGTATACAATTGCTGCTGCACAAACCAACATAAAAATCCAGTTTAAAGTATTGGCAAGTGTCCAACTTTCTAGTTCTAGCTTACGCAATGCTTCAAATGGAAGAAATAATATTTCTTCAAACAAGTATGCAATTCCTTCAAAAAAACTTTTCATCGATAAATCGTATTATATTTACAGTACAAAAGTATAAAAACCTATAAATGATAACAAGCGTTTTTGGAAAATCAAAACCGATAAATTTTATTCTCTGTGCAGTATTGCTGTTAGTGTATTTTGTAATATACTTATTTTCAGGGTATAAAGCTGTTGGTTTGGAGTTTTTGACAGCGGAACTTCCAGTGGTTTTGTTACTGTTATTTTCCTTGTTTATGGTGAATTTTGTCGTAAAGAAGAACGATTTAACCGAACAAAACGATTATGCGCTATTTGTATTCACGCTGGTTATCGGATTTTTCCCTTCTATTTTTCAGCATATAAACATCGTATTGATGCAGCTTTTGATTCTTTTTGCCTTGAGGCGAATTATTAGTTTAGGCTCGTTGCGAAGTGTAAAACAGAAACTATTTGATGCTTCTTTTTTCATCGGTTTGGCTGTTTTATTTGATGCTTGGATGGTGCTTTATATGGCAATTGTATACTTAGGAATTCTACTCTATGTTTCAAGTGATTATAAAAATTGGCTTGTACCATTTATAGGATTTGGAGTCGTTGTGATGCTTTACAGTATATATGTTTACCTTACGAAACAAGCACTTCCTACAAATTCACTATTGGAGTTTGATGTGCAAATTAATTATTCAACGACAAACTATAGACGTATTGCACTACATTTTGTAATCGCATTTCTTTTTAGCATAATTTTTGTACTATTTTTATTAAAATACAAAAGCTATTCTTCTCAAAAAAAGCTTTCTTTTTTAATAATCAAAATGCTATTTTTTATAGGAACATTTTACGTGTTATTAGCTAAAAATAGCATTCAAAATTCAGAGTTTTTATTCGCATTTCCGTTAGCTGTTTTTATGGCAAATCTTCTCGAAAATATTGAAAACAAAAGGATTGCAAATAGTATACTGTTTATACTAATGATTGTTAGTTTTCTCTTCAACATATATCTTAAAGAAGCTTAAAAACCATAAATTAGATAAAGTAAAAACCTACTTCATTGTAAGTAAATACACCTAAAAAATACTTTTTCTCGAATTTAATGACGTTTTATCTAAAAGAAAACCTCTTTTCAGCATTTTAGGATAATTCCAAATATTTTTGTGTTCGAGAATTAAGCCGCTCACCCCAAACTTATTGTAAACAAAATCTATTTTATCTGCTTCGGGCACATATAATAGTAAACTAAACAGCAAATCAATGAAGACTAAAATTACTCTTTTGGTCCTAATCGCCTTATTAGGATTAACCAATGTTTTCGCTAATTCAATGCCTACCAGCGAAAATGTAGTCGAGAATGAAATGATGACCACAGATGGTAACTTAATTATCATTTCGGCAGGAAAAAGAATCTACAAACTCGACATGAATACGTACCACGCTACGTTATTGGCAACTTCACCTTATGTAAACGAAATTAACTCTATCGCTAGTGACGCAAGTACAGGATGGATTTTTTACGTTTCAAACCACATTTCCAGTTACAACTGGACGATTTATGGTTACAATGTGTACACAAATACACATAAAAACTTTGGGTCGGTGCGACACTTTTTCACAGGAACAGGTCATGCGTACTCTTCTAGAGGTTTAGCTTCTGGTGGAGCAACATTTTACAACGGGAAATTATATTTCGCAATGGAATATCCTGTATATTGCTACTACTACAGAGATGGAAGAAGAACTTCTTCAGTAAATGAAAATCCTAAAGATGAATTAAACAATAATCCAAGAGCAGCAACGACAACATCTACAGGAATGTTTAGTACAAGAGGAACTAGCGTTTCTACAGAAGAAGATGTTGTAGACAATGGAGGAAGAGATGGAAATGGAGAAACTCCTGCGGATTTCGTAATTATTGAAGCAGAAGAAGCAAACCAAATTAACGATAATGTAAGTGATTACATTCCTGAAGAAGACTTACCACAAGCAGATTCGGGAACCTCAGATGACAACTTAGCACAAAGAGGAAACACGTACCAAACAGAAACTACGTACTACTACAGCTCATACAACAATAACATTTACTTATTGGAAATTAGCTTTAATGGATTAGCTGATACTTCTGGTCAAACAACTTCTGTAGCTAATGGAAGACCAGTATATGACAACTGGGGATACTCTAGCTTCTTATACAAAGGAGAACTAGGAGATATCGTAGTAGATGACAACGGACAAATGTATGCAGCTACATCGTATCAAGTACAAGCATACAACTTCAATAGCAACAGATATGACTGGGCAAACAATGAAGATGTATATGCGCAAATGGCGAAAGATAAGTACAGCAATCTTCAATTATTGAAGAACAAAAGACAATGTTCTACAACATACTACAACGGTTGTCCTCACACAACATGTACATTAAAAAGTTTTGTACAAAAATATACAGCGCCAGCTCAATTAAGAACGTACAACAGCTTACAATTAGGTTCTTTAATTGAAATCTCAGGATTAGATCCACACGATGTTGGTAAAATTACAGACGCGTCTGACTATGTAGACTTAACGCCACCTGTATCTTACAAAGTAAAAGGTATCGTATACGACGATAACAACGAAGATGGAAACATTGATGCAGGAGAAACTGCTACATCAGGAATTACAGTAACATTATATGCTGACAACAACAACGATAATATGTTGGATTCTGGAGATACTGTAATCAACTCACAAACTACAGATGCAAACGGAGCATACGAATTTAACAATATCGATGTTGCTGAAACATTAGTAGCTGTGACTGTACCAAATAATACTCCAACAACTACATTTACATCAACAACTCCAGAAGTAGTAGCAATATCAGGTTCTACAAACGATGTAATTGTTGATTTTGGAATTAATGAAGCATTAATTCCTATAAATTATGATGTTTTCGGAACTGTATACGATGACAATAACGAAAATGCAACCTTAGATGGCGGTGAAGCAGGATTAGAAAATGTAACACTTACGTTATATGCTGATAACAACGCTGACGGATTGTTAGACTCAGGCGACACTGTAATTTCAACAACTACATCTGCAAACGATGGAACATACAGTTTCTTACATGTATGTGTTCAAAATACAATTGTAGCGGTAACAGTACCAACAAATACTGGAGATTTTACATACACATTAACAACTGCTGGAACACAGGCTATCGATTCTATCAATACAGACGTAACAGGAGTTGATTTCGGAATCAACGAAGTTCAAGTAATTGACTATGCAATTTCAGGAAATGTATATGATGACAACGACGAAAGCGGTGCGCAAGATGCTGGCGAGGATAATTTAGAATCTATCACAGTTACTTTATATGCTGATAACAATGCAGACGGTGCAGTAGACGCTGGTGATACGGTAATCGGAACAGCAACAACAGCTGCAGACGGAACGTACAGTTTCTCAAACGTAACTGTAGAAAATACAGTAGTAGCAGTAACTGTTCCAGGAAACACACCTGCGTTCACGTATACATTAACAACTGCAGGTTCAGTAAATACAAGTTCAACAACTACAGACGTAACAGGCGTAAACTTCGGAATCAACGAAGTAGAAGTTATTGACTACAACATCTCAGGAGTGGTGTTTGATGACGACAACGAAAGTGGAGATATCAACCCATCAGAAGGAAGAATTGAAAACGTAGTTGTTAGATTATACGAAGACGTTAATGCTGACGGTGCACTTGATGCAAACGATGTTCAATTAGCAAACAGAGCTACTGGAGCAAACGGGGAATACCAATTTGAAAATGTATCTAAAAGAAATACATTAGTAGAATTTACAGTACCAGCAAACTCTCCAAACTTTACGTATGTTGCAACTACGCCAGATGTAGTAGCGGTTTCAGGAACTATCAACGATGTAACTGACGTAAATTACGGAGTTAACAAAGAGCAAGTTATTGATTACAACATCTCAGGAACTGTATTTGATGACGACAACGAAAACGGTACAGCAGATGCTGGAGAGCGTGATTTACAAAATATCACAGTAACGTTATACGCTGATACAAATGCAGACGGAGCAGTAGATGCTGGTGATACAGTAATCGTAACGGCTACAACTGCAAACGACGGTTCCTACAGCTTCTCAAATGTAACGGTTGAAAACACTGTAGTGGAAGTAACCGTACCTGCAAACACTGCAAACTTTACATACACATTAACTACAGCGGGTTCAATAGATACGAGTTCTTTAATTACAGATATTACAGGAGCTGATTTCGGAATCAATGAAGTAGAAGTTATCTTATATGATATTTCAGGAACTGTATTTGACGATGATAACGGTGACGGAATTAAAGATGCTACTGAAGGATTTGTAGAAGCAGTAACAGTAACATTATACGCTGACAACAACGGTGATGGAATTCTTGATGCGGGAGATACTGCAATCAGTACAACAACATCAAGCACAACAGCTGGTGACTATAGCTTTACAGGAGTTACTGTAAGAAATACAATTGTTGCGGTAACAGTACCAACAAATACAGCAGATTTCACATACACGTTAACTACAGCAGACGCACAAGCAGTAAGTTCAGCAATTACAAACGTAACAGATGTTGACTTCGGAATTGATCGAGTATTAATCGTAGACTATAGTATCTTCGGAACTGTGTATGATGATGACAATGAAAATGCAATCTTAGATGCTACTGAAACAGGAAGATTAGAAAATGTAACAATTTCCTTGTATGTAGATGAGGATGCTGATGGAAGAGTAGGAAGCGAGGATACGCTAATTACAACAACAACAACAGCAGCTGACGGAACATATTCGTTCTTAAACGTTACAGTTCAAAACACAATTGTAGCAATTACAGTACCTGACAATGGTGGAGGATTCACTTATTTATTAACAACGGCTAGTAGCTTTAACTTAAGCTCTGTAGATACAGACATTACGGATGTTGATTTTGGTGTAAATCGTGCACCAGCAAACTACAATATCTCAGGAAATGTATTTAACGACGTAAACGCTGATGGAGTGAATGCTACAACAGAAGCAGGATTGTCAGGTGTGGTTATCAACTTATATGAAGACTTAAACCAAAACGGAAGAGTAGACAGAGGTGAACCATTAATTGCAACCGCAACTTCTGATAGAAGTGGAAACTACAACTTTACAGGAATTACGGCTCCAAATGTAATTGTACAAATGGTATTACCAGCAAATACACCTCAATTTACATTTACACCAACAACACCAGTAAGTGTTGTGGTAACAGGAAGCACTTCTACAACAATTGACTTTGGTATCAACAGACAATTAGTAGTATTGTACAATGTTTCTGGTATTGTTTGGGACGATCAAGATGCTGACCAAATAAAAGATAGTACAGAATCTCGATTGGAAGGAGTTGCAGTAACACTTTACGAAGATGTTAACGCAAACGGAGCTTTAGATATGGTTGATAGATCATTAAGTACAATTACGACTTCAGCAACTGGTTTCTATCAATTCTCTAACGTAAACCTTCAAAATGTATTGGTAGTACCAACGGTGCCATCAAACGGAACACTTACAACACCAAATAGTAGAGCTATTTCTAGTATCAATACCAACGCAATTGATGTTGATTTTGGTATCAAAATCGCATCGACATTGTTCCAAGTAACAGGAGTTGTATTTAATGACCAAAACGCAAACGGAATCATTGATGCTGGAGAAGAGTCAATTGACGGATTACCAGTAGAAATCTATGCTGATACTGACTTATCTGGAACATTTGATCCTAACTTAGACTTGTTAGTAGCATTTACACAAACATCGAATAGTGGATTCGGATTCTTAAATCCTAACTACTTAGTAGATGATATTCCAGGAGGACAAGTATTCATCGTAGTCATCATTCCAGAAGATACCATCTTTACAACGTACACACCAACATTCGATCCAGATTCTGGAACAGCGAACCCAGATGGTGTATATCCAACAAACTTAAATACAAACTTGGTTGATATCAACTTTGGTATTAAAGTGGAAGATGCAAACTCTACATCAAGAGCAGCAAATGAAGATGATGTACTATTTACCAACGGTAGCAGCATTGACGCAGCTCCAGAAGATGTATCTGAAAGATTGCGTTTGTATCCAAACCCAACCGTAAGAGATATCGCTATCAACGCAGATGAGTTTGCAGGCGATGTTACGGTAGAAATCTACAACGACAGAGGTTATCAAGTAGTAAACACAACGGTAAGCTCATTCGGAAGTGAATACAAAGTAGACGTTCAGCGTTTAGCGCCAGGAATGTACTATGCAAAATTCACCTCAAGAAATAAAGTTGCTAGCAAGAAATTCATCAAGAAATAATTTATAGCAAGAAACCCTTAAACCTTAAAAAGAGTCGCTCTAATAGCGGCTCTTTTTTTGCTTTATCGTTTGATATTTAAAGTAAGAAAAGCTCAAATTCAAGCTTAATATGACGATATTGCCATCAAATAGGTATTAAAAGTCAAAAGAACGATGACAAAACCGCTCTAAAAATTCCATTAAACAGTTCATTTTTGCTTAAAATTTATCTCAATTTTGCAAAAAAAGAAATTATATTTTTCATTTTTACTAAAGAAATAGCTGTCAAAAAAGGAAACATTAATTGCATAAAAAAATAAGAATTTGGAATTTTTAACAAAAATTAGTTAAAAATATACTTACACGTGCTGAAAATATTTTTCGAAGACATTACAAAAAGAAAAAAATAGAGCAAAAAACACCTGCTTTAAATTACAAAAAAAGTAGTAATAAGTTTACTAAAATAGCTTTTCGTCGTTAAAAATAATCACTTCATCTAATTGACATAAAAATGTCAGTCAATTCCTTACAAAAAAGATAAATTCGCCATCGAGAAATAAGCCACTCATCCCGAACCTAGTATTAATTATTCTGTTGTATGTAAAAAAGCCGCATACAACTAGCTAAACACGAATCAATTAAAATGAAGACAAAAATTACTCTAAGCGCAATTGCGCTGTTTTTAGCGTGCCTTACGCTGAACGCAGTTAACACTTCATCAAACAAATCTTACGAAACCTTACCGACCGCAAACGTAGAAGAAAACGCTTCTGCAACGGTAGATTTACACGGTTTTATTTTTGAATTTTTAGGAGTACAGTACAACCTTGACGGAACCTCAACTTGGACGTATAAAGTTACAGGTAATGGCGCAAGAAGAAGTTTATCACACTGGAAACTTAAATTGTATGATGATCACACGGTTAACTCTGCCTCTCCAAATACTTGGGAAGCACATGTAGATCCACACTTTCAATACTACGGAATCAAATGGGATTCTTCTGTAAACAAAAATGGAGGAATGAAAACATTCTCTTTTACGTTAGATGGAAGATACGATATTGGAGAAGTTGACTTTGGATACAAAGCAGGAAGAAAGTTATTCCACGGAACCATTTTAGGACCAACAAATCCATTAACAAGTTCAATCTCTGGAACAGTATTCAACGATACAAATGCTAACGGTGTGTTAGATGGTGTTGAAAGATTCCTTCCAAATGTTCAAGTAAACTTATACGATGATGTAAATGGAAATGGCGTTGTTGACGCTGGTGAGCCATTATTGGAAACGCAAATCACTGATGGAGTTGGAGGATATATTTTCTCAAACACTTCAGCAATCAACGTAATTGTGGTAGCAGAATTGCCATCAAACACTATTGATTTTACATACCAAGCAACAACACCACTTACAAACGCAATGTTTGTTACAACTGGTGATATTACAAATATTGACTTCGGTATCAAAAGAACACAAATACAGTTTTACGACATTTCAGGAGTTGTATATGATGACAACAACGAAAATGCAATGAACGACAACGAAGCTGGTTTAGCTGGTGTTGAAGTAAACTTATACAACGATGCCAATGCGAACGGATCGCTTGAAGCAGATGAAATTTTAGTATCAACCACAACAACAGACGCTAACGGTGCATACATATTTACACAAGTAATGTTTACACACGTTATTGTAGAAGCGGTAAAGCCAAGAAACACGGCAGCTTTTGACTATGTTGCTACTACCGATTCGCAAGAAGCAATCACAATGCTCAACCAAAACATCATCGATGTTAACTTTGGAATTAACGAAACGCAACTTGTAAACTACAACATTTCAGGAAATGTTTTTGATGATAACGACGCTAATGGAGTTGCTGATTTAGGAGAAGATGCTCTAGAAAACATCTCAATAACATTATATGTTGACAATGATAACGACGGCACTGTAACTTTTGCAGATACTGTAATCGCTTCAACAACAACTGCGGCTGACGGAACTTATAGCTTCTCAAATGTAACAGTTCAAAACACATTAGTATCTGTAACAGTACCACTAAGTACAACAACATTTACGTATGTATTAACAACCGCAGATGTAGTAAATACAAGTTCTGCTACAACTGATGTTACCAACGCAGATTTCGGAATCAACAAAGAATTAATCGTAGCATACAATATCTTCGGAACTGTATACGATGACGAAAACGAAAATGCTACATTAGATACTGCGGAAGCAGGAAGATTGGAAAACGTAACTATCACACTATTCGTAGATGAAAACGCTGATGGAAGAGTAGGAACGGATGATACAGTTATCGCAACTACAACAACTGCGGCTGATGGAACGTACGAGTTTTTAAATGTAACAGTTCAAAATACGGTAGTTGCCGTTACAGTACCAAGCAATGACGCTAGCTATAGCTACGCATTAACTACGGATGCAAGACGCGAAATCAGCTCTGTAGATACAGATGTAGTAGATGTTAACTTTGGAATCAGCAAAACAGCATTAAGCTTTAACGTAACTGGAAATGTTTTCAATGATGGTGATGCTGACGGAATGAATGCTCCAACGGAAGCAGGATTGTCTGGAGTGGTTATCAACTTATTTGATGACTTAAACCAAAACGGAAGAGTAGACAGAGGTGAGCCATTAATTGCAACTACAACTTCTGATAGAAGTGGAAATTACCAATTTACAGGTATCACAGCTACAAATGTAATTGTTCAAGTAATCATACCAGCAAACACTCCTCAATACACATACACACCAACTACGCCTGTAAGTGTAGTAGTAACTGGTGGTGCTTCTACAACAATCGACTTTGGTATCAACAGACAATTGGTAGTACTTTACAATGTTTCTGGTCTTGTTTGGGACGATGCAAACTCAGATCAACAAAAAGATTTATTTGAATCTCGATTGGAAGGAATTGCAGTAACACTATACGAAGATGCAAATGCTAACGGTACCTTAGATACGGCTGACAGATCATTAAGTACAATTACGACATCAGCAACTGGTTTCTATCAATTCTCTAACGTAAACCTTCCAAACGTATTGGTAATTCCAACATTGCCATCAAACGGAACATTTACAACACCAGATAGTAGAGCTATTTCTAGTATCAATACCAACGCAATTGATGTTGATTTCGGTATCAAAATTGCCTCAACATTATACCAAGTAACAGGTGTTGTATTTGATGACCAAAACGCAAATGGTATATTTGATGACGGAGAAGGAACTATTGACGGATTACCAGTAGAAATCTATGCTGATACTGACTTGTCTGGAACATTCGATCCGAACTTAGACTTGTTGGTAGCATTTACGCAAACATCAAACAACGGATTCGGATTCTTAAATCCTAACTACTTAGTAGATGATATTCCAGGAGGACAAGTATTCATCGTAGTTATCATTCCAGAAGATACCATCTTTACAACGTACACACCAACATTCGATCCAGATTCTGGAACCACAAATCCTGACGGAGTGTATCCAACAGTGATGAACGCGAACTTAGTAGACATTAACTTTGGTATTAAAGTGGAAGATGTAAACTCTACCTCAAGAGCTGCAAATGAAGAAGATGTACTATTTACAGATGGAAGCACTATCAACACTGCTGTAGAAGATGTATCTGAAAACTTGAGATTATATCCAAACCCAACTGTAAAAGAAATCGCAATCAATGCAGATGAATTTGCAGGTGATGTTACTGTAGAAATTTATAATGACAGAGGTTATCAAGTACTAAACACAACGGTAAGCTCGTTCGGAAGTGAATACAAAGTAGACGTTCAGCGTTTAGCGCCAGGAATGTACTATGCAAAATTCACCTCAAGAAATAAAGTTGCTAGCAAAAAATTCATCAAGAAATAATTTATAGCAATAACCCTCAAACCTCAAAAAGAGTCGCTGCAAAGCGACTCTTTTTTTGTTCATACACCTAACAAAACCACAAAACGCTGAAAAATCAATAGATTTCAAATCTTATAGGAAACTCAAATATTAACGTATATTTGCATCAAAATAATAGCATTATGTTTAGTGATCTCGCAAATACCATATTTCAAGAAAGCATTGAAAAATATCATATCATTGATAGTGTAGACCAACCTTTTGAAAATCCATATCCAAAAGATAAAATAGAACACTTACTCTACAGAAAAAATTGGATTGATACAGTTCAATGGCATTATGAAGACATTATTAGAGATCCAAATATCGATCCTGTTGCAGCACTCAAATTAAAACGTTTGATTGATGCTTCTAACCAAGATAGAACCGATACGGTGGAATATATAGACAGCTACTTTTTGCAAAAATACAAAGACGTTCAACCAAAAGAAACGGCGACTATCAATTCGGAAAGTCCTGCTTGGGCTATTGATCGCTTGTCTATTTTGGCATTAAAAATCTATCACATGCAAGAAGAAGTCGATCGTGAAGATGCTTCGGAAGCACACAAAGCAAAATGTCAAGACAAATTAAACATTTTGCTAGAGCAACGCGTCGATTTATCAACCGCGATTGACCAATTGATTGCCGATATTGAAAACGGTGACAAATACATGAAAGTGTACAAGCAAATGAAAATGTACAACGACGATGACTTAAATCCGGTATTGTACAACAAAAACAAATAAACGTCTCACCATAGGTACACAACCATGGAACAGACTTCCAAACACATTCTAGTCATACGTCTCTCAGCCATGGGAGACGTTGCTATGACGGTTCCTGTCATCAAAGCCATGGTTCGTGAATATCCAGAAGTGAAAATTACGGTGGTTTCACGAGGTTTCTTTCAACCGATATTTGCCAATATTCCCAATGTATCTTTCTACACGGCAGACGTAAAAGGCAAGCACAAAGGCGTTTTTGGACTTTTCAAACTCTACAAAGAACTCAAAAAACTACACATTGATGTCGTTGCCGATTTGCACAATGTGTTGCGTTCAAAAATACTGCGTTTTTTCTTTTTCCTTGGCGGATACAAAATCGCGTTGATTGACAAAGGAAGAGCTGAAAAAAAAGCCTTGACACAAGGAAAAATCTTCCAGCAACTCAAAACAACACACGAGCGATATGCGGATGTTTTTAGAAATTTGGGATACAATGTGTCACTCACACAAGATGATGTTTTACAACCGTTGCAACTTACCGAAAACAGTCAAACAATTCTCAACAAAACCACTAAAAAAACCATTGGAATTGCGCCGTTTGCCGCTTTCGCGGGAAAAACCTATCCAGTCGCACAAATGGAAGCTGTCATATCAAAATTGGCAGACACCAAAAACTATCATATCATCCTTTTTGGCGGACCAGCAGATGTGGCACAACTTTCCACATGGGAAGAAGCGTATGACTCGGTAACTAACGTTGCTGGAAAACTATCCTTTCAAGAAGAACTTGAACTCATTTCCAATTTAGACGTTATGCTTTCCATGGATTCTGGAAATGCACACTTAGCCGCGATGTTTGGTAGAAAAGTAATCACCATTTGGGGCGTAACGCATCCGTTTGCAGGATTTTATCCCTTCGGGCAACCCAAAGAAAATGCACTGTTAGCAGACAAAGAAAAATATCCACTCGTACCAACTTCCATCTACGGAAACAAATATCCAGAAGGCTACGAAAACGTGATGCAAACCATCACTCCAGAAGCGGTTGTAAAGAAAATTGAGGAAGTGTTACGTAACGGATAATCCATGGAATATCAAACATCATTTTGAGTTACTTATTGAGAAATCTGTTTTCAATCTCAGTTTTCAGTTGACAGTAAAACAAATAAACGAATAACAAACAACAAAAACCCAACACCCAATACCCAACACCAAAAAAAATCAAATATCATCATAATCCACCGCAATAGTCGGCGTAGTAGGATGCGCTTGGCAGGTGAGAATCATGCCGTCTTCAATTTCGCTATCGGTTAAAATTTGGTTCTTTTCCATCACCGCTTTTCCTTCCGTAATTCGAGCAATACAACTACTACAAATTCCACCTTGACACGAATAAGGCGCGTCAATTTTTTGTTTCAATGCGGCATCTAAAATCGTTTCGCTGGCATCCATTTCAAACGAAAACTCTTCATCATCAACCATTACCGTAACAGTTGCTTTTCCCGAAACATTTTCAGCGGCTTCATTGGTTTCTGCGGAAGACGTAAATAATTCAAAATTAATCGCATCTTCTGAAACTCCGTTGTTTTTGAGCGTTTCAGAAACTGTTTGAATCATCGCTTCTGGTCCGCAAATATAATAGTTCTTAAAATCAATATCCTTCATTTGATTTTTCACGACATAATTCACATACGTGCCATCAATACGTCCTGCCAAGGCATTTTCCGCACGTGCCTGACTGTACACAAATTTTAAATAAAAGTGAGGATATTTCTCCGCTAAGGCAATCAACTCCTCATAAAAAATAGTCTCTTCCGTAGATTTATTTCCGTACAACAACGCTACTGTATTTCCATAATCCAACGCTGTTTTTAAAATGCTCATAATTGGCGTAATTCCGCTTCCTGCGGCAAACAACGCAATGGCACCAGCATGCGAAGAAGGCGTATAGATGAAATTTCCTTCTGGCGTATGCACATCTAGCGCTGTACCTTCGGTCAATTCGCGGTTGGCATATTTGGAAAATGTACCATCGGTTACTTCTTTAATAGCAACACGCAATTTATTTTCTTTAGGCGCGGTACATAACGAATAGGCTCTGCGCACTTCTTCACCGTTTATATTGGTTTTAAGGGTAATATATTGTCCTGCTTTAAAAGAATATGAGGGTGCTAAGGCTTCTGGAACATGAAATTCAACGCTTACTGCGCTTGGGGTTTCTCTGTGAATATGACGTACTTCTAACGAATTAAATTGTGACATTTTGCAAATTTTTAAATAAATAACCGCGTTTTGCGAAAATCTCCGCAAAAATACACAATACCCAAAGGCTTTTAAAACGATTTCGTTAGAAATTATACCTAAAACGAAATGCATTTTTAAAATACATAGTATATTGAGGAAGTTTTATGCGTTTATGAAAACTTGATAAGATACAATATTTAAAAAACAAATCGACAAATCAACAAAACACAAAACACGAATAACGAATAACGAATAACGAATAACAAAAAAACAAACAACAACAATCTGTAACAAAAAAGAAAAATACACACTAACTAAGAAAACTACTAATTCACATAAAAACCATGATTCAAAAATTTATCAGTCTACAATGGAAAGAATTTATACGTTCTTCCTCTTTCCAAAAAGGCGTCGCCATTAAAGTATTGCTTTTTATTGCAGCAGCATATATTGGTGGAATGGCAATAATTGCTGGAGCAGGATTGTACTTAGGGATTAAAAAAATGATTCCTGGCATAGATCCGATGCTTGTTGTCAATAGCTTTATCATTTTTTGGTTTATGGCAGATTTGCTTATTCGATACTTTATGCAGCAAATGCCTGTTATGAACATCAAACCACTGATGACGATTCCTATCAAGCAGAAAACAGTTATTCACTTTTTACTGGGGAAATCGGTCATTTCATTCTTCAATCTATTACCATTATTGGTGGCAATTCCTTACTGTGTTACAGCGTATATAAATGGAAATTATCCACTATTGAATATACTTTTTTGGCTGTTGTCCATTATTGTCATAACGCTTTCGCTGAATTTCCTCAATGTGCTTGTAAATAAAAGCAACACTGTATTTTACATCACAGCAACTTTGCTAGTTTCGATAGTAGCATGTCAATATTTCGGAATTTACAATATAGCGCAACATGCAGGAATGGTTTTTTACGGATTATACATGAATCCGTATTATATTGTGATTCCTATCGCGATTTTAGCAATATTATATTATGCGAATTTTAACTATTTAAACAATCGTTTTTACTTAGATAGCGCGATTTCTAAAAAAGTAAAAGAAGTCAATACATCCGATTTGTCTTGGCTCGACCGTTTTGGCTCAATGGCAACCTTCTTAAAAAACGACGTGCGTATGATTTGGCGAAACAAACGTCCAAGACAAGTAGTGATTATGTCGTTTCTATTTTTGTTTTATGGCGTGTTATTTTTTACCAATAAACTATACAACGACATGCCTGCATTTTTAGCCTTCGCATCTATTTTTATCACGGCAGGATTTTTATTCTCGTTTGGTCAATTGGTTCCTTCATGGGATAGCGAACACTACAAAATGATGATGAGTCAAAACATTCCTTACCGACAATACTTAGAATCGAAATGGTATTTGATGGTGATTGCGGTAGTGATTTCGTTTGTTTTAAGTACGCCTTATATTTACTTCGGTTGGGACAAATACGCCATGATCGCTGCAGGTGCCTCGTTCAATATCGGAATCAACTCGTTTGTTACCTTATTTGGTGGCGCATTGAACCGAGTTCCTATCAAACTCAACGAAAGGGCCAAAGCATTTAGCAATACCCAAGGATTCAATCCGACACAATTGTTGATTGCATTGCCAAAATTATTATTGCCAGTATTGCTTTTTTGGTTGCCCTATTATCTTGCCAATTATAATGTGAATGCAGGGATTATCACATTGGCAGTTAGTGGTGTTGTAGGACTAGTTTTTAGAAACTATTTCCTCACACAAATAGAAAACGTATACCAAAAAGGAAAGTACAAAACAGTTGCTGCTTTCGACGAAAAATAATCAATCTTTAAAAACACGAACAATGATTTCTATCAATAATATCTCAAAAAAATACGGACAAAATACAGTTTTACAAATAGATAAACTAGACATTCCGAAAGGGCAAAGCTTTGGTTTGGTGGGAAACAATGGAGCAGGAAAAACAACACTATTTAGCTTGCTACTAGATTTGATTCAGCCAACAACAGGTTACATAAAAAGTAAAAGCATCAAAGTGCACGAAAGTGAAGCGTGGAAACCATTTACGTCTTCATTTATTGACGAAAGCTTCTTAATTGGCTATTTAACACCAGAAGAATACTTTTACTTTATTGGTGATTTGCGCGGACAAAACAAATCGGATGTTGATGCTTTGTTAGCACAATTCGAAGACTTTTTTCACGGAGAAATTCTCAATCAAAAAAAATACCTGCGCGATTTAAGTAAAGGAAACCAGAAAAAAGCAGGAATTGTAGCCTCATTCATCGGAAATCCAGAAATCATCATCTTAGATGAGCCGTTTGCCAACTTAGATCCAACCACACAAATTCGCTTAAAAGGTATTATCAAAAAACTCTCGGAAGACAAAAAAGTAACGGTTTTAGTTTCGAGTCACGACTTAATGCACGTTACGGAAGTTTCAGATAGAATTGTAGTGCTGAACAAAGGATTGGTTGTAAAAGACATTGTAAAATCAGAAGCTACCCTAAAAGAACTCGAAGCTTTCTTTGCAGGTTCAGCCGTAGAAGCAGCGTTGGAAGAAGAATAGTTAAGAGTATATATAAAATAAAAACGTGCATTTTAATAGTTTTTTGTATCAAAATGCACGTTTTGTCTTTTTTAATTTGCGATACTAAACATATTTAATATCGCAAAAAAATCTATAGCGGCACAGGCTGCGAATAATCGCAAATAATATCATAGCCTATTCCCCAATAAAGTTCATCATCGCATTCTACAACAAACATCACTGCACAAATAATGCAATATGGATTGTAGTAATTTGGCGCACACTCCAAATAGCGAACATATTGTATGTCACAATCTCTGTAACGTTCTGGTACGCCACTAGTAATTGTACAGTCTTCATCAATAAATGCATATCCATCCACAAAAGTTACGCATCCATAACGAACAGGATCACTTTTGGCAATGGTTCGAAGTTGAGTATCCAAAAAGGCATCCAAATTCTTTACAGCGTTTTTAGGTATTGGCTTAAAAACTCCTACATCTGTGGCTGCACTGCGCTTCAATTCAGTAGCTTCAGTATCTAAATTTTCAAAATTTGTATTGTCTGTCTGACAGGCAAAAAAAGCAAACAATGCGAACATTAAAATGTAACTAAATTTTTTCATGACTTTTGGTTTTTTTGGTTAATGCTATAAGTTAAAAAATCTAAAAATCAATTAGTTACGTGAAAAACATACAATTGGTCAGTTAATACCAATAAACGCTAAAACAGCTTTTTCAAACAATTTAGGCGTATCCAAAAACGATTGATGTCCACTATTAGGCAACACTACCAATGTTGAATTGGCAATCAGTTTGCTAGCATCCTGTAACTCTTCAGGAACGGCAATCGCGTCAAATTGTCCTGTGAGGAGTAAAACTCGGTGTTCAATCTGCGGAAGCAATTTCCAACGGTTTACATCGCGTTGCGCTTCCCACAATAAATCACTGACCAGCTTGTTATCTTTTTCGTTCAAATATCGTAAAGGATTATACGGGCGCGCAAACAAAACTTTCAACGCCATTCCGAATCCTGTTTTGCGTTTGGTTGGCGTAAACGCCGCATCGACATACCTATTCCAACGTTTTGAAATTTCGGGTGTGTGAATGGAATCTGTTGTTGTCATCCAATCGAAAGCTTCTTGCCAATACGCAGTATTTTTCTTTTGCGCGATAAAATTTGTAGCAATATTTTTTAAAAATTGCGGACGATATTGGTTGTAACGTTCTGGAGAAAAATCACTCGTAATGGGCGCATTAAACACAATACCTGCTTCAATATAGTGCGCTTCTTTGGGAAACTTTGCCAAACAATCCAACACATCTTGTCCACCAGTACTATGACCAAAGGCATAAACTTTCGCATTATACTTTTCCTTTAATTTTTTAGCAATTGCAATGATGTCTTTTGCCACTTGCGTGGGATTGATACGTGTAGTGTCAATTTTTTTGACAGATGTGTTCAAGCCTCGTTGGTCAAAATAAGCAATGGCAACCTTGACTTCTAACGACTTTTTCCAGCGCGGATAATTGGAGCGACCGAAATCAATACCATTTTCACCATAATTTCCTTGAACGAATAGCAAAATGGTGTTGTTTTTTAAATTTCCTCGTACAAAAACCGGTAAATTTTTGTCGTCGGGTTCTGCATAAAAAAAGTCTTTTACTTTTTGCGAAAATGCGAACTGACTTAGGAGTAAAAGCGTTATAAAAACTGTTTTTTTCATTTTTTTGATTGATTGAGATGAATAATTTTTTGATGCTGTGTTTTAATAACTAATGTATCTTGATTGAGCAATGTTGAAATCTGTAAAAAGTAATCGCAATGTGAGCGAAACAACTCTTTTGGACGAAAACCGTTAATCGTTTGTAAGGTGTCGCCAATTTGTAGTATTGAATTGGGCGTTGTTCTATTTACTATCCAAAGGGAATCATTCAGAATGCCAGGAATAAAATTTCGTTCGGCAGCGATTTGCACTTTTTCTTTGGGTTGAAGTATAATTTTCTTCGTGTCATAATTGAGAAAGATAGTAAAATGCTCCAAAAAATCACTTCCTAACAACGCTTTGTTCAGTGATGAAAACTGTACAGGAATGTTGGTGTTGAAATCGTCTAATTTCACAGCCAATTCTTTTACGATCAAGGTATCGCGGTTGCTTCCAAAAATTCCCGAAGTTGATTGATCGATATAAAGTTCAGACGCAGTTTCAGGAAACAAAGACGCATATTTTTTTGGAACGACCAAACCGCCGTTGTAACCCACATCAAACAGTACATTTTTAATCAGTTTTCCGCCAATTTCGATGTCTATTTTTGGAATGCCTGAACGAAAAGAGGTTTTAAAATCTAGTTCGTGAGTTTTCGTATTTTCTGCAGGAAACAAACTATTTTGAGAAGTTTCAAGCAGTTGCTGCTGATAATCAATCTTCCAATTGCTCAATTTGATGAGGTTTGCGCCAATAATGCCATCAGGAGCCACACACGGACTGTACGATTTGGCATCGTATTGGAGTTTTCCTGCGGCGATTCCGTAAAAAGGTAAACTCTCTAAAAAAATGCTATCAATGACGGTCATTTCAATCGTGCGCCGAATACCTTGTGCCGTTCCGTTAGTACGTTTATATGTTGTCGGAAGCTGTAAACGTTCTGCCAATTCATATTCAATTTTGCTCGTATGTGCGGCAGTGTCAAAAATAAAACGATTTGTAGTCGTTTGTTGTTGTACATTGGCTTCTATAACAATCAATCCTTTTACATATTCAAAAGGAATGCGATGTGTCGTTTCAGACTCCAATTGCAATTGTTGATACGCTTTGCAACGTACCAACGCGAGCATTATCCCGAAAAGGAAAAATAGATATAAATGTTTCATGAAAAAGGGCAGTTTATCGTTTTGTGAATGATTTTTCAACTTTTTTCTGCCAAAACAACAAAAGTGGAATACCAATTAAAGAAGGCAATGCAAAGGCTACAAACGGATTCATCAAATCAAAACGCGTGACCATGGTGGATAAAAACGCCGTAAATGTGGCAATATAACCGCCCATCATATTTCCGATATGCGCCAAATACCAGTGATACGCTTCTTTTGGACGAATGACAAACGGTTTTAAATTGGCATACGAAATTGCCAAACCGCCAATACCAAATCCAATCGTTAACAACACACCGCCGATATTTACTGAATCTGAAAACAAATAATACATTCCCAAGCCTAAAAACGCCAAATTCGCCACTGTATTGAGAATTCCTGCAAACCAATCGTACCATTTTGGCTGTTGTGTTTTGTGAAGTTTTTTCAGTTTTAAAAAGCGTACACCACAAAACACACTGTAATAACTCAGAAACGCGATAAAAAATAGAAAGCGATTCATTTTGTAACCTGCAATAACGATTCCTGTAATAAAAACCGCCGTCATTGCATAAAAGTAAATTTTTCCTGATTGCCGATGCCATTTTTTCCCTTTTGCGCTAAAAATGGCGATAGCTCCAGAAATGAGCGAAATTGCTCCGACAATAATGTGTATGTACAAGGTGTATTGAATACCAGTTTCCATGAGTTTTTGTAATTTTTTGACAGCGCAAAAGTGTGATAAAAAATCTAGAAAAGTCTTTAATACAAAGGCTTTGGTATGGTTTGGACGTATGTGTGAAGAATGGACATTACAAGGTTTGGATAAACTCAGAAATCTGTGTGGCTTTGCTGCGCGATACAGGAATTGTAGCATCCATTCCGCGCAAAGTTAGCTCCAAATTTCGGGCGTTTCCCGTTACATGTACAATATAATTTCCGTTGATGATGAAGCGATTGTGACATCGAAAAAAAGTCGTTTTTGGCAAGAATTCTTCCAAACTTTTTAATCGATTGCGCAGTAATTTTTTGTGAACGGTTTTGTCAATTTCATAAAAAACTTCTACATAATTTCCGTCAGATTGTAGGCAAATGAGCTCGGAAGCGAATAGTTGCAATTCCACTTTTCCGTTTTCAGCTTTTAACTGTAATTGTTGGTCGGAAGTCGTTTCGTGTTGCTTTTCGGTTTGTAGTTTTTGATTTTCTGCTTTGAGCGATTGCGTTAATTGCTGCGCGTATTTAAATTGCTTTTTTTGTTGCAAATACTGTTCAAACAATACCAAAATCACAATCGGGAAAAAGCTAATACAGATAGAAATAAAAGCTGTTTTCACAAACAATTGCCAAGCAGATTCATGCGTTCCATACAGTATAAAAATTCCTAGAAAAATTCCCAAAGTAATCAGCAAAACCACCAAAAGAAACAGCGAAATTTCCTTTCCAATGGTCCAGCGGTCTTCCTGTGTAACGGTTGGAAACAGCTTTTGGAGCAATTTTACCGTGCTAAAAATAATGATGGAAACAAAACCGCCAATACAAAGTGCGTAGATGCTACGTTGCGTGATTTCCATTCCTTTAAAATCGAGCGGCGCTAATAGCAAAATAATCAAAAAACTCGCCACACCAGGAATCGCAACGCTGTACGCGTTAAAAATAAACGGATGTGGTTTTTTGAGAAAGTTCAGCATGATTGGGTAAAGGTAGAAAACCTATTGTTTTTTTGGAATATTTTATCAAATGAAAACAGTACAATAACTTGATTTCTATATAACTATTTGTTAAATGATTGATTTTAAGACTTAGATAAAATGTCAAATCGAGCGCAGTCGAGATTCAATTGAAGTTTTAGCTTTTCTAAAGTGTTCTCGACTGCGCTCGAACGGACAAGTTACTAGTATTATTATTATCATGATTTCTAACGTCGAACTGAAGTTTAAATAATTTAAAAAAAGCCTAAAAACTAATGAAGACGAAGCAATATGAAACACTGAAAATATCGCTTTGAAAGGAATCATTTTTCATTTTACACATTTTTCACACTTCCAAACCCCAAAAAACGCTAGATTCTTATAGATTTTACCATATTTTTCAAAAAGAAATGTATTTTTACCTTCCTATATACTAAATACGTCAAATTTTAGTTTTACAATTACTAAATACATCACCTTGAAAAAACTACTTTATATATCGGTAACGCTATCAGTATTAGGAATTTTACTGTTTAGCTGCTCTACCAAAAAAGATACATTTATCAACCGAAATTGGCATTCGGTCACTACCAAATACAACGTGTTATTTAATGGAAAAGTCGCTTTTGAAGAAGGCCGCGAAGCTTTGATGAATGCGTATATTGATAATTATTGGGAAATTCTTCCTGTGGAACGCATGGAAGTTTTGGACGATTTGACACTTCCAGGGCAAGGCGGAAAAAATCCGAACTTTAAAAAAGCGGAAGAAAAAGCCGTAAAAGCCATTCAAAAGCATTCGATGGATATCAAAGGTCGTCAGCGCAATCCGCAAATGGACGAAGCGTATTTGTTGCTTGGAAAAGCACGTTATTTTGACCAGCGATTTATTCCTGCGTTGGAAGCCTTTAATTATACGATTGGCGAATATCCAAATAGTGATAAAATCAATCAGGCGAAAATTTGGCGTGAAAAAACGCATCTTCGCTTAGAAAATGAAGAGTTCGCGATTGCCAATTTGAAACGCTTGCTAAAGTTTGAAGAGTTAGAAGATCAAGAATATGCAGATGCCAACGCGGTATTAGGTCAAGCATACATCAATTTAAAACACAAAGATAGTGCCGTACAAGTGATGAAACGTGCCGCAGCGTCTACCAAAATTCGCGAAGAACAAGGTCGCTATAATTATATCATTGGACAGTTATTCAACGATTTAGGTTATAAAGACAGTGCCAATATTGCGTTTGACAAAGTGATTGACTTAAATAGAAAATCGCCGCGTGTGTATATGATTAATGCGGAGATTCAAAAACTAAGAAATGTTGATTTGGATACTGCGAATAAAGAAGAATTTTTTGAAAAATTAACCGATTTGGCGGAAGACCGTGAAAATCGTCCGTTTTTGGATAAAATTTACCGTCAATTGGCAGAATATCACTTAGCGCAAGATTCGTTAGAATTGGCAGAGGAATATTTTAATAAATCGCTCCGAAAAGTACGTACGGACAGATATTTAAAATCATTGGATTATGAAAATATTGCCGCCTTACGTTTTGATGAAGCCAATTACAAAGCTGCTGGAAAATATTACGATAGTACTTTGCTCAATTTGGAGAAAAACACGCGAAAGTTTCGAAGAATTGAAAAGAAAAGAGCCAATCTCGATGATGTGATTGCGTACGAAGATGTTGCCAAAGTAAACGATAGTATTTTGCAATTGGTGAATTTTTCAGAAGAAGAACGCACGGCGTATTTTCAAAAATATATTGACGAATTAAAAGCTGCTGAAGAAGAACAAAAAAAGCTAGAAGAAGAAAAACAAGCCATTGTTGACAATGAATTTGCTTCAAGCCGCGACAACAAAGGTCCGAGAAATGGCAGTGACGAATTCTACTTTTACAATCAAACTACGGTAGCGTACGGAAAAAATGAATTCCGTAAAAAATGGGGCGACCGCGCGTTGGAAGATAATTGGCGTTTGTCGGATAAAAACACAATTAAAAAAACGGACAATGCTGTGGCAGGTGCTGCTGGAAAAGATGCTGCTACCAAAGATATCTATGCGGTAGCTTTCTATACAGATAAAATTCCGACAGACGAAAAAGTAATTGATAGTATTGGAAAAGAGCGCAATTTTGCCTATTATCAGTTAGGACTGATTTACAAGGAAAAATTTAAAGAATACGAACTCGCGGCAAAACGATTGGAGCGACTGCTGGAAAATAATCCAGAAGAAAAACTCATTTTACCATCGAAGTACAACTTGTATAAAATTTATGTGTTGTTAGAACAGCCGAACAAAGCTGAGCAGTGGAAAAACGATATTTTAAACAATCATGGAAGTAGTCGTTACGCGCAAATTCTTCGCAATCCGCAAGAAGTCATTGCTTCTGATGAAAACAGTCCTGAAAGTCTGTATGCAAAAACCTATAAAAAGTTTGTGGCGCAAGAGTTTGAAGCGGCGTTGAACGATGCTGAAAAATACATCCGACAATTTACAGGTGAGCAAATTGTGCCAAAATTTGAAATGCTCAAAGCAACTATTATTGGTCGATTGGACGGTTATACGGCTTACAAAGATGCGTTAAATTATGTAGCGTTAAACTATCCTAATGATGAAGAAGGAAAACGCGCGCAGCAGCTTGTCACGACTTCATTACCGAAAATTGCTAATAAAACTCCTATGAATGATGATAAATCGACCAGTTTTAAAATCATTTATGCGTTTCAGAAAAATGAAACCGAAGCGATGGAAGCCTTGGAAAAAACCATCAATCAAATGATTGAGGATAAAAATTACAATTCACTTTCCTTGTCGCGCGATGTATATGATAGAAGTCAGCATTTTGTGGTAGTACACGGTTTCAAAACCAAATTGGCTGCCATTACGGTAGAAGATATGTTGGAAACGACCAAAGCATACAACGTTGAAAAGGAAAATGTGATTATGTCATCGGAAAATTATCAAACCATACAAATTCACAAAAACCTAGAAGAAATAAAATAAATCTAAATTAAGCATAGTTTAATCCCTCAAAACTACAAAAGCCATGTTTTCAGAATCAAAAAAAGGACGTAACAACGAAGCTACACGCGGACAATCCAATAGAATAGGAAAATCTACAAATATTAAAGGTGAGGTAGTCTCCAAAGCAGACTTCCGCATTGATGGAAAGTTGGAAGGAAGCGTAGAAACTACGGGAAAAATCGTTATTGGTTCTACAGGTGTTATTATAGGAAAAGTAGTTTGTACCAATGCAGATATTGAAGGACGTTTCAACGGAGAATTGGTGGTTACCGAATTATTGACACTTAAAAGTTCGGCAATTATTGAAGGTGATGTTACCGTAAGCAAATTATCTGTGGAGCCAGGTGCTACGTTCAATGCTACGTGTAGTATGAAGTCAGGAATCAAAGAATTGAAAGCAAGTGACGAAAAAAAAGCCGATAAAACCGCTTAATAAAGCTTTGCGACTTAGCGGAGCAGGATTGCAAATGGGTATAACCATTTACGGCTGCAATTATCTTGGAAATTGGCTCGATACTACTTATGATAAAGGTTTTTGGGAAACAAGTTTGACACTTTTTGGTGTGTTTATGTCCATATACTTCATCATCAACCAAGTAATCCAAATTAGCAAAGATGATTAGACAAATTTTCATATACATCACAGCGTTTGGATTGTTGTTTTTCTTGGGTGATTTTCTACATAATTATTACATAGAATCACAGGAAATATCGCTAGGGTTTTCCTTGCGAAAAATATATGCATTTCACGCGTTCTTTTCGCTGCAACTTTGTGTAGTCTTTGCGTTGTTGTCCAATAACGAAAAATTACGTCCGCAATTGGGATTCATTTACTTAGGTTCGTTTGTGTTAAAAATTATCATCTTTTGCATTGCATTTTATAATATCTTATTTGTAGGACAAAAACTCTCCAACACACAACGTATTTCACTCATCATTCCGATGCTGGTTTTCCTGATTTTGGAAGTCCATTTTATGATCAAAATCTTAAACAAAAACCATTCTCCGAAATAAAGTTAAAAAAAAGGCTGTATTTATAATTAATTGTTTAATTTTGCGCAGAATTTACGAAGGGTAATTTTTGAATAAATCAATTATGAAGATAGTACAAAAATCTATCAAGTTATTAACACTAGTGGCAATTGCGCTATGTTCTTTTCAAAGTTTTGCTAGTGATTCTGGTAAAAAAGACAACAATCAAAATGATGGTGGTGTGGTTGATACCAAGTCTGAAGTTGATAAATATATTCAACACCACATTCAAGATGCACACGATTTCACGTTATTTTCTTATACAAACGATGCAGGCGAAAGAAAACATGTTGGTTTTCCATTGCCAGTAATCGTATGGACAAGCGAAGGTTTGAAAACGTTCATGTCTTCTAAATTCCATCACGATGATAACGGTGAAGAAATTGTAACTGCTGGAAATGTGAAATTGGCAAAAATTCACGGTAAAATTTATGAATTAGACGCTGGTGCGTCAAAAGTTGATTTTGATGCAGAACATCATGCAACTAATGCGCACAAAGTTTTAGATTTTTCAATCACAAAAAGTGTATTTGGAATTTTAGTGGTTGGCTTTTTAATGTTGTTTTGGTTTATTCGATTGGCAAGACAATACAAGAAAAAAAGTATTCCTACAGGTTTTGGTCGCGCATTGGAACCATTGGTAATTTATGTGCGAGACGAAATTGCACGTCCAAACATTGGAGAAAAACATTATAGAAAATTTACAGGATACTTATTAACGGTGTTCTTCTTTATTTGGTTATTAAACTTGGCAGGATTAACACCGCTTGGTTTTAACGTAACAGGTCAAATTGCGGTTACAGCTGCGTTGGCAATCTTTACATTAATCATTTATACAGCAAGCGGAAACAAACATTACTGGAAACACATGTTGTGGATGGACGGAATTCCAGTATTTGTAAAACCGATTTTGGCAATAATTGAATTAGCTGGAGCATTCCTTATCAAACCTTTTTCCTTATTAATACGTTTGTTTGCAAACATTACAGCAGGTCACATTGTTGTGATGAGTTTGATTGCAATCATGTTTGTGATGAGAGAAAGTTTAGGAACAGTCGGTTCTACAGGATTATCAATAGTATTATCAATATTAATCGCATTAATTGAGGTGTTAGTTGCCTTCTTACAAGCCTATATCTTTACCATGTTATCTGCATTGTTTATCGGTATGGCAGTAGAAGAACACGAGCATCACTAAAAAGAGTTTGTTTAATTATTTAAATCAATTATTATGTACAATTTAATTGGAGCAGGATTAGTAGTAATCGGAGCAGGAATTGGTCTTGGTCAGATTGGTGGAAAAGCAATGGAAGGAATTGCGCGTCAGCCAGAAGCAACAGGAAAAATTCAAACAGCGATGATTATCGTAGCTGCACTTTTAGAAGGTTTAGCATTTGGTGCATTAATCCTTGGAAAAGGAGCTTAATCACAAAGCTATTAAAACAATAAAATAGCTTTCTGTAACGGTTGGTTGCAGAAGCTATTTTACACAAATTGAATAAAAATTAGAAACATACATACATAAAAATGGAAAGTTTATTTAACGATTTTTCACCAGGATTATTCATCATGCAGACCTTCATTCTGTTGATTTTAATCTTCTTAATGGTAAAATTTGCTTGGAAGCCGATTATGAATTCGCTTAACGAAAGAGAATCTGGTATTCAAGCTGCTTTGGATGCTGCTGAAAATGCTAAGAAAGAAATGCAAAACTTGCAGTCTGATAACGAAAAGTTATTAAAAGAAGCGCGTGCAGAAAGAGAAGGAATGTTAAAAGAAGCGCGTGAAATGAAAGATAAGATGATTGCAGACGCAAAAGAAGAAGCACAAGCACAGGCTAGCAAAATGATTGCACAAGCACAAGAAAGCATCCGCAGTGAAAAGCAAGCAGCCTTGGCAGAATTAAAAAACCAAGTAGCAACAATCTCTGTAGAAATTGCAGAAAAAGTTGTACGTGGTGAATTAGAAGATAAAAAGAAGCAATTATCACTAGTAGACAAAATGCTTGGTGATGTTACATTAAACTAATTAGTAATACTATGGCAGGATCTAGAGCAGCAATACGTTACGCAAAAGCAATCTTGGCGCTTGCACAGGAGCAGAATGCAGGTGAAGCTGTGGCTAAAGATATGGATGGCATCGTGAAAACTGTTGCAGGTAGCAAAGAGTTACGAGTGGTGCTCAATAGTCCTATCGTAAAGCAAGAACTAAAAAAAGCAGCATTACAAGATATCTTTAAAAATGGACACTCCATTACAGAAGAGTTTATTAACATACTAATTGATAACAAGCGTGTTAAATTATTAGGTGATGTAGCAGCACAATACGGAATCTTATACGATGCATCTCAAGGAAAAGAAAAAGCAGTAGTTACTACAGCAGTTCCTTTAACAGATGTATTGCGAGATAAAGTATTACAAAAGGTAAAAGACCTTACAGGAAACCAAGTAACCATAGAAAACAAAATCGACGAAAGTATCATTGGTGGATTTATTTTACGCGTGGGCGATTTGCAATACAATGCAAGCATCGCAAACCAATTAAATACACTCAAACGAACTTTCTCTCAAAATTAATAAAACTAAAAGTTAGGACAGATATCTAATATCTAATAGCTAACATCTAAATTTCAAATAAAGATGGCAGAAGTTAAAGCTGCTGAGGTATCAGCAATATTAAAAAAACAACTTTCAGGATTTGAAGCTACAGCTTCATTGGATGAGGTTGGAACTGTACTACAAGTAGGTGATGGTATCGCTCGTGTTTACGGATTAGCTAACGCTCAATACGGAGAATTAGTAGAATTCGAAACAGGCATGGAAGGTATCGTATTGAACCTTGAAGAAGATAACGTTGGTGTGGTATTATTAGGACCTTCTAGAGGAATTAGTGAAGGTGCTACGGTAAAGCGTACACAACGTATTGCTTCAATTAAGGTAGGAGAAGAAATGGTAGGACGTGTAGTGGATACCTTAGGAAACCCAATCGACGGTAAAGGACCTATCGGAGGTAAGTTATACGAAATGCCTTTAGAGCGTAAAGCACCAGGAGTAATCTTCCGTCAACCTGTAAACGAACCATTACAAACAGGAATCAAGTCAATCGACGCGATGATTCCAGTAGGTAGAGGACAACGTGAGTTGGTAATTGGTGACCGTCAAACAGGAAAAACTACCGTTTGTATCGATACGATTTTGAATCAAAAAGAATTCTACGATGCAGGTGAGCCAGTATTCTGTATTTATGTAGCTGTAGGGCAAAAAGCATCTACCGTTGCAAACATTGCAAAAACATTAGAAGATAAAGGCGCTTTAGCGTATACAGTAATTGTAGCGGCTAACGCATCAGACCCTGCGCCAATGCAGGTATATGCACCATTTGCCGGTGCAGCAATCGGAGAGTATTTCCGTGATACAGGTCGTCCTGCATTAATCGTGTATGATGATTTGTCAAAACAAGCGGTTGCGTATCGTGAGGTATCGTTATTATTACGTCGTCCACCAGGACGTGAGGCGTATCCTGGAGACGTTTTCTACTTGCACTCTCGTTTATTAGAGCGTGCTGCAAAAGTAATTGCGGATGATGATATCGCGAAAAACATGAATGATTTACCAGAATCATTAAAGCCAATCGTAAAAGGTGGTGGATCGTTAACAGCGTTACCAATCATTGAAACACAAGCGGGAGACGTATCAGCCTATATTCCAACAAACGTAATTTCGATTACAGATGGACAAATTTTCTTAGAGTCTGACTTATTTAACTCTGGTGTGCGTCCAGCGATTAACGTAGGTATCTCGGTATCGCGTGTAGGAGGTTCGGCTCAGATTAAATCAATGAAAAAAGTTGCAGGTACCTTAAAGCTTGACCAAGCGCAGTTCCGTGAATTAGAAGCCTTTGCGAAATTTGGTTCTGACTTAGATGCAGCGACGTTAAACGTAATTGAAAAAGGAAAGCGTAACGTAGAAATCTTAAAGCAAGCACAAAACGATCCGTATACGGTAGAAGATCAGGTTGCAATTATCTACGCAGGTTCTAAAAACTTATTAAGAGACGTTCCTGTAGAAAAAGTAAAAGAATTCGAAAGAGATTACATCGAATTCCTAAACGCTAAGCACAGAGACGTATTAGACACGCTAAAAGCAGGAAAACTAACAGACGAAGTTACAGACACCTTAACAAAAGTTTGTAAAGAGATGTCTGCGAAATATAACTAATTTAGTTAGAAGTTAAGAAGTTATGAGTTTAGAGTTTGTTTCAAACGCAAGCTCTAAATTCTAAAACTGATAACGAAATAAATGTCATTAGAGGATAGTCCGATACGAAGAAAAAGCTTTGAATTTGCTTGTGAAATTGTAAAATTTTGCGACCAATTAAAAGTAACTAAAGACTACGAACTAGCCTCACAACTACTCAGAAGCGGAACTAGTATTGGAGCCAATACAAGAGAAGCGCAAAGAGGAGTTAGTAAAAAAGATTTTAAACACAAATTTGGGATTGCTCTCAAAGAAGCTGACGAAACAAAGTATTGGTTAGAGATACTACAAGCTACAGGAAGGCAAATACCAGAAGAAATGATGAATAAATGTGAAGAGTTAATTAGAATACTAGTAGCAATACTAAAAAACTCATAACTCAGCACTTTTAACTCATAACTTGAAAAGATGGCAAACTTAAAAGAAATACGTAATAGAATTAGTTCTGTAAAATCAACCATGCAGATTACAAGTGCCATGAAAATGGTATCGGCTGCAAAGTTGAAAAAAGCACAAGACGCTATCACTGCGATGCGTCCGTATGCTAACAAACTAACAGAACTACTACAAAGCTTAAGCGCAACGTTGGATGCAGATAGCGGAAGTAAATTTGCTGCACAGCGCGACGTAAACAAAGTATTACTTGTAGCTATTACATCTAACAGAGGATTGTGTGGTGCGTTTAACACGAATATTATCAAGCAATCAAACAACCTTATCAATAATGTGTACGCTGGAAAGCAAGTAGACGTGTTGACCATTGGTAAAAAAGGAAATGATATTTTATCAAAATCTAACACCATCATTGACAATCACAGTGAGGTATTTGATGATTTAACGTTTGATAATGTCGCAGAAATTGCACAAAAACTAATGGATTTGTTTGAAGCAGGTTCGTACGATAAAATTGAGATTGTATACAACAAATTCAAAAATGCAGCAACACAAATTGTCATGACGGAACAATTTTTACCAATTGTACCAATGGAATCGGATGAGAATGTTCAATTGGATTATATTTTTGAGCCATCAAAAGAAAAAATTGTAGAAGAGTTAATTCCAAAGTCATTAAAAACACAACTATTCAAAGCTATTAGAGACTCTTTTGCAAGTGAGCATGGAGCGCGTATGACAGCGATGCACAAAGCAACAGACAACGCTGCCGAACTAAGAGATTCTTTAACGTTGACGTACAACAAAGCACGTCAGGCAGCCATCACAAACGAAATCTTAGAAATCGTTGGTGGAGCGGAAGCGTTGAATGGCTAAGACATACACTTCGAGTGCCTCAGTGTACTCACAAATAATATACAAAACCTCATGGAAACATGAGGTTTTTTGTTTTCATCGTCTATGATTCGTCATTACCAGGAGGAACGACGAAATAATCTGCCAAAATCACATTTCAGACTCGTATTTGAAACCAACAGATTGCCACAAATTTCCATAAAATTCTTGCCACGATGTTTCAAATAGTTTCCTAACCGTCAAATCAAGTGATATTCTAGAGCATTGAGCGGAGTCGAAATGCAATTTTCATCGAAAAAAACACGTTAAAGAACTAAACAAACTTTTGTAAACCATCATTTCCTATCTTTACAAAAACCGATACAAACTTCATGAACCCAAAATCCCCTTTTATCCTCTTTCTTTTTTGTTGTTTTAGTTTGAATACCTTTTTAAATGCGCAAACTGAAAATGATTCTTTGGCGAAGTATAGTTATGAAGAGTTAGATAAAATCATTTTTAAAAATCAAAGTTCTAATATTCAAAGAAGAGATTTATTTATTGATGAATTTTTAAGTCGAGCAAATAATGATAAAGATACTCTTAAAATAGCTGAAGCTTATTTTTTAAAAGCAGTTTATAGTAGTGATAGCATTGCAATAAGATATTCTGACAGTATAATTAATATTACTAAGAATATAAAAGGACACAAAAAATTCCCAGCTATAGGTTATTATTTTAAGGGATATTGCTTATATATATTTGGAGAAAATCAAAAATCACTTGATAATTTATTGATTGCTTTAAAGTATTTAAAACAGACAAAAAATATAAGGTTAGAATTAGATGTTCGTAATGCTATAGTTAGTTTAAATTCAAATTGGAAAGACAGTGAGAATATTTTAAAATATCAAATAGAAATTGTGGATTTTTTATATTCTTTAAAAGATAAAAATATCCACTATAGAAATAGATATTTAAATGCCCTAAAAAATTTGTCATCAGCATATATTAACACTAATGACCATATTAAAAGCTTATTAAATTCTAAAAAAGGGATAAAAGAAACAATTAATACACTTGATACTCTTAGCTATTATGATTTTATTTCCATGACAGGACAAGCTCAATATTTTCTTAAAAACTACCAAGCAGCTATTGATAGCCTTCAAAAAGCTTTACCATACAGGAATGATCACGGAAAAGCAATGAGTAATTACTATCTAGGCAAAAGCTACGGAAAACTCAACCAACCTGAAAAAGCACACTTTCATTTCCTAAAAACAGATTCTATCTACCAAGTAACCAAAGACATTTTCCCTGAAATGCGAGATGCTTATGAGCATATTATCGAATATTATAAAAGTAAAAATGACGTTCAAAATCAAATAAAATATTATGACCGCTTAATAGAAACAGATAAGATTATTGATTCTACCTATACGTATGTTACAGAAACTATCAACAAAAAATTCGATACACCACAAGCCATTGCCGAACGCAATCGTTTGGTAGAAGAAGCCAAAGCCAAGGAAAGTTCTTGGAAATATAGTTTTGCTGCGATCAGTGCTATTCTGTTGGTCATTTTAGGTGTGTTGGTCGCGGCATTTCGTCGTCAAAAATACTATAAAAGACGTTTTGAAAATATTATGAGCATTGAGCGGAATCGAAATACGCTCAATCAAACAAAAGAAAAAGAAACGTCTAAAAAGAAAGACATTGACGTTCCCGAAGAAATCGTAGAAACCATTTTACAACAATTAGAAGCATTTGAAGCATCTCAAAAATTTACCAAACAAATTTCATTAACGGAACTTGCCAAAAAACTAGGCACCAATCCAAAATATCTGTCGAAAGTCATTAACGGACACTATCAAAAGAATTTCAGCAGCTATATCAACGATTTACGCATCGAATATGTCATTTCCAAACTAAAAGAAGACTCCAAATTCAGAAATTACACTATCAAAGCCATCGCGCAAGAAGCAGGTTTCGGCAATACAGAATCCTTCTCCAAAGCATTTCACAAAACCACAGGAATCAAGCCTTCGTATTTTATCAATCAATTGCAGAAACGGTTGGAGAGTAGTTAGTTTTGAGATGTTAGTATTGAGGATTGAGAAGTTGCAAGGAATACTAAGGAAACGTACAGTAAAAAAATTACTTTTTAAGAGCCAAGAGCCAAGAGCCAAGAGCCAAGAGCCAAGAGCCAAAAAAGTTAAAAGTGATGAGTTAAGAGTTAAGACAAATCCAAAAATAACCAAAAACCCAACACCAAAAACCCAAGACCCAAGATCCAAGATCCAAATCTACAATCGTCAATCAAAAAATCGTACATCAACCTGTAACATTTTCAAAAAACGGTATCTAAAGGGAAAATCAAAAAAACAAACAGTATGAAAACCTTTAGAAAATTAATCGTTTTATTCGCCGTTTTTGTGAGTTGCACCATGCAATCACAAGAAACCGCTTTTCAAGTAGAAGTATCGGGAAAAGGAAATCCTGTATTACTATTTCCTGGCTTTAGCTGTACAGGCGAAGTTTGGGAAGCAACGGTAAAAGAACTTTCCAAAACGCACGAATGTCATGTGTTTACCTTTGCAGGATTCGGAAACGTTCCCGCAATTGAATCGCCTTGGCTAAAAACCATCAAAAACGATATTGCGAACTACGTGAAACGTAAAGATTTGCAAAAACCTACGATTATTGGACACAGTATGGGCGGATCGTTGGCATTGTGGTTGGCTTCAGACAATCCAGAAACCTACAAACAACTCATTATTGTGGACGGATTGGCAAGTATTGGTGCGTTGATGATTCCCGATTTCTCTCCGGAAAAAGTAAGTTATGACAATCCGTTTGCCAAACAACAACTTGCCATGGATGCCGAAGCTTTTCACAAAATGGCAACACAAATGGCAGCCGGAATGACCATGACGAAAGAGAAACAACCACAACTCGTTTCGTGGATGGAGCAAGCAGACCGAAAAACCTACGTAAATGGGTATATTGATCTCATGAAGTTAGATTTACGCAAGGACATTCAAAGTATAAAAATTCCTGTAACCATTATGGCATCCGTAAATTTCTATCCAAAACCACAAGTTGAAAAATTATACACAGAGCAATATCAAAAATTAGCCAATAAAAACATACTATACGTTGAAAATTCGGCACACTTTATTATGTTTGATCAAGCAGATTGGTTTCTGAAAGAAGTTTTGAAGCTAGTGAAGTAGTTGTCAGTTGTCAGTTAAACAAATACACAAATCGACGAAAAACAAAGAACAAAAAACAAAGAACTTGAAAACCCAATTCAACAACATATACCAAAATCATTACGAAAAAGTCTACAGGCTGTGTCTCGGATACGTCAATGGCGACGAGGCACTTGCCAAAGACTTAGCACAAGACACCTTCGTGAAAGTTTGGGAGCATTTGGATCAATTCAAAAACAAATCGAGTATTGGAACGTGGATTTATAGAATTACGGTAAATACATGCTTACTATTCATTCGAAAAAATAAAAAAGGAAGTTACAGTTTACCCGAAATACGGGAAGATGATACAAACGTAGTAGAAGTTGAAAAAGCACACCAAACGCGCTTACAACAAATGTATGCGTGCATCCAAGAGCTAAAAGAAACCGAACGAATCGTTATTTTATTGGTGCTGGAAGGTTTGGCACAAAAAGAAATTGCAGACATCACAGGACATTCACACCAAAACGTTCGCGTGATGGTACACAGAATCAAAGAAAAACTCACAAAATGCGTCACTCATGGAATTTAAAGACATACAAAACACCTGGCAACAACAATCGGAACAAACAAACATTCCCGACTTTACGCCAACACAACAAAAACTACAAAAAATCCGTAAAGAACAACGAATCACACAATTCATTCTTGGCATTACAGGAATCGTCTTAATCGCCTTTTTCTTTTATATTTCCGCCTACAAATTTAGCGGAACGCTTTTAGGAATGTCGTTGCTTATTGGCGTAATTATCATTCGTGTTTGGATTGAAGTTAAAAGTCGTCAAACGCTGCGAAAAATCAATGTACTACTTTCGTTAGAAGACTTCAAAGCGCAGCTCATATCTTACTATGAAAACCGCAAAAAATTAGCCTTTACAACCATTCCAATCTTGTTAATTGTGTACAATATTGGTGTCGGAATCATGATGTATTACTTTTATCAATATATTTCCAGAGGATTTTTCTATTACATCGTCATCTCGTATGCGGTTTCATTTGTAGTTTTATTTTATTTCATCCGAAAGCAAGTATTACAAGAATTAAAAACCTTAAAAAGTTTGCAAGAAGCTTAAATTCAGTGAACTTTTTAGTACTTTGGAATTGTCATGAAAAATAATTTTGCTTGAGATGATTTGAGAGTCAAGAGTCAGGATTCAAGATTCAAGAACTATGAGCGAATAGCAAAAAACAAATCGACAAATAACGAAAAACAAACAACAAATTGACAAAAAACATTCTCTACATAGTATTAACAATAAGTTTTCTAAGCTGTTCTTCGCAACAGCAAACACCTATGAAACTGCAAGAAAAAGCACCGTTCACTATCGTTTCTGCTTTCGCACAACCGTGGACAGGCGGACAACCTGATAGCGGAAGCGGAATCAATGTGCAAATGACCATTCAAAATCTTAACAAAAAAGACATTCAGCTACTCGATTTCTATTTCAGAGGAAACCAAACCAAACTGGAAGACATTTCAACCAACAACAACGGTTTATACATTGCGCGTTACCTCAAACAAGCCGAAAAAGAGGTCGTTTTACATAAAGATTCTCAAAAAGAAGCCCAAAACGAACCACCAACATTACAACCAACACTTCCGTTTCAACTTAAAGATAACGAAGGAGTGATTAGTTATATCGAAAACGGAATCATCAAGTATTACAAACTTGAAAATATCCTCGAAAAATTTCCAAACTTTTACCCAAGTGCGCCACAGCATAAGCAGTAATTAGCCTTTCATTATTGAGCCTTTTAATAAAATGCACTTTCTTTTGTGAAGCCTGTGCTGAACTTGATTCAGTATCTTTGGCGAACAAAGAAATCGAAGATTCATGAATACCTTTAAAATAAAAATGACATGAACTAAAATGAAAGTAGAAATCTAAATTTTGGTATTTTTTCAATCTTTAAAAGGAAAAGTAAATTTTATTAGAATTAAGCTTTAGAACAATAAAAATCCTTTTGGCATTACCCAAAGAAATCAATACATTTAAGGCGTAAACAATTCATTCCTTGAGCGCACTAAAAAAGTTCTTTAAAGACACGATCATTTATGGAATCGCCGCGATTTTGCCGCGAGCTATCAATATTGGTTTGGTGAGATTGCATACAGATGCCTTTGGTTCTGAGCGATACGCGGTCAACACAGAATATTATGTATATGCCGCGTACTTAAATGCACTTTTGACGTATGGAATGGAAACGGCATTTTTTCGCTTCTTCAGTAAAGAACAAGAAAAAGGAAAAATCATTTCTACGTCGTTTATAAGTTTGCTATTTACCACGCTAATTTTCCTAACCTTAGGGTTAAGTTTTTCATCTCAAATCACACATTTCTTTGGCTTTGAAAAAGAAATCTATGTTAACATCTTAGTTTGGACGGTATTTTTAGACACTATAGTGGTCATTCCGTTTGCCTATTTGCGTGTCACGAATCGTCCTATTCGTTTTGCGGGAATCAAAATAGCCAATATTGTATTTTTGGCAATCTTAAATATTCTATTTCTATGGGCGATTCCCAACGGAATCATTTCTAAAGGAATTTTGCCCGATGCACTTAATTTCTATATAAAAGGTGAACCGCAAGTTATTTACATATTTTTAGCGAATGTCTTTGCGAGTGTATTAACGCTATTATTACTATTACCGAATATTCTCAAAATCAAATGGACATTTGATAAACAAGTACTTCGAAAACTGCTCATCTACGGAATACCAATCATGATTGGAAGTTTGGCGTATGTAACCAACGAAAACATTGACAAGCTCTTTTTGGGCGATATGATTGGAAAATCGGAAATGGGAAAATACGCTGCTTGTTACAAACTCGGAGTGTTTATGACGCTTTACATTACCGCATTCCGATTGGGTGCAGAACCGTTCTTTTTCAATCATGCCAAAGAAAAAAACGCCAAAAACAACTATGCAACCATTCTAAAATGGTTTACAATTTTGGGTGCGGTATTCATGCTCGTGGTTGTCGCATACGTAGATCTCTTTGCGAGCGTGCTCATACGACAAGAAGAATACTTAGATGCTTTAGCCATTGTGCCAATTATTCTCTTAGCAAATCTCTGTTTGGGAATCTATAACAATCTATCCATCTGGTACAAACTTACGGACAAAACCAAATACGGCATGTATATCTCTATCTTTGGTGCGATTGTGACAATTCTATTCAACATCATTATGATTGATAAAATCGGATTCATGGCTTCTGCGTGGGCAACGTTAGTCGCGTATGGAAGCATGATGGTCATTTCGTATATCATCGGACAAAAACATTACAAAGTACCGTACAACATCAAACAAATTGCAGGATATATCATTTTAGCGGCAATACTATCGCTAGTATCATTCTATGATGGTTTTCGAGGAAATTATATCATTGCAACTGCATTAGTTTTAGTATTTTTGACAGTTGTATACATCGTAGAACAAAAAGAACTAAAACGATTATTGCGAAAAGGTCCATAACTTGGAAGATTTTAGTAGTGAGAGATGAACCCAAACGTCACTTCGAGTGAATTTGCGGCTCATTGAGCCTGTCGAAATGAAGCAATTTTGTATCGAGAAGTACTATGAAACTCAAAATGTAAAATCTAAAAATATATTTCAATAAGAAACCACAAAAAACGAATAACAAACAACAAAAAAACAATTTTTAAGAGCCAAGAGCCAAGAGCCAAAAAAGTTAAAAAGTGATGAGTTAAGAGTTAAGACGAATACACAAAAAACAAAAAACCGAACACCTAAAACCCAACACCAAACACCCAATAAAAAAATGACCATAAACATCATCAACAAATCACAACACGCATTACCGCATTACGAAACCTTGGCTTCTGCCGGAATGGACTTACGAGCAAATCTTGCAGAATCTGTCACGTTGGAACCAATGGACAGAGCCATCATCAAAACAGGATTGTTCATTGAATTGCCTATAGGTTACGAAGCGCAAGTGCGTCCACGAAGTGGTTTGGCTGCCAAAAAAGGAATCACGGTACTCAACGCGCCAGGAACTATTGATGCAGATTACAGAGGTGAAATCGGAGTGATATTGGTCAATCTCTCCAAAGAAGCATTTACCATTGAAAATGGAGAACGCATCGCGCAACTAGTCATCGCAAAACATGAACGTGCAGAATGGCAAGAAGTAAAAGAACTCTCGTCAACAGCAAGAGGCGAAGGCGGATTTGGAAGCACAGGAACGAAATAGATTTTTAGTAGTGAGATATGAGAATTGAGTATTGAGAAACCCAAACGTCACTTCGAGTGAATTTGCGGCTCATTGAGCCTGTCGAAATGAAGCAATTTTGTATCGAGAAGTACTATGAAGCTCAAAACTCAAAATGTAAAAGTATATTTAAAAAAGAAACCACAAAAAACGAATAACAAACAACAAAAAAACAACTTTTAAGAGCCAAGAGCCAAGAGCCAAGAGCCAAGAGCCAAGAGCCAAGAGCCAAGAGCCAAGAGCCAAGAGCCAAGAGCCAAAAAAGTTAAAAGTGATGAGTTAAGACGAATACACAAATTAACAAATCCACAAACAACGAATTACAAACAACAAAGAACAAAAAAATGAAAATAATAGTACCCATGGCAGGAAGAGGTTCACGCCTTCGCCCACATACATTGACCGTACCGAAACCATTAATCCCAATTGCAGGAAAACCAATTGTACACCGATTGGTATCTGACATAGCAAAAGTATTAGGCGAGCCGATAGAAGAAGTAGCATTCGTATTAGGTGATCCAGCATTTTTTGGCAATGATGTTGTGGAAAGTTTAACGGAATTGGCGGAAAGCTTGGGCGCGAAAGCAAGTATCTATCGTCAAGATCAGCCGTTGGGAACAGGACATGCTATCATGTGTGCGAAAGATTCACTATCTGGTCCAGCTGTAATTGCGTATGCAGATACCTTAATTCGAGCAGATTTTAATTTGGATAAAGATGCCGACGCAGCCATTTGGGTAAAGCAAGTAGAACATCCAGAAGCGTATGGAGTTGTAAAACTAAATGACAACAATGAAATTGTGGAATTGGTAGAGAAACCTGCGGAATTTGTTTCTGACTTGGCGGTTATCGGAATATACTATTTCAAAGATGTAGGCGTTTTAAAAGAAGAGTTACAATATGTGTTGGACAACAATATCATTCACGGAGGCGAATATCAAATCAACGACGGAATTAAAGGAATGATGGCAAAAGGACGTCGTTTTGTCACAGGAAAAGTAGACGAGTGGATGGACTGCGGAAATAAAAACGTTACGATAGAAACGAACGGAAAAATGTTAGGTTTTTTACAAGCGGATGGCGAAAAACTAGTAGCAGATTCTGCACAAATCATCAACTCAGAAATCATTGCGCCGTGTTATATTGGCGAAAATGTGGTGATTAAAAATTCAACCGTAGGACCAAATGTTTCTGTGGGAAATCATACACAACTAGAAAACGTAACTCTTAAAAATAGCTTAATACAGACGAATTCTAGCGTAAAAAATGCTAATTTAGACGAAGCTATGATTGGAAATCACGCCAAATTTGACGGAAGCTTTACCAAAATCAGTATTGGTGACTATTCAACCTTGGAATAATAATTGAAAGAAAATAATAGATGAAAAAATACATGTACATACTTTTACTCTCAGGAATGTTTACATTCATTCCTGTGTATGTACATGCGCAAGAAGAAGAAAGTGCTGAAATTTCGTTAGAAGAAAACATTGACGAATTTCAAGAACATTTCTTTGAAGCCTTGAAACAACGCGGTATTGAAAACTACGACCGCGCCGTAGATGCATTGTTAAAATGTGAAAAAATTGACGACAATGCCACGATTGCTTTCGAATTGGGAAAAAACTATTTTTCATTAAAAGAGTATGAAAAAGCCAAAGAGTCTTTTCAAAAAGCAGTCAACAAAAAGCCACAAAATCAATGGTATCTCACAGGATTATTCAATGTGCAAGTGAAAATTGGAGAACGTGAAGAAGCGATTGACACAGGAAAAAAAGTCATATTGTTAAATCCGCAATTTAGAGAAGAAGTTGCCAAAGTATATGTGGGCATGCAAGAGTATAAAAAAGCACTCAAACTGCTCAAAGAACTTGAAAAAAACGGCGGATTATCCTTTACAGCGGCTAGCATGAAAGAGATGCTAGAAATTCAGGTAAATCCTAAGAAAAAATCTGATGAAGAAGTTGCGGATGTCATCAAACAAACACCAAAACCTAGAGTACGTGGCGACGGAAAAATTATAGACCAAGTAAAAGATGCACTGCAAACCGAATCGTACGAAGCAGCCAATCGATTGGCAATGCAAGGCTTGGCAGACTTTCCTTCGCAGCCGAAATTGTATTTGTACAATGCGCAAGCATTAACTGAATTAAAGAAATATAAACAGGCGATAGAAATGCTAGAAATTGGGTTGGATTATATCATTGATGATGTTGCGCTCGAAAAAGAATTTTATCAAACTTTTGTAGATGCCTATAAAAAAATGGGCAACGCCAAAAAGGAAAAATTCTATCGTAAAAAAATTCAATAAACAGTCACAAGAACAAAAATTGAAACACTTGAAAAACAGCTTTCACATCTTTATTACAAGTTTTGTACTTCTTTTTATCGTTGGATGTAAATCGTCGCAAACGTTGGTGTCTTCTGGTGAAGTGGCAAATTTATCTGCAAAAAATATTATCAAAAATCATTATAGAAATGCTGTAAATTTTAATACGATTCGCGGCAAACTAAAAGTGGATTTTGATAACGGAAAAGAGCAGGACAATTTTACGCTGAATCTTCGCATGGAAAAAGACAAAAACATTTGGATAAGCGCAAAATTGGGTGTCGTTAAAATTCTCATCACACCAAAAAAAGTAAGCTTCTACAACAAGTTAGATAATACGTATTTTGAAGGTGATTTTGCTATCATCAGTAAATTTCTCGGCACACAACTCGATTTTGACAAAATACAAAATTTGTTGGTTGGTGAAGCGTTGTTCAATCTGAAAAATGAGCGATTCAACTCGCAAATCGTTGATAAAACCTATGCATTAACGCCAAAACGCGATATTGAATTATTCAAGCGTTTGTTCTTTTTAGATGCGTTTCATTTCAAAGTAAAAAAACAACAACTCGCGCAAGAAGAAGAAAACCGATTGCTTACGATTGAATATCCTGCATATCAAGAAATTACAGGGCAACCATTTCCACAAAACCTAGAAATAAAAGCCAAAGAAACAGAAAAAACAACGACTATTGCGGTAGAATATAAAAAAGTAACGTTCAACGAAAATGTGCGTTTTCCATTTAAAATTCCAAGCGGATATCGCGAAATAAAAATATAAGTGAAGTTAAAAATTAGCAAACATCTCTATCAAAAAGTCATTGTAGTCTTCCTATTATTGGTAAGTACTGCAAGCATGGCGCAGGAAGAAAAAAAGAAGGAACTGGAAGCCATGCGACTGCGTTTGCAAAAAGAAATTCAACTCATCAACAAACTGATTCGCAAAAACACGTCCAAAACAAAATTCATTGTGGAAGATGTGCAAAGTATCAATCATAAAATTCGCGTCAAGCGCGATTTAATCAAAATAATGAATCGTGAAACGAACTTACTCACGAGTCAAATCAACGACAATATTAAAAAAATAGGACAATTACGAAGCGATTTAACGAAGCTAAAAGAAGACTATGCTGAAATGATTCGTAAAACCTATAAAAGTCGCTCTCAGCAAAGCAGATTGATGTTTTTACTGTCGTCAGAAAGTTTCTTGCAAGCGTACAAACGTGTGCAATACATGAAACAATACGCGAACTATCGTAAAAGTCAGGGAGAAGCAATTGTGGCGCGAACCAACGAATTGCAAGAACTCAATAAAAAATTCTCCGAACAGAAAAAAGAAAAAGACGTGCTAATTGCTGAAAATCGCAAAGTGCAACAAGAATTGGAAAAAGAAAAAAAGCTTCAAAACGAAATGTTGGCTTCCTTGCGAAAAGACAAAAATAAATACGCCGCACAAGTCAAGAAAAAGCAACAACAAGCGGACGAAATTGATCGTCAAATCGATAAAATCATCCGTGATGCAATTGCCAGTTCCAACAAAAAAGCAGGAAACACATCAACGAGCAAAACATATGCGCTTACTCCAGAAGCCAAAGCTATTGGAAACAGTTTTGCTGCCAACAAAGGCAAACATATATGGCCAGTTTCCGAAGGCACCAAAGTGCGCGGGTATGGAAACTACCGCGATGTGGTAAATCCGAATGTAACGAGAGTTAGTAATGGAGTCATTATTGCTACCAACGAAGGCGAAGCAGTACGAGCAGTGTATGACGGAGAAGTTACGCGAATTTTCACCACAAACGAAGGCGTAAAATGTATCCTAATTCGTCACGGAAGTTACTTTACCACTTACTTCGGACTCAAAACGGTTTCGGTAATGACAGGCGATAAAGTCTCTAAAAAACAAGAAATCGGAAAGATGTACACCAACAAAAGCACAGGAAAAACCGAGTTAAAGTTTACAGTGTTTAAAAATACTACACGACTCAATCCTGAGAGTTGGTTGTATCGAATGTGATGCGCTCGTACGTCATGCTGAACTTGATTCAGTATCTCTCTGTGAAGTAGTTTTGTTCTGAGCAGGCAATTTTTTACTTAAAGAAGAACATAAAAAACGGACTTTATAAAGTCCGCTCTCACGTTAATTCTAAGCTGTACACATAGGACCGCTGCCAATAGGTGCAGGTTCCCAAGTATCAGTGTTGTTGCAACAGCTAGTGCCTCCTTGACACGGAGCCATAGTGCTTAATGTGCCATCATAGGATAAAATAGTTTCGTACGTCTTTCCTCCAAGAACTTCATGGCTTAAATTAGAAATGTTTTTCTTATTAAGCTGCAAGCCTTTCAAATGTTGTTTTTTCATAATTTCATTGTGTAAGTTATCTATCTCAAACTTACCTTTTACAATAAAACGATGACTCGTACAAAATGGATGATTTTACAATTAATTTTGAGATTTTTAAGCCGTTCACTGAATTTTAATGTGGACAATGTTCCATGACCAATGAACAATACAATCCGTAGCTGTCGTCACAACATTTCGTTCCGTTTTGACATGGTCCCATAGTGCTTAATAAACCATCAAAAGTTTCAACACCTTCGCGTCCCCCCAATTTTTTATAGCTCAAATTGGAAATACTTTTCTTGTTGAGTTCTAGACCTTTAAATTTTTGTTTTTTCATAATAGAATGTTTTAATATTAATACATTCAATATTAAAACTTAAAACAAAGCATCAACTCGTACAAAATGGATGATTTTTGAGAAAATAAAGCGATAAAATAAAAAAAGGTCTAATATCTAACAGCCAAAGGCGCGTCTAAAAGTCTGTGAGCAAAGCGAACTCCTATTGCTCAAACAAGGCTTTCAATTCTGTAGCTTCCGCAGGTTTCATCTTTCCAGCCAACACCAAACTTAATTGGCGTCTTCGCAAAGCACCTTCAAAACGTTCTTTTTCTAAATCGGTTTCTGGAATCAATTCTGGAATGCGTACTGGTCGTCCTGTGTCATCCACAGCAACAAAGGTATAAATAGCTTCATTCGCTTTGTCGCGCAAACCAGATTCGCGATCTTCAATCCAAACATCGATATAAATTTCCATTGATGAAGTAAATGCTCTAGAAATCGTTGCTTCTACTGTCACCACACTTCCCACAGGAATAGAACGATTGAACGCTACGTGATTCACAGAAGCCGTTACCACAATACGTCGCGAATGTCTACGTGCTGCAATACTGGCAGCTCTGTCCATACGAGCCAACAATTCGCCACCAAATAAATTATTCAACGGATTTGTTTCGCTTGGTAATACCAAGTCGGTCATAATGGTTTTCGACGATTTTGGATTTTTTGCTTCCATGAAAAAAGTTTTTGCAAAGGTACACAGATTCGTTTGGTGGCAAGCAAAAAATAAGAAGAATTCTAGCGAATATTCAATGCATCACAAAAAGGAAAAGAAACCGTATTTTTACTCGATAATCGAGGTTTATAATGCTCCAACGTTTGCGTCGAAAAGTTTTAATAACGTGAGTTCGACTTAAGAAATCACTATGCAATTCATAATTCACTGATAAATAACTAATTGTCCGTTCGAGCGCAGTCGAGAACAGCTAAGAATTGATAATTTCAAAGGAATCTCGACTGCGCTCGATTTGACATTGAGCATAATCTATTAGTAATCAGCTACATAATAGAATAGTTATATCGAACTCACGTTTAATAGTTTCTATAGAATACTTCGTAGACTTACTCCGAAGTAGTTGACTTAAAAAAAAGACTACTTTTACAAACAGTCTTAATCAAATATCTTTAAAAGTAGAATTTTTTATTTCGTAACAAGCAACCAAGCTTCTGGTGCCGTTTCTCGTTTAATTTTTGCCAAGGCGGTAATTGCTTCCGCTCGTGTAGAAAAACTTGCGTACGATACTTGATGCAATCCGTAGCGGTTTTTTCCTAACAACTCTGCATCAAAACCTGCTGCTTGCAATTGAGCGACTTTTTCGTGTGCATTTTCTTCAATTCGAAACGCGCCAGCGACTACGTGATAATTTTGAACTTCTTTGGCAACTTTCATCGTAATTGATGGTAATTCTACAGGATTTGTATTGAAAAAAGTTGCTTGCTGAATGTATTTATCAATGGATTTCTTTGCCTTTTCGTGTTCAACAACTTGTTGTTGTTCTTGTTGATTTTTACTGTATTCGTTAAATCCGAAAACACCAGCACTCAAAATAATAGCGGCTGCGGCTGCATACGTCCATGGAAAACGCTTACGACGTCTTTCTTCCACTATCGGTAATGGAATTGCCTCAGCAACTTCTTCTTCCAATACGGCAGGTGTCATATCTTCTATAATACGTTCAATTTCGGAAGAAACAAATGATGACAATCCAAAAGATGAGGTCAAATAATTCAGTTGGTACGATGGTTCAAACTGCATTTTGCCTTCTGCATTCAAATACAAATCGCCAATATTTTCGAGCGAAATAATTTCAGAATTGTTCAAACGCTTTTTCCAAGTATCCACGGCTGCTTTTACTTTTTGCAGTGTTGTTTCGTACTCTTCTTTCGTTACATCGGCAATATATTTTACCAACAAACCATCATTAGAAGCTAATTGTGCGTTGAACGATACTTCTTTGGTTGGCGGATAAAAGGCATTGGTAGTATGATGTACTTGCGCTCCTTTTCGTTGCGTTAAAAAAGCTCCGAAGTCAGGAATCGTCACACATTCATATCTATATAAAAGGTCGCTTATGTACAGTTCTAATCTCATCTAAACAAATTTAGAAAAAAATTGAAGCCAATAAAATATCTGCGGAAGTTTTTATTAACATTCAAAAATCTATTAACTTTAGTAGCTTAAAATGAAATGACTATGATTTCGGAAGAAGAACTACTGTATGCGCTTGCCTTACAAAAAACGGCGAAAGTTGGTGACATTATTGCGAAACGACTGATAAAATATTGCGGAAGTGCGAAAGCGGTTTTGCACGAAAAGAAAGCACAGTTACTCAAAATAGACGGAATTGGCACGAATATTTTGGCGGATTTAAAAAACACGTCAAATCTAAAAGCCGCCGAAAGTGAATTGAAATTTATTCAAAAAGAAAACATACACGCGCATTATTTTTTGGATGAAACGTATCCCGCGCGTTTGCAACATTGTGTGGATAGTCCGATAGTATTATTTCAAAAAGGAAATGCCAATTTGAATGCTTCTAAAATGATTAGCATTGTAGGCACGCGAAAAGCCACGAATTACGGAAAGGAATTTTGTGAAGAATTGATTGCGAGTTTATCGCCGTTGCAACCGACAATTGTCTCAGGTTTTGCGTATGGAATTGATATTGTAGCGCAACGAGCCGCGATTCAAAATAACATACCGACGATTGGTTGTTTGGCGCACGGTTTGAATCAAATATATCCCAAAGCGCATGCACGTTATATGAAATCGGTAGAAAAAAATGGTGCTTTTGTGACCGATTTTTGGAGTTCGTCCAATCCTGATAGAGAAAATTTTTTAAAGCGAAATCGACTTATTGCTGGAATGTCGCAAGCGACTATTGTAATTGAATCTGCCGAAAAAGGTGGAAGCTTGGTAACAGCACATATTGCCAATTCGTACAATAGAGATGTTTTTGCAGTGCCAGGAAGAGTAGGCGATTCGCAAAGTATTGGTTGTAACAATCTCATCAAACAGCAACGCGCGCATATTTTAACTTCGCCGGCTGATATTGTATATTTATTAGGTTGGGAATTGGAAGCAGAAACGCATCTACCTGTGCAAAAACAGTTATTTGTCGATTTAACTCCCGAAGAAACCATCATTCATTCGTATTTACAAGAAAAAGGACAAAGTTTGCTAGACAGTATTGCGCTTGAATGTCAATTTCCGATTCATCAAATCACGCCCATATTGTTACAATTAGAAATGAAAGGTGCTGTAAAACCTTTGCCTGGAAAATTGTTTGAAGCGGTATAAAATTGAAGTTGACTTAAAAAAACTATATTTATAAAAGAATCACCAATTACTTTAGTTATGAAAACGCTCTCTTTTTGCATTGCTTTATTTAGTATGAGTTGTGTGTGGAGTCAAATACAATTGAAAGGACTCAACACGCCTAAAACCACCATTCACATTAGTGCGCAAACGCCTGTAAAAGATCAAGGAAATGGAAATACCTGTAGTGCTTTTGGTATTGCTGCAGCTTTAGAAACTCTGCCCAATATGCCCAAAGACATTAGTGAAAATTTCTTGTATTCGTCACAAAAGTACGAACAGTTTGAAGCGGAAACGGGTGTGACAAGAGGAAGTTTTCTCAAGTCGTACATCATGTCGCTGCCGAAGTATGGAATTTTAACCGAAGCAGAATTGCCGTATCCAGACATTCCTGCAGGCAAGTGGAATGATAACGATTCGGATGTTGTCAAAGCTTTAAAAGAATCGACCACAGGACCAGTTTCGTTTATTTACAAATACAAATCGAAAGCTAAATTGTTGACGTTACACGCGTACGAATATTTGGGACAAGTAGAAAGTAAAAATGTAGCACATTTAAAGTATTTATTAGACAATGGCGTAAAAGCAATTCCTGTTTCTTACGAATTGTATGTTCCAGGTTGGAATAAGTTTCAAGACACCAAATACAACACCATTACGCCTGATGCGGGTTATGGAATTTTGATGAAAGACGGAAGCTTTCAAAAATATTCAGAAATAAAAAAGCAATTGCCTGATTTGAACACACGCATCAATAATAGAACTGTTACGTTTTTAAGAACAGTAAAACCAACTCCAACCTACAATCCGTATGGCGGTCATGTGGTGACTATTGTTGGTTACGATGCAGAAGGATTCATCATCAAAAATTCTTGGGGAGCCGATTGGCGTTATTTCGGTTACGAACGCATCAGTTTCGATTACCACGAAATATTTGCCTACGAAGCTTTGGTTTTTAAGCGCGTGACTTTTGCAAAGTAATTACCTAGTTCGATGAATGGAAAGTGTCTTGTTGCTTTTAATTATATGAAAAACAAACGATTGTCATTTCAATCGCAGTCCAAAACACTTTGAAATCATAGGCATCTCGGTAGCTTCGCTCGGTATCTACGATAATGCTCGATGTGACATTAGCGTAAGTTAATAAAAATTAGAATCATAGATCAAATTTTAAATCGAACATAGGTTTAATTGACCACACTAGACACTATTCATTTGTAAGAAACTAACAAGCCCAAAGCGACAGCGTATCTAAAAGCAAAGCGATCCAGATTCTAGATTCTAAAATCTAATACCCAACTTTCTTTCGAACTCTAGCGAGTACTTCGTTGGCAATTTTATGTGCTTTTTCGGCACCAATCGCCAAAGCTTTGTCTATTTCGTTTTTGTTTTCTATGTAATGATTGAAACGCTCGCGTTGTGTAGCAAATTTTTCAACAATCAATTCAAATAAGGCTTGCTTGGCATGTCCGTAACCATAATTTCCACCCAAATAGTTTTGACGCATGGTAGCAATTTGCGCTTCGTTTGCTAGCAACTTGTACAGCGCAAATACATTATCTGTATCAGGATCTTTTGGGTCTTCCATCGGCGTGCTATCCGTTTTGATGCCCATAATTTGCTTACGCAATTTTTTATCGGTTTGAAAAATATCAATCACGTTATTTTTACTTTTGCTCATCTTAGAACCATCCGTTCCAGGAATTAGCATGGTATCTTCTTGAATTTTGGCTTGAGGTAATACAAACGTTTCTCCTAGTTTTTCGTGAAAACGCGAAGCAACATCACGTGTAATTTCTAGGTGTTGTTCTTGGTCTTTTCCTACAGGAACAATCTCTGCATCATACAACAAAATATCTGCCGCCATCAACATTGGATAGGTAAACAAACCAGCATTGACATCTTCCAAACGATCGGCTTTATCTTTAAAACTATGTGCCAATTTCAAACGATTGTATGGAAAAAAGCAATTCAAATACCAAGAAAGTTCGGTTACTTGTGGCACATCACTTTGACGGTAAAAAACAGTTTTATTGATGTCTAATCCAAACGCTAACCAAGCGGCTGCAGTTCTATAGGTGTTTTCTCGTAACGTTTCTCCATCTTTAATCTGCGTAAGCGAATGCATGTCTGCAATAAACAGGAAAGAATCATTCGCTGCATTTTGAGCCATTTCGATAGCAGGAACAATGGCTCCTAAAATATTTCCTAAATGTGGCGTTCCTGTGCTTTGAATTCCTGTAAGTATTCGTGCCATTTGTCGTGTCTAATTATGAAATTTTGACAAATGTACTTCATTTATCAAGAATTTTTTAAAAATTACGGGACTACATTCATAAAAATATTTTTTGAATGCATTTTCGAAAGATTAGTGTATTTTTGGCGTCGATGTTAGCTTTTATTAAAAATATTGGAAGAATTTTTTGGCGCGCTTGGTTCTACCTTTTAGTGCTGATTCCTATACTTATATTTTTCCCAATTTTGTTGCTTTTTACCATGAGTGAAAAGACCTATCCGCAGTTTTTTTGGATTGCCAGAAATCTGTGGGCACGTCCAATTTTATTCGGAATGGGCTTTTTCCCAAAGTTCAAACGAGAAGCCAATATTGTAAAAGGAAAAAGCTATATGCTGATTGCCAATCACACGAGTATGACAGATATTATGTTGATGCTGGTCGCTTCTAAAAATCCGTTTGTGTTTGTGGGAAAAAAAGAGCTCTCTAAACTGCCAATTTTTGGTTTTTTCTACAAGCGAACTTGTATTTTGGTAGATAGAGGAAGCGCGCGAAGCCGAAAAGCGGTGTACGACAGTGCGCAAGAGCGTTTGAAACAAGGTATGAGCATTTGTATTTTTCCAGAAGGTGGCGTTCCAAAAGAAGATATTGTGTTAGACAATTTTAAAGATGGTGCATTTCGCCTAGCAATAGAGCATCAAATCCCGATTGTTCCGATGACCTTTGCGGATAACAAACAACGTTTCCCGTATGACGTTTTTAAAGGTTCTCCAGGTCGCATGCGCGTTACTATTCATCCATTTATGAACACAGAAGACAAAGAAGTTGCAGATAAAAAAGAAATGAGTGAAGTCGCTCGTGAGTTGATTTTTAAGGAATTGACGGCGTATGGGATTTCATAAAAAAACCGCTTTCCTAAACCACTAAGAAAACGGCTTTTGATAAACATCACTGCTTTTAAAGGTATGATGGCATACCCAACCAACTAAAAAACTAAAACCTAAAACTGACTCCTGTATAAACGCCTACTGAGTAAGGATTAAAGTTGCCAGAATTTCCTGAAAATGTATTTAACTGATATTTTAACATCGGTTCTACGTTGAACTCCAATTGGTCAGAGAATTTGTAATCTATTCCCAAACCAATGTTTGTGCTAAAACTTATGTCATTTACATTGGTAGCTTCTCCCAGTTCTGTTAATAATTCAGGAGAATCTAATATGATACTGTTATCTGTTAAGAGCAGTGTACTTACACCGCCAATCACATTAATTCCTATTTTTTTGTCTACAACTGCGTACTTCACTTCTACGGGAACTTCCACAAAACTCATGCGCTGACGTAAATCGCCTTCAATTTGTTTTTGAAATATAGACGATTCTGTTGTTGGCAATTGGTATTGCGAAAATGCTTCACTCGTCGGCGCTTCTCTGTCTTTAATATCAAACGACGCATTGTTGGTGCGAAACTGAATGGTTGTCACCGCAGGACCATCAATAGAAGGTACAACGGCAATATCTTTAGTGCTATAGCTATAATCCACACGGTGAATTCCTGAGCGAACCGTCAATCGTTTTGACACATCGTACCCAACATTTACACCATAACTCAAATTAATATCTCCAGTTTTGGTATTGTCTTCAAATGTTTCATGAATTGGCGAACCGTTTCCAAAGGTATTGTAATATACAGGCGACGCATTTGGCGAAACTGTCCAACGGCTAAATGGCACTTCAGCAACATCCGTTTTTTCGTTTTCCAAATCATGTAAGTCGTTGATGACTTCTAAAATAGATTTTCCTATTTTTTCGTCTTTTTTTACTTCTGCAACGGCTGTTTCTGTAGTTTCTGATGTTTCATTTTTCTCCGTAATATTTTGAGCAATGGCAGATTCTGTAGTATTTGTAACTGCGTTTGTATTGGCATTTACGTTAGAAGAATTCTTGTTTTCTGTATTTGAAAGCTCTTTGTGTTCACTATTTTTTTGATTGTCGGCAACAGCATTTTTCAACTCTATTTCGCCAGACACATAATCGCCTTTGCCGTTTATCTTATAATTCTCACCGTTATAACGCTTTCTTTTTTCACGAATTTTATTGGCATCATTGGTTGCATTCGTAACTGCATTTTCAGTGTTTTTCAGCGTTTTCTGTTGTGTTAAATTGGCATTGTTATCACGATTAGTTACAGAATTTTGCGAATTGCTACTAGAATTATCTTGCTGAGCCACACCATTTTGCAAAGCATTTCCTTGAGTCGTTGTGCTGTTTTGTTGTTTTTGAATCGAGTTTTTATTATTTCTAACTGAATTATCGTCAGCAATTTGCTCTTTGTTTAGCAACTCATTTTCTGGAATTGTAGTATTTTCCTCTTGAGATGAATGTTGCGGTACATTGTTGTCGGTTTTTGTTAGCTGAGTATCGTTTTTGATTCCGGTAGTATTTTCATCAGAAGAATTTTTCTTTTCCGTTTTGGTAATGGTGTTTTTGTTGTCGTTAATGCTTGAATCATCATTGTTAAAAATACTATTTCCAACAACAAATAACAGCGCAATTGCGGCTGCGATTCCTGCAATTCTGTACAACCAAGGTAAAAATACGATACCTTTTTCGTCTTTCTCAGCTTCTTTTTCGTCTAACTTATCTGAAATTTTATTCCAAAGTTCGGGGTCGGGTGTAGCCTCAAAATCTTTGAAACGATTTCGAAAGAAATTATCTATATTATGTTGATCACTCATTTATGGCGATTTTTTTTTTAAACGATTCTACTTTTTGCTTCAAAATCATTCGTGCGCGTGCCAAATTTGACTTTGAAGTTCCTACTGAAATTCCTAACATTTCAGCAATTTCTTGATGCGAATAATCATCAAGCACATATAAATTAAAAACCAATCGATATCGATCGGGCAATTCTTGAACGATGTTTAATAAATAATCTAAAGAAACATCTTCTTCGTATATAGTTACGGACTCTTCTTTGAGCACACGTTCATTCACAACCTCAAAAATACCTTTGTTTCGATACTTTTGAAGCACCGTATTTACGGTAATTCTTCGCAACCAACCTTCAAACGAGCCTTTAAAATTGTACTGACCAATTTTTTCAAAAATAACCATAAAGCTATCTTGCAGATTGTCTTCCGCTTCAAGCTTGTTCCGTGAATACTTTAAGCTTGTAGCGTATAGTTTTTTTGAGAATTCTCTATACAATTGTGCTTGTGCATCGCGGTCATTGTTCTTGCAATTATGTATGAGTTGTTCTAAACTCACTCGTTTTGTTGGTTTTAGTAGCCTATCTTTAATTATTGTTTACAGGTACTTCATATATCAAGTACGTGTCTTGTCCATCATCATCTTTTCCTTGCCAAAAACGGAATGTATATGGCTCAATACTCAATGCATTAAAGCTAAAGGTTTTGGTTTCAAATTCTTCTTCTAACGGTTCACAGCCATTTCCAAACGTTACAAAATTAACAACGGCAACAGTTCTCAAATTTCCTGTACTCTGCTCGTATTCAAAGTTGCTAAACGTGTGGCACGTTGACGGACGCTTGTACGTTACGCTAATGGTATGTGTATCTCCATAGTTAAAAGTTGTAGGTATTTCTACACTATCGATTGGGATAAATTCAAATTGAAATTGAATATCTGATACATTATCCTCAACAGAGCATGAATTGAAAACCATCAAACTCATTATCAACGCTAAAAATAATATCTTCTTCATAATCAAATTTATAAACTACTTTTCAAGTAGATGTAGAAAAAGCAAAAAGGTTGCGTCTAAAAATAAAAAAAATCCCTTCACGGGATTTTTTTATCATAATTATTAATGAAATATTATTTTTAAAGGCAGTTTAGCTGTTGGTAATTGCCTCTTTGATTTTCACTTCCAATTCTTCTAATAATTCTGGATTGTCTTCTAATAAAGTTTTCACAGCATCGCGTCCTTGTCCAAGTTTGGAATCGCCATAACTAAACCACGAACCGCTCTTTTTGATGATTTCATAGTTCACACCGATATCCAAAATTTCTCCAACTTTAGAAATTCCTTCACCATACATAATGTCAAACTCAACTGTTTTAAATGGTGGAGCTACTTTATTTTTCACCACTTTTACACGTGTTTTGTTCCCTTTTACATCGCCATCAGTTCCTTTGATTTGAGTAGAACGTCTGATATCTAAACGAACAGAAGCATAGAATTTTAAGGCATTTCCACCAGTGGTTGTTTCTGGATTCCCGAACATCACTCCAATTTTTTCACGTAATTGGTTAATGAAAATCACCGTACAATTGGTTTTGCTAATCGAAGCTGTCAATTTACGTAAGGCTTGCGACATTAAGCGCGCGTGCAATCCCATTTTGGAATCACCCATTTCACCTTCAATTTCACTTTTTGGCGTCAAAGCAGCCACCGAGTCAATAATCACAATATCAATGGCACCTGAGCGAATCAAATTATCCGCAATTTCCAATGCTTGCTCTCCGTGGTCAGGTTGTGAAATGATTAAGTTGTCAATGTCAACCCCTAATTTTTCTGCATAAAAACGGTCAAACGCGTGTTCTGCATCAATAAAAGCAGCAATCCCTCCTTTTTTCTGAGCTTCTGCAATGGCGTGCAATGTCAATGTTGTTTTACCAGATGATTCTGGACCAAATATTTCAATCACTCTTCCTCTAGGATATCCGCCAACGCCCAACGCGATGTCCAATCCTAATGAACCCGATGAAATGGTTTCTACATCTTCTACAACCGAATCACCCAATTTCATCACAGAACCTTTTCCGTAAGTTTTGTCGAGCTTATCGAGGGTTAATTTTAATGCTTTTAATTTTGCTTCTTTTTCTTTATCTGAACTCATTATGTCAATTTTCTATGTTAATTTGAACGTTGCTAAATTACTATTTCTTTTTGCTGAAACCAATTCGTCATTTCTCATTTTGGACAAATCCACTCAAAAATTTCACTCTCAGACGCAACCTTTTTCATAAACGTGTATCTAATTAGTAAAATTAGGAATCAACAAAATGAGAGTATTTCATAAATTTATTTACCAAACACAAGACAACGCTTCGTTCCCAATATTCGGGAATTGCAAGCTAGACGGTGGCTAGCTTCATTGTTAACTATATTCTTTACAAAAGAAAAGTAATATTAACAATGAATTAGCTAGTAAGAGTGCTTCTGTCCACATAGAAGCACTTTTATTTTTCCCGTAGTTGCAGTAAAAAGTTTTTTTCCACACCCAAAACGGACGATTTTCTCCTCTTTTTTAAACGTTCTTGCCATGTAAAATTTATTTTCTGAACAAAATTCTTCACCTCTTCACTAAAGTAATTCATTTATAGTACATTATTGAAAATTAAGTTTGCAAGCGTAGAAACTTCTTTATAAGCGTTGTTTTTTCGCTTAAACCACGATAGTTAGTAAAAAAAATGTAGTTTTGCCGAAAATATTCACTTTAAACTTAAAAATTGATATAGCATGCAACTGTACAATAAATTAAGTGCGAAGGAAAGAGCCGAACTTATCGAAAAAGCTGGTAAGGATCGCATGACGATTTCTTTCTATAAATACGCACACATCGGAAACCCCGAAATTTTACGAAATCACTTATTTATCAACTGGGACCAATTGGACGTTTTAGGTCGAATTTATGTGTCGTACGAAGGAATCAATGCGCAACTTTCTGTGCCGGCAGAAAACTTCAATGCTTTTAAAGAACATTTAGACACGATTTCTTTTTTAGAAAACGTACGCTTAAATGTGGCTATTGAACAAGATAATATGTCCTTCCTAAAGCTCAAAGTGAAAGTAAGAGATAAGATTGTAGCTGACGGATTAAATGACGAGAGTTTTGATGTTACCAACAAAGGTGTACACGTTGCCGCTGAGCAATTTAACACATTGTTAGACGACGAAAATACCATTTTGGTAGATATGCGCAATCACTACGAAAGTGAAATTGGGCATTTTCAAGGTGCCATTACACCTGATGTAGATACGTTTAGAGAATCGTTGCCCATCATCGAAGACGATTTGAAAGACCACAAAGAAGACAAAAACTTGGTGATGTACTGTACGGGTGGAATTCGTTGTGAAAAAGCGAGTGCGTACTTTAAACATAAAGGTTTTAAAAACGTTTTTCAGCTAGAAGGTGGCATTATCAATTATGCACGACAAGTTGAAGAACAGAATTTAGAAAATAAATTCATCGGAAAAAACTTTGTGTTTGACCATCGAAGAGGTGAGCGTATTTCGGAAGACATCATTGCCAATTGTCACCAATGCGGAAAACCATGTGATACGCATGTAAACTGTGCCAACGAAGCCTGTCATTTACTCTTTATTCAATGTGAAGAATGTGCCGAAAAAATGAATGATTGTTGTTCTGATGCGTGTAAAGAAGTACACAGCTTGCCTGCAGATGTACAAAAAGAATTGCGCAAAGGGAAAGAAGTTAGCAACAAAATCTTCAAAAAAGGTCGCTCAGAAGTATTGAAGTATAAAAAGTAGATTTTCGATGCTACAGAAATAATCCTATCTTTACATTTTTAGAAAAGAATACGAACCCTACATCTGCATTCCCGAAACGCAGATTCTATATATAAAAATATGAGTTGTAACAGTTGTTCAACTAGTAAAGATGGTCAACCAAGAGGCTGCAAAAACAATGGAACTTGTGGTACTGATAGCTGTAACAAGCTAACGGTTTTCAATTGGTTATCAAACATGTCGCTGCCAAGCAATCAAAAACCCTTTGATTGTGTGGAAGTGCGCTTTAAAAACAGTAGAAAACATTTTTATAGAAATACAGAAAACCTATCGCTAAGTATCGGCGATATTGTAGCAACAGAAGCTTCGCCTGGTCACGATGTTGGTATTGTAACCCTTACGGGAGAATTGGTGCGTGTGCAAATGCGTAAAAAGAAAATCAATACTGAAAGTGAGGAAATCAAAAAAGTGTACCGAAAAGCATCGCAAAAAGATATTGATGTTTGGTCGCGTGCGCGCGATAGAGAAGAAGGCATCAAAAAGCGTTCTCGCGAATTGGCAATAGCATTAGGATTGCAAATGAAAATCTCCGATGTAGAATTTCAAGGAGATGCCTCTAAAGCGACATTTTACTACACAGCAGAAGATCGTGTGGACTTTCGTCAGTTGATTAAAGACATGGCAAAAGCGTTTAACATTCGCATTGAAATGCGCCAAATAGGTTTTCGACAAGAAGCAGCACGCTTGGGCGGAATTGGCTCTTGCGGACGCGAACTGTGTTGCTCTACTTGGCTAACGGATTTTCGCTCAGTAAATACAGCTGCAGCTAGATATCAGCAACTTTCGCTAAATCCTCAAAAACTAGCAGGACAATGCGGAAAATTAAAATGCTGTTTAAACTTTGAATTAGACGCCTATTTAGAAGCGTTACAACAATTTCCAAAAAGTGACGTAAAACTGTATACCGAAAAAGGGACTGCAGTTTGCCAAAAAACAGATATCTTTAAAGGATACATTTGGTATGCGTATGAAGGCGAATGGATGAACTGGCACAAACTCACAACTGATCAAGCCAATGAAATCATCGAACTCAATAAGAAAAAAGAAAAAGTCATAAGTCTAGAAGAATATGCACTCGATCTTATAGAAGAAGATACTAAAACAAACTTTGAAAACGTTGTAGGACAAGACAGCCTTACGCGTTTTGACAAAAAACCCACTCGAAACCGAAAAAGAAGAGGCGCTCAAAACAAAAAAAGACGTAGAAACAACAATGCCAAAGCGAACGCTCCTGCAAAAAATAACAACAACCCAAAAGCAGGAAACGCTCCCCAAAAAGGCAACAGTGCAAAAAACAATCCTCGTCAAAAAGGCAATAATGCAAAACCCAATGCCGAAAATACTAGAGGACCAAAAAACACTGGAAACAAGAATAACAACAGACGTAAAAAATCGAACAAAAATGCAAAGCCTAACTAAAAGCGCATTTTTTATTGCTATTCTTAGCATTCTATGTAGTTCTTGTGATGGCAATCGTGTATATGACCAATACATTTCTATAGAGAAATCGTGGAACAAAAACACGCCTCTAACTTTCAAATTCCAACAGCCTGATAGTACAAACAATTACAACTTGTTTGTCAATGTGAGAAATACAAATGATTATGAATATAGTAATCTGTTTCTCATCGTACACATGAACTTTCCTAATGGAAATGTGATTTCAGATACCCTAGAGTACGAAATGGCAACTCCCGAAGGAAAATGGCTTGGCACAGGAATGACTACTAAAGAAAATAAACTTTGGTACAAAGAAAATGTGCGTTTTCCGTATGAAGGAATGTATGAAGTCAATATACAACAAGCCATGCGAAAAATAAATGATCCTCAAGGAATCCAAAATTTACAAGGAATCTCTGAGGTTGGCTTTAGAATCGAAAAAAATTAGTGCAAACAACGAATGGAAATGGCAAAAAAGAACGTTACAAAAAAAACGAACAAACCTACCCAAAACCCTTCCTCTTTTAAAAAATACATCAAGTGGTTTTGGATTACTTTTGCAAGTGGAATTGCAGGTATATTCTTATTATTCTTATTAGCTTCTTGGGGATTTTTAGGAGAAATGCCATCTTTTGAAATCTTAGAAAATCCGCAAACTAACTTAGCAACGCAAGTCATCTCTTCCGACGGAAAAGTGCTGGGTAAATACTATCTCAAAGACAACAGAACTCCTGTTGATTACAATAAATTACCGAAAGACTTAGTGAACGCCTTAATTGCAACTGAAGATGCACGGTTCTATGACCATTCAGGAATTGACGTACGCGGAACGATAAGAGCGTTTGCCTTTTTAGGAACTAGAGGAGGCGCGAGTACCATTTCGCAGCAATTGGCACGTCAGTTATTTGTGGGAGTACGCTCTAGAAATATGTTTCAAGCTGGAATTCAAAAAATCAAAGAATGGGTGATTGCCACACGTTTGGAGCGTCAATACACCAAAGAAGAAATCATTGCGATGTATTTCAACATCTATGATTTTGGTAATAATGCAGACGGAATTCGCTCAGCAGCGCGTATCTATTTCGGTAAAGAGCCACAAGATCTTCAAATAGAAGAATCGGCAATGTTGGTCGGAATGTTTAAAAACTCATCTTATTTTGATCCTAGAAGACGTCCTGAAACAGTAAAAACTCGAAGAAATGTCGTATTAGCGCAAATGCACAAATATGAATACATTACTGAAGAGGTTAAAGACTCATTACAAAAACTTCCATTAGCGCTCAACTATACGCCAGAATCGCACAACGAAGGTTTGGGAACGTATTTTAGAGAACACCTCAAAGGATTCTTAAAAAAATGGGTAAATGAAAACCCTAAAAACGAAAATGGTGATAAATACAATATTTATCTCGACGGATTAAAAATTTATACAACGATTGATTCACGCATGCAGCAATACGCTGAAGAAGCCGTGGAAGAACACATGAAAAAGCTGCAAGCAGAATTCTATCATCAAAATACCAAAAAGCGTAACAAAAATGCACCGTTTGCAAAAGATGTGGAGCAAAAATCCATTGATTTAGCCATGGACAGAGCCATTCGTCAATCGGAGCGTTGGCGTGTGATGAAAGAAGAAGGAAAATCGGAAAAAGAAATCTTAGCGTCGTTTGATGTAAAACTTCCAATGACCTTATTCTCGTGGACGCACAAAAACAATCGCGTCGATACCATCATGACACCGCGCGATTCCATCATCTACTCAAAATTCTTTCTACGCGCGAGTTTTATGTCACTCGAACCACAATCTGGTAAAGTAAAAGCGTGGGTTGGAGGCATCAATTATCGAAACTTTAAATACGATATGGTAAAGCAAGGAAAGCGCCAAATAGGTTCTACCTTTAAGCCTTTTGTATATGCTACCGCGATTGACCAATTACACTTGTCACCGTGCGATTCCATGCCAAACGGACCATTTTGTATAGAAGAAGGAAAATATGGTTTGCTAGAACCTTGGTGTCCAAAAAACTCTGATGGAGAATACGAAGGGATGCGCACACTCAAAGGTGCATTGGCAAACTCTGTAAATACCGTTACTGCACGTTTGATGGACAAAGTTGGCCCTGCCAATGTTCGTTCGTTAGCGCAGCGTTTAGGTGTAGAAGCTGAAATAGAAGAAGTTCCATCAATTGCTTTGGGTACACCCGATATTTCTTTGTATGAAATGTTAGGTGCGTACGGAACTTTTGTGAACAAAGGCGTGTATGTAAAACCTGTGATTGTGACTCGGATTGAAGACAAAAACGGAACGATTCTTTATGAATTCGTCCCAGAAACCAAAGACGTGCTGAGCGAAGAAGTCGCATACACCGTTGTCAATTTAATGGAAGGTGTCACCCAAAGTGGTTCGGGAAGAAGACTCCGTACAAAAGGAGCCAACAAATGGAATAAAATGTATGATGAAATCATGACGGGCTATCCGTACGAATTCAAAAATCCAATTGCAGGAAAAACAGGAACTACCCAAAACAACAGTGATGGTTGGTTTATCGGAATGGTACCAAACTTAATTTCTGGTGCGTGGGTTGGCGGAGAAGATCGTCAAATTCGTTTTGCTTCTACAACCTATGGGCAAGGAGCTTCGATGGCATTGCCAATTTGGGGATTATTTATGAAAAAATGTTATGCAGACGATGGTTTATCAGTCTCTCAAGATAAATTCCCAAAACCTGATGAAGAAGACATGACCATCCGAGTGGATTGTGACAAAGCAGATCCTTCCAAAGGAAATACAAACGAAGACGATCCAGATGATAAACTAGACGGAATTGACTTCGATTAAAGCTTAAAGATACCAATTCAACCCTAAAATGCGACATATAAGCTTGTTCATTTGGTAGCTAAGTTCCTTGTGAAAATTTTCCGTAGCTTAGGCTATGCAAACCATTCACAGCGTTCTTAGCTACCAAAGCAACTTCGCTTCTAAAGTCGAATCTTAAAGTTAAATTGGTATTATTCTGAAAAAACAAACACATCTTTTAAAAATTTCGTAATTTTCAATCAAAATTTTGATTGATGATTAACAAAAAGATACACTCTGTACAAGAAGCAGTTGCAGGCGTTACCGACAATATGACGTTAATGCTCGGCGGCTTCGGATTGTGCGGAATTCCAGAAAATGCCATTGCCGAATTGGTACAACTCGGCGTTAAAAATCTCACCTGTATTTCTAACAACGCAGGTGTGGACGATTTTGGACTTGGCTTACTTTTGCAAGGACGACAAATAAAAAAAATGATATCCTCGTATGTGGGTGAAAATGACGAATTTGAACGTCAAATGTTGTCTGGCGAATTGGAAGTTGAACTCACACCACAAGGAACACTTGCCGAAAAATGCAGAGCTGCGCAAGCAGGATTTCCCGCATTTTACACACCAGCAGGCTACGGAACAGAAGTCGCGGAAGGAAAAGAATCCAGAGAATTTAACGGAAAAATGTACATCCTTGAAAAAGCCTACGAAGCTGATTTTGCCTTTGTAAAAGCTTGGAAAGGAGACGAAGCCGGAAACCTAATCTTCAAAGGAACTGCTCGAAATTTCAATCCATGTATGTGTGGCGCGGCAAAAATTACAGTCGCAGAAGTAGAAGAATTAGTGCCAGCAGGCGAGTTAAATCCAAATGAAATTCACATTCCTGGCATTTTTGTACAACGAATTTTTCAAGGAAACCATTACGAAAAACGCATTGAACAACGTACTGTGCGCACACGTTGATTTGAAAATTTGAAAATTCTTTAATTTGAAAATTCTTGCTTTTACAGCCTAATGCGGAACGATACTAAAAATATAATTGTTGAATTAACTTTTGATTTTTCAATTGAAATTATAAAGTTCTCTGAAGAATTAAGAAAACTGCAAAAATATGAAATGTCTTCTCAGATATTTAGAAGCGGAACTTCGATTGGAGCAAATATAAGAGAAGCTCAAAACGCAGAAAGTAAAGCTGATTTTATTCATAAATTCAAAATAGCTGCAAAGGAAGCAGATGAAGTTGAATATTGGCTTTTATTGTGTGAGAAATCAGGGTTTTATCCAAACCCAGAAAAGAAGTTATTTTCTGAATTGGAAGCTATTATAAAGGTGATAAGTAAAATAATTTCATCATCAAAAAGAAGATAAAACGGGTTTGAAATGATTGAAAAATGCGCCTTTTAAAATCAAAAAATTTAGTTTGAAAGACATTTTCAAATTATCAAATCAACACATTAACAAATTAGAAAAATGTTAGACAAAAACGGAATAGCAAAACGAATCGCGAAAGAGGTGAAAGATGGATATTATGTCAATTTAGGAATTGGAATTCCTACGTTGGTTGCCAATTTTGTGAGAGACGATATTGAAGTCGAATTTCAGAGCGAAAACGGCGTGTTAGGCATGGGACCATTTCCCTTTGAAGGCGAAGAAGATGCCGATATTATCAACGCAGGAAAACAAACCATTACGACTTTGCCTGGCGCTAGTTTTTTTGACTCAGCTACCAGCTTTGCCATGATTCGCGGGCAACACGTGCACTTAACCATTTTAGGGGCGATGGAAGTTGCCGAAAATGGAGATATTGCCAATTGGAAAATTCCAGAGAAAATGGTCAAAGGAATGGGCGGTGCTATGGATTTGGTTGCTTCCGCAGAAAACATCATTGTTGCCATGATGCATACCAACAAACGCGGCGAATCTAAATTGCTTAAAAAATGTTCCTTGCCACTTACGGGCGTGGGATGTGTCAAAAAAGTAGTCACAAATTTGGCAGTGTTGGAAATCACTCCAAAAGGATTCAAGCTTTTAGAAAGAGCACCAGGTGTTACTATTGACGAAATTAAAAATGCTACAGAAGGAACATTACTCATTGAAGGAGACATTCCAGAAATGCAATTGGACTGATTTTAAAAAAAAATATCAATACTCTTAAAAAAGTGTCATACTCTCATGAATATGGCGCTTTTTTTATGTGATTTATTAAAATTTATATAAATAATTTTATTTGTTTATTTTACAGATAACTATCAGATAATCAAACTTCTAACAAAGATAATTCCTACAGCTCGTCGAAAGTTTTCGTGCGTTTTATCGAAAAAATAAGTACTTCGTCGGATTATTGGCAAAAAATTAACATATTTGTTACGCTTCTGACAATACTGTTAAAAGCAAAAATTGCTAATCAACCTAAATACTTTTTTTATGAAAAAACAAATTACGCTACTCTTATTGAGTTTTCTTTTTGTGGGCATGTTGTCGGCGCAAGACCGAAACTGTTCTACAATGGATAACTTGGAATACAGAAAACAGCAAAATCCTCAGTTAGATGCACGCATGCAGGAAATTGAGAACCAAACTAGACAATATATTCTACAAAACGGTACACCGAAAAGTATTTCTGGAAATGTTATTACCATTCCAGTGGTAGTACACGTTGTGTATAGAACAAGTCAAGAAAACATCAGTGATGCACAAATTCAATCACAATTGGATGTCTTAAACGAAGACTTTAGAAGAACAAATGCCGATGCAGACAACCGATGGTCGCAAGCAGTAGATACTGAAATTCAGTTCTGTTTAGCTTCTATTGATCCAAATGGAAACGCGACAACGGGAATCACTAGAAAATCAACCACACGTACGTCTTGGGGAACTAATGACGCGATTAAAAGTGCTTCACAAGGTGGAGTAGACGCATGGGATACTTCACAATACCTAAACATGTGGGTAGGAAACATTGGAAGTGGAATTTTAGGGTATGCACAATTTCCAGGAGGAAATGCTTCTACTGATGGAGTTGTGATGAGTCCACAGTATTTTGGAAGCAGTGCTAAAGGTTCTGGCTTTTACTTATCTGCGCCTTTCGATTTAGGAAGAACCACAACACACGAAGTAGGTCACTACTTAAACTTACGTCATATTTGGGGAGATGGAAACTGTAATGTAGACGATTTCGTAGCAGATACACCAACTTCTGATGCACCAAACTACGGATGTAACCCAACGCACGTATCGTGCTCAAGCACAGATATGGTACAAAACTATATGGACTACTCAGATGATGGATGTATGAACTTATTCACAGCGGGACAAAAAGCGCGTATGCGTGCAGTGTTAGATGCTGGAGGAATTCGTAGAAGTTTAGCATTGTCTGACAAATGTAGTGGAACGCCACCACCGCCACCAACATGTGATGACGGAATTCAAAATGGTGATGAAACAGGAGTTGACTGTGGAGGTACTTCATGTGCGCCATGTCAATCTAGTTGTTCAGAAAATGAAGTAACATTGACAATTACTTTTGACAACTACCCAGAAGAAACTTCTTGGTCGTTAGTAACTGATGGAGGAACCACAGTAGCTTCAAACGGATATTCTGCAGCAAACCCTGATGGTTCAACAGTTACAGAAACCTTATGTTTACCAAACGATTGCTATACATTTGTTATCAATGATGCGTATGGTGATGGAATTTGCTGTTCGTATGGAAACGGTTCGTACACACTTACAGGACCAGACGGAGTAATCAAATCTGGAGGAAGCTTTGGAAACTCTGAAACTACTGATTTCTGCTTAGGAAGCACACCACCACCAGGACCAACGTGTGATGATGGAATTCAAAATGGTGATGAAACAGGAGTTGACTGTGGAGGAACTTTTTGTGCGCCATGTCAAACAGGAACTACGGTATTACACGAAGGATACTTTGAAACTGGCTTAGACGGCTGGCAAGATGGAGGAAGCGATTGTTTCCGTTACAACGGTTCATTCTCGTTTGAAGGTATATACTCAATTCGTTTACGTGACAATTCAGGAACTGCTTCTGCGATGACTTCTGAAGCCTTTGACTTACGCGGATTTGATCAAGTAGAATTTAACTTCTTCTTCTATCCAAACTCTATGGAAACAGGTGAAGATTTCTTTATCAGATACTTTGACGGTTCTTCTTGGAGTACGATTGCTAGTTATGCAAGTGGAAGTAGCTTTACGAATGGAAACTTCTACACAGCAACGGTAACTTTAAGCAGTTCGCAAGTAAACTTTGCATCGAATGCTCGATTCAGAGTACAGTGTGATGCAAGTAACAATTCGGATCAAGTTTATATTGATCAAGTAACCATTACGGGAATTGCAGGAACGACAAGAACCAAAGCTGACGGAGTACAATTATTACGTACAGGACCGCCAAGTGCTACAAACGGTGATACACTAATCACTCCGACACTTACACGTGGTGACATTACAGTGAATTTAGCGAGCTTCAATCTGAAATCGTCTTATAGAATCTTGAATTTACTAGGTCAAACAGTAAAAGAAGGAAACTTGAAAGATGGAAGATTAAATGTAAGCGAACTGAAAGCAGGCGTATATATGTTAGAAGTGCAAGATGAAGAAGAAACCATTATTCAGAAATTTGTAAAGCAATAAGCGTTTACTTCTAAATAGATTTATAGATGGAAAACTCCCAAGTTATCAATGCTTGGGAGTTTTTTTATGTTAATGTGATTTCTATAGCACAAATTATATGTGAAATTTTCAAAATCAATTAAATAACAAAAGCGGACTTACAAAATTTTGCAAGTCTCGCTTTGCTTCACTAAAAACAGCGTACCTTAAAGATTCCCCAATCCAACGTGATACTTAACTACCAACAGCTGTTTTTAGCTTCATAATCAAACTAACCAACTAAATTATGTTGAGATATGTTTTACAAATTCGGAAACCGTAGTTCCTGTATTTTTTTGAAATGCTTTGGTGAACGATTCTCTATTGCTGAATCCTGTTTCTTTTGCCATGGCTTTTACCGTATACTTTCTAAAGTTTACATTCTTTTTTAACTCTTCAATACTGTATTGTATGCGCAAATCGTTGATGTAATTTCGAAACGATTTGAGTTTATGTGTATTGATCACTTTTGACAAATATTTGGTATTGGTTTGCAATTTTTTGGCAAAGGTGTGTAATGTAATTTTGGGATTTAAAAACCCAAGTTCTTTCTCAAAAGCGTTTAAATTTTCAAGAATGGTGTTGACAATAGCAGGATCAATAGCGAATTCATTAGATGTATTTGTATCAGTATCATTTGTACGAGTTGGCTTTGAATTTTCCAACAACCTCATAATTTTATGAAGCCGCTGATTGCCTCGTTTATTAAAAAAGCACAACAGTCCAAAAAGAAGTACTAAAAAGAGGATAATACCAATCAGCAAGTAATATTTAAGCTCAAAAGCTTCTTGTTTTGCTATCAAGGTTTTGATGAGTTTTTCCTGTTGTTGCATCAGCGTTATACTGTCAATTTGATTACTGCTTTTAGACGCTGACAATTCTTGAATATTTTTAAAATTTACAACACGTTCACTTCCATACGCCACACTCAGACTAAGGAGCAATACACAAATAATTACTAAATGATTTGCAATACATTTCATGATAATTCGGTTTTTATTTATAGTTTATATTTTTAATAAAAGCATGCGTTGGGCTGGCTATGCTATGTATGAGCATGGCTTTTTTAGGTTTTTTTAAGGTGTTGGTTATTTAATTATTAATGAACTATCTATTCCCTTTTTTCGATAGATTATCTTTTTATAAACATTCCTATTAATATGGCTAGTATAGAAAGTTGTATATAGAAATATAAATCATTGGGATAATATGTATCTACCAGTCCCAATACAATTACAATGCTTATTAATAAGAATACACTATATTTAGTTTTCATTTTTCTTATTCCTTGGCTTAACTAAAAGTTGTAAAGCAGTAGCTACAATGATTGACATTATTAATTTTTCAAAAGTTTTTCTATCAGAAAAATCAAAATAATTTCCATCACTTACAAATTCCAGTGCTGAATAATGAACTAAAGTAATAATTACTACTAGAAATATTTTAGTTTTTATTTTCATGTTTTATATCATTAGCTATTTCACCATGCCCAAAACCCATTTGCAACTGCAGAGATTACGGCTCCTACAGCTCCGCTAAAAATACATCCTCCAACAGCTCCAACAGCAGTACCTAATACTGGAACAGTAACGGAACCTGCAGTAGCTCCAACATACGCACCTTGTGCACATCCTGCAATGAATCCGCTTACCAAGCCTTGTGCTATGGCTCTACCACAGCAGTCATCTTTTGCTATGTTTGTTGAAATACTCTTTTCAGAATTTTTACTTTCAAGTTTATATTGCGCTACAGCCTTAAAAGTAAATAATACAAAACGGATATTGTCTTTTGTTAAATTATCAGAATTATATGAACCAACTTGAGATTCATAGTAATCAATTCTTTCAATAACTTGATTATCCTCTAATGTTAAAAACTCTTGAAACATAGGATAAAAGAAATTTTTATACTCGCTAGGACACTCAGCACACTGCATATAGTCATCTAAATCTTTCTGAGTGAAAGGTTCAATCTCCGTATTATTTGATTCAGGATCAATACCCCATTCGTTGAAGACTCTTTCTTGCTCTTTTTTATCACTCAAAAAATCCAAAATAAGCTGCCTATTTTGAATAGTATTAATACTTTTTGGAGTAATTGTTTCCATTTCTGTTGTTGTCTCTAATTCATTATTCTCACTTGTACAGCTTAAAATTAGACAAGTAATGAAAAGAATTGTAATAATTTTGAATGTTTTCATAAAGATAATAATTAAAAATTTTCCTACTCGTACGTTTTTCGGTTTCCACGACTGTTTTTAGGGATACACAGTTGTATTTGCAATAAAGTTTAACGATAATCATCACCCCATTACTGTAAGGGGTAGTACCTATGAAAAGAGCTTTATAAGTGTTGATGAACTATTTTGATGCGTTATTTTACTATTTATAATGATTAGAATACGATTTAT
>NZ_QBKT01000005.1 GCF_003054265.1 Kordia periserrulae | reverse complement strand
TCCGTTAGGGTAAAGTCAGCAAAACCGTCGCCATCATCATCACATTCTTCTATCGTAGCTGGTAGTACTGCTACTGGTAATTCATTCACAATTAAATCAAAATCCGTAACAGCAAAACAGTCGTTGCCTGGCTCGGTGCTATCAATACGAACGTAGATCGTTTCTCCGCCACTACTAGTGTAAGGACTCGAAAGAGGTGCCGTATCTGCTTGCGCATCAGCCTGACTGTTATGGAACGTAATGTTAAAGTCCGCTGGATTTTGTCCGCCTAAAATAGCAGCTTCTTGCGTAGTAAAGTCAAAATCTTCCGTGCCATTGCCATCTGTATCACAAAAAACCATATCTGATGCCGCGTTTGCTATCGGTTGTACATTTAGACGTATGTCAAATTGCGTTGTATCACTACAAGAGGCATTGGCATTGTTTTCTATACGAACGTAGATAGTCTGTGTTCCCACTGTTGCTGTATAGTTGACTGCTAGTGGGTTTACATCGTTTACAGCATCTGGCATCGTTGCGTGATACGTAATATTAAAAACTGCTGGATCTTGTGTTCCTAATACTTGTGTATCAAAACTCGTTAATACAAAGTTTTCAACACCGTCATTAGAATCATCGTCGCAAACAACAACGTTTGCTACAGCATTTGCTATCGGCAATTGATTTACAACTACATTAAATTGTGTGGTTGACACACAGTTTGTAGTATTGTCTTCTACGCGTACCACAATAACATCCGAAGGAGTGATATTAGTGTACATCGTAGGTAGCGGATTTACATTTGCATTAGCATCAGCGGTACTCGCATGAAAACTAATGGTAAAATCTGCTGGGTTTTGCGTGCCTAATATTAGTGGAATTTGTGTAGATAAGTCAAATATTTCAACACCATCATTTGAAGCATCATCACAAACAACCATGTCTGGTGCTGTTGTGAGTGACGGTTCAGGATTTAAGATTAAATCGAAAGAAGTTACCGCAAAACACGTTGCGCTATTATTGTCTTGAACTCTGATGTAAATATCGTCTATAGGAGCCGTTGTATTTGTGTAGATACATGGCAGTGGATTCATATTGTTGTCTGCATCTGCTTGTGTATCATGATAGGTTACCGTGTATTCTGCTGGATCTTGCGTTCCAAGCGCTAATACTGTTTGTGCACATAAGTCAAAATCTTCTACTCCATCGTTTCCAATGTCACACAATATCAAGTCTGGAACTGCATTGGCAGTTGTATTCCCAATGTTTATGGTGAATGATTCTGTTTGAAAACAATCAATTGTAGTTGTTCCTGTATAGGAAATTCTCACATAAATTACGTCTCCATCAGTAGCTGTGTATGCTTGTGCTTGTGCATCTGTAAGTGCATTGATTCCCGCGTCTGCATCCGCTTGTGACAAGTGATAGGTGACTTCTATATTAGTTGTATCGGCAATTGGCGCTAGCACTTGTGCTGTGTTGACTGTTAAATCGAATACTTCGGTAGTATTGTTGGAACAGTTTGATAGGTTAGATGGTGAACCATTGTTAATTTCTGGTGTTACATCAATACATACCGTTTCAGAGTATGTACATCCTAAATCATCTGTCATTTCATATGTATAGCAATGTTGTCCTGGTGTTGTTGGTTGAACCGTGATTACATTTCCTGTAGTGTCTGTGATAGAAGCATCTGGCAACCATCCTTCAGAAACAACTACTGGCGTAAAAGATTCGTCAGCAGGAAGAATAGCAGGATCAAAGTCTAAGCTCCAACGGAAAATATATCCGTTATCAATGGCTAAATTGTCCGTTACTCTAATTGTCCAGTTTCCGTTTAATGGACTTCCAATTAAGTTGTCAAATCCATTTGGATCTTCTGGAAGATAGGTTCCTGGCTGAAATGCATTTCCTGAACCTAAGTTAGTGGTTGGCGCATTGTCTAAAAATGTTGTCCCTGAGAGTCCAAAACAGTAGTCTGCTCCGATTCCAGGCGCAGTACTTCCATCGTCAAGTGCTTGTCCTAAAAACGTTCCACCTCCCGAATTTGGATATTCTAATAATACTGCTTCTTGCCCATTTGGACTTACAATGACAATTTCTAAATCACCTGTATACGAATGCTCAATATTTAAACAGATTTCTAATATTTCTGAACCAGAAGTTAATACTTGATCAGAATCAAAACAGTCAACGACAACAGAAGTTTCATACGAAACTCCACTTCCATCAGGCAAAAACGTTTCACCACTTACTGGCGGCGTACATTCTACAATAAAAGGTGTTGGTGTTACCACTCCTGGAATGGTCGTACTATCTCCAAAACATATAATGGGATCTGTTGGCGTCGTTCCTGTAAAATCAGGCGTTGTGGAAACTCGTACAACTTGATTGATAAGATTGTCATTTGTACAGTTATTCGTATCCGTTACATTTAAATTGACGATATATGCTCCTGGATTTGGAAAGGTATGCGTTACAGATTGTCCGCTAGCAGAGTTTCCATCTCCGAAATCCCATTGGTATTGAGCTCCTGTACCGTCAGAACTAAATGTAGCACTTCCGTTGAAGGTTACAGAATCGCCTTGACATATTTCGATGATATTGTTTCCATCTGCCGCTGGAACAGAAGAATCTAATTGAGAATTAATGGTTTGACATGGCGTTACACACGAAATGGTTGCTGCCCAACCAATGTTAACACCTGCGGCATCTGAAATAAATTCTATGGTAATACACCCAGAAGTATTAGAGTTTGTAGCAATTACTGTTCCTGGTGATGCGGTTCCTGTAAACGAACCAAATTGTGGCGCTGTAGTATCAGGACCATCATAAATATTCATAAAATCGCTCATGTCTTGCAATCCAAACGACGTAAATTCTAATTGCACTTTATCGCCTGCATCGTTTGGACATAAGGTCATGACAATGTTTTCATTGTTGGAATATTGTCCTGCACCGCTTCCTCCTGTATCTAAAAATGTACCTTGACATATATTAAAGGTACCGTTTTCAATAAGAACATTTTGTCCGAAACAAAAGAATGGTGTTATAATAAGAAGTAAGAGAACTATTTTTTTCATCTCTAGGTGTTTAGTTTTATAGTTTTGGTTGTGGCTTAATAATAAGGAGGTAATCCGTGTTGTCTATTTCATATACCTGATACGAACTAGCGTCAAAAAATACAAGTTTGTACTTTAATGGATTGAAGTTGTTGACATCAAAAAAATCATCATGACTTACATTGCTATTGTAGGTATCAAACATACCATTTTCAGTAATTTTAGGTACTTTTTTCCCTTTCATTTCCGACTTTCGCACAATCTCCATTCGCTCAAGAATTAATTTTTTAAAAGTTCTGTACAGATTTTTGTTGGAGAAAATTACTTTTTGAGCTTGATCTCCATAAACTTCATTGATGAAGTTATCTACTTGATGCGCTTTAAACTTATGCGAAGCCTTGCCAATTTGAGCGTTCACACTAAGTCCAAAGAAGAGAAACATCATACATACATAGAATTTACGCATAACAGTCGTGTTTGTATTCTAAGGTTATTAATTTTGAAAAGAAGCGTTGCAATTTTTATTAAAAAAACGCTTCATTCTGCTTACATTATATATAACAACAACACCCGCAAAAAACCGACATTGTGTTAAAAAAATTATTTTGAATCGCGGAAAATTAAGAAAATTTTGTGATATTCATGATTCTTTAACACATTTATTTACGGTACGTTCAACCGCATCGTATATATTATTTAGCTATCTTTGCAGTCTTGTTAATTTTTGAAAAAATAAAGTTGCAAATTACAGCGATACCACGATTTTATATCTTGGTTTTTACATACCGATTTGTACTGTTGTTTTTTTGATGAAGAAATATACAATCAATGAAAATAGATAAAGCGCTTGAAGAAGAAATACAAGCTATGGGAGACGATCACATGATGACCTCTTATGAAACGCCTATGCGCGAAGATGCTTTTGACTTGAGTGATGACGAAAAAATACAAAGCATCCGAAAAGATGTCGCGAATATCATGCAAACCTTAGGTTTAGACATGACAGACGATAGCCTGAAAGGAACGCCAAATAGAGTGGCTAAAATGTTTGTAAAGGAAATTTTTGGCGGATTGCATCCTGATAGAAGACCAAAAGCTTCTACGTTTGACAATAAATATAAGTACAACGAAATGCTGGTAGAAAAAAACATCACAGTCTACTCTACCTGCGAACATCACTTACTTCCAATTGTAGGTCGCGCACATATTGCCTATATTTCTAATGGAAATGTGGTGGGACTTTCCAAAATGAATCGCATAGTTGATTATTATGCAAAACGCCCACAAGTACAGGAGCGTTTAACAATTCAAGTGGTGAAAGAACTGCAAAAAGTACTCGGCACGGAAGATGTTGCCTGTGTGATTGATGCCAAACATTTATGTGTGAATTCTCGCGGAATCAGAGATATAGAGAGCAGCACCGTAACAGCTGAATTTGGCGGAAAATTTAAAAATGAAAAAACACGCTTAGAATTCCTAGATTATATTAAATTAGACACTAAATTTTAATTACCATTTTTGATCGTTTATCATGAAATTATATCAAGAACAAGAACTTAAAATATACAATTCCCTCACCAACCAAAAAGAAGTTTTTACACCTATTAATGAAGGTCATGTTGGAATGTATGTGTGCGGTCCTACCGTGTATAGCAATGTGCATTTAGGAAATGTACGCACGTTTATGTCTTTTGATATGATTTTTAGATATTTACAACATTTAGGATATAAAGTACGCTATGTACGAAATATTACCGATGTTGGGCATTTGGAAAATGATGCGGATGCTGGCGAAGATCGCATCGCAAAAAAAGCACGCTTGGAAGAATTGGAACCGATGGAAATTGTACAACGATATACGATTGATTTCCACACGATTCTTCAAAAGTTTAATTTTTTGCCACCAAGTATTGAACCTACTGCGACAGGACATATTATTCAGCAAATTGAAATTGTACGGAATATCATGGAAAAGGGTTTTGCGTATGAAGTCAACGGTTCTGTGTATTTTGATGTCTTAAAATTTAACGAAACCAACGAATACGGAAAGTTAAGCAAGCGCAAAGTTGAGGATTTAATCCACAATACACGTGTGTTAGATGGTCAAAGCGATAAAAAGAATCCGCAAGATTTTGCACTTTGGAAACGTGCAGAAGAAAATCACATCATGCATTGGCCTTCTCCTTGGAGCGAAGGTTTTCCTGGCTGGCACTTAGAATGTACTGCAATGAGCACCAAATATTTAGGTGACCGATTTGATATTCACGGTGGCGGAATGGACTTAAAGTTTCCACATCACGAATGTGAAATTGCTCAAAACGAAGCTGCTAAAGGTGTTTCGCCTGTCAATTATTGGATGCATGCCAATATGCTAACCTTGAACGGAAAGAAAATGGCAAAATCGACAGGAAATAATATTTTACCTGGCGAAATTTTCTCTGGAGACAGCGAACATTTATCCAAAGGATTTTCTCCAAGTGTCGCGCGTTTCTTTATGATGCAAGCACATTACCGTAGCATTCTCGATTTTAGCAATGATGCCTTACTAGCTTCTGAAAAAGGCTTTAATAAGTTGATGGAAGCCATCAAAACACTAGAAACGTTACAACCTGTGGGAGATAAAACAAGTTTCAATCTTTCCGTTTGGAAGCGCAATTGTTACGATGCCTTAAATGACGATTTTAATACGCCAATTTTAATTGCAGATTTGTTTGAAGCGGTTAAATATATCAATCAGCTAAAAGATGGAAAAGCAACGATTCTACCAGAAAGTTTGGAAGAATTGAAAAAATACATGCACATTTTTGTGTTTGAAATTTTAGGATTGGAAGCACAAAACGGAACGTCTGATGAAGGCGATGCACTTTCTGGCGTGGTTGAATTGTTAATTGATATGCGAAATGAAGCACGCGCGAACAAAGATTTTGCCACTTCTGATAAAATTCGCGACGAATTAGCAGCCTTGGGCATTCAGTTGAAAGACGGAAAAGACGGCACTTCGTTTTCGCTTTCACAGTAATTTCTTAAACGATTGTTATTAAAAAGATACTTATATATCCCTTTTTATTAATCATCCGTTTTTACCAAGCGGCAATTTCACCCTACACGCCTGCCGCTTGTAGATATACGCCAACTTGCTCACACTATGCTGCAGAAGCACTGAAAAAGCACGGATTGTTTCGCGGCGGTTTTTTAGCCATGAAACGAATTTTTAGTTGTCACCCTTTCGGCGGAAGCGGATATGATCCTGTGCCTGACGAATTCCCAAAAAAGAAAAAAAAGGAATAGTTTTAACCATCACTTTCATTTTCAATCATACAAAAATTACATACACTGACTTTCAACAAAATGCAATTCCTTAACGGTTTGCGTTCTTTGATTTCCGTTTGGTTTACCTATATTTACACTTTATAAATTATACCATTTTATGCACCTACTAAGTATCAACTGGAATCCCAGCGAAGTTTTATTGAATTTAGGCCCAATTCAAATTAGATATTATAGCTTAATGTTTATCATCGCATTTAGTGTGGGATATTATATTACAAAACGGATTTACGAAAAAGAAGGCATTCCGCTAAAGTATTTGGATTCGCTATTTATGTACACGGTGATTGCTACGTTGTTAGGTGCGCGTTTGGGAGAAGTTTTCTTTTACAATTGGGCACATTATCAAGACCATTTAATCGAAATTTTACTACCAATTAAAGCCGATGCCAACTCCACACTTTTTGGCTTTATAGAAGGCTATAAATTTACAGGTTTTGCAGGCTTGGCAAGTCACGGAGCGGCTATCGGAATTATTGTTGCACTGTATTTATACCGTAGAAAATACCAATACAAAACCTTGCTTTGGATTTTAGACAGAGTGGTTATTTCTGTGGCGATTGGTGGTGTTTTTGTGCGCATTGGAAACTTTTTCAATTCTGAAATTGTAGGAACGTACACCAAGTCAGATTTCGGAGTTGTTTTTAAAGCCAATGGCGATACATTACCACGTCATCCCGCACAATTATATGAAGCGATTTGTTATGTGTTTGTCTTTGCGATTTTGTGGTACACCTATTGGAAAACAGACAAAAAACAGAAAGACGGTTATATTTTTGGATTGTTTTTAGTGTTACTTTGGACCGTGCGATTCTTTGTGGAATTTGTCAAAGAGAATTTGGGCGGATTTGGAGAAACATTTAACAATGTGTTGAGCACAGGACAATGGTTGAGCATTCCATTTATCATTGCAGGCTTTTATTTTATGTTTAGAAAAACAAATTCGTCAAACACTGAAACTCCTAAAACCGCGACTTCCTAATGAAACAGTTACTCTTGTTTTTGTGTATTTCTGTAGCGTTTGTTTCGTGTAAAGAAACCGTTAATCCGCAAGTTAAAACCCAAGACATTTCGTTTACCAAAGAAGGTGAATTGACGTTATTGAAAGCCGACGGAACACCAATCAAAACGCTAGATGTAGAGTTTGCTGAAACGGATTATGAACGCCAAACGGGACTCATGTATCGCAAGTCGATGGAAGACAAGCAATCCATGCTTTTTATATTCAAATCGGCGCTTCCACAGAGCTTTTACATGAAAAATACTTTTATTCCTTTAGATATTATTTATATAGATCAAAACAAAAAGATTGTGAGTTTTCAAAAAAACGCTATCCCGCTGAATGAAACTGGACTTCCTTCAGAAGTTCCTGCGATGTATGTATTGGAAATCAAAGCAGGATTGGCAGACGCGTGGAATTTGGAAGTTGGCGATAGCATTTCATTTACAAAAAACTAGAACTTCATTTTACTCGATAATCGAGATTAAATATGCTCCGACGCTTGGCTTGCGTCGAAATGTTTCAATAGTTTCTACTTGATGCTTCGTGGGCTCGCCCCGAAGTAATTGACTTCTTTTCAGTGAACTTTTCAGAAAGTTTAAGCATCTTCAAAGTATTGTAAATACTGAGCTTTGAGCACCTTTGAATTTTATCAAGACAAAAAAATATTTTATCAAGATGTTTTCCTCAACTTATCAAGATAAAAAATAATTTTATCAAGATGTTTTTGCAGTCTTATCTTGATGTTTTTTAAAAGACCGTCTTTATTGTTTTTACAAGCGTTCGTTTTTATATAGCATTGTCACTTATGTTTCTTTTTTAAATTCCTCAAAAAAATTGCGCTCATTTTAGTATATTTATACTTCATCAAAACTTTTCACATATGAGTCTATTACGTTATTTATCGTCTACCATATTAGAAAAATTTGCAAAAAAGCCTGCTGTTGATACTTCAAAAATCATCGGTGGTGCAAACGAAGAAGCAGCACAAAATGAAGTAAGTTCTTTTTATCATTCATAGTTTTTGCTGCTTTCCGTTTGCATCATAACAAAAAATGAAGCGTCTAATATTCAATCCTGTCTGGAATCTGTAAAGGAAGTTGCCAGCGAGATTATTATATTAGACGCTTTTTCTACAGATGATACCGTAGCCATTGCTCAAAATTACACCAATCATATTTACCAAGATGTATGGAACAATGATTTTTCACTAGCTCGAAACTTTACCATATCTAAAGCTTCTGGCGAGTGGATTTTGATTATTGATGCAGATGAACGCTTTGTGTATAATCAACAGTTTTTATCCAATCTACAAACTACCAACGTAAAAGCGTTTTCTATTATTCGAAAAGAAATCTACAGGCAACATCACGATTTGAAACGCGTGCAATATCCTGTCAATATTATTCGCCTGTTTAAACGAACAACCAACGCTAGATTCCACTATCCTATTCACGAACGACTTGATGATTTTTTTGAACGTGAGCACATTCCTGTATTTATACAACAAGATTGTTATTTAGACCACTTTATTAGCGCAGAAATCTCGTTTGTCAATTACAAACAACAAAAATATCTAACACAGATTAACGCCTATTTGGAAGCACATCCCAATAATGAATGGCTTAGGTATCAACAGATAAAAACGCTGAAATATTTTAAAAATACTACCGAAACATTCAAAAGTATAGCGTCGTTTCAACCCACTAATAAAAAGATTGTAGTCGCTACAAATTTAATTTTAAGTCAATTATTCCACGAAAGTGGAAATACTGAAAAAGCTATTGAAACGTTGAAAAGCATTCCAAATTATAAATCGTACACCATTACGAATATGTTATTGGGCGATTTTTATTTTTCATTAAAGAAGTATCGCGCAGCACTAAAATTTTACCACAAATTAAAGACCTCCATAAAAGCATCCGATTTTGAAAATGCTATGTACATTGCCTGTTATTGTGAAAAAGCAGACAAAGTGTATAAGATTGCTAGTGTTTTGTATAGTTGCAAGTATTATTTTTTCTGTATTCTTTTTTTAAATCGTAATAAAAAACATTTGCAAGCCGATTCTTTATTGCTGTACGCGTTTATTTTTATGAAAAAGAACGATATAAAACAAGCCTTAGCATTTGTTAGAAAAGCTAGAGAAAAAGATACCAAGTGGAAAAAACTGAAAACTTTAGAAACGGCATTGCAATGAATTCTACGGTTTTCCCGTAAATATATTCTCTGTACGATTCTTATCTTGAAGCATTAACTTAAAATTACATACACATGAAAACTAAAAATGTAAAATCATTAGCACTACGTAAAACAGCTATTTCTCAATTGAATGCTGAAAAAGTTACAGGAGGTTTAGCAGCACCAACCACACATAAAACAAATATTACTTGTGGTGGCATCTGTGAAAACTCGGTAGTTGTTTGCGAAAAGTAATTGCTATTGAAATCATAAAAAAACGCTGCTCAAATGAGCAGCGTTTTTAGTTTGTATGTATTTTGTACCAAATTAGGCTTTAGTATCTTCTCCTAATCCTTTGTTGATATCTCCTTTTTTAACCGTATCATACATAATTGGCGTTGCAATAAACATAGATGAGTATGTACCTACAACCACACCTACAATTAAAGCAAACATAAATCCACGAATAGATTCTCCACCGAAAATAAATATCGCTAATAATACTACTAAGGTAGTTAACGACGTATTCAACGTTCTACTTAATGTACTGTTTAGTGCAGAATTTACCACTTTGCGAAGTTTCCAGTTAGAGTTCTCGTTCATAAATTCACGGATTCTATCAAATACAACCACGGTATCGTTTAGCGAGTATCCAATTACCGTTAGAATCGCCGCGATGAATGCTTGGTTGATTTCCATCGTAAATGGTAAATATTTCCATGCCAATGAGAAGATTCCTAATACGATTAATACATCGTGGAATACTGCTATAACCGCACCCAAAGAGAACTGCCATCTTCTGAATCGTAATAAAATGTACAAGAATACTACTACTAACGAACCTAATACAGCCCAGAATGATGCTTTTTTGATATCATCTGCAATGGTTGGTCCAACTTTGATAGATTGCATGATTCCGACAGTTTTATCTTCTGCACCGTCAACAAATTTGTCATAGTCCATTGTACTTGGTAAATATGATTTTAAACCGTCAAATAGTTTTCTTTTGATATCATTATCTACTTCCGTTCCTGTTTCGTCTACTTTGTAGTTGGTTGTGATTTTTAACTGATTGTCATCTCCAAACGTTTTTACTTCTAATGACACTGCATTTTCGCCATCAACAAAAACATTTTGCAATGAAGCTCTTACGTCTTGTGGACTTGTTGTACCTTCAAAACGTACTTGGTATGAACGTCCACCCACAAAGTCAACTCCTTGATTCAATCCGCTTCCAAGCGTAATAGAGTATAAACCAATGGCAATGACAACTCCAGAAATGATGTATGCAATTTTACGCTTCTTCAAGAACTCAATGTTCATGTTGCGGAATAAGTTCTTCGTAGCACCTGTTGAGAATGCCAAGGTTTTTCCTTTTCCTAAATACCAATCGATTAGTAATCGTGTAATGAAGATTGCTGTAAATAAAGAAGTTGCAATACCGATTAATAAGGTAGTTGCGAAACCTTTGATTGGTCCTGTTCCGAATAAGAATAAGATTAAAGCGGTTAAACCAGTGGTAATGTTCGCATCAAAAATCGAAGACATTGCTCCTTTCCAGCTGAATGCATGACTGATAGATTCTTGCAGTGTTCTTCCTTTAGCCAATTCTTCACGAACACGCTCAAATAAAAGTACGTTTGCATCTACCGACATACCAATGGTTAATACGATACCTGCAATTCCTGGTAACGTTAATACCGCTCCTAAGTTTGCTAATACACCAAATATTAATAAGATGTTGAATACTAAGGCAACATCCGCAAACAATCCTGCTCTACCATAGTAGAATACCATCCAAACTAATACCAATGCCAATGCGATTAAGAACGACATTAAACCACTGTTGATAGCTTCTTGTCCTAAAGATGGTCCAACAACTTCTGATTGTAAGATTTCTGCTTGCGCTGGTAATTTACCTGCACGCAATACGTTTGCTAAATCCTGTGCTTCTTGAATGGTGAATTGACCTGAAATTTCAGTATTTCCACCAGAAATGGCACCATTTGTAACACCTGGCGCAGAGTACACAATATTATCTAAAACTACGGCAATGTTTCCTCTTTCTTCATATACTTCACCTGTTAGTTTTTCCCATTGCTTCGCTCCAATTCCGTTCATCTGCATTGTTACTACTGGCTTCATGTCGTTACCATAGCTTTGTTGTGCAGCATCTACTACATCACCTCGCATTTGTGGAGTAGCCGTTTTTCCTTTACGGTTTCCTGCCAACGCATATAAATCAACCGTTCTGCTAACTGGATCTACTTCTTTTCCAAAAGCAAAACGTACATTACGCAATTCTGCTGGTTGAATTTGCTTTAAAATTGGATTGTTAAGCAACTCTAAAATAGCTGCTTTGTTTTCTTCTTTCGCAACAGCAATGACACCGCCTCTTCCATTTTGCGCTAACGACATTTTGTCAAATAACGGATTTACTACATTTAAAGTGTCTTGTTCCGTAGACGTTGCTAATGCGTCAACATCATCTTCTTCAGTAGTATCTTTTTTAGCAAATGCTGGAAGTTCTTTTAATTTTTCATTAGCACTTACAATATACGAAGCCAATACTGAAGTGTTGTTGTATGTTTTCCAGAATTCTAATTCGGCTGTCGTTTGTAATAATTTTTCAATACGAATTACATCTTTAGCTCCTGGCAATTCAATCAAAATACGTCCAGAAGTCCCTAAACGCTGAATGTTTGGTTGCGTTACTCCAAATTGGTCAATACGTTTGTTTAATACTTCCTTCGCAGAAACAATCGACTGATCTACTTTTCTTCTCAATACATTTTTTACAACATCATCTGCTGTGTTGTATGCATTTTCTTTTAATTCATCTTGTAGTGAAGCGGTGTAGAAAAGCTTAGGATTTGCTAGTTTTAATCCTTCTGGCTTTAATTCGTCAAAAGCTCTAAAGAAAGATTCCAAGTAATCTTCTTGAGAATCTTTTTGCAATTCATCAGCTCTATCAAGTGCTTTTTTGAATGTTTCATTATCGCTTTCTCCTACTAATCCAGAAAGAATGTCTCTTACTGATATTTGAAGAATTACATTGATTCCACCTTTAAGGTCCAATCCTTTGTTTAATTCTTTTTCTTTGGCTTCACTATACGTAAATGAAGTAATTCCGAAGTTGACAGGTTCGTCTCTGTCAATAGAGTCTAAGTATGTTTTTTCAACTAAAGCTCTTTTATCTGAGTTCTCTTTTGTGTCTTCGCCGTCAGTTGGTTTAGGCACTTGCGCTACTGCATACGCTCTCGCATCATTTTCTATTTTATTCGTGATGAAAGTAAATGACAATTGGTAGATACTTACCAATCCGAATAAAAGCGCAAATAATTTAATTAATCCTTTGTTTTGCATTTTTAATGTTTTTGGTCAAATTTTTAAACGGGCAAATATAGATGTTCGCTCGTGATTTGACAATTATTTTTTATCTGTAATTTGATTGTGATTGTATATCCTTTTTGACGCTTCAAAAAGACATATTTAACATCAAGAAACCGTTTTTGATTCGATTCTTGACAAGTAGTATTTGATACGTTCGGTATCAAAACTTCACTCTATTTTTAGGATACGATTGAAAAAGGTCCTGCGCGGACATCTGGAATTTCGTGCGTATTGTTTTCTTTTGGAATTGTCGTGTACGCTGAGATAGTGTACGTCAATTCGAAAGTAGTTGTATCGATAGCTCCCGTAAAAAATACACTGGTATTCGCAAATGAATTTGGTGTTGGAGATTTGTCGTATTCTTTGTGTAGTTCTAAAATGTATTTTCCGTGAACACCATTAAACGAATCGCCTGCCGATTGTAGTTCGTAGACATCTATTTTATACGTATCAACATCTGCATACGTTTGAAGAGTACCGTTTTCGTGATTGTCTTCTGTAGGAATTACTGGAATTGTATCCGTTGCCAAAAAGCCTTTTGCAAGCAATACTTCTTTGATTGCCGCTACATTTTCTTGACTGAAATACGAAATTTTAAGTGTTTGTCCCTGCGCACGTACTTGAATGTACTCAACACCTAACGAACGAAGTTGTTCTTTGATTGCCTGAATGACCTCAACAGTTTCAGATGAAACTGCTGCGTTTTCTGCAAATTGAAGTTCAATTTCTTGATTGGGCGCAGGTGTTTGCTCTTGGTAAAAACCAAAGAGTACGAGTAAAATTATGAAGGCACTAAAATATTTTTTTGCAATCATCCGCCAAATATAAAAATTATGACTGCATTATTACAGTCTTTTAGGATTTTATTTTACTCGATAATCGAGATTTAAATATTCTGACGTTTGCGTTGAAATATTTTTTATGGTTTTATCTGAACGCTTCGCAGACTTGACCCGAATTAGCTGACTTTAAGTTATGAATGTTATTATGCTACTTTAAATAGTTTAGTAAGGTTTGAGCGTTGTCACAGAAATGATTTCCATCTTCGGGATATTTCCTGAACGAATTGCTGTTGCCAAAACAGCCGCTTCTTCTTTAGTAAAGTCTCCTTGAATTTCTGCCCTTCCTCCAGTAATTGCTCCGCTAACTACACCTGGGGCAGAGTATACAATATTATCTAAAACTACTGCGATATTTCCTCTAGTTTCATAAACATGACCTGTAAGTTTCCCCCAAATTTTTGCACCTTCTTCGTTCATTTGAATGTTTACGCTGTATCCATCAAAATATCTTGACTTTTCAGCAGCGGCAGCTTCTACATAACTTCCATCCAATGCCGATTTGCCATTTTTATCTGTATACACAACATAGACATCGTAATTGCCTTTGGTATCTTTTTTACCCAATAAAAATTGAATATGTTTCTTTTGTGCAGCATAATAGAATGCGCCTTTTTCTAATAACGGACGTATTTTTTTGATGTTTTCTTCAGGAATAACTCCAAAAATAGGACCCCTTGAATGCACAAATGTGATTCCATATAACGCATCAACATCCTCTTTTGTGTCTGCTGTTTTTGCTAGCGTATCTGAATCTGATGCTACTTTACGTAAGTCTCCTAAGTATTCAATTAATGTTTTTTTCTCTAAACATACTTCATAAAAACCTAGTTTTCCAGCTACTGAAAAAGCTTTGTCAAAAGTTGGTCTTTTTATATTTCCTTCATACGTAAAAGTAACTTTTTGCCCTTGACGTTCTGTAATTTCTACATTTTGCACACCAAGTGTTTCTAGTCGTTTTTTTAAGTTTTCAATGCCTCGTTTTTTTTCTGTTTGCGATAAGCCGTTTTCTACTATTTCGAACTGTATACTTGTTTTGGGAACTTTTTGAGCAGTTTCACAAGATATTATTATAAGTAACAAAGCAAAGACTAAGCTGTAAATACTGTGATTTTTATATATCATTTTTTTTGAATTAAAAACTAAATAAGCTGTCTAACAACAATTTAGAAAGCTTATTTTTAAATTATACTTTTTTAAAAAATACTATTCAAAAAAGTAACAATCATTAAAATGCTCTCTGTATAGAGTTGACATTGTCACTTCGTCATCCAAATAACCCCCGTCTGTACCATCTGACAAAGCCATTGCTCCAGCATAATTACTACAAAATAAAAATTTTGGGCTAGTAATATCTATGCCCTGAAGATTACCTCCATTAATAAAGTTTTGTTCTTGTTTAGATAATTTTTTTACCCCTTGTAAGTTTGAAATTGTTTTTAACATAATAAATAAGTTTTAATTTATATCAATATAAAGAATAATCTTTCAACAATTGTTAAATATCTCTAAACAATTCATTTTGTTTGATCATATAAAAAAACCTCAGCCATGATTGACTGAGGTTTTTCTCTGTTTTTATAAATCAAAAATTATAATTCTAATAATCCGTTTGTTTTCTTTACACCTTCTGCACTTTCTGCTAAGTGTTCTTTTTCTGCATTGCTTAAATCAATTTCCACGATGCTTTCAATTCCGTTTTTCCCTAAAATTACAGGAACTCCGATACATAGGTCGCTCAATCCGTATTCTCCGTCTAACAATGCTGAGCAAGGATACATTTTCTTTTGGTCACATGCAATGGCTTGAACCAATCCTGAAACTGCCGCTCCTGGCGCGTACCAAGCTGATGTTCCTAGTAATTTTGTCAAAGTTGCTCCACCAACTTTGGTATCTTCTTTTACTTGGTTTAAACGCTCTTCTGATAAAAATTCAGATACTTTGATACTGTTACGAGTTGCATGCGCTGTTAAAGGCACCATTCCTTTGTCACTATGTCCACCAATTACCATTCCGTCTACGTCAGAAATTGGCGCTTCTAAAGCTTCTGCCAATCTGTACTTGAAACGAGCACTGTCTAACGCACCGCCCATACCGATAATTCTGTTTTTTGGCAATCCAGTTGTTTTGTGAACTAAATACGTCATTGTATCCATTGGATTACTTACCACAATGATGATGGTATTTGGAGAATGCTCAATCAAGCTTGAAGAAACTGATTTTACAATTCCAGCGTTGATTCCAATGAGTTCTTCACGTGTCATTCCTGGTTTGCGTGGAATTCCAGAAGTAATTACACAAATATCGCTACCAGCTGTTTTTGAATAATCGTTTGTACTTCCTGTGATTTTTGTATCAAAACCGTTTAAAGAAGCGGTTTGCATTAAATCCATAGCTTTTCCTTCTGCATATCCTTCTTTGATGTCTAATAAAACAACTTCGGAAGCAAAATTTTTAATCGCGATATATTCTGCGCAACTTGCACCAACGGCTCCTGCACCTACAACTGTAACTTTCATATTTTTATTGTTTTTTAATGTATTGTTTATAAGGTGCAAAAGTACAAATTAATCTCTTCTTTAGAAAAGAACAAACGCTTAAAATATCCTTAAAATGAGAAGTTAATTCCAAGACTTGCACTGTCAAACTCTCCAAGCGAGTAATCGAGATTTAAACCAAAAAATCCTAGTTTTAAATTCGCGCCAAGCGTACCTCTCACACCAGAAATATCACGTTCTACCGAAAACGGATCCGTAATAGTTTGTGAAAATAACACGCCGTCTGTCACGGTATAGTTTCCTAGCAAGTCCGTTGTGGAATCGCCCGTAATATATCCCAATCCTGCGTAAAAGTTTACAATTTTGAATTTTGTTCCTGCAATGAGTTGAAATAATAGTGTTTTGACTTCTGTTTCTACTTTTTGATCACTTCCTGCAATCACTCCTGAGTCTGTAAAATCATAACTTGCATCCAAACGTGTGTAGGCGATTAACCCCGAAATTGCCACTGGGAATACTTTTTCTGCTGGCAACCACGAAGTGAATTCTTGCTGGATTCCGAATCCGTACGTACTGAGTTCAACATCTTCTGTGTTTACTTTTGGAAAGAAGCGTCCTTTTACTTGTGTTCCTTTGAATGGAGAGAAACTAGCTTGCACAAAAGCCGTTGGAATGATGTCTACATTTTCTGAACCAATTCCTGTTGGCAGCGTCAATTCTACTTCCTGATTTCCAAAAATAGGATCGTCATACGTAACAATTACCGTAATATCTGGATCGTTTTCTCCTAGCGCAGTCGCTACCGTTTTGGAAGGACTGTTGTCCGGAAAACGAATGTTTTCATAGTCTGCAACATTGAGTTGGAATGATTTTTTTTCGTCTTTTATAAAAGAAGCGTTTCCAACAATGGAAATTTCAAAGCCAAAACGTTTCGGCGCTTTCGCATTGTTGAACCAACCTGTGTTGATTCCATAAGCGAGTCCGTCGGAAGCTGGCGCAATGTAATCTGTAGTAAATCGTTTGGCATCGTCAATACCAGCGGCTAGTAATTCATTGATGTTTTCTTGCGCATTGGAAAAGCTCATTCCTAGTAGAATGAGTCCTAAAATCAGTGGGGTTTTCATTTTTGTAGGGTTTTTATTGATGTTTAAAAATACTGAAATCGTATAAGAATGTATACAGGAAATTGCCCCTTTTTTGATTTTTTCCATAAAAAAAGGCAATCACATACTTTATGTACGCAATTGCCTTTGTATTGGTTTTATAAAAAATCTAACTACGCATCAATATTTGCGTAGACAGCATTTTTCTCAATAAATTCTCTACGTGGAGGTACTTCATCGCCCATTAACATGGAGAATACACGATCGGCTTCTCCTCCGTTGTCAATCATTACTTGGCGTAAGGTTCTAAACTCAGGATTCATGGTTGTGTCCCACAATTGCTCTGCGTTCATCTCTCCCAAACCTTTGTATCGTTGAATGCTTGCACCTTGACCAAATTCCTCTATAATCACATCGCGTTCTTTATCGTTCCACGCGTATTTACGTTTTGCGCCTTTTTTCACCAAATATAATGGTGGAGCTGCAATGTAAATATGTCCGTTTTCAATCAATTCTTTCATGTAGCGGAAGAAGAATGTTAAAATCAGCGTAGCAATATGCGAACCATCAACGTCGGCATCACACATAATCACGATTTTATGGTAGCGTAGTTTTGATAAATTCAGTGCTTTGCTATCTTCTTCGGTTCCAATGGTAACACCAAGTGCTGTGAAGATATTTTTAATTTCTTCGTTTTCAAATACTTTGTGTTGCATGGCTTTTTCAACGTTCAAAATTTTACCACGCAATGGCAAAATTGCTTGAAAGTTACGGTCACGTCCTTGTTTTGCCGTTCCACCTGCCGAATCTCCCTCTACAAGGAATACTTCACATTTTGCAGGATCTTGCTCAGAGCAATCACTTAATTTTCCTGGCAAACCTCCAATACTCATCACCGTTTTGCGCTGTACCATTTCACGGGCTTTTTGTGCGGCGTGACGAGCTTGCGCTGCCAATACAACTTTTTGCACGATGGTTTTAGCATCATCTGGATGTTCTTCTAAATAATCGGTTAACATTTCAGATACTGCCTGACTTACCGACGCAGATACTTCACGGTTTCCAAGTTTGGTTTTGGTTTGTCCTTCAAATTGTGGTTCGGCAACTTTTACAGAAATAATCGCAGTTAATCCTTCGCGGAAATCATCACCCGAAATGTCAAATTTTAGTTTATCTAACATTCCTGAAGTTTCTGCATATTTTTTCAGCGTATGCGTCAAACCTCTTCTAAATCCTGATAAGTGTGTTCCTCCTTCGTGGGTGTTGATATTATTTACATACGAATGTAAGTTTTCAGAGTACGACGTGTTGTACGTCATCGCAACTTCCACAGGAATGCCGTTTTTCTCTCCTTCAAAGGCAACAACTTCTGCAATGATTTGTTCGCGGTTTCCATCTAAGTATTTGATGAATTCTTTTAAACCTTCTTCCGAATAGAATACTTCTTGAATATATTCACCTTTTTCATCTTTGTTTCGCTTATCTGTCAGCGTGATGGTGATTCCTTTATTCAAATACGCCAATTCGCGCATACGATTGGCAAGCGTTTCGTAGTTATATTCTAGCGTTTGTGTAAAGATGCTAGCATCTGGTTTAAACGTTACTACGGTACCGTTTTTATCTGAATCGCCCGTAGCTTTTACAGGATATAATGGTTTTCCGCGCTCGTATTCTTGCTCCCATACTTTTCCTTCTCTAAAAACAGTTGCTTTTAAATGATCGGATAATGCATTTACACAACTTACACCAACTCCGTGCAATCCACCAGATACTTTATACGAATCTTTGTCAAACTTTCCTCCAGCTCCAATTTTGGTCATTACAACTTCTAGTGCAGAAACACCTTCTTTTTGGTGAATTCCCACAGGAATACCACGACCGTTATCTTCCGTAGTAATAGAGTTGTCTTCATTGATAATTACACTGATAGTATCACAATGACCTGCCAATGCTTCATCAATAGAGTTATCAACTACTTCATACACAAGATGATGCAATCCTCTCACTCCAACATCTCCGATATACATGGATGGACGCATACGTACATGCTCCATTCCTTCTAATGCCTGAATACTATCGGCTGAATATTGTTTTTTTGCTTCTTCGCTCATAAATATTCTCCTTAATTTTATATTTTTAAAACAGTGTTACGTGTTGTTATTTTTCGACAAGTAAAAAACAAATATAAGACTTCATAAATTCATTTACACATACTTTTAAGCAGCTTTTTAAATAGTTATTAACATTTGTCGTTTTTAGAGAAAGTTGCTTAAAATGGCTAAAAATAGCCTTAATCGCATTTTTGCTGTTTTTTTTGAAGCAAGCCTGATTGTTTTATTTAAAAGTCGCTTAGAAACGATTTAATGAACTCCTTTTTTTTAGCTAAAAAACTTACAAACCCCTCTTTTTTAGCGAGAAATCATCTTTTAGTAACATTGTTTTAGTAGCTTTACGTATCATTTACTATACTAACAACTATTTACCTATGAAAACAAAATTACTCGTACTTGCTTTATTTTTTAGTTTTGCAGGTTTTTCACAAACTATTGCTCTGTATAATACCAATCCAGGAACGAATTTTACCATAGTGACTCCAGCCGCAGCTTTAGATCAATCACCAACAGGCGCTAATGTCTTTTGGACATTTGATAATTTGACACCTGCAGGCACTAATATTGACACATACGCTGCACCAGATGCTACACAATTAACTACTTATCCTGGAACCACAGAAGTTCAAACCATTACTACGCAAGGAATGACGCCAACAAGCAGTGTGTTCTTTTTAAGAGAAGATGGTACAGGAAATTATATTACAGGCGCTTCGCAAGGAGATATTGTGTTAAATTATAATACAACAAATGCTTTTATAGGATTGTTTCCGTTGAGTTTTGGGGCAAATAATTCAGGGACTGCTGCAGGAACATTTTCTTATCAAGGTACAAACGGAACGTTTACAGGAACGTTTACAGCCACTGTAGATGCGTACGGAACTCTGACAATGACAGATGCTGTTGCCAATGATTATGTAGCAAATGTAACACGCCTACGAATTGATCAAAGTTTGAGCTTTAGCATTCCTCCTATTTTTAATGATATTGGAACGTTGACACAAACTACGTATTATTATTACGACAATAACGCAAGTAATATTGCTTTTAGATACAATAACGCTACACTTGTGTCTGGTTTTTTAGGAATTAATGAAACCACCGAAACACATGAACGCAATACTTCTTTGACGCTTTCTCGAAATGCTGTAACAGCTGCTCAGTTTGAATTGTATCCGAATCCTGCAAACGATTTTATTACAATTCAATCTAAAGATAATCTAGCTATTAAATCTGTTTCTATTGTAGATGTACAAGGTAGAAATGTGTTTACAACTAACAGTGTTGCTTCACGAATTTCAGTGGCAAATTTACAACAAGGAATGTATTTTGTAACGCTTGAAACGACTTCAGGTGCTGTGACTACTAAGAAATTTATGAAGCAGTAACTTTAAAAACATATATCAAACGCTTAGAGTTTACAGTAAATTCTGAGCGTTTTTTGTTATAGCAAAACCGCTCCCGAACCATTTTGATTGGAGTACAAAATTTCTCCATTATTGAATGTAACACCTTTGGCAATATCTTTTTGCAGCAATAATGCGCCGTCAGCATCTATGTAATCTAATAATGGTGCTAATTGGGTTAGGTTTGAAATTCCGATAGACGATTCCGTCATGCAACCTGCCATGAGTTGCAAGTTGTTTGCTTTCGCGAGTTGAATCATTTGCAAGGCTGGTGTAATGCCGCCACATTTCATGAGTTTGATATTGATTCCGTGAAAGACTTCCGCACACGTTGAAACATCTGCCAATTTTTGACAACTTTCATCTGCAATGATTGGTAAGACACTTTCTTTTTTGAGGATTTTCATGCCGCTCCAATGGTCGGCTTTTAGTGGTTGTTCTATGAATTCGACACCTAGTTTTTTGAGAATTTCGGCATTTTTTAGGGTTTCTTCCACGGTCCACGCGCAATTGGCATCCACTCTAAACACAGCATCCGTAACTTCTCGAAGCTTTTCTATGATTTCCACGTCGTTTTTCGTGCCTAGTTTTACTTTGTAAATCGCCCAAGGTTTCTGTTTGATTTTGGATTGCATCACAGAAATCGCATCAATTCCAATAGTGAAGTTTGTTTTTGGGAGATGTGTATCGTGTTCGCTCCAAAAGCGTCGCAATGGTTTTTGTTGTTGTTTTGCATACAAATCCCAATAGGCACAATCGAGCGCGCACAAGGCAAAGTAATTTTCTTGTAATCTTGGTTCGAGAAGTTTCCAAAATTGGGTTGGATGTATGTTTTCGGAAAGATTTTCCACAATCGAACGCACACGCTCCAATGCAGCTTTCAAACTTTCCACGGAACTGTTGTAATACGGATTTACGGTTGCTTCTCCGTATCCTTTGAATTCTCCATCAGAAATTACAACCACTACCGTTTTTTGAACCGTCACCGTGTACCGCGAAATTGTAAACGCATGTTGCAATGGCAATTCAAAATTATGTATCGTAAGCTGTAATTTCATGTTTTAAAGATACGTTTTCTTATCTTGACACAAATTATTTTTCATGAGCAAATCAGCTTACAGAGTCTTAGCAATTTTTTGTGTTGTAATAACCATTTTTGGAGCAATTCCAGAAGTATTGAGAATTACTACTTCCGATGCTAAAGATATTGCAGATGAACGGATTTTTTTATTTATACTCGGAATGTCTATTACTTGCGGAATTTTATATGCTGCCTCCTACTTTTGGAAAAAAGGCAGCTAAAAGAAAAAGCACCAAATCTAATCGACTTGATGCTTTTGTGTAAACTATAATTGAGAAAATAAATGTGTTCTTAATTTAATTAGTCATACCTAGATACCATTCTATGGATTCCTGCCTACGCAGAAATGACAAGTAGTATACCTAATACGCTTCCGCATGTACATTGGCAACAGCTCTCCCTGATGGATCATTCATGTTTTTGAACGATTCATCCCATTCCAATGCAGTTACCGAACTACACGCTACCGATGGTACTGATGGCACTGTTAAAGAAGCTGCTTCTGATGGAAAATGCTCCTCAAAGATGCTGCGATAGTAATATTCTTCTTTGGCTCTTGGTGTTTGTACTGGGAAACGGAATTTTGCGTTTTCCATTTGCTCGTCAGATACTTCGCTTTCTACCAATTGCTTCAAAGTATCAATCCAGCTATAGCCTACGCCGTCACTAAATTGCTCTTTTTGTCGCCACGCAACACTTTCTGGTAAATAGGATTCAAATGCTTTTCGCAACACCCATTTTTCCATACGTTCGCCATTAATCATTTTATCTTTTGGATTGATGCGCATCGCAACATCCATAAATTCTTTGTCAAGGAAAGGTACGCGACCTTCAATTCCCCACGCGGCTAGTGATTTGTTCGCACGTAAACAGTCGTATTGATAGAGTTTATCTAACTTACGAACCGTTTCTTCGTGAAATTCTTGTGCATTTGGTGCTTTGTGGAAGTATAAATAGCCTCCGAAGATTTCATCCGCACCTTCACCCGATAATACCATTTTAATTCCCATCGACTTGATGACTCTTGCCATTAAATACATTGGCGTAGAGGCACGAACTGTTGTGATATCGTATGTTTCTAGGTGATAAATCACATCTTTAATTGCATCCAATCCTTCTTGAATGGTAAAGGTAATTTCGTGATGCACTGTTCCAATATGATCCGCTACTTTTCTGGCAGCAGCCAAATCTGGAGAGCCTTTCAATCCGATAGAAAACGAGTGCAATTGTGGCCACCAAGCTTCTGTCGTATCGTCAGATTCTATTCGCATTTGTGCATATTTTTTCGCTACCGCAGAAGTAATCGAAGAATCCAATCCGCCCGAAAGCAATACGCCATACGGCACATCCGACATTAATTGTCTGTGAATAGAAGCTTCCAACGCTTCACGCAATTCGTCAATGCTTGTTTGATTGTCTTTTACAGCATCATACTCCATCCAATCGCGTTGATACCATTTTTTGAGTTCGCCGTCTTTACTATCTAAATAGTGTCCCGGAGGAAATACTTCAATTTTGCTACAAACGCCCTCCAATGCTTTCAATTCGGAAGCTACGTAAAACGTTCCATTTTTATCCCAACCAATGTATAAAGGAATGATTCCCATGTGGTCTCTTGCTACTAAATACGAATCTTGTTGTTCGTCATACAAGGCAAATCCGAAAATTCCGTTCAATTCATCTAAAAAGGAGCTTCCTTTTTCTTTGTATAAAGCTAGAATTACTTCACAATCCGATTGTGTTTGAAAGGTATATCGTCCTTCAAATTGTTTGCGTAATGCTCTATGATTGTATATTTCTCCATTTGCCGCTAAGATGAGTTGCTTATCTTCACTAAATAAAGGTTGTTTTCCAGAAGCTGGATCTACAATAGCCAAACGCTCGTGTGCCAAGATAGCATTTTCAGAAGCATAGATTCCATTCCAATCGGGTCCACGATGACGAATTTTTTTTGACATTTCTAAGAGTTGAGGTCGTAACTCTTCTGTTTTTTCTTTTAGCTCAAAGGCACATACGATTCCGCACATAATTTTCTTTTTTTCAATTACATGACAAATATTGATTTAAACTTTCAATTTAAAAATACAAATACTACTTATGGTTACAATTTAAAATAAATTATGCTATTTTTATTATGAATTGAAATTATTTAACTATTAAAAATGTTTATAAACTTTCAAACTATAAAAAAGGCATGAAAAAAGAAGTTGTCCTATTCTATCATGCGACATATTTGGTCATGTATTGAAGAATACACTTTATAGATTGCCACTTTAAACCGAGCCATTCATAATATAGTTTTGACTTATAAATTTTACACGGTCTCATCAATTAAAAAAAAAGAATAGCTATTCCATTTGACTGTGAAAAACTTCAAAACATATATTAATTTAATACATTTTACACATGGCAATTATCAGTAACTTTGAATTACTTTACAAACCTATAGCACCAGTAACTGGACCTGCCTCAGAGGTTGGCAGAACTGTTGTACAAGGTTATTTTTTAGAAATCTCTAATCTTGAAAATAGAGATATTAAGCTCATATTAAGAACTCGAACTTCGGTTAGAGACCCTGCAGATAGTCCAAACACTGAGTTTACAAACACCAACAATTCGGTGGTTTATGACATTACCGCAGACAATGTGTTTAGCACTACAATGACAAGTGCTGGTGAACAGATTGTGGGTAAACAATTAGGACATTATGTACCATGTCTTTTTATTCCTGCTGGTCAGACTGCATCGGTGGCTATTTTACCTAATTTGGCAAACTTATTTGCTTCTCCTCCTGCTGATTTAGCAATTAGAGGATACACGGAGTTAATCCTAAGTTCTAACGTAGATTCTTTTAGTCCATTAACATTTTCAGATCCAGAAACGGCTCGTGTGTTGGTTTCTGCTGAGCACAGAGGCACCTTTTTAGATTCACAGTTTGACCCAAGTTATGCTGGAACACAAATTAATTTAGATTTTGATCAATTGTCGTACAGCCTAAATACAGCCAATGGAAAGGCATTGCAAGTGATTAATACACATGCACCTTATAATGATCCGTTTCAAAACTTACTAACAAGCAATGCCCTAATTACAGGTATGCGATCCTTAGCTTCAACTACTTCTACAACATCTTTGAGTACATTAAGTGATAATTTGTTTAAAGGCGCTAATAGCCCTAAAAGAAGTACTGGTTTTATGTTGGGCACTACACCTGTAAGGTTTGAATATTCTGTAAAAGATGGCAAATATGTTGTAGATGAAAAAAGCGCTATAACTGCTCTAAATTTAGTAATGAAAAGAAAACGATTGACAGAGAAAGAATTAGACCTTAAAACTTTAGTTAAAAATATCAATAAAGCACTTAGCGGCGATAAACGTGCTGAAAAGTATGTTGAAGAAATGCTTGATAAGCTAATTTAAAATAGTATTAGCTACCGATTAACACTTTACAAGCGGGATTTTCTTAACGGATTTCCCGCTTTAGTATATGTTGATTTTTATTAAAGAAATACAACTTCCCTATACATATTTGCTTGTGAACCGCTCGTTTGCACTCTAACTTTAACATCTTAACTAAAAGTTTAACATAATGCTAAGAAGAACTTTTAGTACTTTTAACCTGAAAATTAAGCACTATGAGAAAGCATTTTTTAGTTACTGGAATTCTTTTATTAACGATGCTTTTCAGCATTGACGTTTCTGCTCAGAAATTTAGCGATGTTGATAAGAGTCCGCACGATATTAGTTATTTTAAACCAGCACGAAATGCGCCTCCTGTTATTAAAGTAGTGTATGGAAGACCGCAAAAGAAAGGACGTACCATTTTTGGAAACTTAGTTCCTTATGGAAAAGTTTGGCGAACTGGTGCCAATGAAGCTACCGAGATTACTTTTTTTAAAGATGTAAAATTAGGAGAGCAAGAGATTAAAGCAGGAACGTACAGTTTATTTACGATTCCGAATAAAGATACTTGGACAATTATTATAAATTCTGATACAGACGTTTGGGGTTCTTATTACTACGATAAGGATAAAGATGTAGCTCGCCTCGACGTTCCTGTAAAAAAAATTGATGCGTTGGAATATTTCTCCATCGCGTTCACAAAAGAAACTGATGGTGCTCGCATGGTACTAGCATGGGACAATATTAGTGCCGCGATACCGTTTAGTTTTTAATTATTCTTTATTTATTGTTATTATTGGTTATTTGAAAACTCAGAAATCGTACGGTTTCTGAGTTTTTGTTTTTAGTCGCTTTGCTCGATTCAAAGATTTAAAAATTCAAGGATTCAAGGTTTTTTTGGGAAATCGCTTGTCGCGATTTGGTATTGAGAATTTTCTAGGTTCGCTTCGCTCAATTTTATTGTTTTTTTTCTGTTGATGCTGAGCCTGTCGAAGCATTGTTTGTTTTTTTGATATTTTCTATAACTCTTGACTATTCATCATATAACTATTACTTTTTTTTAGCTAAGTATACAAAGCGTCATTTCGAGTGAAATCTCGTAGAGATTTCACTCGAAATGACGCTTTTGTTAATGTATCAATTTGATAACTTGAAAATGTACCAATGTCTTTTATAAAAAGCCAAACAATCTAAAAGCGAAGCGTTTCTAACACTCTAACCTTCTAAAAAGTCTAACTAAAAAATCTATTTCACCTTTTTCCCAGCAACATAGGTTTCCAACACTTTTGCATCTAGAATGTCTTTTTCAGGAATTTCCATGAGGTTTTTATCCAAGATAATGAAATCGGCAAATTTCCCTGTTTCAATGCTTCCTTTTTCGTTTTCTTCGAAGTTACTGTATGCTGCCCAAATGGTCATTCCTTTTAAGGTTTCTTCACGCGATAAAGCGTTTTCTTTTTGATAGCCACCTTCTGGATAATGTTCTGAGTCTTTTCGCGCCACAGCGGCATAGAATGTTTTGAACGGACTCACATATTCTACAGGAAAATCAGTTCCCAACGCAAGTTTCCCTGATAAGTCTAGCAATCGTTTGTAGGCATACGCTCCTTTTTCTCGTTCTGCTCCCAAACGCTCGCCAGCCCAGTACATATCGCTCGTTGCATGTGTTGGTTGTACAGACGGAATGATATTTTCGTTTTTGAAAATGTCAAAATCAGGTTCGTCAATGACTTGTGCATGCTCTATTTTCCAACGACGATTGGTTTGTCCTTCCAATACTTTTGCATAGGTTTTTAAGACTTGATAATTGGCAGAATCACCAATAGCATGCGTGTTCATTTGATACTTAGTTTTTGCAATGCGCGCCGCCAATTTTGAGAGTTCTGCAGGACTCGTCACCATGGCGCCAAAATGATTGTCGTGGTCGCTATACGGTTCTTTTAACGCTGCACCACGCGAACCCAAAGCACCATCGCCATATACTTTGAACGAACACACATTCAAATAATCGGTTTTGTACGGTTCTTTGTCAATATAATAGGCTACGTTTTCTGGCGTATTGCTAATCATTGCATAGACACGAATTTTCAGCGTTTCTGCTTTTTGTAAACTATCAATGAGATTGATGACATTTTTATCCAAACCTGCATCATTAACGGTTGTTAAACCATAGGAAAAGCATTCGCCTTGTGCGTCTTGCAAAGCTTGAATTTGCTGAGCGCGATTGGGTTGCGGAATGATTTTATCAATCATATCCATTGGATTGTCTACCAAAATTCCTGTAAGTTTTCCGTCTTTGAGTTGCACTTCGCCACCTGGCACTTTGGTTTCTGGCGTAATTCCTGCCATGTCCAACGCTTTCTGATTCACCAAATACGCATGTCCGTCTACACGCGTTAGCGCGATTGGTGTATTTGGAAATAGTTTGTCTAAACGGTCTTTTGTTGGAAATTCCTTAACTTCCCAATCGTTTTGATCCCAACCACGACCTGTAATGAAAGGCACATTTTTTTCTTCTTGAAAATCAAAAATACGCTGAATGACTTCTTCAAAACTTTGTGTTCCGATTAAATCAACGCTTTGTTTGTTGGTTCCTAATCTGTAAAAGTGACAATGTGCATCAATAAACCCTGGAAAAATAGTTTTTCCTGCTACATCAATTTTGTTTTCGGCTTCGTAACTGGCTAAAATATCACTCGTATTTCCTACCGCAACAAACTTTCCGTCTTTTACAGCAAAGGCTTCTGCATTGGAGAAGTTTTCATCAACCGTGTAGATTTTTGCATTGAAGACGATGCTGTCTACGGTTTCTTTTTGAGTACAAGAGAAACAAACGATTAGGAGTGATAGAATGAGGAGTTTTTTGGTCATTTTTTGGTTGTTTAATTTGAAACTTCAAATTACTTCTCGATACATTTTCCCTTCATTTCGACAAGCTCAATGTGCGGAAAAACACTCGAAGTGACGATTCGTTTTCAGTTTCGAGTTCGACTTCAATTTCTATTTCGCATACCGTCAGTTCGAGTGACGAATCTTAGATTCGTTGTATCGAGAACAGCTATGAATTTCTGTAATTTACTAATATTGAAAAGTAACTTATTATAATTTTCAAGCCTAAAAATACAACTTTTTAAAATGGTTTCTTTGGTATGCGATTCCATCACACAAAAATTCACAAAAAAAGCGCTTCAAGTGATGAAACGCTTTTAGAAAAGTTACATTATTTTTTTATTTCTAAAAATCGAATTTATAGGTGGCACCGCCCATGATTTGGAATTGCTGTACTGGAAAGTTTACCCAACGCTGATAGTCTTGATTGGCAATATTATTCGCTTTCGCAAAAACAGACAAACGGTCGTTAAAGCGATATCCTACATGTGCATTGACATCAATAAAACTATCTAACGTTACAATTTGGTTCATTGCCATGATAGTTCCTGGAGCAAAGGTTACGTTGTCTTTTCGTTCACCGATAAAGAAGATATTCGCGCCAGCAAACCAGTTTTCCGTAATTTGATAGTCCGCAAAAATAGATGCTTCCAAGTTTGGCAAGTTCCATGCTTCTTGTTGCGTATCCGTGTTGTAATTGAAATATTCCGCCTTCGCGCCAAATTTAAAGTTACTTGTAATATCTACATTGATTTCTCCAGCTACCGAAAGCGTGTTGACATCATCGTATAATACATTGAACGAGTTTCCGTAGGTGTAACCATTGTCTGGTTGCGGATTGAATGGATTCACGCTAAACAACGCTTTTCCTTTTTCAGACATGTACGACGCTTTGGCATTGTAACTTACGTTAGAAGTAAGCTTTCCTTTGATTCCTAAATATCCGTTGTATTGTTGATCTGTTGGTGCGATTCCGAGTGTTGGCGACACAAAAAAGTTTTCTTGTACAAAGTCGTAATACGAGTTTTGACGCAAGTCACCTTCTACTCCCGCATACGCGATAATATCATCACCACTCAAACGATATTGCGCTGTGACTCTTGGATAGATAAAGATATCCGTTTCGCTGTTTTCTAAGTCCATTGCGACATAGATTCCTGCGCCAAAGTTTACGGTTAAATCATCACGTAAAATGACCAAACTTGGCGAGATTCCTGCTTTTAGCGTGCTGTAATCAATACTTCCTGAACCTGCATAATTGTTTTCAAACGTTCCGCCGACATAGTCAATATCTACTAAGGTTTTAATCAATTCGCCCGCGATTTCCACTTCAAATTCTGGTTGCAAAATCAATCGGTTTTCGCCTGAACTCGTTGCGTCAAACATTCTTCTGTACAAGATGTTTCCGCCATTAAAGAATGAATCTTCCATGTCTACATCCGCACCCAAATAGACATTGTGATAGGTTTGTTGTTCGTCAATTGTTCCAATTTGCGCTGCCGTTAATCCAACATCTGGCAAACCGTACCAATTAAAGATTTGATGCTGATAACCCGCTTTTCCTTTCCAAGATAAGTCGCGACTGCGATTGATATATGCCAAATCCAACTTTGTATCAAAGAAATTATTATTCAACACCACACCATCAATATCACCTTGCGACGAGTGATGACGCAACGCAATGTCAAAGGTTTCGTCACGGCTAATGGCTCTACTTGTGTAAAAATCGAGTGCTGCTGTATTGTAGTTTCCTAAACCAAGCGACACGTAGGTATTGTAAATTTGTTCTTTTTCGGCTTTCTTTAAGTTTGCCGCACGACCTTTGGCTGGCGTAAATGTTGATGCCACAGGAAACGAGAAAATGGAGTATTTGATTTCCTTCTTTTTTGCCGTTTCTTTATCGTTTAGTGACGGAGTTTGCTTTATTTTGAACGCGTCCGAAACTGATGGCGTGTATGGTTTTACCACATTTACCACTTCCGTCCCGATGTTTTTTTTGTCTTTATCCTTGTCTTTTTCTTTTTCTTGTGCAGTCGCAAAATTTGCTATGAATAGTACCACTAATAGACAAGTTGATTTTATGATGTGATTTCGCATGTTGTGCTTGCTTTGTAAGTTTGTGTTTGATTTCAAATCGTTCGCTTTTTAGTTTCCGTCGTCTTCATCTTTTGGTGGCGTAACCGACGAATTCCGTTTGGCTTCCGCTGCTTTGATTTTAGCTAATTCAGCTTCTGCTTCTGCTACTTCTTCAGGGTATTTTTGGAAGTTTTTAATGACACTTTCTAAAATATAGGTTGCTTGGAACGAATCTTCTAACGCATAGGAGTTTTTCGCCATTAAAATCAATCCTTTGGCTCCAAATTGTTTGTAGCTGGAGTAGTTTTTGACCAATGTTTGAATGACTGCATTCGAACCTTCATAGTCTTTTTCTTTGTTTTTGAAATACGCTTCGTAATACAACGCTTCTGCCGCTAGTTTTCCTGTGGCGATTTTTTGCACTTCTTGATACGCCGTTTTTGCTTTGTCTTCGTCATTGGTTGCAATGGCAGAACGCGCTATGAATATGTGCGCATCACTTTTGATACGATCGTCAATTTTGTCGATTGCTAGCACTTTTTCAGCGTATGCTACCGTTTTTGCGTAGTTATCTTGTTCGTAGTAGATTTTCATCAGATTGGATTGCGCATAGGTTACATTCTGAGGGAAATCGGCACTTTCTTCCAAACGTAGAAGTACAGGAATCGCTTTTGCATAATTGTCTTTTTCTAATAATACTTGCGCCAATCGTGCTAAGGCTTGTTCTGTGTATTCGTTGCGCTCACTTTGCAATACGTATTCGTAATGCGGAATGGTTTTTTGCGTTTCTCCTTTGCTAAAATACGATTGTGCCAAGTAGAAATTCGCTTTTACCGCGTTGAGTCCGTTTGGAAATTGCTGTACATATTTTTCAAAACCTTCAATGGCTTTGTCGGTATTGTTTTGGATGAATTGCTTTTCAGCCGCTTCATAAGTTGCTTTGTCCAATTCGGCATCCGTTACATCAACAAAATCAAGATTTTTCACCCAATTTGCATAGGTTTCTACTTGTCCCAATTCGATATAAATTAGTTTCGCCGTTGCTACTGCTTGAATTGCTTCTTCCGTGTTTGGAAATTTGGAAACTACCGAACGGAATTTTGTCAATGCTACTTGATTTTTCCCTGTATTGTAGTTAATCAATCCTTGCTTTAACATTGCTTTCGACACATACGAGCTTCTTGGGTATTCTTCCACCATTTGCTCGTAAGTATTCAGTCCTTTTGTGGTTTCGTCGTTGTTGATGTACGTGTTTCCTAATTCGTATAAGGCATCATCACGCAAGGACGATTTTTTATATTTTTTGATGAACTTGTCCAACTCGCTGATTTTTGTATTGGTTTTTCCTGTAAAACCGTAGCTAATCGCTTTTTGGAAATACGCATAATCTTCGTCAATTCCGTTCATCGCAATTGCTTTATCGTACGCTTTGATGGCATTTGCGTAATCGCTTGTTACAAAGTGACTATCACCCAAACGCAAATAACTGTCATTTACGCGTGCCGAATCGTCAGCATTGTTTGCGATGAATTTTTCAAAGTTTGAAATCGCGTTGGTGTACTCTTTTTGTTTGAAATACGTGTACGCCAAGTTGTAATTGATGGTTTGCGCTTCTTCCGTATCTGTGATATTTGCATTGGCAAACGATTGAAACCCTTGCAACGCCAAATCATAATTGTCTAATAAATAGTTGGTTTCTGCTTTCCAAAAGGTTGCTCTTGCAGTGTATTCTGGCGATTCGTTTTCTTTGAGCGATTTGTCAAAGAAGGTCAACGCTTCTTGATATTTGCTATCGTTAAACAATTCAATCGCACGGTAAAACGCCACTTTTTGATAGGTAGATTTGTCGCTGTATTTTTTGCTGGATTCTAATAAATTCAACGCCGCTTCGTAATCTTTTGAAGTGATATATGAGCTTACCAATAATTCTTCCAATTCCGCTTGATGTTCGGTTTCAGGATATTTTTTTAAGTAGGAAGTCAAGACAGAAGGCACACTTTCGTACGGATTTCCGATTTCGTAGCTCAATCGCGCATAATTCAATCCTGCATCTTCTTGAATTTTTACATCAAAATTCATTTGCGATGCGTTGCGGAAAGCATTCAGCGCTTGTTGTTTTTTGTCGGTATTTAGATAACATTCTCCTAAATGGTAATAGGCGTTTTGTGCTACGAAATTATTTCCATCTACAATTTTATTGAATTGCTTGATGGCGTTTTCATAATCTTTTTGTTGGTAGTACGCGTAACCTAATTGATAGAAATCGGTGTTGTTCCAACGTCCTTTTTTACCTTTATAGGCTTTTAAATACGGAATTGCTTCTTCGTATTCTTTGAGGTTGAAATGACTTTCTCCAATGATTTTATTGAGTTCCGAAATTTCTTTGCGGTCTGCATTTGGCAATTCTTTTTTCGATAAATCAATGGCTTTTTGAAAATTCCCCAATTTAAAATTCATGTCTGCTTTGAAATACGACAGTTTTTCATTGTATTCTTCATCTTGGGAAACACCGTCAAAATACTCGCTTGCTTCTTTATAATTATCTTCTTGATACGCAATATACCCTGTATAATATTTAGCTTGCGAACCGTATTTTGGAGAATCTAATAGTTTTTGAAAGTAGGTTTTTGCTTGGTCGTATTTTTTTGACGTGAAATACGCATAGCCTTTTTTAAAGTTGTATTCTTCTCGTTGCGAATTGGTCAATCCTTTGTCTCCCGACATGTCATACCACTTGAGAGCGCGCGCGTATTTTCCATTCTCAAAATAATAATCGGCAACATCAATATAGGCTGAATTTCTTTTGGTGCTTGTTGGATATCTTTTTACGAAATCTTCCATCATATTATCCGCGCCCAACTGATTCAATCGCACGGCACAATTGGCAATATAATAAGCACAATTGGCTTCTGTTTCGTAATCGTCAGTGGTTCTTTTCACTTTGTCAAAAAGTGTTTGCGAAGCTTGGTATTGCTTGCTATTGTACAAGTGTAAGGCTTCGTTGTATTCTTTTAAATCGTGCGTGTACACTTTTGTTTTTTGTGCAAAGGAAAGTTGAAAACAAAGGAACACTAAGCATAGAATGAATTGAAGATTTTTTTTACTCATGAATCTTGTGTTTTTATGAGATTGGCAATGAATTGCGATTGAATTTCTGTTCCTTACAAACTTACCATAAATAAATAGGATTCGCCAATTTTGAACGGTTCAAAAATTCAGTATTATTATCTAAATAACGTCGCTTTTTGGGTATAATTATATCATTTATTCACAAAAAGCAATTTTAGTGTGGTATTTAGGAATTTCTTAACAATTTGACTGCTTTTCTTGAGGAAAAGTAATTTCAAAATCTTTGCCTTTGTAAAGACGCTTATGCATCTAAATGCATTATTAAAAGAGTCGTATTTATGAATAATTAAAGGTAAAATCTTTCTTTTTTAATAAGATTTTTAGTATATTAAAATCGTATAACCTTAAATAGTAAAATGTTATGAAAAGAAAAAGTTTAAAATCATTAAAGCTAAACAAAAAGTCCATTTCAAAATTAAACGACTTTAAATTGAATGGTGGACAAAATGACCCAAGAACAGCAGCACCAGATTGTGTGAACGATACTACTATTGATTATTGTCCTAATGCCTGTATATACACTATTGGTCCTTGTACTTCCATCAATTGTTAAGTCGCAAAAAATCCAAAAAAACTAAAGGTCAGAATTGCTTCTGACCTTTTCTATTCACTATTTGCTATTCACGAGGCATTTCTTTTCTAAAAATTATAGTATTCTATTATATAAGTCCTTTTTTATGAAAATTCCATAATTCGGTTCAAAATCGTTGGGAATACTTATTTTTCACGCACATGTTTTGTATCTTTTTAAATTATTAATTTTAAATCATTTAATCATGAAAAAGAAGGAAATCAACTCGTTCAATCTTAAAAAAGAAACCATTTCTACCATTGCTAAATTGAAAGGTGGCACCGATTCCAAACCACTTTCTATTTGTCATTGTCCATCGTACGGACATTGTCCAACAAAACAAGAAGAACAGTAACACAAACTTCTAGCGAACTTCGGTTCGCTTTTTTTATGCCAAAACAGCATGATTCTTGGTTGAAAAGAACAAAATTAAAAGAAGGAACCGATTCAAAAATCTATCTATTTTCAACGTAAAAAATGTCTTGTTTGTAGCAATCACGATACTTATCTTAGTGAAACCAAAAATTAAAACTTTAAATCATGAAAAAAAAGAATTTAAAATCATTAAAATTGAACAAAAAGTCAATTTCAAATTTTGAAAATGTTGCTGGAGGCGATCCAAGATTGACATTTATTACTGATGGCGTTTTGCTACTTTGTTGTTTTCAATTAACAGGTCCGTGTGATCCACCAATGGTTACAGAAGATTGTCAAACTGAATTATTCTGCGGATAGAAGCATCAAAAATGTACACGTAAGAAACATTAAAAAGCTACGAACAAAGCGAACTTCGGTTCGCTTTTTTTTGTGTAGAAACAGCATTTACCACAATAAGTTTTCTGTATTGCGGTTTAATTGTTTACTTTGTGTTATCTTTTAAAATCCCTTAGCATTCATGGAACAAATTCTCAGCCTTAGAAACGTTTCTATTTTTCAACGTGAAAACTTGATTCTTTCCGATGTCAATCTCACCATCCACAAAGGTGATTTTGTGTATTTGATTGGAAAAACAGGCTCGGGAAAGAGTAGTTTTATGAAAACATTGTACGGCGATTTGCCTTTGACAGATGGCGAAGGAACGGTGGTCGATTTCAATCTAAAAACGTTAAAAGAAAAAGATATTCCGTTTTTACGTAGAAAATTAGGCATTGTTTTTCAAGATTTTCAATTGTTGCAAGACAGAACGGTTGCTGATAATTTAGCATTCGTGCTTAAAGCTACTGGCTGGAAAGATAAAGACAAAATGAAAGCGAAAATTGATGAGGTGTTGGATAAAGTTGGGATGAAAACGAAAAACTTCAAGTTTCCCTACGAACTTTCTGGTGGCGAGCAACAACGTATTGCCATTGCACGTGCTTTGCTAAACGATCCTGAACTGATTATTGCCGATGAGCCTACAGGAAATTTAGACCCGCAAACCAGTGTGGAAGTCATGGAAGTACTGCAAGAAATCAACAAAAACGGACGTACCATTTTAATGGCAACCCACGATTACGCTTTGATTTTAAAATATCCTTCCAAAACGCTAAAATGCGATGAAGGGAAAGTCTTTGAAGTCGTTCAGAAAGGCGCGTAAACATTTCCGCTTTTTAGCACCTGTTATTTTAGCAATTCACTGCTGAGAATTTAAAAAATTAAGCTTACTTTGGCAGTCTAAACTGTATCTAGTTCGTACGCATGCTTTCAATTTTGATTCCTACATACAATTACGACATTTCTACGTTGGTAGAAACGATACATTCGCAAGCTGTAGCAACTGGAATTACGTTTGAAATTGTATGCTTGGATGATTGTTCTGACGAACAGGAAAGCATCAAAAAAAATGAGCCTATCAACTTGCTTTCCAATGCTTCATATGCTGTTTTACCTGAAAATATCGGTCGCAGCCGAATTCGGAACTTGCTGGCACAAAAGGCGAATTTTAATTGGCTGTTGTTTTTAGATGCTGATGTGATTCCCGTTAAAGCAGATTTTATTTCTAAATATATTGCCGCTATTTCAGACGAAAAAGAAGTGATTTACGGTGGAATTTTATATCAAGAAGAGAAACCCAAACAAGAAAATGTATTGCGTTGGGTTTACGGAAAAGAACGTGAAGCGTTGAGCGTTAAAGAACGTGAAGAAGCGTCGTATTTGCGCTTTTTAACCTTGAGTTTTTTGATTAAAAAAGACGTGTTTCAAAAAGTAAAATTTAACGAAGATATTCCCAATGCGCGCCATGAAGATACGCTGTTTGCCAACGATTTGAAACACGCGGAAGTTCACATGACACACATTCACAATCCTGTGTATCATTTGGGATTGGACACGAGTAAAGAATTTATTCGAAAATCGATGGAATCGGTAGAAGTGCTGATTTTATTTTTAAAAAACGGATTGATTGAACACAATGATATTTTAATTACAAAAATGTTCAAACGTGTCAAAAATTTTGGCATTAACCATGTTTTATCCTTACTATATCGTTGGTTTGGAAACCGTTTTGAGAAAAATTTACTTTCCAACAATCCGTCCATGTTTATTTTTGACTTATACAGATTAACGTATCTTTGCTACTTAGATAAGCGTCAATAATGCCACTTTTTTCCGTAATTATTCCATTGTATAACAAAGAAACATACATTCAGCAAACTGTTGAAAGTGTGTTGCAACAAACCTTTACGGATTTTGAATTGCTGATTGTCAATGACGCGAGCACGGACAAAAGTGTTTCTATCGTTTCACAAATTTCAGACGATAGAATTCAACTGATAGAAAATCCTGAGAATTTGGGACTTTCCACTACGCGGAATCACGGAATTTTTAAAGCTTCTGGTGAAATTATCGCCTTGTTGGATGCAGACGATGTTTGGTTGCCCAATTTTTTAGAAACCATTCACAAATTACACACTACATTTCCTGAAGCGTCTTTGTATGGAACAGATTATATGGAAGTGTATGCCTCGCATGAAAACTTAGTTCCGAAAAAGAATATGGATGCTTCTTTACAAGGAACGTCTTTTTTGTTGGATGATTTTTTTAAAGCGAGCATGTTTCAGCCGATTTTTTGTCAAAGTAGCGTTGCTTTTAAAAAGGAAATTTGCCAAGATGTGGAAGTTTTTGACTCAAAAATTACGTTTGCGGAAGACATCGATTTTTATATCCGATTTTGTTCAAAATACCGTGTTGCCTATCATTACGAACCGTTGGCAGAAATTCGCCTAGAAGTTCCCAACCAAATGAGCAAAGACACTATTTCATCAAAGTTTATTCCGCATTTACATAGTTACGAAAAAGCTGCTAAGAACAATCCTTCCCTAAAAAAGTATTTGGATTTGTATCGCTATATTTTCGCTTCTTTATATACGTTGGAAAATGCCAAGTTGCAACGAAATTATATACTTCAAAATATCAATTATAATAATTTAACTATCAAGCAACGAATTCTTATCAAAAGTCCACGATTTGTGTTAGTGTGGCTAAAAAAGTTGAAAAATTATTTACTGAAACGGAATGTTAGGGTGACTTCTTTTTAGTTTCGCTACGCTCAATTTAGGTGTTGGGCGTTGGGTTTTAGGTCGCTTTGCTTTTGGTTTGCTGATTTTTGTTTTTTGTTGTTCGTTATTTGTCGATTCGTCACTCATAACTCATAACTCATAACTCACTACTCGTATCTCATAACTGTAAATTGAGCGAAGCCGAAATTTACTTAGACAACTTCACATCTTCTTTGGTAATGACATAATCTTGATAATCGCGAATGTAATCGGATTCGTCAAATTCGTCGGAAGCTAGGACAAGACAAACCGCTCCGGAAGAGAAATTTTCCAATTCGCGCCAAATTCCTTGCGGAATCAAGCAACCTTGGTTGGGTTTGTTGAGTAAAATGCGCCTTTTGGATGTGCCATCTTTAAAAATTACTTCAAAACTTCCACTCAATGCAATTAGTACTTCTTGCTGTTCTACATGTGCGTGTCCACCTCTTTTTGCGCCACTAGGAATGTCGTACAAATAATACACACGTTTGCATTTAAAAGGAATTGTATCACCTTCAACGACAGAAATATTTCCTCTAAAGTCTTCGATTTTGGGGATGGATATCAATTGAATATCAGCAACAGTTGTAGACATATTTTAGGCATTTATGAGTTGAATCCATTCTTGGATTACGGGTTTTTCAGTGAATTTTTGTATGGAAGATACAGCATTTTCTTTACAATTCATATACAATTCCATATTTTCGATTAAAAGTATCATTGCATCTTTCAACGCCGCAAAGTTTTGATCTTCAACGAGCAAACCGTTGGTTTTGTGTTGAATTATTTCACTCGGTCCCGATTTACAATCAAAAGAAATGACAGGTGTTTTTTGCTGCAATGCTTCTAATAAAACCATCGGAAAGCCTTCTACCCTACTCGATAACACTAAATATTTTGCGTTTCTGATGTATGCTGTCACGTTTTCTACAAATCCCAAGAGTTGTACGTGCGCTTGTAATTGCAGTGTTGAAATCAATTGCTCCAGCGATGCTCGGTCGTCTCCTTCACCACAAATATACAGCTTAATATCTTGTTTTGCTAATTGTGATGCGTGATAGGTTTCTATCAATTTATCAAACTGTTTGATGTCGTTTTGCAAACGTCCAACCGCAATGATGTAGTTTTCTTTTGCCGCATTTGGTTCACTCTGAGACGATTCTACGGCAGTGATATAATTGGGAATACACAACAAGTTCTCAAAATCGTACAACTCGCCCAATTTCCACTGAATTTCATCAGAAACCGCCACTACAGCATGCGTTTTATTATAAATTTCTCGAAATAGTTTTCCTTTCGGGATATGCCACTCAATATGATAGCTGTGCACCATCATGATCATTTTTTCGGCTTGAAAGATGCATTTGTGCAACAGCCATTCCATCACAAAGCGACTTCGCGAGCGAAAGTCAATATACATATCGGCATTGCATTGCTTGTAGGCTTTTTTAAACGCAAAAAACTTCTGAATTTGTTTGATGATTTTCACAGAAGATTCACCCTTTCCAAGATTGTACAAGGTTCCTGCAAAATCGTACGAAATCTGGTCTTTTACCGAAATAATGGATACTTCAAAACCGTATTTGTGAAGCGATTTTGAAAAGTTGGCTGCTTGCTTTTCCGCGCCGCCGCCGCTGAGACATTCTACAATTAAACAGATTTTCTTTTTAGAATTTTGCCGCATAAAGTTTTCCTACTATCTTTCACACAAATATACTGTTTATGCGCATATTATTGGTTGGAGAATACAGTAGATTTCACAATTCACTCAAAGAAGGTCTACAAAAGTTACAGCACGATGTGACACTCATCGGTCGCGCTGACAACTTTAAAAATTATCCAATCGATGTTTCGCTTGAAGCTACTTTTTTTCATAAAAAAATTCCCAATGCGTTTCGGCAGTTGTTTTTTAAGATTTTCAAGATTGATATTGCATTTTTGGAGATTACCTATCGTTTTTACAAACACCGAAAGTCGTTTCGCAACTACGATGTGGTGCAATTGATTAACGAGTTTCCGTTTGCTACGACGCCTTTTGTTGAGCGGAAATTGTTGAAATATCTCTTTAAACATAATAAAAAAGTCTTTTTGTCGTCATGTGGCGATGATTTTCATTATGTGAATTTTATTTTGAATGCTGATTTGCCTTATCACATGTTAACAGCTTATCAAAAAGATAAAAGTACTAAAAAGTGGTTTCAGTATTCGCTTCAATATTTGTCAAAATCGCATGAAAAGTTGCATCATTTTGTGATGAAAAATATAAACGGAATTATTCCTGCAAATTTTGATTATGAAATGGCGTATCGAAATCATCCAAAAGTATTACCACTGATTCCGTTTCCAATCAATATAGATGTACTCAAATTTCAACCGTTAGAATACAACGGAAAAGTGATTATTTTTCATGGCGTCAATAAGGTCAATTATTTAAAAAAAGGAAACAATTTGATTGAGAAAGCCTTGCAACTTGTTGCGAAAAAATATCCCAATCAGGTTGAGATTAAAACGGCGGAGAATTTACCGTATTCGGAATATATTCAAACCTATAACGAAGCGCATATTATTATGGATCAGTTGTACGGTTACGATCAAGGTTATAATGCGCTTGAAGCGATGTCAAAAGGAAAAGTAGTGTTTTCGGGAGCGGAAAAGGATTTTTTAGCCTATTATCAAATTGAACAACCTGTATTGATGAACGCGACTCCAAACGTTGATGATTTGGTTGAAAAACTGAGTGAGCTGATTGAAAATCCTGAAGAAATGATGGCTATTGGAAAGCGTGCACGTGCATTTGTGGAAGAATTTCACCAATATGAAACAGTTGCGCAGCAGTATGTTTCTCTTTGGAATGAGTCGTAGATTTTTCTGGACTCACTGATTTTAGCTGTTTTCGACTGCGCTCAAACTGACAATTTGAACTTCGTAGTCTTACATTTCTAAGAATTCAATTGCCGAATACCTTCATACACCACAATACTTACGGCATTGGCTAAATTTAAGCTTCGTATATGTTCACTGAACATTGGAATGGTGTATAAAACTTCACTATTTGCTTCCGTGATTTCATTTGACAAACCCACAGATTCTTTCCCAAATACCAAAAACAACTCGTCTTCAAACGGAATTTCTGTATATGATTTTTGACTTTTACTCGTGAGATAGACCATTTTTTTGTCTGCATTTTTTGTGTAGAATTCTTCGATGCTTTCGTAAATGTGTACATCTAAATGTTGCCAATAATCAAGTCCCGCACGCTTGAGTCGCGCATCTGTGATTTCAAATCCAAAAGGTTTTACCAAATGCAAGTTAGAACCTGAAGCCAAACTTAAACGTCCGATATTTCCTGTGTTTGTGTGAATTTCGGGTTCTACGAGGACAATGTTGTATGGCATTTCTAAATATTTTATTCTTCTGTACCAATAAATGAAATAGCAATAGAAATAAAACACATACCACTGAGTAATCCCATTCCAATAGCTCCACCTGTAGCATATATACTTCCAAAATAAGCGCAGCCAACGGCACATAGTATTGCCACTAACAAAACAAAACCTCTATAAATATGACTCATGTATTATTTTTTACTAAAATATAATATAAAGAAAAGTATTTTAGAAATGTTTCTTTTTTATTCAAACTTTATATAATCGATTTCAATTTTAAAAGGTCCCGCTTTTTTTTCGTTGGAGATGAATCCGATACGAAGAATATTTGCCAATTCTTCTTGCGTCGGTTTTCCAGATCGTTTGCGACCGATGTTGTAGCGAACAAAGTCTGAAAACTTAATTTCTTTTTCTTCCCATTTCCAATCGGTTGTTGGTAAATCGGCTTTGTAATACGGTACATACCAACGTTTGTCCATTTCTAGCGTAAAGCCCATTGCATAATTTTTGGAACGATACCGAATGATTATTTTTTTATAGGAAGATAGGTCTCGTTTTGCATATTGGCTTCTGTAAGAGGAAAATCCGCCATTATTTTCTAAGGAAATCATACCACTAAAAACGACACCATTATCTGTAAATCGAACATCGCCTTGGGAAAGTCCGCCCATCACGCCATCATTGGTGATTTGCCAACGTTCACCATCTTTGTATTTTCCAAAATCGATGTCAGATTGTTGTGCATAAAAGAGTTGGGATACTAGTAAAAAACATAGCGTGTAAAATGTATTCATTCCTTTTTTTCTTAAAGATACAAAGATTTAAAAAAGCTGTAAAATGATGTCTGAAAATTGTAGATTTAATTTGTTAAAATTTGAAACTCAACATCACACAAAAACTCATTTTAAACTAGATTTTTAGTTTTTGAATAATTATTTGATTTTTTATATTTTCATTGAAGAATCATCAAAAAAAAACAATTTTTCATTTTATTTTTAATTTTTATTCAAAATTCAATCATTTTTCAACAGAAAACAAATGTTAAAATTTTAACAAATTATGAATTTTATTAACATATTTTACGTTAATTTTTATTGCTACAAGTTAAGTTTTGTTAAATCACTTGACATTTTTTTCTCATACCTTATATTGAAAGTGTGATTATTACAAATCGCAATTGAAGCACAAAAAATTACTTCTTGATATTTCATTTTGGGTTCTCCAAAGTTCAAGCCAAGTGTTTCTTTTTAAAAATCAATTATTAATCCAAAAAACATTAAAATATATTATGAATTATCTAAATATGAGCGATGAAAAATTAGTCCCAGTAGTAGTAGAATTGAATACGCTATTGGCTAATTATCACGTATACTATCAAAAATTAAGAAGTTTTCACTGGAATATTTTAGGAAAAAACTTTTTTGACTTACACGAAAAATTTGAAGAATTATATACCAACGCACAAACAAAGATTGATGAAATTGCAGAACGTGTGTTGACCTTAAAGTATCACCCAATTAGCAAAATGAGTGATTACTTAGAAATTTCTGCCGTAAAAGAATCAAGTCCATTATTGACCGATTCAGAAATGATTGAAATTTTAATCAATGACCACAAATTGATTTTATCACAAATGAAAGTGGTAATCGATCATGCTAACAACGCAGGAGATGAAGGTACCATTGACTTAATTGGCGCATACATTAGAGAATTAGAAAAATCTAGTTGGATGTTGAATGCTTGGACCAAAAAAACTTCTGCACAATTGAATAATTCTATGGTAAAAGCCTAAGAATTTCAATATCAATCAAATAAAGATTTATACACAGTAAATCGAAAAGCTGTCGAAGATGTCATCGCAGTACTATTTAAAGTATGACGTCATAAATAACAAAAAATTAAAGATTATTATGAAAAATTATATAAAATTATTAGTCCCCGCAATTATATTATCAACCTCAATTTCATTTGCACAGAACAATTTAAAAGATTCAGAAATTGTACGTACAAACGTAACTGAATATGAAATTGTAGAAAAAGCTGTAAACTCTGAAGTGAGAATTTACGAAGATACCAAAGCAGTATATCCAGTAGCCTTTGAAAATGATGATAAGTACGATTTGAACCAAAAACGTTTGATTGTAGCGCCCGCTTTAGAGACTACTTTTAAATTGGACATGGATAGAGATTCTAATTATGAAAGAGAGATTACCATTAAATATGTAAAACCAGAAAATTTCAATTATGACTTTATGTTGACAAGAAGTGGATTGAATGTATGGTGCACAGAAAATGGAATGAAAGTGAAAGAAATTCATAGAATTGAATCCGATAATAAAAAGAAAAAGGTAAGTATGTTAACAACAAAAGGAATGTATAATATTATCATGTCGAATAATAATGTATATGAAATTGAAGTGATTGACATGAAGTAATACAACCTAATTACCTGAAATAGCCTACGCTATGTAAAGAACCATCTCAAGTTTTGAGATGGTTTTTTTATGTGTACACAAAATTCTGACACCACGTAAAGCAATTGTGATATTTTAATTATGTGGTATGTTTTTAGTTTTATTTTTCTATTTTCGTTTTTCATTGTATAACCATCATTTTCCCAGTATTGTATGGAGTTTAATTGTATTTCTGAAAAAGCGACTATCGGTAAAAATGTAACGATTGGCAAGTTTTGCATTATTGAAGAAGATGTTGTAATAGGAGATAATACGGTAATACGAAATTATGTAGAACTCCGAAAAGGAACCGTAATTGGCGAAAATTGCTATATCGATTCGCGTGTCACGTCTTCTGGAAATTGTGTGATTAAGAATAATGTTACGATTCGATACGATTCTATCCTAGCGCGCGGTTTGGTCGTTGAAGACAATGTGTATATTTCTCCAAAATTAATGACCAACAATCTCAATACAGCAAAACAGCAAATCGGAGGCGCACATATTGGTGAAAATGTTTTTATTGGAACGAATTGTATTTTGCATCACGGAATCACGATTGGGAAAAATAGTGTCATTGGCGCATTGTCCTTCGCGAACAAAGATATTCCTGAAAATGAAGTCTGGTTTGGAAATCCTGCTACGTTTCAACGGAAAAAATAGGTTTTGTTTGAATGTTAAATGTTGGATGCTAAATTATTGTAAACTTTAGAAATTCTCAGCTGTTCTCGATACAACGAACGTGCGTTCGCCACTCGAACTGACGCTTGGAAACTCTATATGTAAAATGATAAATTTTAAACGTAAAAGTACACACAAAGCTCTTAAAATACTAAACTCCCAAACTAAAAACCAATCTGTCACTTCGAGTGAAATTTCGAAAAAATTTAGTATCGAGAAGTACTTTGAAACTTTATGGATTTTGAATGTTGGATGTTGAATATTGAATTATTCTCTAGACCTAAACATCTAAACTTTTAAACCTTTAAACTTCAAACAACAAAACATTGACACATTAAAAAAATCACCAAATAATCTTAAACTTTTTCAACATCTCCTTCTCGCCTTCCCAATCGCGGTTGTAGTTTTGTTTGATGAGTTTTGCGGGAACGCCGCCGATTAAAATATTGCTTCCCCAATCTCTGTAATCTTTATTGACCACCGAATTGGACGCAATAACACAATTTTCAGGAGTTTTGGTGCCTGGCATGATGGAAATTCTGTTGGAAAACGCATTGTATTTTGCCAAATGCACAGGACTTGTCATTGGATACAGTTCCCCTGTTTCGGTATTCATCATCGGATGAAAATTAGAATCGGTCAATTGTGATTCGTAACCAATGCCAACCCAGTCGCTTAAAATAACTTCTTCTTTGCATATCAATTTTACGTTAGAACCCAAACACGACATATACCCAAATTCGCAGTACGCGCCTTCTCCCACATGTACAAAACAATCAATTCCGATGTGTGCGTGACCTTTAAAAACCAATTTTCCCATCACAGACAATTCTGCAATTCTTTTGGAGCGCGTCGGCAATTCAAACTTTTGTCCAAAACCAATCATGCCGCGTTTCACTTCGGGAACATCCAAGATAATTTCACCACTGATATCAGAAAATTTTACCGAACCGTAAAACATTACTGGTAGCTTTCTCGCAATGCGAAACGGAAACTTTTTATAATTAAAATAGATGGTTTTCATCCAGTTTACGGCAGTATAAAACTTCCAAACACGTCGTATTTTATTGAAAATTCGTCTCATGAGCGTTTGAAAAGCTTATTTTTTATCAATTGTTTAATGTTCATCTTTTTTTGCAATTGCGAATATGTAAAGATATAAGAAAGAAGCATTATCGCAATCATTCCGCCGTATTTCAAATATATATTGTCTAAATAAGTACACGCAAATCCGAGTCCGCTCAACAATACGCACAGTAAAAATAGCTTGAAAAATGCGGATTGAAACCACAATCCATACGCTATTTTCGTAATAATCAACAGACTTACAAAATGTATAATATAATACGCTAACACGCTAATTCCCAAACCTGTCAATCCGCCGAAATAATAGCCAACACAATTCATTGTCAACATCAATATTGAAAAACCAATGGAAGTTTTTACAAAGATTCTGGAATCGCCTTTTGCTAAAATTACATAGCCAACCGACCAAGAAACTGCTTTAAATGCCATGCCTAAAACGCCCCAAGAAATCAATCCCAAAATCACTAAAAATTCTTTTGAGTATAAAATATTCACGACTAACGGCGCTGCCACAAAAAAAGTAGTAATGATTGGCGTAAGTAATAAAATAGCAATGGTTGCCTGATTCCGTACTGCAAGCTGCACTTTGGCATTTTCGGTGTGAATCGCAGACAATCGTGGAAAATAATCCGTTCCCATCGCGTTGAAAATCATGCCTACATATGCGTTGATGATTAAAAATCCCGCAGTGTAATAGCCAACTTGATCCAATCCGCCCACATGGCGAATAAATATTTGTAATAGATAGGTTGCAATTAATGTGACAATTCCTGTGATGCTCAACACCAAACCTAAGCGTAGCATACTTTTTCCTTCTACATACGCTTGTTTGATTCCCAACGAAATTCGTTGAATTTTTAGTGTGTTTTCAAAATACCAGAAGAAACCAAAAATCACAACCGCCGTAATGATAATTGTTGGCACAATTGCTTCCAAACCGTACATGTAGTATAGCGGAATCGAAACAAGCAATCCAACTGTACTTCCCAACACATTGGCGACAGCTAACTTTTTCAAGGCTTGTGTTCCTTGTAGAATCGCGATTTTTCCATTAGTCAATTGCATAAAGAAAATTGCCAACGCCAGCCAAATAAATTCAAACGTATAGTCTGTATTTCCGAAAGTGAGTTTGCTCAACAACGCTGAAAATACAATCGTAAAAACAGCTCCGATACTTGCCGTAATCATGATGAATTTTTGCAGAATGCTGACGGTTTGCTGAATGGCTTTTTCATCTTCGGAAGCGTGTACATGTGCCAATTCTTTGACAGCACTTGTGTCCAAGCCAAGTTTCGCAATTTCGCTTACCACTTGAATTGTACTATTAAACAAGCCAATAATTCCCATTCCGACACCACCGAGTAAAATCGCTACAATTTTAACACGAATGATGGATATCAATATCTTAAAAACTTGAACGCCGCCAAATAACGACGTGGCTTTTAAAATATGCGTGTATGAAAATTGTGGGTTGTTCGCCATAAAACTTATGGAAGTTATGTTTGGTTGGTGTATGAATTGAGCACAGAAATAATCGTATCCACTTCAGCAGGTTCCAATACAGGATTGATAGGCAAACTCAAACATTCATCATGAATTTTCTCCGTGATAGGAAAGTGCAAATGATTCCATTCTTTGTACGCTTCTTGCTTGTGTGGTGGAATTTCGTAATGAATCAACGTGCCAATACCGTTTTCTTTTAAATACTTTTGAAGTTTGTTTCTATTTTTTGTGCGAATGACAAACTGATGAAACACATGCGAAGCCTCATTTTGATACGTTGGCAAGATGATTTCTAGATTTGTTATTTCGCTTAGATATCGTTTTGCAATGCGTCTTCTAACTTCATTATCCGCATCTACATGTGGTAATTTTATACGAAGAAACGCTGCCTGAATTTCATCCAAACGATAATTTCCTCCTTTATACTGATTTACATATTTTGATGAACTTCCATAATTGCGCAACTTACTAATGATTTCCGCTAATTCTGAATCATTCGTCGTTACTGCTCCTGCTTCTCCCAGCGCACCTAAATTTTTTGTTGGATAGAAACTAAATCCCGCCGCATCACTTAAATTTCCAGCTTTCTTACCTTCAACATTTACCGCGCCATGTGCTTGTGCGGCATCTTCCATCACGAGTAAATTCTGTTTTTTAGCAATGGCATGAATTTCCTCCATTTCCGTCAACTGTCCATATAAATGCACCACTAAAATAGCACGCGTTTTCCATGAAATAGCCGCTTCGATTTCGGAAATAGCTATATTAAATGTTTCTGGATTCGGTTCCACCAACACAGGTTTCAATCCCGCTTTGGTGATTCCTAAAATCGTGGCAATATAGGTGTTTGCAGGAACGATGATTTCGTCACCTTCTTGCAGTTTCCCCATGATTTTATACGCTTCCAATATCAACGTCAGCGCATCTAATCCGTTGCTGACACCAATGCAGTACTTCGTTCCGCAATAGTTGGCAAAAGCTTCTTCAAACTGACGTACATTTTCGCCCAACACATAATATCCAGAATTTAAAAACTGTTTGAAAGCAGCTTGAAATTCCGTTTCATATCGCGCATTGAGTTTCTGTAAGTCCAAAAATGGTATCATATAAAAATCGTGTCAAGTTTGTGATGCTTTTGCACGTCAATTTCGTAAAAATCTTGCGTGATGGTTCGTGCGCCAAAACCTTCTTTCCAATAGTGCAATCCTTCGTTGATGTTCTTTCCTTGATTTTCGTTTGAAATACCAAAATCAAAGTACATTTTATCTTGAAAAACATCGTTCAGCAAATGCAAATGTAAAAAGTCCAGACTTCCCAAACTGTTTTTGTCTTCGTTTCCTGAAATGTATTGCGAATGCGCTACATGTTCGGTTTCAAAAATGGTCGTTCCTGCGACGATTTCATCATTTTTATACACATTGAATTGTCGGATATTTTTTGGAAAATGTTGTTTTAACAATTGAATTTCCGCCAATGTATGCACAGGTGTTGCTTCGTGTTTTTGGCGTAAGTTCGGAATTAAAATTTGATTCCAAAAGGCTTCAAATGTCTGTTCTTCTTTAGTAACCAAACCGTGTTTGAGTGCGCGTTTATTTCCCGCGATTCTGTCTTTCGATATTTTTGGGCGATGTTTCATATTTACCACCGAAAGTGCATCTCTTCGTGATAACTTCGCTTCTAAAATAAACAACAAATACTGCAATTCATCTGTTGGAAACGGACTGTACATCGACGGCAACAATTTGATATGCAACTTTTCGATATTGTTTTCTTCCAAATATTCCAGCACTAATTTCAAACATTCAGCAACATCGCGAAGCTTTAGATTTTCGTCAAAAAGCAATCCGCCATAGGTCAAACCCAAATGTGAATACACACGATTATCACGTTGATTTGCAGGAAATAGTGCTACTAATTTCTCTTTTTTGTAAAGCAGCAACGAATGATCTTTGAAACGGTCTTTATGATAGTCCATAAAATCGCGATAGAACAAAAACGTACTATTTTTTGCGTTTGAGACAAAGTCGTCCCAAAGCGATTTGGAGGCATCCGTGTATGTGGTTAGTGTATAAATGAGGGTTTGGTTTAGAAAAAGTGAATTTACTAATTTTAACGTACTTTAAGGAATATTCGTATGTGAATTCAATGAGGAATTGCCATTTATTCTTGAATTCTGTTTTCTAAATCCATTCGTTCGTGTAGAATCCTAACAATTTCTATACTATTTTTAGAAGATTGGCGATAAAAAATGATATGCTTTCCTGTTTTGAATCCTAATAATTTGTTATGAATGTTTTCATAACTCTTACCGATAGAAGGATTTTTTGAAATTTCTACACAAGCCGCCTGAATCAATTTGTAATATTGATCTGCTTGATTTTCAGACCAATTTAGCAATGTATAATTCCAAATTTCCGATAAATCATCAACAGCTTTCTGTCTAAAAATAATGTTAGTCATTATTTCTTGTCGATTTTAGCTTTGCTAGATGTGAATCAAAATCAAAATTTTCAACTACGGCACTGTTCATACCTTCGTGAATCGCGTTTCGCAACGCAGCCACTTTATTTTCTTCATTTTCCAACAGTCGAAGTCCCGCACGAATGACTTCACTCACATTTTTGTATCTCCCTTCAGAAACTTGTGCTTTCACAAATTCATCAAAATAATTCCCTAATAATATGGACGTGTTTTTACTCATAGAGTTGACTTTTTTATAAAAGTACCAATAATTGGTATTTTATACAAATCAACAAAGAATCCATGAAAAATGTCTGGAGATTTACTCCACCTTCTCAAAAACCACATTTCCATCAGCATTAATATACTTGTAGACTTCACCCAAAATTCCTTCGGAAATTCGAGAATAACTGGCGTCTTCTTGGAAGTTTTCTAGCAACGTTTCATTTTCTCCCAAGTAGGCAAAAACGGTTCGAAAAAGATTTACGGATGACTTGAGTTTGGTATCATAACTCGGAATAGTATTGTTGGGCCATTTGATTGCCAACGCCGCCGTAAATGCTGAATAGACGAGCTTTTTATCGGTTTGTTTTTGAAAGAGTTGTTTGGTGTATTCAAATCCTACGTAGCCACCGTGATCCGCCGCAATGATGATTAAACTGTTGGGATCGGTTTTTGTGATGATTTGTGTGATTTCTTTCAACCATTCGTTCGCTAATTTCACTTGCGTGAGATAGTTTTCGCGTTCCGTTTCTTTGCCTTTTGTACCACTTTTGAACGTTGAAATGTGTCCTGGAAGAATTTTTTCAATAAAGTAAAAACTACGCTTTCCTTGCTGTTTTTTGATGGTTTCCGTTAGCGGTTGCAGCAATTCTTTTGGATTGTCAAACGCGCCAATACCAAACCAAGGAACTTCGCTCATGTCAATATTGCAATAGTCGTACTTGATGGCTGGACGATTCAACAGTAAATACGGATTTTCCATAAAGAGAAACGTCTCGTACTCGTTGTTTCTTAAGGTTTGAATCACAGGGTTATCGCCCAGAATCACTTCTCTCGCACCTGCCAATTGCCTGCCTTTGTAATGATGTTTCATCGCAAACATGGAACTGTTAGACAATACCGTTGACGTGTAATTGCTTCGGAAATTTGTATACAATTTGAATCCACTGTCTTGCAAATACGATTCAAATTCGTCGTTTTGAAAGTTGTACGGTTCGGTTGCTAATTCGGTAAAATTCGCGTAGCCATCGGGTTGAATGACGTAAATGTTCGGAAATTTTTTGAAGTTGGTTTGCACGACTTCTTCTGGAAATTCTCGCCATTCGTCGCTGTCGAATAACGCTCCGTACAGCGTTGGCAACAAGGTTGTAAACGCCACAAATGCCATAATGAATTGCAACACGATGATTTTTTTGTAGTGTTTTCTGAGCAAAACCGCTAGTAATGCGCAGATGATGACGGCTCCGAGAATGATTTTTTTATGCTGAAAACCATACATTCTTCCCACAAAATAAAATCCAAAAAACATCGCGTTTAAGATAGGTAAGACGAACGGTTTGAACTTTTGCAGAAACGAAAGTCGCTTTGTCAATTCCCACGAAAGTGTAAAAATAATGACCGGAATTGCCAAATATACTACAGAAATGACGAAGAATTGAAACCACGAATTGACCAACATAAAGTTAGACGCAAACACATAAATGAACGAATATAAACCTGCCGCAATCGCGAATGTGATTGGATATTCTTTTGTGCTTGCGACAAATTTTTCTATGTTTTTTCTGACTTTCGGCACTTATTTTTTCTTGAATAGGAACAACACACGTTCGGAATCGGGAATTTCCTTTTTGGAGATTAATTGAAACTGTTCCAAATATATTTTTTCAAAGTTTTCTAGATTGTAATGTCCAAACTGATCTTTGAATTCTGCTTTTGCATTGAGCAATCGCGTGGCATACGAATCCGCTCGTTTTGGAAATTCGATGATGAGGTTTTTAGAGAACGATGCAAAAAACGCTGCTGAGTTTTCAAAAGGCACATTTCCCGTTAAGGATAAATGATGAATCAGCGCCAATGCTAACGTCACATCGGGTTGCAACGCCTGTACACGCTCTACAAAAGAAGAACGCTCGGTGTTTTGAAAACCAATCGCTGCGGACGGATTGAGCAAATCAATTACAAACGGCAACATGTTTTTTTCTTTGTTTTTTTTGACCAAATAGTGATTGTGGTCTACTGCATTATTATCAATGTCACCAACCAACGCCAATTCGAGTTCGCTAGGAATTTGTCGCACAAACGTTCCGTCATTTCCGCCGACATCAATGACGGTTTTGGCTTTTATTTCGCTTATCCAATTGTTAATGATGTGTGATTTTTGCTGAAAAGCCGTATCAGAATAGTTCGTTTTTTGGTAATAATTTCCCCATTCTGATTGCTCTTTGAGCTGTAATTTTTTGATGTAATTGTACAAACTATCAATAATGTTGAACAATCCTTTTTTGGAAAGCGAAGCTTGTTTGCGTTCCTGCACGTTTTCTTCTTGATGCTTATTTTCATATTTCGCCAACAAGTGAATGTTGGTATACAAAAACGGATTCAGTTTGGTTTTTCCAGGCAATAATGACGTGATGAGTTTGAGCGGAATTCCGTCAATGAAATTCGACATCGTTTTCAAGAATTCTGCACCGTGATATTTGGCAATGACCAACGGTCCTAAAAAGTGCATCACGAATTGTTTGTACGCACGCCAAGGTGTGTTTTCTGTGTAAAAATCGAGCGAAAGCGTATCTATAAAAATGGCACTTCCGTTGTGAAAAGCTATGTTATACGCCGTGGCATCTTTCAGCGAAAAGTTATGTTGCAACGCGTATTTCTGCAATTTTAGCGTGTGCAATGCGGCTTCTTTGTATTGCTGAAAACTCCATTCGTACGGATAGGTAAAAAACGGAATTTGTTCAGGCTGAATGTACATATGCGTTTCCGCTTTTTCGAGTTCTTTGTGCGGAATTAATAGCTTGTGTTGAAATGCTTTTTGAAAGAATCCGGAACTTTGTAAGGCTTCGTATTGGGAAAAATAACTTGGAAATATGACACGTTTTACAATGCCTTTGTCTACAAAAATATGACCACTCGGGTCGCGATAGGAAGAAGCGTGTCGAGAATTATTTGTCATCTTTCGATGCGTTTTCGAGCGTAGAATCGTCTATATCAATGTCATCAAAAACTTCTTCGGAAGTGTCTTTTTGCAAACCAAGCAAAGTTCTAATTTTGTATTTGATACTTTTATAAAACAACAAAACTCCCGCAGCAACCGCTACTGCTGCCTGCGCAATCATTGCGCCGATTCCTGCATCGAAATAAAGAAACTGCATAGTTTGATTTTTGGTAAAGATAGAAAAATTTACATTTTACCAACAATTCGCTAACATTATTTCAGTCGCTACGCTTTGGAACGTGTTAAGTGATAAATATTGATGCCAAAAATCGCTAAATTGGTAATGATGATTGGCAATCCAACGCGCAAGGTTGGTATTAAACAACCGTATAAAACGAAAAGTAAACAACCAATTCCGTTAATCATACGCAAGTTTTTTAAATCTTTCATTGTGAATGAAATTAGTACTGCCAATGACGCTAAATAGCCTATAAGTTCTGTTCCTGTGATGCCGAAGATGTCCATTTGTTTTTTGTTTGTTATTCGTTTTTTGTTGATTCGTCAATGTGTTGATTTGTTGATTTTCGCTACTGTCATTCCGCACTCGATGCGGAATCTACTTAGTTTTACTAGTTTTTTCATTTCACTAATACCTCTTTATTATTAAGTGGATTCCTGCACGCAGGAATGTCATCTGAAACTTCTCAATTCTCAATACCAACATCTCATAACTAGACAAAAAAAGTTCCACTACTTGCGCAATGGAACCTTTTGTTAGTTATTTTCAATACTGTTAGATGGTTTTGTTGCGCTTTCTTTCCACTTCCGTGAGATAGATTTTTCGCAGTCGTAGATGATTTGGTGTTACTTCTACGTATTCATCTTTTTGAATGTATTCTAATGCTTCTTCTAATGAAAATTTAATTGCAGGAACAATCTTTGCTTTGTCATCTGCTCCAGCAGAACGTACATTGGAAAGTTTTTTGGTTTTTGTTACGTTGACCGTCATATCGTCGCCGCGAGAGTTTTCACCAATTACCTGACCTTCATAGATTTCTTCTCCTGGATCGACAAAGAACTTTCCACGATCTTGCAATTTGTCAATAGAATATGGAATGGCTGTTCCTTTTTCCATAGATACCAACGAACCGTTTTGACGCTCAGGAATTCCACCACGAACTGGCTGATATTCCTTAAATCGGTGTGCCATAATCGCTTCACCAGCAGTTGCCGTTAACAATTGATTACGCAAACCAATAATTCCTCTTGATGGAATCATAAATTCACAAATCATACGATCGCCTTTGGCTTCCATGCTTAGTAAATCTCCTTTACGAAGGGTTACCATTTCTACCGCTTTTCCAGAAACGTTTTCTGGTAAATCAATAGTTAATTCTTCTATTGGCTCACATTTTACACCGTCAATTTCTTTGATGATTACTTGTGGTTGTCCAATTTGTAATTCGTAACCTTCTCTACGCATCGTTTCAATTAAGACTGATAAGTGCAATACGCCACGACCATATACTAAGAATTTATCCGCACTGTCAGTTTCCTGAACACGTAATGCTAAGTTTTTCTCCAATTCTTTTGTTAAACGGTCTTTGATGTGACGTGATGTTACAAATTTTCCATCTTTTCCAAAGAAAGGTGAATCGTTAATCGTGAATAACATACTCATCGTTGGCTCGTCAATGGCGATGGTTTTTAATCCTTCTGGATTTTCTAAATCGGCAATTGTGTCACCAATTTCAAAACCTTCCAAACCGACAATCGCGCAAATATCTCCTACTTGAATTTCAGATACTTTTTTACGACCTAAGCCTTCAAACGTATGCAATTCTTTGATTCTTGATTTGATGGTTGTTTTATCACGCTTTACCAACGATACTTGCATGCCTTCTTTCAAAGTTCCACGTTGCAAACGTCCAATGGCAATTCGTCCAGTAAATGATGAGTAGTCTAAAGAGGTAATTAGCATTTGTGTGCTGCCTTCTTCAAATTCTGGCGACGGAATGTGTTCCATTACCATATCTAACAATGGCTCGATAGAATTTGTTGGCTTTTGCCAATCGTCTGACATCCAGTTTTGCTTTGCAGAACCATACACTACAGGGAAATCTAACTGCCATTCTTCCGCGCCCAATTCAAACATTAAGTCAAATACTTTTTCGTATACTTCATCTGGCGTACAGTTTTCCTTATCCACTTTATTGACAACTACGCAAGGTTTTAATCCTAAGTCAATCGCTTTTTGCAGTACAAATCGCGTTTGCGGCATTGGTCCTTCAAAGGCATCTACTAAAAGCAATACACCATCTGCCATGTTGAGTACACGTTCTACTTCTCCACCAAAATCGGCGTGACCAGGCGTGTCAATGATATTAATTTTCGTTCCTTTATACGTAACCGAAACGTTTTTTGAAGTAATCGTAATTCCGCGCTCACGCTCCAAATCATTGTTATCCAAGATTAAATCTCCCGTATTTTCATTTTCACGAAAAAGTTGACAGTGATACATGATTTTATCAACCAACGTCGTTTTTCCGTGGTCAACGTGCGCAATTATTGCAATATTTTTTATTGAAGTCATTTCTTTGCCTCTATTTTTAAGCGTGCAAAAGTAGCGTTTATTTACTAGACAAAAGAATTTTATTTCCTTTTTAGGTTAAATTACTGTTAATTAATAATTTAAGCTACTATTTTAGAACGTTTTGTTTTGTGAATTTTATTGTTTTTTTTGAGTGATTATGCGCATTCTTGTAACATTTTCGCTACACAGTCGTCTTTCCTTATGGTAACCAACGTAAATTTGTACAATTTTATCGTGTTTTTATTTTAAAACCTATAGATATTGTTAAATTTGCATTCCTCCACAGATTAATAATAAATATTGTAAACCTTAAAGACTTCATTTAGTATGAAAAAAATCGTATTCCTATTCACAATCGCCTTATTGGTCATTAGTTGTGGAAAGAAAAATTCTGAATCATCTTACATCCCTAAAGATGCTGCCGGAGTAATGTATGTAAACTTGGGATCGTTAGCAGCGAAAAGTCAAAATGTTGATTTTAAAGACTTACACATCAGTAAAATGATTGAGCAGTCTGCGCCTCGTAAAATGAAAGCATTTTTAGAAGAGCAAATGACCGCAGAAAATATCAACGCTGCTTTCCGTAAAGAATTTTTATTAGGTTTTATGGTCGCAGAAGGAAGAGCAGGTTATGGAGGATTGATTATTCCTATCAAAGACGCCGCTTCTTTTGAAAAAATGATAATGCCGATGCTACAGGATTTACCACGCGCTGAAAAGCAAGAAAATGTTGGTAAAAATGATGCCTTCACTGTATATTCTAGCAGAGATATGGCGATTGGATGGAATAATGAAACTGCTTTGATTGTTGCAGGTTCAAGATATCCTGATCAAGATTTGATTGATTTAACAAAGATGGAAGCTTCCGAAAACATCTACGCAACTAACTACTACAAAAGCTTTTTTGACACTAGCATGGACATGGGAATGCACGTTTCTTCTACTCCATTAAAGGAAATGGGCGATGCAATGGCATCTATGTTCACAGGAAAAAATAGCATAGAACTCGGAGATAATAATTTTGCATATTATGGAAACTTTGAAGATGACCGCATCTTAACAAAAGCAACATTAAAGTTGAACAAAGATATTAAGTCGTTAACAGGATATGAGTCATGGGCAGCGAAAGGATATGAGTCTGACTTATTGAATGTATTACCAAGCAATCCTGCTATGGTATTTAAAGTTTCCTTAGATCCTACTGCGTTGTATAAGCATTTTGAGAGTTTGCAAGACAATGAACTTATTCCAGAAATGTTTAGAACAGGATTAAAAACGAACCTGCAAAGAACAAATAAGGAAATGAAACGCGAAATAGGAATGACCATGGAAGACATTACAGGTCTTTTTGATGGCTCTATGATGCTAGCTGTAACTGAAGGAATTACTAAAAAAGATAGTATTCGTGATTATTACAGTGATGATGAAGAATACCAAGTATTTGAAACAAAAATACCTTACATGTACGGTGCCGTTGCTATTAAAGACATGGACAAGTTTGAAACGCTTGTCAACAAAGCAATGGAGATGAAAAGACCAGAAAACACGAAAGGAAAAAATTACTATGAATTGGATGACAATGTGTTTGTGATGTTGAAAGACAATGTATTGTTCATCACAAATGACGAAAGCAAAGCTGATGAAGTGTACAACAATGGAAAATTAGCTGCGAACTTATCTAGTTTCGAACACAAGTCTAAATTAGACAATTCAATTTACATGTACATGTCTGAAAACGCTTATAAAATGTTTTCTGATATGGCAAATAGCATGAATCCGTATGCTTCCATGTATGGAAATAATGATACTATGAGTACGACGTATGAAAAGTACGGTGAATTTTTTGGAGACACACATTTTATCATGAATGCGGATGGCATGGAAACTTTTACCTACACAAAAGGTGATGGCAACTCGCTTGAGCGTACAATTGACTATATGGATGCTGCCTTAGAAGAAACAATGAAAATGATGTCTCGTTACTAATATAGCCTTCCAAGTTTACGTAGCGTGACTATACACATACAAGAAATACACCCAACATACTTTACTCCTGCTTCTTCCGAAGTTTGGAGTAAAGTTTTTTATTTGGAAGCGGGCAAAAGCTACTTGGTAAAAGCGGCATCTGGTAGTGGAAAAAGTTCCTTTTTCAATTTTTTATACGGTTTAAATAATAAGTTTACGGGCAGTATTTTGTTTGATGAAAAAGATATTGCTAGCTTTTCTGAAACAGAATGGACGCAATTTCGCCGTCATAAAATCTCTATTGTTTTTCAAGGATTGCGATTGTTTCCTGAATTGACCGCAATAGAGAATATTCAGCTAAAAAATCAATTGACAAACCATAAAACGGAAGCTGAAATTAGAAGCTATTTGGAGCGTTTAGACGTGGCACATTTGGCAGATAAGAAAGCAGAAACGCTGTCGTACGGACAACAACAGCGCGTTGCTATTGTAAGAGCGCTTTGTCAACCTTTTGAATTGTTACTATTAGATGAGCCTTTTAGCCATATTGATGATGTGCAAATTGACAACGCAACCCAACTTATTTTAGAAGAAGTAACGGCTCGAAACGCAACTTTAGTGATTGCAAGTTTGGGGAATTCCTATAATATTGACTACTCAAAAACCTTGCTGCTGTGATTAAAGAGTTACTCCATAAACAAATCCATTTTTCGCAACTGCTCTTTTTTGCGTTGACTTCCAGTTTGGGATTGGGAATTTTGTTAGTGGTTTTCCAGCTTTTTGTGGATACGCAGTCACTTTTTGGTTCGTCGAGTGATTTGTTGAGCAATCAAACCGTGATTATTTCCAAACAATTAGGTCGTGACAATGCGTTTACGCCAGAAGAAATAGCAACACTCAAACAACAAGAATTCGTCAAAAAAGTGGGCGGTTTTACCAACGGAACGTACCGAGTGCAAGGAAGTGTTTCTATCATGGGAATGGGCGGTATTTCAACCGATATGTTTCTAGAAGCTGTTTCCGATCGTTTTATTGATGTGGATAACGAAGACTGGAATTGGTCGCCTTCATCAAGAGAAGTCCCGATTATCATTCCAAAAAATTATATTGATTTATACAATTACGGCTTTGCGCCTGGCGCAGGTTTGCCGCAAATTAATCAGGATTTAATTCGTAAAATTCCTATTGAGCTCAATTTGACAGGAACCTCTAAAAGAGAAGTGTACGATGCGTATATTTTGGCAACTTCCGAGAAAATCAACACGATTTTGGTGCCTGAAACTTTTTTAAACTATACCAATCAACTGTTGAGTCCAGACAAAGAAGTACGCATATCGCGTGTCATTATGGAAGTGGTGAATCCGTCAGACCCTAAATTGTTGGATTTTTTAGCCAAAAACAAGTATCAATACTTTCAAAGTGAGCTTTTAAGTTCGCGCATTAGTTACTTTTTGCAATTGGTATTGTCTATTGTGTTAGGTATTGGAATTTTAATCACCATTTTATCCATTACGCTAGTTGTTACCAATATCAATCTACTTATTTTAAAGAACAAACAAACCATTTGCCAATTACACTTTTTAGGCTTTTCGCGCAAGCAAATTGCCAATGTATATTTAGCTATTTCGTATAAAATTTTAGCGGTTTCTATTGCGATTGCACTTATACTCACTGTGATTTGTAAATTCGCTTTTGTGCCCTTTTTTGACAATTTAGGCGTACAAACAAGTGCATTTTCGTTAGTCTACGTGGGCATTGCTGCGATTGTTTTATTTGTCATTCTTGCCATATATTACACCAAACACACGCATAAAAAAATCAAGCAGATGACGGCCGTAAATACAAGCTTACTTACTACTGAAATTTAGTGTATCTTTGCAAAAAATTTACAATTTATGCAACTCAGTTCTATTCCTAAGATTAAACATACTACCGCCGATAATTTCTTTTTACTCGCAGGTCCGTGCGCTATTGAAAGTGAAGATATGGCGTTGCGCATTGCGGAAAAAGTAGTCACAATTACGGACAAACTTGAAATTCCGTATGTGTTTAAAGGAAGCTTTAAGAAGGCGAATCGTAGTCGTATTGATAGTTTTACTGGTATTGGAGATGAAAAGGCGTTAGCGATTCTTAAAAAGGTTTCTGAGACCTTTGACATCCCAACAATTACAGACATTCACGAAGTTACTGATGCTGACAAAGCGGCGCAATATGTAGATGTGTTGCAAATTCCAGCATTTTTAGTTCGTCAAACGGATTTGGTGGTAGCTGCGGCAAAAACAGGAAAAGTTGTCAACTTGAAAAAAGGGCAATTTATGAGTCCTGAAAGCATGAAACACGCGGTTAAAAAAGTGCACGATTCAGGCAATGAAAATGCTTGGATTACCGATCGTGGGACGATGTTTGGTTACCAAGATATGATTGTTGATTTTCGTGGCATTCCAACCATGAAACAGTTTGCTCCAACGGTTTTAGATGTAACGCATTCGCTTCAACAACCAAATCAATCTAGCGGTGTTACAGGCGGAAGACCTGATATGATTGAAACCATTGCGCGTGCAGGCGTTGTGAACAACGTAGACGGATTATTTATTGAAACACATTTTGATCCTGCAAATGCCAAAAGCGATGGCGCAAACATGCTTCATTTAGACCATTTGGAAAAATTATTGAGCAATTTGGTAAAGATTCGTAAGACGATTAAAGCGCTATAGACTTTCTTAGATTCGCTTCGCTCTTTAGACTTGTTAGATTTATAGATTTTTCGACGTTTTAGACGTTTTAGACAACAAAATCGTGTCACATGGAGCGCAGTCGAAATGTAGACCTTATCATATACAGCCGTTAGTACAAACTAGCGGCTTCTTTTATGACATCGAAGAAAATTTTCTGATTGATGTGTTTAACATCTTTGTAACGCAGTGATGCCATTTGCTTGCGGTTTTTAGTCACTAAGTGTGATGTATGCACCGTAATTTCGCCACCTTTGACCAAACCTACATCTACGAATTTCTTTTTATGACTTGCGTTGAAGTAACAAAAGGGTTTGCCTTTGTAATAGTAAAAAGGAATTTTGTATTTATACTTCAGTTCTGCGGTTGGTAGCAAATGTTCTATCATTACTTGCAATTCGAGCAAAATAGATTTGTACGGTTCTGGTTGTTGTAGAATGTAGTTTTCTGCGGGATTCATGAACTCCTAAGATAAAACATATTTTATTTTTTTCCACAAAAAAAAAGAGCTTACACAAGGTAAACTCTTTCTCAAATTAACATCGTTTTCTTCAAATGTTAACAGCGTCTAGTATCTAGACAGTTTTCTTTGGTATCATTTGCTCCACAATCATGAGAATCACCAGTTCTGGTCGTTGGGCGTGTACATTCATCACCCGTACAAGACATACAGGTATACTGACCATCTTGTGTTCGGCAATCCGTTAAAGTTACACAGGTAACGCCATCAACTGAAATTGGAATCGTATCTACATTTACAAGTGATTTTCCCATAATAGTTTTCATGGCTTTAAAGGATACAATAGTCGTTTTTTGCAATTGGAGTTTAGAGAGAATCTGTTTTTTCTTCATAAATCATTTGGTTTCATAAGTTATGCTCAAATATAAATGCGAAGCATAGTTTTTTTAAAAAATACATCTAGAAATTCATAAATCACGAGTATAAAAAACACTACTCAATGTTCTGACTATCAAGTCTTTTTATATAATATGAAGGATATAGTCCTGTTTTATTTTTAAAGGCTCTCGAAAACGATTCTGAACGATTGAAACCGATGTCTCTGGCAATGGAATCTATGGTATAGGAACGGAATTTTTTATCTTCTTTTAAACGTCTAATGGCATAATTAACCCGTAAATCGGTAATGTATGCTGTAAAGGACTTCCCCTTATGCGCATTGACCAATTTTGATAAATACGAAGTATTGGTTTTTAACTTTTTGGCTACATCGTTTAAGCTGCTGTTTTTGCTTAAATACAGTTCTTTATCTTCAAAGTTTTGGAGTTTCTTTAAAAGTTTGGCTTTTGTTTCGTCAATGATTTCAACTTCTTTATCCGTTGTTTCATCAGGAACAACTTTTTCAATCATTATTTTTTCTTCTGTAGCTTTCTTTATTGCTGCTTCTTTAGCCAAGAGTGCTTTTTCTTTTTCTATTTCCAACGAATGTAAAAGGGATTCAAATTTTTGTTGATTACGCTTTTCGCGATTTTTATAGAATAATACCAAACCAATCACAACCAAAATCGCTAAAAAAATACTAACATATAAAACGATTCTAGTTTTTACTGTTTTTTGTTCTGCCTGATTTAGTTCTTCTTTCAACGACTGTAAATCATACTTTTTAATAATTTCAAGACCTATTTCATTTTGCTTTTTATCATTTTCAGTATATACTTCATTTGTTTTTTCAAAATAAAAAAGGCTTTTCTCAGTATTCCCAAGGGCTTTATATGATTTTCCTAAAAACTCATACATATCTTCTAAACTAAAAAAACTTATTTTTTTACGTTTTTGATGCGTTTCTATAGCTTCTAAAATTTGGATAGCCGTTGTATAGTCTTTTTTGTAAAAAAAAGCTTTTGCCCTATTTAGGTTTATAAAAGGAATTTGAGATTTAGAAGTTTCTATCTCTTTCGCATAGTTTAGTGCTTTGTCTAAGTACAACATCGCTTCTTGAAGTTTCTCAACAGCTATATTCGTTTCTCCTAAAAAATTATACAAATATGCTTTAGCATCTTCGTCTCCATATTTATTGCTGAGTTGCAAGCCCTTTGTACCGTAGTATTTAGACTTCTCATAATCTCCCAATCGCAAATAGGATTTTGTTAACGCAATATAAATACTTACCTCTAATCTATTTAGTTTTGGTGAATTTTGCGCTTCTAGAATTTTAAGAGTTCCTTCTAATAAATCTGCAGATCCTTTTGCATCGCCTACTTCTAGTTTCAATAAGGCTATATTTTTTGAAATAGCCAATTGCCGACCTACATGATTTGTTTCTTTTGCATATCTCATTGCCTTTAAATAGGCTTCCATTGATTTCTTGTATTTTCCAGCATCATAGTAGAAATCCCCTTGATAAATATGTGTTCGTAATAACAAATCTAAAGAGTTTATGCTCTTTGCTGTTTGAGTTGCTTTTAAAACATAATCCAAAGACTCGTTGAAGTTTGTGTTGTAATTTTCCCATTTAGCTAACGAAATATATCCCCAAAACTGCATTTCAAGTTCGTTAGAATTGAGCATATCATTCATAACGTATTCTAGACTTGCACTAGCTTTATTTTTATCCTCTATATATTGTATTGTAAACAATCTCACAAACTCCTTTGGCGCCAACACACGCAAAGAATCCTGAAATGCAACTTTATCAAATTGCGCAATACTATCTTGAATTATTGTTCTGGAAAAAGATTTGTGTCCTAGTATTGCACAAAATAATACTAATAAAAGCGTAATACGTTTTGTTTGAGGCATACAGGAATACAGTTTTATATGTTGCGGTAGGTAATTGTTCAAAAATAACGGTTTTCCCGTAATTTATGTATGTTTTTTAGCGCAATTTTGGTAAAACTACATTCGCAATTGCCATAGCGATATGCCTGTTGCATTGGAAAAAGCTAAGAATGAATTGAATAAGAATTCACTAGTACACTAAAAAAATCACAAAATTCTTTACACTAAAAAAACTCCTAAGAATGTTCTTAGGAGTTTTCGTTTTTAAGGAATTCAATTCGTTTTCTTCAAATTTTGTGCATCCGCTTAAATTAACATCGTTCTTGACTGTCTGATACTGTTAAAAAAGTTTTACAATCCGCATTTGGATCTGAACAAATTACACTGACAATACAGTTTTCAGATACAGCACAAGGAAGATCAATAGACGTAACGAGACCTTTTCCAATAACAGTTTGTAATTTTGAGATGCTTACCTTTTTTAAGGTTAACTGTAATTTTCTTTCTTTTTTCATATCGTTTGTAGTATTTCGAAATTGTAGTCGTTTGTAAGATAACGAGAAAATGAGCGCTACCTTTCATAATACTAGTCGTAATTTATAAAAAGCGAGCAATACACATCATAACCTATTGTTTTTCAAGCTCTTTTATAAAGTATGACGGATACAAACCTGTCTTTATTTTAAAGGCTTTAGAGAAAGATTCCGAGCGTTTGAAACCAATTTCTTGTGCGATAGCACCAATGGTATATGAACGAAATTTTCGATCTTTCGATAAACGCTCAATGGCATAATCAACCCGTAAATCGGTTAGATATGCTGTGAACGATTTTTCTTTGTACGTATTGATGACCTTGGAAAGGTAGGTGGTGTTGGTTTGTAATTTTTTCGCCACTTCTACCAACGTGCTTTCATTGCTTAAAAACATTTCATTGGCTTCAAATTCTTCTAACTTTTGAAGAATTTCAGCAGTAGTTTCGTCTATTTCAGGAGCTTTTGATGCATCACCAACAGAACTTTTTGCTATGTCTTCTATAGTTGTGTTCACAGCATTTTTTTCCTGCAAACGTTTGTCTTCCAAAGCTAACATTAGCTTTTGAAACAACTTTTTGTTGTTGCGTTGTTGTTTTTTGTAATACATTATCAAGCCAATAATCACCAAAATAAGCAATCCGATGCCGAAAGCGTAATAATATTTTGTTTGTTGCGACCGTGTTCTTAAATCTGTAATTTGCTCCTTCAACTTACCGAGTTCATCTTGCATAATCCTCGAATTGATGACCGCGCGTGTTTTGTCATTTTTTACGTCAATTTCGTATGCTTTTTCAAAGTATTTTGAACTTTGCTCAATGTTTTCTAATGCTAAATACGATTTAGCCAAACCCACATACAACTCTTGAATGCTTAGAAAATCGACTTCATTTTTTTGTAGTAATTGTTCTCCTTCCAAAAATACTTTTATAGCTTCTTGGTGTTTGTTTTGTGCTGCAAAATTTTTTCCTAAGTACAATTTCAAAAAAATGTCCAACACTTTGTCTCCGCCCGCTTCATCTATCAATTCTTTTGCCCTTTTAAACGACGCACTGGCTTCAGTATAGTTTCCATTATTAGAAGCTATTTCCCCTAAAAATGTTGTGAAATACGCTTGATATGCCACTATATTTTTTTGCTTGCTCAACTCAAAACCTTCATGCGCGTATTGACTGGCTTCTTGGTATTTTTCCAAATTGATATACGCTTTGGTCAATCCGAGATATATGGGGAATTTTTTATTTTCCAAAGCTACATCGCCTGAAGCTTTGATACGCTTTAAATTTTCAAGATATAAATCGATGGCTCCCAAATTATCATACGCTTGAATTTTAATAAGAATGATATTGTTGGACGCACTCAGTTCATCTTTGATATTGTTTGTTTCTCTGGCAATTTGAAATGCGGTTAAGAAATTTTCTAGTGCTACTTCGTTCTCGCCATTTTCGAATAAATAGACTCCTTTTTTGTTGTGTGCTTCAAATAATAAAGGTTTGTTATCCAACGATTGTAACTTCTCAATTGCGATGTTTAAGCTTGTGAGTGATGATTGCAAACTATCATTTTTCTTCTGCCAGCTTGCCATGGTGATATAGGTTTCTGCGACTTCGTTTTCATCATCAGAATTGATAAAATTCGTTCGTAAATACGCTATAACGGTTGCTGCTTTTGTAGAATCTACAACTCTGTACTTGTAATATTCTTCTACCACATCGTTAAAAGAAAGTTGTTGCAATGCCGTTTTAAAAGCAGTAATTTCATCAACTTTTGAAGTTTGATTTTGAGCAACAGCACTGCTTATAAAAAAATAGAAAAGCATGCAAATTGTAAGAATACTCCAATGTTTGAAACGAAATAGTAAGCTCATTTTTTTTTTTGTGATAGGAATTACAGGGAATACTCAAAAGTATGAATTTTATGTCATAACGACATTACTTTATCACAATTAATTCTGCGATACATACGGTTGATACAATTTATTTTTTCGGAATCGTAAATATAAAAGTAGCGCCATTTCCTTCGGTGCTTTTTACATAAATTTTCCCGTCGTTGCGTTCTACAATTTTTTTTACCAACGCCAATCCAATTCCGATAGCTTCTTCTTGTACGTCTGTTTGTAATTTTTGAAAAAGCTCAAATATTTTTCCATGATATTTTTCTGCAATTCCAGGACCGTTGTCTTTGATAAAGAATTTGTATTGAAGTTTATTGACTTCATAATCGATTGAAATTTCTATGTGTTCTTTATCGTTATGTTTGATGGCATTTTGCAGTAAGTTGAAAAATATTTGCTGTATTTGCGATTCGTTGTACAAAACGCGTGGTAACTTTTTTTCTAATGAAACTGAGACATTTTCGCCAGCCAAGCTATCTACAATGCGCTTTACGGTAGTGTGTAAATTGACTTCCTTTACCGATTGCTCAGGTTCTGCTTGTAATGAATAATTTAAGATACCTTCTACCAGCAAATCCATTTGTGCGACTTGTCCCTTTATTTGTTGCAAACTTTTGATGGCTTCTGCGTTTATTTGCTCGTCGTCATCTTCGGAAAGCCAATCGGTTAAGGTGTAAATATTTCGCAACGGACGTTTTAAATCGTGAGAAACGACATAGGCAAACTCTTCCAAGTCTTTGTTCTTTTCTAGCAGTTCTTTGGCGCGAATCTCCAAATCTAACGTATGTTGTTGTACAGTATCTTCCAGCGTTGAATTCAGCAATTCCATTTTCCGTTGATAGCGAATAAATCCGTTCATCATCCAAAAAGCACAGATAAAAATTGCCATCGTAGAGAGCAATATGGCGCTTTCTCTCATGGCATCTAAATCAGAAATATATACTACGTACGCTAAGTGAATGGCTTCTGTAAAACTGTAAATCAATACTAAAATTCGATTACTCAACAACAATACCGAGCCAAAAACAAATACATAATTCACCAATAAAATATCTAACGAAAAATTATTCAAATGCGTAGCATACGTGAGGTAATGCTGAAAAGCCATTGTAGAACCAAATACCAGCCAACCATAATTTTGCAAAATAAATTTCACCCGAAAGTTTGCTGAAATTCCGATAAGCAAGAAAATCAAGGCAAATACAATATTTCCATAAAAAGGCAGTATGATATCTGGATTGTAATGTTTTATGATTTCCAGATAGATGTATGTACTCGGCGCGCCCAAAATTAGCGTAATGTAGCTATTGCGTATTTCAAACGGTTTTAAAGAACCTATATTTTGGAGTACATTTTTTGTCATGATTATGAATGCCGCTACTGGTAAAAATCAGGATTTGACTTCCGTTGGAATGGTAAATATAAAAGAAGTTCCAACGCCTAATTCACTTTCTACAGCAATACTTCCTCCATTCCGTTCTATGATTTTTTTCACCAATGCCAATCCAATTCCGATAGAATCAACTTCCGATTTGACTTCTAGTTTTTGGAACAGTTCAAAGATTTTCTTGTGATATTTTTTTGCAATTCCCGGACCATTGTCTTGAATAGAAAACTGATGTCCAGCAGCTGTTTGCTGATAGTTCACATGAATTTCCGCCAATTCTTTGTCGTTGTGTTTGATGGCATTTTGTATCAGGTTTTGAAATACTTGTAGCAGTTGCGATTCGTTAAAAACCACTTTTGGCAATGTATCATCTACGTGAATTTTTACCATATCGCTGGCGTTTACCGTAGCAATTCTGTTCACCAACTCTTGAGAGTCAATAGTAGTCACATTGCGTTCTTTGTCCATTTGCAGCGAATAATTCAAAATACCTTCAACCAATAAATCCATTTGCGTTACTTGTTCTTTTATCAATTGCAAACTTTGATTGGTTTCTTGGTTAAATTGGTACTCCGTATCGTCTGTGAGCCATTCTGTTAAGGTATAAATATTGCGCAACGGACGTTTTAAATCGTGTGAAACTACATAGGCAAACTCTTCTAAATCTTTATTTTTTCGGAGTAATTCTTTTGCACGAGTTTGTAAATCTTCCGTACGTTGCTGAATGCGCTTTTCCAATTCTACATTAATCGCTTCTAAATTTTTTCGATAGCGAATCAATCCATTCATCACCAAAAAAGAAAAGATAAAAATGGTACTCATGGAGACTAAAATGGCACTTTCGGACATGCTATCCAAATCAGAATAATATACACGATACGCCAAATGAATCAACTGAAATGCACTAAAAATAACGACCAACAAACGATTGCTCAACAATAACACAGCTCCAAAAATAAACACATACGTTACGAGAAGATAATCCAGTGAAAAGTCGTTCAACGCTGTAGTATACGTAAGATAATATTGAAAAATCATTAGACTAGCAAAGCTAATCCAGCCGTAAATTTCATCGAGAAAGGTATTTTTAAAATACGGAAGAATTCCAACAAAAACAAACCATAACGAAAATACAATTTCGCCACGATACGGAATAATTAAATCGGGGTTGTAGTGTAACATAAACATTACATAAATGTAGGTACTCGGTCCTGCAAGTAAAAAAGTGATGCTACTGTTATTTATTTCAAAACGTTCAAGTCGCCCAATATCTTTGAGATATTTTAAAACTCTTTTCAACAAATCAATTTTAGGTTAAGATTCTAAATTTATGGAAATGATTTGAAATAGTGCTCATTTTGAGAAAATTAAATACGCATTGCATTTTTATTTAAGAAAAAACGTTGTTTATGTATCAGAAAAAATCTGAATTTTTCTCTGATTTACATTCCAAATGACCAGCACTACTTTTCTTTTTTTCATTTTGATGTAATTTTTTAGTTGTACAATTCAACTTTTTTATTTTACTTTGCATTTCAAAGTACTTTTAATATGACATCATCAGACTATCTAAAAGACATTAAAGAGATTAAGCATCTCATGAACAAATCCTCCCGATTTATTTCATTGAGTGGACTTTCGGGCATCATGGCAGGAATGTATGCCTTAGTTGGCGCATGGTTTGCCCGAAGAGAATTGAGCATCGCTTATGAAACTCGTAACGCTTCTTACACTGGAGATACATCTGTATTGACAGAAACAATTACGTTTAAATTGATGACGATTGCTGCAATAGTTTTGATATTGGCCGTTGTAACAGGAATTATGTTAACTCAACGAAAAGCGCGCAAAAACGGAGAACGAATTTTTGATAAAACTGCTATCAACTTGCTTATCAATTTTTTAATTCCTCTGGCAACTGGCGGAATTTTCACATTGATTTTATTACAGCAAGGAATTGTGGGACTCGTAGCGCCAACCACGCTTGTTTTTTACGGTCTGGCATGTGTCAATGCCAGTAAATATACGTTTGGACATGTAAAGTATTTAGGCTATGCCAATATCATTCTTGGGTTGATTGCTACACAGTATATCGGATATGGTTTGTATTTTTGGGCAATCGGTTTTGGAGTGTTTCACATCATTTATGGCGGATTGATGTATGTCCTTTTAGAACGAAGAGCAGCGTAATTGTGAGTATTATAAATAACATAAATAAAGCTTTTGATCATCGAATTCGACTAGGAATTATGTCTATTTTGATGGTGAATGAGTACGCAGATTTTAAAATGCTGAAAGATCTACTCTCGGTAACTGATGGCAACTTGGCAAGTCACACCAAAGCCTTAGAAAAAGTAGCATATATCAAGGTGGAAAAACAATTCATCGGGCGAAAGCCAAATACACGATACAGCGCGACAGTACTCGGAAAAGCGGAGTTTAAAAAACATATTGAAGCACTTGAAAAGTTGATTAAAAAAAGTGAATAATCTATCAAAGAAAAACCGTTAGGGGTTGCTCCTAATATCATCAAATTATTTTTTTATCTATTTACTTTGAAATTCAAAGTACTTTTAAATCTATTAAAAATGGAAATACATCAAACAAACAAAAACAAAAAAGTATGGCATTGGTTTACCACCTCTATCACCGCGAAATTTATCATTACAGGCGTGTTGACTTTATTACTCATGATTCCGCTTTCGCTGATTCAAGATTTGATTACAGAACGAGAAGAACGGCAAAAAGGCGTCGTAAGTGAATTGAATGAAAAATGGGGAGATGAAATTTTACTGTATGGTCCTATTTTAAAAGTTCCGTACAAAAAACATACAGAAACGATACAATATAACGAAATCACTAAGAAAAACGAGAAACAACGAACAACACAAATACACTATGCTTACTTTTTTCCGAAGGACTTAGACATTAATTCAGACGTACAAACAATTCCTAAAAAACGAAACAATTTTGAAACTACGGTTTTTAGCGCTGATATTGTGACTTCGGGAAGTTTTGAAACTCCTAATTTCTCTGAAAAGTCAGTCGCTACTGATGATATTGTTTGGGATAAAGCGACGTTGCTTATTAAAACCACCAATTTAAAAGGCTTGAAAAGTGAAGTGAAGCTAAATTTGAATGGAAATGCCTATAATTTTGAAACTTTGCCTTCAGATCAGTCACATATTGACACACTTGAAAGTTCATTTATTGCATTGGATGATGTGCCGTCAGAAGCTGTTCGCAGTTTTGATTTTAAGCTCTCGTATAATGGTAGCAGAAGCGTGCAATTTGTTCCGATTGGGAAAGTGACCAATGTACAAATGACATCCGATTGGCAACATCCGAAACATTCGGGAAGTTTTATTACGCAACATAAACGCGAACTTGACAATGGTGGATTTGAAGCGCAATGGAAATTATTGCACACCAATCGTCCATTTTCACAACAGTATTTTGTGATATTGCCTAGTTTGACACATTATGCGTTTGGAACCGATTTTATCATTCCGCTAGACGAATATCATCAAAGTGAACGCGCTGCTAAATACGGCTTTTTAGTCATCGGATTGACGTTTTTGGTGTTTTTCCTCATTCAAACTTTGAGTAAAATTTCCATTCATCCGTTTCAATATTTAATGATTGGACTCGCGTTGGTGATGTTTTACACCTTACTCATCTCCATTTCAGAACACAGTAGTTTTGTAAAAGCCTATGTAATTGCAGGAAGTGCGGTCGTCGTCATGATTACGCTCTATTCTAAATCCATTTTAAAAAACTGGAAATTCCCTGTATTTATTGGCACTTCGTTGACCGCATTGTACAGTTTTATTTATGTGATTATTCAATTGGAAAGTTACGCACTGTTAGCAGGAAGTATTGGATTGTTTGTCATTTTAGGAATTGTCATGTACGTTTCGCGAAAAATTGATTGGTATTCGGAAACTAAAAAACCTTTAGCTACCGCATAGATTAAGTCGAAAACCAACATAAACCCATATAAACTTATAAACCTATAAACTAAAAAAAACAGTTAGTTTGGTGAGAAAACGATTCCTGGCTTTTTAAGATTGGAGGGCTGAAAAGTTCGGGTTTCGTTTTCATCATATTACTTGATTTTTTAAATATTTTTTCAAATTTAAATTAAAATAGAAAAGCATCTCGTTAGTGAGATGCTTTTCTATTTTTTATTAAACATAAGCTAACAGCCAGCATCTACCGAAATAGTAAAGCTAAAGACATTTGTACATCCATTTTCTATATTAGTTGCTCTTGCATAAATAGTTTGTGTTCCAGAAACAGTATTTGTATAACTAGTAGGGGTTGCTATTGGATTTGTTTCATTATCTGCATCTGCTTGACTTTCATAATACATTATCTGTAAATTAGACATGTTATTAATTGTTATATCAGTTTCTACATTTGTGAGATCGAATGTAGAGACTCCATCATTGGAGCTTCCTGAAAGACTATCACAGGAACTAATGGTTCCATTTCCTGAATATGTAGGAGGAAAAGCAACTGTAAACCATATTTGTGATATTTCTACTGAACCATCTGCATATGCAATTCTAACAGACACTTCAATGTGAGACTGATAAAGCGGTCCTATAGGATTTATGTTATTTACTGCATCTAAAACCGTGGAATGATATGTAACCGTTCCCGAATTTCCATTTAAAAAGTAAGCGTCCATATCTGACAGATCAAACAGACTAAACTCTCCATTATAACAAATAGTTCCGGCGCCCATAGGTAAATCATCTAAGCTGTCATCATCTATTATGGTAATTGATGTATCTTGGATAAATATTGAGGTGAGGCCTCCATCAATATTTGGAATTTTTTCAAAAAGTTGCATCTCTATGGGTTCATTCGATTCCGCCCATGTATCATTCACTATTATTACATCCGCAATTACTGCTTGTGTTTGTCCTGGAGGAATTGTGATAGAGCCCGCATATATAAAATAATCTAATTCATAACTAGCATAAGGGTCAGCAAACTGATAAGTATGATAAATTTCAAAATATTTTGGACTAGTACTAGGAGAACTTAAAGATATCTGTACGCTTGTAGTCCCAACATCTTCATTTACTGTTGGTGAATAAGTAACAGAAACCACCGGAGCTGATTGTGGATATGGATCGTTAGCATCATTAGGATTACTTATACTAGGAGGTATAAAAACTGTATTTGGATTGTCGTTCCCTGTGGTTTCCTCACAATCTGTCAATCCATCATTATCACTATCAATTAAAGGGCTGTATACTATTGGATCACAAGAATCATTTGGGTCACTTGTTCCAGAGGGTGTTGCTGGTGTCACTGGATTATCGACTCCAGTAGTTTCTTCTATATCCGTAAGTCCATCTCCATCAGTATCTGTAAAATCTACAGGATCATTTATATCATTCGGATTACTTACACCTGTGGCAACAGAAACTGTATTTGGATTATCATTTCCTGTAGTTTCTTCACAATCGGTCAGTCCATCATTATCGCTATCAACTAAAGGGCTAATTTCTATTGGATCACATGAATCGTTGGGATCACTTGTTGGACCATCTGCATCATCTGGCGGTGATAATTGCGTATTTGGATCATCAATTCCCGTAGTTTCTTCACAATCGGTTAATCCATCTTCATCTGTGTCAGTTAGGTCAAGTCCAATTGGGTCACACGAATTATTTGGATCGCTTGTACCATTGGGTGCTATGTCTGTAAGCGGATTGTCAATTCCTGTAGTTTCTTCCAAATCTGTGAGTCCATCACCATCTGTATCTGTAAAATCAATAGGATCATTCATATCATTCGGGTCACTTGTTCCTGTTGCTACTACAATAGTATCAGGATTGTCAACTCCAGTGATTTCCTCACAATCAGTTAACCCATCATTATCACTATCTGTAGTATAGACAAAAAACAGATACACAGAAGCTATTGCGCTGGCATTACTAATTGTGTTTGTTACTTTTACATAAATATTATCACCTTCAGTAAAATCTAGGAATGGAACTTCATACGTTGAAGTCAACACGTTGGTTTCAGCATTGGCATCAGCTTCAGTTTCATAAAAAGCATACGTCATATTTGGGTTATCGTATTGTGAAGCTATTTCATCAATATTAAAGATGATTGGATCACAACCTGTAGAAATAATTTCTGAATCAAATATAGTTACATCTACCGCATCTAAATAATCAGGTATTCCATCACCGTCAGTGTCATCATTAGTTGGGTCATTGTCTCCATCATAATTTTCATCTGCTGTATTTGTGCCATCACCATCATCATCTGCATCTAAGTAATTTGGGATGCCGTCTTCGTCAGTATCATCATTTGTCAAATCGTTATCTCCGTTGATATCTTCAAACGTATCCACAATTCCATCGCCATCAGAATCTGAAAAATTGGCACATGAACTTAGGGTATTTAAGTTTAATGTGTCACTACCATTAAATGTTCCTGAGATAACTTCAGTTACTTGTGCGTTTGTAATATTTACACCTTTTAGAGAATACTCCATAGAGTCACCACAATAAGGCATTGTATAACTGATGGTTCCATTGGTAACAGGAATTATTTCTGAATTTCCGTCAATGAATAATTGTATATAACCATTGGTAACATTTTCTCCATCACAGTTTACAAAAGTTCCTGTAATACTAATTGTGTTATTATTTAAGGAAGATGCTGTTAAGGTAATATCTGCATCTGAAATAAACGGACCAATAATATGTGGACCGCTTTCGCAATTTAGCGTTGTTACATTTACTATAAGTTGCTCTCCTTTGGGTACTAAACCGCATTCTACTCCTAAATTATTTGTATAACCATAGGTTCCTGTTGAGTTTAGAAGCTGTGAATAGATGTCTAAGTTTGTATTGGGTAATAGGTTTCCGTCTTCGTCAACTAATGTGATGCATAAATTGATAGCTGGATATGGATAATCATAATTCCAGAATGAAAAGTGTGTTACGTCTCCTACATATTTATTTCCTATGAGTGTTGCTTGCCCTTCTTCCTTCCAGTATCCTTCTTCCTCATCAAAATACCATAATGGAATGATGGTTGGCGGATTGTTTGTATTGATAGAAATTGGCATTGAGATTTGCGAACTGCTTCCTTCTGCTAGTTGTAATTCTTCTCCAGAACTACTCCTAAGCTCTACAGCAAGCATTCCGTAAGTTTCTAAAACTACTGCTTCTCCACTTGCTGATTGCGCAAATAACATTCCTGGCATCATGGTTTCCATATTTTCATCGTCAGGATTGAGATGTTTCAATATAACAGATACTTCTCCGTTGTACGGTGAGCCACTTTCTCTGATAAAATCTCCATCAAAGGTGACTTCTGCTCCGTTAGGTAAACTTACCAAACTTTCTTCGCCAGAATTAATTGTTGTGACAATATCTTCTCGGAGTAATGTGATTTCTATATAATTTACTTCAGTATCAGATGGAGTTACTGTACGTGAACCATTAATATAGCCTTCTTTTGTAACAGTTACATAGGCGAATTTTTCAAAAGCAGTAGTATCGTTTCCTGAGAAAACACCAAAAATATCTGTAGTTGTAATGGTGTTTCCGATAATAACAGAAGCACCTTGTACTGGCATATTTTCTTCGTCTACAACACGTCCAAAAAAACGTGCCGTGATAGCGTTTCCAAAATTTTCTTCAAAGTTTACTGGAATTACTGGCTCTGGTACTGGTTCTTCAGTTGCGATTGGTTCTTCTATTGTTTCATCATTTTTACATGAAAAAATATTTAAGAAAAGCAAACACATTAAGCATATTGTTGTTCTTTTCATAGGGTTATTTTACAATACATTTTTGGGAATATATAAAAAAACATCTAACTGACATAGAAAGGTGTGTTTTTTACTTTCAATTAATTAACAACCAGAATCTACAATCAAATCAATAGTTCCTGTTGAATAGCATCCTGTTGTAGGGTCTTCTATGCGATAGAAAATGGTTTGAAAACTTACAACAATATTTGTATAACTGTTTGCAGGTATCGCATTTACTGCACTGTCAGCATCTGCTTGAGTTTCATAATACGTTACTGTAAGTCCAGCCTGTGCTTGAATAATATCTGGCTCGAGCTGAGCAGGACTAAACGTAGCAAAACCATCTGCATTTCCATCACATTCAATTATGGCTAAATTCCCTACTGCTATTGGTGTTGGGTTCACTATACATTGCAATGTGGATATTTGAAAGAATCCAGAAGTTTCTGAAATTCGCACATAGATGATATCTCCATTTTGAGCTTGATACAGCATAGGAAGAGGATTTGAATCATTTTGTGCATCTGCTGTCGTTGCATGATAACTTATGGTAGCATTCGTATTGCCATTTAAAAAGTAAACATCCATTGACGTTACATCAAACGTATTAAAACCAGTGCCATCATCACATCCGCTTATAGTCCCAGATGTTGGGTAGTTTGAAATATCATCATCTACAATGATAACTGTTGCTTGCGATTGCTGATTGGTTACGTTTGTGGATGCTGCATTTCCAATAACAATAATTGTTTCGTCGCCTTCGCTTTCCGAATCGTCAATAATTGGTATGGTGATACTTCCTGAAACTTGTCCCGCAGGAATGGTGAGTGTTTGTACGGTTGCTGTGTAATCCAAATTCTCTGAAGCTGTTCCACCAGAAGTGGCAATACTAATGACAGTGTCTACATTTGACGGATTCCCTAATGTGACAGGAACTACTGCAACGCCATTATCTTCTGCTACACTGGTACTTTGCAGTGAAAATGTAACACCAACTTCGTTATCTGCAATAGTGATCGTTGCCGTTAGCGGATCGCCTGGCTGGTTTAAAAGATTTCCTGCCGTAATAACTCCGGTAACAATAACGCTTTCTGCTTGTTCCACATCTGTATCGTCAATGATAGGCACTGTAAATGATGCTGAAACTTGTCCTGCAGGAATGGTTAGTGTTTGTACCGTTGTTGTATAATCTAAATTTTGTGTGGCTGTTCCGCCAGAAGTGGAAACTCCTACCACCGTATCTACATCGCTTGGAACGTCTAAAGTTACAGGAACTGTAGCAGTTCCAACATCTTCATTTACCGTTATACTTGTAATACTCAACGTAGCTACAGGTTGCGGATTTGGATCGTTCGGGTCGTTTGGATCACTGGTACCGTTTGGTACTAAATTCGTGCTTGGATTGTCAATTCCTGTGATTTCTTCACAATCGGTCAATCCGTCACCATCAGCATCTTCATAACTCCAATATAAATAAACTTCGCCAATAGCGGTTTGCCCTGAAGTTATGTTAGTAGCAACTACAAATATTTGCTGTGTGTTGCTTGTTAAGTCTGCTATAGATACTCCGAAAGGAGAACTTAACGGACTTGATTCTGCCGCAGCATCAGCTTCGGTAAGGTAAAAAGCGTAGGTATGTAAATCATTTCCGTCAGTCGCTGCTATTTCATCTAAGTTAAACTCGATAGGATCACAGCCTACTCCTTGTGCTTCTGTTGAAAACACCAATACATCTTCTGCATCTAAATAATCAGGAGTTCCGTCGCCATCACTGTCTTCATTTGTTGGGTCGTTATCTCCGTCGTAATCTTCATCAGCAGTATTGACACCATCGCCGTCATCGTCTGCATCTTGATAATTTGGGATGCCATCATCATCTGTATCATCGTTGTCGAGATTGTTATCGCCGTTTACATCTTCAAACGTATCAAAAACACCGTCGCCGTCCGTATCTTCAAATCCTGTACATGAACTTAGTGCACCCAAGTCAATGATTTCAGTGCCATCTAACGTTCCAGTAATAATATCTGTAATTTGATTATTGATAATATCTACACCTTTTAAGGAATAGTCAATATCGTCACAATACGTAATTGTATAATTAATTGTTCCATCCGTTACCGGAATGATTTCAGAGTTTCCATTGATGAATAACTGAATGTATCCATCCGTCACATTTTCACCACTACAGTTGACAAATGTTCCTTGAATGGTTGAGGTATTTTGACCTGCTGGTACTGTGAGTGTAATGTCTGTATCTGTTGTAAAAGGTCCGATTGTCGTTGTAAATGGTTCGCCTGGACACAACGGATTTGGAACGGTAACTGTTAGTTCTTCTCCTGCTGGCACTAAACCACATTCTTCACCGTTGGCATTGGTAAATCCGTAGGTTCCTGTACTATTTAGTAAAGAAGAATATAAATCTAGCGGTGAGTAAGCTAAAGGTCTTCCGAGTTCGTCAATTAATTTGATACATAACAAAACAGACGGATACGGATAGTCGTAATTCCAAAAAGAAAAGTGACTTACTTCGCCCACATACATGTTTCCTTGCAGTGTTGCTTCGCCTTCTTCCACCCAATATCCTAAGGTTTCATCAAAATGCCATAAAGGAATGGTTGCTGGTGGATTTACTGTATTGGCTGGAATTGGCATGGTGATTTGTGATGTACTTCCGTCAGATAGTTGTAATTTTTCGCCTGTACTTCCCATCAATTCTACAGCAATCATACCGTAGGTTTCTAAAGTTACTGCGCCGCCACTTTCATCTTGCGCAAAGAGCATTCCTGGCATCATGGCTTCCATATTATCGTTTTCTGGACTTAAATGTTTTAGGACAACTTCTACTGATCCATTGTAAGTAGAGCCATCTTCTCGCATGTAATTTCCACTAAAAGACACTTCTGTACCATTGCTGAGATTGACCATGGCAGTTTCTCCAGAAGCAATTGTGGCAATGACATCTTCTTTGAGTAACATGATTTCTACGCGGTTGACATCGGTTGTGGATGGAATTAATGCCCTGGAACCTTTGATAAATCCAGTTTTTTCTGCGGTGAGATAGGCAAATTTTTCAAATACTTCCGAGCTTGATGCAGAAAACATTCCAAATAAATCTGTTGTGGTGGTGGTCGTTCCAATTTTAATGGTAACGCCCGCAATTGGAGTGTTGTCTTCATCTACAACACGTCCTAAAAAACGCGCTGTGACTGAAGTTCCAAAGTTTTCTTCAAAGTTAATTGGAATTACGGGTTGTTCTTCTTCAGCAACTTGTTGCGGTATGATATTATCATCATTTTCACAGGAAAATGTACACAATAATAGCAAGCAACATAGGAATTGTAATGATTTTTTCATCAGTTTTTGAATGGTTGGTTTATAAAGATAACAATTTAACCAATCAATTCCCTACATTACTTTCTTTATCTCATGTTGATTTTCAACAGAAAAGACTATTTTTCATCCACATAATCTTGCAGATATGCATAGCGTTTGGTGAGTTTACCGTCTGAAGTTGTCATTTTTGCGCGCGCCAAAATTCGGTCTCTATCACCATTGTAAAATGCTGGAATGACATATTTTAAAAACATATCTCCAAAACCTTCGCTAGCATCTTTGGGCAATTCGCAAGGTAAGTTGTCAACCGCCATGACAGTGATGGCATTTTCGGCATCAAAAGCTACTTCAGTTTCTGTTTGTGGGTCGTATCCATAAAAAGGTTCCGCAATAGTCGAAGGACGAATGGTACTTGCCACAGGACCATCAATATCGCAAGAAATATCAGCTACTAAGTTGATTTTAAAATCGGGATGTTTGGCATCTTCTCGTGTGAATAGATACGGAGCACCATCGCCGTAAAAATGTCCTGCAATAAAAAAGTCAGACACTTTGGCATACGCCATAAAGTTACTTTTATAGCCAGAAGGATCTTTGTAAAACGCAAACTTATCGCCTACTTTTCCATCTTTTCGTACATTATATTCAATAACATCTATCATACAATATACAGGTTCTGAAAACTCCGCAGTTAAATACACAGCATCACTGACTTCTTTGATGCCCAAATGGTCTAAAATTTCTTTGGCGCCGTACGCAACTTTTCCTGTTCCGGAAAGGACGATTTTGATGTTTGGAATGGTGATTTTATCTAATTCTTTTTTTACAGCATCCAAATCGGCAAGCGTTTCTACTTTTGGTAGCTTGAACAATCCGTCGCGTAATCCGAGCGCACGAAAACCATTGTAAGCACCTACTAAACCTGCATAACGCCCGAAACCAATCAAGCGACCACCATTGGCTTTGGTAATGACCTCATGGTCGTACATTTCAATATTTTTAGCCAATATTGCTTGTAACAACTTGCGATTGTACGGTTGTTTTTTAATCGTATGCGAAAAGAAAAAGTACTTTTTATTCGGAATCAAGTGGTCAATCGGCACTTCTTTTACGCCAATCATTACATCGCAATCAGACACATCATCAGTGACTTCAAATCCTTTTCCCGCGTAAGCGTTATCAGCAAACACACGAATATCTGAACTTTCTACTTTGAAGGTCGCTTCTGGAAATTGTGTTTTTGCTTCAACTAACTTTTCAGGAGAGAAAACAACTCGTCTATCAGGTGGATTTTTACGTTCTTTAATGATGGCAAATTTCATGGTATTTTTATTTAAAACATCAGTAGTACTAGGGACTGACATAGCTTAGTTTGGTATATTTTTTGCTTAGTATGTATTGTATTTGGAACAAAACACACAAAACTATTAAAATTTGTGTTATTTTTGTCATCCTTTTTACGATTAAACGTAAAAGTTCTGAAACATTTTGGGGTCGACTGGTTTTGACAGCGAGTCGAATTGAAGTGTAAGCACGTCGAGCGCTGGGATACAGCTCGTAAATCTCATATTTCACACTTTTTAAATGGCGAGAATAACTACGCTTTAGCTGCGTAATCTGAATCATAGTAAGATTTGCCTTAGTTTCCGTAAGACGGAAAAGCTAAATATCTCCCGGTAGCCCTTGTTGATGGCGACCGATTTTGAGATACCATAAAAATCAACATCGAAACTGTGTAGCTTTGCCACAGTTTTTCAACTAAAAAAGCTAAGTTAGTAGTGGGCGGTTTTTGGTCAGCTGCTAATCGACAATGAAACAAAAACTAAGCGTGTAGAAAGCATTTGAATTGCTTGTTTGGACGAGAGTTCGATTCTCTCCGACTCCACTTCGAGAGAATTATCATAAAAATTATGGTAATTCTCTTTTTTATTTCCATCAAATCCCTTGATATACTTGAGATTGCTGAAAATATAGAATTGATTCGAAAAGTTCGAAATTGATGACTTTTAAAGTCATACCTAATTCCTTCTGGAAATAACATATATTGAATTGCTCTTTTTACTTCAATAGTACCCGAAGCCCATAATGACGGTAGATTAAGCGCAAATTCTAATGCCTTTTCAATCGCTTTTTTAAGGTTCGAACTATTGAATTTGTTTTTTGAACAAAGTTTCTCTAATTCTCTTTTTTTCCACTTTCAATTTTTCATTAAACTTTTGAAATTGAGGTTTTGATATTTCTTCAAATACAAAGCGCTCTTCTAAACGATCTATTTTTCGCTGAATAGCATTTAATTGATTTTTAGCATTTTTTGCATCTTCTATTTTTTCAGCATTAAGTTCTATAAACTTCTCTTCTATGATTTCTTTTAGTGGTTCAATATATTTACTATCTGATAATTGAAAGCTCCTTAAAAATTCTAAAAATGTCTGATGCATCTTTTTAGCACTTCTATTTTCTTTGCTTCCTTTTCTTCTATTCTTGTAATAATATAAATCTTTTAATCTTACAATATAACCTGTATATGGAGTATCACACGATAAAGAACGTACAAACGTTTTTAATGGTAGATTTTCATCTTCTGAATTATATTTCCTTACATCCTTTCTTGATTGTAAAAGATTATTGATTTTTAAGAATACTTCTCTCGAAACTAGTGGTTCTTGTTTTCCTTCTATAATCTCGTCGGGAAGTAATGGACTTACAATAATTCCACAATAAAAAGGATTACGAAGATATTTACTCAAATGTATTTGTATTCAGTAATTTTATCATTTTATTTTCATGCTTAGTAAAAGCAGTTTCATCCCAGTTATTACTATCATTCATCATTAAACGCTGCTTTAAACTTTCAATGATTGATGAATTAGTATAATGTTCTGCTTTAGCAATTGGAGAATAATTACTGAGCGCTGAATTTTTATTTCTACTAATCAAACATAAATTTCCAAATCTATCTAAATAGTCTTTAGAGAATGTCTTTAGATCTGCTCCAGGTTTGGGATTTTGAGGATAAAAATGTTCAACAGAACTTCTGAAAGAGAAACTAAAAGAATTAATATTTTTAATATTATATAATTTTTCTTCTGATATAACTTCTGATTTCCATAACAAGTAATCAAGTCGATTGAAGATAAAATTCTGAACTTTTGTTCCTATATGTAGATGTTTCTCATTGATTACTCTATGAATAGGTTTACATGAATTTTTGTAAATAATATCAAAGTATGACAACTCATTTTCACCAAATCGATCAAAGTAAAAAGCATCACTCATTACTTCTAAAAACTCAATATATTCATCTTCATATATACCTTCATCATAACTTGTGTATAAATAATTTAATACACCATTTAACCAATGTTTGTAGATCATTTGAGGAAATGACACATGAAACATAGACAATAACATGATTGGCTGATCTGAATCAAACGTCTTTTTATAATAGGGTTTCTTTTGAGAATCTAATTTGATTTTTTGTAAACTCCAATGTTCTTGATTGTCTTTAAATTCTCTTTTTAGCACATATTTATCAAACAAAAATTTACACTGTAACAAACACAAGGAAAAGTCTTTGACAAATTGTTCCTTATCCTTTTCTTTATCTATAACTGCTTTAAAAGTAGTTAGTAATCGTTTGTCATCTAATGGAATATCATTTTCATCTATGTGATAGTTTACATAAACACGCAGTACGTGCAACAAGAAATTGGGAAACGTTACCACAGCGTTGAAACGTATTTCTTTTTCTCCCTTGGAAGTTTCATTCTTATACGTTATCTCATCCTTTTGAGCTAATTCTAAAAACGAAAAGGATTCGTTTTCATTTTTTGTATCCTCTTTATCTTTTTGTTCTTTTTTTATAGCTTCAATGACGCACTCAAAATTTTTTGGAAGTTTATCCCACGATTTTCCAAATACATCTTTTCTTATGTCACTTTCAAAACCATATTGCACATAACGTTCCATGTTGGCGCAAGCATCCCAAATCATTGAAAAAGCATTCGTAGCATCTACATCGTTTTGTAAAGGTTCTAGTAATTCTGCTTTTAAGATTTCATGTTTTTCTAACTGTTCGCCGCGATTGTTCATGATTTCAAAATAGTGATTCAAATCTGTATCTTCTGGAACTTCAACTCGTAACAATTGTACTTTATCAAATAAATATTCTTTGAAATTTTGTAGTGCTACTTTGTTTCCTGCATAAAGTTCAGCAATTTTCTTTGACATGTCTAAATACGCTTGACGCATTTTGGAATTTTCTTTTTCAGAAGGTTTTTCATGATTATCAGCTAAGATTTTTAGAGTATTGGAAGAAATAGTTCTGCTGTCAAACTTTAATTTTGATTCGAATCTAGTAGTAATATTTTCCTCAAACTCATTTTTTAATACGCTTAATAAGATATTTAAAGTAGTTAACCGTTGCTGCCCATCAATTACTTCATATAAAGGCTTTCCATGAACCTCACGTTTATGTACTACCAAGGTTCCAATGTAGTAGTTTTTAGATTCCTCAGATATTCCCGAATCCCATATATCTTGTATTAATTGTGCTACTTCACGCTCTTGCCAAGCATAGTTTCTTTGATACAGCGGAATGATATAATTGTCTTCAAAAATTCCCTTTAAATTAAATGCTACAGGTTCTCTATCCATTTGTTCGTATCGCTTTAAGCTCGGTAAACATCTTAACAATGCTTCCTAAGTTTTTAACTGCTTTATCATTTCCTACATAATTCACCAAATCTAATGACTTGTGTATTATGTCATTTGTGTGTACTGCTTCACGAATCGTTCTAAAAAATCCATTGTATGCTTTTCCATGATTGTCTGCTGTCACTTCTTTAACAGCCCGTTTTTCTAACCTTGGTGTAAAAGACCAAAGAAAAAATTTCACAATGGCTTCCTCTAATTTATGGTCTCCAAATTTGTCTACATAGTATAATATGCAGCAATCAAAGATGTTTTTTACATACAAATCACCTGTTCTGTTTCTGCCATGATAGGTTCGTAAAAGATTAAAAATTTCCTTTGCCGTGCTTTCTTCTTCTGTTAGATTGCTTAAGATAGATTCATCCGATACTTTATCATTATAAGCGTTTTGAATTTTGTGGATTAGATTGGCATAGTAGTGTACGTATTCAAAAAATCGTTTCCCGTCTAACATGACCATATCTATTTGAAACGGATAATCACGATGCGAAAGATCAATTTTTCTGTATATATCATTGTTGTACTTTTCTGTGAAGTAATGACTAATTCTGTATGGCTGTACAAAATTATAGTTATTGGTATCTTCAACAGAAACTCCTTTAAAAACTCCTATCTTGTTTTTGTTAAAGTGTAAACCTGATCGCCCTTTGCACCATTGACGGACTTTGTATAAGTAGTGAACAAAAACTGTATGTAATTCGTCTGAAACTTCTTCCCATTTAGTCACACATTGTATTTTTTCCTCTTCCGTATTACCAACCATTTTTCGTAAGTGATAGGCTTTTAATAAATCGTGTGGTTCTAAGTCTTTTCCTCTTGTATTTTGCGAATCAAAAAATTGAAATGCTTCTGAAATATCCTTCAGTTTGATGTGCACAAATTCACATTTTTCAAAGAAAAAAAGTATCGTATCTCTTGTGAATTCTTTAATGCGCGATTTTATGATTGCTTGATTTTTTTTGAGGTTGTTTATAGAAACTTCATTATCAATCTTTACATTTGAGATACTTAAGTTTTCAACTGAAAACCGTTTAAGTTTTGGTGCAATTTCAGTTTGCAATAATTCATACGCTATTAAAGACAAGGTTAGTAGACGTTGCTGACCATCTACTATATTGAGTTCTTTTTTTTTCAAATCGTGATGTACTACTAGAGTTCCTAAACGATACGCAATTTTATCACTATGTACTAAAATATCATCTAGTAATTGATTTACGTTTTTTGCACTCCATTTGTAAGGTCGTTGGTATTTGGGAATATTTAACTCGCTTGTAAAAAGTATTTCTTCCAACGATTTAATTTTTGGTTTCTCCATAGTCCCATAAAACTTTATGAAATTAGTTTGCATTTCTATTAATCGTATCTATAATAGAAATAATACCTCGTATGTCTTTTTCATCATCAAAAATTCCAATAATACCATCATCATGTGTTTCGTTGAAAGGTGGTTTTACCAATAATGATTTATCTAAGGTTCCATTTACATTTAAGTAATTTATCAATGTTTGAATAAAAGTAATTTGATTTGGCTGTAGATTTTCGTTTTGAATGTATTCGCTAAATAAGGTATTCACAACTCCAATATCCAAGCCAACAATAGATCGTATAAAATTCCCTAGTGACACCTCTCCATACTCTCTTTTGTATTGTTCTTTTGAACCTATTTCATCTTCAAAGAGTAAACTTTCTAAAAGTGCTAGTTCTCGATCTGTAATTGGTATGTTTTTGTGTAATTTATCAATAACTAAGTGCGATTTATTTTTTCGTATGAAAGATTCTACTCTGTCTTTATAACTTTGAAGTTTTGTATATGTCGGCAAAATATCAACTTCTTCTACGCCATCTTCTAAAAGAATGTCTTCCATATTTGTATATACTGGTAAGACGCCTTCTTTTTTTATTAAAAAAATCAGTTCTCGCAATTCTATTCTAATATGTTCTATTTGTGTGACATTTATTTCTTTCCAAAAATCTTGATCTATGATTTGTTGTATGATTCCTAATTTACTAGCCACCATTGGAATGTTTCGCTTTTTATACAACGTAATTCCAATATCATATATCTGTTGAATATAGCTTTGAGGCGATTTAACGGTTGTTACTAATGCCAATTGTAAACGCAACACCAACAAATCAAAACGTTTTGCAGATTCTGAATCGCCATCTTTATACACAGGTAAATTTGATAGATTTGTACATATATCGGCTACATCTCCAACAGTTAAATTGTCCCATCGGGTTTTGACTTTGTATTGTTTTACAAAACGCAATACTTTTCGAACTTCAAATCGAGTTTCATCTAATTCATTGATAGCTTCATACAGTTGATTTGTATAGTTTTCGGCAATAGTATCTTCTTCAGCAGAAGCATTGACATTGTCTCTTATCGCAGTAATTATATTCAGTTTCGTTTCAAAAACACTTTGTGATAACGATTTTGAAATTGTTGTTTTTAATCCGTCTGGAAATTCATCAAAGAATTCAAAATTTCCACAGAAATCAAATATTAAGAAGTGTTTTTTGTCTTTTCTTATTCCAAATAAATCTGGACGCAACCGTGTTCCTCTACCTATCATTTGCCAATATTTGGCATACGATCGTACTTCTTTGAAGAAAACCAAGTTTACAACTCTTGGCGCGTCCACACCAGTATCCATCATGTCTACAGAAACTGCTATTTGTGGTAATAATTCTTCTTTGTCGTCACAAAATTTTTCTAATAAAGCTTGTGCCTTGCTTTCATAGTTATCAATTACCCTTAGAAAATGACCGCCATATTGCGGATAGTTTTTATTGAATCGTTTTTCTATAAAAATAGCATGATTATGATTTTTAGCAAAGATGATGGTTTTTCCCAATTTGTCTCCGCTATCGACTTTAATTCCATTGGTCATTAAAAAATCTAAGACGATATCTACCGTTTTTTCATTGAATAGAAATTTATTGATATCACTTTTAGAAATATCTGCTTCTTCGCTGTCTGGATTTCCTTCATAGTTTCCAAATTTCTCTTCAAATTTTCGTTTGTCTTCTTCTGATAGTTCTTTGTATTTGACACCTTCTCGGACAAACTTAACAGGTACTTTTATCGCTTTTGGCGGATTCAAATATTCATCATCTACCGCTTGTGTTAATTCATACGCAAATGTTGGGTCTTCATCTTCTATTCCAAATAAGCTATAAGTATTGTGGTCAATATCATTTTTAGGCGTTGCAGTTAATCCGATTAAAATAGCGTCAAAATAATCGAATATAGCACCGTATTTTTGATAGACAGAACGATGTGCTTCATCTATGATTACAACATCAAAATGACCAACACCAAAAAAACGCTCGTCCGTGTCGTTTAGTAAATCTATTTTATTTAGTATGGTTGGATACGTTGAAAACACCAACTTTGATTTGTTATCATCTTTTTCTTTGGTTAAATCTATCGCGCTTAAGTGCGGTAAGTGTTCTTTAAACGCATTTTTAGCTTGTGTAACCAACGCATTTCTGTCTGCTAGGAATAAGATTCGTTTTGCCCAATTGCATTTTGTTAACATATCTACAATGGCTGCGGAAGTTCTAGTTTTTCCACTTCCTGTTGCCATAACTAATAAGGCTTCTCTGTGTTTTCCTTTTATATCTCCTTTGTGCGTGACAACCAACGTTTCAGCCACACGTTTGATCGCTTCTAGTTGATACGGTCGTTCTACAATCGCTGTATTGACTTGAAATTGTCGAATGTCTTTTCTACTATTGCGCTGCTCTATACGATAGTTTAGTTCTTCTTTAGTATAGAATCCGTGAATTTGACGTTCTGTATAAAACGTATCATCCCAAATGTAAGTTTCAAAACCATTGGAGTAGAATATAATTGGACGTTGTCCTGTCATTTGTTCCAAACAATCCGCATATAAAACCGCTTGTTGTTTTCCTTTTCGGGCATCAACCAAGGTTTGTTTTGCTTCTATGACTGCTAGTGGCAATCCATTGTTTCCCCAAAGTACATAATCGGCAGCACCTTTACCCGAAGGATTGGTACTTACTGGCATTCCTGTTACTTTAAACTCCAGGTCTGTTCCTTTTTTTAAGCCTTTCCAACCAGCTTCGTGTAATAATATATCAATGTATAGTTTGCGAGTTTCCTGTTCTGGTGTTAGTGTTGGAATTTCAACAGCGGCATTGATACTTTCTTTTCGTAGTTGCTTGCGTGTTATAAACGCTAGTTTTTGTTGTTCTAGTTGCCGTTTTAAGAGTTCATTTTCTGCAATAAGTGCTGCTTCTCTTTCTTTTTGAAGCTGTAATTCTTTTAATTGTTTTGTAGCTTTTTCAGCAATGCTTTTGAGTTCTTTTGCTGTATTGTCTTTTATCGTTTGCGTTGCCGTTGGAATGAACGCTTCTTCAAAAGCTGGAATTTCAGGATTGGCAACACTGTAATATTTACTGATAAATGTCGTAAACCGAAAAATACTTCGCAGGCAAATAAGTGCTTCTTGTTTTGTTGTTTTTGTACCGTGTGCAGCTTTGTTTCCTATACGCCGTACCAAGTTTAATTCTTGAAACATGATGGCATCTATCGTATTCCTGAATTGGTAATGATGCAACAAACCACTTAATGTTCTGTCGTACGGACGTTCCAATTCTGGGTCGTTGTCATACAACCAAGCCATTGCAAATTCTAAGGTAATTCTACATTGCAAGGCAGCAAATTTTGGCTTAGAAAACGTATCGCTTTCTGCCTCCATTGCTGCTTCGTACAGTTTTGGAAACTCTTGCTGTAAGAATGTAAAATTACTCATGTCATTCGTTTGTGATAAATTCTTTATAAATGTAGGAAAAAACTTTTACTATTCTTAGTTTATACTAATTCTCCTTTAAATGCTTTTTGCAATAAACTATTGAATAAGTCTTCACTTTTTTGCAAGGCTTCTTGTGCTTGTTGTTTTTGTTGTGCTATAATTTGTATGCGTTTGGCAAATTCGTTTTGGAGTTTTAGTGGTGGCGAAATTATAGGAAACTCTTCTAAATGTGTTTTATTTATTTGTCTTTTGTCAATTCCTCCAACACATACGCTTCTTATATATTCTCTATACTTATAAGTAGTAAGTATGAATAAAACAAATTCATTAATGATATTTTCTTTAAGTCTTATTAAATATACGTGTCCATTAATATTTGCACTATTATCCTTACCCATGAACATAGCAGCTCGTCCTAAACTACTATTTTCCGTATTGATTCGACCTGTTTTAGTCATCAAGATATCTCCATTCTTCAAACTACTTTTCTGCATATTATTGTGAATATCTTGACTTATGTAAACAACATCATCAAGCTCAATTCTATTTCTCCAAATATTCTGGCTTCTAAAAAATGTAATTCCATTTTTCACATAAACTTTACTTCCTCCTTTTGGTGTATTACCACTTAAAATTTTTATAGAAATTTCTTTTAACCTGTTTACTTTCCAGTTTTTTTGATTTTCAATGGGATCACCAAACATCTCTAAAAACAAACTCTGTGTAAGCGTATCATACTTTTCAATAATTTTTTTGTTGAGTTGGCAGAGTTTGTCAGCTTCGTCTAATATGTTTGCAATGCGTTTTTGGGTTGCTAAGTTTGGTAGTGGGATTTTATTATTTAAAATTTCTTTCTTTCCAACATTTATTTGTAATCCTCCACCAGCAAATTTTTTATAATAGCTTTTATTTTCAGGTCTATTTAATGCATATTTCAGAAAAGGAATAAACACTCTATCTTCATTTTTTATAATTAATTTACCTACTCGTTGATTTTGAAGTAAAAATTTACCCTCAGTTTTTACTATTGTAGGAACACCCAGTATTTTTGGATCTCCTGCCAAATCTGTCATTGCTATAACTATATCTCCATCTTTCAATAAATAATCAGAATAAATTTCAGAAAAATTATCTGGCAAAAATCTTTTGTTGTGATCTAAATCAAAGTTTCCTCCTGGTCGAATACTACTCATTCTACAGCTTAAAGTATTTGATTTTTCAACATAATCTTTAGATTTAAAAGCAAAACCATTTTTTAAATCACAAATTTTATTTAATTCAACTAACTCCATTATCCAATCATCTTTTCTAGGTTCGACAAAGCTTCCGTACGTTGTGTATCCAAATCTTTTATTTGCTGAATTAAAACTTCTGGCGCATCATATTGTATTTCTTCATATACAATTTCTTTGTATCTATTGATGGATAAATCCCAATCATTGTCTATAATTTCTTGTTTTGGCACCAAGAATGATTGTTGTGTACGGTCTGAGAATTGTTTGCGTAAGCTTGCTTTTTTTGCTTTACTTTCTGTTGCAAAATTGATCAGCTTTGGTGCATCAATGAGTATTTGTGGTATGTTACATTTTTCGTGAACTGCTGCTACGATGGCTTCGGGAGCACTAAAACATTGTGCAAATGCTTCTTCAGAAATTTTCAGGTTGCGTTTGTCATCCAAACTCAAACCATCTTCTTTCATATCATAAAACCAGACATCATCCGTACCGCCAGAGTTTGTTTTTGTAAAGAATAATATTGCCGTACTTACACCTGCATAGGGTTTAAAAACACCGCTTGGCATTGAAATTACCGCTTGTAGTTGTTGTTTTTCTACCAATTGCTCCCGAATGTTTTTGTGTGCTTTGGAGCTTCCAAATAATACGCCATCGGGTACAATAACGGCGGCTCTTCCGCCAGTTTTTAACATCCGTAACATGAGTGCTAAGAAGAGTAATTCTGTTTTTTTGGTTTTGGTCACTTTGAGCAAGCTACTTTCTACCTCATCATAGTCCAAACTACCTTTAAATGGCGGATTGGCTAAGATTAATGAATACGCTTCGTTGATGTTACTGTTACTTTCACTTAGTGCATCTTTTCCTATTAACGTTGGATTATCCATACCATGTAATTGCATGTTCATGGCACCAATACGCAACATCGTAGGGTCAAACTCAATACCATTGAACATCGTATTGTTGAAATGCTTTCTGAATTCCTGATTGTTGAACCAATCTTGATGTTTTTCGTAGATATATTATCCTGCTGCTACCATAAAACCCGCAGTTCCACAACTTGGATCGCAGATAATATCGTCTTGTTTTGGTTGCGTGATTTCTACCATCATCCGAATGATATGACGCGGCGTTCTGAATTGTCCGTTGGTTCCTGCTTCCGCAATTTTACTGAGCATGTATTCGTATAAATCGCCTTTTGCATCTTTGTTATCTAATTCTAAACTATCAATTTGCTGTACAACTTTGTCTAATAGTTTTGGCGATTGAATCATGAAAATGGCGCCTTTCATGTATTTTGCAAATACGCCACCTTGCTGACCAATGTTTTTCATGAAATCAAAAACCGTTAAGTCGTCAATATCTTTTTGCGGTCTGGTGAATAAATCAAACATTTCTTCTGGATTCTTTTGTTTGAAGCTACTCCAACGTAAGGGCTGTTGTTTTTCCGTATAGATTGGGTTTTCTGAAGGAATTCCTAAAAGGTTTTCTTTTCTCTCACTACGTTCTTGACGTTTGTCTAGTTGGCGTAAGAAGATAAGATAGGTAAATTGTTCTATTACCGTTAGTGGATTGGAGATTCCGCCTGTCCAGAAGTCGTTCCAGATTTTATCAATCGTGCTTTTTAGCGTTCCTGCGATCATTGTTTCGTTTAGTTTCATACTGCTTGTGCTTTTTTATTTTACTGATGTAAAGATATTTAGCACCTGTGCAGTGTAGTTGCATTCGTTGTTTCTCGTGAGCAACAAAATAGGGAATTTATTACAGAAAAAATCGGTTGCGGGAAAAAATCCTTCAACCGATTTGTAGCATAGTTTGTATTTTAAAACTTTAATACTTATGGATTCTCTTGCATTGTCTTTTTGAACCATAATAAAATTTCAAGTAATCCATTTCTGAGTGCTTCTACACTGTAGTTACTAATCATGTAATCCACTTGATTTTGCGTATGATGAATATATTTCCCACATGTCTGATATAGCCAACTTTGCAGCAGTTCAATTTCGTGAGTTTGATAGACTGTTGATGTTGGCACAAATTTATTTTGCGAAGCATCCCAAGTTATATTTCCAGATAAGTACTTTACTTTATTTTTAAAACTTCTAAGCCCATTAGTAAATATTCCTTTAGCTTCTATGGCTGTAAAGCAACTTTCTTGGATACTACGAATATTGGTTAATATTGCTTTTAATTCATTGTTATTTGTTGGTAATGGCTGTAATAATACATTTATTAGGTTTTCTTTTACCGTATTTGGTAAATACCCTAATATAAAAATTTCAAAGACATCAGCATATTCATTTTTTATTTGTGTTTGCGGTAGTGCATCTACTGCTTTTTTAATTTCTTTGCATAGTTCCTCAAAATCATCGTCTATGTTTTTATCAAAGACTTTTCCATTTGCAAAGGAAGTGTCTGCAAATATATTCACCAAACTATTTTTATCTTTTACAAAAGAACGTTGCCCTGAATATATAAACCAAGGAATTGTAATTCCTTTTGCTTTTTGTTCTCCTAAGTATTTGGCAACTTCTCCAAAGGCTTCATCATTTAATGCATTGCCTGAATGATCTTCATTTTTATAAAATAAACCATCTAGAATAATTGCATCATATTCATTGGTTTTCAATTCTATTAAACCATCAGCAGCATTACTACATCCGTTAAGTGTAATATCTACAAGTAATGCATCTTCTTTTATTGTTTCTAATGTTTCATGTTCGTCATCGAACCATAATATATTGTACATAGCTATTCTTTTAATGTTATCGGTAATTTTATTTCTATCGTAGTTATATCTTCACTTTCCAGCATTTCAGCACTAGTTTTGTCCGTAATATTTAGTTTCCCTTTGTGTTTTTTTACAACTTCATTTATAAGCCAGCCGCCTAGTCCATTTCCCGCATTTTTCCCTAACATACTTCCTTTTCTGGTATAAGCTTCTAAAGTAAAATCTTTTGGTAATGAGTTTCCATTATTTGTAAAGTCTATTTGTAATGTGAGGTTTTCAAAATCGTATTGAAGCTCTACTTTGATTTTGTTATTCGTATTTAATTGGTTTTCAAATGCATGTTTTTCTGCATTTTCAATTATATTGTCAAAAATTCGTCTCAGATATTCTTTATCTCCATCAATATATATTCCTTTAACGTCACTTTCTTTTAATAACTCAAGATCTTTATCTAATGTAATTTCAAAAATATTATGGTCACGATCCTGTATTTCCTCTACATAGTTAGTTAGAAATTTTAGGACTTCTATTTTTGAATATTTTATAGCTGTAAGATCAATTTCTTGTCCTGCGATATTAACACTTTTATTAATATCTGTAATGTCTCTTTCTAATATTTGCAAATAACCTCCAAGCGTTTGTTGTAGTTTTTCATTACGCTTCAATGACAATACTTCTGGCATCTCTTTGACAACCTGTTCTTTTATAATTTGTTGTACGGCGCTCAACGCTCCTCTTATATTTTTGAGTCGCCCTGCTATTTGGTGACGTAGAAAACTATTTTCATCAGCGACATCAATTCCGTAACTTTCTTTTAGTTCTTTTACTTCCGTTAGTTTATTACTAACAATCTTTTCTTTGTAAGCGAATTTTTTACTTTTTTGTTCTTCTAAACTAGGAAGTACTACATTGATAGTTAGTAAATCATTGATAGATATTTTCTGTATTGCACCTGTAGTTTTATTTCTTTTTAATTGTTTTAAAACATATTCTTTTTGCAATTCTAATACTAGATACTCTATATCAACAACAGCTTCATCTACTGTGGCTGCGAAAATCATTGGTCTAGGATAAAAAACCAGATGCTTTTCTTTTTTGTATATAGTTGGTTTCAAACTAGCATGCAACGTTGACAATAATATACAATTATCAACTAGCACATTTGCATTAGATTTTAATTCTCTTTCTTCTAATTCGTCAAACGATCTGGCAAGATTTGTTTCATCATCAGATAAATCTCTTATCCTTATAAATCTTCCTTCTCGTTGTTTAGGTTTTACCCTTGGCAATCGTTTTAAAATTTTCTTTAAGGGCACTAGACTCTCCTTATTTTCTTCTGAGATTTCAAGTTCTTCAAAGACATATCTATTTACTGATAGGTTGTATTGATTTGTAGCAATTTCTTGGAATGAGATATCACGAACCAATTGATTTTTAGTATCACTATCAATAAGAGACAATACTTTATCTACTTTTACCACATTTCTTTTTCCGTCCGCTTTTGTATGTAATTCAGTAGCATCAATAAAGCGAACATGTTGCCCTGAAGATTCATCTTTGTTTAATACTATAACATTTACTGGAATTGATGAGAAGTTTAAAATATTTGAAGGCAACGCTATAATTGTTTCCAGATACTGATTCTCTACTAAAAATTTCTTGAGCGCATTTTCTCTTTTATTTTTGCTGTACAAAAAACCATTTGGCATTACAAATACCATTTTTCCCCCTTTTTTTAACTTTTTGAAGCATTCTGATATGATATACGCATTCGCATTATTTCTTAGAAAGTATTTATTTTTATGAGATAGATAGTCTAAATCTCTTTTAAACTTTAGATTAAATGGAGGATTGAAGGCTATAAAATTATACTTTCTATTGACATAAGAATCTTCTAAACTATCTTTTTGCTCAAGAATAAAACTACTAGGTTTATCGTGAATTAGTAAGCGTAGTTTTGCCAGTACTTGAGTTGCAATATTCAGTTCTTCTCCAATATATTCTATTGTATCGGGTAAGTCAATCGCTAGAGAAGCGAATCCTGCAAATGGATTATAATAGCTATAATTTGCTCTCTTTGGCTTGAAGTGATTTATTATTTTAGTGACTTCTTGGGGCTGTAGAGCATCTGCATACGCATCTCTGTAGCCGCCAGTTTCACCGAGTAAGAATTCGAACAATTCAGTTCCTTTTTCTTCTATAAAATCATTCTGGATGTTTGTAATGATGCTAATTAAACTAGAAAAGTAATATTTTTTTACAATACTAATTAGATGGTAAATGTAACTTTCATATAATTCCTCAAGTTCGAAATGAAGAGCGTTTTTTATCAACGAACTCATCGTATCTTTAATTTCTATCCTGTTGGAATTGTAATTAATAATACCAGTTTGTAAAATGTTTTCTTTTTTCAGTATTAGTAAAAAACATTCCAGTATCAGCGCGTCAATCTTTGATAGATTACTATCAGAAGTATTTTTGAGCGTTCTTAGTACCGCTACTATTTGTAAAAATTTTTTATCCTCCATTCAAATTTTATTTTAAGCTTGTCTTGTTTCACAAAGATATATTCTATATGTGCAATGATTCTGCACTAGTTATAATTTTCTATACATTTGTTTAGAATTTCTTTTATTTCTTCTCGTAAAAAAAAAGGTTCTACAACAACAATGTCTTTTCCAAAACTTAGTATTTTTTTCTTTAGTTCATAGTTTGGAATGACTTCTATGGAAAATGTAAAACTTTCATCAGTTTCAGCTATTCGTTTTTGTGAGCCATGCAAAGGTTTCGTTTTTATGTAAGGAGTTAATTGAGAAGATACTTTTAAAACTACTTTTTCCAACGGTTGATCTTTTGGCATTGTCACGCCTATGATATCTTCAAAATACTCTTCGAAGTTCATTATTTGGTTGTCATTATAGGCAATGGAAGCATGTTCCATATTTTTTATTCTATCTAACGCTAGATTTGTTACATCATCATATTCATCGCTTTTTCCGAATAAAAACCAACGGTTGTTATATTGTTTTAAATAACATGGATGAAATTGTAATACTTGTGGTTCTTTAGCTTTAAATGATTGATAAGTAATCGTTAAAGCTTGTTTGTTTTGAATGGCTTTGAACAAAGGAGAAATATATTCTGTTCCCACTAAGTATTTATTAGTATCAAACCCAATAATTTCTTGGTTTTCATTAGAGAGTTTAAACGTTTGATCAAGTTTTGGAATAAGTTCATTTATCCATTCAAACTGCGGCAACCCTTTAAATCTGTTCAATACCAACATTGCAGATTTTATTTGATCGGCTTCGTTATCATTTAATGGCTGATTTTTTATAGAAAATGATGAATCATCATATCTATGATAGGTACGTCGTCCATCTTTTACTTTTTCTATCGGAGCAGAGAATCCTTGTGAAGATTCCATAAATCGAATGTCGTCGTATAATTGTCTTTTTTTAATTCCGTCTGACTTTGGATCAAATTCAAACAACGCTTCGTTACAAGCTTCTAATAAATCTTCTATATAATATCGTTTTCCTGTATTACTAAAACATTTATCTAATGCATTATAACGTATAATAGCATGTTTATTTGTTGCCATATCTTTATTTTTTGATGCTTTTGTAAAGATATGTAAAATGTGTGCAGTGGAAGTGCGTGGGTTTGGATAATTGTATTGTTACTCAGTAAGTAATGAATAATGGATATCATAGTAATATTGATAGTATTCCCTTTTATAATATTCGTTTATTGAATTGCTACAACCTAAAATTTTTATATTACTATCTACACATGAATCATAATTCCCACTTACTTTATCATAAAATAAAGGTACATTTCCTGTTCTTTTTAAATAATATACACCAGGATTTGGTATTTCAAAATTTACATCAATTTTGTTCCACCCGATGTTACTTTTAACATAAACTTCTATGGAATCAATTAGTACATTGAATTCATTATATAGTTCAATTATTAAATAATCATTTTGATTTGGCTTAACATATAGATTATCAATTTTTAATGAAACATAAGTTTTTAGAAACATTAAATAATTCTGATCATAACTATCGCTATTCGTTTCATGAATATTCTTTCCAATACAGAAAGTTGATTTACTTATATTATTTAATCGATTTAGAACCGAGTCTAAACTTTTTTTAGAATTTTTCAGATTATTATTTTCCTTTTCAAGTGAATCTATTTTATTTCCATATTCTTTATTTTTATCTCTGTTTTTTTCACTTAATTTTTTAATATCGAAGTATAGATTTTGTTTTTGAATATGCTCATTATTATATAAATTATACCAATATATAATAAGTCCTAAAAAAAGAAATGTAGCTAATAGAAAAAACAAGAAATGAGTTTTATAACTTTTTTCTATCACTGGCGGAGTTTCTTTTACACCATATTCGGTATTTGGAATGCATAATAATGTTTTTGTTTGTTTGCAACATTTCCCTTTCATTGTATTTTTCCAAACATCTTTTAAGTATACTGTTTTACATACAGCACAAACACATACTTCATCGCCAACTTTTAGTAACTTTTTTGTCACAGGATCTACACGATGATCTGCAAGTATAGAAGGATGTTTTACTCTATTTATGATAATGGAATTACTCATGATATCTTATGGATTCTTATATTTGAGTATATTATTCTTTCAGAGTATTGCTACTAATAGAGTCATTCAGGCCGTTCCAGTTTTGCTCCAAATGATATAAGCACTCAACAGGCAAACAATCACTAGCATTATAAAGATTTTGCTCCCCTACAACATCACTCTTCTTCGTAGTTTTTTTGAATATCTGAAATATGCCAGCACTTGTAATAACTAGTACTAGTGTTATTAAAATTGAAAATGGAAGTACTTTTTTTTTTGAAATTTTATGTACCGTAGGCTTTTCAGTGATTGGACTATTTGAATCGTCATCTTCAAGAAAAAAACCTTTACATTCTAGTGCATTTTCTCCCACAAAAGATTTCCAAATTTGTTTGTGTGGATTGAAAATAATTGCATAGTGCCAGTCTTGATTGAAGTATTTTCGTTGAGTATTCATATCTGTTCCAGACATAAAAACATCTAAACCATTGGGATGCGTATGATACCATCCGATAATTTGTAGTGGATCATCTTCCCTTTCTCCTAAGATTTTATCGGCATCACTTAACATTTGTGCCCAAATTTCATGAGACATTTCAAGATATACAGAACTACCCCTAGCATTTGTTCCGGCAACTACTTCTTCAACAACACCAAACTGTACTTTTTTTTCAGTATCATAAAAGACATTTCCGAGTAAGATACCTCCTTGCTCTTTTTTGTTTGATTGTGTTTCTTGATTTCCCCATTGAATATGCTTCCATATTTCCTTCTTGGCATTGTTGGATATGTACAACAGTGCGTCAGATTTTATATTCTCGTTTTGAGTTTTTAAGTTATGATCTATTTCAAAACGATTATTTTCTAATATTTTTTCTGTTGGATTGTAACTTTCGTTAGCTACAATGTCAAACTTTTTAATCTTTTTTACAATTTGATGAGTCTGCTTTTTTTGTACATCAAATTTCTTTTTAACTTGACCCTTAGGGATTTCTAAACGCTCTTTCTGATTCGAGAAGAATGAATCTGTTGGAAAGTCTTCAGAACCTTCATGAATGCACATCAAATACCAATCGCGTGCTTTTTTATTAACGCTGAATTTTGGCTTAATATATTCTTTTTGATATTGTAAAGAACGAATCATTCTTTTTACAAAAGTGACAATATCATGCTTGTTTTTTACATAATCAATCCATTGTGATCTCTTAACAAACCACTTATTTATAATTTTGAAGTTCTTAAAATGTGGGTGAAAAGGTACATTCGTTTTATCTTTTACAAATATTTCGAAGACGTTATTGTGTTTATTCGATGAAATTTCTAATTCAAAACGAAAAATATCAGTAGTTTCATTTTGTGAAATATACGTTTCAAGATTTAGTTCAAATTCTATAATATATTTTTCTCCAACTTTAACCTCTTCAAAGTATTTAATACGATTATGTGCATCAAAAAACGCTCTTATCTTTAATATTTCATTTTCTAGCTTCTCCATATTTACTTGCTTAACATGTAACCATTACATTCTTCTGCATTACGTCCGTTGAATGCTCTCCAAAATTGTTTTTGTGGATTTAAAACAATTGCAAACTGCCATTCTTTCGAAAACATTTTCCTCTGAGTATTCATGTCAGTTCCAGACATGAATACTGATAATCTTCCTGGATGTGTGTGATACCAGCCGATGATTTGTAAATCTCTTTCTATAGTGGCTTCATTTATAGCGTCAAGTTTATCCATCATCATTTTCCATGTAGCATGGTTGAATTCTAGATACGTCATTGAACCTTTTGCAGTCGTTGCGGGAATCGCTACTTCTACGTGCCCAATAATTGAGTTATCACTTCTGTTTTTGTATGAATGTCCTATTAATAACCCTCCTTGTTCAACTGAGTTTGATGATATATCTTTTCCCCATCCTATATGACTAAAGATATTTTCTTTAGCAGACGAAGAAATATACAAGCTATTCTTCGTATCGATTTTTTGAGTATTGGAGATAATTTCTTTTTCTCTTTCGGCAAATGCTATTTTTGTGAAATCAATTACATCGTATTCACTAGAAACTTTATATTTATCAAAACCTTTACTCATACTAATTGATTGTGAACTTTTTTTTAGGTTTCATAGAAAAATTCATTTTTTCTTTCGTAGGATCGGGTAATAGTTGTGTATCACAAGGGAAAATATTTCCTCCTTTCTTTTTTAAAAACCAACTATTTGCTTCTCTATTTGCAGGACTTTCTTCATTTGTAATTTCAAGATCATATTGTAATGTTCTAGCCATTCGGACAATATGATGACCTAATCCTTCAGACATTATCCAAGTCCCAAAACACCATTTTCCATCACGGTACCAGTTAGGGTGAAAAACTACTGGCTGCGATTCCATTCTTACCTCAGGTGCTACTCTTGGATAATCTGCTGGAATCTTAACGTTTACAATATGTGTATCTCTGTATGTTGGTCCTTTACCTGTGATTCCTTTTATTTTTAGTGTAACCTTGTAAGCTTCAATGTAAGGAACGTTTCCGTTTATAGCTTCCCAAGTAATGATATCGCCTTTGATATTGACCATTTCTTTGTAATCATTTTTTAGGCGTAATTTTCTAATTTCTTGAGGTGTCATCATCGCTTTGGATTTAATAGTTTACTTATATCCGGCATCTGTAGCTGGAATCACTCTTAGTGTATGATTGTCTTCAACTCCATTTTCGGATAAGGTTCTTTGGTTGTCCAATTGTTTTCCTCCTTTTATAGCTAGGTTATAGCCTTCATTACTAGGTGGAACAAAATCGTTTGCGATTAGTTCTCCGATGACATCTTGTCCTGTCATTGAATCGTCTAAGGTTACACTTATTACTCTCCCATCTGTTGGATGAATAAAGCTTACTGTTACATCTGCCATAATTTTCGTTTTTATTAGTATTAAATTTTATTAAAAATTGTCTCTTTATTATTTAGTTTGTAATATGCATAGTTGTCTTCCTTATCTATTACTGCTACAATATGCTGAAAAGGAATTCCTATTTGATTTAATGTAAAATGAAGTAATTCTTCATCAGTATTTTCTAAATTGAATATATCCTGTGTCACTTTTACTGTTTCAACTGAACTATTTGTGTCTGAAAAAAATTTCCCTTCTAATCGACAGCTACTACATATAAATTCTTCAGCCGAAATTCTAAACGTTGGTCGCATTAAGCGTATCTCAGAGAAACATATCCTACAGGATACTGTTTTAACAAATGTTCGATCACCTCTAAAATCTAAAGATGCGCCTTTTCCAGAATACTCTTTTTTTGTAATTAATTGTAAGAACTCGTGTAATGTGTGATTCGCATTTACAGGAATTGGAATCACGTTTGGGTATTCTGCATGTGCTGTACAATGCGGATCCTCTTGTTTTGAGAAAATATCAAAATCATTATTCTTTCCTTGAAAGTATATCTTTTTTCCTACTTCTACTTTTTGACTACAAAGGAATTTCACAGCTTCTTGTACTTGTATACCTGAAACAATTGCAGATGTTATTTGAGTTGTAGGCATTTTTTCTTCTGCAAACGCTTTTAATTTTGCCTGATCGCAAGAATATCGCTTATTCGCATTTTCTAATTGCTTAGGAGTAAGATTACATTGATAGCATGGCCCGTTTGGGGGATTATAGAATTCTACTCGCATTCCTAGTTCATACATTCCACTATCAATCCAAGGAGTTTTGCTTAACCAACATTGTCTATTAATAGATATTCTTGCTTCCACATTGTCTAAACAGCCTAATACCAAATCCATTTCTTCATAGATTCCAGTTCCTAATTCCCACACTAAGTCTCCATGAAACCATGAAACTTGAATATCGTCATGAAACGCCATTTTTTTGATTCGCTTTGCTGCAACTTCTGCTTTTTTCTTTCCCACATCTTCTTTTCTAAAAAGCACTGTCCTACTAAGATTGGATGTTGAAATAGTATCAAAATCTACGATTAAAATATTTCCAATTCCAATCAATGCTAAGTTTTTTAAGGTTTCATTTCCTATTGCGCCAGCTCCAACAACCATAACTTTCGCATTTTTCAATCGCTCTTGACTCCACCATGAAATTCGCTCTTGTCGGTCTGTAGGATTATTTTCAATATTATTGATAGATTCTATTGTAAATTTTTTCATTTTGTATTTTTTACCATGAATGACCACAACCGTTTCTATTAGTTGAACAATGCCATTTATTGTCTTTTTTTATAATAGTGCCTTTTGAGTTACAATAAATACAACTTCTGGGCCGACTCTCTGACACTACTCTAAATCCTTCAGAACCTGTGGAAGTTTTAGAAACATTATTTATTGTAAATTTTTTTCTGTTTTGAGTTACAACATTTGTACTAGTATTTGTCTGTGAATTTGTACGATATTCATCTTTGTCTTCAGTAAAGAAGAAATGTTGAATTTGCTTCCAAATATTAGATAAGAAACTCATTGAATTATTATTTTGCTTATTCAAATATCCAAAGGTTTTTAATGATTTTTATAACTACTTCTACTGATTTTGTTTCTCCTAAGTTTTTACTAGAAAAAATCATCAATCTATTTGTTTTTCTTTTTTCTTTTTTTGTGTTTTGAAGCTTTATTTAATTTCCATCCTCTTGGTCTTGGTTGCCAATCAAATAATATATCGAACAAACGCTCACTGGCTTTTTGTTTTTGTTTTTCATTTGAGCATATAGCTTTTATAATGGCTGGGTAACTTCCCATTATATGTATAGACTCACATGCTTTATGATAATGCTTTAGAGCATTCATATACTGGTATATAAGTAATGCTATAATAGTGCTAAATGGCACTATTAATGAAATTCGATACATTATCTGCCCAGAGGTATTTTCAGGTAATAAGTTTTTATTTAGTATAGGAAGTGTTAGTAAATATACTAGCAATATTATTGACAATATTGCTAGTATTAGAAAGAAAGAATATTGAATAAAATACTTAGATTTATCTTTTTGAAAAGGCTTTTTTTCTGATTTTAGGATTGCTTTTAGTTTTTCAAAACTTTGAACTGCATCATGGTCTGTTTTATTAGCAAGCTTCGCGAGTTGTATTTCTTTATCTTTATACTCAAAAATTTCATCTAGAATTTTTTTAACTATTTCAAATCCAATACTCTTATCAGTTGACTTATTAACAACATATTCTTCAACTTCATTTAAAAGTTGAGATGAAAGTTTTACTTGTTTACTCTCAACTTTTTCTTTGATTATTTTTAATGTATCGCTTAAAATACCCATCTCAATTATCTTGATATTTTTTTATAATCTTGATTAATGAATTATAAAAATCAACAATTATAGATTCATTTTTTAAATCACTATTTTTTATTAGAAAACCTATTTCAGAAGATATATATGAAACATCGCCGCAGTTGACAATTATCCCTTTATTCTTATTTGATACTTTTATGATCAGTAATCCAGTATTTAAAGTTAATTGAGATAAAGAAGACGTTTCGGTATTTACTGAATGAAAATAAATGACTATTGAGTATGAAACATTCTTTGCTATACTTAATTTAAAAATTAATTCACTTTCGCTACAACAAACTTCTTCAAAAAAAAAAACCTGTATTTCTAGTATATAATTCGAAATTCAATGAAGACATCATTCGATTAATTTTCTCTATTTCTATTTTCGGAAAATCAATTTTTAGCGGCAATTCTTTCAAAGTTTTATTTTGATTGCAATGAATTCCATTTAATGAAACAATCCAAGTTTCTTTTAAAAAAACCAATTTACACTTTTCGCAAACGACAACTTTATCTCCAACTCTAATTAATTGTCTAGTAATTGGATCAATTCTATGATCAGCTAAAAAGGATTCATGTTTATTTCTACCAATCGTAATTACATTTGGAAATACTTTTATATCGCTAGATTTAACACTAGGCTTAGTTTGAAGCCTTTTTTTGACTATTTTCGCTATTGCTAGAGGGTCAGAGTTCCACTCAATATAAGTTAGTTTACTTAGGGATTTAGGGATTTTAGCTCCTTTACAAACTATTAGAATTAAATAACTTGGTTCTAATTTTAATCTATTTAATACTGCACTCAACTCTAATCTGGTAAAATTTCCCTTAGAATAATCTTTGGAAAAAATAATTATTGCTAGTTTAGCATACTCTTCATACAGCTTTCGCAAATTAGATTTTAAGTCAATACCAATATTTTCTTCTTGCCTATATAAATAATAGTAAGATTCTATTTTCATTTTCTCTAGTGCTACATGGATACCAACTGCAATATCTTTTTGAGCATCTGAAAACGAAATAGCTACGTCATACCTGTATTTCATTAAATTGAAAAATTATTATTAAAAAAACAGGACTAATATCTAGTTAAAAAAAGAACTATTCTTAATTATTTTCTAGGAATTATATCTAGTAACTTTTTACTAGAAAAATGCTATGTAATTATTCGAGTTTTGATTTGATGTATGTGTTTTTTAGGAGCATAATTTCCAACTGTTTGTCCAGTGTAATCATCGTTTTCCAAATCTTCCAATGCTCTGTTTGCTTCCGTATTGATGAGTTGAATGTTCATACGTCTTCTCGCTTCTATCATAGAGTCATATTCCGTTGATTGCGTCATAATTTTTATGAGACTTGGTATGATTTCAAATAAAACAAATAGGATTCGTATTCCCCAGCTCATCCACCAAGTACTACCTGTTTTATCTTCTTCAACAATTTGTTCTAGTGCCTGGAACTTTGATAGCAAATCGAATTGTTGCACTACTTGATCTTTTTCAAATTTTTTCTCAATTGATTCTTTTTCATCTCTATATTCTGTTTCTAAAAACTTAGTAAGTCGAGCTGTTTCATTTTTAACATTATTTTGATGAAGTTGCATATTACGCTTAGCATCCCTATAAACTTTACCTTCTCCTTTTTTTTTACTAATTCCTCTACCTGCTAATTCTTCCGTCATAATTTTGGACCAATAATCAACTTTTTCCTGTGCATCATTTACTCTTTTTTCTAAACGACTCTTTTTTGTAGCTAAATCACGAAAGGCCGTTTCCTTTTTGACTGTTTCATTACTATTTTCAATTTTATAGTTTTGAATAAGTTGCTTTTCAATTCTCCCTTCAAGTAGTTTTAGTTCAATTGGTATAGCTACTATAATTCCAATCACTATTGCTAAACATAGACGCATTAGTGCTGTAGTTTTACTTTTAGCGGCTACTACTTCTCTGTCAATAGCGATAATCATTAGTGCATAAAAAATTCCCAACAATGGAGCTATTACGTATCCACTTGTATTGAAGGTAACTGTTTCTGTTTTCCAATCAAATTCTGTAAACATATTCAAAATTGCATATGTTCCTGAACAAAATGCCAAGATTCCGGTAAGTAGTACAAATAATCCAAAACCAACTTGTGTATCTTTTGCGCTTTGTGGGCACTCTTTGTAAATATCAAGATCTGTTTTGGATAGAAATAGTAGTAGTTTTTTCATCTGCTTTCTTTTAGTGTGATTAACTTTTATTATATTTCTACTCTAACTTTTAATCATAGTTTCCTATGTATTTGAATGGAAATGGGCTTCAAAGATTTGTATTTAACCAATAATACCGTACATTTTTTTAATTGATGCACATTATTAATCTTTAAGCATTGCTGCAACTTTGAAAAATCATAAAGTAGCGGTATCGTTTTCTTTAATACTGAAAATGATAAACATATACCTCTCACTTTGATTAAATAAATGTTTTGGTGTATCCTCGATTCTTTTTTTAATTGTTCCGAAACACGATAGATATTGTTTTGCTTATTGAGCGAAGTAGTTGGGATTTTATGAATCATTTTCACCTAATTGTTTTACGTTAGACTCTTTGATTATGAATTTTGAGTCTGTAGCTGATATTTTTTTTAGACGTTCACTGGACTCAGTCAGTTTTTTTGACAATTCCTCAACTAAGTCATCATCTTCTTCTAATACCGCTAATTTTAACTCCTCTCTTATCTGTTTGCGCTGTTCTAAAAATGCAGCAGCATGAATTTCATTATCATTTAGATCATTATGAGCTACTCTTCGTAAGCGTGGAGCTTTTAACAACAATCCAAATTCATCTGTAATAATATGTTGAGTTTGCTCAAATAAATTTTCTATTTCCTGATCTAATTTCCTTGTATCCGCCAATTCAATTAAAGGACCTGCAACACGCATTACCTCTAATTCTATTTCATTTTTGATATAATTACTTATATCATTATATTCTTGGGCAGTTTCATTTTGATATTTAATGTGATTTTTGTGAAATATGTGCCAATCATTAACAAATTGGACTCCATATTTGATTTCGTAATACATATTTTCTGTTTTACTCTCAATAATAACAGTTCCGCGTTCAGCAAATAACCTATCAAAACGTTCCTTCAAGTCTGTCTTAAGAAAGCTTATAGAAATTTTTAAATCACTTTCGTCAAGTTTAAAAACCTTAATTAATTGCTTTTTAATTTTTAATTCTAAATTATTACTCACCTCATGAAACTCCCTATAATACGTTGCTGGATCCACAGTCCTCATTTCTTTTTCAACTGTTTCAATGGTTAATTTTTTTATATCTTCAATGATTGATTTTCGAGGTTTGATATATTTTTTATCAATACCATTTATTTGAGTTCCTTTACCTTCAACAGTTACGCTCATTTTTATCTTAATTTCAGCTTCTTTAGTTTCAAACGTATCGTGATTACCTAATTTGAAAACAAAGCCATTTAAAAACTCCGCTATTTCATCACTAGGTATTGAAATTATGTGTTGAATGGAATAGCCAATTTCACGTACTGCAGCATCTAATTTTGCACTTATATTTCTTCTGTAGGCTGTTCTAAATTCATCTACTATATCTTTGAACGATTTGTCTATAAGTTCGTTTTGTATAATTGCATCTGCTTTTTCTTTTATCCATTCCTCTGGATTTTTTATGTCTTTCCACAAAAAAGCTCTTTCATTTACAAGGTTTACCACAATTTTGTTCCTAACTTCAATATGATCATCAGCTATCTGACATTTTGTTCCATGAAGTATCGTAATGTGTTGTTTAATATCAACTTTTTTATTCCCGATAGGAACTAAGCGAATGGCTCTGATTCGAAAACCTTTTCTTTGTGCTTGATTTGTAATTACTTCTCTTAGCTCTTTTTCTAATCGAAAAAAATCATTCGTGAAATTTGGGTGTTGTTCTATGAAACTACGAATCCAACTTGCTATAATTTTATATATAGCTACAGATGCATTTTTATTTTTTTTCAAAAACTGAATTGCTGTTATGCCTTTGGATTTTATACAACTAAGCTCAAATGACATTTTAAGTTTAATTGTAGAGCCTTCACGAGGATCGCTAATTTCGAATAGAACATCTTTAACTTTTGAGAATTCAATAAAATTAATTATATGATAACTATATTTTTGACCTAAGAGAGAACTCATTTTCATGCCCAAGCTTTTTTTATAAAAATGTTCTCCTGTTTTATCATTTACAATAATTAATCTTTCGTATTCTTCATCTATTTCGATATCATCTGGCGCAACTGTACGTACTATTTTTTCAAATATTTTAGGGTCAATATGAGTTCTAGAAGTGTCATTCATGTCGAACTTTTTATTTTGTATTGTAAATTTTTTAACCATCTTTATTTTTTTAGTTGATTTATAAATTCAATTAAATAACCTCGTTTTACCTTTAGTTTTTTCTTCTCATTGATATCTTTTATTTTAGAAGCATTTATGTTTAAATTTCTTCGGTTTTGTTTTAAATTCAACAGTAATTTTTTTGATTGATCTTTTGGCAAAATGTTTCGAATGGTTTCGGTCAAAAGTTTTTTCTTTTCGGCTATTTGAGTTTCAGCTATTTCTGACTCACCGATACGGCATAACAAACTATACCAATAAGATACTATCGAAGCGAGTTGATGTTGTATCAGTCTAGACCTAAAATCATCTTTTTTATCATCTTCATTTTTGAAAAAAACGTATGTATTAAACAACATTTTTGTAATAAACTCTAATGATTCTTTTAAGGACTCAAAATTATCGAATAGTGCTTTGTATACATCACTTTTAATAAGCTTACTATTTTGCTTATGATACTTATCTTTCTTCTTTTGATCGGTTATTGTAAATAGATATACCTTTAGAATATTTCTTTCCAATTTTGTGTACTCTTTCAAAGAAGATGACACGTCAGGAAACCAATTCTGTATCTCTTTAATGTATTTGTAAAAATTAAGCGGATCTTTAAGAAGCAGTGTTACAAACTGATGTATTGCATAGTCATTTATAGTATCCGATTTGTGTTCTAAGGAGAGTTTATAAAACTCTAGAGAATTATAGAAATCATTTTTAATCTGAAATTTGGTTAATATGTCTAGAATAACTCTATACTTACTTACCTCTGAAAATCTGTTTGAAAAAAATTGAGGAATCAACTCTTTGGATTCATCATTTTCTAAAATCATTGTGAGCAAGTCAACATATAAATAAATATTTTCATCAAGAATATCAATATTACGATACAATTTTAACCTAATTTCTTGGAGTTCTTGTTCTAAGGAATTTTTTAACTCATTTAGTTGTTTGAGTGTCGTTTGTATAGAAACATTATTAGGAATTCCTTCTTCTTTGTAAAATAAAAACTTTACATATTGAAGTTTTTTTAATTGAGATTCATATTCTTGACTGAAATTTATAGGATAAAGTTCTTTTAATTTTTTTAGAAAATCTTCTTCATTTTCAATATTCTTATTTTGTTTAAGTATGTCATTCTTTTTGTTCAAACTTTCAATATGTGATTCAAGAGTTTGCACTTTATTTATATAACCTACTATCGTTTCTCTTTGTTTTTCTAGTGATTTCAGCCATGACACTAAAATTTCGTTTCCATAATAATTTTTGAAATATGTATTTAATTTTGCAATTACAGGATGTATTCTATTGTGTAATGGGCGAGATACTTTTGTTGTAAACAACGCTTGCTTTTCAATAAAAATTCGAGCTTGTTGATCTGCAAATAGCGTAAATTTTCGAAAAAGTATATTTCTGCACTTCGCCTCTTCATTTGAATTTTTGAAATCAACGAAACTCTGATTGTTCACATAAAAAGTTTCCAAGCCGCAATCATCTAATATTGAATCTGTATCTTCTTGCCAAATAGAAAGCAAGCTGACCTTTTTATCTTTTATGTATACCTTTTTTTTATCTTCAATCAATACCCTTACGTACCTGTTAAAAAGGTCAGGAGGTAATTCAGGGAAAATAGTTGCTACGAATAATACATATTTACCTACGGGCTCCTGCTTATTTTTGAATATTTCCTTAAAGCTAGTTTTACTTTCTTCTCGCTTGTTTCTTATAATCGCATCAAAATTTGGATCATCTATGATTTTATCTAAGTCTCTTAAAAGATTTCTTTCATCAGGATTCCAATGATTTTCTTTTTGATCATCTCTAATGATTCGTATTTGATCTTGTGAGATTCCATACTTTTTTGTGTAAATTTTAAATGTATTAATTATATGAAAATCAAAAGGTGACTCTTTTAAGTAATTTAGATCCTCATGATATGTTACGTATATAATATGAAAATCTGAGCTTAGTCTTTTCTGTACATCTAACTTTCCATGATAGCTTTTTTTACGAAGTGAATTTAATAATGCTGGTGTTTTCTTGTTTTTACTATCCTTGATAAATAATAGTAATTTATTTGAATCTTTAGTAAGCGTTTGTCTTTTACAATCTTCTATTAGATGAACGATATCCGAACTTTCGTAGGTATCAAAAGAAACCTCTTGTTTTTGATGATTCTTGTAAATTTCATTATGAGCTATGGTTTGTATCAAACTATTTGAAATTCCGTAGTGTGCACAGTTGACTATTATGAAGTTTTCCTTGGTAATGAATTCAATAGCCTTATTTGAAGATGATTGTACATCAAACTTAATTTCCTTTGTATCCAAAAGTTCAAGTTGGGTAGGCATTCCATTACGCTCATTAATCGAATAATTATTATTTATAGTATTGCGATTCCCGAATATTACATCTTGTTCAAAAGTATTTTCATTTACTTCTATTTTTTGAGTCTCTTCCTTTTCTTGCTGAGACTTTATCTGAAATTTTTTATCCGCAATATCATCATCAGGTTTTTTATCTTCATCAACATCGACATTTGTACCTGTATTTTGATTAACAGTTTGATCCGGCTCTATTACATCGACTACTTCACTTTCAGGGTCTTTTTTTTCAGGAGTTTCGCCATCATTACAACCCTCTTTGGTATTTCCTTGTGCATCCATCATCTTATAAAATTATTTGATATTACCTTTATTAATTGTATTATTGTTACCAAACATAACATCATTCTGAAAGTTATTACCATTCGCTTCAAACACTTGGCTAGACTCTCTACTTTTATTTTTTTTACTCTCTTTTTTATTAGTGAAACTGGCATCAATATTTTTACCTAATATTCTTTTTATTTGATCTGCCAAGTGCTCTGCATTATAATCCCAAGAAAACCAAGTAATACCATCTAATTCATCCCCAACTTTCGTAACTGAAGTATCATCTATTACTACAGGAATCAAGAAAGTTTCTTTCTCCATTAAGTAGCGTGGCATAAAAGCCTCGATTTCTGCTTGTACGAACTTTTTATTTTGATTTATATAATGTTGAGAAACTATGATTATGACACATCTAGAATCATGTCGGTAAATTTCTTTTAATTCCTCTTTCAATTTTTTTCCAATCATCTTATCTTGCCGTTCGGGATAATAATAGGAAATCAATTCAGGGGCTACTAGTTTTAGTGCTAAACAGATACTTAATGCTATATTTCGATCTTCATCGGCAAAAGATATTGCGATATCATATTTGTAGTTTTTTTCCATATTTATATAACTTCAGATTTTACTAATGTCCAATATGATTTTCCATATTCTGTAAGTCTACACGATTCTTCATTTTGTGCTGCATCATACATATGTGGAGCATTCACAGGAATTACTAGATTCACACGATTGTATAATTGAAGTATTTTAAATTTTTCTACATGTTCAGAGATTGCTTCTTCCGTATTGGTATACTCATACGTCCTATCTAATTTGAAATCCATGTCGGGATGCTCAAATAATTCAATGATTTTACGCAGTTGAACAACATTGATTTGGGATGCTATTTTTCTCAAACAAGCATAACTCTGTATTTTTGTTGTAAATACAGGACGTTGCCCAGATTGCCCCATAGCTTTATCAATATAACCATATACACTTCCTGGAGTTATTTCCCCAATTATACTTGCTGCTCCACCTTCCATAGCATTACAAAACAGTTTTGTAAACACTCCTTCTCCTTCCATTTCTATGGCATATTGTTTTTTTGTTGCTGCTGCCAAAACAGTAACTCCTTCTGCAATTCTTGTTAAATTACCTCCAAGAAAGTCATTATCAAAAATTCCTGCATGGCAACAATCTAAAATAATAATTCTATTGCTTGCTGGAGAATCATTAGCCATTCTTAAGATGTCCTTCATAGGAACTCCTTGATCTCCTCTTTTACATTCTGGAGTAAGTAAATAACCTTGCCCATTCCTTACATAGCCATGACCTGAAAAATAAAAAAGAGAGATTTCTCTTCTACTTTGAAAAAAGGAAGAAAGGGCATCTTGTAAGCCGCCGCTTGTAATTTGTTCTTGATCTGAAGTTTTTAAGTCAATATGAAAATTTCTTTCTCGTTGATGAGTACCATGAAATTGTAACACATTTTTTACACTTTTAGCATCGTTTATACAACCATCCAATTTTGATGCATGATTATAATGATTGATTCCAACAATTAAGGCTTTTCTAGGCATGATTTATTAATATTTAATTCATAATTATTTGGTAAGGCTACCTCCTACTCTCAACATCTTACTATATATTTTTATGTGTAGTAAAGTATTGATTGAATAGTTAAACAAATTTGAATTAATTATTGATAAACTATATTGTTAGATGTATTGATTTTTTTATCCTAAGAAGTAGGGATAAGTTTTTCTAATGTAGATATTTTTTTAAGTACGAAAAGCTCTCAAAAATAGTGGATTTGAAAGCATTGAACTTAATCCGTTTTTGTATCTAGTAGTAAATAGACTAAGAAAGTTCTATAGCTAATCGTAACCATTTTTTATAGCAAAGCAAATAAGTTCTTTCGAGTTTTTTAAACCTGTTTTTTCTATTAAATTCTTCCGATGAGAATCTACAGTAGACTTAGCTCTACATAACATTTTGGCGATATCAGGTGTAGAATACCCATTTGCAATTAATTTTAAAACTTCAAGTTCTCTAGTTGTAAAATTTACATTTCCATATACCTTTTCAGACTTATGCATATTCATTATGATATCTTTTACCTTATTACCATAATAATCATTCCCTTTTGATAGTTCCATAATGGCTTCAATTAATTGTTGCTTTACTTGATTTTTTAAAATATAACCACTTGCACCACTTCTTAATGTTCGTTTTATGAATTTTGGATCATCGTGCATTGTAAGCATTAATATTTTGACATTAGGATATCTTTCCTGTATATGAATCGCCACATCTATTCCTGAAATACCTGGCATACTAATGTCTAAAATAGCGATGTCTATTTCTGATTTTTTTATGAGAGAAATAGCACTCTCTCCATTTTTAGCCTCTCCAACAATTACAATATTACTAGAATCTTTCAAAAGTGATTTAACACCTTCTATAACGATATCATGATCGTCTGCAATAATTACTTTTATCATAATTAAATCTCTTCTTTTATTGGAATTTCTATAGAAACAAAAGCTCCGTTATTTGACTCTGAATCAACTTGAAATGTCCCGTTTAATGATTCAACTCTGGCTTCAATATTTTTTAACCCCATTCCTTTTCCTCTACTCTCCTCAAAGTTAAAACCTATACCATCATCTTCTACGTATATTAACAGCTTATCATCTCTTTCTAATAGCTGTAAGATAATATTCTTAGCGTTTGCATATTTTAGAATATTACTTATTAATTCTTGAAAAATTCTATAAATAGTAATTTCTATATTGTTATCTAGTCTTTCAACAAGACCGTAAATATTAAGCTCTACTTTAATTTTATTACTTGATTCTAAAATTTCTTTTAAATCCTCTAAGGCTGCAATTAATCCAAAATTTCCTAAAACACCTGAATCCATTTCTCGAGAAATCTTTCTGACATCATTACACGCTTTATCCAATAATTCTATCGCTTTTTTATATTCTTCATTTGCTGAGTTTTTAAATTTTTCGATATTTTCTTCCACAGTTTCAAAGTGAAGTTTAACCATAGATAAGGTATTTCCTATGCTGTCATGTAAGTCTTTTGCAATTCTCTGACGTTCTTTTTCTTGTCCTTCAAGCATTGTATTAATTGATTTTAACTCTTGATTTTTTAATGACTTTTCAATTTCTTGACGTCTTATCTCAGATGCTTGTGCCCTCTGTTTTTCCTTACTAGCTTTTTTTGAAGCAAAAAATAATAATAATAAAAGTAAACTTATGGCTACCAGACTGTATATATAGGTTTGTTTTCTTTCGTTTTCAACAGAAATAATTTCTTTATCTTTTTTGAGTAAATCAATTCTTTTCTGAGCTGCGTCAAAATTTGTCCTTATTTGTAATAGCTTTTTTAATCGTTTTGCTGATTTGGTCTTAAATTCTAAAAGTCTATTTATGTATTCATTAGATTTAGAAGTATTTCCTAAATCTTGATGTACATTTTTTATGTTTTCTAAAATTTGTAGTGAAAGATTATCATTCTCTGTTTTAATTGCAATATCTTCTGCTTTCAAATAATATTCTAAAGCCTTTTGCTTTTGATCCTTTTTAAAAAAAATATTACCTAAATTATTATAAACCTCAGCTTTGGTATTTTTTAATCCATTTTTTTTGGATATATTCAAACTTTTTGTGTAATTTTCTAGAGCTTTGTCTAAATTATTTCGAATGTAGTATACATTTCCCAAATTATTATATATCTCTGAATCACTACCATCAGTTTTATACTCTTTATGTAAATCCAATACTAAATTATAATTAATTAGTGCTAGCGAATCGTTTCCTTTCTCAAAGTAAGCAACTCCTATATTATTATAAAAGTTAATTAGAATCAGTTGATTATTTTTTGCGATTTTTTCACCTTTCCTGAAATAATCTAAAGCTCTATCATAATCATTTAATTCATTATACAATAATCCTAGGTTCAAAAAAGAATCTGCAATCATTGATTGATTACCATTTTTTTTTCCAATAGCAAGTCCCTCAAGAAGAAAAGTAAGCGCTTTATCGAGTTTATCTTGTTTTAAATAAGAATATCCTAAATTATTAAAAGCTATACCAATGGCATATTCATTATTATCCCGCTTAAAATAAGCTAAGGCTTTTTCTCCAAAACTAGAAGACCTTACAAAATCTTCTATATCTCGATAAATAAGACTTAACTGATTGTATGCCCTGCCTATTCCATAATTATAGTCACGTTTAATTTCGAGCTTCAATACTTCTAAAAAAATTTGTTCCGCTTCTTCATATTTGTATTGTTCGATATAAACATCTCCTATTCTAACTTGACTATCTATATAACCGTTTTCATATGAAATAGAATCGCTAAATAACTCAGCCTTTTTCGCATAATTAAATGCTTTCTTAGGATCAAAATCAGTAAATAACCAAGCTAGTTCGTTGTAACTATCTACTATGACTTTATTATCGCTACTTGTATTTATGATAATTTCTAAACTGTCAATTACATGTTGATTTTGACTTGTAGCCGTTATGAAGTATAAAAAAAAAACAAGAAAAAAGTGTTTCATCATAATAATCGGTTTTAGGATAGTATTTTAATAATGCTTTAGATAAGTGAATACCTAAAGCATTATATTGTTAATTATAGCCTTTATGCTAACGTGTTTCCATCTTCAAAAGGTTTAACCTTTCCACCAGCTGGCTTACTTGAACTACTTGTTTGCTGTCCATCTTGAGTATCACTAGTTGAATCACTTTCCTCAGCTGTCTCTGCTGACTTAACACGATTTGTTAGTTGATTCTCTTGATCAATCTTTGAGTCTAAATTTTTCATACAGTATAATTTTAGGTTTATAATCCCAAAATTGAAAATTTAATGGAACTTCTAAGTCATTACAATAAGTGTTTTTTTTATCCCTACTTTTAAGTAGAAAGAATAAAATACATAAACATTAAAAAATCTAATTTGTAAGTAATTTTACATTGTAAAATAAGAAATATATTTCTAATTAAAAAATATACATGCCTAATAACAATCTTAAAAATTGAGTTAATCTAATATCTTTTCTGATTCTAAAAATGAATTCACAATCAACTCCATATCTTCCTCCAAAAAGTTCGAACTCCTTCTCTCCGACTCCACAAATAACGCTCTAAAGCATTGATTTTAGGGCGTTTATTTTTTTAGGTGTAATTATCGTTGACAGTATCCTACCTAGATTCATTTCTTTATTATTATCATAGTAACTATATTATTAAAACTTTGAATATTCTTCATAGCAAAAGTCGCTAGCTCAAAAACTAGCGACTTTTCGTAGCTAACACTAAAAACTAAATACTTATCCTTGTGGTGCAGCTGCTATATTTTCGTTGACAATAGACCAAACTCCAAATTTTGGAAATCCGAAACCAAAGTTATCGCCTCTTTGTGTATCTTAGTTGATTATAAACCAAAATTTTTAACTTATGAAAAAAAAGAAAGTAACCAAACTGAAAATCGAAAAGCTAAAAATCTCTGACATGAATCCAGAATTACTTCGTGGAGGAAAACGTAGCGACTGGACAGAATTATCAGAATGCTGTAAAGACGAATAATGCCATACAAACTATCCGCTTCCACACAGGTAGAAGCGGATTTTTACTTTATTTCAGTAACTACTCAACACTTCTCAAACACCATACTTAGGTGTTTTTCCCCTTTTCTAACTGTTTTAATTAGTCAATCTTTGACCTATAAATAGCTATTGTTCCTTACACTTATTTAGGTAAAATAATATTTTTATTGTAAGTTAGTAACGGTAGTTCGAAAAGAAATAATGCTTCAAATTTTGTACATAATTCCTGCTGTCCTAACCAAACAGTTACGATAAACAAAAAGCTACTTCGTTTCGAAAAAAGGGAAAATCATATGAAAAAAATAGGAATGTTATTGATGTGCATCATCTTTAGCAGTGAGGTGGCTCATTGCCAATATGCTGTGGAAGGTGTCGTCACCAGTGAGCAAAAAACGCCCATTCCTGATGTTTTTATCAGTCTTATTCAGAATGATGCGCTCGTTAAAAGTGTACTTACCGACAGTATTGGCTACTACAAACTCAACAATCTTCAACAAGGAACGTATCAACTCAATTTTAGTCATATTGGCTATGTGGATTCGCTCGTGACTATCAACATCACAAAAAACACTATCCAAAACTTTCAATTCCAAGAAAATAATAAGCTTTCCGAAGTCGTCATCACTGCTGAAAAAAGCATGATTGAACGCAAAACAGATCGACTCCGCTTTAACCTAGCAAATTCTGACCTTACTATTGGAACCAGCGTTTGGGAAACCTTAAATAAAACGCCGTTTGTTTCCACTAATGAAGATGGTAACATTGACATGTTAGGCAATAGTGGTGTGATTGTCTATGTTAACAATCGCAGAAAACGACTTTCAGGCGAAGTATTGATGAATTATCTCAAAAGTTTACCTGCCGATAATTTAGAAGCAATCGAAGTCATTACCACACCTTCGAGTCGGTTTGAAGCGGAAGGCGGCGCAGGAATCATCAACATCATTACCAAAAAAAATAAAGAAGAAGGTTTGGAAGGAAACGCCAGTTTGAGTGCGCGCCAAACCCGTCTTTTTTCGGAAGCAGGAAGCATCTATCTGAATTACAGAAAAGCCAAGTGGAATATTTACGGAACTACCTATTTGAGCAATCGTGAACGTTTGACCAATTATGAAAAAGACATTTTTTATCCACCAAATAATCCATTAGACATTCAAACACGTTTTATTGACCGAGAAAATACGTCTAAAATGCTCTTTTCAGGGGCAAATATGGGTGTCGATTATGAAATTAATAAAAACCATATCGTGGGAATGATCTTTGATTATTCTGGATCAGACGAAAACCAACGCAGAGATGCTATAAGTTTTGATGCCTATTCGGTAAGTGACTCACTAACATTTACCAAAAATAATGACGAAGCAACTGACCGTACCTATACGCTCAACCTAAATTATCAAGGGAAACTTAGCGAAAAAGGAACGCTGCTGACGTTTGATATGGACTTTTTAGAATTCTCGTCAGACAACACAGGAATTAGCAAAACCGATGTCGTTACGTTAGACGACAATGACGTGTTGTATATTCGCGATTGGTTTCGAAACGCTGCCATTCAAGACATCCAAAATACGTCTTTCCGATTGGACTTAGAATTGCCCATCAACGATAACTTGTCTTTTGAAACTGGCGTTAAATTTTCGTTCTCCAAAGTAGATAACGACCTGAATTTCGACAACAGAGACGCACAAGCCATGACGTGGATTGAAGATTTAACTCGTAGTAATTTCTTTGAATATGATGAAAATATCAATGCGTTTTATGCGGTTGTCAATCACACACTAAGTGACCGTTGGTCATATCAAATAGGAACACGTTTTGAAAACACTATTGCCAAAGGTAGATTGGAAGGCGCGCAAGTGGTAGACAGAAACTACACCAACTTCTTCCCTACCGTGTTTTTAAAATATGCACCCAACAACCAACACAACTTTGTAGTTTCTGTTTCGAGCAGAATCACGCGACCGAGTTTCTGGGATGTCAATCCGTTTCGAGAATATACGACCGACAAAACTTTCTTTGAAGGAAATCCGTTCTTAAATCCATCACGCTACTATCGTCAAGAATTAAATTACACACGTAGCAAAGGAAAAATTCGTTTGGTTGCACAATTGGCAGCAAGTCAAACCTACGACGAAATATTTTCGCTTCCCCTCAATTCGGAAGAAGACATTATCATCAACAGAAAAACCAATTACGGAAACAAATACAGATATACTGCAAGCATTACCATGGCAACCAAAATACAGCCTTGGTGGCGAATCAATGCGACCTCACTTTTTGGGCACGTACAAACTACCGGAAGTTACGCAGATGATACAATAAGCATTGACAGTAATACGTTATTATATAGCCTTGCGGCGAATCAGGCCTTTACCTTATCAAAAGAAAAAGGACTTTCCCTAACTGTTTTCGCCAAAAACACATTCCCCTTTACACTCGTGAATACCGAAATCGGTAATCGTCTTGAAACTGAAATTGTATTACGAAAGAATATAGGAAACTTTAGTTTGTCCCTTTCGGGAAGAGACCTCTTTAGGAGCAACAAAGACCTGTATGACATTCGTGTAGGTGATATTCGTATCAATGATACCAACTATCACGATACTAGAAGCGTTGCCTTTGCTGTGCGTTATGCTTTTGGGAAATCAACGGTAAAAGACCAACGATATAGAGATCCTGGGAATAGTGATATTCAAAGACGTCTCTAATCATAAAAATAACATACAACATAGGTTTTTCATTTTACTTACAAAATGAAGGGCAATTGTCATGTCCTTACTGATGGCAATAATATTAACCATTTTAAAACTTTTAACGATGAAGAAAAATTCAAAAATCACTTCAAACTTAAAGTCAAAAGAGATTGTTGACAAAGCGTTGAAAAACTCTAATGAGGATCAGCTAGACCTTTACCAAGCAATTTTTGGAGGTAAAGCAAGTGCAGATTGTCCAGTAGTAGCGGTAAGCTCAAATGCTTCTAGAGCTTCTGGGTATGATAAGCAAATTGACCCTACGTTCTTGTTGGCAGCTCCTATGGATCCTTCTGGACCATCTGAACCAGCTTCAGATACTACAAAAGGATAGTAGTGTTGACTAGATAATCTCTAAAACCAGAGATTATCTAGTTTTTTTAAAAAATCAGAAAAATATAATTATGTATAAAGTCACTTCTTTTGTATTAAAAATTGTCAGTAGGTGTAATCTCAATTGTTCCTATTGTTATATGTATAATTTGGGAGATCAAACCTATTTGAAACAACCTAAATTTATGTCATTAGAAACTATGCAATTCTTTGCAGACAGACTGAAAAGTTATTGCGCAGATTCCAATACAACACATGTTCAAATTGTATTTCATGGCGGAGAACCATTGATGGCAAAGCCAGAATATTTTGAAAAATGTGTTGCTATTTTTAGAAATACTGCACCCGAAATTGGATTTTATTTTACCGTACAAACGAATGGCGTAACACTAGATCAGAATTGGTTTGATTTATTTAAAAGACTTCAAATAACCATAGGAATTAGTATTGATGGCCCTGAAAAATATCATGATACATATCGTGTGTTTCACAACGGAAAAGGTTCCTATAATTTGGTAGCAGAAGCCATTAAACTGGGAAGAAAAAACTACTTGGCAGGTTTACTAATGGTGGTAAATATAGGCATTCCTGTGGAGGAATTGTATGCAGAAATGAAAACATTAGGAGTAAACAATCTTAATTTATTATTGCCAGATGGACATTACGATTTACCGCCTCCAAATATGGACATAGGTAAGCTTAGCGATAAAAATTACACACCCTATGCAGATTGGTTTATAGCACTGTACAAGATTTGGAAGCAAGATAAAACACGTCCTAAAATTTACTTGTTTGAAACACTCGTAAAAATCATCATGGGACAAAAAGAAATTGGAAATCAACTCGTTGGAAGACGAACGAATGGCACGCTTGTATTAGAATCTGACGGAAGTATTGAAGTGGTAGATTCATTGCGTGCTTGTTTTGAAGGTATTACGCGAAATGAAATTAATGTACATACCAATCAAATAGAAGACATTTTTGAAGATGATACCTTTCAACTTTTTTACAGAGCGCATGATAAAGTTGCAGAACAATGTCTCAACTGTCCTGTATACGATGTTTGTGGTGGCGGATTTTTAGGACAACGATATTCAGAAGAAAATGGATTTAACAATCCTACCATCTATTGTCAAGATATGGTACGCTTGATCACGTTTATTCAAAATGATATTCTTTCTTCTTTACCAGCAGCAACTGTTACAGAACTTGATATTGAACCTTTAGTGTATGAAGAGATTATTGCCAGCTTTGACGAACCAAACGAAATTAAGATCGATCCAGAAGTAGAAAAAGTATTGGTCTCTTTCAAAAAAGAATTACAAGTGTAAAATGAATATTGGTGAATTCCATCTAACAGCATTAATAGTCAACTACTTCGGGGCTAGCCCACGAAGCATTTAGTAGAAACTATTGAAACATTTCGACGCAAGCGTCAGAGCATTATAAATCTCGATTATCGAGTAAAAAACAAATAGATGAAACTAACAAGAGGAATGCGAGTTTTTGGTCATATAGATGATCTTTCTAGCCAAATTCAAATAAATACAGGTACACGAGAAGTACTTGAAAACAATGGCGTAAAATATTTTGAAGGTTCTTTTATTCCACTGCAAACTTGGCGAACGTTGTCTACTTCAGAATTGAAAAAAATAGACGCCACAGGAGAAACGTTCGCTAATTATAGCAAAAACATCTACATCGGTGAAGTTTCTAAAAAAATAAAAGATGCTTTCATGCTATTGGATTTATACAATTGTAGATCACCCGATGAGGTTTTTCCTAGATTTAAAGCGCGTAAAAAGGAAGTAAAAAAGATTAATACAGTCTTACACGAATTCTTAAAAAAATGTTCCTCTACGGGAAATTTTAAATTTCATAAAATCACGCGAGCCTTGCCAAATCAAGAAACGATGACAAGTTTTCATGTGGAAGGTGAGTTTTTACATTTAGGATTACACATCGATCAAAGCAGACATTTTAAAATTCATACTGCGTACAAATCAGGAAACAGAATAACGATCAATTTGAGTTATGAAACACGTAGTTTGATATTTACCAACTTAACAATGATTCAGGCATATAACTTGATTCGTAAAAAAGTTAATGTAAAAAAAATCATACTCAACCCAGATACGATTGCCATGCACTTTTATAGACTTTATCCTGACTATCCTGTATTGAAATTGGACTTAAAACCCTTTCAATATTATGTAGCACCCACTGATAATTTTTTCCATGACGGTTCTACAATGGGAACAAAATATATAGACATCACTATTGTGTACACAGGACAATTTGATCAACTACCTTAATACGATACAACTAATGCAAATCATACAAAACGGTATAAAACTACACAGCGAATTGGATAATTTTTTTGATGAAGTTCAAATCAATTCAGGAACCGTTCATCATCTACAACAAGAAAAAGCGAAAGTTGACTATTTAGATTGGTCTTTTGTGCCACAATATGAAGACAATGCATACGTAGTAAAGCGCGATTGGCGAAAATTAACCGACCAAGAGATCAAGGCGTTAACCGCGTCAAAAAATAGAAACTATTACAATACCATATATGTCGGAGATATTTCAGATGAATTAAAACACATCTTTGACGATTTAAAATTTAAAGAATGTTTGCGACCAAAAGATGTAAAAGAATGCATGAAGCGCGATCATGATTTGACACTAAAATTAAGCAATACGATGCAAGAATACCTATCGGAATTTGCCAATGACCAACCGTTTCACTTTCACTTTATTGGCGCAAATCTTCCCAATATTGATATGGTTGCTGCCGATACGTATTCGCTCCCTGATGGCTATCAAGAAGAAGACAAAAAATGTATGGGCATTCATAATGACGGTGCCGAATTGAGATCAGTACATCAAACTTACAAATCAGGCAATCGATTCACCATTAATTTAGGAAACGAAACACGCTATTTTCTATACGTAAATCTGTCGCTCACACAAGCGTTTAACATGCTCAAAGAAAAGCTTGGTGTTTCCCTAGAGCACGTAAATTTATATAACATCTCAAAACTATTTTTTAAATACTTTCCAGACTATCCAGTCATAAGAATTCCGCAAAAACCCTATCAATACTACATATCGGCAACCGATCATTGTTTTCATGACGGATCAACATATGGAATGACAACACTAGATGTGTTGATGATTTATTTTGGAAAATTTCAATACTAAACGCACTAAAACTAGAACACAATGGAAATGAAGAGACAAATAACAGTTTACAATACGCTTCCGGAAGGCTTGGATGCATTAAAAATAAGCTCTGGAACCGTACATCATAGCAAACAAAAAGCTGCTGCTGTAGATTATTTAGGAGAAAAATACACACCTAAATTTACACCGCAAGCATACGTAAGTAAAAAAGATTGGAGACCTTTAAATGAAGATGAAATTGCCTGCTTAACACCTCCAGAAAATCGAGATTATCTCAATACCATTTATCTTGGCGTTATTCCTGACGAACTACGTGAATGTTTTGAAACATTACAGTTAGACGAAAGCCTACACAGAAGAGATATGTTTTTTAGATTGGAAAAAGATCCTGAAGCGGTAAAAAAGGCAACCGCACTAATGAATGATTTTTTACTTCCCATGTCCAACAACGAACCTTTTCACTATCATTGTATGGGTGTAAATAATCCCAATTTAGAATTAGTGGCAGCAAACACAGTTATGCTTCCTCAAGATCATGTAGCGTCTGATAGAGTACTTATAGGACTTCATAATGACGGATTACAAGAGATGACCATTGAAACCGCACATTCCTTTGAAAACAGAATTAGCATCAATTTAGGGAAAGATTCACGCTACTTTTTATTTGTAAATTTATACTTAACGGAAGCGTATAAAATGCTAAAAGAATGCATGAGCCCTGACGAATTTGAACTGGTAAACATCTCAAACATTCCAAAATATTTCTTTAAATACTTTCCAGATTATCCTGTAATTCGTGTAGAGCAAAAGCCATATCAATACTACATTGCAGCTACTTTCAACTGTTTTCATGATGGCTCTACTTTAGGCAGTACACATTTGGACGTTACGATGGTGTATTTTGGAAAGTTTCAATATTAAAAAGAAAAATCATGACAGCAGTAGCAACAGCAGCGACAATAAAAAAGGGGATAGGAATTCATTCAAAATTACCAGAAGGATTTGATGCAATCCAAATCAATTCAGGTGTGATTCATCATACCGCACATCAAGGTTCGCGGGTAAATTATCAGAATTTATCTTTTATGCCTTTGTACATTGATGAAGCGTACATTCCAAAACGTGATTGGCGATCTTTGGAAGCTTCTGAAATAAGCATTTTAACAAGTACTTCCGAACTAAAAGATCACAATCATATCTATCTTGGGGAAATTCCAGAAAAAGCAAAACAATACATCAAAGAGATAGATTTTAGTTCCTGTATCGGAAGAAGTCAAGTAATGGAACGCTTCAAAGCCAACCAAGAATTAACCTTGGCGCTCAATACAGAATTACACAACTTTCTACAAACCATTGCCAACGATAAACCGTTTCATCTACATTGCATTACGGCAAACTTACCGAATGTAGAAATGGTAGCGTGTGACATTACGCGTTTGCCTGAAGATTTTACCATTCCTGAGAAAAAATACATGGGCATGCACAACGATGGCACGCAATTTATGACCTTGCATACGACGTATAAACATGGCAACAGAATTTGCATCAATCTAGGTTCGCAAACGCGTTACTTTTTGTACATCAATCTGTCGATGATTCAGGTGTACAATATGCTCAAAGAAGTGACGGACATTAGCAAAGTAGATGTGTATAATGTTGCCGAAACCTTTTTCAAGCATTTTCCAGACTATCCTGTCATCCGAATGGCACAAAAACCATATCAATACTACATTGCGCCAACGGACAATTGCTTTCACGACGGCTCTACACTAGGAAATACCGAATTGGATGTCAATATGGTGTATTTTGGGAATTTTACGCATTAATGAGGTGTTGGGTTTTGGGTATTAGGTGTTAGGTTTTGGGAGTTTTTTTATTCAATGTCTAACGTTCAAGGTTCGTTTTGTAGGTTTTCATTTTACGACGAAAAACAAACAACGAATCACAAAAAACAAAACACAATTTAGCTATATTTGAGAAAAAAGCTTGCATGCGCATTGTTTACTCACTTTTATCTCTTTTTTTTCTGCTGATTTCGTGTTCGGAAACTCCTAAAGAAACGCACAAATACACAAATGCACTCATCAATGAAACGAGTCCGTATTTAGTGCAACACGCGCACAATCCTGTGAATTGGCAACCTTGGAGCAAGGACATTCTCGCGAAAGCGAAAGCAGAAAACAAACTCATCTTATTTTCTATTGGCTATGCATCGTGTCATTGGTGTCATGTAATGGAAAAAGAAACTTTTGAAGATGAAACTGTGGCTAAATTCATGAACGCACATTTTATCAATGTAAAAGTAGACCGTGAAGAACATCCAAATATTGACAAAACCTATCTCAAAGCGGTACAATTAATGACGGGAAATGCAGGTTGGCCGTTAAATTGTGTGACGCTTCCGAACGGTGAACCAGTTTGGGGCGGAACGTATTTTACGAAGGAAAACTGGATGCATTCGCTGCAACAAATCGTCAAAATCTACCAAGAAAATCCTGAGAAAACCGTGGAATTCGCGCAGGCACAAGTCCAACGCATGAATGTACTACAGAATTTCACAAATGAAGAAGCTCTGCAACTTTCTAAAATCTCTACAGATGCTATCATAAATACGTGGAAAAAAGAACTCGATTTCGAAAACGGCGGATTGCAAGAAGCAGAAAAATTTCCACGACCAAGCAACTACAGATTCCTGCTTCGCTATGCAATTACACAAAAAGATACTGCTGTTGAAAAACATGTCAATCAAACATTACAAAACATTGCCAATCGCGGATTGTTTGACCATTTGGAAGGCGGATTTGCACGCTACGCCACAGACAAACACTGGAATATTCCACACTTTGAAAAAATGTTGTACGACAATGCACAACTGATTTCGTTGTTTTCGTATGCTTATCAAACCCAAAAAGAAGAACGCTATAAAAATACTGTTTTTCAAACCTTGCAATTTCTGGAACAACACTTACTACGCGATGACGGTTTGTGTTATGCTTCGCTCAATGCAGACAGTTTGAATGAAGAAAACGACACCGAAGAAGGCGCGTATTATACTTGGACAAAAGCGGAATTACAAGAGATATTAAAAGACGATTTTAGCTTGTTTGCAGACTATTTCGGTTTGAATGAAATTCCACTTACGGAAGACAAAAAACATGTGTTGATCAAAGTCTATTCAGACGAAATATTCATTCAAAAACACCAACTTACAACAGCGACATTGCAACAGAAAATTGCACAATGGAAATCAATACTGCTTGCGGAACGCCAACAAAGAAAGGCACCTAAAACGGATACTAAAATCATTACTTCGTGGAATGCGTTGTTGCTAAAAGCTTATACAGATGCGTACAAAGTTTTTGGTGACGAAACACTTAAAATAAAAGCTATCAAAACGGCAACTGCCATCAAAGAAAAGTTAATTTTGAACGATTGGAAAGTCCTGCGAAGTCTTGAAAACAAAGAAATTCACGGTTTTCTAGACGATTACGCGTATTTGATTGATGCGTTTTTGGCAGTATATCAAATTACGTTTGACGAACAATGGTTGCTCGATGCCAAATCGTTACTTCACTACACAAACGAACATTTTTATGACGCTGAGAAAAAGTTGTTTGCCTTTTCCAAACGTGATGCTTCTGGACTTGATTTTAAAGAATTTGACGTAGAAGATGGCGTGATGCCGTCCGCGAATGCTGTAATGAGTCACAACCTATTTCAGTTGGGACACTATTTTGGCAATGATGATTATTTAGCAAAAAGCAATCAAATGTTGCAACGCATTTTGCCCGACGCGCTAGAATTTCCGTATTTATATTCGTATTGGCTGGAGTTGTATTTGAATCTCTCACAACCGTATTATGAAGTTGTGATTAATGGAAAAAATGCCATCGCAAAAGCAAAAGAATTACAACAACACTATCTACCGAATATTATTCTGTGTGGAAGCTCTACCGAAAGTGATTTGCCGCTGCTAAAAAATCGTTTTTACGAAGACAAAACCTTGATATATGTGTGCGTCAACAGAGCCTGTAAATTGCCTACCGAAAGTGTAGAAAAAGCATTGGAATTGATGAACTAACACTCCCATGAATCCGCCAAAACACATACTTCCTGTCATTGTACTATCGCAATTCTTTTGCACATCGTTATGGTTTGCTGGAAATGGCGTGATGCATGAATTACAAACAACATTTCTACTCAACGAAAACGCATTGGGACACCTTACGTCTGTACTTCAATTTGGTTTTATCGTTGGAACGTTTTTATTTGCCATTTTATCTATTGCTGATCGGTATGCGCCATCCAAGGTTTTCTTTGGTTGCGCAGTCTTGGGCGCAATATGCAATGTATTCCTCGTTTGGAAAGGAAACACCTATACAAGCATACTTCTGTTTCGTTTTTTTACGGGTTTTTTCCTTGCGGGAATTTATCCTGTAGGAATGAAAATCGCGGCCGATTACTACCAAAAAGGCTTGGGGAAATCGCTCGGATATCTTGTCGGCGCCTTGGTTATTGGAACTGCGTTTCCACATTTACTAAAAGAAATCAAAGGCGAACTTCCGTGGGAATTTGTCATCATCACGACGTCTGTACTAGCGTTGTTAGGCGGAATTGTAATGCTATTTTTTGTCCCAAACGGTCCGTACAGAAAACCTTCTCAAAAAATTGATTTGAAAGCAATTCCAACGATTTTTAAAGAACAAAAATTTCGAAAAGCAGCGTTTGGATATTTCGGACACATGTGGGAGTTGTATGCTTTTTGGGCGTTTGTACCGAGCATGCTTCACTTATTCAACAAAACACACACTACAACATTCAATATTCCTGTAGCATCATTTTCAATCATTGCTATTGGAGGTTTGGCGTGTGTATTGGGCGGTTATATTTCCCAAAAAATCGGCGTAAAACAAGTCGCGATGAGTTCGTTGGCGTTGTCGTGTCTTTGTTGTTTGTTGTTTCCACTACTATTTTCTGTGGGTTCAGCAAACCTATTTATCGTTTTTCTTCTCTTTTGGGGAATGGTTGTCATTGCCGATTCACCACTTTTTTCAACCTTAGTGGCTCAAAACGCTCCGTCAAGCTTAAAAGGCACGGCGCTTACCATTGTAAATTGCATAGGTTTTTTTATCACCATTATCAGCATTCAATTGCTAAACACTTTACAAACTTGGACAAATACACCAATAATCTTGACGGTTTTAGCCTTTGGTCCATTAATAGGTTTGATGGTTTTACTTGGAAAGAAAAAGACTCGATAAAAAAATAGCAATTCAACTACGCATCAACTTTCGCAGCACGTCTTTCTTCCAACTCCGCTTCAATCACTTCCATTTTTTTAGACGTCAACGGATAAAACCACAACGCAATTACACCAACCAACACAAAAATTGCAGGTACAATACTCATATTCAATTTGATACCTTCTAGCATTTCTGGTGTTTTCACGACTGCTTCTCCGTCGTAATTGTACATGTTTAAAATCATCAAAGTAATGAATCCTGCCATACCGCCGCCAAATTTCATGGCAAATGTTCCCGCCGAATAGACCAATCCAGTAGCACGTCGTTTGTTTTTATATTCGGAATAATCAGCCGCATCGCCCAACATTGCAAAGAACAATACAGGCATCAAACCAGCGCCAAATTCAGAGAGAATTCCCAATGTAAACATACTTCCCACTTGATTGGCTTCCAACCAATACATCGCGCCCGCTGTGATTGCAGAAAAAACAATACTCATGATGAATAGTTTTACTTTTCCAAAAAATCGCGTCAACGCGGGTGCAAAAACGGTAGATATCATCGAAATGACCAATAATGACAGCAAGTACAAACCTGCCAATCCTTTTTTTCCGCCCCAATCGACCAGACTTCCAAATATATTCTGTTCATCATTTACATAATGCGAAAAGTAATACATGGTCGTGCTTTGCTTAATCACGTTGTAGGTAACAAAGATAAATCCGATAAGTAATAAAATTAACCAAGGAACATTTTTAATTAAATCCTTATAATCGTCTTTCAAATTGCTTGTTTTGATAACAGGAACACGTTCGCGCGTGGTATAAAAGGTAATCAACGAACAACCTGCTAAAATAAACGCTAAGACATACATAGTATATTGATAACCAATATTTTGATTTCCGTCGCCTAAATAATCTACCAACGCAATCACACCAATCGTTGCAATGATTCCACCCAAATACGCACCAAAGAAACGATAGGAAGACAGTTCGGTACGCACTTTTACATCGCTCGTCATCACGCCCATCAATGCAGAATACGGCACGTTATTCGCCGTGTAAGTCAATGTGTAAAAAATGGACGTTGCATACGCCCAAATTACTTTTCCTGTCAAACTTAAATCTGGTGTGGTAAATTGTAAGATTAACGCAACAGCAAACGGCAAGGCTGTCCACAACAACCACGGACGAAATTTTCCATACTTGCTTTTGGTTCTATCGGCAATATTTCCCATGATCAAATCGGTCACACCATCAGTCAATCGAATTAAAAATATCAACGTCGCGGCAACTGCAGCTTCCAAGCCAAATACATCGGTGTAAAATATTGGCAGAAAATAGGCAACGGTTCGCCAAGCGATGTTTGCGGCGGTATCGCCCAAAGCATATCCTATTTTTTCGCGCAAGCTTAATTTTTTGTGTGTTGCCATATTTTTTGAGTTAAATTATTTTATAAATGCAATGACAGCAACAATGGAGAAACTCACCAAGGCTAATATGGTTGTCATGACTGTCCAACTTTTGAACGTTTGCTTTTCATTGATTCCCAAATATTTACTAACCAGCCAAAATCCGCTATCATTTACATGTGACATGATGGACGCGCCCGAAGCAATGGCAATCACCAGCAACGCTTTGTCAATATCTGTGATGCTTTCCTGCGCCATGACCAACGGTGAGGTAAATCCCGCAGCGGTAATCATTGCCACTGTTGCCGATCCTTGTAATATTCTGACCAAAACCGCAATAAAAAAACCGAAGATAATGATTGGAATGCCAATTTCCGCAAAATATGTCGCTAACATGCTGCCTGTTTTTGTCGCGACTAACATTTCTTTAAAAACACCGCCAGCACCTGTCAACAGAATGATGACTCCCGTGGGCGCCATAGATTTTGAAGTAATTTCAAGCAATTGCTGTTTCGTGACTTTTCTTCGAATTCCCAACACATACCATGCAATTAGATTGGCAATAATCAACGCTACAATAGGATTCCCTACCAAACCTATCCATTGTTTGATGTATGCTGGAATGAAATTGTCGCTTACGAGCGGACTGTTGATAATGGTATTGCAGACAATCAACAGAATTGGAATTCCGATGATGGAAAGTATCAATCCGATGGCGGGATAGTTTTCTTCTTGTGGCATTTCTGTAGTGATTTCGGGAGCGTCAACGTGTATTTTTTGTGCGATGTATTTGGCAAATATCGGACCGCAGACAATCGCTGTTGGAATTCCTACCATGAATCCAAAAAGAATTACCCAACCCAAATCGGCTCCTAAAATATCCGCAACAGCAATCGGTCCTGGCGTTGGTGGAATAAACGCATGTGTGATTGCCAATCCTGCCAAAAGCGGAATTGCGTAGAGCAACAGCGATTTTTTTGTTCGTCGTTGCAACGAATAGATAATCGGCACTAAAATGATAAACGCTACATCGAAAAATACAGGAATTGCAACTAGAAACCCTGTCATCATTAACGCCCAAGAAGCCCGCTTTTCGCCAAACTTTTTTAGTAAGAATCGCGCTAAGGCTTCTGCACCACCAGAATATTCTAAGATTGCTCCAAAAATAGCGCCCAAGCCAATCACCAACGCTACAAAACCGAGTGTATTTCCCATACCGATTTGTATGGTTTGAATGATATTTACAGGCGACATTCCAGCAGTAATTCCCACCGTAATACTTGCCATTAATAAGGCGATAAATGATTGTATTTTAAACTTTAAAATCAGCACTAACAATACTGTGATTCCCGCAAAAACGGCTAAGAGTAATTGAATATTTAGTGTTGCTTCCATCTACTTTTTCCAGTTATAGTGAAACGTTTGTCCTGTAGTGTCGTTTACTTTTTGAAACGTGTGCGCGCCAAAGAAATCGCGTTGTGCCTGAATCATATTAGCAGACGTTCGTTGAGTTGTCATCATGATCCAATAGTTATACGCTGCTGATATACACGGAATGTTCAAGCGATTGTCCAATGCGTATTTGATGATTTTTTTGACGTCGTTTTCTTGTGTTTGCAATTGCTGAATAATACTAGAATTATCTAAAAGTGTCGTGTGCTGTTGGAAGATTTCAATACTTTTTTCAAGCAATGCTGATTTGATGATGCAACCATTTGACCAAATGCTACAGATTTCCGCTAAATTCAATTGCCAATCGTATTCTTTGGAAGCTGCTTGCAACAATTCAAAACCTTGATGTAGGTTGAGGATTCTTGCAAAACTGTAGGCTTCTTTTAAGGCTTCTATATTTAATTCGCCAATGCTTTCTTTTGCAGATTTCACGCCTAATTCTTGTCTTTTTTGATGAAATGAAGAAATATATCGCGCATATACCGCCGCTGTTTTTATGGTTGTTGGAACTCCTAATTCCATTGCCGCTTTGCTCGACCACGAGCCTGTTCCTTTGTTTCCCGCTTTGTCTAAAATAGTGTCCAACACATAGTCGTCACCTTCTTTTGTAGTTAATATTTTTGCAGTGATTTCCAACAGATAACTTGCCAATTCCGTTTGATTCCACGCGTTGAAAAGTGCCGCGATATCCTCATAATTGTTACTTTTTGACAAGATTTCATACAATTCTGCCAACAATTGCATATCGCCGTATTCGATGCCGTTGTGTACCATTTTTACAAAATGTCCCGCACCATTTTTTCCCAAATATGCACAACAGGGTTTTCCATTGTTATCCTTTGCCGCAATCGTTTCTAAAATAGGTGCTACTTTTTGATAACTTCTCCAATCGCCGCCAGGCATCAATGAAGGACCTTTTAATGCGCCTTCTTCTCCACCCGAAATGCCAACTCCTAAAAAGTGAATATTTTTTTCGCGTAAGGTTGTAATTCTTCTATTCGTATCTTGATAATGTGAGTTTCCGCCATCTAAAATGATGTCTTCTTCCGAAAGAAACGGCAATAAATTATTCACGACTTGGTCAACTGCATTCCCAGCATTCACCATCAGCAAAATCTTGCGTGGCGTTTCTAAGGCATTGATAAAATCCTTCAACACAGTAAAACCTTGCACATTTTTTTCTGCGTGCGCTGCCACAAAATCTTTAGCAATATTGACCTCATCTTTCGTTTCACGATTGTACACCGCTACCGAAATATGATGGTTTAGTGCGTTGATGGCAATGCTTTTTCCCATCACGCCCAATCCTATAATGCCAAAGGTTGCTTTCATGATTGTTGGAGTGTTTTTAGGATTTCTGTGAGTATGTTTTCAGGCGATTTTTCAATAGATATATGCATTCCATACGTTGGTGCTTCAAGCGTGTCAAATTGCGATTGTAATAAATCGACATTCATAAAGTGTTCGCGTTGTTGCATGCGCTGTTGAATGGTTTTGAAATCGCCTTTGAGGTATATCCATTCTATATGTTGTATATCTTTTGAGAGTATTTTTCGGTAACTTTCTTTTAATGCGGAACACGCCAACACAACTCCTTTTTGGCGCGATTGCTGAATGAGTTCTTGATTGATATCTTCCAACCAAGGTTTTCTATCCGTATCAGTAAGCGCGATTCCGTTTGTCATTTTTTGAATGTTTTCTTTAGGATGAAACGCATCCGCATCAATAAAAGGAATCGTTAACGCTTGTGACAGTAGTTTTCCAACCGTGGTTTTGCCGCAACCGCTTACGCCCATAATGATGTATACCTTATTCATATTTGATGGTAGCGTTCATTCCTGTTGCCGAATGTTGTCCGACGAAAATGTTGAACTCTCCTTTTTCTACGCCGAATACTGCTTCGTTGTCATAGTATTTTAAATCATCCAGTGAAAGCGTAAACGCGACTTCTTTTGCTTCGTTTGGTGCTAATGTTACGTGTTGAAATCCTTTGAGTTCTTTGACAGGTCGCGTAATTCTTCCCACGACATCTTGCACATATAATTGTACGATATCATTTCCTGTACGCGTTCCTGTATTCTTCACCGTGACTTTGATAGTGATATCATTTTGCTCAGAAATTTTACTGCTTGATAGTGTCAAATCACTGTATGCAAAAGTGGTATAACTTAGTCCGTATCCAAACGGATATTGCGGTAAATAGCCAACGTCTAAATAATGTGTCGTATTTCCTAATGAGCTTTGCCATGCACCTATTGGAATGCTGTCCATTTGCACAAATTCTTCAGGAATCACTGGTCGTCCTGTGCTTTTATGATTGTAATACAACGGCAATTGCCCTGCTACTTTTGGCCATGTTACAGGCAATCGTCCGCTAGGTTCCGCGTTTCCGTATAGCATATCGTAAATGGCTGGTCCGCCCATCGTTCCAGGATGCCACGTCATGAGAATGGCGTCTACATCATTGATAATGTTTGATACCGTAATGGGTCTTCCTGCCATGATAACAAGTACAATTGGTTTTCCTGTTTTTGCTAATTCTTTGATGAGTTGTTCTTGTGCGCCAGGTAGATTGATGTTAGATCTACTGTGTGCTTCTCCAGAAAGAATGGCTTCTTCACCACCGATAAATAGAATGACGTCCGATTTTTTGGCGGCGGCAATTGCTTTGGAAAAATCTTGGGTAGATTTGTCTCTACTGTACGATAAGCCTTCTACAAATTGAAAATCTACCTTTTTGTCTTGAAATGTCATTACGGGCGTTTGCGTATAGTTTCCATCACCATCAAACGACCACGTTCCGAGTTGCTCTCTCGGTTTGGTTGCCATCGGACCAATTATAGCAACTTTAGATGCTGAACCTAAAGGCAAAATGTTTTGTTTATTTTTCAACAATACCGAACTTTTGATTGCGGCTTCTTTCGCCATTTGCAAATGTGATGCTGCGTATAGATTTTCACTTTTGTCTACACGATACGGGTTTTCAAATAAGCCCATTCTAAGTTTTACGCGTAAAATTTCTGCTACTAAGGCATCAATTTGTGCTTCGGTAATGTTGCCTTCTTTTAGTAATTCTTTTGCATACATTTCAAAAGTTGCACTGTTCATTTCCATGTTTAACCCTGCTTTGAGTGCAATTTCTGCAGCGTGTTTTTCATCTGTAGCAAAACCATGTGCAATCATTTCTTTGACAGAATCCCAATCGCTCACCACAAAACCGTTAAACTTGTATTTTTCGCGTAAAATAGTGGTCAACATTTTTGTATCGCCCGAAGCAGGAATTCCGTTGACTTCATTGAAAGCCGTCATAAAGGTTTGCGTTCCCGCATCCACTGCCGATTTGAATGGCGGTAAGTAACTATTGTGCAATTGCGCTTCACTGATAACTGTGGTGTTGTAATCGCGTCCGCCAATGGCTGCGCCGTAACCGACAAAATGTTTTGCGCAAGCAATCATACTTGTCGGGTCATTTAAACTGTCGCCTTGAAATCCTGTTACATACGCTTCTGATAGTTTGGTTGCCAAAAACGGATCTTCGCCAGGTGATTCGGCAATACGTCCCCAGCGACTGTCGCGTGCAATATCTAACATGGGCGCAAAAGTCCAACGAATTCCAAACGATGAAGCTTCTACCGCTGCTACACGTGAGGAGTTTTTTGCGACTTCAGCATCCCACGTTGCGGCAATTCCCAATGGAATGGGAAAGATGGTTTTGTAGCCGTGAATGACATCTCGCGCAAAGATGAGTGGAATGTTGTTGGGACTTTCTTCTACGGCAATACGTTGTAATTCGTCTACAAATTCGGTATTGGTTACATTGAGAAAAGCGCCTATTTTCCCATCGCGCACGGCTTGTTTTAGCGAATCGGATAATTGCCCTTTTACTCTGCTTGAAGTGCCTCGTAAGTTTAGTTGCCCCAATTTTTCATCTAGTGACATTTTAGACAATAATTCAGAAACTTTGTCTTCTAGCGTATTGGTTGGTTTTTCTTCTGTTTTACACGCAATGATTGTGAAGAAGAGTACGAAGATAAGTGTGTATATTTTTTTCATGGTTGTGTTTCGTCTTCCGTTTCTTGATTTGTTTTGAGGATTGGTTTTTTGAAAAAGTCGCTGTGTACGCCTTTTACGTCCAATTCTATTTTGAATAGCGAACCTGCCAACGGATATTTGGTACTTTCTTCTTCCGTCATGTCCAAACTTGAAGTTGTGATGTAGAGTGTTTGTAAATTTTCGCCTCCAAACGCACACGAAGTGACATTGTGCGCTGGCACTTTTATTTTTTGAATGAGTTTCCCCGTTTTCGGATTGTAATTGGCAATGCTGTTTCCATTCCACAATCCTACCCAAAGTGTGTCGTTTTCGTCAATTGCCATACCATCGGGCGAACCTTCTGCTACAGGAATCGTTACTACGACTCTTTCATTGGAAATGGTACTCGTATTTTTGTCATAATCAAACGCACGTATGTTGGTGGTTGGCGTGTCAATATAGTACATCGTTTTGCCATCTTTTGACCAAACGATTCCGTTAGAAATGGTAATGTTCCCAAGCATTTTGTCTACATTTCCTTGTGCGTCAACTTTGTATAAGTTTCCGCCAGGATTTGTTTGTGAGTAATCCATAGAGCCAATCCACAGATTCCCATTCGGATCGCATTTTCCATCGTTTAGGCGTGTTCCAAGGTTTTCGGCTTCTACATCGGTGAGTTTTATGATTTTTTCTGTGGCAACATTCACCACATACACACCATCATTGAGTGCTACTATTACGATGTTTTTTTCTTCAGAAGGCACGACGGTTCCGATTGGAGCCGGCATTTTGATGTGCTTATTCGTTTTGTTTTCTGGATTGTACACATTGAGTGATTCCCCAATAATATCTACCCAATACAATTGATTGTTTTTATAATCCCAAAAAGCGCCTTCGCCCAGTTTTGCTGGAATTTTATATTCAATTTCAGCTACTAATTCTGTAGGTGTTGCTACTTTTTCTTTGCAACTCATTAGGGTGAGGAGCAACACAAATACGGTTATTTTATTCATGTAGTTTTGGTGTAAAAGATTGTTTTTGACTACAATTAGTGTTTGTTGTTATGTTTGATAAATTGTATGTAATCGTTGTTTTTGATGGATAGAATATACGGTGCGTTTCCTATGTTGATATGCTGCAAGTCCTTGACATCGCCCGTAGTAAAAAATCCGCTTTGTGTTACTGGCACCGCTTGAAAGTTTCCGTGACCATCACCTTTTAGAAACATTCCGTAACTCGCGTCGTTTCGCGGTGTTTCTACTTCCGAATTGTACAAATTACCTGCAATAAGCGCATCTAACTGTCCGTCATTATCGTAGTCTTTGACCAAAATTTGATTGATGCTTGATACTTGCGCTTCCACAGGTAATTTGTGTATTTTGAAACCATTCTCTGTATTTTCCAGATAGATACTCGCAAACGACTTGACTTGATAGTGCAAGGCATTTTCTAAGTTTTTCTTTCCGTAAACGTCAATCAGCGTTGCGGTAGAAAATTCGTCATAATTTTTAAATTTCTGTTTTATCGTGGGTACTTGCTGCGATGAACATTGACGACCGCGCACAGGATATTGCGTACCATCGTCATAGTAACTGAGTACGATGTCTTCTTTTTTGTTTTTGTCGAAATCTTCTACATAAATGTCGAACGTTTCGTCTTCCGTGGCTTTGTATTTGTAGTTTTGTCCGTTGTTTCCAATGATATAATCCATGTCACCATCGCCATCAAAGTCACCTTGATTGATGCTCCACCACCAACCAGTAGTTTCGTGTAGGTTCATTTTTTCCGTGACATTTTCAAAAACGCCGTTGTTGTTTTGCAATATCGTTATCGGCATCCATTCGCCTACTAAAATGATATCGTCCCACGAATCGTTGTTGAAATCTGTGATGACAGCACTTGTCGCCATCCCGATTCCTTGCAAGTCGGGCGCAAAGTTTTTAGTAGTATCTTCAAATTGTACTTTGCCTTTTTGTGAAATATTTTCTAGCAGATAGCTCGATGTTGGAAACGGATATTTCCCTGGCGTTTGTCTTCCCAAGACTAAAATATCTTGTTTTCCATCTTTGTTGTAATCAAGTGTGTATGCACGCGAACCGCTGCTGTTAAATTCGGGTAATGCCGTGTTACTTTTTTGAAAGTTTCCATTTCCATCGTTGAGATATAAACGGTCTTTTAGAAAATTGGAGTTTTCAGCAAATTCGTAACCGCCACTAACCACGTATAAGTCTTGGTCGCCATCTTTATCTGCATCAAAGAATAAAGCGCCCACATCTTCTGAAATTTTGTCTGCATCAAAAGCATTGGTGTTTTGTGGTGTAAAACCTTTGCTTGTTTGCAAGTAGAGTGTTGAAGTCAATCCAAATGCACCGCCAATATAGATATCTTCCAAACCATCGTTGTTGACATCTGCTGTCGCAACCGCAGGACCGAGTGTAGACATTTTATGCGGTAATAATACTTGCGTTGCAAAATCGTCATGGTCGTTTTCGGTGTGTTTGATGGTGTTTGAAAAATCAATGTCGGTTGTAAATAGCTCTTGATTCTTGACTCTTGACTCTTGACTCTTTACTATTCGGTGTTGGGTGTTGGGTGTTGGGTGTTGGTACTTACGTGTTTGATTGGCTTTGATATTTTTTTCTTTTGAGATTTCACCATCGTTCCAAACAATGTGTAGACTGTCGATGGTTGTTTCGTTTCCTAAACCAAAATGCAATTCTGGTGCTACAGACGATTGAAAACCTCTGGTAAGTGTGAGTTCTTGAACTTGTTGTGTTCCGTTGCTAAAAATCGTGACGCGAGAACCTAAAGCGTGTTTGTTTTTTACAGTTCCTTCTAACTGAATTTTTAAGTAATTGTTTGATGCATTGTTTTGAAAAATGACCGCTTCTTCGTCAATATTGTTGAGAATGATTTCTAAATCGCCGTCATTGTCCAAGTCTGCGTAGATAGCCCCATTTGAAAAGCCTTTGTGTTCTATTCCCCAATCTTTGTTGACTTTTTTAAATTCCAGTCCACCTAGATTTTGGAACATGAAATTGTCTATTTTTTCACTTGGAATTTTGGCGCTTTTTTCGACTAGTGAAAGCTTATCGTATTCTTTTTTTCCTATTTTTTTAAAGAAGTCTTTGTTGTTGATTTCTTTTCGCGTTCCGTTGCTAACAAATAAGTCTTTGTGCGAATCGTTGTCAAAATCGGCAAATAATGGTGCCCAACTCCAGTCGGTAGACGACGTTCCTGTAAGTCGTGAAATATTAGAAAATTTTGGCACACCGTTTTCCATATAACCTGTATTCAGTTGAAAACAATTGTGCATGTATTGGTAGTGAAATCCGTAGAATACCGTTTCATGAAATAATCGCGGATTCATACTTGCCATATTGGCTTTTGAACGGCGATTGTTGTCAGCGTCCATATCTGCTTGAAAGATGTCTAAAAAACCGTCATTGTTGATATCGGCAATATCAACGCCCATTCCGTAGAAAGCGGTTTGATTGGTAGCTTGTTTGATGACTTCCCGAAAGGTGCCATCTTGATTGTTGATGTAGAGAAAGTCTGGAATGCTATAATCGTTGGAGACATATATGTCAATCCAGCCGTCATTGTTAATATCTGCAGCAGCGATACCAATAGAGAAACTATAGTTTTTTACGCCGGCTTCTTCCGACACATCGGTAAACGTTTCGCCATCGTTCCGGTAGAGTTTGTCAGATTCTATCGAATTGACATTTTCCATCCGATTTTTGTAAATCATGTTAGACGTAGAAGGATGCGATATTGGATAATTTGCCAAATACATGTCTAAATCGCCATCATTGTCATAGTCGAAAAAAGTAGCTTGAATGGAGTTGCCTTCATGGGCAATTCCGTATTGTGCTGCCGCTTCTGTAAAGGTGTTGTTTTGATTGTTGATGAACAACTGATTTTTTTTGTTGCCTGTTTTTCCCGCTACTGAACAGTAAATGTCTAAATAGCCATCGTTGTTGATGTCTACCATGGTGGTTCCTGTGTACCAGCGTTCGTCTCCTTGTGTGTTGCTTTGCGCAGAAATGTCTTCAAATTGTAGATTTCCCTTATTGAGATAGAGCTTGTTTTTGACTTGATTTCCTGTAAAGAATACATCTTGCAAACCGTCGTTATTGATATCGCCCACAGAGATTCCGCCTCCCATGTAAATGGACGTGTAGGTGAAATAGTTGAGGGAATCGGTTTCCGTCAACGCATTGTTGAAGGTAATATTGGTTTGCGCTGCGTTTAGTTTGGTAAAAAGCGGTGTGTTTTCTACTACTTTTTGTTCCTTTTTAGGCGAACAACTATGGAAGAGAAGAATAAAAAGAATGAAAGCGTTGCTTAGTCTTTTCATTTGCGGCATTGGATTAGATAGGTTGGTGATAATTGCATTATACATGCTACGCGCATAATTTTTTGATGTCATTTTGGCGCGTATTAAAAAAATACACTAAAATAACAAAGCAGCATGGTTTCATACTGCTTTGTTACAGCAATTCAAATAGTGTATATATGAATAAATAATTAACGCTATTTTGAAATCCTATTAGTAACCAGGATTTTGATCTGCAATAGTTAATTCTCCATTTTTATCTATTTCTGTAATAGGAATTGGGAATAAATCATTTTTAGGAGCATATCCTGTTCCTGCCAATTCTGTGGCTGCTCTTCCCCATCGAACTAAATCCCAGAAACGTTGTCCTTCGTGTGCCAATTCTAAGAATTTTTCGTCTACGATAGCATCAAATAAATCGGTTCCTGAAAGTGATGTACTTACATCAGGCAATCCAGCTCTGTTTCGTACTTTGTTTAATTCAGTACGTGCGCTTCCGTCTTGTCCTACTTTGTTGTATGCTTCTGCCGCAAGTAATAATACTTCTGCGTAGCGGAACAATCTGAAGTTGGTGCTGTAGTTTAATTCACGAACACCACCGTCGCTTGTATCTTCTGCTCTTGAAGCATATTTTACACGAATTGCACCTTCGTAATCCCAAATGACACCTCCAGTAGCACTTGTTGGATCAACACCTCCACCAGCAGCAATTAATTCAGCTTCTGTGAGTAAGGTTGCTGCTTTTCTTTCAGTGTCTCCTGCAGCATCAAATGCATTTGCTAGCTTTGCTGTAGGCAAGTTGAATCCCCAACCGTTTAATAAACCTGTTCCCGTTACGTCAAAAATTCCGTCACCTCTAGGTCCCATTAATTGTACGTGTAAGTTGCTTTCGTTTCTTCCACCCCAAGCGATATTTCCCCAATCTCTACCTGAAGTTGATACAAAACCAATTTCTACTAAAGATTCGATACCGAATTCTGTATCAATTCCCCAAACATCTGCTACATTCGGTTCTAAATCGTGCGCGCTGTTTGCGATTACAGATTCAAAATACGGAATGGCTTCTGAATACTTTTCTTGGAAAACCAATACTTTTCCCATCAACGCTTCTGCTGCTCCTTTAGAGAATCGGAATTCGTCTGCCAAAGCTGTTTTTTGTGGTAAGTTTGCAATGGCATCTGCTAAGTCTGCTTCTATTTGTGCATAGATTTCTGCTCTTGTCGATTTTGCCAATCCGAAATCTGCAGCTCCTTGCGGAAGTGTTAAGCGCAATGGCACATCTCCAAACATGGTTGTCAATTCAAAATAACACCAAGCTCGGATGAATTTTGCTTCTGCGGTTGCTCTGTCTTTGTTGCTCAAGGTACTTTCTACCAAACTTTCAATCACTAAGTTTGACAATGCGATAGTGCTGTAAAAATTATTCCAAACACTTTCTATAGAACCATTCGCGGTTGAAATATTGGTATAATCGTCAATGTCTTGTAGTTGCGGTTGGTCACTTGAGTTTCCTCCAGCAGCATTGGCGTCGTCTCCAGGCAATTGTTTTACCAAAAAGGCACTGTGCCAATCTCTACTGTAGTTTAAGTGTAGTAAGTCATAAATTCCAATGACTGCAGCTTCTACGTTTTCTTCATTTTGGAAGAACGTTTCTAAGTCTTCTACATTTTCAGGCGGATTTGTAGTAAAGTCATCACTACAAGCTAGTACACCTAAAAATAGTACTAATGCGGTTAAAAAAATGTTTTTTTTCATTTTCAAAAGTTTTTTTGATTAAAAGTCTAATGCCAACCCAAATATCATTCTTGCTGCGGTTGGGTAATATCCTCTATCTACTCCAATATCATTAAATCCGAAGTTCCCGATTTCAGGATCCAATCCTCGGTATTTAGTGAATGTAAAGTAGTCATCTAAAGATACATATAATCTAAGATTATTTACATGTAACTTTTCAGATATACGTTGAGGCAGTGTATATCCTAGTTGTATTTGCTTAATTCTCATATACGAACCGTCTTCCACCATTAAGTCAGTGTCATACGCATCTGTAATTGTTGCAGATGATGGAAACGCGGCAACATCGCCTGGGTTTTGCCATCTGTCATCAAAATAGTGAACTAGTTTGTTCGTGATAGGTCGTGAAGGCTGATTGAACGATGTAAATATATCATTCCCTAAGCTTCCTTGAAATTGCAAGTTAAAGTCAAATGCTTTGTATTGCATTCCGATATTTCCTCCAAATAATACATCTGGATGTGGCGAACCGATAAAGGTTTTATCAGCATTTGTGATGTTTCCGTCACCGTCAGTATCTACTCTTCTTAATTCTCCTGTTGCTGGATCTACGCCGTTTGTTTGATATCCGAAAAAGTACCATGCTGGCAATCCTTCTGTGAAACGTGTAATTCCATCATCGTTTTGAGGTGCTCCTGCTCCTTCGATGGAGGTTCCTTGTGGCAGGAATAAAATTTCTGTTACCTCATTATCTAACGTAGATAAGTTGGCGTTGATTTGATATTTGAACGCATTGTCGTTGTTTGCATATCCAACTTCAAATTCGAAACCTTTATTGACAATTGTTCCTGCGTTGAATTCATTAGAAGTAAATCCTGCAGAACCTGGTGTAATTAAACTTCCGTCAGAAACAATTAAGTCTTCTGTTGTTTTGTTGAAATAATCAACCGAGAAGCGTAATTTATTGTCTAACGCTCTCAAATCGATACCAAAGTTGGTTTGCGTAGACGTTTCCCAAACAAGGTTGGTATTGGCAAATCCTGTAATTTGCGCTCCGCCTTGTCCTAGATAGTTAATTGGTAATCCGCCAATATTTCGTGTAATACTGATAATGTCTGAATTTCCTCCTAAGTTTGATTTGTTACCATTTTGTCCCCAGCTACCACGTACTTTCAAATAATTTAGAAACGAATCTTGTTTCCAAAAGTCTTCTTTAGAAAGCACCCAACCTGCTGAAACTGCCGGAAAATTACCTGCTTTGTTTCCTGTTGGAAATTTGTCTGAACGGTCACGTCTGAAAGAAGCTTCAAATAAATACTTTCCTGCATAGTCATACGATAATCTACCGTACATAGATACTAAGTTGTCTCTAAATGTCACTACATTTTCTGTGACGTCATCAATTGTGTAGCCTGGCAAATCTAAATCGAATCCTGGAAAATCAGGAATAGCTACTGAACCTGTTCGTGAAGAAATTGTTGGCACTTCGTAGTCTTCTGCTGAATACCCTGCTAATAAAGAAAAGTTATGGTCTCCATACGATTTTGTGTAGGAAGCAAAGTTTTCCCACAACCAACGCTCATTACGAACTCTTGTTTCTGACATGGTATAGGTTGTATTTTGTGCTTCTGACGCTACAAAATACGGTCTGATGGTATTTTCATTTAAGAAATCGCCATATTCATATCCAAATCGTGAGGTAAAGGTTAAACCTTCTAAGATGGTAAATTTACCATAGATGGTAGATAAGAATTGATTGTTTGTATTTAATGTTCTGTTGACATCTGCAAACGCTACAGGGTTCAATACTTCACCTGTGGAATAGGCTGGATATCCATACACATTTCCGTTGCTATCTCTCAACACTGGAACATCTGGAAAACCGTTATTAGCTGCTCTGTCAAATACTTCTTGCGGCACCGTACCTGGCGCGTATGTTACTGGTGTTAACGGATCGAGCACCAACGCATTTTGAATAACACCTCTAGTGTCATTATTTTCTTGCACTCCTCTTCTTTTTATAAATGAGGTAGTAGCGCTTACACCCGCTTCAAACCATTTGGTTACATTTGTTTTTAAGTTTAAACGCAAGGCTGTTCTTTTGAATGAAGAATTTTCTTTAGCTACAATACCATCTTGATCGGTATGTGCTATCGATGCATAATAGGAAATCCCAGCAGCTTCTCCTGATAAACTTACGTCGTAACGTTGCATAAACGCGGTATCAAACACTTCATCAATCCAATTGGTATCGATGCCATTATCTACTACAGAAGTTACACCAGCTTCATTCATATAGGTTACAAATTGTGAAGCATTCATCAATTCGATATCGCTATTTAAAAACTGGAATCCGAGTTGTGAACTGAAATTTACTTTAACGTCTTTTCCTTTTCCACTTTTTGTTGTAATGATGATAACACCATTTGCTCCTTCTGTACCGTAAATTGCTGCCGAAGCTGCATCTTTTAATACTTCTAAGTTTTCAATGTCAGATGGTGGAATGTTATCTATGTTAGACACTTTCATACCGTCTACAATAAATAACGGCTCAGAAGAACCACTAGAACCTGTACCTCTAATACGGATTCGAGCACCTGAACCTGGCGAACCAGAAGATGACGAAACCGTTACACCCGACGTACGTCCTTGTAATGCTTGCTCTACTCGTTGATTGGACACACTTTTAATATCTTCCGCATCCACACTCGAAATAGCACCCGTAACCAAACTCTTCTTTTTTGCACCGTATCCTACTACGACTACCTCATCTAACGCATTTTGATCGGACTCAAGCGTAACATTGATTGTTGTTTGTTCTCCTACAGGAATTTCTTGGGTTTTGTAACCTACATAACTAAATACTAAAATGTCGGTCGACTTTACGTTTTTAATAGTGTACTTACCATCAAAATCTGTGGCTGTTCCATTATTGGTTCCTTTCACGGAAACATTTACGCCAGGAACTGGTCCCGTAGCATCTGAAACAACTCCTGAAATGTCTTGCGCAGATAAAATACTGAAGGAAGACAGCAGTAGTATCAGGAAAAAGTTTTTTAAAAATTTGTTTTTCATAAGTGTTAATTAATTAGGCTATTTGTTAGATAAAAAGCATTTTAAAGGACGTTTATTATTAAAAATTCAATAAACACGTTACATTATTTTCATCTTTTTAACAAAAAATCATTTTATTTGCACAAATGTATATTCAATATTAACAAATGTTTAATACAATTTTATCAAATGTCAATATATTTTTGATAAAATTGTGTTAAAACAAGCTCCTAAGTTCATGCAAAAAAAGATTCATAGAGAGATAACGCAACTATCGCAAGCCGACAGCTTTCTCGTTTACTACAGAGTGAAAGACGAATTCGATTTCCCCCTACATTTTCACCCTGAATACGAGTTAAACTTTATTTACAATGGCGATGGTGTTCGAAGAGTTATTGGAGACCACATGGAGGAAATTGGAAAATACGAACTAGTACTAGTAGGCCCCAATTTGCCACATTGTTGGGAATTGCACAATTGCAAAAACAAAGAAATTCACGAAATTACGATTCACATTCACAACGACTTGTTAGATGAAAAGCTTTTATCGCGAAGAGTGTTTAAATCTATTCGAGATATGTTAAACAGATCGATTCACGGAATTTTATTTTCGGAAAAAGTTACCGAAGAAATCATGCCGAGATTACTCGAACTCCCTAAAACCTCTGGAATTGACTACTTTTTAGAATTTATTTCCATTTTACAAGATTTGTCAAATTCCCGAAATCAGAAGCTTTTATCCACTTCATTTTCAAACTACAACGAATTTGAAAACAGCGATAAGATTAAGAAGATTTACGAGTACATTCAAAATAACTTTGACCGTAAAATTACATTGGATGAAATCTCTTCTTTAATCAACATGACACCTGTTTCTTTTAACCGTTTTATCAAGAGCAGAACAGGCAAAACCTTCATCGCTTTTACCAATAGCACGCGCGTAAGTTACGCCACGCGTTTTCTTCTAGAAACCGATATGAGCGTAGGTGAAATCGCATATAAATGTGGCTTTAACAATCTAGCACATTTTAATAGAATGTTTAAAAAAATAAAAAAAGCAACTCCAAGTGAGTTCCGTGCAGAATTTAACGGAATCCAAAAAGTATTATGATACTATTTTATCATTTTTAAACTTTTTTTGACTTCTAATTGTAAAAAAATATCATGTTTTGATTATTTATGTATAATTCAGCATAGTTTAATATCATACTTTTACAACAACAATCCAAAACACCTAAACCGATGATTAAAAGACACTACAAAATACTAATAGCAGCAGGAATGACGTTTAGTTTTTTTGGATTTGTCATGAACAAAAAAAGTAATGCAAACATGGAAGTTTTAAAAATAACACCCATTGAACAACGAGTAGATTCGTTACTTGAAAAAATGACACTGGATGAAAAAGTGGGACAAATGAATTTATACAACGGTTTTTGGGATGTTACTGGACCTACACCAAAAGAAGGTTCTGCCAAATTAAAATACGAACATCTTCGAAAAGGTTGGGTTGGAGCTATGTTGAGCGTTCGCGGTGCTGAAAATGTAAAAGAAGTACAACGCATTGCTGTAGAAGAAACACGCTTAGGCATTCCTTTATTGATAGGATTTGACGTGATTCACGGATACAAAACACTCAGTCCAATTCCGCTAGCAGAATCTGCAAGTTGGGATTTGGAAGCCATTGAAAAATCAGCGCGTGTGGCAGCAACCGAAGCGTCTGCAGCAGGAATTAACTGGACATTTGCTCCAATGGTAGATATTTCAAGAGATCCACGTTGGGGACGCGTTATGGAAGGCGGCGGAGAAGATCCGTATTTGGGAAGTAAAATTGCCCGCGCACGTGTACAAGGTTTTCAAGGCGATGACTTGTCAGACAAACATTCTATTGCAGCCTGTGCCAAACACTTTGCCGCATACGGGTTTTCAGAAGCGGGAAAAGAATACAACAGTGTCGATATTGGAACTTCTACATTATACAACACGGTACTTCCGCCATTTAAAGCGGCGGCTGATAGCGGCGTTAAAACCTTTATGAATTCGTTCAACGAATTGAATGGCATTCCAGTAACTGGAAGTGAATTTCTTCAACGCGATATCCTAAAAGGCGCATGGAATTTTGAAGGTTTTGTGGTGTCCGATTGGGCTTCTATCAACGAGTTGATTTTTTGGGGACATGCCAAAGACAAACGTCAAGCAGCTATCATTGCTTCAAAAGCAGGTTCTGACTTAGACATGGAAGGATACGTATACATTCGTGAGTTGGTGCAGTTGGTGGAAGATGGCATTGTTGCCGAAAGTGTTATTGACGACGCTGTCCGTAGAATTTTAAAAGTAAAGTTCGAATTGGGATTGTTTGACAATCCATATATCTATTGCGATTCTGAAACCGAAAAAGCAGTCATTGGAAAAGCGGAACATCACGAAGCAGTATTGGATGTAGCTAAAAAATCTATTGTATTATTAAAAAACGAACAGAATCTACTTCCACTGCAAAAGAAAGGACAAAAAATAGCGTTGATTGGTCCGCTTGCTGCTGATAAAAACAGTCCATTAGGAAGTTGGCGTATTGCTTCTGACGATAACACAGCAGTTTCTGTGTTAGAAGGAATGAAAAAATACACAGGAAACACACTCATACACGAAAAAGGAGTTGATTTGGTTGACGGACATGCTGCGTTCATTGAAGAAGTAGTATTAAACACTACCAATCGCGATGGCATGAAAGAAGCCGTAGCGGCAGCAAAAACTGCAGACGTTGTAGTGATGGTATTGGGCGAACATGGTTTTCAAAGTGGTGAAGCGCGAAGCAGAACGGAATTGGATTTACCAGGATTACAACAAGAATTGTTGGAAGCTGTTTATGCCGTTAATAAAAATATTGTCCTCGTTTTAAACAACGGACGACCATTGGCTATTGAATGGGCAGCAGAACACATTCCTGCTATTGTTGAAGGTTGGCAACTAGGAACCCAATCAGGAAACGCGATTGCACAAGTGCTGTATGGCGATTACAATCCGAGTGGAAAACTACCAATGACTTTTCCAAGAAATGTGGGACAAATTCCAATTTATTACAATCATAAAAGCACTGGACGACCAACCAACGATAATGATAACGTCTTTTGGTCGCACTATATTGACAAAGAAAATACGCCGTTGTGGGTATTTGGTCACGGTTTAAGCTATACAACTTTTGAGTATAAAAACTTCAAAGTTCATGGCGACAAATTCAGTATTGGTGACAATATCAAGGTAACTGTCGACATAACAAATACAGGGAATTATGACGGAAAAGAAGTTGTGCAATTATACATTCGCGATTTATTTGGAAGCATTACACGTCCTGTAAAAGAATTAAAAGGCTTTGAATTGGTTCATTTCAAAAAAGGAGAGACCAAAACCATTGAATTCATGCTAACCAACAAAGAACTTGGATTCTATAACAATCAAGGAAAATATATGGTAGAGGCTGGCGATTTTGAAGTTTTCGTCGGCGGTAGTTCAGATACAAAACTGAAAGACACTTTTACACTTAACTATTGATTTTTGCGCTAGGTAAAAATCGATGGTTACATTGGTTTATTTATTAATTCACTAAAGATGTTCAGTTAGTTGAGCATCTTTTTTTTGCTTTTTTAGTACTGAGAATTTCTAAACTTTATCACGTTAAAAACAATTCAACATTTACAATCCAAAAATCACAATTCAACATCCAACATCCAACATCCAACATTCAACATTCAACATCCAACATTCAACATTCAACATCCAACATCCAACACTTATCATTTCTCAGGCGGGTACTTCTCAAAAGCTTTTAACAAGACAGCTCTAAAATAAGTTTCACGTTCTTCAGGTGTGGCTTCTTCGTCAAAATATCCTTTCACAATTGCTTGCCAGTACAATTGGTCTTTCCGAACATCCACCAAATCAAAAACAATTTCATGATTGTGATTCGAACTCCCAATTGGCAATCCTATGCTAATGCCGCCACCAACATTTCTTCCTGTGCCACCAACGCCCACGCCAACAGCTCCATCATTATTTGGTTCAAAAAAACCTGTTTCAATATTGATGTAAAAATCTGGTGTTGCTGTTCGTACAAAACCGCGCGCTTGCATCAATGAATCCGTCAAGCGAAACAATCTTTTTTCGTCTAATTTTTCCAAACCAGTTTCAATATCTGGATAAAAATTATAGCTTTTATATTGGGTAAAATCTGTTCGTGTATCGTAATCAAAAAATGCTTTAGGTGCCGTACACGACACCAAAAACAACAGTGTAAAAAGTATCTTTATGTATTTCATAGCTTATATTTTTGAGATTCACAATTTCGAGGCGATGCTCACGAAGCATTCAATAGAAACGATTAAAACATTTCGACGCAAGTACCATGTAACCCTACTACAAGATACGCATAAATAATTCCACAAAAAACCGTATCTTTGCAGAGATTTTAAAAAGACGAAAACAGATGAAACTTGTATTATTGACGATTGGATTATTATTGCTGTGTTTTGCTGGAATTGCTATCAAACTTTGGGCAAAAAAAGATGGTAAATTTGCGGGAACCTGCGCAAGTCAAAATCCAATGTTGAACAAAAATGGAGAAGCTTGCGGATTCTGTGGAAAAACGCCTGATCAATTTGACACCTGCTCTGAGCCACAACACCAATAATCTCTCAGCCTCGCTCCTAGTTGTATGACACTCTATTTTCTGTATGCTTTAATAGCTGTTACGGCTGTTCAACTGCTTTATTTTCTCCTTTTTAGTCTGTTTGCTTTTGAAAAAAAGAAACGCAGCAAACCACAAAATCTTCCTGTTTCTGTGATTGTTTGCGCAAAAAACGAAGCTAAAAACCTCAACACTCTTATTCCGCAATTGTTGCAACAAGCCTATCAAAGCTTTGAAATTGTTTTGATAAACGATGCTTCTTCCGATGAAACATTGGAAATCATGGAGCAATTTGAAGCTGAAAACAACACTATCAAAATTGTCAACGTAGAAAATAATGAAGCGTTTTGGGGAAATAAAAAATACGCACTTACCTTAGGAATCAAAGCCGCTAAAAACGATTATTTGGTATTTACCGACGCCGATTGTGTGCCTGCTTCTAAAAGTTGGTTGGCAGAAATCACACAACATTTTTCTAGCACAAAGAAAATTATTATTGGCTATGGCGCTTACGCGAGAAAGAAACATTCATTCCTCAACCTTTTGATACGATTTGAAACGCTCATGGCAGCCGTACAAGCGTTCAGTTATACAAAACTGGGCATTCCCTACACGGCAGTTGGTCGAAATATGGCGTACCACCGAAGCGAATTCTTTAGAGTCAACGGTTTTATCAATCATATCAAAATCCGTTCGGGCGATGACGATTTGTTCATCAAAGATGCTGCAACGGGCAAGAACACCGCAATTTGTTATTCTCAAAACAGTGTTACCATTTCACAACCAAAAACAAGTTTTAAAGCTTGGTTTCGACAAAAAAGACGACATGTCAGTACGGCGACACATTACAAATTCATTCACAAATTCTTATTAGGTCTTTTTTATAGTTCGCAAGTAGCATTTTGGGCGCTTACCATTTTCGTCCTATGCACAAATATGTGGTTGTTTGCACTTGGTCTTTTAGGAATTCGTATAGCAATTCAATACCTTGTTATTGGAATTTCAGCGAATAAACTCAAAGAGCAAGACACGTTGTATCTACTTCCATTTTTGGAACTCTTTTTACTTATGGTTCAATTTGGTATCTTTATAGCGAACAAGATTTCAAAACCGACGCATTGGAAATAGCAGAAACGATTCTGAAAGCATACATTCAAAAAGCAAAATTGGGCAATCAGGTCGCTTTCAATTTTTTGCTGAATTCTTTTTGGAATGATGTCTACGGCTTTCAACTCAAACGCGTTCAAAACGAGAACGATGCGGAAGATATTACCATTCAAACCTTCTCCAAAGCTTTTGACAAAATTGACACGTTTGATGAAAATTACAAGTTTAAAACCTGGCTTATCGCAATATCAAAAAACGTTCATATAGACTTTCTGCGGAAGCGAAAAAAAATCATAGGAACTACGGAAGAACAGGAAGAAGAAGTCTATCAAATCATTGACGATGCGCCCACTCCCGAAGATAAAATCATCACAGAACAAAACTTAGCAAAGTTGTTGCGCGATATCAAAAAACTCAAGCCGCATTATCAGGAAATCATCAATTTGCGTTACTTTCAAGAGTTGAGTTACAAGGAAATTTCCGAGCAATTGCAAGAGCCCATGAACAATGTAAAAGTAAAATTACTACGTGCCAGAAAGCTGCTTGCTGAAATTATTCAAGAAAAATAAAGTTAGTTGTTATATTTTTTGAAATATTTATTGTATTACAATATCTTTAGTGTATGAAAAATGTATTTGTTACTTATAATGTAGGTTCTGAAAGTGGAGAAAACACTGCACTAAGATTACAAACACTATCAAATCTTTATGGCTTTAATGTAGATTTACCATATAGAGGAGTTTTTGGTAATTTGCTACATTCAGAAACGAAAAAAAGAATTGAAAGGTCATCTTTTATATTAAGTTTCTCAACTGACCTTCATCAAAGTGAAAACTTAAAAAATGAATTAATTTATGCAGATAGTATAGGTAAGCCTATCGTGATAGCATTCAATCAACACCAAAACAAACCCAATATTCCAGTAAAGGGAAATAATGTTAAATTTTTTCCTATAAATTTTTATGATATTGATAATTCAATAAAAAAAATTGCAAGCTTCCTAGATAAACAATTAAATAAAGGACATTTAACAAATAAAAAAGAATCAAAAAACAAAGATGATGGTGCTGCAAAAGTACTATTAGCTTTAGGTTTAGGTTTATTAGCAGCATGGGCGATTTCTTCAGCTACAAAAGAAGATTAATATGCTTAAAAGTGCAATTATTGATACATCAGTACTAATATGCTTAAATCATCTTAATTTAATTAAATATTTAAATTTAATTTACAACAAAGTTTACATTCCTAGAGCCGTTGAGCATGAGTTTTTTCAAAATATTACAGAGGAAGAGCAAACCAAAAGATATGTATTTCTTGAAAATTTTTACATAGAAAACTCTATTTGGTTCAAAAAGTGCCAAGCGTTTAGATCTGAGTTAATAGAATTATATCGAACGGATAAAAAATTGGACTTAGGAGAAGCTGAAGTTTTTGCACAAAACCAAGAATTAGGTAATGTTAATATTATGCTTCTTGATGAAAAGAAAGCACGTACACTTGCTGAGAAAAATGATTTAGCTAAAAATGGTGTACTCTATATCCTAGCAATTTTTGATTTGAAACTTAAAAACATAAACTATTTTCAAGCAGTGGAAAAGTTAAAAAATGAGAATAATACTTACTTCTCAAAAAAAATTGTAAATATGGTATATAGTATAGTTAAAGATGAAATTGAATCTTAAAAAACTAGGTCCAGGCTTATTATTTGCGGGTGCAGCTATTGGCGTTTCACACTTGGTGAATTCCACCAAAGTAGGAGCTGAATTTGGCTTCGGGTTGTTATGGGCGTTGTTGTTGGTAAACTTATGTAAATATCCGTTTTTCCAATTCGGACCACGATATGCAGCGGCGACAGGCGAAAGTTTGTTAGAAGGTTACAAAAAACTAGGCAAGGGATTGTTAATTGCCTATTTCCTACTCACATTTGCCACCATGTTTACCATACAAACCGCCGTTACCATTGTAACCGCAGGATTGGCAAAACAACTCTTCGGACTCGATTTTTCAATGGGAATTTGGAGTACAATCATCACTTTTATATGCTTAGGAGTATTAGCGATGGGACGCTACTCGTTTTTAGATAAACTGATGAAATTTATCATCATCACACTAACCATAAGTACGGTTATTGCGGTGTTTTTTGCGTTTACTGACGGAAACGAAGCGTTAACTGCAGGACAAGTATTTCCAACAGAAATTGGCGGCATGACACTACTAATTGTTTTTATGGGATGGATGCCTGCACCGCTTGATATTTCAATATGGCACTCGCTATGGGCAATTGAAAAACGACAAGAAACAGACAAATTCACTCCCAAAACCGCACTATTCGACTTCGATTTTGGTTTTATCATTACCATCATTTTAGGCATCTGTTTTATGGCGTTAGGTGCATACGTCATGTTCGATTCTGGTATCGAATTCTCTCCAAAAGGCGGCGTATTTGCCAAACAACTCATTGATTTATATACGCAAAACCTAGGAAGCGGCATGTACATCATCATTGCGATTGCAGCATTTACAACCATGTTTAGCACAACACTAACAACCTTAGATGCGTCTCCAAGAGCAATGGCAAAAACGAGTCAACTACTCTTTGGGAAATACATCAAACACAGTTATATTTTTTGGATGTTGGTACTCGTTGCAGGAACCATTATCATCATGACACAGTTTTTATCAGAAATGGCGATGCTTATTGAAATTGCTACCATTTTATCGTTTGTCACCGCGCCTTTTTATGCTATTTCCAATTACATCCTCATCACAAGTAAACACACGCCAAAAGCTTGGCAACCAAAGCTAGGATTGCGAATTTTAAGCTGGTTTGGAATTTTGTTTTTGGTAGGATTCTCGGTTTGGTATTTGGTTGTTTTGTAGGTGTTGACTTCGACTTGGCTCAGTCTGTCAGGTTTTGGGTGTTAGGTGTTGGGTGTTGGGTGTTGGGTGTTGGGTGTTGGGTGTTGGGTGTTGGGTGTTGGGTGTTGGGTGTTGGGTGTTGGGTGTTGGGTGTTAGGAAATTACTTTTTCATTTTACATCTCGACTGCGCTCGATGTGACACATTTTGAGCTTTACATTTTAAATTTCGTTATTTGTTGTTCGTTATTTGTTGTTTGTTGTTCGTTGTTGATAATGAAAGAACAAATCGACAAATCGACGAAAAGACATATCCACAAAAAAAAACAAAAAAACGAACATCCTATAAACAATAAGATTCTTTGTATCTTTGTAGCTCAATTACACATAGAAGAAAAAGATTTATGAGTACAGAAACAACTGCAAGTGTATTACCTCCAAAAGGAAAACCGAAATGGCTTCGCGTGAAGCTTCCAACGGGAAAGAAATATACAGAACTTCGTGGCTTGGTAGATAAGTACAAACTAAATACGATTTGCACCTCTGGAAGCTGTCCGAATATGGGCGAATGTTGGGGCGAAGGAACAGCGACGTTTATGATTTTAGGAAATGTATGTACGCGCTCGTGCGGATTTTGTGGTGTAAAAACAGGACGACCAGAAACAGTTGCGTGGGACGAGCCTGAAAAAGTAGCGCGTTCTATAAAAATTATGAAAATTAAGCATGCGGTGTTGACTTCGGTAGACCGTGATGATTTAAAAGATATGGGAAGCATTATTTGGGCAGAAACGGTAAAAGCCGTGCGCCGAATGAATCCTACGACGACTTTAGAAACTTTAATTCCAGATTTTCAAGGCATTGAACGCCATCTAGATCGTATTGTGGAAGTGTCTCCAGAAGTGGTATCGCACAATATGGAAACCGTACGCCGTTTGACACGCGAAGTGCGAATTCAAGCGAAATACGACCGTAGTTTGGGTGTTTTGAAATATTTAAAAGACCAAGGCATCAACCGTACCAAATCGGGTATTATGTTAGGGTTGGGAGAAACGGAAGAAGAAGTGATTGAAACCCTGCACGATTTAAGTGCTGCAAACGTAGATGTTGTTACGATTGGACAGTATTTACAACCAAGTAAAAAACACTTGCCTGTACAACGTTTTGTTACGCCAGACGAATTTGACCGTTATCGCCAAATCGGACTCGATTTAGGATTTCGTCACGTTGAAAGTGGCGCGTTGGTGCGCTCTTCGTACAAAGCACATAAACACGTTGATTAATTCAGAATTATGAATTATGAATTTTGGGCTAGTTGCTTTGCTGCTAGCCTTTTTTATGGCTTGTTTTGTCATCTTATGTTTGAGAACAAACAACAAACAACAAAAAACAGAAAACAAACTGACAACACACCAGCCTAAAACTCCAAAATCGCATCGTCAGTAAAGGCGTAATTCCGAACATTTTCTAGTTCTGAGCGTGTGTTTAATCCTGTGAAAAGACTGAACGCTGGCAAAATTAACTGTTGGGAATTGACTTGAAAACACGGAAGTTTCAAATACTGCCTGCCTTTCATTTGAATGCGAACGCCTGGATGAATATGTCCCGAAATATAAAAGGTATCTTCTTCTACTTTTACAGCATCGTGGACAAAAACCAATGCATTGTATTGTTGTTGTTTTTGAGTGTGAAACCCTAAGTTTTCGTAAAATGCAGTTGAAAAACGATCGTGATTTCCGCGAATGAGTGTTTTTTCCAAACCGTCAAATTGCTGCATCCATTGTACAAAAACGTCAAAATTCTGATTGTAATCGGCATGAAACAAATCGCCCACAACGATTAACTTTTTAGGAGAAAAATAGTGTATCAACAGTTGCAATCGCTCCAAATCTTTTAACAAAACTGTATCTGGAATAGCAATACCGTGTTGCTGAAAATGTGCTGTTTTCCCAATATGAATGTCCGACAACACCAATGCCTGTTGCTTTTTCCAAAACAGCACGCGCTGATTCGTCAAGGTTAACATTTCATGACCAAAACGGATGTCTTTCGTAACTATCTTCACGTTAGTATTTTATATTGTTGTTTTTGGAGTCGTGCAATGCGATCGCTTAACTTTTCGTTGCTCATCGTATTGCGCAATCCGTCTACTTTGATTGGAAAACTCAGCGGTGTATAGCCTTTTGCTTCTTTTAAAATGACGGTACTTTTTGAAATTCGGTCAAATGCTTCTTGCAAACGTGCTTCTTCCAATTGCTCGTTAAAAACTTCGGTATACGCTTGCCGCAAAAGTAAGTTATTCGGTTCGTAATCTTCCAACACTTTAAAAATTAAACTCGAAGACGATTGCAAACTTTTGTTCGTTTTACGCGCGCCAGGTTGCGATTGTATCACCAAGCCAGCAATGACCGCAATATCGCGAAACTTTCTACTTGCCACTTCCGATGCGTTGATGCTGGCAATCACATCGTCCATGAGGTTTTCTTTGGATAGAATTTCTTTTAAATTTTCTTCCGTTACCGGAATATCTTGATCGCTCAATAAGCCAAAACCGTAATCGTTCATCGCAATGGAAAAGGTAATTGGTTGTAATTTACTGATGCGATAGGCAATCAACGATGCCATAATCTCGTTCACCAAACGCCCTTCAAACGGATAGAAAAACAAGTGACACCCTTCTTTTGCCTGAATTTTTTCTACCAAAAATTCGTCCGACTTCGGAATGTGCGAGTGTTTGCTTTGTGTTGTCAACAACGGATTTAAAAATTTCAGTTCCCGTTCTCGCGTAGACGGTTGCAAGGCATCGTTCAACTTTAAACGTAAATAGTGACTCAAATACGACGTTAACGGCAAACGTCCACCTTTCCAACTTGGCGTAATGGCTTTTTTCGCTTTGCTGCGTCGCACAAAAACGGTCATGTCTTTGATGTGCACGATTTCCAAGATTCTTCCCGCAAGGACAAACGGCATTCCGACTTTTAATTTTGAGATAAAATATTCTTCAATCATACCTAAATGTCCGCCTTTTAAATATCGTACGCGCAACATGGCATCACTCACAATTGCACCAATATTCATCCGATGCAACATACTGATACGTCTGCTTTTTACCACGTACAATTCCTTTTCGTCGTCGTACACCACTTTATGGAATTCCTCGTACGCATTTAGGGTAGTTCCGCCTTTGGTAATGAATTGCATTGCCCATTCAAAATCGTCTTTCGTCATATACGAAAAGGCATGAGTTTGCTGAATCATTGCAAACGTTTCGTCACATTGAAAACCTTCTCCAACGGCAAGTGTTACGAGAAACTGCACCAACACATCATACGTTAACACCATAGGTTCACGTGCTTCCACATCGTGTTGTTTTACGGCTTCTTTTAGGGCTGAAACTTCAATCAATTCTAGCGTATGCGTCGGCACAAAATAGACTTTTGAAACTTCATACGGTGAATGTCCACTACGTCCCGCGCGCTGAATGAAACGCGCAATTCCCTTTGCTGAACCAACTTGCACCACACAATCCACCGGTTTAAAATCGACACCTAAATCGAGTGACGACGTACACACCACAACTTTCAACAGGTTTTGATTGATGGCATCCTCAATCCAATTGCGCAATTTGGCATCAATAGAACCGTGATGAATTGCGATTTGCCCTGCCAAATCCACATCTGCATCTAACAATAATTGATACCACAATTCTGCCTGATTTCGCGTGTTGGTAAACACCAGCGTTGTGTTGTTTTTATAAATGACTTGCAACACGCTTTTGGCGAGTTGTTTTCCCAAATGTCCCGCCCACGGTAACAATTCAACCTCATCAGGCAACAAGGAAATGATTTTAAGTTTTTTCTTTTCTTTGGAAGTAACAATAGTTGTTTTGACGTCTTTAAAAGGAATCAACACATTTTTGGCTTCTTCTAAATTTCCAATAGTTGCCGAAACGCCCCAAACTCGAATTTTTGAAGATAGTGAACGTAATCGTACAATCGCCAATTCGGTTAATACGCCGCGTTTTGTAGAGAGCAATTCGTGCCATTCGTCCACCACGACACAACGTACATTTTTGAACCAACGCGAGTTTTTCTTTTGCGAGAAAAGCAAATGCATCGTTTCGGGTGTGGTGAGTAAAATATCGGGCATGTTGCGTTCTTGTTTGCGTCGCACTGCTGTAGATGTGTCTCCGTTTCGAACTGCCGCTTGCCAATCGAGTCCAATTTCGTCAATCGCCGTTTGCATCGCGATTTGCAAGTCTTTCGCCAACGAGCGCAACGGACTTATCCAAAGCAATTTGATGCCTTTTTTATACTGTTCTGGATGATTGAGATAATCAATCAACACCGCTAGAAACATGGAATATGTTTTTCCAAAACCTGTCGGTGCCACCACGAGTCCGTGATAGTTTTGCGCATATTTTTTCCAAGCTTTCAACTGGAAATCAAACGGCGAGAATCCTTTCTCTGCCATCCAATTGTGAATGATGCGGTAGCCTTCGGTTTGTTCTAGTTTGGTCATTTTTTTGGGTGTTGGGTGTTGGGTGTTGGGTGTTGGGTGTTGGGTGTTGGGTTAAAAATACTTTTTCATTTTACATCTCGACTGCTCTCGATGTGACACATTTTGAGCTTTATATTTTGAATTTCGTTGTTTGTTGTTTGTTATTCGTTGTTCGTTGTTTGTTATTCGTTGTTTGTTATTTGTTGTTTGTTGTTTGTCGATTTATTATTGGTCGCTTCGCTCGGTTGTTGTTTATTTTTCATGTTTTCTTTATGATGAGCTTGTCGAAGTGTTTGTTTACACTGAGCTTGTCGAAGTGTCATTCCGCACTTGATGCGGAATCCACTTTGTTTTACAATTGTTTTTCTTTTTTTTCAACATGTTGTTTGAAACTTTTCTAATACCCAATCTATTAATACCTTTCTCGTTTCAAAGCTATCTCGACTGCGCTCGATATGACATTTGGAATTTTCTAATCCCTAATTCCAAATCCACTAATGCCTTCTATCTTTACACATAGATTCTCGCTTGCATAGCAATGACATTTGAAACTTCTAAATACCAACACCACTTGTTTTACAATTGTTTTTCTTTTTTTTTCAACATGTTGTTTGAAACTTTTCTAATACCCAATCTATTAATACCTTTCTCGTTTCAAAGCTATCTCGACTGCGCTCGATATGACATTTGGAATTTTCTAATCCCTAATTCCAAATCCACTAATGCCTTTACCACTCCAAAACAGATTCCCGCCTGCATTTCGACTGCGCTCAATGTGACACGCAGGAATGACAATTGAACTTCTCAATACTCAATACTCACAATTAAGCGAAGCGACCTAACACCCAAAACCCAACACCTAAGACCTAGTAAAAATCAAATCCTTTACACTTTCTATGGTATCAATTTCCTCTACTTTTTTGTCTTGTCGCCAGCGTTTGATTCTTGGGAAACGCAGTGCGACTCCTGATTTATGTCGGTTGCTAAGCGCGATACCTTCAAAGGCAATTTCAAACACCAACTCAGGTTTTACGGTGCGTACAGGACCGAATTTTTCAATCGCATTTTTGTTCACCCAACGACTGATTTCCGTGATTTCCGCATCTGTCAATCCAGAATAGGCTTTGGCAACTGTCACCAAACCGTCGTCTTTTTTTACGGCAAAGGTGTAATCGGTGTATTTTGAGCTACGTCGTCCGCTTCCTTTTTGGGCGTAAATCATGACCGCATCAATCGTTAACGGATCGACTTTCCATTTCCACCAATCGCCTTTTTTTCTTCCTGTATGGTAGGGTGAATGTTTGTGTTTTAGCATCAAACCTTCCGAATTGACACTCCGAGAATCTTCTCGAATTGCATGCAATGCTGACCAATTTTCAACCGTAACAATTTCAGAAAGCTGTATGTTTTCTGCGGTATTTTGTTGAAAGATACGTTCCAGATTTTTTCGTCGTTCCGCCAAAGATTCAGTGCGAATGTCTTTGTTTTCAAATTCCAAGATATCATACGCATAAAAACCCACAGGCACCTCTTCCAAGAGTTTTTTAGAGACATTCTTCCGATTTAGGCGCTTTTGCAAGTCATTAAATAACAACACGCTACTATCTTTGATTGCGAGAATTTCGCCGTCCATGACAAAATCATGTTTCCACGTTTTGAATACTTCTGTGAGTTCGGGAAATTGTTTGGTCACCAGTTCTTCACCTCTACTCCATATATATAATTCGTTGTTTCGCTTGACAATTTGCCCGCGAATGCCGTCCCATTTGTATTCTGCTTGCCAATCGTTGACATCGCCCAATTCGTCCAATTCTTTTTCCAAGGCATACGCCAAACAGAACGGATACGGTTTAGAATTGTCATAGTTGATGTGACTCCCTGAGAGCAATTCATCAAAGGTAATTGAGTTGGTATCCCAGTTTCCGATAATGCTGTGCATCAGCTGATTCGCGTCAATGTTTGTGAGTTTTGCCAACGCATTGACCAGTGTTTTTTTAGAAACACCTATTCGAAAGCTTCCGCCGATGAGTTTGTTGAAGATTAAACGCTCTTGCGCTTCCAGTCCGCTCCAAGCGTTTAACACATATTCTTTCTTTTCTTCGTCGGTTTTTGGTTTTAGTTGGATGAGTTCCTGCATCCAATCGTCCAACGATTTTTCGATGTGATGTGTTGGTGGCAGCAAAAGCAATGCGAGTGTTTCTCCCAAATCGCCCACGGTACTGTAACTTTCTAAAAACAACCATTCGGGCAACTCGGTGATTTCGGCACACCATTGTTTCATCAGCGACGATTTTACAGGTCGTGGCGGGCGTTTTCCTGTAAAGAGGGCAATCATCCACAATTTATCTTTGTCATCCGCAACCGTAAAGAAATTCACCAACGCTGCAATTTTAGCGTTCGTTTTGTTAGTGATTTCGATGGCACTGATGAGTTCTGAGAATTGCTTCATGCCGTTGCTTCTTTTTTGGCTTCTTCAGCTTCTAATTTGTTGTCGCCATATTCTGTGATGACTTCGGCAGCTTCAATTCCTATTTCGTTTAGATATTTGGCAAAGGTCGCTTGTGAACCGTGCGTCACGTATACTTTTTCGGCTTCGGATGCTTTTACAGCTTGCAATAATCCGTCCCAATCCGCATGATCGCTTACGGCAAATCCTGCATCGACACCACGCCAGCGACGATTTCCGCGAACTTGCATCCAACCAGAACAAATCGCTGTAGCCGCATTGGGCACACGTTTGAGCATTTTGCTTCCTAATAATCCTGGTGGCATGATGATAATTTTGTTTTGAACGTCGGTTTTGTTAAAATGTCCGTCCAAGCGTGTCGTTTCTGGCAATACGATTCCCGAACTTTCAATGGCGTTGTTGATATGATAGATAGCGTTGTGCACGAGAATTTCGTCCAATCCTTCTACTAGTTTCATGATGCGTTGTGCTTTTCCGAGCGAATACCCAAACAATACACTCGTACGATTGTTTGCTTTGTTTTGCAGAATCCAATTGTGAATTTGTTGCTGTAAGGTTTCTTCGGGTAACCATTTGTAAATCGGCAATCCGAAGGTACTTTCCGTGATGAATTCGTGACATTTTACCGATTCAAAAGGAATGGTGATGTTGTCATGTTTCACTTTATAATCGCCTGTAAATACGACTACTTTTCCTTTGTATTCCAACCGAATTTGCGCCGAACCGATGATATGTCCCGCAGGATGAAAACTAAGTTTGACGCCGTTGATGGTTTTCGGTTCGTTGTAATCGAGTGTTTCTACAGAAATATCATCGCTAATCCGATGCTTTAGAATGTTTTTGGTGTGCGTGTGACAGAGATAGTGTTTCATTCCCCAACGCGCATGATCGGCGTGTCCGTGTGAGATAACAGCATAGTCCACAGGCAACCAAGGATCCAAATAAAATTTCCCTGGAATACAGTAGATTCCTTTTTTTGTGAATTTTACAATCCTCATTGTAGCAATTTTTGGTGTGTGAAACACTTTTGTAAAAATACGGCTTTTTTTGATGTTAGTCGCTTTGCTCCTGTTGTCGGTTAAATATACTTTTTCATTTTAGATTTGTTATTCGTTTTTTGTTATTTGTTATTCGTAGTTTCCAAACCCAAACCCAAACCCAACACCCAACACCCAACACCTAACACCTAACACCTAACACCTAACACCTAACAAATCAAACATTTACGGGAAAACCGTAGCTTTAAACTAAGTTTTCTTTTTATCTTTTTAATCCTAAAAACTAGTCAACTAACATTTTAAACTTCACGATTATGAAAAAAAAGAACTTGAAAAGCTTACAGCTTCAAAAATCCACTGTTTCTAGTCTGCATAGTTATACGATTTCGGGTGGTACGGATTCTATTGTAGATATTGGAACCGTGATTATTATTCGTACGACCGATTATGCTACGAAAACTGGATGCTCGCAGTTAGCTGCATGTGATTCTATTAGCATCTGCCCAGAAGGTGTTGCGCATACGAAATTTGTAGACACGGACACCCAACCCGCTACAAGCTGTGCACGAGGAGATTATTAAAAATATTTTTATGAAAGAGAGCAAGCCTTGAGAGTTTTTTGATAGGCTTGCTTTTTTTTGTTTTATCTCAGAAAATTTTATAAAATATATTTTACATAAAGCCATATTTCTCTTCTCGTTTTTTAAACGCTTCTTTACCTCCTTCTACTACTTCAGCGATGTGTTCTCTTATACCCATTGACTTTAGCAAATCAGAACTACCATTGTAAGGAAAAGAATTTTCTAAAGCTCCATTAATATAATCAAACGTGTAAGAACTTGTACTTTCAACATCATTTTGTCCTTTTTGGTTAGCTACGATTATATTTTCTGCATCTGCATTAACAACAATATTTGGGTTGTGAGTAACTAATATGATTTGCCGTTCTTTCTTTTTGTCTTTTAAGAAGTTTACCAAAGCTTTTGAAATAGAGCGATTATCTAAATTATCTTCTGGTTGATCTATCAGAATAGGTCCATTATCCTTACTTAATTTTATTATTAATTTCAGCAATACAAAGCTGGCTTTGCCCGTAGACATCTTATGTATATCATCCCCTTGAGATTTTACATCCCAATGGTCAAAGAAGAAATCAGTAAATACCTTTTTGATTGCATCTTTCTTATTATTTCCCCCTTTTGGAGAAAGATCTCCGTTGTTTATTTTTTCAAAAAGTATTCTTAATGACTTTTCAATTTCAATATAATCAATGTCAACTAATGCAGATTTAGGATTTTTATCCACATACTGATATAATTCTTCAAAACCCTGATTATTAAATCTTCTACCATCAAAAAGACTATCTATTAATTTTCTAAATTTTGGAAAATTATACTTTATACTTGGTAAAATCTCAACTTTATCAGCTTCACTATTTATATCTGTTATTCGAGGTTGTAAGTCCTTAATAATTTCATCGTAAAGCTCAAAATTGGTTTTGAAATCTTTGAAGATTTTTTCCTTCTGTTCTTCAACAGCCTTTTTATTTTTTTCAACTTCTTTTAAAAATTGCTCAATTTCAGTAATTTTTTCTTCACTCTCTCTAATACTTTTTTGTAAAGCGGCGACTTGTTTTTGGTTATCAAACTTCGCATTTAAAGGTTCAAGGTCTTTTTCTGCTTGCTTAATTTCAGTTGATATATCATTTATCAAATCAGCAAAAACTGAACCTTGAATATACTTTTCATCTTCACCTTTACTTAGTTCTTTGGCTAATTCACTTGTAGAAGATAATGCTTCATCAATAAAAGCTAATTTACTTTGATATTCATCCTTAATTTTATCATTTTGAAGAGTGTCAATGGTTATTCGCTTTTTATTAGAGTATTCTTCTAGAAATCTTTTTAGCTCAATTTGAAAATTACGAAGTTTCTCAAAATCTGAATTTATTTGGTTTTCTTTTATTTTTAGTAAACTTAATTTCTCTGTAAGTTCAGTGTATTTAGCCTGTTCTTCAGCAGTAAAGTCCTTATTTAATTCTTCTATTTTTTTCTTATTATGAAATATCCCCTCTTTTAATGCTTTAGTATCTCCTTTTCCTAGTAATTCTTTTTCTTTAGAATCAAGGTTATCTTTTAAAGTAAAATAGTAATCTATATCTTGATTCCTAATTCTATCATTTGCTTTAGCCTTCTCAACAAAATCATCATACTTTTCCTTAAACCTAGGCTCTTCTAATATTAGGTTACGAATTATCTTTTTTAAAGTGGCTCCATTTTTTCTACTCTTATCTACAAGATTTGATAAGTGGTTTTGAGGAATATATTTGATACTAGACAAAATACTTGAATTTTCTTCTCTATCATCCTTTTTTTGGGAACTACCCGAGTATAAATGAACACAAAAACTATAATCATTATCTTTCTGCCCTTCTTTTAAATACTCCAATTCGTATAAATCTTTTTCAGTATTACTTTCTATATCCCTGTATTTTAAAACTTTATCTTCTGTATTTGCATAAAGTGTTTTCGCTATTTCATACAATAATATTGATTTTCCCGAAGATTTACCTCCAATAATTACATTAAGGTTTTTATTAAAATATATAGGATCAGGTGTAAATCTATCATTTGAAGAAGTAAAAGTTACTTTCTCTATCATTAATTGATCTAACTTTTCAGACTCGGGCATTTCAGTTTGAATCTTTACTCTTTCTTCTGGTTCGTAAGTTATTTGCTTTAAGCCTTCGAAAGATTTATGAGCTTTAATCCAAGTAAACTTATTACCTATAGTTTCTAAGGAATGTGCATCACTATTTTGTAGAACCGGTTTCTTATACTCAAGCCAAAACTCTCTATCTTCATAAACATTTTTAGGATTATTTGTTGAATGAATTAATAAATCTATGTTTCTCGTAATTTTTTCATAGTTTGTGCTACTTCTTGCATTTCCCTTACCTCTTGACAAAAAACCGATTAAGAACTCCCCGTTTAATCCAATTGATTCAGTTTTCAAACATTCTAATAACGAATCAAAGTTAATTACCGCTTTTTTAAAATCATTTAACGAATTTAAATCAGCAAGTTTTTTATCAACTCCTTGAACATTTACAGTCATGTTATTTAAAAATCTATCTATTTTTTCATTACAGACTTTATTTGAAAAAATTATATGTAAATCAAGACATTCATCGTCTTTATTTTGATAGTCTAATCTTAGTTCTAAATTCAAGAACGTGATTATATCTTCATCTTCAAGTTTTTTCTTTAGTTCATACTCACGAGTATCAAACTTAAAATAATTTGTTAAACCAAGACATGAAATATTCTTAGCTTTGACTTTGCTAATAAATTCCTCGTCAGTACTTGAATATTTATTTAAAAAAGTATACGGTGAATGTACGTGTAAATCCCACTTTCTCCACTCCGAACCTCTATTTACCATTTCTAAACTATTTTTATTTATACAAAAACAAAGAAACAACTTTACAACTATCTTATAGTGTGGAAAACCGTAATACAAAAATTACTTCCCCGCTAACTCCCGATACTTATTAATAATACACTGAATCCCTTGTTGAAGCTTCTTAAAAAAGATAGCTTCATCCGCTATATTTTCCCAATCAAAATTAAAGTCTCGATATAGTAAAATATCTGATTTGTGATAGTTCCAATAGTATTTAAATCCTTTGAATTCATATTCTTCATAGGTTTTCATCCACTTATCATATAGTTTCTCTCGTTCATTTTCAGAAATCTTAATATCTATTGCTATACGATACCCATCGTTTATAACATCAATTTTATCAAAGTAATTTTTACAAATAGCCTTAAATTTATTTGGAGCATATTCATAAGGTTCAAACTTTTTATTTAAAAAGTATTGATTAATTCTATCACAATGGTCTTGTTCTAGCTCTTTATAGGTTTTAATAATATCAATTGTAAAAGCTGTTTCCTTTGCTTTCTTACTCACTTTTTCTAAACTAGCTCCATTAATTATTTCTCGGATTTCATCAACAGCATCAATAAATAATTCTCTTTTGTCTGCATTTCCAAATCCAAATCGACTTCCAGCTTCTTTGATACTTTCCCTGTGCAACAACATTCCCATTTCACGATTGTTTTTTTCTGAATATTCGTATAAATTCATAGAACCCAGTATTAACAAGTCGCCATTATAATAGCATTTACAATGAATGTTAGGATGATGTAATAAGTTAATGTTGTTTAGATTCTTCAGTTTTTCTTTTTCTGTTGAAGAAAGTTTATTTTCTCTATACACCAATGTTATTTCAACATTTCTATCATCTGCTCTTTTCAGAGTTTCATATATGTTTTCAGAAGTTTGAATGTAGGGTACTATCAGTACTAATTCTTTTTTACTTTCGTCTATAAGTCTGGGTATCCAATGATTATATTTGGTAGTGTTTAAAAAGATTGCCATTTATAGCAAGGTGTTTTAAAGTTGTTTATATTCTACCGTTTAAAAGTAAGAAAAACTTTCCTTTAGTCACTGTAATCCATAGACAAAAAAGCACCCTCCAAAATAAATTCAAAGGGTGTTTGTTTTAAAAACTTCAACTAATACATCAATCCTACACTTGCTCAGAGATAATTTCATCATTAAAAGAAACATCCTCTCCCGTTTCTGGCGGATTTACAGCATTATCGCCTAAACTCAATCGCTGCCCTACAGTTTGATTATACTGCTTTGCCAATACACCAAATTCATTGACTAATTCTTGGTGTACCACATTGCTTCCTAAGGTAGCGTGTGCTTCTACATGCGCCGTTAACTGGCGATAGGCATCTGTTGCAACTTCGCGTACCGAAGTAAAACTTGTAGCGGGATTGGCAGCCGATTCGGAAACACGCGCCAAATACCGATTGTTAAAAGCTGCGTTTGCCGTTTTTAGTTCTGCGATCCAATTGGCAAGTCCAACGGTAGTGATGGCGTTTATCAAATCGGTTTCGGTTTCCCAATCGGACAACATACTGTCTATGATTGCGGTTTCGGCTTGATAGTTCATCCGCGGAATGTTGGTACCGTAGTTATTCAAATTAAATAATAAACTGCGTGCTGCCATTTGCATACGCTCATCATAATGATAGCCGTAAGCTTCCAACGAGGCTTTGATGCCCATAAAGGCTTTGTCACGTCTGTTATCTAAATCAATCAACTCTTGCGTAATGCCACTACTTTGCTCCTGCTGAAACAAATTGTCTATCTGATTGGTAAGTGTCGCAAGGGCATCACGTTGCGTGGTTAGTTGTAATACCTCAACATCTTGTGCGTTGACTAATTCTAATACATCTTTCATGTATTGCAAAAATTCGCTGTTTCGAAAGCGATCTAATGTTGGTTTTTCCATAATAATCGGATTTTAAAATATTCGTAAAAAATTTGTTGTTTTTGGAGGTTTTATTGCATTATTCGCAAAAAAAACCATCCCGAAACGTTCTCGCAGCAATGCAACAAGCTTTCGGGACATCCCGAAACGTTCTCGCAGACCTGCAACAGGCTTTCGGGAAGTCCCGAAACGTCCCTGCAGACGTGCAGCAAGCTTTCGGGAGCAACCGAAACGTCCCTGCAAAAGTGCAACAGGCTTTCGGGAGCAACCGAAACGTTCTCGCAGACATGCAATACGCTTTTGTTTTACTCAAAAAGCTAGTAGTGTTTCTGTTTCACCCCATGAATCTCATAAAAAAATCAATTACTACACATATATTAATTTATAAGCGTTACCAGTTTTTTATAAGCGTATCTCTTTTTCTATAAAAGTTAGATAATTGTAAGCGTTGATGGTTTTATTTTAGAAGTGAAGCCTTAAAACACATTTACAACAAATAAATTTTCTACGGGAATGCCCTACTACTTTTTCTAATACATACTGTATTTTTAAAGAAATCAAAATATATATACCATGAAAAAAAGAAATGTACACACATTGTTATTAAACAAAAAACAAGTTTCTAATTTAAACACGCAAAGTGTAAAAGGTGGAACAAGTCAACCACAAGCTACGGTTTACACTTGTAATTCAGTTCCTGTTGCTGAAGGTGGACTAGGTTGTCATATAAAATAGGTTAGTAAAAATATCACTAATTATGAGAGCGGACTTCGGTTCGCTTTTTTTGTGTGCATCAATTTTAAAAATACGCTGCAACAACACATTCTACCAAACTCACAAACAGCACAATAACCTATAGAAGTACTAGTTCAGATTTATGAATTACGAGGTGTTTTTCTTTAGTTTTTGACGCACTTCTAATACTTTAGACCGTAGTTATTAACTAAAAAAACTTAGTATGTTAAAAGACATTTTAAAATTAGACGGAGTAAAAGAATTAAACAAAAAAGAACAACATACCGTTGCTGGTGGACGATTGGCTTCAGACTGTCGCTTAACGGGAAGTCTTACGTATGAAGGTTCGTACGGAACATATACCACAGCTTCATACCGATGTGGTGGTGATGCTTTTGGTGATGGATATACCGTGAACGTATTTTATGTAAATGGTGTATATGAAAGCCATACTACTTTATACGAAGCATAATATAAACTTCAGCTTATAACAATTAGAAAGCCCAACGGAGATTCGTTGGGCTTTGTTGCATTGAAAAAAACGGATGTTTTTTATAGAGAAGAGAATATTATAAAATGCTAAACGCATAAGTAATGTCTACATCTTCATACGTACAGGTTTCTCCTTGGTATGGTGAACATTGCTCTTCTTCTTCGTCTAAATAGTAACGACTGCTTCCAGCAGATAGCAAACGGTTTCTGTAGTATGTATATGTACCAGAAGTGTGATTGTATTCTTGTACACGCTTTTTATAGTTGACTTGTACGTTTCTGTTGAGCGTTGCCGATGTTGTGTAACTTCCATCCGTAAATACGTCTACAAATACTTCGTCTACTACGTAAATTTCACCGCTGTAATCGTATTCATCAATGACATTTACCACATCTCTGCGTAAGGCTCTTGGAAATAAGGCTCTGAATGCTGTTAAGTCGCCGTTCGTAAATGGCGTTCCTCCATTGGCTGTACTCCACATAATGGAACCTGAATCAAAAGCAGAAGTTCCTGGAATGTTCACGGCTCCACTTTCGCCATTGGCTTGCCAATTGGTGTGACGTAAGCCTACACAGTGTCCTAATTCGTGAATAATCACATTTCTTCGGATGTCTGCTCCAAAATCATCAATGCGGTCTACGTTTAAGGTAACCAAATTGAAAGGACGTCCGTTGGATGGAAACCCTGCACGTCCAAGAACATTTGTGCCTTCTACGCCAAAATCGCTTCGAATAGTGATTTGTGCCTGATTAGCATTGAAAACACGCACAAAGAACAGCGCGCAGTTGTTAATACCATTCAGTTCGTTCATTGCGTTGACCGATTGTGTTTGTAAGTCGGTTCCAATAGAAGCATCTAAGAATACGTTGATGCGCATTCTGTCTAAAGATACCAATGCACCTGTATTATACGCTTGTTTTGGGTCTGCTCCTGTATCGGTAAGGTCATAATCTTTGATGTCTTTGCTGTAAAACAAATCTGGCGGCGCTAGGAAATACTCTTCTGTTTCGTAAATAGTTCCTTTTTTATAACCTCTGCTGTACAGTAATTGTACTACAGGATGATCGTCTGGCGCAAGCCATTTAACATCAACGCGCTCAATGTTGGTAGCAGCGTCTTCTAATGCTTCTTCGGTTTCGTGTTGACAGCTTACAAAAAATGTAAGTCCTATCAATACAAGCATAAGTTTGTAATTGAGAAGTTTTTTCATGGTCGTTGTAATTTTATTTTTGAATTTATATTGTTCTTCAAAATTACAAGACACTAGTATAGTATGAGTACGGAAACACCATAGATAAGGTACGAAAAAGCATGTATTTTAGTACGTATAAATTATGTATGAATGCCTGTCATTGTTAACGATAAGATAATTTTAAGGTAATATAACAAAAGTTCACTTATGTTTGATTCATTGTAGGCTTCCACATTGGAAAAAACTGAAATTGCTTGGAATATACTTCGCGGGGACAAAAAGCAATACACACTTCCTGATGGTCAAGAGCAGCTTCCGTAAGTATGATGTGTTTGGTTTCTGCTTTGGCATTTTCAAATTCTTTATCATTTACACGACAGACTACTTTTTTAAAGATACCTTGTATCCATTGTTGCATATCGGCATCGTCTTCGTACTTTTTGTAGCAAGCCAACGAAGCATGTGCTGCAATAACAGGCGCAAAGGTGTCAGGCACAGAAGCTTTGAGTAGAATGTACATTTTCATCTGCTATATTTTACCGCAAGATAAGATTTCTTTCATTTTAAAAATTGTTAGTAAACTAACATTCGTTAGCAAATCTGTGATTCTTACAAAGAATTCTTTCAAAAATGCACTTCATCTTCCCTTCTTTGCAGTTAATCCGACATTTTTATGCGATTTTCTCAAAAAAAAGTCGTTTATTTGTTTTGATTTGAAGGTAATCCGTAAAATCGTACACATACGCAACAAACACTTTCCCCTAAGCCAACACATTGTCGTATGATGTTTTTATGGAAATGTATAGTGCTTTTAGTTTTTAAAATTCACCTAAAGTGATGTAACAAACTGAAAGAACTACAGGAAGGCTAACAATACTAAATAATTGTTTTTAAAAAGAAAGCAGTCATGGCTACTATGCAAGCTTGTAAGTGCATTCTTTAAGAATAAAAATATGTGATAGCGTTTGTTTATTTTATAAAACAGCAAACCTAAATCATAGTAAAAAATTAAAAATCAAGGAATAAACTTATTTTTGTAAGATATTTTTTATACATTTAACCTGTGAAACTAAAATGCACCATAGTATTATTTTTCTTATGTTCTAGCGTCTTGCTAGCAAGTAATCTTACATATACTGATGATTTCACAAATACGACATCTACCATTATAAGAACTGAATCAAGTGGAGAAATCTCTTTTGAGTCGCCAAGAATTATGGACGATGAAAGTGGTTCTTTCGGTGCATCCTTTTCAGATACAAAAGAAGATACGCTAGATTCTGTGTTGGGATATTTTATTTTTATTTTCTTTTCAGTATTGGTAATCATCTTGATAGACAATCGGAATTTAGAAAAGCGTTATAAAAAGCTCCTCACAGAATTCAAGAGTAAAGATTCTACGATATAAAATTCAAACAAAAAAGGTCGAATATTGCTATTCGACCTTTTTTATACTTTAACTTTTCGCAGCATTATCCACATGCTTTGATAATATCATACTTGGTAACAATGTGATGTTTTCCATCTCCTAAATCGACCAACACTGCTTGATTTTCTTTATTGATAAGCTTTGCAATTGCGTCAATTGGCGTGTTGCGTTTTACAATTGGAAACGGTTTTTGCATGATGTCAGAAATATATGCATCCGCAATATCTTTCCCTTCCATATATTTTGCAAATAACGAAGTTTCATCTATTGAACCAACAAAGCCTTCCGTGTCTACCACAGGAATTTGCGATATTTTAAATGTACGCATACGCTCAATGGCGTGCGATACCAATTCGCCAGTTTTTACCGTTATTAACGGCTTGTCAGCATGTTCTTTGATTAAATCCGCCGCTGTAGAAACTTCTTCTTCTAAAAAGCCACGCTCGCGCATCCAATCGTCATTAAACATTTTTCCAACATATCTACTTCCATGATCGTGAAACAACACTACCACAACATCATCTTTGGTAAAGTGTTCTTTAAGTTGCAATACACCTTTGATGGCTGCTCCGGCAGAGTTTCCTAAAAACATTCCTTCTTCTTTTGCCAAACGCTGCGTATATACTGCGGCATCTTTATCGGTCACTTTTGTGAATCCGTCTATGATATCAAAATCGACATTTTTAGGTAAAATATCTTCTCCAATACCTTCCGTGACGTACGAATAGATTTCATTCTCATCAAAAATACCCGTTTCGTGATATTTTTTAAACACAGAACCATACGTATCTACGCCCCAAACTTTTACATTCGGATTTTGCTCTTTTAAGTATTTTCCAACTCCTGAAATGGTTCCTCCTGTTCCAACACCCACAATAAAATGTGTCACTTTTCCGTCAGTTTGCTTCCAGATTTCTGGTCCTGTACTTTCGTAATGAGCTATTGCGTTACTCGGATTATCGTATTGATTTACATACCAAGAATTTGGCGTTTCTTCCGCTAAACGTTTGGAAACTGAATAATACGAACGTGGATCGTCTGGCTCCACAGCTGTCGGACATACCACAACTTCAGCACCAACCGCACGTAAAATATCCATCTTCTCTTTCGATTGTTTGTCTGCCATGACACACACCAACTTATATCCTTTTACAATGGCTGCTAATGCTAAGCCCATTCCTGTGTTTCCAGAAGTTCCTTCAATAATAGTACCGCCAGGTTGTAAACGTCCGTCCGCTTCCGCATCTTCAATCATCTTTAAAGCCATTCTATCCTTTACAGAATTTCCAGGGTTAAAAGTTTCGTACTTTGCCAATACTAAGGCATCGACTTCTTTTACTAAAGCGTTCATTTTAACTAAAGGCGTATTTCCAATAGTTTCTAATATATTTTCTGCGTATTCCATTCTTTTATTTTGAAGGCACAAAGATACAAAGTCTCTACAGATTTTTATATTAATATTTTTACAACACCTACTAATTTAATAGACGTATAACATTACTGAAACTTTATGGCTTTTACAGGAGATATTTTGGTGATAATATACGACGGCAGCAACAACATCAATACGCATAAAACAAGCGTACCAATATTGAGCGCGATGATATGCCATACTTCTATATGAATAGGAATGATAGACGTGTGATATTGTTCAGGATTCGGAAATTTCAAAAAACCAAATGTGTGTTGTGTCCACACCAACGCAATGCCTATGATATTTCCCCACAGCAATCCAACGCCAATTAAATATGCAGCATTGTACAAAAATATTTTCCGAATGCTCCAATCGCTACTTCCAAGTGATTTTAAAACTCCAATCATAGGTGTTCTGTCTAAAATTAAAACCAATAAGGCTGTAATCATATTAATGCCACCTACAATAATGATGATGCCGATGATGAGAAAGATATTCACATCAAACAACGAAATCCACTCAAAAATAAACGGATACTTACTGATGACGCTTTGCGTATCTAAATTGGATGGAATGCTATTGTAAATTTCAATGGTTTTTTCGTTAATCTCATTAAAATCGTCAATAAAAACTTCAAAATGACCTACTTCGCCGTTTCTCCATTTGTTCATGCGTTGAATGTGCCGAATGTCAACCAGCATTACATTGGCATCAAATTTTTGAAATCCTGAATCGTAAATTCCTACGATTTCAAACGTACGTTCGTTGGGAATTTCGCTTGTATCTTCTTTTAAGAATAAGGTTTTAAATGTATCACCCAGTTTCAATTCCAACCGTCTTGCCATATATGCAGAGAGCAATACTTCTCTATTTTCACGTTTTTCAGAAACATTGGGAAAGCGTCCTTCAGTTAAAAAATCTTCAAAAGCAGTCCAATTATAATCTGCACCAACACCTTTTGCCAACACACCTTCAAAAGTTTTTTCGGTACGAATTATGCCTGCTTTAATGGCTACTGCTTGAATGTGCTGTATGCCCGAAACATCAGTAAACTCTGGGTAAAACTCTTGGTTTACATCCAAAGGCATCAATGAAACTTCCGAATTATTATTGTCAAAATTCGAGATTTGAATATGCCCATTAAACGTCGAAACTTTTTTTTGGATTGTTTTTTGCAGTCCCATTCCCGTAGCAATCGCAACCATCATCATAATAATGCCAATTGCAATAGCAGCAATGGCGATTTTTATTATCGTTGCAGATACACTACTTTTATATTGTTTTGCCTTAATAATACGTTTGGCAATAAAAAACTCGTAATTCAAACTAAGAATGGTTTATAGATTTTTCAAAAATACATTTTTCTTGTTGTTATTGATTGGATTTTTCACAAGATGTGACGCCAACAAACAACAAAATCCGCAAAAGCTTACGAATACTGGTATAGCTTCTAATACTGAAACTGATAACGCTTCCGCAGAATTGACACAGCAAGGTCCAATTGTAGGCGCTCAAAAAATAGACGAATGGTTGCCCAAGCTTCAAAATAAACGCGTGGGCATTGTTGCCAATCAAACGAGTGTGGTTTTTAAACCCGATTCAACTTATACACATTTGGTAGATTCGTTAGTCGCCTTGAATGTTGATGTAAAAACCGTTTTTTCACCCGAACATGGTTTTCGCGGACAAGCAGATGCTGGCGAAATTGTAAAAGACGGAAAGGATATAAAAACAGGCTTGCCCATTATTTCGCTCTACGGAAAAAACAAAAAACCATTTCCCAATCAGCTTGAAAATGTAGACATTGTCATTTTTGACGTGCAAGATGTTGGTGTGCGTTTTTACACCTATATTTCTACCTTACATTATGTGATGGAAGCCTGCGCAGAAGCCAATATTCCTGTGATCGTACTCGACAGACCAAATCCGAACGGACATTATATTGACGGACCTATTTTAGAGAAAGAATTTAAAAGTTTTATCGGCATGCATCCAATTCCGATTGTACACGGCATGACGATTGGTGAATACGCTCAAATGATTAACGGCGAACAATGGTTAGCAAACAAAGCACAATGCGATTTGACTGTAATTTCTGTGGATAACTATACACATCAAACGGAATATAGTTTGCCAATAAAACCATCGCCAAATTTACCAAATGACAAAGCTATTAACTTATATCCGAGTTTGTGTCTGTTTGAAGGAACTCCCATCAGCGTTGGGCGCGGAACCAACAGACAATTTCAAGTTATTGGCACACCTGAATATTTCTTGAAGCGTCATTTATATAGTTTTACACCAAAACCAAATCTTGGCGCCAAAAATCCGAAGCATAATGGCAAAGAATGCAACGGTTACAATTTAACAAAAGAGCCACGCTTGTCAGAATTGAAATTAAAATGGTTGTTAGAGTTTTACAAAACGCACCAACAATACGCGCCAAAAACACCATTTTTCAACAAAAATAAGTTCTTCTCTAAACTTGCAGGAACCGACAAATTACAACAACAAATTGAGTCAGGAATGTCCGAAGCCGACATCAAAGCGACTTGGAAAGCTGGCTTGGAAGATTTTAAGAAAACTCGTAAAAAGTATTTAATTTACAAATAAGTAGAACCTAAAACGTCCCTTCGAGTGGTTTTCGAAATGAAATGAAGAAAAATTATATCGAGAAGTCCTTGATAACTCTTAACATCAAAGTACATCTCGATACAAATTTCTTGGCAGAAATTCACTCGATGTGACGGTTTTTTCAATGTATCATGGTTTTTATTTAGAATTGAAAATATATTTCGTCAAGCTGAACTCGATTCAGCTTCCCATAAAGCAACAAAAACCACTTGCTTTTGTCATAGAAATCAATTTGACGATTAAATGTTTGTGGAGATTACTTTTAATCAAGTACAAACATTACTACAGTAATACATTGATAAATTGTTAGATTGACTGATTCTTAGCTTCAATCCAAAGTGACATGTATTTGGTACTTTTTGTATTGTGCAATTGCAACATGCTTCCAAAGAAGTTTTGTGTGCGATGCGCTTGAAGATTTTTTTGTGTTGTGCTAATTTTATTTAGTAATTGTTGCTGAAAGAACTGTTTTTGATACCGCTGTTGTATGATTTCAAAACCGTTTTCCTGCGCTTGCAACCAACGATTTTTGTCCGTATACAGTTTGACGGTTTCTTCAATTAAAGTTTCTAAATTGTCAGAAACAATTCCGTTCCAAGGCAACTCGCCATGCATGCCTTCTGCGCCGATAGATGTTGTAACACAAGGTGTTCCGTTTTGCATTGAATCAATAAATTTCCCTTTCAAACCTGCGCCAAAACGTAACGGCGCTAATACAATTCGTGCATTTTTGACAACCTCAGCCGCACTTTCTGCTCTGCCTTTTACAAAAAAGCGTTCTTTCGGTTGATTGAGTTGTAAATTGTGTTCTTTAGCATACGAACCGTAGACATGCATTTCGGCTTTGGGTAGTTTTTTTCGCAAGATTGGCCAAATTTCCTTTTTCAAATACAAAACCACATCACGATTGGGCGCGTGTAAAAAGTTTCCAATCGTAACAAAATGTTGTCGCGCTTCAAAAGTGGGTAGCTTTTCTTTTGCTTCTGGACGAATTTCATCCAACATAAACGGAATGTATAATAATAAGGCTTCGTCAATCTGAAAGTCATTGATGAGTAGATTGCGTTCTACTTCCGAAATCATAAGTGAAATATCACAGCGTAAAATACTGGCGATTTCGCGCTGTGCCAATTGGTAATTTTTTAATTGGTCTATATGAAATTCTTTTCCATCTTTTAAAGTTTGATGTCGTGCTTTTCGCAGACTGTGTAAGTCTTCCGTATCCAAAATTCGCAGTGCATCAGGACAATGTTCCGCCACACGCCAACCGAATTGTTCTTCCATCATAAAACGATCAAACAGTACAATGGTTGGCTGTAATTTTTTGATGAATTCGTCAAAGCTATTGTCATTAATTTGAATGGTTTTGGTAGCAATATCCATCTGACGTAAGTCTACACAAAACACACTTTTCGCTGCGGGACACGCAAAGGTTACGTGCCAATTTTCTGCTCGAAAGAGTTGTAATAATTGCAACATACGCGTTCCTGCGGCTGATGAATTCGGTTCTGGCCACACATAGCCAATGACTAACACGTGTTGCATGAAGTTTTTAGGGTTTTGTTAGTAAATTTGGATAATCTGTGATAATTCCGTCCACATTCCAATCAATCAATCGGAGCATGTCACTTTTTTTATTCACCGTCCACGGAATGACTAAAAACTGCTTCTTTTTATAGTTTGCGATATTTTTTTGTGTTAATAATTCATAGTACGGACTGATGATTTCTGGCGTGAAACTAAGTTGTTGCAATTTGTCATCGATGGATTCGCCGTCATCTACTAACAACGCAATTTTCATCGAAGGCGCTTGTTTTTTGATTTCTTCTAAGGTTTCCAAGTCAAATGCTTGCAAATTGACACGATTGCCCAAATCATATTTTTGAATGACTTCCAATACCAAACGCACAAACTCTGCTACTTTTGCTGCAAATACTTCATCATACGAAGGTTGGCGCTTGATTTCGATATTGTATCGTATAGTTTTTTCCGTTTTTGCTTCCGCCATTTCGATAACCTCAGAAAGCAACGGTTTTGAGACTTTTACTTTTTCTTGATTTGGAAATCGTGGATGATGTTTGCTACCGCAATCGTATTGATGAATGCTGTCGTAACTCATTTGATAAAGATTATAATTCAGTTCATCACTTTCCGAAATCGGATTTCCTTGTACATCGAGCGCAATTTCATGATTCATGAATGGTTCATGCGAAACCACAACTTTTTTATCTTTTGAAATCACGACGTCCAATTCTAACGTATGCACGCCCAATTCAATGGCTTTTTCAAATCCTATCATAGAATTTTCTGGCAACAATCCTCTACAACCGCGATGTCCTTGAATGTCAATCATTTTTGAGAATTGTTTTTGGGAAGTATTTTCTTTGCAATGTACTAGTAACAACAACAATAACGCAAAAGAACTCCGTAGCAGTGATTTCATAAAGTATATAATTATTCATCCGCATGAAGCGTCGTTGGCGGACGGTATTTGTTGAATGGAATTTTTAAAAGACTTTTTAAATTGGCATTTTCAGACGCATCTGGATAGGTATCAACGCCATACACTAACGTTTTTGGATCTTTCACCGCAAAGGTTCTAAAGAGATGATCCCAAATAGAGAAAATATTTCCATAATTGGTATCTGTATATGGCAACACATGATGATGATGGACTTTGTGCATGTTGGGTGAAACAATTACATAACTAATCCATCTGTCAATTTTTGTTGGAATGTTGATATTCGCATGATTGAACTGCGACAACACTACCGACATTGATTGATACAACATGATAATCGCAACCGGCGCACCCACAATAAAAACCCCTAAAAGTGTAAAGGCAAAACGAATCACACTTTCGCCTGGATGATGTCGGTTCGCCGTTGTCGTGTCTACATGTGTATCAGTATGATGTACCAAATGGAAACGCCAGAAAAACGGTACTCTGTGTTCTACATAATGTGCGAGCCAAGCACCAATAAAATCTAGCAACGCGACTCCGATTAACACATACCACCAAGCGGATAATTCTGGAAATTGCAAGTCAATCCATTGTAAAATTCCGAAATTATTGGCTACGGTCCATTCGGAAACTTTGAATAGTAGAAACGCCAATACAAAGTTTACCACAATCGTTGTCAGCGTAAAAAAGATATTAATACCTGCGTGATTTACTTTTTTATAGTTGAATCGAAATAGCGGAATTAGGTATTCTATCAACCAAAAAAACGCAATTCCGCCCACTAAAATTAGGCTTCGATGCGACGATGGAATGCCATCAAAATATGCTAAAATAGTATCCAATTCTCTAGGTTTTTATGTGTTTTTAAAGATACGACTTTCTAAAAATTAGTCCAAACTACTGTTTTCCTTTACCTTCAATCACCAATTTGAGTTTTTCTACAATATTGTAGGTTGCAGGGCAAATCGCAATATTATTCATGGTAATGTCTGAAATTTTATGAAACTTTTTGCGGTCGGTATGCGGATATTCACGACAGGCTTTAGGTCGCACATCGTAAATCATACATTCGTTATCAGCTCCCAAAAAATGACACGGTGCACTTTTCAACACGTAATGATTGTCTTCATCAAAGTATAAAAACTGACTGATAAATTGGTGTTCTTTCATGCGAAAATGCTTGGAAATACCCGCAATATCAGCATTTGTAAATATTGGACTCGTCGTTTTGCAGCAATTGGCACAAGCTAGACAATCCGTTTTTGAAAACTCTTCCTCGTGCAATTCTTGCATGATGTAATCTAAATTTTTAGGCGTTTTCTTTCGTAGTTTATGGAAGAATTTCTGGTTCTCTTTTTCAACTTCTTTTGCCTTATTTGGCAAATCATCAATAATATCTTGCATGTGCATTTTTCTTAAAAAACAAAAATACACACATTTTTTTAGATGTATTGGGTAACAAAATAAATAACACGACACTTCAGAGTACTAAACCATAACTATAGTATCATTTTTCATGAAAAGAATGAAAGCCTAGCCTTGCAAATTGGGGAATTTTTAGGGACTAGTGTAATTCTGTTAATTATTTAGGTTATAGTTAACAACCGCAACGACGAATCCATTTGTGAGGAGTCGTTGCTTTTTTTATGTCTTTCTGTTGCCCTATTTTAAATCTCAATTATCGAGTAAAAGTTCAATTTCTTGCTGTACTTTTGCTACAAGCATACTATTCATGAAAGATTTATTCGGAAAAGCGATTTTAGATTACCAACAGGGAAACTACACAGAAGATATTACGACAGCGACTTCAATTTCGGAAGAAGATTCATTACCACTTCCGTATTTGTTTCGTTCGTATTCGGAAATGCCGTTGCTAGAGCAAACCGCATTACAACTCGCAAAAGGAAACGTACTTGATGTGGGTTGCGGCGCAGGAAGTCACAGTTTGTATTTGCAAAACGAACGCAAACTAGAAGTTACTGCCATTGACGTGTCGCCCGCTGCCATTGAAGCTTGCAAATTGCGAGGCGTACAACATGCTGAAGTTGCAGATGTAATGCAATTTTCAGGGAAATTTGACACGATTTTGTTGTTGATGAACGGCGCTGGCATGTGTGGAAAACTGAATCAAATTGCTGATTTTCTCAATCATTTAAAAACGCTATTGAATGATGGTGGACAAATTTTGGTAGATTCTTCCGATATCATTTACATGTTTGACGAAGATGAAGACGGTGGAAAATGGATTCCTTCCGACACGGATTATTACGGCGAATTGTTATACTACGTAAGTTACAAAGGCGAACACGAAGCGCCATTTCCTTGGTTATACATTGATTACAACACGCTACAAAATGCGGCGCACTCGTGCGGTTTGCAATGCGAACTCGTCTTAGAAGGTGAACATTATGATTATTTAGCAAAGCTTTTTGTTTGATTTGATAACATACCAATTTGATGATTTGAAAATGTGCTAATTTGATAATTGATTACTAAGAAAAACTAAATTGAGCAAAGCAAGATAAATCTAGAATCTAATAGCAAAGCAGTCTAAACTCTAAAAGCAAAGCGCGTCTAAAACTCTTACATTGAGCGAAGCGAAGAAAAAAACCTTGAATTATTGAATTTTTAAATCCTTGAATTGAGCGAAGCGATTTAATCTAAACTATATCCTTTAGCCGCAAGTTTCGCAAGGACATTTTTATACAATTCACCACTCCATTGTTGCGAAATTTCGCCTTCAATTTTTGCCAAACCTTCACGACTGTCAATCATTTTCAAGCCAGTGTCTGAGTTGTAAAAATTCACGATTTGTTGTCGCTGCGTATCGGTGAGTTTCGTTTTGTCAGCCCGCATTTGTTTGACAGCTGTAGATTCATAGAAAGCGGTCATGTTTTTAATATCATTTAGCGTGAAATACGCTTTGTAAGCAGAAACCAAAATTGATTTTATATCTTCTACATGTGTTGCTTTCTCGCTTTCTAATTCTGTCCAAATTGCCTCTGAAATTCCATACGCTTTGAAACGCTTTTTCAACATCACAAACATCGCATCAATGGCATTTTCGTATTGCGTTTGCGTTCCATTAATGGTCAAATAATGCTTTACACTATCAATATACGGATCACTCTGAGCAACCGTAAAATGTATTCCCACAAAAAGAAAAACAATAGTTAAGATTTTTTTCATACATATATTGTAAAAGGTAGGCTATACAAGAATATTACTTTCTAACTGATTTTCAAAAAAGAAATGGAGAAATATGGTTTTACCGTAAATCTGTTAAACTTCTCATATTCTGATTATTTTATTCAGGATTAATTCGAGATTTATGGCTTAAAATGTTATTTTTTTGTTAATTTCCCGACAAAAAATTTTTGTAAACCAAATTAATCAACCTATTTACTATGAAAAACTTTACGCTTTTTGTGTTGCTTGCCTTTATTTTTCAGGTATCGGCACAAAATTCTCAACAACTAGAACCAGAAAGTTGGAGCATTCCTTCAATTGATAACGTAACTCCAATACAATTACCAAAACCTAATTTAGCGCCTTTAAAAGCAGAAGATGCTGTGAACGATTTGGACAAATCCAAACCATGGCGATTTGGATATGATCACTTTGTAAGCTTCGGTCTTGAAAATGCAGGGCAATGGCACGAATTACCTAATGGAGACCGTATATGGAGAATTAATATCATCTCTCCAAAAGCACTAACCATGAATGTTTTGTTTGAACGCTACAAAATTCCAATTGGCGGAAAAGTATATATTTATAATGATGATCGTTCAGAAGTATTAAATCCGTACACGCATTTACACAACAATCCTGAAGAAATATTAGGAACTTGGATGGTTGCTGGCGAAAGTCTGTGGATTGAATATTTTGAACCTGCAAAAGTGAGAGGTCAAGGAAAATTAGAAATAGGGAATGTTATTCACGGATACCGTACCCTAACTTTTGAGGATACTCCTGGAAAAGCATTAAACGATTCCGGCCCTTGTAACGTAGATGTGAATTGTGATATTTCTGCGTTTAACTCCACCGCACACGACATTAAAGAAGATTTAAAAAAATCAGTAGCTATGATTGTTGTAAGCGGAAATGGTTTTTGTACCGGAGCATTGGTAAACAATACTAATAATGATGGAACACCGTATTTCTTAACGGCAAATCACTGTTTGGGTGGCTCGGTAGCTGGATGGGCTTTCCGATTCAATTGGGCAAGTGACGAGTCGGTTGCAGACTGTGCTACAAATGCACCAAGTATCAACAATTCCTTCATCCAAACGGCTAGTGGTAGTATTTTAAGAGCTTTCAACTCCAAATCGGATATGGCTTTACTAGAAATTACAGATGCGGCTTTCTTTACAAACAACAGTGCTAACTTGGTATGGGCAGGATGGAATCGCTCAACTTCAGCAGTACCTTCATTAAACGTGGGTGTTCATCATCCTAGTGGAGACATTCAAAAAGTATGTGTAGACTTGCAAGGTGCAACCAGACAAACGACTACATTCAACGGAAATCCAGCAGCAGAAATGTGGCGTATTGCTGATTGGGATTTAGGTGTTACAGAACCAGGTTCTTCAGGTTCTCCGCTATTTGACCAAGATGGATATATCATCGGGAAACTCTCTGGAGGTACAGCAGCATGTTCAGGAACCAATGATAATGGTGGATATGACATTTATGGGCGTTTTGGTGTTTCTTGGGATTTTGGAACTACCAATGCTTCCCAATTAAAATTTTGGTTAGATCCAGCAGGAACCAATCCGATTACTTTAGGACAATTTCCTCCAGCACAAACATTTGATACGGATGCAGCTGTTTCTGTATTAAATATTCCGAATGATTTATGTGAAAATACCATCACACCAACCATCCGAATTACAAATGCTGGAAACTTACAATTGACAAGTGCAACCATTACGCATCAACTAGATACAGACACACCAGTAGTTATCAATTGGACAGGAAGTTTGGCTTTGGACGAATTTGAAGATATCGTATTAAGTCCAATCGCAGTAACTGGCGAAGGCGCACATTCATTTACAGCAACCGTTTCCAATCCTAATGGTGGTACAGACGAATCACTTACAAACGATACTAATGTAAAAAACTTCTCAATTCCACAAGGATTTGAAGTAACTACGATTCGCGTTATTATTACACCAGACCGTTACGGAGCGGAAACAACATGGACCTTAGAAGATTCTAACGGAATGATTATCGGTAGCGGTGGACCATATACTACCATAGGAACCAACACAACACAACCCGACGAAATTCAGGATGTAGCCATTACTACACTTAACGAATGCTATACATTTACCTTAAACGACTCGTATGGTGACGGAATTTGCTGTTTATACGGCGCTGGAACCTATCGTTTAGAAGATGGAAGTGGAAATATTTTAATCAATGGTAGCGGTTCATTTACATCTAGCGTTTCCAACTTATTCAAAGTTACAGAACCATTAAGTGTGGGTGAAAATGCATTAGAAAGCAACTTGCGTATTTATCCAAATCCATCTGCAGCAGATTTCACAGTGAACATTCGTAACTATGCTAATGTGACGTATGAAATTAAAAGCGTGACAGGACAACGTATCAAAGCAGGAAACTTTAATGAAGGTGACAACACACTTTCTATGAGAGGACAAGCAGCTGGTTTATACTTTATCAGAATTACCGATACTGAAAATAATATCAGCGTTACGAAAAAGATTATACGATACTAACATAAAACATAATAATACGTATGACATCCGTTTTTCTTAGGAAAAGCGGATGTTTTATTTTGGAATGAATGCTCGTGAAAGAACTTTTGCGGAAATCTAAACGCATTTTTTTTAGACTTCATCAAAATCCGTACTTTTAAGCCAAATTTTTGAACGAATGAGCAGCAAAGATCATTTTATTGAGCATATTGAAAAAGGATACACTACTAAAGGAGATTTCATCACCATGGGTGCAGCCATGTATGAAGGCGAAACAGTGACAAATTCGTATGTAAAAATTCCTTTAAAAACCTTAAACAGACACGGTTTAATTGCAGGTGCGACAGGAACTGGAAAAACCAAAACGCTTCAAGTATTGGCAGAAAACCTTTCCGAACAAGGAATTCCTGTATTATTGATGGATTTAAAAGGTGATTTGAGTGGAATTGCACAACCAAGCGCGGGACATCCAAAAATTGACGAACGTCACGCAAAAATTGGATTTCCGTTTGAAGCCAAAAGCTTTCCCGTTGAAATTTTATCACTATCTGATCAAGATGGTGTTCGCTTGCGTGCTACGGTTTCCGAATTTGGTCCTGTGTTGCTCTCTCGAATTTTAGATTTGACCGAAACGCAATCAGGTATTGTGGCAGTCGTTTTTAAATACTGTGACGACCACAAAATGCCATTGCTCGATTTAAAAGATTTTAAAAAAGTATTGCAATACGCTACCGACGAAGGAAAAGAAGAATTTCAAGAATCGTACGGACGTATTTCAACTGCTTCTACAGGTGCAATTTTGCGAAAAATTATTGAGCTAGAACAGCAAGGAGCCGATTTGTTTTTTGGGGAAACGTCTTTTGAAGTGGACGATTTAACGCGCATTGATGAAAACGGTCGCGGTTATATCAACATCATTCGATTGACAGATATTCAAGACAAACCAAAACTCTTCTCTACGTTTATGTTAAGTCTTTTGGCAGAAATTTACGAAACCTTTCCAGAGCAAGGCGACAGCGGACGACCAGAATTGGTATTATTCATTGACGAAGCGCATTTAATCTTTAAGCAAGCTTCAGCTGCGTTATTAGATCAGATTGAAAGTATTGTCAAATTGATTCGTTCTAAAGGAATTGGTTTGTATTTCGTTACACAAAATCCGACCGATATTCCTGAAGCCGTTTTGGGACAGTTAGGACTCAAAATTCAACATGCGTTGCGTGCGTTTACCGCGAAAGATAGAAAAGCCATCAAATTGACCGCTGAAAATTATCCAGATTCTGAATTTTACGATACTACCGAAGTCTTAACTTCTTTAGGAATTGGGGAAGCCTTAATTTCTGCCTTAGACGAAAAAGGACGCCCAACGCCATTAGCTGCCACCATGTTACGTGCACCAATGAGCCGTATGGATGTATTAACGCCAAAAGAATTAGCGGAAGTCATTGACAACTCAAAATTGGTAGAAAAATACAACGAGGAAATTGACAGAGAAAGTGCGTACGAAATGCTATCTGAAAAGATTGAAAAAGCAGAAGTACTTCACGAAAAAGAGAAAGAAGCAGAAAAAAAGACTTCCAGAAGTTCGTCTAGCAGAAGCACTCGACAAAATCCAATCGTAAAAGTATTGACAAGTGCTACTTTTATCAGAAGTATTTTTGGAATCCTCAAAAAAATAATTAAATAACAAATTACAAAAATTAAAATCGCGTGAAAAAAACCGTATTTCTTGGACTTATGGCAGCTTGCTTGGTAAGTTGTGCTAAAAAAGAAGACCCATTTTTAATTCAGAATGATCGTATTGGAAAACTCTCAAAAGAGGCTACTGTAAAGCAATTGGATTCTATTTTCGCGAAGGATTCTTTGGTAAAACGCATTGGCGAAGGCGATTATATGCAAGCTGGAAACGACCACTATTTGGTGTATGAAAAGCAAGGAAAACATCTTTTTACCTTAATTCCAAGACAACAGCATGACGAAAATGAAAAGATAGAAACCATTCAAATTCATGATGCTCGTTACAAAACTGAAAATGGTGTTTCATTAAAAAGTACCTTCAAAGATATTCGGGAGCATTACAAAATAAAAAACATTTACAACACCATGAAAAATTTGGTGATTACCGTAAATGGACAAGAATATTTTACGATTGATAAAACAGAATTGCCTGAAGATTTACGTTACGATATGAGCTTAAATATTGAAGCCATTCAAATTCCTGGTGAAGCGAAAATCAAGCAATTCATGATTAATTGGAAACACCGAGAAACTGAAAAAACGGAGAAAAAAGATGGCGAATAAAAAATATCACATCCAAAAAAGCCCGTTTGTAGTTCCTACTACCGATGGCAAATTGATTGAAGAACATTTTGGAAATGCTACAGACGGAAATTCTGGAATCAGCATCGCACACATGATTGCACCGCCCAAATGGAGCGAGCCGTTTCAAACACCTGAATTTGACGAGTACACATATATTATCAAAGGAAAAAAACAGTTTATCATTGAAGGTGAAACCATTGTGTTGGAAGCGGGACAATCAATCAAAATAGAAAAAAATACGCGCATTCAATATTCCAATCCGTTTGACGAAGATTGCGAATACATTGCTATTTGCTTGCCAGCTTTTTCAATGGATTTGGTACATCGAGAAGAGCAATAGAAAACTTTCGTAAACATGCTAATGTCACCTTAAACTTGATTCAAGGTCACAAATTAGTGCTATCGTAGCTTTCTCACTGTTATGAGAAACCAAACTTGATTTGGTTTGACGGAGTAATTTGTTTTTTAAAACCTGAGTTCGATTTAAAATTCGATTTATAATCATGATTTTTAAACAGTTACAAAAGTGTCAAATCGAGCGCAGTCGAGATTCAATAGAAATATAGACTTTCTTAGTTGTTCTCGACTGCGCTCTGAACTGACAATCTGTTATTTATTGGCTAACTATAAGTGATAAAATGATGATGATTAATCCAACTCAGGTTTAAAAGAATATATTCAAGTAAAAAATCGAGCGCAGTGAAGAGTTTAAAATGTTCCTAACTGCGCTCGAAATTATCAACTAATTCAAATCGTTTTATTTAATAATCGTCACATATCGGTACGTACTATTTTTTCCAATATAGCCGTAACCGTTGGTCGTTCTAGCTCTTGCATACACGTTGAATGAATGTGCACAAGTTACTTTTGCGTTAAAACTTCCTGAAATATTTCGACTTCCTTGCCACGTTGCAGGCGGCGTTGTTAAGTTGTACGCTTGATAGACAATATTTTCCGAATCGCCATCGCCCCAACGTGCCGTTAAACTATAATCTAACAGATTTCCTTCGGTATCAAACGCTTCAAAGTTAACATCAATTTTATCGGTCGGATTTTGCAAGTTTACAATACCACACGCGCCAATTTCTGCATTTTTATACTTTACAGAATTAATACTTACTTCAGGCACATTATTGTCAATATACATTGTTAACACTTGCTCAGGACTCGTCGCGCCAACTTCTGTTCCTGCGTTGTTGTAGAATTTTACTTTGAATTGCTGCAAGCCAGTGTTTAATTTGGTTGAATCGAACTGAAAGAGCAAATCGTCAATAGAATAATCAACACCTGCACTTGGCATTTTGTAGAAATTACTACTGTCTGGCGAAGACGCTTCAAGTACATAATCGGAGCCATTCCACTTATAATTGTACCAAGAAGTCACGAACTCTGAAAACGAACCTGAGGTTCCGGAGCGGTGAAATACTTTATACTTTTTCGCGCCTAATCCTGGCAATTGATCCATTTTTGTACGATTTCCAATCACGTTCAATCGTCCACCAAAAGCGGCATTTTTTGCGTGAATAAAATAGTTAGAAGCTGTCGTAGCGCGTCCTGTTGACGAATTAATTTTTGTCGTTGGAATCAATCCTACACTTCCCATTACTGGCCCTAAATCAGCCGTTGCTATGCTTGGTTTTCTTGAAAAATACAGTGTGTGCAATTTTGAGAAATCTCTAAAGAAATTGGCTGGTGTGTCATAATTCAAATTCGGTTTGTTTGAATGTACTCTAAAGCCAAACTTTGTATACGAACTGAACCACCACCATAATAAATTCACTTTCAAATCAGACAACAAAAATCTGAATTTCCAAATTCTGTGCGGTGTTGCTGAATTTGGCGACGTTCCAAACGTGCTTTTACATTCTGACTTTTGTTCTTCATTCAGTAATCCAGTCCATCGTCCAGCTCCTAAATAATACTGTCGTCCCATTTTATTAGGATTTCCGGGATAATTTCCATAATTCACATCGTATTTTGGTGAAATAGCTTTATTTCGGTTTCTATCGAATGTAAACCAAAAATAATCGCCCGTTCCTGGGTCGTTATGCGTATCCTTTACCACATCTAATACAACGTACAAATACTTTGCGTCGTTCTTTGCCAGCATATATCCGCCATCAAACTCCATTTGTTTCTCCAATGCGCCTGACCAAACCGCATCTTCTAATTGGTCATCTAAGCTAATAGGCGTTCCTGCCCAAGTTGATTTAATTGTTCCCATGATTTTTATAGTTTTTAGGTTATATTATTTCCGTCACAAAACTATTCAGGTTCAAATAGTTACGAAAGAGTTTAAAAACTAATTCTACATAGGAAAAAGACGGTTTCGTTACAGGCAAAAAATAAAAACCTGCTAAATTTTCCCCTTTCTTTAACAAACATCTTTACGAATTCTAGTTTACAACCAACGAATTCTAAAACCACTCCCAAAAAGCAGCAAGTTGCCACTACATTTGAAATGTAATTAAAAAAGAAAAACAAATGTGGTACGATATAAGAGCAACAAAAATGATTCAAACGTATTTGGACATTTACTCACAAATTCGAATGCAATTTGACGCAGAAGGCAAAGTCAACACTGTTGATTTATTTCAAGAAGGAAAATGGATTTCGAGTCCCACACTCGCAAAACGCATGCGCTTACAACATATTGCATTGCCTGTACGACAAAAAGCATCGATCACATTAAAAAGATAAAAAACGTTTAGGTTGGTTAGTTGGGAAAATCAGCTTGAATCTTTTTGATGGCTGTCAAAAAGGACTATCAAACGTATTGAAGAGTGGGTTAGGAAAACAATACCGATAGTCGTTTTTATCCAAAAAATAAAAACATTCGAGCTGATTTTTATGTTATGCAACTAAACGATTAAATGATTGAAAGATTGAAAGATTGAAAGATTGAAGAATTAAAGGATTTACTAATTATAAATACTACTACTATGAAAACAAGAACATTCAAAATGACCGCATTCATGGGACTTGTATTGACATTGTTTTTTGCATGTTCCCCAGAAGAGAAAAAAGAAAATTTAACCGCAATTAATAACGAAGAAGTTGCCATTTCAAAGCAATCAGTCGTGTTTATTGCAGGATATGACAAAGGTGAAAGCACCTATTATAAAGACGCCAAAGCACACTTTGAAGCCCAACAATACACCATTGTAGATGATGCCTTTTCGCTTCAAGAAATTATTTCGTGGCTAAATAAAAATCACGATGGAAAAGATTTTGAAGAAATTCATATTGTCAACAAAGGAAATTCCAAAAAAGGACTATCGCTCGAAACTACGATTCATGGTGAACTTTTATCACAAGAAGCTTTGTTGAATTGCTTAAAAGAGGATAAACTTCCTAAACTAGAAAATGTACTCGCTGCTGATAGCAAATTGGTGTTTCACACTTCCGAATTGGGGAAAAATAAACAACTCTTGCAAGTGTTACGACAAACCTTTACAGCAAATCATCAACCGAAAGTATTTGCGACGCCGCATGCAACAGTATTCAACGGAAACTTTCAAAAGCATTACTTGGCAAAAGTATTTTACGGGTATTATCCAACAGCGCAATCGCCTGGAAATGTAGACTTATCAAAGCAGTTTATTCGCAAATATCCGTTGGAAGACATTCATTGGCTAGATGCTATCCGAACCAAAGAAGAAGGCGAACCTGGCGAAGCATTCTCGTATAAATTTAATATTCCTATACGTTGGGAAATTCAATTTCCAGATGACGAAGATGTGCCAAAACTAAGCAATGCCAACGAAATTATGGATTGGATTGACGCCAATGAAGCATACAGCAAGCGCATCAAAGACATGGGAATCGACATTGAAAAATTTAGATGGAAAGCCTACACTTCTGGACAAAAAGTCATCATCAAAGGAAAAACAACTGTTGTATGTGTACTACAACCAATGATGCAACGCAACAATCCGTTATCGTATGTGCGTACGGAGTTTGAGAATCAACGATATTATACGCAGCTTTAGTGTTTGTTATTGGTTGTTGGTTGTTAGTTGTTGGTCGATTTGAAACTAAGACGTCATTTCGAGTGAAATCTCGGAGAGATTTTGTATCGAGAAATGCTTAGAAAGCTAATATTCTGTGTGTTTCTCGATACAAATTTATTGTATTTCGGCTTTGTTCACTAAGCAACAAATTCACTCGAAATAACGTTTTAAATTCACAAAACAACAATCACGAATACATCGAAAAACGAATCACAAAAAACAAACAACAAAAACAATAAAACACCACCGAATCCCTATATTTGTTATATGCATACAACCAAAATACGTATCGTATTCTTTTTTATTGGTGTCTTTTATGGAACCTTTTTACAGGCGCAAAACAATCAACTACGTGCCTACACGTTGAAAGATGGTTTGCCGCAATCGCAAGTAAATGCTATTGTTCAAGATGCATTGGGTTATTTGTGGATTGGAACACAAGGCGGCGGTATTGCGCGTTTTGATGGAAAGTCATTCACGGTTTGGAATGAAAAGAATGGACTGATGTCCAATTACATTCACGCACTGAAATTTGAAAAAAACAAACTTTACATCGGTACGCGACAAGGTTTGGCGATTCGTTCAAAAAATAGTTTTCAAGAATACAAGGCGCCACGCGTCTACGATATTGAAATTGCAAACAATACTGCTTTTTTAGCAACGCAAGAAGGCATTTATCAATACAATGCTAAAAACGAAATTGAAAAAATTGATTGCAATACAACACTCAATGCCACACAAATCAACGATATTTTGTTTGACGGGAATTTCTTTTGGATTGCTTCGCGACGTGGGTTGTGGAAAACAAATCGTTTGGCGGCTGACGGAACGTTTCAAAAAGTATTCAACAGTGATTTTAAATCGCTCACATTGTACAAAGACCAAATTATTGCCGCGAGTTTTGTAGATGGCATTTTTTCATTTCACCCAAAAAGACAAGGCTTTCAAGAAGTTTCTGAAGTTCGGCAAATTAATAGTATTGAAGTAATTAATGGCGACGAATTATGGATAAACACCACCAATGCAGGCATCAAACGTATCAATCTTACCGATAATATTGCCGAAAAACCAATTGCTAAAAGTAGCGGTTTATCAGTCTACAATATTAGAACTGTCTTTAAAGATCGCCAAAACAATGTGTGGATTGGCTCTTCAGGCGGCGGATTGTTCAAGTTTGAAAAGAATAACTTTCGACATTACACCAAGGACAACGGCTTGGTTGCTAACCGAATTTACGCTTTGCATCATGTGAACGATGCGTTGTGGATTTCGACGGCAGAATCTGGCTTGACCAAAATTGATTCTACAGGCATTCATCAAGAAAGAGAAACAAGCAACTATCTCAACAAAAAAGTAAAAACACTGACCAACGATACCAAAGGAAGAATTTGGGCAGGCACCGAAGGAAAAGGAATTTATATTTATCAGAAAAAAGTTCGCGACAGCATCGTTTACAACAATGACTCTTCTGGTGAAAACGCTTATGAAATTCAAAAAATTGAAGATATTTACGAAGCTAGCATTACAACCGATATTGGACTGCCTTCCGACTGGATTAGCAAGATAAAAATATACGGTTCGCAAGTGTGGATTGCGACGTATGCGGATGGAATTGCGCGTTTTGAGTACAATCACGAAAAGAAAAAGATATACAATCTCAAAACATTCGGTACGGAAGACGGTATGAAGGATGTGAGTATTCGCGATTTGGCTCGTGATGAAACAGGACGTATTTGGTATGCTACGAGCAAAGGCCATGTTGGTTTTATTAAAAATGATGAAGTCACGCACTTTAGCTATGAAAAAGTAACAGGAAGTGAAGTCACGATTGGTACAATTCGTTTTCACAATTACGATATGTATTTGGGCACGTTTGGAAAAGGAATTTGGTTTTCCTATCTGTCGAAAGACTTTGAATTTAAACCCTTACAAGGAAAAAAAGACCTTTATTCTGACAATATTTATCAATTGATTTTTGACACTAACGGCGATTTGTGGGCAGGAAGTGAGCGCGGCGTGGACCAAATTACGTTGGATAAGAAAAATGAAATCCAAAACGTGATTCACTACGGACAAAATGATGGTTTTTTAGGTATTGAAACTTGTCACAACGCTACTGCAAAAGACGCCGAAGGGAATTTGTGGTTTGGTACTATTTACGGACTTACCAAATATACGCCTTCTGCCTCGACGCAAGAAGGTTCTAAGCCGCAAATACACTTTGAAAATATTGAAGTCGCCTATCAACCTTTGGATTCTATTGACTTGCAAGCTTGGACAAATTCCGATAAGCAATTGCAACTTACCGAAGATGAAAACGATTTGGCGTTTCAGTTTCGTTCGGTTGATTTGGACAATCCGGAAGCCATTGTATATCGTTACAAATTTGACGATAACAAATGGAGTCCGTGGAATACCGAAAGTAAAATTACTTTTGGCGATTTGGATTTTGGCGACCATACATTTTCGGCACAATCTCGCAACAAAGATTGGTTGGAAAGTGACCCGATTGGCTTTAACTTTCACGTTATTCAACCGTTGTACAAAAAAACATGGTTTAAAAATCTATTATGGACGATTCTCGGGTTGATTGTCGCTTTTATCATTTACAATTACATCAAACGTGTAAAGGCGAAAAACCGTGCTATTCGTGAACGCTTACAACTAGAAAACCACTTGCTTTCGCTAGAACAAAAAGCTTTGCGCCTACAGATGAATCCACACTTTATTTTTAATGTTTTGAATGGTATTAAAGGGATGAGCAGAAACGATATTCCAAAGATGGACAAAACCATCAATACCTTTGCGGTGTTGCTTCGTGAAACCTTGACAAATTCGAGAAAAGATACCATTACGCTTGCGCAAGAAGTAAAAACGCTTAAAAACTATATTGAAGTAGAACGCTTAATGGCGAGCAATGATTTTACCTATGCGATTGAGGTGACATCAGATTTAGACCCAGAAGAAGTACTCATTCCGCCCATGTTGATTCAGCCGTTTGTGGAAAATGCGATACGACACGGCATCATGCCGTTGCAGAGAGAAGGCAAACTTAACATCACGTTTACCACAGATACCAACTTTTTATACGCCACGGTGACCGACAACGGCATCGGTATTCAACAATCGCAACAAAACAAACCGAAAACCGATCATCAATCGATGGCATTGCAAGTGACCAAAGAACGCATAGAATCGTTAGCAGGAAAAAATACTTTAACGATTCATGACTTGTCAAAAGAAGTTGGAACAGGAACCAAAATTTCGTTTAAAATTCCTTTGGAAACGGAGTTTTAGTGATTTTTGATTTACGATTGTTGATTTACGATTTTTGATTGTTATATTTAAGCTTGAAACAAGAAGTATGCTTTGAGTGATTCATGAAAAGATATAGATTCCTGCCTACGCAGGAATGACAAAAGACAAAACCAACACCAAAAACCTAAAACCCAACACCTAACACCAAAAACCTAAAACCTAACACCTAACACCTAATACCTAAAAATATGCTCACTACTATAATCGTTGACGATATTCCTGCGGCTTTAGAAATGCTTCACGACGATATCCAACGTCTGCATCCTGAATTGAAGATTATTGGAACCGCTTCAAGTGTGGTGGAAACGGCGAAACTGTTGCGTAAACAACAACCTGATATTTTATTTTTAGACATTATGTTGGGCGATGGTTCTGGATTTGATGTGTTGGAAATCTTTCCAAATCTCACCTCAAAAATTATTTTTGTCACAGCGAGCGATGAGTTTGCCATTAGAGCCTTTAAATTTGCGGCAATTGATTATGTGTTGAAACCGTATTCGGAAGAAGAACTCACGGCGGCGATTGAAAAAGCAAAAGGTCAAATTCACCCAAATAAAGAACGTTTAGACATTTTAAAAGATACCTTAGCCGCACCCAATGAAAAGCCTACGAAAATATCACTTCATACATTAGATAAAATCATTATTGTGAGTCTGGATGAAATCATTCGTTGTGAATCGGATAGTAATAATACGATTTTTTACTTGCAAGACGGACAGAAAATCTTCGTAACCAAAACGTTGAAATACTTCTCAGACATGTTGAGCAACTATCAATTTTTGCGTGTGCATCAAAGTCATTTGGTCAATTTACAATTCATCAAAGCCTATATCAAAACGGATGGCGGGTATTTATTGTTGAAAGATAAAAGTACGGTGCCTGTTTCCGTTCGGAAGAAAGTGGAAGTTATGGAAGTGTTGAGCAGTATTCATCGGAAGTGATTTTTGATTTACGATTTACGATTGTTGATTTACGATTGTTGATTTACGATTGTTGATTTACGATTTTTTTGAAACGTCTTTGCGAGAATTTCACTGAAATTCGTGGCAATCTGTGACTTTCAAAGAAAAACATGTACTTCGATACAAAAAGACTGACACAGCTACGCTTCGCAGTGACGTTACAAAAAAACTCACAAAAAGCTGCGCTACAAGAAACGTTCGTAACAACACAAAAAATCTCACGACTCAATACTCACGACTATAAACACCACAAGACCTAAAAAATCACTATCTTCCCTAAGATTAAAACCCTTATTGATGAAAACAGCCATTACAGTTCTTCTCGTATTTATTACGTCTTTTGCGCTTGCACAAACGGAACACGAACCTACCGAAATGGATCCGTATGGAACTAAAAACCCGAAAGCACCCAAACAATTAGACGATTTTAAACCGATGATTGGCATTTGCGATTGCGATTCGCAACGTAAAAATCCTGATGGTTCATGGGCAGCTCCTGTACAAATGACGTGGAAGTTTAAGTATATCATGAACGGCATGGCAATTCAGGATGAAACCTTGAAAGCCGATGGAAGGCATTCGGGAAGCATCCGACAGTTTCATAAAGATAGTTTGAAATGGTATGTACATTATTATACTTCTGCTTCTCCTACGCCAACACTCGGTTCGTGGGAAGGCAGCAAAACAGCCGATGGAAAGATTGTCCTCTACAAACCACAAAAAGCACCGAATGGCATGGACGGTTTTTCACGATTGACGTTTTACGACATCACCGAAACTGGTTACAAATGGATTGGCGAATGGGTAGACCCAAAAGAGACCATGAGTTTTCCTTTTTGGAAAATTTCATGTACCAAACGCGAAGAGTAAACCACATAATCTACTGATTTACAAAGTCTTTACAGATACATAAAATATACTTATAGATATCATTTAAAACATAAATAAAAACAAATAACTTTTAATCCCGATATTTGACTTGTAGAAAATTAGAAAACCGCATACTCTATATCGTATGTAATTAGTAAGTGTTATAAAAGTTAGCCTTAACCCAAGCAATATTTGTGAGAATGTATTGTTTGGGTTTTTTATGGACTAAATCATTTTTTTAATTACCTAACCTAGAATCTTTAGGGTCAATTATAGGTGTTGAATCTTTCCAAATCCAAAATCCTCCTTTTTTTAATTTATACAAAGGAATAGCATAAGATAAAGTTAAAAATACAGGTTTTTGATTTTCTGATAGAGTTCCTAACTCATACCCAATCCCTAATTGAAAGTCTAGAACGCTAATATTTAATGTAGGAGCAAAAACATTTTGGGTATCATCTCCAGTTCCTGCAGAAAACAAGAATCCTAAATGAATACCAAATGTACTAACAAATTCTTGATCTATTATACTATTACCAATATCTCTTGTTTCTCTTAACTCTCCACAACTGATTCCAAATCCAGCGCCTATTGAATTAAACAATAAAATATCTCCTTCTTTCTGATTATCATTTTTAGTAAAATTAAATCTAGCTAGAGGAACAGAAAAGTTAGTATTCCAAATAGTAGCCTTGTAACTAATAGTTTTACCCGATAAAGAGAAATTAGAAAATCTTTCTTCATTCAAAGTATTAAGAATTACTTCTGACTGTTCAATTTTGGAAAGAACTTTCTGAGAAATCTCATTTTTAGAATTTTCTGCCCATAATATAATATTATCTCCAACAGTTAAAGGAGGAGAGAATTTACATTCAAACTCTCCCTCTTCGTTAACTTTCACTTCGTATTCTGGATTAAAATCTGAATCAGTACTAATATATATTATGTTTCCGATTTGACCTATACCTTTAACCAAATTAGGAGATGAAAAATGTACTACAGGGTTTGTTTGTGATAACATAAAGTTACTAAACAAAAGAAATGATAAAATAAGTTTTTGCTTCATTATTTCAAGTATTAAATATTCATTAAAAAACTCTGACTTACAGAGAAAAATTTAAATTCAATATTAAATCTAGCTGTAATATATATGTAAACCTTACGGTTTCCCGCAATCGCTAGTAAATACTCTAAATCATTCCTTCAAAACAAAGAGACTTCCCCACCACTCCATCAAGTACACCCAACCCATTCATCAAGATGTTTGTTATAAAAGATAAAGAGGCTTTAAAAATTTAATACGTATTAAAAATAAGTTTGATACCTATTAAAAATAAATTTCATACGTATTAAAATTTATTTTTATATTTAGTAGCGTATCAAAACATCAAGAAGTTTTATGAGAAACTACTTGAGAACGCAGACAAATAATCTGTTTAATAATGGTAAATACACAAGACAATGGCAATTAAATATAAAGTTACCGAACGCGGAACACCTGGAGTTTCTGGTGGTGGTTCTAAGAAATATTACGCTTCCGCAACCGCACGCCAAAAGATAGATTTAAAACAATTAAGCGAACGACTCGCCGCTATTTCTACCGTATCTGAAATTGACACGATTGCTGTGTTACAAGGTTTGGTGCATTTGTTACCTGAATATTTGTGCAAAGGCAATAGTGTTTCGTTGGGCGACTTTGGTACGTTTTCGGTACATATTCGCAGTGAAGGAAAAGATACTCCCGAAGCCGTTAATGCATACAGTATTACAGATGTTAAAGTAAGCTTTCGCCCAAGTGTAGAGTTTAAGAATCGGATGAAAACGGTGAAGTTTACGAAACATAAGTAACTTACGCTTTTTGGAAAAACATCATTGAATCTTTCAATCGTTGAATCTTTCCATCAAACAAAGCAAACATAAAAAACACTTATACATATCATATAAAACATAAATAAAAATATATGAATTCTTTTTCTGACCTTTGCATTGTAAACTTAAAAACACTGCAATGGAGAACATCAAATCACAGGTTTCGCAACAGCGACAAACGAATACAAAAACTAAAGTAGCCGTAGCCTATGGGGACGGAATTGGTCCTGAAATTATGAAAGCTACGCTTAACATTTTAGCTGCAGCAGGCGCTGAAATCGAACCTGAAATTATTGAAGTTGGCGAAAAAGTATATTTATCTGGAAACTCTTCAGGAATTGAAAAGAAGTCTTGGGAAGTAATCAATCAAAATAAAATCATTTTAAAAGCGCCAATTACAACTCCACAAGGAAAAGGCTATAAAAGCTTGAATGTAACGCTGCGCAAATCGCTCGGATTATTTGCCAATGTGCGTCCGGTAAGCGCGCTACATCCATACATCCACACCAACTTTCCAAATATGGATGTGGTGATTATTCGTGAGAATGAAGAGGATTTGTATGCAGGCATTGAGCATCAGCAAACCCAAGATGTGGTACAATGTTTAAAATTGATAACGCGTCCAGGTTGCGAAAAGATTGTTAGATATGCTTTTGAATACGCAAAACTGTACGGACGTAAGAAGGTAACGTGTATGGTAAAAGACAACATCATGAAGTTGACCGACGGATTGTTTCACAATGTCTTTAAAGAAATTGCCGCAGAATATCCAGAAATTAAAAGTGACTCACAAATTATTGACATCGGTTCCGCACGTATAGCAGCGCGACCAGAAGATTATGATGTGGTCGTAACCTCTAACTTGTACGGTGATATTGTATCGGATATTGTGGCAGAAATTGCTGGTTCGGTAGGAATGGCAGGTTCGGCAAATGTTGGAAAAAACGTAGCCATGTTTGAAGCGATTCACGGTTCGGCACCAGACATTGCTGGAAAAGGAATCGCCAATCCGTCAGGATTGATCAACGCTGCTGTCTTAATGTTGGTACATGTTGGAAAAGCAGGAGTTGCTAATAAAATCAAAAATGCGTTGTTGACTACGATTGAGCAAGGATATCACACCGCAGATATTTACCAAGAAGGAAAAAGCATTCAGAAAGTTTCTACCAGTGAATTTGCTGAAAAAATCATAGAAAACTTAGGCAAAACTCCTGAAAAGTTACCATTAAGCAACTTGGATGAAAACGCGGGAAGCATTGTAATTCCAGAATACAATCGTCCAAAAGAAAAACAAGTATTGGTCGGTACAGACGTGTTTATCAACTGGCAAGGAAGCAATCCAGAAGAAATTGGCGATGCGTTGGCAAGTTTGCAATCGTACAAACTAAAATTAAAAATGATTACCAATCGCGGTGTGAAAGTGTATCCAAACGGATTGCCAGAAACCTATTGTACAGACCACTGGCGTTGCAGATTCGTAGGAACCGATGCAGAAATTAACGGCGGACAATCCGTCTACACACCTGTAGATTTTGAACAAATCTTAGCCTTGTTATCAAACATCAACGAAATTGGGTACGAAGTTATCAAAACAGAAAACCTCTATGAGTTTGATGGGAAACGCGGTTTCTCATTGGGTCAAGGAGAATAACATATAAAAAAGTTCATAAGTAGTTAGTAAGTGTTATTATTCAGTTAGCAAACCGAGCGGTATTTAGAAAGGATATGGCTCGGTTTCTTCATTTATTATGATTTCAAAAAAATCAAAAACATTTTAAACCTTTTTCAATTTCTGTAGTCTAACGAGCTCTAATGAAATGAGAAGAAGACGATTGGAACTTAAATTAATGTTAATATTGGCATGAATTCACCTTAAACGTTTAATCTTTCACTATATTCGTTAGACAAAACAAACTGAATCACCCGCTATGAAAACTTTTTTACTAAAATTCCTGTCACTTTCCTTTGTCGCACTGCTTTCTTTTAGTGTAGATGACTCTCAAAAATTTCAAGGAAAAGCCTATTATTTTTCAAAATCTAAAATGGAACTCGGAAACTGGGGCGCACGTTTGAGTGAAGCTCAGAAAAAAGATGTTGCCGCACGTTTAAAGAACCGATTAGAGAAAAGTTATGTATTGAGTTTTGACAAAGAAGCGTCTGTTTTTAAAGAAGAAGATAGATTGGACGCTGTTTCTGGTGCCACCGATTCATGGGGCGCAAATTTCTCTCGTGGCGAGCAATACAAAAACGTTAAGGATTCTGCGTTGGTGCAGGCACAAGAGTTTTATGGAAAGAAATTTTTAGTCAAAGACAAATTACATACGATTGCATGGAAAATGGGGAAAGAAACCAAGCAAATTGGGCAATATATGTGTTTCAAGGCGACTGCAATGGTTTCCAAAGACGATTTGGAATGGTATAATTTTTCTTGGAGCGATTTACGAAGAAATGATGACGACGGAGACGGAACACCAGACGTTCCGATGATTGCTGTAGAAGCTTGGTATACACCGCAAGTTCCTGTAAGTCACGGACCAGCAGAATTTTGGGGATTGCCAGGACTTATTTTAGAAGTTAGCGCAGATAATACGACCATGTTATGCTCTAAAATTGTCATCAATCCTGGAGAAGAAATTAAAATAGAAGCGCCTGACAGCGGGAAAGAAATTACAAAAGAAAAGTATCAAGAAACGATTCGTGGAAAGATGCAAGAAATGATGAACAATCGTGGTAGAAGAAGAGGCTAATTCACTACTTTTACACGTACTAATAAACTAACTTAGAATAACACATGAACATTAAAAAACTCTGCACTTTGCTACTGCTTTTAGTAGCTACAATTTCCTACTCACAAGTAACCATGGAAGGAGTTGTAAGAGATAGTCTTAAAAATCCATTGGAACTAGCAAATGTGATTGCGCTGAATAAAGAATCGGGCACGCTAGAATCGTATGGAATCACAGATAAAACTGGAAAATACCGACTGAAACTTTCTAAAAACACCAATTATAAAATTCAAGTTAGCTATATCGGATTGGAAAACTTGGAACAAGATCTTTCTACCAAAGAAAGCGACATTACGAAGGATTTTATCATGAAACAAGGCAACTCGTTAGAAGCTGTTGAGCTTACCTACGAAATGCCCGTAACGATTAAAGGCGATACCTTAGTGTATAATGCAGATTCGTTTAAAAACGGTACCGAACGGAAGCTAGAAGATGTATTGGAAAAACTGCCAGGCGTAGAAATTAACGAAGATGGACAAGTGGAAGTTGAAGGAAAAGTGGTCAATAAATTGATGGTGAACGGAAAGGACTTTTTTGATGGCGATACCAAATTGGCTACAAAAAATATTCCGTCTAAAGCAGTAGATAAGATTCAAGTATTGCGTAATTATTCGGAAGTTGGACAATTGCGCGGCGTGACCAATAATCAAGATAATGTTGCGATCAACATCAAATTGAAAGAAGGAAAAGAGAATTTCTGGTTTGGTAATGTTACCGCAGGAAGTGGTGCGTCGCCAGATAATGAATTGTATTTGTTTCAGCCTAAGCTTTTCTATTACAGTCCAAAATACAGCATCAACTTTATTGGTGATATGAACAATATTGGAGAACTCGCGTTGACGCGACGTGATATTCGAAACTTCACAGGCGGATTTCGCGCACCAAGTAGAAGCAGCGGAACGAATATCAATCTTGGTGATAATGGCTTGAATTTTTTAACGAATCAAAACAATGCGTTGGAAATAGAAAGTAAATTGGCAACAGGAAACTTTAGCTATTCTCCTAACAAAGCCTTGGATATTGGCGGATTTTTAATTTACAGCAGTAGCCGTATTTTATCGAGAGAAACTAGTTTTGTACAATATACCGATCCAGAATTGGGCATTCCTGATGAAGCCACTGAGCAGCGAAGTAGAGAACGTTCGGACCAAGCTGTGGCAAAATTGAGTGCTTCGTATCAGCCTAACTTAAACAATCAATTGGATTATGATGTGATTGGTAGAATTTCGAACGACACGCAAAACCAAGGTGTGTTTTCATCTGTGATTGGAAGCACGAATCAGATTGAAGAAGTGACGCCGTTTAGTTTTAATCAAAACCTAAACTACTATTACACGCTCAACGAGAACAATATTTTTGCGCTAGAAGCACAACATTTGATTAAAGATGAAGATCCTTTTTACAATGCGATTTTAGACAATGACACCAACAGTGCTTTTGATACTACCGCAACTGCACTAGGTTTAGACACGGACGCTAATCAATACAATTTGGGACAAAACCGACGTATCAAATCCAATCAATTGGACGTAAAACTCGATTATTACCATATTTTAAATGCGCGAAGCAATCTTAACATCACGTTTGGAACCATTTTAAGCAATCAACGATTCAACTCGAATTTATTTCAGTTTTTAGGTCCTGGATTGACGTTAAACCCTACTCCAACCTTCAATGACGGACGCGCTAGTAATGATATTGAATATAATTTTAGTGACATTTATTTAGGGTTTCATTACCGTTTAAAAAGTGGTAAGTTCACCTTTACGCCAGGATTTTCGGTACATGCGTACGGCAATAAGAATATGCAGTTTGGTGTAGAATATAAAGACAATTTCTTCAGAATATTACCAGATTTCGAAACCCGAATTCAGTTTAAAAAGAGTGAAGCATTGACCTTGCGTTACGACATGCGAAATCAATTTACAGATGTTACGCGTTTGGCAGAAGGTTTGGTGATGAACAATTTTAATAGTTATCAATTTGGAGAACCAACCTTGCAAAATGCGCTATCGCACAATGTAAGCTTGATTTACACCAGTTTTAATTTGTTTAACTACACCAATGTGTTTGCAAGAGCTGCTTATTCGAGCAATATTGATCAAATTCGTGGGTTGACAGACTTTGAGAGTGTCATTCGTACAAGTACATTTTTCAATTCGAATTTTGCGGATGAAAACGTCAATGTATTCGGACGAGTACAGCGTACTTTTGGGAAAGTGAGAGCTACCTTAAACGCAAGTTTTAACTATAGTAAGATTAATCAGTTCATTCAGCAACGTCGTTCGGTAAACGAAGGATTTACACAAAGTTATACGCCAGGTATTAGAACCAATTTTAGAGTTGCGCCAAACGTAGAATTGCGTCACCGTTATAGCGTTACAGACAACAATCAGGGTGGACGAGATACGCGATTTACGACCAACGCCACTACATTTGACTTTGATGCGTATATTTGGAAAAAACTAACATTCAGAACGGATTTTACGTATACCAATCAGGATTTAGGAAACGGAGAATCGCAATCCTTTCAAACTTGGAATGCCTCACTTTCCTATAGAAAAGACAGAGATGCCAAATGGGAATATGAAATTAGAGCAACCAACTTGTTAGACATTGATGCACGTGTACGAAACAGTGCCAATAACATCTCAGTATTCAGTTCGGAAACCTTCATTCAACCACGATTTGTAACCTTCCGATTTATTTATACGTTATAGAAAATTTACACACTTTTAAGTTGTTATAAACAAACCGAGCAGTTATTTTTAGCGGAATTTGCTCGGTTTTTTAGTGTTATATTTTTTGAAGTAATGATTGTAATAATGTTTTTACTGTAGCATTAGATTCTTGTAGAATATACTTCTCAATTTCCACTTTAAATTCTGTACGATAAGAAGCATCTAAATAGTTTAAAATATCGACTCCTGCATTTGAAAAATAAGTTGCTAAAATTATCCGTTCTTCATCTGTAGAATCTTCTGTATTCCGTATCATCATAAAAGATCCTTCAAGAATTTGTTTCATGCCATACTTAATTTGCTGTAAACCATTCATGCGAACTTGATAGGTTTTGTCATTGGGATTAAGAGTTTTTACAAATATTTCTGCAACGGGAATAGTTTCAGCAGAAAAATCAATTATAACACCTACTAAATGAGAAAGTTCAATTCCATAAGCATTACCATTTACATGTGCAGTAGCATACGTGTTTAACACTTCTCTGATAGACTGTTGATAGGTAAACCCATACTCCATTTTCTTATCAACACTTATACTTTCATTTTGCAGAAAACTTTTATAATTTGGTGCAATTACTTTTTGAAATAACTTTCCAGTAGCTTCATTTTTAAGTGTTGGATACGCATCAGGAGAAAGTGTTTTTAAAAGTGAAGTAAATTTTTGGTAATCCTCAATAGTCCATTCTTTTTCAATTGAAAGCGAATCACTTGTTTGACCAAAAATTATTGTCACAAAAAAGAACAACAAGCATACATTAGATATGATAGATTTCATGTAGTATTTTTTAAGGTTTCAAAGCTACATATTATTTCACACTTATTGAAAATGCTAGAAACTTCAAGGCAAGTTCTCCATAAAACTCACCAACCGCTCTTTGATAAAATAATTCCAACCTTCAAGACAGCTTTCTCTGGTAAACTCAGGAATATCGTCAGGAAAATCTTGGATAACTGCTGTAGTCACCGTTAAACGTGTTCCTCTTTCTTTTTCATGCAGCTCAAAAGTGACAAAGGAATCGCCTGCAAGGTCTTTGTATTTCCAATTGTAAATAATCTTTTGTAGTGGTAACACACCTTTGATAGTCCATTGATGAACAAAATCGCGAGAAGGCGCTTTAACATTGAATTCTGTTTGAAAACCTACCTCAGCTTTGAAATCGGGTATATTTTCAAAAAACCATTGGCGCATTTGCAAAACTTCCGTGATGGCTTTCCATACGGTTTCTAAAGGTTGTGAAAAGTGTTGTAAAACAATTACTGGCGGTTCGGAGGTTTTCATTGATTGTGTATTTGTTATGAATGAAAGTACTTAATCTAATCGTATTTCAATATTTTTTACAAAAAAAGCAACCTTTTTTAAAGATTGCTTTTCAGTTTATATGCTATAAGAAGTATTATTTTCTCGTTTCCATGTGACCTTCACGCGCTAGCAAGGTATTTTTAAGCAACATCGCAATGGTCATTGGTCCTACACCACCTGGCACTGGTGTGATGTGACTTGTTTTTTTACTTACATTTTCAAAATCAACATCACCTGTAATGCGATATCCGCGTTTACGTGTCTCGTCTGGAACTCTTGTGATTCCAACATCAATGACTACGGCATCGTCTTTTACCATTTCTGCTTTTAGGAAGTTTGGTTGCCCCAATGCGGTAATGATAATGTCTGCCTGACAGGTAATTTGCGTGATGTTTTTGGTATGACTGTGCGTCAACGTTACCGTAGAGTTTCCAGGAAATCCTTTTCTTCCCATCAAAATACTCATCGGTCTTCCCACAATATGACTTCTTCCAATAACTACGGTATGTTTTCCTTTGGTTTGTACGTCGTAACGCTCTAACAATTCTAGAATTCCGAAAGGAGTTGCAGGAATGAAGGTTGACATATCCAACGCCATTTTTCCGAAGTTTTCTGGATGGAATCCGTCTACATCTTTTTCAGGATTGACTGCCATTAAAACCTTTTGCGTGTTGATTTGTGGAGGTAATGGCAACTGAATGATAAATCCGTCAATATTATCATCTTCGTTCAGTTCTTTGATTTTTCTCAGAAGCTCCAATTCAGAAGTGGTATTCGACATACGCACCAAAGTAGATTCAAAACCTACACGTTCGCAGGCACGCACTTTACTTCCTACGTATGTTAAACTTGCACCATCATCTCCTACCAATACAGCTGCCAAGTGTGGTACTTTTTCACCGCGATTTTTCATTTTTTGGACTTCTGCTGCTATTTCGTCCTTGATATCATTCGATACTTTTTTTCCGTCTAATAAAATCATTATGTGTGTTGTGTTGTTGTTTCTTGGGTGTTGGGTCTTGGTTTTAGTTTTGGTTTTTGCTATTAGCTGTTAGTAAATGAAGCTTTTTCGTTTATTCTTTTAATAATAAATACGTAAACTTATAAACACATAAGCTTAAAATTCTTCAGAGCTAAAGGCTAAAGGCTAAAAGCTAGAAGCTATCTTCCCATGCCCTTCATCATTTGCATGAGCTTTCTTCCGCCGCCACCTTGCATCATCTTCATCATTTTGCTCATTTGGTCAAATTGCTTTAAGAGTTGATTCATTTCTTGTACTGAACGACCTGCTCCTTTGGCAATACGCTTTTTACGACTTGCATTAATCATAGATGGTTTTGAGCGTTCTTCTGGCGTCATAGAATGAATTAATGCTTCAATATGTTTGAAAGCATCGTCTTCGATTTCCATACCTTTCATCGCTTTGGAAGCCCCTGGAATCATGCCGACCAAGTCTTTCATGTTCCCCATTTTCTTTACTTGCTGAATTTGCTTTAAGAAATCGTCAAAACCGAACTGATTCTTCGCAATTTTCTTTTGTAATTTTCTTGCTTCTTCTTCATCGAACTGCTCTTGCGCTCTTTCTACTAACGAAACAACGTCTCCCATTCCGAGAATACGATCTGCCATACGTGAAGGATAGAATACATCAATCGCTTCCATCTTTTCACCTGTACCAATAAACTTGATAGGTTTGTTTACGACAGATTTGATAGAAATTGCTGCTCCACCACGCGTATCACCATCTAACTTTGTTAAAATAACACCGTCAAAATTTAAGATATCGTTGAAGGCTTTTGCAGTATTCACCGCATCTTGTCCCGTCATAGAATCCACTACAAATAGGGTTTCTTGCGGTTCAATGGCTTTATGAATATTGGCAATTTCGGTCATCATGGCTTCATCAACTGCCAAACGACCTGCGGTATCTATAATCACTACATTATGTCCATGTTGTTTTGCGTGCGCAATTCCTGCTTGTGCAATGGCAACTGGATCGTTATTTCCTTTATCTGAATATACCTCAACGTTGATTTGATCACCAACTACGTGCAACTGATCAATCGCCGCTGGACGGTATACGTCACAGGCAACTAATAAAGGCTTTTTGGTTTTCTTATTTTTTAAGTAATTGGCAAGTTTACCAGAGAAAGTCGTTTTACCCGAACCTTGTAAACCAGACATTAAAATTATCGTTGGTTTCCCTGACAGATTGATTCCTGCGGCGTCTCCACCCATCAACTCCGTCAATTCATCCTTTACGATTTTTACCATTAACTGTCCTGGCTGTAAAGTTGTCAGTACGTTTTGTCCAATGGCTTTTTCTTTGACTCTTTTTGTAAAGTCTTTCGCAATTTTAAAGTTCACATCGGCATCAAGCAATGCTCTACGCACTTCTTTTAAGGTTTCCGCAACATTTACTTCCGTTATACTTCCATGTCCTTTTAATACATGTAACGCCTTATCGAGTTTTTCACTTAAATTATTAAACATACGACTTTTATTCTTTTTTTGAGAATTTGATAAGTGGCAAAGATAGTGGAAACTTCTAAATTTTAAAAGGTTTTAGGTGTTGGGTTTTGGGTATTAGATTGCTGTGCTCTGTTGATTTGTTGATTTGTCTTTTTGTTAATTTGTTTTTTTTTGAAACTCCTTTATTCTTCAGTGTTAGTTTTATATCATGATGTATTATTCATTCGAAAAAATGATAGAAAGTATTGTCCAAGTACACAATATCATTTACATTTAAGTCCTTAAAAATGTATGCACTATGATTATTTTCAATGTAGCAGCAATAATTGTGTTACTTATTGCTGCACTTTTATGTATTCCTTTTTTTATTATTTATGCATTTGGAGGCATGAATGAAAGCATCCTTGTTATTTTTATGAGTTGGATGATTTTAGTAGCTTCTTTTATTGGAAAAAATAATGATATTAATGGACGCCTTTTTTTCATTCCAATGTGGATTTTAAGTATTCCCCTTCCTTTTGTTTTTACTTACATAAAATATGAATGGTTAGGCATTGGCGTTACTTTTGGAATCTTTTTTGGATTTATTTTATTTGTGGTTTTACTCGCCTATTTTCAGGAGAGTAAACGCTTGCGAAAATTACGTTCTGAAAAAATTTTGTTTCCAGAAATAGAAGTAGATTCGCTTGCGTATTGGAAAGCTGTCAAAGATAAATTCTTTATACCATCTTTCATAAAAATGACTCCTGAGATTGGACGTTTTAATATACGTGTTGCTAAAGCTTTGGAAAAAGATGATGCAACACTTACCACACTAGAATCCTTTGTACAAGAAATGAATAAAGTAGGTTCAAGACATCAAAAAATTAATCCCGCAGTTGCTAAAGAATTAATGGCAGAAATTGACCTAAAGATTTCAGCATTGAAACAGCAATTAGAAATCGTGAAAAATTCACAAATTTAAACTTACAAAAAAAACCACCCCAAAATGAATTGAGGCAGCTTTTTGACTAAGTCACTAAACTAACTTAAATAAACACTTATTCTTTATTTCTTATAAACAGTTGTTGCAATCGGCTTCCAAGTTGTACAACTGAGTTATTTGATTTGGATTGAGCGCCACTTTGTACATGCGTATGTCGTCTAAATGACCTTCAAAGCCATTTCCTAAAATATAATTTTGTAACGGCGTATTTCCTATATCAATACTGGCATTTTCATCTACGTTTCGTTGAATTCCGTCACGATACAAGCGCACGGTATTGTTTTCATCAACGGTAATGACCAAGTGATGCCAATTGGTCGTGTCGCTTGGTAAATTGGCGTCCATATTCCAAGGATCATCCCACAAACCGTAACCCGAATCTGCATCACTGAATACGGGCGTGTTCAAATCAAATACACTGATTTGAAAACCTTCACTGACCGAACTTCCTTTTTGGAATAGAATTTCATAGTTAGACGGATTGGTATTTTGCATTCGAAACCACAGACTTACCGAAAACGCATCGCCTTGCACAATTTGATTCATAGCTGTCACAGGAATTTCAACCATTTCATTGCCGTTAAACGAAATCGCGCAGTTTTGATTTCCGGCTCTATCAGACACATAATTGTAATTTCCTGAAGCTTCCCAATTGCTTACCAAATCTGTTGTTTCATTGGCAAACGGCAGGTATAACACCAAGTTTTCCGTTAAAATGGTATCGTTGGTACAGCAATCTTCAACTGTGATTTCTATCGTATATACTTCAAAAGTGCCATCCAACGCTACAATGCGCAAATACAAGGTTTCTATCGTGGCAGTATTGGTGTATGAATTCGGATTGAGCGCATTGGTATCAGAATCTGCATCTGCTTGCGTTGTGTGGAATGAAAAGGTAAATTCTTGCGTACAATTGATAGGTGCAATTACCAATGCTTCTAAGTCCATTTCAACAAAACCATCAAACGGATTTTCTTCATCGCACACGGTGAGTGTTGTGTTTTCAAAACATTCAAAAGCAGTCGTGTTTTCACATATTTTTTCTAACACGACTTCTTGATTTCCGTTGTAGACTATCAATTCGTCTTCGCTGCATTCAGCAATAATCCACGAACCGTTGAGCAAGGTAAATTCATCTGAAATATTAGAAATGTTCAACACCAAACTTCCTTGCGAAACTGCGACTTCCCAATTTCCGGTGTGTGTAGTACTACTGGTCGGTTCTGTAGAAAACGTAAACGAGCCATCTTGGTTAAAATAGAATTCATAAGGCAATTCCGTATTTCCAGCAAAATTAGTGATTCGCCAAAAGCAGTTTATCAAACTCGCCGTTACTTGTGTTTCTGTACAATCGGCGTCATTATAATTGTTGTCATCGTCTTCATCGCAAGAATTTTCCGCCGCAGCGATTGCCGCTTCCAATGCTTCATTACTATTGACGGTAATAACAGTTCCGTCTGCTTGTATCAAATTGATGGGATAGTTGATACTCGCCACCACACCATTTGCCAACGTTGCTAAAAAAGTAAATAATTCTTCATCATCTGTGATGGTGAGCGTTTCTGTTACTTCAAAATTGGTATTGAAAATAGCCATTGTAAAAGGATATTGAAAGTCTATACATTCTATGTCAATATCTGGCTGATTCGGTCCAGCACAATTTGAAATCTGCGTCGCGAGTTCTTCTTCGTTTTCAATACTAATTTCTGTATAATCGCTTAAAATAATAGTAATAGGAAAGGCAATTTCAACCGTATTTTCATCAGATTGCTGCAACAATTCCAACATCGCAGGATAGTCATTTGGTGTATTGATAGTAATTGTGGTTCCGTTGGCGGAAATCGTCACAGGCAAATCGACTATAAAACAATTGGCATTATCAATAAAATTATCCACAGAACCATCGAGCAACGATACGCGCTCCATCAAGCGAGGTAAGGTAGTATTGGGTACCAACGTAGTTGCTGTATCAGGTTCAGAAGTTTGTGCATTTTCTTCTTGACAAGCATAAAAACAAAAACTCATCGCGCACAGCAATAGCACCGTTTTTATAGCTTTTATTGGGGCAATTTTATTCATAAAATACTAGTCTACTCTTTTAGTATGCTATCTATTGAACAACTCAAACAGTAAAATTCCTACCTTTTATTTATAAAAAATTTATGTTTACTTTTAGTCCATCGTTAAGCCAACCTAAATGCCAAAATCGCTCCAAGATACTATTTGTAATGAGGTGATGTTTTCTAGTTTTTTTAAGAAGCATTACCAAAGTTTGTATTCGTATTTGTACTATAAGTTTGGTGATTATTTGAATCCCGAAGATAAAACGCAGGAAGCTTTTACGAAGTTGTGGCAAAATTGTGGAAAAGTTTCTCCCGAAAAAGCCAAAAGCTATGTGTTTACGATTGGCAATAATTTGATGCTGAACGAAGTAAAACATCACAAAGTAGTATTGCAACATCAAAAAATAAAGCCAAAATCGCATACCAACGAGAGTCCCGAATTTTTAATGCAAGAGCAAGAATATTTACAAAAATTACAACGCGCCATTGGAAATTTGACCGAATCGGAACGCGTTGCTTTTTTGATGAATCGTGTGGAAGGAAAACGTCACAAAGAAATTGCAGCTATTTTGGATATTTCCACTAAAGCAGTGGAAAAACGTATTTACAGAGCGCTGGCAAAGCTACGAGAAGAGATTGAGGAGTTGTGATGTACGATTTTTGATTGACGATTGACGATTTTTGATTTTTGATTTGTTTGATTTCATATCGTCAGATTGAGTGAAATCGCCTAGCGATTTTGTATCGAAATCTGCTGTGAAACATTCGTTTTCCTAGTACTTCTCGATACGAATTTGTTACACAAATTCACTCGAAGTGACGGTTTTGATTGATAATTGCCAATTGCTGATTTTTGATGTGTTTGATTGCCAAACGTCAGATTGAGTGAAATCTCGCAGCGATTTTGTGTCGAAATCTGCTATGAAGCGATTCATTTTAATGAAAACAATCTCAATACGAATATCTCAGTACTGAATACTTAAAAAACACAGGGGAATTTTACATAGTAAGTTGTTATATAGATAAGTAACGATTATGAAACGAGAAGAATTAATTCAGAAATGGTTGGATCATGCGTTGACTCCTGAGGAATTGGAAGCTTTTAAACAGCTTGACGATTACGAGGAATTGACCAAGATGCAAACCGCTTTACAGTATTTTAAAGCGCCTGAAGTAGACGTAAATTCGGCATACAATACTGTAACGACTACAAAAAAAGATACCCCAAAGTCGACGACTTGGTTGATGCCTTTGCTTAAAATTGCCGCCATATTAGTCATCGGGTTTGGCACTTATTTTTATGCCACCTTACCAACACTCACAACGCATGAAACGGTAGTGGCACATAAAACACGCATCGAATTGCCCGATACTTCCGAAGTAATGCTCAATGCGGTTTCTAGCGTGTCTTTTGATAAAGATACGTGGACAGACAAACGGGAAGTCAATCTCAATGGAGAAGCGTATTTTAAAGTCGCAAAAGGAAAGACTTTTAGTGTGCTAACAGACGACGGGATTGTCACTGTTTTAGGAACTGAATTTAACGTAAAACAGCGCAATCACTTGTTTGAAGTGTTTTGCTATGAAGGTTCTGTAAAAGTGACGCACAACGACAAAAGCGTGGTATTATCACCAGGAGAAAGCTATGGAATACTGAATGGGAAAGAATTTCGCTACGAAAAAGAAAATCTGAAAGAACCTACGTGGATTCGCAATGAAAGTTCTTTTAAAAGTTTACCTTTACAGGAAGTTATTCAAGAGTTTGAACGACAATATGATGTAACGGTAGAAGCCAAAAATATTGACACTTCTCAAATAGTTACTGGAAGTTTCACGCATACAAATATTGATACCGCACTACAATCCATTACATTACCGTTTAACTTGAAGTATCAGAAAAAACAACATTCGATTATTCTAAAACGTGATTAAAAAACGCGTACTCACTTTTTTCACTTTTCTATGCTTCTTTCTTAGTTTTCAGTGTCTTATCGCACAAGAAAATCAAGAGAATAAAATTTTACTGTCCAAATTATTACCCAGCATCCAAAAGCAATACGATGTCGTTTTTTCGTATGTCGATAATACGCTCGATACGGTTGTAGTTACGCCAAGAAAAAAAATAATTTCATTACAAGAATTGTTAGACGGTTTTGAGCAGGAAACCAACTTGCGCTTTACCATTATCAACGAACGCTACATTGCTATTACGGTTTTTATAGACCAAATTCAAGAGTTGGACGAAGTGTATTTGACCGAATATATTGCGTCGGGAATTTCTACGAATAGAAATGGACAAATTACCGTAAAACCTAAAAATTTCAGCATTCTTCCTGGCGTTACCGAACCTGATGTATTATTAACGATTCAAGCTTTGCCTGGCATTTCTAGCGTAAACGAAACGGTTTCTAACATCAACATTCGCGGCGGTACAAACGACCAAAATATTTTATTGTGGGACGATATTAAAATGTATCAATCTGGACACTTTTTCGGGTTGATTTCTGCATTTAATCCGTATTTCCTAAAGAAAATTACCGTGACAAAAAACGGTACCAGCGCGCAACACGGCGATGGCGTTTCTGGAATGATTCAAATGGATTTGGACGCACATGTAAATGATTCTTTAATCGCTGGCGCGGGATTGAACCTAATTCACGTTGATGGTTTTGGCAAAGTACCGCTCAACAAAAAGATGGAAGTACAGGTTTCAGCACGAAGAGCGATTACCGATTTGCTAGAAACACCAACCTACGCCATTTATTTTGATCGAATTTTTCAAGATACTGACATCACCAACAACAATCAAGAAACCAATAGAACGACGACGACCGATAGAGATTTTTATTTTTACGATGTGGGCGCAAAGTTTATTTATGATATTTCTAAAACTGAAAATTTACAGTTTAGCTTTTTGAATATTTTCAACGATTTAAGCTATACAGAAGAAGCTACTTTGAACAACAGACAACTCACCGTCAATAGTGGCATTACACAACGAAACTTGGCAACTGGACTGACCTATTTTCGCGAATGGAATCCTGCATTTTCTACCCAAGTACAGTTGTACACTTCAAATTACAATTTGGAAGCCACCAACTTCAACATTGCGGACAATCAGCGATTATTTCAGGAAAATGATTTGGCAGATAGCTCTATAAAATTTCATACCAAATACCGAATTGATGAAAATTTTACCGTAGAAAGCGGCTATCAGTTTTCTGAAATTGGCATTACCAACATTCAAGATGTGAGCAATCCGCAATTTCGCAGCGAACGTAAAGATGTCATGCGAAATCACGCCTTGTATTCAGAAGTTCATTATTTTTCAGACAGTTATCGCACCATGTTAACTTTGGGATTTCGCGCGAATCAGTATGGAAAGATTGACAAATTCCGTTGGGAACCACGATTGAGTTTTCGACAGCAATTCTCTAATTATTTTAGTGTGTTGGTGTTGGGTGAATTTAAAAGTCAAGCCATCTCACAAGTAATTGACTTACAAAATGATTTTTTAGGTGTGGAAAAACGTCGTTGGACTTTGGCAAACGGCACTTCTATTCCACTGATTGAAAGCAAACAAGCGTCTGTTGGCGTGCAATACACCAAAAATAATTTGTTGATTACGGCAGAAGCATATATAAAAGATGTTGACGGCATTACCACGCGAAGTCAAGGGTTTCAAAATCAGTTTCAATTTGTGAATGCGGTAGGAAGCTATACAACCTACGGAATTGACTTTTTATTCAACAAAAAATGGTACGATTTGAATACGTGGTTGAGTTATTCTATCAGCAAAAACAATTATGAATTCTCCTCACTCAACAATGGAAATTCGTTCCCAAATAATATTGACATTACACACAATCTCACATTAGGCGCAACCTATTCATGGAAACAATTTGAGTTTTCATTGGGAAGTTACTTCCGCACAGGAATTCCCAACACCACCGTTGGAACGCCAGAAGTCACAAATGGTGAAATCAACTACAACGCACCAAATGCAGCAACCTTAGAAAACTATTTTAGAACGGATTTTTCATCAACCTATCGTTTTACTTTGTCTAAAAAGAAGAAAATATATTCTAAAATTGGACTCTCTATCTGGAATATTTTCAACCAACAAAACGTCTTAAACGAATACTACAATTTGGACAATGATGTGGTTTCTCAAATTCAAAATCGTGCCTTAGGCATTACGCCCAATTTGAGTTTTCGGGTTGATTTTTAAACTATATCACCATGTTATAAAATGTGATTAAAATCTTACGTACCTCTTTGATTTTTAAATATATTATCATAATTTTAAAATACATGGAAGTAACTATTGGAATTTTAGGGTTTATAATTGTAATGATTGCTGTTGAATACTTTTTCTTTCATAAACGCAAAGAAGAAAAAGAAGAAGAGAAAGAAGAAGAATATATCGATCCTTTAGAAGTACGATTTAAAGCAACTCAAAAGCTGTCTAAAGAAGTTCAACTAGATATAGAAAATTATATTTTAAAAGCGAATGCTTCCGATAAGCTCTTATTTAAAGATATGACCTTTAGTAAGTATCTGGCGCATTTAAAGGAAACTCACAATGAAAATTTGTCTGATAGTTTATATGAAAGATTGCGTAGTTTGGAATTAACTAAAAGTAATTCAGTCTTTCTTATTAAAAGTCTAGAATTCCAATTTTCTGCTTTACTACAAATTAAAAATAAAATGCAGTTATTGGATCTGCTCTATTCCAAAAGAGTAGCTCTTGCCGAAAGTCAACATTGAGTTTTTGGGTAGAGTTTTAAGTTTATCTCGAAAACAAAAAATAAAAGCACATACTCCAAAGAATATGTGCTTTATAGTTTTTATACTAGCTTTTCTAATGGCTACATGCGCTCAGGAACTTCAATTCCCAACAGACCAAAGGCTAATTTTATGGTGTCGCCTACTTTTTTAGACAACTGAACTCTGAATATTTTTTTGTCTTGGTTTTCTTCACCTAAGATGTAAATGTTTTGGAAGAACGAATTATACAATTTCACCAAATCGTAGGTGTAATTGGCAATGACTGCTGGACTTTGATTGTTAGCTGCCAATTGTACGGCATCTGGATAGCCTTGCAATTGCTTTAGTATTTCTTTTTCGCGAATGTCTAAATCAATTCCAGCGATTTCTTTGGAATAGTCAAAATCTGCCTTACGCAAGATGGACTGAATACGCGCATAGGTATATTGAATGAAAGGCCCTGTATTTCCTGCAAAATCAATCGATTCTTTTGGATCAAATAGAATACGTTTTTTGGGATCTACTTTTAAGATAAAGTACTTCAACGCGCCCATTCCGATGATTTTGTAGAGTTCCTCTTTTTCTTCTTCAGAATATCCGTCTAGTTTTCCTAATTCTTGTGAAATTTCTTTGGCGGTTGCTGCCATTTCAATCATTAAATCATCCGCATCTACCACAGTTCCTTCACGACTTTTCATTTTTCCGCTTGGCAAATCCACCATTCCATAGGATAAGTGATAGAGATTTTTAGACCAATCGAATCCAAGTTTTTTCAAGATTAAGAACAGTACTTTAAAGTGATAATCTTGTTCGTTCCCAACTGTGTAAATCATTCCTCCTACATCTGGATAGTCTTTTACACGCTGAATTGCCGTTCCGATGTCTTGTGTCATGTATACCGCAGTTCCATCGGCACGCAATACGATTTTTTCGTCCAAACCTTCATCAGTCAAATCGCACCACACAGAACCGTCTTCTTTTTTATAAAAAACACCGCTTTCCAAACCTTCCGCGACAAAATCTTTTCCTAATAAATAGGTGTCACTTTCATAGTATAAGGCATCAAAATCAACACCTAGGTTTTTATACGTCACCGCAAAACCATCATATACCCATTGATTCATTTGCTTCCACAACGCCACCGTTTCAGCATCGCCTGCTTCCCATTTACGTAACATTTCTTGTGCTTCCAACAAAATCGGCGCTTGCTTTTTTGCTTCTTCTTCTGGCATTCCGTTGGCTACCAATTCTACAATTTCTTGCTTGTAAACACTATCAAATTTCACATAGTAATTTCCAACTAACTTATCACCTTTGATACCTGTGGATTCAGGTGTTTCGCCATTTCCATAGCGTTTCCAAGCCAACATGGATTTACAGATGTGAATTCCTCGATCGTTGATGATTTGGGTTTTGTATACTTTTTTTCCAGAAGCTTTGATGATTTCGGCAACACTATATCCTAACAAGTTGTTTCGAATGTGTCCTAAGTGCAAGGGTTTGTTGGTATTTGGTGATGAATATTCTACCATTACAGCAGCTTCTCCAGCTTTTTGAGTTGCATGTCCGAACGTTTCATTTTCAGTACTCTTCGCGAAGAAATTTAAGTAATACGCATCGTCAATCACGAGATTTAAAAATCCTTTGACCACGTTGAAGCGACGTACCTCAGCAACATGTTCCACTAAAAAGTTCCCTAACTCTTCGCCGAGTTGTGCAGGATTCATTTTTTTAACGCGTAACATCGGAAATACAACTACGGTAATATCTCCTTCAAAATCTTTTCGGGTTGCTTGAAACTCTACAGTATCTAATGTGGCACTGTATAAGTTTTCAAATGCTTCTTTGACTTTTGCTGTTAATACTTCTTGAATATTCATGATTCTCAAAAAAATTTAAGATGCAAAGATATCAATTATTGATAAGGATTGACGAAAAGTTGTGAGAGATAATTCAGATTTATAAACTCGTCAAATCTTCTAAAGTTTTGTTTTCTAAAACTGCCAACATATTATCGCGGACTTCAATCATAATGTGATGCAATCCACATTGCGTTTCATCTTTACAATCGTCACATTTTTCGTAGAAATTTAAACTCACGCAGGGCAACATCGCAATAGGACCTTCTAAAATTCGGATGAGTGAAGCGACTTTGATTTCTTTGGGAGTTTTTATCAAATAGTAACCGCCTCCTTTTCCTTTTTTTGAGCCCAATAAACCGTTGTTTTTGAGTTGAAGCAGAATGGCTTCCAAGAATTTTTTTGAGATATTTTCTTCTGTAGCAATTTCTGAGATTAGTACTGGAGCATCATCGCCTTTATTAGCAATATAACTTAATGCTTTAAGCCCATATTTTGTTTTTTTAGACAACATGTGACTAGTTTTCTGATATGTGGGAACATTTTCGAGGCGTTACAATCTTAGGCACAAAAATAACGGGATGTTTCACAAAAACAAAGAAAATGTTAATTATCTGACAGATTAACCACAATCGTATTCATTTTTTTAATTTTTTGTACTATAAAATCATTAATGCTGGTTTTTCATCAAAAACTCACACATCTTCCCTTCACTTAGTCTACTACTTTGGACAAGCGCCGGAGCATTTTAAACCTCGATTATGAAGTAAATACTCTAACATTCTCATTCTGTGCACTTTTATTTTTAGTAATTTAGTCGCCAATTGATTTTAAATTAAATATTGATAATGAAAAACATTTTAGTGGTATTGTTGTTGTTGCCTGCTTTGGCAATTAGTCAAAAAATTAAAATTAAGAAGAATAAGATTCTTTTTGACAATAAGGAAGTTGCTATTATAGAGGATGGTGACGCCCGAAATAAGTATACGTTTAAGTATTTATCGGGTGAAAAAGCCTTTGATGTTGCGTATAAAGCACTCTCTATTTCGTCTATTCAAGATCATCAGTATTTGGAAATGACTGCTGTAGATGGCACTAAGACTGAGATTTTATATGAAATTTTACAAACTTCTTTTAATACAAAGAAAATTATCATTCGCCTGTTGAGTGAAAAGTATGGTTTGATTGATGCGGATGGAATTGACAAGCAAGCAGTAGCAGACTTTTTTGCGCAAGAGCGCGAATCTATCAGTGAAAAGTATATGAAGATAGCAGCAGAAGCAAAACTTGAAGCCGACAAACGCAAGCAAACTGTAGGTCGTTACAAACCCTATGTAAAACCTAACGGAACCATCACTTTTGGCGGCACACGCGGAACAAATATTGTTGGTAAAGTATATTATACCGCTTCCGAAAAAGCATACGTTATTACAGACTTAGATGGTATTCGTGTGGCAACGGCGCAAGAATCGAACAAAATAGGATCGACAGCCGCAGTTGTAAAAACCTATACCGATGAGACTTTTGAATTTGATGAAGGCTCAAAAACCATGTTTACCAGTTATTTTTCAAGAACATTCGGTCAGCTTTTTGTCGAAGAAATGGTCGGTCGTGGTTATGTATTTGGTCGTCAAGCAAAAAAATACAAAAGTGAATTTCATAAAGAAAAAGTAAAAATCGCTAAAGAAAATAGTGTTAATCTGTACGGTGTTCCAGGAAGCATTACGGATAATAAAGGGACGCAATATAAGGGAACTGTGTATGTGATTTTTGAGCGACTCGTGCTAGAACCAGGACAAGAAGTTCCGGGATTACACGATATGAATTCGATTGACAATTATGGGAAATTTATCAGTATTCGCTATGAAAATGAGAAAGGAAGAACACGCATTAAGAAATTTTCTGCAAAAGATGGCATCTCTTTCACAGCTGTAGATGAAGGTGTAACGAAGACTTTTCACGGTATGAAAACCAAAGGAAATGCGCTAAAGAAATTCGCAAATGCCTCTAATTTTGGATTTAACAACTCCTACTTTTATGAAGAAATTTATGAAGAAAACGGAAGTATGGTTTTAATCAAACCTGGAGAAGAAGGCACTTATGTTATTAAAGTTGCTGATGAAGATGTTGGCTTTATGATAGACAATCGTTCGAATGAAAAACTTTCTAAGGCAATGGCAAAATACTTAAAGAATTGCAAGCAACTTGCGAATGACTTGAAAGCAGGTGAGTTTGATGTAACAAACGAGGAAAATCTCAAGCAAATTATTCAAGAATACAACGATTGCGGAAAGTAATTTCAAGATTGTTATATTGTTAGAACTTATAGAAAAAGCCTGAGAAATTTGACTTCTCAGGCTTTTTTATGTTTTTATTTTGCAAGCGTTACAAACACGCAACAGTCATTTTCTTTTTGGGTTGAGTAGAGTTACTAAAAGAAAACGAACCTAAGGAAAATTCATGATAGTATCTTAAAAGAAATATATAGCTCGCTAAAAAAAAGAACTAGCGCGTAATTACTCTTATTGTAAATTGGGTATTTATGCCTGAAATTCTACCTAAACAATACATTAGATTTAGCTTATATTATTTCTCAATAATGAAGCTTGATTAACATCCTTTGTATTAAAATTTAAAGAAATAGTATTTCCAGTAAGTTTTCTAGAAATCCATTTATAATTCTTAATGAGTACTAACAATAAACATTTAAAATAAACACCAATGGAAGAACAATATGGTTTTAGTCCCGAAATTTTTGAATTAATAGAGCTACATCCAACACGAAAAAGAGATGAGGACAAGGTAGGCATAGGCTATGGAGACAAAGTCAATTTTAATCCTTTTAATCAACGATCCTCTGAATGGAGTGTTATACGTGAAAATAATAATTCACAAAAAATTCCTGTAAAAAAGAGTTGTGTATTTCTCCAAAACGGTATAGAGTTTGGATTTTTAAATAATGAAGGTGGAGGCGTTATTGCAACTCTCAACAAATCATTTACATTAAATGATAAAGAAAAGAATATCCCTCTAAGCGTTACTTTTTCTTTTGCAATAACTGTTCATAATATAAATAAGGATGATACGGGTAGTGTTTCTGCAATACTACCAGGTGGACTAATGCTTCACTATGCTAAAGATAAAAACGGAGAATATGAACCATTCGGAAAATATTATTATATAGATCCTAAAGGTGATGAATCTAACTGGGTATTCATGGGTGATTCAGAACTTTCGATTGGAGCGAATTTTAATTTACACAAGGTAGTTATGGTTTTTCAAGAGGATAATTTGAAACTTTGGGAAAATGAAAAATTAATTTTCGAACAAAAAATAACAGCTTATGATAATGTTAAGGCACGTTTTGGTCTGCAGTATTATGGAGAAAATGCAAGTGGACATGGAGTATTAAATATGATTAATTTCCAAGCGTTAGTAGGACTAACACAACCATATGTTTCAAGAGCAAGAGCAATACCCACACCTCCATCTGATTCACAAAAAGCTAAAATGAAAGAATTGGCTGAATATGCCAAAAATAATGATTTACACGGAAAAGCAAGCAGTATTAGAGATGATCTAAATAAAATACCTGTTGGCCCAAGCTCATTATTTTGGGGAATTAATCTCGATAGAGCATTAACAAATAAGGTGGAGAACTTCCAAAAAAGCCCAGCCATGACTGGGTTTAAAAATATTATCGCTCCAAATACACAATCTCCTAATGGAAAAGGTGGGCCTGCACTTTTTATAGGAATAGAAGCTGATGCTTCATTTTTTCTTTCAATCGGTTATAGTATAGGTTTTCTGTTCAGTTTAGATGGTACCAACCGTTCTATGCTAGTTCTAATAACTTCTGCAGGGTTCGAAACAAATGTAAGTGCTGATATTGGAGTTGCTCTTGGAATTTTCCCAAAATCTACACCTGAAAGTCTTAAAGGGTTTGGAGTGTATACAAGAGTTTCCTTTGATACACCAATCGCAGGTGCTGGGGTCGGGGTAAATATATCTGGTAATTACCCAATGGACACTACTAATTGGAGTAACTGTGGTCCTGGGTTGTCTTTAACAGCAGGTGTTTCTATTTTACCTATAAGTCTTGGAGCTGGAGTTTCATGGACTTTTGAAATGATTAATTTAGGAGTACTTAGGTAAGCATTAATAAAATACGTGAGTTCGATATAACTATTTTATTATGTAGTTGATTACTAATAAATTATGATCAATGTCAAATCGAGCATTATCGTAGATACCGAGCGAAGCTACCGAGATTCCTTTGAAATTATCAATTCTTAGCTGTTCTCGACTGCGCTCGAACGTACAATTAGTTATTTATCAGTGAATTATGAATTGCATAGTGATTTCTTAAGTCGAACTCACGTTAAAATAAAAAAACTCAGGATTGAATTTTATCCTGAGTTTTTAAAACTTACACAGTTTATAGATTAATGTCACAAAACTTTATGTGACATTGAATTTTGTGAGATTCCGGCCTACGCAGGAATTCATTTTTTCGGTAAGAAAACCTCAGCCATCATGCACCGTGCGCTTCCTCCACCGCAAGTTTCAATAGTTTCTATAGAACTTGATAGTATTTTACAGTGTTTTTCAATACGTGATATTTGCTCTTTGGTTAACGAATCATACGCAGATTGACTCATCACTAAATACGGCTCGTCATTTGCGCCTAACACCTGTAACATGTTTCCTGCAAAGTTTTCGACTTGCTTTTCTGTGATGCGAATGATTTCTTTGCCATCTTCTTTCAGATGCTTTTCCACGATTTTACGCTCTTTTTTGTCATCGATACAATCCAAACATATCACTGCAAACGTTTCTGCCAAACACATCATTACATTCGTATGATAAATTGGCAAACGCTCTCCTTCTACCGTTTGATACGCTGTAAAAATGACTGGCGAATACTCAAAATCTTCACAAAACTCAATGAACAAATCTTCATCCGCTCTTGGTGATAAAGCGCAATAGGCTTTTCTGTTGACTCTATCAAGCACCATACTTCCTGTTCCTTCTAAGAAAACACCTTCTTCTTCCGCCGACGTATAATCAACCACATTCTCAATATGAAAACCTTGCGCTTCCAATACTTCTAGCGCATCTTCCCTACGTTCCAAACGACGGTTTTCAGCAAACATTGGATAAATACCCACATTGCCACTTTGGTGAAAAGAAATCCAGTTATTTGGAAAGATAGAATCGGGCGTGTCAGGCTCTTGTTCATCTTGAATTACCACCACGTTGACACCAATTCCACGTAATTTTTCTACATAGGCATCAAATTCTTCTTGTGCTTTTTGTTGAATGGTTTTGGGTTGTAAATCGTCAATAGTTTCTTGGTAATAATTGTTTACAGCCGTTTGTTCGTTCATCCGAAACGCAACGGGACGTACCATCAAAATTGTATTGGTAATTTGCTGCATTTTGCGTACCTATTTTAGAATTATTTTTGAGATGGTAAAATTACATAAAAACTAAAATTATGCTAATTTAATTTGGCTTTTTTCAATGATATATTGATACTATTATGAACCTTTCAAACATCTTGTGAATTTAGTAGTATTTTCCTTCACGAAAAAAAAATGCTAATGCACGTTCTTATTCGTAATTAATTGACATTCAGTTTTTTTATTTTTATCCTTTCGGGATATTACAATTGGTAGGTAAAACATACATGAAGCATATTTTTTCTCCAAAATCTGCACAATCAATACCAGCTAAGTAGCTGTTCCATGAGTAATAACTTGGTATATTCCTATTCTAAACACTTAACAATAGTAAATTAATAATTTGATCTTTAGGCTTATTTTCTACAATATAAAGAAGGTGAATATTTTAAATTTTAAGCACCAATAAGCTAAAAATAAAATTGTTTTTTATTGCTAATTATTTTAATAACTTTATAGATTACCGTCGACCAAAACTAACACTACATGAAAAATATAATTACACTACTCTCTTTCCTTTTTTTTTCTTTACTTATTCAGGCTCAAGTAGGTATAAATACAACAGATCCTAAAGGGACACTAGATGTCACATCTGTAAATAATACTGGTTTAGTACTTCCACGTGTAACCAATGTGGAATCTGTTACAGATGGTAATGGCAATCCTCCTGTGGATGGAACTATCGTTTTTGATATGTCTAGAAACAGTACTTGTTTTTATCAAAATTCTAAATGGGTATGTATTGAAGAAGATGGTAGTGGGCAACTTACATTAAATGAAATTATTAGTATTAATTATGATAGCTCAAGCAATATCGATTATATAAAGGCATCAAATACAGCAACGGATGATTATCTTGGATGGAGAGTTTCTCTTTCTGATGATGGCAATACAATGGCGGTTGGTGCCCGCCAAAGATCAAGCAATGCAGGAGCTGTTTATATATTTATAAGAACAGGAACAACTTGGTCACAACAAGCATTTATAACAGCATCCAATACCAATGCGTCTGATTTTTTTAGCAATAGTCTAAGTTTATCTGGAGATGGAAACACACTTGCTGTTGGCGCATTTGGAGAAGACAGCAGTGCTACTGGGATTAACGGTAATGAAGCTGATAATTCCGCGTCTGACAGCGGAGCTGTTTATGTTTTTACAAGAACAGGAACAACTTGGTCACAAGAGGCATATATTAAAGCATCAAATGCTGAAGGTGATGATGATTTTGGATGGTCGGTTGCGCTTTCTTATGATGGTAACACATTAGCGGTTGGTGCTAGATCTGAAGCTAGTAATGCTAATGGTGTTAACGGAGATCAAACTAATAATTCCTCGCTTAGTAGTGGAGCTTCATATATATTTACTAGAGTTGGCACTACTTGGTCACAAGAAGCGTATTTAAAAGCTTCTAACACAAGTCTTTTCATTTTTTTTGGTCATTCAGTAGCATTATCAGATGATGGAAATACATTAGCCGTTGGTGCTAATTTTGAAAGCACTACTGTATCACAAAGTGGCGCAGTTTATGTTTTTACACGATCAGGAACAACTTGGTCACAAGAGGCTTTTTTAAAAGCTTCTAATCCAGGAAATGGTTACACCTTTGGAGATTCGATTAGTTTTTCTAGCGATGGTAATATAATGGCTGTTGGAGCAATGAGAGAAGGAAGTGCTACAAGTGGGATTGATGGAGATCAAACAGATAGTTCAGCTTATGGAGCTGGAGCTGTTTATTTATTTTCTAGATCAGGAACAATCTGGACACAAACTGTTTATTTTAAAGCCTCAAATTCTGGAGCTAATTATAATTTTGGAACTTCTATAAGTTTATCGAATAACGGCAATGCATTATTGGTTGGATCTAACAGAGAAGCTAGCAATGCTACTGGTGTTAATGGAAATCAAAATAATACTTCTGCCTCCAATTCAGGTGCTGCATATATTTTTATTAATGATGGTAGTGTTTGGACACAACATGCTTATTTAAAAGCGTCCAATACAGATGGCTCTGATCGGTTTGGCACCGGAGTATCAATTTCTGGAACTGGTGAGCTATTAGCCGTTGGTGCTTATTCTGAAAGAAGCAACGCCACAGGAATTAATGGAAATCAAACTAATAATTCATTGCTAAATGCAGGTGCTGTTTATGTGTATTCATCTAATTAACGTGAGTTCGATATAACTATTTTATTATGTAGTTGATTACTAATAAATTATGCTCAATGTCAAATCGAGCATTATCGTAGATACCGAGCGAAGCTACCGAGATTCCTTTGAAATTATCAATTCTTAGCTGTTCTCGTCTGCGCTCGAACGGACAATTAGTTATTTCTCAGTGAATTATGAATTGCATAGTGATTTCTTAAGTTGAACTCACGTTAATTAAGTAACTTTATTTATGTAGAAAATAAAAGTAAAGCTAATAGAGCTTTATAGGAAAGCGTAAAGCTTTTACAACTGATAAGTAAAACCTGCGTGATATGCGAATCCTTGAAAAACATTTCGCCCGTCAATAACGTAGGAAGGTGAAATGTAAATTCCTGAAGTTTTGGATAACGGAAAATGGTAGGTTCCGCCGATTTTGTGGAAATTCACGCCTAATTCTCTGAAGTTTTGTGGTCGTGGTGTGCCACGATAGTCAATTCCGCCAAAAGCGTATTGAAAGTCGTACCAAACATCAAAATATCCTTTGGCGCTTGCCTTTCCTAGTTTGAGTGTAAATGGAAAACTGTTCGGAACTTCTTCAAATTTGAACGAAAAACCACTTTGCACTGTAGCAAACCAGCCTGAGTTTTTTTGATAATGCAACATTGCGCGCGTTTCTAAAATTTTAGCTTGTTGTCCCAAATCGTTGAGTCCACCAATTCGGTAATCGCTCACATTTGTAGAAAATCCTGTTGCGAATGATACTTCTAGTTTGGAAGTTTCTCGTTGTGCTTGAAAGGCTCTGTATTTGAGAAAGATTTGTGCATCTTGCAATCCGTTTTGCTCTCCGCTTGATAAGTATGGCAAAGACGCTTGTACGTTAAGGCGATTACTAATTCCGTAAATTCCAAAGAGAGAAACACTGTATAGATTTCGACTTAAATCGCTTCGTACGCGACCGATAAAATAGTTTTTTGAATCTTCAAATCCAGCACCTAAGACCAAAGTTGCTGTTCCTTTTACATTGTAAAATCCGCTGATGGCTCCTTGCGCCATTCCGCTAATAGAAACGCATAAAAGCAATGCGCATACTAAAAATTGTGCTGTTTTCTTTCTCATGTTTTATATCTATAAGAAAGTTAGTCTGCAAAAAGCTGAAATCCTTACTTTTCTCGGATTAATGGCATGGTACTGCAACGCAATAATCCTTCTTGCTTGGCAATTTCCGCATACGGAACTTTTTCAACCGTAAATCCTTTTTCTTCAAGCCATGTATTAAGGCGTGTAAAGTTTTGCTCAGAAATGACCACATTAGGAGAAATAGAAAAAATATTGCTATTCATATTGTACATTTCTTCTTTTGAAATTTCGAAGATGTTTTCCTTCCCAAAAAAGTCAACCAACCATTCGTATTCTTTTTCTACTAAAAAGCCGTTTTTATGCAGAATGGCTTTGTCCGTTCCAATCGGTTGAAAGCAACAGTCTAAATGTAATGCATTTTCTTTTGGGTCTGTGTTTGATTTTCGAAGCTCGAATGATTTTACTGTTTTGTGCGGAAATAATTCTTGCAACGCAATTACAGCGTCAATATTGGTACGCGCTGTGATGTAATCGGAATAATCGTCTCCCGAATACGTTCCCACAAAAATATAATCGCCCCAAGGCATTACATCGCCGCCTTCCACATGTACTTCTTCGGGTAATTTGATGACATTTTCAGGATTGATTTGCTCAATTACATGTTTGATAGCTTCTATTTCACGCTCGCGATCGGGTAAAATATTCGATTTGATAAATTTATCTTCAATCACAAAAGCAATATCTCTTGAAAATATTTGATTGTAATCTTGAATGACTTTTGGGCGGAATACCTGCACATCGTACTTTTTCAACACGGCTGCCACCGCTTCCATTTCTGGAATCATATCTTTTTCTAGCGGATAGGTTCCTGCCAATACATGTTGTTTAGATTTAGGATCGTAGCAATCTTCTGCTTTTGGAGTTGGACCACAGCTTTCGGCAGTTCCTAAGACAACTGCTTTGAGTGTTGCTGTTTCGTCATTTACATGTAATTTTAGCATGTGATTTTGGGTAAGGTGTACTAGTAAAAAAGCTTCACAGATATAAAATCTATGAAGCTTGTGTGTGTTTTGTTGTTAATTATCTTTCAGAGATGTCTTTGAATGCTCTGTGATTTTCTCCAATATATACTTGACGTGGACGACCAATTGGCTCTTTGCGCAAGCGCATTTCTCTCCATTGTGCAATCCATCCTGGCAAACGTCCTAAGGCAAACATTACCGTAAACATTTCTACTGGAATTCCCATTGCTCTGTAGATGATTCCTGAATAGAAGTCAACATTTGGATATAATTTTCTATCTACGAAATACGAGTCTTCCAACGCTTCTTTTTCAAGTCCTTTCGCAACATCTAAGATTGGATCTTCCACTCCTAAATCGCTCAACACTTCATCAGCTGCTTTTTTGATAATCGTTGCTCTTGGGTCAAAGTTTTTATATACACGGTGACCGAATCCCATCAAACGGAACGGATCGCTTTTATCTTTCGCTTTTGCCATGTATTTTTTCGTATCGCCTCCGTCTTCTTGAATGGCCTCCAACATTTCTAGTACAGCTTGGTTCGCTCCTCCGTGTAATGGTCCCCAAAGTGCAGAGATTCCAGAAGCTAAAGAAGCAAATAACCCTGCGTGTGACGAACCTACGATACGTACGGTTGATGTTGAACAGTTTTGCTCGTGGTCAGCGTGAAGGATTAGTAACTTATCCAACGCATTCACAACAATCGGATTTAGTTTGTATTCTTCGTTTGGCTGTTTGAACATCATTTTTAGTACGTTTTCAACGTATCCTAGTGAAGAATCGCCATAATCTAATGGCATTCCTTGTTTTTTACGCATTGTCCACGCTACCAATACAGGAAATTTTCCTAGTATTTTCACAATCGCTTTGTACATGTCTTCCTCCGAATCAACATTTACAGACGAAGGATTGAACGCTGTCAACGCGTTTGTCAATGATGCCAACACGCCCATTGGATGCGCGCTTTTTGGAAAAGCATCTAAGATTTTTTTGATATCATCGTCAACAACAGATTGTGCTTTGATGTCTTTGTGAAATTTTGCCAGTTGTTCTGTATTTGGCAATTCGCCAAAAATTAACAGATACGCGACTTCTAGAAAGTCTGCTTTTTCAGCTAAGTCTTCAATGGCATATCCTCTGTAACGTAGAATTCCTTTTTCTCCATCTAAAAAAGTGATGGCACTTTCGCAAGAACCTGTGTTTTTATATCCTGGATCGATGGTGATAATTCCTCCTGTGGAGCCTCTTAAACTTTTAATGTCAATGGCAAGTTCGTTTTCTGTTCCTTCAATGATTGGAAACTCATATTTTTCGCCATTAATTTCTAACGTAGCTGTGGTATCTGACATATTTTCTTTATAAATTTTTTTGTTTTTACTCGGTTTGCTAAATTACGAAATATGTAGCGATTTATGAAAATACTTTACAAAGGATTTAACAATTGAGATATCATTAAAGTTTATACTAAAAATAAATTATATTAATCCTAAAAAAACAATGATGCTATTTTTACATGTTCTTGTTTTTATTCGTTATTAGGCAATTGTTCTACGATTTGAAACGTACTAAAGTTTAAGAAGTTTCCTGGATGTACGAATACATTTTGTAGGATGATTGGTGTATCTGGATTTATCCCTGTGTATTGCGTGTTTCCGTCCAAGTTGATATCGTTTGAATTATAGCCTGTGATTGTAAAGGTTGGAAAATTCAAGAAGTTTCCAGCATCATTTAGTACTGTTGCGAGTATTGCTGGGACATCTGGATTGGTTCCAGAGTATTGCACAACGTTATCTCCGTTTGCGTTTCCACACCACATTGCTACTGTGTTTGCGGGCATTCCAAAGGTTGTTTGCGCATTTGTACCGTAGGTGATTTGGTTGTTACTATCGGTAAAATCTACAGTAGTGACAGCAGTATTCGTTAACCCAATTTGACTACCAGACATGATTCCTAAGTGATTTCTGTGTTTTATGACTATGTAGTAATCGCCAGACACTTGATTAAAACTTACAGGAGTTGAGGTGTTATCAGAAACTGCCTCTACAACGTCTCCATCTTGTTGTAATAATGCCGATTTTCCATCAATGATACTTGTAGGATTGTTGGCATCTCTGAGTTCTATCCAAATCCAATCGACAATTTTGTCTTGTCCTGTAGCCATAAATACAGGATCGGTAGCAAGAATGGTAGTTCCATCTGCGTACGGACTTACTGTTGGAATATAATTATTGTCTTTGAGATCGGTTCGCATCAAACCTCCTGTGTTTTCCAACATTGCACCTTGCAAGTATACTTTTGCTGCTACTTGAATAGGACTGCCGCAGAATTCATTGAAACTTGTTGTAGGTTCAATATTTGTCCAATTGGCAGTACTATACGCAGCATCATCTACTTCTATACAGAATAAATCTATATTACCAAGTGTGTTGAATGTGGTCACGTTCGTATTGTTGCCGTTTTTTACATTTAATACAGTTAATGCTGCATTATCTGCTATGAGATAGTTTAGGTTTGTGTTGTTACTTAGGTCTAATTCGCCTAAGAAGTTCAATCCGCAGTTTAAGATTTCTAAACCAGCAAAGTCTTCTATTCCTGTAAGGTCAAAAATACCGAGATCGCGGATGTTTAAGTCGTTTACCGTGCTAATATTTGCTGTTGTGACGTAATTATCTAATGTAGTATCATAACCATAATCAATTAAGGCTTGCTCAAAGTTATCATCTGGAACATAGGTTAATCCAGCAGTTGTGTTTGTAGATACACATAGATCAAAGGTTTCGTTTGAGTTTTCGACATAAGAATACACTTGAATGTAATACGTGTTTCCGATGGTTAATCCTGTTGCTTGACTTTCCAATTCATCCGAACAGTAGATAGCATTCGTAATGTTTCCGCAATTGTACGTTTGTGCGTCTATGATTGCATGAAAAACAGTGTTGGATGGACCTGTGGTGTTTTGTAATGCAATGTTGTGTGTCGTTTCTGTGGCAACAAAACTAAACCAAACATCTGTAAAGTTTGGCAAGTCTCCAAAGCATTGCAATGAGTTTGAATTTGTTGCTTGAAATAGCGTTCCTGCAACCGTATTGTTGCACGTAGCATCACTAATAGGTACTGAAATAGCATTTACACATTCGTCATTTACAGTCGAGCCACAGTTTGTACTAAAGCTTGTTGTGGGTTCAATATTTGTCCAATTGGCAGTACTATACGTGGCATCATCTACTTCTATACAGAATAAGTCTATGTTACCAAGTGTGTTGAATGTGGTCACGTTGGTATTGTTGCCGTTTTTTACATTTAATACAGTTAATGCTGCATTATCTGCTATGAGATAGTTCAGGTTTGTGTTGTTACTTAGGTCTAATTCGCCTAAGAAGTTCAATCCGCAGTTTAAGATTTCTAAGCCTGCAAAGTCTTCTATTCCTGTGAGATCAAAAATACCGAGATCGCGGATGTTTAAGTCGTTTACCGTGCTAATGTTTGCCGTTGTTACGTAATTATCTAATGTAGTATCATAACCATAATCAATTAAGGCTTGCTCAAAGTTGTCATCTGGCACATAGGTTAACCCAGCAGTTGCGTTTGTTGATACACATAGATCAAAGGTTTCTGTGGAGTTTGCTACATAAGAGTATACTTGAATGTAATAGGTGTTTCCGATGGTTAATCCAGTTGCCTGACTTTCCAATTCATCCGAACAGTAGATAGCATTTGTAATGTTTTCGCAATTGTACGTTTGTGCATCTATCACAGCATGGAATACAGTGTTGGATGGTCCTGTGGTGTTTTGCAATGCAATGTTGTGTGTCGTTTCTGTGGCAACAAAACTAAACCAAACATCTGTAAAGTTTGGCAAGTCTCCAAAGCATTGCAATGAGTTTGAATTTGTTGCTTGAAATAGCGTTCCTGCAACCGTATTGTTGCACGTAGCATCACTAATAGGTACTGAAATAGCATTTACACATTCGTCATTTACAGTCGAGCCACAGTTTGTACTGAAGCTTGTTGTGGATTCAATATTTGTCCAATTGGCAGTACTATACGCTGCATCATCTACTTCTATACAGAATAAGTCTATGTTCCCAAGTGTGTTAAATGTGGTCACGTTGGTATTGTTGCCGTTTTTTACATTTAAAGCCGTTAATGCTGCATTATCTGCTATGAGATAGTTTAGGTTTGTATTGTTACTTAGGTCTAATTCGCCTAAGAAGTTCAATCCGCAGTTTAAGATTTCTAAACTAGCAAAGTCTTCTATTCCTGTAAGGTCAAAAATACCAAGATCGCGGATGTTTAAGTCGTTTACCGTGCTAATATTTGCTGTTGTGACGTAATTATCTAATGTAGTATCATAGCCATAATCAATTAAGGCTTGCTCAAAGTTATCATCTGGCACATAGGTTAACCCAGGAATTTCTAGTGTATGTTCTTTTAGACAAAATGAAACATCAACATACGATGTTTCAACATTATTTGCATAGGTTCCTTTCGAATCTTGAAATACCCAATCATAAATTTGAATGATTAATTCGTCTCCAACTTGCCAACCAGTTAGTACGGTATCATCTGGAGTAATCGTATTTGCGCATGTAATTTCATTTCCTGCTACATCTCTTATGATAATTCCCGGACTACCAGTGAGTCCACTCCAAAGTAAAGCATTTGTCGTTGCTGTCCATGTAAAGAATTGATCATATCCTGTATTTGTTGTATTACAGCTTCCATCAAGTCCGCTATCAGTGGTTCCATCTGAACTAAAAAATAATGTTCTTTCGGTACAATCGTTTCCAAGCGCATCTGGAGTAATTGGAATTGCTCCTGTAATTAAATCATTTTCGGACGTATTATATTCTCGTAAACAAAAGGAGAATGCGTCTTTGTGACTGTTTTCAAAATTATATATTTGGATGATTAGTTCTTCGCCAACTTGCCAACCACTCAATTTTATAGGATCACCCGAGCCTCTGACTGCACACGCGTATTCCTGTCCTGAAGTACTGCGTATGGCAATTCCAATAGCGTCATCATTTTCTCCTAAAAGGAGTCCTGTAGAAGTTGCTGTCCACGTAAAAAATTGATCGACACCTGTACTATCAGGTCTGCAAGAAGCTACTGTTCCGCTGGCTGTCGTAGTATAGGTACTTGTATTGAAGTAAACTGTTTGATTGCTATTTGTAGTTGAACAGTCACTTCCCGCTAAGCCTACTGTTATTGGAATTGCACCTGCAGCTGTATCATTAGGTGGCGCAATGATTGTTTTTTCTTCTAAACAGAAGCTTACATCTAAAGTTCCTGTTTGCCCTTCACCTCTATATATTTGAATGATTACATCGTCTCCAATATCCCATCCCCTGAGAATAGGTGTAATAAATTGATCTACCCCACTACAATCAATGATGTCATACGGTGCACTTGCATTTCTCACAATTATTCCTCCGAGTCCTTCCGAAGGTAGTGTACTGCTAAATAGTAACCCATTTGTAGTTGCTGTCCACGTAAAGAATTGATCCAATCCTTCCACTTCGTTGTCATAACAACCTCCCATACCGCTATCGGTTGTATCTGTAGCAAAATCAAGCACGAATGAATACCCCGTAGGACAGCCTGTCCCTTCTGGCGATGGTACGATTGGCACAGCAAGTTCAATAGTGTCTGGTATTGGTGTATATTCTTCACAGGAAATTGTTAGGTCAACATCTCCAAAACTTGATGAATCGTATCCTGTAACTGTAATGTAATACGTGGTCGTTCCATCAGATTCAAAGGTTCCATACGAACGATATCCTGGCCCGCATTGATCCTCATTATCGTCATTTGCCGCAACTAAAGTTAAATTTCCAGAAGTTCCTGTATACACCAAATAGGAAGTATCGTATCCGGAAGCACATAAATCCACAGTCACAATTTCTGGAGTTCCTGAACCTGTGTAAGAATACCAAATATTTGGCGCATTTAAATCCACTTGAGGATTTACAGAATCTGGCGCATTGTTTTCGTCAAGAGTTGCTTGTGCTGTTGATGATGTGTAGTTTCCACCGCAACTTACTGGAATGGCGTTCGCAAAATCGTCATTTGAAGGTTGTGCTATTGCTGTAGTGGTAAAAAAAATATTTAAAAGTAATACTGTTGTAGAGAGTAACTTTAACCTCATGCAATTTGATTTGATTAGTTTGTTTAGTATAAATTTAAAGTGTAGGCAACGAATCTCAGGATGTAGTTGTTACATCATCTTCATAATCTTGTCTTGCATGAATGGGGTTGGGGAGCAAATTTGCTAAAAAAAGTGGTATTTGCCGACACGAATATACTTAAAGTTTCCTTTTTTTGAAGTCATTTTTTGTTAATATTTCTTGATTGACAAAGAATGACTTTATAATCAAAATCTGTGACATGTATGTTTTAAGAAGTGTATTCTATTACAGTAGGTTGCGGCAAGAAAAGTTCGATTAAAAACACCAAACTATCTCTCGCTATGATGGTGATGGAAATTAAAATGGTAGCCAGCAAAATAGCAACGGCGAGATTGTTTTTTCGCAATTCTCCAACTTCATTAACGTGTTTGGTCAACGATTTTGTCAGCATAAATCCGCTAAAGTGAATTATACCTGCCAATAAGAATCCTACAAATAGTGACAAGGAAGAGTATTTTAAGATTTCTACAAACAGATTTTCTTTAGCATGTGCTTGTAGCATTTCAATGGCGCCAATGATGGAAGGAATGATTCCGCTTAGCAAATAACCTGTACTGAAAATAATTCCTGAAAAGAGAATACTAAACGCCAAATTGGAATCGTTGATGTCCGCTTCTTTCAGCCTGAAGATACGAATTAAAATTTTATACGAAATAAAGAAGATAACGATTGACAATACGATTGACAATATAAGTTGACTGAGTGCTAAATAGAATACATCTGTGTTCATACGATTTACTTTTTATTGACTAGTACAAAATTCCAAAAGTTGATATTTGACACTTTTGCAGGTAAATATCCAATTACGCAATTTTCGGCAGTCGTTTCTACAAAATAATATTTTTTTCTGTTGTACATTTTATATTTTCCGCGAGATGGTATGTTGATTCCAAGTACGGAATGTCCATATTCATTGCTGTTTAAGATGGCAACATCATAATCAAATTTTGCCAAAAGCACAAAGAGCAACACGGTACGCGAATCGCAATCGCCTTGCAAATTAGCGCTAAATTCTGCAGGTGCAAAAATTCCGAGTCGCACATTTCCCACACATGGATACTCTTCGGTGCCATCACATGGAGTCGATTTTATGTAATTGTATTGAATGTCTTGAATACTGGTAATGATTAATTCGGCAAATTGCTTGCGATTTAACTTTTTTTGCTGTTGAATTTTACTGAATTCCACATACAAATGTTCGAGCAACGGGCGATCGTGGTCTGCCATGTGCTTGTAAAAATTTCCCCAAGTAAAGCTTCTCGTATATCGAAAACTGTTGCGATTTTTTTTAGACTTTACCACACTATTTTCGGCAATTTTAAAGTCCATTTGATGTCGATTGCCGTTAAAATCTCGCCAATTTTGTTTGTTGACGATATAGCGAACTTGCTTACCGTTTTCGGTAGTTGTAACAATTTCCCTTGTGGTTTTTTCAGTGTCTTTTGTCTCTGATGTGAGTTTATACCCTGATTTATCATATAAAATATTTAGCACAACAGCGAAAAATATCATCGCAAAAACCGTTCGGAAAAAATCGGAAACAATGCCTTGAAAAACTTCTTTGTTGGAAGAGGGTTTGCGTTTTATTTTTTTCCAGAGAAATCGAATTACAAAAAAAGCACACGCTGTAAAGATGAGCAACGCAGTACCTTTTATTTTAACTCGATACGTTAAAAAAAACAATGTACTAACAATAAAAATAGTAGCTAAAACTGCCATCGCTCCTGAAAAGAGTCGCTGAAAGCTTACAAGACAGCCGTTTGGTTTCTTATTGTCGGTCATGGTTTAAAGATATTATTTTTTTTGATTTGTTGATTTGTTAATTCATGGATTTGTCAATTTGTTTTTCGTATGCTGGTAAAATCTTTGAATACAATATTAACTTATGAAACTGATTTGCAACTACTTAATTACGGGAAAACCGTACTGGAGAGATTTTATTTTTTTATAACTTTCTGTAAACCAACACTTTTTAATATTATGAAAAAAAAGAATTTGAAGAGCTTAACGCTCCGTAAACAGCCTGTGAGCAATCTAAACAAAATGCGCGGAGGCAATGACTCTATCGATGTAGGAACCGTCATTGATACTATTATCGATTATACGATAAATTATACACGTGTATTTTCGTATTGCCCACATGTAACTTGCGGTTGTCCCGACCCAACTATACCGCCGTTGACTGAAGGTATTTTAACCTGTAGAGCAACTGCTTGTGAGGAATTAACGTGTGTAACTTGCGCGTAAAAAAGAAATCGGTTGAATGCTAAACATCCAACCGATTTTTTATGTGTTGTAATATGTCTTTTAGTGATTACTTCACTTTAAAAGCTTTGTCTTGTGGATAGTAGGCTACTTCTCCCAATTCTTCTTCGATGCGTAATAATTGATTGTATTTTGCCATTCTATCTGAACGAGAAGCCGAACCTGTTTTGATTTGCCCTGTGTTTAACGCTACAGCTAAATCGGCAATAGTATTGTCTTCCGTTTCTCCTGAGCGATGCGACATTACCGAAGTGTATCCTGCATTGTGTGCCATGTTTACAGCTGCAATGGTTTCTGTCAACGTTCCAATTTGGTTTACTTTGATAAGAATTGAATTTGCTGTGTTGTTTTCAATTCCGCGAGATAAACGCTCAACATTCGTCACGAATAAATCGTCACCTACCAATTGTACTTTATCACCAATTTTTTCAGTTAGGTATTTCCAACCTTCCCAGTCGTTTTCGTCCATTCCATCCTCAATAGAGATAATTGGATATTTCGCTGCTAATTCTGCTAAGTAATCTGCTTGTTCTTTCGATGTACGTACTTTTCCAGAGTCACCTTCAAATTTAGAATAGTCATACGCGCCATCTACGTAAAATTCCGCCGCAGCGCAATCCAACGCAATCATCACTTCATCACCCAATTTGTATCCTGCATTTTCTACTGCTTTTGAAATGGTGTCTAAGGCATCTTCGGTTCCGTCCAACGTTGGCGCAAAACCACCTTCATCACCTACAGCGGTACTCAAGCCTCTATCGTGCAATACTTTTTTAAGATTGTGGAAAATTTCCGTTCCCATTTGCATGGCATGTGTAAAGTTTTTTGCTTTTACAGGCATCACCATAAATTCTTGAAATGCAATTGGTGCATCTGAATGTGAACCTCCGTTGATGATGTTCATCATAGGCACAGGCAAGGTATTGGCAGAAACACCTCCAACATATCTGTATAACGGCATTCCTAATTCGTTTGCAGCAGCTTTCGCAACCGCTAACGAAACACCTAAGATGGCATTGGCACCTAAGTTTCCTTTGTTTGGTGTACCATCTAAGTCAATCATGATTTTATCGATTTGATTTTGCTCAAATACTGATACTCCAATTAATTCTTCTGCGATGGTTGTATTTACATTTTGAACAGCTTTACTCACGCCTTTTCCCATATAAGCGTTTCCTCCGTCGCGTAATTCTACAGCTTCATGCTCTCCTGTCGATGCTCCAGATGGTACTGCGGCTCTTCCTAAGATTCCTGTTTCTGTGATTACATCTACTTCTACCGTAGGATTTCCTCTTGAATCTAATATTTGTCTTGCGTGAATGTTGATTATTCTGCTCATCTTTTTTGTCTTTTTTCTGTTGTTTTTCTAAGCTAATTTACGAAACCTTTTCAAGTTTTACAGGCTTTACCGTTACTTTTACGGATATATGAACAATGTTTGTTTTTTGTCGGTTTTTATAAAATGCGAAAACGTTTTCCCGTTAAAAATAATGCAATGCTTTCTTTATAAATTATTGACTTTTACTATATATTACAATATTCTCTGCCGATTTAAACGCATACGAAAGTGATTTTTCCATAAAGGATTTTTTTGCATCGTAATTGACCAACGCAGCCGCATTCGGCACTTGTAATTCCCACGAAGCTGATTTGGTCAGTTTCCCTGGAATAATCATTGCGACTTGTCCGTACGTTTCCGAAACATCAATAGCTAGCGTCGCTTTTCCTTCGTTTGCTGCTTGTTGTGCTTTTTCTAATACTTCTTGATTGCTTGCCGCTCCTAATTTCACCCAATCGTTTGATTTTTTCACAATAGGTTGAATGCTATCGTAGATAACAAAACCGCCATCTTTTGCCCGGAAATCACCAATATTATAGAATTCGGTAATCATTTTGCTGATGCTGTTTCTACAATCGTTTCTGTTTGTCGACTCAGCTTTGCATTGTTTAAAATAAGCGATGGTTGTTGCTAAGAATTGCTCTTGCTGTGTTGATAAGGCTACTTCTTTTTTTGTTTCAACTTTCGTTGAAGTGTCTTTTTGAGAAGTGCTTTTTTCAGTTTTCTTATCGTTTTTGCAAGCGACTAACAATAGTACGGCGGCAATAAGCGTAATTGTTTTTTGCATGTTTTTCAGATTGCGATTAGACCGTTTTTACTTTTTGAATGTTTTCAATGAATTGATCGAATAGATATTCGCCGTCGTGTGGTCCTGGACTTGCTTCTGGATGGTATTGTACAGAGAAACAGTTTTTGTCTTTGATGCGAATTCCCGCAACGGTATTGTCATTCAAATGCACATGCGTGATTTCTACTACTGGATTTGCTTCTGTTTCTTCTCTGTTAATCGCAAAACCGTGATTTTGAGAGGTGATTTCCCCTTTTCCTGTCAACACATTTTTCACAGGATGATTGATGCCACGGTGTCCGTTGTGCATTTTATACGTTGAAATCCCGTTTGCCAACGCAATTACTTGATGTCCCAAACAGATTCCAAACAATGGTAAATCGCGTTTGATGACTTCTTTTGCCAAGTTGATAGCATCTTCCAAAGGTTCTGGATCGCCAGGTCCGTTGGATAGGAAATACCCATCAGGATTCCATGCGTTCATTTCTTCAAAGCTTGTGTTGTATGGAAACACTTTGATGCACGCTCCGCGTTTTGCCAAGTTTCTTAAAATGTTCTTTTTACAACCAATGTCTAAAGCAGCAATTTTGATAGCTGCATTTTCATCTCCAAAAATGTATGGTTCTTTTGTAGATACTTTTGACGCCAATTCCAATCCTGCCATGCTTGGTACTTCCGCTAATTTTGCTTTTAGTCCTTCAATATCGTCCACATCTGTAGAGATTACCGCGTTCATGGCTCCGTTGTCGCGAATGTAACTTACCAAAGCTCGTGTGTCTACATCAGAAATAGCGAACAGGTTGTATTTGTTTAAGAAATCTTTCAGTGAACTATCGGCAGCATCACGAGAAAACTCATAGCTAAAGTTTTTACATATCAACCCTGCAATTTTCACACTATCCGATTCCATTTCGTCTTCTGCCGTTCCATAGTTTCCAATGTGAACATTGGCTGTTACCATTAATTGTCCGTAGTACGAAGGATCGGTAAAAATTTCTTGATATCCAGTCATTCCTGTGTTGAAACACACTTCTCCGAAAGCCGTTCCTGGTTGTCCAATCGCTTTTCCGTAAAAGATAGTTCCATCTTCCAAAAGTAATAGTGCTTTTTGTCGATTTTGGTATTTCATATCGCTTTGATAATTTAGTTGTGTTGTATTGTAATTATAGTATTGTTGTGTACTTTCCCTGTGATTTGATAGCCTAATGAAAGAATATTTTCTTTGAACCAATCGTTTGACACGATATCGTTATGTGATAATATTTCCAATATTAGTATGGGTTTGCATCGTTTGATGGTTTCGATAGCGCCTTTGAGTGCAGGAATTTCAAAACCTTCCAAATCGAATTGAATGATTGAGATATTTCTGTCTTTCGGGATGATACTATCTAACGTTTCAATAACAATGGGTACAAATTTACCATTTTCTCCGTCAATTATTCTACTCGCGCCACCTAATTGTCTTCCATCTGCTGTTGCAACTTGTAGTTTTTGTTCAGATTTCTCAGCACCTAAGCCTACTTGAAGCAGTTCAACGTTTGTAAGATTGTTGATGCGAATTGTGATATCGGCACATCGAAAAAATTCTGAGCTTGGCTCAAAACTCCAGACTTTGGCATTTTTTGAAATGTTTTTAGCAATTCCCGGTAAGAAGTCGCCAAAAAACGCACCTGCTTGTACTACATCGCCATTTTGACAATTGTCAATAATGTATTGAATGGTTTCTGGCTCGTAGACTTCACCTTTTAGAATTGCTTGCACCACCGATTCTTTTTGCGCAGCAAATGGCGTACAGTAACCACCGTATTTGTTATAAGCAATTGTAGCGTTTAATGTAAATTCGTCCTCTACTAAAGAAGAAACATGTTTTGGCGCATTGACAACACCTTTTTTAAGCACATTCTTTTTGAGGTATTTCTTTAGTTTTTTAGGAACTAATGATTTTACAAATTGAATCATTGAATTGGTAATTCTTTTTTAGATTATGTAACAAATCTAAAAACTTTTTTATTTCTTTTAAGGTTCCCTTTTTCAGGTGAACTAGTTCTGTTTTCAGCTTAAAGTTCGCCTTATCAGGCTCCTTTAAGCTGAACTTCACTAGCATAAAAAAAAGGATAAACTTTTTTAAGTTTATCCTTTTATATGTAATGAATTGAATTTCATTATTCTTCTTCGTTAGAAGCTTGTGTTTCAACTGGAGCTGGCGCAGGAGTATTGGCTTTGTTTCCACCTCTACTTCTTCTGCTTCGTCTTGTTGATTTCGATTTCTTCTCAGTGTTGTACGTTTCGTTGTAGTCCACTAATTCGATTAATGCCATTTGTGCATTATCTCCTAAACGATTTCCTAATTTGATAATTCTAGTGTATCCACCTGGTCTGTCAGCTACTTTTACAGCAACATCTCTGAACAATTCAGTAACAGCGTGCTTGTTTCTAAGTTTACTGAACACTAAACGACGATTGTGTGTTGTGTCTTCTTTACACTTTGTTACCAATGGCTCAACAAATTGCTTTAATGCTTTTGCTTTTGCAACTGTTGTATTGATACGCTTGTGCTCAATTAAAGAACAAGCCATGTTTGCTAACATTGACTTTCTGTGAGCCGTTTTTCTACCTAAGTGGTTTACTTTTTTTCCGTGTCTCATGACATTTGTTTTTAACCTTTATCTTGCTACAACTCGTTTGAGGAGCAAATTATAAAGGAATTAATCTTTATCTAATTTGTATTTTGACAAGTCCATTCCGAAACTTAACCCTTTTACGTTTACTAGTTCTTCTAGTTCCGTCAACGATTTTTTACCAAAGTTTCTAAATTTCATTAAATCATTTTTGTTGTAAGATACTAAGTCTCCTAAGGTATCTACTTCTGCAGCTTTTAAACAGTTTAATGCTCTTACAGAAAGATCCATGTCTACCAATTTTGTTTTTAGTAATTGGCGCATGTGTAATGACTCTTCGTCATAGGTTTCTGTTTGTGCAATTTCATCCGCTTCTAAAGTGATACGCTCGTCAGAGAATAACATAAAGTGGTGAATTAACGTTTTAGCAGCTTCCGTCAATGCTTCTTTAGGATGAATAGAACCATCTGTAATGATTTCAAAAACTAGCTTTTCGTAGTCAGTTTTTTGTTCAACACGATAGTTTTCTATGCTGTATTTTACATTCTTTACAGGTGTGTAAATAGAATCTGTAAAGATAGTTCCTAGAGGAGCATTTGATTTTTTGTTTTCTTCAGCAGGAACATAACCTCTACCTTTTTCTATTGTAATTTCCATGTTGATATTCACGCTAGCATCCATGTTACAGATAACTAAATCTGGATTTAACACTTGGAAACCAGAGATGAATTTTTGGAAATCACCAGCAGTAAGTTGTTCTTTACCTGAAACAGAAATTGATACTGATTCGTTGTCAATATCTTCTATTTGTCTTTTAAAGCGTACTTGCTTTAAGTTCAAAATAATTTCTGTTACATCTTCTACAACACCAGAAATCGTTGAAAATTCGTGATCTACTTTGTCTATTCGTACAGAAGTAATCGCAAAACCTTCCAATGATGATAGAAGTACTCTTCTTAATGCGTTCCCGATAGTTAGCCCATAACCAGGTTCTAAAGGACGAAATTCAAATTTGCCATCGAACTCAGATGAGTCAATCATGATAACTTTATCGGGCTTTTGGAAGTTTAATAATGCCATATTAAGAATACTTTCTGATTTATTATTATTTAGAATATAATTCTACGATTAATTGCTCTTTAATATTTTCAGGAATTTGGAGTCTTTCTGGAATAGATACATACGTACCTTCTTTCTTGTCTCCGTTCCATGTAATCCACTCATATACGTGGCTAGCGTTCGCTAGAGCTCTTTCAATTACTTCAAGAGATTTTGATTTTTCTCTTACTCCTACTACATCACCTGCTTTAAGTGTGTATGAAGGAATGTTTACGATTTCTCCGTTTACTGTAATATGACGGTGCGATACTAATTGTCTTGCACCACTTCTTGTTGGAGAAATCCCCATTCTGTAAACAACGTTATCTAAACGAGATTCACACAATTGTAATAATACTTCACCAGTAATTCCTTTGCTACTGTTCGCTTTTTTGAACAAGTTTCTGAACTGACGCTCAAGAATTCCGTAGGTGTATTTTGCTTTTTGTTTTTCTTGCAACTGGATAGCGTATTCAGATTTTTTTCCTCTACGTCTGTTGTTTCCGTGTTGCCCTGGAGGATAATTTCTTTTTTCAAAAGATTTATCGTCTCCGAAAATTGCTTCACCAAATTTACGAGCAATTTTAGTCTTTGGACCAGTATATCTTGCCATTTCTAATAGTTATTATGAGAGTGATTATGAATTAAGGCTTGTCCTTCGATAATCGTTAATCTCTCAAGTGAAAATAAATTAATTATACTCTTCTTCTTTTTGGAGGTCTACATCCATTGTGTGGTAATGGAGTAACGTCAATGATTTCTGTTACTTCAATTCCTGCGTTGTGAATGGTTCTGATAGCAGATTCTCTACCGTTTCCTGGACCTTTTACGTATACTTTTACTTTACGTAAACCAGCTTCATGTGCTACTTTAGAAGCATCTTCTGCCGCAGTTTGTGCAGCATAAGGTGTATTCTTTTTAGAACCTCTAAAGCCCATTTTACCAGCAGATGACCAAGAAATCACATCTCCTTTTTTGTTTGTAAGTGAAATAATGATGTTGTTAAAAGATGCAGTTACGTGAGCTTCTCCTACAGACTCCACTATTACTTTACGTTTTTTTGTACTCTTGCTAGACTTTGCCATATTTCTTTTGTGTTTTGTTGTTAGTTGTTAGTGTTTGTACTAACCGCTAACTCCTAAAACTGACGTCTATTGATTATTTAGTTGCTTTTTTCTTGTTAGCAACAGTTTTTCTTCTACCTTTTCTTGTTCTAGAGTTGTTCTTTGTTCTTTGACCTCTTAATGGAAGTCCAGATCTGTGACGAATTCCTCTGTAACAACCGATATCCATTAAACGTTTGATGTTTAACTGAACTTCAGTACGTAATTCACCTTCAATAGTGAAAGCACCAACTGCTTCACGAATTTTACCGATTTCTTCATCGGTCCATTCTGATACTTTTGTATCTTCACTTACGTTTGCAGTTTCTAAAATTTGTTTAGCTCTGCTTTTACCTATTCCAAAGATGTATGTTAATGAGATAACACCTCTTTTGTGTTTTGGAATGTCTACTCCTGCGATTCTTGCCATAACTATCCTTGTCTTTGTTTAAATCTAGGATTCTTTTTATTGATTACGTATAATCTGCCCTTACGACGCACAATTTTGCACTCGGGACTTCTCTTTTTTAATGATGCTCTTACTTTCATGAGTTTATCAATTTTTGAATCGTGTACAGATTAGTATCTGTAGGTAATTCTTGCTTTTGTTAAATCGTATGGACTCATTTCTAATTTTACTTTATCACCAGGTAATAATTTAATGTAATGCATACGCATTTTTCCTGAGATATGAGCCGTTACGATGTGACCATTTTCTAATTCTACACGGAACATCGCATTTGATAATGCTTCTATGATTGTTCCGTCTTGTTCTATTGCAGCTTGTTTAGCCATAATTATGCAACTACTTTACGGTTTTTACCTGTTTTCATTAAACCATCATAATGTCTATTCAACAAGTATGAGTTTATTTGTTGCATGGTATCTATGGCAACTCCTACCATAATTAGCAACGATGTTCCTCCAAAGAATAATGCCCAACCTTGCTGAATTCCCATGATTGTACCTACGATAGCAGGAAAAATTGCAATCAATGCTAAAAAGATTGATCCAGGTAAGGTTATTTGTGACATTATTTTGTCTAGGTATTCTCCTGTTTCGCTACCAGGGCGAATTCCAGGAATAAAACCTCCACTTCTTTTTAAGTCATCTGCCATTTTATTAGTTGGCACGGTGATAGCTGTGTAGAAGTATGTAAATATGATGATTAAAAATGCGAATAAGACATTATACCACAATCCAAACACATTGGAAAAATTAGCTTGCATCCACTGTCCTACTGTAGATTCGGCTCCTAAACCTTGACCTATTGCAGAAGGAACAAACATCAATGCTTGCGCAAAGATGATTGGCATTACACCAGATGCATTTAATTTTAATGGAATAAATTGTCTTGCTCCAAACATGTTCTTCTCGTATCCACCAGTTGCGGTTCTTCTTGCGTATTGTACTGGTACTTGACGTACTGCCATGACCAACATTACACTTAAAAGAATGATTACCAACCAAATTACAATTTCGATAAGAATTAACATTGGTTTTGATGAATTGGAAGCAACTTCTTGAACAAACGCTACAGGCATTTGCGCGATGATTCCAACCATAATTAATAACGAGATACCGTTACCAATTCCTTTATCCGTAATTTTTTCACCTAACCACATTGCAAAGATAGTTCCTGTAACTAAGATGATTACAGAAGGAACAACGAAATCTAATCCTTTTCCAATTGTAAATGCAGCATCTGGAACTCCTAATTGACCTAATCCCCATAAATAGAATGGTGCTTGCACCAAACAGATAACGATGGTAAGCCATCTTGTGATTTGCGTGATTTTTTTACGACCACTTTCTCCTTCTTTTTGAAGTTTTTGTAAGTAAGGAATTGCGATTCCCATTAACTGAACTACAATAGAAGCAGATATATAAGGCATAATTCCTAGTGCAAATACTGAAGCCTTAGCGAAAGCTCCACCAGTAAACATATTTAATAGGCCTCCAATACCATCATCAAACTTACCAGCAAAGGATTCTCCAAGTTGTGTATAGTCCATACCTGGAAGACTCACTTGCGCTCCAAAACGGTATACAAGTAATAGTCCAAGAGTTACTAAAATTTTATTTTTTAGTTCCTCAATACTCCAAATACTTTTTATTGTGTCAATAAATTTTTTCATGCTTCTATGTAGAAATTATAAAGTTACTGCTTCTCCTCCCGCTGCTTCAATAGCTGCTTTTGCGGAAGCTGTGAATTTATGTGCGGTAACTTTTAATTTTGATTTAAGCTCACCTCTTCCAAGGATTTTTACTAAATCAGTTTTTCTAGCTACTCTGTTAGCTACTAATATGTCTAAATCAACAGTATCTGTGATTCTTCCTTCATCAACTAATTCCTGAAGTTTATCAAGATTTACACCTTGATATTCTTTACGGTTGATATTCTTGAAACCGAACTTAGGAACACGTCTTTGAAGTGGCATTTGTCCACCTTCAAATCCAATTTTCTTTGAATAACCTGAGCGAGATTTAGCTCCTTTGTGACCACGTGTAGCAGTACCACCTTTTCCAGAACCTTGTCCTCTACCAACTCTTTTGTTATTACTCTGAACTGAACCGTCAGCTGGTTTTAAGTTACTTAAATCCATAACCAGTTGTTATTTTTAAGCTTCTTCTACAGAAACTAAGTGTTTAACTTTATTTATCATTCCAAGGATGTTCGGTGTATCATCATGCTCAACAACCTGTCCGATCTTTTTAAGACCAAGCGCTTCTAGTGTTCTCTTTTGATCTTGAGGACGACTAATTTTGCTTCTTACTTGTGTTACTTTAATTTTTGCCATTTTATCCTTGATTTATCCTTTAAATACTTTTTCTAAAGAAATTCCTCTTTGTCTAGCTACCATGCCTGCATCGCGTAATTGTAATAAAGCATCGAAAGTTGCTTTTACTACGTTGTGCGGGTTAGATGATCCTTGAGACTTTGATAATACATTGTGAACTCCTACAGCTTCTAATACTGCACGTACAGCTCCACCTGCGATAACTCCCGTACCCGAAGATGCTGGTTGAATATATACTCTAGCGCCACCGTATTTTCCTTTTTGCTCGTGTGGTAATGTACCATTTTGCAAAGGAATACGAACTAGATTTTTCTTCGCATCTTCGATTGCTTTTGCAATCGCAGTAGCAACGTCTTTAGATTTTCCTAAACCGTGTCCTACAACACCGTTTTCGTCTCCAACAACAACAATTGCCGAGAATCCAAAGGCTCTACCACCTTTTGTTACTTTCGTTACACGTTGTACTCCTACCAAACGATCCTTTAATTCTAGTCCACCTGGCTTTACTAATTCTGCGTTTTTGTATTTCTGATACATAGTTTCTTAGAATTTAAGTCCTCCTTCTCTAGCACCTTCTGCTAATGATTTTACTCTTCCGTGGTATAAGTATCCACCTCTATCAAATGCGATGGTTTCAATTCCAGCTTTTAACGCTTTTTCAGCGATTGACTTTCCTACTAGGGCAGCCACTTCTGTTTTTGTTCCTTCTGCTTTGATATCTTTATCTCTAGATGAAGCGGCAACAATTGTTTTTCCGTCTACATCATTGATAATTTGAGCATAAATTTCTTTATTACTTCTAAAAACAGACAATCGTGGTCTAGCTTCAGTACCTTCAACGATTTTTCTGATTCTGTTTTTAATTCTCTGTCTTCTTTCAGTCTTTGATAATCCCATAATTAATTATTAAGCTGATTTACCTGCTTTTCTTCTTAATACTTCTCCAACAAACTTAACTCCTTTTCCTTTGTAAGGCTCTGGCTTACGGAACGCACGGATTTTAGCAGCTACTTGACCTACTAATTGTTTGTCATGGGAAGTTAATTTTATGATTGGATCTTTACCTTTCTCAGAGATTGTTTCAACTTTAACTTCAGGAGCTAAGTCCATAACAATGTTGTGTGAGAAACCTAAAGCTAACTCTAGTCTTTGTCCTTGGTTACTTGCTCTGTAACCAACTCCTACTAATTGTAGCTCTTTTGTAAATCCTTTAGATACACCTTCAACCATATTGTTGATTAATGCTCTATATAGACCGTGTTTTGCTCTATGATCTTTGCTGTCAGATGGACGCTCAAGAACGATTTGACCTTCTTCTTGTGATACGGTAATACCTTCCACTTGTTGTGTCAATTCGCCTAATTTACCTTTTACGGTTACCTGACCATCTTTTATATCTACAGTAACTCCTTCTGGAATACTTACTGGGTTTTTACCTATTCTTGACATTTCTGTTAGTCTTTTTAATTAGTAAACGTAACATAAAACTTCACCACCAACATTTTCACGCTGCGCTTGCTTTCCTGTCATTACTCCGTGAGAAGTAGATACAATTGCAATACCCAATCCGTTTAATACTCTTGGAAGTTCGTTAGCTCCAGCATACTTTCGTAAACCTGGTGTACTGATTCTTTGAATTTTCTTGATTACAGGTTCTTTTGTCATCTTATCGTATTTTAATGCGATTTTGATGCTTCCCTGTACAGTGTTATCTTCAAACTTGTAGCTTAAAATATATCCTTGATCGAATAAGATTTTTGTAATCTCTTTTTTAAGCTTTGAAGCTGGAATCTCGACAACTCTGTGTCCCGCTCTACTAGCGTTTCTGATTCTTGTTAAGTAATCCGCTATTGGATCTGTATACATATTAGTGAATTTGCGGTTTTGGTTTTCGACAGAAGTCGAACCTGAAACCAATTTATAATTTTACCAACTTGCTTTTTTAACGCCAGGAATTAATCCTTTGTTAGCCATTTCTCTGAACATTACACGAGAAATCCCGAACTGACGCATATACCCTTTTGGTCTTCCTGTAAGTTTGCAACGATTGTGCATACGTACTGGAGAAGCATTTTTTGGCAACTTTTGCAATGCTTCGTAATCGCCAGCTTCTTTCAAAGCTTTTCTTTTCTCAGCATATTTAGCAACCATTTCTGCTCTTTTCACCTCACGGGCTTTCATTGATTCTTTAGCCATAATTAGTTCTTTTTAAAAGGTAATCCTAATTCTGTTAATAATGATTTCGCTTCTTTGTCTGTTGACGCAGAAGTTACAAATGTAATATCCATTCCAGCAATTCTGTTTACTTTATCGATATTTATTTCTGGAAAGATAATTTGCTCAGTAATTCCTAAGTTGTAGTTACCTCTTCCGTCAAAACCATTTGCTTTGATTCCATTAAAATCTCTTACTCGTGGCAAGGCTGAAGTAGTCAATCTGTCTAAAAACTCATACATTTTTTCTCCACGTAAAGTAACTTTTGCCCCGATTGGCATTCCTTTACGTAATTTGAAAGATGCAACGTCTTTCTTTGAGATTGTAGCTACTGCTTTTTGTCCTGTAATTTTACCAAACTCTTCAATAGCGTGGTCAATTAACTTCTTATCCGCTACTGCACCACCAACTCCTCTACTTAAAACAATTTTTTCAAGCTTTGGAACTTGCATTACGTTTGTGTAACCGAATTCATCTGTAAGAGCTTGGATTACTCTTTCCTTATACTCTTTCTTTAATCTTGGAATGTAAGCCATAACTATAATACTTCATTAGATTTTTTAGAAAATCTTACTTTCTTATCTCCTTCCATTCTATATCCAACTCTTGTTGCTTCACCTTTAGAGGTCATCAATGCAAGATTTGAAATATGGATTGGAGCTTCTTTTTCTACAATTCCACCTTGAGGATTTTGCGCTGTAGGTTTTGTGTGTTTTTTTACAATATTCACACCTTCTACGATGGCTTTATTTTCCTCACGGAGAACTTTTAATACTTTACCAGTTACAGGATTGTCGGCAGTACTTTTGTTAGCACCAGCGATTACCTTCACTGTATCTCCTGTTTTTATCTTTAGTTTTGTCATTTTAAACTACGTTTATAGCACCTCTGGCGCCAATGATACAATTTTCATGAATTGCTTGTCACGAAGTTCTCTAGCAACTGGTCCAAAAACACGTGTTCCTCTCATTTCCCCTGCTGGGTTCAATAATACACACGCATTGTCGTCGAATCTGATGTAAGAGCCATCTGGTCTTCTTACTTCTTTCTTAGTACGAACAACAACTGCCGTAGAAACTTGTCCTTTTTTCACACTTCCGTTAGGAGTTGCATCTTTTACAGTGACAACAATTTTGTCTCCAACAGAAGCATAACGTCTTTTCGTTCCACCTAAAACGCGGATTGTCAACACTTCTTTAGCTCCTGTATTGTCTGCTACTTTTAATCTTGATTCTTGTTGTACCATAATTATTTAGCTCTTTCAATGATTTCAACTAATCTCCAACATTTGGTTTTACTCAATGGACGTGTTTCCATTATTTTTACTGTATCACCAATGTTACAATCGTTCTTTTCGTCGTGCGCAACATATTTCTTTGTTTTTAACACGAACTTACCGTACATAGGGTGCTTTACTCTTTTCACTTCAGAAACCACGATTGATTTCGTCATTTTGTTACTAGTAACAACACCTATTCTCTCTTTTCTTAAATTTCTTTTTTCCATCTGTCAGTAGAATTCAATTTATTGCAATTCTCTTTTAGTTAGTTCAGTAGCTACTCTCGCAACTGTTCTTCTTACTGAACGCAACTGAATTGGATTATCTAAAGGAGAGATAGCGTGTGCTACTTTCAAATCTGAGTAATTCTTTTTTAACTCCTTTAGTTTTTCTTGTAACTCAGCTACAGATAATTCTTTAATTTCTGATTGTTTCATACTTCCTAAAAATTAAGCTTCGTAATCGCGAGCTACAATAAACTTCGTTTTAACTGGTAATTTTTGAGCTGCTAAACGCAAAGCTTCTTTAGCAACGTGCATTGGCACGCCACCAATTTCAAAAATAATTCTACCAGGTTTTACAACAGCTGCCCAGTATTCTGGAGCACCTTTACCTTTACCCATACGTACTTCAAGTGGCTTTTTTGTAATTGGCTTGTCTGGAAATATCTTAATCCATAATTGACCTTCTCTTTTCATGTAACGAGTTGCCGCAATACGGGCAGCTTCTATCTGACGAGATGTCAAGAAATTTGAATCTAATGATTTGATACCAAACATACCGTTAGAAAGCAAGTGACCTCTACCAGAGTTTCCTTTCATTCGCCCTTTCTGTACTTTACGATATTTTGTTCTTTTTGGCTGTAACATTTTCTTTTACTTTAAAAAATTACTTTCTACGACGAGATTTTCCTTTTCCACCTGAATTATTGTTTCCACCTTTTCCAGATTGCTTTTTAGCCATTCCTACAAGTGGAGATAATTCTCTCTTTCCATACACCTCACCTTTCATTACCCATACTTTCACTCCTAATCTACCATAAGTAGTGTGAGCTTCATGTAATGCATAATCGATATCTGCTCTGAAAGTTGATAAAGGAATACGACCGTCTTTATACGATTCAGAACGTGCCATTTCCGCTCCGTTTAAACGACCAGAAATTTGAACTTTGATTCCCTCAGCATTCATACGCATTGCAGCCGCAATAGCCATTTTAATAGCTCTTCTGTATGAAATTCTGTTTTCAATTTGACGCGCGATACTAGCCGCAATCAAATTTGCATCAAGTTCAGGTCTTTTAATCTCAAAGATATTGATCTGTACTTCTTTACCTGTAATTTTCTTAAGCTCTTCTTTTAACTTGTCTACCTCTTGACCTCCTTTACCAATAATGATACCAGGACGCGCCGTAGTGATAGTAACGGTTACAAGTTTAAGTGTGCGCTCAATAATTACTCTAGAAACACTAGCTTTCGATAAACGAGCATGGATATACTTTCTGATTTTATCGTCCTCAGCAAGTTTATCTCCATAGTCATTACCTCCGTACCAGTTAGATTCCCATCCTCTGATGATACCAAGGCGATTTCCGATTGGATTTGTTTTTTGTCCCATACTCTTCTCTTAGCTTTGTGTGTTATTGTTGTCTCCTAAAACCAATGTAACATGGTTAGAGCGTTTTCTAATTCTGTGTGCACGACCTTGTGGTGCTGGACGCAGTCTTTTTAACATGCTTCCACCATCAACTCTGATCTCCTTTACAAACAATTCAGCATCTTCAATGCTTGCATCTTCGTTTTTAGCTTGCCAATTTGCAATAGCAGATAATAGCAATTTCTCTAAACGACGAGAAGCTTCTTTTTGACTGAATCTTAATATATGAAGCGCTTTTTCTACTTTCTCACCTCTTACTAAATCCGCAACTAAGCGCATTTTTCTTGGAGAAGTAGGGCAGTTATTCAACTTTGCAAATGCTATACTCTTCTTAGCTTCTTTGATTTGCTCTGCTCTTTCTTTTTTACGAACTCCCATAGCTTCTTATTATTTTTTTCCTTTATTTTTCGCACCAGCGTGACCTCTAAATGATCGTGTTGGTGAAAATTCTCCTAATTTATGTCCTACCATGTTTTCAGTAACATATACAGGAACAAACTGACGACCGTTATGAACAGCGATAGTCTGACCAACGAAATCTGGAGTAATCATAGACGCTCTAGACCAAGTTTTGATCACGGCTTTCTTTCCTGACTCAATATTTTGTTGAACTTTTTTATCCAAACTATAGTGAACGTAAGGTCCTTTTTTTAATGATCTTGCCATGTCTTATTTCTTTCTACGTTCTATGATATATCTATTACTCGCTTTCGTTTTAGATCGTGTACGGTATCCTTTAGCTGGAATTCCTTTTCTCGATCTTGGGTGTCCTCCTGAAGATTTCCCTTCACCACCACCCATTGGGTGATCAACAGGGTTCATCACTACTGGTCTCGTTCTTGGTCTTCTACCTAACCATCTTCCTCTACCTGCTTTACCAGATACTAATAACTGGTGGTCAGAGTTAGAGATAGCTCCGATAGTTGCCAAGCAGTTCGCCATTACCATTCTAGTTTCCCCAGAAGGCAATTTGATAGTAGCATATTTTCCGTCACGCGCCATCAATTGAGCGAATGCACCAGCACTACGAGCCATCACAGCTCCTTGACCTGGACGCAATTCAACACAAGAAATAATAGTTCCTAAAGGAATATTACTTAATGGCATTGCATTTCCGATTTCTGGAGCCACTTGTTCTCCTGAAACTACAGTTTGACCTACTTTCAATCCGTTTTGAGCAATGATGTAGCGCTTTTCTCCATCAGTGTATTGAACTAATGCGATAAAAGCAGTTCTGTTTGGATCATACTCAATAGTTTTCACTTCCGCAGAAACATCTTTACGATCTCTTTTGAAATCGATAATACGGTATCTTTTCTTATGACCACCTCCGATGTAACGCATGGTCATTTTACCTTGATTGTTTCTACCACCAGACTTCTTCTTCGGTGCGAGCAAGCTCTTCTCCGGCTTATCAGTAGTGATGGCATCGAATCCATTAACTACTCTAAAACGCTGAGCTGGTGTAATTGGTTTTAATTTTCTTACTGACATTTTTTGTCTTTACTTATTTATATATTGCTATAGAAATCAATAATATCTCCTTCCGCTACATCAACGACTGCTTTTTTAGTAGCATTCGTTTTTCCATGCTGGATTCCAGTTTTGGTGTAACGTACTTTTCTATCAGGTCCGTAATTCATAGTACGAACTTTCTCCACAGAAACTCCATATGTAGCTTCTATTGCTTTCTTAATCTCAACTTTATTAGCTTTTACATTTACTAAGAAAGTGTAACGATTATTTAATTCACTATCAGCGGTAGCTTTTTCAGTTACAACTGGCTTAATTAAGATGCTCATTTGGTTCCTTATTTACTTAAATTCGACTCAATTCCCTCTAGCGAACCTTCAAAAATAACTACACTATTTGCATTAACAATTTTGTAAGTGCTTAATTCTGAACTAGTTACAACCTCAGAGGTTTTCAAATTACGTGACGACAAATATACATTATTATTTGAATCACCCAACACAAATAGCGATTTTTTACTATCTAACCCTAAAGCTTTCAATACATTGATGAAATTTTTAGTCTTAGGAGCGTCAAAATTAAAGTCTTCAACAACAATAATTGACTCGCTTTTTGCCTTTAATGTTAGCGCTGATTTTCTAGCCAAACGCTTCACATTTTTGTTTAATTTTTGAGAGTAGCTTCTTGGTCTTGGACCGAAAACTCTACCTCCACCTTTGAATAAAGGGTTTTTGATACTTCCTGCACGTGCAGTACCTGTACCTTTTTGCTTTTTAATCTTACGAGTACTTCCCGCGATTTCAGCTCTTTCTTTCGCCTTGTGCGTTCCTTGACGTTGATTAGCCAAATATTGCTTCACATCCAAGTATACCGCATGATCGTTAGGCTCAATAGCAAAAACAGCATCAGAAAGGTTTGCCTTTCTCCCTGTTTCTTTTCCGTTTATATCTAAAACTGCTACTTCCATTACTTCTGAACGATTACATAAGAGTTTTTATGACCAGGAACACATCCTTTTACCACTAGCAAGTTCTTTTCAGGAACTACTTTTAAGACTCTTAAATTTTGAACTTTCACTTTATCTCCACCCATTCTTCCTGCCATGCGCATTCCTTTGAATACACGCGCAGGATAAGATGCAGCTCCAATAGAACCTGGCGCTCTCAAACGGTTGTGCTGACCGTGAGTTGCTTGTCCAACACCACCAAATCCGTGACGCTTAACAACTCCTTGGAAACCTTTACCTTTTGATGTTCCAGAAATATCAACGAATTCACCTTCTCTAAAGTGCTCAACCGTGATACTGTCTCCTAATTTATACTCTTCTTCAAATCCTTGGAATTCAACAACTTTGTATTTAGGCGAAGTACCTGCTTTTTTAAAGTGACCATTAGCCGCTTTTGAAGCACGTTTTTCTGCCTTGTCATCGAAACCAAGTTGAAGAGCCTCATACCCGTCAACCTCATTGGTTCTGACTTGGGTAACAACGCATGGTCCAGCTTCGATAACAGTACATGGAATGTTTTTTCCATTCTCGTCAAAGATGCTTGTCATGCCGATTTTTTTTCCGATTAACCCAGACATTTTGATTTTTAGATTGTGGATTTTAGATTTTAGATTTTAGACCAAGTCTAAAACAAAACTTTCAATCCGTGATTATTAATTTACTTATTTAAAAAAATTCAGAGCGAAAAATACGCTTCGCTCTGAATTGTATTTTTACCGTTTTTCCTTTGCACGCAGCTCGGGACATGTTTACTTTCCACACAAGTGGCAAGCTCATACTTTCTTTTAGCTTCTGTGAGATTCCCGTTTTCACGAGAATGGAAATTAAACTTTGATTTCCACCTCAACTCCACTTGGCAATTCAAGCTTCATTAACGCATCAATCGTTTTTGAAGATGAACTGTAGATATCAAGCAATCTTTTGTAAGAGCTTAATTGAAATTGCTCTCTTGATTTCTTGTTTACGTGCGGAGAACGCAATACAGTAAAGATTTTTTTGTGTGTTGGTAATGGAATTGGACCAGTTACTACAGCACCAGTTGTTTTTACTGTTTTTACGATTTTTTCAGCTGACTTATCAACTAAGTTATGATCGTATGATTTTAATTTTATTCTAATTTTTTGACTCATTTTCTTAGTTTTAAGCAGTTACACCTTTAGACTTCGCGATTACTTCTTCTGAAATGTTAGAAGGAGTTTCTGCGTAATGAGAGAATTCCATTGTTGAAGTTGCTCTACCAGATGATAATGTACGTAATGAAGTTACATATCCAAACATTTCAGATAATGGCACTGTAGCTTTCACTACTTTAGAACCAGCTCTGTCAGACATGTCAGATACTTGTCCGCGACGACGGTTTAAGTCACCTACGATATCTCCCATGTTTTCTTCTGGAGTTAATACTTCTAATTTCATGATTGGCTCAAGGATTACCGCTCCTGCTGCTTTCGCTGCTGCTTTGTATCCTAATTTTGCTGCCAATTCAAATGATAATGCATCAGAATCTACAGGGTGGAAAGAACCGTCTTTTAAGACAATTTTCATAGTATCCATTTCGAATCCTGCTAAAGGTCCGTTTAACATTGCTGTTTTGAATCCTTTTTCTACCGCTGGAATGAATTCTTTTGGAATACGACCACCTTTGATTTCGTCAACAAACTGCAATCCATCTCCAACGAAATCTTCATCTACTGGACTCATTTCAAATACGATATCACCGAATTTACCACGTCCACCAGATTGCTTTTTATAAACTTCTCTGTGCTCAGCTTTTCTTGTAAGTGCTTCTTTGTACTCTACTTGAGGTTCACCTTGATTTACTTCAACCTTAAACTCACGTCGTAAACGGTCAACAATAATATCTAAGTGCAACTCACCCATTCCTGAGATTACAGTTTGCCCAGAAGCTTCGTCAGTTTTTACTGTAAATGTTGGATCTTCTTCAGCTAATTTTGCCAAAGCCATTCCTAATTTATCAACATCAGCCTTTGTTTTTGGCTCTACTGCGATACCAATTACAGGGTCTGGGAAGTTCATTGATTCTAATACAATAGGATTCTTTTCGTCAGATAATGTATCTCCTGTTTTGATATCTTTAAATCCTACAGCAGCTCCAATATCTCCTGCTTCAATATATTCAATTGCATTTTGCTTGTTTGAGTGCATTTGGTAGATACGTGAGATACGTTCTTTTTTACCAGAACGATTGTTCAATACATACGAACCTGCATCTAATCTTCCAGAGTATGCACGGAAGAATGCCAAACGACCTACGAAAGGATCTGTTGCAATTTTAAATGCTAAAGCAGCAAACGGATCTTTTACAGATGGTTTACGAGAAATCTCTTCATCCGTATCAGGATGCGTTCCTTTGATATCGTCTTTATCTACTGGTGAAGGCAAGTAACGGCATACTGCATCTAACAAGAATTGAACTCCTTTGTTTTTAAATGCAGAACCACAAATCATAGGAATGATTGCCATGTCCATTACCGCAGCTCTTAATGCAGCGTGAATTTCCTCTTCAGTGATAGAGTTTTCATCTTCCATGAATTTCTCTAACAACTCCTCATCATACGTTGCTACTTCTTCAATCAAGTGCGCACGTGCTTCAGCCGCTTCTGCTTTTAAATCTTCTGGAATGTCAATAACATCAAAAGTAGCACCTTGTGTTTCATCATGCCAAACAATAGCACGGTTTTTCACCAAGTCAACAATACCTTTAAAGTCAGCTTCATCTCCAATTGGCAATACAATTTGTACTGCGTTAGAACCAAGCATTTCTTTTACTTGCGTACATACGTTCGCAAAGTTAGACCCTTGACGGTCCATTTTGTTTACAAATCCGATTCTTGGAACTTTGTAGTTATCTGCAAGTCTCCAGTTAGTTTCAGATTGTGGCTCAACACCATCAACCGCACTAAACAAGAATACCAATCCGTCTAATACACGTAATGAACGGTTTACCTCTACTGTAAAGTCAACGTGACCTGGAGTATCAATAATGTTAAAGTGATATCCTTTTGTTTCAGGAGTTGGTTTTGCATTTTCTAATGGGAATTGCCACGTACAAGTTGTAGCCGCAGACGTAATTGTAATACCACGCTCTTGCTCTTGCTCCATCCAGTCCATTGTAGCAGCACCATCGTGCACCTCTCCAATTTTATGACTTACACCTGTATAGTATAGGATACGCTCTGTAGTTGTTGTTTTACCAGCATCAATGTGAGCAGCGATACCGATATTTCTAGTATATTTTAAATCTCTAGCCATTTTTATAGTTGTGTCTTATTAAAATCTAAAATGTGAGAATGCCTTGTTTGCTTCCGCCATCTTGTGCGTATCTACTCTTTTCTTAACTGCCGCACCTTCTTCTTTTGCAGCCGCCAATACTTCTGAAGCTAATCTTAAAGCCATTGATTTCTCATTTCTTTTACGAGAATAGCTAATTAACCATTTCATCGCCATAGACACTTTTCTGTCTGGTCTAATTTGCATTGGAATTTGAAATGTAGCCCCACCAACTCTACGCGAACGTACTTCTACGTGCGGCATAACGTTTGACAATGCTTCTTTCCAAATTTCTAAAGCAGTTTTTTCTTCGTCTGTTTTCTTTTGCTCTACAATATCCATTGCATCATAGAAAATCTTGAATGCTACTGACTTTTTACCATCCCACATTAAGTTATTCACAAAACGCGTTACTAATTGATCGTTAAATCTTGGGTCTGGTAAAAGAGGTCTTTTTTTCGCCTTTCTTTTTCTCATGTCTTTACATTAAAAGTTTTTAATTACTTCTTTGGGCGTTTAGCACCATACTTAGATCTACGTTGTGTACGACCTTCAACACCTGCGGTATCTAAAGCTCCACGTACAATGTGATATCTAACTCCTGGTAAATCTTTTACCCTTCCACCTCTAACTAATACTATCGAGTGCTCTTGTAGATTGTGTCCTTCTCCTGGAATGTAAGCATTCACTTCATTACCATTTGTCAAACGAACCCTTGCAACTTTACGCATTGCTGAATTCGGTTTTTTTGGTGTAGTAGTGTACACACGCGTACAAACTCCACGTCTCTGAGGACAAGAATCTAAAGCAGCCGATTTACTCTTCTTAGTTATTTTGGCTCTTCCTTTTCTTACTAATTGTGAAATTGTTGGCATTTATATTAAATATAATTTTGTTTAAAAACCCTCTTTTGAGGGCGGCAAAGGTAAGTATTATTTTTTAAGATTCAAATCTTAATGACTTAATTTTCAATAAGATTAATTTTTTAGCAATTTAACACGCATGATTTCTTCTTTTTTTACGTTATTTTGAAGCAACATTGTATTCACTTTTTAGACTTGAAAAAATCAACCTTACATATTTTTTATTTGTTTTTTGCGCTTTTTTGCATTCAATATGCAAATAGTCAAACTTTACAGATTAATGGCGCTACCGAAAACGACCAAAAAGTAATTGACGCAACAAATTATAAAAGAGCGCACGAAAATATAAAATCTATCGTAGATGAGTTGGCTTCTCTGCAAAAAGCTTTTTTTACCATTGGTTATTTTGACGCAACTTACAGCAAACTTGAAAAAGTAAGCGATTCTGTGTATCAGAGCACCTTCACCCTGAATACAAAATATACCTCTTTAGACATCCACTACGACAGAGAAAAATTAGACGAAAGTCTACTCAATGCTTTTAATTTAAAATACACTGACAGCACTTTTACTGTTACGCCTGAAAATATCACTCCTTTTTTAGAAGCTATTGTTACCAATTTTCAAAACACAGGAAATCCGTTTGCAGAAGTACAACTTGAAAACATCAGAAAGAAAGGACAAACAATCATTGCCGATTTGGATATTAAAATTATTGAAAAGCGCCGTTTGGATAAAGTTATTATTAAAGGATATGAAAAATTCCCAAAAGCATACACCAAAAACTATCTACGTTTGACTTCTAAAGTTTTTAACAAAGATGAAATTACCAAACAAACCAAACGCATTGACCAACTTCCGTTTGCCAGACAGATAAAAGACCCTGAAATTTTATTCGCAAAAGACTCTACCATATTATATGTATATATAGAAAAGGTAAAAAGTAATTTTTTTGACGGTTTTATCGGATTCAATTCGGATGAAGATACCGGAAATTTGAAACTGAACGGTTATCTCGATTTGAAATTGATGAACAACTTGAATGCCGGCGAGCAGTTTAATCTTTTATGGAAGAATGATGGCAACGGACAAACGAAGTTTTTAGCCGATTTGCGCGTGCCATATATTTTTAATTCTCCTGTCGGCATCAATGCAGGTTTGGATATTTTTAGACGCGACTCTTTATTTAATATTGTCAATGTGAAATTAAACGCGTTTTATCAGATAAATCCAAACAATCAATTGCATGTTGGAATTTTACAAACAGAATCAAACAATCTGTCCGAAGACGAAGCCAACACCACGATTGACGATTACAAAAGTTTTTTCACCACCGCAGGATACACATTTACCAAAAGAAATGATGCTTTGAGTATTTTTCCCGTTAAAATGTTTGCAGGATTGGAAGCGCAATTGGGAACACGCACCAATACTGGTGAGAAAAACGAGCAGTCAAAATTTTCCTTTACAGGAAATTATTTATGGGAACTGAACAATCGGAATTTTATTTACATCAACAACACTTCTGAAGCGTTGATTTCCAATCAGTACCTAACCAATGAAAAGTTTCGCTTGGGCGGTATACAATCTATTAGAGGTTTTAATGAAAATAGCTTGGAAGCAACGCTGTATAGCACCATTAATACGGAATACCGTTATATTCTTTCGCGTAACTCGTATGTACATTCTATTATAGACTTTACGTATCTTCAAGATGATTTGACTAAAACTGACGTTAAATTATATGGTTTTGGCTTCGGATTGGGTATTCGCTCCAAATCTGGTCTTTTAAAAATAAACTATGCGGTTGGAAAAACGGACAATTCCGCCATTAAACTATCAGAATCAAAAGTACATATCAGTTTATCTACATCATTTTAGAGAATCCTTCACCGAAACAATTTTCCAATTTCATTCACTAGGAATCACTTAAAAACAAGCCAAAAACGAATAAAAAGTAAGAAATTAACCATTATTCAACCGTTGATTTTACATAATTGAACAAATATTTTCTCTAAAAGCATCCACGCATTTCGCTCTAAAAATTTATTGAAACCCTCTAAAATTAAGCTAAATACGTTTTTTCAAAAGTCTATTTCCCTATAGGTTTTCTATTGCTTACACTGAATTTCAACTACTTTTTTCCTCAAAAAAATAGGAATATTAACATATTATTATGATTTTTGGGATAGCTAATTCAAATAATTAACACAATGAGAACAAAGTTTAATGGAATGTTGACGCTGTTGCTGGCGTTAATGGTGCAACTTGCACTTGCACAAGAGAAAACAGTCAAAGGTACTGTTTCCGACGAATCTGGAATTCCGCTTCCCGCGGCCAGCGTAGTCGTTAAAGAAACTAACGCGGGAACATCTACTGATTTTGATGGAAACTACTCTATCAAAGCAAATGTAGGGCAAACACTTGTATTCAGCTATGTAGGTTACAAGAAAAAAGAAGTAATTGTAGGTAGCAGCAATACTATCGATGCTTCTTTAGCGCCTGACAACCAATTAGAAGAAGTAATCATTACTGCACAAGGTATTAAAAAGGAAAAGAAAGCCTTAGGTTACGCTGTAACAACTGTTGAAAGTGAAGACTTAGAGCAGAAAGCAGACACGGATATCGGTAAGATATTACGTGGTAAAGCATCTGGTGTACGTATTACAGGTTCTGGTGGTGTTTCTGGTAGTGGTTCTAACATCATTATTAGAGGACAATCGTCTATTACAGGTGGTAACCAACCATTATTTATTGTTGATGGTGTACCATTTGATGGATCTTCTGGTAGTGCGAACCAATCTGCAAGCTCAGGAGCTTTCCAATCTGGTAACGTAGCAAGTAGATTTGCCGATATCGATCCTAACAACATTGAAAGTGTAAGTATCTTAAAAGGTTTAAGTGCAACAGCTTTATATGGAGGTGAAGGTCGTAATGGTGTAATCTTAATTACTACTAAAACAGGATCAGACGCAAACAAGAAAATGGAAGTAACAGTAAACCAATCTATTTTCTTTAACGACATTATTCTTCCTGAATACCAAGACACGTGGGGTAATGGATTCCAAAACGTATATGGAGCTTTCTTCAGTAACTGGGGAGCGCGTTTTGACAGTCAAGCTACTATTGACAATGCGTTTAGAACTTCTATTTTAAACAACTTTGGTGTTGAGCCATCTGTACTATTCCCAAATAGACCAGACCTTGACAGTCCAACAGTAGCGTACAGACCGTACGATAGCCAAGAAGCATTCTTTAGAACAGGAACTATAGCTAGTACTTCTGTAAACGTTGCGGGTGCTTTTGGTGACAAAGGAAGTTTCAATGCTTCTTATGCACATGTTGACGATCAATCATTTATTCCAAATAACGACTTACGTAGAGATAACTTCTCTGTAGGCGGAACTTATAAAATGTCTAACAAGTTTACATTATCTGGTAAAATTAGTTTAGCTAAGACAGATATTAGAAGTCCATTTACAGATGCTTCTACAGGTAGTGACGTAACATCTTCTACTGCTGGTACTGGTGGTGTTGCTTCCATTTGGAACATTTTATACTTACCACGAAGTGTTGATATTACATTACCAAGTCAACATCCTATTACTGGAGAAAGTATTTGGTATCGTGGTGGTAACGACCGTACCAATCCTGTTTGGGCATTAAACAACACGCAAGACAAGCAAAGTACTGATCGTTTCTTTACCAATTTTGTAGCATCGTACGAAGCTGCAGACTGGTTAAACATCAGCTACCGTTTAGGTATTGATAGTCAAAACACAAGAGGAAGACGTGTAATTAACAAAGGATCGAACGATGGTTTACATCCTAATGGTTATTTACAAACTACTTCTCAAAGATTTACGATTTGGGATCAGTCTTTATTAATTGGTATTGACAAAGAACTTTCTGAAGATTTTGCATTGCAAGCTACAGTAGGTGCTACTACTAAGCGTCAAATTTTTGAGCGTGATGGTTCAGAAAGTAGAGACCAAATCATTTTTGGTCTTTGGAATCACCTAAACTTCCAAAACTCTAGTACTATTATTGAGGGAACTGTGTTTGCTGATAACAACACAACATACCAAACTTACAACGAGCAAAATAACGTTGCTGCGTATGTTTCTGGAACACTTTCATACAAGAACTATTTATACTTTAATACTTCTCTGAGAAATGAGTGGAATTCAACGCTTGAGCAACAAAACAGATCGCAATTTTCTCCAGGTGTGAGTTTATCATTCATTCCAACATCAGCATTTGAAAATTTACGTTCTACAAACGGATTAAACTTCTTAAAACTTAGAGCTGGTTACGGAACTTCTCCTGGTTTCCCTGGTCCATATACTACAAGAAGTGTAATTTCCTTAGTTCCTAACATTTTCCAAGCACCTAACGGAAATGGAACTACAACTACAAGTATTGACAACTTCTTGCCAAACCCAGATTTAAAGCCTGAGCTTTCTAAAGAATTTGAAGTTGGTTTGGAAGCAAGATTCTTAGATAATAGAGTTGGAATTGACTTTACATACTACAACAGAGATACTGAAAACCAAATTATCCAAAGACCTTTGGCTCCTGAAACAGGATACACAAGTACTTTTACAAACATTGGTAATGTAATCAACGAAGGTTTTGAAATTGGATTTGATGTAACTCCAATCAAAACTGAAGATTTTGAATTAAAATTTACAGGTAACTATACGCAAAACGAAAGTTCTGTTAAAGGATTGGATGACGGAGAGCAAATTCAATATGGAGGTCTTTTTAGCACAACACAAAATGCCGCAATCAACGACCAACCTTTAGGGGTAATTGTTGGTGGACAAGTTTTAAGAGATGCAAACGGAAATAGACTTGTAGGAGAAGATGGATACTGGCTTCAAGATCCGAATAACGGAATTATTGGAGATCCAAACCCAGACTGGTTTGCTACTGTAAACACCGGAATTTCTTGGAAAAACTGGACACTTAACATGCAGTGGGAATACCAACAAGGTGGTGATATCTACGCAACAACGATTGGTGCCTTAGTAGGTAGAGGTCTAGTTGGAGATACTGACTTTGATAGAACACAAAGTATCGTTTTACCAGGTATTCGTCAGGCTACAGGACAACCAAACGACATTCAATTAACAGCTACGGAAGCGTACTTCGATAATATCGGATTTGGAATTGATGAATTATTGGTTTACGACGCTACACATGTGCGTTTAAGAGAAGCATCTATTAGCTATAGACTTCCTAAGAAGTGGCTAGACAAAACTCCTTTTGGAAATGTTTCACTTACACTTTCTGGACAAAACTTATTTGTAAAGGCGTTTAACACACCTGACAGTGTAAATTACGATCCTGAATTGAACAGTTTAGGTGTTGGTAACTCTCAAGGATTTGACTTCTTAACATCTTGGAATTCAAGAAGATACGGAATGAGCGTAAAAGTAACTTTCTAAAAAAAATAACAATGAAAATAAAAAACAATAAATTATATTGGTTACTAGGACTAATACTCGTTTTTTCTTGTGAAACAACGGAATTAGATTTACTAGTAGACCCTAATGTTCCGACTCCGGAGGCACTTGACCCGGATACGAACTTAAACTTCATCCAATTTCAGTTGGCAGAATTCTTTGAAGATGCAACGGAATCTGGAGCAGAAGCAGTACGTTTAGAATATATGTTCAATACATATGAAATCAACTTCAACAATACGAATGCTAGTAATAGCGGTATGTGGAGTACGGCATATACTAATATCTTAAATGAAGTAGAAGCATTAATTCCTGTTGCAACTACTTCTGGACGTTCCAGACATCTTGGGGTAGCTAGAATTATTAGAGCATATACGATGATGACAATGGTCGATTATTTTGGAGATGTTCCTTACTCAGAAGCACTACAAGGGAATGGCGGTATTATTTTTCCTGCTGTAGATAATGGTGCTGATGTATATGACGCTGCTTTAGCTGAATTGGATTTAGCATTAGCTGATTTTGCAAATATTGATGGAAATACGCCAACGTTCAATGATTTATACTACGGAGAAGACAGTAGTAACTCAATGGCAAATTGGACAAAACTTGCAAACACATTAAAGTTTAAATATTACTTAAACAGAAGATTAATTGACCCAACTGGTTCTGCTGCAGGAATAAATGCATTATTAGCTACTGGAGACATCATCACTACAAGTTCAGAAGACTTTAAATGGGCATCAGGAACTTCTATCAATCCACAAAGTAGACACCCGTATTTCGTAGAGGAGTATTTAGCAGCGAACACTGGAGAATACATTCCAAACTATTTAATGTGGGCATTGGCTGAAGAAAAAGGTTTTGAAGACCCAAGATTGCGTTATTATGTGTACAGACAGGTAAACAGTTTCCCAACAGACCCAGCTACATTAGATAATGAAATTAGCTGTTGGAACGATCCAAGACCTACAACGTATGATCCAATTGACGCAATGCAAGCAGTACCACTTCCTTTCTGTTCATTATTTGGAAGAGGTGATGGATATTGGGGAAGAGATCATGCAAACCGTGAAGGTATTCCGCCAGATAACAACAAAAGAAGTACTTTTGGAGTATATCCTGTTGGTGGTCGTTTTGATGACAACGATGCAGACACTATTAATGACAATGACGGATTGCAAGGTGCTGGAATTTGGCCAATTATGATGGATTCATTTGTGTACTTCATGAGAGCAGAAGCTGCTTTATACTTAGGTACTTCTGATGATGCCGCTGCAATGCTAGAACAAGGCGTTAGATCATCATTAAACACAGTAACCTCATTCTTGCCAAACCCAGGAGATTTTACAAATACAGCTTCCGCTACTGATATTGACGATTACGTAGCAAATGTTATGACATCGTATATGGCTGCATCAACTGATGCGGAAAGAATGGACATCATTGGTAAAGAATACTGGATTGCTATGTATGGTAATGGTGTGGAAGGTTACAACCTTTACAGAAGAACAGGAGCACCAGGAAACTTACAACCGACATTATTAGGAACAGGTACGTTCCCAAGATCATTCTTGTATCCTAACATTACAGTTGATAGAAACATAAACATCTCTCAGAAGCCTGGACTTGCTGTACAAGTATTTTGGGATAACAATCCTGCAGAGTTTATTCAATAAAAAAAGAGAATTATGAAAAATAAATTTTTAAAAACAATCTTGGCTGTAAGTGCTATATGCATAGCATTTTATAGCTGTAAAGACGACGATACGTTGCCTGTTGATTTTGATGACTTAATCAACACAGGTGTACCTTTTGCAGCTGAAATCACTACAAATGGTTCTACCAACGTAAATAAATTAGACCCAAGTAGCTCAAGTTTCTCAAAGGAGTATCAAATCATTTCTCCTGCAGGCGGAACGGATGTTACCAAAGTTGAAGTATTTGTTTCTCTTGCAGGACAAAACCTTACAACGGACGAAGCACTATTAGTTACTGCTGAATCATCAAGCTTTACTAATACAGACGGAGGATATCCTGAGGTAGCTATTTCTTTTGACGGAGCTTCTATTATTTCTGCATTAGGAGTTGATCCTGCTGCATTAGAAGGTGGTGACAGATTTAACTACAGATTAGCACTTACAAATCCGCAAGGAACATTTTCTGACGTAAGTGCGAACTTTGACAATCAATCAGCAGATCATACTTTCGCATCTACAGTTGTGTGTGATTCTCCAACGTTACCAGCAGGTGACTGGGTAATTGACATGCAAGATTCGTATGGTGACGGATGGCAACCTACTACAAGTAATGGTGGTGGCCCTGGAATTACCGTAACACTTAGTAACGGAACTGTATTCGAAATAGGACTTTGTACGCCTTACGAAGCACCAGGATACGCTTGTACTTCTGGAAATAGTGCAGGAACTAGAACTATTACAATTCCTGATGGAGTAAGTGGTGACTGGGTTTTCAACGGTGATTTCTGGGGAGAAATGTCTTTCCAAATTACAGGACCTAGTGGTAGTACAGTTGCGACTGGAACACCTGGAACAGCAGCTGGACCAATTGCATTGAACTTATGTAATGAATAAAATCTCACGATTTTAACTTTATACTAATTGCCTTTGAATAAACTTCAAAGGCAATTTTTTTTTTAGTTAATATTCGTTACTTTTCGCGACTGAAAGTTCATATACTTTCAAAATGATGAAAAGCTATGAAAAATCAAACGAAAAGCAATATTCTTTTTTGCTGTATCTTTTTATGGAGTATTGTTATAAAAGCGCAAAACACGATAGGCACTATTACCAATAATCAAGGCACTTTTAATGGCTATACGCTATATGCACCTGCCGGACACACAGAAACGTATCTTATCAATAACTGTGGAGAAGTCATCAATCAATGGACAAGCACAGTTGCTCCAGGAAACGCAGTTTATCTTTTAGAAAATGGAAACCTACTTCGCGCAGGTAGAATTGCTAATGCAGACATCAATTTTGGAGGCGTTGGCGGAAAAGTCGAACTTTTTGATTGGGATGGAAATTTACTTTGGGAATACACCTATTCCTCTCCTACTGTTTCACAACATCATGATGTTTTTCCGATGCCTAATGGCAATGTTTTGGTATTAGCAGTAACAACAATGACACAGGCAGAAGCCATACAAGCTGGAAGAGACCCTAACAATCTGACACAAGGAAAATTATTCAATGAACAAATTTTAGAGTTAGAACCTGTAGGCACAAATAGCGCTAATATCGTTTGGGAATGGAATGTTAAAGACCATTTAATTCAAGATTTTGATGCTACTAAAGATAATTTTGGTGTTGTTGAAGACAACCCGCAATTGCTCGACATCAACTTTTTAGGAAACTCTGCCGGAAATGCCAATTGGTTGCATTACAATTCTATTCAATATGATGAACGATTGGATCAAATTGTTATCAGTTCACGATTATTGAGCGAAATTTACATCATCGACCATAGCACTACAACCGCAGAAGCAGCTACAAGTTCTGGTGGACTTCGAGGAAAAGGCGGCGATTTTCTATACCGATGGGGAAATCCGCAAGCGTACAAAAGAGGCTCAGCATCCGACCAAAAGTTATTTGGGCAACATTACCCTCATTTTATCGCTGACGGACTCACAGATGCTCGCAAAATGATTATTTTCAATAATGGTTTCACTAGAACTCCAAGTGTTTCGCAAATAGACATCATTACACCTCCTGAAGATTCAGAAGGCGTCTACAGCTACACACCTGGAACTGCGTATGGACCACAAAACACAGATTACACATACACTTCTTTAGTTCCAACGGATTTCTACTCCAGAATATTATCAAGCGCACAACGTTTACCTAACGGAAACACCTTAATTTGCGACGGTGACGATGGATATTTTTTTGAAATAACACCTACCGAAGAAATTGTTTGGGAATATGTAAATCCAGTAACTCCTACAGGAATTTTATCGCAAGGAGATGACCCAACCGCTTCTCCTAACCTAACATTCAGAGTTTTGCGATATGCTGCTGATTATCCTGCTTTTACGGGAAGAACCCTTACCCCTTCTGCACCAGTAGAACAAAATCCAGACTTATCGAATTGCACTATTTTAAGTGTAAACGAATTGGACACTGAAGAATTTGTTATCGTTCCGAATCCTGTCAAAAACCGCTTTCAAGTTAAAGGAATTGGCACAATAGATAAAATAGAAGTATATTCTGCACTTGGTGAATTAATTCTTTCTTCGCGAGAAAAAAGCATAGACCTTACATTTCAAAATAGCGGTTTTTATGTTGTCAAAATTTACGCTGATAGCAAAATAACAACTACAAAAATTATCAAGCAATAAATACATCTTTTAAGTAGAAAGCACACAATTTCACAAAACTCAATAATTCGAAAGTCAATGAATTATTGAGTTTTTATAGTTTACATACATACTTTAAAACACTTCTCACAAAAAATAAAAAATTCTGCAAGGCCGTTAAAAAATTTAACAAAACTATCTCATTTTGATAATTTTATAAATTACAACTCCGCATTGTCCTCATTTCTATGACCATACTTAACCCAATTAAGGTTCAATAAACCGTGTTTTTCAAAAAAACTTAGGCTTTCTAAGCATTTTTAAGAAAAAAAAATTGGATTATTAACATATAATTAGGATTTTTGGCGATAGCTAATTCAAATAAATTAAAAAAATGAGAACAAAGTTTAGTGGAATTCTAACGCTATTCCTAGCGTTATTTGTGCAAATTCTGTTTGCACAACAACAGACTGTCTCAGGTACGGTGACCGATGAAGAAGGTTTACCATTACCAGGAGCAACTGTTTCGATTAAAGGTACTACTACAGGTAAGACTACTGATTTTGATGGAAATTATTCTATCCAAGCTAGCAACGGGCAAACGCTTGTATTCAGCTATGTAGGATATACTCCGCAAGAAATCAAGGTTACGTCTGCTACTATCAACGTGGTGTTAAAACAAGGTGAAGCTTTAGAAGCTGTAACAGTTGTCGCTTATGGTGGAGCTGTAAACAGTGCAAAAGTAGCATCTTCTATTGCTACGGTTGATGGTGCAACAATTGAGCAAGTTCCGATTAACTCGTTAGACCAGGTACTTCAAGGTGCTGCGGCAGGGGTTAACGTGAACACAGGTTCAGGACAGCCAGGTCAATCTGCAACAATCATCATTAGAGGTCGTGGATCTTTACAAGGTGATATTGAGCCATTATTCGTTATTGATGGTGTACCAGTAGATCAAGACAACTTTAGAAGTTTAAACCAAAACGACATCGAGACATTATCTGTATTGAAAGATGCAGCTGCAACAGCGATTTATGGTAACAGAGGTGCTGGTGGTGTTGTAATTGTAACTACAAAGAAAGGTAAAAAAGGATCTGGAGTTAATTTACAGTATAGAACACTTTATGGTGTTGCTGTGAAGCCTAAAACTAGATTTGAGGTGATGAATGCAACTCAATTCTTAACTTGGCAAAGAGATTTATTACCAGGAACACAATTTGGTGACGGTTTATCAGACACACAAATTGCTGCTATTGCTGGACAAACAAATACCAACTGGTCAGATGTATTCTTCCAGCAAGGAACAACAGTTTCTCACGAATTGAGTATTTCTACAGGAAATGAAACAACAAGCTCTTATACTTCTATGCAGTATTTCAAGCAGGAAGGTATTACTTTAGGTAGTGACTTGACTCGTTTCTCTTTCAGAAATAACTTCACTGGAAGTTCTGCAGATAAGAAATTTAACTACGGAACTACATTAACGTTGAACCGCTCTGTGAGTAACTTTATTGTAGATGCTGTCAGAGGTAACAACACAGGTGGTCAGTTAGACAACCCGTTTATTGTACCATACATTGGTCTTCCTTACTTAAACAGATTTAACCCAGACGGTAGTTTAAATACGTTTGGTACTGTTCGAAGTGGAGCTATTGATGCTAACGGAAACCAAGTGAATGCGAATGGATTCTTAAACACTCCATTCTTAGCATTGAACACTGCAAGATTCAATACAGACCAAGAAACTGAATTCAAAGCGGTTGGAGGTATTAATGCTGATTACAACTTCGCTAAAAACTTAACAGTTGGAGGTTCTATTGGTATTGACTACACAAACATTGAATTATTACAAATTACTACTCCAGGAAGTATTAGAGGTTTGATTACTCCTAACCAAGGTGCTGAAGTAAAAGGTTCTCAAGGAGAAACTTTCTTTAGAGATGCTAACTTCATCTTAAATGCTTTCGTGAGATATCAAAATGACATTACTGATAAGTTAAATTTATCTGCTTCTGTATATGGTGAGTACAACTACTCTAATACACAACAAGCTGGATATACTGCTTTCGGTTTGAACCCTGCATTACCAGGTTCTTCTGCTGGTTTCACTAGTGGTAACACACAAGAAGGTGACGATACAAATGGTGACGGAATTTTAGATGCTGCAACTGAATTAGCATTAAACTACGTTCCAGGTGTATTCTCTACTGAAACTGAACTAGCATTAGCTTCTTTATTCGCAACATTAGATTTAGACTATGATGGAAAGTACGGTTTCTCTGGTACAATCAGACGTGACCAAACTTCTCGTTTCCCTAAAAACTCAACAGGTGTATTCTGGTCTGTTGCTGGTCGTTGGAATATTGACAATGAAGATTTCATGAGCGATGTTGACTTCATCAGCACTTTGAAATTAAGAGCTAGTTATGGAGTTGTAGGTAACCAAGGTGTTGGTTCTCGTTATCAAGGATTACAAACTGTATTTGCAGATCCTACAAGTTACCAGTTAGGAACAGGTTACGGACTTAACGGGTTAGTTGATGAAGATATCAAGTGGGAAACTACAAATCAGTTAAACGTTGGTTTAAGCTTTGGATTATGGAATAACAGACTTTCTGGGGAGTTAGATTACTATAACTTCTTAACAGAAGACTTATTCTCTAACAACGCACCATTATCTCTTGCTCAAACAGGTTATGGTACTGTTACTACTAACATTGGTAGTATGAGAAACTCAGGGGTTGATTTCCAATTTGCATATGACGTATTGAGAAAATCTCAAACAAACCCATGGTCTATCACAGTACGTGGTAATGCTAACTACAACAAAAACAGAATTGAAGAGTTACCAGTAGAATTTACAGGAGTTACATTACGTAATGCTGAAGGTCGTCAAGCTGCTACATGGTTTGATGTACGTTGGGCTGGTGTAGATCCTTCTAATGGACAACCACTTTACTATGACGTTGATGGTAACATTACAAACCAATTTACTCCAAACAACAGAGTTTATTTAGATAAAAACTTTGACCCTACATATACTGGAGGTTTTGGAGCTGATATCTCTTATAAAGGATTTGCATTAAACGCATTATTCTCTTTTGCTGCTGACAGATGGAGACGTAATGGTTCATTAGCGATTATCGAGGATGCTTCTTTAGCAGGTTTCGCTAACCAATCTGTTACTATGTTAAATGCTTGGACTACTCCAGGTCAAGTAACAGATATTCCAAGATTAACATTCCAAGGTCGTGCAGAAATTGGAGATCGTTACATTGAAGATGCGTCTTTCTTACGTTTAAGAAATATTACACTTTCATACACTGTTGATTCAAAAATTTTAGAGAAAACAAATGTCTTTTCTGGAATGAGAATTTATGTTCAAGGTACTAACTTAGTTACTTGGACGAAATGGAGAGGATTTGATCCAGAAGGTAACCAATCTGGTGGATTCTTTGACTATCCGATTCCTAGAACATTCTCTTTAGGATTTGACTTAAACTTTTAAATAAAAAAATAAAAATGAAAAAATATTTTCTAATACCAATTATTGTTACCTTACTATTTGCAGTAAGTTGTGATGATCAATTAGAACGTTTTCCAGTTGATAACTTAGTAGAGGAAACTGCCTTTCAAAGTGTATCTGACTTAGAAAATGGACTTCGTGGAGCCATCAATAGTATTAATCGTGGTGGTGGACAAGCAAGTTTGTTAGCATTTAACTCAATTTTTACAGATAACTGTAAAGTTGGAGCTGATAATGGTGGACAGCAAATCGCTTTAATCAATCAAGTATTAAACGAAGCTGGTGGAGACCAAGGAACTTGGGCTGATAGATACAACGCTATTAACAACTTTAACCGTTTGTTAGCAGCAGCTAGCACTATCGCTCCTCAAGCAGGAGAAGAAGATGCGTATGATAACATTTTAGCGCAAAGCTATGCGTTTAGAGCGTACTTACACTTTGACTTATTAACGTACTACGCACCAGATATGATGGATCCTTCTTCATTAGGTGTATATTACCAAAATGTTGTAGCTACTTCTGGTTTACCTGCAAGACAAACTGTTGGTGAAAACCTAATTGAAATTGAAAATGACTTAACGTTAGCTTCAAGTTTAATTCCTGCAAGTGCAACGGATATCAACTATGTTACTCCAGATTTCATCACTTTCTTAAGAGCTAGAATTGCATTATATACTGGTGATTTCAACACTGCTATTTCTAATGCAAACACTATCATTGCTAACTACAACTTAGCAAACCAAGCACAATACGCTGCTATGTTTGCTGGTGACGGAGATACTACTGAAGTAATCTTCAAGTTTGATAACGTTCAAGGAAACAACGCTTCTATCGCTTTTAACTGGATCTTTACAGGAACAGGTGGAGCATTCATGGAAATGTCTAATGGATTATTTAACGAATTTGCTGCTGGTGACATCCGTCGTACAGTAAACGTTGATCCAACAAGTGACCCAGGAGCAAGTACTCCTTTATTAATCATTGGTAAATATCCACCAAATGCGGATACGAACTATATCAATGACTACAAAGCTATGAGACTTTCTGAAATGTACTTAATCAGAGCTGAAGCGAATGCTAGAAAAGCTGCTCCAGACTTTGCTGCTGCTGCTGCTGACATTGCTGCTCTAAGAAGTGCAAGATTTGGATCTCCTCAAACAGTTGCTACATATACTTCTTTAAACGAAGCTATTACTAGTATCAAAGCTGAAAGAAGAGTTGAATTATGTTACGAAGGTTTCCGATATGTTGATATCAAGAGATATAGAAATATCTTAAATCAAGGAATCGATAGAATTGCAGTAGATTGTGAAACTGTTCCATGTTCACTTCCTGTTTCATCTGAGAAATTTACTTTCCCAATTCCTCAGGCTGAGATTAATGCAAATCCTAACATGGTTCAAAACCCTGGATACTAATCAATAAAACAAAGAAAGTAATGAAAAAAATAGCAATATTATTAATAGGAGCATTATTCATGTTCACATCTTGTGAAGAGACAGAAGCGCCTATTTATGATCAAAGCCAAACATTGGCGTACTTTAACGGAACTACAGGTTCGTTAGAAGTTGAAATCAACGATAGCAATACATTTGATATTGAAATCGGTGTTAGTACACTTTCTTCATCTCCAAGAACTGTAACTGTTTCTGTAGATGAAGCTAATACAACTGTAGGAAGTGAAGTATATAGTTTCCCTTCTTCTGTTACAATTCCTGCAAATGAGTACTTTGCTACATTAACAGTAACTGCAACAGATATCGGATTAACTACGCAAACAGAAACATTGTCTTTAAAAATTGATTCTATTGATGATGGTGGAGTTGGAAGTGCAATTCCTTTCTCTTTATCTATCGTAGAAATCTGCCCAATTGCATCAACATTTGCAACTGGTGATTACATGTTGACTTTTGTTTCTGGAGGAATCGGAGCTGCAGGTTTTGCTCCTGCTTTAGGAACAGGAAACACTGTTAGTCTTGCTGTAGGAGGTGCTTCTACTGAAAGAATTTTTAACGTAAAGTGTTACCCAAGCTTTAACTTCGCAAATCCACCAGCAGATTTCTCTTTCAACTTAGTATGTGGAGATATTGTAGCTAACGGAATTGTTCCTGGACAAGCTTCAGGAGTTGGATGTGGAGGTTCTATCGCATTTGGACCATCTCCATCACCAGGTTCTTACACAGTAGGTGACGATACAAGTATTACTCTTGTTTTCACTGAAGACACTAATGAAATTTGTGGCGCTGCTGCTGTAACTACGTACACATTAACTAAATTATAATTAATCTTGTTATGAAAAAAATCGTAAAATTATTCGTCTTACCATTAGTATTGGTACTTACATTTAGCTGTGTGAGTGACGATGATAGTAGGTTTCAATCTGATCCTGAATCTGGATGGATAGAATTCCCTTCTGGCGAAACAACTACGTCAGTAAATAGTTCATTAGAAACAATTTCAATTCCTGTTAGCTATACAGCTCCTATCAATACAAGTAGCTTAAGCGTTAACTATACTATTGAAAATGTTTTAGGAAACTCTGCAGATGCAGTTTCTGGTTCTGGAACAGTAAACTTTGAACCAAATACAAATACTGCTACAATTGACTTAAATGTAGTACCTGGAGCTGATGTTGCTTTAGTAGCTGGAGACATCACTTTCAACATTGTATTACAAAGTGCATCAAGAGGAGTTGGAATCGGATTATCTGATGGTTCTGCTACTACAGTACATACTGTAAACTTAGTATGTGACCTTACATTAGACTTAGGTGGAATGTACAGCGTTACTACGAACTACGGATACCATGATTTCTTACCAAGTTTCAATCCTCACACGCAAACTGCTGAAATCATCGACAACGGTGATGGAACATTCTTCGTACAAGATTTCTCAGGAGGTCTTTACAACGGAGGTCCTTACAGCTCTGCGTACGGAACTGGTCCAACTAGTATGGATGTAACGTTCTTTAACTCTTGTAACAAAATCCAGTGGGAAAACCAAAGTGACCCTTGGGGATCTATCATTCCTTTAAATGGAGGTGTGAACGAAGTTGACATTGATACTGGAGTTATTACTATCTCTTGGTTCTGTGAAGGATATGGAGAAAATGGAGTATCTGTGTATACACCAATGTAAGAATTAATATCACATTAATATAATACATCATAAAAACCACCCAATTGGGTGGTTTTTTGTTTTATATTTGCGCCATGCATGAGAACACTACACAAATTTTTGGCATAAGAGCTATTATTGAAGCCATTAATTCAGGAAGCACTATTGATAAGGTTTTTATTCAAAAAGGCCTTAGAGGGGATTTATTTAACGAATTAGACCAGCTGTTGCGTGCAAACGCTATCAGCACTTCGTTTGTTCCTCCTGAAAAATTGAACAGACTGACTAAAAAAAATCACCAAGGCGTGATTGCCTTGATTTCTCCTATTGCATTCCACAATCTTGATACTTTAGTTTTGAATGTAATTGAATCTGGAAAAGTACCTACTTTTTTAATTCTTGATCAACTGAGTGACGTACGCAATTTTGGAGCCATCATCAGAACGGCTGAATGTACTGGTGTAGATGGAATCATCATTCAAAAGAAAGGTGGCGCACCTGTGAATGCAGATGCCGTAAAAACATCTGCTGGAGCCATTTTCAAAATTCCTATTTGTAAAGTAGACCACATCAAAGATGCTATTTACCATTTGCAAAGCTCAGGAATACAAGTTGTAGCTGCCACAGAAAAAACTACGCATAATGTATATGACATAGATTTCACTGTTCCTGTTGCAATTGTGATGGGTTCTGAAGGAAAAGGTGTTTCTCCTTCCATCTTAAAAATTGTAGATAGCAAAGCAAAACTACCAATGTTAGGCGAAATTGCTTCGCTGAATGTATCAGTGGCTTGTGGTGCGTTTTTGTATGAAATTGTCCGTCAACGACTCAACTAATTACTCTTCTTCAGTATTTTTAGAAGAATCGACATAAATGTACTTAATTCGTACGGTAGCTTCTGTTTTGGTTTCCTCAAAAGTTTCTTCTGGTAGGTTTTCTATAAAGTTTCCATCTTCATCAAAATGACGCATAAATGGGTCGTCATCAGGAATGAATTCTTCTTTTTCCCACTCAAACTTTTCTTTTGTATATACTACAGGAAGAAAAACAGCCAATAAAAATCCCGTAATAAATCCTCCCAAGTGACCTTCCCAAGAAATGTGATTGTCTATCGGAAATAAATACCACAACATTCCACCATACAAAAACATAATAATGAGCGAAACCGCCACAAAACGATAATATCCTGTAATAATTCCCTTGAAAAAGATAAAACTCATCAATACGTAAATAAATCCGCTAGCACCAATATGATTGGCTTCACGTCCTATCAACCACGTAATGATTCCTGAGCCTAACAATCCAACAAGAAAAATTGTCCAACGTTGTGAACGATAAAAATAAATAATAGCAGCACTCAACAAAAACAACGGAATGGTATTATTCCAAAGATGTCGCATACTTCCGTGAATAAACGGACTAAAAATAACACCTCGCAATCCTTTCAACGTTCTTGGATACACACCATAGTCATTCAAACGGAACCCAAAACGCACTTCACTCCAATACACCAACCAAATGGAAAAAATAAAAAGAAAAGGAATCAGCAACACTGCTGGCGTGAAAATAAAAGGATGCTTTTTTGGATTCATACAAAACAATTCGTCAAAAAATCAGCCAAGATGTATTCGCATGAAAAATTGTCACTTAATTCACAATATATTATTTTTACACCATGAGTGAACCATTAGCCGAACGCATACGTCCCAAAACGCTTCAAGACTACATAAGTCAAGAGCATTTGGTAGGAGAAACGGGGGTTTTAACCCGACAAATACAGCAGGGAATCATCCCTTCACTCCTACTTTGGGGACCACCAGGAACTGGAAAAACGACGCTGGCAAATATTATTGCAACCACTTCTGACCGTCCTTTTTATACGCTTAGCGCGATAAGTTCTGGTGTGAAAGAAGTTCGAGAAGTCATTCAACGCGCCAAACAAGACAATGGATTATTCACCACAAAAAATCCAATTCTTTTTATTGATGAAATTCACCGATTCAGCAAATCGCAACAAGATTCGTTGTTAGGAGCTGTAGAAAAAGGTTGGGTAACACTCATTGGTGCTACGACAGAAAACCCAAGTTTTGAAGTCATTCCTGCACTCTTGTCACGCTGTCAAGTATATGTATTGAATCCTTTCGGGAAAGATGATTTGGAAAAGTTACTGCAACGTGCTATCAAAGAAGATGTTGAACTTTCTAAGAAACAAATCACCCTCAAAGAAACGGAAGCGTTGTTGAAACTTTCGGGCGGCGATGCACGAAAACTGTTGAATATTTTTGAGCTTCTTATCAATTCTGAAGGAACAGAAAACATAACCATTACCAACGATTTGGTGTTGAGTCGCGTGCAAAAAAACACAGTGTTGTACGACAAAACAGGCGAGCAACATTACGATATCATTTCGGCGTTTATCAAATCGATTCGTGGAAGTGATCCAAATGCCGCTGTGTATTGGCTTGCGCGTATGATTGAAGGCGGTGAAGATGTGAAATTCATTGCGCGAAGAATGCTCATTTCTGCCAGTGAAGATATAGGAATTGCCAATCCGACAGCCTTGGTGATTGCTACTAATACGTTTCAAGCAGTTTCTATTATTGGTTATCCGGAAGCGCGTATCATTTTGAGTCAATGTGCGGTGTACTTGGCGACTTCCCCAAAAAGCAATGCTTCATATATGGCGATCAAAAAGGCACAAGCGATTGTAAGAGAAACTGGCGATTTGCCGATTCCATTACATTTGCGAAATGCGCCAACCAAACTCATGAAAGATTTAGGTTATGGCGAAGATTATAAATATTCACACGATTACAATCACAATTTTGTAGCGCAAGAATATTTACCAGATGAAATCTCCAATACAAAAATCTATGATCCTGGAAGTACTCCAAGAGAGAAAAGTCTCCGCGATTTTTTAAAGAATCGCTGGAAGGATAAATATAATTATTAGACATTTAGACCGCTTCGCTGTTAGACTTTTTTGAATTTTAAATGTTGAATGTTGGATTTTGAATTACTTCCAAACCCTAAACATTTAAACGTATAAACTCTTAAACCGTAGAAATTCACAGCTGTTCTCGACACAACGAACTTACATTTTGTGAAACATTGGGTAGCATTGAGATTTTTCAATCAAAAATCAGCAATCAACAATCGTTAATCGTTAATTAAAACCGTCACTTAAGCTTTATAAGAAAAGTAAGCAATAAACCATTGGTACATTTTCAAATTCTCAAATTGATACATTAAAAAAACCGTCACTTCGAGTGTTTTTCTGAAAGAAAAATGTATCGAGAAGTACTTGGAAACTTGAAATTTTAAATGTTGAATGTTGGATTTTGAATTACTTCAAACCCTAAACATCTAAACGTATAAACACTTCAACCAAAAACTAAAACTTAATCTCCAACGTAGACTTTGCGTTTCCGTTAGCTGTAGCTTTTGACAGAATCCATTGTCCGTTTTCTTTGTATACGGTAGCATCTTGCCCTTTTACCAAATACACATTCGGAACGCCTGTTTTTAATAAAATCATAATCACTTTTGGCGAAGTATCTACCAATTGATAACCATTTTCAATCGGTTGGGCATATAAAACTACTTTTTTCGTTTCTGTAACAGTCGTCGTCGTTTTAGTTTGCTCAACAGTTTTCTGGATTGGCTTTTTCTCTTCTGTTACTTTCACTTCAACGCTATCTGGCATTTCTTCAACGACTTGTACTGGCGGTGGTGGTGGCGGAATTTCCACTTCTTTTTTCTTGGGCTGATAGGTATAATTTTCCGCTTTAATCGTTTCAAAAGCTTCCCGCAACGCTTGACTATATGCTTTTTCGTACGCCTTAACTTTGGAGCGACCAAAAGGCGTTTCCAACACAATTTTATTGGAGCAATCACGTAATACGAATGCTAATTTTGTCGTAAAAATATTAGAATCACTATTGATATCTGCATACAACCCTAAACATCGATTGCTGCTCAATTCTTCTGGAAAATCTTCAGAATCGTATAATACTTCAAATCCTTCGTTTTTAAATAAGTAACGTACAAGCGTGTTGACACGATATTTGTTATGTTTCTTTAAAAAACTAAATTCGTACGGAATCACTACATATTTATATGAATTCAACTTTTGTGAAAAACAAGAAAAGGTTATGAATACAAAAAGTACACTCGCTATAAAACGTTTCATCTGTTTAAATTATTAAGTTATATGTCTATTGATATAAAGACGCGATATTTTTGCTCCAAATTAAGCATTTTATTGGAATCCGCTACTTTTTCTCCATCGGAAAAATATAATTGAAGCCCAATTGCACAGACGCATAGTTGGATTTGGCAAGATTTTGATATTCCAGTAAATTATCTGCCATAATATAAAAGTTGATATTTCCAATATGCGAAGACAGTCCAACACCAATATTTGTTTTTGAAAAGCCATCAACCGTGTACGTGACTTTTCCACTTAAAAAATTAAATAAACGTCGGTAATAAAAGGCAGAAAGTGCTAATTGCGGTCTGCGCGAACGTCCAATTGCAAAAAATTGCAACCCGACTTCGTTTAAATAATCGCCGTCATCTGCGGTGCAATTGCATTCTTTGAGTACTTTTTTTCCATATTTATAAGATGCAGAGCCATTGATTTTAGGCGAACGCCACGACATATAGTTTGTGGTAATCGTATCCAACTCGAACAAATCTTCAAAGTTTTCGGTAATTTCTTGCCAATATTCATCGGCAGTTTGCCCTGAACCATTGTTGGGAAATAGCGGATTCACGCCTTCAAACGTGTACTGACCTTTCAACGTATAGGTTTCTACGTCTTTGGTGTGATAAATAAATCCAATATCTTGAATACTTCCTGTAATTGTCCATTGTTCTTTGGGATGATAGGTAAATCCTGCATCCAATCCCAAGCCTAAATTTCCACCAAAAAGTACTCTTTTTCGCAATTCTTTGATGGCTTTTCGATTCCAATCGTTTTGTCCGTCGTTGTCCAAATCAATCAAAGAAGCATACCCCGAAGTTTGCAATTGCAAATTCAAATCAAAGTTGTGATTGTAAAAATTGTTGGTGCCTTCTGTGGTGATAAAACTTCCGCTGTTATTGGTCGATTTAAAATTGAGCAGACTCGAATAGATTTTTCCACGAACGCCATACGTCCATTTTTTATTGACTTTTTTCGTGATTCCAACATGCAACACCGACAACAACTCTCCTTTTCCATTCAAATCGCCCAAGTCAAAACTACGTCCAATATTATTTTGATTGCCTTCGTACGCCAAAATTGCATAATCTCTTGAATAATAAAAATGTATATCTAGTTCTTGATACAAACCGAAAGACAGGTATTTATCAGGTTCATACGAGTTTCCATAGGCAAATCCGCCACTAAAAATTTCCAATTGCTGATTGACCGTAAAATAGTCGTTTCGATCTAAATTATACACCACACGACGCAACTTGTCATTAAAATTTACGCCATTATCAGCAAACACATCATATACCGTAACGCCAGAAGCACCAGCGCTAGCGTGAATGTGTGATAGCAACGGAAAACCTGCATGCCATTTGTAGTTGACCTCAGCACCAGGATTGAGCAATAACGATTGTGGAATGCTTGTAAAATTGTACAGCAATGGTTTGTTTTGTGCGAATGCAAAACTGGTGATAAATAGGAATATGTAACTGAGTTTTTTCAATAGCCAACCAATTTTTATTCGTTATCGATTACAAAGAATAGTGTTGCTTTTGAGCGCATTTTAATGTTTCCGACACTGTTTTCATCAAGCGGAATGCCTGTTGAGCTTGGAAACATACTTAGTATCAATTCGAGTCGTACGGTACTTTTTAGTTGTTCTAACAGCGCCTCTTCAAACACTTCGGTATGTGTGGTTACGACTTCATTATTTCCATCAGGAGTTACATCAATGGCAAATGCGTATGTGACTTGGTCGTTTTCATCATATAAAATAATATCTGCTCTAAAGTTTCGGTCGATTGAGTTGGTGATTTCAAAAAAGAATTCGCATCGTGTAAGGTTATCACGCAGAAATTCATCGTTAAAAACATCCAATTCCAAATCGTCTCCCACAATGACAATTGCGGTTCCTGTAGGTTCTGAAAATTCAGAAGCTTCAAAGTCAAAAAATACCAAACTCGATTCCACCACAGGCGAAAGCACGATATCTTCCGCTTGCTCAAAATCGACATCTTTCACACAGGAAAACATCGCAAATACTAGAAAATAGCAAACAATTTTTTTGAACATAAAGCGACATTTTTTGTTATACATACACGAGAAGAGTACTTCTCTTTTGTATAACAACTTTCTTTTAAAAAAACGACACTTTTAGGCTTTTATTACAGTAGTTCCTCAATCTCAGTCAAATGATGCACGATTGGACATAGCAAATGGGTATATTTTTTGTCAAAATCGACATGAATGACGTTCATTTGCACTTTCAACGCGCCCAAAATATCAGCTTCCAAACTATCGCCAATCATCAATGCATTTTCAGGGTTTACGTTTGCAAGTGCTAATGCATGTTCAAAAATCTTCGGATTTGGCTTTTTTACATGCACACTTTCCGAATCGATGATGTGTTCAAAATACGAAGCAATGCCAGAAGCTTCTATTTTCCGTTGTTGCACGTCACGAAAACCATTGGTAATGATATGAAGTTTGTATTTTTCTTGAAGATTTTGCAACAGTTCTTCCGTGTATTCAAACAAGTGATTAAAGCTAGATAAATATTGAATGTATTGTTCGGAAAGCAAGTTGATTAATTCATCCGAAGCTTTAAAATTAATAGCTGCAAAAGTTTGAAACAAGCGTTGATAACGCAGTTCTTTTTTGGAAATTTTCTCTTCTCGAAACATACGCCAGCATTCCAAATTGATAGGCACATAGGCTGCCAAAAAGCGGTCAAAATCGACAGCAACATTGTTTTCTGCAAGTATTTTTTGGAAGGTTAATGCGGAGTTTTTTTCAAAATCCCATAAGGTATGATCTAAATCAAAGAAAACATCAGTGATGTGCTGCATTGCTGTACGCTTTTAATAAATTGATATACAAATGCTTCCACGCTGCATTTCGCTCTGAAAGTACTACATTGTGGAATACTGCGGCAAAAATACCATTTACTTTTTGGACTTCGGTTGCCATTTGCATGATTTCTTCTGTGACAACTTCTTTGTGCAATTCGCCATTGTATTGCACACAAAACGGATGCACTCGTAACGGTGTTTGAATTTCGAGTCCGATGTCATAAAAGTAGAATGGACTACAGGTTCCTGCGCGAAATCCAAGTGTGCTTTCATATCCCATGGAATAATCTTCCGTAAATTCCAAATCGATGAGATTTCGGTAAAATTGCGGCATATTGAGCATATTATAATGCTGTCGCACACGTTTTACAGGCTTATTAATCGTAGTGTTGAGTCGCTTCTTCTCTTTTTTGAGTTTTTTGGTTTCTGTGAATGATGCATACGAAGCCAACAATCCAACTTTGCTGTAATCAGATACATTTTTTATCAATCGGATGAATTCGTTTTTATAGATTGATATGTTGTGGTCGTACGTTGCATAATCGCCAATTTGAAAGAAATAATGTGCTTTGGTTTTGTATTTTTTGTGCAAAGCAATCAGCGCGTCAAAATTGTTATAAGGATCATCGCGCATTCCTAGCAATACTGCAAAACGGTCTATGAAACGTGAAAATTTGAATCGCCCAACATCTATCACAAATCCGCCTAATGTTCTTAGAATTCCGCGTTTTTTGTACGCATACGCCACAGGCACATTGATCATCGGTTGATATTTGAATTTTCGTTCTTGCAATTCCACATCTGGAAAACGTTCGACAAAAACTTTTTTGAACTTCTGACACCAAATATCTACCACAGGAATCGTTAAAAAATTGTGTTCATATGCCAAACTTTCTTCGGCAGTATAGCGTCCGTGTTCGTCTTTTACATACGGTAAGTATTCTTCATAACGACTCAACATGTAAAAGCTTGCCGCGAAAATATCAAACGGAATGCTACTTTTTTCATTCGCGGGAAAAAAGCAAGGCACTTCTTCCCAGTTTTGAATTGTAATGTCAACTTCGCCAATTCCTTGTTGAAATAGTAAATCGTGACTTCGCACAGAAAATTCATCGCCAAGTGGTTGTTTTACATACGACATTTTCACTTCATTATGCGCAATAAATGTTTCAATTTTCGTGGTAAAATCTACAGGAATGCCCAAAATACGTGTTAGTACATGTTTAAATGTGTATCGAAGTCGTGGTGTAATTTTTTTAGTATATACTAACAGCATTTAGAGTAAGTTTTCATCAGCGAAACTAAAATACTCTTTTTCTGTGATAATTAAATGGTCTAGTACTTTTATATCGATATTTTCCGCGCCTAAGCACAATTTTTTAGTAATCGCTTTATCTGCGGCACTCGCTTTTAATGTTCCTGATGGATGATTGTGAGCTAAAATAATTGCTACTGCACCAACTTCTAATGCTGTTTTTAAAACCAGCCGAATATCAACCAACGTTCCTGTGATGCCACCTTTACTCAATCGTATTTTTTTGAGCACTTTGTTGGAATTGTTTAGATAGATAATCCAGAATTCTTCGTGTGGCAATTCACCAATAATCGGTTGCATGATTTCAAAAACCATACGACTCGAGGTAATTTTTTGACGTTCGACTTTGGTTTCTACTTGCCGTCGTTTTCCAAGTTCTAAAGCAGCAATTATTGTAATGGCTTTGACAAGTCCAATACCTTTGAATTTTTTAAGTTGATCGGATGATAGTTTTCCGAGTTCGTTCAAATTTCCACCAACCGACGATAAAATTCGCTTGGAAAGGTCTACGGCACTTTCGTCTTTGTTTCCCAAACGAATTAAAATTGCTAACAATTCTGCGTCGCTCAACGCCGTTTTTCCTTTGAGTGCTAATTTTTCGCGTGGACGATCGTCTTCTGACCAATATTTTATCGATTGAAGATTGGCAGTCGTGTCTTTCATGCTAAAGAATATTTTGTAAGCCGCATAGATGTACGTCTTTTCTATTTTAATTGTACAATTGAACGCAATCGAGATTCAAACAACACTTCATTTTCACAACAATCCCGATTGCGTTTTGAGTAAATACCATCTAAGTTTTTTATGGTATATGGTAAAATCCATTTTAAAACTAGTCCTTTTTTACGGTACTTGTATAGATAAGTTTGTAAGCGTCTTATAAATTTTATAAGCGTTAATTTTGAGAATTTATTTTTAGATTGTCCGCGATTGCAGTACCTTTATTTTTCACCTACATAACACAACGAAACCTTAAAATCACACAGATGAAATCACTCTTTGAAGAAAATACACACCAAGAAATTCAAGATAGAATTGCCGAACTGTCTATAGAATCGACACCTAGTTGGGGAAGAATGACGGTAGCACAAATGTGTACACATTGCCAAAAACCGTTGGAACTTTCGATGGGCAAGATTGCTTTAAGCGGTAAAAAACCAGGTTTTATGAAGCGATTGGTGTTTAAAATTTACAAACCTTTAATGTACAACGACAAGCCTTGGACGCAAAATTTACCAACGGTACGCGATTTTTTGGTTGTTGATGAACGTGATTTGGTTTCTGAAAAAGCAAAGCTTGCCGAGTTGATTACAGAGTTTCACAACCAAAAAGAGGTGACAGATTGGCCTGCGCATCCAATGTTTGGGAAATTTACACATGAACAATGGGGAAAAATGCAGTATAAACATTTGGATCATCACTTGAATCAGTTTGGAGTGTAAGTATGAACTATCCTCCAAAACACCATCAAGAAACGGATTTTACAACTATTGTTGAAACCATTAAAAGGTATCCGTTGGCGACGTTGATTTCGGCGAAAGACAGCGAAATTTTCACTACACATGTTCCGCTGATGTATCAAGCTGTTGACAATGGATTGGGTTGTTTGATTGGACATATTGACAAGTTCAATCCGCAGGTGGCATTGTTGCGAGAGAACATTCCCGCGCAAGCGATATTTCACGGACCCGATTGCTATATTTCACCAAACGTGTACAGCACCACACAATTGCCCACATGGAACTATGTAAAAGTCCATATTTCAGCAAAAGCAACACGAATTTCAAACAAAAACGATATCATCCAATCCATTGCGGATATGACAGCCTTTTTAGAAACTTCTGACGCGCCTTACATATTAGACACACAACATCCAAGAGTGCAATCGTTGGCAGATTATATTGTAGGTTTTAAGCTTGAAATTACATCGTGGGAAGGAAAGTTTAAGCTTTCGCAAGATAAATCGCCCAAAGACAAACGACTTGCTAAAGAAGCACTGCTGCAAGAAAGCCGCAAGGATATTACGGCTTTTCTTGATATGATTATTGATTGGTGATATGCGCTGAAAATTCTTCAAAATCCAATCCGCCATAGTTTCCTGAACTCATGAGTAACACCGCTGTATTGTCTAAGTTTTGACGGAATAAAAATGCTTTGAATTCGGCTGGATCGGTGTAAATAATTAAATCTTCACGTTGAAACGCATTGGCAATTTGTGCTTCCGTGACTTCTTCCAATTGTTTGATTTTTACCGCCTGTGGTGAGTAGAAAACCACCGCTTTGTCTGCCGCATCAAGCGCGCCTTTGTATTCTTTTAAAAATTCTGCATTTAAGCTACTGTATGTGTGCAATTCCAAACATGCCAACACCGTTCTATTCTGGTATTGTTCTTTTACGGCTTTGGTCGTTGCTTGTACTTTGCTTGGCGAATGCGCGAAGTCTTTGTAGACAACTGTTAAATCCTTTTGTGCAATTTTTTCCAAGCGTTTGCTCGCTCCAGAAAATGTAGCAATCGCTTCGTAAAAATCTTCTTCATCAACGCCAATATGCTGACAAATCCATTTGGCGCCTGCGAGATTGTTGAGGTTGTGTTTTCCGAAAATTTCAATCGGCATGTAACCGTCTGGAGTTAACAATAGCGTTTGCCCATTTTCTACGATATATTCTGGTGTTTTGTAGCTTAGTTTGCGAATCGGATTTTCGGAAGCTTCTACGACACGCACTACTTCTGCATCTTCTTCGTTGTAATTGATACTTCCGCCTTTAGTGATGGAATCTACAAAGATTTGAAACTGCTCTACATAATTTTCATACGTTGGAAACACGTTGATATGATCCCACGCAATGCCGCTCAATAGTGCAATATTTGGCTTGTATAAGTGAAATTTTGGTCGTCGATCGATTGGCGATGATAAATATTCGTCACCTTCTAAAATGATAAAGTCGTTATCTTCCGTAAGATGCACCATCGTATCAAAACCTTCCAACTGCGCGCCTACCATATAATCGACTTCGATATCATGATAATTTAATACGTGTAAAATCATGGATGTAATGGTCGTTTTTCCGTGACTTCCACCAATGACTACACGCGTTTTGTATTTGGATTGCTCGTATAAAAATTCAGGATACGAATAAATGGTAACACCCAATTCTTGCGCTTTTAGCAACTCAGGATTGTCTGGTTTGGCGTGCATTCCTAGAATAATCGCATCCAAGTCAGTAGTAATTTTTTCTGGAAACCAACCAAAACTTTCTGGAAGCAATCCTTTGGCGTCCAATCTACTTTTAGAAGGTTCAAAAATAACATCGTCGCTTCCTGTAATTTGGTATCCTTTTGCGTGTAACGCAAGTGCTAAGTTGTGCATGGCGCTTCCGCCGATGGCTATAAAATGTATTCGCATCGTATCTAAAAATTCTGAAAGTGTAAAGATAAAAGGCTTTTTTGGTTTTTGACAATTTTAGACCAATTTACACTTAAAATGATTTTTACTTTATAATTTCTTACTTTTAAAGGACTAAAAACTTTAAAAACTACAACTAACACACCAAGATTATGAACAACGAAAAAATCAACGCGTTTTTTAACGATATTGTGCTCAACAAGTTTGTCCTGAACTTTGTTCCTGGATTGATTCTATTCTTTACCTTTTCTTCATTTGTCAACTTTTCTGTGAGTGACGGATTGCTCTCTTTGCTAATCATTGTCATTTTTTCATGGGTTTTAGGAATGTTGTTGGAAATGGTCTTTTTTAAAAAAGTATATCACACCAGAAGAACAGAAAAAGAAGCAAATAGCAATGTAAATGAACACCTGAATTTACTATATGGAAAACTCGGTATTAGCATTTTAATTGCCTGTCTTTTTTGGATTGATATTGAAGCGATTATGAATTATTTTGACCGTTCTTATAAAGATCATACGGAAGCCGTTTTTATTGTTATCAAATTTTTAGTTGTTGTTTTGACGGGAATTTTCTTGTATTTACACTATTTAAAAAGTAGAATTAAAGACTAAAACTCAAATACAACACATCATTACAACCACTTATTACCATGCAAAAAATCATTGATTTCCTAAGAAACAACTGGACACTTCGAACCGTATTCGCATTGACAATTGTATATATTGCCAGTGTTGCAATATTTGAGCAACGCTTCAGCATTTCAGAAGTATTGATTACTTTTTTTGCAGCTTTATATGTTGTTTGGGGATTTATGACGCCGCCGAAGAAAAAAAAGCAATAAAGCAAATCATTCTATTGAAATTATATTCAATTTGAAACATTCTAACATAAAATAACACCAATAAACAAACCTTAACGTAAACAACATGGATATTTCTCTCGTATTGATTGCTATTGTAGTCATTATTCTCATTGCTATTGCCGCTATGTACAACAGTCTTATCGGTAGAAGAAACCAAGTGCACAATGCTGAAAGTTCAGTAGATGTCATGCTAAAAAAACGACACGACCTGATTCCAAATTTGGTAGAAACTGTAAAACAATATACGAATCATGAAAAAGAGGTGTTGGAAAATATTACCGCACTTCGCTCAAAATTGATTTCGCAACCTTTGGACAAATCGGAACGAAATCTATTGGAACGAGAACTCTCAAAAGACTTGCAACAATTGAGCATTTCTGTAGAAAATTATCCCGATTTAAAAGCCAACGAAAACTTTTTAAATCTGCAATACAACTTAAACGAAATTGAAAGTCAAATTTCTGCTTCCAGACGCGCACACAATGCTGCGGTGTTGAGTTACAACAATGGTTTGGATAAATTTCCTTCCAACATTATTGCTGGCTTTTTTAACTTTAAAAGAGAAGAGTTTTTCGATATTATTCCTTCCGAAAGAGCCAATCCGAACGTGAAAAGTTTATTTGACAACGAATGATTTCAGAAGAGGTAAAAAGTAACTACCGAGCGATTCTTGATGTTTTTAAAAATGAAAAAAAACACATTTCTGAACGTTCTAAAAAACTTTGGCAACACACACTTTTCATCTTTCTTGCTATTGAAGCAGTGTTAGCATTCTTAGTAATGCTAGGAGTTATCAAAGTACAAGGCACAGGATTGATTGTACTGTTTATCATTCCTATTATTGTTTTTATGATTCCTATCATTTCTCAATTTACCTTGAGAGGAAAATGGGTTGAAAAATACAAAGACGAAGTCCTAAAACCGATTGTAGAAGCGCAATTTCCCGGAATTACATATGAAGATGATTATCACATTTCTGAGCAAATGTTCAATGCGAGTAACCTATTCACCAATCCTGATCGTTTTAACGGTGAAGATTTGTTTAGTGGAAAACTAGATGCTACTGCGTTTAGCTTTTCGGAAATTCACGCAGAAGAAAAACACACCAGTAGAGATAAAGATGGCAATACGACAACTTCCTACAGTACTATTTTTAAAGGATTGTTTTTAATTGCCGATTTCAATAAAGAAATCCAAAACGACACGTATGTCTATTCATCTGGTGGTAAAAGTTGGTTTTCACGCTACAAACGCGTCCGATTGGAAGACCCTGTGTTTGAAGATAGATTCAATGTGTACAGTAACGACCAAGTGGAAGCTAGATATATTTTAACACCAAAAATCATGGAACGCATTGTGGAGTTGGAAGACCGATTTGGCGAAAACTTATATCTGTCTTTTCGCGGACATAATGTGTATATTGCCATCAGCGAATCGTATGATATGTTTGAAACTAGCTTTCATGATGAGGTTAATTTTACACAAATAGAACGCTTTTTGGCAGAAGTAGATAGCATTCTAGCCATTTTGAATGACTTGGATTTGAATTTGCGAATTTGGACGAAGCGGTAATTTTTCACAACTCAATTCATCAGTGCTACACCAAAAAATATGTCAATAATTTCCCTATCTTGTTTTTTTTAAAAAATCCTTTGTAACATGGCAATTAATTACTCATTTGGACTTCCTTTAAAGCATAATTTTGCAGAGTTTGTGTATTATCAAGGCTTATTTCTTCCGCATGAAGTGGACCGAATTCTCAGCTTTTGGGACGATACTAAAACCATTAAAGCAACACTCGCAGGAGACAACAAATATGATGACGAATTACGAAAAAGTTCTGTAATGTTTATTGAAAATACCAAAGAAAATGATTGGATTTACCAAAAATTAGCGGGACTTGCTATGAGTTGTAACAACGAACGATATTGGTTTGACTTGCTTGGTTTTCATCAAGAATTACAACTAACACGCTACTCGGAAGGTGATTTTTTTGATTGGCATTTGGATTTTGGCGCAGGAGAAATTTCTGCTCGAAAATTAAGCATGACCATTCAATTATCAAATCCAGATGAGTACGAAGGTGGTGATTTGGAATTTATGATTAATCAAAAAATTGTAAAAGCGCCTAGAGAAAAAGGAACAATTGTTATTTTCCCTTCATTTATCATGCATCGCGTTACTCCAATCACAAAAGGAATACGACAATCCATAGTCGGTTGGGTTTCAGGACCACCCTACAGATAAGCGAAATCAAACATTTTTAGCGATTCTGAATGACTTGGATTTGAATTTACGAATTTGAACGAAGCGATAAACACTTTTGCAAATTAATGCGTTATTACTACATAAAAATACAAGATTGAGAAAAATCAGAGTCCAGTTTTGGCAGAAACAATAAAAATCACGAATTTTAATAAAAAAGAACATGGCAACTTTAGATAATATTAAGAATAGACTTATTGATAGGATTCTTTTGACAAAAAATAAAAAACTACTTTTTGACTTGGAAAATATGATTAGTTCAAGTGAAACTGAGCAAGAACTTACTTTTGATTCTTATCAAATTGAAATGTTGCTAATGAGTGAAGAAGATATAAAAGAAGGTAAACTTATCTCAGAAGCTGATTTAGAAGAAAAAGATGCTAAATGGATGAATTAAAATTGTTCTGGACAGCAACTGCCGAAAAACAAAGAGATTATATTTTTGAATATTGGAATCAAAGAAATAAGAGTAATTCATACTCAAAAAAGTTAAATCTCGCTATACGAGAACGAACAAAAATTTTAAAAAAGCAACCAGAAATTGGAAAAGAAATTCAATTCAAAATGTTAAGATTGGTTTCTTTAAAACACTACTCAATTATATATAAATTAGAAAAATCAGCAATTATAATTGTTGCTTTTTGGGATAATCGACAAGATGCAAAAAAACTTAGAGATTTTCTAAAAAAAGTATAATTCCTACATCGCCAACACTTCCGCTTTATGTTCTGTAAAAGGGTCTAATTTTTCTTCCGCTAAAGCTTTGTTAATCCACTCCAACGCCTTTTGTTTGTTGCCTTTATGCTTGAAAATTTGTGACAAACGATAGTATGCCCAACATACAGGAACGCCATCTTTAGACGTGTAATTGGTAATGTATAAATACAAGCACTTCTCCCCTTTTTCGAGCTGAATATTATAATCGGCAGCCACTTTTCCAATTTGATAATGCATCGCATTTCGTTGGTGTTTGGTATGCGATTTCTCCAAATTAGCAATCGCTTTTAAAGGTTGATTTTCCTTTACATACAAATTGGTCAACTTGTCATAACAGGTCATAGAACCACCAACTTCAATCGCTTTTTTATAATATTCTTCCGCCTTTTTTGGCTCATCATCGTACTCGTAAATATATCCTTTTGCCAAATAGCCATCAACTTTAGAAAGATTTTCCAATTCGTTCGCGTATTTCATGGACTTTTTATAGCTTCCGCCAACGATTCCAGGCAACTGCATGTATAACTCTACCATTGCCCAACGGACATCAATATGTGTTGGGTCGAGTTCAGCAGCACGTTTAAAAGCACGTTTTACATCGCCAATCAAACCTAAGGCTTTAAATTTATTCACTTCCAAAGCTTTCATGCCTTTAGCACCGCCATATTTGTAGTGATAATTTGCATTAAAATCGTCCATTTCAACCAGTTTCTCATAATTTTCAATCGCACCGTCCCACTTTTTTTGGTATCCGTATGCATCGCCCAATAATTCAATTAATTGACGATTATTTGGAGAGGCTGCCACTGCTTCTTTTAAGATAGTTTCTGCTTTACTATATTGCTTTTTGTCGAATAATTGCGCTACGGTTTCTTCTGTGGTTTGACTTAGGCAAAACATCGGAATGCACAAAAGGACTAAAAAATAATGCTTCATTTCGTTTTTTCGATTTTGTAGAATTCAAATTGTAGTCTGCCATTTTACAAACTACAAACGATACTTTTACTTTGTTTTTTTATCAACACATGTATCACTTTTCATTCCAAAGATACTATTTCGAAAAGGATTTGTTTTATAAAATAATCTTAACATTTTACATCTTGGAATGTTCTTTGCGATTAATAACACAGAAGTAAACCATGTTATGATTAAAATCCTTATTTTACATACGTAAAGAATTTGATTGAAGTTTTACATAACAGACAATAGATTTTTACATTTTGACCAAATTTTTAAACGAATGAAAAACGTACTCGCCATATTTATGATTGTATTATTTAGTCAATTCGCAAACGCACAAGAAAAGTATGTGCAACTGTGGAAAGAAGTGACCAATTTAGAGAAAAAGGGATTGACAAAATCAGCTTTTAAAAAGGCTTCTGAAATTTATGCGTTGGCTAAAAAAGAGCAAAACAATCCGCAAATTGTCAAAGCTTTTTTACACAAATCCAATTATCAATTGACGCTAGAAGAAGATGCGGAATTGACGATTATCAATTCGTTAAAAGCGGAAATTGCCTCACAATCCTTTCCCACCAAAAACATCTTGCAAAGCATTTTAGGACAGCTGTATTGGCAGTATTTCAAATCGAATCGTTATAAATTTTACAATCGCACAAAAACCAAAGAAAAGGTTGACACAAACGATTTCAGAACGTGGGATTTACAAACAATCTTTACTGAAATTGGAATGCATTTAGACGCATCGTTGAAAAATGCCAATCAATTACAAAAAGTAGATTTAAGTGAATTTGATGCTATTCTCATCATGCAAGAAGGGTCTAAAAAATTTCGCCCAACGGTGTATGATTTTTTAGCGCACAATGCCTTAGAATTTTACAAATCGACTGAAATCACCATCACAAAACCCGAAGAAACTTTCAAAATTGACAACGAAGAATATCTATGCGATGCGGAATTATTTGCGGAATTAAATATAACAACAAAAGATTCGCTTTCGCGGGAATTTAAAGCGCTGCAACTCTATCAAGACTTGATTCGTTTTCACTTAAAAGACAAATCGCCAGAAGCGTTGATTAATGTCAATATTGAACGCTTACAATATATCGTAGCAAAAGCAAATTTTGACAATGCCAAAGAAAAACTCATTGAGATTTTTCAAAATGAAAAAACAACATACAATACACATCCATACTCAGGAATGTATGACGCTGAAACGGCGCAATTGTATAAGGAATTAGGAGACCTGTACTCCACAGAAAATCCTGAAAAACACCAATGGAAATATCAAAAAGCAGTAACACTTTGTGATGAAGTTATTACTAAGTTTCCTGAAAGTGCTGCTGCTAAAAGATGTCAAAATCTTAAAAGAATCATTCTAAAAAAAGACTTTTCAATCACTACAGAAAGTGTCATTCCAATTGGCAATTATTCTAGAATGTCCATCAACTATAAAAATGTAGAAAAACTCTTTTTTACTGTTCGTAGGATAACGCACGAGCAATTAAAAAACTACAGCAAATTATACAGAAAAGAAGAACAACAAGCTTTCATCAACAAATTACCTGTAAGCAAAAACTGGAATGCTACGTTGCCTACTGAAAATGATTATCATTTTCACCGCACGGAAATAGCCGTTCCGCCATTGCAAAACGGTTTTTATATGCTAACAGCTTCGCATACGGAAGAACTCCACAAAACGTTTTTTGCTACCGATATCATTCAAGTGACTGATATTGTTATTACGCACAAAAAAACAATTAGTGAATATATTTTTCAGTTGACCAATCGAAATAATGGAAAACCTATAGAGAATCAAGCCATAGAATTTTCATATCAAAAAAAATATAGAGGCGCAAGAGAAACGCAAACACAAACTACAGATGCAACGGGAAGTGCTGTATTAGAAGCGGACTACAACGATCGTTTTTATGACCTTAATATTAAAGTTACCACAGCGAATGATATCGCTTATTTTGATGATTTCTCCTATACAAAACGATTTATTTCAGATAAAATAGAGCCGCAAGAAACTCTTTTCTTATTTACCGACAGAAGTATTTACAGACCTTCACAAACAGCGCACTTCAAAGGAATTTTAGTTCGCAAAGAAGGCACAAAATCCACAATTCTGCCAAATGAAAAAGTAACCGTACTATTGCGCGATGCCAATTACCAAGTGGTAAGTGAACAATCTTTAGTGACCAACGAATACGGTTCGTTTAAAAGTGAATTTATCATTCCGAATAATGGCTTAACAGGAAATTTTTCCATACATGCTTCCAAAGGCAAAGACAATTTGGGAAGCACTTATTTTTCAGTTGAAGAATACAAACGTCCAAAATTTGAAGCCAAATTTTTACCAATTACCAAAACCTTTGCTGTGAATGATACTGTAGCTGTGAATGGAAATGCTATGGCGTTTGCAGGAAGTTCTATTTCGGATGCCAAAGTAACCTATTCTGTAAAACGAACGCCTCGCTATCCGCAATGGATTTATTGGCGATATCCATATATCAATTCGAGCTCTCAGCAAATTACAAGTGGTGAAACCATTACGGACGCCAATGGGAATTTTGAAATTACATTCAAAGCGATTCCTGACGCTAGTACTTCAAAAAAATTATTACCAATATTCGATTATGCCATTACGGCAGATATTACCGATATCAATGGAGAAACGCGTAGTGCTTCCACCGATGTGCGAGTAGGCTATCACAGTTTACAAGCCAATGTGGTTATTGATAAAAAACTAGATGCCTCCAAACGTGATTACACGGTAAAAATCATCACAAAAAATCTAAATGGTGAAAAAGTTTCTGCAAAAGGTACGGTGACCATTCACAAATTACAAGCGCCAAATCGTGTGTTGCGCGAACGTCCTTACAAAGTTCCAGATTACCTGTCCATTTCAGAAAAAGAATTTAAAAAACTCTTTCCACATGAAGCGTATTCAGAAGACGAACAAGATTTTAAATCGTGGAAAAAAGGTAAAAAAGTATTTGACGAAAACTTCGATACAAGTGAAAAAGCACAACTCGAACTCGGCAAACTTAAACGTTGGGAATCTGGAAAATATGTAGTTGAAATTAGTACTACCGATGCCAATGGTTATGAAATAAAAGACATTGTATATACAGAAGTTCACAACTCAAAAGACAAAACAGCGGCCGACAATGCCTTGCTGGAAGTGGCTACTGATAAAGATTCCTATCTTCCGAATGAAGAAGTGGTACTTACCTTAAAATCGGCAAGCAAACTCATGACTGTAACGGTTGATGTTGAAAAAAATAAAAAAATTGTAAACTCGTACGTTATCTCACTAGAAGATGGCAAACAAACCTTGCGAATTCCTGTTAAAAAGGAAGATGAAGGCGGATTCCAAATTCATTGTTCTGCAACCATTTTTAACAGCTTTATCAATAAGCAACTTTTAATAATGGTGGAATATCCGCCGTCGGACTTGACTATTGAAACGACTACTTTTAGAGACAAACTAAAACCAAACGAAGAAGAAACTTGGAGTTTTAAAGTCAAAGGTGCTAAAGGAGAAAAAGTAACTGCTGAACTATTGGCAAGTATGTACGATGCTTCTTTAGACGAATTCAGAACGCATGATTGGAATTTTAATCCGATTAACAAGCCTGTATATTACAGCTATTTCAATATCAATGCGGGTAGAAGTTTTGATATTACACGTTTTGGTGATTCGTTCAATCCATACAAAAGCGTGGTATACAATCCGCAACGTTTTGACCAACTCAATTGGTTTGGATTGTATTTTTCTAGTTATGGAAGAATGTATCGAAAAGGTATTGCTTATGAGTCTAACAGCATGGTGGAACGAAAAATGGCAGTACCTGTAGCAGAAGAAGTTGTTATGGATGAGGTTGAGGAAGAAAGTGAAGAAGCATTGGCTTTTTCAGTTGAAGTAGAAAATGATAAAAAAACTGCAGTTGCCACACTTTTAAATGCTAAAGACCCAAAAAGCATTGGCGAAACAACACAAAAAGAAGCTATTGTTCCTCGAAAAAATCTACAGGAAACCGCCTTTTTCTTTCCACAACTACAAACAGACAGCGAAGGAAATGTATCGTTTACCTTTACCACTCCAGAAGCGTTGACGAAGTGGAAATTGCAGTTGCTAGCACATACGAAAGAATTGCATTCGGCAACCAAAACGCTGACCACAGTCACGCAAAAAGAATTGATGGTGTTGCCAAATGCACCGCGTTTTGTCCGCGAAGGTGATGCGGTAGTGATTAGCACAAAAATTTCAAATCTTTCAGAAAAAAACCTCAACGGAGAAGCGATGTTGCAACTGATTAATCCGTTTACGGGAAATGATATCAATCCTGCCTTATTTCCGCGTTTGGGCGAACCTTCTCAAAGCTTTTCTGTAAATGCAAAAGGCAATACACAAGTATCGTGGTTGCTATACATTCCTAAGAATTTACAAGCGATTCAATACACCATAACGGCAAAAGCAGGCGAATATAGCGACGGCGAACAAAATGCGTTGCCAGTATTGTCAAACCGTATGTTGGTAACGGAAACCTTACCAATGTGGATTCGTTCCAACGAAACAAAAACCTTTACCTTAGATAAATTGGCGGAAACAAAATCGGCTACACTTTCGCATCATAAACTGAGTTTGGAAATTACGTCCAATCCTGCGTGGTACGCGGTACAAGCGTTGCCATATTTGATGGAATATCCGTATGAATGTTCGGAACAGACGTTTTCTCGTTATTACGCGAATGCATTGGCGAGTCACATCGCGAATAGCAATCCGAGAATTCAGCAAGTGTTCAATCAGTGGAAATCGTCAGATGCGTTGTTGAGCAATTTAGAAAAGAATCAGGAATTAAAATCCTTGATTTTACAAGAAACACCTTGGGTTCGCGATGCGCAATCGGAAACGGCTCAGAAAAAACGAATTGCGTTGTTATTCGATCTCAATCGCATGCAACATGAAGAAACTCGCACGCTACAAAAATTACAACAAATGCAATCGTCTTCTGGCGGATTCCCTTGGTTTTCTGGCGGACGCGACAATCGATTCATCACACAACATATTATCACTGGTTTTGGACATTTAAAAAAGCTAAATGTATTCGAAAAAACAGATGAAGACACGCAACAACTATTGCGAAAAGCAATTCAATATTTGGATGCTGAATTCATCAAAGAATACAAGGACATTCGCAAATACAACAAAGGCGTGGATTTATCAAAAGACCATTTATCGTATTCGCAATTGCACTATTTGTACATGCGAAGCTTTTTTGAAGAAATTGGCTTATCGGAAGAAGCACAAAAAATTCGCGATTATTATTTAGGTCAAATTGACAAGTATTGGCTAAGTCGCAGTTTGTATTCCAAAGGATTGATGGCGTTGATTGCACATCGAAACAAGCGTGCAAAAACGGCAAACGGAATTCTACAATCGCTCAAAGAAAACAGCATTACGAGTGACGAATTGGGCATGTATTGGAAAGCAAACACACGTTCGTGGTATTGGTATCAGGCGCCGATTGAAACGCAAGCGTTATTGATTGAAGCATTTTCGGAAATTTCGAATGATATCACTTCCGTAGATAATTTAAAGATTTGGCTGCTGAAAAATAAGCAAACCAATCGCTGGTCTACGACCAAAGCTACTGCCGACGCTGTGTATGCGTTATTATTGCAAGGAAGCGATTGGCTTTCGGTAACTGACATGGTTGAGGTGACGGTGGGCAATCAGCAAATTTCGCCTGAAAAACTCGAAGATGTAAAAGTAGAAGCTGGCACAGGTTATTTCAAAACTTCGTGGAATGGTAGTGAAGTACAACCTGAAATGGCAAAAGTAACCTTAACCAAAACTGGGAAAGGTATCGCTTGGGGCGGATTGTATTGGCAATATTTTGAAGATTTGGACAAAATCACAACCGCAGAAACGTCGTTAAAATTGAGCAAAAAACTCTTCAAACGAACGTATGATGCTTCGGGAGAAGTCATTACCGAAATCGACGAAAACACGCAATTGGAATTGGGCGATTTGGTAAGAGTTCGCATTGAACTTCGAAACGACCGACCAATGGAATTTGTTCATTTAAAAGACATGCGCGCCGCAGGATTTGAGCCTGTAAACGTGTTATCACAATACAAATGGCAAGATGGTTTGGGCTATTACGAAAGCACCAAAGATGCAAGCACGAACTTCTTCTTTGACTATTTACCAAAAGGTGTTTTTGTATTTGAATATGACTTACGCGTCAACAATAAAGGTGATTTTTCCAATGGAATTTCCACCATTCAAAGCATGTACGCGCCGGAATTTAGCAGTCATAGCGAAGGAATTCGTGTGAAAGTGGATTAGTTTTTAATGTAACAATTGTTTGATTTGAAAATTTGAAAATGTGCCAATTTGAAAATTCGTTTTTCAGTTTCAAAGCACTTCTCGATACAAAATCTCTATGAGATTTCACTCGAAGTGACGGTTTGTTGTTTTAAAGTAAAAGAATTGGAACATTCGCGAATACTACTCGCTTTTCTTTACCAAGTTAAACTACTTGCTATTTGTGTTGAACTACCTGAACTTTCAATCAGCTATTAATACTCTTACATATATTGTTGTAAAGTCTGAATTTTACAGTATCAATTCAAACCTATTATTAATCACTTTTTTAACAACAATTTATTATGAGTACTTCAACCTTAATTTTAGATCCTGGAACCAATGGTGGTGCACAAGTTACACCAGATCGTTTTCCAGCACAGATTCAACTTTCATTTTCTCCACAAGCACAAGCAGAAGCTTATTATGGACTTGATGGACAGAAGCCGACGATTCCTTTAACTCCTGGACAAACAATCAATGTTACCATCAATGTAAACTCCTTACAACTACAATATAGAGTTGTGTCTGGACAAGCAAAACTTCAGTGGGAATTGTAAAATTCTAAAAAATTATGACTATAAAAGCTGTTTCTATTTATTGGAAACGGTTTTTTTGTGATACCAAATTACTATTCATAATATACAATCTCAAAAAACGTTTCTTTATCTATCATCTTTTCACCGCCGAGATAATAAAATGTCTTGATACTTTTCGGATTGCCTTTTTCGTCATACAAATATTCGTATTCTACATCTAAGGAAACGAGTTTGCCTTTTTGATAAAATGTGAGCGTTCCTTCTACCAAATACATTAAATCGTCGTTGTTATAGATGATTTTATACACTTCGTTTTCTTTTCCTTTTGTTCGCTGATAGCCTGTAATTTTGTTTGTTTTTGAATATTGAAACGTTCCAACTTGAATGCTATCGTTCGTTTCTACTCTAGGAAATTCCTCATATTTTTGCTGATCAATAGCAATAGAATCTACATAATCATCATACAAATAACGCTTGTATTCGGTGGTGAATTTGGTGAGTAATTTATCGGAATTATAGTCGTATGTTTTTTTGTAAATATCAATCACTTCACCAAATTTATCATAGATAACTTTCTGCTTCGGCAATTCATTTTGATATTCTAATACTTCCAAACCGCGTACTTCAAAAACAGAACGCCAGCGTGCGGCAATTTCTCCATTCTCATCTACCTCATCTAACAATAAACTTTCAAACGTGTGTATAAATGTCAACTGATTTTTATCGTCATACGCATACGCCAAACTATCATTATGATTATAAAATGTCAACAAAAGATCATTTTCATATACATAAATATCGTCTCCTTTTTCGGTATACTCATATTCTGCAAACGCACCATCATCTTTAATGGTTTTAATCGTTTTGTTTCCTTCTTTGGTGATGGTTGCTTCTGGCGTTTCTAGATGATTTACCTCTTCCTTGTATTCTTCAATTCCATACACATAATAGCGAGATACCGTTTTGGTACGTTTTTTATTTCTATTTAAAAATGTAGTTACAATATCAACTGTCGACGGATCAACACCTTGTTCATATTTCCGCAAAGTCCGAACCACTTTTTTTACGTTTCCGTTGAATTTTTCGGGATTGGAAATATGTTCATTATCCAAATACGTATAAAAAGTATCTTCTGGAGAAGCCAATTTCGGTAATGGAAATCCTTGTGCAGATACTTTCACGAACGTACAAACACAACAAACAAAAAGTAAATATCGATTTTTCATATACGGTTCAAGATACTAAAAATCCTTTTAGATACGTTTCCTAATTCAAATCGCACGTTCCCTAATCCTTTATTGTATCTTTTAAAAGCATTCTAGTTATTTGTTGCACTAACCAAGAAAACAATATTCATGAGAAAAATATATAGTATCTGTTTTGTGATGTTTTTGTGTGTACAATGCAGCCTGGCACAATACAATTTTGACAAAAACTGGCAAAAAGTAGAAGATTTAGAGTTGGAAGGAAAGTTTGCTTCGGCTCAAAAACTCGTAGAGCGAATATATCAAGAAGCTGAAAAAAGTCAAGAAACATCGCAGATTGTAAAAAGCTTTCTCTATCGTGCTAAATTTTCGTTGCTCCTTACGGAAGATTCAGAAGTGCAGGTATTACAGAGTCTTCGTGAAACTATGAATGCACAAGCATTTCCTGCGAATGTTATTTTGGAAAATATGTATGCGCGACTGTTGATGCAATATTTATATAGACATCAATACCAAATTCGCAATCGTTCTTCGGTGGATTTTGAAACGATTCCTAGTGATATTGAGTTGTGGGATATCAAAACTTTTGTGACACAAATTCACAAGCATTATCAACATTCCATTGCACGTGAAGAAGCTCTTTTAAAACTTCCTGTAGAAGACTACATGTTGCTTTTAGAAGGAAAGGAAACCATGAAAATGTATCGTTCAAGTTTGTTTGAAATTTTAGCACACAACGCGCTCGATTTTTACAAAACGGACATTCCATACACGTACAAAAGCAACGAGAAGTATCAAGCTAGCGAAAAAGATTTTGCTCCTACAGCCACTTTTTTACAACAACAATTCCCTGAACAGAAGGATGAAGTTTTTGCAATGAACAATACACTACGTCTTTTTCAAAAACTCGAAAAAGCAGCACTTCGCAACAAAAATGCACATGTTGATATTGTATTGCAACGTTTTAAGTTTTTTTACAACAGAATATATACGACGCGCGAACAAAGTGCATATTATATTACTGCCTTACAACAATTGGCGAAAACATATCAGGGAAATCCTTTAGAGGCTTTAATCAATTACGAACTTGCCAATCATTATTTATACATTTCAGAGTATAGTCAGTACAAATTTGAACATATAGAGAATGACACGCGTATAAAAGCATTGTCTCTTGTAAAAAAGATGTCCGCCAACTATCCAAATGCAGAAGGCGGCATTAAATGTGCATTGCTTCAAAAAAAGATTGAAGAAAAGTCCATTAAGTTTACTACGGAAGCTTTCAGTATTTCAGACAAACCTACACTAGCACAGGTAAAAGCTAGAAACGTTGACACCTTATTTTTAAAAGCCTATCGCATTCCGCACGGTTTTTTAAAACGCATCTATTACAGAAAACGCGATTCGGTAATTGCACATTTCATCAAGCATAAAAAAGCCATTCTTCAGCAAACGTATGTTATAAATATTCCAAAAGATTATCACGAACATACGACCGAAATTAGCATTCCATCACTCGCAACAGGAAGTTATCTCGTAGTATTATCGGATGTTGACAAAAATCAAAAAGCCACCAATGTCATCTCGTATAACAGCCTTCAAAAAACGAATTTGGCAGAAGTTATCACGGAATTTAATGATAAAAATGTACATACCATTGTACATCGCGACACCGGAAAACCGATTCATAAAGCAAAAATTAAAATTTCGAATCTTACAAATACGGTCAATCAAACTGAATATACCAACATATACGGTCAGGCGACCATCAATAAGCGTGCGCGTAAAAAAAGAATTGAAAAATACATTATTTACAAAGGTGATACCTTGTATACTGCATCGACTTCTCTTGAAAAAAAGTATGAAAAAGATGAAGAATTGTATTGGGAAGCAAAACCGTTCATATTTACCGACAGAGCTATATATCGACCTGGACAAACCGTACAGTTTAAAGTTGTGGTTTTGCAACAAAAAAATGGTGTAAGTGCTGTAGTTCCTAATGTTTTTTGTGAAGTGGAAGTATATTCTGAAGATGGAGAACTGAAATTTATGCGTTTAAAAACCAACGAATTTGGCTCGTTTAGCGGCTCTTTCAAAATTCCGAAAAACAGCGTTACGGGCGATTTTACCATCAATGTTGATCAAGATTATGAATACGAGGGCGAGCATCCGTTTTGGGACGCCATTGACGAATTCCACGAACAAAGATTTACCTTCAAAGTAGAAGAATACAAACGCCCACGCTTTGAAGTAGTTGTTGATCCTGTAACAAGTAATGTTGCTTTCAATGACAGTATAAACGTAACAGGAACCGCTAAAGCGTTACTCGGAAGCGCTGTTTCCAATGCCAAAGTTTCCTATAAAATTTCACGAGTTATCAATGCATACGGTCGTTACAACGAAAAAAGTCAAATAGTTAAAGAAGCTGAAACACGTACGGACGAAAAAGGAAACTTTAGCATTCCTTTCGTGGCTTTGATAGATGAAACTGTCGATGCAGACAAAGTATATGCGTATCAATACACGGTTTCCCTTGAAATTACTGATAGCAACGGCGAAACACAAACTGCTGAAAAAACAGTCAGTGTAAGTCGTAAGGGTTTCGATTTATATGTAGATTTTCCACGAAAAACCAACAAAAAAGTTCCTTTATCCCTAAAAATTACGACGAAAGATATCAACGATGTCAACGTTGCGGCTAATGGACATTTCAAAATCTACAAACTCAAAAATCCGACGCGTACTTTAAAAAAACGACCTTGGGAAATTCCAGAGTATCATAGCATGTCTAAAGAAACTTTCATTACTCAATTTCCTCACATACAATACGATAAAAGCGAAAACAATTCAGAAAAAGAAACACAAGTAGCACAAGAAACTTTTAACACTGGTAATAAAACGACGTTTACGTTGGATGTTTCCAAATGGAAATCAGGAACGTATGCTGTAGAAACCGCTGTATATGATGAAAAACTAAAAGACAGCGTTACCGAAACACAACATTTTTTTCTCGTCGATGCAAACGATCAATATTTGGCGAATAACCAACTTTTCGACTATGAAATACGCAACAGCAATTACAAAAATGACGGATATATTGTAGTGAAATTAGCAACCGCTTTGCGCGATGAACCACTAAATGTGCATGTACAAGCATTTCATAAAGGCGAACCGTTTTTCTTTGGGATAGAATCTATTGAAAAAGGTTCTAAAATCATTAAAATTCCGCTTGAAAAACGATTTACCCATGAAGTTACTGTCCGAATGAGTTTTGTGAAATTCAATACATTTTATGAAGATGAATTTTCTATCAGTTTGTATGAAGGTAAAAACTATCTCAATATTGAAACCACCACATTTCGAAACAAATTACGTCCTGGACAGCCTGAAACTTGGCAGTTTAAAATCTTAGATTTAGAAAACAACCCAAGCAATGCAGAAGTGTTAGCGTCTATGTATGATGAATCACTCGATCAATTTGTAACGCATGATTGGAACACGAATCTACCTGACTTTCGTAAACAATACTATGAAACTCCGCAGTTGCGAGCACAAGGTTTCAAAAACAAATATTCAGACGAATTTTACAACTTAAAAGCTCAGTATTACATTCCAAAACTGTACAAACATTTACAATTAAATTGGTTTGGACTGAGCTTCCGAAACACTAAAAATGCAAACGATCAATACCTTAGAACCATTAAGTGGCAAAAACACAACAAAAACACTACGAATTACTCAGGAAATATCATTGGTCACGTATTGGACGAATCAGGATTACCGTTACCTGGCGCCAATGTGATGTTAAAAGGAACGGACGTTGGAACCACTACCGATTTTGACGGTTTGTACAGTATCAATGCTTCTTCAAATCAAGTATTAGTATTTAGTTATGTAGGATTTAATCCAGAAGAAGTCAAAGTTGGCAATCAAAAAAATATCAGCGTTCGTTTATCTGGCAGTAGTGAATTAGAAGAAGTTACCGTGGTTGCCTATGGTATTTCAAAACAAAAAGCATCTTTAGGATATGCAGTCGCTACTGTTGACGGCACTTCTGTACAATATGTTCCTGTGGGTTCTTTAGACGAAATGTTGCAAGGAATGGCTGCGGGTATCAATATAGAAACAGGAAGTGGCCAACCTGGACAATCTTCAACAATTGTCATTCGTGGTTGGTCAAGTCTAAAAGGCGAAACAACTCCTTTATTTGTAATTGACGGTGTTCCTGTAGATCAAAATGTATTTCGAAATTTATCCAGTCAAAACATTACCACATTAAGTGTTTTAAAAGATGCGCAGGCAACAGCTTTGTATGGAAGTCGTGGCGCTGGCGGAGTCGTTCTTATTACCACAAAATACGGTACACGAAAAGAAATGGTTGACGGCGTTGAGGTTATTGTCGGAATCACCGAAGAAGATGTTGACAACATAGAAACTCGTAAAAATTTACAAGAAACCGCTTTTTTCTATCCACATTTACGAACGGATGCTGAAGGTAATGTTGCGATTGAATTTGATGCTCCCGAAGCATTATCGCGATGGAAATTTCAATTATTTGCACATCAAAAAGATGGTATTTACGGAAACATTCTTAAAAATGCGGTGACGCAAAAAGAATTGATGGTTGTGCCAAATATGCCGCGTTTTCTGCGTGAAAAAGATACGATTGTCATTTCCACGAAAGTGGTCAATTTACAAAACAAAGTGACCAAAGGCATTGCGTCATTACGTTTGTTTGATGCGCAAACACAAACATCCATCGACGCAAAAGTGCATCTTTCCGAAAAAAACAAAGCATTTACGGTAGACGCAAAAGGAAATGCCACACTGTCATGGAAACTCTATATCCCAGAAGGTATAGAAGCCATTCAGTACAAAGTGCTCGCTACGGCGGAAAATTTCTCTGATGGCGAAGAAAGTGTGTTACCTGTTCTTAAAAATAGTCTGTTACTTACAGAAGCAAAACCGTTTCTGGTAAAAGCGGGCGAACAAAAAACAATCACATTTGAAAAACTCAAAAACAATACGAGTTCGACGTTACAAAATCATCAATTGACCTTAGAGTATACGTCCAATCCTACGTGGAGCGCCATTCAGTCGTTGCCATATTTAATGGAATATCCGTATGAATGTGCCGAACAAACCTTTGCGCGCTTGTATGCCAATGCCATTGCAGCGCATATTTTACAAAGTTCGCCAAAAATCAAAGAAGTCTTTGAAGCGTGGAAAGCCAACGGACAATTGGTATCAGATTTGGAGAAAAATCCTGAATTCAAATCCTTGTTATTAGCGGAAACACCTTGGGTGCGCGATGCCGCTTCTGAAACTGCCAGAAAACAACAACTCACTACACTTTTTGACGAAAAAGCTACCGAGGAAATGCAAAAAGAAATGTGGTTAAAGTTAAACGATTTGCAAAACGAATCGGGCGGATTTGTTTGGTTTGCTGGCGGAAAAGAAAATCATTACATCACGTTACATATATTACAAACCTTTGCGCATTTGGTGAAACTGAATATGATAACAGAAACATCAGAAAAGTTATTTTTTGAAGATATTATTGAAGATGCTTTTAGCTATGTGGATACACACTTTTTGATAGCCTACGCTAAACTGCGTGACAAGCCAAATGCTACTGCTTACGCCAAACAAATTCCGTATCTATATACTCGAAGCATGAATGCAGATTTTATGAAGATTCCAGCAAACGCACAAGAAGCAATGGAAGTGTATTTAGACCATCTGCAAGACGAATGGTTGCTCTTACCTATTAATCAAAAAGCAATGTTGGCGTTGACGTTGGCGCGAATGAATCGGAAGAAAGAAGCTAACAAAATCATGACGGCTTTGGAAGAAGCTGCGGTAACATCGGAAGAAAATGGTATGTACTGGAAAGAACTTTCCAACCAAGGATATGCTAGTGCTCGCAATGTAGAAGCGCACGCGTTGTTGATTGAAGCCTTTGCAGAAATTACCAAAAACGACACCATTGTTCAAGAATTGCAATTGTGGTTGTTGCAACAAAAACAGCGAAATCAATGGGCAACCACCAAAGCAACGACCAAAGCGATTTATGCTTTATTGTTGAATCCGAAGCAATTTGTTTCTATCAAAGACAACACGAAGTTTACCATCGGCACGGAAAAAATCAGTACCAAAAAACTTGACGAAACCAAAAAAGAAGCAGGTACAGGCTATTTTAAAACTGCTTGGCGCAAAGATGAAATTACCAAAGACAAAGCGACTATCAACGTAAAAAACAATGGAAAAACGACAGGTTTTGGTGCTGTGTACTGGCAATATTTTGAAACGTTGGATAAGGTTACAGAAAGTGAAGCTTCCAAGTTGCAAGTATCAAAATCCTTATACGTAAAAGAAACTCGTAATGGTGAAGAAACTTTGCTGCCAATTGAAAAGAAAACATTAAAAATTGGCGATAAAATCACGGTACGTTTAACGATTCGAAACGAAAAAGAAGTGGAGTTCATTCACCTAAAAGACATGCGTGCGGCTGGTTTGGAGCCTGTAACTACACTATCGGAATACAAATGGCAAGATGGTATTGGTTATTATGAAAGCACACGCGATGCGAGTACCAATTTCTTTTTCGACCGCATTCCAAAAGGTGTTTTTATCTTAGAATATGAAGTCCGCGTCAACAACACAGGAAACTTCTCCAACGGAATTACCACGATTGAAAGCATGTACGCGCCTGAATTGAGAAGTCATACCAAAGGAATTCGTTTGACGTTTGAATAGTTTTTTTTGGAGTTTATGGGTTTATAAGTTTAAGAGTTTAGCGTAATTTAAAGTTCAGCATTCAACATTCAGAATTTTAGTTTCAAAGCACTTCTCGATACAAAATCTTTTCAAGATTTCACTCGAAGTGACGGTTTGTTGTTTGAAGTTTAAAGGTTTAGTTTTAAAAAAATCTCAATACTATCTCAAGTTCCACAATACGTCAGTTCGAGTATTTTTCCTCACATTGAGCTTGTCGAAATGAAGGAAAAATGTATCGAGAACAGCTACGATTTTCTATAGTTCACAAGTTTAACTATTTAGTTTTTTAAAAACTCAAAATTTCCCTCATTGAAAATGCTTGTTCACGCATTACTGCTTTTTTACAATTGCTGTTTCTGCTAGTTTTGAATCATAATCAAACCAAAAAAATATGAAACGAATATTACTTTTTACTTTATTTTTCAGTATTTCCATCACTTGCTTTGCGCAGAAACGTACATTGACAGGAACTATTTATGACGAAGAAAAAAACGTATTGGCGGACGCGAATGTGATTGTGAAAAATTCTAAAAACGGCACCATTACCAACAAACACGGACGCTTTGCTATTGAAGTGGAACCAAACGATATTTTAGAAATTTCCTATTTAGGTTTTGAAACAAAAGAAATTCCCGTAAGTGATGCAAAAGAAATAAAAGTCAATCTTTTATATAGTTGGGAAAAAATGGATACCGTTGAAGTTGTTGGTTATGGGGGAACTATTCATTGTGTAAAATTGTGTTGCTGTTGTTTTGGCTGTGTCGGAACCGAAATTGAAAAAGAAACTTCATCCAATTTTAAACGAATTCAAGGAGAAGAACGATTGAATTCACTTTTTCCCAATCCTTCCGCAACTGGATTGTTTCAGCTACAGCTGCATGAAAATTACACGCAACTCACTACAGAAGTGTTTAATTTGAACGGACAGTTATTACAATCAAATACGTACACACAATTATCCAAACTTCCGCAAATTGATTTGTCAAAACAACCAAAAGGCATTTATTTAATCAAAATTACTGCTGATGGTAAGGTATTGGAAACAAAGAAAGCTATGAGATTGTAAGTTTTTTTTAATGTGCCAATTTGATAATTTGAAAATGTACCAATGGTTTATTGTTTGCTCTTTGGAGTTTATAGGTTTATAAGTTTAAGAGTTTAGCGTAATTTAAAATTCAGCATCCAACATTCAAAATTTTAATTTCAAAGTACTTCTCGATACAAAACCTCTTCAAGATTTCACTCGAAGTGACGATTTTGATTAACGATTGTTGATTGCTGATTTTTGATTTTTGATTGAAAAAATCTCAATACTCACTACTTATATCTCAAGCTCCACAAGACGTCAGTTCGAGTGACGAACGCAAGTTCGTTGTATCGAGAACAGCTATGATTTTCCATAGTTTGTAGGTTGACAAGTATAGACTTAGAAGCAACTAAAAATTCAACATAAAAAACTAAATAATCTCCGCATCCAAACGTTCTTCCACTACTTCACCGTCCTTTTTGTACACGTAATACGAATGATGGTTTTCGTTTAACGCAATGGCTTTGACTGGTTTTTCATTTTCAAAAACAATGCCTGCCAAATCATCACACGCATAGCCATCGGTTAAGATTTCCTTGGCAATATTTTGATGATACAACGGACGTCGCGACGCTTCGGAATGGTAATGTGGACAGTGACTGTACGGCAAGAAATTGAAGCCTTCAACAAAGGTGAGTTGTTTTGGTCGTGAATCTGTAAATCCGCCATTAAACCAACACAATGAACCTGCACTTCCTCCAGCTAAAATGATTCCACTTTTATACGCTTTCATCAACGCTTTGTCAATTTCGTGTGCTTTGAGCAAGGTCATCATGTTGAGTGTATTGCCGCCACCGACAATAATAGCGTCCATTTCCATTAAATAGTCTTCAAAATCCCAATCCTGCGAACTGGAACTAATCCAAATTTTAAGCACATGCGGTTCCACTTCGATGTTGTGACACAATTCATACCAATATTCAATATACCAAGGCGCATCGCCTGTGGCAGTTGGTAAAAAGCAAATTCGTGGTTTTGGTTTTCCTGTGAGTCTTGCGGTGTATTTTACAAATTCTTGATTGACTTGTCCGCCGTAGACAAATAATGTTGGTTTCATGGTGTTGTTTTTTGGTAAGACAATTTAAAGATTTTACGAGAAACTGTGCTAATGTTTTATCACCGAAATTCCCTCAGACAAATGCTGCACATTTTCTTTGCGGAATATATTTTTTCGGAATTGTGGCGGTTTTTTATCGTTTAATAGTTCTAGCTTTCCTTTTTGTTTGATGAGTTCTTGAAAATGTTCTTCGCGTTGTTCGTATTGTTCTTTGTTGGTGTATGTTGTAATCAACATGAGATGAAACGGCGCTTCTTCCGAATACGATGTTTCCATAATTTCAAACGAAGAAATATACTTTTGCTTCATTGCTAGTAATCGTAAAATTTTCCAGTTGTGTTCGTAATAAAACAATGCTTCTTCTCTATTGTTATCCACAATCTGCACAAAATCTATGGTAGAAATACGTTCATCTTTTTGTGCGAAACTTAATTGAATCCCAACTAAAAAAAGACAAACAAAAAGTGTTTTGAAACTATGAATATTCATGATGATTGATGATTTATTTTGAAAAAAGATACAAAAAAAGCGACTCAAAAGTCGCTCATTATTATTTGTTTAACATTTCCCAGAGTTTGTCTTTCAACTCCATAATGCCTTGTTGTGCTACAGAAGAAATAAACATGTACGGAACGCTTAAATCTTTATCCAATTCAACGCGCATTTCGGCTTTCAGTTCGTCGTCTAACATGTCTGATTTTGAAATGGCGATAAAACGTTCTTTATCTAACAATTCGGGATTGTATTTTTTTAATTCGTTGAGTAAGATGTCGTATTCTTTGGAAATATCGGCGCTGTCGGCAGGAATTAAAAATAGCAAGGTCGAATTTCGCTCTATATGACGCAAAAAGTAATGTCCCAAACCTTTTCCTTCCGCAGCTCCTTCAATGATTCCAGGAATGTCTGCCATGACAAACGATTTGAAATCGCGGTATTCTACAATGCCTAAATTTGGTTTTAAGGTCGTAAACTCATAATCGCCAATTTTAGGTTTTGCCGAAGTGATTACAGACAACAGCGTAGATTTTCCAGCATTCGGAAATCCTACCAAACCGACATCTGCTAAGACTTTCAATTCAAAAATCACGTCAATTTCTTCACCAGGAATGCCAGGTTGCGCATAGCGTGGTGTTTGGTTTGTGGACGATTTAAAATGCCAGTTTCCGCGTCCGCCTTTTCCTCCTTTAGCAATGATTTTTTCCTCGCCGTGTTCGGTAATTTCAAAAAGAATCGTATTGGTTTCTTTATCACGAACTACCGTTCCCAACGGAACATCTAAATAGATATCTTCGCCATCAGCTCCCGTACTACGATTTCCACTTCCATGTTCGCCGTGACCTGCTTTGAAGTGTCGTTTCAATTTGTAGTGAAACAGCGTCCAAAGGTTTTGATTTCCGCGTACGATGATATGTCCGCCACGTCCGCCATCTCCGCCATCAGGACCGCCTTTTGCGTTGTATTTTTCGCGCAATAAGTGCATAGAGCCTTTTCCTCCGTTTCCGGAAGTCAAATGCATTTTTACATAATCTACAAAATTCCCTTCTGTCATTTTTTCGTTGTTTTACTCGATAATCGAGATTTATAATGCTCCGACGCTTGCGTAGAAATATTTTTAATAGTTGCTACGGAATGCTTTATGAGCTTGCCCCGAAGTAGTTGACTATGCAAATTCTCGTTGCAAGTGTCGCACTATTTTGGTTTCAATGGCTGTCCAGAGATTGATTCTGTGTTGCAACGCTTGTTTACTGACTTCGATACAATCTTGCCATTTTTGAACGTCTGAACCGCACAGTTCTTGTACCATCTGCAATGCCAAAGGTCCGTGTTCGTCACCGTCCAATTCAATATGTCGTTCTAAATAATAAATAAATTTATCCAAATTGACATCAATTCCTTTTTGATCAATTCCTTTCACCATTTCTAAAAACATATTCGGAATTAAATCTTCGCGACCAAAGGTAAAAACCGCTGCAATTTTATGGACTTCCTGTGTTTGTATGATAGAAAACGTAAAGTTGACAAATTCCTGAACCGCTTTTGTTGCGTTGACTGCTTCAAGACTTTCCGCAATATTTTGACCGTTTTCAATATGTAATATACACTCTTGAATTGTCTTTGTATTGGCTCCAGAAGCTTCCATCGCTTCTACATACATTTCGTAGTGACTCAACGGTTTTCCGTCTTTATCGACATCGCTTTCTTCACCAAAAACAATTTCGTTGATAAAACGACGCGTAGCAGGATTTCCTTTCGGTGTCCACGGCACGTTTGTTTGCGTGAGATGAAGTTGCAATGCTTTGAGCAGTGACATAAAATCAAATACCGCAAAAACGTGATACTCCATAAACGTATTCAACGCGGCTACAGAATTCACGTTGTTGTATAAAGAATGCGCCACGATTTGTTGTTGCAGCGGCGCCAATTCTTGTTGTAATTTTTGTATGTAAATTTCGTTGTTATAATTCATCAATAACTGAACTTAAACGCACAGTGATTTCTTCAATCGTTCCGATTCCGTTCACACTGTGAAATTTGTTTTGCTTCTTGTAAAAATCAATCAACGGAGCCGTTTTTTGATTGTATTCGTCAAAACGATTTCTAATTTTAGCTTCGTCTTGATCGTCTGCTCTTCCACTTACTTTTCCACGCTCTAGCAAACGTTGAATCAAAATTTCATCATCTGCTTCTAATGCGATTGTTGCAGAAATTCCCATGTCTTTTGTTGTTAGGAAATTATCGAGTGCTTCGGCTTGCGCGGTGGTTCTTGGGAAACCATCAAAGATAAATCCGTTCGCCTCTGGGTTTTTCTCCACTTCCGCTTGCAACATGTTAATCGTTACTTCGTCAGGAACCAAATCGCCTTTATCAATATAGGATTTTGCTAAAACGCCTAATTCTGTTCCGTTTTTTATGTTGTATCGAAACACATCTCCTGTTGAGATATGCACTAAATTGTATTTTTCTTTTAAGAAATTTGCCTGTGTTCCTTTTCCAGCACCTGGCTTTCCGAATAAAATTAAATTAATCATGTTGTTTGTGTGTAATTGGTATACTTCGGGTAGATTTCTTCCCAATTCGTCATAATCGAGTCCGTACCCGACAATGAATTCGTTGGGAATTTCCATTCCGATATAATCTATTTTGTGTTGTTTTTGATAAGCTTCTGGCTTAAAAAATAAAGTTCCAATTTTAAAGTCTTTTACTTTTTTTGCCTTAAAAATCGCGTGCAATTCGTCGAGTGTGTTTCCCGTGTCGATAATATCTTCCAAAACAATCACCGTTCTTCCTTCAATATCTTGCGAAAGCCCAATCAGCTCTTTAATTTCGCCCGAAGAAGAGGTTCCATGATAGGATGATAATTTTACAAAAGTCATTTCGCACGGATAATTGTAAACTTTCATAAAATCAGCAAAAAACATAAAAACACCGTTCAAAATTCCAACGAAGATAGGTTGCTCTTCTTTGACATCTTTGGCAATTTCCATCGCCATTTTCGCAACAGCTTCTTGAATTTGTTCTTGAGAGATGAATTTCTTGAAATATTTATCGTGTAATTTGATCACGCTTTTGTTCTTTTTCTATGAATTTCTGCCAAATTGCAGCTCAAAATGCTTTTAAAGGTGCAAAGATACAAATTGATTTTAACGAATTTACTTTTACGAGTTTAGATTTGTACTTTTGTCAAAAATGTAAAAACTGATGAATTATTTCTCCTCTGATTTTAAATTGGGAATTCTAGGTGGCGGACAATTAGGAAAAATGATGTTGTACGCTACGCGAAAGTTTGATATATATACTTCGGTCTTAGATCCAAGTGCCGAAGCTCCGTGTAAAATTGCTTGTAACGAATTTCATCAAGGTGATTTGATGGACTTTAATACGGTGTATAATTTTGGAAAAAAAGTAGATGTATTAACGTTCGAAATTGAACACGTAAACGTCGATGCTTTGCAAAAATTGGAAGATGAAGGTGTACAGGTATATCCTTCTCCAAAAACCTTACAAACGATTCAAAATAAAGGAGTTCAGAAGCTTTTTTATCAAAAAAACAACATTCCGACAGCACCTTTTTCAATTTATATGTCATTGGAAGAATTGATACACAGTGTAGAAAACGACGTTATTTCCATTCCGTTTGTGTGGAAAAGCACGCAATTTGGCTATGACGGAAACGGCGTAAAAGTGATACGTACGGTAGAAGATTTGGAAACGTTGCCCAATGTAGAGTGTATGGCAGAGAAAATGATTGATTTTAAGAATGAACTTGCTGTGATTGTAGCGCGAAATGTTTCAGGCGAAATGAAAACCTATCCTGTGGTCGAAATGGAGTTTCACCCAGAAGCCAATCAGGTAGAATATGTAATTTGTCCAGCACGAATTCCTCAAGAAATTGAAGAAAAAGCTAGAAAAGTCGCGTTGCAAGTGTCAGAAGCGTTTCAGCATACGGGAATTTTAGCTGTGGAGATGTTTCAAACCCAAAACGATGAAATTTTAGTTAATGAAGTCGCACCAAGACCACATAATAGCGGACATTACAGCATTGAAGCAAGCTATACAGATCAATTTGAACAACATGTACGTGCTATTTTGAATCTTCCGTTAGGAAAAACCGAAAGTAAAGTCGCGGGAATTATGGTCAATTTAGTGGGCGCCGAAGGTCATACAGGTGATGTAGTCTATGAAAATATTGAGAAAATCATGCAAATGGAAGGTGTAACACCACATATTTATGGAAAAAAACAAACACGTCCGTTTCGTAAAATGGGACATGTAACTATTGTAAACGAAGATGTGGCAGCAGCACGAAAAGTAGCAGCGGAAGTAAAACAAACAATCAACGTAATTAGCAAATAATATGGCAAAAGTGGGAATTATTATGGGAAGTACTAGCGATCTTCCTATAATGCAAGAAGCAATCGATATTTTGGAAGGTTTTGATATTGAAATTGAAGTCGATATTGTATCCGCACATCGAACTCCTGAGAAGTTGTTTGACTATGGAAAAAATGCACACACGCGCGGCATCAGTGTGATTATTGCGGGCGCTGGTGGCGCAGCACACTTACCTGGCATGGTGGCTTCCTTGTCTCCACTACCTGTGATTGGTGTGCCTGTAAAATCTAGAAATTCAATTGACGGTTGGGATTCTGTATTGTCCATTTTGCAAATGCCTGGCGGCGTTCCTGTAGCAACTGTTGCATTAGATGGCGCAAAGAATGCTGGAATTTTAGCAGCACAGATTATCGGAAGTTCTGATAAGTGTGTGTTGGATAAAATTTTAGTATACAAAGAAGGTTTGAAACAGAAAGTGATTGAAGGCGCTAAGAAAGTTGCTAAATAAAGCGCCTATTCGATATAAATTTTTATTCTAAAAATTTTTTTTCAATAACAAAAACGTAAACAACTAGATTTTAAGTTCTTTATTTTCTTATTCTTTGCTTGCCCAAAGAAAAGAAACAAAAGAAAGGGCACTTTTAGTTCGTGAGTTTTCTATTTTAAATAAAGGAACTCATGAATCTACGATTTCCAGAGGTGTTTTTGTTTTTCTCTTTAAGGAGAATATAAAACCGCAGGAAAAGATAAAACTACTGCTTTGACATATAAAGTTTACTTCGAGTAACGTATAAAAACATCAAAAGCCGCTTTAAAGCGGCTTTTGTGATCTTACAAACTATCTAAAAATAAAACTAACCTACCATATTATTAATCATTTTTTTACCCCAGAATAAATCGGATAAACCAGTTTGTAATGATGTTTCAAATGTATTGTATTGTAAATGTTTCCGTCTTTTTTAGGAGATGAAAATTTGTTTTTCCGTTGAAACGCTACAACTTTTCGATAAAAGACATTTTTTTGCCTTTTTAGGCTCATTGTAGCTTCAATTTAGCGCATAAAAAAACCCTTTAAAGAATTTAAAGGGCTTTCATCAACCAATCCATTTTAATTATAATACAGTTAATTAGGGCTATCAACATTGTACTAAATGTGTCAAGTAGGTTACGTATATTATTGTTAAACCATGAAAAAAAATATCTTACTACTAAATCAACAGGACAAAATTCCTAATTATCTAACCGTTAGAAGAATGGCAAAAAAATTTCTTTGAGAAATCGATGAAATACAATTTTTATCGATAAAGTGTGATTAGATGGTTTGTTTTTTGATTTTTTGAGTGATTTGTGTTCCTGATGTAGTAGTGAAACGTACAATGTAAACTCCGTTGGAAAGGTTTGGAAGCATGATTTTTTGTGCAAAATCACTCGTAAGTAGTTGTTTACCTATTGTTGTATATACAGTCACTTTGGAAATATCGGTGCGTTTGGTATGTAATTTTAAATAATTTCCAGAAAAATAGGCATGAATAGCTTGAGAAGCTTCTGTGAATTCATCAAGGCTTAGCGTGTTCCGATATACCAAATTTAGAAAAAAACGATCATGTGTTTCTCCTGTAATTCCTGAAAACGTATATCCTGTTTGGCGTAAATCCGTAAATACATTTTGATGACTATCTTCAAGAATGATATCGAAGTTTGGATCTAAAAATTCTGCATCAATAGATATCGTATAATCTCCATCGGACGTTAGTTCGTAGCCTAACGGAACTTGCATATCCACATTTGTCAGTTCTGGTAAGGCTTGAATGGACAATCGCATCGCACCCAAAAAAGAATAAAATTCAATTGCTTGTCCATCATTGATAAACGAACCATCATAACCATCATCAAAGTTAACCGTTCCTTCAGGAATAAAACCTATCAAAATGGTCACAAAAGAGCCGTTTCCAGCCAATCGTAACGAAATTCGTCCATCGGTGGGACTGCTTTCTACATTTTTGGTGATGCTGTCTGTGCGTTTGCTAGCATTTTCAATATGAATTTGACTATGTAACGACATACAAACGACAAAAAATAGTCCAAAAGTGACCAATTTTGTTTTCATGATAGAGCGGTTTGGGGTCCATAAATCTCTACAACAATAATACGTAAATAATCGAATCTCTTCCGTGATTTGTTACGGCTTCAAAATTTTTCTAGTCAACACAGCTCCATTTTCAGTGGTATATTGCACAATATACACACCTTTCGCTAATTGTGGCAGTATGATGTTACTAGCATATTCACGCTGTAATAATTGCTTTCCAGAAATATCATACAATACAATCGTTTCCATATCAGTACGCTTGGTGATGGTTTGTAAAGTGTTTCCACTGATTAAAACTTGTACTTCATCTTCTGCAATCTGAACATCGTCAATGCTTAATGTATTTCTGTATTGAATATTTAAAAAGAAACGATCATTTTCTTCGGTGGGACTTGTTGTAAATGTGTAAGCTGTTTGACGTAAATCGGTAAATGTACCTTGGTATCTATCTTCTAGAATAATATCAAAATCTTGCGAAAGATATTCTACATCAATAGACAATGTATATGTTCCGCTGGAAAGCACTTGATATCCTAAAGGAACTTCCACATCAGTATTGTTCAATTCTGGCAAAGCTTGAATCGATAGTTTGTTCGTAGCCAAAAACGAATAAAATTCAATTCCTGCACCTTCATTGATGAATGTTCCATCGTATAAATCGTCAAAATTTGTAGTTCCTTGCGGGATAAAGCCTAGTAATTGCGTTACATACAATCCGTTTCCAGCCAAGCGCAGTGACAAACGTCCGTCTGTTGCGCTGTTGCTTGTAGCTGTAGATTCTGTAGTAAAGGCAACATCGCTACTGTTCGCTCTAAAAAACTGTGTATTGTTAGCAACTAATCTGTGTGCGTTTTTAAATGTTACCGAGCCACTTCCTGTACTTTTCGCCTGTACTGCAAAACCTTGCGCTACGCCAATATTTCCATTAGCAGCTCCTAATGGATTGGAACCTGTATTGTTATATTCTATGTAATCGGACGCTAAATTGTCACCTACAGGTGCATCGGTTTGTCTCCAATAATAGACAGTTCCTTCAATTTCGTCAGCATTGTCTGCGTGAAACTGTTGCCAATCAATAGCTGATGGATACGGATTTCCGATGATATTATAGCCAGATTCTCCTGAATTTGGGTCATTGGTGTAAAAAACAGGCTCTGTGATGTCTCCATTGTTTACAGTTCCATCAAAAATGGCAGTTTCTACATTAAAGTGATTCGCTCTAAACGCATAGCCACGCCCGACTTCCATATTGGTGTGATTATTATTCCAAAATGCATTTGTTGAAGAAGCATCCCAATAATAGTCATAGCCGCCAACATTCGGAAAAATTGTAGCAATTACAGAACTGGTTTCATCAACAGGTGTAGACCAATACGAATAAAAATATCGGTCAGTATAATTTGGAGAATCTCGCTTTACAATAAAGTTTCCTGTTCCTTTTACGGGAATATTTTCACGCGCGAGCAATGCGCCATCATTTTCAATGGTAATTGTTCCGTTATTGGTAATGTCGTAATATACATCTAGTGTAGCGCCAGCATTTACAGTAATGCTAGCAGATGCACTTACTGTTAGTTCTCCAACCACAGTGTGCGCCGTTAACACAGGATAATTACTCGCTGACGAAGGAATGATAACCGATTCCAATTTTGTCGCATCTGGAGCAACGCCACCAACCCAATTGGAGTCAGTTGTCCAACTTGTAGTCGCTGCGGTTGTTGACCACGTAATGACCGTTTTGTTACTTGCAGAAGCTGTTGTAACGGCATTGCTATCATTTAAATAAGAAATGGTATCACCATCCAGTGCAGCAACCAAACCATCAGTTCCGACGGAAGTGATGAGTACGTCTTTATTGGTGTCAATTTCTGTAGCGGTTCGTACATCGTCCCAAATTCTGAATCCCCAAATATTTCCTCCAAAATAGTTGTTTGCGTTGGATTGACTGTTTGAATCAAAACAGTATTCTGAACTTCCACCAGTAGTCCAAGAAGTACAATTAGGATATCGAAAATTAGAATCGGAACGTCCTAAATTGACATCTCCAGAATGTCCTCTAATTTCAAAACCTGCTCTGGAGTCCATCAGTGTTCCATCCAAATACCATTTTAAGTTGGTATTGTCAGAAGCAGCAATTGGATTATTTACAGGAGTCGAAACATTATCAAACACCAATGCCACATGATACCAAGTGCCATTACTGATAGGTTCTCTAAAATATGTTCCATCCCATCGTGGTGTGTAATCGCTGTTCGATCGGTTATATCCGCCAACAACTATATAATTATTTTCAACATAAATAACGATTCCTCTTGAACCGCCTCCTTCTTTATAAATGACTTGCCTGTTAGTAGCATCATCAACCTTAAAATAGCCTTCAATGGTTCTGTTGTTAACAATTGTCGTATTGATATTGTCAGAATCAATCAATTCAATATAATCGTTAACTCCATCTAAATAATAACCATCATTCGGCGGCTGTGCTACTGAGACAAGTGTGAAAAATAGCACAATACTCAGTAAAAACAAACTCTTTTTCATTCGGTAGTATTTATCGTTTTTATACGTAATTTTTTTATCTTTGGTTTCTCAACTTTTTTAAAAAAAGCAGACCTGATTTTTAAATCTACGAATATCCTTCGAATATAGTTTTTTCTTACAGAGTTGTAGAGTTAAAATCGATAAATCACACAAAAGCATCGACTAAATGACAGTTTTAACAAAAAAATTTCCTACAAAACATACGACAGCTCCATTTTCACAAATTGATGAAAATGACTATATAAACGCTGTTGATATTGAGATTTTACGCACAAAAGAAGAAATTGAGAAAATTGTTTCCAATACGAATCCACCTACTTTTGAAAATACCATTGAAGCGCTAGAATTTTCTGGTGAACAACTGGATCGCATTACAAGCATTTTCTTCAATTTGAATTCGGCAGAAACCAATGAGAATATTCAAAAAATGGCACAAGAGATTTCTCCAAAAATGACCGAGCTGTCTAATGATATCATTTTGAATGAAGGTTTATTTGAACGTGTCAAAGCTGTGTATGCGCAGAAAGATTCGCTCGACTTGACAACAGAGCAGCGTACCTTACTCGATAAAAAATTCAAGTCGTTCTCACGAAATGGCGCCAATTTACCAGCCGAAAAGAAAGAAATTTTACGAGACATTGATAAAAAGCTTTCGAAATTGAGCTTGACTTTTGGTGAAAATGTTTTGGCTGAAACGAATAAGTTTCAACTGCATTTGACCGATGAAAAAGACGTGGCAGGAATCCCAAGTGGCGCATTGGAAACGGCCAAAGCGCTTGCAAAAAGCGAAGACAAAGAAGGCTGGATTTTCACCCTCGATTATCCAAGCTATATTCCTTTTATGAAGTATGCTGAAAACCGTGAATTACGCCAAAAAATGGCGACTGCTTTTGGTTCGAAAGCATTTAAGGGTGACGAGTTGGACAATCAAGCCAATGTGTTGGAAATTGCAAAACTTCGTCATCAACGTGCCAATTTGTTAGGTTACGAAACGCACGCACATTTTGTTTTGGAAGAGCGCATGGCGGAAACTCCTGAAAAAGTGACTGCTTTCTTAAATGAATTGCTCGAAAAGGCAAAACCTGCCGCAGCACGTGAATTTACACAATTGTCAAACTTTGCGAAAAAACTAGATGGCATTGAGCAATTGCAAAGTTGGGACAGCTCCTATTATTCTGAAAAATTGAAACAAGAATTGTTCAATTTGGACGATGAAAAACTCAAACCGTATTTTAAACTTGAAAATGTCATTGACGGCGCGTTTACGGTTGCTGAAAAACTATTTGATATTCGTTTTGAGCAAGTTTTTGATATTGATGTGTATCATGAAGATGTGAAAACCTACGAAGTTTTTGATGGTGATAATAATTTTGTGGCTGTTTTTTATGCAGATTTTCATCCGCGAAAAGGCAAACGAAATGGCGCTTGGATGACATCGTACAAGTCGCAATATCGCAAAAATGGTACAGTAGAACGTCCGCATGTATCTATTGTGTGTAATTTTACAAAACCAACAGCCTCCAAACCTTCGTTGTTGACCTTTAATGAAGTGACTACATTATTTCACGAATTTGGACACGCACTACACGGTATGTTGGCAAACACTACCTACCCAAGTTTGAGCGGAACATCCGTGTTTTGGGACTTTGTGGAATTGCCAAGTCAGGTAATGGAGAACTGGTGTTACGAAGCAGAAGCGCTGGCTATTTTTGCAAAACACTATGAAACGGGAGAAATCATTCCGATGGAATATATTGAAAAAATAAAGGCTTCGGCTACATTTTTAGAAGGAATGGCAACTTTACGCCAATTGAGTTTTGGCTTGTTAGATATGAGTTGGCACGGTATTGACCCAACAAATATTACTGACGTAAAAGCGCATGAAACAGCCGCTTTTGAGAACACGCGTCTATTTCCAGAAAATCCAAAAACCTGTATGAGTACGTCGTTTTCACATATTTTTCAAGGTGGTTATTCGTCTGGATATTACAGTTACAAATGGGCAGAAGTATTGGATGCAGATGCTTTTGAATATTTTAAAGAACATCATATTTTTAGCAGAGAAATCGCGAAGAAATTTGTGGAGCATGTACTATCAAAAGGTGGTACAGAACATCCGATGACTTTGTACAAGCGTTTCCGCGGAAGCGAACCAAAACCAGAAGCTTTGCTAAAACGTGCGGGATTGTTGGTTGAAGAATAGTTTTTTTCAAATTTGTTAGATACTTTTTACAAAAAGAAAAACATGTCACATTGAGCGCAGTCGAAATGTAGACTTGTTAGACTTGTTAGACTTGTTAGACTTGTTAGACTTGTTAGACTTGTTAGACTTGTTAGACTTGTTAGACTGAAAATACACGCTTTTAAAACATCTTTGCTAAAATTTCAGCGAAACTTATGGCAATCTGGTAGGTTAAATCATTAACTATAACTCAAAAAAATAAATTAAACTTTCAATAATTTTTGAAAGTTTGAAAATTATTGTATATTTGAATCATGAAAATGACAGAAGCAAAAGATAAATTCATTCAAACTTGGGGTTCGCTTGGTACGTTGTGGGGCATCAACAAAGCGATGGCACAAATTCACGCCTTACTTTTAATTTCTCCTGAGCCATTATCGATGGAAGACATTATGGAAGAATTACAAATTTCGAGAGGAAACACCAGTATGAATTTACGCCAATTAATCGATTGGGGAATTGTCTTTAAAGCTTCCAAAGCTGGAGAACGCAAAGAGTATTTCACTTCTGAAAAAGATATTAACGAACTGGCGCGACAAATCGCACGAGAACGTAGCAGACGCGAAATTCAACCAACGTTAAAAGTATTGAAAGAAGTAAGCAACATCGAAGACGATGGCTCGGCAGAAACGCAAGAATTCATCAAACAAACCAAAGCATTGTATGAACTGGCAGACACCGCCGACGCAATTTTGAACCGAATCGCAAACCAAGAATCCAATTGGCTGACTAAAACGTTCATCAAGCTTTTAAAATAACAAGTAGAAAGGAATTCAATTTCCTTTTTATTTTCAATTAATGTTTCACAAATTATTGAAAGTTTAAAAAATATAATAGTTATGAGATTTATTTATTACACCAACAACATTGTACTAGCACTGACAGTGCTCGGATACAGTTTTATTCTTCCTGGCATGTTTATGCAGTTCATTCTAGGCATTTTACAAGTGTTATTTTTTATTGTTTTACTATTCAATTACAATAAATTTTCAGAAAGAATACAAAAACATTTACAAAGCTATGCCATTATTACAGGCATAACATTACTAGTACTTTTTAGTAACATTGGTTTTGAATTTTTATCCGATTCAACCACATGGTTTTTGACAACTATTCTTATTCCAATGGCAATTGCTGGTTATTTCACTTATATCATCGCTGAACTTCAAAAACGTGTATTATGACAGATTTTATTCCAAATTGGCTCATTATCCTTGGCGGGATTGGTCAAATATTTACCGCTTTAATCTATCCGTACATTCGCCATCGTGTGTTTGATTGGTATACAGATGTAAAAAAACTAAAACCGTTAAATCAGGAAATTGCCAAAACGTACGGAAGATACATTCAAGGATTGAATTTTTCCTTTGGCGTGATTGCGATTCTGTTGACAAACGATTTAAAAAATCAAACTCCATTAGCACTTGCCATTACAGGATTAATCGGCATGTATTGGGTTGGAAAAGTTGCGACGCAAATTGCCTATTACCCCATGTACACCATTCCGCAAAAACCAATTTTTAAAATAGGCTCGTATGGTATGAATACTTTATTTGTGCTTTTTGCCACTGTGTACACGCTGCTATTTATATACAATCTTATGGGAATTTATTTCTATTAAAAATATAACAACATGAAAAATCTCTGTCTTCTCACCTATCTAAAAAAGGAATTTCAAAAACCTACCAATAAAGAGCAAATCATCAATTTTTATGACAAAGCAACGGACGACTATCGCTTTTGGAGTAAGGATTTGAATATGCACTTTGGTTATTTTGTTCCGTTTAAAACGAATTTATTGAAACGAGACCGAATGCTCAATCAGATGAATGCGGAAATTTTCAAGCGATTACAAATTAAAAATCAAAAAAAGCATATCGTCGATTTGGGTTGTGGAATGGGCGCTTCTATTCGTCACGGAATTGAAAATCACCCGAAATTAGCCATTACAGGATTGACGATTTCTTCATTTCAAGTAGAAAAAGGAAATGAACTGCTAAACTCTGAACGCGCTACCATTTTAAATAGAGATTACCGAAATACATTTCTCAAAGAAAATACGTTTGATGGCGCTATGGCAATTGAAAGTTTGTGCCATTCTGGTTGTAGTACGGATGCACTACAGGAAACCTATCGCATTTTAAAACCCAACGCTATGTTTGTCATTGCAGATGCGTTTACCAAAAAAGACCTTGAACAGATGAATCCATTAGCAAAATACACGTATCAAGGCTTGTGTGATTCTTGGAGTTTGGAAAGTTTAGGAAATATACATCGCGTGATTGATGATATGAAAACTATTGGTTTCAAAGATATTAAAGTGCAAAATATTTGGTATAGAGTAGCTCCGTCAGTGTTACACGTCCCATTTGCTATAAGCGGATTTATCTTAAAAAAGCTTTTCAAAAAAGAGCCGCTTAAACCAGAGAGTAAAAAGAATTTAAAAGGTTCATTTTTCGCTTTACTAAGTAGCTTGAGCTTGACAAATTTTGGCTATTACATCATTACAGCAAAAAAATAATACTATGAGAAAAATAATCATTGCAGGCGGAAGTGGATTTTTAGGACAATCGTTGGTGTCCTACTTTTTGCCGAAAGATGTTGAAATCGTTATCCTATCTAGAAATACTAAAGAAACCGGAAATGACAAGTTACGCTACGTCCAATGGAACGCAAAAACGTTGGATATTTGGGTGACCGAATTGGAAGGAGCAGACGCACTTATCAACCTTACGGGAAAATCGGTAGACTGCCGTTACAACGAAAAAAACAAAGCCGAAATTTTAAACTCACGAATTGATTCAACAAAAGTGTTGGGCGAAGCTATTCAAGCATGTGCTGTGCCACCAAAAGTTTGGATAAATTCGTCTACAGCCACAATTTACAAGCATTCGCTAGCACAAAAAATGACAGAGAAGAACGGCGTTATTGGCGACGATTTTTCTATGAATGTTGCCAAAGCGTGGGAAAAAGCATTTTTTGGCAGCAACACACCAAAAACAAACAAAATTGCGGTGCGAACTTCCATTGTATTAGGTAAAAATGGTGGTGCGTTCATTCCGCTAAAAAATTTAACCAAGTTCGGATTGGGCGGAACGCAAGGAAGCGGAAACCAAAAAGTAAGCTGGATTCACGAACATGATTTCTGTCGCGCAATAGAATTTCTGCTCGAACAACAAGCTAGAGGAATCTTTAATGTTACATCGCCAAATCCAATTCCGAATAAAGAGTTCATGAAAACCATTCGTAAGGTTTTAAAAGTTCCTATTGGTTTGCCACAACCGAAATGGTTGTTACAATTGGGCGCACGTATCATCAAAACGGAAGCCGAATTAATTTTAAAAAGTAGGTATGTCATTCCTGAAAAATTACTCGCGACGGGTTTTCAATTTCAATATCCTGTTGTTGAGGAAGCAATTTCAGAAATTACCAATCGTTATAATTAGTATTTTTATTAAAAATTTAAAATCATTCGATTCCATTTTCTAATTTAATTTATGATTGAAATACTTCGTACCAAACTAATTCAACTTTTACTGAAAAAGTATAAAAAAAGAAAACCAAAGCCTTGGACTAGAAAAGATACTTTTTTCGCAATACTAACAGTTGCAATCACTTTTTTTCTAATTTTCTTAATGGCGAAATGGATAAAAAACTATGAAAAAGAACAGCTTGAAAATTCTTTTTTCACAATAGCTTGTATCGAAAAATTAAAACCAAGAGCTTCCAAAACAAGAGGCTTCGAAGATAGAATCTTATTCTTTTTTATAAAAAATGACACTGTACTTCATAAAGTTTACACTACTTATTCTGGAACAATTGATAAACATAACATAAATGAAGGTGATTGTTTTGAATTGAAAGTAGCAGAAAAAGACTATGATGTTTATGAGTGTTATTTCAATAAGAAAATAGATACAATAATTAGCAAAAAAAAGTATGAAAATCATACATACCATACTATATTTCATAAAATGAAACTTGAGTAATCTTCTCTTAAATACGCTCGTTTCTTATCAGAATAATTCATGACCACAATTCACCTAAAAACAACCGTCAACGCACCAATTGAAACAGTTTTTGACTTGGCAAGAAACATCACGGAACATGAAAATTCTACTAAAAACACGCGCGAAAAAGCCATTGCTGGCAGAACTTCTGGGAAAATCAACTTGGGAGAAACGGTGACGTGGCGCGCCAAGCATTTTGGTTTGTATTTGCAACACACCAGTATTATTTCCGAAATGGAATCGCCCACTTTTTTTGTGGATGAAATGGTAAAAGGTGTCTTTAAAAGTTTCCGACATGAACATATTTTCAACGAAACAAACAACCAAACGGAAATGATTGACAAGCTTTCGTACGAAGTGCCGTATGGTATTTTTGGACGAATTTTTAATTACCTCGTTCTCAAATCGTATCTCACCAAATTTTTACACGAACGGAATCTACACCTCAAACAGCGTGCAGAATTGTGATTTTTAACAAATTGAGCTGTTTTTCCATTCGTGCAATAATTTTTTATTTCAACAATATCGTTTACATTTGAAAAAATAACAGTTCTCAAATGCCAAACAACCAACTGGATCCTAATAAATGGATTGCGCTTTATGCGGATTATCTTTTCAATTACACCATAGTGCGGGTAAACGATAGAGAAACTGCGCAAGATTTAGTCCAAGAAACCTTTTTTGCGGGATTAAAATCTATGGAAAACTTTAAAGGAGAAGCTTCTGAACGTACGTGGTTGATTTCTATTTTAAAGCGAAAAATTATTGATTATTATCGCAAAATAAATTCAAAAAAAGGACAAGCAGAAGTTAGAATTAATTACAATGCTGATACAGAATCGGAAGGTGATTGGTTGGAAGAACGTGTAGCAGATACTTTTGACAGAAACGCGGAAGATGTGATGCAAAATGAAGAACTCGGATTGGCTATTGAAGATTGTATTGACAAGCTTCCTGAAAAGCAAGCCACGATTTTTAAAATGAAAACCATTTTAGGATACGACACCGAAACAATTTGTAATGATTTGAATATCACCGCGTCTAACCTTTGGGTAATTATCCATAGAGCACGGACAGCGCTTTCTGGATGTTTAGAGCAAAACTGGTATTAATACGAATGCAGATGAGTACAAAATTCAAATTTTTCATTTCCTGTGAAGAAGCCAAACATATTTGTGATAAATCGCAATATGGCGAGGCTAGCTTTTGGGAAAAAGTAAAACTTAAAGTAAGACTTTCTTGGTGCCATATTACACGTGCATATTCAAACAAAAATAGCAAGTTGACTGAATTGATGAAAAAATCAAATATTGATGCTATTGAACAAGAAAAGAAGGAAGAAATGCAACGCAAATTGCAAGAAGAAATGAGCAAATACTAAGTACAAAGTAACAACAGTAAAAACCATACAATCGGAATACTTTCCACCCAAAAAGCAGTAAAGTATTTCGATTTTTTTATGCGCGATTGCCAAATAGATACAATCAACAACAATCCAATTCCAGCAGCAATAAAAAACGCTACTGAGAAAGCATTTCTAAGATAAAATTCCAACACAATAAACAACAGAATCCACACATAGGCGAGTCGCTTCGTTTGCAAAATTCCCAATCGTTGTGGCAAAGTTCCTAAAGCTGCGTCATCATACGACATGTCGCTAATCTCAAACGGAATCATCAAAATCAAAATCAAGAGAAAACGCTGTAAGCACAGTAAAAACACGTTGGTTTCTACTAAGGAAACATCTGCATTTAGCAAAGGTAAAACTACCGTAACGCCTGTCCAACACAACGCCACAACTGCAATTTTATAGCCTGGTAACGTTCGTAGATTTTTCTGTTTGGGTAAAAATGGTAAAATATATAAAGTAGACAACAAGCCCAATCCAACAGCTACGAACAACGTTTTCAATTGCAATTGAAGCGCATAATAACACGCCAATACGAAACACACAAAACTCAAAATTTGTATATATCGCAAGTATCGAGTGGCGACAAAAAAATATTGCTTTGCTGAACTTCCATATTTTATAAAATTATACGTCACAATCGTACTATAAAATGTGAAATATAAAACAGCTTCGTCATACGGCATTTTGAAAAAAATCAACGTCGTATACGTCAATGCATATACGCTTAATCCTATATGAATACTGCTATCTAAATAAAAATCGAAAAGCCTTTTGAAAACATTCATTACACAAAAATAACCAAACTGTTCATAACCCAACTTTTTCGTTAAAAACTTTCCGTATTCGCCGACTTATAAAATTGCTTAGAAGTAATTTTTTAGTTGTATTTTTGCACGTTATAAGCACAACTATAAAAAAGAAACACATAGCTGATGAAAACTGATTCTTTTTCATTGAGACATAATGGAATTCGCTCGAAAGATGTTCCACAAATGTTAGAAACTATCGGAGTGGACTCCATTGAACACTTAATGAACGAAACTATTCCTGACGGAATTCGTTTGCGAGAAGCACTTGCTCTTCCAGAAGGATTGAGCGAGAACGAATTTTTAGCGCACATGCAACAGCTTGCAGGTCACAATAAAATTTTCAAAACATATATTGGTTTAGGATACCACGAAGCCGTAACTCCGCCAGTAATTCAACGCAATATTTTAGAAAATCCAGGTTGGTATACAGCCTACACGCCATACCAAGCGGAAATAGCGCAAGGACGATTGGAAGCGTTGTTAAACTTCCAAACGGTAGTTACGGAATTGACAGGAATGGAACTTGCCAATGCGTCACTTTTGGACGAAAGTACCGCAGCAGCAGAAGCCATGACTATGCTATTCGGCGTGCGATCAAGAGCGCAGAAAAAAGACAATGTGGTGAAGTTTTTTGTGTCGGAAGAAGTACTACCACAAACCATTTCATTGCTAAAAACTCGCGCCATTCCAATTGGTATTGAGTTGGTCATTGGAAATCATGAAACGTTTGACTTTTCTTCAGACTATTTTGGTGCTTTATTGCAATATCCAGGCAAATACGGACAAATATTTGATTACAGAGCATTCACAGAAAAAGCCAACGAAAATGATATTAAAGTTGCAGTAGCTGCAGACATTTTAAGTTTGGTATTACTAGAATCGCCAGGAAATTTCGGTGTAGATGTTGTGGTAGGAACCACACAGCGTTTTGGAATTCCTTTAGGATATGGTGGACCGCACGCAGCATTTTTCGCAACAAAAGAAGCCTACAAACGAAGCATTCCAGGAAGAATCATCGGTGTTACCAAAGATACCGACGGAAATCGCGCCTTGCGTATGGCATTGCAAACGCGTGAGCAACATATTAAACGAGACAAAGCAACTTCTAACATCTGTACCGCACAAGTATTGCTAGCCGTTATGGCAGGAATGTACGCTGTATATCACGGACCAAACGGATTGCGCTACATCGCCAACAAAGTACACGCAAATGCGGTAAGTTTGGCAAATGCCTTAGAAACATTAGGTTTTGAGCAAACAAACACTTCGTTCTTTGATACAATTGTCATCAAAGCAGACGCTGCAAAAGTGAAAGAAATTGCAGAATACAACGAAGTCAACTTTTTATACATTGACGAAGAAACGGTTGCCATTTCTCTAAACGAAGCAACTTCTCAACAAGATTTACAAGATATTATCTTCATCTTTGCGGCAGTTGCTGTAAAAGAAACGGTAGCTATCCAAGAAAATAACACCTCAAAAATATTGCCTTCTGTAGTACGTAAAACTGCATTCATGGAAGAAGCAGTATTCAACAGTTACCATTCGGAAACGGAAATGATGCGTTACATCAAAAAACTAGAACGTAAAGATTTATCGCTAAATCACTCCATGATTGCCTTGGGTTCTTGTACGATGAAATTGAACGCTGCGGCGGAAATGTTATCGTTAAGTTCACCTCAGTGGAATAATATTCACCCTTTTGTCCCAGTTGACCAAGCAGAAGGCTATCAAATATTACTAAAAGAATTAACACATCAACTAAATGTAGTTACAGGATTCGCAGGAACTTCTTTGCAACCAAACTCTGGTGCGCAAGGAGAATTTGCTGGATTGATGGTGATTAGAGCCTATCACGAATCGAGAGGTGACACACACAGAAACATCTGTTTAATTCCTTCATCGGCACACGGAACAAATCCTGCAAGTGCTGTGATGGCAGGAATGCAAGTGGTGGTTACCAAAACTTCTGACAATGGAAACATTGATGTAGACGATTTACGCGAAAAAGCATTGTTACACAAAGACAATCTAGCCGCGTTGATGGTAACGTATCCTTCTACACACGGAGTTTTTGAAGCTACGATTAAAGAAATTACTAAAATTATTCACGATAATGGTGGACAAGTGTATATGGACGGTGCAAACATGAACGCACAAGTAGGATTGACCAACCCTGCAACGATTGGCGCTGATGTTTGTCACTTAAACTTACACAAAACATTCGCCATTCCACATGGCGGTGGTGGCCCTGGTGTTGGACCAATTTGTGTCGCAGAACACTTAACCCCATTCTTACCAAGCAATCCTTTGATTGAAACTGGTGGCGATCAAGCAATTACCGCAATTTCTGCAGCTCCTTGGGGAAGCGCTTTGGTGTGTTTAATTTCGTATGGATACATTACCATGTTAGGCTCAAAAGGATTGACCGAAGCTACGGAATATGCTATTTTGAACGCCAACTACATCAAAGGTCGTTTAGAAAAGCAGTACACTATTTTATACACCAATGAACGTGGACGCTGTGCGCACGAAATGATTATTGATTGCAGACCTTTCAAACAACACGGAATTGAAGTTACGGACATCGCAAAACGTTTGATGGATTACGGTTTCCACGCGCCAACCGTGTCGTTCCCAGTAAATGGAACGATTATGATTGAACCAACAGAAAGCGAAAGCATAGCGGAGTTAGACCGATTCTGTGATGCAATGCTATCAATTTTTGAAGAAATCTCAGAAGCAAGTGCTAGCGATACCAATAACGTGATGAAAAACGCACCACATACCCTAAGTATGTTAACGACTGATGAATGGAATCTTCCATACTCACGACAAAAAGCAGCGTTTCCGTTACCGTATGTAGCAGACAATAAATTTTGGCCTTCAGTGCGTCGTGTAGACGATGCGTACGGAGATCGAAACTTAATCTGTACTTGTGCGCCAATTGAAGCCTATGCAGAAGCATAAACATTCAAAAAACAGTTGATAAATATCATTTGGAGCGTTTTACACAAACGCTCCTTTTTTTTAAATCTCTTTTAAATTTCTTTGAATAATTAGTAATTTTAAGCATACTTTATTGTAAATTATTCAAAAAATAAACCGTTTACTATTATTTCCTTAAAAATGATTTTTTAGAAGCGACAACTAAATAATTACAAAAGTATAATTATTAATTTAGTAGATTAAAACCTTTAAAATAAAAGCAGTATGAACGTTAGAATTACTGGTACAGGAAGCTTTATTCCTTCAGAAATTGAAACTAATGAAGATTTTCACCAACACCAATTCCTAAATGAAGATGGTAGTCCGTTTAAACAAAACACCGACATCATCATCAAAAAATTCAAATCTATTACAGGAATTCGTGAACGTAGATATGCTAAACAACACCACAATGCTTCTGATTTGGCATTCTTTGCCGCCGAAAAAGCTATTGCAGATGCAAATATCAATCCCGAAGAATTAGACTATATCATTTTTGCTCACAACTTTGGAGATGTAAAACACAACACCATTCAAAGTGATATTTTACCAAGTTTGGCAAGTAGAGTAAAACACAGTCTACGCATCAAAAACCCAAAATGTGTAGCATATGATATTCTTTTTGGCTGTCCAGGTTGGGCAGAAGGTGTCATTCAAGCAAATGCATTTATCAAAGCAGGAATAGCGAAAAAATGCTTAGTAATTGGTGGAGAAACCTTGTCAAGAGTAGTAGACAAATACGACCGTGATTCCATGATTTATTCGGATGGTGCTGGTGCAACTATTATAGAAGCTTCCAACGATGAAGGCGGTATTATCACTCACGAAACTGCAACATTTACGTATGACGAAGCCTATTATTTATACTTTGGAAAATCGAACAATCAGGAATTGTGTAAAGACACGCGCTACATCAAAATGTTTGGACGTAAGATTTACGAATTTGCACTAACAAATGTGCCATTGGCAATGAAAGCGTGTTTAGATAAAAGTAATATTGACATCAAAGACTTGAAGAAAATCTTTATTCATCAAGCCAACGAAAAAATGGACGAAGCTATTGTAGAACGCTTTTACAAGTTATACAATCAAGAAATGCCAGAAGGTATCATGCCGATGAATATTCACAAATTTGGAAACAGTTCAGTTGCTACCATTCCGACATTATTTGACATGGTTTCCAAAGGAGAAGTAGAAAATCAAAACATTCAAAAAGGCGATATTATTATGTTTGCTAGTGTTGGTGCAGGAATGAACATCAACGCGATTGTTTACAAATACTAAAATGAATCACGATACAATTGCCATTATTGGCGGTGGAAATTTAGGAAAATCCATTGCGCAAGGATTGCTAAAACAACACAATCCTTCGCAAATGTATGTGACGCGCACAAAAGTAGCATTGTTGGACGATTTGAAAGCTATAGGCGTACATACCACTTCCGATAATATCTTGGCAGTACAGCAATCGAAAATCTTAATTTTTGCCTTAAAACCGTATCGCATTGAAAGTGTATTAAAAGAATTAGCGCCGTATATCACTGAAAATCATTTGGTGATTTCTGTGATTAGTGATTTCTCTATAGAACAACTAAAATCGTGTGTTTCTGATACAGTGCAAATTGTTCGTGCCATGCCCAATACGGCGGCGGCAATTGGCGAATCGTTGACGTGTTTAGCTACGAAAAACGCTTCCGCAGCAAACATGTCTAAAGCGAAATTGATTTTTGACTCTTTAGGCGAAACCATTGAAATTGACGAAAGTTTGATGGATGCAGCTACGGTTCTTGGCGCGTGTGGAATTGCCTACGTATTGCGTTTTATCCGCGCGATGATTCAAGGCGGCATTGAAATTGGATTTGATGCCAAAACCGCAACGAAAATCGCATCGCAAACGGTAAAAGGTGCTAGTGAATTGTTACTTCAAAACGGCAATCATCCGGAAGAAGAAATTGATAAAGTAACCACACCAAAAGGCTGTACCATTGCAGGTTTGAACGAAATGGAACATCAAGGTTTTAGTTCGTCACTTATCAAAGGAATTAAGACTTCTATTGAAACGATTCAGAAGGATTGATACTCTGGATTTTGAATGTTAAATGTTGGATGCTGAATTGTAAATTACTCGCTGTTAGACCGCACAATGTGCTTTTAGATTAGAAATTCATAGCTGTTCTCGATACAACGAACTAGTGTTCGCCACTCGAACTGACGTCTTGTGGAACTTGAGATAGTATTGAGAAATGAGTAGTGAGTAGTGAGATTTTTTTCAACTAACCTCTTTAACTTCAAACCCCAAACTGTCACTTCGAGTGAAATCTTGAAAAGATTTTGTATCGAGAAGTGCTTTGAAACTAAAATTTTGAATGTTGGATGTTGAATTTTAAATTACGCTAAACTCTAAACTTATAAACTCCAAAGAGCAAACAATAAACCATTGGTACATTTTCAAATTAATACATTAAAAAAGCCGTCACTTCGAGTATTTTTCTACACATTGAGTTTGTCGAAATGAAAGAAAAATGTATCGAGAAGTGCTTTGAAACACAACGTTCCCTAGCAATTTCGACTGCGCTCAATCTGACAAATATATTTTCAAATCAACCCAAATACTTCGTAATCTTCGAACTCATGGGTTTTGTGAGGGAATAGTAATAATTGATAAATTCACCATTCTCATCTACTACATACTTTTGAAAATTCCATTTTACGCTTGAACCTTTCTTGCCGTTCAGTTCTTTATGTGTCAACCACGTGTACAACGGATGCTGTTTTTTTCCTTTGACTTCCAATTTTTCCGTCAGCGGAAAGGTGACTCCAAAGTTTACCTGACAAAACTCCTGAATTTGTGAAGCGTTGCCAGGTTCTTGTTTCCCAAATTGATTGCATGGCGAACCAATGACTACCAATTCATCTTTATATGTATCGCTTAATTCTTGTAATTCTTTGTATTGTTTGGTGAATCCGCATTTGGAAGCTACATTGACAAACAGCATTTTCTTTCCTTTAAAATCTGATAAGGACATCGGATTTCCTTGCAAATCGTTCAGTTCAATATCGTAGATTGATGTTGGAACATTTTGTATCTTTTCCGTACTCAGTTTGGCGCGATTGATTAATTTCATAACAATTCTTTTTTTCTTTTTCTTTCTACAAAAATAACGATTTTAGTAGTCATTAATAGTATTGAAAAGATTCAAAAAGGATTGCTATTTTTACAAAAAATAAAATATGAAATTACGTCTATTCAAAGAGTTTAAAGAATTTGCTGTAAAAGGAAATATGATTGACATCGCCATTGGAGTGATTATCGGTGCGGCGTTCAATAAAGTGATTGATGTGTTGGTAAAAGAAGTGCTACTTCCGCCTCTTTCTTTGATGACTGACGGAATTAACTGGTCAGACAAAAAACTGATACTACGAGAAGCCATCTTAGTAGACGGACAAGCTACAGTGCAAGAAGTTTCGATTGCGTACGGAAAACTACTAGAAGTACTACTCGATTTTGCTATTATTGGTTTTACGGTGTTTTTAGTGGTAAAATTCATGAATTCGATTCGACAAAAAGCACAAGATCCAAAAAACACCACAGTTGCCACACCAAAAGATATTGAATTGCTCAATCGTATGACGGAATTGCTAGAGAAGCAACTGGAAATTGCTGAGAAAAATGCTGTTAAGTAGTTTTTCTAAATTTTGAATGTTGAATGTTGGGTGTTGAATTATTCAAAATTTAAATATATAAACCTTTAAACTATAGAGATTCATAGCTGTTCTCGATACATTTTTCTTGCCGAAAAACACTCGAACTGACGTGTTGTGAAATTTTGAAATAGATTTGAGATGTTAGTATTGAGAATTGAGATTTTTCAAACCCTAAACTCTTAAACATATAAACTCATAAACTTCAATTTCAAATCAAACAATTGACACATTAAAACCTTTCTGCAATCCAATCATTGACTGCAGGAATCATTCGGAGTTTGTAAATCACGATTCCGTTGACAAGCATACAGGTGCCAACTTTTAGAGCGATATCTAAAATAGTATAGTTTGTAGTTGGAATACTGTTCAGCAAACTTACCGTTCCTACAAAAGAAATTAGCAACCAAAGATGCTTTTGCGTAAACGGTTGAATCTTATATTTTGAATAGATAAAAATCAATTTGATAGTATTGTATAGTGTCATAGAAATCAACGTGGCATACGCCGCACCTTCAATACCCAATTGCAAATACTTGATGAAATAAATGTTCAACGAAATATTCAGCACTACTAAAATGGCAATCGCCACCATGTTGAAGCGATAGTATTTGGAATACAATAAAATGTGTGAATTGAACGAAGTTGTCATGTCAATTACAACATTGAAACTCAATATTAAAATGATGGGAATGGTGTCTGCTAAATTTTCTCGCGTAGGCAAAATTGAAAATAAATCATTCACACCTAAAAAGATACAACACAACAAAAATCCGCCTACAGCAAATAATAATTTTGACACTTCTTGATACTTTTTCCCTAACGACGTAATTTCATCTTTTGCAATATATTCTGTAATAATCGGACTGTAAATCGTGTACAAACCAATGGCAGGAATTGCGAGTGTTGCCGCCAAAACCACGCCAATACTGTAGGTTCCGTTTGCCGTCATGGCATTGCCTTCTTCTATCAAATTTGGCACCATAATTCCGTCAATTTTAAACGCCAATAACGAACCTAAAATACTAAAAAAAGCAAAGAGACTGTACTTTATATATTCGCCTCTAAATGCACGATGAAATACTTTTTTGGGCTTGAATAGGAATTGAATATTCGCCACCTTTTTCACATACCATAGTGCAATCAACATGATAATCACAAAGCAAAGTACATACACGATTTTTCCTGTTTCTAGCGTGATGATGTTTCCTAAGTAGAGCAAAAAGATGGCTGGAAAGAATAGTTTAATCGAAAACCGTTCTAAAACCGTCGGAATTGCAATTTTTTTATAGTTAGACGCTTGCCGTTTGCATACATCCATAATCGCGAACGCAAAACCAACAATCACCGAATATGCGATATAATCAAACGCATGAAAATCTGGCAAAAGACTGGAAAACGAATTGGCAAGCAACAAGAAAATAACAGAAAACAAGATGCTGTTTACGACGACAATCAACAAGGTTGTGGAGAAAAAAACGTTTCGCTTTTCAGCAGATTCTTTAAAGCGAGGAAAATAATTGACCAGCGATTGCGAGGTTCCAAACACGAAAAACGCCATCAGAATTTGTGCACCGTCAAAAATATAACGAATAATACCCAAAAACTCTTTGTCGTTTGGATAAATAAAAAGCGTTGACACAATACCAATAGCCGCACCAACATAATTGATGATGCTAAATTTGAGCGTTTGTGATGAAACTTCTTTTTGCTGTTTTTCCAATCGTGTAGATATTTCCTAACAAATGTAAGGATTTTTGTATTGTGAGTTGAAGAAGTATTTATATACGTTATATCTTCCGTTTTAAAACATCGAATACTATATGTGAAAGCAATTATTGCTTCGGTAAAATATGGACGTTTCCCATTCGCTGTGGTTGATAGGTCCTAATCCTCGAAAGTTGATTTTTTTGAATCCGTGTTTTCTAAAATGTGCGTACCCTTCTTCATATTCTGTTCTATCGGAGTTGTCCCAAATCACAATTCCGTCTTCTTTTAACGCGTTGATACAATTTTTAGCACAAGCAACTCTGTCACGTCCATCAATGACGATGATGTCAAATGTATTGGCAAATTCTAAAATTTTATCACTATATCCTTGATCTAATGGAATGTACTCATATTGTACATTTTGGAGTACACTGATGTCATTTACTTTTTGATCAAAAAACGCTTTATCGTGTTCTACGGAGTGCAAATGTGCCACTTTTGAAGCAAACCAAAGTGTAGAATTTCCACTTCCATATTCAAACACTGTAAAAGACGTATTGTTAAGTTTCTCGGTAATAAAGTGAATGGATGCGTACGTAAACCAAGGCAATGGAGTTTTGTTTTGGTCGACAGGTGCCAGCAAAAATCTACTCAAAAACCATCCTTTGGGTTTTAGGTATTTTTTTGAAAAAAAGTAGAGTTCCAACAATCGCGAGGTAAATGGAAACTTTCGAAGTATTTTTTTTAAGAAATTCATCTGTAGCGATAAAAATTACGACTTGATTTGAGAACACAATATTAGACATTTATTTTCTAATACTGTATTTTAAGTGCTTTGTTTTCCATGGCGTAAAAAAGCATTAGCGTCTGAGAGTAATATTGGTCATATAGGTTAATTCTTGATCATTTAGCGTATATTCAATCAAAATCCAATAGTCGCTCGAAGGAAGAACTCTGCCTCTGTAAGTTCCATCCCAAGCAGGCAAGTTAGGCGTTAACGTCTTAATGAGTTTGCCATAACGATCAAAGATGTACACTATGTACGGACAACCTTGTACATCTTCCAAATGCCAAGTATCATTAAAACCGTCGTTATTAGGTGTGAAAAATTTCCGTACGCTAAAGCATTGCGGTTCTTCGCAAATTAATGTGAGTTCAGCAAACATATCCAAACATCCCGTACCGCTTTCTTCTACCGTAAAATTCGTATAAATTCCAAAACCGAGATTTTCAAGCAATATAATACCTTGAGCATTTGCAATGATTGTTTCGGTAAAAATTGTTCCGTCTATTTCGTAAGAAACAATATATACTGTGTTTGGATCACCTCCTTGAAAAGAAATGCTACCGTCATTAATGCCGCATCCGCTTGGATTGGTTACACTTGCGGTTACTGTGAAATTTGTACTGTCTAATACCAAATCGCCAATGGTCGCTGAACAACTCGTAGCGACTTCTTCCACAATAATAGAAGTATAATTTCCTGCGCCTAGATTGTCTAATAGAATCACACCAGAAGCATCTGCCGTTACGGAAACTGTCTGTGCAGCACCATTGAGCATATAGGAAACTGTGTAGGTCTCGTTGGCTGTTCCGCTTTGAAAAGAAATTGCACCGTCATTAATGCCGCATCCGCTTGGATTTATTACGCTTGCGGTTACTGTGAAATTTGTACTGTCTAATACCAAATCGCCAATGGTCGTACTACAGCTTGTGGCAACTTCTTCCACAATGATGGAAGTATAATTTCCTGCGTCTAGATTGTTTAATAGAATCACACCAGAAGCATCTGCCGTTACGGAAACTGTCTGTGCAGCGCCATTAAGCATAAAGGATACTGAATAGGTCTCGTTGGCAGTGCCACTTTGAAAAGAAATTGTACCGTCATTCATTCCGCACCCACTTGGATTTATTACGCTTGCGGTTACTGTGAAATTTGTACTGTCTAATACCAAATCGCCAATGGTCGTAGTACAGCTTGTGGCAACTTCTTCCACAATGATGGAAGTATAATTTCCTGCGCCTAGATTGTCTAATAGAATCACACCAGAAGCATCTGCCGTTACGGAAACTGTCTGTCCAGCGCCATTGAGCATATAGGAAACCGTATAGGTCTCGTTGGCTATGCCACTTTGAAAGGAAATTGTACCGTCATTCATTCCGCACCCACTTGGATCTGTAGTATTTGGAGTAAGCATGAGTGAAACACCTTCAATTTGTATGGATCCGATACCGTCTGAACAAGAAGAAACGGTATCAATAACCATAATAAATTCATACAGTCCTTCACTTAAATTCGTTATTAAAATCTCGCCATTAGCGTCAGCAGTATAGGTGCTTTGAATTTGATTTGATTGAAAAAAATAATCTACCACATAACTCTGATTTGGCACCAAGCCAGCAATTAAAATTGTTCCATCTGCACTGTTGCACGATGTTACATCACTTTCAGTAAAGCTTGCGTTAAAATCAGGTTGATTGATGAATATATCTCCCAAATTGTCAATACAATTTAAGCTGGTGTTTAGGACTTCAAATGAAAAATAGGTGCCCCCTAAAAGATTAGAAAGTATTATTTCTCCATCGGCATCTGATGTAAAATTTAACACTTCAGTTACCCCATTGAACTGATATGTAATCTGATATGCGAAATTTGCTCCCAAATTACTTACTACAATACTCGCATCTGCCGCTCCACATATAGATGGAAGTTGAGTAACAAAATTTACATTTAAATTATTTCCATTCAAAGTAACACTACCCACATTATCTGAGCATCCAATTGTAGTATCGGTCACTGTAATATTGGTATAGATACCTGTAGACAGTCCAGTAATTATCAATTCTCCATTGCTGTTTGAGGTAGTAGATTGAAATAACGTAGATCCATCTATTTCGTATGAAACATGGTAGGAAGTATTTGCACTTACGTTGCCTAGAGTAATTTGTCCGTCGGTTGCTCCGCACGCAGTAGGATCTTGTGAATTTAATACGGAATATGCCAATTCTCCCAACTCTAAAATCCAAACGGCACCTTTATCGTTTCCATTTTCGCTATCCTTGTAAGCGCCAACTGCAAAACGATAAATTCCATTGTCATTTAAAACACTGACTCCTCCTCCAAAGAAATCTCCAGAATTTAAGTTTCCAGAAAAACAATTTTCTCCAAATGTATACATTCGTTCTTCAGATACTGTGCCATCCGTATTAAGTTCGATTAAGAAAAAAGCGCCTGTTTGACTGGATAATGTAGGGTTTTGTTGCTGTAACGCGCCTACGACGATTTCAATTTTCCCATCATTATCAATATCGACAACGCCATCAATAGATTCTCCAAAAAGGGCATTTACAGTAAGGGTTCCATTTAATCCTCCGACTAGATTTGATACTTTTTGGTAATCTTTTACGGTTCCGTTTGCGTTTAAAAACAATACATAAAAACTTCCAGAGTTGGAAATTTGATCATCATCCCGATAGGCTCCTACCACAATATCTGTTACACCATCTTGATCTAAATCACCAATATTTACAACCGATCCTCCAAAATAATCTTCAAAATCTAATGGTTCAAAGAAATTCCCTTGTGTATCACTTATTTTTTGAAAACTGTTGACAGTAAAATCAGCATTCATAAACAAAATCCAAACAGCACCTCTTCTAGAACCTCCATCTGCATCTCTTCGAGAACCGACCGCCAAATCCTGAATACCGTCTCCATTTAAATCTCCAATATTTTCTATATCAGTTCCAAAGATGGCGTCTCCATTGATAAAACCTGTAAACCCTCCTTGTGTGTCGCTGATTTTGGAATGCGAAAATACAGTACCATCGTTGTTGAGACTTAAAATCCAGACTGCTCCATGCCAAAATCCTCCATCTCCATCATAATCAGCTCCTACTGCTAACTCAATACGCCCATCGTTGTTTAAATCGCCCAAAAATGCCACAGCACCTCCAAATCGGTCGTCAGGATCTAAAGTTCCAGTAAAGTTTCCGCTTGTATCGCTAATTTTTGTGTGTGATAGTACCTGATTGTTGGCGTCCAAAAATAAAATCCAAACAGCACCTTTGTCGATACCTCCGTCATCATCTGTATAGGCACCAACTGCGACATCATTTATACCATTTCCATCAAGATCACCTATATAGTCTATGGAGATTCCAAAGTTATCGTTTATGTCAAGATTCCCTGTGAAATTTCCATTCAATTCATTGATTTTTTGAAAACTAGCTATCGAATAATTTTGAGCATGACCAAGAAGCACAAAAATGCTTGAGAAGAGAATTGAGAGTCGCTTTATCATTTAAAAAAATAGTATGGGAAATTTTGAGATCACTATATTTGCAATATACATAAAATTATGAATCTACTGTACAAGATTATCTATCACCCCGCCATAAATAAGGTTATTAGAAATACCTGCCTACTTTTTAAGAATATATTACCTTCATCGCTTAAAATAAATCCTGCGGGAACGCTTGTAATTCCTATTGATGGAACAAAAGCCCGTTTCGTTTTAAAAACCAATCAAACTAGCTATATCAGTAGAGAACTTTTTTGGGATGGTGCTATGAATTTTGAGTACACACCTGTGTTTGTGGGCTTAATACAAAAAGTAGCTGTTTTTTTGGATATTGGTGCCAATATTGGTTACTACTCTATTTTGGGAAGTACCGTAAATTCACATTTGACCACGTATGCTTTTGAACCAGCTTTGGGTGCACGCACTTATTTAGATGAAAATGTAAAAATTAATCACTTTTCAAATCGAATTTTTGTGGAGTCGTATGCGCTTATGGATCATCCTGGCGAAATTGACTTTTTTGAAATTCGCAATAAAAAATATCCTGCTATTTATAACTTATCTGGCGAACATAATATTGGCACTAAAACATATAAGTTATCAAACAAAATACGAGTAGAAGCCACCACTTTGGATGCTTATTTTTCGAACCATGATATTAACGCTCTTGATATTATAAAATTAGATACCGAAGGTGCAGAGGGTCTGATTTTAAAAGGAGCAAAAACAGTTATTGAGCGTTACCAACCTATTATTATTTGTGAAGTTTTGTTTGATAGAATTGAGAAAGAGCTTGAAAAAATAATGCGCCAACATGAATATGTATTTTATGCACATACCGACGAAGGTTTGCGATTGATAGATACGCTCATACGAGAAAAAGACGATGGTGTAAGAAATGTATTTTTTACTCCAAAAAGCAAGCAACAACTACTTGAAGAGTGGATTATTGAATAAACAAATGCTTATGCTAACTAACCTTTTTTACAGTAGAAAATAATAACACGTACATGCGATATAGTATTATCATTCCCGCGCACAACGAAGCCGATTTTATTGAAAAAACGCTGAATTCTGTTGTGCAACAAACGAAACTTCCCAAGAAAGTGGTGGTTGTGAATGATAATTCTTCGGATGCTACCGAAACGATTATTAATAAATTCATCAAAGAATACACTTTTATTACCAAAGTAAACACCAATGCTACGGATGAGCATCTTCCTGGAAGCAAAGTAATAAATGCTTTTTATAAAGGTTTCGAAACACTGGATGCTAATTTTGATATCATTGTGAAGTTGGACGCGGATGTAATTTTGCCTAAAAACTATTTTGAAACGATTTGCAATCACTTTGAAAATGATGAAACTATCGGAATTGCTGGCGGTTTGGCATTTATCGAAAAAAATGGCAACTGGATGTATGAAGCTATTGCCGATAAAAATCATGTGCGTGGTCCGTTTAAAGCCTATCGAAAAGCCTGTTTTGAGCAAATTGGCGGTTTGAAAAAATCATTGGGTTGGGATACGGCTGATGTGCTGTTAGCACGGTTTTATGGCTGGAACGTATTTGTGGATGAATCGTTACACGTTAAACATTTAAAACCCACAGGAAACGCTTACAAGCAACAAGTGCATCAAAAGCATGGTGAAGTTTTTTACAAGTTGGGATACGGTTTTTGGATTTCATTAATTTCTTCGCTTAAAATTGCGCTCAAAAAGAAAAGTCCTCGTGTATTTTTTGATTATATGAATGGTTTTTTTGCGGCTAAAAAGGCGAAAACACCAAAAATGGTTACTGAAGAGCAAGCTACTTTCATTCGCTCTTACAGACGTACGCAAATGACACAAAAGCTAAAACGTTTTTTACGTATCTCATAGTGAGAAAAATAACAGTGATTTCTTTGTATTTTTAACAAAAACTTGTCGTGTTTCAGAAATTTGATGTAAATTTAGGTCAAATTACCCTTCAAGAAACCCTATCCAGTAAAAAGTATATTCATGATTAATGCAATTATCATTGAAGATGAGAAGTCTTCTAGGGAATATTTGATGTCTATTTTGAAAGCACATCATAAAAATGTAAAAATTATTGGTTGGGCGACTGATGTTGACAGCGGAGTAGAGTTGATTCAACAAAAAAATCCGGAAATTGTTTTTTTAGACATTCAACTTGAAAGCGGCAGTGGTTTTGAAGTGTTAGATAAATTCCAGACAGAAATGGAGTTTGAGGTGATTTTTACTACTGGCTTTGTAGATTACAAAGAGAAAGCGATGGATTATTTTGCTTTTTATTACCTCAACAAACCTATTTTAGCTACAGAACTCAAAAAAGTGCTAAACATGTACGAGGTGAAACGCTCTGCCTTTGACCGACGCAAGTATGAAGCGCTAAAGTATCAAATTGAAAACAAAGGAGAATCTATCACCATTTTTGAAAAAGGAAAATACTCATCGGTGCGGTTTTCAAATATTCTGTACTGTGAAGCTGCTGGAAGTTATACCATTGTCCACTTGAAATCCAATCAACAATTGATGATTTCAAAAAATTTAAAACAAGTGGAAGAAATGCTAGAAAACACCGATTTTTTCCGCGTGCATCGTTCGTATTTGGCAAATTTTAAGCAAATACAAAGGTTTACTTCCGATGGCAATGTGATTCTTGCAAACGATGTGAAGCTGTCTACTTCCGCTCGAAATCGCAAAAGAGTATTAGAATTATTGCAATTTTATCACGGCAAACAGTATTAGTGTTTTAACGCACTTTCTATCGGATTTCCTGTAGCAGCATTGGGAAGTGAAATTTCCAATAATGCCGAAATTGTAGGTGCAATATCGGTGATGTTAAAGCGTTGCAAGGTTTCTCCTTGTTGGATACCATTTCCATAGAATAACAACGGAACATGTGTATCATAATTGAATCCTGTACCGTGTGTTGAACCTGTGCGCGAATATGAAATGGTGGCGATATCGAGCACGTAACACACATCACCCGAACGTTTTTGATTGAAACCACGTTGCACAGCTGCCGCAATTCCGTATGTAAATTCACTACTCATTAGTGTGTTGCGCGTGTACACTTTTGCAATTTTATCATAATTGAGCAATTCTCGTTGTAAAGCGTTTTCAATAGCTTTTGCAGAAAGATTGTGTTTCTGTATTTCTGTATGATCTAAAAAGATTTGTCCGCTCGACATGTTTTCAATGAGTTTATCGCTCCCGAAAGTAGTGTTTAAAAAGTCTGTCAAGTGTTTCTTTAAATCACCATGATTAAAGTATCCTGCAGGTATTTTCATGTCTTGCAAAAATGAAGGCACATGAACCGCAGCATGATCGGCGGTTAGGAAGATAGTATAATTTCCTTTTCCAACTTCGGTATCAAGTGTTGCAAATAAGCGTTCTAAATCTTTATCTAATCGCAAATAGGTATCTTGAATCTCTACTGAATTCACACCAAAACGATGTCCCACATAATCAGTACTCGAATAACTTACGGCAAGAAAATCAGTGTGTTCATCTTTTCCTAAATTTTCACCAAGTATGGCAGCAATCGCGAAATCGGTTGTCAGGCTATTTCCATACGGTGTTGCTTTTAAAATATCAAATCCGCCATTTTGCGCTTGTAAATTCGCCAACTCATACGGAAACGTTGCGTTTGCTTTTCCTTTGAATGTAGCTTCATACGCATTCAAATCTGCATCACTTTCCACATACGAGTTGATATCGTACATCGTATTCCAAGTCTTCAAGTATTTTTCAGCTTTATCGGCCGCATTAAATCTTTGTACCCAACCAGGCAATTCGTTGGTATAATAGGTACTCGTAATCCAATCGCCTTTGGCTTTTCCATAAAACCAATACGCACCGTTGGCTGCGTGACCTGCTGGCAATATGGCACCACGATCTTTGATAGCAATTCCAATTACTTTCCCTCGTTTTTGGGTATCTAATCGCAACTGATCCGTCACTGTGGTTGTTTGCATTCGGTGCGGCGACATTTTTCCAGCCCACTGTCCTTCTACTCCCACAGAAGATTGATTTGGGTCAGACGCACAATACACTTCCTTTTTAGCGTATTTATCATACCAATCGTTCGCAATAATTCCATGATTTTCTGGTGTTGTTCCAGTATATACAGAAGCATGTCCTGGCCCAGTATATGTCGGAATGTAATTGTAATGTGTGTTTTTACAATTGTAACCTTCTTGCAGCATTCGCATAAAGCCGCCGTCGCCATATTTACCTTTAAAACGTGTCAAATAATCGTAACGCATTTGGTCCACCACAATTCCAACGACTAATTTCGGTTTTGATTTTGTTACATTTTTAGTAGTGGTTATTGTTGTTTTTGGGGCGCTTTTTACTTTTTGCTTGACAGATACACATTGAATAAACAATAGTGACATTATTATAAGTAGGACAGTATGCTTCATGATTGAGTCGCTAATTTAAGTGCTTTTAGTATTGAAATTATTACAAAAATAATTGTTTTGAAAGAAATAGCATTTTAAGCAATCATTAAATCGTTAATTATTTTATTAGCTTCTATGAAAGATGTATTTTTAACCCATGATTTACCTTGAAAATATAGGACGCTACTTTTTAATGTTAAAAAGCGTGTTTAGTAAAATGACCAAATGGTCTATGCTAAGAAATCTTATTTTTAAAGAAATTGACGATTTAATCGTCGGTTCTATGGGAATAGTGTGCTTTATTTCCTTTTTTGTCGGCGGCGTTGTTGCGATACAAACGGCGTTGAATATTAGCAATCCGCTCATTCCAAAATATTTGGTTGGCTTTGCCACACGACAATCGGTTATTTTAGAGTTTGCCCCTACGTTTATTTCTATCATTATGGCGGGAAAAGTAGGTTCTTTTATCACATCAAGTATTGGAACCATGCGTGTAACGGAGCAAATTGACGCGTTGGAAGTGATGGGTGTCAATTCTTTGAATTATTTGGTGTTCCCTAAAATTGTTGCCTTGTCTTTATATCCGTTTGTGATTACCATTGCGATGTTTTTAGGAATTATTGGCGGTTGGTTAGCATCTATTTATGGTGGATTTTCCACGAGTGCCGATTTTGTACAAGGATTGCAAATTGATTTTATACCGTTTCACGTTACCTATGCGTTTGTAAAAACTTTTGTATTTTCATTTATACTCGCTACCATTCCTTCGTTTTATGGATATTATATGAAAGGTGGCGCGTTGGAAGTTGGAAAAGCGAGTACAACATCGTTCGTTTGGACGAGTGTTGTGATTATTTTGATAAATTACATCATCACACAATTACTGCTGACTTAATGATTGAAGTAAAAAACATAAAGAAATCTTTTGACGGTGTTGAAATTTTAAAAGGCATTTCGACCACTTTTGAGAAAGGAAAAACCAGCCTTGTGATTGGGCAAAGTGGTTCTGGAAAAACTGTTTTTTTAAAATCATTACTCGGTCTTTTTACGCCGGAAGAAGGTTCTATCTTTTTTGACGGGAAAGAATACGAAAAGCTTTCTACTGCTGAAAAAAGGCATTTACGTACCGAAATGGGCATGGTTTTTCAAGGAAGTGCGTTGTTTGATTCCATGACAGTTTCTGAAAATGTCATGTTTCCATTGCGCATGTTTACCAATCAGTCCGTTAGTGAAATGCAAGATCGTGTGGATTTTGTATTGAAACGTGTGAATTTGGTAGATGCGCATCATAAATTTCCTGCGGAAACTTCTGGTGGAATGCAAAAACGAGTTGCGATTGCGCGTGCTATTGTGATGAATCCGAAGTATTTGTTTTGCGATGAACCCAATTCTGGACTCGATCCAAAAACGGCAATTGTGATTGATAATTTGATTCAAGAAATCACCGACGAATACAATATTACTACGGTCATCAACACGCACGATATGAACTCCGTAATGGAAATTGGCGAAAAAATTGTATTCCTCAAAGACGGTTACAAAGCTTGGGAAGGCACCAACAAAGAAATCTTCAAAACAAATAACGAGTCTGTCTCAGATTTTGTGTATTCTTCTGATTTATTCAAAAAGGTTCGACAAGTGTATTTGAGAGAGTTGGAGGGTTAAAAAGTACTTTCAAAGCAACTCTTTTTAGTAACTTATTCACGAATGAAAATATATTCTCTACTTAAAAAATCTATTTGAGAAAGATCCATTTTTAGTACCAAACTATCTTTTGTGACTTTAGAAACTTTAATCGCTTTTTTGGCTTTCTCTAATACAATGGTTTCCGCATTTTCATAATATTTCCAATTGTAACGCCATGTAATAGGTTCGCCAACAAAGTAAAATGAATCTTTACTAATACGTAACTTTTCAAAACTATCTAGTGAAGAAGGAAGCGTTATTTGTTCCGAATCTAATGGAAGTTTTTCTTTGTACGCCAACTTCCAAGTTCCATATAATGAAGACGGCTTTTTATAAGCCTTGTTTACTTCTTCATAAACTATTGATTTTTCTTGAAATAAATAATCAGTAATATATAATTTATTGTCAATTAAGGAATCTACAACACCGTATGTTAATGAAAAAATATCATCATTTTTTTGAACTAATATGGTACGATTGTCAATACTTTCAACCCTCCATAAGCTTTTACTATAAATACCTGTAGCATCATTGAAGGAATACATCACAGAATCATTTGCAAAGTCAATAAACACTTGGGTGTCATCATGGTATGTTGTATAGTGTTTCCCTATTGGATTCCAGTTTACAATTTTAGGGTTTTTAGGTAGTTTTCTAAAAACATCTTGATATCTCTGATTATGCACTTCACTTGAGAGCATAATACTGTCTGTTGCTATTGCAATTTGCATTTCTTCTTCATCGCCAAGTTTAATTGCTCCATCAGTCAATGAAAAATTAACAATAGTATCAATATAACTCCTTGAGTTTTTATCGTTAAAGCTTTTAAGCCTTACTGAATCACCGTTAAAGTCCATCAAGTGAATATAATCTGGAATATCCTTGAAATTATTTTTAACATTATTAGCAGTTTGCGAATAACTTGCAATCCAAGTACCTTCCAAAGCTCTTTTGGAGTTTTTGTCTGTCGTACAAGAAATACATACTAAAATGACTAATAACGATAAAATGACGGGATTTTTCAACATAATGGGAAGGTTTACGGTTTCTGTTAATATCTGTGCAACCTTTCATTAAAACGTTACAACAGAAATAACTCAAAACAAAAAAGCGAACCCAACTAGATTCACTTTTCAATAACTTTATACTTTTTATTTTACTGCTGAATACGCTCTACAATCAACGTATCCAATGCTAATTTTTGTTGCAACCAAACTTTTAATTCTGCTTCGCGCAGTGTTTGAATACTATCACTCAATGCTGGATTCCACTTCACAGCTGCCACAGGAATGGTATCAATTGTGCTAAAATCTTTAGAGCTTAACATTCGTGCAAATCCGAATTGCTGCAAATCTGTGTATTGAATTTTAGCATCTTTAGACAAGGTTGTAAACGCTACGAAGTTTTCGTTTTGTGAAGAAGCCTTAGATTTTAACTGTTCTTCTAACGCTCTATTGTTTAATTTCAGCTCTTCAACTTGTTCCGTTAGTCCTTTAATTAAAAGTTCTTTCTGATCTAAATCTTTATAAGCTCTATCTAACGCATCTGAAATTTTATCTACACTACGATTTTCATTACCAAATATTTCTAGCTTAAAGTCTTTGATATTTTCATAATTTTTTAAATCACTTTCATATTGTGCTCTTAGCAAAGAAGTAATTTCCCCATTAAAATGTAGAAATATAGTTTTATTAGGAATATCTAAATCTTCTTTTCGTCTTTGCAGCCAAACTTCTGGATTCTTTTCAATATTCTCTACAAATAATTTATAATCTTTATTAATATTCGTTTCAATCAACACATTCCAAAAGGTCCAAACTGCTGGAATCATAACCGCAATCGCAACTACGGAAGCCAATTGCGAAATACGTTTTCTACGTTTAGAATTGGCATATTTCAACATTGGGAAACGTAGAATTTTCAATACCAAAAACGTCGCTAATGCGATAAAAATCGTGTTGATAATGAATAAATACAAAGCGCCTCCTGCAAATTCAAGTCCTTGCGTTCCACCTTTTGCTAGTCCAAAACCAACGGTACATAATGGCGGCATTAAAGCGGTGGCAATCGCTACCCCAAAAATTACGGAAGCAATTGTTCCTTTTTTGGTTCTCGCAATAATCAATGCCAAACCACCAAAAAACGCAATCAATACGTCGCGAATGTCTGGTTTGGTTCTTGCCAATAACTCGGAAGAATCTTCCTGTAAAGGGAAAAATTTAAAGAATAAAAACGCCGTCAACACACTCAATACGACCATCACACCGAAATTCACTAAAGATTTTCGAAGCGTGTAAATATCGTTGATGGCAATGGACATTCCCATTCCCAAAATTGGTCCCATGAGTGGAGATATTAACATGGCTCCAATCACAACTGCGGTTGAATTTGCGTTCAGTCCAATAGACGCTATAAATATGGAACATATTAAAATCCAAGCGGTTGCTCCTTTAAATGGGATATCTTTTTTGACATCTTCAATGGTTTGATCTTTGTCAACATCATCGCGAATGTCTAATAATTTATAAAGGAAGCTTTTAAAACCTTCCCACAATCCTTTGGGATCGTCTACAGGTTGATTTTCAGCATTTTTTTCTGCCGATTCGTCATCTGTAAAGTTAAATTTGTTTTCGTTTTCTGCACTCATGTATTAACCGTAATTTTCACCGTAGGTGTCTTTCACTTTTTGTAAAACCTTTTTAATGTCTTGCTCTTTTGCTTTTGGATAAATAAGCAAGACGTCTTCTTTATCCACAACAATATAATCATTTAATCCATCAATTACCACGACTTTTTTGTTTGTGGTCCGAATCATATTTCCGCTCGCTTCTTGCAAGATAGGTTTTGCATTAACGACTGCATTACGGTTTTCCTCTTTGTCTAATTTGTCGTATAAACTTCCCCACGTACCTAAGTCGTTCCAATCGAATGTTGCAGGCAATACATACACGTGCGACGCGTGTTCCATAATGGCATAATCGATAGAAATATTTTCCGCTCTGCCGTAATTATCACGAATAAAATCGTCTTCAAAATCAGTGTTATATACCGAAAAACCTTCATCAAATAGTTCGTACAGTTTCGGTTGAAAGTTTTGAAACGCTGTAATAATTGTGTTAACACTCCACATAAAAATTCCCGCATTCCATAGATAATTGCCACTTTCTAGAAACTTTTTTGCCGTTTCATAATCGGGTTTTTCTGTGAATTGATGTACTTTTTTAATCGCGTTCTCGCTTTTTTCAAAATTGATATATCCGTATCCTGTATTGGCAAACGTCGGTTGAATTCCCAAAGTCATCAATACATTTTCTTTTTTACATTTTTCAAAAGAAGCTTGTAAATTCTCAATAAAAGCATGTTCATCTTCAATCCAATGATCGCTTGGCGCGACGACCATCACCGCATTTGGGTTTTCCTTCTGAATTTTGAGTGAAGCGTATAAAATGCATGGCGCCGTGTTTCGCATTGCAGGTTCGAGTACGACTTGTTTTTGCGTTACATTTGGCAATTGTTCCAACACCAAATCGTTGTACTTTTCGTTGGTGAGAATGTATATATTTTCGGTTGGAATTAGTTTTGAAAGTCTGTGAAATGTTTTTTGGATAAGCGTTTCTCCTGTTCCGAGCATGTCGTGAAACTGCTTTGGAAAGCTTGAAGTACTTACGGGCCAAAAACGCGATCCTACACCGCCAGCCATCAATATGGCATAATAATTCTTGTTCATTTTCATCAATATTCGTAGTAGGTTTCTATTTTACAAAGCAATATAATACAGATTCCCGAAATACCTAAGAAAACTGTAGATTATTAACGGCTTTCTAACGTTGATTTGCAATTATATTTCTGTTTGCGCTTTCTGCTAAAAATCAGCTCCGCAACAACTCCACTTCCGCATTTGGATTGAACAGATATACGCGTCCTGTAGCAATTTCCACACATTCGTAACGTTTTATGCGTTTGTTGCCCCGCTTGAAAATTTTGCCGTTGTGCAGTCGAAATGTGCTTCCATGTGGAATTTCGAACACGTAGTTTTTATCATTTTCTGGATCGTATTGTTTGAGCGCTAAGGCAAATTTTGCATCCGTATCACTACTTGCTTTTGGATTTTTGAAGTGATTGGCAACGATTGGTAGTATTTTTACTGGAAATATCTGCGGATTGATAAACGGCAACATCAATTGTTGAAAGGTGCGCTTCCACTCGATTCCGTGCGGTTTTATAAATCGTCCAAATTTTTCATAGGCTACCAAATGTGCAATTTCATGAATTAACGTCACAAAAAAACGGTATTTATTTTCACCTGCATTCACCGTGATGAGATGTCTTCCGTCAGGCATTCTGCGGTAATCGCCATGTCGCGTTACACGTTGATTTACAATTTTTAAATGCACTTGATGTTCTTTGATAAGTTCAAAAGTGGCATCAACAGCGCGTTCGGGAATGTATTTGGTCAGTATTTCTTTCACGTACACAAAAATACATATTTGTTTTGAAAAGAAACAATCTTCAAACATTTACAAACTGACGATTTAGAGAATGAAAATCGTCAGTTTGTAATTTGTTATATTATTTTCTAGCACGTCTCCATCTTCTAAAAAAGAGTACTACAACTGTCAACAAGATGATAAAAGGCCATATATGTAAGATTCCGATAAGTACATCTTGAATAAAATTCCAGCCTGCCGCCAAACCTTCTTTCGCCTTGGCACCAAATCCTTTTGTGTATGCTACAGGCTCTTCTTTGTATTCAATGGTTTCGTACAATTCTACTTGAATGGTGCTAAAGGCAACTCTGCTCGACATGTATTTGAGTTTTCCCTGTACCACTTCAATTTCTTCTTGAATGGTACGCAATTGATTTTCTGTCGCCAAAATATCTTTTACAGTCTTAGCATTTTTGCGCAAAACAGCTTCCAAACGTGCTTTGACTTCCATTTTCGTTTGTAAGCGCGTTTGTGCATCTACGTATTTTTCTGTGACATCGGTGGTGGAAATATTCACATAATCGGTTTCTTCTGCAAACTTCTGAATGCCGTCTAGCACGGTGTCAAAGTTTTCTTTTGGAATTTTAATGGTGAATCTGTTTTTCTTTTCGTTGTAATTTTTGTCATAACGCAATTCAGAAATATAACCACCTTGCGTAAAGAGCATTTGTTTAATGTCGTTTAATGCTTTTTCAATATTTTCTACTTTGTAGCGTGTACTCGCCGTTTTAATAATTTTTAAGTTTTCAGGAATGTTTGTCGCTAAAGCTTGATTGCTGGTTTGCGCAATAAAACCTTGATCAAAACTTTTAAAGTCTTCTTTTTTATCTTTACTTGGTGCTACATCATCTACGCTGTTATAATCATCTCGTAAATCGACATTTTCTAAGGTCAGCTCTTCTTTTAAATATGATTCATTGCTGTCATGGCAAGAAATTAAAATGCTAAATAAAAAAATATAGCTGATAGATTTTACCCATTGTTTTCGTGTGATTACATTCATAATTTTATATTTTTAAGGATTACGAATACAAACCTATTAGAGTTTCGGCAAGAAGCTTTGTAAACGCCTTGTAACAGCTTTGTAAATTATTTTACAAAATACAAATAACTGATTTACTGTATTTTACATCACAATTGAACACAAAAAAAACATATCACTTTTCACGCTTAAAAGAGCAAATTGCCACAACTTTTTTGGCTTCACATGCTGCTTCAAGCGATATTCGTGCGTGGAAAGGAGATACGATTACCGATTTTCAAGAAGATTTACGCAGCAAAACCAAGGGCAGTATTAGCGAAAAATGGTTTTATACGTATATGAAGAATGATACCGAAAAGTTACCGCGAATTGACATGCTGAATTTACTCAGTACTTATGTCGGTTTTGAAAATTGGAATGATTTTGTGGCGAAATCTGAAATTGAAGTCGAAGCTGAACTTGAAGTTGAACCTAAAACTTCTTCTCGAAAATTCTCGAAATTGTTTTGGCTTGTATTGCTCCTTCCGTTGCTTGCGTTTGCCATTTATAGCATGTATCCAACAGAAAATACTTTTACTTTTTGTTTTACAGATGCCGATCAGCGCGAAGCGATTACTAAAATTCCGTTGGATATTGAAGTGATTCGCACTAATGAATCTTCTTTGTATTTTAAATCGGATAGTTTGGGTTGTTTTTCGTATACGACTTCGGAAAAAGAATTGAAGTTTGTAGTGAAATCTCCGTATCATAAAACGGACACGATTGTGCGACATATCAATTCGAGTTCACACAAAACGGTACAATTACAAACCGACGATTACGCGTTGATGCTTTTATATTACGCAAACGGCAACAAAGAGGATTGGCAAAAACGACGCGTACAATTGGACGAATTGATTGCGGACAATGCGCAAATTTATCGCGTGTTTCCAAATACTATAGGAATTGAAATGTATAGCAAAAAGGAGTTTATTAATTTATTGACGATTCCGACAAGTAGTTTGAAAAAGATGCAGATTTTGGATAAAATTTACGCCAATGAACAGATTGTAAAACTTAAATTCACGATTCAATGATGAAAAAGATAGTATACATAGTGAGTTTGGTTTTGTGTGTTTCATGCAATCAGTTTTCTCAAAAATCTGAAAATGCTACGGCTCCGAGAGAAGACTTAAAAGTTCATGAATCTACACTTGATGTAGAAGCTGATGACAAATTAAAAGAAGGCTTTCTTGATTTTAAAACTATTGATTTTAGTATTGGTAATTTTCGCTCAGAGATTGCCACCAAACTTCAAGCCAATTACGAATCGCAAGTGTTGGCGGCGAAACATCCTGAATTTGCAGTAGCTATTCAAGAGCAATTGGCAGCTTCGAGCAAATTCCACACTTCGCTTTCGGATTCTATCCAAAAAATAGAAATTACAGATATTGAACTTGTAGGTACAATGAAAACACTTAATGATAGTACGTTTACTCAAAAAATACACTATACAAAGCACATCAATTCCAATTACACAGAGAAAGATAGCGTTTTGGTAGTGCTGCAACAGGCGCTTATTAAAATTGATCATACGGTGCGAATAAACACTTCTTTTTCGTTTCAAACCATTGAATAAACACATTTTAAATTGGCGAAAAACATTGTGTGTATGCCGAAATTTCAAGACAATAATTTTATGGCACGATTTTTTTATATAACTTTAAGAACGAATTAATTTTTTATATATGAAAAAAGTATTGCTACTTCTATTGTTGTGTGCCACTCTTCCCGCTTTTGCACAAACTGAATTATCTGACACTGAAGCCGAATCAAAATTGCTCGTAAATAACGACCGTTTGATTGTCTTAGATTTTTACGCCACTTGGTGTGGACCTTGCAAACGCATGGATCCGATTATGAAAGAATTGGACAAAAAATACAAAGACCGAGTTGATTTTTATAAGATAGATGTTGATAAAAGTCAAGTAGACGACGCACTTGGAATCAATGCAATGCCAACGTATTTGTTTATTAAAAACAGCTCCAATTTAGAGCAAATTGAAGGCGCTATGAGCAAAACCAAAATGGAAGCATTGATTACAAAACACATGAAAACGGTAGCAAATGACGAAGAAGAAGTGGAGGAAACCGTGATAGAATCAACAGAAACGGACGATTTTGACATGAGCGATTTTAGTCAAGAAAACTTGGATAAAATTTGGGATTCCTCTTCTCTACTCAATTCGATGGCATGGAATGCTTATAAAACGGAGAATAATGTCAAGATTTTATTGAAAGCCATTAAAGTTGTGGAACGTTCCATTGAACTTGAGAAAAATTATTACAATACGGACACACTCGCTGCATTATTGTATAAAACTGGAAATTACACCAAAGCCTTAAAAAAAGCGAAAGAAGCTGTTGATATTGCTAAGGATGAAGGAATTTCATATACCTCAACGACCAAATTGATAGAACAGATTATTGAGGAAATGTAAAGTTTCGTTTTAAAAAATATAAAAGCTGTTTATAAGGTTTCTTATAAACAGCTTTTTTTATGATAATTCTTGCGAGCGAATTTTACAAGCGTGTAAAAACAGAAACTCCTGAAATATTTGCGGTAATCTCAATTCCTTGCTCGGATTGTGTTTGCGTATCGTTTTGAATAATCGTAAGCGTTTGTCCGTCAGCACTAATCGAATATTCTGACTGTGTTGGCGTACTATCTTGTCCTGTAGTTGTACCTGTACCGCCTACTTGCAAATCGTAAAATGAATTGCTGAAAGAAATCATATTTCCTGTGATTTGATACGTTCCGCTTCCTTCTACACTTTCAATAGGATAGGTGTATGTTTGCGGAGGAACTCCGTCAGCTGTCACGGTTGTAATTAAGTCATAACTTCCTTCAGAGGTGAACATTCCATTTTCTTCTAAAATTACTCTGTAATCCATATTACTTCCTTGAATGGTGGATAGCGATTGTGTAGAAACCCCAGCAATAGTGATGGTAGATTCTGCGGTAGCTTCCAATGAAACAGCTTGCCATGTACCTACAATTAAAGCAGGGTTTGTATTGGTATTCGAATTTACAGCTTCTTCCGCTTCAAAATCGAGTGCTTCATTTTCGCACGTAAATGCCGTTAGGGAAATAAAAATTAACAGTAGTAAGGATGCTTTTTTCATATTTGATTGGTTTTTAATGGCTTCGAAAATAATTATATTTCTAATGAGAAACAACTTTCTTCTGAAGTTACGTAACATTGCGGGTATTTTTCTTTAATAATATTCGTAAGTACGAATGGTGATTTTATCTGGAGTTGAGCTATCGTTTTGAGTGTTATATTCCAAGCGTTTTGTCCAATTTCCTTGGTCATCAAATTCAAGATATTTGTAGGTGTAGCTTGCTGTTTCTTCTTTTCCAGTAAATTGTAAGTATTTAATTAAATTTTGATTGTCATCATAGGTAAACTCTGAAATGAACTTTAATTGATCATTTTCGAAAGACTCATCATACACGTAAATTTCACGCCTGCTAACCAATTTATTTTCAACATAAGAAATATTTTTACTAAGCAATTCTCCATCGGCTTTTAGAATTTTGTATTTCCTTTTTTTATTTGAAGAATATGTCACTAAGATTTTTCTTGTTATCTCATTATTTTCATCGTACCGAAGTTCTTCATAAATTTTTCTACCTTTTCGTTTTGGAATGTATTTTTCAATGAAATTTCCTTTTGAATCATGATAAACCAAATTTTCATAATATCCTTCTTTATCAAAATTTATAACGTATCCATATTCCATTTTTGGTCCGATATCCCAATTTTCAGATTCTTCAATTACTTCAAAATCTTCTTCTTTCATTGATTTAACATTTCCTTTAAGCCCATACTTTTCCCATTCGGTCAATACACGAGTACAACTATTAAGTAATATCATTAGTATAGCAAAAGGTATCCAACATTTATGTACAATCTTCATATTTTAAATTGATTTATTGTACATACTTGGTCTTTTTTACAAAACTTAAAATGATAAACGACAACAAAAAGAAAACCGCCAAAAATAGTACTGACCATTGCATAGAGCCTGTGATTTCATTTAAAAGTCCAAAACCAAACATTCCCACTACGATTGCTATTTTTTCAGTAACATCATAAAAGCTAAAATACGTCGCTGTATCTTCAGTTTCTGGCAATAATTTAGAGTACGTAGAACGCGATAAGGATTGAATCGCGCCAAGCACTAATCCAATTAATCCGCCAAGCGAATAAAAGTATAACTGTATATTTTCTTGGTCTTTATCTAAAGAAAACGCCACAAAACACACCAATCCCCAAATGACAATTGTAATTTTTAAAGCGGTAATATTCCCGTATTTTACAGAGATTCTAGAGAAGATATACGCGCCAAAAATAGCCACAAATTGCACCAATAGAATGGCTGAAATTAAATTTTCACTTGGCAAGTCCAATTCATCACTTCCAAAAATTCCTGCCATGTAAATAATGGTTTGCACGCCTACGCTAAAAAGAAAAAATGATATTAAAAATGTACGCAAGGAAGCGTAGTTTTTCAATTCTTTCCAAACTTTCGCCAACTCTTTAAAGCCGCTTGTTAAATACCCTTTTTTCGGTTTTTTATTATGCACGTTGTTCGGTAAGCGTCTATAGGTGATTTGCGCAAAACCTAGCCACCAGAGTCCCACAATAATAAACGAAAGTCGCGTCGCTTCTCCTGCATTATTAAAACCGAACATGTCATGTTTCATAATCATGACCAAACAGATAATGAGCAATATAATGGAGCCAATATACCCCATAATAAAACCTTTGGCACTTGCTTGGTCTTGCTGTTCAGGATGTGCTACTTCGGGTAAATACGCATTGTAAAATACAATACTTCCCCAAAAACCGATTCCAGACGTGATGGTTAATACGAGTCCCACCCAAAGTGTGGCTTCGTTTTCAAAGAAAAATAATCCGATGATAGACAATGAACCTAGCAAACAAAAGAATTTTAAAAATTTGAGCTTGTTTCCTGTATAATCCGCAATTCCCGAAAGTATTGGTGATATGATTGCTACAATGAACATAAAAAACGCAACCGTGTAGTTGTATAAGGATGTTGGATTGATTTCAACTCCTAAAAACTTGATGGTTTTAAATGCTTCAACATAACTATCAAAATCTTTGGTAACGCCTGCATAATATATCGGAAAAACGGCGGTACTGACGACCAATGAATATACTGAATTTGCCCAATCGTAAAATGCCCAAGCACTGATGAGTTTTTTGTCTCCTTTTTGCAATCGTGTTGTTTTTCCCATAGTATCAAAATAAAAGCCGCCCATGTTTTATGGACGGCTTCTAAAATACAGATTTATTTTTGAATGTATGTTAATTTAAAATTTTCCTAGTGGTCGATAGGTATTTACACCAAATTTTCGCGCTTCTGCTTTGGCTCTATCTGCTTCTGCTTGCAAGTTTTTAATTCGTGTTTCGCTTGAAGGATGCGTGCTTAAAAACTCTGGCGGTGCCTGTCCTCCACTTTTAGCGCCCATACGTTTCCATAACTCAGGAGCTTCATCTGGATTGTATCCTGCAATTGCCATCAAATAGATGCCGATTTTATCTGCTTCGTTTTCGTGTTTTCTACTAAAAGGCAACATTCCCAACACATTAGAACCAATACCATAGTACTGATTGAACGCTTGACGCGATTTGTCATCTTTGATAGCAATATTTCCTGCTACTGCCAATCCTTGTTGTAAATACGCCGCACTCATACGTTGCTGCCCGTGATTTGCCAACGCGTGCGCCACTTCATGTCCCATAATAGCTGCAATCGCTGTTTCGTTTTGCGCTACAGGTAAAATTCCTGTGTAAAATACAATCTTTCCGCCTGGCATACACCATGCATTTACGGCTGGGTCATCGACTAAATTGTATTCCCAACGGTAATCTTTTAAATAGCCTTCGTTTCCGTTCGCATCTAACCAACGTTCTGCTGCGACTGCGATACGCTCTCCTACTCGTTGAATCATTTCGGATTGCGAAGTTCCTTTGACTACTTTGTTTTCATTTAAAAATTGATCATACTGTGCAAAAGCCGTCGGAAACAATTGGTCATTTGAAACAAATGCCATGGTTTTTTTTCCTGTAAACGGATTGGTTGCACATGATAAAATAAGTATACATACGGATAATGCGATTATTTTCTTCATGTTGAATTGTTTTTAGAATGTGGTTTGTCTTGTATTAGAACATTACTGGTTCTTACAAAATTAACGATTATTACACAATTGCCATAAAACTATAAAATGTATTTTTGAAGCTCATATTTTTACCCGAATTTTGAAGAATCTTAGATAGCTTACCAAAAAATGAGTCAAACTACACCAAAAACACAACCCGAACCACCTGTACAAGTCCCAAAACCCATTTTGTATACGGGACGCTTTTTACAAGCGATTTCTACATCGCTCGCCGCAAAATATGCAAAGCGTTTGTTTGTAATGCCCATCAAGCACAAAATGCCAAAACGTGAGTTTCACATGGACAACGCTTCTGAACAAACCTTGATGCGTGTTCCTGAAATTGAAAAAGATGTGTTGGTATATTCCTATGGTGAAAGTGACAAAAAGATTTTACTCGCACATGGTTGGAGCGGTCGCGGAACTCAGTTGGTAAAGATTGCAGATCATTTTGTAAAATTGGGCTACCAAACCATTAGTTTTGATGCTACTTCTCATGGAAAGCTAAAAGGAAATCAATCGTCGTTGTTAGAGTTTATTACTTCTATTCATGAACTAGACAAACAATATGGCCCGTTTGAGTTTGCTATTGGACATAGTTTGGGCGGTATGTCACTTTTAAAGGCAATTCACGACGGAATGAAGGTAAAGAAACTCGTTACCATTGGCGCTGCAGATATGATTTCAGATATCATTTCTCACTTTATAAAAGCACTGACGCTAAAACCGATTGTAGCTACAAAAATGAAAGCGATTTTAGACGAATTGTATGGTGGTGATATTGATGAGCTTTCGGCTAGTGTCGTCGCGAAAAAAGTCACGATTCCTACATTAGTCGTTCACGATAAAGACGATTCCGATGTGGATGTAAGCTGCGCACATTCTATACACAAAGCGCTTCCAAATGGCAATATTCATCTTACTAAAGGCTTGGGACATCGTAGAATTTTAGGCAATAAAAAAGTAATTCAAAAGGTGGAGGAATTTTTGTTGTAAACTCTCAAAACTTACATAAAATATAAGTCTACCTCATCCAAGTATAGGCAGATTGTGTATATTATAATATATCAATTCTTTATACTCATGAAAAATATCCTCGTCATTTTCACCTTTTTGCTCGTTATCTTTAGTTGTCAAACTGCGCAAAAAGAGGAATTTCTATTTTCTTCCAATCGCACTGGAAATTCAGATATTTATTTGATGGATGTTGCTACTGGCGAAACAACACAGCTTACGAATTCGGCAAATGAAGAATGGGGACCGACTTGGATTACCAAAAATACCATCTCCTTTTTACGCCAAGAAAAAGACCAAATTACGCGTGTTGAACTAAACCTTGATACTAAAAAGGAAACTGCAATTGCACATCCTGAAAATTGTGTATTGGATGATAAAAACATGCTCTATGCAGCCAATGGAACTTTGCAGTTATATTTGTGTAAGTCAGACGTATTTTTGTTTGACACTACTACAAAAGAAACTACCAACTTGACCGAAAGCTTACAAGGTTTTTCTAACTATCCGAGTTGGAGTTTTGATGGCAGGCACGTTATTTTTACAAATAATTCATCAGGTACTAATGATATTTATAAAGTGAACGTTCAAACGAGAGAAATCAAAAAACTAACAGATTATTCGTCCAATGATGAACGTGGAGAACTTTCCCCTGATGCGAATTATCTTGTGTTTAGCTCTGATAAATTTCAACCAAAAAACCAAGATATTCTATTGATGAATCTCAAAACAGGCACATTAGAAAATATCACCAACAGCAAAGGCAACGAATTGATTGCACGCTGGAGCGCCGATGGAAAACAGGTTTATTATGGCAGTAATACAGATGGCAATTGGGAGCTTTACCGCTATTCATTAAAAGACAAATCCACCAAAAGACTGACGAATACTGACGCTTTTGATGGAGATCCTAGAGTTTTTAAGAATTAAATTTTACTATTTCTTACGGCGTCGAACTCGAAACCTGCATAATTTTTCCGTTGTAGTATTTATTTCCTGTGAGTGCGAATTCGAAAATGTATTGTGCCATTTCCGCAGCAGTTAGTGGTGCTTTGTAGCCTGGAAAAGCTTCAGCCAACATTTCCGTTTGTACGGCACCTAATGCCAACACATTAAACGATATTCCTTGGTCTTTGTATTCTTCTGCGAGCAATTCTACCAAGATAATTACCGCACCTTTGGAAGAACTGTACGCTGCCAATCCTGGAAATTTCATACTTCCTTGAATTCCGCCCATAGAACTAATGGTAACGACGTGACTTCCTTTTACCATAAACGGCAACAATACGCGACTCAATTCCGCCACGCCAAAGACATTTACGGTGTAAATCCACTGAAAATCTTCCATCGTGGTTTCACCAAATGGACGATTGAGCAACGAACCTGCATTGTGAATGACGATGTCTACTTGTTCCCAATTTTCTTTTACGAAATCGGTCACTCGGTCGTAATCTTCTGCTTTGCTTAAATCAAAAGCGAATGAAGTAATATTGTCATACGTAAGATTGGAAATCGGTTTTTCATTTCGCGACAACGCCAATACATTGTATCCTGCATTGGCAAATAGATGTACAAGTTCAAAACCAATACCTCTACTCGTTCCTGTGATGATGACGTTTTTCATATTATTTTTTTCGGTTTTATGGGATGCTGAATCTGGTTCAGCATGAAGTATATGCGTTTGTTTTCAAAGTACTTCTCAATAGATCACATCGAGCGCAGTCGAGATGCTTTTTTATTCAAAAACTACTTCGAAGTTGTCAATTTAATTTCTTTGGTTGGCGCGTTGACTGCTTTTTTTACGGCTGGAATAAACGTGTTTACAAAATCTGCCATGTGATTGAAGTCCATAATATCTGCTTCGTCTCCTACTTTGTGATAGTGATTGAAGTTTGTAAAATCGAATGTGGAAAATGTTTGACACGGCACGTTAAATTCGTTAAAGAACGGATAATTGTCCGAACGCATAAACAATCGATATTCGCCTGCTTTTGGCAAGAAACCAGCAATTTTCTTTCCAGCGTATTCGTTCATCTTTTGTGCTAGATTCGATTTGTCAAATCCTGTCACGTATGCTGTGTAATCTTTGTCTACCAAAGGCACGCCTACCATTTCAAAATTCAGCATGACATATAAATCAATGTTTTCTTTTTTCAAGGTTTCTGCTAGGTATTTAGAGCCTTGCAAGCCCATTTCTTCCGCAGAAAATAACGTGAATAAGATGCTTCTTTTGTTGCTTTTAGTCTTCGCGAAGTATTTTGCCATCGTCATTACGGTTCCGACTCCTGCTGCGTTATCATTCGCGCCATTTGCAATGGTATCGCCATCTACTTCTTCTCCAAATCCGATATGATCGTAATGTGCGCCAATAATCACAAATTCATTTTTTAATACAGGGTCTGTTCCTTCTAAATATCCGATAACATTAAACGCATTTTTGCCTTTTACCGTAAAACTATCGCGATAGGTATCGTAATATGGTTGCACACCGATTTCTTTAAAATAGTTTTCAATGTACACTGCTGCTTTTTCAATGCCTTCCGTTCCTGTGTTTCGTCCTTCCAATTCGTCAGACGCTAAATACGACACAATATCGTCTACTTCTTGAGCTTGTATGACAACTTCTTTCGTTTTACACGAAAAGACTGTAAAAGTCACTAAACAGCCTACGATGATGTTTTTGAAATGTTTCATAAATAATGGTTTTTGATTGATGTATATAAAAAATCCCACTTTCGTGGGATTTTAAAGTGTATTTATAGTTTATGCTAACATGGTCACAGGATTTTCTACATACTGCTTTACTGTTTGTAAAAATTGTGCGCCTGTTGCGCCGTCCACCGTTCTGTGATCGCACGCTAAGGTAACTTTCATTGTGTTTCCTACCACAATTTCTCCGTTTTTCACCACTGGTTTTTGCACAATGGTTCCCACAGATAAAATTGCCGAGTTTGGCTGATTGATGATGGAAGTGAATTCTAAAATTCCAAACATTCCTAAGTTTGAAATGGTGAATGTACTTCCTTCCATTTCAGCTGGAGCAATTTTTTTATTTCTTGCTTTTCCTGCCAATTCGCGTACTTTTCCGCCAATGGTTGTCAAACTCATTTGGTCAGCAAATTTCAACACAGGTACTAACAATCCTTCATCAACGGCAACTGCCACACCCACGTGAATGTGTTTGTGATACGTAGTGGTTCCGTCATTCCAAGTAGTATTTACTTGCGGATGTTTGCGCAATGCCATCGCACAGGCTTTCACCACCATATCGTTGAAAGACACTTTGATGTCTGGAATATCGTTAATTGTTTTACGTGACGCAATCGCATTGTCCATGTCCAATTCTACCGTAAGGTAATAGTGTGGCGCAGTGAATTTTGATTCGCCCAAACGACGTGCAATTGTTTTTCGCATTTGCGAGTTTTTCACTTCTTCGCTGCTTTCTTCTCCTGCTGGCACAAATGCTGTTACTGCTGGTGCAGATTCTGTAGCTGGTGCTGCCGTACTTGTTTCTTTGGCTGCTGGTGCTTCTTTTGCAGTTGGTTTGTAGTTTTCAACGTCGCGTTTTATGATACGTCCATTGTCGCCAGTTCCTTGTACTTGTGAAAGATCAATTCCTTTATCTTCTGCAATTTTCTTCGCTAATGGCGACGCAATGATTCTACCATTTGAAGTACTGCTGGATGCTGTTTTTGACGTTTCTTCTTTTGTTTCGTTTGCATTTGAAGAACTTTCACTAGTGCTTGAAGTTTCTTTTTCTTCAGAAGAAGAACTTTTACTAGCACTTCCGCCAGATTTTGCAGCTTTTAACACCGCATCAACGTCTGTTCCTTCTTCTCCAATGATGGCTAAAATACTATCTACAGGTGCTGTTTCTCCTTCGTTGATTCCGATGTAGAGCAAAGTTCCTTCGTAGAACGATTCAAATTCCATCGTTGCTTTATCCGTTTCGATTTCGGCTAAAATATCACCTTCTTCAACTTTATCGCCTACTTGTTTTAACCATGAAGCTACCGTTCCTTCTTCCATCGTATCACTTAAACGTGGCATCGTTACGACTTCTGCTCCTGCTGGCATTTCCGCAGTTTCTTCGCTAGAAGTTTCTTCTTTTTTGGATGATGATTCTTCTTTTTTAGCTTCTTTCGTATCTTCTTTTTCGTCTTCTTTCGATTCAGCGTTTCCTGCTCCTTTTACCAACGCATCTACATCTTCTCCTTCTTCTCCAATAATTGCTAATAAGGTATCTACAGGAGCTGTTTCGCCTTCTTGAACACCAATATACAGCAACGTTCCTTCATGAAAAGACTCAAATTCCATTGTTGCTTTGTCAGTTTCAATCTCAGCGAGAATGTCACCTTCTTCAACTTTATCACCTACTTGTTTTAGCCATGATGCAACTACACCTTCTTCCATGGTGTCGCTTAATCGTGGCATGTTTATAATTTCTGCCATGTTTTATTATAGTTTATGAGGTAAAAATGGATAATCTTCTTGTTCATATACTGTATCGTACATTACGTTTTTCTCTGGATATGGAGATTCTTCTGCGAATTTTTCACATTCTTTCACCAAGTCTTTCACTCGCTGATCCATTTCCTCGATTTCTTCTTCGGTAGCATATTGTTTCTCCAATAAAATTTCTTTGACTTGATTTATTGGATCAATTTTTTTGTATTCTTCTACTTCATCTTTGGTTCTGTAGTGTTGTGCATCGGACATTGAGTGACCTCTGTAACGATAGGTTTTCATTTCTAAGAATGTTGGTCCATCGCCGCGTCTTGCTCTTTCTACTGCTTCGTGAACTGCTTCTGCAACTTTTACAGGATTCATTCCATCTACAGGGCCGCAAGGCATTTCATATCCTAATCCAAGTTTCCATATATCCGTATGGTTGGCAGTTCTTTCTACAGAAGTTCCCATCGCGTAACCGTTGTTTTCACAGATGAATACGACTGGAAGTTTCCAATTCATTGCCATGTTGAAGGTTTCGTGCAATGATCCTTGACGCACAGCTCCATCACCCATATAACATAAGGTTACTGCGTTTCTTTTGAAGTATTTGTCAGCAAAAGCCAGTCCAGCTCCAAGTGGAATTTGTCCACCTACAATTCCGTGTCCACCATAAAACCCTTGTTCTGGTGCGAAAATGTGCATAGAGCCTCCAAGTCCTTGTGAAGTTCCGGTTGCTTTTCCATACAATTCTGCCATGACTTTTTTAGGATCAACGCCCATTCCGATAGGTTGCACGTGATTTCTGTAGGCTGTAATCATTTTATCTTTTGATAAATCCATGGCATGTAGCGATCCAGCTAATACAGCTTCCTGACCATTGTATAAGTGAAGAAATCCACGTACTTTTTGCTGAATGTACACAGCGGCAAGTTTGTCCTCAAATTTTCTCCAAAATAACATATCCTCGTACCACTTGAGGTATACTTCTTTAGTGATTTTTTCCATTTATTTCAAATTGGTTGGTTTTGTAATTTTTGAAAATCTCAAAACCATTTTAGGGTTTATTTTTTGTTGTTTGTTTTCGATATCCGAATAACAAAAATACTATTTTAATAAGAAGTGTAAAAATGTAGCCGTAATTTATCGTCCTTTTAACATGATTTCTAGCTTCGAAAACGTTATCGCACAGAAGAAAGTTATTCACAACGCTATTTTTGATGACTGTTTTTAGAAAAATGTAATGACTTATTTCAATTTTCACAGATACGTTTTATCAAAAACCAACGGTAATAAATCTTTTAACGAATTGGATTTCATGATTTTTCCTTCGCCGCCCATAAAGTAAATTTCTATCGCTTCGTCTTGACGCATTTCGTATTCTGCAATGGATTGTCTGCAAGAACCACATGGCGGAATTGGTGTTTTGTTGATATGATTGTCAGACGTTGCCGTGATTGCTATTTGCTGTATTTTCACGTTCGGATATTCCGCTCCAGCGTGAAAAATTGCCACACGCTCTGCACATAAACCAGAAGGATACGCCGCATTTTCTTGATTGTTTCCTGTAATTACAACACCATTTTCCAATTGCAACGCTGCACCAACTCTAAATTTTGAATACGGCGCATACGCCTTTTTCCGAGCATTTACTGCATGTTCCATCAATTTTTGAATGTGTTGAGGCAATTCCCCTATATGGTCGTAACACGTGAGCGTCGTCGTGATTTGTATTTCCTTCATAGACGATTTTATTTTTTCTTTGAAAGTAGTTGCTATCGTCGAAATAGCTTGGAAAGATAGTGATTTTTTTTGTTGTTTGTTTTTTGTTCTTTGTTATTCGTTTTTTGTGGATTTGTCTGTTAGTCTGTTAGTCTGTTAGTCTGTTAGTCTGTTAGTCTGTTAGTCTGTTAAAAATACCAATACTATTTCCTAATGCCTAATGCCTAATGCCTAATGCCTAAAAAAAGCAGTCACAAAAAAACCTTCCAAGAAGTTTGAAAGGTTTTTGTATATTTTATGTTGTTGACTTTTATAATTCGTCGTACGTATCTCCTAAGTTGAATGTTAGTGAGAAACGTAAGGTATTTTCTAGTGGATTACGTACTTGCGAAGCTGAGAATAAATACGAAACATCAATGGTTACAGCGCTGTATTTGAATCCTGCTCCAAGTGTAAAGAATTTTCTAGCTCCTTTTTCTTCGGCTTCGTTAAAGTATCCTGCACGTAGTGCGAATGAGTCTTGATACCAGTATTCTGCACCCAATGCCCACGTAAATTCTTTTAATTCTTCGCTAAAACCTCCTGGCGCGTCACCAAATGATTGAAAGATTCCTGATACGAAACTTACATCGTCATCTTGCCCTTCTACAATGATAGTTGGCTCATTTTCGTTAACGTCTGGTGTAGATAAATCGTCTGGATCTTGGTTTCCGTTGTCGTTTGTATCTACAAATCCGAGTTTTGGAGGTGTTGGCACTAGTAATTTGTTTACTTCTACACTTACCGCCAATTTATTGTATTCGTCAAAGATAAAATCGAATCCACCACCTAATTTTAATTGTGTTGGCAAGAAGTTTTCTTGACCTAATTCGTCATATTTTAGTTTTGGACCTAAGTTTGAGATATTAAAACCACCTCTCCAACGTCCGTTGAAACTGTCATACGCAATTTCTTCTGATTGATAGAAACCTGCAATATCTACCGCAAAGCTGCTTGCTGCATTGGCTTCTACGTCTGGTTGCGATTGTAATTTTAAGTCAGAACGCAAGAAACGACCTGTTACCGACAGTGCAAATTGGTCACTTAAACGCAACGCGTACGATGCATCAATTGCCAATTCGTTTGGTCGTTCAATTAAGGGTGTAAAGTTTCCTATATCTGCTTGTTGTTGTGTAATGATTTCGATTTCACCCAAGCTAAAGTATTTGATACTAGCCGACCAAGCACTTCTTTCATTGATTCGGTTGTAGAACGTTAGGTTTCCTAAAAAGATATCGTTTACCAAGTCGCTCAAATATGGTGTATAACTGATTCCGACACCTATTTGCTCTTTTGCAAAAGCGTATTTTGCCGGATTCCATTGTTGTGAGTATGTATCTGGCGATGTTGCCACTCCTAGTTCTCCCATTCCACCTGCTCTTGCATCTGGTGTGATAAGTAGGAAAGGAACTCCTGTCGTAATCACTCGCGTATCATTTGGATTGACTATTGTAGTTTGTGCTACCATTCCCAACGGAATCAGACACAGTATAGATAAGATTAGCTTCTTCATTCAGTTAAAATTTTAACAAATATAGTTTTTATTTATAGGATTACAAGTTTTTCAAATTTTTCAACTTTCTGATTAGTTAACGGAGATTTTACGGTAATCTTGTATACGTAGACTCCTTTTGCGAGTTTATCGCCAAAATCATCTTTCCCGTCCCACACAATATCCCGCGAAAGCGAACTAAAGTCTTTACTAGAGGCTCCTGCATTTGTTTTCCCTACTAAGGTACGCACTACTTTCCCCGAAATGGTAAAGATTTGCACCATGACATCGAGTTCTGTTGAACTGTTGTGGTTGAACCAAAATTCCGTGTAGCTAACAAAAGGGTTCGGATAATTTAACACATTGGTAATAGTCAGCGAATTGCTTTCGTTGAAAACGGTGAATTGTATTTCTGTAGTGGTTGAATTGTTGTACACGTCCCACGCTCTAAGCGATAGTGTATGTGTTCCTTCTTCCAAATCGCGCAATTGGAATTTTACAATTCCGCGTGTGTAATCGTTGAGTTCGGTTTCGTAATAATCGTTTAGTACGATAGGATTGACTTCATCTCCATCTAAAATGGCAATAATATCATGACCAATTCCACTTGCCGTATTAATTCCGTTGGCATCTGAGAGTTTGGCGAGCAAGAATGGAGATTCGTTTGTTATTCCTCCTGAAACAAAACTTTCATCATTTAGGAATAAATCTACCACAGGCGCATCATTATCAATGGGCGCATCTTCATTGAGTTCTCCTACTTTAAAGCTTTCACTATACCCTGTATGGTCTTCGAGTGTACCTTCTTTTTCTGCGTAGAAACTAATACGACCGTTTCCGACAGGAATGGTAATATCGCGCGGCACTACGAATTCAAATTCAAAGTTTCCGTTTACTACTGCTGCTTTTCCTCTAAAGATGATTTCCCCTAAGGTTTCAAAGTCAAATATAAACGGGAAGTCATTTGCCAGCGTTTGACGCTGTATTTTTTTGTCGTAAATCGTTGAAAACACAGTTCCGTTGTAGGTATTCATCAAGTTTCCAGCATCGTCTGTAATGTTTCCTGCTATTTTTACTCTGCTTAATGCTTTGAGAGTATCAGTTGGCTGCGTAATTGGCACATCATTAATTGCGGTTAAGTTGACTCTTGGACGCGGAATTGCCAGTTTCATCGCAGGATCGCCAATGTAGAAAACCGTTCTTTTGTTGCTCGTTGTCACCAAATTTTTTGTTTGACGTAATGCTTCCGCCACTGTTGGATATTCGTTAGAATCGTACGCAAATAAGTATCTCGCCAAGAGTTCATTAATACTTACACCTACGTTTTGAAATATTTGTCGAGTCGTGGTTAAGAGCGAAACCGCACCTCCTTTTTCATTCCAAAACATAAATTCGCCCGCAGTTTCGCGCAGCGGATTGTCAAATCGTGTATATTCACAGGTAATGGTGATGAATAATGGCAAACGACAATCGTTGGTAAGCTCTTGCGATTCGCCTTTTTCAAAAATTCGCTCACCCGCCAAACCATCTTCTCCACCATGTCCAAAATAGTTGACTACTAAGGAACCTAATGCTATCTTATCTTTGATGGCTTCATTGACTTCTGGATACCGTTCTCCAGCTGCTGAAGATTGTTGTACATACGCGTCCGAATGTATTTTAGAGATATTGATGAATGGTTTTTCGGTTGCAATGACTTCTCCAAGCGCATCCAAATCGACTTGCAAGTCTTTGTCTGAGTTATTTTCTGCATCATCTGAAACGATGGTTACGGTATTTCTCCATCGCCCAAAAGCTTCTTTACTGTAATATACTAAGGTTTTGTCTACAATATTTTTTGCTTGATTTGGATCGAGCATTAACATTCTTCCCATCGCTACATCCAAACGGTCAGATACTGCTAGGGTTCCTTCGTTATCATCCATCATTCCATAGAAATCATCTGTCATAAAACCACTCGTCAGATTGAAACTGTCATACGCTTGAAACACAGGAACGATGTTGGTATTTCCTTGAATTCTATCTTTGTAATCGTACGAAGCATCGCCAAACATACATACATATTTGATGCGATTTTCAGGTGTACTTGCATTGTCGTACACATATTTTATAAGATTACGAATAGCGCCAATATCAGGATTTCCCGTATTGAATTCGCTGTAGATACTTTCTAACGTTACTACTTTTACAATCATTCCAGAGTTTCCACGGTGGAATTCGGCAATGCGTTCGGCTTGTGATGCTAGATTTTCTGGTGTTACAATGATATATTCCACATCACCATCGGCAAATATAGTTCCTTTAATATCTTGGTTTACGACTTGACTATTTGGCTCAATGGTAGGGATTAAGAATCGGGAAGTATCGCCTGCAATGTATTGTCGTACTTCACCCATCGGTGCTTTGAACGAAAATGTATTGGCTAGTGCTGTATTGGTCACTTTTGTGATATTCCACATGTCTGTAATATCCCAAACTTCAAAGACTTTACTCGCGTTTGAAATGACAAATTCTCCCACACCGATTATATTTCTGGCGTCGTTGTATTTGAATTTGAATTGATTGTCAATTCCCGTGAGCGTTCGTGTAGACTCTACCGAAATATAATCAAGGTATGCTATAGAGCCTGCAATTCCGTTGTTTTGATAGCTGAGTGTGATGTTTAAATCTTCCGAAGTCAGATTTACTTCGTCTATAATCAGTCCATTTCTATTCGCTGGAACTCCCGATACGTTGTGTTCTGTTGCCAATCGGGAATCGTTGATTTGCGGAAATGTGAAATTAAACGCTGGTTGTCCATTGATATTTTGTGCTGGCTGATTATTGATAAAGGTACTCATATTGGTAATACCATTAGAAATTGCCGCAGGTTTGATTCCTATTCGAACAGGTTCAGTAGTCACTAAGTTTGGCAGTGAAAAGTTAAACGTTTGTTCAGATTCAATATTGAATACTTCTCCAAACCATCTGCGACCGAGTTTTACAATATTTACATTGTCTACTTCATGGTATTGATAATCGTCGTATTGCGTGATAGTCACATCAGCTGCTGCTGTTGGCTGTACGGCTTCTGGAATTCGTTTTCCGTCTTCTGAGCCATCAGCTGTTATATAATAATAGGTTTTATCAGTATAGGCATTGATGTGGGTTTGACTGTCTTCATTGAATACGTCAGGTCCTTCTGCATAAAACAGTATAAAATCCTGCGCGTTAAATTCACCATCTTCTTCGCCAACAACCGTAATCGCATTTTCGGCTACATCATAATATTGATTCAACGAATTGAGATGTGGAATCATTCGTCCGCCATTTCCATAGATTTTAATTTTTCTAGGATTGATTGTTCCTGTATTGAGACCTAACTGATTTAGAAAGTTTGCGTCTATTCTGTAAATTCCAGACTCTGTCACTGAGAATTTATAGAAATTTCCACTAGCGAGTACTGAGTTGGTGATAGCCGTATTACTTTTAGCAATTGCATTTGTTCTTCTTGATGAAAAATTATACGAAACATCAAAACTCACTACTTTTTTTACCGTTCCATTTTCTATAATTAACGGCGAAACAATGAGTAAATGTGCATTTTTATCTCTCGCACTAGCATTTACAATTTTCGCTTGAATAGCTGTTGGCAGTTTTGATTTATCAATAGCACCTAAGCCCTCGTTAGACATTGTTTCGTACACTACATTGCTTAGCTGTAATGATCTGGCATTCACAAAACGATTGTCGTCCCATTGCGCCATAAAACTAATGGTGCCATCGTCATTGCTCACAAAATATTCTTCATTGAATGTTGGCAATTGTATGGATGCGCTTTCTTTAAAAAATTCTTTTGGCGTAGTACTCCACGTTAAATCAAAGTGCTTATTTTGAGCATATACACTTATAAAAAGGAGGCTGATTAAAAAAGTTAGTGTTTTTTTCATTGCATCTTTAACGGTAAATACACTGAAATATTATTCAATGTTTTAGCTATTTTTTTAAAAAAACAAAATTAAGAATAATAAATTACAACTGTGGGCGTTATATGAAAACTATTGATATTAATAATGGAGAGAAAGTGTCGGATTAAATTTTGAAATAAATCTTGATATTTTACCTTTAATTACTATATTGCAAACCTAAATTTCTTTCAATACTCAAGTCTTGACTATGAAAAAGCGAACATTAAGAATTATGCTACTTGTCGCAGTAGTTTCACTAGGATTTTTTAGTTGTAAAAGATCATCATCAAACAATACTTCAAGAGCCACAGGATGGCGCATTGACGGTAAAGATGGTGGATTCACAGCAAATACCAAGTACAAAGGTCAGGAAACAGCTCCTGGATTGGTATTTATAGAAGGTGGAACTTTCACGATGGGAAAAACGCAAGATGACCCAATGCACGACTGGAATAATACCCCAAACCAGCAGCACGTACAATCATTTTACATGGATGAAACTGAGGTAACCAATTTAATGTATACAGAATACTTGTATTGGACCAAAACAGTATTTCCTCCAGAAAACGAAAATTATCGAAACATTTACAAAGGTGCTTTACCAGATACCTTAGTTTGGAGAGATCGTTTAGGATTTAACGAAACGATGACAACTAACTATTTAAGACATCCTGGATATGCAGAATATCCTGTGGTTGGTGTTAACTGGATTCAAGCGGTACAATTCTGTAAGTGGAGAACTGACAGAGTGAACGAAGCTGTATTAGAACGTGAAGGATACATTGCAAAAGGAGCAAAATCTATTGATAGTTTAAGCCCGGATGCTACATTCAGCACAGAAGCGTATTTAACAGATCCGTCAAAAACTTACGGTGGTAAAATTGACGAATACCAAGGAAGAATTGCACAAAAAGCGAATGGCAAGTCAAAAGATTCTACTGATACAGACACCAACGTATATGCAAAACGAACTTCAGGAGTTATTTTACCTGAATATCGCTTGCCAACTGAAGCTGAGTGGGAATATGCCGCGAAAGGCTTAGATGGTTTACGCGAGTACAACAACATCCGTGGTAGAAAAAAATACCCATGGAAAGGTGAATTTACAAGAAGCGGTAACAGAAAAAGACGTGGTGACCAATTAGCAAACTTTAAGCAAGGTAAAGGTGATTATGGCGGAATAGCAGGTTGGTCTGATGATGGTGCTGATATTACTGCTAGAGTAAAATCATATCCTCCAAATGACTTTGGATTGTACGATATGGCCGGAAACGTTGCAGAATGGGTTTCTGATGTATATCGTCCAATAGTAGATGATGAAGCAAGTGATTTCAACTACTATCGTGGTAACGTTTACATGAAAAACAAAATCAACGAAGAAGGAAAAGCAGTGATTGTTACTCCTGAAACCATTAAATACGATACATTAGCAAACGGAAGAATCGTTGCTAGAAATCTTCCAGGGCAAGTTGCACAAGTTCCTGTGAACGAAAAAGAAACGTACTTACGAACAAACTTTGACAAGTCTGACAACAGAAACTACCGCGATGGAGACCTTTCTTCATCAAGATTTTACGATCGCTTTAGTGAAGAAGATATCGAAAATGGTGAAGCGGAAGGCAAGCGTATGTACAACGCACCAAAGCACGTTGTTGATGCTGACTCTACAGGAATGATTAGACAATATGACAAATCAAACTCTAGAACTACATTAATTGACGATAACGTAAGAGTTTACAAAGGTGGTTCATGGAAAGATAGAGCATACTGGATTGATCCTGCACAAAGAAGAGCTTTCCCTGAATATATGGCAACTTCTTACATCGGATTTAGATGTGCAATGTCAAGAGTAGGTTCAAAATCACAAGAAAGAAAAAGTCCAAGATAGTAATATCGACTTACTACATAAAATATGAAGCCCTGACCTATCAGGGCTTTTTTTTGTCTAAATTTGTAAGCTAAAAAAGTACCGATGATTCAAGAGTTATATGCTAAATTTCAAAAATATCCGATAGTTTCTACAGATTCTAGAAACATTATCCCCAACTCTATTTTCTTTGCGTTAAAAGGTGAAAACTTTAATGGAAACGCGTATGCGAAAGATGCATTAGAAAAAGGTGCTGCGTACGCTGTTATTGACGAAAAAGAATATCACGACTCAGAATATACTATATTGGTTGAAAACGTATTAGAAACACTACAGCAACTTGCCAGTTATCATAGAAAACAACTTAATATTCCAATTATATCCTTGACGGGAAGCAACGGAAAAACAACTACCAAAGAATTGATACATGCCGTTATTTCTAAAAAATACAAAACCACCGCTACCAAAGGCAATTTAAACAATCATATTGGCGTACCGCTTACCTTGCTTTCTATGGACTCAACTACCGAAATCGGCATCGTAGAAATGGGCGCTAATCACCAAAAAGAAATTGCCTTTTTAAGTAGTATTGCCGAACCAGATTACGGATATATCACAAACTTTGGAAAAGCGCATTTGGAAGGTTTTGGTGGCGTGGAGGGCGTTATTAAAGGAAAAAGCGAACTGTACGATTATTTAAAAGCCAATGATAAATTTATTTTTGTCAATGGCGATGATTCGAAACAAGTAGAAAGAACTCAAAATGTACGCCATTTCACTTTTGGAAGTTCCACCACAGACGAACTTACCATTCAGTTTGTAAGCGCAAATCCGATGGTAAAAGCAACAGTAAAAAATGTAGAAATTCAAAGTCAACTGATTGGCTCTTATAACTTTTCAAACATCGCTGCTGCCATTGCTATGGGAACATATTTTAATGTTCCGCTCTCGGATATTAAAGATGCTGTAGAAGCATACGTTCCTGCAAACAATCGCTCACAAATTATAGAGAAACATTCCAACAAAATCATTCTAGACGCTTACAATGCCAATCCTACGAGCATGAAAGCTGCATTGGATAATTTTTCAAACCTCAGCGACCGTTCTAAAATTGCTTTTTTAGGCGACATGTTTGAGTTGGGAAAAAGTGCCGCAGAAGAACATCAATTTATTAGTGATTATGCAGCTTCGTTAGATATTGACACGATTTACTTGGTGGGAGAAAATTTTGGCAATACCAAAAACAATCATAAAAACGTATACATTCACACGTCGTTTGAATCGCTCAAAAATCAATTTCCAACTATAAAAAACAGTACATTATTAATTAAAGGCTCGCGCGGAATGGCGTTGGAACGAATTTTAGATTTGCTATAAACTAAAAAAAGCTTCTAAAAATAGAAGCTTTTTTTGTGGGTAATACTGGATTCGAACCAGTGACCCCCTGCTTGTAAGGCAGGTGCTCTGAACCAGCTGAGCTAATCACCCGTAATTCATTTTATTTCAATAAGAGTGGGCGATACTGGATTCGAACCAGTGACCCCCTGCTTGTAAGGCAGGTGCTCTGAACCAGCTGAGCTAATCGCCCTTATTGCGTATTGCGGATGCAAATATAGAATAGATTTTATACCTGACAAAATTTAAACCTAAAAATTTTAAAGTATTTCTGCCACGACAAAGTTGCTTCCGCCAATATAGATACCATCGGCGTGCGTTGCGTGTTTTTTTGCCGCACTATACGCTTCTGACACTGAATTATATACATTCCCAATTCGATGATATGTTGCTGCTACTTCTTGTAATTCGTGCGCTGGCAAAGCTCTGTTTAGTTGCGGATTGCAAAAGTAATAAATAGCATCTTTTGGCAGTATTGAAAAGATTTCTGAGAGATTTTTATCATTCACCACACCAAACACGATATGTAGCGTTTCGAAAGATTCTTTTTGCAATTGTTGCATGTTCAATTCCAATCCTTCTTTGTTGTGCGCGGTATCGCAAATCGTTTTTGGAGTTGTAGACAGAATTTGCCATCTACCTTGCAAATTGGTATTCGAAACCACTTTTGCCAATCCGTTTTGAATGTGTATTTCTGTAATTTGAAAGCCGTTTAGTAATTGAACAGCTTGTACTGCCGATTTGTAGTTTTTCTGCTGGTAATCGCCTAACAAATCTGTTTGATACTTTTTTTGGATGGTTTTTTCGGCGAGATATAGTTTAGAATTGACCTGTTGTGCTTTTTCTTTAAAAACTGGAAATGTTTCTTCGTGAAACTCCCCAACAACTACAGGAATATTTTCCTTGATGATACCCGCTTTTTCTGCTGCGATTTTGGACAAGGTATCACCCAAAATTTTCACATGATCCAATCCGATGTTAGTAATAACAGATACTTCCGGCGTGATGATATTTGTAGCATCCAAACGTCCGCCAAGACCGACTTCTACAACAGCAATATCTACGTTTTGCAGTGCGAAATGATAAAACGCCATTCCGACTGTCAGTTCAAAAAAAGAAAGTTGGAGTTTGTCCACTATTTCTTTGTATTGCTTTACAAATGCAATAGTAGCATCCTTAGCAATCATGTGATCATTGACATGAATTCGTTCTTTAAAATCTTTTAAATGTGGTGAAGTGAAGAGTCCGACTTTACAACCCGCTTCTTGTAATATAGAAGCTATCATGTGACTGGTAGAACCTTTTCCGTTCGTGCCAGCAACATGTACACTTTTAAATTTTTCGTGTGGATTTCCTAAATGCAGTGCAAACTTGGTCATGTTTGTTAAATCCCAAGCCTTACTTTTTGACGAGGCACCTTTTTGTTGATACGAAGCTTGGTATTGCGCTTCTAACCATGCTAAAGCTTCTTGACGTGTCATGCGAAGAAACCGTTTATTGTCCCAATTTAAAGTTTATCACAATAAATCCAATTTGTGTAGTTGGCGCTTTGCTATCTTTATTCCAACTGTATTTATAAGCAGCACGCTCAGCAGGCTTTAAGAGGCATTCTGCATTGTTTGTAGTTCCTTTTGCTCCCGCAATCGCTTCTACCACTTTTCCTTCACGATTTACTCTAATTTGCACTACTACGCGACCTGCTTCATTACAATCTTGCTTATCTACTTCTCCACCAGATAGCTTACTTCTTCCATTTAAACCATAACCACCAGTTCCTCCTGTACCAGAACCTGGTTCTCCATAGTAACTCGCCGCATACGGATCACCATTCGGGTTTCCTTTGTTACCAGGACCATCGTCCGGACCTTCTCCTTTACCATCATCATCGGTTCCGTTGCCGTTAGCATCTTTAAATAATGCATCAATATCTGCTTTCTTTTTCGCTTCTTCTGCTTTACGTTTGGCTTCGGCTTCCGCTTTTGCTTTTGCAATTCGGTCCGCTTCTGCTTTGGCTTTTGCGTCTTCGTCTGCTTTGCGCTTTTTTTCCTCTTCAGCCTTTTTCATCGCAATGGTTTCTTCCGAGTCTTGCGTCACGACTTCTTCAGAGGCAGATGTATCTGGCTGTGTTTGTTCTTCAGGTTGCGTTTCTTCAACTTTTTCTTCTACTACTTCTTGCTTTTGAGAGGTGACAGGTTTTGGATTTTTTTGCGTTTCCACTTCTCCGCTTCCTGTATTGCTAGTTCCGAAATTGACTGCGATGCCACTTTCTGGTGGCGGATCTAAGTATTTCATCCCAAATACAAATAATATAAACAACAAAAACGCCATTAAAATAGTCGTGATGGTTGCTGATTTTCTTTTATGTTCTGTGTTGAATATTGACATAACGCGTTTAGTTTGAAACTGCTTCGAGGATGATTTTATAGTTGTTTTTCGTTGCAATACCCATAATCTTTATGATTTTTTCAGAAGAAACTTTTTGTTGAGTTTCTAACTGAATGACTGGATTTGCATGACCGTCAAATTGTATTTTTAATTCTTTTTCTAGTTGAATTGTATCAATTTTCGTTCCATCAAGAAAAATCGTTGCATTTTTATCAACTGTAATGTGTATTATTTTTTCTTTTTCTACTTCTGTGACTGCTTCACTTGGCGATATATTTTCAATATAATTCGCAAAAAATGCCAGTCCTATTAAAAAAATTACACCTACAATAAAAACAACAGGCAGATTGAACTTTTTATTCCGCGTTTCAAGCAAACTCATTATCGCGGCCGTACTGCCAAAATGACTTTATATTTATTCCTGTTAGCAATATCCATGATGTTTACTGCTTTTTCAATAGGAACACCTTCTTCCGCTCTTAGAATAATGGTTGGTTCCTCTTGTCCAGCCAATTTTGCTCTTAATTGTGCTTCTATTTGTCCTTCGCGTACACGGCTTGCATCAATATAAATTTCTAAATTTTTCTTGATACTTATTGATACGTTTTGCACATTGGTTGATTTTCCTTTTGCTTTGGGCAATAGTATATCGAGTGCATTTGGCGAATTGGATGTCAACATAAAAAATATCAACAGTAAGAAAACGATGTCTGTCATAGACGACATGCTAAATTCTGGACTTACCTTGTTTCTACCTCGTAACTTCATACACTTCAGATTATACAGGTTCGTTCAATAAATCCAAGAAATCTACGGCATTTGCCTCCATTTGGTGTACTACCTTATCCGTTTTCACTACTAAGTGATTGTATCCAATATACGCAATAATTCCCACAATAAGTCCTGCTACGGTAGTTGTCATCGCAGTGTAAATTCCGCCTGCGAGTGCACCCATTTCCGCTTGTCCGCCGCTATTTGCCATTTCGCCAAAAGCGATAATCATTCCGATTACCGTTCCTAAGAAACCAATCATTGGTGCCGCTCCTGCAACTGTTGCTAGAATACTGACATTTTTTTCAAGTTTATATACTTCTAGCGTTCCTGCGTTTTCAATAGCTTTGTTGATATCTTCTAGCGGTTTGCCGATACGAGCGATTCCTTTTTCGGTTAATCGCGCCACAGGAGAATCTGTTTGTGCACAGAGTATTTTAGCTGCTTCTAGTTTTCCCGCAGAGACATTGTCACGAATTTGATTCATGAAGTTTTTATCAATTTTTGACGCTGCTTTAATCGCGAATATACGTTCAAAATAGATGTATAGCGCGACCGCTAAAAGCACTAATAAAATACTGATGATAATGATACTTCCTAAACCGCCGTCTACAATTAATTGGTAGATAGAGAGTGTTTTTTCTTGTACTTCAGGATTTTCAACAGAATCAGTAGGTGTTTGAAATAATAACATAGGTGTTTTTTGATTTAGACTATAATAACGGTATTTTTTCTAATTAAGTATGTGTATGAACTACTTAAAACAAGGTTCGCATAATCATGAAAACTCCCGATCCGACTATAAATCCAATCAAAGCCAACCATGATATTTTTTTGAGGTACCAGAAGAAATCTATTTTTTCCATTCCCATGGCTACAACTCCTGCTGCTGAACCAATGATTAACATACTTCCTCCTGTTCCTGCTGCAAACGCTATAAAATGCCATAATTCATGGTCTAATGGCTGCGTAAACATTCCCAAACTCGCTGCTACTAACGGTACGTTATCTATAACTGCTGAACCCAATCCTAACGCCATTACTACTAAATCGGAAACGCCACCTTCGTGCATTTCAGTTCCCAATTGTGGGGTTGCGGTTTCTAACCATCCTGCAAATCCGTACAGCAATCCTAAAGATTCTAACGCAGCAACTGCCATTAATATTCCTAAGAAAAATAAGATACTTGGCAATTCAATTTTTGACAAGGAATGGTGTACGGGACTGTGATGTCCTGGTGCTACATCTTGCATGTGATGTCCTTCATTTGCTCCTACAGAAGCCATACTAAATTTCGAGTTACTGTAAATTTCAGCAAAAATCGCTACGACAGATAGTGATAACATCATACCTACATATGGTGGTAAATGTGTTACTACTTTAAAAACTGGCACAAATACAATTGCAGACAATCCTAAGTATAACATGGTTGGTCCAAAACGGTGTTGTTTCTCATCTTCTGCACCTTCTTCTTGCGGTAAATTTCCTTGAAATGGTTTTAAGAAAGACGCAATGAACGTTGGCACAACCATACATAAAAATGATGGTAAGAATAAATATCCAAACAGCTTTCCAGTAGATACTTTATCACCAATCCACAACATGGTTGTAGTTACATCACCAATTGGAGACCACGCTCCACCTGCATTTGCAGCAATGATAATTAAACCAGCGTACCAAATACGAATATTTCTGTCAGAAATAATTTTTTGCAAAATAGAAATCAATACAATCGTAGCTGTAAGGTTATCAATAATAGCGGATAAAATGAATGCTAAAAATGCAAAAATCCACAATACACGCTTTTTGCTACGCGTTTTGATGAAACTTTTTATAGTGGCAAAACCATTGAAATAGTCGATAATTTCCACAATGGTCATCGCACCTAGCAAGAATACTAATATTTCAGCTGTTTTCCCTAGGTGATGCAATAAACCTTCTTCCATCAGATGCATCTTAGCATCGACATCTGTCATGGCTCCAAAACCACCTTCTCCACCCACAAGTTCGTGTGCGCCAGAGTCAAACCAGTTTTGAAAATCTTCTATTCCAAAAGCGATAAATGCCCAACATATTGCCATCATGGCCAATGCAGGGATAAGCTTGTCAATTTTTAAATTGTGTTCTAAGGTTATGGCTAAATATCCTAAGACAAATACGGCTATTATTGCTGATTCCATTTGTGTTTTTTATAGTTTTCTACTTAGATTAATTCTTTTAATGCGATTTCGAAAGCGGTTTTACTCACATCTACTTTTGAAGCATTTCGCTTGAATGTGTTTTGCAACGCTTTTTTGATGATTTTGGAAGTATCTTCAAAAATGGCTTCGTCGGTCATGGCAACTCTACGCTCCATAAAATAGGCAAATACTCTTGCCATTCCACAGTTTGAAATAAAGTCGGGAATAAGACTCACCTTTTGGTCTGTATGCTCCATAATTGGCCCAAAAAAGATTTCTTTATCTGCAAAAGGTACGTTTGCACCACAGGTAATAACTTCCAGTCCTGTATCAATCATTTTATCAATTTGCTGTTGCGTCACCAAACGTGAAGCAGCACATGGTGCAAATATTTCGGTTGACAATTCCCATACGCGTTGATTCATTTCTTCAAAAGGAATCATATGGTCTGCCACGAGTGTGTTTCCATCTTTTTTGAGGAACAACGCTTTAATTTCTGCATGAGAGAAACCGTCTTCGTTGATAATTCCACCAACTCTGTCAATAATTCCGACGATTTTTGCGCCCATTTGCGATAAATAATATGCTGCAGCGGCGCCAACATTTCCAAAGCCTTGTACAACAGCACGTTTTCCTTCCATAGATCCGCCATAAATATCATAAAAATGACGTGCGGCTTCGGCAACACCAAAACCTGTAATCATATCGGCTACCGTATATTTTCGGGAAACATCTGGGGAATATTCGGCACTTTCAATAACTTTGATAACACCTAAACGCAACTGACCAATTCTGTTGATTTTATCAGCTTCTGTCGGTTTAAAATGTCCATTAAAAACGCCTTCTTGCGGATGCCAAACACCGCTATCTTCTGTAATTGGGATCACTTCGTGAATTTCGTCAACGTTTAAATCACCACCTGTTCCGTAATAACTTTTTAACAAAGGAGCTACTGCGTTGTACCAGCGTTTTAAAACGCCATTTTTGCGAGGATCTTGCGGGTCGAAGTTAATTCCTGATTTGGCACCTCCAATGGCAGGTCCGGAAACGGTAAATTTTACTTCCATTGTTTTGGCAAGCGAAAGTACCTCATTCATATCCAGTCCTTTGCGCATGCGTGTTCCGCCGCCGGCTGCACCACCGCGAAGCGAGTTAATTACAGTCCAACCTTCCGCTTCTGTTTCTGGATCTTTCCAGTTGAAAACAATTTCAGGTGCTTTGTTTTCGTATATCTTGAGTAATTCTTTCAAAGGTTTATTTTTGGTATTCAATAGTTTCTAATCTCGCAAATATAAAAATTGTTCGCTTGTTTAAAGAATCCTTAACGTACTATTTAACGTTATGATAATCGTAATCCTACATAAAAATTTGTTTTAGTTTTGACGATATATTTTTCCCGAACTATGATCTTTGGCTGCTCCCGTGACACTTTGTAAGCAATTTACTTCTTCGCGTAAGCGTAAAACTCCCAAAAAACCAAAAATTAAGGCTTCTTTGTATTCTATGAGTTTTTGCGAAGGTTTTACTAGCTGTACTTTTTTATACTCGTGAATTTTTTCTAATAAATAATCATTGTAAGCTCCGCCGCCAGTTACCAAAATTTTGGCATCTTTTGTAAAGTTTTGCGCCAATTGTCTTGCGACATGCTCCGTAAAAGTACGCAGCAAATCAATTTCTTTTGCAGAAGAAGCTTCTAATCGTGGAAAAATTTCTTCTTGAACCCACTCCAAACCAAGTGATTTTGGCGGTTTTTGTCGGTAATATGGTAGGTTGTTGAGTGCTGAATCTAAATTTAACAAATGTGTTCCCGATTTTGCTAAGTTTCCTTTGTCATCATACGGAAATCCTAATTGTTTGGCATATTTGTTTAAGACGATGTTTACAGGACATATATCGTAGGCGATACGCTTTCCGTTTTCGTGAAACGATACATTGGCAAATCCGCCTAAATTCAAACAGTAATCGTATTCCGAAAACAGCAATTCATCACCAATGGGCACTAACGGCGCGCCTTGCCCACCTAATTCCACATCTTGCACTCTAAAATCACATACCACCGTTTTTACGCAATTCTTAAGTAAAACGCCTAATTCGGGTACATTTCCAATTTGGTATGTAATGCCGTTTTCGGGTTGATGCAAAATGGTATGTCCGTGAGAGCAAACAGCATCTAAACTTGTGAGGTTGTGCTTTTCAATAAATTTTTGAATGGTATTCGCTAAAAAGCGTGTATAAGAAACATCAAGTTGTTCAAGTTTTTCTTTACTGTAATGAATGGCTTCTCGCAATTGCTGCTCAAAAGTAGGATTGTACGGAATTGTTTCCGCGACTAGAATTTCAAATTTCCAGCGTTCATTTTTCTCGAATTGTATATAGGCGATATCAATTCCGTCAAGGGAAGTTCCCGACATTATACCAATCACGTTGTATTGACTCATGTTGTAAATGTATTTAAAATTCGCTGTTTTGAATTCGCTTTTCGACAAGATTCACATTTTCATCACATACAAATTAAGAATTCTTAAAAATAAAAGCCTATTATTGAAAATCTGCTATTTTAGAATTATCTTTGTGCGACTTTTTTAAAAATTTACTAATACAATATATAATTATGAATTTTAATCTTACAGAGGAACATATGATGATTCGCGACGCCGCGAGAGATTTTGCAAGAACGGAATTACTTCCTGGTGTTATAGAACGTGATAATAAACAAGAGTTTCCAAATGAGTTGGTTCGTAAAATGGGCGAATTAGGTTTTATGGGAATTATGGTTGATCCAAAATATGGAGGAAGTGGTATGGACACGATTTCATATGTGTTGATTATGGAAGAATTATCTAAGATTGACGCTTCTGCCTCTGTGATTGTATCAGTAAATAATTCACTCGTTTGCTATGGATTGGAAGCGTTTGGAACGGAAGAGCAAAAACAAAAATATTTAACCAAATTAGCAACTGGAGAACAAGTTGGCGCTTTTTGTTTGAGTGAACCAGAAGCAGGAAGTGACGCAACATCACAAAAAACTACAGCGATTGACATGGGCGACCATTATGTAATTAACGGTACCAAAAACTGGATTACAAGTGGTGGACGTGCAGATGTGTATTTGGTCATTGCACAAACAGATAGAGAAAAAGGACACAAAGGAATCAATGCATTTATTGTAGAAAGAGGAACGCCAGGATTTGACATCGGTCCTAAAGAAGACAAGTTGGGAATCCGCGGAAGCGACACGCACACCTTACAATTTAACGATGTAAAAGTGCCAAAAGAAAACCGAATTGGAGAAGATGGTTTCGGATTTAAGTTTGCCATGAAAACACTTTCTGGTGGACGCATCGGAATTGCAGCACAAGCCTTAGGAATTGCTTCTGGAGCGTATGAATTGGCATTGAAATATTCGAAAGAGCGTAAAGCTTTTGGAACTGAAATTTGCAATCACCAAGCTATTGCGTTTAAGTTGGCAGATATGCATACAGAAATTACCGCTGCACGCCATTTGGTAATGGAAGCTGCTTGTAAAAAAGATGCAAAAGAGAATTATGACATGGCAAGTGCGATGGCAAAATTGTATGCTTCAAAAGTTGCTATGGAAGTAACAGTAGAAGCTGTACAAGTACATGGTGGAAATGGTTTTGTAAAAGAATACCATGTGGAGCGTTTAATGCGTGATGCTAAGATTACACAGATTTACGAAGGAACTTCTGAAATTCAGAAAATTGTAATTTCAAGAGGTGTGTTGAGAGATTAAAAACAATCGATTTATATAATTTTAAAGCGTATTGATTTGTTCGATACGCTTTTTTTGTATCTTGTTGTCAACCAAAAACCAATACATTATGAACAAGTCTATAAAAATGGTATTACTCATTGCAGGAATTGCATTAATCGCTTATGGTATTTATATGGTGATTAGTCCAGAAACTTCTGTAGATATAGCGGTTGCTGAAATAGAAGGACAAGACAACACCAACGCTTTTATTACGATTGGACTCGGAATTGTTGCCTTACTTGGCGGTTTGCTTGGTGGAAAGAAATAATTTTTTCGATTAAAAACGATAATCAACTCCAAAACCGAGTGCGTTTATAGTAACACTTCCCAATTGGTAATGATTGAATCCGCCGTGAATAGCAAATCGTTTTAGGTGATATCGTGCTTGGAGTTTGAATTCGTCAATGGAAGAATCATTGATGAGCGTTTGTTTCCATAGTGCGCTTACACTGTACGGTTTTTTCAAAAATACCTCAACTCCAATTTGGTAGGCAAATCCTGTTTCGTCTACACCACTACCAACATGCGTAGCTCCGATTCCCCAAAAAGCTGTGACATATTTTTCACGAACTCTGTAGTAATTCAGCATAAATGACGTTGCGCCTAAATCATTTTTAGGTGTTTCTTCAAAAAAGTGCAAATGATTTACTTCTACACCAACCAACGGAACAAAGCGAAAATTAAGTTGTATATCATTTCCATAGAATTCGTTTCCGCTTGTAAAAAACGTGTTTGAAATGGTCAATTGACTTCTTTTGAGTGGCACATTTTCGTCACCAAACGCATATTCGCCATGCGAACCGTCGGCGTAAGGATAGTCGTAGAAATAGCGCGTTTCCATGTTTCCAAACAAAATTCCAATCGTAGCATGATAAGCAATTTCAATAAAAACACTATCGAAGAAACCAACGCTGTCGTTACCGAAATCGTCATCATTACTCCAGCGTGCGCTAGAACTACTAGAACTATTACTATTCCCAGAAAGGTCTTCTTTAGCACGATTGAGTTTTCCTTGCGCGTGACTCAAATTAAACAATAGACAACACAACAGCAACGAAAGCGTCATTTTTGGTTTCATACAATTGGTTTTAATGTTGCTGAAAATTGCATCAATAAGAGTGCCAAAAAAAGTATTTTACAAAATCACAACAATTGAAGTTAACTCGAAATTCTTCATTTTTGAAAAACCGTCACCTGATTTTTGTTAATAGCAATGGTCAAATTTGAATCTTCTTGTTCATCATAATAAATTTCTACTTCTTTAAATTCATTTCCGATTTCGATGGTTGTTTTTGATGGTTTCATGTAGTCATTATTTTGGTTTGTATAAATATCACCCAAAAACCCGCTGAATGCAATACTTAATTATACGTATATTTGAATCCTTAGTATTAAGGAAGTTGATACAACAAATAGAAAGCTAAATAGTATATTTTTAAAAAACTTACGATTGATAGCTGCTATATTTCACATGGTCTTACTGAATCTTATATTGTGTTCTTCATGGAGAAGTCATGCATCGTCATAAGACAACTTATAAATTCGAGATAGCTTTTTTTAAAAATTCTCAAGCACATTCTTCATAAAAAATCTTGAAAGAAAAATCTACAAAATATCTTTATGCGCACTTTTTTCGACGCAACTTGTAACGTCTTCGTAAAAAATCAGTCAGATATAACGCTAAATTCTTATATTTAAAGCTTAGTTGAAAAACGACTGTATTTGCAATACCGTATTCCTGTTTTTTAACAGTATAAAACCAACTTTAAAAACATTCATTAATAAAAAACAATAAAGTATATGGCTGACGATTTTGATTTATTAGAAACTTCTGGCAAAGAACAAAAACAAAAAACCAATGATAAAGTAGAATGGGGAAAAGCAATTGACCAAATGAAGTCCAAACTTTCCCAAGAAGAAAGTCCAGAAGTACGCCAAAAAATATTAAATGCAACGCTTGATAATGTTGTGGAAATGGCTGAAAAAGATCGAACTTCTCTGTTAGATGCCATTAAAGACTTAACCGATTATCAAGATGAAGTCGGAATCATTTTTGAGCGTTTTTCAACGTTGAATGATGAAGAACAACGCGTCATTGACAATGCACAAAAAGAACTCGACAAAGCCAAATTAGAATACCAAGCGGCACTCGACAAACCTGATACATGGTGGAATAATTTGTGGGGACGAAAATCGCGTATCAAACGTGAAGAATCTGAATTGGAACAAGCACAAAAAGATAGAAAATTTGCCGATTCTAAAGCAAAAGAAATGTTTCAAAAACGTATTGAAAGCTCAGATACCGAAACGTTACTGAAAGAACTTTCGTTTAAAAGTCAAGCTGCGGTGAAACGTTTGAAAGATCGTGAAGTGGAAATCAAAGAAGTTGAGGACAGACTGCAAGACGCAATTGTAGAAGCAAGCAAAAACCACACAAAAGCACTAGAAAAGAAAGAGGAAACAGAAGCGGAATTGGAAAAGCAAAAAGCATTGTTGAGTCAGGCGCGACAAGAATTGGAAGAAATTGTAGACAAGCAATCTCCTGAATATTCGGAAGCGTTGGCAAAAATTACCCAATTAGAGCAAAAAGTAGAAGAGCTGGACGGTTTGCGCACTGCGTACATCACCTTAGCAGCAAGTAAAGACAGCTTCGTTCATAAACACAACTTAACGATTAAAGTATTGACTTCGTTACGTAGTAACCTACAAACACATAGAGCCAAGCTAAAATCCGATACAGAAGAACGTATTCGTTATTACGACGGTTATGTAGTTGCTTTAAAAGCACGTACCGACCAAGAATTCGCGGCGATTTTAGAACACTTAGGTATCAAAACCGATGAAAAAATTGGGGAAACCTTAGCGGCAATGTACACAGCAAGCTCAAAAGCACGTCAAGATATGATGGAAAACATTCCTGTTCATGAAAAAGTGATGAAAGGTATTTACAGCAGTTACGCTGAATCGTTGCAAGAAATTCGTGAAAAGGACGTGGAAATCCGCAAAAACTTTGCAGACCGTTATGGAATTGACATGAAGGAATTGTTTGAAGAATATTATAAAAACAGTGAAAATCCTGCTACAGGGAATGCTGGCGGAAATGATGATGCAACGGCAAGTAGTGGCGGTGCTGGCAACGGATCGCCTGCAAAAGATACGGGAACTGACGATTTGTTAAGTTAAATTACAACACAAACGATTCTTGAAAATTGCATAAAGGATAGCGGTATTGTTGGAGCTCTTTTGAGTTGGATTCCTGCCTACGCAGGAATGACAAAGCAAAAAGCGACTACCGATACCTGACCGCATCGCAGATATGCCAAAAAAACACATTATAAAACGTTTACATGTCTATAAACGATATCACAACACCATTAGATTCCGCAGCGTTAGACTCGGAAGCGCAGTATGATTTGTATTACCGAATGGTGATGCATGTTTTGGATGAATTTGAAATCAATTTGGTGGAATGGAATCATTATCGAATTTGCACGAATGAAGAACAAAAAGCGCTAGAAGAGTATTGTAAACGTTTGGCGTTTTCGCTTCGTGTGATGCAACTAAAATACCGTTTTGACGAAGAGCAGATGAAAGTCGATTTGACCGAGTCTGGTTTTCCAAACTATTTAGAATTGCGCTACATTCACAACGACTTGGAATTAAAAGATGAATTTAAAGCCAAATTTCCTGATGCTGATGAATTTAAAAAGAAATTCTTGCAGCAACTTCTAGTCAACAAAGAACATGTAAGCAAGCGCGATTTGTTTGAAGCTTCGTCATCACTGTATTACAGTCGAATTCAAGAAGAAAAAATATTTAAAAAGTTTGTGCTTGGGAAGATAAAAAAGACCCAAAGTACGTTTGCAACTTATGTACTCGATTGGGCTTTTTACGATGTCACGCTCAACAGACCGTTTATTTGTTTTATGTATTTTGATTACAAATACGATGAAAAAGTGGAGCAGGAAATTTACCAAACTATACAAGATTGTGCCGATCGTTATCAAGATTTGAATAATATGGCGTACATGATTGACAAACGGTTAAAGCATGTATTTCCACGTAAAATAAAACGTGTCGATTTGGGAATTTTACACAGTATTTTTTCAAAAGACGATCATGAAATCACGCAAGCCTTGCTGAAAGCCATTGCGGTAAAAGATGTCAAACTCAATTCGTTTTCACTCACAACTACGGTAGAAACCATCGATTCGGTCAACTCTTCCAAAGTGAGCAATGAATTTTTATCCTTTAAAAAGCAAGAAATTCAAGTATGGGGCGATATCAAAACACACAAATACATTCTCGCGCCACACCGAGTGATTCAGTTATTATATGGAAAAATTCCAAAAACCATCATTCACCTACATCATGAACCCTTTGAAGTAGAAGAATTGCCTGAAGTTTGATTTGTTGGGTGTTGGGTTTTGGGTATTAGGTTTTAGTGTTGAATGTTGAATGTTGAATGTTGAATGTTGAATGTTGAATGTTGAATAAAATTTAGTCACTAAAAAGAAAACATTGGTACATTTTCAAATTATCAAATTGGCACATCAGTAAAAACGTCACTTCGAGTGATTTTTCGTAGAAAAATTGTATCGAGAAGTACTTTGAAAACAAAACTGTTCTCGACTGCGCTCGAACTGACAAATAGAATAAACATAAAAGGTTAGTTGAACAAATCGACGAATTGACGAATCGACAAAAAACAAACAACGAAGAACAAAAGCAAAGCGAAAAACATGGAGAAACAACCGACATTTCCTATCAAAAAAACAGAATTGCAAATCTTACGCGAAGAAGCTTCTTCGTTTATCAAAAGTGTGCAATGGGAACAAGGTTATAAAGCAAGAAACAGAGACGGAAGTAAAGAGCAGGAAGACATTTTACTATATCTTTCCAAAGCAAAAGGAAGTGCTGGTGCGGACGCAATTTCCATCTCGAAAACCATTTTAAATCTCAAAAAACGTTTATTACCCGATTCTGTAGCATTGCCGCTTGCGCTGAATGAAACCTTATTTCAATTGCAAGAAGCGATTGCCATCGGATTGTGGATTCGCGATAGTTACTACGACGCTTCTGGATTGTCAATTCTGCATGAAAAACGCGCAGGATTATCTTCTGCACAACGCAAAGAATACGAATCCAAACAACAAACTTCAACAGCATTTATGGTGTTTAGTTTGGCGTATTATATGGTTTCCAAACTCAAAGAAAAAGCATCGGAAGACAACACCGTAATGCATCACAAATTTGCCGGAATTCCAGAAGTTTCACTCTTAACACCAACTAAGGGAATTTCGTGTCAGTTGTTCTATTACGATAAATACATGAATCACCCGAATTTGATCAACTCTGAACAAGATGTGATTGACTTTACGGTAATGTACTTTGAAGCCTATTTGGACGAAATCATGCAACGGAAAGGAGCACTTGACCATACAGATGTCATTACCGATAGAACCTATCAACTAGAAGACTCTGACTTTTCTATTGCAGGTTGGGAAACTGTTTTTACAGGAAATGCCACGAGTGTGGAATTCAATCCGATTCGTTTTGAGCAAATTGTCGGAAACAAAGACGCCAAGCATTTTGCCAAGCGTTTGGTAGAGCGTTTGATGAGTTACGACTTGGCAACCAAACGCAATCCGTTTCAAGAATTGGGCGGTTTTATGCCTGTTTTTATGGGATACGGAATTCCAGGAACGGGAAAAAGTATGTTGATTGCAGCAATTGCAACTATGTTAAAAGAACGCTGTGATCATTTGGACATTCCATTCTTATTCCATCCAATGCCAGATACTGTCGTTTCTACATTTCAAGGTGGATCGGCAGAAAAAATGGTACAATGGATGAAACCGATGCAAGACCCAACACGATTGATTTTTGCGCCGATTGATGATGCTGAAAACAATTTACAAGAACGAACCGCACAAGGTGTTTCTGCGGGAGTTAAGGAAGTCATTGGTGTATTTTTACGTTACACGGAAGGTGCGTATGCGGTAAATCATGGAAACAGTTCTATCGGATTATTTACAAATTTGCCTGAGCAATTGGACAAAGCTGTGATTTCAAGAATTCAGGGACGTTTCAAAATTGACGGGGCGCGTACGGAAGCAGATTTCTTAGATCAAGATTATATTTGGTGGTCTAAAATTGAAAAAACCTTGCCTGGCTTTGTTTCGATGAACGATCATAAATCGTACACGTATTTGAGTGACCAGACTTTAGCGAATAGCGCTGGCGAAATTCTCGGAAATATTACCGAACCTTCGGATGAGAAAATCAAGAGAATCTTCAACAATACGTTGCAAAACACCACGCTGAACGACCATCTTTTTTACGCGAATTTATACGAAGCGGTACAGAAAGAGTTTCCGTTTTTCTCTTCACGAGATATTCGAAACATTCAAAGTGCCATTTCGCTGCGTTTGACAGATTTTAACTTGGAAGACGATTGGTTTGAAAATCCTGAATTGTATTTCCAAAAAGATTACGACACCAAACTCGGCATGTTAAAAGAATTGATGAAAGCCAACATGAAAGGCTTAAACTTTGCCGAAATTCGAAAGCAAGAAGTCATTCGCTACTTAGACAATGTTGCCACCATTGCAGATACGGATTTCTCTCGAAAAGTAGACCAACAAATCATGCAAATAAAAATTGCCGCAGAAGCGCGTGATCGTTTTGAGGAAAGATTAAAGTAATGATAAAAAAATTAACCTTTATACTGCTCTTTTGTGTGTCATTTAGTAATGCACAAAGTCATTGGACGTATTTCTTAAGACAAGAATCCATCGAGAAACACGCCGATAAAAAGTTTGTGCTTTCTGCTCAAGTAAAAGCCGAAAAGCTATCAAACGACGGTGCTGCAATGTTATATGTGAGAATTTCCAATAAAGATAGAAAGGAAGTCTTTCTTGATAACATGCGTAATCGCCCAATCAAAAAGAATGAGTGGAATTCGTATCAAATTGAAGGCACATTGGATTCGGACGCCTCATCGATTACTTTTGGAGGAATGGTGAGAGGAAAAGGTATATTCTATTTTGATGATTTCGAATTAAAAGTACAGGAAGCTGATAACTCATGGACTACCATTCCGCTGAAAAATGCAAGTTTTGAACAAAAAGGATTTGGAAAAATGATTCGCTTTTGGGTGAAAGATGCTAAAAATAAAGACTACGAACATCATTTTAGTGAAGATACTTCTGATTCTAGCATCGGTAAATTTTCTCTAGTTTTTAAAAGTGTATTTGATACAGAAGAGGTTAACAACTCTTTCAAAAGTAAAAAACTAAACGCTAATAATGAGGCTATTTTAATAGAAAATATTTCGGTAGTCGATGTGGTTTCTGGAAAAGAAAAAATACAAAGCGTATTAATTCGCAATCAAAAAATTGTGGAAATCAACAAAAAAATTGATGTAGAAGATGCCGATATTTTAAAAATTGACGGAAGTGGAAAATGGTTACTTCCAGGTTTAATAGATGGACACATACACTTATTTCAATCGGGAAGTTTGTATACACGTCCAGATGCTTTTGATTTACGAAAATATCATCCCTACGAAGAGGAACGCGAGTGGTTACGCGAAAATGCGCCCGACTTATTAAAACGCTATTTACAAAACGGAATTACCACCGTAATTGATGTTGGCGGACCAATGTATAATTACAAAATTCGTGATTTTCATAATGATCAAACTCAATTTCCAAATTTATATTTGACTGGTCCGTTAATTTCAACCTATCAACCCGAAGAATTCAATATTGAAGATAGTCCAATTATCAAAGCAAATTCTCCTGAAGAAGCTATTCAACAAGTACGTAACCAATTGCCTTTTAAGCCTGACTTTATTAAAATTTGGTATATCAACAATGGAGATCCTGAATTGAACTATAAAATTGTAAAAGCTACTATTGAGGAGAGTCACAAACATAATTTAAAAGTAGCAGTGCATGCTACCGATTTAAAAACGGCAAAAAACGCCTTAAAAGCAAACGCTGATATTTTAGTACACAGTGTACGTGAATCTATTGATGATAAATTTCTTCAAGCCATTAAAAAATCGAACGTATGTTACATTCCCACATTAATGGTGAGCAATCAATATGCAGAAGCATATTCACAAGAAATTTCATTTACTGATGAAGAACTTAGATTCACCAATCCTTTTCCAGTAAAAAGTTTTCAAGATTATAAGCATTTAAAAAATGATACGTTATTTTCCAAATACAAAAAATCTGGCCTGAATTACAAAAACTATTTAAAGAAAATTGATGTGATAGAAGCCGAAAACTTAGCACTTCTTCAAAAACACAACATCAATATTGCCACTGGAACCGATGCTGGAAATATAGGAACGCTACACGCTACTTCCTATCAAAAAGAAGTAAAACTAATGCAAAAAGCTGGCTTGTCAAATCTAGAAGTAATTCAAGCATCTACTATAAACGCAGCAAAAATTCTAGACAAACAAAACGAAATTGGAAGTATTGAAGTCTCAAAATTGGCAGACTTAATCATTTTAGAAGCAAATCCGTTGCAAGATTTAAAAGCACTGCAAGAAATTACTCATGTTATAAAAGCTGGCAGCATTTACAAAAGAGAAGATATTCTTAAAGAATCACCTGAAAATATTGTGCAAAAGCAAGTAAATGCGTATAATCTAAAAAATCTAGCGATGTTTCTTGAAAGTTTCAGTGATGACGTTGAAATTTACACATTTCCAAATACACTTGAAATAAAGGGTAAAGAAGAATTAAAGGCTAAGTATGCTACTTTTTTTGAAAAATACCCAAAATTACATTGTGAAATTTTAAATCGTACAATCAAATCAAATACCATCATTGACCATGAACGTGTTACCTATACAGAAGGAGATTATGGTGAAACTATTGCGATTTATAAAATAGAAAATGGAAAAATAGCAAAAGTATATTTTATTAGAGATTAGTTTTATCTTTAAGTAAATCCTGTATCATGAAAAAATTCATTCTATTACTTTTTATACTTAGCGCGAATGTTTCTGCGTTTGCCCAAGAACTCATCGACATCAAAATCATCTCACAAAAACAGATGGAAACGTATAATTCTAGGAATATTGACGCGTATGCAGCCTTGTTTAGTGATGATGTAAAAGTGTATGATTTTCCGAAAAAGTTGCGCTATGAAGGAAAAGACAAACTCATAGCATATTACGGAGCGTTTTTCAAAAAAACGCCCGAATTATACAGTTTCATAGAAAAGCGAATCATCACCGACAATAAGATTATTGACCAAGAAAAAGTCATCTACGAAAAAGGTGGCAAACCAAAAGAATTTGTAGTGATGTATGTAGTCGAAAATGGTAAAATAGCAGAAGTATATTATATCAAACGATAAGTGTTTTGAATAAAAAACTCAAAATAACCCTTTACATTGTCGTAGGTTTGATAGTTGTATATCAAATACTAAATATGACAGGAATACTGGCGTTTTTTTCTATTCCTACCTCTTCTAGCGAACCTACTATTAAAAGAGGCTCTTTTATAATAGCGTCGAATTTGATAACACCAAAACGCGGTGATTTTATCACGTATAATTTTGAAGATACTCAATTTGGCAAAACAATTTTTATGCATCGCTTGTGCGCTATGGAAAATGATACTTTAGAAATTCGTGAAGGAACACTGTTTGTAAATGGAAAAAATGTTGACACCAATTACAATTTACAATATTCCTATTTTTTGAGTGAAGAAGAATTCAAAGCCCTGCCAAAAAATACTATCAAAGATTTCTTTCGCATTCAGCCACAAGGAAATGATTCGTATTTGGTTCATCTTGAAGAAAAAGATGCTGCAAAGTACAAATTAGCAAGTAAACGAGCTATTACCCCAAAAGACAAAACTGACCAAAATATCAAAGCGAAATTTCAACAACACTGGAACAAAGATTTTTTCGGTCCGTTAATCATTCATAAAGGGAAAGTGTTTGTACTTGGTGATAATCGCGACAATTCTATGGACAGTCGACACTATGGCTTAGTTGATATGGAAGACATTACAGGCGTTTATTTGGCAACACTTTTTGTAATTGATAGCAACTAATGGAGCGCTCTTATTTCCAATATTTCATCAGTATGTATTTGGTGTTTGTTCTGATTTTTGGAGTTATGCTAATTTTGGAAGAATCGCTCAATTTGGACGAAAAGACACTGTTGATTTTTGGTATGCCATTTATACTTTCCTTATTTACTGCGCCTTTGGTATATTATGTATATCCGCCAACTGACAGTCATTATCGTGCACGAAAAAATAAAAAGAAACCATTTAAAACGTTTGCTAGAAAACATCATTTTCAAGTAACGGAAGACAACTATTTGGCAGGAAAGATTGAGGATTTTCTCGTGATCATTCACGCAGCACGTTCCAAATCCATGATGCACGAATGGATTGAAATCACCATTTACTTTCATCCAAAACGCGAACGTGAATTCATTCCTATCAACATCATTAATCAATTACAAGACAAATACATCACAGAAAATGTAACATGGTACGTAAATAGTGTACTTATAAAACAGCACTATTTACATTTTACTCCAAAGTTTAAACAAATATATGCACTAGTGCAACGCTGTATTTCGGATTTGAAATCGCAGCAAATTGTACCGATTTCTGTGAGCGATTGGAAGCAAATCATTCCAGAAACCGAAGCACATTATAATCCGCCTGAAAATCTATAAATAATTGTATTTTTATAGCAACTAGAAAATAAGTACATGGAAAAACTAAAACGATCTGAATTATTTGGCGCTGCCCTAGTTCCCGTTACGGGCGCTTTGGTGGAACGCTATAATAAATGCCTTTCTTTTATCGGAACTGCTCCTACGCAACTAAAAAGTTTTCATATTGATGCGATGGGTTGGAGTCCTGAAATTGCTGAAGAGAAAGAGGATTTTCTGTACTTAAATTCTGGAGAAGCCAATCCGAACGCGATTATTCTTTCGCCAAAGCAAAATGACAAACCTGCATATTCGCCTTTTCATAGTTTTGATAGGGACATCATGAATTTGGTGTTTAAACAGCACAAACACACGATAAAAGATATTACACGTGATGCGGCAATTTGCGTAAATTTAGACCAATACATTGATGCCTTTTACGAACCAGAAGATTTACTGAAATACAATCACATTACAGTTGATTTTACGGTGGTTGAAGATTTATACAGCATTCAGCAACAGCAATTAGCACTCGTAGAAGAATTTCATCGAGAGGATAATTTTTTGGATGAAAAACTCCATTTGAAAATTTTGGCTTCCGCCAGAAAACATGGCGATTTACGCTCGCGCACCTTGCAATTGGGCAGTTTGGATTACAAAACAAGTTCCTTTTATACCAAAGCGTTTGGTGGCGTATTTGTCTTTCGAAAAAATGGAAGCAGCAAAAATATTTTAATATTCGAATCAAAAGCTGCTACAGAAAAAGTGAGCGTTTCTTCCACAATACAAGCGTTTCATATTGAAGACGGACGTTTTTATAGTGCACTAGCGGCAGAAAAAATGATTGTGCTCGATCCTGAACACAGTGTGTTATCAGGTTATTTTGAGCGCGTGCAAAAAAGTATCTTTCTGTCACATATTGAAAATACCACACATTCGGTGAGTGATATCATAGAAAATTCAAACGTGTACAAACGCTATTTGAACAATATGGAAGCTGATTCACGAAAAAAAATCATCCAACTCGATCGCTTACAAGCCAATGCCAAAAGTGAAAATGCGCTTGATATTGAAGGTGGACTTTCCCCAGAAGTGTTAGCCTGCATTCAAATTCCTGCGCCCGAATTGCCTATGAATTTACAAGAACTCGTTTGGAAACTCATCGTAAAAACAGCAGCCTATAAAGACCCGCTTTTCTTATATTGGTACGACAAAGAAACGTTTTACGAAACGTACAACACGTGGGACGAATCGTATCAAGATTGGGTTATAAAATTAATTAAACAAAACACCTGGAACTCATGACACTGGACATTATCATATTCATTGCGAGCGTTGTTTTTGGCATTTCTTTGTACTGGTCAGAAACAAAAAGTAACGGTTTGTATAGAGCCATCAATAAGCTTACACATTCGAAAGAACTACAAATGAAGCCCGAAAATAAAAAAGGCTTTTTTGTCAATCAGGAGTTTATTCCGCGATTAATTTATGTAAACTTACTATTCATCATTGCGCTACTATTTCTTCTGTTGCTACCGTTCAAAATACAAGCAGATTTTTATGTCTCTGCGGTTGTAGGAACCTTAATCGGAGTCTATCTCGGTAGTTTTGTGGTGAAAGTAAAAGGGACTTCCGAAAATCTTTTTGATTCAGTTGTCGATACAGGAAAAGAAATCATTGACGACATTAAAACGAAAGAAAAAGAAGCTCCCGAATTTGTAAAAGAAGATGTAAATTCCACTGCTGTGGAAGCGGAAGAAAAAACTACCCATACAGAAGAGCCTGAAGCACCGAAAAAAAGTGCGAGAGAACGTTTAAAAGATAAAGGACTATTAAAATAAGAACTATGTTAAAAAGATATTGGAACCGAGGAAAAAAACAAAAATTCATCATCATCCTATTAGGATTGATTCTTTTTTGTGCGCTTTTTATTTTAAGAGACGACTATCAGCCATTTTTGCTCTTTTTACGAAAATATCTGTTTGTATTAGTGCTTTTCGGCGTGATTTTATTTTTTGGAATGCGATGGTTTCGAAAAACCGCCAGTACAGGTAAAAAACTACTGCGAGGTGTTGTCACGTTAGCTTCTGTAGCACTAATTTATGTCTTTTTCTTTTCCATTGGCATGTATGAATATATGCAAACGTACAATGTATTCAACAACATGAATTTGCAAGAAATTGCAGAACTTCCATTGAGTAGAAACGAGCGCATTCAACCGTACAACAACATCCGAACGATGGCGTACGAATCTATTACAGAAACAAAGGAAGTTTCGCCACCACAACTCGTTCGTGTAGACGACCGCAATCAGTGGACCATGGCTGTACAACCTTCCAAAGATTATTTTATTCAACGTACGAAAGACAATATTGAAGAATTATTTTCAGTATCAAGCACATCTCCTTCTCCGCGTTTTTCAAAAGAAAATAGAATTCCTGCAACGTTTTCCATTGGAGAATCGTTAGCATTTAGTAGAAACACGTATAATGCGGTGGTACAGCGTTTCAATCCGTGGCAATTGTTCAATTACGAACCACACGAAGCGTATTATATGAAAAATGACGACGGACATTGGGTGCAAGTCGTGAGTTTAATCAAGTGGAAAGGCTTCTTTTTTCCGTATCCAACGTTTGGCGGCGTGATGGTTTTAGAAACTGGCGAACACGATTTTAACGATTATTTGGAGCGTTTATTAATTGGGAAAGGAACTTTTATTCCTGCGGAAGATGTGCAAAAGTATCCGTATTTGACGCGACAAAACACCTTATCGGAAAAAGTATCACGCATTCAGGCAAAATCGATGATGTTTTTGGGTGGATTTACCGATCCACTTCCGTGGAATAAGAAAACAGCCGTAAAAATTCCAGATTTAAAAGAAGACCAAAATCAACAACCGTTTGTCACCGACTTTAAGTTTGAAGGAACTGCCAACAATGCGTATGACGGTTTGTATCATTGGTTTGGTTTGGAACCGATTGGAAAAGACCGTACAGGTTTGTCTATCAGTGTTTTTATTCCTGCTGACGGAAGCGACAATGTATTTTATTATGATCACGTAAGTAAAAAAGAAGGCTTGGCGGGTGTTTCGGCAATGCCTGCAAAAGTGATGGAATCAAGAAAAAATTACGACTGGACGGTGAACAAACCTGTAGAATTTAGACCGTTTGTGAGAGATATTGCTGGAAAAAGACGTTTATTTATGCTGTGTACGATTGCTGCAAAACGTGAAAATAGCGATCAGTTTGACGGTGGTTCTACACCCGATTTGGCGTTGGTAGATGTTTCTTATAAAGATGTCGTTTGGATTGATGCCAAACATCCTTCCAAATGGAATGAAGAAATTGTAAATCAATTGGGCGAAACATGGAAAATCACAGAAAATTTAACGGATGACGTCGTGTTTCCGAATCGAACAAAACCTGAATTTGAAGTGATAAAAGATTCGGTTAGACAATCAAAAAACAGTAATACAAAAGATTCTATTTCGCAGTAAAAATTATCTCATAAGTATTTATTGAAATGCCTGTTTGATATATTTCAAACAGGCATTTGTATTCTTATCTACATTCAAAACATGCTGATTCACAATTGGAATATTTTGCAGAAAAAGGCTTGCGCGTAGCTGTTGGAATTATCGTAGTTGTTCGGATTGGCAACTCTTCAGTTCTGTCGTTAGCTCCTCCATTGATGGCGCTTACATTGGCAACCGTTTTCTTTGTAAATACTAAGTGTTTAAGATTCTTTTTTTTCATTTCTTAAAAAGTTAAGGATTAATAATGCCGCTAAGTAACCAGAGATTTTTGAGAGATAAAAAAGTACTTCTTGACTATTTATAAATCCTCATATATTGCCTTTTTTCACAAAAAAGTGAAACCACGCAATACATTATTTTGGCAAAGCGATTTAATATCTATATTTTGCACGTAGAAACTTACTTTTATCAATGAAAAAAAGCAGTACATTCTGTTTGTACAGACTCGTTATTTTATGTTTTATTTGCTTTACCGTTCTTCCCTCAAAAGCACAAAATGTAACACCGGTTTCTTTAGATTCTCTTTCTTTTCGCCAACTCGATTCTTTGTTTAGCAACACACAAAACAGTAATTTCGATTCGTTGGAATTGTATGCGCAAAAAATGCTACAAATTGCCAGAAACGAAAATGATATTGCGAAAAAAAACAAGGCGTTTTACAAGCTTGCTCTAGCATATAAAAGACAGGGAAAAAAAGCAAAAACGACACAAGCAATTGACAGTCTCGCGTTGTATGCTTCCAAAGCAAATGATGCATATATGCTTTCAAATTGTTTCAATTTACGCGGAAATGTAAGTTATGAAGAAGGAAATCTTGAAGCAGCTTTTTCACATTATGAAGATGTCATTGAGGTTAGCAAAACATTGGAAGATTCGTATATGTCGTTAGTGGCGCTGAATAATATCGCATTGATTAAAAAAGAACTACAAACACCCAAAAAAGCGCTGATTGATGCTAAAAACGCGTTGAAAGGTTTTATGGAAGAGAAGGAAGCGTACAGTGAAATTAGTGCGTTGCACCTTGTCAGTGAACTTTATTTGGACCTTTACAGAGAAAATTCAAATCCTGCTTATTTGGATTCTACGCTACAAAACGTCAATTTGGGATTGAAGAAGAGCAAAGCTTATTCCGATACGTTTGGCTATTACTTGTTTTTAAGCACTAAAGGACAATGGTTGCAAGAAACGAATCAATTTGATGAAGCGTTGCAAGTTTTCAACGAAGTAGCCGCGTATTTTAAAGACAAAAAAGATGATAAGTGGCAAATGTTTATGTACTTGTATTTGGGACGACTTTACGATACATTACAACAACCCAAAAACGCGATTTCCGTGCTTGAAAAAGCCAGTGACATTTTGATTTCAAAGGATTTTCATTTTAATGATACTTCAGAAATTTATTTGCTGTTGACAAAAAATTACTTCTATGTAAATGATCGCAAAAAAGCGGAATATTATTTAGAAAAGTATAAAAAACTCAGTGATAAAGTTCAGCACGACAATCGCAATTTATACGCTAAACTTCACAATGCCTACAATGTTTCCGCTTTGGAGAAAAAGATTTCTCTAATTGAAGAAAAAGCAAGTTTTTATCAAAAAATCAGATTTGTCATCATTTTTGGAAGTATTTGTATTGGCATCATCGCGCTTATTTTTTACCGAAAAAATCGCATCAATCGAAAAAAGTTAGCGCTTTTACTTGAAAAAGGAGCCGTACCACGTAAATCGGTTGCTCCTGCTATTCAAAATGCAAAAATAGAAGATGCAGAAGTGCAACGAATTTTGTCTTCTTTAGCGCAATTGGAAGAAGAAGAATATTATTTAACGCAAAGTTGCACGCTGAATTCTGTGGCAAAAAAGATAGATACCAATACTTCATATTTGTCTAAAATTATCAATGAGCATAAAGGAATGTCGTTTGCCAATTACGTAAATGCATATCGAATTGATAAAGTGTTGACGAAATTGAAAGCTGAAAAGAAGTATCAAAAATATACATTAAAGTATATTGCAGAGCAGTTTGGATTTAGTCGCCACGAAACGTTTAGCAGAGTGTTTAAAAAGCAAACAGGGATTTCTCCGTCCAATTATCTAAAGAAAATAAAAAATGACAATTTATAAATCGTCAAGCTAACTGTTATTTCTGCACACATTAATCCGCTACATTTACATCCCTACTTAAACTATACTTAAAATCAACAAAACGTATGAAAACATTGCTTTTTACAAAGAGAACTGTTGCTAACATGGAAAATTTAAACAACGTCATTGGCGGAGCTGCTCCAAATGGCAATAATGAAACCGCTACATTGAATTCCGTGGAAAAATGCACACAATCACTTCCGATAGATTGCACAATTCCTGCTTCTAGGAATCCAAATTGTCCTACGGACACGGACGTTCCAACCTCTAGAACAACCGAAGGAAAAACTAATAATGGAATAGGAAACTCTGAATAAATGTAACATTTATCGCAACGGAATATTCAATACCACTTCGGTTCCACTTGGATTTTCGAATTGATCTTTTAAATCCATGAACTGAACTGTGAAACTGTTTTTGAAGTCTTTGACAAAATTGGCAAGTCGGTTTTTGGTTAGGCTAATTCCAATGGACTTTCGTTTGACAATTTTGTTTTGAGCAATTTGTGCAGCGGCTTCTCTTCCAATTCCATTGTCGGTAATGGAAATGGTCACAAAATCATCTTTGGTTTTGGTCACGGAAAGCTTGATATTTTTTTCGCCCTTTTTCGACGATAAACCATGCCATAAAGCATTTTCTAAAAACGGTTGTAACACTAATGACGGAATTTTAATTTGATCAAGATTAATATCTTCATCAACCAATACTTCAAAGTTTATTTCGTTAGAAAAACGAATATTTTCAATGCTCATGTACAAGTCCATCGTTTCCAATTCATCGCTTAACGACACAACTTTTACACGAGAAGCATCTAATATTTTACGAATCAGTTTCGCGAATTTATTTAGGTAATGAACGGCATTTTTCTGCTCGTTACTGATGATGTATTGCTTGATAGAATTTAGCGAATTAAACACAAAATGCGGATTCATCTGACTGCGCAACATGTCTTGCTCCAACGTCAAAATTTTCTTTTCATTATTCAACAATCGCTGACGATATAATATGTAAATCATAATCGCCAAAAACGCAAATACCACACTACTCGTAATCCAAATACTTTTGTTTCGTTTTAAAGTTTGTTTTACCGTAGCGTTTTCTTTCTCTAAATTTTTAATCTGCGTGTTGAATTTTTTAGTGTCATACTTAACGATTAAATCATTCACATATTTAAAATTCTTTTCGTTGGTAATTTCTTCGTTCAATTCATAAGAAGTCTTCTGATAATCAAAAGCTTTTTTATAGTTTCCTTCTTGTTCCGCAAGCGTAGCCAAACGCCCGTAACTTTCCGCAATAGAACTTTTTAGATTGTATTCTTTCGAAATTTCCAATCCTTCATTCAAATATTTTTTAGCCTTTGGATAATTTTTCAACTCCAAATGTGCCCACCCTAAATTGGTATACACGCCCGAAAGGTGAAATTTATCGCGCAAGCCTTTCGCTTGCTCCAACGTAGACGAAATAATATCAATCGCTTCTTGGTACTTTTTCTGTTTGATATAAATTCGACCAATCGTATTGTTACAAATTACACGTCCTAAATCTGAGTTGATTTCGTTATTATAATGCAATGATTCTTTGTAATCTTCCAACGCGCCTTCTAAATCGCCCGTAGCTTCTTTGGCATATCCAATATTGTGATAATTGATGGCGAGTCCTAATTTATTTCCAACACTTTTTTCTATTTCCATAGATTTGGTAAAGCGCTGTACCGCCAAATCGTACTGCTCTAGCACTAAGAAAATATTTCCCATACTATTGAGTGACACGGCGATACTTTTCTTCACCGCAGTGTCTTTATTTGGAATACTTTCCGCCAACGCCAACGCTTCTTGATGATAATCTAAGGCTTTTCGAATATCATCAATGCGTCGGTACACAACGCCTAACATATTGAGCGCGCGTACTTGCAATAATTTATTATCGGCAGCTTCTGCTTTTGCCAAAGCGGCTTCATGAAATTCAATAGCTTTCTCGTATTGCGAGGTATTTCGGCAATATTCGCCCATAGCGTTCAGCGCGTAGCTTTCACCTTCTAAATACGTATTCTTTTGATATACATCGATTAAATATTGTAGCTGTAAGGAGTCTTTCTTATACAATTTAAGGACTTCATCTATGCTTGCATACTCTTGGGATTGTGTTTTCAAAAGTGCATTGGCATCTTTCACAAAAACACTGTCGATACTTTGTGAATAGCTAATGGTAGATAAGAAGAAAAGAACGCAAACAAATACATTCTTACGTAATTGACACATACACTTTATATTATTTTTTTATAATTTTTCCAAAAACGCTGCTTTACGCTGTCTTGAAATTGGTATTTTATGATTGGATACTAAAATGACATAACCATCTGCTTTTATAAACTCTTTTATTTTATCTAAATTGACAATGTATGAATTGTGAATTCGGAAAAAGCGCTCGTCTGGCAACATCGCATTCACTTCTTTTAGCTTTTTCGTCAGCACTATTTTTTTGGAATTTGTGAGATATAATGTGCTATAATTTCCATCCGATTCTGCAAAAAGTAACTCATCTAAATCGAGAAAAATAAGTTTCCCATCCGTATTTATCGTAATTCGCTTTTTATTGAATCGACTGTTATAGTCTGAAAGAATACGCTCAAATTTTTCGGTAGAAACATCATTTCGAGAAATGTATTTTTTCACTTTTGAGATGGCAACTTTTAAGTCGTCCATATCAATAGGCTTCAACAAATAATCAATAGCTTCTTCTTTTAACGCTTTAATTGCGTATTCATTATATGCTGTGGTAATAATTACGGCAAAATCCTTTGTCTTTAAGCGATTTAAAAACTGAAAACCGTCCATTGTTGGCATCTCAATATCTAAAAAAAGACAATCACAAGATACTTTTTCAATATAAATTAATGCTTCTTCTGGATCGGTAAACTTCGCTAAAATTTCAATTTCGTCACTAAAATTATCCAACTCCCAAGAAAGACTTTCCAGCGCTTTAGGTTCATCGTCAATTAAAATTGCTTTCAACATAGGTATTCATTTTATAATTTAAAGGTACACTTTTCGGGTTAATTTCTGACGCAGTTCGTATCATTGGTTCAAAAATATGTATATGCGGTCTACTTTCGTAAATAGATAACATACAAGGGGATTTTCCCCTTTTTTAGCCTTTTTTACAGCAGAAACAATTTATACAACTTTTGCTTCCATTTACACAAAAACTACACTTTTTAACTTTTCCTTCACATATATTTGAATTGTTATCAATTAACTCCCAAATTTTATTAACACCATAAAATGTTAACATATAGCTGTTGCTAGGCACAAAAACAAAATACAATGTATCAAATACTAACAATCAAAATCAAAGTAATGAAAAAAATTACACTATTCTTACTACTAATTTGTTTCGCCTTTAGCACTTCAACAAAGGCAAATAACATTCAGGTGAGCAATATCTCTCTTGAAAATTTGAACGAAGTATCGAACTGGGTACATGTTGAATTTGATCTTTTTTGGGAAAATTCATGGAGAATCAGTTCTGGACCGTCCAACTGGGACGCTGCTTGGGTATTTATAAAATACAGAGTCAATAACGGTGCTTGGACACACGGAATTGTGAGTCAAGCAAACTCTGTAGCTGCTGCAGGTTCCACATTAGATGTAACCTCTGACGGTATGGGTGCTTTCATTTATAGAGCTGCTGACGGAAGTGGAAATGTTAACTTTCAAAACACACAATTGCGATGGAATTTTGGTGCTACAGACACCAATGACATCATTGATATTCAAGTATTCGCTATTGAAATGGTATATGTTCCAGAAGGCCCTTTTTACTTAGGAGGAACTACAGGAAGTGAAGCTAATAAGTTTTATGCTGGAGGATTTTCAACATCTTCTTCCTATCAAGTTGCATCAGAAAACGCGATAACTATTGCAAATACTTCTGGAAACTTATATTACACAGCAACCAATGCAAGCGGTGGTGACTTAACTGGAAGTCTAAATGCATCATTCCCAAAAGGATTTGGAGCTTTCTATTGCATGAAGTACGAAGTAACGGAAGCACAGTGGCTAGGCTTTTTTAATAGTTTGACAGAAACTCAAAAAATAAACAGAGATGTAACAGATATCGATCACAAAAACAGTGACGCCGTTATAAGTAGAAATACGATTTCATGGACTGGTGGTTCAGCAAGTGCTACAACAAGTGCACCAGACAGAGCTTGTAGTTATTTAAGCCCTGGAGATATTAATGCATATATGGACTGGACTGGAATGCGTCCAATGACAGAACTAGAATATGAAAAAGCATGTCGCGGTCCTGTACTTCCAAAACCAGGAGAATTTGCTTGGGGAAGCGCTAATATTGCTTCTAATGCATATACCTTAGTAAACTCTGGATTCTCTAGTGAACGAGTTTCCAATCCTGAGACTAACACTGGAAATGCTATCTATGCAGATACCAATGGAACTATCAGCGGACCATTACGTAACGGAATCTTTGCGGCAAGTGCTGTAAACAACAACCGCGAAGAAACTGGTGGCACGTATTATGGCATCATGGAAATGTCTGGAAACTTGTATGAGCGTTGCGTATCTGTAGGAACTGCTCAAGGAAGAAACTTTACAGGTGTACATGGAAACGGAATTATAAGTTCTACAGGAAACGGAACGGCAGTCAACTGGCCAAACAACACTACAGGTGACGGATACAGTTACAGAGGTGGAAGTTGGTTAAATGGAGCTGACTTTATTAGAGTTTCTGATAGATTTGATGGAGCATCCGTTATTGGAACTGGAAATAACCGTTTAGGATTTAGAGCTGTAAGAACTGCACCATAAGACCTAGGAGATGAAAAAAAGAATTCTTTTCTTATTGACTATTTCTCTCCTGTATAGTATGCACGTTGATGCGCAATTGTATGAAGGTTCTAACGGTGATGGATTTGACGTAGAAAGTCGCTCATCTATCACACTCACAAACCTTTCTCTAGAAGTTATATATGACGGAAGTAATGGCGATGGATATGCAAACAGATTGGTTGCAGCTATCACACTAAACAATACTTCACTAACAGTTTTATATGACGGAAGTAATGGCGATGGTTATGCAAATAGACTACTTACCGCCACTACGCTCGACAATACGCAATTAGCGGTATTATATGATGGAAGCAATGGTGACGGTTTTGCAAATAGACTGCTTGCCGCTACTACGCTCGACAATACGCAGTTGGCAGTGTTGTATGATGGAAATAATGGTGATGGATATGCAAATAGGTTGCTCGCTGCCACTACATTAGATAATACACAATTAACTGTTTTGTATAATGGTAACAACGGCGATGGTTTTGACTTAGCATTACTAACCGCAACCACACTAGATAATACATCATTAACGGTACTATATGGAGGAAGTAATGGCGACGGATTTGACATAGACTCATTTAATGGATTCTTAGACCCAAACCAAATAGTAGACCTTCGAATACGTGCAAAAGTATTTTTACAAGGTCCTATTTTGAATCCTGTTGACGATGACTTAATGAACGACAACTTACGTGCTGGAAATTTAATTCCGAAAATAAGTCCGTATGATGCTGGAGACGTAATAGCTGATTCCAACGTATTCAATGATGGTGGAATCGCTGGAACCGGAGCAGCCGCAGATAATATTGTGGATTGGGTATGGATTGAAATTAGAAGTAGTTCAGACAACACGGTTGTGATTGACCAAACATCTGCCTTAATACAAAGAGACGGAGACATCGTAGCGTTAGATGGAACTTCAGATGTTATCTTAAGAGGTATTACAGGAAGTTATTTTGTGGCTATAAAGCACCGTAACCATTTGGGTACTGTAACAGCCAATGTAATTCCACTTTCTGTAGTTTCAAGTAATGTTGACTTGGCGAATAGTGCCACGAGTACGTTCGGTTCAAATGCGCGTGTACAATTACCAAATGGTGATATGGCGCTTTGGGCAGGAAATGTGAACGGTGATACTATAATTCAGTATTCAGGAACAACTCCAGATTCACCTAGTATATTATCAGAAGTATTGAACGATGCTGGAAACTTTCTAAATTTCCCTACCTATGTTGTTGTTGGGTACAATACTCATGACATCAATATGGACGGAAATACACAATACACAGGAACAACTCCTGATACACCAATACTATTACAAAATGTGTTAGCACATCCCGGAAATTTCCTAAACTTTAGCACATATCAAATTTTAGAACAATTACCAGAAAATTAAAATTATGAAAAATATAATAAGGATAGCACTAGTAAGTTTTGTATGCCTTTTAGCCATGTCGCTAAAAGCTCAAGATGGCTACACCTATACATTTCAACACAATGGAGCGTACAATTTTACAGTGCAAGCAGTACCTAATGCAAGTGCCAATACATTTGCGCCATTGGTACAAAGCTATGGATTTACAATCATTGTACCTGATGGAGTCACTATTGATATAGGATCAGCAACTTCTCTAGGCGGTGGCGCTAGTGCCACTTTCTTTGATGGAACCAATGTAGGAATGCCTTCAATTGATGGATATTTAATCACAGAAACTTTAGGAAGTCCAGCAACGTATTCTGCACCCTCAACGGCTACAAATACGAACACATATACATTTACAGTAAATGGAAGTCCAACAAGCGGAACTATGTATATTTTAGAAAACAATTCTGCCTTAGCAACTTCTATAGCACCATTAAAATCATTCAAACAAGCAGATATGATAGATGATGGTTCTACAACTTTTGTAAACGTGGTAGACCCAAACGCTTCCGCTGTGTCAGGCATGAGTACATTTGATTTCAACACCTTATCAGTTGAAGAACAAAATGAACTCTCTTCATTATCATTATATCCAAATCCAGCAAGTGACATTGTAAAAATTCAAGTTCCTAATGGAATTCAGGATATTCAAATAGAAGTATTTGACAATACAGGAAAACAAATTCCTATGCAGCTATCACAAGATGACACTATCGATGTTAGTAATATCGCTTCGGGATTATATCTAATACATATTATGTCAAACGATATAAAAACGACTAAAAAGCTTATTGTAAAATAATAAGCTTCTATTTTTTGTTTCGCAAACCTCTTGAATTAATCATTCAAGAGGTTTTTTTATTCTAAAAAAATATCAAAATAGTCGTATCAACTTTCTTTAAAATATGATAGTTTTTGTGTTGATAATTCTTGATAAAATTTCGTTTTGCCTTTTGCTTTATAATATCTAAAAAAGATGGTGTAATATTGCTTTTTATAAGAAAGCTTGAAGATGTTGTTTTACTTAAGAGCTAAATTTCAGGTATAAAAAAAGTCCTTACTTTAAAAAGTAAGGACTTAATTAAAAAAGGCGGCGACATACTCTCCCACATTGCTGCAGTACCATCTGC
>NZ_QBKT01000004.1 GCF_003054265.1 Kordia periserrulae | reverse complement strand
GCAGATGGTACTGCAGCAATGTGGGAGAGTATGTCGCCGCCTTTTTTAATTAAGTCCTTACTTTTTAAAGTAAGGACTTTTTTTATACCTGAAATTTACCTTCTTAAGTAAAACAACATCTTCAAGCTTTCTTATAAAAAGCAATATTACACCATCTTTTTTTTAGATTTATTATTATACATTTTTTAGTATATTGATAGTATTAAATTCCACTCATGAATACTGTTATTGTAGATTCTTTATTAATCACCCTTAGTACATCTAAAAAATTATTGAATGAATTGACAGCTGCACCCTATAGCTGTAAAGAAGTAGCTCCTTACTATTCTAGTATAGGAACACATATTCGGCATGTTTTGGATTTTTATACTTGTATTTTTAAAGGCTTGGATAGAAAGTATGTCGATTTAACTTCGAGAGGACGTAACCAAAGGATTGAGAATGATCGCAATTGTGCTATTTCAGAAATAGAACTTATTGAAAATCATCTTAGAACGTTATATTCAGCGGATTTAAACGAATTAATTACGGTAGAAGATGATTTAGGAAATGGGGTGATTACAATCGATTATACTTTAGGAGCTTTGTTAGCCCAAGCAAATAGTCATACTATTCATCATTATGCCATAATTGCTTATATTTTAGATGGTTTGGGAGTTGATATTCAAGATGAAAATTTTGGTTATAACCCAACGACACCAGCTCAAAGAATTGAACATACAAAGGCTAGTTGAACATAGCATCCATTATTTTTTTGATACCTCTAAAACCTAGAAATATTGCCATTGCTGCAATCAACAATCCTACTATTAACACAGGAATATAGTAAGGATGTGATTGGTTTTTGAAAGCGGAATTTATAATTATAGGACCCGCAAACATACAAAATAATGAACCAGCCATTAATTTTATTCCTTTTATTAATACGTCTTTATTGGTTCTTTTTGTCATAATTTGTGATTGCTTTTCGAACGTTTTTATACTTATTTAGTAATTCTTCAGCAGTTTCTAAAGAGACTTGCAGCTCAGACATAATCATTTTAACACCTCTTTCTACAAGTTTGTGATTGCTTAACTGCATATCAACCATTTTATTTCCCTTTACTTTTCCAAGTTGAATCATCGTGGCTGTGGAAATCATGTTGAGCACTAATTTTTGCGCGGTTCCAGCTTTCATGCGAGAACTTCCTGTGACGAATTCAGAACCAACGATGACTTCTACAGGATGTTTTGCAGCCTTAGATAATGGACTGTTGTGATTGCACGTGATGCAGCCCGTAAGTATGTTCTTTTGATTACAGTGTTTGAGCGCTCCAATGACATACGGAGTAGTTCCAGAAGCGGCGATACCTATGACCGTGTCTTTTTCAGAAATATTGTATTTTTGAAGGTCTTTCCAGCCTTGTTCAGTATCATCTTCAGCAAATTCTACTGCTTTTCTAATAGCGGAGTCACCTCCTGCAATCAATCCAACTACCAACTCATGAGAAACACCAAATGTTGGTGGACATTCGGAAGCATCTACAATTCCTAGTCGTCCGCTGGTTCCTGCACCAATGTAGAATAATCGTCCGCCATTTTTCATTCTTGACACTATTTGAGTAACAAGCTTTTCAATAGCGGGAATCGCTTTTTCAACCGCGAGCGGAACTGTTTTGTCTTCGCTATTGATGTTGGTCAGCAATTCAGATACGCTCATTTTTTCCAAGTGATTGTATTTCGAATCTTGCTCAGTTGTTTTGATGAATTCCATACTACAAAAATACAGTATTTCGCTTAGAAACGGAATGGTTTTTTCGCGTTAGTGATAGCAGCATTGTTGGAGCTCCTCGCTTTGACTTTTTAGAGTGATTTTTATTGGAATTATTGATAATCTAATTTGAAGAGAGCGACTTCGGATAGTTATACTGTGGCTTCCGCTATGGATGATTTGTTTTACTAGCACAATATTCTTTTTAGCTGTTCTTTTCAAATTTTACTTCGTGAGCTTCTAGCTAGTTTACAAATTTCCAAGAATTGGTTTTTTTTTGAAGATATTTTTTAAAATTAAAAAGTCTTCGGAGTCTTCTATTTAGAAACTTCACTTAATTTTAGAAGTTAAACCTGCCGCAACCAGTTCTAAATTGCGAAATTTTGGTTTACGGATTTGGTGTGAGTAATCCAACTTAGGTTCTATACTTTTTAAAACTTCTAGGATTTTATCGTAATTTGCTTGAAAGTTGTGTAAATTGAATTATTATATGGTAATTACATTTTATTGCCTTTAAGCAGTTTGCACAACTTTTTCTAAATGTACAATAGGTTTAACAATAAATACATGTACAAACTTTTGCATTGGTATGTAGAAAAGGACTGAATTGTATCATCTTTCAAAAAAACTTTTGAGAAAGTAATAATCTCAACGCAAAATCCAACACTACTATAAATGCTTATAACAAGCTGAAAAATGGAAAAAATATTTTAATATGAAGAAAAACAGACTATGTCTTACATGTATTATTGTTTTACTATTTATCGGTTTGGCATCCGCACAAAATTATAGGGAGATTAAAGCAGAAGCTATCGAATACAAAAAAATAGATACCATTAGTTTAAAACTTCATATATACAAACCGTTTAATTTTAATCCGAATACAACATATAAGTGCATTGTTTTTTTTCACGGCGGCGGTTGGAGTAGCGGAAATCACAAGGCTTTTAAAAAACATGCGCAATACTTGGCTTCAAGAGGATTGATTGCTATTTCAGCTGATTATAGAATACATAATAAACATAAAACCACACCTTTTGATGCATTAGAAGACGCCAAATCTGCTATTCGGTTTGTGAGAAAACATTCAAAATCACTTCATATTGATCCTAAAATGATTGCCGCTGGAGGTGGATCGGCAGGTGGACATTTAGCAGCTGCTTGCGGAACTATTGAAGGTTTGGAAGGACAAAACGAAGATTTGAGTATTAGTTCCAAACCGAATGCGTTGGTATTGTACAATCCTGTATATGACAACAGTAAAAATGGATTTGGTTATCGCAGAATGCAAGGAAGACACCTTGAAATTTCACCATTGCATAATATCTCAAAAGGTGCGCCACCAACCATTGTATTTTTTGGAACAGAAGATAAAACCACCCCCGTTGCATCTTCAAAAGCGTATGAAAAACGTATGAAAGAAGTAGGCAGTCGATGTGACTTATTTTTGTATGAAGGACAAGAACATACGTTTTTTAACAATGGAAGATATTTTGTAGAAACATTGCGAGAAACAGATGCTTTTCTAGAATCCTTAGGATATTTACAAGGCAAACCAACAGTTACGCTGAAAAAAGAACTCTCTATAGGAACCGATTTGGTTGACAAACAAAAAGTATACTACCTAAAAACAAAAAGTGATTTTTCAAAGATTACAAAGTCAGAAAAAAACGGAACATTGCAATTTTTAGTAGAAACCATTAAAGAGCCTAAATTCATTGAAAACTATGCAACGAGTATTCCCATTGAAAAGGACAATTATCCCAAAGGAACCGTTTTTTTACTTTCGTATGATGCCAAAACCGTTTCCGCAAGTTCAAAAACAGAGGAAGCAAAAATCTTCTGGTCAATCAAAGAGTTGCAATTGTATAAAGGAAAAAATATAGCCTCTACGCAAAGTATTTCTTCTGAATGGAAAACCTATTATATTCCTATGGAAGCCAAAGAATCTATTAAGAAAGAAGATTTAGGAATCGTCATGCAATATGGGTTTCGTCCGCAATCTTTCCTAATCAAAAACATCAAATTTAGAGTCTTTCCGCAGGGAACAAAACTTAGAGAACTTCCAAGAACAGAAAAAAATCTGTAAGAATGTTACATAACGAACGCAGATAAATCAACGAATTGAAGTAATTCGGAAAGAAAATCTAGAGAAAGTAACACAGATTATACAAAATCACGTAAAGCGATTTGACGTCGCCAACGAATTACTCATAAAACACTTCTATAATCTCTGAAGATTCGGTTGTTTTTAAATGCACGTGTTTAAGAGCAGCAGGCAATAAGATACTTTGTCCTTTTAAAATAGTGATTTCATGGTTGCCCGCAGTAATGCTGATGTTTCCTTTGGTACAAATATAAATCACGAAGGAGTCAATGGCTGTGTAATCTCGATTTAGTGTATCTTCTAAAAATAAAATATTCGTTTTAAAGTAAGGAGTATGGACAAGCGTATTCACTGCATCAACAGATTTTTCATAGCTAGTTTTGTAACTGTCGTGCGCAACAAAGTCAATCACATCGGTGGCTAAATCATTGTGAAGTTCACGAGTTTCTCCGGTTGCTTTATCCACACGATTGTAATCATAAATACGATAAGTAACATCGGAGGTTTGTTGTATTTCAGCTAAAAGTACACCAGCACCAATCGCATGCACTCTTCCCGTTGGAATGTAAAACGTGTCGCCAGCCGTGACTTGTAGCGTATTCAATAATTCCAACACATTCCCTTTCGAAAGTGCTTTTGAGTAATTGAACTTATCTGTTGTTTTCTTAAAACCCACAATGATTTCTGCATTTTCGTCAGCATCCATCACATACCACATTTCGTTTTTTCCAAAAGAATCGTGACGTTCTTTGGCTATGGAATCGTGCGGATGTACTTGTATGGAAAGCGGGGTTTTTGCATCGATGAATTTAATCAGAAGCGGAAATTCTTCGCCAAATTTGTCAAATACAGCCTGTCCTAAAAAATCACCACCAAATGTTTTAATTAATTTTTTAAGCGTATATCCTTGTAGCTGTCCGTTGATGACGTTGGTTTCATCGCCTTCTACATCAGATATTTCCCAAGATTCACCAATACTTTGTGCATCATAGTTTTTATTGAGGACAGTTTTTAGCTTTTCGCCGCCCCACATTCTATATTTATATAAAGGCTGAAATTGTAATGGATAAAAAGTCATCTTTTTAGTATTAGTCTTCTGCAACATTGAAGAGTTTGGAATTGTTTTTTGTACTGCCTAAGTGATTTTTTCCACGTTTCCACTTGATGGTTTTACTTCTAATTGTAGCTGCTTCAACTTCACTTTTCATCCAATTATTTAAAAAAGAAACATTCTCTTTTTCATTAAAAGCAGCTAATGTATAATCATTGGTTTGCATCATGTGTTGTTGCAATGCTGTTCTGTGTATTTCAATGATTTCTTTATAGTCTGGATGATTAATAAGATTATGTAGCGCATTTGGATCTTTTTCATAATCGTAAAATTCTTCGACAGAACGATACAACCAAAAATTAAAACGCTTTTTGACTGCTTCATCGGTTGTTGCTAGTTTTTTCATTTGTTTATACGTAAGCTGATGCGTTGATGCCGATATAAATTTGTATTCACCAGTAGCCCAAGGATTAAATATATAACCATAGCGTTTGGAGATTGCCGTACGAGATGGTCTTGGAATGCCGCCAGCGTTTTCGTCGTACTGACCAAAAACATAGGTGCTTTCTTTGTTTTCTTCGTCTGTTTTCAACGCTCTTAAAAACGAATTTCCAGTCATCTCAGACGGTTTTGAAATTCCTGTAATATCTAATAATGTTGGAGCAATGTCAATGGCAGAAACCAAACTGTTTTTATTAACGAATGGTTTGAGTTGCTTTGGCCACGAAACAATCAAAGGTGTTTTTAAACCATTTTGATATACGGTTGATTTGGCGTACGGAAATGGCATACCATGATCTGATAAAAGGATGACAATGGTATTGTCAAAATCTTTGTTTGTTTTCAGCACTTTTAATACTTCACCAACACAATCATCACCACGCTTCACAGAGTTGTAATAATTAAGGATTTGTTGTTTGATTTTTGGTGTTTCTGGTAAAAATTCAGGCACGGTCACTTCATTCAATCCATAAATTGTAGAAGGTGGACAGTTGTCGAATCCTTGCTTTTTGGATATATCATCATTAAAAAAGGGTTTGTGCGGATCGGCAATATTGAGCACACAATAATAAGGTTTATTTGTTTGACGAGCATTTTTTAGAAAGCCTTCAAATTCGTCACCATACACCGTCGCACAACGTTTTTTATCGCCAGTAAAACTACTGTGCGTATCCCAAAAAGCATCATAATCTGGATGTATGCTGGTGTCCGATTTTTTATTAAGAACACCTGTGTAGTATCCATTTTCTTTCAGTAATACAGATAACGTATTTATGGTGTTTTCAACAAAGAAAAAGCCACGCATGCCAGATTGATGCGGATACAAACCTGTTTGAATCACCACACGTGATGGCGAACAGTTTGGCGCTTGTACATACGCGTTTTGAAACATTACTCCAGAAGTTGCCAATTTGTCAATATGAGGTGTTATGTTAGGAATATCGCCACCATGTATAGCAGGTGAATTCCAGTTCATATCATCCAAGGTAATAAGTAAAATGTTGGGTTGACTTTGCTCTTTTTTGGCTGTTTCCGTGCTGCTGCTTTGGTTTGTGTTCTTTGAACTATTGCACGCTATCAACGTTAACAAAAGAAATAATCGTATGATTTTCATAGTGTGGTTATTTGTCTTTAGTACCCGATTCGAGGCCACCAAAATTGGTATCAGATATGTTTCGTAATTCTTCAACAGTCATCGTGTTTCCATACGCTGTTTTTAGTGCTTTTAATTGTTCTTTTAATGTTGTGATGAGCGACGTATGTGCTTCAGAATGTATCAAATTGTTCATTTCCTGCGGATCTTCTTGTAAATCATACAATTCCCACACATCTATATCATAGTAAAAATGAATAAGCTTATAGCGTTCAGTTCTAATACCATAATGCGGTTGCACGTGATGCCACTTAGGATATTCGTAATAATGATAATACATAGATTGTCGCCAGTTTTCAACAGTTTCTCCCATGAGCAACGGTGTAAAACTTTTTCCTTGTACATCTTGAGGGATTTCAGTTTTCGTAAGCTCTAAGAGCGTTGGTGCAATGTCAATATTAGATATGATATCATCCACGACAGTGTTGGGTTTAATCTTGCCAGGATATTTTATGATAAAAGGCATACGCATGGACTCTTCGTACATCCATCGTTTGTCAAACCATCCATGTTCCCCCAAAAAGAAACCTTGATCTGAAGCATAAATCACAATGGTATTTTCCTCTAAATTGTGATCTTTCAAGTATTGAAGCACGCGTCCAATATTATCATCTACTGAACGTATAGTTGCCAAATAATCTTTTATATAGCGTTGATATTTCCAACGTCGTAACGCTTCTCCTTTTAGCGTGTCGTTTGGAGTTGCTATTTGTCTTGGTTTATTTCCGTAATCGAGCCATTTCCTCAATTCTTTTTTGTCTAAATCTTCTGGTGTTGCTAATTTGAGATCGCGTCGATTTAGATAATCCATCGTCATGTGCGTGTTTCCTGCTGTTTGCTCTCGACCTTCGTACATATCGTTGAAAGTTTCGGGAAATGGTAGCGTTTCATCTTCAAATAAATCTACATACTTAGTATCAGGAGCCCATTCTCTATGTGGAGCTTTGTATTGGAGCATAAGGCAGAAAGGCTCCTGATTATTTTTATTGTCTAACCACTGCAATGCAAAATCTGTCGTAATATTGGTTGCGTACCCTTCTTCTTTGACTTCAGTTCCGTTTTCACTATACGTCGGATTCCAATACACGCCTTGTTCACCATGATCAATATGATATTTATAATAATCAAAACCTTTGGGTTCTGAGGCTAAATGCCACTTGCCAACAAGAGCCGTTGTATAACCGTTTTCTTGTAAAGCTTTTGGATAACTCCATTGCGTATTGTCAAAATGGCCGCCTCTGTAATTTTTATAATATCCATTTACATGACTATACTTTCCCGTAAGAATGGCAGCGCGACTCGGACCGCAAATAGCATTAGTGCTAAATGCATTGCGTAGAATAGCGCCTTCTTTTGCAATACGATCAATATTGGGAGTCGGAGAAATATCTTTAAAACGATCATTATAAGCCGTAATAGCCTGCGTAGCATGATCGTCTGTAAAAATAAAAACGATGTTGGGCTTTTCTATTGCAGTCTTTTGTTGCTGTTTTTTACAAGACATCAAACTAATGATTGCAAAAAGACATAAAATTTGCTTGACAGGCATAAGGGATAATTTTTAAAGTTTAACTATGTAAATTTTGTTTTCAGGTTACATATAATCGTCAACAATTTCGAAAATAAAATTTTAATTCTGTTGTTGGGTTGATTTATTGAGCAAAAAAGTAGGGGAATTGTTCATCGTAAGATTCGCTGTGAAATTCAACCGAAAATCTATTGTTTTATAACTGTCTGACCATAATTTTTAGTAGAATGACCAAATTTAAAACCCCTTTTTTTTTAGTTAGGATTATCATTGGGTTTTTATAACTAATCATGATTTTAGATAATGAAACTAAAAAAATTTGAAGGTAACCCTATTCTCAGCCCCAACCCAAAAAATGATTGGGAAAATCTTGTAGTGTGCAATCCGGGTGTATTTTACGACGAAGGAAAATTTTATATGTTATACCGCGCTGCTGGTGACGATGAAGCACATATTATAAGATTTGGACTTGCCATAAGCGACGATGGATATCACTTTGAACGTATGAGCGATAAACCTGTACTCGGACCTAGTGAAGAAGGACCAGATATGGGATGTATTGAAGATGCCAGAATTGTGAAGTTTGATGATTATTATTATGTAACCTATGCTTTTAGACCATTTCCTCCAGGACAATACTGGAAATTTGCGCACGACGAGGTATTGACCGAAGATCATGGAGCGCATGCACCTCACTTCATCAAAAAGAACATGGCAAATTCCGCTTTAGCGATGACAAAAGACTTTAAAAACTGGCTTAAACTTGGACGTATCACCGACTCAAACCTTGATGATAGAGACGTCATCTTATTTCCCGAAAAAATAAACGGTAAGTACGCAATGCTGCATCGTCCGAAAGAGTGGATTGGTGAACACTATGGTGTCAAAAACCCTGCAGTTTGGATTCGTTTTAGCGATGACATGCTTGTATGGAATGAACCTAGCCATTTGTTGATTGATGGAATTGACGGTGGTTGGGAAGAAAAAGTAGGAGGTAGTACGCCACCACTTAAAACCGACAAAGGTTGGTTGGTGTTATACCACGGTGTAGAAAAGGGAGGTTTAGGATATTACAGAGTTGGTGCGGTGATGTTAGATAATGATGATCCTACCAAAGTCATTGGACGAACAAAAGATTACATCATGGAGCCAGAATTCGATTATGAGATTGAAGGCTATTATAAAGGCTGTGTATTTCCTACCGGAAATATGATTGTTGACGATACACTATACGTATACTATGGAGGTGCCGATAAATATATAGGATTGGCTACTTGCAATGTAAACGAACTGATAGAATTTACATTGAGCGAGGCTCAAAACTCTTAACTAAAAACCAACAAACTATGCAATCAGGAAATTTTATAACAGAAGGCCCAAGTTGGGTAAATGGTCTCTCGTGGGCCGATATACTAATTATTGTCTTATACTTTTTGTTTGTTGTATACCTTGGGATACGATATAGTAAAAGTAAAGATGAAAAATCGTATTTCTTAGCGGGAAGAGGCATGACGTGGCCCGTAATAGGATTTTCGCTATTTGCAGCAAGTATTTCAAGTTCTACCTTAATTGGTCAGGCAGGCGATGCGTACAGTACAGGAATAGCGGTATTCAATTACAACCTTGTGTCGGTAGTCGTTATGATATTTTTTGCATGGTTTATACTGCCGTTTTACATCAAATCAAAGATATTTACGATTCCCGAATTTTTGGAAAAACGATTCAACGTTGCCTCTCGTTACTATTTTTCTGCCATTACCATCATCGTTAATATTTTTCTGGATGCAGCAGGTTCGCTTTACGCGGCTGCGATTGTTATGAAATTAGTATTTCCAGAGGTTTCTATCTTTACCTTATCTGTAATATTTGCCGTTATAGTGGCGGCATATACCATTCCTGGTGGATTGTCGGCAGCAATTCGGGTAGATTTAATGCAAGGAATCTTTCTATTGGTCGGCTCAATCGTGCTTACGCTGTATGCTACCTATAATGGCGGCGCAGCGTACGTAAAACAACTTTTAGTAGAAGGAGATATTTTAATGAAATTGGTTCGCCCTATGGAAGATTCTTCCGTGCCTTGGTTGGGTGCGTTGGTAGGAATTCCGATTTTAGGCTTATTTTTCTGGGGAAACAATCAACAATTGGTACAACGTGTTTTAACTGCCAAAAACCTAGATGAAGGTAGAAAAGGAGTGTTGTTGGTAGGTTTTCTAACGGTATTGACCTTATTCGTTATCATCATTCCTGGGATTATGGCGATTGACCTATTTCCAGGATTGTCAAAACCAGATATGGTCTATCCGAACCTTATCATGGAATTACTGCCTAATGTGCTTATTGGCTTTATGATGGCGGCGATGGTAGCGGCACTTACATCATCGTTAAGCGGATTGTTAAATTCTGTGGCAACACTTTTCACGATGGATTTTTACGATAAAATGGTACCGCACAGTACTTCAAAAAAGAAGGTGAGAGTTGGTAAAATAGCGTCCATAACAGTATTAGTCATTGCCGTATTTTGGGCACCACAAATTGGAAAACAGTTTGGTACATTGCTCAAATATTACCAAGAAATGCTTTCAATCATGGCTCCGCCAATCGTGGCAGCTTTCATTTTAGGTATTTTTTGGAAACGAACCAATGCCGTAGGCGCTTTTTCTGGTTTAATGGCAGGAATCGCCTTAGGAATTGGCAATATCATATATTCTGTACAAGTTGGACACTCTATTTTTGGAGATATTCACTTTTTGCTTACCGTTCCGTTCTACTTTTTATGGAGCTTATTAGTGATGGTTCTAGTGAGTTTGGCAACCAAAAAGCCACCACTTGAAAAAACAGAAGGATTGGTGTTTTCTGTGAGTGAATTTAAAAAAGAAACGGCGAGTTTAAAAAGTGTTCCGCTATTGAAAAGTTACCGATTTTGGTCTCTTGCGCTGCTTGTGTTTTGTTTCATCACATTAATTATGTACTGGTAAACCTATAACTATGAAATATGTATCTTTTACATTACTTATAATTTCGACTTTTATTTTGACAAGTTGTAAAAATAAAAATGTGGAAACACCTCGAAAAAAACAACCTAATTTTCTGTTTATTTTGGTAGACGATCAACCTTTTGATGCTTTGGAAGACAGCGGACGCTATCCGTTCCTAAAAACGCCCAACATGCAGCGACTGATTAATGAAGGTGCAAAGTTTGAAAACTACTATGTAACGCAATCCATCTGTTCGCCTTCGAGAGCAAGCTTCTTAACAGGAACCTATCCGCACATTCATGGCGTAAATCAAAATAACAAACATGTAGATCCTAATTGGAAAGATTTTCAACCGTACAATGCACACCTTCAAATCGCAGGTTATCAAACGGCGCACGTCGGTAAAATACACATGGCGCATTACAGAAACGAACAGCATATCAGACCTGGTTTTGATTATTGGTTTAGTTTTATTGGACAAGGAGAGTATTTCGATCCTATGGTAAACGACAACGGAAAAGAATATCAAGAAAAAGGCTATATGACTGATATTCTTACGGACAAAGCAATCACGTGGCTCAAAGAAAAAAGAGATCCTACCAAACCTTTCAGCTTAAATTTGTGGCATAAAGCCGTTCACGAAGATCATTCGCCCGCACCGAGACATAACAAAATTTTTAAAAACGATTCCTTACCAACGCCGCCGTACAATCAGCACTTGGAGAATTTTGCGGGCAAACCTGAATGGCAACGTTTAAAAGCGTGGGATCACAAGTGGAAAGAATACATTCCGTCAGATACATTGGCACCAAAACCGTGGCCGATCAAAGGCTATAAGTTCAAAAAACTATTAGAATGCTTACTTGCGGTAGATGAGTCGTTAGGAGAAGTATTGGCTACCTTAGAAGAAATGGGAGAACTAGACAATACCGTGATTATTTACAGTAGTGACAACGGTTATTTTATGGGCGAACACGGATATTGGGACAAACGTATTGCGTATGAAAACTCAATGAAAATTCCGATGTTGATACGATATCCGGAAAAAATTAAGCCAGGCACAAAGATTGCTTCGAATGCACTAAATATTGATTTGGCACCTACAATTTTAGAACTTGCAGGAATCGAAAAGCCAAGCTATATGCAAGGAGAAAGTATGGTAAATCTATTAGCAGGCACTGAGCAAAACTGGCGAGATGCTTTTATGTTTGAATATTATGTGGATGATGAATATCCGTACGCAGGACCTAATATGCTGGCGATAAAAAATGACAAATACAAGCTTGTGGATGCCTTTTTGGAAGATGATATTGACGAGTTGTACAATCTTGAAAACGATCCAGGTGAAATGAACAATTTAATAAATGACCCTGAATATGATGCGATTGAAGCACAACTTCGTAAGGAATTGGAAGCACTTAAACTAAAATACAAGTACAACACGGATAGAGATTGGTGGTTAAAAACACAAGTGCCTTCAGCAAAAAAGAAAAAACTGGAAGAAGAAAACTTTTCGTACACTTCTATTGATTGCTTACTTTCCGAAGCTCGAGAAAACACAAAAAAGAATTCTAAAAAGATGCAGAAGCATGTGGAACAACCTCATAATTAAAAGTTATTAAGTGTCCCATTCAAAAAAAAACAATATTTTTAAAACATGATAAAATATTATGCAAATAAGTATTGGTTTTCCCTCATACTTCTTATCAGTCTTACGGCATATAGTCAGCAAATAAAACGTATTGACCCGAAACAAGAATTCATAGATGCAACGGTAAATACCATCGAAAAAGACAGTCTTGGCTATCTTTGGATAGGCACGGAGCAAGGTTTAAAAAAGTATGCTGGAACAGCCTTAAAAAATTACGAGTTTCCCAATAACGAAGACATTGTTGGTAGAGGAATTGTTGCCATTAAAAATATAAAAGGCGAATTGTATCTCATAAGTCATAACGGAACTCTATTTAAATATGAGTATGAATATGACACCTTTACAACACTCTTTACCCTGCAAGGCGCTACTTTTTTATCATTCGACAAAATTACGGACGAGCAACTTATCATTGGTTTGGCTTCTGGCTTTATAATCTATGATTTAGCGAACAATACTGCATCCGAAATTCTTCATAAAGACATTATTCTAAATAAAACAGTTCGATTTTACGACGGAAAAATTTATTCAGGAACCTCTAAAGGTTTTTTCAGTTTTACGTACAATCAATCTTCAAAAACACTAACCGTAGAGAAAAAAATTATCACCGAGCAAGATATTATTCACTTTACAATTGACAAGCAAGGAAGATGTTGGATTGGGACGGAAGTTGGTGGGTTGTTCATATTACAGCATGACGAACTGACGCAAAAAACACTTTCCAAAATAGAAAACAAAACCTATGCAATCCGAAAAATAGCTTTTGATACCTACAACAAAGTTTTAGTCGCGGTAGACCGATTGGGACTTTTTGTGTTGGATGAAGACGGAAACGTAATTAAAAATTATACGCACGAAGCCGATAATGACAACTCACTTACGCAAAATGGTATTTACGAAATTTATGTAGACGACACCAATGCGTATTGGTTGGGAATACAAGATGGCGGACTGAATATCGTGTATGAAAAAGACAGTGTTTTTTCGAATATCTTTCACATCAGAGATAATAATAATAGTATCAGTAACAACTCTATCAGAGCGATTTACGAAGGAGCAGATGACGCGTTGTGGTTTGGGACTGAAAATGGCGTGAGCAAATTGAAAGAAGGAAATTGGGTAAACTACAACAAAAACCCAAAACTGTATAATACCGCTGTATTGGCAATCAATAGTTTCAAAGATCAATTAGTGTTAGGAACGTATGGCGAAGGAATTCTGGCACTGAATGATGATGTTGTCACTGAAGTCAAATTGAGCGAAAAACTTCCGTTAGATTTCGTCTTTCATATCAACAAGTTTAAAAATGATCTTTGGATTGGTGCGAGTGACGGCCCATTGTCACACTACAAAGATGGTCAGTTATTAAACAACTATCCAATGGGCGTGGAGCGCTTTGTCGTTGAAGGATTTGACGATATTGTATACGTAGCATCTAGTGCTGGATTGTTTGAAATCAACAATCGTAATGCGAGCTTTCGACGTTTGGCAAAAGACATTTTTAACTCTTCCAACGAATGTTATCATTTGAATTTTGACAGATTAAACAACTGTATTTGGATTGGCACTAAAAAAGGACTTTACAAATTCAATCTCCGTACAGAAACAGTGGAAGCAATCGGAGAAAAATTCAGATCGCAGATACGAACGGTATTTTCAATTCAAAGAGACAATCAAAATAATTTGTATCTATCGTGTCTGTCTGGACTTTGGCGATACGATATTAAAAAAGAGATTTTTAGAAAATTTGACAGTAACGACGGACTTCTTATCGAACGTTTTGGTTTTGGAGCAACCGCACTTTTAAAAGACGGACGCATTGCGTTTGGCGGCCCAAAAGGAGCTACCATATTCAATCCGTTGAATTTAGAACTAGACCAACCGATTCAAAATATACACATCAAAAATTTTACAATCAATGGAAAGGAGCCAGATTCCACTTTACTGGCAAAAAACATAAACTATACGAAAACCTTGCAATTGCCGTATGACAACAATTCCATTTCGTTCAATTTTGAAGCGTTAAAATTTCACGGCGCAACGCGTAATTTGTTTGAATGGCAATTGAAAGGCTATGATGAAAACGTACGGTATAGTTACACAGACGAAAAAATCACCTATTCCAATCTTGAACCTGGTGATTATGTGCTTACCTATAGTGGTTACAACGCTGATGGTGTAAAATCAGATACAAAAACCATCAGCATCAACATCAAAAAACCGTTTTGGAAAACCTATCTCGCGTACGCTATTTACATTCTCACCTTTTTCACAATTGGGTATTTAATGTATAGAGTTTCAGAAGCGAACAATCGCAAAAAATTCAACGAGAATAAGATTAAATTCTTTGTCGATGTAGCTCATGACATTAGAACGCCAGTTTCGCTCATTCAACTTTTAGTACAACAATTACACACACAAGAAAATACGGAAGAATCGCTAAAACTGATTGAACGCAACAGCCAAAACTTGAACGAATATGTTACGCAATTGCTAGATTTTCAGAAAATAGACAACAAACAGCTAAAACTCAACATTAGTGAAATTGATTTAAAAGATTGTTTGGCAAAAATAACCAGCGATTTCACTCCAATTTTAAACGAAAAACAAATTACACTTCAGCTCAAAGTCAAACATCTCTCAGTTTGGTTTGATGTGCCAAAAATGCGCCGTATTTTTTACAATATCATCTCCAACGCAATCAAATATACCGGAGAAGGCGGTCAAATTACGATTAGTTCTTTTTTGGATGATAAAAACTTAAAAATATCGTTTAAAGACAACGGAATTGGAATTCCAGAAAAACAGCTAGACCTTATCTTTAAGCGCTTTACCAGAGGAACCAATGTATCTAACAAAGGAATACCTGGTACGGGAATAGGATTGATGCTTTCCAAAAAAATTGTAGAATTACACGGCGGAAAAATACTTCTTGAAAGCAAAGAAAACGAAGGCTCTATCTTTACCGTAGTGCTTCCTAATGGAAAAGAAAGTTACAACAGTGAAGATATCATTCATGAAAAATCTGTAGGTGAAGAAACAAAAGATATTGATCAATTTATAGCGAAAAACAAGCTCATTTTATTGGTAGAAGACAACGATGAACTTCGACAAGCGGTAAAAACGACACTGCAAGACAACTTTACCATCATTGAAGCCACAAACGGAAAAGAAGGGTTGTTAAAAGCACTGTCAAAAAATCCAGATTTAATCATTACAGACATCATGATGCCTGTGATGGACGGAAAAGAGCTTTGTAAACTGTTGAAAAGCAACTTCAAAACGAGTCACATTCCTGTCATTATGCTCACGGCACTTGCCGATATGGAAGATAAAATAAAAGGATTGGAAACAGGTGCAGATTCTTATGTAGAAAAACCACTCAACGTAGACATTTTAAAAGCAACCATCAAAAACCTCATCAATTCTAGAGAAAATGTAAGGCAAATTTTGGGCGATGAAGAAGTCACCAAAAATCTAACACCTGACGAACGTTTTCTATCGGAAGTCATAGATTCTATCAAAGACAACATTACCAACAAAGATTTTTCTATTGATACGCTTTGCGAAATGATGGGATTGAGTCGTTCCAACCTATTTAGAAAGCTGAAAGGACTCATACAAATGTCGCCTTCGGATTTAATTTTGAAGATAAAGCTCGACAAAGCAGAAGAATTGATGAAACAGAAGCGATTCACTCGTATTTCAGACATTGCCTACGAATCTGGATTTCACGACCCTAAATATTTCAGTACTTTATTTAAAAAGCATTACAACAAAACACCCAAAGAATTCATAGATAGTTTGTAAATAGCAAACATACGTCTTGTAATGGAGGTGTAGCTTCTTCTTTTTTAAATTGTATCAGAAAAGTTATATAAAATTCCTGTTGCCTTCACAAAACATAAGAACTATTTTTAAAAACCCCTAAAACAAAAATTGTCGCTTTGCATTCCCAATCCCAGTAAAATCAGGTATTGACTATATTTTCAACCTTGTTGATTTGCTTACAAACCCAATTGTAAGCTTTATTGATGATATTGGAGTATTCTTTTAAGTTACAAATTATGAACAAGCCATTTTTCATACGTATTTCTTTTTTTCTGTGCCTTTGCTTAGGAATGTATTCTTGTAAAAAAGCGATGTCGCAGTCAAAATCAGATGTAGCTGTTACGAACCTCAATGAGCCGCGTACCGACATTACTCAGTTTAATTATGTCATCGGAACCCAAACAGTAGGCTCAAAATATAAGTTTACTGAAGAAACCATGCTTGTGGAAACGGCAAAGCAAATCAAAAGTATGGGTTCTAATTTGCTTAAATTTTCCATGCATCCGCGGTATTGTACAGAAAATTACGGACTTCCAAAAAACGATGCAATCAATTCCTTGACAAAGTTGGCAACTTTAGAACCTTCTGTAAAAGCAGTATTGGACATGGATTTTACCTATTATCATATTTGGGTATACGGTTTCTCTCAATACACAGAAGAACCTATTGGTGAAAAAGATGATACAGCACAGATTAAGTTTATTAATGGATATTCAAAAACATATCAGGACGCACTGTATAAAGAAATTTATGACCTCACGACACATTTATTAAAAACCTATAACAATACAGGAAAAACATTTTATCTTGGGAATTGGGAAGGTGATTGGCACTTGCGTTCAGATTACGATCGTACAAAACCTGCCAACTTAAAAACACTGGAAGGCATGACCGCTTGGGCACAGACAAGACAAAAAGCGATTGACGATGCCAAAAGAGATACCAAACACAACAACGTACAAGTATATCATTATATAGAAGTGAATTTGGTGCGTAAATCTTTAGAAGAGCCTAACTATGTATCTGTAACCAACAACATCCTTGGTGCTGTAAATCCAGATTATGTGTCGTATTCTTCTTACGATGCGACAAATCCGTACAAAACAGAAAAAGCACTAAAAAAGAACTTACAAAAATCATTAGACTACTTAGAAAGTAAATTAGCTCCAAAACCAAACTTACCTAGCGGGAAACGTGTTTGGATTGGCGAATATGGCAATCAGAGCATTAAATTTTCGGATGAAATGCAAAATCGTCGTTCTATTTGGACAATCAAAGCAGCGTTGGAATGGGGAACGCCGTTCATTCTATACTGGGAAATGTACAACAACGAAATTAAAGCAAAAACAGGCGAGCAAATAGGCTATTGGTTGATTACAGACAAAGGAAAAAAACAACCTATTTGGCATACACATTACAACTTTTACAAAGAAACAAATGCTTTTTTACAGCAATATGTAGAGAAATATCAGCAATTACCAAGCTTTGACACGTTTCAAAAAGCAGCTTTACAATTCAACAGTTTAAAAACCCAAAAATGATGAAATATATAATTGCATGTATCTGTTTTTGTGTGGCGAGTCTAAGTTTTGGACAAAAGAAATTTGATGGCGAACTATTTCCGCTGGAAGATTACAATGTTGTCTTGGGAACGAATAGTTTCTACACAAAATATCAGCATACGGACGATACCAAAATCATCGAACAAGCCAAACAAACAAGAGCGCTGGGTTCTAACATTTTGAAAATATCGGTCTCTAAAAAAGTGTTGAAAGATTACGGAATTAAAAATGAAGACGTATACGACATGATGGACGTGATTGATTTAATTCCTGATTATGATCAAGTCTTTCAAATGGATTTCAAATACTACTTTATGTGGTTTCACACAGCTACTGGAATCAAGTGGAAAAAAGGCATCAGCAAGGCACAAGAAGACATGTTGTACAAAGAAATGTACGATTTCACAAAACACCTTTTAACTACTTACAACAATACTGGAAAAACCTTCTTCATTGGAAATTGGGAAGGTGATTGGCTGTTACATCCGCAGATGAAAAAGAAGTCCATTCCTTCACAAGAAGATGTACAAAACATGACCAAGTGGTTGCAAATAAGAGCGCGTGCCATCAATGATGCCAAACGTACCATTGCTTATGAAAACGTGCAATTGTATTACTATGTTGAGGTAAATTTGGCGGTAAAAGGTATGGAAGGCAATACGTGCGTCACCAAAGATATCTTGCCACATGTAGATGCTGACTTTGTATCGTATTCTAGTTATGAATCTAGCAAGAAAAAAGATTACGAAACCAACAAAGCATCGCTTACCAACGTGCTCAATTACATTGAATCACAACTCAAACCGAAAGAAGGCTTGCCTTTTAAAAGACGTGTGTTTATTGGCGAATATGGCGGTCACGCTTTTGATGATAAGCCAGAAACATTTCTAAGACAATTCAACAATGTAAAAGACATTATGCAAATTTCGTTGGAATTGGATTTGCCGTTTGTGTTGCATTGGCAACTATATAACAACGAATACCGAAAAGACGGCGCTTCCAAAAATATGTCTTTAATCAATGAAAAAGGCGAAAAAATGCCCGTGTTTTACCTTCATCACAACTATTATAAAGCCATCAACTCATATCTAAAGTCGTACAAAGCGGAACACCAAACCTATCCAGATCGGGAAACTTTTACGAAAGAAGCCTTACGTGTTTTAGACACGGTATATAAAGATGTATTAAAAAGTCATTTTAACAAAATATAAAAGAATGAACATTTCGAACCTAAAATATCTGACGTTGAGCATTCTGTTGAGCTGTATCACTGCACAAGCGCAATTACCTTTACTAAGTGATCAAACTATTGACTTTACCAATGCAGTATCTACAATAAATAGCGGAAACTGGAGCAATCCTGCGATTTGGAGCAATGGTATGGTACCGTCGTCATCAACGCATGTAATCATTGAAAACGGGCATACGGTATATATTGACATACAAGGCGCAAGTTCTGGTCAAATTGTAGACCTTTGCGAAAACCTTTTCGTGAAGCAAGACGCTGTGTTACAAATGGGACACAACACAGCCAATTTTGCAAAAGATTTAAGAATCAACGGAAGCATTTTATGTAATGGAACATTTTCAGCAGGAAGAAATCTCCCAAGTGGCAGTGGCGATGGGGCTATTTATAGCTTTAACAGTCGTATCTTCTTAAATCTTACACAAGCAACAACCTATGTGTCAGGTTCAGGATATTTCAATCCGAAAGCATTGAGCATTGCAAGTAATTCAGGTGAAAAAGATTTGATTATTGATCATTATAACATTGTTATTGATGAAAACTTTGCGATAAAATCCAACAATCGCGTCAATGCGACCATTAAAGAATATGCATACCTCAATATTAAAAATACACTAGGATTAACAGGAAGTACCTACGATTTTAGCTCTCCAACAGCAAAATCTAGCCTAATTATTGAAGGTGTAGTTGTGGCAGGAAACGTGAGTCTTTTTACTAAAAATACAACGCTTGGAGAATTTACCTCACTTACCATACGAAACAGAGGAAGTCTGTTCCCTCAAACAATCAATCAAGGTGTATTGAACGTGACTTCAGAAGCAGGCGGTTTCAATCTCACTCTTGAAAATGGCGGATTGTTTAAATTATGGAAAGAAGCCTACTTTAGCAATCTTACGTCCAACAATCCAAACTTCACCTTTACCAATAACGGCGGAACACTAAAGCAACATTACATTTATACGACACCGACAAAAGCGCAAATCACGTCTAGAATTGACGCATACGATCCAAATTTGGGCGCAGATGTAAGTCAAATACAAGATATTTTTGGTTTTTCTCACATTGCAGGATGGTACAACTTTACCACCAGACCGTATTTGCTAGAAGGATTGGATTATTATAGAAATTTTGGTTCTACTGCAGTAAAAACCACACTTACCTCAGTAAATGGCAGAATGTACAACGCGTATCATTTCAACCATTCGTGGCCAAATTTTCAAAACTTAAAAGAAGTGGCAGAGCATGAGTACATTGATTCACTCTTTAAAAGAACACACATAAAAACGCATACGTTTTGGACAACACCTAAAAATCAATCGCATTACAAAAACGGTCCTGACTTTGATCATGACAAATACTTAGAGCAAGAACAGCAATATTACGATTTAACCATGCATTTACTGAGTACATATGGTACAATGGACAAAAAGTTTGTGTATCAAAACTGGGAAGGCGATTGGATGCTTAGAGGCGAAGGTGTTGCTTGGGAAAATGACGCGTCTCTTATTCCGGATGATGTGGATTGGAGCATTGAAGGTATGGCGCGAATGTTCAGAGCTAGACAACGCGGTACAGAACGCGCCAGAAATCAATTTTCCAGTAGCAACGCAAAAGTATATCATGCTATCGAATTCAATAAACTATGGAAAAATGGACAAACCATGATGTATTACAACGTGCCTTCAGTTTTAGGAGATGTGGTTCCGAAAGTGCGTATCGATTTAACTTCTTGGTCTGCGTATGACAGCAATTGGACAAATACCAACAATCCTGTAGGACATCTTATGTGGAAAGGGATTCATATTGCAGACTATTACACAACCTCTACGGGCGCCATTCAAAGCGGAATACCTGTGCAAATTGGAGAATTTGCGCATAATGAAAATCCACCGTATACGAGTTTGACTGAACCCGATATCAGAAACAATTATGGACGATATATTGGACTCGCTTTAGACTTAGGCATTCAAAACTTTTATCTATGGAATTTATATTGTTCTGGTCAACAAGGTGCACCAAATGGTTTTACTTGGGAAAAAGACACACAATATGACGACAGCTTTTTATACCAATGGATGGACGGTAAATGGATGCTAGAGCCTAACGGCTCAATGGGCTATGCTGCTACGTTCTTGATGGAGCAATGGTCTGCTTTGTTATCTACATCTGAAAAAGATTTCAATACTGATACACATATTTTTCCAAATCCTGCAAAAGATAGTATTTCAATCACTTCAAAAACCGTCATTGATAAGGTTGAAATTTACAATCTTCAAGGAAAACGTATACATACCTATCAAGTAGAATTACACCAAAACATCAACATTCAAAACCTTGCAAAAGGAATGTATATAGTGCGATTGAAAGATATTCATAACAATTTCAGCACACACAAACTAGTCAAAAAATAACTCCTAAATAACCAACTAAAGCATATCCGAACATGAAACATCTAATTTATTTACTTCTCATACTGCCAATGACACTAGTAGCACAAGAGCTTACGATAAGTGGTACTGTGAATGAGGCAGAAACGAACATTACGCTACCAGGCGTGTCGGTTTACATTAAAGGATCATCCAAAGGTGTTACTACCGATTTCTCTGGAAAATATGAAATCAAAGCCAACAAAGGCGATGTCTTAGTATTCTCATTCATAGGAAAACAAACACAAGAAGTAACTGTTGACAAATCAGCAGTAATAAACATTACGCTACAACCTGATGTCACTCAATTAGATGCAGTAACCATCAGTACAGGATATTTTGATGTCAACAAAAGAGACCTTTCGGGGAGTATTGCGCAAGTTACTTCTGAAACATTAGAAAAAAACAGAACCCAGACTGTTGAGCAATTATTGCAAGGACAAGTAGCAGGTGTTGTCGTAACCGAAAATGGCGAACCTGGCGGCGGTATTTCCATCGCTATCAGAGGAACGAACTCTTTTCTTGGAGGAACACAACCGTTGTATATTGTAGATGGTTTGCCTGTCGATCCTTTGGAAGATGCACAAGGAAATGGTGCGTCGGGACAATCGCAAAACTCGTTGAGCTTTCTCAATCCAAACGACATTGAAAAAGTTGAAGTGTTAAAAGATGCTGCTGCCACTGCGGTGTATGGAGCAAGAGGAGCCAATGGAGTCGTACTCATTACGACCAAAACAGGAGGGAAATCTGATGGAAGAGACAATCTTACGGTAACCATTGATAACTTCATCACAACCACGACCAATAAATTAGATGTGATGAATGGACCAACGTTTGAACGTTATATGAATCAAAGAGCCATCAATCAATTGTATGTAGACATTACAAATCCAGCAAACAATACTAATCCTTTTGATGGAACGCAAGACTTAACCATTGCAAACTATCCGCAACTAGATGGTTTTACCATTCCTTTTCCAGTTTCAACAGGCGTGGATACAGACTGGCAAGATGCAATATACAGACAAGCGTATTCAAGAGCGTACAATCTGTCGTACAGAGGCGGAAATGACAAAGGGAACTTTCTTGTGAGCTTAGGTCTTCAAGATACAGAAGGAGTCATCATAAACACCAACAATAGAAGAATTACACTCAACGTAAACGGACAAAGAAAAGCGTTTGATGGCAAAATAGATATCTTCTCGAAAACGAATATCGCCTACAACAAAGGAAATGCTTCTTCGGTAGGAAATGGCGAAATCTTTTTACAACGTGGTGTGGTATCGCAAGCGTTGCAATTTCAACCAATCTTTAGTTTATTAGAGCCAGGACAAGACGATTCTGTATATGCAGATTTGAATGAAGGAACTCCGATATCCAATCCGTTTACCTTAGCAAGAGATGTGACCGACTTGAAAGAATCCTATAATTTCATCCAGAATATAGGAGTAACGGCTAAAATTACACCCAAATTAACAGGAATCGTTCGAGGAGCGTTCAATTTCCAAAAAAGTTCTAGAGATATTTACTATCCAACCTCGACAACACGTGGACGAAACAACAACGGAGAAGCTTCACAAGCCACAAGAGAATACAGAAAACTGTACGGTGAAGTGAATTTAAGATATCGCAACAGATTTGGAAAACACCGAATTGACGCAGTTGCTATTGGAACGGTAGAAGAAGCAAGAATTCGAACAATGTTCAACAGAGCATTTGGTTTTGGAAGTGATGCATTTCAATTTTACGATTTAAGCGCGGCTACCGATATTCTGCCACCAGAATCTAGATTCATCAACAGCAGATTACTATCAGGAATCTTTAGACTTGGCTACAATTACAAACGACGTTATTACTTAGACCTCAATGCCAGAGTAGATGCATCTTCAAAATTAGCCGAAGGAAATAAAGCACGTTTTTTTGGTTCTGCAGCATTCTCATGGAGAATTTCAGACGAGAAATTTTTAAAAGATTCCAAAACCATATCTGACCTTAAATTTAGATTGTCGTATGGTAGAGTTGGAAACGATGCTATTCCGCCTTTTCAATCTTTATCGCTTGGAGAAGCCATCCGATACAACTTTAACGGACAAATTACTACGGGAATTATAGAAACCAACCTTCCAAACCCGAACCTTAAATGGGAAATCACAGATCAATTCAACGCAGGTTTGGATGTAGGTTTAAAAGATAACAAAGTCAGAGTTACGGTGGATACGTATTATAAATTGACCAGTGATTTGTTACAAAATGTAATACTTGCGCCATCTAATGGTTTTGTGAGGATTATAGACAATTTTGGCGAAGTTGAAAACTACGGTTTAGAAATTGCGCTCAATGCAAACATCATCAATACAGATACATTTCAGTGGGATTTCGGAACGAACTTTTCATTGAATAGAAACAATTTAAAAAGCTTAAACTCAAACTTAGACTTTCAACTAGGACCGAACGTAGGTTTTGCACAAACCAATCCAATCTTATTCAGAACAGGAAGTCCATTGGGCATTTTTTGGGGTGCGCAAACTGATGGAATCTATGAAAGTTGGGAAGAAGCCAATGCTAGTGGAATTGCTGGTGCAGCGCCAGGCGAAATACGATATGTAAATAATTCTGTAGATGTTGATACAAACGGTCAGCCATTGCCAAATCAAGAAATAAACTTTGACGATTATGTGCAAATTGGAGACCCGAATCCTGATTTTACCATAGCAATCAATAATACCTTCAAATATGGTAATTGGGATTTGACAACTTTAATAACAGGACAAAAAGGAGGCGACATTTTTTGGGTAGATGCGTGGCCAATTACAGGAAATCAAAACTCTAGAAACGGACTTACTTCTGCGTTTGAAGATTCGTGGACAGCACCACTTGGTGTGGATGGAAACGGAGACGTATTCTTCGATCCTAATTTGGGCAATACTACTGGCGTTGGGAATCCTGCGCCACTAATCAATGCTGGTCCAAGAGCGATTCCATCCGATAGAAACATTTACGACGGCTCGTTTATACGACTAAAAAACGTGAATTTAGGATATACCTTCAACTTTAAAAAAGGAACCAAATTAAGACTTTACATTACAGGTCAAAATTTAATCACAATTACCGATTATCCTGGATACGACCCAGAAGTGACAACATTTAATAAAGACCCGCAACGTAGAGGTGTCGATTTTGGCGGTTACCCTGGCGTACAAACCTATTCATTCGGATTAAACTTTAACTACTAAAACTTGCTACAATGAAAAACATACATATCTCCAACCTAAAAATAACATTCATACTACTTGTAAGTAGCATCACTTTTTCGAGTTGTGAATACCTAGAAGAAGAGCCATTAACGCAAATAAATATTGACGAGTTTTATCAAAATGAATCGGATGCTTTAGCTGGATTGTCTGGAGCGTATGCGCAGCTCAAAAGTCAGAATGGATACTACCGACAGCAGTTTTTATCAAATTTGCATGCAGCGTCCGATCAAGGACCATCAAGTTTTAATCACGGAGATTTTAGAAGAGGAACTATCACCTCCGCTGAACCGCTAATTGAGCGAACTTGGATTGACATTTATGCGTGTATTAAAGATGCAAACAACGTGATTGCTAGAGTTCCAGAGGTACCACAAATGGATGAAGAATTACGATTGAGAATTATAGGAGAAGCTCGCTTTTTAAGAGCCTTAAACTATTTCAATTTGGTGAGATGTTATGGCGAAGTACCATTGCGAACCACTCCTGTGACCTCTGGTGAAGAAGGCTTACCGCTTTCTCCTTTGGAAGATATTTACAACGTTATTATTGCAGATTTAGAATTTGCTGCTCAGCATTGTTGGGGCTTTAACGAAGTGAGAAACGGTACAACGAACGAAGTAGGAAGAGTGACCAAAGCTGCTGCCCATGCGATGCTTGCCAAAGTGTATGTGCAAATGGCGTCATCGTTACGAACAGCGCAAGCAGGTGTTGAAGGTAATTCAAACTATTTAGTGCTTTCAAACACACCATCATTTTATTATCAAAAAGCAATTGATGAAGCAAACGCAACGCTTCAAGAGCCGTATTATGCGTTAACAACTAATCTTCAAGAGTATCAAAGTATTTTTGAAGCCACCAATGGAAACAATCCTGAAATGTTATTCGAAATTCAAGGCGCTTCTATTGCAGGACAAGGAACAGCGGTTTCTAACTTGTATAGTCCAAGAAACGCTGGTCTTAGTGGCGGTGGTTTTGGAGGAGTTAACAGATTTCGTCCTGCGTTTGTGAACAATAGTATTGATAAATTTGATCCTCGCTACGCGGATATTGTCATCAATTCATATCAAGATGAAACATTCACATACCAACTGGGTTCAGGCTTAACAGGTTATATGCGCACAAGATTATCAGATGGAACTACGGTAGGAAATTTATTTGTAACCTTCACAGGAAAATATATTGACACCGATGCGACCACTGAATATACAAGTCAGCAAAACTGGCATGTCATAAGATTGGCAGATGTATACTTGCTTCGCGCAGAAGCGTTAGCAGAACTCAATCAAAATCCTGCCTTAGCCAATCCAGATATTAATGCACTACGAAATCGAGTAGGATTGGGCGATGTGGATTATTCAGGACTCACAATGGAAGATTTCCGCGAAGAGCTTTTAAGAGAACGCGGTGTTGAATTGCACATGGAAGGACATCGCTTTTTCGATTTAACTCGTTTAGGTGTGTATGATGAATATTGCAGAATTGCTTGGGGAAATACTGTTGGTGCAAGAGGACCAGAAGATTACACATGGCCTGTACCACTTATTGAAGTTTCGTCAAATCCTAACATTGATTAAGTCTATTGCTTTTTAACTTAAGAATACGATGTTTTACGAATTACGATTTACTGTGGTAATATATCTTATCATGTTCAAAAGAAATAAAATGACATGTAAAAATCTCTTAAAAACCTTGTAAATACTATTCTGGTCAGATTTTATACCTCTACGATTTATAGTTAAACCGTTAGTTTATCGATACTCGTTAATTTCAACTCATAGAAAATTCAAATCAACGAACATATTATGAAAACACTTAAAACGATATGCTTAGTTCTTTTTTTGATGGGATTCACATCTGCAATCGCACAAAATCCAGAAAAAAAAGCACAAAAATTTACAGATAATATCACAAAAGTGCTCAATCTTACTGCGGAAGAATCTAAAGGAGTTTACGAAATTCAATTAGAAAAATTCAGCACAGCAAAAAAGATAAGAAAAATGTATGCAGATCAGCCTGAGATAAAAAAAGAAAAGCTAAAAGCTAATGGAAAAAACACCTACAATAAAATGAAAAACTTATTGGGAAAAGAAAAAATGAAAGCTTGGAATGCTTATAAAAAATCAAAACGCAACTAACTATAAAAACCAACGATTATGAAACAAATAACTACGCTTTTACTTTTTATATTTTGTTCTAGTTTGGGATATGCTCAAACAGTAAATATACAGGGAAATCCCTATGGAGGCAATCCTTATGTCACCATTCAAGCAGCTGTTGATGCTTCTACAAATCCGTCAGATGTCATTCTTATAACAGGCGTTCATACAGAATCGGTAACCATTCAAAAAAGCCTCACACTCAGAGGAACCGATCCTACAATCGATATCATACAAGCTGCTGCAGCTCCTGCCTCAGACGGTACGGGAACGCGTGTACTAAGTTTGGATGAAGGAAACTTTAACATAAGTGTTGAAAACTTAGGGATTCGTCATGGTAATATCTCCGACAATGGTGGCGGTATTTTTGTTGATAAAGTAACTGGCTCAGTGACACTTTCAAACCTCATCATAGAAAACAATTACTGTACAAATAATGGTGGCGGAATTGGTCTTGCAGGAACGGTGGCAACTATTATTGGCTGTACCATACAAAATAATACGTCAACTCAAGATGGAGGTGCAATATTAGCAGCACCAAACAATGCTTCCAACCTTAATAGTGTGATAGATATTGAACAGTCTCTGATAGATTCCAATACAGGTCGTAACGGAGGTGCTATATACATTAATGGAAATCCTAACTTTGGAAACGATTGGTTAATAGATGTAAATATCACAAATACGACAGTTTCAAACAATACAGCTACCAGTGCTTCTGGCGGAAATGGCGGCGGTGCTATATTTTCAGCATCTAGACCGTGGACTGTAAATAATACAATTGGTAATATAACGCTCAAATTAGTACATGCTACTTTTTATGGTAACTCGCATGCAGCACTAAATAAATCTGGAATTCAATTCGGCTCTGCAGCAGTGACCAACTTTAGTATTTATAATTCTATCGTAGTATATACGGACGATATCGCGACTAAAGCGATTAACTTTGCCAATTCGAATACAACGGATGTTGTAAACTCAATCTTAGGTGGATTGAACGCTGCTCCCACTGCAATTATTGATGATGTTGCAAAAAATAATGAAAAAGGAAGAACCGCTACGTTTGCAGGAATCACAACTGGCTTAACAGATCAAGGTGGTGACACTCTTGTATTTGCTATTGATGGAAACAGTACGGCAGATGATTTCTGTACAGCAACAACAGGGATAACGCTGCCTTCAGTAGATCAAAGAGGATATTCAAGAGAAGGTGTTGTAGATGCAGGTGCTTTTGAATTCGGCGGAACCTTAGGTACGTCAGACAGAACCCTTACTCAAATAAAAGTATTTCCTAATCCTTCTTCTAATGTAGTGTATATTACTGGTATCAATAACATTGAAAGTGTCAAAATCTATTCAATGCTAGGTCAATTACAAAAAGAAGTGTATAGTTTATCGACAATTCCAGTGTCAGACCTATCAGCAGGAACGTATTTGATGCGTATTGAATCAAATGGTACAAAGACGACAAAGCGATTGCTAATAAACTAATAGTAACGCTTTGCATTACAAAAAATATTGATATTCCATCATTGAAGAATGTAGGCACATATCACTTTTTCCTTAGAACTATCGAATATACTGGTATTGGTGCTACTACCAATGCCAGTATATTTTAAACAACACTCAAATTTCAAATGTAAAAGTTGCTGCTTTTGGTTGCTTTGCTAAATAAAAAAAGCTCCTTGTTCTCAAGGAGCTTTTTCGTTAGGTTATGTGTTTGTTTTATGAAATTGAATTCAAAATTGCGTTGAACGTTTCGCTTGGACGCATTGCTTTTGACGTTAATTCGTCGCTTGGCATGTAGTAGCCGCCGATATCCATTGGCGAACCTTGCGCATCATTCAATTCTTTGATAATTTTTTCTTCGTTTTCCGCTAATTGTGCAGCAATAGGAGTGAAGTGAGCTTTTAATTCTGCATCTTTGTCTTGTGCAGCCAATGCTTGCGCCCAATATAAGGCTAAGTAGAAGTGACTTCCTCTATTATCTAGTTCATTTACTTTGCGTGAAGGGGATTTTTTGTTTTCTAAGAACTTGTCCGTCGCATCATCCAAGGTTTCCGAGAGAATGATTGCTTTTTCATTGTCATAATTTGTTCCTAGATGCTCTAGTGAAACGGCTAATGCTAGGAATTCACCTAAGGAATCCCAGCGTAAATGTCCTTCTTCCGTGAATTGTTGCACGTGTTTTGGAGCCGATCCACCAGCGCCTGTTTCAAACAATCCGCCGCCATTCATTAGTGGTACAATCGATAACATTTTTGCACTGGTTCCTAATTCTAAAATCGGGAATAAATCCGTTAGGTAATCGCGCAATACGTTTCCGGTAACTGAAATGGTATTTTCTCCTTTTTTGATACGCTCTAGCGTGAATTGTGTTGCTTCTGCTAATGGTAGAATGCGAATATCTAATCCTTCTGTATCGTGATCTTTTAGGTATAGATTTACTTTTTTAATCAATTCAGCATCGTGTGCTCTTTCTGCATCTAGCCAGAAAACTGTTGGCCAACCTGTTGCGGCAGCTCTGTTTACAGCAAGTTTTACCCAGTCGCGAATTGGTGCATCTTTTACTTGGCACATTCTCCAAATATCACCAGTTTCAACAACATGTTCTGTCAATACGTTTCCTGCTACATCTACAATGCGAACAGTTCCATCGGCTGGAATTTCAAACGTTTTGTCGTGCGAACCGTATTCTTCTGCTTTTTGCGCCATTAGTCCAACATTTGGCACAGTTCCCATCGTTGTTGGGTCAAATGCGCCGTGTTTTTTGCAGAAATCAATCGTAACCTCGTATAGTGCAGCGTAACTGCTATCAGGAATGACCGCTTTTGTATCTTGTCTTTTTCCGTCTGCGTTCCACATTTTTCCTGAGTCGCGAATCATTGCTGGCATAGAAGCATCAATAATCACATCACTTGGTACGTGTAAGTTGGTAATTCCTTTGTCGGAGTTTACCATTGCGATATCTGGACCATTTTCCATCGCCACCGCAATATCGCCGACAATTTCTGCTTTCTTATCTGGAGATAATTCTTCAAGATTGTTTAATAAGTTTCCAAAACCATTGTTGACATCAACACCAATTTCTTCAAAAGTAGCTTGGTGTTTTTCGAATAAATCTGCAAAATATACACGAACGGCATGTCCAAAAATAATTGGATCGCTCACTTTCATCATGGTAGCTTTCATGTGTAGTGAAAACAAAATGCCTTTGTCTTTTGTATCCGCAATTTCTCTTTCTAGAAAAGATAATAATGCTTTTTTGCTCATTACCGTAGCATCAATGACTTCACCTTCCAATAACGGAATTCCTTCTTTTAAAATCGTTTTATTTCCGTTGCTGTCTGTATGCTCAATATTTACAGTGGTAGCATTTTTGATAGTTACTGATTTTTCATTTGAGCGGAAATCTCCAGCACTCATAGTTGCTACATGCGTTTCAGAGTCGGGCGACCATGCGCCCATACGGTGAGGATTTTTCTTTGCGTAGTTTTTTACGGCTTTTGGCGCTCTACGATCGGAGTTTCCTTCGCGTAATACAGGATTTACCGCAGAACCTTTTACTTTGTTATAGCTTGCTAAAATAGCTTTTTCTTCATCGGTTTTAGGCTCTTCTGGATAATTCGGAATGGCAAACCCTTTGGCTTGTAATTCGGAAATAGTGGCTTTTAATTGCGGAACAGAAGCACTGATATTTGGTAGTTTGATGATGTTTGCTTCTGGTTTTTTTGCCAATTCTCCCAATTCTGCTAATGCATCAGAAACGCGTTGCTCTGGCGTTAAATATTCAGAGAAATTTGCTAAAACTCTTCCTGCTAAAGAAATATCTTTTGTTTCAATGTCGATGCCTGATGACGCAGTGTATGCTTTTACAATGGGTAGTAAGGAATGTGTTGCTAATGCTGGTGCTTCATCAGTTTTCGTGTAGATAATCTTTGTTGATTTTGCCATATTGTATGTTGAATATAATTTGAAGTAATTTTTACGAAAGGCAAATATACAAAATGAAGTGAAAATTAGGTAATGATTGACCGTGTAGAATAGGAAGTTAGGTGTATTTTTTATATAACAAAAGCCATATCATTGTAATTGCTTACCTTGATATGGCTTTTTTGAAATGTGTTTTACGAAATGAATTCCCAATTTCTTAGCTAATCCATTATGCAAACCAACACTTCAGGGTTGAAATAAGCTTTTACGTTATGGCATTTTACCTAAATTAAAAACTTACTTCTGTTGTTTTTTTAACATACCTACTTGTACATGTCTACTTTCGTGATGTGTCCTTTTACATGATTCAGAACTCTTTGCAGAATCTTTTGTCATGCAACACTTTATTCGCATCTTAGCAATGCCAATAAGTTTCGGCGTCATTCCTTGAGTCTGTGATAGCGAACTACCTCAGAAATAGAATTCCATTTTCCTCCATGAATGTTTGTACCCAAATATCATTTTCGGAAAACCTATTAAAATAACAACTATTTAGAACGTTCTTTCGAATTCACAGAAAATGATTTGCACCTTTTTTTGTTAATTCTTTTATAAATGTAGTATAAGTTTTTGAAAAAACAAGAAATATAACAAATTAGAAATCAACAAAATATAAACCATAGTTATGAACAATTGTGCATAACTAAAAAAAGTCCTGCATAATTGCAGGACTTTTTGTAAGTATATTTTCGAAAGATTTTATTTGAATCTTCTTTCTTTGATTCTTGCTTTCTTTCCAGTAAGACCTCTAAAGTAGAAAATACGTGCTCTACGAACTTTTCCTCTTTTGTTTACTTCGATTCTTTGTAATGCTGGTAAATTGATAGGGAAAATACGCTCAACTCCAACAGTTCCTGACATTTTTCTGATAGTAAATGTTTCAGAAGAACCAGAACCTCTACGCTGAATTACAACACCTCTAAAGAACTGTGTACGTGTTTTTTCTCCTTCTCGGATTTCATAATACACAGTGATAGTATCTCCTGCACCAAACTCAGGAAAATCTTTTTTTGCTACAAATTCGTCTTGTACAAATTTAATTAAAGCTTCCATTTTAAACTTTTTATATAGATTAATTCAAATCAACATGCACGTCTATCGCCAGAGGTTAATCCAAAATTGAGTGCAAAAATACGTATTTATTGCAAATGTACAAGTGTGTATTTATAAAATTGTGTTTTTTTTTTAATCAAAAAAAGGATGAGTGCTTGATTTTGAAAGTTTTTTTTCAAATTTAAAGAATCGTAATAGTCATAAAATATAAAGTCATCCAAAGATGCGAAATGGTTTCTGGATGACTTTACATAGCAATTGAACTTTTTTAGCAATTTGCACATGTTGGTTGTACAGGACCTTGATACACTGTAGAAATGCAAGTATCAGAATAACACCAAGCAACACTTATAGTTGTAATGCTCAGAATGCTTTCTTCTCGTCCTCCATACGCTTTGAACTGTGCTAAACTTGAAATTGATTTTTTGTTTAAATGCAACGACTTTAGATTTCTTTTTTTCATGATTATGATTTAAATGAAGTTAATAAGCTTTCAAAGTAGGTAAACTCAGAAGCTTTAAAAACTAAAGTATCTTCAAATTCATAAATGCAGAGTAGAAGTTTTGAATTTAGAAATGTAAAATGTAAAACTGCAAAATTTTAAATGTAAAAGTATGTTTACCCAACAAATGAAGTTTATATGTTTATAAGTTGAGAAGTTTAAGTTTTGAAATACTAAATAGTGTAAACAAGTTAACCAGCAACCATGTTAAAAAGTTATGAGTGACAAATCAACGAATAACGAATAACGAAGTTAAAAATGTAAAGCTCAAAATATAAAACGAAAAAGTATTTCCCTAACACCAAACACCAAACACCCAAAACCCAACACCCAACACCCAAAAAACCTATTCCCCCAACAAATCTGGACGTAATTTTTTAGTACGTTTATACGCTTCTTCTTCGCGCCAAGCTTCTATTTTTGGAAAATTTCCTGATAATAAGACTTCTGGTACTTCCCAATCGTTGTATTTTGCAGGTCTGGTATATACAGGTGGCGCTAATAAGTTGTCTTGAAACGAATCGGTTAGGGCAGAAGTTTCGTTGCCCAACACACCAGGAATTAATCGAATGACTGCATCACACAAAACCGCCGCGCCCAATTCTCCTCCCGAAAGGACATAATCGCCAATAGAAATTTCTCTAGTAATAAAATGATCGCGCACACGCTGATCAACACCTTTGTAATGTCCGCACAAAATGATGATGTTTCCTTTTAACGAAAGTTCATTCGCAATGCTTTGATTGAGCGTTTTGCCATCAGGTGTCATATAAATTACTTCATCGTAATCGCGTTGCGATTTTAAGTCAGAAATACAACGATCTATCGGGCCAACCATCATCACCATACCTGCACCACCGCCAAATTGATAATCGTCAATCGATTTGTAATTATCGGTAGCGTAATCGCGTAAATTGTGCAGATGAATCTCCACAATACCTTTATCAACTGCCCTTTTTAAAATAGAAGCTTCAAAAGGACTTTTTAACAAATCGGGAACTACGGAAATGATATCAATTCGCATTACTTACTCAGGTTAGCTTTGTTTTTGTTTAGTTCATCTTGCAACTTTCTACGGACTTGTTGCTCGCGCTCTAAGGCACGTTTTCTGTGCTCTTCAAATTCTTCTTCTATTTCAGCGAGTTTTGCTTTTGCTTCTTTGGTAATAGCGTTGCTCGATTTGAATCGGTACGCAAAAAACAACCATAAAATTGTCAACACACCAATAATTCCCCACATGAGCGATTGGTATGTGCTTTTGCTCAATTGCAAACCTAACAGAGAAATACTATCTTTTTCATTGTTTAAGTCTGTAATTTCTTGTTTTACAGTAGCTAAGTCAGCTTTTAACTGTTCAATTTCTGTTTGTTGCGAAGCTACTTTAGCTACTTCCGCTACAAAATCTTTTCTGATTTCTTGGATGGAATCGGCTACATTTTTTTGCAATTCTTCAATCCAAACACGCTTTACGACTTTGTAGTTTTGATACTTGTTAGAATTGTTAAGAATAAATTCAAATTGCTCCGAAATCGGTCCTTCTTGCAATTTTAAATTGGCATTTTTAGCTACATTTTGCGCATTGGCAAACATAGAAAAACTAAGTACGAATACTATAAATAGTTGTTTCACTTTCATCTTCTTTTCAGGTATTAATAAGAGTTGACAAATAAACGAAGATATTTTTATTTATTGTGTGAATTTGGAAGAGATTTACCAACAAAAAAAGAGTCTCAAACTTGAGACTCTTTTCTATACATATTTTCATCGATTAATAATACGTATAGCGTCTTACTTTTGAGATGTATTTTGCCAATCGCATTACTTGATGCGAATAGCCGTATTCGTTGTCATACCAAACATATAAAATAATGTTTTTTCCGTCTTCGCGAACAATAGTAGCTTTGCTGTCAAAGATAGATGGTGCCGAAGAACCAACGATGTCAGAAGATACCAATTCGTCGCTCAATTCGTATTTAATTTGCTCAACCAAATCACCTTCTAGTGCATATTTTTTTAAAATCGTGTTGACGCCTTCTAAAGAAGTTGCATTCTCTATTTCCAAGTTCAAAATAGCCAATGAACCATTCGGAACAGGCACACGAATCGCGTTTGAGGTTAGTTTTCCTTCCAATGCAGGCAATGCTTTTGAAACGGCACTTCCAGCACCAGTTTCTGTAATTACCATATTCAAAGCGGCAGCTCTACCACGACGGTATTTTTTGTGCATATTGTCTACCAAATTTTGATCGTTGGTATAGGCATGAATGGTTTCTAAGTGTCCATGACGCAAGCCGAAAGAATCTTCAATAACTTTTAAAACTGGCGTAATCGCATTAGTCGTACAAGAAGCGGCAGACCAAACTTTTACTTCATCAGGATTGTGCTCTTTATGATTTACACCATATACAATATTTGGAACACCTTTTCCTGGCGCTGTCAGCAATACTTTGTCAGCTCCGTTTGGAACTAAATGTCTTTCCAACGCTTCTTTATCTCTAAAAGCGCCTGTATTATCGATGATGAGTGCATCTTTAATTCCGTATTCCGTATAATCAATTTCTTCTGGTCCGTTTGCTGAAATGATATGAACCGTAGTTCCATTGATGATTAACGCTGAATTTTCAACATCAATACCTACCGTTCCTGGGAAATCTCCATGAACTGAATCGTTGCGTAATAGAGAAGCTCTTTTTTCTAAAACCGTTTTATCCACTTTTCCACGAGTTACAATCGCGCGTAAGCGTAATTGACTTCCGCGTCCTGTGCGTGTCATCAATTCTCTAGCAAGCAAACGACCAATACGTCCAAAACCATATAAAACCACGTCTTTTGGCGTGATTTCAGAAGTATTTTTAGCATCGTTTAATTTGTCAACCACAAACGAAGTTGCGTTGGCGTACTGATTGTCTTCTAAATGATACTCGTACGTCAATTTTCCGATATCAATCTTAGATGGTGGCAAATCAATCTTTGCAATGGCTTGTGCGATTTCTACCGTATCAAAAATGGAGATCGGTTTTTGCACAAATTGACCAGCATATTCGTGAAGATTCAAAATTTCACTTACATTTCTGTCAATGAGTTGATTTCTAAAAAGAACAAGCTCGATAGATTTATCGTACCATAAATCGCTTACATTCTTAATAAATTCAACAGTAGCACGGCGTCTATCCGCTTGAAAAGTGAGTTCCTTTTCGTAAATTTCATTAAAACTCATAGTCTTACGTTTGTGTAGTTGTGTTTACAAATTTTGCGCAAAAGTATATAATTTCAAACGTTTTCGTAAATAAATAAAAAAGTTTTTTTATTGCGCTTACAATAATATGATAAAAACTATTCTTTGTGTGACAGCTATTAAAAATAAGAAACTCAGAAACGTCACTGCGAGGAGTTTACGACGTGGCAGTCTTGTTATCAAAATAGAATTACTTAATCATACGTGAGTTTGACATAAAAATTAATGGAGTTTTTTTCTTTTCCGCAGTGTAGCAAGGATTTTTCGTTAAAAATTTCTGAAGCCTTGGAAGAAATTTAGAAAAATTCATGCGGTTTTGGTTTTCTCCTTAAAGAGAAAATCAAAAACACCTCTGGAAAAGTGCCCTTTCTTTTGTTTCTTTTCTTTGGGCAAGCAAAGAATAAGAAAATAGACAACAGATTTTTAGCTTTTTAAATATTTATTTCGTTGAGGAGAAACAATTTCTATTTGAATAAATTGTCAAATAAAAAAAGCGAGGCACGTTAACAGTGTCTCGCTTTTCTAACATATAGAGATGGCACTTTTTATCTGTTGTAGATAAAACGCTCGTATTGTCCGTTGGTGCTTCTAAATGTTAGGGTTCGGATTTTGTCTTCACCATATTTTTCTATAAAAGCTTGTAAGGCTTGCGCAGATTGCACTTTGCTGCCATTCACTTCTAATAAAATATATCCAGGCGTGATGCCTATATCGCTAATATCATCAGAACTTTCCGTTACCAATAAACCGTATTCCAATCCGTATTTAGCAGCTTCACTAGCGCTCAAACTTTTTAGCTGCATATCTTTTAATTTAACAGTTACAGGCTTTTCCTTGGTTAAGGAAACAGGAAATGTTTTGTAGTCGTCATTGCGCAATACGGTAACATTTACAACATCTCCAGGACGTTTAGAACTTAAATAGCCCGATAAGTCTGAGAATTTAGAAATTTCCACATCATCCAATTTCTTGATGATATCTCCGCTTTCAATTCCTGCCAAACCTGCGCCTGATTTTTCATCCACATCCACAACATACACACCATCAACTTCATTTAAGCCATTTTCAATCGCATATTTAGAATTTCTTTTTAACGGATATATTCCTAGCAATCCTTTTTGAACATCGCCAAATTCTAATAAATCGGTTACAATTTTTTGTGCAATATTACTTGGTACGGCAAACGCATATCCAATATACGAACCAGTTTGAGAAGTAATTGCCGTGTTGATTCCAATCAATTCACCATTGGTATTCACTAAAGCACCACCAGAGTTTCCAGGGTTGACTGCAGCATCGGTTTGAATGAACGATTGACGTAAATTATCACCTTCGTCCAAATCTCTTCCTTTGGCACTAATAATTCCCGCAGTAACGGTAGAGGTTAAGTTAAACGGATTTCCAACCGCCAACACCCACTCGCCAATTTTTGCGTTGTCAGAATCACCAAAAGAAATATACGGCAACTCTTCGTCAGCTTCAATCTTTAACAACGCAATATCCATGCTTGGATCGGTTCCAATAAGGGAAGCTTCGTAACTTTTGTTATTGTTAAGTGTGACTTGAATTTCGTTGGAACCTTTAATAACGTGATTGTTCGTAACAATGTGTCCATCTGGTGAAATAATCACGCCTGAACCTGTTCCAATCTGTGTTTGTGGTCGCCCAGTACCATTGTATAAATCCCAAATACTTCTCGGGGCAACAGTGGTAATTTTGTTTTTAACGTGAACTACAGCATTCACCGTTTTTTCTGCAGCATACGTAAAATCAATTCCTGCAGTTGCTGCTTCTGAGGATTTGTTTTTTGTTGGAGTATTGATAAAGTTCGTAGGAACGTACGATGTTTTTTCAAAAAGGGAAGCTTGTTCAACTTTTTCAGGGGATTCTGAAAAGAATTTATAAGCTCCAATACTAATGACGCCGCCTAGAACAGAAACCAATAGTAAACTTGCAAATTTTTTCATATCTATTTTTAGTTTTTGTTTGTTTTTTTGTGATAATTCTTAGTGTTTATGTCGTTTTTTAACACTTAAAATTACATATTTATTGTGGTCACTTTTTAACTTTAACGACACTTTAACAACGAAGAAAAATCAATACTTTATTTGTATTTTTGTCGGTAGCAAACAGATGTAATGAAACTATCTTTTTACAAATATCAAGGAACAGGAAATGATTTTGTGCTCATTGATAATCGACAACATATTTTTTCCAAAAATGATACCAAACTTGTTCGGCAGTTGTGTGACCGTAAATTTGGAATCGGCGCTGATGGTTTGATTCTTTTAGAAAATGACGATGCGCACGATTTCAAAATGGTCTATTACAATTCGGATGGAAACGAAAGCACCATGTGTGGCAATGGCGGTAGATGTATCGTGGCTTTCGCGAATTTTCTCGGTATCATCAATCGTGAAACGACGTTCGTTGCTATAGATGGAACACATTATGCAACCATTGAAGGCGATGTTGTCAATTTGCAGATGCAAGAGGTAACTGAAATCGAAACGCATGCAGATTATGTATTTTTAGATACAGGTTCGCCGCATCATGTCACTTTTTCAGAAAATATCAGTCAAATTGACATAAAAACGGAAGGCGCTGCAATTCGCTATGGCGCGCCGTATTTTGAAGAAGGTGCCAATGTGAATTTTGTAAAAAAGCTTTCAGATGCTGAATTTAGAGTGCGAACCTACGAAAGAGGCGTTGAAGACGAAACACTTTCGTGTGGTACGGGCGTTACCGCTGTTGCGCTGGCAATGCATCATCTCAAAGAAACTGCATCAACTCATGTTGTTTTGCAAGTAGAAGGTGGCATGTTGGAAGTTTCTTTTGAACGCGTAGGCACTTCATATAAAAACATCTTTCTTAAAGGAAAAGCAACACAAGTATTTAAAGGAGAAATTTTATGCTAACACTTACAGGCGAAAAATTACATTTACGCGCTTTAGAGCCCGAAGATTTGGATTTTATCTACGATATCGAAAACGACGAAACTATCTGGGAAATTAGTGCGACACAAACTCCGTATTCACGATTTTTAATCAAGCAATATTTGGAAAATGCACATTTGGATATTTACGAAGCCAAGCAATTGCGCTTGGTGATGATGAGTCACAACAAAGAAACGATTGGTTTGATTGATTTGTTCGATTTTGATCCTAAAAACAAACGTGTTGGTGTCGGATTGCTTATCGCGAAAAGCGAATTCCGACACAAAGGATATGGCAAAGAAGCACTAGAGTTGGTTTGTAATTATGCTTTTAAACACTTGCAAGTACATCAACTGTATGCAAACATTGACGAAGAAAACGCTGCAAGCATCAAACTTTTTGAAACTGCGGGTTTTCAACAAATCGGCGTGAAAAAAGACTGGAATTTTGTCAATGGCAACTTCAAAAATGAATTATTATATCAAAAACTTAGCTAAATGTATATTCGAAGTATTATTGTTGGAATTTTAATTATTGGAATTCTCATTGGTGGCTATTTTATGTATAACATTACACAAACTATTTTTAAACCAATTACAGCGTTTAACAATGAAGTTGCCTATATAAATCTTCCATCCGATGCTAAATTTAACGATGTTGTTGCCGAATTAGAACCTTTGGTAAATGATATTGAATCTTTTACAACCTTGGCAAAAAAAGTTGGATATATTGATCGTGTAAAAGGAGGGAAGTACGTTATTCAAAAAGGAATGAATAGCAACGATATTATCAAAGTGCTCATTGCCAATAGTACTTGGGTAGATGTAATAGTTCCAGCCAATAAGACAGCGGAAGAATTAGCGCAAAACATTTCCAATCAAATAGAGGCAACGGAAGATGAATTGTATGAAATATTGAAAGATTCAGTAACAGTAACGCCTGGCACCTACGCAATGCCTTGGAATACTTCTGCACAAGAATTTATTGCAAAAGTGCAATCTTCTTCTAAATAATAAAGCGCAACTGCATGAAGAACCGCTATAGTGTATTCCTTTTTCTTTTTTGTGTAAATTTTCTTTTCGGACAATTAGCACCACCAGATTTTTTACAAGCGTCAGACACTTTACACAAACCACGACGTAATTTTGTAGTGATTACCGAAGCTTCACTGGCAACGGCAACACTTGTTGGTTTGGACAGAATTTGGTATGCCGATTTTGAGCGTTCTTCGTTTCGTTTTATCAATGACAACAATGAATGGTTGCAAATGGACAAAGCAGGACATGTATTTGCCGCATATTATGTTGGAAACATTGGCGCAGAAGTGCTAGATTGGGCGGGCGTTTCTAAAAAAGATCAGCTCATTTATGGGGCAACGCTCGGATTTGGCTTTTTAACTGCCGTAGAAGTCATGGATGGCTTTTCAGCAGAATGGGGAGCTTCTTGGGGAGATGTGCTCGCAAATGGACTCGGAACAGGCTTATACGTCGGACAAGAGTTATTGTGGGATGAACAACGCATCAAACTAAAGTATTCTTTTCATCGAACACGTTTTGCGGAAGTTCGTCCAAGCAAATTGGGAAGTGGCTTTTTGGAAGAAAGTCTCAAAGATTACAACGGACAAACCTACTGGCTCAGTGCCAATATTCATTCGTTCTTTAAACAGAAAAAAATACCCAAATGGCTTAACGTTGCTTTTGGGTACGGCGCTGAGAATTTAGTGGCAGGAACGACCACAACACAACGCGAAATTTTACCCGAACTACAACGTTTTCGGCAGTTTTATCTCAGTATTGACGTCGATTTGACCAAAATAGAAACAAAATCGAAGTTTTTAAAGAGTGTTTTTAGCGTTATAAACTTTATTAAAATTCCGGCTCCAACATTGGAAATCAATAGTTTAGGTAAAGTCAGGTTCCATTACATCTACTTTTAACGCTATTTTAACATAAAAATTTGGTTTTTAAAAAATGTGTCGTATATTTGCACGCTGAAATTTTAAGCAGAATTCTTGAATTTGTAAGTCTTAAAGAAATCAATTTTTATGGTAAAAAAAGCAATAAAATTTTCAATTTTAGTAGCTGTTTTGACATTTATAAGTTTAGGTTTCACTTCAAAAAAAGAAGCCAACGTTCTTAAAAATACAAGTAAAAAAAATACCAAGTCATCTGAACTTTTTACAGTAAACCCCACAGATGACAGCTCCTTCCAAGAAGCACCAATTCCGTTTACAGGACAAAGTTATTTGGGCTTTAAAGAAGCAGTAGCATTCAAAGAATCTCAGGGAAATTACTTTGTGGTAAATACCTTAGGTTATCTCGGAAAGTACCAATTTGGAAAAGCAACGTTAGAAATGATCGGAATTTACAATCCGCAAGCATTCTTAAACAATCCAAAACTACAAGAGAAAGCCTTTGAAGCAAATGCCTCAAGAAATAAGTGGATTCTTCGAAAAGACATTCAACGCTCCGTAGGAAAGCAAATCAACGGTGTTATTGTGACTGAGTCAGGAATTTTGGCAGCAGCACATTTAGCAGGTCCTGGAAGCGTAAAAAAGTACCTTAGAAGTGGCGGAAAACAAGGGTTTTCAGACGCGTATGGTACCACAGTGAAATATTATATGAAGCGATTTGCTGGATATGATGTTTCCTCTATCAAAGCCAATAGAAAAGCAAAAGCGAGAGTGTAAACTCAAAACTTAGTAAACATTATAAAAAAAGACCTCAGTATAGCAATATGCTGAGGTTTTTTAGTTTAGAAGTTTATGTGTTTATTAGTTTAACGTGTCTAAAATCTAGTAGCGAAGCGATCTAATATCTAAAAGCGTTAGCGATCTATCACAAACATCGTTGGGCGTTTGTGTAAACTTATTTCCCTTCTTTTCCACTCGTTAATCGTCATGGTTTTGATAAATTCTGTGGGAAGCGTTACATCGCAGGCAACACATAAGCGCGTATTTCCTTGAAGTATCGCGGTCAAATCCGTCATAAGCTTGTCATTTCTATACGGAGTTTCCATAAATGCTTGCGATTGCTGCAAATCTCCAGCACGTTTTTCCAATTGTTTGATAGCGCGTTTGCGTTCGTCTTTATCAATAGGAAGATAACCGTTAAATGCAAAATTTTGTCCGTTCATGCCAGAAGCCATAATTGCCATTAAAATAGACGATGGACCAACTAACGGAACCACTCGAATTCCTTCACGATGCGCAATTTTCACAATCTCTGAACCTGGGTCGGCAACACCAGGACAGCCAGCTTCAGATAATAAACCTACATTTTTTCCTTGATAAATAGCTTCCAAAAAAGCAGGCAATTCTTGTTCTTGTGTGTATTTGTTCAGTACATACAATTCTAGCAAGGGTTGTGCTTTTTTAGGTGTTATCTTTTTAATAAAGTGGCGTGCTGTTTTTTCATTCTCAACAATAAAATGATTGGTGTCTTCTATCACTTTTTTTACAGATAATGGAAGTACTTCTAATGGCTCGGTATCGCCTAAGGTAGTGGGAATTAAGTACAAAATTCCGTTTGGAGGTTGCATATGTTTAAAGTTTGTTTATTTACAAATAAAACTAATTTTTGACTAATTTATGATAAGAAACCGTATCATTGTTTGAAATTAATTGCACAATGTAGATTCCTTTTGCGAGTTGATTGGTGCTAATTTTTTGATGTTCTTGGGTGATTTTTGTAGATGAAATAAATCTTCCGCTAAGCGAAAACACTATAACTTCCTGTACCTGAGAAGCATTAGTTTGATTGTTAATTTGGAAATACGCTTTCGCGGGATTGGGAAAAATAGCATACTTCGATGCGAGTGAATTTTCGTTAATACTCAGCGTTGGATCGTATATTTTATAAATTTCGCCATTCAATCCTGCAGCATATAATTCTTTATTTACATCTTCACCAAAAGTGGAAATGTTTGGAGAAAAGCCAGAACTTGTCAAAGATAAATTCCACGTATTTCCTGCTGCGGGCACTAGCATTCCCAATTCATTGCTACAAAAATCAGCAAAAATATACCATCCTTGAAAGTTTGGATACATGCTTCCTCTGTATCGATAACCACCTGTAATGGAGCAACGAAAAGGAGATCCTCCATAATTATATTCGCCAACGGGAAATGTAATGCTAGAAGCTGCTGGACAACCTGTAGTATCAAAAGTGGCATTTCCTTCATAACATTTCCAACCAAAATTATATCCTGAATTCACAATGGGAACATTGTTAATTTCTTCGCGATTGCTTTGTCCAACATCGCCAATCCAAAGTTCACCGTTATCACTGTCAAAAGACATTTTCCACGGATTTCGAAGTCCATACGACCAAATTTCATCCAATCCTGCGGGATTTCCCACAAATGGATTCGTAGCAGGAATCGTATATCCTGTAGCGCCGCTGACATCAATTCGCATAATTTTCCCTAAGAGCGATTGCAAGTTTTGTGCGTAATTCTGCGGATCGCCCGCACTTCCGCCGTCACCTAACGCAATATATAACAATCCATCAGTACCAAAAGCTATTGAACCGCCATTGTGATTGGAATATGGTTGCGAAATAGTTAGTAGAATTTCTTCAGACGTAGCATCTGCAATATCAGGATTGGATGTAGTGGTAAAACGTGCAATCATGGTATTACCACTATTATTGATATAATTCACATAAAAACGATTGTTGGTAGCGTAATCTGGATCGAAAGCCAAGCCGAGTAAGCCTTGTTCGTTTCCCGAAGAGTTGACGCGTGCGTCAATGTCTAAAAAAGGTGTTGCGTTGGTAGTTCCGTCTGCATTTAAAATTTTAATCAAACCATCTTGTTCTACAATAAATAATCGTGAATCATTCGCATGTTTGATGTCGATAGGTCGGGAAAATCCGCTAGCAAATGGTTGAAGAGCTACAGTTTGCGCGGATATTACTAAAGGTATTGCTAGTGTTAATAGCAAAAATAATTTCTTTTTCATGGCAAAGTAGGTTGGTAATTTTTATAGTAAGATACAAAAATTAGCAGATACTTTGTTTTTGGGAGATTTTATGAAATTTTCTTAGCAAAAATAGAACACGCCTCGTCAAGCATTTGATACACATTTTCAAAACCTTGCTCGCCACCATAATACGGATCGGGAACTTCTGCGTTAGAGTTTGGAGAGATTTGATTTAAAATCATGTGAACTTTATCGCGTTCTTCTTGTGTTTCCGCCAAAGCGAGAATATTATCATAATTTGATTCATCCATAGCAAAAATATAATCAAATTCTCGAAAATCATTTTTAGTAAATTTTCTCGATCGTTGATTGGTGATGTCTAATCCGTGTTGTTTTGCTGTTGCAATCGAGCGTTTGTCAGGAAGTTCGCCATTGTGATAACCCGAAGTACCTGCGGAATCGACCATAAATTTTGAGGAATCCAATTTGGATGCTAAAATTCCTTCTGCTAAAGGAGAACGACAAATATTTCCCAAGCAAACCATTAAAATTTTCGTCTTCATGAAGTGAATTTTACAGCGAAAGTTTTTTAGTCAAATCTTCAACGTATTTGCGGAATTGCTTATCGGTAGAAGATAAATTATCTACTGTTTTACAAGCGTGTAATACTGTAGCATGATCGCGCTTTCCGATTTGAGAACCAATACTTGCTAACGAAGCTTTCGTGAATTTTTTTGCAAAGAACATTGCCAATTGTCTTGCTTGTACGATGTGACGTTTTCTCGTTTTAGATTGTAGTGTAGAAACGTCCATTTGGAAATAGTCAGACACTACTTTTTGGATATAATCGATGGAAACTTCACGTTTCGTATTTTTCACAAATTTTTCAACGACTTGCTTTGCCAAATCAATCGTTACTTCCTTTTTATTAAAAGATGATTGTGCGATGAGTGAAATAATAGCGCCTTCCAACTCACGAACATTCGATTTGATATTTTTAGCCACATATTCTATAATATCGTCTGGCATTTCAACACCATCACGATACAATTTGTTTTTTACGATAGAAACACGTGTTTCAAAATCTGGCGTTTGCAATTCGGCAGAAAGTCCCCACTTAAAGCGAGATAGTAAGCGTTGCTCAATATCTTGCATGTCTACAGGTGCTTTGTCAGACGTTAAAATTACTTGCTTGCCATTTTGATGTAAGTGATTGAAAATGTGGAAAAACACATCTTGTGTTCCTGACTTTCCAGAAAAGAATTGAACATCATCGATAATTAATACGTCTATCAACTGATAAAAGTGGATAAAATCGTTTCGTGTATTTTTCTTTACAGATTCAATATATTGTTGTGTGAATTTTTCAGCAGAAATATACAATACCGTTTTTTCAGGGTATTTGTCTTTAATTTCTACACCAATAGCGTGTGCAATATGAGTTTTGCCCAAACCAACGCCACCAAAAATTAACAGCGGATTAAACGATGTTCCTCCAGGTTTATTGGCTACAGCCATTCCAGCAGAACGCGCTAATCGATTCGAGTCTCCTTCTAAAAAATTATCAAAGTTGTAATTTGGATTTAACTGAGATTCAATCTTAACATTTCTGATACCTGGAATTACAAATGGATTTTTAAGTTCAGGGCTTTTGTTTTTTATAGGAACATCTACTTCTTGTGCTTTTACATTACTGCGATTGGCACTGGGAATTTTTTCCGTAAATGGCTTTTTATTGCCATACGTATTTTCCATTTTTATGATATATACCAAACGAGCCGTATTTCCCAATTCTTTAACCAACGCTACTTTGAGCAACTTTACGTAGTGCTCTTCTAACCACTCATAAAAAAATTTACTTGGAACTTGAATGCTTAGCGCTTTATTCGTTAACTTTACGGGCTTAATCGGCTCAAACCAAGTTTTATATGCTTGTGGTTGAATGTTGTCTTTTATGAAAGACAGACAGTTATCCCATACTGATTGCGCAGTTACACTCATTTAATGTTGTTAAAAGTTGTTATTCTTTAGGTTAGGAAAAAAAGAAAATTCGGGGTTTTCTCCTTTTATTTTTAGCGTGAACAAATATGTGAAAAAAAAAGTGAAAAAAAAACTTGAATGCTATTGAATTTCTTAAAATTTTTTCTCATGATTGGAAACAATTTCTTTACAATTCGTTAACCTTACTAAATATATAAAAAACTTTGAGAAGTCACGAAATTAAAACAAGAATTCGCTACGCAGAAACTGACCAAATGGGCGTAGTATACCATGGGAATTATGTGCAGTTTATAGAAATGGGGCGGACTGAGTGGCTTAGAGCCTTAGGGATTTCATACCGTGAAATGGAAGAGATGGGCGTGATGCTTCCAGTAATTTCTATTCAGATTAATTATAAAAAATCAGCGTTTTATGACGAGGTTTTGACGGTTCAAACAACGCTGAAAAAATTGCCTTCGGTTAAGATTGAATTTGATTATGTGATTTTAAACGAAAGTAAGGAAATTATTACAGAAGCTAACACAGTTTTGGCGTTCATAAATATGGAAACCAAACGTCCTATGAAATGCCCTGATTATATCCTCGAAAAATTAGCTGAAATTGACTTCTAAAACTCATCTTTTTATATTTTAAAAGATTTAAAAATAGAGTCGGGTTTTGGTCAAAAATACATGATTCAAGTTGTATTTTTAATAGTCTTTGTGCGATAGTTAAAAAAAGTTTACAAAAAAAGGAAACTTTATGATTTAAAATTTACTAAAAGAGGAAAAAAATAGTATCTTTATGACAATCAATGAAATCACAACAGGAAAATCACATGAGGTAACAATTATTCCTGTTGAAGCTAGCGATTACAAAACCATCACTAAAAAGCGATACTTTTTTGATTGGAAGCAAGAAAAGGAATTTGAAATCTATAAATTATGTATTCTTAGTTCAAATGATATATTAGGGCTCGTTTCTTTCGAAAAAATTCCGAGTGAATGGCGCATACATATTCGCTTACTAACGGTTTCTATTGAAAATAAAGGGAAAAATAAAAAGTTTGATAACATCGCTGGAAACTTAATTGCGCATGTAGCTAAAATAGCTATCATAGAATATGCTGAATTGGCTTGTGTTTCGCTTCGTCCTAAAACAGAAATAGCGCAGCATTACATCAAAAAGTACAATTTTATCGCTACAGGAATGACGCTAAGTATTGAAATACCTGAAATTATTAACTTGATACATCAATATCATGACTAACAAAAACGAACATAATACACATTTGGATTCTGAATACGGAGTTGACAGTCGTTATGCTTCTCATGAAGAATATCAGTCAGAAGCTACTGCTTTGATGGAAGCGCGTTTGCAGCGAATGAAAGGTTTGTCCAATAGTCAAGTTGTCCAAGCGAAGCTTTTGCAGTTAAAATTCCAAATGCAAGAATTTATCAAACAACCTGTCAATGAAGCAAAGTCTTATTTTTCAATGTTTTTACAGCAGTATATTGATACTTTGTATGCAAAGCGTGCTGTTTTTGCAAAAGATATAGGAATTACGCCTGTGCAATTGAGTCAAGTTATCAACAATCACCGTGCGCCTCAAGATGATTTTATTTTAAAGTTGATGATACATTCCGAGCGTATGTACAAAGGTGTGAGTCCTTTTCCCGAAGCACTTTGGTATCAAGTGTATTTCCATGAAAAACTATGCAATTTGATGGCAACACAGCAACAATGGCAATCAACGTTAGCAAAAGAGGTGTCTGTTAGTGAGCCGAGTGTGCGGTATGGGAAAAGGAAAAAGTAGTTATATAACTTAAGATTATTCAACCTCTTTAATCTCAATCTCATACAAATTGGTAAACAACTCAAAAACTTGTTCCGCTTCGCTTTGTCGAACGGAAATGGTAATGCGACAATCTAGTTCTAGTTTTTGTGTGATAATGTCTAAGTTTCGCTCTTTGATGACACGCATGACTTTGTTCATGTTTTTGTAATCAAAGATGAGTAAATAGTCAATATTGATAGTTTTTTCAACGATTTCAGCAGCTTCCAATGCTAGTTGTGCACCAGTTCGGTATGCGTTTATCAATCCGCCAACGCCTAATTTGGTGCCGCCAAAATAACGGACAACCACAATTAAAATATTGGTAACTTCAAACGACTGAATTTGTCCGTAAATCGGCATTCCTGCACTGTTAGAAGGTTCTCCGTCGTCATTGGCACGAAAACGAAATGGTTCGCTTTTCCCCAATTGCCACGCATAACACCAATGCCGCGCCGAATGATGACTTTTTTTCAAATTTTCTAAATGTGTTTTAATGTCGTCTTCATTTGAAACAGGAAATGCATAGCCAAAGAATTTACTATTTCGATCTTTAAACAGTACTTCTTCCGAAGGTTTTTCGATGGTTTTATAGGTGTCTTTTATTTCCAAATACGAAGTTTTTAATATTACGCCGAAACCGCAATCATCACAATACTAATAATCGCGATGACAATTCCAATCCAGTTTTTTGGAATGAGTTTTTCTTTAAACAAAATGATTCCAAAGATAGTGGAAAGCATCACAATGGCGACGTTGTTGATGGGAAATACAGTTGAACTGTCTCCCAAATTTTCTGGTCGCAAAGCTTTTAGCAAAAATATAATCGAGTAAAAATTCGGAATTCCCAACGCAATGCCTCCTAAAATCGTTTTTCCATCAATAACAACATCACGTCGAATGATTGCCACAACAATTCCAATCATAAAAGCACAACCAAATACTGCCGCCGAAAATATAGGAACTTCACCTTCTGCCAAATATTTGGTTTCTATGTGTTTGATAGCGGTATCAATAACTCCAGAACCTAAAAATAATAGCAACGGAAAGAGTAATTTTTTACGATTAAAGGTAGCGCCATCGTTTTTAACAGTCGTTAAATACACTGCGAGCAAGGCTAAAATAATCCCTGCAACTTTCAATAAACTTAGTTTTTCTTCATAAACAATCACCGCAAAAATTACAGGAATCACTACCGACATTTTACTTGCCACGGAGGCTGTGGAAAGTCCGTTGCGTTGCGCTGTGGTTGCCATGACCATAAAAATGGAGATGAACAAAAAACCTAAAATAATGGCTCCGACAATCCATGGTTTTTGTGAAACTTCAACGAGTGTTGTACCATTTCCATAAAAGAAAAATCCGCAGCAGAAAGCCGTTAAATAGTTGATGACAATTGCTTGAAATGTGTTGATTTGATATTTGTCAAACAGTTTAAAAATGACAAATAACGAACTGGAAATGAAAACACTAAGCGCCAAATATATCAAAACAATAATTTTTTATGTGTGAATAAATCAACGATATCTTCTTTGCCAGGAATTAAATTCCATGTGTGAATTCCGAGTGAAGCGGCTGTTTCGGTATTTTCTTTCGTGTCGTCAATAAAAATGGTTTCTTCAGGTTGTAAATTGTTTTGTTGTAATACAAATTCGTAAATATTCGCGTCAGGTTTGCGCAAGTGGATTTCGTGTGAGAGATAGAACTGCTCAAAACAGTTTTTGAATTCAGTATATAACTCCATGCCCCAATCTTGCTGAATCCATGAAATGTGCAAATCGTTCGTATTGCTTAAAATAAACAGTCGATAGTTGTTGTCTTTCGCTAAATTTTTAATGAATTCCATTCGATGTTTTGGAAAATCGAGTAAAATAGCGTTCCAAGCGTCAATTAGTTGATTTTTAGTCGCTTTCGGGAATTGTGTATGATAAAAATCGACAAATTCGTCTGTTGTTATCAATCCTTTTTCGTACGCTTGATTTTTGGAAATCATTTCTGGCGTAAAATCCGAAATGCCCAATTGCAACAACTCACGATTGGTCGCGGTTTTGTCCAAATTGATAAAGATATCTCCGTAATCGAAAATTATATTTTTAATCATTCGTATAGATTTCTAAAGTGTCGTCTGAAATGCTCTTTTGAGACTGTAAAGTTCCTGTAAAAGTGGGCGCTTCAATTCCTTGTTGAAAAACGGTTTTTCCTGTAAAAACGCGTGCTTCATCCCATAAATTAGCGTCAATAAAGGTTTGTAAAGTCTGTTTCCCGCCTTCGATAATCACGGATTGCAAATCGTAACGATACAAAACATCGCAAATTTGTTGCGGAAGATTTTTAGAGAAATCAATCGTTTCAAAGATGCGGTTTTCGCTAGAAACGTTCTCTTTTTCGGTCAACACAATCGTTTTAATCGTTTCATCCAACAATGCATATTCTGCTGGAATTCGCAAACTTCTATCCAACACAATTCGCACAGGATTTTCTCCTTGCCAATCGCGTGTATTGAGCTTCGGATTGTCTGTAATGGCTGTATTCGTTCCTACCAAAATCGCCGCTTCTTCACTGCGCCATTTGTGTACGAGTTGACGCGAATATTCGTTCGTAATCCAATTGGGTTGTACAGCATCGTTTTCGTTTCGAATCTTATCAATAAAACCATCTTGCGTCTGTGCCCATTTCAAAATAATATACGGACGTTTGTGCTGATGAAAGGTAAAAAATCGTTTGTTGGAAGCGACACATTCGTCTTTCAAAACATTCAACACAACTTCACACCCAGCATCTTTTAGTTTCTGAACGCCACGTCCCGCCACTTTGGCAAACGGATCTATGGTGCCAATAACAACTTTCGGAATTTGATGTTTGATGATTAAATCGCTACACGGCGGCGTTTTTCCAAAATGACTACACGGTTCCAACGAAACATAGATAGTTGACTCTTTTAACAACGACTTATCTCGCACAGAAGCAATAGCATTAACTTCTGCATGATTTCCGCCATACGCATTTGTATAACCTTCGCCAATAATGACGTCGTTGTGCACAATCACGGCACCAACGGACGGATTGGGCATGGCAGCAGGCAAACCATTCGCAGCCAACTGCAAACAGCGTTTCATGTACGTTTCGTGTGCGAATGCCATTCTGTTTTTTTAGTTGAATTTACTTTTTCTTCGCGTGCAAATCATTTCTATTTAGAAAAATAAAAAGGATTTGTCATGTCAGTTCTCAAAGATACTTTTTCACTGAAAAATTCGTCTAAAATCAGTATCTTCACAGCATCGCAAAACTACGTAATTTCTATTTGAAGCGAATACAAAATGAGTCAAGAATTCTTCCAAAATCAAACATTTACCCAAATTGATTATACGCAACAAGCATTCCCGAAAGGCGAATATGACCATTGTACGTTTGTCAATTGCAAGTTTGAAGCGGCAGATATGGCAGCAATGACGTTTTTGGAATGTACGTTTGAAATCTGCGATTTGACCAATGCTAAAATAAAAAGTACGTCGTTTACTGAAGTTGAATTTGTGAATTGCAAGTTGCTAGGAGTCGATTTTAGTGTGTGTAACGATTTTATGTTTTCAGTCAGTTTTGACGCTTGTAATTTGGAATTGGCTTCCTTTGCGGGATTGTCTATGAAGCAAACAAAATTCAGTGCATCAAGCTTAAAAAATGTCGATTTTACAGAAACCAACTTGGAAAATGCTGTTTTTGACGATTGCGATTTGAAATCGGCCGTATTTGACCAAACGAATTTAGAAAAAGCAGATTTTACGTCGGCGCGAAATTACACGATGAATCCAGCACTAAATCATCTTAAAAAAGCAAAATTTTCTCGTGAAGAAATTCATGGATTATTGACGGAACACGATATTATTATACACTAAATAAATCATTTAATCATTCAATCTTTTAATATTTCAATTAAAACATATGATTATCAGAGAAATACAACCTAAAGACAACGCAACAATAGCAGCCTGCATTCGCTCAGTGATTCCTGAGTTTGACATGCCAAAAGTTGGCACAGCGTACGAAGACCCTGAAACAGACGCAATGTACGAAGCCTATCAAGGCGAACGCGAAGTATATTATGTGATTGAAGAAGATGGAGAAGTACTCGGTGGCGCGGGAATTAAACAATTGCGCGACAATCACGACAATATATGCGAATTGCAAAAAATGTATTTTTTCTCCAAAACCAGAGGAAAAGGCTACGGTAAAAAGTTATTTGCAAAATGTTTGGAAGCCGCAAAAGCATTTGGTTACACACAGTGTTATATAGAATCTTCGCCAAAATTTAAAGCTGCCATACATATATACGAAGACTTCGGATTTAAACATTTAGATAAGCCGATTGGAGAAACCGGACACTATTCTTGCGATGTTTGGATGTTGAAGGAGTTGTAGGTGTTAGGTTTTAGGTTTTAGGTGTTTCCAATAAACAACACTTCGGCAGGCTCAGTGTAGACGAATAACAAAAAACAAAAAACAAAACTTGTTACTAAAAGATATACAAGACATATTTCACAAAGAGTTAGACGACATCTACGGTAAAAACGAAGTAGATAGTTTCTTTTTTATGCTAACCGAAAGTTATTTTGGAGTAAAACGATTTGCCTTAGCATTAACGCCTGATTTCACAATTACCAAAGAACAAGAAACGCCTATGTTTGCAGCGTTGAGCGAATTAAAACTCGAAAAACCGATTCAGCATATCCTGGGAACAGCACATTTTTATGGTCTTGATTTTTTGGTGAATGAACACACCTTAATTCCACGCCCAGAAACGGAAGAATTGGTGACATTCATTTTAGAGAAAGCGAAAAAAGCTAACAATAAAAACCTCTGTATTTTAGATATTGGCACAGGAAGCGGTTGTATTCCGATTGCTTTAAAAACTGAACTTCCTACTGCGAAAGTTTTTGCCTTAGATATTTCTGCGGAAGCGTTACAAATTGCTCAAAAAAATGCGGAAAACAACAATGTTTCTATCGAATTTACGCAAGCGGATGTATTGTCATTACAAGATTTGAACGTGTTTGATGAAGCTGATTTGCAGTTTGACATTATCGTGTCGAATCCGCCGTATGTACGTAATTTGGAAAAGGCAGAAATGCGCAAAAATGTATTGGAATACGAGCCAGAAACTGCATTGTTTGTAGAAGATGACAATCCGTTGATTTTTTATGATACAATTGCCAATCTCGCGATGCAACATTTAAAAACGGAGGGTAGTTTGTATTTTGAAATCAATCAGTATTTAGGACAAGAAATGATAGCTTTGTTGGAAGAAAAGCAATTTCAACATATTGAATTGCGAAAAGATATATTCGGCGTAGACCGAATGCTAAAAGCGGATATTTCTTGAATTATCAGTCATGCCAAACGAAAAATACTTCGACAAGCTCAGTGTAAACGAAAAACAAATAACATCAACAACAAACATGAAAAGTATTGCTATTTATTGCGGAAGTAGTTTAGGAAACGATTCAAAAATCGTGGCGGATGCTGCCGAATTGGGAAAGCAACTCGCCAAAGAAAACATTACGATGATTTATGGCGGTTCTAAAATTGGCATTATGGGAACGGTTGCGAATGCGGTGTTGGAGCATGGAGGAGAAGTGATAGGTGTGATTCCAGCATTTTTAAAAACAAAAGAAGTCGCGCATACCAATATCACCGAATTGCACATTACAGAAACCATGGTAGAGCGCAAACTTAAAATGATATCACTTGCCGAAGGTTTTATAGCATTGCCTGGCGGATTTGGTACGATGGAAGAACTTTTTGAGGTAATTACGGCTTTGCAATTGGCACAAATAACACATCCTGTAGCAATATTGAACAGCAATGGTTACTATGACGAACTCATTGCCATGATGCATACGATGATGCGGAAAAAACTCTTAAAAGAAGAAAACTTCAACATGTTGATTATAGAAACGGACATTTCTAAATTATTGCAGCGTATGAAAAACTTTGTTCCGAAAGCAACGCCAAAATGGTTAACGCAGGAGTGAAAACGTTTCTAGCGTTTTTATTCGTAATTTATAATGTGTAGATATATTAAATTAACGTGAGTTAGCGACATAGTAAAATAGTTATATCGAACTCACGTTAAATAGCAAAGTTTTTCGTCAAATACGAACAAACTATTCCACGCGCTGCAATCCGCCCAAACCGAGCAATCCAGAAGTATTTAAATCGGTAATCCAATACACGCCGACGCTAAAATCTTCTTCGTTATGCTTAAAAAATAAGGTTCCATAATTGAGTGTCATACTTCGGTTTCGGGAAGTTTGGTATTTGTAATCGACAAATTCTGTATTTTCCCAACGAATATAGTTGTTCGCTGAATCTACAATGATGTTATCATAAATATCACTAAGATCAGCCTGATACGCTTCGTTGGTCATTTCGGCAATTTTAGGAATCAATTTATCGCCTTCTTTGATGTTTTGTACCATATTTTTAAGTTCCTTTAACGAAACAAATTTGGTATAAAAAGCTTCTTTTGGCAACGTATCAAGTGTTTGTAAGGTCTCAAAAACATGTTTGCCTACGTTTTGATGCGAAATATAATTCGATTCGCATGCAACAAAAAAACTAGCAAAACTGATTAGAATTAGAAAGTATATTTTTTTCATGAGATAGAATTATTGCTTTCGTACAGGTTCAATATTCGACAAATTAAACAAACGTTGCTCATTTTTAAAAGTTAGAGAAACTATTTTGGTCACAAACTTTTTATCATTAAAATCAAAAGCCACAAAACCATCTTGAAAAGTAACGCCACTTTCGTCACGTTCGGTATACGGATATTCTTTAAAGGTAATTGCCGACCAATCAATTTTAAAACGCTTCCCAGATTCTTTAATCATTTCGTAGGCTTGTTGCAATCGTATGTTGTGGGTTTCTTTTGAAACATTTTTAATAGCAAATCTGAAAGTTTCTTCAATTGTCGTGTCTTTTGCAAACTCACGCAATTCGGCTAAACTAATAAAATGTGAATTAAATTCCTCTTGCGAAAGCGTGTCCATTTTTTGGAGCAATTCAAAAGTATATTTTCCTATCAACGCTTCGGCTTTGGGTTGTGTGGTGCAGGAAATAATGCTCGTAAAGACTATTAAAGCAATAAAAATTGATTTTTTCATAATTACAAAGATACTTTTCTTTGAATTCCATTCAAGGTTTTTCATTTCAAATTGCACTAATAAAGAAAGCCCGATTGAAAAAACGGGCTATCTTTTAATTTATTTATAATTTTAAATGACTAGTTAACAGTAAATGTTTTTGTAACTATTGATGTTCCACAGTTATCACTGATATTACAAGCAATAGTATATGTTCCTGATGGAGTTGCACTATTAGCTGTTACAATAGCATTTAACGGATTATTTCCTGCTGGAGAATCAATTTGGAAATATTGAATCGCATTTTGGAAGGTAAAGCTGTAAATTGTCCATGTCGCACTCGTATAACTGCCACTGCTTACATTACTAACATAAAATAATTCACTGTAAAAAGGGCCAGTATTCATGCTGTTTGGACCATCAATTGAAGCACCAGATATATTTGGTCCTGAATTTATTTGAATCACTTTTGAGGCTACAATGTTTCCATTTTGTATGGCTTGTAATGTTCCAGAAGAACTGCCACTTGAGGTTGATACTGTTACAGAACTTCCTGTTTCATTTGTTAAGGTCAGATTGGTTCCTGTCCAGTCGTCAATAGTTCCAGTTCCACTCCAAGTATATGTACTTGAGGAAGAGTTTCTACATATAGACGAAGGACCATTAATTGTGCCACTATTTGTTGTTATTGAACGTTCACAATTATTGTTAGGATCATATAAATATTCTACGGCAAGTTTGTCATTGGTTGTTAAAACGGGAGCTCTATTTAAAATATTACTTACACCCGATATCATAACAGAACCTTGTGTGCTTAACGAAGGTAAGAAAGGATTGTAGCCACCAACGGAACTTGTTTGATCAACATGAATAAAACCTAGCGCATGTCCTAATTCATGCATCAAAATATTGGTTTTATCTGAACTACTAGTGTTACCATTATTGTAATTTGCATTAATCCATAAAACGGGAGCAGTATTTCCGTTTACAGGAAATTCCGCATAACCAAAAAGGCTACTGTTTGTGGTATTTCTAATCGTGATATCTGCATTTGAAGGAGAGCTAATTTGTCGAAAATTAACACAACTATTACTGCTATTCCATTCATAAATAGCATTGTTAATGGCGTCATTCCAAGGATCTCCAAAAGTTAGGGTGGATATTTCAGAATAAATCGTAATATCTTGCACATTTAAGCCGCTTATCAATTCGTCAGAATGCGCATAACTTCCTGCTGGTTGTAACATGCGTGATGAAGGTGTACTATTTTTTGCGTAAAGTTCATTCTTTGTATTATCATCCTGAATACTTTTTGAAAAAGCAATATCTCCTTGTACAATATAGAAATTATCTATTTCCTTAATATCTTCAAGTTTGAATCCCATTTGTAGGATTTTTTCAACTACAGGAGTAATTTTTAAGGTGAATTCTTGTAATTCAGATTCTTGAAAATCATCTTTTGTACAATTTACAAACACAAGTGCCAATGCAAAACTTGCAATAGCAATGCATCTTTTTAAAATTCTTTTTTTCATAATTTATAGCAATTAAAATAAGTTAACTTAGATTGTTTTTAAGACACTCTAAGATTTGTGTCTAGCTATACAATGAGGGAAAGAATCAAAAGATACATAAAAAAAGTAATTTGTTAAAAGAATTACGTAATTAGTATGCTAGTGCTGAGTTATTTTTTATGTTATTCAAGGTTTTAAACGCCAAATCATCAATATTTTCTGCGTTAGTTGTAAATGTGATGGTTACGGTTTGATTGGGTAATACATCGAAGAAATTATCTGAAAAATGTCCTTTGGCTTTGGTGTATAAAAACACATCTTTTTGTAGTGTTTTGGCAGATACTTCTATCGAAAATCCCTTGTTAGTATTGTTCACTTTCGTGGAGATGTTTTCTTCGGGTAATTTCAAATCTTTTGGTCGTGAAACATAAAATAGCGAACTTGAAGTTGAAACTGAAACTGAACTTGAACTTGAACTTGAAGCGTAGTCGAAGACAGCTTTCATTACGTAATTTTCTGGTTTTTCGTTTATGTCAGGCAGTGCGGTTTTGACTACTAACTGACTGGTATTGGCAGGAATTGTCAATTTTTGCTTTTTACTCAAGATGCTTTTCCCGTTAAAATCTAAAAATGTCAGCGTAAAATCACCTTCCAAAGCTTGTAATTTATCAGAAACAATATAGGTGTTGATGGTATCATTCTCCACAATAGAGGAAATCAACACATCTTCAAACGATTTTTTGGCTTTGTAATGCAAGGCTTTCCAATTGCCCATAAAATCAATACTCGACCATGAAACGACAGGCCAACAATCGTTCAATTGCCAATACAAACTTCCCATGCAATACGGCATGGCACGACGTTCGGCTTCCATGCCCATCGTCATTCCTTTGGCTTGGGTGAGTTGGCTCATATATACATAATCATCGCCTGAAGTCGGGACAGGATAATCACGCGCCATGTATTCACGAATCAAATTGAAACCTCTCGGATGCTTTTGATGCGTAATATAACTATCATGATTGATGCTGATGCTATCTTCTCCCGTAAATGCTCTGATAGCTTCATACGACGGAAAGGACTGAAACCCAAATTCGCTCATAAAACGCGGTACTTTTTCTTCAAAACGTTCAAAAGGTAAGGCATCGTGCCAAACGCCCCAATCGTGTGCATCGCCTTCAAATTGAAACTTCGGATTGCCACGTCCATAACTTGGTGAACTTTCCCAATAATCAATCGACGGATTGTATTTCGCAACCGTTTCTGGTAGAATTCGGTTAAATACTTTGATATAATCGTCCCAAATTTGCTTTTTCTGCGCTTCCGTTTTGTCTGTCTGCCAGCCCCAACGATGCCACGCTTCGTTATTTTCATTGTTTCCACACCAAAGTGCTAATGATGCATGTTTTCGCAAACGCTTTACTTGGTCAATTGCTTCTTGTTGTACGTTTTCTAAAAAGGCTTTATCTCCAGGATACATCGCGCAAGCAAACATAAAATCTTGCCACACTAATATTCCTTTTTCATCACACAATTCGTAAAAAATATCATTTTCATAAATCCCGCCGCCCCAAACGCGTAACATGTTCATATTGGCGTTTTTTGTATCGTTTAAGAGCTTTTCGTAATGGGCATCCGTCACTTTGTTTTGCATGCTGTGTTGCGGAATGTAATTGGCGCCTTTCATAAATACAGGCACGCCATTTAGCTTAAAGAAAAAGGTTTCGCCCAACGAATCTTTGTCACGAATCAGTTCAATTGTTCGCAGTCCGACCTTAACGTTTTGCTGTCCTTTTGTGTCGTTTCCTTGTTTGAGTGTGGTTTCAAACGTATATAAATGTGGTTCACCCAAATTAAATGTCCACCAACGTTTCGGATTTTGAATTCGGATACGCGTGGCGTAGGTATGTGTGCCTTTATAAACTGGGAATTCAACCGTATGCGTGAACTCCTTATTTTTTACTTCAAACGAAGCATTTTCTTCATCTTTATTGGCTGTAATGGTATATTCTACACTGATGGAAGCTAGGGAATCTGTGAGCGATTCTTGCTTAAAAAATACATCGTCCAGCTTCACATCATTCCACGACGTGATTTTGATAGGTTTCCATATTCCAGACGTGTTTACAATTGGTCCCCAATCCCAACCGTACTGAAATTGTGCTTTTCGGGTGAATACTCTCGGTCCTGGCGGCAGTACATAATCCAATTTGCCAGCTTCTTTTTCCTCATGAATACTCGTTTTAAAAAAACGGATATACATGGCGTTGTCTTTTTTGGCGAAAGGTTTTATGTCAAATGTCCATGTTCGGAAGGCATTGTTGGTTTTGCCGAGTAACGAATCGTTGAGGTAAATGTCGGCGTAGGTGTCTAAGCCTTCAAAAGTAAGCTCGATATTTGATGTTTTGAGTGTTTTTTCGTCAAGCGTGAAAGTAGTTTTGTATTCCCAATCGTGCGTAGGAACCCATTGTACATTCAATTCATTGGAACCAACAAACGGATCGGGAATTTTATCGTGCGCAAGTAAATCTGAATAGACATTGCCTGGAACCGTTGCCGAATTCCAAATCGTGTCTTTTGCCGATTTGAATTCCCAGTTTTGGTGAAGCGTCGTCACGGTTGGTTGGTCGTTTTTAGCACAACTCAATACGAGCAATGCTAGTAAAAGTGTGTAATATTTAGTCATTTTTGGTTTGAATGCGTTCTAGTAGTTGTTTGATTTTTTGAGCATCAGAAACGGCAATATGTGTATCTGACAAGAGTTTTTGACTGTTCATAGAAATTTTCGGCGTAGGAATCATTTGGTGTGATTGTGTTGCCGAACAGTGAATTTCTGTGAAACCATGTTCTTTAAAAAGCATTGCATTTTCAGGATTGATACCGCCGCCAGGCATCACTATCAAGTTGTTGTTTGCAATCTCTTTTAATTCTTTTAATAATGTGATTCCTTTTTCGGCAGCAATTGCTTGTCCGGAAGTCAGCACACGATTCACATTTAAGCTGATGATTTCTTTGATGGCTTTTTTTGGATTTGGTGTCCAATCAAATGCTCTATGAAACGTGAATGATAGCGGTTTTGATAATTGTATGAGTTCCTGTGTTCGTTTGAGGTCAATTGTAAAATCATCATGCAAGACTCCAGAAACAATCCCTGCACAGCCTAGTTCTTTACACAATTCAATATTCGTTTTCATGATGTCAAATTCTGCATCTGAATAGGTAAAATCGCCACTTCTAGGACGAATCAGCACATGCACAGGAATCGATAGTGTATTCATCACTTTTTTAAGCAATCCGAACGAAGGAGTGATACCGCCAACTGCTAATTCGGAGCACAATTCCACACGCTGCGCACCTGCTGTTTCAGCTTGTATGGCAGATTGATAGGAGTTTGCACAGATTTCTAGCGTCATTTTATGAAATTTTGAGTGTTGAATTGTTTTTTTCGTTGTCTGTTTTTCGGTTATTTCAATCTTTAGTTCAACTTCAACTTCAAAGATATCATTTATAACGATTTCTTGTTGCGTTGAATCTTTCAATTATTGATATGATTTTTTAGGAAACAAACAATGATGCGTGGTGTTTTTGTTTTGCAATGGAAATATGAAGTAGTTTTTCCTCGCGAAGACACATCGAAGTATTAAAAAAGTACCACAAAAAAAAGATTGCCTTTTCAGACAATCTTTCTTTAAATGTTATATTCTAAATTTGTTTACATTAATAAACAACTTGAACATTAACGGCATTTAAGCCTTTTTTTCCTTGTTCAGTTTTGTATTGAACTTTGTCATCTTCTCTGATATTATCAACTAAACCTGTTGAGTGAACAAAAATGTCCTCACCTGAGTCATTTGATGTGATAAATCCGAATCCTTTTGAATTGTTGAAAAATTTTACTGTGCCTTCTTGCATTGTAATATACTTTAAGTTAAAAAATAAATGTTGTTCAAGTAGATTAATTAGGTAATGTTTCGCTTTGATTCGTTAAAAATCTACACGAGTACTATGCTATTTAATTTTTAAAAAATAAAGTGATGATGAAATAAAAAAGGAAAGAAGAGTAAACTCTTTGACTAATTACTAAATACTACCTTACTATTAAAAGGTGTTCTACCTTGAACGGGACAAACTTACGTCTTTTATTTTTAGCAAATGGCTTTTATGAGAAAAATATTATTTTTTTGTGTGAATGTTGTTGTTTTTGGAAATTGAGGATGCTGTATTTTGGTTTTTTATTTCTGCTTTTCTTTTAAACGTTCTTCAATTCGAAAAATTAAATGAAAAACGAAATCAAAATAATCCTTTGCATTTTCTTTAGCAAAGCTCTCCATTTGTAAAGCTTGAAAAGTCGGTATAATTTTTTGATTTATTCCCACTTCTTTTAAATCCGCATTTGGATTTGTCAAGCTTCCTTGAAACATTGGTGAATTGTCAGGTAAATTAGCAAGGATTTTACTTGAATCAGCGTGAGAGAATCCATTTCTCATTAATTCACGAATTATATTGAATAGAAAATGTTTTTCTTGGTCAGATAGAAGTCCAAGTTTTTTGCACTTTTCTATTGAATTTCCTAAAGGGATTGAGCCATATTTTCTATTTGGTTCTTCGAATACTTGATTCCATTTTTCAATCGGTATTGGTACGATTCCTGTCTCATTATTAATTAATGCAAGTTTTAAAAGACGCTCCAGCAAATTGTTTGTCAACGTTATTGTAGCTCTGTGAAATTCGAGAATTAAGCATTTGTTTATTTCAAATATTAATGTGTTAAACTCACAGAAAATTTCCAAACTAAATTCAAAATATTTATTTAATTCAAGAAAGTTTTTATCTAGTTTTTCTATAAAGCTTTTTTCGAAAATATCTTTTTCCATTCGAGTGATTTTTAACTTGCATACAACGTGTTTGTGTATGATTAGTGTCGTGTTTAATTATCTAATTTTAAAATAAAAATCGATAGAAAATTCGTGAGGATTTTCGAAAGTAAGCCTTTACTAGCAATAAATTATACTCGGTGTTGGCATTTCGTTGTTTTTATTTTAGTCTTTTTTCTCTTTTTCCGATTGTTTCTTTAAACTATAACGAGTTGAAAACCCTGTGAATGTTCCAAAAAACAAAAAGTTAAATACAAATCTCCATATTCTAAAGTCTTCTCCATCATAATAATCGAATCCTGCCATAACTCCAGCATAAACTATTCCTCCAACTAAACCACTTATTAATATTGATTTTAATTGTGTTTTCATTTTTTAATTAAATTTTATACCACAAATTTTTTCAATTCCGATTGAGTGAGCAATTCCGCAACTTGCTAAATTCCGTATTCAATTCGGGTTTTGTTTTTCAATTCGGCAAACGAGTTAAAAGCCAAATTAAAAATTTGGCAGACTTTATAAATATACACAAACCTTTCGGTTTAACACTTATTAGTTATGTTTTATACACCGTGTTGTAGTGCGTTATTTATTCATAAACAGTTGCTCCTTTCAATATTTGAGCAAAAATTCTCCAAGTTGGAGTTTCAGCTGTTGTATCAAACTTCATATTCTTGTAATATCCGTCAATATCCTCCGCATAAGAAGCTATTCCTTCAATAAAACTATCTATTCTTTTAGTTTCCCAATTTTGTCCTTCGGTTTCATATTCTTTCAGTAAATTTTGAGCGAATTCATAAAATGATTTTCTGTCAGTAATATTTTGAGTTCCGTCATTTATATTTTCGTCATTTTTGACCTTGTAATAGTAAGGATATTCAGACTTATCAAAAGGGTTGTTTTCTTCTCCAAATTTATCTTCAATTTCTTTAGGTAAATATTGCGGTAATACTTTATAATAAATCTCACTTATTACAGAAAAAGCTCCTGAATCTTTGTTTCCTAAATACATTTCAATGTCCTCAATTGTTGGATAGTGCATTGGTTGGTGAAAAAATCTATTAAATTCTTCGAAGGTTTTATAAATAAAGATAAAATCTTTCAGCTTTATTTCAATTGTCTTTTCAGAATCAATAGAGTCAAGTCCAAATTTAATATGCTCATTTATTTCCTTTGATTTTGTATTCATTTTTATTTTTTTGGGAATGCACTACAACGTATGTATAACAGAAACTAATTTCACAACAACTTCCCGTTATTTTTCATAAATGTAAAACAAAACGTACACATATACAATGTGGTTTCCCGTAATGCTTTTTTAGTATTGAGATGTTAGTAGTGAGTATTGAGAAGTTTCAAAGAGCAATTCAAAATTTAACATTCAACAAAAAAATATAAAATTCAAAACCGCAAAATGTAAAATGAAAAGTATTTTCGAATAACGAATAACGAATAACGAATAACGAATAACGAATAACGAATGAGTAGTGAGAAGTTTCAAAGAGTAATTCAATATTCAAAATACAACATTCAACATCAAACAAAAAACAAACCAACAAATCGACAAAAAAACTATATTTGCACCACTAAAATTGAATCGTAAAAATGAAAGCTGGAATTGTAGGATTACCAAACGTAGGAAAATCAACTTTATTTAACTGTTTATCAAATGCTAAGGCGCAAAGTGCAAACTTTCCTTTTTGTACTATTGAACCAAACTTAGGAGTCGTAAATGTCCCTGATCCACGATTGGAAAAACTCGAAGAGTTGGTAAATCCGCAACGAGTGATTCCAGCGACAGTGGAAATTGTAGATATCGCAGGATTGGTTCGAGGCGCAAGTAAAGGTGAAGGCTTGGGAAATCAATTCTTAGGCAATATTCGCGAGTGTAATGCAATCATGCACGTATTGCGTTGTTTTGACAATGATAATATTGTACACGTAGATGGAAGTGTTGATCCCATTCGCGACAAAGAAACGATTGATATCGAATTGCAGCTAAAAGATTTAGAAACGGTTGAAAAACGTTTGGAAAAAGTTAAAAGAGCTGCTAAAACAGGAAATAAAGAAGCACAAAAGGAGCAAGCAACATTAGAAAAATTCAAAAGCGCCTTAGAACAAGGTGTTTCTGCCAGAGCCGTTGAGGTAACCGAAGATGAAGAAGAATTAATGAAAGGCTTTCAATTATTGACTGCAAAACCAATTTTATATGTGTGTAATGTTGATGAAGCTTCGGCAAAATCTGGTAACGCGTATGTTGATAAAGTGCGCGAAGCTGTAAAAGATGAAGATGCAGAAATTATTGTATTGGCCGTAGGAACGGAAGCGGATATTGCAGAATTGGAAGATTACGAAGAGCGTCAAATGTTTTTAGAAGACATCGGATTGGAAGAGCCTGGTGTTTCTCGTTTGATTCGTGCAGCCTATAAATTATTGAACTTACAAACGTATTTCACGGCAGGAGAGAAGGAAGTCCGCGCATGGACGATTAAAATTGGTTCTACAGCACCACAAGCGGCTGGTGTGATTCATACAGACTTTGAAAAAGGATTCATCCGTGCAGAAGTCATCAAATATGACGATTATGTGCAGTATGGAACCGAAAACAAAGTAAAGGAAGCAGGAAAACTATCAGTAGAAGGAAAAGGATATATCGTAAATGATGGGGATGTGATGCATTTCTTGTTTAATGTATAAGTATTTAAGCAAAAAAGCTATATAAAAAAGTGAACTTCGGTTCACTTTTTTTATGGTTGAATTTAAGAAAAGTAGATATCGAAAATACTAATTTTCAAAAAAATGGGTTATTTCTAAAGAACACCATTAAAACCTTCCAAATGAAAAATCACATTGCCACTTTCGTAGTAGGATTGATACTTGCTGCTTGTTCTTCAGAAAAAAAAGACGCGACAAATGAAATCCCCATCATTAAAGCCACTTCCACAGAAACAGCATACAAAGTAGATTCCGATTGGTACAAAGGAAATTGGAGTATTGCGCCGCAAGTTGCACACGATACACTACAAATTACAAGTTATACCGCAAAAACAGCGTTCAAATTTAAAACTGACATTGACAGTATTGAATTTGAAATTGATGTGAATACCAGCAAAGATTTTTATGTGCAACTCAACGATAGTCTTCTCGCACACACCATTATCACGGCTGTTCCTTTTAAAACAACACTTGTTAAGTATAACGAAACCGCAGATTCAGACATACAAATCAAATATCAACACGGAAAAAGTGAATATTTGGAAAGTTTAAAAGAAGCATTTCCGGTAACGCTTCCTGCAACAGCATCCTCCGACAAGGAAAAAGTGTTATATGTGTTAAATTGGACGAATAGTCGATGGAAGCACAACGGAAACAACGCACCTAAAAAAAATGACGCTATTTCCATTCTGCAAGAAGCAGCGGAAGGCGGACAATTTCCTTGTTTTGCGTATGCTATTGTACTGCGCGACCAATTGAATGCACTCGGTTTTAAAGCAAGAACGGTATATTTAAAAACTGCTGATGCGAAAACGCGAAAACGTCCGCCAGGTCATGTCGCAACTGAAGTTTTCCTAAATGATTTGCAAAAGTGGGTTTTTATTGATGGTCAATTTAATGTTATGCCAACCTTAAATGGTACACCGCTCAACGCGATTGAATTTCAAAACGCCATTAGTACGGACTTTGAAAAATTTGATTTGGAAAGTATGACAACCGCTCCCAAAGTGTCCAAAACAAACTATGTAAACTTTGTCTACGATTACTTATTTTATTTAGATACAACACTAGATAACAGATATGAAGCTACAGATCGTCATATGGTAGACGGCAAAGCATCGCTCATGTTAGTACCAAGCGGTGCAGAAAATTTAGATCATATCAATTTTTGGGATATGGATGTCAACTATTGCAAATACACCACTTCCGCCAACACTTTTTATGCAAAACCAATCTAATTTTTTTCCTAAAAACGCATCTTCAACTCAAAAAGTAAGTGGAAATAGTAAGATTTTTATAATATAACAGTAAACATTTAGATACATTATGGTCGTAATTTAGCCGCATAACCAAAATAAATTACATACCATGAAAAAAATTACTTTATTAGTAAGTGCATTTTTGTTTGTATTTGTAGCAAATATGAACGCACAACAATCTGTCATCGACGATTTAGACGAAACGTTCGATTCTGCAGAAGTGATCCGAATTGAAGCAAAACGTGTAAAAGCAGCTTTAAAAACCTTATCCGTTGATTATCTTATAAACAACAATCCAAACCCAGATGTGTCTACCTATCTTCAAGTGATGGACGTAAGCATGGAAGTTGTAGAAGAATTCAGCGACGAAGTCAACTACTTTATTGGAAGTGCAGCGCAAGGAAACAGCAACATTGATCCGTCAAGCATTCAAAGTAAAGCCTCTCAAATTGAAGGAAATGAAGACTTTGTACGTATTAAGAGTGCTGAGTTGGCTACGGCAATTCAACAAAACAATCGCAATACGGCTAGTCAATTATTCAGCCAAATCAGAGGATTTTTAAACACGCAGATCAATCTAGCAAAAGAAATCAAAACAGAAGCAACAGCGTTAAAATCGTTGGCAATGGTTTACAATGTTCGTATTGAATTGGTAGACGAGCGTTCTGGAGCTTCTGTACCAGCAGGAACATTACCTGGCTATGCGGCAACGAACCAAGACACGGGGCAAATCTACTACACGGATTATTACAACTTTGACACGTTTACAAACCTTCCAGCAGGAACGTATCGTTTTGATGCGTACGACGGTTATTTCGATGGTGCGTCAAGCGCGATTGTTACCTTAGATCAAAGCTTGGTAGGAAGCGACGGATACATTGTAGTGACCTTACGTTACTGGTCAGAATAAGTCAAAAAAGACAGATAGCGAGTACAATATTTAAAATACTCCTAAAAAAGCGCAATATTCACAAAAATATTGCGCTTTTTGTTGATTATTTTCAGCGATACAGGTTTCATATTTTGATTGTAAATAGTATATTAGCAACCAACCCTAATAGCACTTCAATCAATGATACAAGACTCGCAATATACCGAAGACAATATACGTTCACTCGACTGGAAAGAACACATCCGTATGCGTCCAGGAATGTACATCGGTAAATTGGGTGATGGTTCTTCTGCCGATGACGGAATTTATATTCTGCTGAAAGAAGTGTTAGACAATTCTATCGACGAATTTGTCATGGGCGCCGGAAAAACAATTGAAGTTTCCATTCAAGGAACCAAAGTAATTGTGCGCGATTACGGGCGTGGAATTCCACTCGGAAAAGTAGTCGATGTTGTTTCCAAAATGAACACGGGAGGAAAATACGATTCCAGAGCGTTTAAAAAGTCTGTTGGATTGAATGGAGTAGGTACGAAAGCCGTAAATGCACTATCTTCGTATTTTAGAGTAGAATCAACGCGTGACGGACAATCGAGTTCTGCCGAATTTGCTACGGGCGAATTGACAGGAAAAGAATTCTTAGAAGAAACATCGCGCCGACGCGGAACTAAAGTGACCTTCATTCCAGATGAAACCATCTTTAAAAACTTCAAATTCCGTACGGAATACGTGGCAAAAATGCTGCGTAACTATGTCTATCTAAATCCTGGCTTGACGATTATTTTTAACGGAGAAAAATTCTTTTCAGAAAATGGTCTAAAAGATTTATTAGAAGACAACAATAACAAAGAAGACATGCTATATCCTATCATTCACCTCAAAGGGGATGATATTGAAGTAGCTATCACACATAGTAAATCGCAATACAGCGAAGAATATCATTCGTTTGTCAACGGACAGCACACAACGCAAGGAGGAACGCACCAAGCAGCGTTTAGAGAAGCGATTGTAAAAACGGTGCGCGACTTTTACGGAAAAAGTTTCGAAGCGTCAGACATTCGAAAGTCTATCATTTCTGCTGTCAGTATTAAAGTGATGGAGCCAGTGTTTGAATCGCAAACCAAAACCAAACTTGGTTCCACCGATATGGGAGGCGATTTGCCAACGGTACGTACGTATGTAAACGATTTTATAGGAACGTATCTCGATAACTATTTACATAAAAATCCAGAAACGGCTGAAAAGCTACAACGTAAAATTCTCCAAGCAGAACGTGAACGTAAAGAACTTTCCGGAATTCGAAAATTAGCCAAAGAACGAGCTAAAAAAGCAAGTCTGCACAACAAAAAACTACGCGATTGCCGCATTCACTTAGGCGATACCAAAAAAGAACGAAGACTCGAAACAACACTTTTTATTACAGAGGGAGATTCGGCTTCGGGTTCTATCACAAAATCGCGCGATGTCAATACGCAAGCAGTATTCAGTCTGCGAGGAAAACCGTTGAACTCGTATTCCATGTCGAAAAAAATTGTGTATGAAAATGAAGAATTCAATCTGTTGCAAGCCGCTTTGAACATAGAAGAATCGATGGAAGACTTGCGCTACAACAACATTGTCATCGCAACCGATGCCGATGTAGACGGAATGCATATTCGATTACTGTTAATCACCTTCTTTTTGCAATTCTTTCCAGAATTGATCAAAGAAGGACATTTGTATATTTTACAAACGCCATTATTTAGGGTACGAAATAAAAAAGAAACCATATACTGCTACAGTGAAGCAGAAAAACTAGCCGCCATAGAAAAGTTATCAGGAAAACCAGAAATCACACGATTCAAAGGTTTAGGGGAAATTTCACCAGATGAATTCAAACATTTCATCGGAGACGACATTCGCCTCGATCCTGTAATGTTAGACCGTGACACATCCATTGAAGAATTACTGCAATTCTACATGGGCAAAAACACGCCTGACAGACAAGAATTTATCATTAACAATCTCAAGGTTGAGTTAGACCTTATTGAAGAAAAATAAATGAAAATATGCGGTTTAGTAACGCGAGCTCGAAAAAGTGGGTGCCTTTTCTCTACTTTTTTCTAGGAATTAGTAGCATTTTGGTCATAGCGTATTTGTTTCTTTTCAGAGATGACATGAAAGGGAGACTTTGGTATGCCATTCCTGCTGGGCTACTGTTTTTGTTAGTTGTTTTTTACAGTACTGCAAAATATTTTGAGTTTGATAGTGATGGCAATGTACTGACGTTTATAAATAGAGGATTGTTTATTTCTAATTTTGTCAACTATCGCGAGCAAAGAGCGGAATTTCCAAAGGAAAAACTGAAACGCTATCGCATTCAAAACTATCTGTTTATTAGTTTTTTATATGTGTATGTAAAATCGAAAAGTAATCAAATCAAACGCGTGCGATTCAACATCACATTGCTCAGTAACAGTAAAAAAAGAGTCTTAAAAAAATCGCTTGAAAAAGTGTTAAAGCATAACAACGAAATTTCTTAATGGAAGAACATAACGAAGAATTACATGCTGACAATCAGCAACATGAAAACAATACGCAAGACACCATTACCAAAGTTACAGGCATGTACAAAGACTGGTTTTTGGACTATGCGTCGTATGTGATTTTAGAAAGAGCCGTACCAGCCATTGAAGACGGTTTTAAGCCTGTGCAGCGCCGTATCATGCATTCTATGAAAGATTTGGATGATGGACGCTATAATAAAGTGGCAAATATCGTAGGACATACCATGCAGTACCATCCACATGGTGACGCGAGTATTGCCGATGCCATGGTGCAAATTGGTCAAAAAGACTTGTTGATAGATACGCAAGGAAACTGGGGAAACATTCTCACAGGTGACCGCGCGGCGGCTTCTCGTTATATTGAAGCACGGTTGTCAAAATTTGCGTTGGATGTCGTGTTTAGTCCAAAAATTACCGATTGGCAATTGTCGTATGACGGTCGTAAAAACGAACCTGTCAATCTTCCAGTAAAGTTTCCATTGTTATTAGCACAAGGTGCGGAAGGAATTGCGGTAGGATTGTCCACCAAAATATTACCACACAATTTTATTGAACTGATTGATGCTTCTATCAAGCATTTGCAGGGAAAACGTTTCCAAATTTATCCTGATTTTCCAACAGCAGGCATCATGGATGTCAGCAACTATAATGACGGAATGCGAGGCGGAAAAGTGCGTGTGCGTGCTAAAATTTCGCAACTAGACAAAAATACCTTAGTCATCACTGAAATTCCTTTTGGAACCAACACCACATCGCTCATAGAATCAATCTTAAAAGCGAACGACAAAGGGAAAATTAAGATAAAAAAGATAGAAGACAACACGGCAGCAAACGTAGAAATCTTAGTGCATTTGCCAAGTAATATTTCACCTGATAAAACGATTGATGCCTTGTACGCGTTTACAAATTGTGAAAGTTCTATTTCGCCGCTAGGTTGTATCATTTACGATAACAAACCGTTATTTATTGGTGTTTCTGAAATGTTGCGTCGTTCTACAGACCATACGGTAGATTTGTTGAAAGCCGAATTGGAAATTCAGTTGGACGAATTGCAAGAGCAATGGCATTTTGCCTCGCTGGAGCGAATTTTTATCGAAAATAGAATCTATCGTGAAATAGAAGAAGAAGAAACGTGGGAAGGCGTGATTAATGCGATTGACGAAGGATTGAAGCCACACATTACGCATTTAAAACGTGAAGTTACGGTAGAAGATATCACTCGTTTGACCGAAATTCGAATCAAGCGTATCTCCAAATTTGACATTGACAAAGCGCAACAAAAAATTGACGCTTTAGAGGAAAATATTGCGGAAGTAAAACATCATTTAGCAAACTTAATAGCATATGCAATTGATTATTTTACACGTTTAAAAAAGCAATACGGACAAGGTAAAGAACGCCAAACTGAAATCCGAATCTTTGACGATGTAGACGCACGAAAAGTAGTGATTCGAAACACAAAACTCTACGTCAATAGGGAAGAAGGTTTTGTAGGAACATCGCTTCGAAAAGACGAATATGTAACGGATTGTTCTGATATTGATGATATTATTGTATTTACGCGCGATGGGATGATGCAAGTCACGCGTGTGGATGCTAAGACTTTTGTCGGGAAAAATATCATTCACGTTGCCATCTTTAAGAAAAAAGACAAACGTACCATTTACAATATGATTTACCGCGATGGAAAAGGCGGCGCAAGTTATATGAAGCGTTTTTCGGTAACGAGTGTAACGCGCGATAAAGAGTATGATTTAACGCAAGGAAAGAAAGGTTCTATGATTACCTATTTTTCGGCAAATCCGAATGGAGAAGCAGAAGTGGTAACGATTATATTACGCCAAGCAGGAAGCATTAAAAAGCTGAAATGGGACTTGGATTTTGCCGATATGAGCATCAAAGGTCGCGCCGTAAAAGGAAATATCGTGACCAAATATTCTATCAAACGTATTGAACTCAAAGAAAAAGGGATTTCTACTTTAAAACCGCGTAAAATCTGGTTTGACGATACGGTGCAACGTTTAAATGTTGACGGAAGAGGTGAACTTTTAGGTGCGTTTAAAGGTGAAGATCGCTTACTCATCATTAACCAAAAAGGAGAAGTTAAAACCATTTTGCCTGAACTCACCGCACATTTTGACAATGATATGATAGTGTTGGAAAAATGGAATCCTGAAAAACCGATTTCGGCAATTTATTACGATGGCGAAAAAGAGCGTTATTTTGTAAAACGCTTCTTGGTAGAAAACGAATCGAAAGTAGAAAAATTTATCACAGAACATCCAAAATCACAATTGGAACTCGTGATGACTGATTGGCGACCAATGGCAGAAGTCGTGTTTTACAAGCAACGAGGAAAAGACCAAAAGCCAAATATCGAAGTCAATCTAGAAGAATTTATTGCGGTAAAAGGAATCAAAGCACTTGGAAATCAGTTGACAACTGATAAAGTGCGACAAATCAACGCGTTGGAATCGTTGCCTTATGAAGAACCAGAAGAAATTGCTGCGGAAGATATGGAAGTGGTCGATGAAGAAACTGTAGAAGGCGATGATGACGACAAAGGAAGTGATTCAAAAGTTTCAGGAGATGGGCAGATGGGACTTTTTTAGATGCGCTTCGCTTTTCGCTTTGCTCAATTCAAGGATTTAAAATTTAATGATTCAAGGCTTTTTATTGGATTTTGCTAGATTTTTTTAGATGCGCTTCGCTTTTAGAATCTAGACCGCTTTGCTTTTCGCTTTGCTCAATTCAAGATTTAAAATTAAATGATTCAAGGCTTTTTGTTAGATTTTTTAGATGTTTGGACGCGCTTTGCTTTTCGCTTTGCTCAATTCAAGTTTTTTTAATTTTTCTCAACTTGTCATTCCTGCGCAGGCAGGAATCCTTTGCTTTGCTTTTACGTAAAATTTCAAAATAAGAATGATTTTTTACAAATAATTCTATAAAATTAATTTGTTCGAACCTTCCTAGTCAACCTTTATAAAAGTTTGTATCTATTTATCGGAGTTGACAGTTTTCATTTAGTGAATTCTTACTTTGCTTATGCAAAGGCGGTATCCGAAAAGCCTTGATAGAGTAGGAATCATCAAAAAACAAATAGTATGTTACACAAAATTAAAAATGTAGCGCATGCAAAAGCGCTAACAAAAGAAACTCAGGCGAAAATTAACGGAGGTATTCAAATTTATTGCAATAGTAGTGGCGATTGTCCTCCAGGATGGATTTGCTCAGGTGGCGGATTTTGTTGTCCGAGTCACATCGTTTAAAGACATTTATTCACAATTTTAAGAAGCGAAAGCACTGATTTATATATAAATTGGTGCTTTTTTTGTTTTTATACACCATAAAATACACGCAAACTATGTTTTTCCACTAGACAACAGGTGAAATTCCGTAGTATCCAATTTCAAAAATAGCCAAAGCAATCAACCATTTTTCTTCTTCTGTAGTTGGCGAATTGTGAAGTGATAGGAGTGAAGAGCCAAAATTGTGTTCTTCAAAAATAGCAGTCACATCAGTTTTATTGGAAATGGAATCGTATAAAGGTGCTTTTTGAATGTCAGCAATAACACGATTGTTTAGTGTGATGGAATTCGTTTCACTCGTACGCTTTAGTTGTCCGATGTTTTTATTATCAGTATTTGCAATACTTCCCGAAGCATTCATATTTCCAAGCAATTCATCATCACAAAAAAAGGTGATTTGCTGTTTTAAAAATTCATACCTAAAAACGTACTTTTTCGTCACAGCAATTAATAGTCCTTTCGCATTCATGGCACGTTCAACGCGTGTAAAGGCAACAATTGGTTTCTGTAGTTTGTTATACAGCAATCCCGAAATTTTCAAGTTTGTCACCGCTTGCGTACGCTGAAATGTCATTGCATTAGTGACTTCCAGATAGAAATCTGCTTTATATGGTGCGAGTTTTTTACGTTTTTTAAGCAGTTTTTGACGAATTTCGGTACGTTCCGTCTCTGAAAAAGCAGCATTTTCAACATCTTTTGATTTTTTCATCACAAACGCAATCAGAACAATAAACACAAAGACTACGAGCGAAATTACAATAATCATGATGGTGAAAAAATCCATAGTGGCATCCGTTTTAAAGTGCTAAAGATACGGTATGCTATTTCAAGTTCAAACTCGAATTCAAATTCAGCTTGACGAAATACATTTTCAAATTAAGACAAAAACATTGGTACATTTTTAAACTATCAAATTAACACATTGAAAAAGCGTCGCTTCAAGTGTTTTTTCGAAGAAAAATGTATCGAGAAGTGCTATGTGTTGTTAAAAAATCCGCTTTAAAAATCCTTTATTAGCTTCACTAATTTTACGCAAAACAGCTTCTTCTTCAAATTTATACATGATGATTGATTCCGGATTTCCTAACAAGTCAATCTCAGAACGGTCGTGTGCGTCAATCGTAATCTTTTCGGAAGCATTCAATACTGCTTTTCCTTGTTCTGTTGTGGTGATGTGAATTTCTTTTGCCATTAAATCATACGCGGTAAATTCGCCTTTTTCTTTTACTTCCGCATACAAAACATCGGTTTTTCCTTGAAGATTGACCTCTGCATATTCCACTTGCGTCGTAAGTTTTGTTGTCGTTACATTCGCGTTGATTTCCGCATCTTCAAATCCAGTAACAATCAATTCGCGCGTAGTAATTTCATAACGTTGTTTTGTTTTTCCAAAACCGTTAATCGCAAGCGAATCACTCATAATTTTCAAATCAAGTTCCGCTTTGCCAAGCGCATTAATTTCAGCTTTATCAATTGTTAGTGTTGTCACAGATTTTAGTTCAGCTTCGTTTTCTGCGTGAATGCGTTCTAAATCTTTTGAAATCGTCACAAAAATTTCCAGTTTTTTATAGCTACGAATCTCTTTAGAAGTCGCGATGCGAAGCGTTCCTTCTTCAACATCAATCATAAAAACTTCGTGTAAATTTTCATCCGTAATCACTTCTACCTTTGGAGTTTCGCCATTTAAAAGTACAATTTCGAGTCCTTCTTTCACTTCCAAACTCGTAAACGGATCTATCTCATAAATGACGGTCGTAACTTCTCTATTTCCTTTAATTTTCTCTTTTTTCTGCGCAAATGCAGTCAAGCTAACAAGCAAAAAAAGAGCAACTATATACTGCTTCTTCATGATATTGGTATTTGATACGGTAAAAATACTACATCTACAACGCTAAAAGTAAAGTGTTTGTTATTTTTTAACGAAAAGTGACCAACGGCAATTTTTTCGGATAAGTCACTACATTGCAATAATGAATCCGTCATTTCTCGGCGTATTGCAGCAAAAAAATTCTTATCATTGCAGTGTCTATACTCCGAAATTTATGTTTGAGCAACTCTTTTACAAAACCATTCTAAGCTATAAAGCACAACCTAAAAAGCGCAAACATCGACAATTAATGTCGCTCGCAACTACCTATATTACGGCGTTGCAACTAAGCTTTATCTGTGTTGTTTTTATTGTATTAATCAAAGCTACGAATAGCAGTTTTTTGCTATATGCGAGCATATATGAAAAGGTTTTCTATGTTGTCCTTGCGGGAATTGTTATTTACATCTTCAATGTGTTGTATTTCAACGGGAAACGCATGTTGCAAATCAAAAACAGAGCCATTAAAGAAAACACCAAACCTACAGAAGTTTGGAAACTATGGAGCATTCCAGCAGTTATTATTTTTTTAGGTTTCATTCTCCTAAAAGCAGCCTGATTCTTTCTGAATGCTAAATGTTGAATGTTGAGTTTTGAATGTTGAATTATAAGAAACGACGAAAAACAAACAACAGAAAGCAAATAACGAAGGTTGAAATATAAAATGTAAAACCGCAAAATGTAAAATAAAAAAGTACATTTAACCAGCAACCAGCAACCAGCAACCAGCAACCAGCAACCAGCAACCAGCAACCAGCAACCAGCAACCAGCAACCAGCAACCAAAAATGAAAAGAAAACGCTACTACTATCTCATCACCATGCAATATCTCGGATTTCGCTATCACGGTTGGCAAAAACAACCCGATGTGAATACTGTACAGCGTATGACAGAGCGGACGTTGGCGTATGTTTTTGGACATAAAAATTTCAAACTATTAGCGGCAGGACGAACAGACGCAAAAGTATCGGCTAACGAAATTGCGATTGAACTATTTTTAGACGATGAACCGTTAGACATTTCAGCATTTCTACCTCTTTTCAATCAAAATTTGCCACAAGACATTCGTGTGTTGAAAATAATTGAAACAGACGAGAAATTCAACATCATACAGCATCCGAAAGTCAAAGAATACATTTACTTATTTGCATTTGGTGAAAAATACCATCCGTTTGCAGCACCATACATGACAAACATTTTGGGCGATTTAGACATTGAAACGATGAAAAAAGGCGCAAAGTTGTTTGAAGGAAATCACTACTTAAAAACCTATTGCTATAAACCGACAGCACATACGATTTTAGAAGGTGAAATAGAGTTATGTGAAATTGTGGAAAACAATCTCTTTACAGCAAATTTTTTCCCTGAACAAAGCTATCTTTTGCGTGTACGCGGCGCAGGATTCAAACGGCATCAAATCCGGATGATGATGGGAACGCTCATTTTACTTGGAAAAGGTGAATTGGACTTAGATTTCATCAAACGTTCGTTACAACCAAACTCCAACATAGAAGTCAACTATATTGCGCCAGCTTCTGGATTGATACTTAATAAAATGATTTTTAAGGACTTGTAAAAGTAATGTGGCTTTTTCGCGAATTAACTGAAAAATATTTTCAAACTAACAATCCAAGCAAATCTAATCACGTTTTCTATTTCGCGAACGCGAATTCTTTCGTTTGTTATTACTAGAAGTAGAACCTGAATTAGAAGGTTTTCTACTATTTTGGTTTCTACTAGAAGTGCCTTTCGAAGATGATTTTGTCTGATTTCTAGAACGTTGTGAACGTTCTTGTTTTGGTGGCGGCGTATAATTCGGATCAGCTTCAAAGCCTTCAATCTCTTCTGTAATTAATTTTTCACCTAATAACTTCTCAATTCCGCGAACATATTCATATTCTTCCGCAGAAACTAAGGAAATGGCATCACCACTCGCGCCAGCACGACCTGTACGCCCAATTCTGTGTACATAATCTTCAGGTACATTCGGTAATTCATAATTAATCACAAATGGCAACAAAGGAATATCCAATCCACGTGCTGCAATATCGGTGGCTACTAAAATTCGAATATCACCTTTCTTAAAACCGCTCAACGCTTTGGTACGAGCATTTTGTGTTTTATTGCCATGAATGGCAGCGGCACTAATATGATTGGAAATCAACTTCTTTGTCAAACGATTCGCGCCATGTTTTGTTCGGGTAAACACTAAAACTTGACTCCAGTTTCCATCAGAAATCAACTTGATCAATACATTTGTTTTTTCGGGTTTATTAACCTTATACACAATTTGATTTACCTTTTCGGCAGTGGTATTCTCTGGAGTTGCTTCTACAGAAACAGGATTGTGTAAAATGCTATTTGCCAACTTCTTAATATCTTTTGAAAACGTTGCTGAAAACAACAAATTCTGTCTTCGCTTTGGCATCAAATCAATTACACGTTTAATATCGCGCAAAAATCCCATGTCCAACATTCTATCGGCTTCATCTAACACTAACATTTCTACTTTGGCCAACGACAATGCGTTCTGACTGTGTAAATCGAGTAATCTTCCGGGTGTTGCCACTAAAATATCGACGCCGTTTCGTAGGGTTCTAATCTGTGGTTTCGCATTCACACCACCAAAAATCACGGTAGAACGAATGTCTAAAAAAGTGCTATATTCTTGGACATTAGCATATACTTGCGCAGCTAATTCTCGCGTAGGCGTTAAAATCAATGCTCTAATTGGTCGTCTGCGTAATGGAGGTTCTTGCGATAATAACTGCAGTATTGGCAAGGTAAAACCTGCTGTTTTTCCAGTTCCTGTTTGTGCAGATGCTAATACATCTTTGCGCTCTAAAACTAAAGGAATTGCTTTTGCTTGAATGGGAGAAGGCGTTGTGTAGCCTTTTTTACTGATAGCTCGTAGTAAGGCATCAGATAATCCTAATGATTTGAATGACATAAAAATTGTTTGTGAAATGACAATCTTTATGGGAAAACCTCATTTCTGAATTAAAAATCAAATGTACAACCATTTTTTGGATACTTGGTAGTATAATGAATATAATAATCACGTACAATTACGTATTGATTATCTTACAAATTCATTCTAAATTTCGGTAAGTATAAAAATCAAATCTTAACCTAAATTTAGTTATGAATTACACTGCCACATTTTCAGGTAAAAACAACCTGAAACACAAAGAACTAACCGAAAACAACTTCCAAGAATCCGATTTCACTATCCAATGTTGGTTGCAAACAGCTGCTGCTGGAGAGTTGGTTTCAAAACACACCGACGAAACGTCTTTCGCTTTACAAATCAACAATCAAGGAAATATCACGTTTTCTGTGACTGAAAATAATGAATCGCGAAGCATTACAGCAACAAACATTTCAGTACTCGACGAACATTGGTATCACATTACTGCAGTAAAAACGGAAAATTTTCTCCGCTTACACATCAATGACTTTTCGCTTACGCTAGAAAACCATACAGAAACGGTTGCGAAACATACAACTTCTAATTTTACGGTTGGCGGTCATGAAAACAACTTTTTTAACGGAAAACTTGGACAAATTGCGATTTGGAGTAAAGCTCTATTTCCATACGAAGTCTCCAAAATTACAATGGAAGAAGTTAGTAATACGAACAACTATCTCATCACGATTATAAAATTCATCAAAGAAGAAATAGACCATATTTTTCCAGAAAGTCTCAAATTTGAAGTACAACTAAAAATTCGAAATACGTCTTTTGAAACCCTCAAACTCAAAAGTAGAACCTCATATATAGACTACGTTCCAGAAGAAATTCAAGTACACGAAGAAGTCTGTATTTCGTTTTTATCAAGCAGCATTACGTCTGTCATCAATCAAGAACTTTGCTATGAAAATAGCAGCGGAAGTACCACAATCAACATTCTAAAAAATATCAACAGATTTGATACAGTTATCAGTGCGGTTTCCGAAAAAGATTTGGTAGACGATGTGTCCATCACGAAAAACGAAACCTTTATTTCGGAAGCAAGCATCAATATTGGAGAAAATATGGTGGTCGTAAATGCAAGAAATGTCTACAATTTTCTCAATGGATTGCAAGGATATCTTAAAAGCGATCAAATACAAACGCCTGGCGGAAATTTATATAATGAAATTGAATTCAACAAGGCGAGTCAGGTATTTAACCGACGTTTTCAACTAAAACCGTTTGTGATTATCTATTGCGAATGTACCAAAGATGTGGAACGCGTGTATAAAGATGCGATTGCGAATAATTTACCTATCAGAGTACGCTCTGGCGGACACGATCATGAAGCAGAATGTACAGGAACGGACGTGATTTTGTTAGACATGACACGTATCAATCATGTAGACGTAAGTCATGATAAAGAATATGCGCGTATCGGACCTGGAATTCGATTCAGAGACCTCACGCCACAACTGGCTGAGGAAGGTGTCATGATTCCGCACGGAACCTGTGCTACGGTGGGTGTGGCTGGATTTACCTTTGGTGGCGGTTGGGGACCGTGGACGCGAAAACACGGAATGAATTGCGAAGGATTAATTGGTGCAACAATCGTACTTGGAAATGGTGACGTCGTACAATTAAAATCTGACGGAAGTAATAAAAAAGATTTGTTATGGGCACTAAAAGGCGGCGGTGGAATGAGTTACGGAATCGTTACCGAATTGCAACTAAAAGTCTTTCCATTACCCAAAAAACTTATCAAATACGAATTGGAGTGGAATCCGTATGACAAAACAAATCCTTCAAAAATTACCATCAATTCAGAAAACAAGCTAACTAAAAACATCATCGGAGCTTGGCAAGATGTCATTATCAATAAAAACAATGAATACTCGGGAAGCGATTTTAAAAACGATCAATTGATTGGTACGAATTTAAAAGTATCAGGAAAACACTTAGAAGACGAAGTAACATTCAATTCAGAAGAAGCCATTCATAACTGTATCATGTACGGATATTGGCAAGGAACCGAAGAAAGTTTACTCGCATTTGTAAACGATTGTTTTACAGGAGATTCGCAACCTTATGAATTACGACTCATCGGTAAAGGTGGACAACGCTTAAACTATGCTGATGACGGATTGATGAGTGCGTGGGACAGAGAATCGTTTAGTGCCATCAAAAGAACCATCCGATTGGCAAATACAGATACTACAACGCTTAAAACCGCTGAAAACACAGCAAATAGAGGAGAAGCAACCTATGATAAAATCTATCGTATCGGTGGAAATTTAGCTAAAAACAGTAGCTTGGATGCAGTAAAAGAGGTATTTGAACAAATATTCACAAAAAAACCATTACCACCGGATTTAGATGCACCAGCACCACACAAAATCACTTCGCGATTGGCACACAAAAAAGGATTGTGCGAAAAAGGAATCAGTCAACTTATAAGCTCATTAACGTCTGAATTGATTCTTCCAAACAATCGTTCGTACGGACTTTTTAACTATATTACGCTTGGCGCGATTGTAGGTGAGTTTTACGACAATATGTCTGAGGAAGATAAAAAACAAAGTGCATTTCCATACAAAGACTGCGCATACACCATTCAATACCAAACATGGTGGAATACCGAATTGATTCAAAAAGAAGAAGCGCAAAATAATCCTGTCTATGATGCCACGAACCGCGCGTTAGATTGGATGCAAAAATGCCGCGATTATGAAATAGAAAACACTAGTGGTGCGTTTATCAGCTTTAAAGATGCTTCCATTCCTACCAAAACCTATTTTGGCGACAGTTATAAAGATTTAATCAACATCAAAGAAAAGTACTCAAAAGATCCGCTAAATCATTTTAGAACACGAAAAACTATAATTTAATCAACACAAAAAACCATGAACACAAACAACATTAAAAGCGTAGCAATCTATCCGCCCATCGGAATTGCACGTATTGGAAACTCAGACGAATACTATTTTGCGCCCGACATTCCTGGCGTAGAACTAACGCCAAAAGGCGGTTATAAAGATGGCGACGGACGCGTAAAAAAGCAAGTAGCACGATTCAGAATCTACGCTTTTGACGAAAATGGCAATGTTTTAGGAGAACTTACCGAGAAAGATGGAAACACTATCAATTGGCGCATTCAGGTAGCCAATGTGAAATCCGCTTGGTACGAGTTTAACAATGCCTTAGATTTGCCCGGCGCGGGAATTCCGTCTGCATACAGAAACTCAGATGTGGCAGACCGCTCGCAGCTTGCCATCAAACCAACACCAGTACAGATTACAGGGAAAAATACCAAAGGCGAGCAATACAATTTTGATGATGGTGAATTTTTTGGTAAAAAAGTAAAACTAGGACATGTAGAAACCGATGCTGATGGACGTTTGCTATTCTTCGGTGGCGATGGAAAATCAGCGTCAAAAGACAACAAACCTGCCATAACCTTTGCCAACAATCAAGGTTGGCACGACGATACTTGCGATGGTGTTATCAGAGCATCAGTAACAATCAACGGAAATACATTTGAAGCAGAACCAGCCAATGTTGCGGTAACGCCGCCAAACTTTGGACCAGGTTTGTACGGAGTTGTTACCATGAACGATGTTGTGCAAGATGTATTCATTCGTGAAATGAACTATCCTGATCCAGCGAAAAAAGGTGTCGTGTTTTACGAACATATTTATCCTATGTTGGAGCGTATGACTGATACACAATGGGTAAACTCAGGATTTTTCATGTTATTCGGGAAAAATTCGCCATCAGACTTTACCGATCCAGCATTGCGAAAACGACTTGAAAATCCATCTGACGAACACAAAGCCTTACGTCAACGTGTTTTTGAATGGTTTCGAAATCCAGATTCCAACGAATACACGCCAGCAAAAGTACCGCCGTTTTACGGAGATGGTTTTGGAGAATATGAAAAAATAGCGATTGTCGATTTACCTATCACAAAAACACAATATGCACGTTTAGAAAAATGGGCAAATGGTGATTTCACTACTGGAACCCCAAAAGTGTATGTTCCTTTTGAAAAATTATCGCCAGCAGAACAAATAAATTCCTTAAATCAAGCACCGATGGAAGAATGTTTGGGCGGACCTTTTCATCCAGGTATTGAATTGACATGGCCAATGCGTGTAAAACAAATGTGGAAAGCGCCATACAGACTAAATGTGGTGGAAGAAGGAGAAGATACCGATTTGAATTTTGGACCGTTACTATCGCCAGAAATTGTATTGGGAAGAACGAAAATTGACGGCAAAGACGGACCGTTAGCGAAAAGTGGACCAGGCTCGTTAACACGTTGGTTAGGCGTACCGTGGCAAACGGATGAAGCAAGTTGCCTATCAGGATATGATATGACCTTATATTTGCCATTGCCATCGTTTTGGGCAGCGCGCGTACCCAATCAGGTGTTGAGTGAAGATAGCTACAAACGTAGTATTGAAGCGCCTGATTTGAATATTGCTCAGCGTTTAAAGCATTTTGACTACCGTCAAGATTGGTTGCGCGATTTCGGTTCGGTATACCAGAAAAAAATCAATTTGATGATTGCAGAGTGGCACGAATTAGGAATTATCGCCAAAGCAGATACCAATACGCAAAATGCAGAAGGCTTCTTGCCAGATGAGGTTTGGAAAGAAACAGGAAGAAAATTCGGCGAACACGATCCAACCTTTGAACAAGTCATCACGGCAGAAACTATTACACATGAAGAGAAACCAATGTTGAGAAAAGTGGCTACAATTCACGGAGAACAAACGGTGAAAGCAAAAGCGGCTTCACACTCTGAAAGCAGTACACGTAAACGTAGAAGCGAATCACGTGGAGAACGTTAATCACACATACCAAGTACTTATTATCGGTGGCGGACCTGCGGGCATCGCCACCGCTTTAACCTTGCACGCGAGAGGCATTCGTTGTTGTGTAGTAGAAGCATTGAAAACACCTATTAGAAAGGCAGGAGAAGCCATTCCGCCCAATGCAAAACCGTTGTTAAAACAGTTGGGGATTTTGTCTTTATTGGAACATGAACAACACACTGTATATTACGGAAATAAAAGTTGTTGGGGAACGGAAATGTTGGAAGAAAAAGAATTCCTTGCAGACCGTTTGGGACATGGTTTTTTGCTCAATCGTTTATTTTTTGAACAGCAGTTGCAAGAAGTGTATCAGCAGACGCAGCAAGCATTTTACAAAGGATATAAGCTAAAAAAAGTAGTTTCTGACGAAGCAAAAGTTAGGGCAATTGTAGAAAGCAATTCAGAAACCATCACACTTACGGGCGATTTTATCATTGATGCTACAGGAAAAAAAGCGTCGGTTTGCAGACATTTTCAAGTAGAAAAAGAACCCTTGGATGCTCAATTTGCTATCACATTTAATTGTAAAACTACAGAAAAATTGCCGCGTCAAATCATAGTGGAAGCTACTGAAAATGGTTGGTGGTATGTAGCTCCGTATGCGGAAAATGAAGTCACGATGATGTTGTTTACACTGAAAACCTTGCTTCCGCAGAAACATCACACAGAAGCATTTCTTCAGAAAGAATTTCACAAAACTATTCATCTTTCACAAATCCTTCAAAAAATAAACATTAACAATTTTAAAATTGTTCCTGCGGGCACAAGCTGTTTGCCAATTCCGTATGGAACACAATGGCTAGCTGTTGGCGACGCGGCGTACTCATACGACCCAATTTCTTCATATGGAATTACGTCTGCGCTGGCTTCCGGGTTTTATGCTGGTCATGCTGTTGCCGATTATGTGTCTGGCAAACAAGACGCATTTTTAGGCTATCGCTATGTGGTTGAAAATGCATTTAGCGCGTATATGGAAAAGCTTGTAAATCATTACACTATAGAAAAACGCTGGCAACAAAATCACTATTGGTTACATCGGTTGGAGTTTATAAAACAAGACGTTTAATGCCTACATGAAACGTTACAATCTGTAGGGTTCATTATCATAACTTTTACCATTAACATAAAAGCTTTGATCAGAGTGTATCAAAATATCTTCTCCTTCTTGTGTAAATGTTAGATTGCCACGTGTTTCTATTCGTAAGCTAATAATTTCTTTAGAATTTTTGTACGGTTCTAAAAATCGTGGAGCCATTTTTCTCTTGGAATAGCGCGGCGGTATATATTTTTCATCGCTGTTAAAACAAGCCAGCTTTTTTCCAACATACAAATGGTGTACGCGGAAATTTTTTGCACTTACAGTATCGTTCGCTTTTACTAAAAAACGATACGGAGTTATCTCAAAAGAATCGACAAAATCATCATAAGACAAGATAATAATATCATATTCTGTTTGATTGCTAAATTGGTTAGTTTGCAACAAATGTTCTCTGCCATTCGTAACTTTTAAAGCTTCTTTCGGAAACGGATTGTCACCACTTTTTAGTAAAGTATCTACATATTGAATATTGGTAGCTTTTGTAGGATCAAACTCTGTGAGAAAACCTTTTAACGACTTCGTGAATTCAACTTTAGCTTTATTTTCGCGTTGTTTTTGTTCTTCGGCTTTATTGTATGAAGAGTAAATGATGGCACTCAAACACAACACAAAGATTACGGATAATATCCCAATCATCAACCAAAAATCTTTTAGCACTAATTTGCGCTCAATTTTTTCCTCAATGTTTTTAGGTGTATTTCCAAGCCAATATAAGCCTTTGCTAATAGTTTTGAAAAATACAACAATACCACGATCTTGAATAACACCTAAGGAATACTTTGTAAGCAAATACCTAAATAAATCCACTTTTTCAGTTACTTCATCATCATCAAGTTTTTCTGTAAGTGTAAAAAATGAATCTTTATACGGTGATGATTTATGAATAAGTTTGTCGGCAGTATTTAAGAGAAAATCAATCTTTCCTTCGGTTCGTTTGCGAATCAATTCCAACGTTTCATCAGGTAATATTTCTCGGTATTCAAGCAAATTGGTTACAGGCTCGTATATCTCTTTGTTGAAATAATAGTATACACTTTCGTTAACATCTTCCTTTAAAAACTCCGACATAAATTTATAAATCGTATCGCGTTCAAAGCCTTCCATATTGACGGTAACTTCCTTTTTCATTTTGGAAAAACTTCGCGTAAGCAGATGCATCAAGTTTTCATTTTTAAATAAAAAACGAACACCATCAGGCTCTTGCTTTAACGAATCTAAAAAGACTTGTATGGATGTCGCTTTAAAATCAGGATTTAGTTTTTGTTCAACTTTTAAAAGTTTTTCAACACGAATGATGTCTTTACTAGAAGCATTTTGAAGATCGAGATCGGGAAATAATTCGGTAGCAATTTTTAGAGATTTTATATAGCTCATTGAAGAATGTTATGTATTTTGGGTGACGAAAATAACGAATATGATTGCGCTTATCAACCAAATATATGAAATAAAGCGAAAATCTACAGAGCATAAATTTGATGTAGTAACTCGCAATTTGGATCGTATCTTTCATGAACTCACAGAAATGGGCTATCGTGTAGAAGTCCCGTTGCACGAAACATACAGCGAAACCAACACGGCAATAGAAGCAAGTTTGTTATACGAACAAGCCAAAACCATTGTAAAAGTGTTAAAACCTATCATTTATAAAAAAGAGGGCGATTCGTATAGTTTGCAGCAAAAAGGAATTGTTATTGTAGGATAAATTTATACTGCTTTTGAAAAATATAAACATCGGAATCGATTTAGGAACCACAAACTCAGCCATTGCGTCGTATGCCAATGGAAAAGTACAAGTACATAAAAATCCAGTTGGACTTAGAGAATTATTACCTTCGGTAGTTTCGTATCGAAAAAATAGAATCTTAGTGGGAGATAAAGCCAGAGAGCGTTTTTTGGTAGATGCCGAAAACACTTTTGCATCTTTTAAGCGCGCTATGGGAACGGACAAAAAGTACCATGTCGCTATAACGGATGACATGTTGAGCCCTATTGAATTGTCAAAGATGATTTTGAGCGAATTGTCAAATTTTGTATTGGATACTGATGTGAAATCAGCCGTAATTACCATTCCAGCATCTTTTAATACCATGCAATCCAACGCTACAAAAGAAGCAGGTTTGGCAGCAGGATTTGAAGAAGTAGTTCTGTTACAAGAACCTATTGCAGCGTGTATTGCCTATTCTAACGTGAAAGAACTTGCTATTGAAGAAGTAGAAACTTGGTTGGTTTACGATTTTGGCGGAGGAACATTTGATGCGAGTTTGGCAAAAGTTTCTAATCGTTCTCTCGAAATTATTGACCATAAAGGCGATAATTTTTTAGGCGGTGTTGATTTTGACATGCAAATTATTCAGAAAATAATATGTCCCGCTATTGAAAAAGAATCTCCTGCGCATGCAAATCTTTGGAAAAAAATGATTTCTTCAGATGATGCTTCATACAAAAAACTCTATTACGAATGTTTATTTAGAGCAGAAGAAGCGAAAAAAGAGCTTTCTGTTCGCGAAGAAACGTTTATCGAAATAGAAAGTGATGAAGATGATTTGTTTGTAACGATTGACATCACACGAGATGATTTCAACAAATTGGTTCAGCCCAAATTTGAAACTTCTTTTTCACTCATTGAAGAATTATTGGCTGAAAATGCATTGGAGTTTTCAATGATTTATAAAATCATCATGGTCGGTGGCACCACGTTAATTCCGTACATTAGAGAGGAACTAACCAAGCGAACAAATATTCCGTTAGATATTTCTTTAGATCCAACACAGATTGTAGTAACAGGCGCTGCATACTTTGCAGGAAGCAAAGAATCTACTTTAGTAGCGGAAAAAGCAACTGAAAACGAAACCGCAAAAGTCACCAAAATTTCTGTACAGTGGATTTATGAAAATCAATCCAATGATGAGGAAGAATTGATTGTGGGTATTTTGGAGCAAAAAATAGAAGGTTTTTACCGAATCATTCGAAATGACGGCGGCTATGATTCAGGAATGATGCGTTTTCGTGATAAAATTAACGAATTCTTACCGTTAATTTCTGGGGCAAAAAATACATTTTCTGTCAAAGTGTACAATGTCTATAAAGAACTCATTCATGAAAATGATGACATCGTAATTTCGCAAGGATTGTATAATATTTTGGGACAGCCATTGCCGAACGATATTTGTTTAGAATTGGATCATGAAGAAGGAACGTATTTAGAAGAAATTTTTAAGAAAAATGAAATTTTACCACTTTCAAAAACTATTTACAAAACGGCTTCCAAAACCATACTTAAAGACTCTGATGATAAGCTGATTATCAATATTGTAGAAGGTTCTGTGCGAAACTCGCCCGCAAGTAATTTACCGATTGGTTATATTGAAATTTCAGGTCATCATTTGGCATTAGATATCATCAAAGGATTGGATATTGAACTTCATTTTAAAATGTCAGAATCGCGCGATTTGACCGTGAGTATTTTAATTGATTCTATAAATCTAAAGCAGCAACAAATATTCAATCCGAATCAATTTGTTATCAACTTTTCTAAGGTAATCACTGAAATTAAACAGTATATCAATGTCATTGAAAACGAAATAGCAGTTCTTAAAATCACAGATAAAAATATCGCAGGAGAATTGAAAGCTATTCAAAATAAGTTAGTTACGCTATACGGAGAGGCGCTTGAATATGAAAATGATACCGTTACAGAAACGAAATATCAAATCCACGAACAGAAACGATTGCTCATTCAAAAATTTGATCAATTAGCAGCGAATACATTACTTCTTCGAGAAATTCAAAATTATACAGAAAACAAAGCTTTAGTTGAAGAAAAATTAGACGATTTATCTGAGTCACAAATAGCAGCATACAAAAAAATAGTCGCTGACGAGCAAGTATTTTTACACTCTGGAAATAAGCAAGTCATTCAAATTAAAGCAAAAGAATTGATAGCATTGCTAGAAAAATCTCGTAACATAACCGATGAAGATTACCGTTACTATTACTACTTTTTTGTGCACAATGATGATATCCGTGCGTACAGTAGCAATCAGCGTAAATTTGATACCTTACTCAAAAAAGGAGAAAAGGCAAACGGTGTCAATAATATGGCAGAGTTGCAATACATTGTTACAGAATTGTATGAGAATACGAGAGAATATTTCAGGCAGCGAAGTGCTGGTGGAAAAAGCAACGATATTGCATCCAAGTTAGGAATTCAGTAAATGGAGTGTATTTAAAGTAACTAATGTCATAATATCCGAATATGCATCATCCTCTACATTTGATATACATGTTTATAGGGTTTCTGTATTTATGGATTCGTTATCGAGATCGTAAAAAAGTAGCTTCCGCTAAAAAGGAATTGTATGATGACAGTTACAGTGTGGCAGGAGCAACGGTATTACTTTCAGTCGTTGGAGCAATCTTTTTTATTGTGTTGTTGATATTTTTGATAGGAACGATTTATATAATTTTTACACGTCCGCCATCGCCTTATTAATAGAATTTTCTAGACCATCATAATTTTGTATTTTAGTGAAAAATAACAACTCATGAACGAAACTATTCCTAGAGAAACCTTTTCCTTTTTAAAACGATTGCAAAAAAACAACAACCGCGAATGGTTTACTGATAATAAAAAAGAATTTAAAGAGATTGAGCGTGAAGTAAAACAGTTTTTCAATCAGTTAGGAACAGCGTTGAACAAACACGACCAAATTGATAAGGTAAAGGTGTTTCGCATTTATAGAGATGTTCGTTTTTCCAAAGACAAAACGCCGTATAAAACACATTTTGCAGGAAGTTTTCATAGAGTAAAACCTAGATTGCGCGGCGGTTATTATGTACACATTGCGCCCAATGATGAATCTTTTATTGCAACAGGATTTTGGGATCCAAATAAGGATGATTTATTGCGAATTCGCAAAGAATTTGAAATGGATGCTAAAGAAATTAGAGAAATCATTAGTGAAAAATCATTCAAAACTATTTGGGGCGAATTGGAAGGAGATGAAGTAAAAACTGCACCGAAAGGGTTTGACAAAGAACATCCTGCGATTGATTTGATTAAGAAGAAGCAATTTGTTTTCACCAAGAAATTTACCGATAAGGAAGTGACTTCCGCCGATTTTATGACACAAGTAGATGCTGCTTTTAAAGCAATTCGCCCATATTTTAATTATATGAGCGAAGTACTGACTACCGATTTGAACGGTGTTTCGTTATTGGACGATTAAAAATCGTTACAAATATTGTCACAAAGTGAAAGACAACTGTCGTTTATCGTGGCAATATCACAATGTTTTCCATCATAATCTTTGGATGTGTGTGTAATGTCTTCACATTCAAAGTAGGAGTAAATGGTACAAATAATTCCCAATGTAGGAATGGAAGCTGCTTCAGCTCCTCCATGAATTCTCGCATCCAATTTAGAAATGGTTTGCTTTTTTAATTTCAGGCTGGATAAGGTTCTTTTTTTCATAATTAAAAAGTTTTTGGATTTTTAAGATGAAGAAAAGTAGAAAATGTAATTTTAGACAGCTAAAAAAGTAGTTAAAAGGCTATATAAAAAAGCTAAAATGCACGTTATTAGTTGAGTATGGTGATTAAATTAGTTGTTTTGCAACTTGTAATCTGCCAAATTCTTGTCATAATTTGACTTTCCCGTTTCGTATTTGGAAGTAATATCTGCATTTACAAAGATGAAAACGCTATTTGTGTCCGTCTTGAAAATCTTAGAAGTATCGTACACATCTTTAGGCGAAAAATAATCTACAAATGAATACAATGCGTCAATTTTTTGTAAATCGCCAGCAGTCTTATAAACGTTGGTTTTTAAGTGTGAATCTTCAATAAAGTGAATTTGCACACCTGAAATGTTTGTTGGCGCAAGCGTGACGTCTTGTTCGTTAAAAATAGTATCGGTGTAAATAGTTACTGCTTGAACTGTTGCCGCATCATATTCCGTTTGAAACATGTTTGCAACCACACGTTTAAAATCAGCCAACGAATCTCTTTTAATATACAAATGATACGAATCTTTATCGTCAGCTTCGGGTTGCGAACCGAGCCAATATTCTATAGCATGCGTTGTATTTTGTATCGTAACATTTCGAGAACCATCGGCAGTTACTTGCTTTCTCATAAAATTACAAGCACTCAACAGCACACTAAAAATCACTACCAATACAATACTAAAACGCTTCATATCTTTATTGCTAAATTTAGGTCACAAAGATATTGAAAATGTATGTTGGATGTAAATTCTTTTTTTAGAATATTTTCTATTGTATTCTAAGAGAAGCCAACAATTATTCCCTGCCCATTTTTATTTTGTCTTTTCTTAATCAACTTCTTCAGAGCGAGCCCAAGAAGCATTTCAAAAATCATTTTCATAAAATTAAATGTCTTTAGCTGAAAATTGAATAATTATTATGTTAAAAAAATAATATTCTTTCTTTTGTATATTATTTATACTTACATTTATCAAAGAATAATACTACAATTTAATATTGTGAGAGAAATAATATAAATACTTAAATAAAACAATTTAAAATAGATATGCTGGTCAAAAAAGGACTGATCACCCAAGTCGAATCACTTTTAAGCGACGTTAAAAACGAAGTGTAGATACAATTGCAAATACTTGTATTTGCAGATATCAAAAGTAAAATATTAATTTTTAAAATTTATTAACCATGAAAAAGCTACTAAAAACCACCTTTGTATTATGTCTATCATTTCTCATGCTTTCCTGTAGCAGTGAAGATGATAAATATGATGTAACAGAAAGTCAGTCATTATTTATAGTAAAAAGTATTAATGATTTATCTCCTAAAAAATCAGTACTTGAAAAAGAATTTAAAACGATAAAACTTTTTGAAGGTATTACTGAAATGAAAAATTTTAAAGTAACAGAAGACACCATTTTAAATAAAACATTTATTCAAGGGGAAGGGATTAATGAAAATGGTTATGCTGTATTATTTAGAACAGAAATCAAAATTGAACAAATTGGAAGTAACAAATATTCACTGAAACGAATAAATGCAAAATTTGGTGAAAGTTGTTCGGGAGTGAATTGCTCTAAATGTGTTTTCGCAGAAGGGGGCGGATGTGATTGTGAAACAACAGGAAGTATTCTACATGGACCTGGCTATTGTAATCATTCAACGAGTGTGAGTGATGGAGATGTTCGGTAGTATCCAAAAAACTGTATAAATACGATTTAAGGCGGGTTTTAAAACCCGCCTTAAATTTTTGTATAATTTTATAATACACACAGTTATTATGACACCAGAAGAGAAAAAACAATTTTTAAACAGTGGTTTGCTAGATGGCATCAAAACCCAAGAAGAACTTAGTAGTATGCTAAAAGAGCCTCATTCAGCAGCATTAGAAGCTATGCTTGAAGGCGAGATGGATACACACTTGGGCTATCCAAAACATGGAAAAAGCGACACTGCTAATGCGCGTAATGGAAGCAGTAGTAAACATGTAAAGACAGAGTTTGGTAAGAGTCAGATTAAGGTTCCTAGAGATCGACAGGGGAGTTTTGATCCGATTGTAGTTCCTAAACATCAAAGTACGGCTACACCTATTGAAAATATCATTATATCGCTTTATGCTAAAGGGATGAGTGTTTCTGATATAGAAGAAGAGCTTCAAGAGATTTATGGATATAAACTCTCCACATCCGCCATCTCTATCATTACAGACAGGAAATCAACGTGTATTAGATTGGTAACACAGACCACTGGATAGCGTATATTGTGTGGTGTGGATGGATGGTATTGTCTTTAGAGTTAGGCAATCAGGAAAAGTCATCAACAAAACTATTTACTTAGACGTAGGACTTAACAGGGAAGGTCATAAAGAGCTTTTAGGCATGTGGCTTGACATAATGAATCCGCTGCCTTTTGGCAAGGCGTACTTACCGACTTAAAGGCGCGTGGTGTGGAAGATATCTTGGTAACTGTTACCGATAATCTCAACGTATTTACCCAATCTATCAAAAATGTATTCCCAACGGCAGACACACTAATCTGTGTGGTACATCAAATCCGTAACTCCGCTCGCTATGTGGTATGGAAAGATAAAAAAGCTTTTGAACCAAGAAAATCACATATTTTACACAATTGGCGTAAATGCCATATCTCTTTCAAACAGTAACACATTGTCTTTCAATCGCTCAATAACAATATTCATCATGCGCTTGTTCAGCGGTGACGAATTTTGAATATAGGTTTGATATTCTTCCAGCGTAAACTGTCCCATAATCATTCCTTTGAGTGAATTGCGAAACTTCATATCTTTCTGAATCGCATTTTCGATATACAGCAAACGTTTTTCCAAAGACAAATCGTAAAATACATTTTTTCGTTTTACGATGTAATTTCGAAAAGCTGCAATCAATAAAGGACTTTGAAGTTTGATAACTGGACGTAGTGTGGAATTTTGAAAACGCTCGTCGTTGGACATATTTTCAGAAATGGATTTCGGAGAAATTTGTGGACGCGCTTTGACTAAATCATTTTCTCGATCGTTCATAACACTAAAATTTACTTAAATGTAGCGATTATAGATAGTCATTCTCAACAGGTTATAAACAACTTGTTAACCATCTTATCAACAGAATCAAAACACTTACGAAATGCTATTTTCGAGTTAGAATTCCGTATTTTTATGCTTTATAAAAAGTACGCTATGAAATTTGGAAAAGTCACCAATCCTGAACAAATCGATTTTACATTGCCTAACGATCACCCAGAAACAGAAGTGGTTTTACAATCGTATAAAAATGACGAAAAACCGTCTATTTATGTAGGTTGTGCCAAATGGAATCGACAAGAGTTAAAAGGATTTTATCCGCGCGGAACGAAAGATGAATTGGCGTATTATTCCTCTCAATTTAATTCGATAGAACTCAACGCGACTTTTTACCGAATTTTTCCAGCTGAACAGTTTGAAAAATGGCGCGACAAAACGCCTGAAGGTTTCAAGTTTTTTCCAAAAATCAACCAAGAAATCAGTCACTGGAAACGCTTGCAAGCCACAGAAGCAGTAGTAGATTCGTATTTATACAACGTTTCGCATTTGCAAGAAAAACTGGGAACCATCTTTTTGCAAATGCACAGTAATTTTTCTCCGAAAGATTTTGATAGAGTCGTGCAATTTGTAGAATTTTGGCCAAAAGATGTCGCACTAACGATGGAATTTCGTCACACCGATTGGTTCAATGATGAAAAAGTGGCGAATGAATTGTATTATTTATTACAAGAAAATAACATCGCTAATACCATAGTCGATTCTGCCGGAAGGCGTGATATTATGCACATGCGTTTAACGAATAACGAAGCGTTTATCAGATATGTTGGCGCCAATCACGAAAGTGATTATGCACGTTTAGACGATTGGGTAAACCGTTTGGAAGACTGGATAAACAAAGGTTTGCAACACGTTCACTTCTTTGTACATCAAAACTTGGAAGTAGAATCACCTTTATTATCCGCATATTTCATTAAAAAACTCAATCAGCGTTTAGGAACAAATCTAAAAATTCCGAAAACCAACAACGAACCTCCAGCACAGGAAACGCTTTTTTAGTAGTGAGATGTTAATGTTGAGATTTTTTCTTAAATCCTTTGAAACGAGAGCAATGAACCAAGATTCAGGAGTCAAGATTTAAGAGTCAAGAATCAAGAGCCAAGAATCAAGAGCGAATAGCGAATAACAACAAATCGACAAAAAACAAAAAACAAATAACAAAAGAAAAAAACATGAGATTCCACACACGAAAATGGGTAAAACCCGAAGATTTGAATCCGAATGGGACATTATTTGGAGGGCGATTATTAGAATGGATTGATGAAGAAGCGGCTTTATACGCCATCGTTCAGCTTGAAAACCCAAAAGTAGTGACCAAATATATTTCCGAAATTGACTTTAAAAGCTCCGCTAAAAAAGGAGACATTGTCGAAATTGGAATAGAAGTTCTCAACTTTGGGAAAACGTCCATAAAACTTAAATGCGAAGTACGTAACAAAATGACGCATGAAACCATTATTACGGTAGATAATATTGTAATGGTCAACCTTGATGCAAACGGAAAAGCGATTCCACATGGAAAAACACAAGTAGAATATGTAAGCGATCGTCTGGCTAGCGATGATAAAACGTCATAATACTTCTAAAATACTACATTTGTTGATTGAATTATTCTAAAAATAAATAAGGGAACGATTGTGTTTTTTTACGGTAAAACGTTAAAAAATTAAGAAAAGTTAATTAAATAAAAATAAAATTTCCTACAAAAAAATAAAAATGGTAGGTTTGCAATTCAGCAATACTATCAAAAAACTTTAACGAGTTTTTATGAGCTCAATTTTTAATTGGGCTCTTTTTTTTGTATCTTTAAGATGAAAGATATGAACATAATTTGCTGTTTAGTTACTATTTTTCACATACTAGTCAATTCGGCTTAAATTATATTGACTAGAAATTTAAAAGCGTCCTTAATTTTTTAAATTTTGGACGTTTTTTTTATAGAATTCGCCATATTGTTGGATAGATATACGCTTCAAAAAGAAATTAACAATTCGATTGTTAAAAAAAATAATTTCTCATCTACAAAAGAATACTTAAATATGCACCACAAAAGTATTCCCCGATATGAAAATTGTTCAAACAATTCCTGTATATAATCGAAAAAGTAAACGCGTGACGAGTCTGAAACTAGACGACTTTAAACAGATTGCCAACGAAAATGAAGAGTTTTTTGACGTACAAAGCGATTTTGTCATCATTAAAGACCGTTTTTTTAGAATGCCGCATTTGGTAAAACCTTGGACATTTTGGATTGAAAACGGAAAACCGCAAGTAGAACCTACCAAAAATACCAATTACACGAAAGTACTTTTTGCGGTTGAAGCGCCTGATAAAAACGAATTTGACTATAAAAATGAATTCAGAGCGATGAATCCACTTTCTGGATATTTTCAAAGCTTCAAAACAGGATTTATAGAATTGATGCAGCAAATTTCGACCGAAGAATTGACACATTTTGAAGTCACGTTTTACACACTCGTTCCATATCAAACCTCATTACATTACTTATTAGGAAAACGAGGTAGCAATCAAACCCGATTAAACTTTTGGTTTTATGGTTGGATCAATCTTAAATATCGAAATGATTTTATGAATTATTTAAAACAATACCAATTTGATTACTATATTAACGGCAGCACACGCGCTTTTAAAGGAATCATTTCGCAAGAATTATCGCGTGTTATCGATGTAGAATACCAAGTACATCACCCAAATAGCGGCTTTTGGAAGCGAAAAGATATCAATTTAGGAATCAAAAAAATCGTGCATTTGGAACTTGCTGAAATTCAGTGGACTTGATATTTAAAAAATGGAATGATAATTGTGTGTTAAGATGTAAAAAACTAACTGAAAAATTGCGTAATATTGTATTGCACATTGATGTTAGTGTAGAAAAACAGGGACTGTATTTGTGAATCATTTAAAACGAAACTTTTTTGTAACGATTATATGCATGCTTTTTGGCGTGTTATCGATGCATGCGCAAAAAGATTCTACCAAAACAAAAACCAATGACGCGGATATTACCAAAGGGCGTATCAAATTATCGTTTCCAAAACCAGAGCAACCGCTAAATCCGCAAGAAAATGCTCCAGACATTATGGAGTTTAAAGTGCCAAGTTTGCTAAAAAACAAGCGTACTAGTTTGATTAAGTTGCCCGATTCCAAACGTGCATCACTCAAAGAAGAAAAAGAAATCAATTTTACTGGCGGCGAGCAATATGTAACCCGAAACAAAGAATTTGAACGCAAACTGAACAACAAAGACAAAGAAATTCGTCCCGAATACAAAGTCGAACAATACTTGGGCGACTTCAAAAGCAATGGAAAATTCGTCGAAATTGTATGTAGAGACCACGAATTTGTAGACGGCGATCGTGTTCGTGTCTATGTAAATGATGTCGTTGTGGTAGAAAACATTCTCTTAGGAGCTGCGTATAAAAAAATAGACATCACGTTGCAAAAAGGCTTCAATAAAATAGACTTTCAAGCATTAAATCAAGGTTCTTCCGGACCAAATACTGCCGAATTCCGCGTATACGATGACAAAGGCGAACTCATTTCTGCAAATCAATGGAATTTGACAACAGGTATTAAAGCGACGATGATTATTGTGAAAGAAGAGTAAAAGAAATCAAAAGTAAAATTTTAAAGTAAACGTTTTCTTTTCCGCAGTGTAGCAGGATTTTTTCGTTAAAAATTTCTGAAGCCTTGGAAGAAATTTAGAAAAAATTATGCGGTTTTAGTTTTTCCCTAAAAAGAAAAACTAAAAACACCTCTGGAAAAGCGCCTTTTCTTTTGTTGAAGCCTGTGCTGAACTCGATTCAGTATTCTTTGGGCGAGCAAAGAAAAGAAAGTAAGTAGCTGAATTTTAGTTTTTTAAATTTTGTTTCATAGGAAGAAACAATTTTATTTTGAATAAAACTTATTTCGAACTGACGTTACCACAACACTTAGACTCATTCTAATTTACAACAACCTCATATTTTCTTAATAGGACTTTTTTCGACTTTTTTGTATCTTTTGAGAAAAGAAAACGGTACTATGAACATTTCAAAACGATTCGAAGACGCGATTAGAAAATTGTATGAAGCTTTTCATAACAATACCATCAATCCTGAATGCTGCAAACAATGCGCTGTTGGAAATATTTTAGACAATACCGACAGTTGGAAACATCTTTCTGACGATCATGGCTCGTTGGAGTTAAACTATGTCGGGAAAGTACATCAAGCTTTTGGGCGTAAATTTGGAGGTTATACGCCGTTGGAAATCCTAAAAATAGAAGCTGTTTTCTTAGAAGCTTGCGGTTACGAACTTCCGTTTCATCATAAAAACAAGCGACCAGACAATCCGAGAGATAAAGAATTGCTCTTTAACGGACTTTCTGCAGTCATCGAATATCTCTGCAAACTCGAAGGCATTCAAAACATTATGGATTACTCCAAACTCTTTGATTACGAGAATAATCAGGCGAAGTATTCTTTGGAGTTAGTAAGTTGATTGCATTCTTATACTTCAAAGTACAAAATTAGGAAATCAACAATCTTTTTGTTTTCAATCTAGTTTATGAGTTGAGGAGTTTATTAGTTTATATTTTCTCATATTACCATCTCAAAAAAATTACAATCCGTCATTGCGAGCGTAGTGCAGCAATCTGTCTAAATCAAAGCAAAATTAGTCTTTGAAATAAAATTAGCACATTTTCAAATCATCAAATTGTCACATTAAAAAAACCGTCACATTGAGTGGATTTGTGAAACAAATGTGTATCGAGATTTGCTATGGAAATTAGCATTTAAGTAAGAATTTATTCGTGCAAGTTTAAAAATCGCACATAAAAGAAACTAAAAATTAATTTTGTGTTTCACAAAATGTAAAGTATATTTGTCATTATGTAAAAATTATTTATCAATTTGTAAAACATATTCATCATGTCAAAAGAAACCTTTTGTGAGGCAGAAGAACGAAGAATGAACAAAATACTCAACTTCGGATTGCCCAATTCGTATAAAAAACTTGGAATTATACTCGTGGCACTTAGCATCTTGTTCCTCATAACTCGAAAAATATTTGATATCGAAATCTCAGAAACAATTCGATTCATCTTAAAAAGAGTCGTACTTGTCGGTTTGTTAATTATTGCGATATCCAAAGAAAAAGTAGAAGACGAAATGATTCAAAGCATGCGCGGACGTGCCTTTACGATGGCGTTTATTTTTGGAGTCATTTTTTCGTTGGCGCAGCCGCTGTTCAATTATATCGCTTCATTTATTGTTGAAAAAGAGGACGATGGTTTAACAGATGTAGGAGATTTTCAAGTATTGTGGTTGTTGCTAACCATATACTTACTGTTTTTTTACATGTTAAAAAGACGACTATAATGAAAAACAGAATTAAGATTGAACGTGCTATTTTAGACATCACACAAGACGATTTAGCCAAGAAAATAGGCGTATCAAGGCAAACGATAAACTCCATTGAAAAAGGACGCTATGTGCCTTCTACGGTATTAGCATTAAAACTTAGCGAATTGTTTCAAAAACCTGTAAATGAATTCTTTTTTTTAGAAGAAACGGATTGACTTTTTAATGTATCAATTTGATAATTTGAAAATGTACCAATGTTTTTTATGTAAGATTGAAAATATATTTCGTTAAGCTGAAGTTTTCATCAATATGAATTATTTTATCAAAGAAATCAAAATGACGTATGATATTTCAAGTTCAAGTTCGAGTTCAAGTCCGAGTTCAACTTCAATATCCCAAACGTCACTTCGAGTGAAATTCTGAAAGAATTTTGTATCGAGAAGTACTTTGAAACGTACAACGTTATTAGCTCGAGTCTCCGACTCGGGCTACCTTATCAATACTATAAATCGTCACCGTTTTCGATTTCCCTTTCAGCAACAAATCGTCAATCTTTTGTGTGTGATACTTTTCAGGAAGTTCTAATTTTTGCAACAATGCTTCTGAAATCAACACATTTGCATGATACGTATTGCATTGCGATTGAATTCGTGCAGTCGTATTAATCACGTCGCCGTGATAGGCAATTTCTTTCTTCACGCTTCCTACTTCGGTAACCATCAACGTTCCGCCGTGAATTCCTGCTTTAAACTCAGGAATCAAACCGTATTTTTCTTGGTAATACACACTTCTAGAAGTAATCCTATCCAAAAAACCAAAATACAATTCCACCGCATTATTGCGTTTTATGCCACGTTTGTACGACCAAGTCAACACGGCTTCGTCACCGACATATTGGTAAATTTCAGCATCGTATTTCCGAACAATTACATTCAAATCGTAAAAACAATCTTGAATCAGCTGACTGTACGTATAATGTCCTAAATTTTCCGCAATTGTGGTAGAGGCTTTTAAATCGAGAAACATAAAAATGCGTTGTTCTTCTTTCGGTTTGCGATATCTTCCGGTAAGCATCTTAAAAAACACACCGCGACCAAATTTTTCATTCGCAATCTTGATAAACGAAAACACCAATGATGCCACAACAAAGTAAATCATGATGGACCAAAACGTTTTATTCGTGCGCCACCAGCCACGTTCTTCTTCCAAAGAAACATCGAGCATATACCCCGAATATTCCACCACATAACTCACTAAAAAGATGAGAATTACCAAATAGATGAAGTTTTTCGTAAATACAATCACGCCCAACGCCAAATTTTTAGCCAAAAAACGGTCAAATAAAAACTCCACAAACGCATAAAAAATCCCGAAAGGAATTGCAGAAATCGCAACATAACTGAGCAAGTCTATTAAGGGTAATTCGTATTTGGGAAGAATACTCACGCCTTTTTCTTCAAAAATTCCGAAATAGCGAATTACAATCATAAAACTGAACGCCAAAACCCAGAAAAGAATCGATCGAAACGTAAATAAAATGTATTGTTGAATGGTTCGTTTCATAAACGCAAAATACTAAAAGTTCGGAACAACTGCGTATTCCTAAAGAAAAACTCTTAGTATTTAACGATTACTTACTTTTACGTAAAAATATTGTATTAATCGCAAGGCGCATATAATGAATCTGGACATGCAAAGAAGCATTCGTGCGGATTTACACTAGATGTGCAATGACCTGAAACTCCACCTTTTGTTTTTTCAGCACTTAAATTTGAAATCACTGATTTTTTAAACCTTAACGATTGCATTTTCTTTTTTCTCATAACTATATTTTTTAAAAATTATTCGTCTAAATTACTAAAAATCAATAGCAAACTTGTATGTGAAAACTGTAAATTAAGGAAGTTTTTCGTTCATTTTATAAAACAAAGGTCAGCATTCACGAACAAATAAATCTTTCAGTAAGCTGTATAAAATGCAAAACAACCAAAAAATAACTGTAATTTTGCAACATGTCACAAAACACAAAAAATCAGCGCGAAATCTTAGCAAAATTGGGGATTGAACGCCTAAACGAAATGCAAGAAGAAGCAAAACTTGCTATTAGTTCGCATCCCAATACCATATTGCTTTCACCTACAGGAACAGGAAAAACCTTAGCGTTTTTACTACCAATTATCAACGAATTAGACGCAGATGATGACAATGTGCAAGCTATTATTTTAGCGCCTTCGCGGGAATTGGCAATTCAAATTGCACAAGTAACCCGCGAAATGGGAGCAGGCTTCAAAGTCAATGAAGTGTACGGCGGGCGCAATTTTTCCAAAGACAAAGTCGATTTAAAACACAATCCTGCCATCTTAGTAGGAACGCCAGGTAGAATCGCAGATCATTTGCGCAGAGCAACGTTTGATACAAATACGATTAAAACCTTAGTGTTGGACGAATTTGACAAATCCCTCGAAGTTGGTTTTGAAGAAGAAATGAAAGAAATCATTTCATTGTTGCCCAATATTGAAAAACGCGTGCTAACATCGGCAACGAAAGACATGGAAATTCCAGCGTTCGTGGGCATGCACAAACCATTGACCATAAATTATTTAGGAGAAAAAATAGCGAAACTTACTGTAAAACGAATTCTTTCACCTGCTAAAGATAAATTAGATACCTTACTGAATACCATTTCTCACATGGCGAATCAGCCAGGAATTATCTTTTGTAATTTTAAAAATACGATTCAATATGTGAGCGACTTTTTACACGAAAACAACATTCCGCACGGTTGTTTTTATGGCGGAATGGAACAAAAAGATCGTGAACGCGCATTGATTAAATTTAGAAACGGAACGCATCAACTCATCATTGCAACCGATTTGGCAGCGCGTGGTATTGACGTTCCTGAAATAAAATACATCATTCACTATCAATTGCCGTTAAAAGCGCAGGAATTCACACATCGTAACGGTCGTACAGCACGTATGCATGCGGAAGGAACGGCGTTTGTATTGCAATGGAAAGAAGAATCGGTGCCTGATTTTATCGCCGAAGTAGATGTTATTGAAGAAATGGTATCGACCAAACGTCCAACACCATCTGACTGGAAAACGCTCTTTATTTCGGGTGGACGAAAAGATAAAATTTCCAAAGGAGACATTGCAGGATTGTTCATAAAGCAAGGAAAACTCAATAAAGACGAACTCGGCATGATTGAACTCAAACAAGATTGTGCCTTTGTTGCAGTAAAAGCATCCAAAGTCAAAGAGGTCATTCAAAAAGTTGACAATACGCGTTTGAAAAAGAAAAAAGTAAGAGTTTCTAGGATTTAAAAGACGATTTTAATCATGAAAAACTATTCTAACATCATCATTTTAGTATTCATAGCTACATTTTGCATTTCCGCTTCTACGCCAAAAACACAAAATGACGATTGCACATTTGAAGGCAAAAAACTCTACGGAAAAATTCGTTTTGTAGAGAATAGAGGAGATGCCGATGTAAAAATCAAGATTGTGAATAGTTTTGCCGATATTAAAGTCAAACTTGTAGAAAACTTTGCGGACGATTGCGGCGAATGGCAAGTGGTAGAATACGGAGAAGATTTAAAAGTCTATGTAGCTGAAAGCTTTGCAGACATCAAAGTGAAATTTGTCACCAGTTTTCCAGGAATGGATTAGTTTTATTTACGATTTACGATTTACGATTTACGATTTACGATTTTTGATTGATGATTTTTGATTGATGATTTTTAAACACCTAGACTTATCAACTCTCAAACTTATGCTATATTTGTAAAACCATGAAAAGTATCAGTTTCATACTCGGAGTTCTTATAATGTAAAAATAAAGTCTAGATTACTTTGGAATGAATTACGATTTTAGATTCAAGATTCAAGATTCAAGATTCAAGACTCCAGATTCTAGATTCCTGACTCCAGATTCTAGTTTCCAAAAATCTAGCTTCACAAAAAACACACTTATGCAAATACGAATATGGAGCATACTGCTACTAAGTATGCTTAGCGGTTGGACAAACGCACAAAACACTATCCAAATTAAAGTACTTACGGAACACGAAAAAGAAGCTTTGCTTGGCGCGAATGTGCTCTTTGAAGATTTACAAAAAGGCGCGATAACGAATACGGAAGGAATCGCGAGTTTTACAGCCATTCCCAACGGTTCGCACAAACTGATGATTTCTTTTTTGGGATATAAAACCATCGAAACAACGATTACCGTGCCTTCTTCTGCCGAATTCATCTTTTATTTGGAAGAATCCAAAGGAGCGTTAAATGCCGTTACCATTGAAGCCACACGTAGTACGCGTGACATTCGACGCATTCCTACACGAATCGAAGTCATTGGCGGTGAAGAATTGTTTGAAAAAAACATGATGAATCCGACCAATATTTCCATGGTATTACGCGAAAGTACAGGAATTCAAATGCAGCAAACATCGCTAAGTAGTGGCAACCAAAACATCCGAATTCAAGGATTGGACGGACGCTACACACAACTCTTACGCGATGGTTTTCCGTTATTTGGTGGATTTTCAAGCGGACTGAGCATCATGCAAATTCCACCTTTAGATTTAAAACAATTTGAAATTATCAAAGGAAGTGCTTCCACGTTGTATGGCGGCGGTGCTATTGCAGGATTGGTCAATTTGGTGTCTAAAACACCTGATTATGAACCCGAATTAGATTTCATGTTTACCCAAACAAGCGCGTGGGGAAGTACGTTAAACGCTTTCTACAGCAAGCGAAATGACAAATTTGGCGTGAGTTTGTATGCTTCTGGAAACTATCAACAAATATTTGACCCAGAAGATGACGGATTTAGCAATCTCCCAGAAACGACTTCGATTACGTTCAATCCGAAATTTTATTACTATCCATCTGAAAAAACCACGTTTTGGATTGGACTAAACGGAACGTACGACGATCGAATCGGTGGCGATGTTTCCACTATTGAAAACAACCAAAATGGTACACAACAATACACGGAAGAAAACATTTCCAAACGTTTAAGTAGTCAAGCTGTATTCACGACAAAAATAGATTCTACGCGAGTTTTTACGCTTAAAAATAGTTTCTCCTTTTTTGACAGAGAATTGAATGTGCCGAATTTACAATTTAACGGAACACAACTCAATTCCTTTACTGAAGCGACGTTACAACACAACTACGACAAAAATGATTGGACGCTTGGCGCGAATTTGTACACGACCAATTTTGACGAAGATGACAATGCAGCATTGCAACGCGATCAAGATGACGTGACCTTAGGTGTCTTTGTCAATTCCAACTTTGACTTATCGGAAAACTGGATTTTAGAAACAGGCTTACGAACCGATTTTGCAAAAGGTTGGGGCGTTTTTGCATTGCCGAGAGTATCATTATTATATAAAAACGACAGTGGATTTTCAAGTCGTTTTGGTGGCGGATTGGGCTATAAAACACCCGATTTATTCACTGAAGAAGCAGAATTTATCAACTTTGAAAACATTGTGCGAATTGACAAAAATGTGCTAAAAGCCGAGCGTTCGTATGGTTTGAACCTTGATTTTAACTACAAAACCAAAATATTTGACGATACGGTTGGCTTCTCCATCAATCAATTATTTTATGTGACTGCTATTGATAATGGTTTGCTTTTAAATGTGAATGACAACAACTTTTTTCAATATGAAAATGCAGACGGATTAATTTTGACGCAAGGAGCAGAAACCAATATCAAATTCTCGTATGGCGCTTTCAAATGGTTTGTCAATTATGCTTTGATTGATGCAAAACTTCGCTACTTGCCAGGAAATCCGCAAAAACCATTGACTGCAAAACACAATGCAGGAAGCGTGGTGATGTATGAAACTGAAAAATGGCGTTTGGGGTATGAAACCTATTACACAGGTTCGCAATTCTTGTCAAATGGTACGGAAACCACCGATTTCATTACGATGGGATTCTTAGCGATGCGTAACTTTTCTTGGGGCGGAATTTATGCCAACTTTGAAAACTTTACAGACAGAAGGCAAAGTCGTTTTTCGCCATTGGTATTGCCGCCACATAGCAATCCGACGTTTCCAGAAATCTATGCGCCAACCGATGGATTTATTTTAAGCATCGGACTCATCATCAAACCATTTGGAAATCATTCAGAACATCATGATGATCATTAAATTCTCACGAAAGCGGGAATCTCTTTGATTTCAGAATAATGATAAGCGATTGTAGATTTTTGAGGTGTTTTTATGCTTACATTGACATGTCAAAAATCTACAATTGTAAATTCTATCGACAAGCGCTTTGTTTCAAAATGGCATTTCAAACAAAAAGCATTATCAAATAGACAAATAACGAATAACGAAATTTAAAAATGTAAAAGTATGTTTAACCAATAAATGAAGTTTATGTGTTTATAAGTTAACGTGAGTTCGACTTAAGAAATCACTATGTAATTCATAATTCCAAAGGAATCTCGACTGCGCTCGATTTGACATTGAGTATAATCTATTAGTAATCAATTGTATAATAAAATAGTTATATCGAACTCACGTTAAGTTAAGGAGTTTAAATTTTAAAATAACTAATAGTGTAAACAAGTTAACCGACAACCAAGTTAAAAAGTTATGAGTTAAGAGTTAAGAGTTAAGAGTTAAGAGTGACAAATCGGAAAAAGACAAGCAACACTTCGACAAGCTCAGTGTAAACAACCAACTAAACCTTCCAAGTAAACGTAATCGTAGTACCATTTCCAGCTTCAGAATCAATCGTGATTTTTCCTTTATTTCCAGAAACAATCTTTTTTACTATCGTTAAGCCAATTCCAGTGCTTTCTTCGATATTTCCTTTTTTCAATTGGTAAAACATATCGAAAATTTTGGAATGATATTTTGCGTCAATTCCAGGACCATTATCGCGAATAGAAAACGTAAACATGTCCGCAATTTTCGTGTGTGAAATCGTAATAATCGCTTTCTCTTTATCGCAATGTTTAATGGCATTACTGATTAAATTCAACAATACATGTTCCAATTCTACTTTGCTGGTGTGAATCTGTATGTCTTCTTTCGGAATATGAATTTCGTGTAGATTTTCAGGATTCAGTGTAAGCACAATCTCTTCTAGCAACTTTTGAATGCTAAAGGTTTCTTTCGTTTTCTTTCCGCGTGCAATTTTAGAATATTCTAGCATGCCATTAATCAGCGCGTACATTTTAGAAATACGTCCTTTGAGCGATTCAAAATGTGTGGCAGCTTCAGTATTGGTCTCCAAATCGAGTTCTTCTTCCATAAAAGAAACCAGCGAATGCATGGCAACCAACGGCGCTTTTAAATCGTGTGAAACAATATGATTAAAGCTATTCAATTCTGCATTATAATTCTTCAATTGACGGACATTTTCTTTGAGTTCAATATTGACGTTGGAAAGTTCTTCCGATTTCGTTGCAATTTCCTGTTGCTGTGCTTGTGCCGTTACTTTTGCTTTTTCAAGTGCGTGAAACGAATCGGCAAATCTTGTCATCAACAACATGGAAAGCAATAGAAAAACGATAATATATCCAAAATTCACATACACAATGATATTGCTACTTTCACCTAAAAAGATAAAAATATGCGAAAAGAAAATCAGCGACGCCAATACCATACTCGTCATCATCAAAATAGATTCATGACGCTGACTAGTAAGCGCTCTGATGATGATGTAAAACACATATAAAATGTTAATAACCATCAAAATTAAAAATGGCATCACGAATCGAGTAAAATGTGGCGCAGGTAAAAAAGTGGTCAGTGTGCATAATATCAAAAATCCGTAGATAATGATTTTTTTGTATGTTTTTGGAACGAATTTGACGAAAATGGTATAGAAAAATAGGCTAGAGGACAAGCCCGCTAAAAATAATGAAATGTATTCCACTTTCGTCAAGAAAATCCAGCTAATCGACTCAAAAATCTCTGCAAAAGGCGCGTATCGGTCACTGAGCGACATATAAACGAGCGATAAACACAGCACTGCAAAATACAATACCGCTTTATCTTTATTCCAATACAACAAAAAGAACAAAAGGAAAAAGACACCAATAAAACTCAAACTTCCCATATACGTCATGTCAGCAATGATGCGTTTGGATTTTTGGTTTTGCAGTTTTTGAGAATTGTCAATAATCAAAGGCTTGTCGATGCCACCTTTGTGATGGTAAAAATTCGCGACCTGAATCACGATTTCAAAACGCGTATCGCTGGTATTCAGTGGAATAATTTGCGAAAAACGTCTATGCAACGTTTCGGCACGTGTTTTTCCGACTTTTCCGATTTCAGAGACCAATCTGCCATTAATCCACGTTTTAGAAGCTGCATAAATCGACGGAATGTACAACGAAACATGCGGACGTTCTTTTGGAAGTGTCACTGTCGTTCGATACGTAGCATAGCCAAACGCAGGCAAACTTTCGGCGTTTGAAGCAGCAAAGTTTGTCCAGTCTTGCAATGAAACCTTCTCTGAAGCAGGATTTTGAGGCAACTCTTCAGGAGTCAACAAAGCATTCCAATAAAACTCCCAATCGTCTGCCAATATGACTTGTATATCGTCTTGATGCTCCTCCGAAATCGCTGTTTGTGAATTTTGACCAACGCAAGCAGTAAACGCTGTAGCGCATAAAAAAAAGCTCAAAAAACAGGCAAGATGCGCATAGTTTTTTGGCAACAACAACGTTGGATTTAGGTTAATTCTCAATAGTACATTATTATTCGGGACATCCAAAATAGACAATAAAAATGACTTATGGAAATTTTGTTAATGTAGCAGTTTGCTAATGTAGCAATGTAGCAATGTTTTTTTAATTTGATAATTTGAAAATGTGCTGATTTGAAAATTTTTTGCTACGTCCTTGTGAGGAAGAATGACGAAGCAATCTGTTACTTCAAATACCAAAACTGCGCTACGACACACAGATTGCCACGACTTCGTCTCGCAAAGACGTTTCGTAGTTGGTGTTTAAAGGTTTATAAGTTTAGGAGTTTAGTTTGAAGAAATTCAAAATTCAAAAATCCAACATTTGTCATATCGAGCATTATTGAAATTAAAATAAATTTTAATTGAAGATACCTAGCGGAGCTATCGAGATACAACATACCAAAAAGCAAAGCCGCCACCAAAATTCCAAAACTCTAAAAGCAAAGCGCCTCCAACAATCTAAGAAGTCTAAGCCAGTCTAAAAAATCTAACAACTCTAACACCAAAAGTTTACACTGAGCCTGTCGAAAAGTTTACACTGAGCTTGTCGAAGTGTAAGAATATATTTCCTATTTTAGTAAGATATAAAAAACCAACACCTGTCACATCGAGCATAGTCGAGATGCAACACCTAACAAAAAAACATGTCAAAAGAACTAAACCCAGCAGATTTTAACAACGAATTGGAATATGTAGAAGCGGTATTAGGGTTTAAACTTGATGAAAGTAATTATAAATTAAATAAGGAAGGAAAGCTTGTAAGGTTAAAAATTATAGATAAAGGAATCTCTAATATTAAATTTATAGAAAAGTTAACTTCGTTGACAACATTGGATCTTTATAATAATCAAATTCAATATATCGAGGCACTTTCAGGCTTGACTTCGTTGACTTTGTTGAGTCTTTCTGCTAATCAAATTCAAGACATCGAAGCACTTTCTGGCTTGACTTCGTTGTCCTTTTTATACCTTTCTAATAATCAAATTCAAGACCTCGAAGTACTTTCTGGCTTGACTTCGTTGATTTATTTGAATCTTTATGGAAATCAAATTCAAGACATAGAAGCGCTTTCTGAATTGACATCATTGACGGAGTTATCTCTTTCTAATAATCAAATTCAAGATATTAAATCACTTTCTGAATTAACATCGTTGAAGGAGTTATCTCTTTCTTCTAATCAAATTCAAGATATCGAATCACTTTCTGGATTGATTTCTTTGAAGAAATTAGATATTTCTTATAATCAAATTCAAGATATCAAAGCATTCTCTGGATTAACTTTATTAAAGTATTTATATATTTCTTTCAATCAAATTCAAGACCTCAAAGCACTTTCTGGCTTAACTTCGTTGAAAAAATTGTATCTTGATAATAATCAAATTCAAGATCTCGAAGCACTTTCAGGCTTGACTTCGTTGACGAGTTTGTATCTTTCAAACAATCCAATTAAAAACATTCCAGAAACCATTCTAAATAGTTCTGCTCAAGAAATCGTCCGTTGGTTGCAGCTAAACGAAAATGCCAAAGCAACGAACGAAGAAAAGGTACTTCTACATGATATCAAAGTATTGTTATTAGGAAATACGAATATTGGGAAATCAAATTTGCTATCATATTGGGAGCAATGGTACAAAGACAGGAAAATTACCAATCTGTATCCTATAAATAGTGAGACCACGCATGGCTTGGTCTATAAAGAACTGCAAAAAAAAGGTATAGAAACGCCATTATTACATATTTGGGATTTTGGTGGACAAGAGTATTTTCATGCTACGCATCAACTGTTTTTTAGTCCGCAAGCCTTGCATGTATTGCTTTGGACAAAAGACATGACCAATACACGTATCAAAGGCGAGCAAATTTTTGAATTGGACTATTGGCTGCGCTGTTCGGAGCAATTGAGCAAACATGACAGTCCCATCGAAATGGTGCTCATCGAAAACCGTATTGACCATACAGATGAAAATGATAATCTAGAATTTTATTCACATTTTCCGGATGACCACTATTTGGAAAAATTCAATATTCATTCACCACACAAAGAAAAAGATACGAGCAGACCGCCTTTTATGCTCAATACGTGTTCTGTTAGCTTGTTGCATCAAAAGCGTTTGGAAGGCATGTTTGAATTGTTGGACGAGCGCATTGAGATGTTGCATCAAAAGAATTTGCATCCGCCGATATATGCTGAAATACGAGATGGTTTGGAAAAATCCACCAAAAAGTTTTGGACATTAGCCGAGTATAAAAAGAAATTTAATCAAGAAGATAATACCATTCTAAAAACACTGCACAAGCTAGGCTGTATTCTCTATTTTCATAAAAGATTGCCCAATAAAATCTTTACGCAACCCGAATTGTTATTGGAGTTGATTTATAATAAAATTTTAAATGAAAACCTTCAAAAACAACAAGGAAAACTAACGGATGAATTGAAAAAAGCTGGAAAAGATAATGAGTTGGGATTGACAGCCTTAGAATTGCAAAAGCTACTCAGCGATTTTAAACTAATCTTTAAAACGCATGACGATTGTTGGTACGCGCCGCAATACTTACCCGAAGCGTCGCCTGCGTGGTTGCAATTGCTGAAAGATTATACCTTTGGTGTGGCAAATATCAAAGTATCGTCTGACCGTTATTTGATGAATAACATTTTGCTTGACCTATTTACGGAATATGCAGATGTTATTAAAAAGGACGATTCGTATATGTTTTGGCAAAAAGGTTTGGTGATACAAAAAGACGGACAATTATTGCTGATAGAATATGACCGTAAGCAAATGTGTTTATTATTATATGGAGACCAACAGGAAAAAAATCGTGCCTTGCAAAAAGAAGTAGTAGACTTTATCATCGAAGTCATCCACAAAGACGGCAAACCAAGCTACGAACTAGAAAGTATGAGTGAAGAGGTTGACCGTATTGGATTCAAAAACCATGAATTAAAACTCAAAGGAGAGAAGAGAGCAACAAAAAACAGCGGTTGGCGTAGTGATAAAGTCAACATTGGCGTGAGTATTGACGGAAATTACTATGTAAATGTACAACAGTTGCACGACAATGTGCTAAACAAAATATACCTACACAAAGAACTACAAGGAACCATGAAAAAAGTGACTATCAGTTATTCCAAAGACGATTTAAAACTAGTCAATGAGTTTATCAAAAACTTAGTACCGTTGCACGATGATGGTTTGATAGAAAATCCGTGGTATTGCTCGCAATTGGAAGCTGGTACGGAATGGAATAAGGAAATTCAAGAAAAATTTAACCAAGCAGATATCATTTTCTTTATGGTAAGTCCTAACTTTCTAGCAACCAAATATATCAAAGAACACGAAATCAAAACTGCCATTGCGCGGCGTCAAAAAGAAATAGAAGAGAAGCTGGTGCCAAGTAAGCAAGTGAAAATCATTCCTATCATTTTAGATTTCTGTCGTTGGAATCGAAAAGATGCAAAGTACAATCTAGGAAAATACACAGCACTGCCATACACGGCAAAACCTGTTATGGATTTCAAAAACAGAAGCATGGCTTGGTACATCATTGAAGAAGCTATTCGTGTTGCTATTGAAAAAGACAATGACCCAGATTTTAATAATACACTAAGCAAAGAAGTTCAAAAAATCTACGAACGCATCATGGCGAGAAAAGTAGATGATGACAATGACATTAGTGATTAAAAACGGTTCTACAATATCGGCAACCATTCCCACAAACCTTCCTTGACGTTGTATATAGACTCTTTTCGGTTACAACAATCATTCGTTGCGGTTGTTTAATGAATATTTTGGGTTGTGTAAAGAAAATATTCGGTTATTTAATGCTTTGAACCCCTTTCAGAACCCTTTCGAAGCTATAAAATATAGAAAATAAGCTATAAATAACCTCAAGAAATGATTTCCCAAAGGGATCTCAATTATTACTGAACCTTTTTCAATGTATCAATGAATCAATGTAACAGTGTATCGATGTTTTTTAATGTGTTCATTTGAAAATTTTTTGATTCGTCCTTGCGAGGAAGTATGACGAAGCAATCTGTTATTTCAAATACCAAAACTGCACTATGACACACAGATTGCCACGACTTCGTCTCGCAAAGACGTTTCGTAGTTGAAGTTTAAAGGTTTATAAGTTTAAGAGTTTAGTTTGAAGAAATTCCTATATATATTTTTTGCTACGTCCTTGCGAGGAAGTATGACGAAGCAATCTGTTATTTCAAATACCAAAACTACACTATGACACACAGATTGCCACGACTTCGTCTCGCAAAGACGTTTCGTAGTTGAAGTTTAAAGGTTTATAAGTTTAGGAGTTTAGTTTGAAAGGAATTCAAAATCCAACATTCAAAATTCAAAATTCAACACCTGTCATATCGAGCATTATCGAAATTAAAATAAATTTTAATTGAAGATACCTAGCGGAGCTATCGAGATACAACATACCAAGAGCGAAGCGCTACCAAAATACGAACATACCAAAAGGCAAAGTCGCTACCAACAACAATCACCCTAAAAACTTCCCCAAAGCCGACGGTTGTTGCAATAACCATCCTGTTAAGCTATATCTAGGTTTGTGCGATGGCATGACGCGATGTGGCACTACAGCACTTTTAAACATGACGCATCTTGCTTCAATAGGTTCTACGAGTATAGAACTTCCGTCTTTGCGGAAAATTTCCAATTCACCACCATCTCCTTTTTGCCAGTCTTTATTCAAATAAATGACCATACTAATCGTTCGGTTGTTTCGAGCGTTGAATTGGTCTAAATGGGTATCGTAATGTCCGCCTTTTGGATAATGTGCTAAATGAAATTCATGTCCTGCCAGACTCAGAAAGCAATAGCGATTGTATATATACATGGTTTCATCAATCAAGTCCCAAAGCGCGTGTAAGCTTGCATCTCTATTTCTGTCGAGCCAATACGTATAATCTCCGCGAATGTCCTCGCGTATTATATTTTCACTCAACGCACCAATTCCAGCGCGCGTAAAATCTTCTAAATGTGATAGAAAAAACGATCGAATTGTATCAAATCTCTGTTGATCTAAGAAATTGTCAACAATTACAAAATCTTTATCGGAAAGTTCATCCACCCAGGAGAGCCAATCCGTTAACGTATGGCACTTGTTCAAGTCATAAAAAAAAGTGCGTAAATATAGAGTTTAATCATATACAAAAAACACAGTGTATTGTAATTTTTTAATATGTTGATTTGAAAATGTTTTTTATACCACGAACCATCAGCTTGAAAGTATAATTATAGATTTGATATGAATCGATAAACTCATCAACACTATTGAGAAAAGCTTAGATTTCAAAGTACTTCTCGATACATTTTTTCTTCATTTCATTGCGAAAAAACACTCGAAGAGACGGTTTGAAGTTTAAAGGTTTAAAAGTTTAGGAGTTTAGTTTGAAAGCAATTCAAAATTTAATATTTGTCATGTCGATTTGATGTGCATCGATAAGCTCATCAACACTATTGAGAAAAGCTTAGATTTCAAAGTACTTCTCGATACATTTTTTCTTCATTTCATTGCGAAAAAACACTCGAAGTGACGGTTTGAAGTTTAAAGCTTTATAAGTTTAGGAGTTTAGTTTGAAAGGAATTCAAAATTCAATATTTGTCATGTCGATTTGATGTGCATCGATAAGCTCATCAACACTATTGAGAAAAGCTTAGATTTCAAAGTACTTCTCGATACATTTTTTCTTCATTTCATTGCGAAAAAACACTCGAAGTGACGGTTTGAAGTTTAAAGCTTTATAAGTTTAGGAGTTTAGTTTGAAAGGAATTCAAAATCCAACATCCAACATTTGTCATATCGAGCATTATCGAAATTAAAATAAATTTTAATTGAAGATACCTAGCGGAGCTATCGAGATACAACATTCCAACATACCAAAATACGAACATACCAAAAAGCGCCAGCGACCCAACACCCAACACCCAACACCCAACACCTAAAACCTAAAACCCAACCGCCTTATCATCCCCACGCGGATCCGCCCCGCCTTCTAACTTTCCGTTGGGCAATACTAAAATGCCTTCTACTTTTCCTATGACGGGACTGTTCGTAGCATCAATCGTATAACCGAGTTTGGTGAGTTTTGCTTGTATTTCTGGACTGAATCCGTCAGGTTCCATTTTAATCGTGTCTGGCAACCATTGATGGTGAAATCGCGGTTGATTGATGGCTTCTTGCATGCCCATTTTATGTTCGTGAACGTTTAAAATTGTTTGTAATACGCTCGTAATAATCGTAGAACCGCCTGGCGTTCCCACAACCATGTATAGTTTTCCGTTTTTTTCAACAATTGTAGGTGTCATGGAGCTTAACATCCGCTTTTCAGGCGCAATGCTGTTGGCTTCTGCACCAATCAATCCAAACATATTGGGTTCGCCAGGTTTGGCACTAAAATCGTCCATTTCGTTGTTTAAAAAGAAACCCAATTCCTCACAATACAACTTGGAACCGTACGCACCGTTAATCGTGGTTGTGACCGATACCGCATTTCCAAATTGATCTACGATGGAGTAGTGCGTGGTTTCATTACTTTCTACAATTTCAATATTTCCATGCGCGACTTCCGATGACGGCGTGGCTTTTTCAAAAGAAAAGTTTGCCATTCGTTCTCTAATATAGGTTTCGCTTAGTAATGTTTCTGTGGGAATGGTGACAAAATCAGGATCACCTAAAAAATAATTTCTATCTGCATAGGCTCTGCGTTCTGCTTCGGTAATTAGTTGAATCGATTTAACAGTATTGTGTCCAAATTCGTCCACAGCATACGGTTCAATCGCTTTCATGATTTCTGCCAAGCAAATTCCACCACTAGACGGCGGCGACATGGAAATGACGCGTAAATCATCATACGTAAACGTAATAGGAGTACGCCATTTCACTTCGTATTTTGCCAAATCTTCCAGCGTCATAATACCGCCCGATTGTTGCATGAACGCTACGAGTTTTTGTGCCGTTTCTCCCTTGTAAAATTCGTCGCGACCGTTTTTCTGAATGCGTTCCAGCGTTTTTGCCAATTGCAAACGTTTGATGGTATCGTTCGCTTTCCACGCTTTTGCAAATAGAAAATTAGCATCGTTTACTTTTAAAAATTCACTTCGATACTCTTCCAAGCGTTCTTGTTGTTTTTTCGTTACAACCACACCTTTTTTTGCCAAGGCAATCACAGGTTCAATGATTTCGCTCATTGGTAGTTTTCCATATTTTTCATGCGAAGCAAAGATACCCGCTATATTTCCAGGAATTCCAACTGCCATTGCGCCCAGCGTGCTTTTATTGGGAATGACTTCCTGCGTAATAGAATCCAAATACATATTTTTAGACGCTGCCAACGGTGCTTTTTCCCTAAAGTCCAATCCGCCAATGCTTCCATCATCCAAACGATATACCATAAATCCGCCGCCGCCCAAACTTCCCGCGTACGGATAGGCAACCGCCAACGCCAATTCCATTCCTGCCATGGCATCAAATGCATTGCCGCCTTTTTGAAGAATATTTTTCCCAATCATGGAGACTTCTTCACGCGCCGAAACCACCATTGCATTTTCAGAAATAACGCCTTTTACGGTTTCTTTACAAGAAAAAAATAGTAAAAAAGTAAGACTAAAAAGTAAGAGTTTATTCATGTTGTAATTCGTTTAGTTTTTGGTTGGAAAATGCTATGAGTTCTTCAAAAAAAGAGGTGAATTCTGCTTCAAATTCATCATAAAATTCTTTGAGTTCCACAACTGCTAAGTTCATTTTTGAACGATTTTGCGTTCGGCGATTCATACCTTCCAATACTTTGGTAATGCCTTCAATCGATGCATAACTCACCAACCAATTGTCGTGAATCATGTGCGGAAGCAAGCGTTGTACATTTTCGGGAAGCATCTCAAAATGATCTTCCAGCAAATGGTAAAAATCGTTTACAAACGTTTCGAGTGGAACATCGGAATACGTTGTCCAGTTTTTCGCCAAAAAATGATCGTATAAAATATCGACAATAACACTGCTATAGTGACTGTAGTTTTTATGCAAACGTTTCGTGCTTTGTCGCACCGTAGGATGCGCATCGGTAAAAGTGTCAATATGGCGATGCAGTAAAATGCCTTGTTGCACTTTGGGTGGATATTTTTTATACTTTTTGCCACGAATACTATCGGCAATAAAGTTTCCTATCGTAATTTCGTCGTCGTTTTGTGAAAGATAAATGTGCGCTAAAAAATTCATGTATGCTTAAAAAGAGTTTCTAAAGTACATAAATATTTGCGTATGGAATTATGAAATCATTAATAATTGTGCTGTGCGAACAAAATCCATCAAGAACTTTTATATTTGCTTGAAATTTTAATTGAACAGAATATGACTTTAATCAAATCAATTTCAGGGATTCGAGGAACTATTGGAGGAAATGTAGGTGATAATTTGACACCTATTGATGCGGTAAAATTTGCAAGTGCCTACGGAACTTGGTTGAAGAAAGAATATAACAAAGAAAAATTAACGGTTGTCATTGGAAGAGACGCACGAATTTCTGGCGCGATGATTCAGAGCTTGGTGGTCAATACTTTAGTAGGTTTGGGAATTGATGTCATTGACTTAGGATTGTCCACAACACCAACAGTTGAGGTAGCCGTTCCGTTAGAAAAAGCCGATGGTGGAATTATCTTAACCGCAAGTCACAACCCAAAACAATGGAATGCGTTAAAATTGTTGAATCATAAAGGTGAATTTTTAAATGGTGCCGATGGTGCTGACATTTTAGAAATTGCCGAAAGTGACGATTTCGATTTTGCCGAAGTAGACGATTTGGGAAGCGTGACTGAAAATGATACCTACATCACCAAACATATAGAAGAAGTACTCAACTTACCATTGGTAGATGTTGAAGCGATTAAAAAAGCAAATTTTAAAGTGGTTGTTGATGGCGTGAATTCTACAGGAGGAATCGCCATTCCACAGTTATTGCGCGCGTTGAATGTTGATGTGGTGGAATTGTATTGTGAGCCTAACGGACATTTTCCGCACAATCCAGAACCGTTGAAAGAGCATTTAACCGATATTTCAGAATTGGTAGTGAAAGAAAAAGCTGATTTCGGAATTGTCGTTGATCCTGATGTTGATCGTTTGGCATTTATTTGTGATGATGGCGAAATGTTTGGCGAAGAATATACTTTGGTCGCTTGCGCAGATTATGTACTAGGAAAGGAAAAAGGCAATACAGTTTCTAACTTATCATCGTCAAGAGCCTTGCGCGATGTCACGGAAAAACACGGAGGAAGCTATGAAGCTAGTGCGGTTGGAGAAGTGAATGTAGTCATTAAGATGAAAGATACCAATGCTGTGATTGGTGGTGAAGGAAACGGAGGTATCATTTATCCTGAATTGCATTATGGACGCGATTCGTTAGTTGGTGTTGCATTATTCTTAACGCATTTGGCAGAAAAAAACATGACCGTTCGCGAATTACGTGATAGTTATCCGAGTTATTTTATGAGCAAGAATAAAATTCAGTTGACGCCAACATTAGATGTAGACGGAATTTTAAAAGCGATGGAAGAGAAGTATGCTGATGAAAATGTAACTACGATTGACGGTGTAAAGATTGATTTCCCAGAAAATTGGGTACACTTACGTAAATCGAACACCGAACCAATTATTCGTATCTACACAGAAGCCAAATCGCAACAAGCAGCGGATGACTTGGCACAGCGCATTATGGGCGAAATTAAGGAGATTGCGAATTTGTAGACGATAAAAAAATATGAATTAATGAAAAGCTGTCCATTTATGGATGGCTTTTTTTAATGGTTTTGTGTAAATTGATATTAGTTCAGTACGCAATATAGTTTTGACGAACTTGTACTTTATACACATAACTTTTTTTTGATTGTATGTTTAAGCTATGTATGTAATATATACATACGTGCTAATAACTAACAAACTAGGTAAGAGATATACAGGATAAATTGTTCTAGAGAAAAAGGTATTCCAATAATTACAATTACCTTTGGTATAGTTTTGTATATTCATATTAAATTCTTTAATGGAACTTTTCTTTTGGATAGCATCATTGTACAAACTTCTAAATTTTCGCTCAAGCATGAGATAGTAGGTGTCTAAAAACCAAAATACCGTCAGCGGAAACAGCGCAGAAAGTATGATAAGAATATTCTTTTCTGCACAGTAAATAGCCAATAAAGCAGAAACAATGGTGATACATAATCCTTTCAAATGAAAAGAATTAGTGTTCATTCGGGTAATGATATTTTGAATAAATTCAAGGTGTTTTAATTTTTCGTCACTCATATTCAAAATTTACTTGTTATTTGATTAGCGTGAAATTGCAATTCTGGATACTTATTCAAAATCTGTGGTTTACTGCCAGTAGTGTTGGGAATTCGCATGCAAGCAATATCTTTATGTAAACTATTCGCAACCTCAACTTCCCATGTAATCCAATTGTGATTATGTGTATTATCTCCAATCAGTACCAACACTATATTTGCTTTATTTATCAATGGTTTTAGATATTCTTTTACTGCTTTTTTTCCGCTAGTTCTGTTGTCTTCTTTTTCAGCAACAATTGTATAACCGGGAAGTAAACCTTTACTTTCCCATCTTTTAATTTTATTCAAATATTTTATGTCTTCGTAGACATAGCTCACAAAAATTGATTTCATACTAAATTTTACTTTAAAGTAAAACTAGCATAATAATCGGAACAATAATTACGGATTTCCGTACAGTGAAAAAAATAGAAAAACACGCTTACTTTTGATACTTCTCAGGCACTTTATCTCGGTGTTTCCAACGCTTGTGTACCCAATAATAATGCTCCGGAACTTCGCGTATTTGTGCTTCTAAAGCTCTGTAGAAAAATTCGGTAGGTTCGTGTTGTGCGTAATTTTCAATTCCTTCAGGAGTTAAATCGATAAACGAACCTTGATAGTGTCCGCGCTTTACCTTTTCAATCTTAAAATAAATAAAAGGCATATCCGCTTTTCGCGCTAAAATTTCAGGTCCGTCAAAACAAGGAACCACAATGTCCATAAACTCCGTCCAGTAATAATGATCTAACGGTTTTGGCGATTGGTCACTGACCATATAATAAATTCCCAACAAACCATCATCTTCATTCTTTTTAATGGTTTTAAAGGTTTCTTTTGTGGTAATTAGTTTTGCATCAGTACGTTCGCGAATATCGCGGACAAGTTTGTCAAAATACTTATTGGTGAGTCGTTTGTAAATTCCGAAACCTTTATAAGACACATATTCATTCATAATATTCATCCATTCCCAATTGGCGTAATGTCCAGAAATTAACAAAATACTTCGTCCTTGCTTTTCATATTCGGTAATCAGCTCAATATTCGGAAATACAAAACGTTTTCGCATCGATTTCTTTGAGATAGTCAACGATTTAATCATCTCTAAAAACATATCACACAAGTGACTGTAAAACTTTTTCTCAATTTTCAAGCGTTCCGAATCGCTCTTTTCAGGAAAGGCTAATTTTAAATTTTCGCGAACAACTTTCTTTCGATAGCCAATTATATGATAAGTAATAAAATAGCAAAAATCAGAAAATAAATATAACAGCGGAAACGGCAACAAGGAGATTAACCAAAGAATAGGATAGATAATAATGAATGCGACAAGCTGCATAGGAATCGTATATTTTTGACAAATATAGCTATATTTGGCATCTAATAAAGGCTATTTCATGATGAATTTAGAACCCGTAACCATTGTGCTCATTTTAGCAAATGTGTTGCCATCAATCAAAGGATTTGACGATCAATCTTTTCTTAATAAATATTTGTTCAATATCAGTGCTATTAAATACGGACAACATTTTCGAATGTTTACTTCCGGATTTTTACATGCTGATATCACACATCTGTTATTCAACATGTTAACGCTGTATTTCTTTGCAAACTATGTCATCTTTACACTTGGAACACAGTATTTTATACTCATCTATTTAGCCAGTTTATTGTTTGGAAACCTATTATCGTATTTCTTTCATCAAAATGAGCCACATTATACGGCGTTAGGCGCGAGTGGTGCGGTTTCAGGCGTGTTATTTTCGGCTATTTTGTTATATCCAAACATGAATTTGTATCTGATGTTCATTCCTATTCCTATCAAAGGTTATGTAGTTGGAATTGGTTATTTGCTTTTTTCTATTTATGGAATGAAAAATCGTTTGGGTAATATTGGACATGATGCGCATTTTGGTGGCGCTGTCGCGGGATTTGTCATTACGCTCATTCTTCGTCCCGACAGACTTTATGAAGAAACTCTTTTGGTAATTTTACTCGCGATTCCTATTGTTATTTTATTTGTGATGATAAAAACAGGGAAGATTTAGACGAAATAAGCGATTTTAAAAAGGGGAATTTTCCTATATAAAAGGGTAAAATAAATGTTTTTTCTTTGTAAAAAACATAACTACCATGAACATTAAAACCATTTTTACAAGTATCGTGTGTTTCATCATTTTTTCAATGAACGCACAAGTAGATATCAATGAAAAAGCAGCAACCATCAAACTATCTCCATCCTTTACGAAAGGAATGGAACTAAAGTATGATGTGAAAAAGTCTATTTTCGTTGAAGAAGCAGACACCATTTCGTATCAATTAAATATTTTGTTTAAAGATATCAAAGACGACACTGCAAATCTTTCAGTGTTTTACACCAATTTAAAAAACGGAAACTCTCTTACAGAACTTTTTGAAGATGTAATAGTTGATATAGACTATCATCTCACAAACCAAACGTTTACATTGAGTAATGAAAAAAAGCTTCAGCGCAAGCTCAAAAAAATCTTGAATAAAAATTATAAAAACAACGACATAGCATCCATAAAAGCATTAACAGAAATTGTAAATAGCTTACACAATCAAGGAAATCCTATTGAGAATATTTTTGTAAATGACATAGAGCAGCTTAGTATGTATTATCAAAAAACGATTCCTTACAATCGTTCGGTTTCAGATTCTTTAAAGGTAGATGAACCTATACCACAATCTACACAAATATTAAAATATGGAATGTATAAGCAAGACAACGGTGATTATAATTTTAAATATAATAAAGAGGTACTAACTGATGGACTACGAAAACTCATTGAAGCAGAAACGGAAAAGGCGTATAGAGAAGAAGTAGGCGCTGATTCTTTAAGTGTAGTTGAATTCACCATAGATAAAGATATTAAAATGGAAATGACTTCCGAAGAGAATATCTTGTACGATGGCGAAAGTTGCTTGATAAAATCATATACATTTACAGATAGAGTTGTAGCTTTTGGATCAAAACTTCTAGATACATTCAAATCGATGACACGTGTTGAGTAGAGAAGATGACATACAAAAAAATCCGTTCAAAACTTGAACGGATTTTTTTTGTGGGGAGAGCAGGATTCGAACCTGCGAAGGTAAAAACCAACAGATTTACAGTCTGTCCTCGTTGGCCGCTTGAGTATCTCCCCAAACGCTTTTGCGTTATTGCGGATGCAAATATAGCATTGTTTTTGAACCGCGCAAATAAAAAATATACGTTTTTTTACGAAAAATAATAACTCGTTGGAAATCAGTTATCGGTTGTCAGTTGCTAGTTGTGGGTTTTCGCTTTTTCATTATCTAAACGAAAAACGAAATTTAAAACTCAAACACTCACAAACAAAACAACTCACCTACCAAAATACCAAGAGCGAAGCGACCTAACACCCAAAACCTAACACCCAAAATCCAACACCAAATTATTTCCCAAGCAATTCCTTAATCTTTGCTTCCAAGACATCGCCACGCAAATTCTTTGCAACAATTTCTCCTTTTTCATTCAAAATAAACGTTGCAGGAATAGTTCGTACGTTGTATGTTCTTGCAATGGCATCTCTTCCGCCGTCTAAGTTTGAAACTTGATGCCAAGGCAATCCATCAGTTTTGATAGCGTTTATCCACGCTTCTTTAGGATTGTTCTGATTTGGACGACCATCAAGCGAAACACCGATAATTTCCAAACCATCTTCGTGGTATTTATTGTAAATCTTTACCAAATTCGGGTTCTCTTTTCGGCACGGTCCACACCAAGCTGCCCAAAAATCAATCACCGTGACTTTTCCTTTGATATCATTCAAAGAAATCATTTCTCCGTCAGGATTTGGCGCTGTAAAATTGGTAGCAACACTTCCTACTGCCGTACGCAACAGTTCGGTAGTTTTGATAAACAATTCCTGACCAATACGTGTCTTTTTCATATCATCTGGAAGTCCGTCAAAAAACTGTTTTGCATTTTTTGGAGTCGTCAATTTATTTTGAAGCATACGGTTTACCAACATTACAGAAATATAAGAAGTAGGATGTTCTAACACATAATCTTCTTGGTATTGTAGCGCTTCTTTATCGATTGCAGAAACTTTCTTTTTAGCAATAGCAACAGCTGCCGTATCTTTAGCAATCATTGCTTTTTGATATTCAGCGCGTACTTCTTGCACTCTTTTTGATAATTCTTTCGAAGCCTCAATAAAGTTGAGGTATTCTTCATTGTGCTTTCCGCCCGAAATTTTAGCTGCCGACAAACTATCTTTATGAGCATCAATCAAAATTGGAGCATTTTCTAAGATAACGTTGATGTTACTTTGGGTACCATTCACATAAATAAAACCTAACTGTGGATATTCAACTTTTCCTGTAAAGATAAATTTACCATTTTGAACAATGGCAGTGTCTTTGGGTTGTGGTGCACCTTTATCATTTGGCACTTTCAAAAATGCACGGACACCATCAGGAATTCCATTGACGGTAGTTTCTATCACATATCCATCGCCACTATTTTGTGATTGTTCGCCACAGGAAACAAACAATAACAGTCCCATCATACAAGTAATTATAGATACTTTTTTCATGTTTATATACATTTTTGTTGCTAATTTTAAAGTTAAACGCGCAAATTTAACCAAATGTGTAGAATTACCCTAGAAAAATTAAAATTGATAACGCACGCCCAGCGCTAGATCAAAATTTAAGTCATCGTTAAAACCATTATCAAAGCCAATTTCCGGACGTACATCTAGCGAAAGCTGTAATGGAAATTCAAAAGAATACGCAATTCCAACATCGCCTGCAAGAAAAGCATACACACCGTCGTTGGTCAAATTTCGATTACTTTTCCAACTCCCAATTCCGCCACCTGCGCCCGCGTACCAATGAAATCCGTCATCAATATTCCAAATCCATTGGTACAATCCTGTGAGTTTGTAAGCATCGTAGGCATCGCTGTCTTTCCAACCCAAATCCAATTCCAAACGGTTGTTACTCCACAACGCTCTTTGATACGAAATTTCAGTACCAAAACCATTATTTCCGCCAATTCGCAATCCGATAGCATTGTCTGCTATTTGTTGGGCTGAAGCTGAAAATCCCACAAATAAAACTCCTAAAATCACCAGTTTTTTCATAATATACTCTTTTAGTTTATGTACTTTTGTTACGGCAAAACCGATACCTCATATTCGTTACGGTACTGCTAGAAGTGGTGGTTAGAAATACTTGTTAATATCTTGTGATGAACTCATCATTGGTTGTTATTTATAACTAAAAAAATAAAAGTATATTGCCAAAAAAATTGCAAAAGACACGTAAAAAAGTGGCATGAAGACGAAATTGGAACAACTAAAAAAAACGTTTGCAGGAACGATTTTTTACGACGATTTACATCGAATTTTATACGCAACCGATGCATCTGTATATCGAAAACTTCCGCTTGCGGTTGCCTATCCTAAAAATACCACCGATTTACAATTACTCATCAATTTTGCCAATACGTACCATACATCGCTCATTCCCAGAACAGCTGGAACCTCGCTTGCGGGACAATGTGTAGGAGAAGGAATTATAGTAGATGTGTCGAAACATTTCACAAAAATCATTTCGGTTGATGAACAAGCCAAAACTGTCACCGTGCAACCTGGCGTGGTGCGAGATGCATTGAACAATCATTTACAAAGTGTCAATTTATTTTTTGGACCGAATACGTCAACGTCCAATCGTTGTATGATTGGTGGCATGGTTGGAAACAATTCGTCTGGAACAACGTCTATTCAATATGGCGTTACGCGCGATAAAGTTTTGGAAATGGACGTATTGCTATCTGACGGAAGTGAAGTCACTTTTGGTGAAATTACGGTAGATGAATTTCATCAAAAACGACAATTGCAAACGCTTGAAGGTAGCATTTATCAAAAAATATACAACATGCTTTCGGATGAAGCGAATCAGCGTGAAATCTTAGCCGAATTCCCGAAGGCCGCTATTCACCGAAGAAATACAGGTTATGCCATTGACGAATTGTTGCGTTTGCAACCGTTTTCTACGGATGGAGCAACGTTTAACATGTGTAAATTGCTCTCAGGAAGTGAAGGAACCTTAGCATTTACCACAAAAATCAAGCTACAGCTGGACGATTTGCAACCTGCAGAAAGTTGTGTTGTAGCAGCGCATTACAACAGTATAGAAGATTGTTTGGAGTCGGTTTCGCTAACCATGCAACACAATTTATACACTTGCGAAATGATGGACAAAATCATTTTAGATTGTACAAAATCCAATCTCGCGCAAGCTAAAAACCGCTTCTTCGTAAAAGGCGATCCACAAGCCATTTTGTTACTAGAATTACGCTCAAACTCCAAAGACGATTTAGAAATACAATCCGAAAAACTATTGGCTTCGCTTGAAAAAGAAGGTAAAAGCTATCACTATCCTGTGTTGAAAGGCGAGGAAATAGCCAAAGCGATGGAATTGCGCAAAGCTGGTTTGGGACTGTTAGGAAATATTGTGGGCGATAAAAAAGCCGTAGCATGTATTGAAGATACGGCAGTCGCGCTGGAAGATTTGGCAGCGTACATTTCCGAATTCACACAGTTGATGGACAATTACGAGCAAAAAGCCGTGTATTATGCGCATGCAGGCGCGGGCGAATTGCATTTGCGTCCTATTTTGAATTTAAAGAAAAAGGAAGATGTCGTTTTATTTCGAAAAATAACGCATGATGTAGCCAAGTTGGTCAAAAAATACAACGGTTCGTTTAGCGGTGAACACGGTGACGGAATTGTGCGTGCGGAATTTATTCCCATCATGATTGGTGAGAAGAATTACGAATTACTAAAAGAAATTAAAGCCGTATTTGATCCGAACACGATTTTCAATCCTGGGAAAATTGTCGATGCTGCTAAAATGGACACGTCGCTGCGCTATGAAATTGACCGTGAAGAACCTGAAATTGAAACTATTTTTGACTTTTCAGATAGTGAAGGAATTCTGCGAGCGGCTGAAAAATGCAACGGTTCGGGCGATTGTAGAAAACCTGCGTCGTTTTCGGGAGCTATGTGTCCAAGTTATCGCGCTACGACGAATGAAAAAGATACCACACGCGCACGAGCTAACGCGTTGCGGGAATTTTTAACGGTTTCCGAAAAAGAAAACAAGTTCAATCACACGGAATTGAAAGAGGTGTTTGATTTGTGTTTGAGCTGTAAAGCTTGTGCTAGCGAATGCCCAAGCAATGTAGATGTAGCAGCCTTAAAGGCAGAATTTTTATATCAATATTACAAATCGAACAAACCTACATTTCGTGACAAATCGTTTGCGTTTTCAACCAAATCAAATCGTTTGGCAAGTACATTTCCGAGTCTTTCCAATTTCGTCAAAACAAATGGTTTCACGTCAAAAATCATCAAAAAAACACTTGGTGTTGCGGTAGAACGCGATTTACCTACAAATTCCAAAAAGACTTTAGAGAAAATTATTCAAAAGTCATTCAAAACGGCTTCTCCAAAAGTGACAAAAACTAAAAAAGTGTATCTATTTAACGATGAATTTACCAATTACTTGGAATCTGACATCGGGCAAGATGCCTTGGTTTTATTAGTACAATTGGGATATGACGTACAATATGTAAAACACAAAGAAAGCGGTCGAACCTTTATCTCAAAAGGATTTTTGGAAGAAGCCAAAAAAGTAGCCAATGCCAATGTAGAAATCTTTAAAAATCTACTCAACAACGATGCGGTTTTGGTGGGCATTGAGCCTTCTGCCATTTTAACCTTCCGCGATGAATATATTCGTTTGGCGGATGATAAAACGGCGGCAAAACAACTTTCAGAACACGTGTATTTATTAGAAGAATTTTTAGCAGAAGAAATCAAGTTGGGAGCAATTACTTCGGAAGCGTTTACGGAAGAAGCGAAAGACATTAAAGTTCACGTGCATTGTTATCAAAAATCCTTGTCCAATCAAAAATGTACGTTTGATATTTTGAATCTTCCAAAAAATTACAAACCGACGATTATTGCTTCGGGTTGTTGCGGTATGGCAGGTTCGTTTGGCTATGAAAAAGAGCATTATGAAATCAGCATGAATATTGGAGAACACTCGCTATTTCCAGCCGTTCGAAACGCAGCAGCTACCACTATTATTGCAGCCAATGGAACAAGTTGCAGACATCAAATTAAAGATGGAACGAGTAGGGAAGCATTGCATCCGATAACGGTGTTGAGACGCGCGTTGGTTTAGATTTTTAGACACGGCTCGTGCCTTTAGAATCGCTCGCTTTGCTCACTTTTGGAAACGGCTTCGCCTTTGGTATTGCTCGTTGTTACTCGCTGTTCGTATTTTGGAAAATGTTTTTAGATTTTTCTATGAAAATTACTCGAACTGACGGTTTGTTGTTTGAATTATAATTTAAAATTAAACATCCAACATCCAACATCCAACATCCAACATCCAACATCCAACATCCAACATCCAACATTCAACATTCAACATCCAACATTCAAAGAGGCGAAGCCAAGTCTAAAAGAGAGCAAAGCGAGCAACTCTAAAGCAGAGCGTTTCAAAGAAGTCTAAAAAATAAAAACCTATTTTGTTTCTTTGATAATTGTTATGGCTGCCAATAAATCTTTATAATCCATGGATTTTAATTCCTCGTCTGCATAAAAAGCAGTAAGGCGATCTTCGGTATGGCGATAGAGTTTCCAACGGTTTTTGTGATATTCCAACGCAGTTAAGTTTTCAACCCAATCACCTGAATTTAAGTAAATACACGAGCCTTTACGATTGGATTTCTTCTCCATTTGTGGTTGGTGAATATGTCCGCAAACCACATATCCGTATCCGTTGTCAATCGCTAAATCAGCAGCGACATCTTCAAAATCACTGATATATTTTACGGCTTTTTTGACGCTGTTTTTTATTTTTTTCGATAAGGAATATTTTTCGCGACCAAGTTTTAGCAATACCCAATTAATCATTCGGTTCAAGCGAATGAGCAAATCGTAGCCAATGCCGCCCAATTTCGCAATCCATTTGGCATTTTGAATAGAAGCATCAAACACATCGCCGTGAAAAAACCATGCTTTTTTGCCGTTCAATTCAAGCACCAATTTATCAACCAATGAAAAATGCCCAAGCGTGGTATCTGAAAAACGACGCAAGGATTCATCGTGATTTCCCGTAATATAAATCACTTCAACACCTTTTGTCGTAAAATCAATTAATTTCTTGATGACTTGTAAATGTGCTTTGGGAAAGTAGCGTTTTCGAAACTGCCAAATATCAATAATATCTCCGTTCAGAATAATTTTTTTAGGATCAATGCTGTTCAAATAGGCGAGTAGTTCGTTTGCGTGACAACCGTAGGTTCCTAAATGAACATCGGAAATCACCACAAGGTCTATCTTTCTTTTTTTCATGGGCTATTATTACTATTTGCAAATAAAAAAGAAACCCACAAAATGCATGAAAAAATAGTGTTAAGGTTCGTTGGTGGAATGTTACCAATTTATCAACAGAAATCGCTGAATGTTAAGATAATGTGAGATTGGTGTTAGCTTTATTCAAACAAAAGAAAATGTACATGACAAAAGTATTGCTGGAAGTACTTATAAAGTTAATTTCAAGCATTTGTTGGGTTTTTAAATCAGTTCCTTTAAATTTACAAACGTTAAAAAATTACTATGGCAGGAAATACGTTTGGTTCGCTATTCAAATTAACCACTTTTGGAGAATCGCATGGCGCAGCAATTGGAGGAATTATTGATGGTTGTCCAGCAGGATTGGAATTGGATATGGACATGATTCAACACGAAATGGATCGTAGAAAACCCGGGCAATCAGCGATTGTGACGCAACGTAAAGAACCCGATACGGTAGAATTTTACTCTGGAATTTTTGAAGGAAAAACAACTGGCGTTCCTATCGGATTTGCCATTCACAATACCAATCAGAAATCACACGATTATTCACACATCAAAGAAACCTATCGTCCATCGCATGCCGATTATGTGTACGACCAAAAATACGGACATCGCGATTATCGCGGTGGCGGAAGAAGTTCTGCACGAGAAACTGCAAGTAGAGTCGTAGCAGGTGCCATTGCCAAACAATTACTTTCAGACATTAAAATCAATGCGTTTGTGGCATCTGTGGGAGATATTTCGATTGATAAACCCTATCACGAACTCGATTTTTCATTAACAGAAAGCAATCCCGTGCGCTGTCCTGATGTGGAAAAAGCGGCGGAAATGGAAGAAAAAATTCGTCAAATTCGCAAAGAAGGTGATACCATTGGCGGAACCGTAATGTGCGTACTTCAAAATGTCCCTGTCGGATTGGGCGAACCTGTGTTTGACAAATTACACGCAGAACTCGGAAAAGCCATGCTGTCGATTAACGCCGTCAAAGGATTTGAATATGGAAGCGGATTTGCAGGCTCCAAAATGAAAGGAAGCGAACACAACGATATTTTCAATGCAGATGGTACGACAAAAACCAATCTTTCTGGAGGAATTCAAGGTGGAATTAGCAACGGAATGGACATTTACTTTACGGTGGCTTTCAAACCTGTAGCCACCATTATGCAATCGCAAGATACCATCAACAAAGACGGCGATATTGTGGAAATGCAAGGAAAAGGTCGCCACGATCCGTGCGTGGTGCCACGCGCCGTTCCTATTGTAGAAGCGATGGCAGCATTGGTGTTGGCGGATTATTATTTAATCAATAGAACTATCAAACTATGAGCGTAAAGGATTTTTTTATCGCTGTCATCCGAATTATGGCAATCTATTTGTTTTCTCAGGGAATCATTTCGATAAGTCATTATCTTACATATTCGTTTGATATTGATAATTCATCAACCATGTTTTGGTCTGTGAGTCTAACTTTACTTTTTTCGACTATCCTTTATTTTTTATTCAGAAAGACTTCTGCTATTGTAACGTTTTTAGGCTTGGATAAAGGTTTTTCTTCAAATCATTTTAATTTTTCCAATACGGAAAGCAAATACATTGTAGAAATTGCCATCACTATCATGGGACTTTTTTTAGTTTTCATGAAAATTCCTTACATGTTAGAGAATTTATATATATTGATAAAATCTAGTTACAGCACGCTTGTTCTTGCAAGTGACTATAACTTTAGGCCATTACAACAAGATTTAATTATTAACTTTTTACATATCTTAGTCGGATTGGTGATTATCTTTTTAAGAAAACCAATTGCAAACCTATTTACCACAAACACAGACAAAGCATAATCTATAAAATAGAAACAGATACAACATGAAAAAAATGGCATTACATTGGAAAATCTTGATAGGAATGGTGTTGGGCGTTATTTTCGCCTTCATTTTACTGTCCACTTCTTGGGGAAGCGAAAAAGTAGTTTTAAAAGAAATTGCGGCTTCTGAAGAAATTGTACAGCAAATTGTGAATGGAGAAGTCGTAACGACCGTCAAAGAAATTCCAGCACAAATCATCAAAACGACACGTGCCGAATATTTCATCAGTCGCTGGATAAAACCATTTGGAACCATTTTTATCAACTTGTTAAAATTGATTGCGGTTCCGTTAATTTTAGCGTCCTTAATTAAAGGAGTTTCTGATTTAAAAGACATCGCAAAAATCAAAAAAATGGGCTTGCGTACTATTGCCATTTACATTGTAACGACGTTGGTAGCGATTATCATTGGACTCGGAATAGTAAACACCGTGCGTCCAGGCGCAGGAATGCCACAAGATACCATAGAAAAAATTAAGTTGAAATATGCGGATTCTGATGGTGTTACTGACAAACTCACCAAAGCTGCTGCTCAAAAAGATGCTGGACCATTACAACCATTGGTAGATATTTTTCCAGATAATGTTTTTAAATCGTTGGGAGATGCGAAAATGTTACAAATTATCTTTTTTGCGCTATTTGTTGGAATTTGTTTGTTGTTAATTCCAGAAAGCAAAGCCAAACCAATGATTGACATTTTCGATTCGCTCAATGAAGTCGTCATGAAAATGGTCGATTTAATTATGCTTTTTGCGCCGTATGCCGTTTTTGCGCTCTTAGCAAACGTTATTGTTGCTTTTGACGACCCTGAAATTCTGCTGAAATTAGTTTCGTATGGATTGTGCGTTGTTGGCGGATTGTTATTAATGATTGTATTCTATTTAATCATCGTGAGTGTGTACACCAAAAAATCACCATTATGGTTTTTAAAACAAATAAGTCCAGCACAATTATTAGCATTTTCTACAAGTTCTAGCGCGGCAACCCTGCCTGTAACCATGGAACGTGTAGAAGAGCATATTGGTGTTGACAAAGAAGTTTCAGGATTTGTATTGCCTGTTGGCGCCACGATTAATATGGACGGAACGAGTTTGTATCAAGCGATTGCAGCGGTATTCATCATGCAAGTGTTGACGCCAGAAAATATCAACTTTCAAGTACAATTAATCATTGTATTTACAGCCTTATTAGCTTCTATCGGAAGTGCGGCAGTGCCAAGTGCGGGAATGGTGATGTTGGTCATAGTATTAGAATCTGTAGGATTTGACCCAACATTGCTTCCAATTGGATTGGCGTTGATTTTTGCTATTGATAGACCACTTGACATGTGTAGAACGGTCATCAACGTTACAGGAGATGCTACCGTTTCGATGGTAGTTGCCAAATCGCTGGATAAATTACACGAACCACATCCTAAAAATTGGGATGACAATTATCCAGCAAAAAAAGCTTGATACATCACTTCGAGAGATTACTGCTCGATTATTGGGTAAAAACCAACATTTTGCCTACATTTAAATAAATCAATAAAGAACCAAAAAAAAATCTCAATGAATATTTGTTTTTTAATGTATCCATGGGAAGATATCGATCCAGAAAATGATACAAGTTTAGCTTTAATCAAAGAATGTGTAAAAAGAGGACATGGTGTGGCAATGTGTTCACCTTCCAATTTAACAATTCGCGATAGTGTTACGAGTGCTTTTTGTACGGTTATCGGTAGAATGGATAAAGTGCCAAGTACATTAAAATCATTTTATGCAAAAGCACAGCTTAGAGAAGAAATGCTGCCTTTAGCGGGTTTTGATGTCGTATTCATGAGAGCCAATCCGCCATTAGATCCAATTATGTTGAACTTTTTGGATTCTGTGAAAGATGACGTGTTCATTGTGAATTCATTACAAGGAATGCGAGAAGCTAACAACAAATTATACACCGCAGCTTTTGGCGATGCGCATAGCAATATCATTCCAAACACACATGTGTCAAAGAATAAAGATTATTTGGTAGAGCAAATTAAAGAATCAAAATCTGATAAAATGATTCTAAAACCATTAAATGGTTTTGGTGGTTCGGGTGTGATTTTAATTGAAAGATCGGCAATGAACAATATTAAATCGTTGTTGGATTTTTATATTACAAACAGCGACGGAACGTCTAATTATGTGATTCTTCAAGATTATATAGAAGGCGCTGACCAAGGAGATGTTCGTATTTTACTGCTAAATGGAGAACCTATAGGAGCGATGCGTCGTGTGCCTGGAAATGACGATCACCGCTCAAACGTAAGTGCTGGTGGAAGTGTGCAAAAACATACCTTAACTAAAGCGGAAAAAGCGTTGTGTAAGCAAATTGGACCGAAATTGGTCAATGACGGACTCTACTTCGTAGGAATAGATGTCATTGGTGGTAAACTGGTAGAGGTCAATGTGATGTCGCCTGGTGGAATTACCTATATCAATAAAGTGTACAAAATACGTTTACAGGAAAAAGTAATCGATTTTATAGAAAGCAAGGTTGTAGACAAGTTACAAGCTTTTGACAGACGCGTACGACTTCGTAAAACCGTGGACGACGCCTAATGTACGTTCACTTAGAAAACCCAATAATTTCAGTAGATTGGTTGTGTGAAAACCTTTCCGCAACCAATCTTGTGATTTTAAACGGAACCATTCCAAAAGTCGTTAATGCTACATATCAAGCAGAAACGCATCAAATTTCTAACGCTCGTTTTTTTGATATCAAAAATACCTTTAGTGATACCGCTGCGCCTTTTCCCAATACGATGGTTGATGCAGTAACATTTACGAAGGAAGCACAAAAGCTAGGAATTAATCAAGATAGTGCAATTGTGGTGTATGATGAATTGGGTATCTACGCTTCGCCACGTGTTTGGTATATGTTCAAAACGATGGGATTTGACAATATTGCCGTTTTAAATGGCGGATTTCCTGCGTGGAAAGCAAGAAACTATCCGATAGAAGTCAAAAAAGTATATCAGGGTAATCACGGAAATTTTCAAGCAAAAAGTTCATTACACAGATTTAAAAATTATACCGCGATGCTTCAAATCGTGCAAGATGAAGCTGCTGTCATTTTAGATGCGCGTTCCGAGGCTCGTTTTACAGGGCAAGTTCCAGAACCGAGAAAAGGCTTGCGAAGCGGAACCATTCCAACCTCCAAAAATTTACCGTACACGGAGGTATTGCAAGATTATCATTTCAAATCAACAACAGACTTACAAAATATTTTTTCATCCTTCCAACACGAAAATTCACCATTTGTCTTTTCGTGCGGATCGGGAATTACAGCGTGTATTCTCGCGTTAGCAGCTGAACTTGCTGATTACACAGATTACGCAGTATACGACGGTTCGTGGACGGAATGGGGAACATTATACAATTAACACCTTCATTAGTAACTAACCAATTATCGCATGAATTTTCAAAAAATTAAAGATTTCGTTTATCAGAACATCGTGTATTTTGCTATGTACAACGTTTTGATACTCTTGGTACTTTTCATTATCGTGAACTTTTCGGACTTTTCAACAGGATTTGGCGCCATCACAACTGTAGATTATTTTATGTTTGATTATACGAAACTCTCGTATTTTGGAACAAAGCTATTTAGAACGGACATAGATTTACTGAGCAGTTTTTCATTATTTAGAGAAATATTTATTCCTGTATTTTATCTCATGATTATTGTTGCCATTGTGTTGTATTTCATTTCTAAAAAAACAGAGCAACGATTATTGCAATTCTGTATGTCTATTATGTTTATCTCAAACGCAATCATGGCTCTTCTATTAATTTTTGCCATTATAGGTTTGTTTTCTACGTTGGGCAATCGACCACTTTCAGAAGAAATAAGCATTTCAGGAATTTTCTTAACGTTTTTCTTTACACTATTCAAAATTTTAGTTACCGTGAGTGTTTGCTTTATCTATTTACGCGAAAGCAAAAAACGTGTCGTTCTAAGAACGTTGCCAGAAGAACAACTAGAAGTTTTGTTCTTAAAAGAAGGAAAAGTTGAAATTCCGTACCAACGCGCAACACGCGGTACACGTTTTTTAAACGTTTTTATTGATTCCGTCATCATTGTATTGGTCTTTTCTCCCATACTGATGCGAGAATTAAGAATCTTTTCAAGATATATAGAAGATGTAATGGGAGAAAACTTAGGATTGTATGTTGTTTCTTTAGTGACAGGAATTTTATACTATACTATTTTTGAAGGTTGCTTCCGAATGACACCAGCAAAATTCTTAACCAGCACGATTGTAACAGGATATACATCCTTGAAAACAAATTTTGGTCAAATTATTGGGCGTTCATTCTGTAGAAAAATTCCGTTTGAAGCTTTTTCTTTTTTTGGCGATATGGGCTGGCACGATCAATTACCAGAAACTACCGTCTCACGTTATGAAACAAATAAAAAATATACAAGTGTCATCACTACCGTTTTTATAATAGCTGCTATAATTATACTATTTGTTATGCTTAAAAACATGTTCCGCTTTTAATCGTATTTTTGCAGGATGAATGAAGAAGAAAAACAAGCACTACAAACAGAAATACTTGACACGCTAGTTGCTATTGAAAAACTACAACTCAAACGAAAAAGTTTACTCAAAGAAGCTAGTCTGTTAGGGATTATTGCGCTTGGTATTATGGGAATTGGCGCCTACGGAAGTGTTCAGGAATGGACGGAATTTCCAATTTTTCAAGGTGCGATTGCCGCAGGCGGAATTTTATTAGCCATAGCGTTTCGTCCGTTACAACAATGCAAACAGCAAATAGACCTTTACGAAAAAAAGTTGTCGGAATTGGAAACTTGGTTAAAAAAGAATAATTTAGAATATAAAGCAGACGTACGTGTTTCTCGTAATCAAAAAGGAGATTATGTGGTTCAAAAAAGTATCAAGCTTGCTACAATAAAATAAAAACGCATGGAAATTTACCAACATTGTTCATTTTGCGAGCATAAAAAATTTGACTTTACAACAGGAAATTTGTGTGGAATCACGAATAAAAAGGCAGATTTCATCCGTAAATGTCCTAAAATTGAGTTGAACATCAATGCAAAAAACGAAATTGCGAGAATCAACAAAGAATACAAAAAAATCCAAGATCAAAAAGTAGATGTGTTTGGACATTTAGTGATGTTCTCAATCATAGGTGTAGTCATCATGGTAGCAGATATTTTTTTAACGCAGTATTTGTATGATACTGGCTGGGTTTCTACCATAAGCATTATCGGAATTGGGATAGGAATGTCTGCAATAGTGTATGCATTTGCTCCTTTCTATAAATATCGAGAAGCAAACAGCGTTGCTAAAGACAAGAAAAAAGAGCTAGATAACTTTTTAGCCTTGTATGACTATGATTATGAGATTAATTTTGAAAAAGAAAACCCAGAAGCTGCTGTCAAATTATTTAGATCAAAACGATCAGCATAAGTAATCTTAAATTGTATATGAAAAAACTAACCATCGAGCAGATTATAACGAATATTCAAAATGAAGAACTGTTTGAAGCCGTTGCTTCCGATTATTCATTTACGATAAAAATAGACAAATACGTGCCGTATGCCTGTGGCGCGGTACACGACGGACATCAATTTAGACGCGAATTGTGGGAAAACTGCATGCACACGGAATACGATCGTTGGTTTGAAGAAGATCCTGCGACGAAAGAAATGGTACAAACGCATCCGATTGTGATTGCAGGCATGGATTCTCGCTTTGAATACGACTTGAATCGTGCACCAGAAAGTGCCATTTACGAAGATGCTTGGGGAAAACAACTGTGGCATTCACCGTTGCCAGATGCGATGAAACAGAAAAGTTTAGACAAACACGCCAATTTTTACAAAGTAGTACACGCGTTAATTGCCAAATTGGAAGAAAAATTTGGCGTTTGTGTGGTGTACGACATGCATTCGTACAATTGGAAACGCTGGACGCGCGAAGTACCAACCTTCAATTTGGGAACGTCTAATGTTGACAATGAACGTTTTGGAAGCATCATAGAATTGTGGCGAAAAATGCTTTCAGAAATCAAATTGCCTAATGGAATTGCTTCAACCTCAAAAATTAACGATACTTTTCAAGGAAATGGCTATTTTTTAAAGTTTATTACGGAGCATTTTAGCAATACCTTAGTTTTGGCAACTGAAGTAAAAAAGATATATTGCGACGAAATTGAGCAAATCATGTTCCCCGAAGTTGTTGCTGCGGTTGAAGAAGCGTTAAAAACGCTCATTCCGCAACATGCAGACGGCTTTTACCAACAATATAGCTAAGAAAAAGACGTACGATGAAGGATATTAATGTAGCCAGTAAAGTAGTTATTGATATTGACAACAATATCAACGAAGTTGTTAAAAAGATTGAATTACTCAGTTATGTCAATCCGTTAAATATAGAAGAAGAAAAAGAAAAATTCTTCAAGTCAAAATACCTAAAAGATCCGAAGTTCAAATATCCAAAAATGGATTTTGATCGTTTTCAACTCCATCGCGAACTCATTTCACAACCTATTGAATACATAGAAGATGAAAATATTCGCGAGTTATATGAAGATGTTATTTATGCGTATTCAGGCTTGGTACAGTGTATTCAAACGATAGGAACGAAACGAAAGTTTTATTACAATAGTCTGCGTTCGTTCGGAACACCAAAAGAGCAAGATGTAGAAAACGCAAAGTTTATTCTGCATTTTGAAGATGAAGATCCTTCCGAAGCACAATTTCAGCCTAAATATTCTCCCAAAGAAACTGAAAAATTATTTCGTGATTATTCTAAACAATACGATTTTAGCTATCACATTAAGTTTTCAAAAGACATGAGCGCCATTGCCATGGTGCTGAACAACTTTCAAACACTAGTTATCAACGAAAAACACACCTTTTCGGATAATGAAATTGCGGTGTTGACCAATCATGAAATTGGCGTACACATGGTGACTACCATGAACGGATTGTTGCATCCGCTTAAAATATTTTCCAACGGTTTTCCCAATTATGAAGAAACTCAAGAAGGTTTGGCGGTATTTTCAGAATATATGAGTAATAATTTGACGGTAAAACGCTTAAAAGAACTGGCATATCGCGTGATTGCAGTCAACAGTTTGGCAAAAGGCTATTCGTTTTCGGAAACCTTTCGAATGTTTGTCAACAATTACGATTTAGACCGAGAAACTGCTTTTAACATTTCCGTGCGCGCACATCGCGGTGGTGGATTTACAAAAGATTATCTGTATCTCACGGGACTGAAAAAAATCTATAACTACTACAAATCGGGTAAAGACATGAAACCGTTACTTCGCGGAAAAATAGCCTTAGATTATTTAGAAAATATAGATTCCCTTGTCAAAAACGGATACGCAGTCGATTCCAAGCACATTACTGATTCGTACATGGAAAACAAAAACACCAACAAAACCGTTGATTTCATTTTGGAGAATTTGAAGTAAGACATTGGTTTGGTGTTGGGTGTTAGGTGTTAGGTGTTCAGGACTTAAACTGTTTCTTTTTATAAAATGCAGTAGAGTTCACAAACTTTTGCTATCTTAAAGTTTTAAAAGTTAGCATACATGTCATATTGGGCACTTGGGATTTTTATTTTTATCATTATTTATATTCTTGCAAATGTAATTCTCTACTTTTTGCAAGAACGCTTTATTTTTAAGGCAGAAAAATTGCCAAGTGATTTTAAATTTGACTACGAAAACCAAATTTTTGATGAATATAATATTGAAGTCGATCCTGGTGTGAATATCAACGGAATCCACTTTAAAGTCCGCAAACCGAAAGGTGTGGTGTTGTATTTAAAAGGAAACTCCAGAAGCATTAAAGGTTGGGGAAAGTTTGCAGTCGATTTTACCCGTCACGGATTTGATGTATTGATGGTAGATTATCGTGGCTATGGAAAAAGTACCGGAAAACGTACCGAAAAAGGCATCAAAAAAGATTTGCAATATGTGTACGACCGACTGAAAGAACAAGTTGATGAACAATATATTACACTGTACGGACGTTCGTTAGGCTCAGGATTTGCTACCAAACTCGCTTCTAGTAACAATCCGAGATTGCTGATTTTAGACGCGCCGTATTACAGCGTCAAACACATAACCAAACGATTTTTGCCTATCATGCCGATGTCGCTTATTTTACGTTTTCCTGTGAAAACCTATCGTTGGATTGAATATGTAAAATGTCCGATAAAAATCATTCATGGTACGAGTGACAAACTCATTCCGTTTAAAACGAGCGTAAAACTCTCCAAAATCAATCCTGAATGGACGCGCTTGTATCCTGTGATTGATGGCGGACATAACAATTTGCATACGTTTCCGCAGTATCATCGTTTCTTGGAAGAAATTCTACATTCGGAATTACCCAAAGAAATTGACCCGAAAAACTCTAGTTTGAATTTTAGAAGAAAAAAAGTCTAGATGAAGTTTCTAAAACGTGTCAGTATTGCGCTCATTGCCGTATATTTGTTGCTTATTTGTATGATAACTGCATTTCAAGAAAAAATAATATTCCGAAGCGAAACACTACCGCAAGATCACGTATTTACGTCGTCGATACCTTTTGAAGAATTATATTTAAAAGCGTCTGACGATGCCATTATACATGGATTACATTACCAACAGCCAAACCCAAAAGGCGTTATTTTATATTTTCATGGAAATGCGCGTACGATAGATTATTGGGGACAATGGGCAGAAACGTTAGCTACAAAATATAAATATGATGTAGTAATCATGGACTATCGCGGTTATGGGAAAAGTGTAGGAGAGCGCAGTCATGGACAAATGTTGGCAGATGCTTTGTTGTTTTATGACTATGCACGTACAAAGTTTGAAGAAGAAGATATTACCATTTTCGGTCGCTCACTTGGTGGCGCTTTTGCGACGCACACGGCAACAAAACGTAACGCCAAGCAATTACTTTTAGAATCTACATTTACGAGTGTATACGATATAGGAAAACAACGCTTTTGGTTTTTACCGCTAAAATGGTTGTTACGCTATCCTTTTCAAAACATAAAAAACGTACAACACATCAAAATGCCAACGCATATCATTCACGGAACAGAAGATGCGGTAGTACCTTATAAACACGGTCAAAAGCTCTATAAAAAGGCTGCTAGCAATAACAAACAATTCTACACCATCCAAAACGGCGCTCACAACGATTTGATAAGCTTTGAAGACTATTTTAAAGCATTAGACGCGATTTTTCTTTAGCATCGCTGCGCTCAATTCAAAGATTTTAAAATTCAATATTCAACATACCTAAAAGCGAAGTAGTCTTACAAAAAAAGCTTTTTGGGTTCTTTTTACACTGCTACAAAACATTGTAGAGGCAAAGAATAATGCTTTTTTTAGGCTATACGCGTTAACTTTTATAGGGATGTACAATTTGTACACTACACAAACAAAAATGCGCTGACTTTTAAAGAACTTTTTTGATTGTCTACGCATCACACAGTATGAAAGCGATGTGTTTTTTTATCAAATTAAACAACCATTCAATTTTGTAAACCTTTATCGGTAAAGATGTTTTTGCAAACTTTTCTTACTTGCTTTAGGGTAGAAATAAACGGCCATTTATTCAAAAAGGGGAAGCCGAAAAACTACTAGAGTAGGCACTACTAAAAATGTATTTCATCATGAAAAAACGAGAATTCAAATCAAATTTGCTATTTAAAAAGTCTGTAATTTCAAATTTTAACGGTACAAAACTAAAAGGGGGAACTATCGGAATTGAATCTGCTGACAGACTGCATTGTGAAACGGAAGATTGTACACAAAACTGTGTTACTGCCTTGTACACTAATTGTTATCAGTGTCCAAACACCACATGCTAGTCACCAACAAAAGTGGAAGCTGAAAAACTTACGAGTAGGCATAAATTTTTAATTACATCATCATGAAAAAACAAAAAATTGAAAAAACGTTAAAAATGAACAAATCAAGCATTGCTAGCTTGTCAAATAAAGAATTAAACATGCTTAAAGGAGGTTCGGCCGTAGCGCATTTATGTCCGACATTTATTCCGTATTTATGTTTAATTACCGAGCGCTCATGCACGTTCACAGAAACATATCATACGTGTCCAGTGTAATATAATTGTAAATCATTAAAACCAAAAGATTATGAAAAAACAAATCAAAAAATCATCGTTAGAAATTAAAAAAGCTACCATTGCACAATTACACGATAAGCAAGTAGACGCTGTAAAAGGAGGTTCAACCATTTCAACTTCGGTATTGGCAGCATTATGTGCTACTATTAATCCGTTAGATTGTACGATGAGTGCGTATTGTGCGTACTAGTATTAATTAATTCGCTAATCCAAATGTAAAGGGACAACTCCAAACTTCGGTTTGGAGTTGTTTTTTTATGAAATGTATGCTGAAACTAGAGAATTCACAATTTTTGAATGATTTTCTGTCTTCTACAGCCAAAAACTAAACTTTTAGTACATTGCGGAAAATTTTTCACATGTGTGACATCTACATTTACATACTTCTCGGACTCGCTGTTGGTTATATTGGTGGATTTGCAGGCATTGGTGGCGGTCCGTTTTTAGTGTCGTTTCTGGTTTTATACTGTGGAATGTCGCAATTGGCGGCGCAAGGAAATGTATTGACCATGATGCTTGGTCCAATGAGTTTACTCGGTGTTATGTCGCTTTATCCGTATGTAAAACAGCAATGGTTGCATATTGTCGTCGGTGTCATTTCCTATTGTGTATGCTCGTATTTTGGAGCTGTATTCGCTTTTTACATTGGAGAAACTAGTTTAAAATATTACTTCGCTGTATTATTAATCATTATTGCGTTATTGCAATTCAAATCGTTTGTTCAAAAGAACGCGAAAGAACCACACAAAGATCAAATTTCTGTCTATTGGATTGCTATTTTAGCAGCTGTGACGGGAATTTTAGGCGGATTATTTGGAATAGGAGCAGGCGTACTCATGGTGCCAATTCTAATCGGTGTTTTTAAACTAAAAAAAGAATTTGCCCGTTCACTGAGTTTGGCAATTCTAATTCCGCCAGTTAGTTATGGTGCGTTTTTAAAATACAATCTAGAAAGTCCTGTTGATTGGCAATTGGTCGGAATTTTATTCGGAACCTACTTTATCGCAAACTTCTTCGGAGCCAAAATGGGCAGCAAAACCTCAGGAAAAACGTTTACGTTGATTTATGGCGTAATTTTACTTTCAATTGCTACAATTTATTTGGTGTAAGGTGAAGGAAATAGTCTTTTGTTTAAGAATTTGATTTATAAGACTTAAAGAAAAATCTAAGCGTTACGCACGTAAAATACTTAAAACTGTTGTTTCATCCTAAAAAACATTCAAATCATCTAAAAATAGCATATTAATTATTTCAATTATTAACTATTTTCTTTATATTAAATACTTTTGATAGATAAATCAACAACATATATGAAATATATTTTCCCCTTATTATTTCTTTGTTTTTCAGTGACTTATTCCCAAATAGGAATCAATACAACTACTGTAGAAGATGGTGTTGCATTAAAAATAGAAAGCTCTGATGAGGGTATTTTAATTCCTCGAGTTTCTCTAACTGCAAAAAATAATTTGTCACCATTCACTACAGCTCCTCCAACAAGTACACTGATATATAATACCCAAACATCTGGTACATTTCCTAACAATGTTGTCCCTGGATTTTATTATTGGGATGGCTCTGTATGGCGTCCTATCAATGATACTAAAATTAGTAAAACAACAAAATTTTCTAACAACAGTACTTCTACAAACTTCAATACATCAGGCGGTGTTGATATTGATATTTTCAATAGTTTGCAATGGAACGAGGATACTGCGTTATACAATAAAATAAACAATACTCAACTGGAAATCCTTGAAACAGGATTGTATCGAGTTACATGTAATTTATCATTGGTTACAAGTGATATCGAGCGCTATATTTATACAAGTTTAAGACTCGATACTACTGATGTTGGAGATAGAATACATGGAGTAGGTCCAGAAGATTCGGGAGGTAATGATAAATTTTCAATACATTTTTCTCAAATAATTCAAATAAATGCAGGGCAAATATTAAAACTTCGATCGTACAGAGATGGAAGTAGTGCTACCATAACATTTGACAGCTTAGGAACTTCTAGCATACTAGTTGAACGTGTTAGATAAACGACAAACAGTATATAATTTTAATAAAACAATAATAACATACTTTTTTATACAAAGTGAAACCCTATGATGATAAACACCATAAAAATAAAATTTTTTATTGGTCTATTACTTCTTTTATTTAGTAATGAAATTTATGCACAATTGCTAGTACAAGACGATGCGTATATATTTGTAAACGATCGCGTATTGTTTGTGGGAGACGATGTAAACTTACAAAGCACAGATGCTAAAATATATCTCAGGGACAATAGTCAATTGATTCAAGGAGATGGTACTACAGGAAATGCTGGAACAGGTCAACTAAGTGTCTACCAAAGTGGAACGACACATGAATATGCGTATAATTATTGGTGCTCTCCAGTAGGGAATAACTCAGCAGCTTTAGGAAATGAAAATTTTAGAATAAACCTCATTGACGATGCTACTGGTTTAACGACAAGTTCAGATGCACTTTTCACCTCTTATAATGGCTCTTCGAGTCCATTAACCATTGCAAGTTATTGGATATATACTTTTGAAAATGCCACTGAATACAGCGAATGGTTTTATAGAGGAAATACAGGTACTATTGCTCCTGGACTCGGTTTTACAATGAAAGGAACTAGTGGTTCTGGCAATAATCAATTGTATGACTTTAGAGGAAAACCCAATAATGGAACTATTTCAAATAGCGTGACTGCTGAAGAATGGACGTTGGTAGGTAATCCGTATCCTTCTGCAATGGATGCGTTAGATTATATTCACGATACAGACAATGCCGCCGCTATTACAGGAACCTTATACTATTGGGAGCAAGATTTAAGTGTATTATCTCACTTTGTTGCTGATTATGTTGGCGGGTATGCAACCTATACTATAAACGCAGCAGGAACCTTAGAAACATTCATTCCTGCGACTTTTGATACGTATAATTCTGATGGCTCTCTGAACACTGTTGGTTCTAATAGTACCAGTGGTAAAAGAGCTCGACGTTATATTCCTATCGGGCAAGGATTTATGGTAGAAGGAAGTAGTTCGACAACAGGAATCGTTCAAACAAAAAATTCACATCGAGAGTATTACAAGCAAACAGGAGCTGACAGTGAATTTTTTAGAATGTCAAACCAAGATGATGTTGGTTTTATTGAAAATGATAGTGCTACAGAAGATAATGCTACCACAACTAATTCAGTACTGAATCCTTATGGTGTAGTTCCAGAAGCATACAAGCGCTTTCGCTTAAATGTAGATTTTAATGATGTGTATACGCGACAGTTGGTGCAAACATTTCATGGCACAGAAGCAACTACAGGATTTGACTATGGACTAGAATCCAAAAGTCCTTCAACAATTGCGAAAGATGCATATTGGTTAATAGAAAATGAACCTTATGTTGCTCAGGCATTGCCTTTTGCAAGTAATATGACAATTCCGCTTCACATTCAACTCGATGACGATAGTGTATTGCGAATTCGCATTTTTGATATTCAAAATTTTGATGCAAATCAATCAATATATTTGCTTGATAATGAAGCGAATACTTATACAGACTTGAAAGTATTACCTTTTGAAATAACGCTTCCGCAAGGCGAATATCACGATAGATTTCAAATTGTGTTCAATCAAGCAACTTTGCTAAGTACAGATGATTTGATACTTACTGATGTACAAATCACACAAGACAATCTAAATCATAAAATTTACATTCACAATCCAGAAAGGTACAACCTTAAAGAAATTGCTTTATATGATATTTTAGGGAAAAAAATAAAGCTTCAACAATTTTCAGATGCGAAAAATCTATACGAATTGGATACCAATACGTTAACTGATGGTGTATATATTATTCACATCTTAGCATCAGATTATAGGAAGGTTTCTAAAAAAATAATTATAAAAAAGTAAGCAATAAATATTTCTAGTTTCGTTTGGCACATTCAGAAAATACACAAAGTCTTATAAATACTAGGATTTCTTTGTAACTTAAAGAACCATAAAACCCCGAAAATGACCGATATGGTTCAAAAATGGGGTTTTCTTTTTTCTATGACTATGATAATACAAAGAATTTCCGATTTACAAACACCGTTTATCTCTTTTTTCAATATCTGAAAATTACACGCTGTTTTATGAGCGTTTTTTACAAAGTGATTTAGGCAAGATTTATACAACTATTTCTTGGGACGATTTGGTAGCCACTTTTACTATTAAGGAACATAGACTGGGCAGAAATATGCTTTTCAGTCCCAAAGGTAGGATTGCGCTAATGTTTTTAAAACATTATGCATGTTGTGGTGACAAACGACTTATAGAACAACTCAACGGCAATGTTGACTATCAATTTTCTATTAGAAGAAAAACCCTCTTATTTTTACGGTTTTACTAGAACGCATCTTTATATTATTGTTGTATAATTGGTAAACCAAATTGGTTTACCAATTTGGTTTACCAATAAATAATTAACCATAAACCAAAATCATGAAGTATTTTTTAGTACAACAACATCAAAAATTAGTGAAAATCACCATGCTCATCGCTTTTATGCTATGCTTTTCATGTCAAACAGACGAATTAATACAAGTAGAAGAAGAAGCTGCCATTGTTGATAATGGAAAAGTTCCATTAACTGCAAAAAACGGTGAAATTATCCCAATTAGCGTTTCTGCCAATGGCGATGACGGAAACGTTCCGCAGAATACACTAGATGGGAATTTAGGAACACGCTGGTCGTCCAACGGCTATGACGGAAAGTATATTACCTACGATTTAGGTTCGGTAAAATCGGTTTCGTCAGTAAAATTAGCCTTTTACAAAGGAGATCAGCGAAAAGCGTATTTTAAAATCAGAGTAGGAACTTCTATTTACAATTTACAAACGGTTGTAGATAAAAAATCTTCAGGAAGTAGTGGAAACACAACTGGTTTAGAAACCTATACGTTCAATGCTGTCGATGTGCGTTATGTGCGAATTTCGTGTTTTGGAAATTCTTCAAGTTCTTGGAATAGTATTACGGAGACCGAAATCTACGGAAGTGGAGGAACTAATGGAAACGGAGATTCTCCAGGAGATAATTTAGGACTAACTTCTAATGATTGGAAACTGAACGGGTTCACAGGAAGCCCAGGACCTAATGCAACGTATAGAGATAATGTTTTAGCTGCTACAGGAGAAACATTTGGTACGTATAATGATCCAAATTATTTCTACACGGATGGTGAATGGACATTTTTTAAATGCTACAGAGGTTTGGGAGGTTCTGAAAATTCTGGAAATCCTAGAGTTGAATTACGAGAAATGAGCAATGGAAACTTAGCAAGCTGGAATGGCGGTTCAGGAAATAACACCATGACCTTTACCGTGAGAGTAGACAGATTGCCTCAAGATGCCGACAATAATGGTGGCGTTTTGTGTTTTGCCCAAATTCACGGACCTTCAAGTACCGTTGATGATGTCATTAGAGTACAATTTATAGGAGATGAAAATCAAACTTCTGGAGGTGTACGCATGAAAATTAGCGGATATATTACCGAAGATGTACAAGGAAGTAGTTTGATAATTGATAATGGCTATCAACTCAATACAAGTTACACTTTTAAAATCTCTTACAACAACGGAGTTGTAAAGGTGTTTGATGGATCAAATGAAATCTTTTCACAAGCAATCGGTACCAATACTTCAGGAAACTATTTTAAAGTTGGAAACTATTTGCAATCGGTTCAAGGTGCAAGTTATACAGGTTCTCATGGAGTTGTTCGAATTAAAGACTTGAGTATTACGCATTAATTCATTTTGCCGAATTAGCGCAAAAAAACTCCCAATAGTATATTTATTGGGAGTTTTGATTTTATAATTAATCTATAATTAGGTTACTTTTTTTTGGGTTGAAACACTGGCAATAATTTTGAACTTACTTCTCCAAAACCGATACGCACATGCTCATTTTTACAGTGTCCACGCATGGTTACCGTATCACCATCTTCAATAAAGGTACGTTCGGAACCGTCTTTTAATTTGACAGGATTTTTTCCGCCCCAAGACAATTCTAACATCGAACCGTACGAATCAGGTGTTTTCCCAGATAAAGTTCCACTTCCCATCATATCTCCTGAATTTACAGGGCAGCCATTCACGGTGTGATGCGCTAATTGCTGTGCCATATTCCAGTACATATATTTAAAATTTGAACGCGACACAATCGTTTCTTCTCCGTTTTCAGGTGTAATTCCTACTTCTAGGTGAATATCATAACTTTTCTTGCCAGTATATTGTAAATATTCCATTTGTGGTTTTAATGGTTCAGGCGATTCTACTCTAAAAGGTTGTAAAGCATCCAATGTCACAATCCAAGGAGAAATAGAAGAGGCAAAACTCTTACCTAAAAAAGGACCTAACGGCACATATTCCCACTTTTGAATATCGCGCGCACTCCAATCATTAAACAAGACCAAGCCAAAAATATAATCTTCCGCTTCTTCAATAGGAATCGGTTCTCCTAAATGATTTGCATCAGTTGTAATAAACGCCATTTCCAACTCAAAATCAACACGTTTTGAAGGACCAAACACAGGTGTGTCTGCACCAGCTGGTAGAGTTTGTCCTTGCGGACGGTGAATTGGAATGCCTGACGGAATGATAGACGAACTTCTACCGTGATATCCCACAGGAATATGCAACCAGTTTGGCATCAAGGCATTTTCCTCACCGCGAAACATCTTTCCAACATTCGTTGCGTGTTCAATACTTGAATAAAAATCCGTGTAATCGCCAATCTGAACAGGCAATTGCATTTCAATCTCGTTCAAGGTAAAAATAACGCGATTTCTATGTTCCGCATGATCGCGCAAAGTAGCATTACTTACGTCAAAAATATCTCCAATACGATTGCGAACCAAACGCCAAGTTTTCTTTCCGTCAGAAATAAAATCGTTTAAACTATCTTGTAAAAATATATCATCGGTTAGTGGAATTCCATCAAAATATCCTAGTTGATGCAACGCTCCTAAATCGATGGCATAATCACCAATTCGTGTTCCAATAGTAATGACATCATCTCTAGTAAGGAAAACTCCAAAAGGTATATTTTGTATAGGAAAGTCACTATCGGGAGCAACTTCTAGCCATGTTTTTCGGTTGGGATTATTGGTTGTATTTGGCATAGTTGTTCTGAATATTTAATATTTGAAAAAAAATGTTATTTCTCTTCAAATATATGAGTTTTATATATGAGTTATCGAATCTAAATCATATTTTTGGATTTTATTAACATAGAGTCAAAAAAATGCAACGCGACGAACAAATTTTTGAATTAATACAAGCTGAAAAAGAAAGACAACTCGAAGGATTAGAATTGATTGCTTCGGAAAATTTTGTAAGTGACCAAGTCATGGAAGCCGTAGGTTCTGTACTTACCAATAAATATGCAGAAGGCTATCCAGGAAAACGGTATTATGGTGGTTGTGAGGTAGTTGATGAAGTAGAAACGATTGCTATTGAACGCGCAAAAACCTTGTTTGGCGCCGAATGGGCAAATGTGCAACCGCACAGTGGAAGTCAAGCAAATACAGCCGTTTTTGCAGCCTGCTTGAAGCCAGGCGATAAAATTTTAGGATTCGATTTATCACACGGAGGACACCTCACACACGGTTCACCTGTCAATTTTTCAGGAAAATTATACACACCCGTTTTTTACGGAGTAGAAGAAGCAACGGGCGTATTGAACTATGATAAAATTCAAGAAATTGCGACCAAAGAACAGCCAAAAATGATCATTGCGGGTGCGTCTGCATACTCAAGAGATATTGACTTTAAACGCTTTCGCGAGATAGCAGATAGTGTAGGAGCCTTGTTATTGGCAGATATTTCACATCCTTCAGGATTGATTGCCAAAGGAATTTTAAACGATCCAATTCCACATTGTCATATTGTAACGACAACTACACACAAAACACTTCGTGGCCCACGAGGCGGACTGATTTTAATGGGGAAAGATTTTGACAATCCTTTCGGAATCACACTAAAAAATGGAAAACCACGCAAAATGTCTTCGTTGTTAGATGGCGCTGTTTTCCCAGGAAACCAAGGTGGACCGTTGGAACACGTCATTGCAGGAAAAGCAATTGCTTTCGGTGAAGCATTAACGGATGAGTTTATGCATTACATTTTACAAGTACAAAAAAATGCCAAAGCCATGGCAGCTGCGTTTATTGCAAAAGGATACAATATCATTTCTGGCGGAACGGACAATCACATGATGTTGATTGATCTTCGCAACAAAAATATCACAGGAAAAGATGCTGAAAAAGCCTTAGGAAAAGCAGATATCACGGTCAACAAAAATATGGTGCCGTTTGACGATAAAAGTCCATTCGTAACTTCTGGAATTCGCGTTGGAACTGCAGCGGTGACTACCAGAGGTTTAAAAGAAGATGATATGGAACTTATTGTGGAATATATTGACGAAGCCATTACGCATTACGAAGATGAAGGACGTTTGGAAAATATCGCCTTTAAAGTAAATACAATGATGTCTGGAAAACCGTTGTTTCAGGCGTAATTATCATAAACAGTTTATACGTACGTAAAAATTATCAAATCGAGCGCAGTCGAGATTCCTAGAAATCTCGACTGCGTTTTGTTTTATGTATATGTAACACATTCACTGCCAAACAATCGCATAATTTTTTAACACAAAATTAAGATTTTGCTATATTTGTCTTTATAATAAAATTGGCAGATGAAAAATTATACGATGGTACTTTTAGCACTTCTTTGTTTCCCCTTAGTACACGCGCAGATTTTTTTTGAGGAAAAAGCGATAGACGTGGGAATTAATATCACAGGAAGTTTTAGCACACAACTTGGCGGCGTTAGTTTTTATGATTATGACAACGATGGTTGGGACGATATTACGTTTGCTTCCAAAGGAAATTTTTCTGTTCGATTTTTTAAAAACAATGCAGGAACGTTTGTTGAAGAAACCTTCAATATCAGTATTCCAGGACATTCCAAACAAGTATTGTGGGTTGATTATGACAACGATGGCGACAACGATTTGTTTGTGGCACGACTAGATGCAGCCAATAAATTATACAACAACGACGGTAATTTCAACTTTACCGATGTTTCTGGAATTGCAGGAATTCCAAGTACGATTCTATACACGTATGGCGCTTGTTTTGGGGATTATGACAATGATGGCGATTTAGATTTGTTTCTGTCTAATAAAGATGATGCTAAAATAATTCCGAATCAACTATACAGAAACAATGGCGATGGTACGTTTACCGATGTTTCGCTAGTTGCGGGCATCAGTACTGTGGGACATTTATCGTTTTGTGCTTCCTTTTTTGATTATGACAACGATGGTTTTTTGGATATTTATATTTCCAATGACCGATTTGTCAATACGAATATTTTATACAAAAATAATGGCAATGGAACCTTTACAGATGTCAGTGCATCTTCGGGCGCTGGCGTAGCGGCAAATGCCATGTCAACTACGATTGACGATTACAATTACGATGGTTTTTTAGATATTTATGTGACGAATACTCCTGAAGGAAATCATTTATTACAAAATAACGGTGACGGAACGTTTACTGACGTAGCAACCGCCACAGGAACTATTTTTAACAGTATCGGTTGGGGCGCAAATTTCTTTGATGCGGACAATGATATGGATTTAGATTTGTATGTAAGTAGCATGATCAACAACACCGCTTCTGGATTGATGACTTCAGGGTTTTACGAATGTGCAACAGGCTACAATTACTCCGTACCTACAACTGCAGGATTTACGAATGATACGTTCACAAGTTTCTCCAACGCTATTGGTGATGTCAACAACGACGGTTATCAAGATTTTGTGGTAGTGAATCAGGCACCTGAGAATCACACATTTTGGAGAAATGCTGGAGGCACCAATAATTGGCTAAAGGTAAAACTGCAAGGAACAACTAGTAATAAAGCGGGGATTGGCGCTAAAATAAAGGCAACTGTTGGTGGACAAGTCATGTACCGATATGTATTGTGTGGAGAAGGATTTTTGGGACAGAATTCAGCAACAGAAATTTTTGGTGTAGGAGCACAAACTACCATTGATATGCTCGAAATCTTTTGGCCAAGCGGTATTCAAGATACGTATACCAACATTACGGCTAATCAGGTGGTGACGGCTGTTGAAGGTAGTTCCTTAGGTATAAACGAAGAAAACGCTGAAAAATTCAGCGTTTACCCAAATCCGGCATCGGATGTTTTGTATGTTTCTTCAACTGTTTCTGAACCGTATACGGTAACGATTTTTGATAGTGTTGGAAAAAAGTTATTTACACAACACCTACAAAATCGTCAAGCGAACCTTGATGTTTCTTCACTTGCTAGCGGATTATTCTTTGTAGAAATTCGCACTAAAACCGCGAAAACCGTTCAAAAAATAGTGATTCAGTAGTTTTTAAAAAATATTTAAAATTGCTAAAATTAAAAGTGCAATTCCAATAATTACCTTAAAAGGCATTAGTGCTTTTGAAGCTTTTACAAGACTTTCTCCTACTGATGGAATCTGACTTAGCACATGTGTTAATAAAAGTAAACCTGCAGCAATAGCGACACTACTGTATAGTATGTGGCTAAAAAGAAACCAAATTCCTAAAGCTAAACAAGTACCTCCAATTAATACTGTGAAGGGCATTAGTTTTTTGGCAATGTCATTAAAAAAATTGCTTTCTCCGTCGAGTTTGTCTAAAGCAGTAATTCCTAAGAGAATTCCTCCTGAAATCGTTGCAATTGTAAAAATAATGTGAGCAATCATGTCGTTGTTTTTTTGATTAGTTATATCCTTGTTTGTTAATATTTACTTCTAAGATACATATAAAAAAAGAATCATAAAACAGGAAATTGAATTTATGATTCTTTTCGGTGTATTGTTTATATATCAGTCAAAATGGCGGATATTTTGTTACAACTTGTAATTTGATTTTTTTCAGAAAGAGTGATTTTTAGTATGAAAACACGATTAATAATTTCGATTTAATTAATCCTCATCACTAAACGTCGTATGATTGTACGCACCAACATCCGACATCATCGCTCTGGCAAAGCCTAAAATGTCAAATTGAATTTCTAGAGGCGTGTTTGGCGTACTTCCAATACCAATAGCAACAGAGTTTTCGCCAATGTTGAATTCGTTGTTTTCAGGATTTTTAAAATCAATTGTGTTGGAATTGAGTACCAAATCGACTTCGTCAAAAATTGTATTGTTAGAGAAGTTATATAATTCGTTATTCGTGAAACGATTTTGGAAATCGTCAAACTTTATCAAAGAGTTTTTAAAATTATAATTTAATTCGATAGCGGAATTGGTCTCGGCTCTGTCAAAAAGCAATTCAATAGCATTATTTCCGTCAATAATACAATTGGAAAAGTCAGCTTGAACCAAGTCTTCAAAAAGCTCTGTTCCGTCGCCTAAATCAATATAATTATCAATCAAAACGGTTGGAAAGACTCTAAAGCTGTTGCTCCAATAATTGGCAAAGGTACAATGACGAAACGTGTATTTTCCGCCTAAATTTAAGTATAACGAAGCTTGTCCAGAGTTTCCAAAAACAGAGTTGTTTGCTTCTATATGTGCTGTTCGTGCCAAAAGTCCGACCGTGGCACTGTTGTATATTTTTGAATTATTGAGTCGCAACATCGGATTGTCAGGATCGTCACTTTTATCAGATAAGATTCCGACCGTAGCGTTTTTTATGGTTGCATAATTAATTTCGCTATTCACACTTCCGTTGGTTAGCCAAATCGTTCCCCATTGTCCAGGAACATCCGCAAAAACAGGCTCCAAACGATCGCCTTCAAAAATAACTTCATTTTCTTGTTCTTCGGTATTGCTCAACGCACCATTGACTTGCAACGAACCCTGATTTCCAATAATTAAACCAGAATTCGCATGAAAATGTACACGTGCGCCAGCATCAATCGTAAGTATTTTATTTTGTCCGACCGCTGCATATCCGTACACAACATACGGTTTTTCGTTGGTCCAGTTGAGTTCGGTATCGTCTAAAAAGAAACCTTCAATACGTGTTTCGTTGCCTTCGTCATCTACGCCGAGTAGGAGCGTTTCTGTGGTTCCGTCGCTAAATTGTTGTGGATATAGAAACACCGCATCTTGTACCAACGTTACCAATTCTACTTTTTGCTGATTGCTTCCTGAGTCAAATTCAATCGCATCGGTATACAAAAATTGAGTTCCGCCTGCAAAATCATTGATATCAATTGTTGTTTCTACAAACACAAACATGCTGTCATTTGCCAACAATTCTACATCTTCAAATATCTTTCCTGCAAGTCCGTCCACATTTAAGCGATAGCGTGAGTTTTCACCTTCGCCCAACTGAATACGCGGAATGCGAATATCATCGTCTGTGCGATTGTACACTTTAAGATTATAAGTACTAGAACCAATATTGGTGAAAACTGTGTCTAAAAACACCGTATCTTTTGAAAACTGTAGTTGTCCCGAACTCGGAACAGTAACAAAATCTTTTCGGCAAGAACTCCAAAGAATGGCGATAGAGAGTATTAAAAACGTGTATAAAAATTTCTTCATTGTATTATTTTAATTGTTGATACTGTTTGTAAACAGCAAACGTGGTAAAAATATAACTTTTTGAAATTCTTATTATTGTTTACAGGTGTTTATTTGTTGTTTTTCTTCGGATTTTTTGAATGATTATTACCTTTTCGATTTTCGTTTCGCTCTTCTTGCTGCACGAGCTGCTTTACGTTTGGCACGTTTTTCCAACCATTTTTTGCGTTTAAAAGTAAAGTAGTTTTTTATACGTTTTTTTCGGGCTTTCTTTTCAGGAGTTTCTTGGTTGGGTAAGCCATACGAAGAACCGTCACAATAATAAATTCCACCAACAACAGTACTTGCTTCCAATGCTTCTCCTAGTTTCATTTTGATTTTATATTCAAAAGTACCTTCAACTACAGATATTTCTTGTGTTTCGTACCCAACATAACTTATAATTAGCGTGTCGCCAACGTTTGCTGTAATAGAAAAGTCTCCATCAAAATCGGTTGCTTTTCCTTTGTCAGTTCCTTTAATTGCGATTGTTGCGCTAGGCAAAGGAAATTCGTCTTCATCAGTTACGTTTCCTGAAATCGTTATTTGTTTGCCTAATTCTTTTTTCGAATTTACTTTTAGAAGTTGCTCTTCAGCTATGGTAATGCTATCGGCATCTATAGTAACCATTTCTCCTGCAATTTCTGATAATTCATGTGTAGCAATCGGAACCGCTTCTGCAGAAGGATCTACGGCTAGTTGTATATTATATATTTCTTGTGATGCGTTGATTGTTAATTCTTTAGTTTTAAATCCAAAGCTATTGAATGTTAGTACGCTGCCAGCTCGCACATTCATGGAAAAGTTACCATCAAAGTCAGTTGTCGTTTTACTGTTTTTATTTTTCACCGAAACATGCACTCCAGGCAATGGAATTCCCTCTTCGTCAACAATAGTTCCTGAAATTGCTATACGTTTGCCTAATTCTTTTTGTGTTTTTGCTTTCCGCTGTAAAGCACTATTGATGTCTAATCTTTTAAATTGAAGCGAATCTAGTTGTTCCACTTTCGTGGGATTTTTCTTGTCAGCAGTTTTTTCTTGTGAAAACAAGGTCATTGGCAATAGGAGTGAAGCTACATACGACAACCAATGATTGCGTTTTTTTCTGTCTGCAATAAGTTTTCGATTTAATTGCGACGGATAAAAACGTCCGCAAGCATTGTTATGTTTTTTGATATGATGGATGATTTCTTCGTCGCTTTTACTCGTAAAATCAATCACTTCTTTGGTGCAGACTTTGCAAAATCGTCCTTTTTCTGTGGGCGACATTTCGTTCCAGTTTTCGTGACACGGTTCAGGAATACTGATTTGTAATTGTGTTGGCTTCATGGGAATTTGTTTTTAATCTTCTCAAAAAAAGCCAAAAGAGAACGGATAAGAAATCATAAATACGTGAACCGTCGTTTTGAGTGAGTAAACACGCTTCAAAATTAAATCCGAACAAAAAAAGTCAGTAATGTATTCGTGAAACACTCTATTTTTATAGTATTTTCGAAGCATAGTTACTAAATATCACATCGTGTTTCAAATAGAAGAAAATAAGCAAACTATTATCATTTCGAACAAAAGTAACAGCGTAAACGCTCAAATTATTCCAAATGAAGGTGGACGATTGGCTGATGTAAAATTGAACGATAGAACGATTATTGCAGAACAACCGCAGTTTCCATACAGTCAATCATCGGCATCGGCAATTATGTTTCCGTTTGTCAATCGTATAGAAGACGGGACATATACATTTGAAGGAAAAACGTATCAAATTGCATGCAATGAACCTGCAAAAAACAACGCGATTCATGGATTGCTCTATACAAGAAAATTTGAAGTGTATTCCACAGATGTTTCTGAGACTTCCGCAAGCGTGACGTTACAGTATACCTACGACGGAACCACAAAAGGGTTTCCGTTCCCGTTTGATTTTTACGTCACATATAAGTTTACCGAAACCACGCTTGATGTCATTATGAAGGTTACGAATACAGGCACACAAAACTTTCCGTTTACCATTGGCTGGCATCCGTATTTTGTGGCTGAAAATTTATATGAAAGTACGCTCAATTTTGATTGCGAAACAGAATATACAACGACACTCGACCGCAGTTTGACCAACGGAACAACGAAACACACACTTTCCAAACCCTTTCAAATACAAAACACCGAATTTGATACTGCGTTTAAGCTAAAAAATCCAGCAATTGAATTTACAACAGCGAATTACAAAGCAACAATAAAAGGAAGCGCAACAGAGAATTTTGTGCAATTTTTTACGCCTTCCACAAAAAATATCATTGCCATAGAACCAACCGTCGGATTGTCCAATAGTTTCAACAACGGCATCGGATTGCAAACGCTGGAAGCTGGAAAAATCTATGAAATTGCTTGGAATGTTGCTGTAGCTAAGTTGTGATTTTTGCTGGTTGCTAGTTACTAGTTGTTGGTTTTTTAATCATTTAATTTTTCAATCAAAAAATACACATCAGCAAGCTAAGCATAAACAAACAACAAAAAACGAATAACAAAAAAACAGAAAAAAAACCTACGCCGCCGTAATATCCACTTGAAAATTCTTTTTCATAAATTTTCCAATCATTTGTCGGGCTAAGCCTAAATATTCTTCTTTTGGATCGAGAAAACTTTGCAAGGTTTCCATTTCTCGTTGCAAGACTTTTCCAAATTTTTCTGCGCGTTCTGGGTCATTTATAAAATCGTTGTAATTGATGAATGCTTCTTCTACACGTTGCATTTGCGCACTGATTAAGATGGCTTTTTTCTCTCGTTCCATCACCAATGGCACACGTTGCAAGGCAAACACTTTGATAGAGGATAAGGCGCGTTGTTTTAAAAATTCTTTTCGCTTTTTAGGTTTTATCACACCAGAATTGATATCATATTTAAAATATTCTTCAGGATTTTCCTTACACGGATTGAGCAATAAGCGTACTTTTTCTTCTTCTTCAATATCATCTTCATGCGAGCGAACACGTTGATTTTCATCAAATAGAGGAAACTGATTCATTTTCCCCATACTTTTCGCTTCCGCTACTGTAGCTGTCGCTTGTTTGGATTTTTGATTGCAGTTTCGACACGAAAACAACAAATTATCCCAATCGGCCGCCAACCAATAATAGCCTGGTTTTGAGTTGCCTGTAGGTTTTAATTCTTCAATTTCTCCTTTAGGGCGAAAATGCTCAATATCACCTACGTATGTCGCCAAAATATCGCTTTCGCAATAGGCACACTTTCCTTTGCCCATTTTAATCAACGCTTCTTTGACGTCTGCGTGACTGTACACGTTGAATTTAAAGGCTTTGTTACGTTTATTTGGATCGGCATAATGCGCAATCGCTTCCTGTAATTCTTTTTTCAGTTTTTCACTTCCATCTGCAAGAATCTCAGGAATGTCAACTGAAGTTCTGTCAATGAAAATCATAATTTATTTTTTGCGGAAATATTTTTCCAGATGTCTTGTACTTTTAAAACAGCTTTTTCTTTAATATCATCGTCTACAATTTTGAGTTTTTTCTTCTTCATTTTCTTCGCTAATAACTCGTCAATCGCATGATACATCAAGTCTTCACGCGCATCGTCTCCCAAACGTTTCTTTTGAGGAAGCACTTCTTGCAAGGCTTTTATTTCTTTGATTTGTGCTTCGGTTCTGTCAATTTCATCGATGGCAAGCAATTCGTAATAACGCTCAAATTCCTTCTCCGTTTTAGAATCCATCGTACTGTTCAATCCAAAATATTCAGAAGTCAATAATTGGTCAATTCGCAATGTACTTGGATCTGGTAAATCGCTTATCGCGATGATGGCATTTTCACTGTCACGTTTCAACACCACGACTTCATTTTGCTTTAAACCACGCAAACAAAGAGGTTCATGCGTAGTAATGATAAATTGAATTTTCGGGAAGGTATTACGCATACGTTCAATAATTTCCATTTTCCAGCGCGGATGTAAATGTGTGCCGATTTCATCAATCAATACAATACCTTCTGCGAGTTCATACACGATATTTTCTTGCGAAAGCGTATAAATCATGTCTATCGCCACCGCAAAAATAGATTTGTAACCATCGCTTAAATGCTCAATGTTAATATTGTCACCCGAATGATGGTATTTGATGTAAATTTCACCTTTTTTGGGACTTCTTTTGATAGAATCCAAATCGTGCAACAGCAAAAGATTCTTCAAGGTTTTTGATACTTGATTGAACGTTTTAAGGTCGCTTTCTAAAAACCAATCTTTCGCATTGGATAACGAAACAGAAGCATCAAATAAGTTTTTCACCTTTAAATAACTCGGATGATCTTTTTCGGGTTGTAAATTCCCAATCGGAAGCAAACGCGTAGAACCATAACCAATGATAAACGCTGGTGGTTGCTGAATATTTGCGGTAATTTTATTTGTTTTTCTGTCAAACGTAACGCTATACACTTCGTCATGATCTTTCCCAAAAACCTTGATATGTCCGGTTTGTTTGCCATATTTCAATACATCTTGCACCGTGATTCCTAGTACGTCCAAATATTCTTGTCCCATCAACGCAATCGCAATTGCTTTGAGTACGGAACTTTTTCCTACACCATTTTCACCTAAAAATACCAACCAAGGTTCTACGCTTGTATCGTCGGCATAACTTGGCAATTGGAGTTTTAAATCGGAAAAGCATTTAAAATTTCGCAATTCAATCGTATCGAGATAGACATTTTTTAAAATGCTAGCGTAATATTCGCTGTCCTTTTTTTGAAAAATAGCCTTCTTAGTGTCAGGTTTTTTCGTTTTATCTCTGGACAAGCCTTCCGAAGTTTCTTCCAGCGGAAATGACATGGATTCAAAAACATCGCCACCTTTTATATTTTCCTGTGCATCAGGAATTGGCGGTATTTGTTGTTGTTGTTGTTGTTGTTGTTGTTGTTGTTGTTGTTGCGGTGGATATTGAGTAAAGTAAGAATCTTTCGGATTGCTATAATCAGAAATAATTTTATAAAGTTTTTGGTCTTTTAAAATATCCTTGATAAGTGCGTTTCGAAATGCAATATGGTTTTTGGTAGAAGTTTCTAATAAAACAGCATTCCAGTCTTCAGCAATGTTTTGTATGTTGTAGTCGCCTTTTCGTAAACTTTCTGCTTGTTGTCTAATTTCATTAACGATATACGTTCGCTCATCAATCAAATCGGTACGATTCAACCCTAAAACATGTATGGTTGCTTTTGCACGTTGAATATTGGCTTCAATTTGAGCTGAAAACTCGTCGCTAATCATCTGGTAGTTAGGATAGGATTCTATCTTTTTAGGAATGATTTCAAACTTTTCTAAGTCAAAATCAAAAAACTGGCTGGGATCTTCGTAGCAAGGATCAATTAAAAAGGCATTTTCTTTTTTTGAAAGTTCGCTGTGTAATGTTTTTAAAGGCGCGCGTTTGCCATTGACAGGAAATACATTCGACTTAAAACGCTGACAACTGTGGCAGACCAAATATAAATTCTCCCATTCGTAGGTCAACCACCAATAGTAATCTTCTGCAATCTCCTTACTATCAAAACCTTGCGCATAATTCATCGGGCGAAAACGGTGCAAATAGCTTTCATAGCCTGGTTTTCCTCTTCGTAAAGTAGATTCACATAAAGCACATTTGTGGTGTTGTAATTCTGCTAACTCATATGAAATTTCACTTGGAATATAGCCTTCATTAAATGTTCGCTGTGCGCGCGAATTTTTATGCAGATTGTAAAATTCGTTGATTTCCTGCTGTAGTTGCTCGTATTCTTTGGAGAAAAAGAATTTTGGCTTTGCTATTTTATTTCTTTCTATCTTAATCACAACGCATCAGTTTTTGAGTATTGAACACTTTTCCAACCTAAAGTACGTGATATTTCATAAAAAATAAAGAAAAGACAGAAAATACCGTGTTTTTCCCCTATGCTGTTTTTTGAGTATTAAATACATTGTAAGTGTTATAAGCAATAGGTGCATGAAAGCGGAAAAGCAATCTGAAATAACGGAAACAACACGTCAAATTATACAGCGAAAAGAAGCTAGTTCGTTTGTAAAGTCAAAGGCTGATAACGATAGTTTTACACCACCGACAGCAGCTTCAAAACAAAACAAAGCGCTGCCAAGCAACTTACAATCGAATATGGAAGCTTCTTTAGGACAGGATTTTTCTAACGTTTCTATTCATACCAATTCGCAAAAAGCCGCTCAAATGAACGCTCGTGCTTATACACAAGATGAAAACGTACATTTTGCCCCTGGAGAATTCAATCCGAATTCAACACAAGGACAAAATTTAATTGGTCATGAATTTACACATATTGCACAACAACGTGCAGGTGTGGTAAAACCAACTAAAGTATTGCAAAAAGGAGTTGCTATTAACGATAGTAAAAGTTTGGAAAATGAAGCAGATACTTTCGGAAAAAAAGCGGTGCAAGGAGAAACTATTTCAAAATATAGAGGAGCAAGTCCGCAACATTCAAATGCTACTACGCAGGCAAAATCGGATTCGCAAGGGAAGTTGTCTGAGCAATTAACAACAGCACTTTCTCCAGTACAAAAACAACAGGCAGGAATAGTGCAATATACCTTAGCAACTGACCTCACAAGTTCATTGACAGCTGAGGCTTCGATTAATTTTGAAGGAATAATTGTGACAATTCGAAATGCGCCTGTCGCGGAACGACAAGCTGTTTTGGGAGATGTAGCCGTGATGACATTGATACGTTCTAGTTTTTTCCCCGAATCTGTAGCAAGAATTATGTCTGAATTGATGGTCGGTTCTCAGAAATGGAAGAATCCTATTTATTCAGATTTTTATCAATACTTTGTTGTTTCACGCGGCACGGGAGAATTACCTACGTCTGCCTCAATGAATTGCTGGGAAAGTATTATGTATGCTGGGTATTTAGCTGGACAAATTAATGCAGATTGGATTTATGATTTTTATGATAGAACTGGACTCATTGCAGCATCGTTATCATCTGGAGCGGCAAATCCAACACCTGAAATTTGGGCAGCGTTAGGATGGAATTCTAGTTTGCCAATATTGACATCAACAGGTAATGGAAATCCTGTTCCAAGTGAAGGCGATTTGATTTTTTACACACCAACGGGAAATACGATACCAGATCATGTTGCGGTGTATGTTGGAAATGGTGAAGTGATTAGTTTGTGGAGTCAGCCAAATAATATAAAATCTGTACAACGAATTTCTATTACAGCACTTTCGGGAGATATTCAATTTACGAGTCCGCCATGGTAGAGTGTTTTAAATTAGTAGTATATTGTTGTTTGAGTCAGCTACTTCGGGGCAAGTCCACGAAGCATCTCGTAGAAACTATTAAAAACATTTCGACGCAACCGTCGGAGCATTTTTAATCTCGATTATCGAGTAAATTATAATTATAAAAAATGGAAACAGTTAATTGTTTTGAGCCAGTTATATTTTCGCAAGTGGTAACATTTGTAGAAAAAAAAGGAAAAGAAACGCTTTTAGATGCTAAAATTGTCACTCAAAAAGGGACAAAGGCAACCGTATTTGTTGTCGATAGTTTTATGATAGCAGCTGTAGGAAGCGAAGAAGATACACGATTGATTGTTATTGACGAAACGCACAAAAATCCAACATTTACAATATCGGTAGATGAAGAAAATCACTTAGACATTTCCGCATACGCATCTCGTATTGATAGCGAAGAAGATATACAACAACGAAAAGAGACTTGGTGTACACTTGTCACTAAAATTTTGAAATAATCATTCAAAAAGCAGTTAAAATGAAAACAGAACAGCAACCAAAACAACACGATAAAGGCACAAAGAATATTATTCAGAAAAAAGAAAAAAGTTCTTTTGTAAAGCCTGTGGGCGATACTACGAAATTTTCGCCACCGTCAATTTCAGGAAAGCAAAACAAAAGCTTGCCAAGCAAATTACAGTCCAATATGGAAAGTTCCTTTGGACATGATTTTTCCAATGTAGGCATTCATACCAATTCACAAAAAGCGGTACAGATGAACGCGCGAGCATTTACGCAAAACGAGCAAGTTCATTTTGCGCCAGGCGAATTCAACCCGAATTCTGCGGGTGGACAAAACTTGATTGGTCACGAATTTACACATATTGCACAACAACGTGCGGGTGTTGTAAAACCTACCAAAATGCTAAAAAAAGGCGTCATGGTGAATGATGATAAAAGTTTGGAAAATGAAGCAGATACGTTAGGTAAAAAGGCTGTTAGAGGAGAAGCTGTTTCTAAATATCGTTCTGCGGGATTGGGCGTTCGTAATTCTATGCGAACTTCACAAATGATGTCTAATGTAATTCAACGAGATATTGTTGATACAGGCAATTTAGGTTATGGAGAATGGGACTTAAATTTAATAAAAAATGATGCTACCGCAGCTGGAGGAAAAGCTGAAGAACGTGGCACACTTAAATTTACGCCTAGCAAATATTCACCAACCTCTAATGATATTAGATTGATACAAATTGTAAGAACTGTAGATACTGCTACAGGATCAAATTATAAATGGACAGGAGGAGAATCAGATAGAAATAATGTGATGACTACTGCTGATAGTGCAAATAATGTAGCTGGCGGCTTTTTTGTAGATCATAAAGCCGCTTCTGTTTCGCCTAGAACTAGTAAGTCTGATGCTACAATTACACCAGATTATAGAAGTTTTTGGCCAAACTCTGGTTCAAGTCAAAATGGGCATAAAAAAAGTACTACTGATATTCAACACGCAAGTTTATGGGATGCTCCTGGAGCAAATTTCCCAATTAAATTCAACTTTGTAACCTCTGCAAAAGCCATGGATACAGGACGTTATTATGGAACCGTTTTATGGGGATTTGAAATTTATAATGATAAAAAAGGAATTTCAAAAATTAAAAATGAATACCACCGATTTAGAGAGTATAGAGGTCAGACATTTGATGCAGCATTACAGGCATTCGACGACTTTTATAAAAATCCAGGCACCACAGGTGCACCAACCAAATAACAATGAAAAAGTCAGTTGTTTTTTTATTAATACTAATAATTTCTTGTATGGAAACTGAGAAACAGAATTCTCCAAATACTGATAAAATTACTTCATTAGTAAAAATTATTAATGAGCATCCTGATAATTTACACCAAGACTACACACCAGCCGTTCATGAGTTGATTGATTACGGAAATGAAGCAATAAAAGCCGTACTTCCTTTATGGAACAGCGATGATATTTGGGAACGCTATCGCGCACAACGCGTGGTAGAAGGCGTCTTACAACAAAAACTCGGTTGGAAAGCTGGACAAGGATATCCGAAAGATTCTAATGGCGAACAACAATTCTTAGCCTTGTGGAAGGCGAATGGTAATTATAATGCAGAAGCTTCTGAGGAAGAGCGCTTGGCGTCAATTCAAAAATGGAAAGATTGGTTAACAGAAAATTCAAAAAATGGAAAATAAAGATATTATAGATATTGAAAATGGACGTTTACATGTGCTGGAAGACCAAGTGTTGCGTGGCAATTTGTTTACGCATACTTCTATCGGAAATCAGGCAAATCGTATTAATGAAGTCGAATCTTTTGTATTTGGTTTGATTGATGTTTTGATAGAAAAAGGAAATATCAACGAAGAAGAAATTAAAGAAGCAACCGCTAGGATTCGTCAAGAAATGGTAGAAAAGGGTGAAATTGCCCACGCAGGCGTTCAGTTGCGAATGGACAGCGAAAAAGATAAATTGTTTACGCCTGTCAATTGTGAAGAACGCATGCCTATTTGTAATGCGATTTGCTGTAAGCTAACTTTTCCTCTGTCAGCCGAGGAAGTAGAGGCTGGAAATGTAAAGTGGGATTTGGGACAACCATATCACATCCGACATAAAAAAAGTGGATTTTGCACACATTTAAATGAACAAAAAGGATGTTGTTCTGTGTACGATAATCGTCCAAAAGTTTGTAGTAAGTATAGCTGCGCAGACGACAAGCGCATTTGGAAAGATTTTGAAAAAATGGAACTGAATACTGAGTGGATTGAAAAAAATCTAAAAGAACGAAAAATGGTATTACAGCGCGCTACGATGGTGTTGCAATAAACTCTTAATCCCTTTTGCTAATTGTATCGCCGCATTATTATTGAAACGAAACCACAATTCAGGCTCTATCAATTCCAATTCGGAAATGGCGAGTTGATTGTCATTATCCCAAATGATATCAACACGAGCGTAGATTGGAAATTCAATACAGGCTTTTACGGCGTTTTCGGCAAAAGTGATTTCTTCTTGTGATGGAGTGTATTCATGAACGCTTCCGCCGAAATCATCTTGCACTCTGAAATCGCCTTTTTTGGCTTGTTTTAGAATTGCGTGTGTGTACGTTCCGTTGATAATCATCAACGAGATTTCACCTTTGGTTACGACCTGATGCATAAACGGTTGCAACATCATGGCTTCTTCCGAAATTAAATCTTTAAATATTGTTTCGTGTTGGTGAATATTCTCAGGATGTAATTTATACGTATGTCGCGCAGCACCAGAAATACAAGGTTTTACAACCGTTTCTGTCCAACCCAATTCTTGATGAATTTCAGCAAGTGTGCGCGAATCGCCTTTTTCAATAAAATACGTCGGGACGATAGCTATATGTTGCTTCTTTAAATCTTGTAAATAATGTTTGTCAATATTCCAACGAATCATCTTGGCAGAATTCAACAAAATGGTTTGCTCGCTTACCTTTTTCAGCCAAATAGAAAATTCGTCAAAACGATCAAAATAATCCCACGTAGTTCTAAAAAGCGCATATTTGGTAGTATTCCAATCAAAATCAGCATCATCCCACGAAAGTCGTTTCACGGTTAATCCTTCGTTTTCTAGCGCATTTTGTACCAATGTATCTTCTAACAACACATTATCAATATAATCGTTGCGCTCTGTTGGATTCACATAACGATGATCAGTAAGAATAACGACGTCAATAGGTTTCATATTAAAAAAGGAATTGCACAAATATAAAAAGCCTGTCAATGAAAACAGGCTTTCTAAAAAATATATGCTAACAAAATTTAGTTGATAAATGGATTCGAAAATTTGGAGTCACTCACCACGGTTTCGTCTGTCAACGTTCGTAAAAAGGCAACCAAGGCATCTTTTTCAGCTTGTGTTAAATTCATACGTCTTGGACCATTTTGATCGCGCAAACGATTGTCTAACGCAGGACCATCTTGGATTCCTGAATTGTAAAACTCAACAACTTCTTCTAAACTTGTCAAGCTTCCATCGTGCATGAATTGTGCAGAAGTTGCGATATTTTTTAGCGATGGTGATTTAAAAATAATCGTTTCTCCAGCATCCAAACCATTACTTCTTGAATTGGCAGCTAATGAAAAACTTGGCAATTCATGACACGCCGCACAATTGATATTCCCTGCATTTGTAGTAAATAGTTGTTTTCCTAAGTTTTCTTCTGCGGTAAAGCTTGGAAAATTTTGTCCAACACCATTTCCAGGCGCATTCGGATTGTACACTTGCGCAAATGCTTGGTCAAATCTACTATCAGTAGAAACCATGCAACGAATATATTGCGCCAACGCACGTTGAATGCGATTTACCGTAATAGTTCCGTCACCAAACGCCAATTCAAATAATGCTGGATAATAATCAATCGTGTTCATCTTCGCAATCAATGCGTCCAATCCGCCATTGCTGTCATCAAAGCCCATTTCTACGCTGTTGATGATAGGTTCGGTAGTTTGTGCTTCCAGTGTTGGTGCGCGCTTGTCCCAAAAAAACGATTCGCCTTCATAAAAACGCGCATTCAGCAATCGCATGGAATGTGCGCCTGTTACGCTTACGCCATCAAATCCAGTACTAAATTGATTGTTGTCTGTAAAAGCAATTCCCTGTTGGTGACAACTTGCACACGAAACTGCATTGTTGATGCTTAATTGTTTATCGAAAAATAAAATTCGCCCTAAAATAGCGCCTGTATCTGTTGCTTGATTATCAGTAGGTTCGTTGTTGTTTCCAACGGTATTAATGTAGTGAATTGGATAGTCGGGACTGCTGTAATTTGGTAAATCGCTAAAATTAATTGAAAAATAATCCGACATGTCAATTCCATTTACAATATTGTCGTCAGGAATAATCGGTGTTTCAACAGTTTCATCAGGGATTTCCGTATATACTTCTTCGTCAGAAGCGCAGGCACAAAGTAAAATTGAAAATAGAAATACGTACTTTCTCATAAGGCATAGGTGTTTTGAAGTTAAAAAGTAGTATTGCGGCAATAGGCAAAATGGTTAGGGTTTTCATGTGTGTTATTTTTTTAGACTGAAAACAGAAAGAATGGTTTAATCTTAATATAAAAAAAGTAAGAGATTGTGTGATAAAATTTCTTTCACAGCACAATCTCTCGCGTATTTTGACAGTGATTTTAAAACAAATTCACCGTCGTATTTTCATCTTCTTTGGTAATAGTAACGAGTAGTTTTCGAAAACCTAAACGATTGACTTTATACACTTTAGTGCCAACAGTCCAGTTTTCTTTTCTTGTGGCATTTGGCATCATGGGAAAGCCATACCCAAATTTTGAACCGTCTTTTTTTGGACCGACAACAAAAAAGTTATTTCTATTGGAATTGTTGTTTTTTATGTTGAAATGAATCCACTCAGCTTCTGGATTTTTAACAGTTTTTGATGTTTCTGCACTTACAATTTGCCCGTTATTTCGTGTTTTCTTTTGAATCTTTTTTGGAGCATTTACATACACCAGTTTTCCGCCATCTTTCACTTCTGCATTTAGTGTATTTGTGACATTGACTTTGGCATTTCCCCAACTCCAAATATTAACAAAAGCATTGTAAGTCAATAATTTAGAAGCATCTACATTGGCAAGTTCAACGCCCAAACGGAATTCGTTGGTTTTTCCTTCCAAAATAATCGTCCCGACTGGCGCCGTAAGTTGCATGTAATCGTTATCAATATTGATAATTTTAGTGACATCGTGTGTTCCCGTTTGTACATGACGAAGATTTGGCGCTCCAATCGTAATAGTGGCTTGTGATGGTTCAATCCATTCTTTTTGGTCCAAATGCAATGTGTTATTTACGACTTCTTTCCCGATACGGTTCATCACATTTTCATCTGTTGTAATCGTCATGCCTTCTTTGGCAGAAAGGTCAATTGTGACTTTTGCATAAAAATTAATGTTGATTCGTTCCACATTTTCAAGTGCAAACGTACGCGTGATGATGTTTTTATTTCCGTGTATTTGTGCAAAAGTGAAGTTTCCTAATAGGAGTAAGGTGATTAGTATCTTTTTCATTTGTATATATTTTAGTTTGTTGATTTATTTTTTGGTGATGGTAGCTTCTTGTACATCAAAAGCCGTTTCATAACTAATTGTTTCTGGTTTGTATTCCAACTGTAGTGAGCGATTCGGTTGATTTCTCAGCTCATACTGTTCATTTTGATTTACAAATTTGAATTCAACCGTATTTGAAGCAGTTTTTCTGCGAATGGTTACTTCGTAAATTCCATCGTTATTTTCGTCCGTTAGCGGAATCATTTTTTGCCATGAAGGATTGGTGAAGTTTCCTTTAATACCCACGTTTTGAACATTTTCGACAGCATTCATATCCACTTTAAAAGTGATATTTTTTTGATGAGTTTCTTGTACGCAACTTACGGTAGTGAATAGTACAAGCGTTACAAATATGATGGTGAATTGTTTCATTTTTTTATGATTAAATAATTGAAAGATTTAAAGATTGAAGGATGATGATTTATGCGTTTGCTTTTTTATTGATGAGATAATCAATTCCAAAACGACCAGAACCGAAATAGAGGTTGTAAATCGCAATCCACAAGAAACTCATGGCAGGAAGCATTGCCCACGTTCCTTGTCCCCATTTCTGCATAAAGATGGCAACCAACATGGTACACATAATTAGGAAAGAAGCGATTCGTGTTTGAAATCCGATAGCGAGTAACAATCCACCAACGGCTTCACTAAATGCGCCCATCCAAGCAAAGAATATTGGGAATGCAGCGAAAATTCCACCATACGTGGCAACATCTTCTGGAAACCACGCAGAAACTTCAAATAAGTTGAGGTGTTGACCTTCTTCTGTCCAAGGCATTCCGAATTTACTAGCACCAAAGTCTAGTGCGAGAATCACACCTGCAATAATTCGGATACTTGCAAAAATAAAATCGGCAATCCAATCTTTTTGCGTAGTGGGTGTTGTAATTTTTAGGAAATACTTTTTGAGCGTTTTCATGATGTGTACAATTTGTTTCGTTTTGTGAATACAAATTTGCAACATCAATCGCCGCTGCACGACTTAAAACGTGTGAAGAAGGCTTATTGTACGATTTGAGACGTGGTTTTTAGACGCGCTTTGCGCTTAGATTCGCTTCGCTGTTAGAATTTAGACCGCTTTGCTACTAGATTTTAGATTTTTATTATTTATAGCTACGCTCAAAACAAAAAAATCAAGAACTCTTCCGTACTGCTCGTAAATTCAAGAATTCTACCATTAATGAAAACGCAATGGCGAAGTATAAATAACCTTTTGGAATGGCACCTACAGTTTGTCCGAATATTTTTAAATGTGAAATATGCGCTGCTTCTGCAATCAGCATGAATCCTATCAAAATTAAAAATGACAACCCTAAAATTTGTATGGATGGATTTTTAGTCACAAAAGTTCCTACAGGATTTGCAAACAGCATCATAATTATGACAGAAGCCACCACAGCAATAATCATGACAATCAACGCGTCAGTTGGATTGGAAGAAATTCCGTTGGTCATTCCAATCGCGGTTAAAATAGAATCAAAAGAAAACACAATGTTAATCATTGTAATTTGTAAAATGGCTTTTGAAAGGGTAGTAGCGCGTTGTCTTTTCACTTCGCGTTCGTCATGTTCACGGTCGACGACTTTTTCGTGAATCTCTTTGGTACTTTTATATAAGAGAAAAATTCCCCCCAAAAATAAAATCACCGCTTGCCAACTAATTCCGCCTGAAATCCATGATTTATTAATAATCCAAAATGGCGCTTTCATCGCGACTAACAACGAAATTCCAAATAATAATAGAATTCGCATTGCCATGGCAAGCACCAATCCGATATTGGTAGCGCGTTTGCGTAATTGGTCTGGCAATTTTCCTGCGGCAATCGAAATAAAGATAATATTGTCAATTCCCAATACAATTTCTAGTAATGTCAGTGTTACAATGGCTGCCCAAACATCTGGATTTGAAAATAATTCGAACATAATTAGTTAAGTTTTATCACGGTTCCGCGTTTTTTTGTAGATGGATCTTCTAGTAAATTATATTCTAACAAATACGAATTCTCCGTAGTAGAGAGAATTTTCATCTGAATCGGTTTGCTATCAGGATAATTCAACGGACGCAACTTTTGACCAATAAATTCGCACTCATTTACCCAGCGAATGGTAAACGTATCAATTTTATTGTCGTAATAATCAATACTCAGCGTATCTGTACGAACCGATTTCCCAGTTTTCGTAACACCATCAATTTCATAGGTAAATTCAAAAGTTCCTGTTTTAAAATCGTTGCAATTAAGTTCTGCTTGATAACAAGAACTGAATACTATCAAAATACAAATACTAAAAATGTAATTTTTCACTAGAATGTTTTTTTGTATGCGTTGTACAAAGTTAGGTAAAATAGTTGTGGGTTGTTTTTATTTTGGTTGCTGGTTGCTTGATGTAAAACATTATTTCATAAAAAAACGAATAACAAATAACAAAGAACAAGAGCAAAAATCACTTCTGATACGCTTCAAAAGTTCCGTCGGTGTAAAAAATGACAATTTTATCAATCGTTTTTTCTGAAGATATTGTTTGTGATGGAATAGCGGATGTAATTTTTTCTTCAAGAGGCAGCGATTGTTGTACGGACGTTTCTTTTGTTTTGGGTTTGGGAATTGTGGTAGAAGTTGCTGCGATTTTGTTTTCGTCTGTCGCTGGAAAATTTCCTTTTCCATTCAACAACCAGTACAATTCGACCTCAGGAAAATTACTTAAAATCTTCATGACAAATTCCAAACTCGGTTTGTTTCTTCCCGATAAAATATGTGAAATACTAGAGCGCTGAACACCTAACTGATCCGCAAATGCAGAGGCTGATAAGTCGTAATAATCGATGACTTTCTTGAGTCTTTTGGTAAAATTGTCAGTGTTTATCATTGTAAACAGTAGTTTTGAAATAATGATGTTTACAAATGTAAATATAAAGTTTGAATTGTACAAGATTACAATGGTAAACAATGAAATAAGGCTAATAAATACTTTAGGTAAACTATCTTAATTAATTGAAATTAAGATATTTGTTTTATTTTTATAATTGTATGTTACAAATATATATAGATGAATACTTTTTAAACACACATAAGGAATTGTCATGTTTACAATAATAAACAAAAGTGGATTAACTTATTGTTTACAATTGTAAAATATACAATGTTTACATTTGTAACGCTTATCAAAACTTACGTATGCATACACATCCATTGGCGAATTGGTATCGCTCACATTTTGAAACACAATTGCACGGTCGCTATATTACACTTGATGCAATTTTTCCCTTGCTTCAAAAATTGCCTTCACACAACAACGTGCAGCAAATTGGAACATCTGTTTTACACCGTCCTATTCATTCCCTAACGATTGGAAATGGCGAAAAAAAAATATTAATGTGGTCACAAATGCACGGAAACGAATCAACAACGACGAAAGCTGTTTTTGATTTACTACACTTTTTAAATGACGATTCAGAAGCTTCTAGAGCAATTTTGGCAAATTGCACCTTATGTGTCATTCCGATGTTAAATCCTGATGGTGCGCAGGCATATACACGTGTCAACGCAAATGAAATTGACCTAAATCGTGACGCACAAGCGCTTTCACAGCCTGAAAGTGTAGTTTTAAAGGCTGTTTTTGATGAGTTTCAACCGGATTATTGTTTCAATTTACACGGTCAGCGTACTATTTTCAGTGCGGGAAACCATGATAAATCGGCAATAGTATCCTTTTTAACGCCTTCTGAAGACGAACAACGCTCTGTAACGCCGAATCGTCAAAAAAGCATGGAAATCATCGTTAGAATGAACGAAATGCTGCAAAAACTCATTCCAAATCACGTAGGACGCTATGATGACGGTTTTAATTTGAATTGTGTTGGCGACACCTTTCAATCACTCGGAATTCCTACAGTATTGTTTGAAGCGGGACATTTTCCAGGCGATTACCAACGCGAAAAGACACGAGAATTGATTTTTTATGCACTTATAGAGGCGATTCAATACATTTCATCCACCGAAATCACAGGCGCGTATACAGATGCTTATTTTCAAATTCCTGAAAATAAAAAACAGCATTACGATATCATTTTAAAAAATGTTCAAACGGAGCAAAATGAAGTACTCGATTTAGGAATTATGTACAAAGAAGTACTTAAAAATGGAAAAATTCACTTTGAACCGTATATAGAGGATAAAAAAATCTTAAAAAAATCATTTGCACACAAAATAATTGATTTTCAGGACACAATCGCTCAGAAGTATATATTTCAATCGTTTTCGCTGGAAGATCAGGTTATCGAATATTTAAGAAAATTCAATAAAATTGACAATTAGTTAACATATCTCACAGTATTTTATGCATTATTATTCGATTTTTTTTGGTTTTTTTGCATTATCTTTAAAAAATAATATAAGATAATCATGGCAAAATTTAGGTTAGATGAGGTGGATCATCAGATATTAGACATGCTGATTGAGAATACTAGAATTCCATTTACAGACATCGCAAAAAAATTATTAATCTCTGCAGGAACGGTTCACGTTCGTGTAAAAAAATTAGAAGAAGCGGGCATTATTAAGGGGTCTTCGTTAACGTTAGACTATCAAAAATTAGGATATTCTTTCATTGCTTACGTGGGTATTTTCTTAGAAAAGACCTCACAAACAAAGTTTGTGTTAGAAAGAATACATTCCATTCCATACATTACTGTAGCACACATTACCACAGGAAAATTCAATATTTTCTGTAAAGTACGTGCCAAAAACACGAAACATGCCAAAGACATCATCTTTATGATTGATGATATTGACGGCGTATCTCGCACAGAAACAATGATTTCATTGGAAGAAAGCATTAACGACAAAAACCGATTAATGCACTCAATTTTTAACGAGTTATAAGAAAAACACGAAAAAATAATACGTATAAAACCCTTGCGCTGCTCGTGTAAGGGTTTTTTCGTTTGGAAATCCGCTGTAATATCACAAATCGGTTACAATTTGTAAGCGATGTTCAGCTGAAAAAATCGTATTTTTATGATGAATTCAATTATTCAAAAAATCAATACAAAACTTCAAAATATATGTCTCGCAAGCCCAAATTAGAACGTTTTCAAGAAAATGTTTCTGCTAAATATCAAATCTACAACAGTATTTTCATGACATTGCCTTTTGACGGCATTAGCAATACTGGAGCATTATTGCCTTTATTTAGCGATGTATGCGCAGAAGGATATGAACTGGATAAAAACCCAACACAAATCGTTGAAAAGTTCTTTGAGCGTTATGTCAATCACAACAAAACACGTGCTGAAAAGAATAATTTACTCTTTCGTTTCATTCAATACATTGAGCGTCAAGTCGTATTGTTTGATGCGGTTGAAGATGCTGCTTTTCCTATTGTAAATAATATGGACGGACGCGGAACACTTCGAAATTTAAAGGAAGAAGCAGAGGAAAAAGATAAAATCGACGACTTAAAAGAACATTTAAAGCGCTTTAAAGTGCGACCTGTGCTGACGGCACATCCAACGCAGTTTTATCCGGGACAAGTTTTGGGAATCATTACAGATTTGTCAGAAGCCATTAAAAAAGATGACTTATTAACCATCAAAAAACTATTGGCTCAACTTGGAAAGACGCCATTTTTCAAAAAGAAAAAGCCAACGCCGTACGATGAAGCCGTGAGTTTAATTTGGTATTTACAAAATGTATTCTACCATTCTGCGAGCAAAATATACGATTACATTCAAAAAAATATATTTGACGATGAAGAAGTTGAAAATCAAGTAATTGATTTAGGTTTTTGGCCTGGAGGCGATCGTGATGGAAATCCGTTTGTGACTACGGAAATTACCTTGAAAGTGGCGGATAGACTGCGAAATACAATTTTAATCAACTATTACAGAGATATTCGAAAACTAAAGCGTCGACTCACGTTTAAAGGTGTAGAGCAGCGTTTAGAGCGTTTGGAGCACATGTTGTACAACAATGTGTTCTATCAAAAAGAAGATGGAATGCTGTCTTTGGCTGAATTTGAAGCAGAACTAAAATCGATAAGAAATGTGGTGGTTTCTGACCATCAATCGCTTTTTGTGACAGAATTGGATGATGTAATCAATAAAGTGAAACTTTTTGGCTATCATTTTGCGATGTTGGACATTCGTCAAGATTCGAGAGTGCATCAAGGAGTGTTTGAAAACATTGTGGACACCATGAAAAATAGAGGAGAAGCCTTATTTTCAATAGATTACGCGAATGCTTCTGAAGCTGAAAAAATAAAAGTATTGACACATATTGATGCATCTGTGGAAGCAGATTATTTCGATAATGAAATCACCAATGCAACCATTTCGTCCATTTACGCGATGAAAACCATTCAAGAACGAAACGGTGAACGTGGTGCCAATCGATATATCATCAGTAACAATCAATCCGCATTGCACGTGATGGAAGCGTTTACGATGTTGCGTTTGTGCGATTGGAAAGCACTAAATGTAGATGTTTCACCACTATTCGAAACCGTTCCTGACTTACAAGCAGCACAAGCTGTGATGCGAACCTTGTACACGAATGAAGCCTATGCGGCGCATTTAAAACGAAGAGGAAACAAACAATACATCATGCTAGGCTTCTCTGACGGAACCAAAGACGGTGGGTATTTGATGGCGAATTGGAGTATTTTTAAAGCAAAAGAAGAACTCACCGCAATTTCGCGTGAATTTGGCATCAAAGTCATCTTTTTTGATGGTAGAGGCGGACCGCCTGCACGTGGAGGCGGAAAAACACATCAGTTTTATGCGTCGTTAGGAAATACGATTGAAGACGAAGAAATCCAATTGACGATTCAAGGGCAAACCATTAGCTCTAATTTTGGAACGCTCGATTCGTGTCAATACAACTTAGAGCAATTGTTGAGCTCAGGCATCTCAAACGAAATATTTTCAGGAGCTAAGCCTGAATTTTCAGAAGCAGATAAAAAAACGATGGAAACACTCGCTTCCGTAAGTTATGATACCTATGTAGCTTTTAAAAAACATCCACGATTCTTAACCTATTTGGAGCGAATGAGTACGTTGAAATACTATGCAAAGACGAATATTGGAAGTCGTCCGTCAAAACGTTCACAGTCAAAAGAATTCAATTTTTCAGACTTACGTGCGATTCCTTTTGTGGGAAGTTGGAGTCAGCTCAAACAAAACGTTCCAGGGTTTTACGGTGTAGGAACCGCGTTGGAACACATGGAAAAAAACGGACAGTTTGAAGCGGTGGAACAACTCTATAAAAACTCGTCTTTCTTCCGAACATTGTTAGCCAATAGCATGATGAGTTTAACGAAGTCTTTCTTTAAGTTAACCGCGTACATGAAAGATAATGAGGAGTTTGGTGAATTTTGGTCATTAATTTTTGAAGAATTCAATCGCACCAAGCGAATGCTCTTACAATTAACAGGTTACAAAACTTTGATGGAAAACGAACAAGCAGGAAAAGCTTCAATTCACGCCCGCGAAAAGATTGTGTTGCCGTTACTTACCATTCAACAATATGCGTTACGCAAGATTCACGAATTGCAAAAAGATGAAAATACAGATGAAAAGGAGTTGGAAGTCTATGAAAAAATGGTAACACGTTCGCTGTTTGGAAATATCAATGCGAGTCGTAATTCGGCTTGATGTTAGAAACGCTTCGCTTTTGGATGCGCTGGCGCTGTTAGATACGCTTTGCTTTTGGAATGTTGGTGACGCTTCGCTCTTGGCATTAGGTGTTAGGTGTTAGGTATTAGGTATTAGTCAAGTTCTGAGAACAATTAGAAAATCTAAATAAAATAGTATCTTCAATATTCAAAAAAATCGTAAATCAAAAATCGTAAATCAAAAATCGTAAATCAAAAATCGTAAATCAAAAATCTACAATCGTAAATCTCAAATCTACAATCGTAAATCTCAAATCCACATGATTCCATTTCCAGAAACCAACGAATACCATTCGTATTTTGATGCCTACATTCAGCAATTTAAAGGAGAAGATATTCTAGCAGCGCTTTCAGACGGCGCGGAAGATGTTACCGAACTCATGACATCACTGACGGAAGAACAATTGCAAAGTGCGTATGCAGAAGGAAAATGGACTATTAAAGAAGTGTTGCAACACATCATGGATACGGAGCGAATTTTTTGTAATCGAGCATTGCGCATTGCTCGAAATGACAAAACCAACTTGCCTGGCTTTGAACAAAATGAGTATGTACCATATTCTGGTGCCAACGAGCGCAATAGTATGGATATGTTTCAAGAGTACAGTGCTATCAGACAAGCAACGATTATGTTATTTAAGAGTTTTACTGCAGAAATGCTGGAAAGAATAGGAGTAGCGAGTGGACATGAAATATCCGTTCGTGCGTTGGTTTATTTGACCGCAGGACACGAAAAACATCATATAAATGTCATTAACGAGCGATATTTATAAGTTTATTCTTCTTCCGAAAAATCATTTATAAAAGTTTCGTCAGGTGCAATTTCTTCAAAATCATCTGCGTCTACATTTACCATTGTGTAATGTAGTTTGCTGCTGACTTTTACTAAATAAATAGTATCATCAGTGCGTATTTCTACAGCTTCAATGGTGTTGTTTCGATGATCGTCAAACTTAATGATATCCTTGTCAGAATAGCCTCCAGGATATCGCTCTTGCAACAACTGAAATAATTCAGGTGTTACCTTTTTGTAGTCAATAATTGCTTTTCTCATAGAATAATCTTTTAAGAATTAATACTACGGTCTAGGTAAAATAGGGAGAATTTAAGCTATTCTTAAAAATACGATTATTTTTTATGAAAAGGAAAAAAATACTGTTAGTTAGCTGTATTTTTTATGTTAAGAATTATAATACTGAAAAGCAGCGACAATCGTTTCGTTCGGAACTGTTTTGTCCAACACGGGCGCTCCTATGTCATTTAGTAACACGAAATTGATGTTTCCATGCGAGTTTTTCTTGTCGTACTTCATCAAATCCATAATAGATTCGTAATCAGAGTCTTCAAAGGTAACTTTTCCATACATATCAAGAATTACACGTTTGATTTCGGCTAATTTTTCTTTGGGAAAGTCTTCTTGTTGGTAAGAAATGTACGATTCAAGCACCATTCCAATCGCAATAGCTTCTCCGTGCAACAATGCTTCTTTGCTTTCGTGAGTTAACAAATACGATTCAATCGCATGTCCGAGCGTGTGTCCGTAATTTAAAATTTTACGCAAACCTAACTCTTTCGGGTCTTCCGTTACGACGGTATTTTTAATAATAACAGAATCATAAATCAAGTTATCCAAATCTTCGATGGTAAAACTAGCGAGGTCAATCATTTTTTTCCAGTAGTTTTCATCGTAAATAAGTCCGTGTTTCAACATTTCTGCCAAACCACTGCGCATTTCGTTTGCTGGTAAGGTGTTTAAAAATGAGGTATCAATCAGCACCATTTCAGGTGTATTAATCACGCCAATTTGATTTTTCAATGTTCCTAAATCCACACCCGTTTTTCCGCCCACAGAAGCATCTACCATAGATAATAACGAAGTTGGAACATTGATGTACGAAATCCCACGTTTAAACGTAGAAGCGACAAATCCGCCCAAATCCGTAACCACGCCGCCGCCAACATTAATCATCAGACTTTTTCGGTCGCCATCCAATTCAGAAAGTACATTCCAAACGCCAACGCAAGTTTCAATGTTCTTATGAATTTCTCCTGCCAAAATTTCAATTACTTCTACAGGAATCTCCGTTTGCAAATTGCTCATAAAATACGGCAAACAGAATTCGTGCGTGTGTTCATCCACCAAAATAAAAATTTTAGAATAATTATTTTCAGCGAGATGCTGTTGAAGTTCTGTGTAACAATTTGCATTAAAATGAACGAAATAATTCGCGGCTTGAATAGAATTCATAATCTGTTAAAAAGTAGTATTTACAGCAAAATAAAGCCTTTTTTAAACAAAAAAATAATAATTCAATAACTATATTTGTGAAAGCAATTATTTATAAATGAATCCTATTTTTGATAACACTGAGAATGCGTTTGCGTTAAAAACAGATTCTCAACTTGATAGAGCATACTTTCTATTCAAATTAATTTCAAGTCAACCTTTAGTTCGTATCGGAACTGCTGTTACCAATTTTGCAATTAAAGCGCATTTGCCAGTAGAAAGCCTTATAAGAGCTACTGTGTTTGATCATTTTTGTGGTGGAACTACGGAAGAAGAATGCTTGCCTGTTGTTGATAAAATGTTTGAAAAGGGCGTGTGTAGTGTATTAGATTATTCTGTAGAAGGAAAAGAAGAAGAAGAGCAATTTGATGCCACATTGGGTAAAATCTTAAATATTTTGCATTTCGTTCAAGAAAAAGAAGCCATTCCATTTGCTGTTTTCAAACCGACAGCTTTTGGAAGAATTGATTTATATGAAAAAATAGGAAATAAGGAAGCGCTAACAGAAGAAGAAGAAACAGAGTGGGAGCGTGTGCTAAATCGTTTTGATATTTTATGTCAAAAAGCGCATGAAATGGATGTAGCGCTGTTAATTGACGGTGAAGAAAGCTGGATGCAAGATGCTGCAGATGATATTGTGGCTGATATGATGCGAAAGTATAACAAAGAAAAAGCTATTGTGTACAATACGCTACAAATGTATCGCTGGGATCGTATGGATTATTTAAAGCAGCTTCACATGGACGCCAAAGCGCAAGGATTTCACATTGGAATGAAATTGGTGCGTGGAGCCTATATGGAAAAAGAAAATAAGCGAGCGAAAGACGAAGGATACAAGTCGCCAATTTGTGTTTCTAAAGAAGCTACTGATGTAAATTTTGATACCGCGGTGGAATATATGCTTGATAATTTGGATTGTATGGCAGTTTTCGCGGGAACGCATAATGAGGAAAGTTCTTACAAGCTTATCGAACTCATGAAAAGCAAAGGAATCACGAATAATGATCCGCGTGTTTGGTTTGGTCAATTATACGGAATGAGCGACCATATCAGTTTTAATTTGGCAAAATATGGATATAATGTAGCAAAATATTTGCCTTTTGGTCCTGTAAGAGACGTTATGCCATATTTGATAAGACGCGCAGAAGAAAATACTTCGGTTGCGGGACAAACCTCTCGTGAGTTAAGCCTTTTAAAACAAGAACGTAAAAGAAGAAAAATATAAATAAGTGTTGAGGAAGATATCTATGGAAATGTAGCTAAGTAATAGATTAATAATGATTTAATCGATAATTTTAATCGTTTTCATCAATGCAGTACTGTCGCAATTGTGAACCGTTAATTCAATATTTTTATTGCGAAGTGTTCCTTCAATAATATACACTTTACAAGTATCTGCATCTACTTTGGCTTTGCTACGCGAAAAATCAACATCACCATCTCTTAGAATATTTGAAATTTCGGTAGAATCGATTTCGTTATTATCCATCAACTGACGAATTTCAGGTGAAAAACGACGTTCTTTGATTCGAATGTTTTTTAGCGTACGTGCGTTTGGTAAATAAGCAAATTCACATCTCACACCACGACCCTTTACAAAAAAAGCAAATAATACCAAGCCAATGGCTAATCCTGCAAAATAAAAGCCAAAACGTCTTAAAAGACTAGAATTCATGTAATTAAAAAATTAATAAATTAATATCTCTGTACGGCAAATCGAACCATTCGGCAACCGATTTATTCGTCAGAACTCCGTGGTAAAAGTACAAACCATTTTTTAAACCTTTGTCAAAACGCAACGAATTTTCCAATCCGCCATCATCTGCAATTTTCAATAAATACGGAGTAAACATATTACTAATTGATACAGAGGCAGTTCGGGAATATCGTGCAGGAATGTTTGGTACACAATAATGAATGACACCGTGTTTTTCAAACGTAGGTTTGTCATGCGAAGTAATTTCGCTCGTTTCTATACAACCGCCCATATCAATACTTACATCGATAATTACCGAGCCTTTTTTCATGTGTTCCACCATTGTTTCCGTAACCAAAATTGGCGATCGGTTTTTTCCGCGTACAGCGCCAATCAACACATCACAACGTTTTAATGCTTTTAATAAATTTTTAGGTTGCACAGTACATGTATATACAGGACGTCCTAAATTTGCCTGAATGCGACGCAGTTTCGTAATAGAATTATCAAAAACTTTGATGTTTGCGCCAAGTCCCAAAGCAGAGCGTGCAGCAAATTCACCAACCGTTCCAGCACCGAGAATCACGACTTCTGCAGGTGGCACACCACTAATATTTCCGAGCATCAAACCGTTTCCACTGTTGACATTTGCCATGATTTCGGAAGCAATTAGCACAGAGGAAGTTCCTGCAATTTCACTTAATGAACGCACAGCGGGATACGTTCCGTCTTCATCACGAATATATTCAAATGCTAAAGCCGTAACACGTTTATTTGCAAGTAGTTCAAAATATTTTTTGGAGCGTGTTTTTATCTGTAGAGCAGAAATTAAAATCGTCTGTGGATTTAGCAACTGCAATTCGTCTAACGTTGGCGGTTCTACTTTCAAAACAATAGGGCAGGCGAATACTTTTTGCGTATCGTTTGTAATTTCTGCGCCAGCTTCTGTGTATTCTTTGTTGGAAAAATTAGCTTCTTTTCCCGCGCAACTTTCAATCAATACACGATGTCCATGTGCAACAATTGCTGCGACTGCATCAGGCGTTAAACACACGCGTTTCTCTTGATACGAAGTTTCCTTAGGAATTCCGATTAACAATTCCTGTTTATGCTTTAAAATTTCGAGCGTTTCTTCTTGCGGAAGTAATTGTTGTTTGGTGAAAGGTGATAAAGACTCAGGCATGAAGTAATACAATTGGTTAACACATGAAGTTACAAATAAAAATGAAGTTATAAAACTACGTATTGTTTTCTTCTAGTAATTCTTTTTCTTTTCGTTCGTATTCAGCGAGTTCAGCATCTATTTTTTGGAGGTCAATTCCATACACATATTTATCGAAGAGTTTAATTCTGATAAAATATACAATAGGAATAATAATCATCATTATGGGAATTAGCCAATAAATTTCAACTTCATCAACAGGATTAGAGTCATCATGTATTATACTGAATATTTGAAATGAGTACATTGCGATTGGAATTAATATTACGTGATACCACCAATCTCTACAGGTAAAAAACCATAGTATGAGAAAAAGTAATGGAACAATTTTTCCAGTTAATAACCACGCCAATGTGTATAGACTTTCACTGCTTCTAAATGTAAATAAAAAAGTTTTCCAAACCTTTTCGTCTGGAAAACTTTGATATAAATAAAATATATATGGTGAAATAGCTATAAATATAGCTACTATACTACCCGTTACGAGGGACTTTGATTTGAGACCTTTCGATTGTTTGCTCTGTTTGGTATGGGTTGTCTTCATCAGCAATACTGTCTGGGTTACAAGATACAAATAATATTGTTGAAAAAGCGGCTAATAAGTAAAAGTAAAATTTAGTTTTCATCTGATTAATTAGGTATTTAGTTTAACGATAGGTCAAACTTATATAATAACCAACTAATTATCAGAAAAATAGCAATATAAATTTTCTACGTACTTTTGCTAGTTAATCTAAAATTAACAAAAGCCGTAGAAAATAGTATATTTTGTTTGTTTTAAGTAAGTATTTTCGTAAAAATACAAATTATTTTATAATATCCGTTTCGGAGTCTTCTTTTTCTTTACGTTCGTATTCGTCTAATTCTGCTTCTATTTTTTTAAGGTCTATGCCATGTACTAATTTATCAAAGAGTTTAATTCTTATAAAGTATACAGATGGTATTATTACCATCATTATGGGAATTAAATAATAAATCTCAATCTCATCATGATACCGCATTTCATCATTCAAAGTAGTATAAATTTGAAATGTATACATTGCAATAGGAACAATTATAGCATGATACCACCAATGTTTACAAGTGAAAAACCACAAAAGAAGGAACAGCAAGGGAATTAATTTTCCCATTAATATCCATACTAAATAACTGATATCTTGATAATAAACACTTTTGTAAGAAAACCAACTAGTTTCCCAAGTATCATTGCTAGGAAAGCTACTGTAAAGATAGAAAAGATATGGTGAAATTACAATTAATAAAGCTATAACACTACCCGTTACTAGGGATTTTTCTGACTTTTTTCTCAAGTCCTTGTTCTGTTTGGTATGGGTTGTCTTCATCAGCAATACTATCTGGATTACAAGATACAAATAAAATTGATGATACGGCTGCTAATAGGTAAAGGTAGAATTTAGTTTTCATGTTTGTTTTATTATTTAGTTTAACGATGTGTCAAACTTATATAATAACCAAACGCTCCTTTAAAAATAAGCATAATATATTTTCTACGTATTTTTGTTAGTTTGCTTTGAAATTAACGAAATACGTAGAAAATAGTATATTAGTGTATGTCAATGAACTTCTTGTGTTTGAGCTTCTTTTGATGTGTTTTGTTGTTCTTGTTCTCTACGTTCATATTCTTCTAGCTCTGCATCAATTTTTTTCAAATCAATTCCATGAACATACTTGTCAACCAATTTTATTCTTATCAAATACACAAAAGGTATTATAATACACATTATTGGTAATAACCAATAAATTTCGACTATGTCAAGTATATTGGTCGTGTTGTTTAATGCTGTGTAGAATTGAAAACCATACATACACATTGGAATTAATATGACATGATACCACCATTTCTTACAAGTCATGAACCAGATTACCATTAATATTAATGGAATTATCTTGTTCATGTAAACCCAAAATGCCGTTCTTAAGTCATAATAATTCTTGTCTTCAATTCTAAACCAAGCTGTCTCCCAAACTTGAGTATTTTCAGGTGCATACTCATATAATTGAAACAAGTAGGGAGTTAAAGCAATAATTAATGCAAAAATAGTATTTGCAACTATAGTAGATCGTACAAGGGATTTTCTTCTCTTAGCTATTTGCTTGCCCTGGAATTCTGATTTTTGTCTTATCGACTCCTTGCTCTGTTTGGTATGGGTTGTCTTCGTCTGCAATGCTATCTGGGTTACAAGACACAAATGTTACTGATGCCAATACGACTGCTGCAAATACATAATTTCTTAATTTCATTTTGTTTAGGTTTTAGTTTTACGATGAGCAAACTTATCTAATAAACAAATGATTTTCAGAAAATTATCATATTTTATTTTATCCGTATTTTTATCGATTTTTCACTTCTGAACTATATAAGAATTTTCATTCAATATACTACAAAAGTCAGTTATTTGTCAGTCTTTTTAGGTTTAAATTTCGGTTATAGTCTCTTATTTTCGGTAAAATGCTCAATTTTTCAGATGAATTGAGCGTAATTCTTCGTTTATTTTTTCAATAGTAATCTTTGTGATGTCATCTGGTAGTAAATTTTCAATGCGTTCTGGCCATTCAATAAAACACCAAGCGTCACTGTATAAATAGTCTTCAATACCAATATCAAAGGCTTCGACTTCATTTTCCATTCGGTAACAATCAAAGTGATATAAAATATCAGTTGGAGTGTGATATTCGTTTACAATGGAGAATGTCGGACTGCTGGTTAATTCGTTGACACCAAGTTGCTTGGCTAAAACTTTAATGAGTGTGGTTTTTCCAACACCCATTTCTCCTTGAAAAGCTATAATCTTATGTTTAGTTTCCGCTAAAATAGCTCTTGCAATCTCATCAATTTGAGAAAGATGGTATTCTTTTTTCACTCGAATTTTAATTTTGAAGCATTATTCAAAAGTACTAAAAAAAACACTAATTGCTTATAAAATCACTTGCTGAGGCGTAATTTGTAATTTATCTAGGCGACAATACCGCAAACGGAATTATCATTTCTTCCAAAGAAACTCCGCCATGTTGATACGTATTTCGATAATAACTCACATAATGATTGTAATTGTTTGGATACGCGAAAAACAAATCCGTTTTGGCAAAAATAAAGGAACTACTCATGTTAATGGTAGGCAAGTGAATGGTACTTGGATCTTTTGCTGCTAACACGTCTTTATCTTCATACGTTAAGCTTCTGCCTGTTTTGTAACGCAAATTTAGACTTGTGTTTTTATCACCCACAACTTTAGAAGGATGTTTTACATTAATGGTTCCGTGGTCGGTTGTAATAATCAATTTAAAACCTAAACGCTGCGATTGTTGAATGATATCTAACAACGGCGAATTTTTAAACCAACTCTGCGTCAACGATCGGTACGCTTTATCGTTAGAAGCCAACTCTTTCACAACTTCCATTTCGGTTTTAGCGTGTGAGAGCATGTCTACGAAGTTATACACAACTACCGTAAGATCATTATCTTTTTGCGATTTAAAGTTCTCTGCGAGCTTCTTTCCGCCTTTTAAACTGGTAATTTTATGGTATTCATGTTTGATGTTTAACCCCAAACGTTTCAATTGCGCTTTCAAGAAATCGTCTTCGTGCAAATTCTTTCCGCCTTCATCGGTGTCATTTTTCCACAAATCTGGATGTAATTTTTCCATATCCGAAGGCATCAAACCAGAAAAAATAGCATTTCGTGCATATTGTGTCGCAGTTGGTAAAATGCTGACAAACGGTACTTCTTTTTCCTTTTTGTAATGTGTATTGACAAACGGTTCAAACGCTTTCCACTGATCGTAGCGCAAATTGTCAATCACGACCAACAACGTAGGTTGCGCTTTGCTAATTTCTGGAACAACCAACTCGCGAAACATGGTGTGCGACATAATTGGCGCTTCTTCTGAACCAAACCAATCAGGATAATTCTTATCAATAAACTTCCCAAACTGCACATTGGCTTCGTTTTTTTGCGATTCTAAAATCTCAAACATGCCTGTATCTTCAATATCTTCCAACTGCAATTCCCAATAAATCAACTTTTGATACAACTCAATCCATTCGTCAATCGAGTTTACCATTGCCAAATCCATCGCAATCTTTCGGAATTCTTGCTGATAGTTGGAAGTCGTTTTCTCAGAAACCAATCGCGAATGATCCAAATTCTTCTTCAAACTCAACAAAATCTGATTCGGATTCACAGGTTTTATCAAATAATCGGCAATCTTTGAGCCAATCGCTTCTTCCATAATATATTCTTCTTCACTTTTGGTAATCATCACCACAGGAAGATTATTCTGTTTCGCTTTGAGTTCGGAAAGTGTTTCAATTCCGGTCAAACCGGGCATATTTTCGTCTAAAAAAACAATATCGAAACTTTCTTCGTCAATCATATCAATGGCTTCGGTACCGCTCGTACACGTCGTAACTTCGTAATTTTTTTTCTGTAAAAAGAGAATATGTGGTTTCAATAAATCAATCTCATCATCAACCCAAAGAATCTTGAATGCGCTCATGTATATTTTTTATTTTGTTAGTAAGGTGTCTTGTATTGTACTTATATTTGTGCTGATTCTAAAAACAAACTTTTGAATACTAGAAACAAGCTCAAAATATTAAACGACCCAATTTACGGATTTATTACAATACCCAATCCGCTCATTTTTGACCTTATTGAACACAAATATTTTCAGCGCTTGCGCAGAATTTCACAAATGGGCATGTCTTATTTGGTATATCCTGGCGCGCATCACACGCGTTTTCATCATGCGTTAGGCTGTATGCATTTAATGCAAAAAGCGATACAAGTGCTTCGTTTTAAAGGTGTTGTCATTTCGGAAGAAGAAAAAGACGCTTTGCTCATTGCTATTTTATTGCACGATATTGGTCACGGACCGTTTTCGCACGCTATGGAACATAGCATTGTAAACAGTGTGCATCATGAAGAAATTTCGCTACTGTTGATGGAGCGATTGAATGCTGAATTTAACGGAAGTTTAACGCTTGCCATCGAAATCTTCAAAGGAAAGTATCCGCGGAAATTTATGTATCAGCTGATTTCTGGTCAAATTGACATGGACAGAGCCGATTATTTAAAGCGTGATAGCTTCTACACAGGAGTTGCTGAAGGAAATATCAATTCCGAACGCATCATTACGATGTTAAATGTGGTGAATGACGAATTGGTGATTGAAGAAAAAGGCATCTATTCGGTTGAAAAGTTTCTAGTCGCGCGCCGATTGATGTATTGGCAAGTCTATCTCCATAAAACAAGTTTGGTGGCAGAGCAATTGCTTATCCGAGTACTGCAAAGAGCCAAAGAATTAACCCTGCAAGGAGCAAATTTGCAAGCTAGTGCAGCATTAAGTTTTTTCATTCAAAATGAAATTTCTATTGAAGATTTTAACGAAGAAGTATTAGATCGTTTTGCAAAACTAGACGATTACGATGTGATTTCTGCCATGAAAGAATGGATGGATGAAGATGATTTTGTATTGTCCAATCTCTGTCAAATGATTATCAATCGCGATTTGCTTCGCATCAAAATCAAAAACAAAAAAATAGCGTCAAAGAAAATTCAAAACGAAACCGAAAGCTTGATGCAGAAGTACAACATCAGCAAACACGAGGCGTCGTACTTTGTATTTTCGGGCGAAATTTCCAATCAGGCATACAAAACAACGAGTCAAAACATTCATATTTTGATGAAAACAGGAAAAATTCAAGATGTTGTCAAAGCTTCTGACCAATTAAACTTGAAAGCACTTTCAAAACCCGTGACAAAATATTATATCTGCTATCCAAAGGACAAACTTTAGGACTTTTTTTATACTTTTGCGGGAATGAAGTTTACAGCGACACAAATAGCAGGCATTTTAGAAGGTGATATTGTAGGCAATCCGGAAGCAGAAGTATCAAAACTTTCTAAAATAGAAGAAGGTACGGAAGGTTCATTAACTTTCTTAGCAAACCCTAAATACACGCAGTACATTTACAGTACTCGCGCATCCATAACTATTGTAAACAAAGAGTTTACACCCGAAGAAGAATTAGCTACCACACTTATCAAAGTAGAAGACGCATACAAATCATTTTCAAAATTGTTAGAATATTACAACAAAGTGAAAATGAATAAAATAGGGATTGAGCAACCTACCTTTATTTCTGATTCAGCATCGTATGGCGAAGAATTGTATTTTGGAGCTTTCTCATACATGGGCGAAAATGTAAAAATTGGCGATTATGTAAAAGTGTATCCAAACGCGTATATTGGGGACAATGTAACGATTGGTGACAATGTTGTCATTTTTGCAGGCGCTAAAATCTATTCAGAATCTGTTATTGGTGATAATTGCGTAATTCACAGTGGTGCGATTGTCGGTGCGGACGGATTTGGCTTTGCGCCGAATGAACAAGGAGAATATCAAAAAGTACCACAAACAGGAAACGTTATTCTGGAAGCCAATGTAGACATAGGCGCAGGAACTACTATTGACAGAGCAACCTTAGGGTCTACCATTATTAGAAAAGGTGTAAAACTCGACAATCAAATTCAAATTGCGCACAATGTGGAAATTGGCGAAAACACCGTCATTGCTGCACAAACAGGAATTGCAGGTTCTACCAAAATCGGGAAAAACTGCATGATTGGTGGACAAGTTGGAATTGTAGGACACATCACTATTGGAGACAATGTTCGCATTCAAGCACAATCAGGAATTGGACGAAATGTAAAAGATGGAGAAACACTGCAAGGTTCTCCAGCATTGAATTATGGCGATTACAACAAATCGTACGTATATTTTAAAAACTTACCAAAACTTGCAAAAACAGTCAATCAAATCGAAAAAAAAATAAATGACAATGAGTGAAATTATTGTTAAACAAACAACCATCGCTAAAGAAGTTTCGCTTAAAGGCGTTGGATTACATACAGGAAAAGAAGTTACACTAACCTTTAAACCCGCACCTGAAAATTATGGGTACGCTTTTGTGCGTGTCGATTTGGAAGGAAATCCAATCATAGAAGCAGACGCCAATTACGTAGTAAACACACAGCGCGGTACAGTATTAGAAAAACATGGAGTTAAAATTCAAACCTGCGAGCACGTATTAGCAGCTTTGGTAGGATTGGAAATTGACAACGTATGTATAGAATTAGACGCTTCTGAACCACCAATTATGGATGGTTCGGCAAAATTCTTTTTAGAAGCACTAGAAGAAGCAGGAATTGTAGAGCAGGAGCAACCTCGCGAAGAATACATTGTAAAAGATGTGATTTCCTATATTGATGAAGAAACAGGAAGCGAAATTACAATCATTCCTTCAGACGAATACCAAGTGACCACAATGGTTGACTTTGGAACGAAAGTCTTAGGAACACAAAACGCTACATTGAAGCATCTTTCTGACTTCAAACGCGATATTGCGGACTCAAGAACGTTTAGTTTCTTGCATGAATTGGAAATGTTGCTAGAACACGGACTCATCAAAGGAGGCGATTTAAACAATGCCATCGTATATGTTGACAAAGAACTATCGCCAGCAACAATGGACAAACTCAGAGTTGCTTTTGGTAAAGAAGACATTGCAGTAAAACCAAATGGAATTCTAGATAACTTAACGTTGCATCACCCAAACGAAGCAGCGCGCCACAAACTTTTAGATGTCATTGGAGATTTGGCTTTGGTAGGAACTCGTATTCGTGGAAAAGTCATCGCAAACAAACCAGGACACTTCGTCAACACACAATTTGCGAAAAAGCTTTCTAAAATCATCAAAATAGAAAAGCGCAATAAAGTACCAAGTTATGATTTGCATCAAGAGCCGTTAATGGACGTAAATCAAATCATGGCAATGTTACCACATAGACCGCCATTTTTATTGGTAGACAAAATATTAGAACTCTCTGACAGTCATGTAGTTGGTGTGAAAAATGTAACGATGAACGAGCCGTTTTTCGTTGGGCATTTTCCAGGAGCGCCAGTCATGCCAGGTGTTTTACAAATAGAAGCCATGGCGCAAACAGGAGGAATTTTAGTACTAAGTACCGTTCCAGATCCTGAAAATTACTTAACATTCTTCATGAAGATTGACAAAGTAAAATTCAAACAAAAAGTAGTGCCAGGAGACACACTCATATTCAAAGCCGATTTAATAACGCCAATTCGTAGAGGAATTTGCCACATGCAAGCCTACGCGTATGCCAACGGAAAACTAGTAGCAGAAGCAGAATTGATGGCGCAAATCGCACGAAAAAAAGAAGAAGAAATTGAAAAAAAATAGCACCTATCAAAAAAAGTGTATTTTTCCATCAAATTTCAAAGTATTAATTAAAATGTAGTCGATGAATCAACCGTTAGCTTATGTTCATCCAGGAGCAAAAATTGCAAAAAATGTCGTCGTAGAACCGTTTACAACCATTCATAACAATGTCATCATTGGAGAAGGCACTTGGATTGGCTCTAATGTAACCATCATGGAAGGTGCGCGTATTGGGAAAAACTGTAACATATTTCCAGGTGCTGTTATCTCAGCGCCACCACAAGATTTAAAATATCAAGGAGAAGATACCATTACCGAAATAGGAGACAATACCACCATTCGCGAATGCGTAACTATCAACAAAGGAACTTCCGACCGAATGAAAACAGTTATCGGAAAAAACTGTTTAATCATGGCATACTGTCATGTAGCACACGATTGTATTGTAGGTGATAATTGTATTTTCTCAAACAATAGTACACTGGCAGGACATATTACGGTGGGCGATTATGTTATCCTTGCGGGAATGACGGCTGTACATCAGTTTTGCTCTATTGGAAATCACGCCTTTGTTACGGGCGGATCCTTGGTGCGTAAAGATGTGCCACCATATGTAAAAGCAGCCCGCGAACCGTTATCGTACGTGGGAATCAACTCAGTTGGATTGCGTAGACGCGGATTCACGACGGAAAAAATTCGGGAAATTCAAAACATCTTCCGAATTCTCTATCAAAAAAATTACAACAATACACAAGCTGCCGAAATTATAGAAGCAGAAATGGAAGCCACTACCGAGCGCGATGAAATCTTACAATTCATCAAAAACTCGCACAGAGGAATCATGAAAGGATATATTACATCAAATTAAAAAACAAAACATGGCAAATACTTCAGATATTCGCAAAGGATTGTGCATTCGTTACAATCACGACATTTACAAAATCATTGAATTTTTACACGTAAAACCAGGAAAAGGACCAGCTTTCGTACGTACCAAATTAAAAAGTGTTACGACAGGAAAAGTAATTGACAATACCTTTTCGGCAGGACATAAAATTGACGATGTTCGTGTAGAAACACATAAATTTCAATACTTATACAAAGATACAGATGCGTATCACTTTATGAACACAGAAGATTATACGCAAATCAGATTGCAAGAATCTGCACTAGACGCTCCTGATTTATTAAAAGAAGGTGAAATTGTAACGGTATTAATCAATTCAGAAGACAATTTGCCATTATCAGTAGACATGCCTGCGAGTGTCATTTTAGAAGTAACACATACAGAGCCTGGCGTAAAAGGAAACACCGCAACCAACGCTACCAAACCAGCAACTGTAGAAACTGGCGCACGTGTCAATGTTCCTTTATTCATCAACGAAGGTGACAAAATTAAAATTGAGACAGAAAAAGGTTCCTATATGGAACGTATTAAAGAATAATTCAAAAAAAAGCGCAATTTGTTCATATTGCGCTTTTTTTTGACATAAATCTGCATAAAATACACAGATGAAATTCCCTAGAAAATACACACTCAAAGAAATCGCTGAAATTATTGATTCCACTTTTGTTGGCGATGCATCTTTTCCGGTTTATGGGATGAACGAAATTCACGTTGTAGAAGAAGGTGACATCGTTTTTGTGGATCATCCAAAATACTATGACAAAGCGTTGGAATCGAAAGCGACGATTGTATTGATTAATAAGGAAGTAGCCTGTCCAGAAGGAAAAGCACTGTTAATCTCCGACGATCCTTTTCGAGATTTTAACAAACTAACGAAACATTTCAGACCGTTTAGAAACGCGTCTTCATCTATTGCACCTTCTGCAAATATTGGCGAACGCACGTTGATTCAGCCAAACTGTTTTATTGGAAACAATGTCACAATTGGGAACGACTGTTTAATTCACGCCAACGTAGCAATTTATGACAACACGGTTATTGGCAACAATGTAACGATTCATTCAGGAACGGTATTAGGAGCAGATGCTTTCTATTACAAAAAGCGTCCAGAAGGTTTCGATAAACTGCTTTCGGGTGGAAGAGTGGTCATTGAAGACAATGTAGATTTAGGAGCTTCTTGCACAATTGACAAAGGAGTTACGGGCGACACCACCATTAAAGAAGGTACTAAAATTGACAATCAAGTACATGTAGGACACGATACAGTGATTGGGGAAAAATGTTTAATCGCATCACAGACAGGCATTGCTGGTTGTGTAATTATAGAAGATGAAGTCACTATTTGGGGACAAGTAGGAATTACGAGTGGCATTACCATTGGAGCAAAAACGGTCATTTCGGCACAATCGGGTGTTAGCAAAGGTTTAGAAGGTGGAAAAAGTTATTTCGGAACTCCAGCAGACGATTTCAGAAAAAAATACAAAGAAATCGCTTCCATTCGTCAAATACCAGAACTCATCAAACGAATAGAAAAATTAGAAGAATAGTAATTTAATTAAAGTTTGTTACGATAAATATTTTCATATATCTGATTGTTAGATGATTAAGATTAATATAAAATCGAGTATTATCGTAGCTACCGAGCGAAGCTACCGAGATTCTATAAAATTTTAAGCTTTCTTAGTGTTCTCGACTGCGCTCGAACTGACAAGAGCTAATTTTTTAGTAGCTAATGATTCGTGTAATCATTTCTTATGTTAACTTAATTTAGTTTAATAAATCTATAAAAATACTTTACTAATACTTTAGAAAAAACTATTTTTGTTCAGCCAAAAAACAAATATCACATGAGCGTTTTAGTAAACAAAGATTCAAAAATAATTGTTCAAGGATTTACAGGAAGTGAAGGAACTTTCCATGCAAGTCAAATGATTGAGTACGGAACCAATGTTGTTGGTGGTGTGACTCCAGGAAAAGGTGGACAAACACACTTAGACAAGCCTGTTTTCAACACTGTTTCTGAAGCTGTTGCCCAAGTAGGAGCCGATACTACCATCATTTTTGTACCGCCAGCTTTCGCAGCTGATGCTATTATGGAAGCTGCAGATGCAGGAATTAAAGTAATTATTACCATTACTGAAGGAATTCCTGTTGCTGACATGACAAAAGTTGCTGCCTATATTAGCGACAAAGACTGTCGTTTGGTAGGTCCTAACTGTCCAGGTGTTATCACGCCAGGAGAAGCAAAAGTAGGTATCATGCCAGGATTTGTTTTCAAAGAAGGAAAAGTAGGAATCGTTTCAAAATCGGGAACGTTAACATACGAAGCTGCAGATCAAGTTGTAAAACAAGGATTAGGAATCACGACTGCCATTGGAATTGGTGGAGATCCAATTATCGGAACTACCACAAAAGAAGCGGTAGAATTACTCATCAACGACGACGCAACCGAATGTGTGGTTATGATTGGAGAAATCGGCGGGCAATTGGAAGCAGACGCTGCAAAATGGTACAAAGAAAGCGGAAGCAAAAAACCAGTAGTTGGTTTTATCGCTGGAGAAACAGCTCCAAAAGGAAGAACGATGGGACACGCAGGAGCTATTGTTGGTGGCGCAGATGATACTGCAGAAGCGAAGAAAAGAATCATGCGCGAGTGTGGAATTCACGTAGTAGATTCACCAGCAGAAATTGGTAAAAAAGTAGCAGAAGTGATGGCGTAAGCTCACTTTTTAAAATTTATATAAAGCGCATTGTCTACAAAACAGATAATGCGCTTTTTTTATGTAATTATTTAAAAATCAATATAATGAACTCTTGAATAGTGCTTATAATTTATAAATTTGAAGCAGCAATACTTTTAAATTTTTTATTTGATGCGTACTTTTAGATTGTTATTTCATTAGTGTAGAAGTTGCTAAAGAAATGACAATCATGAAAAAAAGTAAAAGCGAGTCGAAAGATTCGCTTTTTTTCTTTACACGAAATTTCATCACAAATCATTGATGCGTACCAACTTTTCTTATTAAATCAATTCTATAATGTTGATTCACAAAATATACATTTACCTTTCAATATATAATAGGCAAAAAAGTAATATATTGTCACCCGCTGTATCATAAAAAAGAGATACAAGCGTTTGTTTAACAACATAATCACTCAAAAAAATAAAATGAAAAAAATCAATCTGCTGCTGTTATTTGTGTTTACAATCACAATATTCAGTTGTAAACAAACCAACGATGGTGTTGAAGGAGCAACACAAAAAGATGCCAATGGCTATTCATACCAAACTTTTAAAAACGATCCGACAGGATTGCGTTTATATACGCTAGATAATGGTCTGAAAGTATATTTAAGCAAAAATACAGACGAGCCAAAAATTCAAACCTACATTGCGGTTCGCGCCGGTTCTACGTATGATCCTAAAGAAGCTACAGGGTTAGCACATTACTTAGAACACATGGTGTTTAAAGGAACCGACGAAATAGGAACGCTCGATTGGGAAAAAGAGAAGGAATACCTAAAACAAATCTCTGACCTTTACGAGCAACACAAAGCGGAAGCTGATCCTGAGAAAAAGAAAGCATTGTATCAAAAAATAGATAGTGTTTCTTTAATTGCGTCAAATTACAGCATCGCGAATGAATATGATAAAATGACAAGTTCATTAGGAGCAACAGGAACCAACGCATATACTTCTTTTGAGCGTACAGTATACACCAATAAAATTCCGGTAAACGAATTGGACAAGTGGCTAGCTTTGGAAAGCGAGCGTTTTAGTCAATTGGTGTTGCGTTTGTTTCATACCGAATTGGAAGCTGTTTTTGAAGAATTTAACAGAGGACAAGATAGCGATGGTAGGAAAAGCTACTTCGCGATGTTAGATGGCTTATTTCCAAAGCATCCGTATGGACAACAAACAACGATTGGGACAGGAGAGCATCTAAAAAATCCTTCTATGGTGTCCATTCACAACTATTTTGACAAATACTATGTGCCAAATAACATGGCAATGATATTGGTTGGTGATATTGATTTTGAAGAAACCATTCAAAAAGTAGCCAATACTTTTGGAAATCTTGAAAAAGAGGAAGTTACACATCCAACATTGCCTACAGAAGAGCCAATTGCGTCTCCTGTAGTAAAAGAAGTATTTGGACCAACTACTGAAAATATCTCTATTGCATTCCGTACGGAAGGAATCAATTCTAAAGATGAAAAACTGGTTACGCTTGCTGATATGATTTTGTCAAACGGAAATGCGGGTTTGATTGATTTGAATTTGAATCAACAGCAAATAGTACAATACGCAGGTAGTGGAACAAGTTTCTTAATCGATTATGGACTTCACAGATTGGTTGGATATCCAAAAGCAGGTCAAACACTAGATGATGTTAAAAATCTGCTATTAGCACAAATCGAAAAACTCAAAAAAGGGGAGTTTGAAGATTGGATGATTGAAGCCGTTGTAAACGATTTAAAATTAAGTCAAACACGTCAATATGAAAACAGTACTGCGTTGGCTAGTATGTATGTTGATGCGTTTATCCATCAAGAAGATTGGGCAGAAAGAATACAATTCTTAGACGAGTTGCGAAACATCACAAAACAAGAGTTGGTAGATTTCGCGAACAAATTCTACAAAGATAATTATGTAGTAACCTATAAGCGTAAAGGAGAAGATACGTCTATTGTAAAAGTAGAAAACCCAGGAATTACGCCTGTTAACTTAAACCGCGATAAGAGTTCAGCTTACATGCAAAAATTCAACAAAATGGAAGCTACGCCTTTGACACCAAAGTATGTGGATTTCAAATCTGAAATCAAAGAAACACAACTGACAAACGGCATCAAGGTTTCCTACATTGAAAACAAACAAAACGACTTATTCGATTTGAATATCATCTTCGATATGGGAACGGATAATGACAAAAAACTTGGTTTAGGTGTTGGTTATATGGAATACTTAGGAACAGATACATATTCGGCAGAAGAACTAAAGAAAGAGTTCTACAAATTAGGAATTGATTATTACGTAAGTACTGGCGCTGAAAAATCGTATGTAGGATTGAGAGGTTTAAAAGAAAACCTATCAGAAGGATTAAAATTATTATCTCACTTATGGAACAATGCTGTGCCAAATCAAGAAGCGTATGACAAGTATGTAGCACAGGTTTTAAAAGGGAGACAAGAAAATAAAACACGTAAAGGTGCTATTTTACAAAGTGGATTGATGAGTTACGCTAAATACGGTGAAAACTCACGTTTGCGTAATATTTTTAGCAGAAGCGAATTGCAAAACATGAGTCCGCAAGAGTTGGTAGATATTGTAAAAGAGTTCAAAAACTACGAGCAGCGTATTTTCTATTATGGAAAAGATGTTGAAGCTGCGGTTACCGCTTTAAACACACATCACAAAGTTGCTGACGAATTAAAACCATATCCACAAGCTACGGAATACACAGAGCTTGAAACGGGCGGAAATGTATATTTTGTGGATTATGACATGGTACAAGCAGAAATGATGTTTTTAGCAAAAGGAAGTCCGTTCGCACCAGAAAACATGGCAGCATCTTCGTTGTTTAACACCTATTTTGGTGCAGGATTATCTTCCATTGTATTCCAAGAAATCAGAGAATCGAAATCTTTAGCGTACTCAGCATATTCGTATTATGCGGAAGCTTCTGATAAAGACGATTCTAACTACGTAATGGCATATATAGGAACACAAGCGAACAAAATGGAGCAAGCAGTAGAAGCGATGATGACATTGATGAACGACATGCCAGAAGCCGAAGAGCAATTCAACGCAGCCAAAGAAGCAACCTTGAAAAAACTTGCGGCACAGCGTATTACAAAATCAAATATCTTTTGGACATACGAACGATTACAAAAGTTAGGTATTGACAAAGATCACCGTGAAGAAATGTACAAAGCAATTGAAAACATGACGATTGCAGACTTAAAAGAATTCTTTAACAAAAACATCAAAGGCGAAGAATACAACGTCATGGTGATTGGAAACAAAAAAGATGTAGATATGAAAGCTTTATCTAAACTTGGAAAAGTTCAAGAAATGGACGTAGATTATTTATTCAATTACGAAAAAGTACAAGACATTAAGCAATAAGCTTAAAAATGATATAAACCAAAAAGTGCTTCCAATTGGAAGCACTTTTTTTTATGGTTAAAAAATAAATTGATACATTTTCAAATCATCAAATTGACACATTAAAAAATTACCCTTTTACCTTCGTTTGCATATTTTCATTTAAAAATTTAATCATAGAATTGTAAAAATCAAAGCGGTTTTCTTGGTTTCTAAATCCGTGACCTTCGTTTTCTTTTAGCATATATTCTACTGTTACGCCGTTATCGCGTAAGGCTTTTACCATTTGGTCAGATTCTGCTTGTACCACACGCGGATCGTTGGCTCCTTGCGCAATAAACAACGCTGCTTTAATTTTATCTACATGAAAAACAGGACTATTTTGCTTCATCATGATGCTATCTTTCGTGTTTGGATCGCCTACCATTTCGTATAACATTTTCTTGTACGGTTCCCAATAAGGCGGAATAGTTTCCATAAACGTAAATAAGTTAGAAACACCTACATAATCCACAGCCGCTGCATACAAATCTGGCGTATTGGTAATTCCTGCTAAGGTTGCATAACCACCGTAACTTCCTCCGTAAATCGCGATGCGGTCTTTATCGGCAATACCTTCTTTAATCAACCATTCTACGCCATCGGTGATATCGTTTTGCATTTCCTGTCCCCATTTTTTAAACGAGCTTTCCCAAAATTTCTTTCCATAACCTGTAGAACCTCTAAAATTCATCTGTAATACCGCAAAACCTCTATTCGCTAAAAATTGTACTTCAGGATTGAATCCCCAATTATCACGCGCCCAAGGTCCACCATGTGGATTCACTACAACAGGCAAATTTTCAGCTTTTACACCTACAGGCAACGTCAAATATCCGTGAATGGTCAATCCATCTCTAGAGGTGTAGGAGATAGGTTTCATACTTGCCATGTGTTCAGAATTAATCCAAGGACTCAAATCAGCCAAATGCTTTAAATTTTCTGATTTAGTATCATAAAAATAATATGAACCTCTCGTTTTGTCGTTTCCAGCATAAATTAAAAACTTATCTTCTTCTTTATTGCTCGACGTGATATAATACTCGTTGTCTTCGCCCAATTTTTCTTCAAGCATTTTAAATAAATTCTCAGCATCCTTATCTAAAAACTTACGATTTAATTTTGCTCTTGTGTAATTGATAAACGTTGGCACTTTTCGTTTCGGAGAATAAGATATACCACCAGCATCCGCTTGTGTATCTACAAAAATTTCTTCAAATTCCTTGTTTTCTTTCAAATCGTACTTTACAACGGCAGCTTTATCTCTTCCTAAATTAGAAATCGCATACACAACATCACCGTTATTAAAGTCAAAAAATTGTGGTGATAAAGTTTGCTTAAAGTTTGTGGTAATCACTTCTTTGAACGGCTCGTCTTCAGTTGCTCTGTACATAATCGTATTATCAACGCCGTTTGTCACAGAGGCAATACGCAGTTTTCCATCATGATCGGTTTGCCAACCAGTAATATTTCCAGGGTTTTCATACAGCAATTCCATGTCGCCCGTATTAATATTCAAGCGATATGGGTCAAATACTTGTGGAATTCGTTTGTTCAGTCCGACAATCAATTCAGCTTCATTATCTTGTAAAACATCAATAATTTGCGCTCTTACACCATCAAAAGGCGTTAAGTCTTTTTCGTTACTTCCATCTTTATTTACGGCAAAAAGATGAAAATTTTCATTTCCACCCTTATCTCTCACATACACCAAACGGTCGTCACTTGCCCAAAAATAGCCAGACAAATCACGATCTTCTACACTCGTCACTCTTTTTACGTCGTCACTGCCAATTTTTTGAACGTGAATGTTCATACGGTCTTTATAAGGAGCTAAATAGGATAAAAATTCTCCATTAGGAGACAAACGGAAAGATGTTTTTTCAGAATTTTTAAAGAAATCTTCCACGGAGATTTTAGGTGCGGGTTTCATTTCAGAAAGTTCAGGTTGTTTTTTGGTTTCCTCTTTACAAGCGATAAAAAGCATCACTAAGGAAAAAAGCAGTAGTTTTTTCATGTTTTTATTTTTTGTTTGATTTGTTTCATACGACGAGAAATCAAGGTGGTTGTTACAGGTTTTTAGATATTTTTTTGAATTTATTGGAAACTCATAATTTTTATGATACATTTATAACCTATTCGATATGAATTTATTAGCATCGATTCCCTTGATAATGACGAATAATCCCAAAAGGAAGTATTGCAAACCTAACTATTCTGAGTATATTTGAATTAAATAAAAATCAACCATTACATACGTATGAAATTACTAGAAGGCAAAACAGCCATCATTACAGGCGCGAGTAGAGGAATAGGAAAAGGAATTGCAGAAGTATTTGCAGCGAACGGAGCTAATGTTGCGTTTACATACAGTTCATCTGTAGAAGCTGCAAACGAATTAGAAAAAGAATTAAACGGATTAGGCATCAAAGCCAAAGGATATCAAAGCAATGCAGCCGATTATCAACAAGCTCAAGACTTAGCTGCGGAAGTGTTGAAAGAGTTTGGCTCGATTGATGTATTGATAAATAACGCAGGAATTACAAAAGACAATTTATTGATGCGTATTTCTGAAGAAGATTTTGACAAAGTCATTGAAGTCAACCTAAAATCCGTGTTCAACATGACCAAAGCTGTGCAACGCACCATGTTAAAGCAACGCAAAGGCTCAATCATCAATATGAGTTCTGTAGTTGGAGTTAAAGGAAATGCTGGACAAACCAATTATGCGGCTTCCAAAGCAGGAATTATTGGATTTTCAAAATCTGTTGCATTGGAATTAGGTTCTCGAAACATTCGTAGCAACGTCATTGCGCCAGGCTTTATAGAAACTGAAATGACAGGTAAATTACCTGAAGATGTAGTAAAAGGTTGGAGAGAAGCCATTCCACTCAAAAGAGGAGGAACGCCAGAAGATGTTGCCAATGCATGTGTATTCCTTGCCAGTGATTTATCAGCCTATGTCACAGGACAAGTGCTGAACGTGGATGGAGGAATGTTGACATAAATATCAAAATCATAATAAAATAACGCCACTAGCATTTTTAAAGCGAATTTGGAATGATTTTAGGCGAATTACATCTTTTAACATAACACTTAACATACACAAGATGAAAAAAACTGTAGTAGCAATCATGGTATGCTTTCTGTCTTTTAGCGCAGTACAAGCACAAAATTGGGAAAAGTACAAAGCTGAAGATTTAGAATTTGTAGCCTACTATCCAAAAGAGCCTAAAAGAACCGTACAAAAAGTACCTACAGCTGTGGGCGAATTGGACATGCACATGATTATGTATTCGCCAACTTCAGGAGATGACAATGCGGTATATTCTGTAATTCGTTCTGATTATCCTGAAGAACAATTCAAAGATGCGGATGATGAATACAACAAAACAGTATTAGACGGAGCTGTAAAAGGTGCGGTGTCTAATGTAAAAGGATTTCTAGTTTTTGATCATGAAGTGAAATTTAACGGATATCCAGGTAGAAGCATCAAAATAAAAATGCAAGGCGGTTATATATACATCAATGCCTATTTGGTTGAAAACTCGATGTTTATAACGCAAGTAATTTGCTTAGAAGACAAAGATAGAAATGATAGCATTTATCGTTTTTTAAACTCTTTTGAACTGATAAAAACAAAATAAACTATTGCAAACGACAACTATCGTATATATCTGTATAGCAGTCCTAATATCGGCGCTTGTCGCGATATTTCATTACTATTACAAAACAAAAAAACGCACTAAAAAATTAGTGCTTTTTTCGTTTTTACGATTTTTAAGTGTGTTTGCTTTGTTGTTGTTAATTATCAATCCGAAATTTAAGCAAACAAGCTATTACACGGAAAAACCGATATTGACGATTGCAGTTGATAATTCTTCTTCCATTACAGAATTAGGCTATGATACGAAAGTAAATGATATTGTTACAACGCTTAAAAATTCTCAAGAATTAAATGATAAATTCGAGATTGATTCCTATACATTTTCATCAACGCTGCAAGAAAGTGATACGATTGACTTTTCAGGTGTGCAAACAAACATAAGCAAAGCACTCAAAGACCTGAACAAACTCTACAAAAACGCCATTGCACCAACAATTCTTATTACTGATGGAAATCAAACCTACGGAAACGACTATCAATTCATTTCATCCAAAATAAAGCAACCTATTTTTCCTGTGATAGCAGGCGATACCACCACTTTTGTGGATGTAAAAATAGATCAGCTCAACGCGAATAAATACGCCTATTTAAAAAATAAATTTCCTGTAGAAGTCATCGCAACCTATACAGGAAACGAAACGGTGCAAACAAATTTAGTCTTAACTGCCGATGGAAAACGCGTGGCGAGTCAAGCACTGACATTTTCACCAACAGACAATTCTAAAGTCGTCAATCTCAATATTTCGGCAACGAAAATTGGTGTACAAACCTTACGTGCAACATTAACGCCGTTAAACGAGGAAAAAAACACACAAAACAACTCACGTTATTTTGCGGTAGAAGTCATTGACCAAAAAGTGAAAATTGCCTTGGTTTCCGATATCATTCATCCCGATTTAGGCGCGATAAAGAAAAGTTTGGAAAGCAACGAATTGCGCGGTGTGGACATTTTAAAACCGAATGAAGCTTCCGGGAAACTCAATGATTATCAGTTGATTATTCTCTATCAACCAACCACAAAGTTTCAAGAAGTATATGACAATATTCAACGTTTAGAAAAAAATACCTTTACCATCACTGGAACGCAAACCGATTGGAATTTTCTAAACGATGTGCAATCCAGTTTCCGAAAAGACGACTTGGCAGAAACGGAAGAAGTACAAGGACAACTCAATTCAAACTATACAAATTTCTTAATCGAGAATATTGATTTCACAGATTATCCGCCGTTAGAAAATGCATTTGGTGACGTGGAATTTAACGTTGCACATGAAATCATTCTGACGCAAATCATTTCGGGAGTTTCCACAAATTCCGCACTCTTGGCAACATATTCCGAAGATTCCAAGCGAGCAGCAATTTTAGCGGGAGAAAATATATGGAAATGGCGCGCCAACAGCTTCTTATCGCAAGAAAACTTTATAGAATTTGATACCTTTTTAGGGAAATTGGTGCAATATTTAGCATCTAACAAAAAGCGAGAACGTTTAACAGTGGGTTATGAATCGTTCTATTACGGAAATCGAGAAATTCAATTGACAGCACAATATTTCAATCCGTCGTATGAATTTGATTCAAATGCCAATCTCACCGCAATCATCAAAAACACAGAAACAGACGAAACCACCACATATCCAATGTTGCTCAATGCTGGTTTTTACACGGTCGATTTAAACAATTTGCCGCCAGCATCCTACACATTTACGGTTCGCGCCGAAGGAAAAAATATCAGCAAATCAGGTAGTTTTAAGATTTTAGAATTTGACATCGAAAAACAATTCTTAAACGCAGATACACCACGTTTACAATCGATTGCAACAAAAACTGACGGAAAAGCATTTCACATTGATGACAATCCAGAAAAACTTATAAATTCTTTGCTAAACGATCAACGTTTCAAAACCATTGAAAAAAGTAACGAAAAGGTCGTATCTTTGATAGATTGGAAATATTTGCTAGCTTTCATAGCGCTATTACTTGCGCTGGAATGGTTTTCAAGGAAGTATTATGGACTTATCTAATTAGAATCAAGAATATAGAGTCAAGACATATTGAAAAAACAACAAACAGAAGAAGAACAAAAAACAAAATAATCAAAAACTAAAAGAAAAATGGACAAATTACCCAAAATCGGAATTCCCGTATTAATCATTATCATCATAGCAATCATTGCCATCGCAAAGTCTGCCGTTACTATTGATGCAGGTCACGCAGCAGTTTTATACAAAACATTAGGAAATGGTGTAGATTCTGAAGAAGCTGCATTGCAACCAGGATTTCACCTAATTGCACCGTGGAACCGCGTGATTGACTATGAAACGCGTTTACAAGAAGTGCCAGAAACCATGTCTGTATTATCATCAAATGGTTTGGATATTGAATTAGACGCTTCTGTACAGTACATGCCAGATATCAATAATTTAGGAAGATTGCACAACGAAAAAGGAGAAAGTTATTTAAAACGTGTGTTACAACCAGCAGTACGAAGTGCGGCAAGAAGCGTTGTAGGACGTTATACACCAGAGCAGTTATATTCTAGTAAGCGTGATGCAATTCAAAATGAAATCTTTGAAGAAACAAAGAAAATTGTAGAAGATCAATACATCATTTTGGAAAGAGTATTGATTAGAGATGTAAAATTACCACCAACCATTAAGCAAGCGATTGAGCGTAAACTAAAGCAAGAGCAAGAATCGTTGGAATATGAGTTTAGACTCGTAACAGCGCAAAAAGAAGCAGAAAAAGTACGTATTGAAGCGCAAGGTAAAGCAGACGCGAACCGAATTTTAAGTGCGTCACTAACGGATAAAATTCTACAAGACAAAGGAATTGAAGCAACGTTAAAAATGTCTGAATCACCAAATAGCAAAGTTATTGTAATTGGTTCTGGAGACAGCGGATTGCCAATCATTCTTGGAAATCAATAAAGAAAGTACACATATCAAATAAAAAAGGGAAACTGGCTTAAAGTTTCCCTTTTTAGTTGTAAGTAATTTTAGGTAAGGAGTAAGCTATCATTCAATTAGCTAACTACAATCTTAAATATTTTAAAAAATCTAACAAATCTAAAAATCTAAATAGTCTAGATAAATCTACTTCTTAGAGCCCAATCGTTTGCTAAAATCAGTATCGCTGCCTTTCTTCAAAACGGTTGCTTGTCCTTTCCAGTCGTCGCGTTCAATGCGACCTGGGAAAAAGGAAATCAATTCGGTAACAGTTTGCATATCTTCAGGTGAAAATTTACTAATCTGCTCAAAGGTGTAAATTCCGATAGCATTCAATTTATCTTCAATAAAAGGCCCAATACCTTTAATACGCTTCAAATCATCTTTTTGAGAAGCATCTGCCACACCAAAACTATCAAAATTCAACGGTGAATTCTCAATATCAACCTCGATTGTATTTTCTGAATCAACTGCTCTTCCGGAGCGTTCACGTGTTTTCCGAGCACGTACACCATGAGAAGGGGCATAATTGGTATTGATATATTCGTCTTTTGTTTTGGACTTTTCCGCAGCAAGTAACTTTTCAAACTTTCGTCGTGTATTGCGTTTTCCAAAAATCCAGCCAATCAAAAAACAACCAAATCCTATCAAGAATACTACAATATATTCCCAAGTTGATGTCGGTACAAAATTTTCTAAAAATAAAAAAGGCATAAAAATAAGGGCGTATTAAGTTAGTTTTGGGTGATGTTTATTTCAATTCGTCTGTTCAGTCGTTGTCCTTCCAAAGTGGTATTTGGAGCTATAGGTGTCGTTTCTCCTTTTGATGAAATCGTTAACTTATTCTCATCAATTCCTTGAGAAACAAAATATTGCATTACACTTTTGGCGCGTTCTTTTCCAAACCACATATTGGCTTCTGCATCTCCATTGCTATCGGTATGACCAATAATCTCTACTTTTTTTGTGGGATGTTTTTCTAAATAATTCTTCAATTCAATCGCATACGCATTCAAGGTATTATCTGGTTGAAACGTCTTCGAGCCAAAACCTGCATACAAAATCTTTGACGCAATGCTTTTATCGATTGCATTCATGCGTTCCTCAGACATTTTTTGATACTCGTACGCAAATCCTTTTGCATATTGATTATTCTCGTCAAATGTAAAATCGTTTTGTTTTGTTTGAAACACCACACGATCTGTGTTAATTCCAAAATCACTCAATCGTTTCTGAATGCTATCATTTCGCTCAAGCGCAATAGCACTATTTTCTGATTTACTAAAAAAGGACGTTACCACCAATTCTTCTTGCTGATGCGAATTCAAATACTCAAAAAAGGACTGCAACGGATTCGAAACAGAATCAATCAATGACACCTTTGCTGTATTTTTAGTAATCGAAAACGGTAAAAAAGTAAGTGGTTTTTTCGCAGGAATTTCCTTGATAACCTTTATAGTGTCCACAACAGGAGTCGTCGGGACTTCACAAAGATTTTTTACAGAGCATTCGTAGTAACGAACACCAAAGTAAAGCCATGTACAAAAAAGTACAAAAGCAATCAAAAAATGTTTCATAGGTGGGCTGGCTATTAATGCTTTAAAAGTAGGAATTCATTTTTTCATATCACAACGAAACTCCTAAAAAAATGCTGTTAATCGTAAATTTTCGATAAAATGCAGAAAAATAATTTTAAAAAATAGTTGCAAGCAATAAAAATTATTAGTTACATTTGTGGCAACAAAAAAACAAACATGTCTTTTACACAATTACATCATCATCATTTTCATACTTGCCCTCAAGCGAGCTGATAATGTATTGAAGTAATTCTAAAATATATTAAAAACCCGTTTGAGTACATCAAACGGGTTTTTTTTATGCCCAATTTTTGTATTCAAACACAATCAAATAACTATGAAAAAGTTAAAAATTGCCATTCAAAAATCGGGACGACTCAACGAAGACTCGCTCAACATCTTAAAAGACTGCGGAATTTCCATCGACAATGGAAAAGATCAACTCAAAGCAGCAGCACGCAACTTTCCATTAGAAGTATTCTACCTCAGAAACGGAGACATTCCACAATACTTGCGCGATGGCGTGGTAGACATTGCTATCATCGGAGAAAATGTATTGGTAGAAAAAGGCGAAAACATCACCATTGCAGAAAAATTAGGATTCTCCAAATGCAAAGTCTCGCTCGCCATTCCAAAAGGAGAAACCTACAATTCGGTCAAAGACTTTGAAGGCAAGCGCATCGCGACTTCCTATCCGGAAACAGTAAAGGCATATCTCAAAGAAAAAGGTGTCAATGCCGATTTACACATTATCAATGGCTCTGTGGAAATTGCACCAAATATCGGACTCGCCGACGCTATATGTGATATTGTTTCCAGCGGAAGCACACTTTTCAAAAACAATCTCAAAGAAGTGGAAGTCATGCTCAAAAGTGAAGCTGTTTTAGCCGTTTCTCCAAAAATAGACGACGAGCGCCAACAATTACTTCAAAAATTACGATTCAGAATTCAATCTGTACTCACGGCACGCGAATCCAAATACATTCTCCTCAACGCGCCAAACGACAAAATAGAAGCCATCAGCAAAATATTACCCGTACTCAAAAGTCCAACCGTATTGCCACTCGCCGAAGAAGGTTGGAGCTCATTACACTCTGTTATCAAAAAAGAAGATTTCTGGGAAGTCATTGACGAACTCAAAGCCAATGGAGCCGAAGGAATTTTAGTATGTCCAATCGAAAAAATGGTCTTATAATGAACAAAATATTCAATCCACAACCGAACACTTGGACAGCTATTTTAGAGCGTCCAACGCAAACTGTTGACGACATCGAAGAAACGGTTTCGCAAATTTTCTCCGAAGTCCAAAAAAACGGCGATATCGCTATCAAAAAATATACCTCGTTCTTTGACAATGTTCAGTTGGATGAGTTGGTGGTCAGTCAAGCTGAAATGGACGCTGCTGCAAACAACGTCTCTGCAAATTTAAAAGATGCTATCGCTGTCGCGAAAGCAAATATTACGTCGTTTCACAATGCACAAAAAACCGATACAGTTTCGGTAGAAACGACTCAGGGCGTACACTGTTGGCAAGAAAAAAGAGCCATCCAAAAAGTAGGTTTGTACATTCCAGGCGGAACAGCTCCGTTATTTTCTACCATACTCATGTTGGCGATTCCAGCCAAAATTGCTGGTTGTGAGGAAATTATATTGTGTACACCACCAAACAAAGAAGGAAAGGTAAATCCTGCAATATTGTACACAGCGCAATTGTGTGGCATCACGAAAATATACAAAGTAGGAGGCATTCAAGCTGTAGCAGGAATGACCTTTGGAACGGAAACCATGTCTAAAGTCTACAAAATCTTCGGACCAGGAAATCAATTTGTAACGGTTGCCAAACAATTAGCCACCAAATACGGCGTTGCGATTGACATGCCTGCGGGACCAAGTGAATTATTAGTAGTTGCTGACGAAACGGCAAATGCTTCCTTTGTGGCTTCCGACTTGTTAAGTCAGGCAGAACACGGAACGGACAGTCAGGTTATCTTAGTAACAACCTCAAAGAACTTTCTCACGGAAGTGGAAACAGCGATAGAAACACAGTTGGAAGACTTGCCACGAAAAGAAATCGCGACGAAAGCCATTGAAAACTCCAAACTCATTTATGTAGAAAACAATCAAATTGCATTAGATTTAATCAACGAATACGGTCCAGAACACTTCATCGTCTGCGTAAAGGACGAAGATTATTACACACAAAACATTCAAAATGCAGGTTCGGTATTTGTGGGGAATTACACGCCAGAAAGTGCAGGCGATTATGCTTCTGGAACCAATCACACCTTACCAACAAACGGTTATGCAAAAAACTATTCGGGTGTGAATTTGGCAAGTTTTCAAAAAAGTGTCACGTTTCAAAAAATCTCGAAACAAGGCATTCAAAACATTGGAAACGCTATTGAACTCATGGCAGAAGCCGAAGGTTTACAAGCACACAAAAACGCAGTCACATTACGTTTAGAAAGTTTAAAATAAAACGCTTTGTCATTCCTGCGAAGGCAGGAATCCAATAATTGAAGTAAAAGTCAAAAGCTACACAGATGAACACAATCAACATACAATCTCTCATCAGAGAAAACATCAAAACACTCAAACCGTATTCTTCCGCAAGAGATGAATACAAAGCTTCTGGAAGCGACATGGTGTTTTTGGACGCTAATGAAAATCCGTTTGAAAATGGCGTGAATCGCTATCCCGATCCGAAGCAAAAGGATGTAAAATCGGCGTTGGCAGCAGTCAAAAAGTGCAATGCTGAAAATATAGTGTTAGGAAACGGAAGCGACGAAATTCTCGATTTGATTTTCAGAGCGTTTTGCGAGCCAAAACAAGACAATATTATCACGTTGCCACCAACTTACGGAATGTACAACGTATTGGCAGGTATCAATGATATTGCGGTAAAAGAAGTGTATTTAACCGAAACGTTTCAACCCAATGTAGCTGAAATTTTAAATGTGGCAGACGAAAATAGCAAACTACTATTTCTTTGCTCGCCAAACAATCCTACAGGAAACAGTTTTTCTGAGGAAGCGGTAGAAAAATTACTCAAAGAATTTAACGGAATTATAGTGATAGACGAAGCATATATAGACTTTTCTAGTCAAAAAAGTTGGTTGAATAGGCTAGAGGAATTCCCGAACTTAGTCATTACGCAAACGCTGTCAAAAGCGTATGGAATGGCTGGTATAAGGCTTGGTGTCTGTTATGCTTCGCTCACTATTGTAGATGTTTTAAATCGCATAAAACCGCCATATAACGTAAATTTGCTAACGCAAGAAAAAGCGTTGAACCGAATTGATAATCAAGAAAACGTTCAGCAAGAAATAAAGAACATTTTACAAAACCGAACAGCATTAGCAAACGCGTTGGAACATATCAATTTCATTGAAAAAATATATCCATCAGACGCCAACTTTATTTTGGTAAAGGTGGATGATGCCAATCTTCGCTACAATCAGTTGGTTGACAAAGGAATCGTCATTAGAAACCGCACCACGCAACCGTTGTGTGACAATTGTTTGCGATTTACGGTTGGAACAGAAGTAGAAAATCAAAGATTAATAAAAGCGTTAGAAGCGATTGTTTAAAAACCAAATTGTCACATCGAGCGCAGTCGAGATGGCATCGAAACACAAATTAAAAAAGGAAAGAACAAATTCCTGCCTTACTTTGATAAACTCAGTACAAGTCGCAGGAATGACAAAATAATAAAGCTAAAGCTATGAAAAAAGTACTATTTATAGATCGTGATGGAACGATCATCAAAGAACCTGCAGACGAGCAAATAGACAGTTTTGAAAAACTGGAATTCTATCCGAAAGCCTTATCCGCACTGCGAAAAATTGCCAGCGAACTGGATTTTGAATTGGTGATGATTACCAATCAAGATGGTTTAGGGACAGACGTGTATCCTGAAGATACGTTTTGGCCTGTACACAATTTTATTTTACAAACTTTAAAAGGTGAAGGAATTGTGTTTGACAAGATTGTCATCGATAGAACCTTTGCTAAAGACAACGCGCCCACACGAAAACCGAATACAGGTTTATTAACGGAATATTTCTCGGACGAATACGATTTGAAAAATTCGTTTGTGATTGGCGATCGCTTGACGGATATCGAATTAGCTAAAAACTTAGACGCAAAAGGAATTTACATCAACGATGAAACCTTCTTGGGAACGGATGAAATTACCGTAAAACGTTCAGAATTGGACGCTTATATCGCATTGGAATCGAATGACTGGGATGAAATTTATGCATACTTAAAAGCCGAAGAACGCACCGCTTCGTTGACGCGAAACACCAACGAAACCAAGATTCAAATCGATTTGAACCTTGACGGAACAGGAAAATCGAATATTGACACTGGAATTGCCTTTTTTGATCACATGCTCGACCAAATTGCACGTCACGGACAAATGGATTTAGACATCAAAGTTAAAGGCGATTTGGAAGTAGACGAACATCACACGATTGAAGATACGGCAATTGCCTTAGGTGAAGTATTTGCGAAAGCTTTGGGAAACAAATTGGGAATTGAACGTTACGGTTTCTGTTTGCCTATGGACGATTGTTTGGCACAAGTCGCGATTGATTTTGGAGGAAGAAATTGGCTTGTGTGGGATGCAAAATTCAACCGTGAAATGATCGGGAAAATGCCGACAGAAATGTTTTTCCACTTTTTCAAATCGTTCTCGGATGGCGCCAAAGCAAATTTAAACATTCAAGCCACAGGCGTTAACGAACACCACAAAATAGAAGCAATTTTTAAAGCGTTTGCCAAAGCCATCAAAGCAGCCGTAAAACGCGATGTAGAAAAAATGATTTTACCATCAACCAAAGGAATGCTCTAAGAAATTATAAATGTTGAATGCTAAATTTTAAATTATCAATCTAAAAGCAAAAAGCTAACAGCCAAAAGCTATCAAATGAAAACAATCATCATAAATTACGGTGCAGGAAACATCCAAAGTATCAAATTTGCGTTACAGCGGTTGGGCGTGGAAGCTGTGTTGAGTAACAATGCCGAAGAAATCAGAAACGCTGATAAAGTCATATTTCCAGGTGTAGGAGAGGCGAGTAGCGCAATGCAAAAATTACGCGAAAGTCAACTAGACGAAGTCATTCCGACACTACAACAACCTGTTTTGGGAATTTGTTTGGGAATGCAACTCATGTGCAATTCATCGGAAGAAGGAAATACACAAGGTTTGGGCATTTTTGATACGGAAGTCGTTCGTTTTTCTCCGACTGTGAAAGTGCCACAAATCGGTTGGAATACCATTCAAAACTTGAAAAGTGAACTGTTTGAAGGTGTTCGCGAAAACGAATATATGTATTTGGTACACAGTTATTACGCCAAAAAATCAAGTGAAATGATTGCCGAAAGTGAATACGATATTCAATATGCATCTGCTTTGCAAAAAGATAACTTTTACGGGGTGCAATTTCATCCAGAAAAAAGTAGTAAAGCAGGAAGTATAATTTTGGAAAACTTCTTGAAACTATGATTTTTAGGCATTAGGCAATAGGAATTAGTTATGTTATGAATTTTAAAGTTGTTCTCGATACAAAATTCTTTCAGAATTCCACTCGAACTGACGTTTGGAGCAGGTTATTGAAATTAGATTTTAGAATCAAGACAAATTGACGAATCCACAAAAAACAAACAACAAACAACAAAAAACAAATAACCAAAAAAATGCGAATCATCCCAGCTATAGACATCATCGATGGAAAGTGTGTACGACTTTCCAAAGGTGATTATGATACGAAAAAAATATACAACGAACATCCATTAGAAGTCGCGAAACAGTTTGAAGACGCGGGAATTCAATACTTGCACATGGTCGATTTAGACGGTGCGAAAGCGAAACACATCGTAAATTATAAAGTTTTGGAGGAAGTCGCTTCGAAAACGAATTTGAAAATCGATTTTGGTGGCGGATTGAAATCGGATAAAGATTTAAAAATAGCTTTTGAAAGCGGCGCGAAACAAATTACGGGCGGAAGTATTGCCGTGAATAATCCAGAACTATTTACCCGTTGGATTCAACAGTACGGAAGCGAAAAAATTATTCTAGGCGCAGATGCCAACAATGAAAAAATCGCGATTAGTGGCTGGCAAGAAGAAAGCGAAGAAGAACTCATTCCATTCATCCAAAAATACCAACAAAAAGGCATCGAATACGTGATTTGTACTGATATTGCTAAAGACGGAATGCTAGAAGGTCCATCATTCGCACTTTATGAAAAGATACTAAAAGAATGCAATCAAAATGTCACATCGAGCGCAGTCAAGAGGTCTTCAAAGTCCATTAAATTAATCGCTTCTGGCGGAATTTCCACCTTTGACGAATTGCCAAAACTCAAAGAATTAGGTTGCGAAGGTGTCATCATCGGAAAAGCCATTTACGAAAACAAAATATCTCTAAAACAGTTAGAAACATTACTATAATGCCATTCCTTAGTGTCACATCGAGCGCAGTCGAGATGCAGTTGGGAAACCAAGAATTATAATACATAAGTCAATAGAGATTTAATTATTTAATCATTAAATATTTTAATCTTTCAATCAAATAATAAAATGCTTACAAAAAGAATCATTCCTTGCCTAGACATCAAAAACGGTCGTACCGTAAAAGGTGTCAATTTCGTAAATCTCCGTGATGCGGGCGATCCTGTGGAATTGGCAAAAATTTACGCAGATGAAGGCGCGGACGAATTGGTGTTTTTAGACATTTCCGCAACGGAAGAACGCAGGAAAACCTTACAAAAACTCGTCTTGGACGTTGCCGCGCAAGTAGACATTCCATTTACCGTTGGTGGTGGAATTTCCTCTGTAGAAGATGTCGATAGAATGTTACAAGCGGGCGCAGACAAAGTCTCGATTAACTCTGCCGCTGTAAAACGTCCAGAACTCATCAACGAATTGTCTTCTAAATTTGGAAATCAGTGTATTGTGGTGGCGATTGACGCGAAGCAAATCGATGGCGAATGGTTTGTGCATTTGGTAGGAGGAAAGGTGCCAACAGACATCAAATTGTTTGATTGGGCACAGGAAGTCGAGCAACGTGGCGCGGGAGAAATTCTATTCACGTCCATGAACAATGACGGCACTAAGAACGGTTTTGCCAACGAAGCCTTAGCCAAACTTTCAGAAATCGTCAACATTCCGATTATTGCTTCTGGCGGCGCAGGCAACATGCAACATTTTCAAGATACATTTGTGGATGGAAAAGCAGATGCCGCTTTAGCCGCAAGTGTATTTCACTTTAAAGAAATTCCCATTCCAGCATTGAAGCACTATTTAAAAAATAATGGAATTAACGTTAGAATCTAAATTGTCACTTCGAGTGAAATTCGTTAGAATTTTGTATCGAGAAGTACTTTGAAATGATGAATGTTGGACTTTAAATTTTGAATTTTTGCATAAAAATTTTTAGAAAAACCTATTGAATAATTTATTTTTTATGAGCCAAGAGCCAAGAGCCAAGAGCCAAGAGCCAAGACAAATTGACAAATAGACAAACCAACAAAAGAGCGAAGCGAACAAAAAACACTTCGACAAGCTCAGTGTAAACGAATAACAAAAAACAAAGATCAAAAAACAACAAAATGACAATTAACTTCAATAAAAACAACGACGGATTAGTCCCTGCGATTATTCAGGATAGTGAAACGAAAAACGTATTGATGCTAGGTTTTATGAATGAAGAAGCCTACAACAAAACGGTGGAAACCAAAAAAGTGACGTTTTACAGCAGAACCAAGCAACGTTTGTGGACCAAAGGTGAGGAAAGTGGCAACTTTTTAAACCTTGTCAGCATCCAAAACGATTGTGATGAAGATACACTGCTCATCAAAGTAAACCCAGTGGGACCAACCTGTCATAAAGGTTCTGACACCTGTTGGAACGAAGAAAACACACAAACGTTTGGATTTTTATCACAATTAGAAAAAACTATTCAAAATCGTAAGGAAAATCAGGAAGACGAAAAAAGTTATGTCGCGTCATTGTTCCGAAAAGGTATCAATAAAATCGCGCAAAAAGTAGGCGAGGAAGCCATAGAAACAGTGATTGAAGCCAAAGATGACAACGACGATTTATTCCTAAATGAAAGTGCTGATTTGTTGTTTCATTACTTGATTTTGCTACAAGCCAAAGGATTTACGTTGAATGATATTGTAAATGTGTTGAAAAGTCGGGAGAAATAATATTGATGCGAAATTATTTAAGAAGCGGATTTGTCAGTTTGAGCGCAGTCGAAAACACTATGATGATTACTAATGAACTTATAAAACACATATTTCCTACAACTTTTTCGCCCTTTTCAGAAGACATGTAGCTAACATATCAAAAAAATCGTACATTTGAGTAATTCTCCCAAAGCGTATTTAAAATCTCAAAACACGATTCAACAACTGCATGAAAATTCACTGGACACTTATTTCTTTATGTATCGGAATTTGTAGCGGAGTTGCTGTACAGCTAACTTTTGAAAGTTGGAAAATAGCCTTGCCCGCAGGAATTCTGAGTTTTCTTATTGCCTTATATTTTGATCCGAAACGAAGATACTTTCGTGCGTTTTCTATGATAATTGCTATCATAGCGGGATTGAATAAATTCTTTTTTGAAATAAAAGGTACGCTGTTTGGAATAGATTTTAAAGTTGGTAGTGGTGAGATAAGTTGGGTGGTGACTTTTGGTTTAATTCTATTAGCAGGATTTTGCTTGTTTCTTGATTATTTTGAACGAAATGGAAAGTTAAAAGGTACGTTTCTTGATTTTACTATAAATAAAAATGTAGTAAAAAATGTAAAGGGAGAAAATATACAGGTTCATCAAAATATCAATAAAAAATAAACTTCAAGGATGTTTAATGCTAACATAAACAAAGTAGAAAAAGTAGAAGGAAGTAATATTTTTATCTTTCAATACGCTGATAGCAATGGAAATACAACTGAAGAGCGTAAATCTCTTGAAGAATTTCTAAAACCATTTATTGAGTCTTACTTAGAACAGATTACATTACTAAAAGAACAGCTTTCAGTACAAAAAGCACTAATCAAAGAAAAAGAAGAAAACAAAACCTATTTGAACAAAGAAGTACTCTCCTTATCTCAAAAAATTCAAATACAAGAAGAAGAAAAACAGCGACGAATCGCACAAATTAAACATTTACTACAAGAAGTTTCAGGGAAAGATTTAATCGATGAAACCAGCTTATATAAAGAAGCATTTAATTTATTTATTGAAGAAAAAATTGAGGATGCTTTATTGGTTTTAAGTGAAGCAAAACTACAAGAAGCGGAACATAAAACTAAGGAAAAGAACAAAAAGCGGAGTGAAGCTATAGAAAACGATAATCGTAAATTAGCACAAAATCGTATTCTAAAAGCACAATTACTGCGCATAAAACATAACTACGAAGAAGCAGGAGAAAATTATGAAAAAGCAGTAGAATTGTATGAAAGTTATGACACTTGTTTCGAAGCAGCGTATTATTTTGAGTTTTTAAATAACTATAATAAAGCTGAAAACTACTATCAAAAATGCTTGGTAAAAACCTCTTCTAAAGAACAAAAAGCAGCTATTTTAAATAATTTAGGAAATTTACAGAGTGATCAAAATGAGTATACGAAAGCCAGTGCAAGCTATGAAGAAGCTTTATCAATACGAAGAGCTTTAGCCGCGGAAAATCCACAGACGTATTTACCAGGCGTTGGAATGACTTTAAATAATTTAGCTGTTTTACAGAGAGCTCAAAATGAGTATGTTAAAGCCAGTGCAAGCTATGAAGAAGCTTTATCAATCCGAAGAGCTTTAGCCGCGGAAAATCCACAGACGTATTTACCAGGCGTTGGAATGACTTTAAATAATTTAGGGAATTTACAGAGAGCTCAAAATGAGTATGCTAAAGCCAGTGCAAGCTATGAAGAAGCTTTGGAAATCTATCGACCCTTAGCCGTCGAAAATCCACAGACGTATGTACCGTATGTAGCACATACTTTAAATAATTTAGGGAATTTACAGAGGGCTCAAAATGATTATGCGAAAGCAAGTGCGAGCTATGAAGAAGGGTTATCTATCTATCAAGCCTTAGCCGCCGAAAATCCACAAACGTATTTACCAGACGTTGGAATGACGTTAAATAATTTAGCGAATTTACAGCGAAATCAAAATGAGTATGCGAACGCTAGTGCGAGCTATAAAGAAGCTTTGGAAATCTATCGAACCTTAGCCGCCGAAAATCCACAGACGTATGTACCGTATGTAGCAGGTACTTTAAATAATTTAGGGATTTTACAGAGTAATCAAAATGAGTATGCGCAGGTCAGTGCGAGCTATAAAGAAGCTTTATCAATCTATCGAGCCTTAGCCGCCGAAAATCCACAGACGTATTTACCAGACGTTGGAATGACTTTAAAAAATATAGCAATATTTTATCAAGAATCGCAAATTGATAAAGAATTGTCTCTACAATATATAGAAGAAGCTATTACTATTTTAGTACCTTTTCAAGAAATAGGTTACATTCAAAATTATTTAAAGGAAGCTTTTTTAGTATTGCTGAACTGGGATATTGACGTAGAAACTTGGATAAAAGAAAAGTTTCCAAACAACGAAGAAGAATAATCTACCCCAAAAACTTCGCACGTTCCTCAGGCGTGGGCATTCTGCAGGTTTCTTTTTGCCCAAACCATTTGTAACGGTATTTGGCAACGAAATTATACACGGCGTCATTTACGAATTTTGGTAAAATACGAAAGACTTGCAACAATTTCCAAGCGCCGCCAAATTCATTGATAATACGCAAGGCTGCTTGTGATTTGTGGTAATACGCAACGCCAGGTTCATACAAAATCACAGAATCCAATTGCTCAGGATTGAGCTGCAAATGTTTTTGTATCTCAATACCAATATCCGATTGCAACGACGCAAAACGAAAGACATCATTTTTATCTTTTGCTATGATTTTATCAACAAAACCGTTGCACAAATTGCAAACGCCGTCAAACAGCACAATCTTTTTATCTTTTGGTAAGGAATCTATCATTTTCTGAGATTTCTAATCTGTCCTACAAAGATACAACTTTGAAATTGGAATTATAAATGTTGGATTTTGAATCTTTTCAGTTTTCAGTTGTCGGTTTTCAGTTGTGTGTTGTCGGTTGTGAATGAAAAACATACATATACAAATTAACGAATCCACAAAAAACAAACAACGAACAACTAAGAGCGCAGCGACCCAACACCTAAGACCCAACACCCAACTCATACATCTCCAAATCAAAGTAAGGCAATGCAGCTAGTAAATGATCGAAAATATCGCCCATGATGTATTCGTAGTTTTTCCAGACTTTATCTTTGCTAAACGCGTAAATTTCCAGCGGAATTCCCTGAGGCGTTTGTGGCATTTGTCGGCTCATAATAGTCATGTCTTTATTAATCGCAGGATGGTTTTCCAAATACGATTCTACATATTTTCGGAATACGCCAATATTGGTCATATTTCGTCCGTTGACGAGTAGTGATTTGTCGATTTCTCGTTCTTGATTGAATTTGATAATATCTTGCTGACGATTTTCTAAATAATCCGAAATCAACTGAATACTTTTTAGTTCTTCAATTTTTTCATCGCTCAAATAGTGTATGCTCGGCGCTTTAATGATGATAGCGCGTTTGATACGGCGTCCGCCAGAATCGTTCATGCCGCGCCAGTTTTTAAACGAATCGGAAATGAGCGCATAGGTTGGAATAGTAGTGATGGTTTTATCAAAATTCTGCACTTTTACGGTTGCCAAATTGATTTCAACCACATCACCATCGGCGCCGTATTTTTCCATCGTTATCCAATCGCCAATGCGCACCATATCGTTCACCGCGACTTGAATACTCGCCACAAAACCAAGAATGGTATCTCTAAAAATCAACAAAATTACCGCAGACAATGCTCCTAAAGTCGTCACAAAGGTCAACACGGATTTTCCCGTAAGGATAGAAAAACTCAACACAATTCCCACAAACCAAACAAAAATCATAAATACTTGAATATAGCTATCAATGGGCTTGTCTTTAAAAGCATTGAGCGTTTTCAAGAAATCGCGCAGGGAATTGAGAATACTACGAATGACTTTAATCACCAAGATGACAATAAAAATATCAATCGCGATTAAAAAGCTGTGTTGAAAGTTTGGAAAATCGGCAAATAAATACGGTGTTGTCTGTTCAATAAGTAAGACGGGCACAATATGTGCTAAATTTTGCGGCGTTTTATTTTTGATGAGTAAATCGTCAAAATTGCTTTTTGTTTTTGGTGCCAAACGATGCGAAATAGCAATCAATACGCGACGCACGACGTAATCCGTAACAAATGCCAATATGGCTACAGCAACAACACCTACAATCAAATTGATATAAATTGCGGTAGTTTCTCCATAATCATCTTTTAAAAGATGGTACACGTAGCGAAACAAATTTTGTGGATTCATGAACAGGTATTTTTTGCAAAGATACTACGATTTTGTTGTTTGTTCAGTTTGAAGCCTTCATAACTGTAATTAAGTCTGAAAAAAGTTACAATTGATATATATTAAACTTTAAAAAGTTTTCATTTCAAAAAATAAGCTTAAATTTACCTTAAACCCATAAACCGATTCATTTTTGCGAACCTTAGTAAAAGCATTACTTGTATTGTTTATCAGCTGTTCCTTTGCACAGGAATTGCCACCAATTATAAAATATACTCCAAAAACATACAACGCAGGCAATCAAAATTGGATGATTTCACAATCTGACGATGCATATATGTATGTAGCGAATAATCAAGGATTGTTGGAATTTAACGGAGCGCAGTGGAAACTCTACAAATCGCCGAATGAGACCATTATGCGTTCGGTGAAAGTTATTGGAAATAGAGTGTACACAGGTTGCTATATGAATTTTGGCTATTGGGAACGCAATGCTGCGGGCACACTAGAATATACTTCTCTCAGTGATGTTTTGCAAGTAGATATGAAGGAAGATGAACAGTTTTGGCAAATCATTCAACTGGATAAATGGGTGCTTTTTCAATCGCTAGATCGAATTTATACGTATCATACGGAAGACAATAGCTTAAAAGTCATCAATGCAACCAATACCATTACCAAACTATATAAAATTCAGGACGAATTACTTTTTCAGGTGCTTGGAGAAGGTTTGTATAGTATTGAAAATGGCGAAAAAGTATTGGTAACTAATGATGCGATTCTTCAGAATAGCAGAGTCGTTGGAATTTTCCCGAAAAACAATCAAAAAATTATCATTACACGCGATAGTGGCTGGTTTACGCTTGATAAAAACGAATTGACAGCATTGCAACTTCCGTATCATGCAGATACGACTCAAAAAAGTATTTACACCAGTATGCAATTGGCAGATGGAAGTTTTGTGTTAGGAACCATTGCCAAAGGAATTTTTTTGATTTCGCCCGAAGGAACATTGCGCTATCATATTGACCAAGAAAAAGGATTGAGCGATAATACGGCGTTGTCGTTATTTGAAGATGTAGAAGGAAATTTATGGGTAGGCTTGGACGATGGTATCAATTGTATCAACACCAAAGAACCGTTTAAATACTATGCCGATCAAACAGGACGTTTGGGAACGATTTACGCTTCCATCATTCATGAAGATTATGTGTATTTAGGAACCAATCAGGGATTATTTTACAAATCGGTCAATAGTACAAACGATTTTGAGTTTATAGCAGGAACCAAAGGGCAAGTATGGTGTTTGCGGATTATTGATGGCGAATTGTTCTGCGGACACGACACAGGAACGTTTCTCATCAAAGGAAATACACAGAAGCAAATAGGAACTATTCAAGGAACGTGGGATATTAAGAAAATTCCAGGTGTGAATAACAAAATCATTCAAGGAAATTACGACGGATTGTACATTTTATCAAGACAAAACGATACTTGGCAGTTAGACTATAAATTGAAAGGATTTGACATTTCATCCAAACATTTTGAATGGGCGACACCGACAAAAATTCTGGTAAATCACGAATATAAAGGCGTATATGAGTTGACGCTAGATGAAAACTATCAAGAAGTTGTATCATTTACCAAAAACACAGACATCGAAAAAAGCGCCAATACCAGTTTGGTCACTTTTGATGGTAACATTTACCAAGCTAATAAAAATGGTATTTTCAATTACGATATTGCTTCTGGAAGCTTCCAGAAAAACGCAGCATTGAGTGCCATTTTTGAAAATGATGCGTACACTTCAGGAAAATTAGTGGTAGACGATGTTGGCTATTTATGGGCGTTTACAAATAATTATATCAATTACGTTACCAAAGAAAAAATCAACGGAGACTTTAAAATACAGCGAATTGCCATTCCGCAATCGTTGCGTAACGAGATGAAAGGTTATGAAAACATTTCGCATATCAAAGGCAAAACCTATCTTTTAGGAACTTCAAACGGTTATATTACCATTGATTTAGGTGAAATAGCGTCCAAAAAGTATGAAATACACATCAATTCGGTTTCCAATCGTACACTCACAGGAGCTGAGCGGCAAATAGCTTTACAAGCAGAAGACCAAGAATTTAATGCTAACGAAAATTATTTGGCATTCAGTTACAGTATTCCTGCGTATAACAAATATGAAGTTGCGGAATATTCTTATCAATTAGAAGGTTTGTACAATAAATGGAGCGATTGGAGTACGCAATCGCAAATATCGTATGAGAATTTACCGCATGGCAGTTACAAATTCAAAGTAAAAGCACGAATTAACAACGAAGTCACGGAAAACACAGCAACCTATTCATTCACGATTAATCACCCTTGGTATCTATCGAATGTCGCCATTGCTATTTATGCCATTCTTACAATCTTACTTTTTGCAGCGATTAATAGTTTTTACAAGCGTTATTACAAAAAGCAGCGTGAGCGTTTGTTAGAAAAGAAAACACGCGAATTGGCTCTAAAAGAATTGGAAGCACAAAAAGAAATCGTTGAATTGAAAAATACCCAATTAAACAGCGATATTGAAGCGAAAAATAGGGAATTGGCAATTGCTACGATGAACATGATTAAGAAGAATGAAACACTGAACAACATCAAGCAGGAATTGCAAAAACAAAAAACAGAACAACAAGATGTAAAACCAGTAATAAGGCTCATTGATAAAAATATCAACAATGCGGAAGACTGGAAATTCTTTGAAGAAGCGTTCAATCATGCAGATAAAGACTTCTTTAAAAAAGTAAAAGAATTGCATCCACAACTTACGGCAAACGATTTGCGATTATGCGCGTATTTGCGTTTAAATCTATCTTCAAAAGAAATTGCGCCGTTATTGAACATATCGGTTCGAAGTGTGGAAATAAAGCGCTATCGTCTGCGTAAAAAGATCAGTCTCGCACGAGAAATCAATCTGAACGATTACTTTTTAAATTTATAATAAAGTTAAATTGTGATTATCGAGTCAAAAAAAATACGCTACAACACAGAACGTATTATAGCATATTCTTTCTAAAATGGTATCAAAAAATAAAAAATCTTATCCTGTAACAGTAGTTGGGCATTCAGGCTGCGTTTTTGCACCGCCACATCCTTGTGCTCCAGATGCATCAATAGGTACATCTCGTCCACCTACAATCGTTGGTATTTGGTTCAATTTTAAAATGGCAATTTTACGTAAGTTTAATTTTTTAACAGATTTTTTCATGATTTAATATTTTAAGTATTAATTACTTAAAAATACGTAAAATCATCGGAAGATGAGGATTTATAGCCAATACAAAATTACAGCAATTACAAAAAGACCACAACATTACTAAAAAAGACCACAACATTACCACAACAATAACGTTGTAGTTAGAATTTTCATACCTCAACATTCATTTTTTTTCAAAAACAAGACTATTGTGAATAACGTATAAACAAAGGGGTTTTCTTAACAATTATTTAAAAATAGCAACTAAAAATTAACATGTATGTTTTTTGTATAGGTGTTTTTTAAGGATTCGTTAGCAATTGTGGATAAATTGCCTCGAATTAAAAAATTAACCATATGAACCGTTATGTTATCATCCTTGCTTTCATGCTCTCCTCGATATGGAGCTTTGGGCAAGAGTTTGAAGTAAAAGGGAAAGTAGTAGAAGATGGCAGTCAAATGCCACTACCTGGAGTTACCGTTTTACTGAAAAACACTTCAAAAGGAACGTCCACTGATTTTGATGGAAATTTCAGTCTGAAAAATGTTCCTGGCGGAAGTACAATTGTATTTTCTTCCGTTGGATATGCAACTCAAGAAGTTGTCATAACCTCAAGTAAAGAACTAACCATAGTCTTAAAAGAAGATGCAGAAGCGCTAGAGTCTGTAGTCGTTATTGGATATGGTTCACAACGAAAAGAATTGGTTTCAGGAGCTTTTTCTTCGGTAGAATCGGAAGAAATTTTAGAGCGTAACCCTGTGCGAGTGGAAGAAGCACTACAGGGATCGGCTTCGGGAGTACAAGTAAATGCTACTTCGGGTTCGCCAGGTGCGGCACTCAACATTCGTATTCGTGGTATTACATCTAATGGAAACAACAATCCGTTAATTATTGTAGATGGTGTCAATGTTGGAGATGATTTAAGTGTGATTGATCCAAATGATATTGAAAAACTAGATGTCATTAAAGATGCCAGTTCTGCTATATATGGTGTGCAAGCTTCTAATGGAGTTATCTTAATCACCACGAAAAGCGGACGTAGAGAATCAAAAACAAAATTCAATTACAACTCTTTCTATGCTGTACAGGAAACATCTAATACGTTAGATTTAATGAATGCTACAGAATATGGAGTATATGTCAATGAAACTGAAATTGCAGATGGAAATCCGTTGCCATATCCAAACCTTTCCACTTTAGGTGTAGGAACTGATTGGCAAGATGAATTGTTTACGACAGCGCCATTATTCAGTCACAGTTTAAGTGCGTCTGGAGGTTCAGAAAACATCACTTATGGAATTAGTGGAGGTTATTTAGGACAAGATGGTATCATTGCGAGTGAAAAATCAAACTTTACACGTTGGACGCTTAAAAATAACTTAAGTATCAACTTGACAGAAGATTTAAAATTAAACACCTTACTTCTATATACAAATGTAAAAAGAAGAGGAATTCCAGAAGGTGGACGTGGTTCTATATTATATTATGGAGCAAATGCTTCACCATTAACACCAATATTTGACGGAACTGACGGAAGCGGTCCTTCGCGCGGATTCTCATATATTGGCTCTGAGCAAGGAATTGAAATCATTAACCCTTTTGCGGTAATCAACAATACCTTCAACGAAACAAAAACAAATCGTTTCACAGGAAAGTTAGAATTGCAATATGAAATTATTCCAGATTTACAAGCGACATCGCGTTTCAACTTTAACTATGCGGATGTTGTCAACCGTTTTTACATTCCATTGCAATACTACGGACCAAACAAAGTGCAAAACACAGTAAATGTAACCAACAACCAATTTGTATTAGATACGAATGATGATGGCGATAGAGATGTGTACAGTTTGGTAGGTGAAAACGTGCAAAACTTCTTTGATTACACTTGGGAAAGTTTCATCAACTACAAAAAATCCTTCGGAGATCACAACTTTGATGGATTACTAGGAACATCCTTACAAAGTTTCCAATACGACGGATTCTTCGCAACAGGTTTCTTAGTAAACGGACCAGACGAGTGGAGCAATGCCTATTTAAGCAATACACAATCATTTATCATTGATGATGACGATACGCCAAACGGCGATCCAAATGACATTCAACAAACGCTAAGTCCAACAACAGGTATTGGAGAAGATCGTTTATATTCTATCTTTGGTAGAGTTCAATACGATTATCAAGGAAAGTATTTATTTTCAGCAATGTTACGTCGTGATGCTTCTACGCGTTTCGGACCAAACAATCGTGTAGGATATTTTCCATCATTATCTGGAGGTTGGATTGTTTCGCAAGAAGAATTCTTCAAATCAAGCATCATCGACAACTTAAAACTAAGAGGAAGCTGGGGAATCACAGGTAACGACCGAATTGGTAGTTATCGTTGGTTAGGATTGTTACAAGGAGCCAATGCCGAAGCAACCTATCCTTTTGGCGATGTATTATCGTTTGGAAATGCCATTGGAGCACTCTCAAACCCTAGCTTACAGTGGGAAACTACGAAACAAACCAACATTGGTTTGGATATGAGCTTATTTGATCGTAAATTAAACGTAACTGTCGATTACTATAAAAAACGTACGGAAGACTTGTTATTAGTGCCAGAAGTATCTGCGTTATTAGGAACAAGTGCTGGAGGAAGTTCAGCGCCAGTCGTAAATGCGGGAATCGTAGAAAACAGAGGATTGGATTTAAGTATCAACTTCTCTCACGATTTCTCTGACGATTTCAGCATTCAAGTTGGGTACAACCTAACAAGTATCGACAACGAAGCCATTGAAGTAAACAATGCCGCAGGATTCTTGCCAGGAGGTTTATTCGATTTGAATCAAACAACCTCGCGTTTCCAATCGGGCTTACCAATTGGTGCTTTTTGGGGATTACAAACAGACGGAATCTTCCAAAATCAAGCAGAAATTGATGCGCATGCAGCACAACCAGGTGCGCAACCAGGAGACATTCGTTACGTAGATGTGGATGGTGATGGCGTCATTGAATTTGGAAGTGAAGACGATCAAACGATGATTGGTAATCCAATTCCAGACTTTACCATGGGCTTCAACTTAAACTTAAATTACAAACAATTTGACTTTGGTACGTCATTATACGCTTCTATCGGAAATGACATTGCAAGAAGTTATGAGCGTTTCTTAACATACAGTAACAAACCAACACTATACTTAGATCGTTGGACAGGCGAAGGAACGTCGAACTCTGTACCAAGAGCTTCTACAAATGCGTCTAACAACCGTTTATTCTCAGACTTCTTTGTAGAAGATGGATCATACTTACGTATACAAAACATTCAAATTGGGTACTCGTTGCCAAGCGAAATCTTAGAAAAAATTCACTTAGATCGCTTCCGACTGTACTTCAGTGTTAACAACTTGTATACGTTTACAAAATATCGTGGATACAACCCAGATGTCAACAATGCCAATCCATTAGCAGCAGGAGTTGATTTAGGGCAATATCCATTAGCAAGAACATTTACAACAGGAATCAATGTATCATTCTAAACACATCACTATGTATAATAAGATAACAAAACTAGCAGCCGCACTGCTAATCATTATGAGCATACAATCTTGTGATGATTACTTAGAAATATTGCCGCCAGGGCAAGAAAACACCGAAAACTTTTTCAACACTCCAGAAAACTATCAAGATGCACTTGTAGGTGTGTACGATTTACTCTCTACAACGTATTTGAATAATATTTTGGGTGAAATTGCCTCTGATAACAGTCTCTGTGGAGGAGAAAATCCTACAGATGTTCTCGATTGGCAACAAATTGACGACATGATTCATACACCAGATAATGGTGCGTTGCGAAACGTATTTCAGTGGATGTATGCAGGAATCAGTCGTGCAAACTATATTGTAGAATTTCAAGACAATCTAGACTTTGATGGAAAAGAGCAACTATTAGCAGAAAATCTATTCTTACGCTCGTACTATTACTTTGAATTGGTAAAATTCTTTGGAGATGTTCCAATGTACACCGACAGAAGAATCACCATCGAAGAAACACAATCGATTGACAGAACACCAAAAGAAGATGTCTATTTACAAATAGAAGTAGATTTGATGAATGCCATTCCAAACTTACCTTGGACGCAAACACAACCAGGGCGCGCAACCAAAGGAGCTGCGTGGGCATTGCTTGGTAAAATCTATCTCTACCAAGAAAAATTTACAGAAGCAGCACAAGCTTTTAATGAAGTTATTAACTCTGGACAATATCAATTGGTACAAGATTTTAATACAATCTTCCTAAACAACAACGAAAACAACTCAGAATCTGTATTTGAAATTCAATACTCAGGTACGCAAGAAGGAGCAAGTTTCGGTTGTTTTCAATGTGTAGAAGGAAATGTTGCCGTAGGATTTATGGGACCACGTTTTCAAAGTGGAAACTTTAGTCCGTATGCTTCAGGTTTCAGTTTCAACGTGCCTGTACAAGATGTGGTAGACTTATACCAATCTGGAGATTCGCGTTTGGCAGCTACGGTATTAGACATCAATGCATTTGTAGTAGAACGTCCAGATGTAACCTTTACAGAAGGTTCTGAGCATACAGGATACTTCAACCTAAAATACATTCCGTATGCGAATGACAACGTAATTCAAGATGCAAACATCAACCGTAGTAACAACTACAGAGCTATTCGTTATGCAGACGTACTATTAATGGCAGCTGAAGCCAACTTGCGTGCGCCAGCACCAATTGCCAATCCGCAAACATTCTTAGATGCGATTCGCGATAGAGCTTTTGGAAATACCAACAATCGAATTACAGCAACGTTAGAAAACGTATTAGCAGAAAGAAGAAGAGAGCTAGCAGGCGAAGGACATCGTTTCTTCGATCAAGTTAGAACAGGAGAAACAAGTACTATTCCAGGGTTTACGCCAGGGAAAAACGAAATATTTCCAATTCCACGAATCGAAATTGAATTGGCAGGAAATCGTTGGCAGCAAAATGCAGGATATTAATCGCTAGAAAAAAGAAAACATACAATATGAAAGCAATAAAATATGTATTCAGTATCTGTCTTATCGCGCTGATTGTCTTCAGTTGCGATGACGACGAAAACTTGGACTTTGTAGATACCGTTAACGCGCCTACAAATCTGTCCTTACTCACAGAAATTACACAAGACAATACAGGTCTGGTAAAAATCACGCCACTTGGCGAAGGAGTTACTACCTATAACTTAAACTTCGGAGATGGCTCAGACGCCGTAACAGGCATAGCTCCAGGAAGTTTTGTAGAACACACATACGCAGAAGGAACGTATGATGTTACTTTAACAGCAAAAGCATTAAATGGCGACACTACAACGCTGACGCAGCAAATCGTCGTATCATTCATTGCACCGCAAAACTTAGTAGTAACTATTGAAAATGATCCAGGCGTATCTAAGCAGGTAAACATTACCGCTACAGCGGATTTCGCTATGAGTAACCAAATCAATTTTGGAGACGGAAGTGAGCCTGTAACAGGAAACATCGGAGAAACCATTTCGTACATCTACGACGAACCAGGGATTTATACGATTACAGTAGTAGCGATGGGTGGAGCAATTGAAACCACTACCTATACAGAAGATTTTGAAGTAACAGCAATCGTAGCGCCAATAGCATCTGCGCCAGCACAACCTGCTAGAGCAGCAGAAGACGTTATTTCTATATTTAGCAGTGCGTACGACGATGTGCCAGGAACTAACTACTTCCCAGATTGGGGACAAGGCGGACAAGGAAGTAGCTGGGCAATGTACGATTTGAATGGCGACCAAATACTTCAATACATCAACATCAGTTATCAAGGGATTGCGTTGGCAGACGGAACAACGATTGATGTTTCAGGCATGGAATTTTTACACTTAGATGTATGGACAGCGGATGTAGTAACTGATTTAGAAGTATCACTCATCAACAGTCCGTCAGCAACAACAGAAGCGCCAGTAACGCGACCATTAACAGCAGATTCATGGACAACTATCGAAATTCCAATTGCAGAATATGTTGATCAAGGATTATCAGTCAATGAAATCTTTCAATTAAAATTTGTAGGAACGCCATGGGCGCAAGGAACGGTATTTATTGACAATATTTATTTCTACAAGCAACCAACACAAGCACCAACCATTGCAGGAACATGGAAAGTGGCTCCAGTAGCAGGATCGTTAGCTGTAGGACCAACACCAGGTTCTGGAGAATGGTTCTCTATCAGTGATGCACAAGTAGCAGAAAGAGCTTGTTATTACGATGATACCTATGTTTTCGGAACTGATGGATCGTTTAGCAATGTATTAGGAATGGATACTTGGATTGAAGGTTGGCAAAGCGGAAGTGGCGATGCTTGCGGAACACCGATAGCTCCGCATGACGGATCTGCAGCAGCAACCTACACGTATGATGAAACGGCAGGAACAGTTACAATCAACGGAACAGGAGCATACATCGCTTTACCAAAAGCAAATAACTCGGGAGAACTTTCAAACCCAGCAGATGCGCCAAGTTCTATCACATACAATGTCACATTAGACGATATCAACAATATGACCGTTCAAATTGAAGCAGGTTCAGGTGTATTCTGGACGTTCAAATTAGTTCGTGAAGGCGATGTACCAAGTTCACCATTAGTAGGTTCATGGAGTATTGCTCCAGAAGCAGGTTCATTAGCAGTAGGACCAACAGCAGGTTCAGGCGATTGGTTTGCTATCAGTGATGCACAAGTAACAGAAAGAGCTTGTTTCTACGACGACGAATATGTGTTTAATGCAGACGGATCTTTCAGTAATGTACTAGGAATGGATACTTGGATTGAAGGATGGCAAAGCGGAAGTGGCGACGCTTGTGGAACGCCAGTAGCACCACATGACGGATCTGCCGCAGCAACCTACGTGTACGATGACACTTCAGGAACGGTAACGCTCAACGGAACAGGAGCGTATTTGGGAATTCCAAAAGCGAATAATGCCGGCGAACTTTCAAATCCAGCAGATGCGCCAAGCTCAATTACGTACGATATCACCTTTATTGACGATAATACGATTACAGTACAAATAGAAGCTGGTGCTGGTGTATTCTGGACATTTAAGCTAATTAAAAATTAACACAGAAAACGATGAAAAACATAAAATATATACTTACATCCTTACTTGCGGTCGTACTGTTTACAGTAAGCTGTCAAGATGAGGCAACTGTAGGAGACTTATTAACGCCAACAAATTTGCAAGTAACGGCAACCATTGTTGGACAAGATGCAAACAATCCGAATGGTGATGGAAGTGGTGTTGTTAATTTTAGCGCTACTGCAGATGATGCCATTTCCTACCGATTTATTTATGGAGCCAATCAACAAACAGCCGCAACAGGAACAGCGTCGTTTATTTTCTCTGAATTAGGCGTAAATACATACACTGTTAATGTTGTAGCGTATGGAACAGGTGGAAATTCTACATCAACTACAATAACAGTAGATGTATTAGCAACGTACGCACCTCCTGCAGAATTGATAGAAAAATTAGTTGGTAACGGTTCTAGAACATGGAGAATCAAATCTGAGCAAGCAGGTCACTTCGGATTAGGACCTGTCGGTGGAAGCATTCCAACCGAATGGTATGGAGCGCAACCTGATGAAAAAGCAGATGTAGGAATGTACGATGATAGATACATCTTCAGCGCAGATGGAACATTTACATTTGTTACGGATAATACCAATGACGAAGGCGGAGAAGATCCAACAGGAACAGTATTTGGTCGTATCAATTTGATAGACGAACTAGGCGCTTCTGGTGGAACTGTTGACGGTTCTGATATTGAAAACCTTCCTTACAATGATTTCCAAGAAAGTTGGGCATTAATCGCGCCAGGAGGTGTAGAAACGATTAGCCTTACAGGAAATGGATTTATCGGGTATTACACAGGAGGAACACACAATTACGAAATCTTTGATCGCTCTGTCCCAAATGAATTGATACTAAGAACTACAGACGGAAACGGCGAATTTGATTGGTGGTTTATCATTACATCGGCAGAACCTTCTTCAAGTGATTTCCAAACGCAGTATAACAACTTAGTTTGGGAAGATAACTTTGATGTTGCTGGAGCGCCAGATGCTAACAACTGGACATACGACCTCGGCGATGGCGGATGGGGAAATGAAGAAGTGCAAAACTATACAAACAATGCAAACAACGTTATTGTGGAAGATGGTATGTTAAAAATAACTGCTATCAAAGAAGCTGGAGACAACTACACGTCTGCACGTATAAAATCGGAAAACCTTTATGAATTTACCTATGGTAGAGTAGAAGTGCGTGCCAAATTGCCTGCATCACAAGGAACATGGCCAGCAATTTGGATGCTCGGAGCCGATTTTGACACGGTAGGTTGGCCAGTTTGCGGAGAAATTGATATTATGGAGCAAAAAGGACAAGACAAAAACACGGTTCTTGGAACGGTACATCATCCAGGAGTTTCTCCAGGTGCTGGAGATTCTTCTACGACAGCCTTGCCAACATCTACTTCCGAATTTCACAATTACACAGTTGAATGGACCGATACAACCATCACATTTTTAGTAGATGGATTTGTATATCATACGGTAGATAACAATGTTACATTGCCTTTCAACGGAGATTTCTTCTTAATCTTAAATGTTGCCATGGGCGGAACCTTAGGAGGAGATATTGATCCTAATTTTACGCAAGATACAATGGAAATTGACTATGTAAGAGTGTATCAATAAGCATTGAAAATTTATTGAATACAGCTATACAACTTGTAAATGTTAGTTCTTTTCAAGCTTGAAAAGAACTAACATTACAAATAAACAATTGTAAAAATTAGTTTTTTAAAATTAGGATACCTTAATAAATTTTACAATCTTTAAGACATTAACACACCATATTACTAAAATCTACACCTAAAAAATGCGAATTCCATATTTCGATATCGATTTCGTTTCACAGTTTAAAAAAGTGAAAAAGCAAGAAAACTATAAAATTGTTTAAAAATAGATACTAGAAAAGCTTTCAAATCACTACAACATTACCACAACATGCAGTAAAAATCAACTGTTGTTGCTATAATGTTTTAAAAAAAGGTTCATCTGAAAATATTGTGAATCCTGCAAAAACAGGCTAACTATATTGAAAAAAATATAAAATTAACATCTTATTATTGAGATGTATGTTTTTTGTTGTAGTATAAATTTACAATTCCATAATAATTATATATAGATTTAGAAAACATAAAAAACATAGTGAATTACGCTACCATACCAAACCAATGTAAATTAAAAAAGCAATGAAATGAGCAGAATCACCTTCGTAATTCACAAAATAGATTCTAAGCGAATTCCATCTGACCTAATTAACAAACTAAAAACAAACAGATGAAAAAAACCTTTCTAACGTTAGCACTGATTTTTTTAACGACATCTATGTTTTCGCAAGCAGATAATGTAACTGTTCAGAAATCGGATCAAGGAATGAAATTAGTAGTGAATGGAAAAGATTTTATGATCAATGGTATGAACTGGGACTACGTGCCAATAGGTTCAACCATTACCGATCCTGGAATATGGAACCGATCGGACGATGTTATCAAATCTGCTCTAGATGCTGAAATGCTACTACTCAAAAACATGGGCGTAAACGCCATTAGAACGTATAACTTACCACCAAAGTGGATTACGTATATCTATGAAAACTACGGCATCTATACCATGTTGAACATTACGTTTGGTGCGTATGGACTTACCATCAACGGCGCATGGACACCGCAAACGGATTATGCCGATCCTGCAACCCGAGAGGTATTAATGCAAGAAGCCATCGACATGGCAAATACCTACAAAAACACACCAGGATTACTCTTATACATGATTGGAAATGAAAACAACTACCACTTATCATGGACTGGTGCAGAAACAGAAGCAATTCCAATTGAAGGAGTCGATTCTGAAAAAATAAAAGCCGCACGTGCACTCTACAAAGCATTCAATGACGCGGCTATCGAAGTAAAGAAAATTGATTCGTCGCATCCAATAGCCATCTGTAATGGAGACTTATTATATGCTGATTTGGTAAAAGAAGAATGTACAGACGTTGATATCTATGGTACAAACATGTATCGCGGAATCTCTTTTGGCGATGCATTTCAACGAGTAAAAGACGAATTAGACATGCCGATTCTATTTGCAGAATTTGGTGCTGATGCTTTCAATGCGAGAGACAATCAAGAAGATCAATACTCGCAAGCATACTACATGACAGGAAACTGGAAAGAAATTTATGCAAATGCTGCTGGAGTTGGTGGCGCACAAAACTCTTTAGGAGGTTTTACCTTCCAATTCTCTGACGGATGGTGGAAATACAAGCAAACAGAAAACTTAGACGTTCATGATAACAATGCTTCTTGGCCAAACGGAGGATACTCTAGAGACCAAGAAAAATCAACAGACAATAACATGAACGAAGAATGGTTTGGCGTTTGTGCCAAAGGACCAACAAATGCGAGAGGATTATACACACTCTATCCACGTGCAGCATATTATGCATTAAAAGAAGCACATCAACTAGATCCGTACGCACAAGGAGTTACCAAAAAGTTTGTAGAAAATTACTTTGACAACATTCAAATTATGGATGCGGTGCTCAAAGCTAGAGGAGACCAAGCAGCGATGGGCGGCGGAAGCAGTCAAAAAATACGCGTAAGTCAGTTGAGAGCAGAATTTACAACCTTCAATACAGGAGGAAGCTTAATCACAACACCAGACAATCCTGATCCAGATTCAAATGATTTTCCAAATCAATTGGGATTCGATCACATGCAATCGTACTTTATTGGTGTAGAAGGAAATCCTGCGCCAAACATGAGAGCCAATGTAGTTATGAACGTGATTGGAAAAGTAGCTGAAAATCCTATCAATGAAATTTTCTATGAAAACCGAGCGCGTCCAGTAACAATTACGGATGCTAGTGGAAATGAAGTGGTACTCAACGATAACAACCGCGTCAATGTGTACCAAGCTGAATTTGAATGGAAAGCGAAAGATTTCGATTTACGAGGATTCTATCGAACAGGACACTATCATTGGGGATACGAAGGTGATTTCTTCGGACTTTACCCAGAAGCCAACTATGGTCCAAACTTAGACATCTACGGAGGTGAAATTCTAGGTTTCGAAGTAGACGGTAAAGGTGCATTAAATGGCGCAAAAGCAGCGTTTGGTCCACAATTATGGTGGGGTGCCAATCCAACAATGTTATTCAAATACTCAAGAAACATCAAAGGTTGGGACGTAACAGGAATTTATCACAGAGATTTTGAAACCGATTTAACGTTTGATGAGACAGGACGTCGTGTTTTAGATGAAAATCAATTGCGAAGTGGTGTAATTCCACCGTGGCCAATGGAACGCGCTACGTTAGCTGTAGAACGTGATTTTGGTAAATTTGGGTTGCAACTTGGAGGTATCTGGGCAGGAAGTCCTTTAAATGGAAGTACCTATCAAGATGTGGCTGGTTCGTCAGGAAATTACGTTGTTGTACAAGACAAAGTAAAATCTAGTGACAACTGGGGAGCAAAAGCAAAAATTACCTATCAAGGTGGACGTTTCAATTGGTATGCACAAGGTTCTGTAATGGGATTAGTTGCTAATGGTGGTGCTGACCAAACACAAACTTTTACAGGATGGCGATTAAGAGACTCAGGAAGTGGAAACATGACCAACTTCTTATCTGGTTTCACATATACGTTTGGAGATTTCCAAATTGCGCCAAACTTCATGTACCAAAAACCATTAGTAGAAGCAATTCCTACGGATGCGCCAGCACCGGCGAGACTTCGTAATGTAATTGATGATCCATTTGCGGTACGCGGTGGAAATCGTGAAACTACAGCAGGTGAAATTTTAATCACGTATGATCCAACACCTGGAACTTGGATGTATGAGTGGAACAATGACAGAGCAGAAGATGCAAAATTTGCTGCCAACTTAGGATTTGTATTCCGCCACTTGCCAACACAGCAAGATGCACACATTGGTTTCAACGCAAATCGTCAATTCTTTGCATTTCCAAATACAGTTCCTGCGGAAGATTTATGGGAAATCAACTCCCGTATGGTATCCAAAGTATCTCCAGATTTAGGAATCATTGGTAACTTCTACTACGGAAACGGACAGGCAAATGGTGATAGCAACAGACTCATCAAGCGTTTTGGAGGTGATATCAGAATGATTTACAAGAATATAAAAGTAGAATCACACGTAAAAATCAATGATTGGGGACCATTTGATTACCATAGAGATTTTAACCTAACATATCCAACACAGTTGATGTTAGACGTTTCTACATCACTCGGAAAACCAGATTGGTTCATTTTGCCAAGTACTCGCATCGGAATTCGTGGAACATGGCGTTCGCTAAACGAGTTTTCTCCACGATACGCTCCAAATGCAACAGCTGGACAATTTTCAAACGTACCAATTCTAAGTCCTGTCGGATTTGACAATGGTACCGAATGGGAAATTAGAACTTACATACACATCAACATCGGAAAATAATAAGCTAGTACAATGAAAGCATTTACATATATAAAAAATACACTGCTTGCAGGATTGGCAATTGCGCTAACCGTAAGTTGTGAACGAGAAATATCGGATGATGCCGTATTAGCATCATTCCCAAATACACCAGACATTTTTACGGATACTCCAGTGGGACTTACAGATGCATTCTTCGAATCATTTGATCCTGCGGTGGGAGCCAATCCTAATGGTTTTGGAACGGACGAAAACGAAGCCTATGAAGGTTCAACTTCTATTCGAATTGACGTGCCAAGTCCAAGTGACCCAGATGGTGGTTTTATTGGTGGAATCTTTAGAGATCGTGGCGCTGGTAGAGATTTATCAGGCTATGACGCATTGACTTTTTGGGCAAAAGGAACCTTAACGGGAAATGTAACTGTTGGTTTCGGAACCGATTTTGAAACAAACCTATATCCTGTATCAACAGAAATTCAATTGACAAGCGGGTGGTCAAAATATGTGATTCCAATTCCAGATGCTTCCAAATTAACCCAAGAAAGAGGAATGTTCCTATTCTCAGCAGGTTCATTTGATCCGCTAGGAAATGACAATCCAGCGATTGCTGATTCTTTCAGCGATAACATCGGATATACTTTTTGGATTGACGAATTACGATTTGAAAAATTAGGCACAACAAGCTTGCTATTTCCGTACATTCTCAATGGAGAAGATGTTGCCATTGACAATTTCACAGGCTACATGCAAGCCATTGACGGATTGGGCGCAACGTTCAATCTTGCCAATGGACAAAATGTATCTGTAAATGCAGCCATAGCATATTTTGAATTTGCTTCTTCAAACAACTCAGTTGCTACAGTAGATACTTTTGGCAATGTAAATGTTATTGGCTCTGGTGTGGCAACAATCACAGGAAGTATTGGGAATCAACAAGCAAATGGTTCGTTAGAAATCACATCTTCGGGAGCATTTGTAAATGCACCAGTTCCAACGCAGGCAGAAGCAGATGTCATTTCAATCTACAGTGACTCGTATGTAAGTGTCAACGGATTCGATCCAGGTGTTTTTGCAGGTTCAAATACAGAAAACATTTCGGTACAAACCTTTGACGGAAACAATCATGTGCGCTATGAAGGAATTGACTTTATAGGAATTGGTTGGGACGGAACTGTAAACGTAACCGGAGAAACAATGGTACACGTAGACATTCAACTAACAAGTGCGGCGGGCTCAGCATTGGTGATGGAACTTATCGATTTTGGACCTGACGATACAGACAATGGTTTTGGTGACGGTTCTGCCGGAGGATTCAACGTAAGTAGCCAATTAATTCAAGGACAATGGGTTGGAATTGACATTCCACTAAGTGCCTTTACATTGCCAACAGGTGGTGGCGGATCTGGAAATCCTAACTTGGCGAATATTGGGTACATCGTTTTTGTTTCTTCAAACGGAGCATCATTCCTAGTTGACAATATCTATTTCTATTAAGAACTCAAAAATTGAATACATGAAAAAATTAATCAAACATACTATACTAGCGCTGACGCTCATTTCAAGTATTGCTTTTGTGAGTTGTGAAGCAGACGAAACGCAAACCGTGGTGACCAAAACGAATCTAATCATGGCAGATGAGTTTGATGTTGACGGCGCGCCAGACCCAAGTTTATGGACATACGATGTAGGCGATGGTTCGCAAGAAGGATTGCCAGGTTGGGGAAATAACGAACTACAAGTGTACACGAGTAATGCTGAAAATGTAGAAGTGCAAAACGGACTTTTAGTAATTACAGCTAGAGAAAATGGTTCAGGTGGGTATACTTCTGCAAGAATCAAAACAGAAGGACTCTTTGAGCAACAATACGGACGTTTTGAAGCGCGAATTCGTTTACCGCAAGGGAAAGGACTATGGCCAGCATTTTGGCTCTTAGGAAACAATTGTGACCAAAATCCGTGGCCAGCTTGTGGCGAAATTGACATCATGGAAAATGTAGGAGACGAGCCAACCATTGTTTTTGGTAGTGCGCACGGACCAAATTTTTCAGGAGCGGAATCCATCACAAAAAAATATGAATTGGCTAGCAGCAGATTTGACACTGAATTTCATGTTTTTGGTATTGAGTGGAGTCCAACCATCATCAATTACTATGTAGATGATGTATTGTACCAAAGCATTACACCAGAAACAATAGCACAAGATACGAACGGTGAAGGAACGTGGGTTTTTGACAATCCTTTCTACATCATCATAAACGTAGCTGTCGGCGGAAACTTGCCTGGAAATCCAGACGCAAACACCACATTCCCGCAACGAATGCTTGTTGATTACGTAAGAGTTTATAACTAAAAAAAGAGTAAAACATGAAATTTCTAACATATAAATTAACCTTTCTCGCTTTCGCAGTATGCTGTATAAGCTTATTTACTTCTTGTGAAGATGATAACGAAAGCGGAGTAACACTAATAGGACTAGAAGCCAGATTTATTGCTGAAATCAATTCAAAAACCATCACATTTGTAAATGCTTCTAACAATGCTACCTCATATTCATGGGATTTGGGTGATGGCACTACGTCTACACTTGAAGAATTAGAAAAACGCTATTCCAACGGAACCTACACAGTGGTTTTAACGGCTTACAACGACAAAGGAGAATCTAGCACATACGAAGAAACGTTTATCATTGATGGCTGTGTGGATGAAGAAACGCAAAACATCAATCCTGCTAATGGCGACTTAAATTGGACATTCTTAAATGACGATGCTGCTTTTGATGCATTTGGTGATATTGGTGGCGCTATTGTGGCAAACCCTGTATTAGACAATGTAAATAACAGCTGTTTTGTCTACAGATATGACAAAACTACAGGTTGTCAAACATGGTCAGGAGTTGGTGTAGAATTGGCAACTTCGCTCGATTTTTCAACCATTACAAACAAAACGTTTAAAATGAAAGTATTGGCAGAAAACCAAATCACGGACGTAACGCTGCGATTGGAATTTATGCCATTTCCAAACGTAAATCCTTTCCAAGAACGAATTGCAAGCATCACGCAAGTAGGCGAGTGGCAAGAACTTAGTTTCGACTTTACCAATGTCAACTCTGGAACGTTTAAAAGTGTGATTATCTACTTTGAACGAAATGCACCTTGTGATGGCGATGTTTATTATTTTGACGACATCACGCAAGAATAGAAATTAACAACACTATATCACAATAATAGAAACGAACCTAATACTAAGACCAAAGATACCTAATCAATTATGTCTCAAATAGAAACCGTACACATAAACGACGAACGTTTTTTTAAAATTTCCAATAGCGATACTATTCGACCATTTTTTATGAGTATTGTGAGCGATTCCAATCACTGGATGTTCATCTCTAGCAATGGCGGATTGACCGCTGGACGTAAAAACTCAGAATATTCGTTATTTCCATATTATACAGACGATAAAATCACTGAATCAACTGAAATTACAGGAAGTAAATCCATCTTTCAAGTTGAAAAAAATGGTAAAACTCACTATTGGGAACCGTTTTCAGAACGATTTGACGGAATGTATAAAGTTACGCGTAACTTGTATAAAAATACCTATGGAAACAAAATTCTCTTCGAAGAAATCAATCACGATTTGGCATTGACATTCCGCTATCAGTGGAATTCGAGTGATGAGTTCGGATTTGTTAAAAAATCTGAATTAAGCAACAATGCTGACGAAGGAGTAACTGTAAATGTGTTGGACGGAATTCAAAACGTATTGCCGTATGGTGTCGGTGCAGACATACAAAATGCGAGTAGTAATTTGGTGGATGCCTACAAACGCACAGAACTAGAAGAAAACTCAGGTTTGGGAATCTTTGCGTTGAGCGCGATTATTGTAGACAAAGCAGAACCAAGTGAAGCACTGAAAGCCAATGTAGTTTGGTCATTAGGAGTGAAAAATCCAACGTATTTATTATCGTCATTACAACTAAAAGCGTTCCGAAAGCAACAGCCAATACAGCAAGAAACAGACGTAAAAGCTGAAAAAGGTGCGTATTTTATCAATACCAAAATTGACTTAAAAGCAAACGAAAGTAGCAATTGGATGACAATTGCCAATGTAAATCAAGATCACGACGATATTGCTACTTTGGTACATCGCATTACCAATGAAGCTGACTTAGCAGACAAAATTCAAGCGTCTATTGATGCTGGAACAGAAAAACTACTAGCACTCAATGCCGCTTCCGATGCGATGCAGCTTACGGCAGATAAATTTAGAGATACACGTCATTTCGCCAACACATTGTTTAACATTATGCGTGGCGGAATTTTTGACAATAACTATCAAATAGAGAAGTGGGATTTCAAAAACTATCTAGCAAAAGCAAACAAAAAAGTAGCGAGAACAACCGAAGCAATCATCGCAGGATTGCCAGAAGAATTCTCTGTAGCTGACATCCAAAAAATAGCGTACGAAAGTGATGATAAAAACTTCAGACGTTTGTGTTTGGAATACATGCCGTTGAAATTCAGTCGTCGTCACGGAGATCCAAGTCGTCCTTGGAACAAATTCTCCATCAACACACGAAGTGAAGAAGACGGTTCTAAAATTCTAGATTATGAAGGAAACTGGCGCGATATTTTCCAAAACTGGGAAGCGTTGGCACATTCGTATCCAGAATTCATCGAAAGCATGATTCACAAATTCCTAAACGCCACTACGTTTGACGGATACAATCCATATCGTGTGACAAAAGACGGTTTCGATTGGGAAGTTGCCGAACCAGACGATCCTTGGTCGTATATCGGTTATTGGGGCGATCACCAAATCATCTACCTGCAAAAGTTTTTGGAAATCATTGAAAGTCACAAGCCTGGCAGATTGGAAAGCTTCTTTGAGAAAGATTTATTTGTGTACGCAAACGTACCGTATAAAATAAAGCAATATGCCGATTTGCTCAAAAATCCAAAAGATACGATTGAATTTGATGAAGAATTAGACCATAAAATTCGTCAACATCGTGAAGAGTTGGGAGCAGATGGCGCGTTGCTTCGCGATGAAAACAGATTCATTGTCAAAGTAAACTTTATCGAAAAAATACTAGCAACGACGCTGGCTAAAATCTCCAACTTTATTCCTGAAGGCGGAATTTGGATGAACACACAACGTCCAGAGTGGAACGACGCTAACAATGCGTTGGTTGGAAATGGTGTATCGATGGTGACATTATATTATTTGCGTCGCTTCTTGAAGTTTTTTGAAACTATTTTTGAAGGTGCAGATACAGAAACTGTTGAAATTTCTAAGGAATTGGCAACATTTTTCCAAAAAGTTAGCAAAACGCTTACAGACAATCAATATGTGCTTGCTGGAAAAATAAACGACAAAGACCGTAAAACAGTCTTAGACGGATTGGGAATTGCAGGTAGCGAATATCGTGAGCAAATCTACAATCATGCGTTTTCAGGTAGAAAAGAAACGGTTTCCATTCAAAATATCAAGTCGTTTGTAACGGTAAGTTTGGCATATTTAGAACATTCTATCGAAGCCAACAAACGACATGACAATTTATATCACGCCTACAACTTAATGACCGTAGAAAATGATAACGAAATCTCTATTTCGTATCTCAATGAAATGTTGGAAGGACAAGTTGCTGTATTAAGCTCAGGATACATTTCGTCAAAAGAAGCCTTAGCGGTGTTGGACGGATTGAAAAGTAGCAAACTCTTCCGACCAGATCAGTACAGTTACTTGCTCTATCCAAACAAAGAGCTAAAAGGCTTTATGGAGCGAAATACCATTCCGCAAAAAGCAATTAATGAATCAACACTATTCACAAAACTGCTTGACGACGGAAATAACGCCATCGTTTCAAAAGACATCAACGGCGAATATCACTTCAACGGAAACTTTAAAAACGCTGGCGATTTAGAAGCAGCGCTTACCAAATTAAAAAATACCCAATACAGCGATTTGGTTGAAGCAGAAAGCAAACATGCATTGGCAACGTTTGAAGAAGTATTCAATCACAAAGCATTTACAGGTCGTTCAGGAACCTTCTATGGCTATGAAGGTTTAGGTTCTATCTACTGGCACATGGTTTCCAAACTGCAATTAGCAGTGTTAGAATGCTGTTTAAAAGCCATTCGCGATAGTGAAAGTGGTGAAATTGTGGGCAGACTTTTAGAACACTATTACGAAATCAACGAAGGAATTGGCGTGCACAAATCACCATCATTATACGGTGCATTTCCAACCGATCCGTACTCGCATACACCAGCAGGAAAAGGAGCTCAACAACCAGGAATGACAGGACAAGTAAAAGAAGACATTCTAAGTCGTTTTGGCGAATTGGGTGTTTTTGTATATGAAGGAAAACTCTATTTTGATCCGTGTATGTTGCGTAAAGATGAATTTTTGATTAAGAATAGCACTTTCCAATACATTAACATTGCTTCTGAAGCCAAAGAACTTTCCATTGCGAAAGGTTCGTTATGTTTTACCTATTGTCAAGTACCAATTGTATACACAATAGCAAATTCCAATGGCTTAGAAGTGCAACTATCTGACGGAAGTACGCAAACATTCGACAGTTTAAGTTTAGATGCAGCAACCAGTCAAAAAGTATTTGATCGTTCAGGCGATGTTGTACAAATCAATGTACATATCCAAAAAGATCATTTAAAGTAAAAACAGCAATCATGAGAACGTTAAAGCACATATCTAAATTACTAATGGTAACGCTCTTAATGGTGTCTTGTGAAAACGGACAAAAAAAGAAAGCTTCGTCAGAACAACTAACACAAAAAGCAGTGACAGCGAAAGATATACTAGGAAATAAAGACTATGTAGCCATTTCTTACGGTGGATATCGTGCCAAAACACGCGATATACAACCTACCATAGCCGAATTGAAGGAAGATATGAAGATTCTCCATGCGATGGGCATCCGAGTTTTGCGTACATACAATGTACAACTACCACACGCAGCTAACCTTTTAAAAGCAATCAGGGAACTGAAAAACGAAGACAACGATTTTGAGATGTATGTCATGTTGGGTGCGTGGATTGATTGTAAATATGCCTGGACAGGGCAAACTCCCGATCACAATCAGGAAAGTGAACAAAACGAGGGCGAAATCGAAAGAGCTGTCGCATTGGCGAATCAATATCCAGATATTATCAAAATCATAGCCGTAGGTAACGAAGCTATGGTGAAATGGGCAACAAGCTACTATGTACAACCTGATGTCATTTTAAAATGGGTGAATCATCTGCAACAGCTAAAAAAAGACGGAAAACTTGACAAAGACTTGTGGATAACCAGCTCTGACAATTTTGCATCTTGGGGCGGAGGCGATAGTTTGTATCATGTAGAAGACTTAAACAAACTCATCAAAGCAGTTGATTATATCTCCATGCACACCTATCCGATGCACGATACACATTACAATCCTGTATTCTGGGGAACTGTGGACGATGGAAAACGCTCAAGCTTGGAAAAAATCGACTATGCCATGCAAAAGGCAAAAGAATATGCCATTTCACAATATGACAGTGTGTATAAGTACATGAAAAGTCTAGGTGTTGACAAGCCAATTCATATCGGTGAAACAGGTTGGGCATCCTATTCCAACGGACATTACGGCGATACAGGAAGCAAAGCAACCGACGAATACAAGGAAGCGTTGTACTATCACAGCATACGCGATTGGACAGAAAAGAACAACATCTCTTGTTTCTACTTTGAGGCTTTTGATGAAATATGGAAAGATGCGCGAAATCCTGGCGGTTCTGAAAATCATTTTGGATTATTTACCATCGATGGAAAAGCAAAATATGCGCTTTGGGATTTGGTAGACAAAGGCGTCTTTAAAGGACTTACGCGCAATGGAAATCCTATCGTAAAAACCTATAAAGGCAATAAAGACTCACTTCTGATAGAAGTACAATTACCACCAGTAAAAGCAAAACTAGTCGTAGACCATTAATCATGAAACAACTAAAAACATATAGCTTTTTAATGCTACTCATTATGATTACAGCTTGCAACGAAAAAGAAGAAAAGAAAACGTTGAAACAGTTGGAAGCAGCTGTGTTTGAAACTTCCGAAAGCGGAAACAAACTCACAAAACGTGAAACATTCAATATGCCACAAGATACTACAGTAAACGTAAGTTCGATTGTATTGAATCCTGAAAAACAATACCAAACAATCACTGGATTTGGCGGCGCGTTTACAGAATCTTCTGCATATCTATTAAACAAATTAAGTAAAGAAAACAGAGAAAAAATTATAAAAGCATACTTTGATAAAGACCATGCCAATTATTCACTCACGCGAACGCACATGAATTCGTGCGATTTCTCACTGACAAATTATTCCTATACGCCAGTGCCTGATGATGTGAATTTAGAGCATTTCTCTATTGAAGAAGACCGAGACGACCTGATTCCGATGATAAAAGATGCGATGGCAGCTTCGCAAGATGGTTTCAAAATATTTGCGTCACCGTGGACAGCAGCTCCTTGGATGAAAGACAACAATCATTGGGTTGGAGGAAAATTACTCAAAAAATACTATGATACGTGGGCACTATTTTTCTCAAAATATGCAGACGCTTACAAATCAGAAGGTATTGATATTTGGGGATTCACGGTAGAAAACGAGCCACACGGAAACGGAAACAACTGGGAAAGCATGCACTTTACGCCAGAAGAAATGACCGATTTCGTTCAAAATCACCTAGGACCAAAACTTGAAAAAGACGGAAAAGGCGATTTAATCATTTTAGGATACGATCAAAATCGAGCTGGACTCAAAGAATGGGTGGATGTAATGTACAAAGACGAAGCTTCCTCAAAATACTATGACGGAACTGCGATTCACTGGTATGAAAGCACCTATAAAATCTTTGCAGAAGACTTGCAATACGCACACAACAAAGCGCCAAACAAATACCTAATAGAAACTGAAGGTTGTATTGATGCGGAAGTTCCTGTATGGCAAGATGATGCTTGGTACTGGAAAAAAGAAGCAACCGATTGGGGTTGGGATTGGGCAAAAGAAGAAGAAAAATACTTGCATCCAAAATACGCACCTGTCAATCGCTATGCGCGTGACATCATTGGCTGTTTAAACAACTGGGTAGATGGTTGGGTAGACTGGAATATGGTGTTGGACAAGCAAGGCGGCCCAAACTGGTTTAAAAACTGGTGTATTGCGCCAATCATTGTCGATCCTGAAACCGATGAAGTCTACATGACGCCATTGTATTATGTCATGGTTCACTTTAGCAAATACATTCGCCCTGAGGCAAAAATTATAGATGCACAACATACAGACAAAGAATTAATGGTAACTGCCGCAAAAAATCCTGATGGAAGCATTGCAGTAGTCATATTTAATGAGGGAAAAACGGAGAAGCACTTTTCACTTCACCTAGGTGAAACAGCTAAAAACATTTCCATCAATCCTCAAGCCATTCAAACCATTGTTATAACCAACTAAAATTACCAATATGTCAAAAATTATAACTGCTAGAAAAGACAAAGTCCCTTTCGTTCAGAAAATCTCATTCGGTTCTGGTCACTTTGTTTTAAACATTCTTCCAGGAACTCTGGGTGTTTTTATTCAATACTTTTTATTAACTGCATTTGGAATGGATCCATTCTTAGCAGGATTATTGGGTGGATTGCCTAGAATATTTGATGCCTTAACAGATCCTATCATGGGATTCATTTCTGATAATACAAAATCTAAATGGGGAAGAAGAAGACCATACATCTTTTTCGGAGCCATCTTTAGTGGATTGATGTTTATCTTAATGTGGCAAATTGATGAAAATGATACTGAAATGTATAATTTTTGGTATATCATGATACTTCAAATTATTTTCTTAATTGGAAATACCATATTTGCAACTCCTTTAATTGGTTTAGGATATGAAATGACATCAGACTATAAAGAACGCACGCGATTAATGGCATTCTCAAACACTATGGGACAATTTGCTTGGATGATTGTTCCTTGGTTATACTTCATAATTCCAGACGAAACACTTTTTACTACGCAAGCAGAAGGAGTTCGCTTCATGGCTATTGTGGTTGGTTTAATATGTATTGTATTTGGAATCATTCCTGCAATATTTTGTAGAGGAATTGATGCTGAAAATATGGAGAATCGTAAGGAAATCAATATGAAAACCTTGTCTTCTAACCTCAAAGATTTATTTATTGGGATTAAGCAAATTACAAGGAATAAACCTTTTATGAAGTTATGTGGAGCAACATTCTTAGTATTCAACGGATTTCAAATGGTAGCAGCTTTTAGTGTATATATTATTGTATTTTATATGTACGGAGGAAGCTATGAAGCTGCTGGCACTTGGCCTGCTTGGTTTAATACCGTAAATGCTATAGCAACAGCTTTTCTAATCATTCCAATTATATCTTGGATGGCAAACAAATTAGGAAAACGTAAAGCTTTTTTAATTTCAACGTTTATCTCAATTATCGGCTACATCTTAAAATGGTGGGCTTTTGATATTGACAATCCATACTTAGTATTTATGCCAATTCCACTAATGGCATTTGGATTAGGAGGGTTATTTACACTAATGATGTCCATGACAGCTGATGTATGTGATTTGGATGAATTGGAGAATGGAATGCCACGTAAAGAAGGAACGTTTGGTGCCATTTATTGGTGGATGGTAAAACTAGGACAAGCTATTGCATTAATTTTAGGGGGCTTAGTGTTAAAATTAATTGGCTTTGATGGTGAATTACCAACACAAACAGCGGAAACTTTACATCAATTACGAATAGCCGATATAACCATACCTGCGGTAACTGCTGCATTAGCAATGATTGTAATGTGGAAATACAGTCTTACCGAAAGTAGAGCTATGGAAATAAAAGAAGAGCTCGTAGAACGAAGAGGAGAACTATAAAAAACCTATTATAAATCAGAATAAAATTTAAAAATGTCATACAGAGAGGAAGATTATCACTTATACGGCGGAATTAATTTCACCGAACATTCCGGAATAGACTTTAGCAAATATTCTTCGGAAGATTTAAAGAAACTTTGGAGAGCAACCCTCAAAAAAGGCATGCACGGTATTTGCTTTAGTATGTACGAAGACGGGCAAGAACCAGGCGATATTATCAGTGAAGCTCAAGTAGAACGACGCATCAAAATTTTAAAACCCTATTCAAAATGGGTACGTTCGTTTTCTTGTATTGAAGGAAATGAACACATTCCTCGTTATGCAAAAAAACACGGTATGAAAACACTCGTAGGAGCTTGGCTTGGCGATGACAAAGAGGATAATGAAAAAGAAATTGAAGCGCTAATTCAACTTGCTAAAGAAGGAGTTGTGGATATTGCAGCGGTTGGAAATGAAGTATTATATCGAAATGACTTAACGTTAGAAGAACTGCTAGATTACATCCGAAGAGTAAAAGAAGCTTTGCCTGAAGGAATTCCAGTAGGATATGTAGATGCATATTATGAATTCTCTGTACATCCTGAATTGGTTGAAGTGAGTGACGTTATTCTGGCCAATTGTTATCCGTATTGGGAAGGTTGTCACATCGATGGTTCATTGGCACACATGCAACAAATGTACGGACAAGCATCGCACGCGGCAAAAGGAAAAAAAGTCATCATCACCGAAACTGGTTGGCCAAGTGAAGGCGGAAGTCTGCGAGGAGCAGAATCATCGGAAACCAATGCCATGAAATATTTTATAAATACTCAGGTTTGGGCAGAAAAAGCCAATATCGAAAGTTTCTATTTTTCATCATTTGATGAATCGTGGAAAACAGGCGATGAAGGCGATGTTGGTGCCTATTGGGGATTGTGGGATAAACATGAAAAACTCAAATTTTAAATAAAAACAATGTCTCTACGTAAAGAAAAATTCTTTTCACTAGCAGCTTTAGAATTCGAAGGACATTCCTACGAAGAGCTAAAAGTGCTATGGCGCAAAACACTCCAAGCAGGGATGCATGGTATGTGTTTTAGTCCTTATGTAGAAGGGCAAGAGCCAGGAGATACATTATCGGAACAACAAGTAAGACGCCGTTTGGAAATCATCAAACCGTATACCAATTGGGTGCGTTCATTTTCTTGCACGGAAGGCAATGAATTAATTCCTGAAATCGCAAAAGAAATGGGGATGAAAACGCTTGTGGGTGCTTGGTTGGGAGACAATCCTGAAATAAACGAAGCTGAAATTGAAGGGTTAATCAATCTTGCAAAAAAAGGCTGTGTAGACATTGCGGGCGTTGGAAATGAAGTCATGTATCGTGGTGATTTAACAGAAGAAGAATTATTACAATTCATTTACGACACAAAAAAAGAACTCAACGGAATTCCCGTAGGTTATGTAGATGCGTATTATGAATTCATAGAACGCCCGGAAATAACGGAAGCCTGTGATGTTATCCTAGCCAATTGTTATCCGTTTTGGGAAGGTTGCGATCAAGATTATTCGTTGTTGTACGTAAAAGATATGTATAACAGAGCATTGCGTGCAGCAAACGGGAAGAAGGTCATTATTACAGAAACAGGATGGCCAAACAACGGAACGAGTCTGGAAGGCGCGTATCCGTCTAATACAAATGCAATTAAATATTTTATAAACACTCAAAGATGGGCCCAAGAAGAAGGCATCGAAATCTTTTATTTTTCCTCTTTTGACGAATCGTGGAAAGTCGGAAGTGAAGGCGACGTTGGCGCGTATTGGGGACTTTGGGACAAACATGAACAATTAAAATTTTAAACAAACTAGTATATTATGAAGAAAATTACATTTTTGTGCTTGTTATTGATGACCTCACTAGCATTTGCACAACCAACAACAAATCCTGCAGCACCAACAAATGCTGCTGTGGATGTGATTTCTGTGTATGGTGATACCTACACGAATATCGCAACAAACTATGACCCTAACTGGGGACAATCGGGTCACATGCAAGTAAACCCTAACTATGACCCAGGAACAGGACAGTTTTTATTAGCGTACCCTAACTTTAATTACCAAGGTACAGAAGTAACAACTACGGATGCTTCACAAATGGAGTTTTTACACATTGACATTTGGACATCTGCAAGTCCAGGAGCTACAGACATCCAAGTGAGTCCAATTAACAATGGCTCTGGTGTAGGAGAAACGTTAGTTTCTATCGCTTATACCTCTGGTACATGGACAAGCGTTGATATTCCAAAATCTGCTTTTACAGGAATGACATGGGATAGTGTTTTTCAAATGAAATTTGCAGCTAATGGACCAGGAAGTACGGTGCCAGTAGACATTTACTTAGATAATGTATACTTTTGGAAAAACCCAACGGCACCTGGCTCTGATGCTACATTGAGCGACTTGCAAATAGACGGATCAACAATATCAGGATTTGGTTCAGGAGTTTTCAATTACACAGTTGGACTAGCGCCAGGCACTACAATGCCACCTCAAATTACAAGTGTTACAACTACAGATCCTGCGGCTACTACAAACATTACACAAGCACCAGCAGTACCTGGAGATGCAACAGTTGTAGTAACTTCTCAAAATGGTATGGTAATGGAAACATATACAGTATCTTTTGAAATTAGTGGTCCAGCAACAGGAGCACCACAACCACCAAACAGACCAGCAGCAGATGTCGTTTCTATCTATAGTGATGCATATCCTAATATAACTGTAAATACGTATGATGCAGGTTGGTGTGGAGCAGCAATTACTGAAGTACAAATAGGTGGTAATAATACATTCAAAAAGAATTCAGGTATTCCTTGTCAAGGAATTGATTTTTCTACAAACCGACAAAACTTAACAGACTTTACATATATACACTTTGATTTCTACACAGATGATGTGGATTTAACAGGAGATGTATTTAATGTAAAATTAGTTGATTTTGCTGGCGGCGGAGGAGAAGCTTCTGCACTTGAAGTAAATATTAATACAGGAACAACACCAGCGATAGTTGCAGGAACTTGGGTTTCCGTTGATATTGATATCACTTCTTTAGGAGGTGTGGTAGCAGGTAGTCTTACAAGAAGTGACATTGCTCAAATAGGAATTACAACAGCTAATTTGACAAATGTTTGGTATGATAATATTTACCTTCACAAAAACACGGTATTGAGTACGGAAGAATTTAATACGTCTTCATTCAAAACCTATCCAAACCCAACAAATGATGCATGGAATGTGGTAACTGACGATACCGTAATCAATACCATTGCAGTATATGACATTTCTGGAAGACAAGTACTGACAATGGAGCCAAAAGCGACACGTGCTACCATTGATGGAACATCTCTACAAGGAGGAATCTATTTTGCCAGCATTAGTACTGATAAAGGAACAAGTAGTGTGAAACTAGTTAAAAACTAAATCATATTTCTTTTAAGTAAACCAAAGTGAGTTTGTTGTAAAGCAAACTCACTTTTATATAAAAAATAAAGTAATATATTTGATACTATAATTAATCTTTAAACTTAAAACCCTATAAAGTATGAAGAAACTTTACTTTTTTATTGCAGTATTAATTAGTTACGCAAGTGTAGCACAAAATGATGTTACCTTTAGTGTTGACATGAGTAGCTATGGAGGTTCATTCACCACGGTATATGTAAGTGGAGAATTGAATGGTTGGAGTGGAGATTCCAATCCTATGACGGATATGGGCGGCGGAATATGGTCTACGACTATTAATCTTGCTGCTGGCGAATACCAATACAAGTTTACAATTGATAACTGGACAGACCAAGAAAATTTTACTGCAGGCGATGCTTGTACAGTAACTGATGGCGGATTCGTAAACAGAATTGTAGAAGTAAACGGAGCCATGACATTAGATACACCAACATTCAGCGTGTGTTATGATGATGGAAATCCAGGACCACACGATACTACATTCAATGTAGATATGAGTGGATACGGCGGTTCGTTTACTACAGTATATATCAGTGGACAATTCAACGGTTGGGACGGATTATCCAATCCTATGACAGATATGGGCGGCGGAATGTGGTCTGTAACACTTCCTCTTCCAGAAGCATATACAGAATTTAAGTTTCAAGTAGATAACTGGACCGACCAAGAGAATTTTGTAGATGGAGACGCAGGAACGGTAACCAACGGCGGATTCACAAACCGATACATCAACGTTACGGGACAACAGTCTAGAAACTATGTTTGGTCAACGGAAGGAAGTACGTTAAGCACGGAAGAATTTACGCCAGCTTCGTTCAAAACCTATCCAAATCCAACAAACAATTCGTGGAATATTGTCACAGACAATGTAATTATCAATACCATAGAAGTGTTTGATATTTCGGGAAGACAAGTTTTAACCTCTTCTCCAAAAACATCACAAACTTCTATTGATGGCACAGGATTGCAAAACGGAATTTACTTTGCAAAAATTAGTACTGATAACGGCGCAAGTAGTGTCAAATTAGTAAAAAACTAATTGTACAAAACTATAAAAGTGTGTTTATGAAAATAGACACACTTTTTTTAACTTATTGAAGTTGCAAGATTGTAACACAGTTCGAATCAAATAACAAACAACCTATGAAAAACGTAGTTTCTTTAAAATCACTAGCAAAAGAATTAAATATCTCAGTTTCTACGGTGTCAAAATCGTTAAATGATAGTGAGGAAATCAGCGAACAAACGAAAGAGCGTGTAAAAAATCTTGCCAAACTTCGAGGGTATTCTCCAAATCCTATTGCGGTGCGTTTGCAAAAGCAAAAAACCATGCAAATAGGAGTCATTCTGCCAAATATTGAAAATCCTTTCTTTGCTTCTGTATTAAAAGGAATTGACGAATTGGTAAGTTCGTCCAAATACAATATCATTACGTTTTTTAGCAATGAAAGTCTGGAAAAAGAAAAAGAATGTTTGGACTTTTTCTCCAAAGGAAATGTAGACGGAATTCTCATCTGTATCGCAGAAGAAACCAACAAAAAGAAAACATTTGACCATATTATAGACATCAAGCAAAAAGGAATTCCGCTCGCATTATTCGATCGTATTCCAATGCAACCACTCGGATTTGATGCAGTACAGGTAAACGACTACGAAAGTATTGTCAGTGCTTACAAATACTTAGAAAGCAATAAGTGTCAAAACATTGCTTTTGTATCGTCCATTCCAACTCTTATTGTAGGTAGGTCAAGAGAAGAAGGCTATTTATCGCAAACTAACAATCCAACAGTGATTGCGTTTGAAGATTTGGAAGAATTAAAAATCACCTTAGAGAACACAATCAAACAAGGTGAAATTGATGGCTTTATCGCCGCAGATATCAATGCAACCTTGTTATGCAATGCAGTACTTCAAAAACAAGGATTTACGCCGGGGAAAGAAGTTTCGTTAATTGGCTATGTAAATGCCGTTCAAAACGATTTAAGCTACCCAAAAATATCGTACATAGACCAACATCCGCAAGAAATTGGCAAGCAAACGGCGAAAATATTATTGCTCCGACTCGAATCAAAATTAGAAGACATTCCTGTGAGCGATATCGTGCTCAATACCACCATTACCATTGGTGATACCAGTCGTTAACATTGAAAAAGAACATTTTGTAGTCTACTGTTTTTAGACAATCCTATAAAATCTTGATCATCGAATGATGGTTGGGTTAATTTATGATGAAATCTGCTGACAAATAACATTTTATACAGCGATTATTGTACTTTTGCCAAAACATCATGTAGAATAATGAAAAAACTATTTCCCTTATTCGTATTGTTATTGGTTTCTCAACTTGCTATAAGTCAAGTTGTTATTAACGAAATTGACTGTGATACGCCAGGAACCGATACAGGAGAATTTATTGAACTCAAATCTGATACGCCCAACTTTCCACTTGATGGCTATGTATTGGTACTTTTTAATGGTTCTACTTCTGGAAACGACAGTAGTTATTTTGCGTTAGATTTGGATGGACAAACCACAGATGTCAACGGTTTATTATTGATTGGAAGTAACACAGTTTCGCCTGTACCGCAGCTTATCATTGGTGCCAATGTAATTCAAAATGGAGCGGATGCTGTGGCGATTTATCAAGCAAGCGGATTCGATTTCCCGCAAGGAACACAAGCTACAACTACAAATCTTATTGATGCAATTGTATATGACACAGGAGAAGCGGATGATGTCGGATTGTTAACGCTACTTGGTTTGACAGAACAAATCAGTGAAGGCGGAAACAACAATACAAACTCTATTCAGCGCAACGAAACAGACGGAACGTATTACACGGCAACACCAACACCGCGACAATTGAATGACGGAAGCGGAATTGTTCTTAACGGAATTGCCATCAACGTAGCTAATAATCAATATACAGAAGGCGAAACGTTCACAATAGAATTTACTACAGAAATGCCAGTATCGTCTAACTTGGACATTACGTTTACGCTTGACAATGGTACCTTTGATGCTGCCGATTATACAGGAACAACCACAGTAACGATTCCAACAGGACAAAGTTCCATCACTACAAACATTACGCTTGTAGATGATACACTAGACGAAGGCGATGAAGAACTTATTATAGATTTAATAGATAACTTTTCAGTAGAATACATCATTTTAAATGATGAGGTGTTAATTCGTGCGGTGGATGATGACTTTACGGTGGCACCATTCGGAACGCCTTTAAATCCTACGTTTGGTGTAGTAACAAGTACAGCTCCAACTGGATATTACGATACGATGGATGGTTTAGCAGATGCAAATTTACGAGACGCTATGCAAGCCATTATTGCCGATCCTGCTGTGGTAAGAGCGCAAACTTATGCCGATGTATATGATATTCTGCGCGAAGCAGATCAAAATCCAGCAAATAGCAATCAAGTATGGCTGGTATATACAGAGCAGGGAAGAGCCAAACTCGATGTACAATCGGGTTCTAACAATACAGGAACTTGGAACAGAGAACACACCTTTCCACGTTCATTAGCTGGTTATAATAGCATTGAAGCAGATGATGTTGCCGATGGAAGAGATGTTTTTTGGGTAACCAGAGCCGATTCGTTGCGACATGGAAACTCTGACGGACATGCCTTGCGTGCTGCAGACGGACCTGAAAACAGTTCGAGAGGGAATCAACATTACGGACAATATACAGGACCTACAGGAACTGCGGGAAGCTTTCGAGGCGATGTAGCACGAAGTGTTTTTTTCTTAGCGGTTCGTTACAACGGATTGTCTGTGGAAAATGGCTTTCCTGCTACTACAGGACAAATTGGGGATTTGGCAACCTTGTTAGACTGGCACCGAAACGATCCGCCAGATGATTTTGAAATGAATCGTAACAATGTCGTGTATACGTGGCAATTCAATAGAAATCCGTTTATCGATCATCCTGAATTGGTAGAGCATCTTTGGGGAAATCAAATAGGCGTGGCGTGGCAACAACCGTTATCTACGGAAGAATTTACGGCAGAAACTATCAAACTCTATCCGAATCCAGCAAAAAATCACATTACAATCGCAGGAATTCAACAAGAAGCATCTATCGAAATCTTTTCGGTTGATGGACGAAAACTGCAAACAAGTCAATTCTCGGGAACGACACAAATACCGTTACAGCTACAAAGTGGTATGTATGTAGCGAAAATTACTGTCGATGAGAAAACTGTGACAAAAAAGATTATTATTCAGTAATTTTTATAGTCTGAGTTGCAAACTCAGATTAGCCAAGATTTCTAAAAAATCTAACAATCTAAAAATCTAAGCGTCTAAAGAACAAGTCTAAAAAATCACTTCGTTCCATAGGCTAAATCGCCTGCGTCACCCAATCCAGGTACTATATATCCGCGAGCGTTCAGTTGGTCATCTACGGCGGCAATCCATAAATGTGTGTGTGATGGAAAGTTATTTTTGACATAAGCTACACCTTCAGCAGCACCCAAAACGGAAATGATATGGAGCTGTTTTGGCGTACCTTTTTCCAACAACATATCATATACACTTTTCATGGTTCTTCCTGTGGCTAACATTGGATCCACGAGCAACAAGGTTTTTCCTTCAAGAGAAGGTGATGCCATATAATTCACCACAATTTCAAAATCATCGCCGTCGTCAATATGGTCGCGATAGGCTGAAACAAAGGCATTTTCAGCATGGTCAAAATAATTTAAAATTCCTTGATGCAAAGGCAAACCTGCTCGGAGAATGGAGCAAATAACGACGTCTTTTTTCGGCGTTATGATTTCCTTGCTTCCTAGAGGAGTCGTTACAGTTTCGGTAGTATTTTCAAGCGTTTTGCTGCATTCATAACTTAAAATTTCACCAATACGCTCAATATTTCTGCGGAAGCGCATCGAATCTTTCTGAATGGTAACATCGCGCAGTTCACTGATAAATTGATTGAGTAAAGATGATTGAGAAGTAAAATCGTGAATGGTCATACTACAGTTATTTAATGCGATAAAGATAGTATTTTCTTAAATTAATGTCACGTTAGAATCAGGTACTTTTTAGTATATTCGCTCAAAATAAAAAACATGTTACAAGGAGTTTTATTTGATATGGACGGCGTTATTGTGGATACAGAACCACTGCATCACAAAGCATATCACCAAATGTTTGATGAAGTAGGTATTGAGGTGTCTCCTGAATTATATCAATCGTTTACAGGACAATCGACCATCAATATTTGCAAGCGTTTGTGTGACCTTTTTGATTTAAAACAAACTCCTGAAAGTTTAATGTACACAAAACGCAACAACTTTAAACAGTTGTTCGCAAACGATTCTAGCTTGCAACTCATTGACGGCGTGTTGGATATTATTAAAGAATATCATGAAAATGAGCTAAAATTGGTATTGGCTTCTTCCGCTTCTATGATGACGATTGACAATGTGTTTGAGCGTTTTAATTTGAATCAATACTTTATTGCCAAATTTAGTGGTGCTGATTTGAAACAATCCAAACCGCATCCTGAAATCTTTGAAAAAGCAGCGTTTGCAACAGGTTACAAGCGTGAAAATTGTATGGTGATAGAAGATTCTACCAACGGAATCAAAGCGGCAAATGCAGCGGGAATTTTTTGTGTAGGGTATGACAGTAAGCATTCCAAAAATCAGGATTATAGTATTGCCAATATGGTCATTTCAGATTTTAAAGAAATTCAACACGATAAAATTCAAAAGGTTTTTCGTCGAAAAACCTAAGTCTAGTGTTATATTAATTGTTTAGATTTAGTTTTTAGTATGTACATCATCGTCTGTGTACGGAATTTGATCTTTACCAACAGAAAATAGGACATAATCTTTTCCATCATTAATACGCTCGTAAATCAGTGGGTTTTTCCAACCATCCATAGTTCTATATTCATAACAATCCAAATTATATGGATATTCATTTGTAGCAGCTTTTTCAAGCTCTAAAAACTTTGAAATCCAATGCAATCTGTTAGTTGTAGCACGATTTATTTTCATAGAAGTGTACGAAGTGTAGAAAACAATAGTGATCAAAAAGAACACAGCAATGGCAGTAAAAGAAACTAATTTTTGAAATGTTACTATGCTTATCATTTACTAACGCACTTATATGTTTAATACATATTAATATATTTAATCAGCATTAAATATAAGTAAAATATTATAAATATGTAAGAAAATTATTTTATAAGCATCATTTTCTTCTGAATGAGAAATAATTATAGAATCATCTTAAAAATCAAAAGCATTTAAACTTGAAGTCCAATTCCGATTGAATATATGGTATTCCCGTAAATACTTCAGAATCAGTTTTTATATATTAAGTTTTTAATCTAAAAATTTCATATCATGAAAAAAAGAAACCTAAAAAGCTTAAAAGTTAGAAAATCTATTATTTCAAATTTCAAAAAAGAAAAAATTAAAGGTGGCGACACTGATAATAGTTGGCAATTGACACATTGTTGCAATGTTCAAAAGCATTAAAAAGTAGAAAAAGCGAGTTGAAAAACTCGCTTTTTTTTATACAAATTATAGAAACTTCGAATCATTCATCATCCAATCATCCACTTAAATTTTAATCAAACTTTACTTCACTAAAGTTTGTTAGCAGTACAAATTGTACGTAATTTTGCATTTCTTTTAAAATAAAATTGTGATTAAGGATATATTGATAACGATGATGTGGAGCATTTCGCCATTAGGAGAAGCCAAAGTTGGCATTCCTATCGGGTTGCAATCCGAAGTGAATCCATATCTGATTTTTGTAGCCGCATTTGTGGCGAATGTATTGGTATTTCCTGTGATGATTTTCTTCTTAGACCACGTAAATCGTTACTTTTTGCGTTGGCGTTCGTATAAAAAAGGCGCTATTTTCGTGGCTCGCAGAGCTAAAAAAGGTGCCAAAGATAAAATTCAGAAATACGGTTTTTGGGGTTTAATGATTTTCGTGATGATTCCTATTCCAGGAACAGGTGTGTATGCTGGTACCATTGCTACGTATTTGTTCAATATTGAACGTAAGCAAGCCTTTGCCGCCAATACCATTGGTATCTTTTTCTCTTCCGTAATTGTTTGGGTAACGTTTATGTTTTTTAAGTAATATTTACAAAAACAAACTCGTAATACTCAGTACAACCAACGAAAGCAAACCAATAACAAAAATGACAATCATTTTGTTAGTGGCTTTTTCTTTTTCCTGTTGTGTTGCTTTGGAAAATACTTGATAACTTTTCTCATAACGCTTTTTTGAACCAAAAAGTAGCATCACAATTACATAAATAATCGCCACAATTGGAATCGCTACAACTTTACTCATGGCTTTTCCCATACTTCTTCCAAACATGCGCCGTAAAGGTCTAAAAACATCATCCAAAATATCTTCATTAATAAAATTTAAAACCATCACAAGTAAAAAAAGGTAAATGATAATAACAGCAGTTAATAGGAGATTTCCATAAAATCGCCCTTTATTCACATCGTAGCCTTTCTTTTTTAATTCCGCGTATTGTCCGCCGTACAGCGCATCTATAATATTCATGGTGGTAAAGTTTGTGTTAAATTAAAAATAAAATAATAGGACGACAAATTCGTAGTGGTTTTTAAAAGTCTTGCAAACAATTAATTGTATCTTTTTTTAAAATTTTTGTCACATTGGAAAATGTGCTACGTCTTTAAGAATGTATAACAATTACCAAAACCAAAAAAAGCGAACCAAAAAGTATGTCTCAAATTGAGCTCATCGAACAGTGTAAACGAAATGACAGGAAAGCACAACTGCATCTGTACAGGCAGTATTGTGAAGGAATGTTTGTGGTTGCCTCTCGATTTTTGAAACATACGCCAGATGCCGAAGATGCCATGCAAGAAGCATTCGTCAACGCATTTCAAAAAATTGATCAATACAACGCGGAAGTAAGTTTTGGAGCTTGGTTAAAAAAGATTGTCATCAATAAAAGTCTAGACAAATTACGCACTAAACAACAATACTATTTGAGCATTGACGAAGCACAATTGGAAGTTGTTGCCGACGAAGATAATTGGCAAACAAGTGATGAAACTACGTTAGAAGAAGTGAAAACTGAAATTGAAAAACTACCCGATAAATACAGAGTCGTCGTGATTTTATTTTTGTTGGAAGGATATGATCATCAAGAAATTTCAGAAATATTAGACATTTCAACCACAGCATCACGCACACAATTATTACGAGGAAAAAAGAAGTTACAACAAGCATTACAAAAGAGAAATCATGGCACAGGATATTAAAGATTTGTTGAAAAAAGAACCATTGCACATTCAAAAAGGATTGTCAGACGGACATGAAGCTCGTTTTTTAGAACGCTTAGATGCTGCATTGCCAACTGAAGAAAAAGTAGAAAAGAAGCGCTCGTTTGCGTTTTACAAAATTGCGGCAGCAGTGATTCTATTAACTAGTTTGAGTATTTTGGTGTATCAACAACTCTCAAATACTCCTTTTAATTCGAATACAGAATTGACAAATGCAGAAGATACTGCGAAAAACACCAAACCTTCTCTAAAAAGCTTGGGCGATATTTCTCCCGATTTAAAAAAGATTGAAGATTACTATGTGGCAAGTATCAATTACGAACTGACGCAAGTAGAAGTCTCTGAAATCGGGAAGCAATTGTTTGATAGTTATATGCAAAAACTCGCGCAGCTTAATGAAGAACATAAAGTATTGCAACAGGAGTTAACCGATATTGGACCAAACGAGCAAACCATCAACGCGATGATTGACAATCTACAATTTAGACTGAAATTGTTATACCAATTAAAGGAAAAATTAAACGAACTAAAAAAATCAGAAAACGATGCATAACGCAAAACTAACAGCAAGTTTATTGATGATGTTATTTATCATCAGTCTTGGCTATTCACAATCAAAAACACGAACAAAGAAAGAAGTTTTTACGGTAAATAAAGACGTGACACTTGAAATTAACACGTCTCATGCCGATGTAGAATTTGATACTTGGAATAAAGATAAAATAGAAATTACCGCAACAATTGAAGTAGAAGATGCTACCGAAGCTGAAATTGACGAATACTTTAAAAACTGGAATTTTAAAGCGATTGGAAACAGTGAAAAAGTAACCGTGACCTCTAAAGGTGGACATAGTTTGTTTGGAAATACGGGACAATTCGTGTTAGCAGATCCTATTGTGATAGAAAAAGAATTTCCAGTTATTGTTGAAGTTCCAGAAATTGCAGCGTTTCCAGAAGCAGTTCAAATTATTGAAGTGCCTGATTTTCCAGAAACCCTTCTCGAATCGATGGAAGGCATCAAGTTTGATTACGAAGCGTTTGCCAAAGATGGAGAAGCGTATATGAAAAAATGGAAAGAGCAATGGAAATCGGGCTTTGACGAGAAAAAATTCAAAGAAAGCATGGAGCAATGGCAAGAAAAATTTGAAGAACAACAAGAGAAACGTGAGAAAGTTTTAGAAGAATTTTACAAAAAGCATGCTGGAAAACAAAAAGAATTAGCAGAAAAGAAAGAAAAAATATTGGAACAATTAGAAAAATCTAAAGCGTTGAAATTACGCGGAAAAGCAATGTTGCAACATGCTGATAAGGACAATATTTTTATCATGTCTTCAGGTGGAAAACATTTAAAAGTTAAGAAGAAAATCAACATTAAAATGCCTAAAAAAGCAAAGTTAAAACTCAATGTGCGTCATGGAGAAGTTACAATTGCTTCGGTGGGAGAAAATATGGATGCAAAGCTGTCTCACGCAGCTTTGTACGCCAATGTTATTGAAGGTGCAAATACGACGATAGAAACGTCGTATGCACCTATTCATGTTACCAAATGGAATGATGGCGCTTTAAAGGTAAATTTTGTGGAAAATGTAGATTTACAGTCGGTTGCAAAAATTAATTTGATGTCAAATTCGTCCAAAGTAAGTGTTGGAACGCTAGGAGAGAAGGGAATTATTAGTGGAACTTTTGGCAATTTGCTGATTCACAATATTGGTGAAAATTTTCAGACATTAGACATTATTTTAGAGAATACCGATGCGCGAATTCAATTGCCTGCTGCTGCGTTTAAATTGTACTATATAGGTTCAAACTCTAGTATTGCATATCCGGAAACGGTAAACGGAACAAAGAACAAAACGCAATTCAACACGATTGTTCGCGGCTATCAAAAAAGTAGCAACTCTGGAAGCGAAATCAACATCAACGCTAAGTATAGTGATGTGACTTTGCATAAAAAATCGTAGTTTCAGTTATCAGTTATCAGTTATCAGTTATCAGTTATCAGTTATCAGTTATCAGTTATGAGTGAAGAGTTTATAAAAGATTAATTCAACATTCAAAACTTAACATTCAAAATCATTTAGAAGTTGAAAAGTTTATGAGTTTAGATGTTTAAAAGTTCACCTAAAACCCAACACCTAACACCCAAAACCTAAAAATCAAGGTAAATAAATCTTATTCTTAATGGCATAAATCACCAAGCCGATTCTATTCTTCACATCTAGTTTTTCAAACAGCGCATCACGGTAGCCATCAATGGTTTTTGGACTCAAACACATTTGATCGGCAATTTCTTTATAGGTCATTTCCGTGCACACCAATTTCATAAATTCGATTTCGTTGTCTTTCAAGCGCAAGCCAGAACCTTTTTTTCCATTCAGTGAACCAATCAAAATATTCGTCACGTGTTTTGAATGATAAAAACCGTTGGTAATGACTTCGTTCAGTGCCATTTCCAACACACTTTTTTCTACATCTTTCATCAAATATCCTTTCGCACCTGCGCGTAGCATTTGAATAATGGTACGTTCGTCTTCTTCAATGGAAAGACCAATAACGTCAATATCAGGAAAATGTTCTGCCAACCAAAGCGTAGTTTCAATACCGTTCATCATGGGCATGTTGATGTCCATTAAGACAATATCGGGCACTTTGGTTCTTTTTTGTTCCAAGTGTGTGATGAGTTCTTTTCCATTTTTACATAAATAGCTTACTTTAAAACGGTCAAACGAATCGACCAAACCGCCAATGGCTTGTGATAGTAATACATGATCTTCTACGATGACAACTGAATACGTTTTCAAAATGGTGTTTTTTTATGGTTGCTATGAGCTTTTTTATTGTTAGCTTTTATTTTCTTTTTAGTTTATAAGTTTAGGTGTTTAGAAGTTTATCAAATTCAGATTACACTAATCCCTAATCCCCAAAACCTAATGCCTAACTAAAGGTAATGAATAATCGTTAGTTGTGTTCCTTTTTCTATGACGGATTCGAGTTCAATTTCGGCGCCTATCAATTTTCCTCTACTTTTCATGTTTTGCAATCCGATGCCTTTATTAGGTGTTTCGAGCGATTTGTCAAAGCCTTTTCCATTATCGGTGGCTGTAATCGTCAGTTTTTCGTCGGTATAGTTGAGCGTAACTTCTAACTTAGAGGCTTTTGCATGTTTAATCGTATTTGAAAAGAACTCTTGTAAGATACGAAACAGAATGATTTCTGCTTTATCATCAATCAATTTTTCTTCACCTGCTACCGAGAGCGTTGCTTCGATAAAGTTCAATCGATTAAAACGCGCGACTTCCAAACTCAAGGCTTCGGGAAGCATGATATTTTTCAGCGCATCCGGATTGATGAGTTTCGACAACGCACGTAATTCGGTTAAACTCTTTGAAATTGTTTCGCTAACGCCAGAAATATCCTCGCTACTTCCTGACAATTGATGCAATTGTATTTTGGCAAGCGTTAACAACTGCCCGATGTTATCATGCAATTCCCAGCTGATATTGCGCAGGGTTTGCTCTCTAATTTCAATCTGTGTTTCGGCAATTGCGTTTTCAAACTCCCGTTGTGCTTGTTGTTTTTCGGTCAAGAGATTATTCTTTCGCTTGATGAATACCAAGAAAAGTGCGATGATTACTATAACTAATAAAATGAAAATCAGAGTTATTGCAATTACTCTGATTCCTTCATCTTGTGACTCCATATAAAACCTATTATATAGCAAATATTTAATATAATTATTAATGCTCTAGATAATACATTTACAGTATCAATTGATTCAGCAAAATACTCTAAAGTAATAATCCATGGTATTATTCCTATATTAAAAAGTAAAACTCCTACGCTTATCCAAAACAGTAGATTTCTTGTTATATTTAAAATCTTTTCAGAATTCAAAACTTCAATGAAATAGAAAATTACTGAAATAATTAAAAATGAAGAACCAATTATGAAAGGATATGTAACCAATTCTATTTCATAATCCTCGAAAAAAATTCCATTAAAAATGAAAATTAAAATATATGAGTATATGAAATAAAATATAATTCTACGGTGTAGTTTATTATTTATAAAATGTCGATAAATAGAAAATAGAAAAGGAAAATTTATTAATAAATATAAATTAAAAATAATTAAATTATATTCTCCTAAAATTTCTGCTAAATACCTTCCTAAGAGCTCATTAAAAGCAATATACCACAAGAATATTAAAAAATACTTTAAATACGTTTCTTTATATTTATAGAAATAAATGCTACCAACTATGGCAGCAATTATTTCTATCCATAATGATAAATTTTCTATTCTTAATGATGTTACGCTATCAAAGAAAGTCATTTTATATTAATTAATTTCTAGGAGGTGGTGGACTAACCTCTCCTAAATTGAAAGATAAACTTGTTCCGTCATCTCCACTTTTAGCATCACCTGATTTTTGAACCATCGTTTCTCTAGTTTCGTCTTTATTGCCTAAGTTATTATTTGCCATAAAAGCACGCTCTTCAGGATTGTATTGGTCTATCAACAAACGTCCAATAATTTTATATTTTCCAATGAGCGGATCGTTTGTGCTTGTTGGCTTGATATAAAACGGTAAATTTTTCATGTTGGAATGTTTTTCACTCAGTTTGGTATCAATAGTCGGTGTAAAGAAAACCGTTTGTTGGTTTGGATAGTCACTATTATTTGCATCATACGCTCCAAAATACACACGAACTCCTGAAATTGGCGGATTATTTGGGTTTTTCATTTGTACAGCTTCCAAATACTGCATGTACTGCTTCATTCTGTCGTATTCAAACCATACAAATTGGGTGTCTAAAAAATTGTCGCCCATTGCATTATTGATAGCCGTATAATGTTCTCCTACGTAGGTTTCATGTAAGGCAATAGCTTGGTTGGTAGAAATAATTCCTGCGGGAGCTTCCGTAGTTGACGTTGGTGGACATTCAGGGCAATTGGTTGGTTTGTCACAGTAATATTCTTTACAAATAAAGAATCCAATCGCTGCTCCTAAAAGTAGCGGAACAATGGCAAGTGCAGTTTTTTTCATAAGGTTGTAGTTTTAGTCTTTTTTAATTTTGTTAAAATTAGCCAAACTTTTGAGAAAAAAAATGCAAAAACAAAAATTGGGTGTTTTTCCCTTATATAAAAAGTGATTAAAAAAAATTATGTAAGAAAAAGATTATTTATCTTAAAAAGATAACAGGAAGAGAGTTTCTTGAAGAATAAAGTTTAATCAGGTAGGAATGGAGGAGTGTATTAATTGTTTTTAGGTGGTGGTGAAATTTCACCTAGATTAAAAGCTAAACTTTCATCAGTATCATCTTCTGAGCTTGTATCTTTAACAATAAAGTCATTTTGTAGATACTCTTGTAAAAGTGTTCCCTTAAAGTTGATAATCGTTTTATTTTCTGTATTGGCAGCTAGGAAAATTGTTTGCGCATTGGATTTCAATTCCAATTCAGCATTGGTGTCATAAACGCCATAAAAAACGTTAATACCCGTAATTCCAAGCTCATATTGGCTTGATTTCTTTGTCACATACGTCAAATATTCTTCAATTTCTTCCAACGAATACCAAACGGCTTTGGTGTAATAATCTTTTTTAACAGTTGCTTTAAAAGGTTCAATGTATTGATTTTGATACTGATTGAAAAGTATAGCCGCTTCATTAAAAGAAATAAATCCATCAGTTGAAAGCACTAAATTTTCGTCATTTGCTGAATGATTTTTAAGTGAAATATAATCGTCAATATGCTTAAACGTCACAAATTCATCATTCTCAATCGTAAAGGATTCTTGATAATCCAACGTAGCATTTCTCGTGGAAGGCATCAAAAATACGGTTCGTTCTCCATGTTGTGTCGCACCAAAAACAAAACTGACACCTGTAATCGGAATATTTTTGGTGTTGGCAATTGTTTCAATATGATTAATGTAATTTTTAAGTGTATTCAATTCAAAATACATCGATTTTTGGCTTAGCGTGGTAGTTGCTTTTCCAATTTTTGATAATCTGGTTTCGTGGTCGTTTGTAAGCAGTGTGGCAGCTTTTGTATTAGAAATAATTTTTTCAGGTATTTCTATAGAAGAAAGCTGTTCTTCGGTGTTTGGGTCATGTAGCTTACAGCTTGGGAAAAATGCAATACACACTAGTCCCAAAGAAAGCAATGACATCATTTTTTTCTTCATGGTGTTTAGTTTACGATATTAATTTATTGAATTAAGATGCTGCTTGGCAGCAAGAATACAATCTACAACTTGAGCAATCTTGGTGGGATTTCCCAAAGTGGTTTTCATTAATAGTCGCGACATGAAATGTAATTACACCATCTAAAGTAGTAAAAATGCGACATCGTTTTCGTGAAGTTGTGTAGATGTCCGTTTTTGATGTATGAATGTCATATTTCTTAATAGAATGTTAAAACCGATAACAAAAAAAGGGTATCGGTTTTAACAACTATATTAAATTAATCCGGGCAAATATAACGCCTTCCATTCTCATCATAACAGTAGTGTGGAGGAGGAGGCGAAAGTTGTCCTTCATTAAACGTCAAACTCTCATTCGATTCTTCTGCATCTGCTTTCAGAAGAAATTCATCTTGCGTCAAAATCTGTAATGACTTTTTAGCAGTATTGACAATAGTCTGTTTATTGGTGCTAGCGGCTAAGAAAACGGTTTGTGCATTTGATTTTAATTCCAAACTAGCATCATTGTCATACACACCAAAAAAGACGTCCACACCTGTAATCGCTAGGTTATATTGCATAGATTTCTTCTGTAAAAATGAAATATACTGTTTGAATTCCTCTAACGAATACCAAACTGCTTTGGTGTAATAGTCTTTAGTTACTTTCTTTGCAAATGGTTGAATATACTGCGTTTGATAGTTATTAAATAATACCGTTGCTTCATTAAATGAAATAAAACCATTTGGCCAAAGAATCAAGTTTTCATCATTTTGAGAACTGTTTTGTGGTTGTAAGGATGGATCTACATGCTTAAAAGTTAGAAACTGTCCATTTTCAATGGTAAATGATTCTTGATAATCCAATTCCGCATTTCGGGTAGACGGCATTAAAAATACAGTTCGTTGTCCGTTTTTATCTGCACCAAACACAAAACTAGCGCCTGTAATCGGAATATTTTTAGAAGTTGCCAATGTTTCTAAGCGATTAATGTAGTTTTCTAAAGTAGTCAAGTCAAAATGTATAGCTTTGTCTTCAAAACGCGTATTTTTCTTGCCAATTTGTTCCAAACGCGTTTGTTGATCGTTTTGAAATAACTTCGCTGCTTGCGCATTGGAAATGATTTTTGCAGGTGTTTCTAAAGCAGTTTGTAATTGTTCTTCTTCTGCTTGGTTGTTAGATTCACAACTTAGGAAAAATGTAGCACATACCATTCCTAAAGAAGCGAATGTGAGCATTCTTTTCTTCATGAGTTTTTATAATTTGATTTGTTAAACTAAAAAAACGCGTTTTTTGTATGTAATTACATTTTAAATGTAAGAATAATAATTAAATGTAGTTGCGATTATTTTGTAAGCGTAATGTTTTTTTTATGAGCGTAAACAATTGATACTATCGTAAACTAAAAACCGACAACAAAAGTCATCGGTTTTTATAATTCAGAATTCAGAATTGATAATTAATGCGCATTCTTCTTTAACAATTCTGGAAATTTCTTTTGAAAACGCTTTAATCTCGGAATGGAAACATTTCTAATATACGGATTGTTTGGGTTTCTAGCTTCGTAATCTTGATGATAGTCTTCTGCATCATAAAAAGCAGTGTATTTGGTCACTTCAGTAGTAATATCGCCGCTAAATACGTTGTCTTTTTTAAGTTGCGCAATATAATCGTCTACAATTTTCTTTTCCTTCGCATTTTTGTAAAAGATTGCCGAACGGTATTGTCTACCAGCGTCAGGACCTTGTCGGTTCAACGTTGTTGGATCATGCGAACCAAAAAATACTTTTACCAAGGTTTCATACGAAACTACTTTTGAATCATAATATACTTTTACAGCTTCCGCATGGTCTGTTCGTCCTGCACTTACCATTTGATAGTTAGCTGTTGCTGCTTTTCCACCAGCATAGCCTGAAACGACTTCTTTTACACCTTCAACACTTTCAAAAATAGCTTCCACACACCAAAAACAACCACTCGCAAAATACGCGGTTTCATAAGTTTCTAGTTGTGCCGGCGTAAATGTTTCTTTGTGGATATTTTTCTGAGTAACATTCGAATTACAACTTAATGTAAAAAACAAAATCGCGATTAACGATACATACATAGATTTCATAGCAATAAAATTAATTTTTAATTGAGTCGAAAGCGATTTCAAAACTTACAAATCAACTTCGCGACGTCTTCTTTTTCTTTTTACAAAGATACAAATTGGATGTTAGACTTTTTTTTAGACAATATTAGATGTGTTAGAGTGTTAGACTTTTTAGAAGATTTTTTTAGTTGACTATGTCACTCAAAATCAAAAAAACGATTGCCTTTCCGAAGAAAAACAATCGTTTTATGCGCAATTAACTAACTGGTTTTTTGATTGATGTGGAATAGTTAGTCCTTTGTAGTTAATTTTTTTGTCACGAAAAAGCCTGAAAATAAAGCAATTCCGCCCACAAAGAAAATCGTTCCTGGATAGGCTACTTCTTCTGGCAAACCTGCAGAGTTGTGTAGCATATATCCAATAAAAATTCCCAATCCGATGCCCATCGCCAATACGGCAAAATTTAATACAATAACTTTCCACGTGGGCGTTAATGATTTTTTAGAACTAAAGAAAATAGAAGCTTCCGCACCTTTTTCAATTAGTGCTAAACGTTCTTTATTTCTTGAAGAAATGTACAAATAATACATTCCGAAAATAACACCAAAAATAGCTGGTATAATAATTACTTCTGATCCCATAATGATTGTTTTTTTAAGAGTTTAGCTTTTGTATTTGCCCATTATGACGAACCCTTTTTGAATTCGGTTACAAAAAAGTTAGATTTTTTTTTAAAAGTTTATGAGTTTATCTGTTTAGAAGTTTACTCGATAATCGAGATTTATGATGCTTCGACGCTAGCGTTGAAATGTTTTAATAGTTTCTACTGAATGCTTCAAGGGCTTGCCCCGAAGTAGTTGACTTCTTTATCAGAGAGCGAATCGAATAAATCGACAAGGAACAAAACACGAAAAACAAAACACAAAGAATAAAAAAACAAAAAAAATCTGTAACCAAATTCTAAAATCAATCGTCTTAACACTAATGACACCAAACACTGACCAAGAATATATAGCACAAATTCGCGCTGGGAACGCAAATGCGTACGCTGCTCTTGTAACTAAATACAAGAATATGACGTTTACCTTGGCGCTGCGAATGGTTGGTAATAGGGAAGATGCAGAAGAAGTGGCGCAAGATACGTTTGTAAAAGCGTACAAAGCGTTGGACAGTTTTAAAGGAACGTCCAAATTTTCTACGTGGCTGTATCGTATTGTGTATAATACAAGTTTGGATTATATCAAAAAGCAGAAAAGAGTTGTATTGTCAGAACATATTGACGAAGTGAATGAAGCAGCTATCGGAAGCATGCAAAACGCGCTGACCTATATTGAAGAAAAAGAAAAAAAGGAAATGATAGAAAAAGCATTGTTGCAAGTACCCGAAGACGAACGTGTGTTGTTGACTTTGTTTTATTTTGAAGAACTATCGCTCAAAGAAATCACTGAAATTGTTAACCTATCGTATGATAATGTAAAAATCAAGTTGCATCGCAGTCGAAAAAAACTATTTCATATTTTAAAAAATGTTGTAGAACCTATATATTTGAATCATGGAAGCAGAAAATAAAAAGTTAGACCAATTTACCAAAGAAGTCATGCAAGATGCTGGATTACAAGCACCTTCTACAGACTTTTTAGCCAATGTGATGGCAGAAGTTTCCAAAGAAAAAGTAGCTGTAAAAGTCTACAAACCGCTGATTTCTAAAGTGGGTTGGCTGACAATTGGTGCTTTATTTTTGATTTTTGCGTACGTATTGACAAATTTTTCTCTCGGATTTTCCATTTTTGGCGATTGGGATTTGTCGAGTTTATTGATGGAAAAGTATCGACTAAACGTAACAATTCCTTCAACTTATGCATATGCTTGTTTCTTTTTCTTAATTTTTGTGGTGATTCAAATTAAAATCTTCCAAAAACAACTAGATAAACGATTTCATAGTTGAAAGTTTGATAGTGAAAATTATGTTGCCAGTTTTCTAGATGAAACCCACATTTTTTCCGCAAAAGAAAAATAAATCGTCGCTAAAAAACTTGTGATAAAGTAAGTTGCCATCAACACGCTTCCGAACGAAAAATACGTGTTCAATCCGTACCAATCACTTGTAGAAACAAGCACAAAAAGTCCTAAAACTAGTTTAATACTTTCAAAAATAATGGTGTATTTGTAATGATCGAGTAGACTTGTGTAACTGTAAATTCCAACAAAAACAATCATTCCATACAACACCATCATGCCATAACCGTAGGATTTTAAAATAGTTCCGAAATTATAAAAGAGAAACAGCATCAAAACAATTGTAAAAATCAACTGAAAAGCGGACCAAATTTGCAATGATGTTGACGTTTTGGTGTTATATTTCTCAACCGCATACACATTTTCGATTATTTTCACAGGATATGTATCTCGCACATCTTTCGGTCGCCAACCTGTGGGCATAAACCAAATACGAAGTTTATCGTAATAACTTTTAGTGTGCCACGCATCTTGGATTAATCGCCATACATGTTGAAAATTGATCAAAATCGGATTCCAAGTCGCCGCAGGTTTTAACACGCCATACACAGGTGGAACTTCATCCAATTCTTCTTGAAACGTACCAAACATGCGATCCCACACACAAAAAACAGCCGCCAAATTCTTATCAATATATTCTGGATTAATGGCATGATGCACGCGATGTTGCGATGGTGTCACAATGATATATTCCAGAACACCCAATTTTCCAATATGTTTGGTATGATACCAAAACTGCGCAAACAGATGAATCGGCGTTAAAATGGCAATGATTTTATACGGAATGCCTAGCAAAGCCGCAGGAATCAACAACAACGGAAAATAACCCAAAATATTCGAAATGGACTGTCGCAACGCACACGCCAAGTTAAATTCCTCGCTACTATGATGAATGACATGTTGGTTCCAAAAAAAGTTGATTTTATGACTCAATCGGTGATTCCAATAACTGGCAAAATCGATGGCGAGAAAGGCTAGGAGATAGGTATACCAGGTTTCAGCAATTGAGAAAAGTGCCAAATGTTCCAGCAGAAAAGGATACGAAATTAAAATCACTGCCAAACCCAGTGAATCCTTCACAATACTCGTCAATCCTGAACTAATACTAGAAATCGTATCATTCACCGTATGTGTTTGATGCTTTACAAAATAGCCATACGCAATCTCCACGATAACTAAAATCGAAAAGAAAGGGATTGCATATAGTAGTGCATTGGCGTAGGCTTCCATCGCGCAAACAATTTTCTATAAAATTACATTTTTTTCTTAAAAAGGAATGCGTGCATGGTATTTTTAATGTATTAACTTGATAATTTGGAGATGCATCAAATTAAACATCATTTTTAGCGTAATTGTTATAAATTGAATAGGTTCATCTGATTTTTGTCCAAGATACTATATTTAGGTAATTCAATCTTTATAGCATTTAATTTTTCAACCTAAAAACAAAAACTCCCAAGTTTCCTCGAGAGTTTTTAAAATTTTAAGCAAAGTACTGTAGCAAGGCTAGAGTACAAGTATGCAAGTCAGGCTGAGCTTGTCGAAGCCTGTAGTTGAGCTTGTCGAAGCTAGTCTTCCACAATCACCCACTGACCTTTGGTAATCAACGGTTCTGCTTGCTTGAACTTTACCGTTTTGTTTTCGCCAGTCATGACGTTTTTGATGGTAACACGTTCGTTACGACCAATTTTCGGCTTTTCGCGAACAATGGTTTCCGTTACTTGCGGACGTTGTCCTTGTGATTGTTGCATGGCTGCACGTTGTGCCGCTTCTTTTTCGTCACTGTTTAATACTTCTTCTTTAGAAGTGGTATAATTGTCTCTTTTACGTTTTTGTTCACGTGCTTCACGAACACGATCTGGATTGTTGTCTGCCAATTCTCCTTTAAACAAGAACGATAAAATTTCACGGTTTACCTTGTCAATTACTTCTTTGAACAATTCGAAGGCTTCAAACTTATAAATCAATAATGGATCTTTTTGTTCGTGAACGGCTAACTGAACCGATTGTTTCAATTCGTCCATCTTACGCAAGTGCGTTTTCCAAGCATCGTCAATAATGGCTAGCGAAATGTTCTTTTCAAAATCGTTTACCAATTGCTTTCCTTGCGATTCGTAGGCGTCTTTTAAGTCACTGACAACGTTCAATTCTTTCACGCCATCGGTAAACTTCACCACAATACGCTCGTATTTATTCTCTGGATTTTCATACACTTGCTTGATGACAGGATATACCATTTCAGCATTCAATTCCATCTTTTCGTTGTAGCTTTTAAAAGCTGCTGTGTATACTTTTCCGATGATTTCTTCTTCTGTCAACGTGCCAAATTGCTCTTCTGTAATTGGACTTGCGATAGAGAAGTAGCGAATCAACTCAAATTCAAAGTTTTTAAAGTCATTTGCCGCTTTGTTCGTTTGCACGATGATTTCGGTAGTGTCATACACCATATTCGAAATATCTACCTTTAAACGCTCTCCGTGCAAGGCGTGACGACGACGTTTGTAGACAACTTCACGCTGTGCATTCATTACATCATCATATTCTAACAAGCGTTTACGAATTCCGAAGTTATTTTCTTCTACTTTTTTCTGCGCACGTTCAATCGATTTGGTCATCATGGAATGCTGAATCACTTCACCTTCTTTCAAACCAAGTCGGTCCATCATTTTTGCGACTCTGTCCGAACCGAACAAACGCATCAAGTTATCTTCCAACGACACATAAAACTGTGAACTTCCAGGATCTCCTTGACGACCAGAACGACCTCGTAACTGTCTATCAACACGACGTGAATCGTGACGTTCGGTACCAATAATTGCCAATCCGCCAGCCGCTTTTACTTCTTCTGTTAATTTAATATCCGTACCACGACCTGCCATGTTGGTGGCAATCGTTACCTGACCTGGACGACCAGCTTCCGCAACAATGTCTGCTTCTCGTTGGTGCAATTTTGCGTTCAATACGTTGTGTGGAATTTTTCGGATAGAAAGCATTCTTCCTAATAATTCCGAAATTTCAACCGACGTTGTACCAATCAATACAGGTCTTCCTTGTTTTGATAATTCGGTAACTTCGTCAATAATGGCGTTGTATTTTTCGCGTTTTGTTTTGTAGATTAAATCTTCTTTGTCTTTTCGTGCAATTGGACGGTTGGTTGGAATTTCTACCACATCTAATTTGTAGATTTCCCATAATTCGCCTGCTTCCGTAATTGCCGTACCTGTCATTCCTGAAAGTTTACGATACATTCTAAAGTAGTTCTGTAACGTAATGGTTGCGAATGTTTGTGTAGCGTCTTCAATCTTTACATTTTCTTTGGCTTCAATCGCTTGATGCAATCCGTCAGAATAACGACGTCCGTCCATAATACGACCAGTTTGCTCGTCTACGATTTTTACCTTGTTGTCCATCACCACATATTCCACATCTTTTTCAAAAAGCGTGTAGGCTTTCAACAACTGATTCATGGTATGAATACGCTCACTTTTTACTTGAAACTCACTGAACAATTCTTCTTTCAGTTCCACTTCTTTGTCTTTTTCAAGTTCTTGCGCTTCAATTTTGGCAATTTCGCCGCCAATATCAGGCATTACAAAGAAATCTTTATCGTTACTTCCCGCAGATAAGTACTCAATTCCTTTGTCTGTTAAATCAATTTGATTGTTTTTTTCTTCAATCACGAACAATAATTCTGCATCTACTTTGTGCATTTCGCGATTGTTGTCTTGCATGTAAAAGTTTTCCGTTTTTTGAAGCAATTGCTTGATTCCTTCTTGACTTAAAAACTTGATTAATGCTTTATTTTTAGGCAAACCTCTGTAGACTCTTAATAGTAAAAATCCACCTTCTTTAGTTTCGCCGTCGCTGATTAATTTTTTAGCTTCCGCCAGAACGCCTGTTAAGTACTGACGTTGTTTTTGTACTAAATCGGCAACTTTTGGTTTTAGCTCGTTGAATTCGTGTAAATCACCTTTTGGAATTGGTCCTGAAATAATTAATGGTGTACGTGCATCATCTACCAAAACAGAATCGACCTCATCGACAATGGCATAGTTATGTGGGCGTTGTACCAAATCGTTTGGCGAATGCGACATATTATCACGCAAGTAGTCAAAACCAAATTCGTTATTCGTTCCATACGTAATATCGGCTAAATACGCTTTACGACGCGCATCCGAATTCGGTTGATGGTAATCGATACAATCTACCGACAAACCGTGAAACTGAAAAATAGGCGCCATCCAAGCGCTATCACGTTTTGCCAAATAATCGTTTACAGTTACCAAATGCACTCCTTTTCCAGTAAGTGCATTCAAATACACAGGAAGTGTTGCTACTAAGGTTTTTCCTTCTCCTGTTTGCATTTCGGCAATTTTACCTTGATGCATGGTGATACCTCCGATTAACTGTACATCATAGTGAATCATATCCCATGTGACTTGCTTTCCAGCGGCATCCCAAGAGTTTTGCCAAATGGCTTTGTCGTCATCTAGGGTTACATAATCATATCGTCCAGATAATTCTCTGTCGTACGGAGTTGCCGTAACGGTTAATTCTGTGTTGTGCGTAAAGCGTTTTGCTGTTTCTTTTACAACGGCAAATGCTTCCGGAAGGATTTCAGCTAAAACGCCTTCAGAAATGGTGTATTCTTCATCGCGGAGCGCATCAATTTCTTGATAGATATCTTCTTTACGCTCAATATCTGAGATGGTTTCGGCTTCTTTTTGTAAAGCAGCTATTTTATCATTTACTTCTTTGCACGCTTCTGTAATGCGCGACTTAAATTGTGTTGTTTTGGCTCTCAATTCATCAAGCGATAACTGTCCTAGTTGTTGCTCGAATTCTTTGATTTTATCAACAATTGGTTGGATGCCTTTAATGTCTTTTTTGGATTTATCTCCAACAAACATTTTCAACACTGAATTTAAAAAACTCATAGTGTGTGTGGTTTTTATTAAACCAAAAAAAAAGTCTCAATATGGAGACTTTTTTCGTGGTTACATTTATTTTAGTATTCGTCTTCGTTCCAGAGGTAATCTTCCTCTGTAGGATAGTCTGGCCAAATTTCTTCAATAGATTCATAAGAATCGCCCTCATCTTCAATAGATTGTAAGTTTTCTACAACTTCCAACGGAGCTCCTGTTCTAATGGCATAATCGATCAACTCGTCTTTTGTAGCTGGCCAAGGTGCATCACTTAAATGCGATGCTAGTTCTAATGTCCAATACATATTCTTCGATATTAATTTTTTGCAAAAATAAATTTTTAAATGAAAAAGTCAAGTAAAAAAATCATTATTTACACATTATTTTTAAGAACGTTTTTTTAAGGATGTTTATTCCTTTAATTTTGAATGATTTACGAATTCTTTTTAGGAATCCATTTTATTTCGTTTGCTTGCAAGTCATGTGACAACTTTCGTGCCAACACAAAAAGGTAGTCAGAAAGTCGGTTTAAGTACTTTAGCGTGAATTCGTCAAACGGTTCTACTTCGTAAAGTGCTGTGGCTAAACGTTCTGCTCTGCGGCACACACAGCGCGCAATATGACAGAATGACACAGTTTGATGTCCGCCAGGTAAGACAAAATGCGTCATTGGTGGCAATTCGGCATTCATGGTGTCCATTTCTTTTTCTAATACGGCTACTTCAGCTTCTGAGATTCTCGGAATGTTTAAACGGTCTTTTCCGTTTTTTAAAGTTGCCTTTTCAGGATCGGTCGCTAAAACAGCTCCCACCGTAAAAAGTAAATCCTGAATTTCCATTAAAACGTTTTGATAATGTGGATTCATTTCTTGATCGCGCAACAATCCAATATGCGAATTGAGTTCGTCAACCGTTCCGTAACTATCTATTCGGATGTGATGCTTGGGAACACGTGTGCCGCCAAATAGGGCTGTGGTTCCTTTGTCACCAGTTTTTGTGTAAATTTTCATGTTTCTTTTTCTTAACAATTTATCGGTTTCTCCTGTTTCGTTGATACGCATACAAAAGAACAATGCCAACAATAACCGCAATAAGAATGATTCTAAGTCTCATGCTTCTTTTTTTGTTTGTCTTTTTTTATGAGTTGCTCGTAGTGATACTGTTTTAGAATTTTCATAGTTTCTATTATAGAAATAATAAATCCAATAATTAGCGCTATGATATAATCCCAAATGGTCACTTTTTTTCCTTTTCTTTTTTGTCTAAGTAATCACTCATAAAACCACGATTTTTACGGTCGTTGATACGACGTTTGTTTTTTCGTGCATTGATGAATAACAAAGGCGCTAATACGGCAACGATGATGATAAAAACAATTAATTCTGTACTCATATTAGTAATGTTCTTTCATTAACATAGTCAAATGCATGCATTTATACAAATGACGATCGTTTGTTTTGGATTGTTCCCAATCTTTTTGATGCAATTTTTTAATATAATTTAGCTTTTTTTCAGCACGCATCGGAAGTAGGTTTAGAAAAAATGCCCATTTGGAACTTCCTAAAATTGCTCTGCGTTCTACGACATTGAATTCCTTATGAAAGCGTTGTACTGTTTTTTTTGTAAATGGCCATTCCCAATCCGCATCCGATTGAAAAGGTCTGTACAAACCGCGAATGATACGCAATGGCAGACTTGTTTTTAGCGGGTCGTATGAAATTAAGATTCCGTCATCGGCTAACTTTTCTTTGAGTTTGTCAAATAGCAAATCCAAACTTTCAAAGTGATGCAACACACCATACGCATAAATGATATCAAAATCAGTTTCTTTGAATTCTGGCGACAAAAAATCGACCGCTTCCGCTTTGGCGTTTGGAATGTCTTTTAAGCGTTCGTTTAATTGTCCAATGGCTTTGTCGCTTAAATCAATTCCTAAATAACTTTTGGCATTTTCGGCTAAATATAAACTCAAGTGATTTCCTGCGTAACAGCCTAAATCTAAGACTTTCTTATCGGATAAATCGCCGAGCCATGTTTTGTGTTTTTCGTAGACTTGCTCGTTGATTTGTAATTCTTTGCGGAAATCGGACAACAATTTATTTCGCATAAACGACCAAAGTCGTGTTGCAAAATTCTTCTTTTTTACATTGTAGAATTCTTTCTGTTTCTTGTTGACTTCTAAGACTTCCTGTAAACGTGTATCACTCACTGTACTAGATTTTGGGACTAATATATAAATTACTGCGAAATTACTGCATTTCCAATGAAAAATTGTGCTTTTTAGTAGAAAATGGAGTTTGCTTACGCACGAGCTTGAAACTAGCGCTAACGATTTGGAAATCTGTAGATTGTTTTCAACATCAAAGTCAGTTTGAGTCTCCGACTCAGACTAACTTTAAAACAAAAAAGCTTATTCCAAAATATAAATTAATTTCTCAAAACCATTTTCTGCAAAAAACTGCTGTATCACGTTACTTTCTTCTTGTTTGAGAATGATGACGTCGTAGGTTGCTAGTTTTTCTTTGATTTCAGAAATCGTATGGTTGGTTGTCAATGCAGTAAACGTAATTGGTTCGTTGTTGACTTCTATTGGCAGCAGTTCGTATTTAAGATGATACTGTGTAATGTCTTCAATATTGTCATAACTGATAAACGCTGCTTTTTGGATGTCTTTTTGTGTAATTAATGAAGCGAATTGTTGTTGGATATTCCATCTGTTTTCTACAGTAGTTTTTGTAGTAGAATTGAATAGATTTGGAAAAAACGATCTTGGCAACACCAACAAAAAAAGGAATAAAACTGTCACAATATAATACGTGTATTTTCTTTTTGAATTATACATCAACAAACTAAAAAAGAAAAAGAACGCCAATAACAAACTTCCCATATAACGATAATAACTCGCCAATTCACCAGCTTCTTTTTGTGTGATTTCATAAAAGACAAACGCATAAATAAATAACAACAGAATCGCATAGCCTATGATTGCTAGGAACATGGTAATTGTTAAAATGACAAAGCTGTATTTTTTTGGGAAATAGGAAAGCAGTTGTTTTCTGTTATAGAGTGCAATACTTATCAAAAATAAAATAACGACAAGCGCGCTAATTTTAATGTTGGAAGCATCTTGTAGAAACGACAAGTTAATGCCTGTATATTTCTTAATATCTTTTTGAAGTGTAGCTGGCTTTAAAATCGCGCTTCCAATCTCTTGTCCGCCAAAGAAAAACGCATCCACAAACGCATCTCGAATTGGATAATAGTGATTGGGCGGATTCTGAATATTTTCAAGCGTAATTTGTGAGGTAGTTTTGGAAATCGGTTGTGTGTTTTTGATGGAAATAAACACTTTCCAGCTTCCAAACGTGAATAATACCAACAATCCTGCAATAACTAAGGGTTTTACTTTTTGTGAAAATTGTGCGCGAATATTGCTCGTCCAAAGATAATTTACACCTATAATTCCCAATCCAATCACACTGAACAATATTCCGATAGGTTTTGTCAACGTCAATGCGGCTAATGGAATTGCGGCAAATAATAGTGCTTTTTGTTTGTTTTCAATTAAAAAGTAAAACGCCAATCCGACACCTAATAACATCGCAATAAAATTATCAGCATATAAAAAGTAAATCGGCGTGCATAACACTTGGTATGCCAAAAACAACACTATACAAGTCAAAATCAGGTTCAAATAGTGTTTTTTTCGTTGATAACAGATCATCGGGATAAACGCTAGCGAAAACACAACTTGTGCAGAAATACTGATACCTTCATGCAAACTTCCCGAAATGGTTTTATTGAAATAGTATTGAATCAAGGTTGTAATTCGTGGATATTCTGGAAAGTCCGTAAAGTTTAAACCGTACATTTCGTTGGTTACGACCAATTCTTTGAGTGCGACAGCCCAAAAACTGAATTCATCCCATGCAGAAAAATAGGTGTTTCCGTACAGCAAAAAACTCAGACCGAACAATACTATAAAAATTCGCAATGGAAATTCAACGAGAGTTTCTTTTCTTTCATTTTTGAAATAATCAAATAAATAATATCCAAAACCAGCCAAACCAAGCGAAAACAGTAGATACGTAACAATTTGCAAGATGCCAAACATCAAACCAAAAGTCAACAATATTCCTAATACACAAAAGGTCAGAATAGGCGTGAAGCTAGCGTTTATTTTGAACTTTCGTTGCAAAAAAAACATGCTTCCTAAAAGCGAAATTAAAAGTGTTATGGTTGTAAAAATCAATCCCAACATAGCTTACAAACGTACGATAAAATGTTCTTTTACTTGTTCTTTTCGGAAAAATACAAATCCCCAGAAAAAAGTATCAATTGTCACGGTAACTTCAGGACGATTTTTAATGATTTCCCACGCTTCGGTCATTTCTTTGCTCCAATGAATGTCATCAAAGATAAAAACCGTATCGTTGTGCGCGGTTTTGAGTAATTGTTCAAAATAGGAAAGTGTTGCTGCTTTTTGATGATTTCCGTCAAAATAGACCAAATCGAACAACTCATCGTTAAAAAGTGAAATGGATTTTTCAAACGGCGCAATAGTTATGGAAACGTTGTTCATATCATGCTTTTGCAACTGTTGTTCCGCGATTTTTGCAGTTTCTGGACAACCTTCAATGGTGTACACATCGGTAGCATTTTTCATAGCAATCGTGCCAATTCCAAGCGAAGTTCCCAATTCCAAACATTTGGTGCAATTGAAATAAGAAGTCAAGCGCGACAAAAGTTGTGCACGTTTTTTGGTAATTCCAGCATTTTTGGCAATGGCAGAAATTTTTCGTTTGTTAGATGAAAATACTCTGCTTCCTGCGCCAAAATCTGTGACTTCAATTTCGGTGTGATTTTGTAATAATTCTCGACGATAGTTTTCAATAACTTTGTAATGTTCTCTTGGAGTTGTGTCGTAAAAACACTTCGTTACCAAGTCGTACACAAACGGCGAATGAATGCCATGCTGATTGGAAGATTTGAACAAGAATTTAAAATATGCTACTATTTGATACCACATTATTATTCCTCAATTTTTGAAGCCAATTCAAACCAACGCTCCGTTTTTTCTTCTGATTCGTTGATGATTTTTTGCAATTCCAACGATTTCTCCTGAATTTCATCTTGCGACAATTCGCCTGTCACAAACAAGGCTTCAATGGCTTCTTTTTCTTCTTCTAAACGTTGAATGTCTTTTTCCAAACGCTTGTATTCTTTCTGTTCGTTATAACTCAGCTTGTCACTATCATCTTGCCGCCACGTTTTCTTTTCTTTCTTTTCCGTAGTTTTTGTTTCAGGTTCAGCGCTGTCTTCATACACTCTGAAATCGGTGTAATTCCCTGGAAAATCTTCAATCACACCGTTTCCACGAAATACAAATAAATGGTCTACAATTTTGTCCATAAAATAGCGATCGTGCGAAACAACGAGCAAACAACCTGGGAAATCGAGCAGGAAACTTTCCAATACATTGAGTGTGACAATATCCAAATCGTTCGTAGGCTCATCGAGAATTAAAAAGTTTGGATTTTGTATCAAAACGGTACATAAATACAGACGTTTCAATTCGCCACCAGACAATTTTTCTACAAAATCGTATTGTCGTTTTCGGTCGAATAAAAAACGTTCCAACAACTGCGCTGCGGAAATAATTCTACCTTTTTTTAACGGAATGTATTCGCCAAATTCTTTAATGACATCAATGACTTTTTGACCTTCTTTCGGGTTGATGCCACTTTGTGTATAATAGCCAAATTTAATCGTATCACCAACAATAATTTTTCCCGCATCAGGCTTTAATCTTCCTGTAATTAAGTTGAGAAACGTAGACTTTCCTGTGCCATTTTTGCCAATAATTCCGATGCGTTCGCCTTTTTTAAAGACATATTCAAACTTGTCGAGCAGTACTTTTTCTTTAAACGATTTGGAAACATTGTGCAACTCCAAAATCTTACTTCCCATGCGTTCCATGTTGATTTCCAACTGTACTTCATGTTCTTTTCGGCGTTGATGCGCTTTTTCTTTAATCACGTAAAAATCATCGATACGCGATTTAGATTTCGTCGTTCGTGCTTTTGGCTGACGACGCATCCAATCGAGTTCTTTTTTGAATAAATTTTTAGCTTTTTCAACCGAAGCCTGTTCGGCTTGAATTCTAGCTTCTTTTTTATCTAAATAGTAGGAATAACTGCCTTTATACGTGTATAACTGACCATTTTCCAACTCCACAATTTCATTACATACACGTTCCAAAAAATAACGATCGTGTGTTACCATAAACAGCGTGATGTTTTCTTTTTTGAAATACTCTTCCAACCATTCAATCATTTCCAAATCCAGATGATTCGTAGGTTCATCTAAAATTAGCAAATCGGGTTTGTTGATCAAAATGGTTGCCAACGCCAGTCGCTTTTTCTGTCCGCCAGACAAATTTTTCACTTTTTGCGCTAAATTTTCAAGTTTTAGTTTGAACAGAATTTGCTTGTACTGCGTTTCAAAATCCCACGCATTGTGTACTTCCATTTTTTCAAACGCTTTTTGGTACGTCTCCGTGTCTGCGGGATTTAGTAAAGCACGTTCATAATTGGCAATGATATCCAAAATCGGATTGTCGGAAGCAAAAATGGTTTCTTCTACCGTTAAATTTGGATCTAATTCCTCGTTTTGCGATAAAAATGCCATGTGAATTCCTTTTCGAGAGGTAATTAGTCCGCTATCCGCTTCTTCACGCCCTGTAATAATGTTTAGTAAAGATGTTTTTCCGGTACCATTTTTGGCGATAAATGCCACTTTTTGGTCTTTGTTAATACCAAAAGAAATATCTTCAAACAAAACACGTTCACCATAAGATTTGGTAATATTTTCGACGGATAAATAATTCACGCTGTAGATTTTTTTACAAATTAAAAATAAAAAGATCAGATAAATGGTATAGAATTTTATTATTACTGCGTAAAACTTATATTTGCTTGGTAAACAACAGCACTTAATTAATGAATTTGAAAGCCCCAATATCAATTCTGAGCCTTTTTTTCCTATTAGCTTCGTGTGTAACGAATAAAGAGCTGACGTATTTTGGAGAAAAAGAAGGTGATGAAGCGCTGATAAAACAGTCTATAAAACTCAACGAAAAACCGTACCGAGTGCAGGTTGGCGACTTGTTGTCTATCAATATCAAATCTTCGGATACCAAATTGGCAATGATGTTTCAACCTGTGGCTACCGAAAGTGGCGGAAGCGGAACTCAATCGGAACAAACCTTATACTACAACGGATTCACGGTAAGCAAACACGGAAATATTGAAATTCCGATTCTTGGGAAGCTGAATGTATTGGCATTTACGCTTGACGAAATCGAAGAAGCCATTCAAAAGAAATTACTTGAAGATTATTTCAACAAAAAAGAAGATGTATTTGTTGTCGTAAAATTAGCAGGATTACGTTTTACCGTTACCGGAGAAGTTTCCACTACAGGAATTTACACGTTGTATCAAGACCGCGTCAACATCATAGAAGCTTTGGCGAGTGCGGGCGATATTACTACGGTTGGAAACAGAAAAGATGTATTAATCATTCGTCAATATCCGCAAGGACAAAAAATTCATCATATCGATTTAACAAGTGTTGATGCGTTCAATTCGCCGTATTATTACATTCAGCCAAATGATATGGTATATGTAAAGCCATTGAAACAAAAGTCGTTGGGAACAGGAACTACGCTGGTACAATCGATAACGACTGTTGTAACGGTATTATCATTAGTAACTAGTGTGCTAGTATTGTCAAGAAATTTATAGGAATATGGAAGCGGAATTTGATGAATTAAAATCACAAAATTCTTTTGATATCAAAGCACTCGCTTTTCGAGCGCTGAACTATTGGTATCTGTTTGTGATTACGCTCGGAATAGCTTTTGTAGTCACGTATTTCTACAACAAACAACTAGAGCGCATTTACCGAATTGAAAGTTTGATCTCCATTAAAGAAGAGCAAAATCCGTTTTTCTCATCGAGTATGAATTTAACCTTCAATTGGGGCGGCGCGAGTGATAAGGTTGAAACGATAAAAACCATCCTAAAATCAAGAGCGCATAACGAAAATGTGGTACGCATGTTGCAATCGTACATTCACTACAAAAAAGACGGTTACTATCGTTTGGAAGACATTCACACAGATGCGCCTTTTGTGGTGAGTTTGGACGAAAATTTTCCGCAACTCTTCAACACGCCGATTAAAATTGTATTTAGCGACGAGCAAAACTTTACCGCAAGTGTGGAGTTTTTGGAAGATGAAATCTACAGAGGGATCAATTACAAACTCAATAAAGTTTCTAGTTTTTCACCCAAAAGTCCAACGTTTTCGGGCGATTATGTGATGAATCAGGAAGTGGAAACGCCATTTTTTAAATTTTCGCTCACACCAAGAAGAGATACCAATATCAAAATCGGGCAACCGTATTATGTCTATTTTACAAGTTTGAACGATGAAATTTCCAAATATCGTTCTATTGGCGTTAGTTTGAAAGTACAAGGAGCGTCTATGTTAGTATTGAGTCTTACAGGACCAAATCGTGCTATTTTGGCGGATTATCTCAACATGACGACCGAAATTTTAAAACAAAAACAACTCGAAGAAAAAAATCAATTTGCCACAAATACCTTGCAATTTATTGATGAAATGATTTCTGGAGTGGAAGATTCGCTGCGAAAAGACGAGCAAAAACTCAAAGAATACAAGCAAGATAACAAAGTTTTCAATCCGTCACTCAAAGGAGAAGAAGTGTTCTCGAAGCTCAATCAATATAGTATTGAGAAAAACGGGTATATGCTCAAATTACAATACTATAAGTTGCTGGAAGATTACTTAACAAACAGTACAGACTTCCGTTCGTTGCCTGCGCCAGCATCTTCAGGAATTGACGACCCGAATATTGTCAACAATGTGTCAAAAATTGTGAGTTTATCGATTCAACGTGCAAAACTGGGTGAAACGGTAAAAAATGATATTTTCTTTAAAGAAATTGACCAAGATATTGAAGCCACCAAACGCGTTTTGCTCGAAAATGTAAAAACCGCACGTTCTTCTACCAATATTGATATCGAAAATGTGGAAAGTAGAACCGCTAGAGCCAATGCGGAATTCAGAAAATTGCCAGAAGAAGAGCAGCAATTGTTCAATATTGAGCGTAGTTATAAGCTAAGTGAAGCTTCGTACACGTTGTTGCTGGAAAAGAAAAACGAAGCAGGCATTGTAAAGGCTGCCAATGTTTCCGACGTAAAAGTTATCGATAGTGCTAAAGATTTGGGACAAGGTTCTATTTTGCCAAACACGCGTAAAAACTATTCCATTGCGCTATTTTTAGGTTTATTATTACCGCTGGGATTTGTCTTTTTAGTAACGGTATTGGATAATAATATCAACACACCAGAAGACATCAAAAAACTTTCCAACATTCCAATTTTGGGAATCGTAAGTAGAAGTCGTACAGAATCGAATTTAACGGTCTTTGAAAGTCCAAAATCGTCGGTTGCAGAATCGTTTCGTGGCATTCGTTCGAGTTTGCAATACATGTATAAAAATCTAGACAAAGACAAAACGAAAACCGTTATGGTAACGTCTTCGGTCAGTGGCGAAGGAAAAACGTTTTGTTCTATCAATGTCGCTTCGGTATTTTCCTTAACGGGAAAAAAGACGATTCTTGTGGGATTGGATTTGCGCAAGCCGAAAATCTTTGGCGATTTCGGAATTGACAATGATACGGGAGTTGTCAACTATCTCATCGGACAAAAAGAATTGGATGAAGTGATTCAATCGACAAAATACGACAATTTAGATGTCGTGACTTCAGGACCCATTCCGCCAAATCCATCAGAATTGTTAATCAGTCAAAAGCTGGATGAATTCATCACTGAGCTCAAAAAGCGCTACGAATACATCATTTTAGATACGCCGCCATTAGGATTGGTGTCAGATGCGTTAGATTTAATAAATCATGTAGACGCAACAATATATATGGTTCGACAAGACTATTCTAAAAAAGCGATGTTGAACATTATCAACGAAAAATATAAAAAAGGAGAAGTCAAAAATATCAGTTTCGTATTCAACGATTATCGCCAAAAAGCCAAATATGGCTATGGTTACGGATATGGCTACGGATACGGATATGGTTACGGAAGTTACGGAAACGGATATCATGAAAACGAAAACCAATCGCTGTTATCGCGACTCAAAAGAGCCTTTAAAAGAAATAAACACTAAAATCCCCAAAAGGAATATTCTACGGAATGTTTCTAGATGAACCGAATGATGACGATATTAGGAATATCCGCATTTTACCACGATTCTGCCGCAGCAATTGTCCAAGATGGCACAGTAGTCGCTGCCGCGCAAGAAGAGCGTTTTACACGTAAAAAACACGATCCAGCCTTTCCAACCAATGCTGTAAAATACTGCTTGGAATATACAGGAAAAACCATTGATGACTTGGATGCAATTGTCTTTTACGACAAGCCATTACTCAAATTTGAACGTTTACTAGAAACCTACTATGGCTTTTCGCCGAAAGGTGTTTCGTCGTTCATCACTGCAATTCCAGTATGGTTAAAGGAAAAAATGTTCCTAAAAAAGCTCATCAAAGACGAATTAAAAGAAATTCAACCGTTCAATAAAAAGAAGCTAAAACTACTATTTCCAGAACATCACTTATCGCATGCGGCAAGTGCGTTTTATCCGTCACCGTATCAAAAAGCGGCTATTTTAACCTTAGATGGTGTAGGCGAGTGGGCAACAGCTTCTATCTGTTTGGGAGAAGGAAAAGACATTACGATGCTCAAAGAATTGCAATTTCCGCATTCTGTGGGATTGCTCTATTCAGCATTTACCTATTTCTTAGGATTTAAAGTCAACTCAGGAGAATACAAATTGATGGGATTGGCGCCGTACGGGAATCCGAATTCGGAGCGCGTCAAAAAATTTAAGGAAATCATCAAAACGAAGCTGATTAAAATTCACGATGATGGTTCTATTTGGTTAGATCAACAGTATTTTAACTATGCGGTCGGATTGCGCATGGTCTATGATAAAAAGTGGGAGGAATTGTTCGGTTTCCCAAGAAGAACCTCTGAATCAGAATTTGAACAACAACATTCGGATTTAGGCTTGGCAATTCAGGAAGTCACGGAAGAAATTATCATCAAGCTAGCAAAACACGCCAAAGAAATTACAGGAGCAGAGTATTTATGCATGGCTGGCGGAGTTGCGCTCAACTGTGTCGCGAATGGAAAATTACAAAAAGAAGGTATTTTTAAAGATATTTTCATTCAACCAGCAGCAGGAGATGCAGGAGGTTCGTTAGGAGCAGCATTAACAGCGTATTACACCTATTTCGAACAAGAACGAAAAGTAAATCCAAACGACGCGATGAGCGGTTCGTATTTAGGTCCGGAATTCTCAGATTTAGACGTTGAAAAAGTCAATCGTAAATACAATGCAACAGCAACGCACTTTTCAGACTTTAGCGAATTGACCAAAGAAGTCGCAAAATACATCTCTGAAGGAAACGCCATTGGCTGGATGCAAGGTCGTATGGAATTTGGGCCACGTGCTCTCGGAAGACGAAGCATTCTAGGCGATGCACGCAATCCTGAAATGCAGAAAAAACTCAATCTCAAAATAAAATATAGAGAATCATTTCGTCCGTTTGCGCCATCGGTACTTTCGGAAGATGTGAACGAATTCTTTGATTATGAGGGAATTTCGCCATACATGCTGTTGGTACACAAAGTACATCCAAACATCCAACACGAAGTTCCTGCAAACTATCACGCGTTGCCAATTCGTGAAAAATTGTACGTACAACGCTCGTCATTACCAGCAATTACGCATATTGATTTTTCTGGACGAATTCAAACCGTACACAAAGAAACCAACGCAGAATACTGGGAACTCATCAACGAATTCAAGAAAATTACAGGTGTCGGCGTCGTAGTAAACACAAGTTTTAACGTTCGTGGAGAACCGATTGTATGTACGCCAGATGATGCCTATCGCTGTTTTATGCGAACGGAAATGGACTATTTGGTGATAGGAAATTTTGTCTATAAAAAAGAAGAACAACCAAGTTGGCAAGACACGGACGACTGGAAAGAAGAATTTTTATTAGATTAGTAGTTATCTATGTGGAAAACAGTTAAATACAATCTCATTGTGCTGTTGGTGCTTTTAGTGCTGACAGAAATTGTGTTGTGGTTTTTTCCAGTGCCTGATCCGTATGAAAATGCCAAGCAAAACATGTTTTATCCGCCGATTGGAAACATGTACATTGAATCGCAATTTGACCCGAATCTAAAACTACAATTTGCTACAGAAGAAGGCTTATTAGGATTTGAAAATTACAAAGACACCACAAACTTCACGATTAATAATTACGGTTTTCGCGGTGATAAACTCATCATGCCGAAACCAAGTAATGAATATCGTATTTTCGCGATTGGTGGCAGTTCTACAGAAAGTCTTTATATAGACGATGCAGATGTGTGGACGCAAGTGTTGCAAGAAAACTTAAATCGTGAAAACTATCAAAACAAAATCGTAAAAGTCTACAACGCAGGAAAATCAGGTGATAACATCCAAGATCATATTGCGATGTTATCACACAGAATCATTCACCTACAACCTGACGAAGTTATTGTTTTTTGTGGCATCAACGACGTTACACGTTTGATGCTCGATGACAATCCACTAAAATTCAACACTACCGAAAAAAAGGACAACAACGTAGGTTTTGGAAAAATGTTGGGTGTATTTCTATATGAATTTCAAATTCCGCGACGTTTGTATTACGCGTTCAAAAGTGAAGAAGATGCTCTGGAAACCATTGAAATTGAGTCCAATTACCAGAAAAAGGTTAAAAAAACACAAGCGCGACCTGTTGAAAATCAATTACCTACAACCGATTACGGCAATTATGCAAATAAAGTAAAAACCTTAATCGGGATTTGTCGAGCGAATAATATAAAGCTTATATTTGCCACACAAGTAGTCACTTGGGATACGGAAGATAAAGCCTTGCAAAACTGGCATTGGATGACCTCGCGCGGCGGTGTTCGTTACAATGCACAAAAGTTGCAACAAAAAGTAGACAGCATTAACGATGTTACAATCAATGAAAGTATGAAATTTGGTGTTCCTGTGTTCAAAACAGATTCTATCATTCCAAAAACGAGCGACTATTTATACGACGATTGCCATTTCAATCCTGCGGGAAACAAAAAAATGGGCGAGGAGTTGGCAACATTTATAAAGACCTTAAATCAATAAAATATGGAGTTTTTAAAAGATCTATTCAGATTCTTAAAAGAACGAAAAAAATTCTGGCTTTTGCCAATGATAATCGTACTATTATTACTAGGAATCATCTTGGTATTAGGCGGCGGATCAGCCATTGCACCATTTATCTACACATTATTCTAACAGATGAAAGAAAGCAATTCAAAAGTAATATTGGTTATTGTAGTTGGCTTTATGTTCATTGCTGGTTACTTATTTTGGAAAACTGATTATGATACATCAGCTACTGTTCTATTTTGTATTGCTCTAGGTGTTGGTATTTTGTCTTTTTTCATAGAAAGTGCCATTGTATGGGTTTGGGAAAAGTTTGCCTTAGCACTTGGTTGGATAAATACAAGAATTATTCTATCATTAGTATTCTTTATCTTCTTAACGCCATTTGCAGTATTATCGCGCGTATTCTCCAAAAACAGCAGTTTAAAGCTCAAAAACAAGGAAAACACGACGTTTGTAGAACGCAACCATACCTACACGAAAAAGGATTTAGAAAACATTTGGTAACCTAAAAAGCAATCCGTTTGGACAAGCCCCAAAAACATACGTGGTTATTTGAAATATCGCCAAAAAGCAATCTACTCGATTTCAAATTCAAAGAAATTTGGCAATATCGCGACTTATTGATGCTTTTTGTGCGCCGCGATGTGGTGACGTTGTACAAACAAACCGTATTAGGTCCGTTGTGGTACTTAATTCAACCCTTATTAACTTCGGTAATCTTTACCTTAGTTTTCAACGGAATCGCCGATATCAACACAGGAACGGTCAACGCTTTTCTCTTTAACCTTGCAGGAATCACCATTTGGAATTACTTTTCGGAATGCTTAAAAGCAACGTCTGATACGTTTAAGAAAAACGAAAATATCTTTGGCAAAGTGTATTTTCCGAGAGTCATCATGCCATTATCCATCACGGTTTCCAATCTCTTAAAATTTGGAATTCAAGTCTTAATCTTTATAGCGTTTTATATATTTTTTGCGATTGAAGGAAGCGCAGGAAGCATCTCACCATACTTGGCATTATTACCATTAATCGTATTCATCATGGGAATGTTAGGACTAGGCTTAGGAATGATCATTTCCTCTATGGTGACAAAATACCGCGATTTAACCTTTTTAGTGCAATTCGGAATTCAGCTCTTAATGTATGTTTCTGCCGTGATGTATCCACTTGCGATTGTATCACAAAAACTGCCATCATACGTTTCGTGGATAGTAGAATACAATCCGTTAGCAAGAGTTATCGAATCCTTTAGATACATGGTGTTTCAAGAAGGAGAACTAGATTTAGGATTTATATTTCTAACCTTAGGAATCTCCATAATTGTATTTTTATTCGGGTTGATTATTTTCAATAAAACAGAACGTAATTTTATAGACACGGTATAATGCAGGAGAAAGAAGTCATATTACGTGTAGAAAACCTATCCAAACAATACCGCTTAGGCGTCATTGGCACAGGAACCATCAGTCACGATTTGAATCGTTGGTGGCATAAAATTCGCGGCAAAGAAGATCCGTACACACGAATTGGTGAGCGAAACAAGCGAAATACCGTTGGAAAATCAAACTATGTGTGGGCAATCAAAGATGTAAGTTTTGATGTGCGTAGAGGAGAAGTGTTGGGAATCATAGGAAAAAATGGTGCGGGAAAATCGACCTTGCTTAAAATTCTCTCGAAAGTTACCATGCCGACACAAGGAATCATTCGTTCTAAAGGTCGAATTGCTTCCTTATTAGAAGTCGGTACAGGATTTCACCCAGAATTGACAGGAAAAGAAAATATATTTCTAAATGGTGCTATTTTGGGAATGACCAAAGCAGAAATCAAATCGAAATTTGACGAAATTGTAGAATTTGCAGGAGTACAACGTTATGTAGACACGCCTGTAAAACGCTATTCTTCAGGAATGAAAGTACGTTTGGCATTTGCCGTAGCCGCACATTTAGAACCCGAAATTTTGGTAGTTGATGAAGTCTTAGCCGTTGGCGATGCAGAATTTCAGAAAAAAGCCATTGGAAAAATGCAAGACATCGCAAAAGGCGAAGGTAGAACGGTTTTATTTGTAAGTCACGACATGGACGCGATTCAAAAATTGACACAACGAACTGTGGTTTTGGCAGATGGAGAAGTCATTTTTGACGGTGATACTGACAAAGCCATTCAAGAATATCTCAATCAAGGATTGGACACGAAACCGTATCACGAATGGGAACGCATGGAAATCGCGCCAGGAAACGATTTCGGACGCTTAAAAAGTGCCGCCATTCGCAATGAAAAAGGCGAATTGTGCAATCGTTTCAGCGTGCGAGACGACATTTTTATTGATGTAGAATATTGGGATTTAAACACCGAATATCACAATACAGCAATTATTCACGTGGTAAACGAGCGTGGGCAACGTTTGTTTGCTTCCAACGAATTCAACGCGCCAGATTGGTTGGAATATCACGACAAAAAGAACAAAGGAATCGTGACAGCAACTTGTACAATTCCACGTCATTTCTTGGCGGAAGGACAATTTAGTCTGTTAGTTGCGGTTGGAAATTACAATCCAGAAATCATTCACGCGGTAGAAGATAATTTGCTAAGTTTTGAAGTCTTTGACGATACCACTGGCGATGGCGTGCGCGGACCGTATGCTGGAAAATGGCCAGGAATTCTGCGTCCAATGCTCTCTTGGAAGATTAAAAAAGAACCGTTAGACAAAAACTAATCCGAACATGAATCAAGCCTATATAAAACTTCGAAAAGATATCATTTCACTCATAGAAGGCGAAAACTTAAAAGTCTTGGATGTCGGTTGCTCCAACGGAATCAACGGAAAATGGCTGCTCGATCAAGGAATGGCTACAGAAGTAATTGGTGTAGAAACACATGAGGAATCTGTAAAAAATGCCAAACAAAACATCACGAAAGTCATTGAAAAAAGCATTGAAGACCAAGAATTATTAGAAAGTTTGAAAGGTGAAGATTTCGATTATATCATTTTAGGCGATGTGTTAGAACATTTGATTGATCCGTGGCATGTATTGTCAGAACTGGAAAAATCATTAAAATCGACAGGAAAAATGATTATTTCCTTGCCAAATGTACAACACTTGGAGACTATCAAACACTTGGTATTCAAAGGAAAATTTCCGTACGAACCTAGCGGATTATACGATAAAACACACATGCGTTGGTTTACCCTCAAAAACATTGAAGATTTGGTAGATCAAGCCAATATGCACATAGAAAAACTCACGCGTGTAGAACGCTACAGCGCCTACAAAGGCGGATTTCCACTCATACCAAGAATTCTCAGAAAATTGGGATTATTCAAAAACTTCTTTACATTTCAGTACGTATTTCGCTGTGTAAAAAAATAACATGTTGTTTTCTGCCATCATACTGTCCAACACCAAAAGTCAATCGATTTTCGACATGACTTTGCAGTGTATTGAAAGTATGATAGCTGCGGAAAAAGACAATTCTGATGTCAAATTTGAAGTCTTACTCATAGAAAGTAATAAGCAAATTCACGAGGTATCTTTCAAATTTCCAGAACATGTAAAAGTCATCATTCCGACGGAAGATTTCAACTTTCATAAGTTTCTAAATATAGGAATCAAAGCCGCTTCGGGCGATTTTGTTGGTTTGTTCAATAATGATCTCATCTTTCAGAAAAACTGGTTGACAGAGATTTTAAAAGTCAAGCAACAATATCCAAAAGTGCAATCATTTTGTCCAGTGGATTACGATAGTAAATTTACACCAAAAACCTTTTTTAACGGCGAAAACTATCAATTTGGTTACAAAGTCCGTCGTCATATTGTCGGTTGGTGTATCATCGCGGAAAAATCTTTATTTGACAAAACAGGTTTGCTAGATGAGCGTTTTAGCTTTTTCTATGCAGATGATGATTATAGTTTGATGTTGCAGAAATACGGTCAACAACATGTATTGGTTGCAAATTCAGAAGTTTCACACTTAGAAAGTAAAGTCTCGAAAGAACTCGAAAAAAAGAAAAGTGCCTTTTTTGACGATGTAGAAATTCCCGAAAAGGACATTCCGAGATACATATACACAGCGCAAAATCGTTGGATGTTAGAACGAAAAAAGCTCTTACAGGGACACATCATTTTCCATAAAAAATGGGGAAATCCTAAAACAGTAGCGATTAAATCAAAACTAGCGCGTATCTTCATTGCAAACGGACTCGGTTTTTTAAACAAATACTTTCTGTGATGAATGTACTTTTTCTGGTCAATAACACGAAAATCTCTCCGAATGCCAATGGCGGCGCATCCGTCTATTTCAGTCATTTGCAATTATTAGCGAAGCTGAATTACAAAGTACATGTGCTATTGGTGGATTTTCAAGATGGGAAAAAGGCAAGACTTTCGTCAGAAGTAAACTCAGAATACATTCAAGAAATTGATGGATTGTACAAGGAAATACAACACTTTCAAGTCGCGCAAATTCATCCAAAAGGTATGTTTAATAGAATCAAAACGGCACTATTTCAACCTGAAAAATTTGAATATTTCTTTGTGAATTCAACCAATGAAGAAATTTTAAAGCAATATATCTCAAAAAACAATATCAATTTAGTGTGGGCTGAATGGCGTTGGACAGCGATTTTGGCAAACTATTCCAAACTCAACATTCCAATACTATACGCGCATCACGATTGGGAATTCAAATTGCGAAAGTTAAAAAGCAAACTTTCATTCATCCAAAAATTTCATCTCAAGCAAAAAAAACGCGTCGAATTGAATGTGGTCAAAAGTGTTTATGCTTGCGTTTCAGCTTCCTACACAGAAACCCAAGAAATCAAAGATTACGGAAACAAAAACGCATTGTACATTCCGCTGACCTATAAAAAAGTGGAATTGACAAAAAATGATGCAAAAACTCCGTCAATCGTGCATTTAGGTGGCATGGGAACGACAGCAAACCGCATCGGATTGGAACGCTTTTTAGAAGTCTGTTGGAAGGATTTAAAAGAACAAATTCCAAACGTCACACTAAAAGTCATTGGAAACCTCAAATACGCTTCCGAATCGCTCAAAAAACGTTTAGAAGACGAACAAATTCAGTGTTTAGGTTTCATAGAAAATTTACAATCTGAGCTAAAACCCTACGATTTGCACATCATTCCGTGGGAATACAACACAGGAACGCGCACACGAATTCCGTTGGTATTCAACTACGCACAAGTATTGGTCAGCACCAAAGCAGCGGCAAGTTGTTATCCCGAAATCGTTCACAATCAAAACAGTATTTTGTGTAACGATTTATCACAAATGACAACGCAATTGATAGATTTGTATAACAACGCAGAAAAGCGGATATTTATAGGCGATAACGCGCGAAAAACGTTTGAAGAAAACTTTACAGTAGAAGAACAAGTGGAGAAATTGAAAAAGTTTTTTGAAATGTTAAATTTTGAATGATGAATTACTGAAAGCGTCAGTTCGAGTGTTTTTCCGAAGGAAAAAAGTATCGAGAAGTACTATGAAGTAAAAAGCATGTAAATTTCAAAGCTGTTCTTGATACAAATTTGCTCCGCAGAAGGATGTTATTAAAACTAGATTTGAGAATTAGGATTCAAGACAAATCAACGAATCGACAAAAAACAAATAACCAAAAAGCGAAGCGACCTAACACCCAAAACCCAACACCTAAAAAAAATGAAAACAACCTATATCATAGCAGAAATCGCGCAAGCACATGACGGAAGTTTGGGAATGGCACACGCGTATATTGATGCTGTGGCGAAAACGGGCGCGGATGCGATTAAATTTCAAACACATATCGCTGTGGCGGAAAGTAGCATTCACGAACCTTTCAGAGTAAAATTCTCAAAGCAAGATGCAACGCGCTACGAATACTGGCAACGCATGGAATTCTCATTGGAGCAATGGAAAGGCTTGAAAGCACATTGTAACGACGTCGGATTGGACTTTTTATCGTCACCATTCAGCAATGCGGCAGTAGATTTGTTGGAAGAAGTCGGTGTGAAATGTTACAAAGTTGGTTCTGGGGAAGTCAATAACTTTCTATTATTAGAAAAAATTGCAAAAACGGGAAAACCGATTATCATTTCTTCGGGAATGAGCTCGTTTGCTGAATTGGATGCAACTGTGACTTTTCTTAAAGAAAAAAACTGCGAATTCTCCATTTTACAATGTACGACGTCCTATCCAACACAACCGAAACAATTTGGTTTAAACGTGATTCAAGAACTCAAAGAACGTTATCAAGTAAAAGTTGGATTCTCGGACCATTCAGCAGGAATCGAAGCGGGCATTGCAGCAGTGACGTTGGGCGCAGAAATCTTGGAGTTTCACGTGGTTTTTGATAAAGAAATGTTTGGGCCCGATGCAAAATCATCCTTAACAATGGCAGAAACGACACAATTAGTCAAAGCGGTTCGAAACATTGATGAAGCGTTGTACCATCCGATTGACAAAAAAGACAATTCACAATACGCTGAATTAAAACAAATCTTTGAAAAATCCTTAGCCATCAACAAGGATTTACCAAAAGGACATATCTTGACTTTTAACGATTTAGAAGCTAAAAAACCTAAAAACTATGGAATCTTAGCCTCAAAATTTCAAGAAGTCATCGGAAAAAAGCTAACAAAAGACATGAAGCAGTGGGATTTTTTGAATGAAGAGGATGTTGTTTGAAATGGTAAATTTTGAATCATGAATGTTGAATGTTGAATTTAAGGTAAATGTCAGTTCAAGTGATTTTTGTCATATTAAGCGCAGGCGAGATAGACATAAAATTGTATCGAGAATAGCTTTAAAATTCAAATCAAAATAGCTTCTGCATCAGGTGCGGAATGACACATAAACAAATTGAAGAAAAGTCAAATTAATAAACACCAAAAGCCAAAGGCTAAGAGCCAAAAGCAAAAAAAAGAATGAACAAACGAAAAATATGTGCCGTAGTTACAGCGCGACCGTCGTATAGCAGAATCAAAACTGCGTTGAAGGCGATTCAAGAGCATCCGAAGTTGGAATTGCAATTGGTCGTGGCTGGTTCTGCGTTGTTGGGACGATACGGAAATGCAGTGAAAGTCATTGAAAAAGACGGTTTTACAATTAATGAAAAGGTGTTTATGGTACTCGAAGGCGAAAATCCGACCGCCATGGCAAAAACGACGGGATTAGGTGTAATGGAGCTTTCCAACGTATTCTACAATCTAAAACCAGACGCTGTCATCACAATTGCAGACAGATTTGAAACGATAGCCACAAGTATTGCAGCGGCGTATCAAAACATTCCGTTGGTGCATATTCAAGGTGGAGAAGTAACGGGAAATATCGATGAAAAGGTCCGCCATGCGAATACAAAATTGGCAGATTTACACTTAGTCGCTTCAGAAGATGCACGCGACAGAGTAATAAAATTGGGAGAAGATCCAACATATGTCATCAACACGGGTTGTCCGTCGATTGATATCGCGAAAGAAGTTTTAGATACAAACGATTACAATTTCAACCCGATTGAAAAGTATGGTGGTGTAGGAGCTAATTTGGATATTTCTAACGGTTATTTGGTGGTGATGCAACATCCAGAAACGAATCGTTACGAATCGGCGCGAGAAGACGTTTTATGTACCTTAAAAGCAATTCACGAACTCAACATTCCGACATTTTGGTTTTGGCCAAACGTTGATGCTGGTTCAGACGGAACTTCGAACGGAATTCGATACTATCGTGAAAACTTTAATCCAGAAAACATTCGTTTCTTTAAAAACATGGAACCGAACGACTTTTTACACTTGTTAAAAAATAGTGATTGTTTGGTGGGAAATTCGAGTGTAGGTATTCGTGAATGCTCATTTATTGGCGTTCCTACTGTAAACATCGGAACACGTCAAAACAGAAGAAAACGAGGAAAAAATGTCGTGGATGTAGATTACGATACCAACGAAATCAAAAAAGCGATTCAAGAACGAATCTCACAAAAAGGCTTACTATCGGAGCATATTTACGGAGAAGGAAACTCAGGAAAACAAATCGCGGAAGCACTAGCAAACACAGCGCTCATTGCACATAAAACGATTATGTATTAATTTGAATAATGAATGCTTGATTTTAAATTTTGAATTATTCCAACCATCAGTTCGAGTGAAATTCTTTCAGAATTTCACTCGAACTGATGGTCTGAAACAAACAACAAACAACAAACAACCAAAAAGCGAAGCGACCCAACACCTAAAACCCAACACCTAAAAAAATGAAAACTCTAGCCATCATACCAGCACGCGGCGGAAGCAAAGGAGTTCCGGGGAAGAATAAAAAACTACTCCACGGAAAACCCTTGATTCAATACAGTATTGATGCTGCGTTGCAATCGAGCTATATCTCAGAGGTTTTGGTCACGACGGATGATTTGGAAATTGTGGAACTAGCAAAGTCGCTTGGCGCGAATGTGCCTTTTGTACGACCGAAGCACTTAGCAGAAGACAACACGCCGACATTGCCTGTAATACAACATGCGGTTTCGTTTTTAGAAAAGGAAGGAAAACACTTTGACGCGATTTGTTTACTGCAACCGACAAGTCCCTTTCGATCAAAAGGTTTTTTGGACAGTGCGTTGGAAACCTTTCAAGAAAGGCAGACAGATTCACTAGTTTCTGTGTTGGAAGTGCCGCATCAATACAATCCACATTGGACGTTTGAGGCGAATGAACAAGGTATTTTACAAATTGCGACAGGCGAAAAAAATATCATTACGCGCCGACAAGAATTACCGAAAGCGTATCACAGAGATGGAAGCATTTACATCATGAAAACAAACGTATTGATGGAGAAAAATTCGCTGTATGGCGATTCCATTTCGTATATTGTTTCTGATGAAAAATATTATGTAAACATTGATACGCTTGACGATTGGAAAAAAGCTACGGAATTAGCAAAAACACTTACGCTGTGACATTTGAAAAACATACCATCACCAACTTTCATATTTCTTTTAACAAGAACAAATTTGATGTGCAATTGTTCAAAAAGGAAAAGCAAGGAAGTTTGTTGTATACGTTTGACAGCGAACTGTTTGAAATTATTTGGTATTCGTCCGATCATACGCAAGAAAAAATACTGGATTTTATTAAAGAATTGCATGTTAATTTTGAGGAAAGTTTAAAAACTATCTACAATCAAATTGGTGGTGTTTTTGAGATTTTTATTTATGATAAAAAAAATAATAAGCTATTTACTGTAAGTGACTTATATGGGGTAAATGGAAGTTTTTATTTAATAAAAAATAATCAGATAAACTTCTTCTTAAACTTTCAAAATTTTGTTGAATTTCAAATGCCGTTACAATTTGATAAAATCGGAGTACAAGCACATTTTGCGTTTGGCTATCAAGTGCAACCTTTTCCATTGCCATACCAAGGAATTTCACGATTAGAAGGTGGAAAACTACATGTTTTTGATGAAAATCTAAAAAAGACTGAAAAATCCTTAAAAATCGATTTTTCAACCGAAAAACCATCATTTTCTTTAAAAAATGCACTAAATGTGGCGAAAAATCTGTTTTTTGGCGCTACAGCAGGAAAAGATAGTTTGACTTTGTTTAGTCAAGTCGAAGAAGGCAATGCAACCATCAAAACAGGAAATTTTGGCGAAGTCTATTCCGCAGATGTCATTCAAGGAAAAGAAATTGCAGTAAATTTAGGTGTTTCCTATAGTCATACAACCTTGTGTGACGAAGAAGAATTTGAATACTACGCCAACCAAATTGCTAATATTTCTGGTGGTTTGGCTACGATTTCCTATGTAGACATGCTCAAATTTGTCAATGAAGGCATTCCTCACGATTACAGTTTTGTGATGGGCGAAGCGGGCGAATGCGTCCGTATGTTTTTTCCTGAAGATTCCAATCTCGCGAAAGCGTTGCACAATTATCTCACACCAAAAGAATTTCTATCAGAATCATTTGTGTCTGATTATGAGTCTTTTATAAATGAATATCCTGGGAATATTTCAACAGAAATTACAAAAAACTATGACGGTAATTCCAACGCTGAAATTTTAATCAATTTCTACAGAAAAGGGCGTTTGCCAGGGAATTTTGGGAATCGTCACAAGATTTTATCCGCGTATCGAAATAAAATTACGCCATTTTTGCATGAAGATTTTATCAAACAAACTCATCATTTACCATTAAAACGCTATCAATACGATCAAATTCATGAGCAAATCGTTTACGATTCCAATCAAGATTTGCTGACGTTTTTTAAAAATCCTATCAAGTCTGATATTTCTGTGCAGGACTGGAATCATCGCATTTCCAATGAAATAGGAGAGCAGTTGTACAAAATGCTCAACAAACACATACATGCATTAAATACGGTCTTTGATATTGAAAAAGTACTACAATTAGCCAAACAGCAGCAAAAAAATCCAAATCGTGGCGTATATTTTCTTTTTAGAGTCCTTTCAATGGCTATATTTGCGGACAATATCAACAACGCGATAGCCCCATGCGAAAAAAGATAGTTTCCATATTTGTGGGATACCAAAGTTTTGAAAATCATTATGCAAGTGATTTCTTTGAAACTCCCGAAAACATTGACATGTTGGTTTGGCACAATGTAAAATCATCTGCCTTGGAAAAACTTCCAAAAAACATAGAAACACAACAATTACCAAGCTTTGATTACCAAGGGAAAACGGACTTTTTACGCTATTTAAAAGCAAAATCTACCTTACGATATAACGATAAAGCACAAAGGAACAAAAAGCATTTATTATACAGAGTTTCGCCAGGAAAGAGTACTTTCAAGAAAAAACTCAAGTTTGGATTAATCAGTTTTTTATCAAAGTTTTACGCTTCTAAAAAAGGAATCGAAAAGCTTGAAAATACTTTCTTCAAACAAACCCGAACTTCCAATTATTACAAAGAATGTTTGGCATATTTAACTGCAAACATGCCCGATTTAGTGTATTGTTCGCATCAAGTGTCGAGTTTGTCGCTAGCGCCTGTATTGGCGGCACGAGATTTGGGAATTCCTGTGGTGAGTTTTATTCATTCGTGGGACAATCTTCCGAAAGGAAATAAAATGCTCAAAGCCGATTATTACTTTGTTTGGAGCGATTATATGAAGGAAGAAATGACAACATATTATCCTGATGAAGTTCAACAAAACAACATTTTTGTCACGGGAACGCCGCAATTTACATTTTACACCAAATCGGAATACTTGATTCCCAAAGAATTATTTTACAAAGCGTATAATTTACCAACGGATAAAAAACTGCTCTGTTTTTCAGGAAACTTCACATCGATAGGCATGGATGATCCGTTGTATTTAAAGGATTTAGCGGAAGCTGTAAAGGCTTATAATCAAAGGAGTACGGAGCAATATCACGTCATTTTACGAGCAAATCCAGCAGATTACAACGAAGGTTTTAAGCCTGTGTTGGTGCAATACAAAGATGTGATTACGGAAGTCATTCCAACATGGAATCATGATGATTTTCCACTGCCAGAAAGTTATACGGTTAACTCAAACTTAGGCGTTTTATACAGTACATTGCAATATAGTGAAGCGATTTTCAATATCGGTTCCACGATGGCGTTGGACGCGATTTTACTCGGAAAACCTGCATTTTACTGTCGTTATCGTCAAGAAGATGGACATCAAGATTTTAATATTGAGCGTTTGTATCAATTTGTACATTTTAAAACCTTTGACAAGCATCCAAAAGCAGTATTTCAAGTACGAAAATCCGCTGAATTTCTTGAAGTTTTGCAAGATTTTGATACTTTAGAACAACAAAATAGCGCAGAGCGACTCGAATGGGCAAAAAGTATTGCCAAACATCCGTTGGATAAGGTCAGCGAGCGCATGTATCACGCTTTTCAAAACCTGTTGAACTAATGCACATTGCGTTTTTACTTCCTGAATATCCTCACGAAAAACTCCCAAAATCTGCGGGCATTGGAACAAGTACGAAAAACTTGCTCAAAGCGTTGGTAGACAAAGGTTTGAAGATTACGGTATTTACCTATTTTCAAGACAAACAAGAAGTATTTCAAGACGGAAAAATTACCGTTCACAAAATAAAATTGCGAAAATATCCCGCGTTGACGTGGAAATTGAATGAAGGAATCATCAACAAGTACATCAATAAAACTATCAAAAAAGAGCAAATTGATGTCTTGGAAGTGGTGGATTGGACAGGCATTTCGGCAAACATGAACTTTCCCATTCCACAAGTCATGCGTTTGCACGGAAGCGATACATTTTTCTGTCATTTGGAAGGAAGAAATATCAAACAAGCGAATTATAATCGTGAACAAAAAGCATTTCAAAAAGCGGATACAATCATTGCGGTGAGTCAGTTTGTAGCAGAAAAAACAAGTTCTTTATTCAAAACAGACAAAGAAATCACTGTGATTCCTAACGGGATTTATATAGTTGATTTTCAACCAGATATCAGCAAACAAAAAGAAGGCATTGTGTTGTATTTTGGAACCTTAATTCGCAAAAAAGGCATCTTAGAATTGGCGCATATTTTTAACGAATTGATACAGAAAAATAGTCATTGTCAATTGATTTTGGTGGGAAATGATGCCAAAGATGCAACCACACAACGTGCTACGTGGGAACTTTTTCAAGAAATACTTTTTGCAGAAGCGAAAGAAAAAGTAACATATTTGGGAGTTGTTGATTACAATCGCATGAAAGAATTGATCAATGAAGCCAATGTGTGTGTATTTCCGTCGCTGGCAGAATCGTTCGGAATGGTGACGATAGAAGCGATGGCAATGCAAAAACCGATTGTAAACACCAATTATCCGTGGGCAACAGAAATTGTAGATGATGGCGAAACCGGTTTTTTAGTCGATCCAAAATCGCATAAGGAATTCGCAGAAAAGATCAATTTATTATTAACAGATGTGGAATTGGCGTCTGAAATGGCAAAAAAAGCACGAGAAGTTGCTTTGGAGCGTTTTGACATTGCTAACATTGCTAATCAAAACATACAAGTGTATCAATCGCTCATAGAAAAATAATTATGAAATTTACACTCATCATTTGTACATACATGCGTCCAAAACCCTTGCAAACACTATTGCAATCGGTTACAAAGCAAATAGTGTATCCAAATGAAATCTTGATTGTAGATGGTTCTCGAAATGACGAAACGAAGGAAATGTTGAAGCAAAATTTGTTCGAGAATTTACATTATTTCAAAGTAGATGATTCTAATCGCGGATTGACCAAACAACGAAATTTTGGAATCAAAAACGTTTCTCAAACCAGTGAAATCGTTTGTTTCTTAGATGATGACACGATTTTAGACAAAAATTACTTTAAAAATCTACTAGAAACCTATACAATTCATCCAAACGCATTAGGTGTTGGCGGTTATATAACCAATGAAATTTCATGGACGAAAATCACAGAAAACACCAAACCTTCTGCTACTTCTTTCGTGTATGATGGATGGTTCCGAAAAGAGCCGTTACGCTTCCGATTGCGTAAAAAACTAGGTTTATTGGACGACACCAAACCGTGTTATTTACCATCGTTTGCACATGGTCGTTCGGTAAGTTTTTTACCGCCGACGGATAAAATTTATCCCGTAGAACTCTTTATGGGTGGGGTTTCTTCGTTTAAAAAGGAAGTTTTGGACAAAACAAAATTCGCCACGTATTTTGAAGGCTACGGATTGTATGAAGATGCTGATTTTACACTGAGAGTTTCCAAATTTGGAAAACTATACGTAAATACAACTGCAAAATTAGAGCATCATCACGATGTGGCTGGACGTCCAAATCAGTATCAATATGGAAAAATGGTCGTAAAGAATGGATGGTATGTGTGGCGTGTAAAATATCCAAAACCTTCGCTAAAAGCAAGAATACAATGGAATCTTACGACGCTGTTTTTGGCGTTTCTCAGATTTACAAATATATTTACCCAATCTAAAAAAAAGGAGGCTTTTACAGAAGCATCAGGACGATTTTTCGCCTGGTTTTCGTTATGGTTTCAGAAACCTAAAATAAAAAATTAGTACAGCTTAAAAGCTATAAATTAATATGAATTTCCTAATCATCACACACGTTTTACATGCTGAAAAAGATTCGGCATACTTTGCGTACGCGCCGTATGTGAAGGAAATGAACTTGTGGTTACAATATGTGGATACGGTAACAATTGTAGCGCCGTTGTTAACCGATAAAGAAATTCGTCCGATTGATAGCGCGTATCAACATGATATGATTGATTTCAAGAAGATTCCCGCGTTTAATTTGTTGAGTTTGAAGTCAAGCTTACAAACGCTTTTGGTGTTGCCAATCATCTTTTTTAAAATCGTTGCTGCCATGCGAAAAGCCGATCACATTCACTTGCGTTGTCCAGGAAACATCGGATTGATAGGTTGTGTGGCGCAAATTTTCTTCCCAAAAAAGACAAAAACAGCTAAATATGCTGGGAATTGGGATCCAAATAGCAAACAACCACTAAGTTACCGCTTGCAAAAAAAGATACTCTCCAACACCTTTCTTACCAAAAATATGAACGTTTTGGTGTATGGCGACTGGAAACAGCAAACGAAAAATATCAAACCATTTTTTACGGCTACGTATAGAGATAGTGATAAAGAAGCTGTTGTAAAACGTACTTTTAAAGATACAATTCGCTTTAGTTTTGTCGGTTCGTTGTCGCCCGGAAAACGTCCGTTGCTTACAATTCAAATTATTGAAGAACTCATCAAACGCAACTATAATGTGCAATTGGATGTGTTTGGTGATGGTGTAAAACGACAAGAACTAGAAAATTACATCAAGCAACATCAACTAGAAAAACATGTGATTTTACATGGAAATGTCACAGCCGAAACCGTAAAAGAAGTACATAAAACGGCTCATTTTATGATGTTACCGTCTAAATCAGAAGGTTGGCCAAAAGTAGTCGCAGAAGCCATGTTTTGGGGAAGTTTGCCAATTGTGACTAAAATTTCATGCGTTCCGTACATGTTAGACGAAGGAAATCGTGGAATTTTAATTGAACCGACGGTAGAAAGCGCTGTTGCAGAAATTGAAAAGGTATTACAATCAGAAGATTTATATCAAGAAAAAGTAAAAAAAGCCGTAGAATGGAGTCGAATGTACACATTAGATACATTTGAAACCGAAATCAAATCCTTGCTCTGATGTTACACGTATATACAGATAAGCAATTCATTGAGAAACATCCGAAAGGAGAGAAGTTTCCGCTGATTTATGCGTTGTTGTTTGACGAGCGAAACGAATTTACGGAAGTCAAAAAGTATTATCAATTGGTTGATTCCATTGACAATGCCGAAGTTGCGTTTTTGCCATTTTCTTGGAATTTTTATTTAAAACATAATTTACAGCAAGAAGCTGAACGGTTCATCGACGAATGTCACGACAAACAATTAAAAGTGTTAACGTATATTTCGGGAGATCAAGGTGTAACGCCGACCAACAAAGACGTGTATGTGTTTCGAAATAGTGGTTACAAGAGTAAAAAACTTAAAAATCAGATTTCGTTTCCTGCGTTTTTCAAAGATCCGTTGGAGCATTATATTGACAAAAAAGAGCATCAAATTCGTGTAAAAACAGCCAAACCTGTGATTGGATTTGTAGGTCAGGCAACGCCAAATTTACTCAAAGCCGCGAAAGATATAGGATTGATTATCTACAGAAACCTAAAATTTCGTTTGGGAAAAAGTTTGTTGGAGCCACAACAATGGTTTGCCGCGCCATTTATGCGTTACAAATATCTAAAACGTCTGGAAAAACATCCTGAAATAGAAACGAATATTGTGTATCGTGAGCGTTATCGTGCAGGTGTTCGGACAAATCGTTCTGTAGATAAAACAACGTATGAGTTTTATGAAAATATGAACGATTCCGATTATATTTTTAATTTGCGTGGTGCAGGAAATTTTTCAGTTCGATTCTATCAAACCATAGCTATGGGACGAATTCCGGTGTTGATTGATACCGATTGTTTGCTTCCGCTAGAAGGAATCATCGATTGGACGCAACATTGTATCCGAATTCCGCAAGGAAAAGAACACGAAATGGAGCAGCGATTGTTAGAATTTCACCAAAATATGACTCAACAAACATTTGAAGAAATCCAAAAAGCCAATCGGAAACTCTGGGAAGACTATTTAACACTCACCAGTTTTTTCGCAAGAATCCACGATTTGATTAAAAATGATGAATTATAAATGTTGAATGTTGAGTGTTGAATTGTAAATTTTGAATGAAGTCAGACGTCACTTCGAGTGTTTTTCCTGTCATTGAGCCTGTCGAAATTAAGGAAAAAAATATCGAGAAGTACTATGAAGTAAAAAATACATGAATTTAAAAGCTGTTCTCGATACAAAATTTCCACGAAATTTCACTCGATCTCACGGTTTGAAACAAATCGACGAATAACGAAGTTAAAAATGTAAAATAAAAAACCGCAAAATTTAAAATGAAAAAGTACTTTTAACCAGCAACCAGCAACTAGTTATAAGTTAAGAGTTAAGAGTTAAGAGTGATGAGTAACAAATAAACGAATAGACAATAATAAAAAAGTAACCTAACACCTAAAACCTAAAACCCAACACCCAACACCAAAAAAAAATGAAAACCCTTCAAATCATAGACACACTCGAAACTGGCGGCGCGGAAAAGCTGGCGGTTACGTATGCGAATGCGTTGGTGAGTGAAGTGGACGCTTCGTTTTTATGCGCAACGCGGAAGGAAGGCATGTTGAAAAATCAGGTGTCGGAAGATGTTGGTTATTTATTTTTAGAACGCAAACGAACCTTAGATTTTGGTGCAATAAAACGATTAAAAAAGTACATCAAAGAAAACGAAATTGATATTGTACATGCGCATGCAACGTCTTTTTTTATTGTGTTTTTGACAAAATTAATCTATCCGAAATTTAAAATGATTTGGCATGATCATTATGGAAATAGTGAGTTTTTGGCTGAACGAAAATCGTTGATGTTAAAAATTGCTTCATACGCCATGAATGGCGTTATTTCGGTAAATCAACAGTTAAAAAAATGGGCAGAGAAGAAGTTGTCCGTTTCAAAAGTTATCTATTTGTCGAATTTCCCTGTAAAGAGTGAAACCGTAAAGGCACAAACAAAACTACAAGGAACTGATGGAAAACGGATGGTGTGTTTGGCAAATCTACGTCCACAGAAAGATCATTTTAATCTATTACTTGCGTTTGAAACGGTTGCTAAAAACGGTTGGACGCTGCATTTGGTAGGAAAAGATTTTGAAGATGACTATTCGCGTCAGCTAAAATTGTTTATTCACGATCATCAATTGGAGGATTCTGTGTTTGTATATGGAAGTCGGGAAGATGTTTCAAACATTTTGAATCAGTGTGACATTGGTGTATTGTCATCAAAATCAGAAGGGTTGCCAATTGCATTGTTAGAGTATGGATTGCACAAGCTTGCCGTTCTCGCTACCGATGTCGGCGAATGTCACAGAGTTGTTTCTGACGAAACGAAAGGCTATCTTGTTCCTGCGAAAAACGAACAGGTATTTGCAGAGAAACTCCAGCTTTTAATAGATAATCAACAGGAACGTCTCGCGAAAGCGGAACAATTACACACACACGTACAAAAACATTTTTCGCAAAAAGCAATCATACAACAACTGCTGAGTTTTTACAACGAAATCTAATGGCAACACGCACAGAATACATGGAAAAACAACTAACAATACTTGGGAAATCTGGTTTCCTAAAGTTGACGTTGTTCGTGATTCTGATTTCGTATTTCTACAATGTGGCGGTGTTCAATTACAGCATTACAGGAAATAACGAATTGCGTTTGTATGATTTTGTAGGCGTGGTGGTTTTGTATCAATTTTACCAACATCGTATGGTACTTCTGTGGTTTATCAACCAAAAAAAGTACCTGTATTATTTGTGGACATTCATACGTTGGTGCATGTTCATGATGATTTTCACCTTTTTCATCAGTTACCTAAACGGACGCTTGACGTGGATTTTACGAACAACTTTGTTTATGTATCACTTTCTGATTTTTTACTTTTCGTTTGTCTTCTTTTTAATTTTAATGCGACGCGGAAAAGTGCTAAAACAATTTGTGTATTTACACATTATCATGGTGATTGTTGCCGCGATGGTCGTGCTTTTACAGCATTTTGGAGTCATTCCGTACTTGTGGAGCGATTTGGACAGAAAAGCCTATGGAGGTTTTCTTTCGGGTATTTTAGGACCGAATAAAATTGTGCTGGGAATGGTCATGTACATTTCGCTGATAACGTTTATCGGTGTTTTTATTCAGAAGGAATTACGAGTTAACAAGTTGATGTTGTTAGCGGGAATTCTCTTTGCTGTAATTGCGTTAGGTTTGAGCGGTTCACGAACGAGTTACGTGGGTTTATTGGTGTTTTTGGTATATTTCTTTTTCCGCTCAACGGGAAAATTTATTTACATGTCCGTCATGCTTGGCGCAGGATTTTTAATTGTTTCGATGTACAATTCAGAAATCTTCACCATGATAGAAAATGTCATCAACGGACGTGTATTTAGCAAAATATCCGATCCTTCACTAATTACACAAGGAAACGTAGACCAATTGTATGAAGATTTGGGTTCAGGGCGGAAAAACCTCTCGCTCATGTATATCGATTATTTATTAACAAACGTATATGTTGTGCCGTTTGGTTCTGGCTTTAACAACTTTATTTTGGTAGGAAATTCGGCGCATAACATCTATTTAACGCTAATTAATGAAGTTGGTTTGGTGGGATTGTTCTTTTATGTGCGATGGTTGACGAGTTACTTTAGCTTAGAATTTACAAACTTTACACAACTGGGAATTGTATTAAAAGGATTGGTGTTGGCAACAATGGTCACCTTATTATTTGGCGAACAATTGTATGTTTACCGACCTGTTTTTGCTATATTGGGCCTGTTTTTATTTGCAACAGCCATTTTAGTAAGCCCTCGATATTATAAAAAAACATGACAAACGTTGCTGAACATACTGTAGGAGTCGTCATTCCGTACTACAACGCCGCAAAACACATTGAAAATGTAGTGCGAAAGTTGCCTGAATTTATTGATAAAGTCATTATTGTGGACGATTGCGGCAAAGAACCAATTCCTGAAAGTCTGATTGCGCAAGCTGAATTGGGTGAAAAAATTGTGATTGTTCGCAACGAAAAAAACTCAGGTGTTGGTGGTGCCACAAAAAATGGTTTTAAAAAAGCCATCGAATTGGAACTTGATTTCGTCATCAAAGTAGATGCGGACGATCAAATGGACAGCAAATACATTCCCGAATTACTGCAACCATTATTAGAAGAAAAAGCAGAATACGCCAAAGGAAATCGTTTCAAAGACTTTAAAGCCTTGCGACAAATGCCGTTTGTTCGAAAAGTGGGCAATTTGGGCTTGTCGTTTTTAGTCAAAGCAGCTTCTGGCTATTGGAATAATTTTGATCCGACAAATGGTTTTTTTGCGGTGAGAGTAGATTTGCTAAAGAAACTCAACTTTAAAAACATTCACCGCGATTATTTCTTTGAATCATCGCTCATTGCAGAATTGTATTTTCATGAAGCTAGAATCAAAGACGTACCAATGCCCGCCAATTATGGCGATGAAAAATCGAGTATGAAAGTCTGGAAAATTCCGTTTATTTTCATTCCAAAACTGACCAAAACCTTTTGGAAACGCATCATCAAAAGTTATTTTGTGTACGATTTTAACATTGCGTCTATTTATTTATTATTCGGATTGCCAATGTTTCTCTTCGGAGTTATTTTCGGAATTTACAACTGGATATACTACTACAATATTGGCGAACTCACACCAACAGGAACCATCATGCTCATTACGGTTTCGTTGATTCTCGGGTTTCAGTTATTGCTGCAAGCCATCCAATTTGACATTCTAAAAGCTCCAAAATCTGTGTGATGAACAGCAAACACCTAATCGTCATTTTGCTAAATGTTTGCATTGCTTTTGGCTATTATTTGGGGAATTTGGATGCGAACGAAACACATTTGAGTTCCGATTTGCACAACATCATTCCAGTGTGTCTCAAAATGGACGATCCGAGTTTGTTTCCGCATGATACTTTTGCAAATGATTTGGACAACGTAAAATATTACACGCCTTTTTACATTGAAACCTTACGCTTTTTTGCCAATTTCACCGATGGAAACTATGTGCAAGCGTTAAACATTTTGACGTTTATCTGTCACATTCTATTTGGTTTGTTATGGTATTTTTTATTGTTTAAAATTACCAACAACTTCTGGATAGCCTTCTTTGTGTCTGTCTTTATGCGCGGTATAGTGTGGGTTCCAGGCTTTGAATATTGGGGAATTTCCGATTTATGGTCACTATTGCCACGCGTCGTGTATTATGCGATGATGCCTTTGCCTTTTTTGTTAATTAACTTTAGCAACAAACGAAAACTATATCTAGCGGCATTTTTAGTCGGATTGATCTTTAATTTTCATCCAATCACAGGATTGAGTGGTATTTTGCTCTTTATCGGTTACATCGCAATACATTCGTATTTCAATAAGAAACAACTCAAAGCAATAGTTAGTCTGCAAAATCTAATCCTTTTAGGAATCATTTTTGTTGGAATGCTGCCGTTTTTCATCAATTATATGGCGAATGTTTCGGTAACTGCAGATTATGATGTAGCGTTGTACAAAGAAGCCTTAGCACTCAAATATCCAAGTTTTATAACGGAACCAACAACCTTTTGGAAAGAATGGCTCACTTTAAAATATGGTTCCTATTTCTCAGTAGTTTTTGCGTGTATCGTGTATGCTTATTTAAAAGGAACTGCTCAAGACAAATTGCGAGTGAAATATTTGCTAATTCTCAGCGCGTTACTATTCATACTACCAAACTTAGCAACCTTTGTAGAATTGGCAGCAAATTCAGTCTTTGACCTCAATATTCGCATGTCGTTTCAGTTAGTGCGCATGCAAAAACTATTGATTCTCGCCTTTTACTTTGCCATTGCTTTTGGATTGATGATGTTAGTACGAGAAAAAAATATTCAAAAACTATTTCCGTACGCGGTTGGTTTTTATTTGTTACTCTTAGTAGTTGCAAAACACAATGAATTTGACAAAATTCCATTCGTATCAAATGATATCATTCGACGTGTATTGCCAAATTCTTTATCGGTTGGAAGCATTGTAAACGGGAACGAAAGTGACGATTTAAACGATGTTTTACTCTATATTCGAGAAAATACTCCAAAAGATGCTATTTTATTTGCGCCAGACATTGGTCGTTCAGGCGGACAACGTTCTGTAGTGTTAGACAGTAAAGGCGCCAATATGCTCATTGAAGGAAATCCGAAGCGCTATATACAATGGTATCAAGACTATCAAAATTACAACAAACTATCGCGCAAAGCGTCAAACCAATTTTTACGTGATTATGGTGTGGAATATGTATTAATTTATATAGATTTACCAGATTTTGAATTGCTCTATAAAAAAGGCAAATGGCGATTGTATGATACGGGAATTAGGCATTAGGTATTAGGGAATAGTATTTTTATCGTTGTCATTCCGCACTTGATGCGGAATCCAATTTGAAAATACTTGGACTTTGTGGATTCCTGCCTACGCAGGAATGACAGAAAAATAAAATTGAACTTGAAAATCATAAAAAAAATAGCAATCATACTATTCATCCTCGGATTTCTCTTTTCGGGATATATCGGGTATTGTTATGTGATGAAAAAACCTGTGCCGTTTTTTGGACGAAAAATAACAGGCGCCTATTATTCAATTGCGACGGGAATTAGTCAAAATCCACTACAGTGGAATGTGTCTGAAGCGAAGGTTTTTAATCGAGAATCCAATGAAATTCCTGAAAAAGTACTCATGGCTGATCCGTTTTTACACGAAAAAGACGGAAAATGGTATGCTTTTTTTGAAATCATGGGCGAAACACATGCCGATATTGGCGTTGCAGTAGAAGAAAATGGCACATGGAAATACCTCGGAATTGCGCTAGATGAAACAGTGCACTTGTCCTATCCAATGGTTTTTGAAAAAGATAGTGTTACGTACATGATTCCTGAAACCAAGCGTCACAGTCAAGTGCGATTGTACAAAACCACGAACTTTCCATTCGGTTGGGAAGTAGATAAAATACTCATCAATGACAAACGCTTGGTAGACGCAACCTATTTTGAAAAAGACGATGTTTCGTATTTGTTTGCTACGGAAGACAAAGAATTACGTTTGTACATCGCAGATAGTTTACACGGTGAATGGACAGAACATCCAAAATCACCAATATTGAGTGGAAATTATACACGCTCTGCGGGAAGAATTTTGACGTATGACGGACAATGGATTCGCTTTGCGCAAGATCATTTTGGCGGGTACGGTCGCGCTGTCTATGGTTTTTCCATCGATTCCATTTCAAAAACAGATTACAAAGAAACATCACTAAAAAATAACCCAATTCTTAAAAATCAAGGAGATACTTGGGCAAAAAACGGAATGCATCACATTGATATTCATTTACTTAAAGATGGCAGTTTTAAAGCTATTTTTGACGGTTATGGATATGGAAAAGAGAACATTACGTTTAGCCTAAGCAACAACTTTTAACAAAACATCATGAAGGCAACAAAAAAGCTTTTTAAAACAGAAATCGTAAAACGACTCAAAGCACAAGGAACAGACGAAGTATTATCAGAAGCGGCTTTACCAGCGTACGCACATAAAAATCCCGTAATTGACCACATTTTTTGGAAACGATTAAAAGTTGTGGCAAATTATATTCACCAAAAAAATAAAAAATCATTAAAAGTGTTGGATTTTGGCTGTGGGACAGGCGTAATGTCGTATGAATTGGCGACAAACTCACACGAAGTCGTTGGTTTGGATTTGGATTTGCGTCCTGTGCATTTGCTGAAAGAAAACATCAACTATCCAGATTCGATTACCTTTATGGAAGGCGATTTGTTTGATAAAGATTTAGAAGAAAACAGTTTTGATGCGGTGATTGCGCTAGACGTTTTGGAACACATGAACGACGAGCAATTGCGAAAATATATGGGTAAATTCAGAAGTCTACTAAAAGATGGAGGAGAAGTGATTATTTCTGGACCAACAGAAAATTTCTTGTATAAAATCGGGCGTAAGTTGGCGGGACAAGATTTTACAGGCGATTACCACGATTCTGAAATTCAATCAATTCGTAAAATTGTGAGTGAAACCTACGAAGTGAAAAGTTTAGCAAAAATTCTACCAATTTTACCATTATTTGACGTTTTTGTAGCGCATAAAAAAGCATGATTGTCTATGTTGGAAATATCATTTCTGGTCACGGAAAAACCGCAACAACCATTGAAACGTTGGGGAAATTACTCCAAAAAGAAGGTTTTGACGTTACTCTAACTTCCAACAAAAAAAACAAAATCATACGCTTAATGCACATGCTTTGGACGGTTTTTAAACACCGAAAAAAGCTCAATTACGTACTGATTGACACCTACAGCACGACCAATTTTTTATACGCGTACTATGTGAGTAAATTGTGTATTTGGTTGAAATTGAAATACATTCCAATTCTACATGGCGGAAATTTGGAAGCGCGACTCAAAAATAGCAAAGCAAAAAGTGATGTGATTTTTAAAAATGCGCATGCAAACGTTTCACCTTCGTTGTTTCTAAAAACGGTTTTTGAGCGTTACGGATACACCAATGTGACGCATATTCCCAATAATATTGAGCTTTCTGAATATCCGTTTACAGAACGTAAAAGCGTTGACGCAAAACTACTTTGGGTACGTTCGTTTGCCGAAATTTACAATCCGACATTGGCTGTAGAAGTGTTGTACGGTTTAAAACAAAAAGGAATCAAAGCTTCATTGTGCATGGTTGGACCGCGAAAAGATGCTTCTTTTGAGCAAACACAACAACTTGCAAAAGAATTAGATGTTGCCGTAAAATTCACAGGAAAACTGTCAAAACACGAATGGATTACACTTTCTAAAGAATATGATATTTTTATCAATACGACCAATTTCGACAATACACCTGTAAGTCTCATCGAAGCAATGGCACTAGGAATGCCGATTGTTTCTACCAATGTTGGAGGAATTCCGTTTTTAATCAATCATGAAGAAACCGGAATCCTAGTCAATCCGAATTCAAAAGAAGAAATGATAACTGCGATTGAAAGTTTAATCAATTCTCCCGAAAAAGCACAAAAACTATCCCAAAACGCTCGTAAAAAAGCAGCAACTTTTGATTGGGAAGTGGTGAAGGAGCAGTGGAAAATGTTGTTAATGTAACAATGTGTCAATTTGCTAATTTGAAAATTGGTTGATTTGAAAATGTGGTTTCCTAGCAGTTATGAGTTTCAAGTTCAGTTTCAATTTCAAGTTAAAGTAAACCATTGGTACATTTTCAAATTATCAAATTTGCACATTAAAAAAACCGTCACTTCGAGTGGATTTGCTGCTTATTGAGCTTGTCGAAATGGAGCAAATTTGTATCGAGAAGTACTTTTAAACATGATTTGCCTTTTAATAGATTCCTGCCTACGCAGGAATGACAAGTTGTGAAAAATAAAAGCCTTGAATCCTTAAATTTTTAAATCTTTGAATTGAGCGTAGCGATGAACAGAAAAAGTCTAAAATCTAAAAGCAAAGCGTTCTAGGCTCTAAAAGCGACAGCGGTCCAAAAGCGAAGCGAGTCTAAAAATCTATTCTTCCAATACGAGTGACTCCGAATTGATACAAAAACGCAATCCACTTGGTGGCGGTCCATCAGGAAATACATGTCCCAAATGTGCGTCACAAGTACTACATGTAACTTCTACACGTACCATTCCGTGCGAACTATCTTTGATATAATTGATGACATTATCCTTTACAGGTTCTGTAAAACTAGGCCATCCGCTACTGGAATCAAACTTTAAATTGGAATCGAAGAGCGGTGTTTTACAACAAACACAACTGTAAACTCCAGGATCATAGCGACTGCAATGTTCACCTGAAAAAGGACGTTCCGTTCCTCGTTGACGTGTAATGTAATATTGCTCAGGCGTCAATTGCGCTTTCCATTCCGCTTCCGTTTTTTCTACGCGTGTATCTGGTTCTTTATTGCCGTGTGTGGCATAGTGGATAATATCTTTCCAAGTAAGCATATTTCTTTTTTTACAAAGATAGGAATTTATCGATGGAAAATTTCACGGGTATATTCTAGCAAAAAACACAAAAAGTCCAACACAATATTGTGATTGGACTTTTAAAATAATTTCCGAATCATTCTTCCATTTTGGCTTCTGTTATTCGAAATGGATAGGATTCTTGAAGAATTTTAAGCTCTTCTTCGGTCAAATCTTCTACAGCTTTGTTGAATTTCTGCTTGCTCAATTCTTTCCGCAATTCAAAATACGCGCCCATCAATTCGTTTTGCACGCTAATGTACGTGTTATAAGAAGTTCTGCGATCTGTTTTGATGGAAATTACTGCTTTTTGTGGGTTTTCAGAGGAATGCTTATCCTTTGAACCGTTGCAATACGCGCACGAACTGTCGCCGTTATTATCCACAAAAGCTTTGATATCTTCTCTTAATTCTTCTAAAGAAATCAACTCGTTATTTGCCAATAATTCATCTTGTTGGTTGAGTTGAATGGTAAAAATATTCCGCTCTCTAATTTCGGAATTGCAATCAACGCCTTCGGGACAAGGTTTGGGAATGACACCTTTAATGCCTTCATCTTCGGTAAACGTAGTTGTTACTAAGAAAAAAATCAATAATAAAAACGCAATATCAGCCATAGAGCCTGCGTTTACGCCGGAATTGGTGTTTCTGGACATTTTCATACTAAAATCGGTTTTAATGTTAATGAAATGTTAACATCAAAAGTAGTGCCGAAATTACTTGAAAAAGAGTACTACAAATTTTAAAATATCGAGCTAAAAACTTCTGAAATAGACGAAAGTAGATTAGAAATGCTAGAGATAATCGCTAGTTCACTATCCATTCCTTTACACACAATATACACTACAAATAAGACATACAAGGTTATCAAAAAATAACCATGTGACTTTTTGATAGCTTTTGGAAGCAGATACACAAAAAAGGCAATAATAGTAATGATTAAGAGTAATACACGCAATTGACTAATGTTCTCTAAAGTATCGTTACTTATGGTAATTGGTCCGTTGATAATTGTGAACAAAAACAATGGCAAACCTAGCGCAAAACAAATGTCAAAAATATTGCTGCCTAAGGCATTGGCAACAGCATCATCGTAATTTCCTTTCATCGCGTCTTTCCATGAAATAATCGTATCAGGCACACTCGTCGCGGCAGAGGCTAAAATTACGGAAACAAAATACACAGGCATGTTTACAGCATTTCCGAATTGCTCACACGCTTCCACCAACCAATAACAGGCAATTCCAATAAAAAAGATAGAAATTAGCAGTAGCAACCACGCTTTTTTACGGTTCATGGTGCCGTTTCCTAATACGGTTGTGGCAAAATCTCCTCGAAAAAAAGCAACTGCACGATTGCCGCCATTAGCACTGGCTTCATAGTCATCATCAACACTTCCTTTTCCTTGACTCACCAACATATAGGTAATGTATATAACGTACAAAATCATCAATGTCAAACCATGATACCAGTCCAAAGTTGTATCAGAAATCAGCAGAATGAGTACGATTTCGCACAAAATCAAGGAAATTCCGTCGCGTTTGATGACTTTTTTTGAAATTTGAATTCGGTCAACAATTCCTTTTCCAATCACAGCCATAATTACCACTGCGGGAATAATCATTGCATTAAAAACCGCACTTCCAGCCGTTGTTCCGATGCCGCCCGAAAATCCATCTTTATCTTTCAATACAAAAAGAAAAAAAAGTGTGGTAAATAATTCTGGTAAACTGCTTCCAATGGCATTAATGGTAGCGCCTTTGATGCCGTCTTTCAAATTTCTCCCCAAATAATCAGAAGCCATTTCAAAGCCGTCGCACGCGCGCCAAATCACAATACATGTGATAATAATTAAGCCTAAAGCAGAAAGTAGTTCCATCAAAAATCAATTAAGTTGCAAAACTACAGTTTTCGTTAGACTTTCAATAGCGAACTCGCATTCCAATGACTTTTTTCTGTAAAAGTATGCCAATGTCTTGGGAATGGACACTGAATGAAAATTAGTTTTTGTAGCAAAGGATGTGTAAACGAGAGCGAAACTGCATGTAGAAACAACTCAGAAATATCAAATTCAGCCTGAAACATTCGGTTGTGAAAACGATCGCCGTATTTTGGATCGCCAACGAGTGGATGGTTGATTTTATTGAGATGTATGCGCAGTTGATGCATTCTGCCCGTTTTAGGCAACAATTTCACCAAACTATACCGCGACGTTTCAAAAGGTTTCACGGCAATTGGCAATTCAACCGTTGCCAAGGTTTCAAAAGCTGTCAAAGCATCTTTATACACCTTCGCATCACGCCCTTTTACGGGAGAATCTATCTGTCCGTTTTCGGGAGAAAATCCTCTGACAACACCGTAATATACTTTTTCAATCTGATTCGTCATAAAAAGGTGCTGAAACGCAGAAACATATTCCTTTTCTTTCGCACACAACACAATTCCAGAGGTTTTTCTATCCAAACGATGAATCGGGTAGAAGTGCTTATCAAACTTTTCATAAAGTAATTCGAGTAACGTTGACTCTTCCGACTGATTTCGCGCCATCGACGAATGATGTACCAATACATTATTGGGTTTTGCTACAGCAATTACAAAATCATCTTCGTATAAAATCATGCACAAAACTAGTAAACTATTGTATTTTTACAACATGACGGAAAAATTAAGAGAAATACTTGACTTGGAATATCAAATTCTAAGTTATGAGGACACAGAACGTAGAAAAATGCCGGATGTAGAATTTTTATTATTAGCGTCGAATTTTAATGTTACATATCCAGAGAATTTAAAGCAATTTGCGCATGAGATTGGTTTTGGAAAAGCGATGTTACTGCAGCAAGATTTCTACGATTGTTTATACAATTATTTTCATTACAAGGTAGCACTTACAAAGGATTTTATTAAACTTCTGTTAGATTTAGAATTTTCCTATTCTGAAATCGAAAACTTGGAATTTGATATTATCAAAGAAACTTTTAATTATCCAATGGTAGATGAACTCTATCAAGAATTTTCAAAAGATTTTGACTGTGTAGAAATCGCTATTAATACATTTGACGATGCGTATAATTGTCATGTCGTTTTAGTATTAACAGGAGAAAAACAAGGAATGATTTGTTTTGAAGAATGGCAACATATCCAGCATGATTCACATGATTTTAGTTTTTCCAGTTTTAATCCCAAAGCATTACTTGAAGATTTCATAATTTATGATATGAAAAAAGTACTTGCTAGAAATAGTCGGTAATGTAGTATCTTTACATCACAAGAATTGCTACACATGAAACTCAATATAAAAGATACCTTCAATAAAGAATTGCCTGCAGATTCCAACAAAAACAACACACGACGCAAAGTGTTTGAAGCGTGTTATTCGTACGTGACACCGCGAATTCCGTCTAATCCAAAACTGGTTCACGTGGCCGATGAAGTGGCGGAAATGCTCGATTTGGAAAATGATACGCAATCCGAAGAGTTTTTAGCGGTATTTTCAGGGAAAAAAGTCTATCCAAAAACACAACCGTATGCGATGTGTTATGGCGGACATCAATTTGGACATTGGGCAGGACAATTAGGTGACGGCAGAGCGATTAATTTAGCGGAAATTCGTGCCAATGGCAAACAGTGGACATTGCAACTGAAAGGAGCAGGAGCAACGCCGTATTCGCGTACAGCAGATGGTTTGGCAGTATTGCGCTCGTCTATCCGAGAGCATTTGTGCAGTGAAGCGATGCATTATTTGGGCGTTCCAACCACGCGTTCACTTTCGTTGGTATTGACGGGCGACGACGTTTTGCGTGATATGCTATACGATGGCAATCAGGAATATGAAAAAGGAGCGATTGTGTGTAGAGTGTCACCAAGTTTTGTACGCTTTGGAAACTTTCAACTATTTGCTGCTCGAAAAGATCATAAAAACCTTAAAAATCTGGCAGATTATACGATTCGACATTTTTATAAAGACATTCAAGCAGAAGGAAAAGAAAAATACATTGCCTTTTTTCAAAACGTAGTAAATGCGTCGCTCGATATGGTATTACACTGGCAACGCGTCGGATTTGTACACGGTGTGATGAACACCGATAATATGTCTATTTTAGGATTGACCATCGATTACGGACCGTACGGTTGGTTGGAAGGCTACGATCCAAATTGGACACCAAATACGACCGATAGCAGAAATCATCGGTATGCGTATGGAAATCAGCCTGGAATTACCTTGTGGAATTTGATTCAACTCGCAAATGCACTCTATCCACTTATTGAAGATGCCAAGCCTTTGGAAGCGATTTTGGAAGGTTATCAGCAAGATTTTGATAAAAAATACGTGGAAATGATGTCAAAAAAGCTCGGTTTAACGCAAATCAACGCAAAAACGGAGCAATTGATTGCAGATTTAGAAGAAAATCTTCAACTCACAGAGACGGATATGACCATCTTTTTTCGTGAATTGCCGCGTGTACAAAAGAAAAATACAGCTCAAGAAGCGTTTCAAAAAGTACATATTTCATTCTATAAACCTCTGGAATTAGCAGGAAAAGTAACGGCTGCGTGGCTGAAATGGTTTGAAAACTATCTTTCATTATTACATTTGGAAGAAGGCAAAGACGAAACGCGAAAATTCAACATGTACGACGTGAACCCGAAATATGTATTGCGAAATTATATGGCACAACTTGCCATTGATGCGGCAGATAAAGGCGATTATTCGGTGATTGAAGAATTGTACGAATTGCTAAAACGTCCGTACAATGAACAACCCGAATATGAAAAATGGTACGCCAAACGACCTGAATGGGCGCGAAATAAAGTAGGTTGTAGCATGCTTTCGTGTAGTTCGTAATGTTTCGTATTTTTAACGTACTAAATCTATGTGAAAACGCACGCAGATAAAAACAATCCTATGAAAAGTACTAAACTCCAAATAGTTAATAAAAACGGACATCAATTACACGCTTATTTAGAATTACCTGCCAATCAAAAGCCCAATTACTACGCTATTTTTGCGCATTGTTTTACCTGTAGCAGTACACTCTCTGCGGTAAAAAATATCAGTAGAGCCTTGACGACTCACGGTTTTGGCGTGGTTCGATTCGATTTTACAGGCTTGGGTAGGAGTGAAGGCGAATTTGCCGAAAGTCACTTTTCTGCGAATGTTTCGGATATTTTGGCGGTTCATGAATTTATCAAAGAAAATTATGATGCGCCGTCTTTATTAGTGGGACATTCGCTTGGTGGCGCGGCAGTGTTGGTTGCAGCTTCTAAATTAGACGATATCAAAGCTGTAGCAACCATTGGAGCACCATCTACCGTAAGTCATGTAAAACATTTATTCTCGCATGATATTCACGAACTTCCAGAAAACACAGAAACAGAAGTAAATATTGGTGGGCGTCCTTTTGTGATTAATAAAGAGTTTGTGAACGATTTTGATAAAACGGATTTGCCTGCGATTGTAAAAAAGCTTCGCAAACCATTGCTCATCATGCATTCACCGATAGATACGATTGTCGGAATTGAAAATGCTAGAGAATTGTATGTGAAAGCACATCACCCGAAAAGCTTTATTTCGTTAGATAATGCCGATCATTTGTTGCTAAAAGAGCGCGATAGTGTGTATGCCGGAAATATGATAGGAGCGTGGGTAGACCGTTATTTTCCACGACAGTACAATGAAATGCTGGATACAGAAGGCGAACAATTAATCGCGCATTTGAATTTGGTAGAAGATAATTTCACCACGAAAATTCAGATGAAAAACCACGATTTGATTGCTGACGAGCCTATTTCTGTTGGTGGAGATGATTTTGGTCCGTCGCCATATCAATTGTTGTACGCGAGTTTGGCGGCATGTACCACCATGACACTCAAAATGTACGCTGACCGAAAACAGTGGGATTTACAAGAAGTATTCGTCTATATTTCACACAGTAAAAAGAAAAATACCGAACTCGGCATCGAACTCGAAAAACCCACACGATTAGATTTTATCACCAAAAAACTCAAATTCGTCGGAAATTTGACGGATGAACAGAAAGAACGCTTAAAAGAAATTGCTGCGAAATGTCCGGTGCATCGTACGTTGGAGAGTCAGGTGGTTTTTGAGAGTGAGATAGTGGAGTAGATTTGTTAGAAGTGCTTTGCTTTTAGGTTCGCTACGCTGTTAGAATCTAGACCGCTTTGCTATTAGATTTTAGACCTTTTTCGCTTTGTTCAATTCAATATTTAGCATTTAAAATGTATAACTTCAAAGTACTTCTCGATACAAAATTTCTACGAAATTTCACTCGAAGTGACGTTGTTTTAAAATTGAATTTGAAAAGATGATGTTTTTTCAAGCAAGACAATCGAAAGCAATGCGTGTCTATGAGATTTATGCGAAAGCAGAAACAAGTCTAACAATCTAAATTCGTCTATTTCTTTATCACTTTTTCTTGAAGCAGTATTCTTCCTGCAGTATCATATCCTTTTAAGAAATACAAACCAGCTTGTAGGTTTGGAATGGCTATCGTTTTTTGAGTGGCGTTGATGGTTTCTGTAAACACCAAACGTCCTTCAATACTGTATAAATCTACTTTGGAAATGGTTTCGTTTGCGGTTTGAATTGTGAGTTGATTGGTAAATGGAACTGGATATACTTTTGTGGTATTTTGTGTAGATTCTTCAGTGCTTAATACGCCGTTGAAATAGTTATTTGCTTTGTTAAAAGCATCAACGCCCACTTGGATTCCGATGATACGCCCGCGAATGTCATCGATTGGTGGATGAATTCCGCCCCAAATTCTTGATAGACTTGTTTGATCAGAAGCATCACGGTAGGTTGCCCATTGTAATGTGAATGAAGCACTCGGTCCTTTTTCAAACACTAAAAAGTTATCTTGTTGAATGTCAAAAGTTCCCATTCCGCCAGGGAAAAATTCATCTCCCGTTAATAATGTCATGACTTCTGCAGCCGCTCTTGAAAAGGTGGAATGCCCTGAGAGATATCCTGCAAACGGAGGCGTTACAAAGGTTCCACGTTGGTATGGCCACCATCTACTTGCCAAAATCCAGTCAACACCTGCAATATCTTGAGTTGGGTCAGTGATATAGTCTGGTCCTTTCCATGCATAGACTTTTACTTTCCCCACGTTTTCATCATTGGTTCCTGCTAACGGATCGCCCGTTTCTATCAATTCAATAAAATTAGGAATCAACGGCAAACCATGTGGATCGTAGCTTGGAAGGGAAGCATCGGAGCTTTGTCCTTTGGCAGCCATGTATCGTATTGCAGAAATTGGTCGAATGTAATCGTAATAGCCTTTAACTCCCCATGTATTCACAGCCGCATCATGCATCGCGCCACCGAGCGCTAAATAACATTTTACATCCCATTCTAAATCGCTCAAAATTGGTCCTGTACCGTTCAAACGTTTTTCCAATTGTGGATGGTCACTTACATAGTTTAAAATCGTAAACCAGTGTCCTGGCGGCGTTTCTGAATCAGGTCCGTCAGCCCAAAATTCAGCCAACACACGTGCGTAATCTGCTCTTTTCACCATTTGTGGCGTATACGGCATATTTGTCGCAGGATTGATAGCATGTCCTGTACTTGGATCGCCACCATTGATGATATCGTAAAACGCTTGATATTCTTGAAATGTCGTTGGAAAAGCGGATGGCGGCAAGTTTCCAAGTGTGCCTGGCGAAATATCAATCATGGTATTGTCGGCAGGATCTAAGTGAGACGACCATAAAGCAACGAGCGCAAAGTGCCACTTGTACGGATCGTCAATACCATCTTCATTAGAGTTTTGAATGTATTCTGGCGCTCCAGGATCGTTATACACATAACAATCAAATCCATTATTGATGATTTGTAAATCTTGCGGTTTTAACGCAAAAGGAGTTACTTCTCCCCATTCTGGACTTAAAAATGCGGGTGTATTTAGCGGAAATGTATTTCCACTTTGGTCTATATATACATCAAAAGCTAGTGGTTGCCATTTATTCGGATTGATGTTGTCATTATCTTCATATAAATCGAGAATTAACGGACTGTTCGCGGGTTGATAGTGCTCGTTAGCGTAATCATTTTGTTCGTTAGAACCATCTTGCAGACCAAATGTTATGATTTCATCCGCAATGTGATTTCCTAAAGCGGCGTACGAACCTGTGCTGTAATCGGTTGATGTAAAGTTGATATCATAGCCGTACGATTGATGTAGTGTTTCAAATGAATTTAATGAAGCAATGTAGCCAGGAGCATTTTGAAAACGATGTTTTAGCAATCGGAACATTGCGTAACTCATGGCTTCATGTCGTGCAGCATCTACATCTGTCGGTGTAGCGATTCCGTTGAAGGTACTTGTGTAGTTTCCAAAGGTTTTTCCTAAAAAAACAGTTTCTGATGTAGCATCAAATACAGCCCAAATATCATACATGACAATGGCACTGTGAAATAGGTTTCGTGCGTGTACTGTAGGACGCGCAAAGTCGTTTCTGATGGCGTTCAACAATTCTTCATTCCAGTCACGAGCTACCGAATGTTGTGCGTTTACAAAGGGAATACTAAGAAATATACTTATGAAAGCTGCAATAATAATCTTTTTCATATTTTGGTCAGTCTAGGTTTCGCCGTAAACTTAGGTAAAAGATTGTTTTTTTACAAACTTATATGGTTGACAATGAAGCTGTTTTTCTCTCTCGATAATCGAAATTTATAATGCTCCGACGTTTACCTCGAAATGTTTCAATAGTTTCTACTTGATGCTTCGTGGAATTGCCTCCGAAGTAACTGATTTTTTTAGCATGATTAAAATTCCAATAGATGTTACGCCACAAATTAAAAATCCGATAAATAGAGGAGAAGCGGTATCTGTGATGAATCGTCCAATATAGGTTGCAATCGGAACTGCCATGATTGTTGAGACAAATCCGTTGATAGCGGCACCGACTCCCGCAATATGTCCGACAGGTTGCATCGCCAACGAGCGTAAATTCCCGAAAAGGAAACCTATAGAGAAAAACTGAATGGCAAAGAAAGCTACCAATACGTATGCGTTAGGATTTGGTTTTCCAAAATAGAATAGTAGGTATATGAGTGGAATGGTGGTGAACGCGATTAAAAACGCACGAACCAATTTGTACATTCCGAATTTTAGCACCAATGTTCCGTTTAAAAATGTAGCAAAACCCACCGAAATGGCGAGTGCGGCAAAGATGTATGGAAATTCTTCTTTGAGATTGTATTGATTTTGAAATATGTCTTGCGAAGCACTTAGATAGACCATGAACGAACCTGTGATGAATCCAGAAATTAGGGTAAACGCAATTGAGGTTTTAAATTTCATAAATTCTTTTAAACCATTGATAAATAATTCTTTAGATAGTTTTATTTTATGTTCTGGGTGAAGTGTTTCGGGTTGTCGTTTCCAAAGCCAAATCATGATGATTGCACCAAAAATTAGTTGACTGTTAAAGATGGCTTCCCAACCGAACGAATCGAGCAAAAGCTTTCCTAAAGCAGGTGCAACGACAGGAACTAAGATGAAAATCGCGACAATAAACGACATGATTTTTGCCATATAATCACCGCTAAAACTATCGCGAACCATCGCAATACTGATGGTTCTTGGAGCGGATAATCCGATACCTTGTAGAATGCGCCCAATAATCATGATTTCCAAATTTGGCGCTAGAACGCAGATAAAACTAGCGAGTACAAATACTGTAAACCCGATATAGATGATCGGTTTTCGTCCCATACTGTCGGAAAGCGGTCCGAAAATCAATTGTCCGAAGCCCAAACCTAGAAAAATCATGGTAATGAGCATTTGATTGTTTCGGTCGTCTGTAATTCCGATAGAATTTCCAATAACGTCTAGCGCTGGAAGAATGGCGTCAATGGACAGTGCTACAATGGACATCAGCGATGCCATAAGGAGAATAAATTCCGTTTGCGATTGCTTTTTTGAAATCATTTTGCAAAAGTACGGTGTTTTTTTGGGTTGTTCGTTGTTTGTTTTTTTGTTGTTTGTTTTTTGGTCGCTGCGCTTTAGGGTTTTCTTTTAAATGTTTGGAGTTTGTTGTTTGGGATAGAGCGGTGTGCTTTGGGATTGTTGGTGATGTGTTCTGTTTTCGTATAATTTTCTATTTAACATAATATAAATTATAGAGTAATTGTATTGTGTAATCTATGATTGCTTTGAGTTTAGCCTAATTGTGATATTCTGTACGATTGTCAATAATTTTTTAAATACGCGATTCTCAGCGATTGGATTATTTTGTGTATTGTGAAACTTTAAAATGAATTTATTGAAAATGTGAATAAGAAACTAAAAGATGAAATTATAGATTTTAAAAGTTAATTATGGAACTGGGAAGTTTAAGTGAAATGATCTTACATTATTTGTTTATAAAGTTGAGACAAATAATTTATAGAATCTCTTAAATGTTCATCTTTCGGATTTAGGTACAAGCCAAAACTTATTTTCCCCATTAGGTTAGTTAAAAATGTATTACTATTTATATTATTTCTCTCCATATGAGATTCTAGACCATATTTCTTTATATAATACAAATGCTGTCTAATTTCTTTTCTTGTTTCTTTATCTAATTGAGGTTTATCATTAACAACTATTCCTGTAACTATTTGCCTTTCACTATAAAGCATAAGTTTAGTTTTATCTTTATTCAGAATAAAATTATTTTCTGTCATAATTTCATTTATATAATTAAGTAAAGATGTTTCATCAAAATCTCCAGAAAAGGTTAAATCATCAGCATATCGTGTATATCTTATGTTTAAATTTTTACAATAAACAGCTATTATTTCGTCTATATTTTTAAAAATTAAATTAGATATATACGGGCTAGTTGGAGCTCCTTGAGGTAATTTTTCCTTAAGGCAACAAAGTTTAGCTAGGTAATTAGATAATTCTACGGAGTAACCTATAGTTAAGAATATATTTTCTACCTTTTCAAAAGTAATCGAAGGAAAAAAATCTTTTATATCTATGGATAGTACTTTTTTTTGACCTTTATGAAATCTAATATTTTGCTTTAAACCTCGCTTTTTTACATATGCTTTTGCATAAGCGCTAGGCTCAATTTTTTCCAAAATATTATGTAATAACCAATACTGAATTGCTTTTAAATTAGGTAGAGGTTCTTTTATTTTTCTAACATCTCCATTTTTTTTTAAAACTTTATGATATCTATAATATGCTTCTGAATGTTTAGATGCTATAGCAGCTTGAATAATATAATTTTTTTCATACCCAACTAATCTGCTTAAATGAGTCAGATTATAAATTATAGGTAATCCTTTTTCATATATTGGACTAGCATAATCAATACACTTAACAATATTGCTTTCTGAGTAACCTAAATTCTCAGCCTTTTCCCTAAACTTTCTTGTATAAATTTCAAAACTCATAGTTATTTAAATCTCAAATGGGACCCGAAGGTCCCAATATTTTGGAAGGCCGAATCAAATGCGACGACTCTGGAGGAGTATTTGATTCGGAACTGCTCTGAAATTATATTCCCTATACAGATATTACGACTCGCATATCCAATACAAAAATAGCTTTTTTTTTATTTTTTTCAAAATGTTAATTCGTCTTCAGAGGGAATAAATACATCATTTAGATTTATCAAATCTATTTTCTTACTAGACAATTGTGGCATTACAAATTTTTCAAGTTTTTCTATTTTTAATAACTCAATTAATCTTTGTTTTTCTTTTATTCCTTTTTTTGTAATAACTAACTTATCATCTACGAATTCTGCATTGTTATTTGAGATTTCCTCTTTTAAAAATTTAGTGATTTGAAAATATTTAAATCCTGCATTGTAGAGGTCATCAATACTTCCATTTTTTTCAATTATTAGCAAGACTCGTAGTTTTATTTCTTCTTCATTAAAAGCATTTTCCTTTTCCATTCTTTTTTACTTATAATTAACATATCTCTTAAATGGGGCAATCATATTTTTAGTCTCATACCAAAAGATTGGTAAAGTATTATTTGGGCTTTTATTCATAATAGAAACTAAAGCTTCAGACTTCTCATAACCTAGACTCCATTGTTTTGGAATATTTATAGTTTCTTCCATAGAAATTGCTTGATTCATTTTTTCTTTTAATTCATTACCTTTATAAAAGTCACTAACTGCTTTTCGCTTTAAATATTTAAAAAATGTAACAACTCTATTCGTATCATAAATTGAATTTGCGCCAATTTCTTGTGCTACTAATGTTAGTATAATTATATTATCAGAGTTAAATTTTGTATTGGTAAATATCGATTTAAGAATGTCATTTGCAGTTCTTCCTGAACCAATGAAATCATCTACAAGAATTAATAAATCTCTTTTTTCATCAAAAGACTTTTCAATTAAAGAAAAATTATCAGGTAAGTTAATTTTCTGAGAAAATTTCAACTCTCTATATTCATTCAATTCAATAAATAACTTTATTTTTTCTCCACTTTTTATTTTTGGTCTAGCTATTTTATTTTTGGTCGTTTTTTTTAAATCTATATATGGCTCTACCAATGGAAGTATATAAATCTTATTAAATGACTCTAAATAATCATCGTAAATTTGATTATATGAATCTTTAAAAATAGAATACACTTCACTTTCTTTTATTCTTAAAAACCTTTTAGAAAGTTCAATAAACAATGTTCTGTCAGTCTTTTTAATCCTTTCGTACCTATCAACAAATTTTTGATATAATGATGTCCTAATATCTAAATCTGGTTCAATTTCCCAATCTTTATCTTGAAATAATTGTTCAATTTTAATAAGCTCTACAGGTTCAATCTCTTTTTTCTTCATTCATTTTATAGTCTAGTTTTCAATTATATTTAATTGTTTTTGAACTATAATACCTTCATAATATTCTGTACAATTGCTATTATCTAGATAACTGTTAAAAATATTATCTGCCATAATATTTGCTGTACTTTCATTGTTAGCATAAAGAAACGATTGTAATAAAACAATTGATGAATTATCAATAACCGATACAATTTTTAATTCGTATTTATTCATATTTTTATTTAGAAATAGTGATATAATTGAAAATTTGAAATTATTAAAATAATAACTAAATATACTAATTTTTAACAAGTAATATTTTATAAAAAACTTCATAAACTAAAAAATTAAGTAATACTTATCCTATTCAACGACTATTCCACTTCCCTCCTACACTTCGGCAAGCTCAGTGCAGGCGTCACTTGTGTAAAAATTATTCTATTACCTTTCGTGAAGAAACTTTCTAGTAATAACTTTTTTTTAAAATTTGAGCACAAATAACGCTTCATCAATATCTCAGAGCGATTAAACACAAAACAAAAACGGTCATATTAAGATTGTTACCCCTAACAGAACCCCATAAAAGCGGTTGATGATAGGTTCTTTGAGGTTGTGTAATCTTTGTTTTGGATGTTTTATAGAAATTAAGGGCTTGTGCAACCGAAGGGAAATAATAAACAACTCTAAAAATTGATGAATGAACCGCTTCGCTTCTATTGTTGAACCGAATTTTAGGATTGTTTTGAGCAAAAGATTCTTTATGTAACCGAAAAGAAAGATTAATCAACCGAAAGTAAGGATTGTACAAGGTTATACTTTATTTTGATTTTATTTGTTGAATGTATGAATTCCGTTTTATGAGAAAGTTGTTAGAAAACAATGCTTCGTTCAACTTAGCTCTCCTTCCAAAATATTCCACCAATTAAACGAACGCCAAAGTATGCAATCCAACGTTTTAAGAATCCGACGCCTTCTAATTTCATGTGTTCTAAAAAGATAGAATCTGCCTCGTGCCTGCTGATATGAATGATTTCGCCTTCCTCAGAATCATTGGCAAGACTTAGCATTTTTTGATTGTTGATTTTTAATTTTCCTTTGTTGACATATAGAAAATCATGTACCAAAGGCGCAATGATGGAAAGCTCAAATGGCGCGACAAGTCCCCACAAAAATCTAGGAATTGTTGACAAATCAAACTTAAATCCTTTGGGGATTTTTACGCCAACAACTTTTGAAGCCTGTTTTGAGTTGATGTTTACGTTGACTTCTTCTTCTAAAATCCAAATTTTACTGAGTTGATTCCAACTGATTTTTGGATCGGGCAATTTAGAACCTTTGATGTAAATTCGAGTTTCTGAAATCGATTTAAACGGTCGCAACGCCACAAGTGTTTTCGGAACAAACCAAATGAGAAGAATCATCAAACCGTCTAAAACTGTGTGAAATAGTAGTAACTTATTTTTACGCTGTACTTTCTCTAGTTTCTGCCCTTTTTGCCCTTGGTCAATTTGCACAAGTGCATATAAGTTACGTTTTTCACCTGTTTTTTGTTGAAGTTCAGTCGCAATTGCATCTGCTTCTTTGTAAAGAATTCGTCGTTCTTCGTTTACATCATGCAATGCGCCATAATTTGCATACGCAAAAACAGCAAATCCGATAATAACAATAACACGCGCCAATGATGAAGACACATGTTTTGGAAATGAAATCATGGCTGCAATAAGTCCAATAACTACGGTGGTATAGATGCTCCAAAGTACTTGAAAAGCATCAAAACGGTTGTATATTAAATCTAAAACGTGATATAAATCTTCATTTTGCATGGTGTAGTTGTTGTTGAATACACTCACAAAATACAGAAAATATTTCAAACCTTTTTTAAAATTGACTTACCGCTTCCGCGAGGTAATAAAATACACGCCAATCAATAAGATTCCCGCAGCAATGAGCGATTGTGTGGTGAGTGTTTCGTCTAAAATCCACCAACCTAAAAATAAGGCTACAACGGGATTTACATAGGAAGCCGTCGCAACTTTTTCGGTAGAAACTTGTTTTAAGAGATAATTGAATGCGGTAAATGCTACCAAACTTCCAAAAATAATCAGCAATGCCATTGACCATTGTACATCGGTGCTCCACGCCAATGGAGATGTCCACTCCTCGCCTATTAGCAGACTTATAATTGCCAACATACAACAGGCAATACCCATTTGATAGCCTGTACTGATGAGATGATTTTTAGGCAAATCGGCTTTGGATACAAACACGCTGGCGTAACTCCAGCCTATCACACAAGAGAATATGATGAAGATTCCTAGCAAGGTGTCTTCATCCGTAACCAATTCGCGTTGACTTACCAAGAGATACATACCCACAATTCCGAAAACGATTCCAATGATGGACTTTTGACGCATGCGTTTTTTATCAATTAATCGCATCAATAGCAATACAAAAAGTGGTTGTGTAGACGCTAATAAAGCGGCAAATCCGCTATCTAAGAACTTTAATGCCCACACAAACAATCCGTTTCCTGACACCATAAATAGAAAAGCGACAAAAATGGAGTTTCGAAGTTGACGTTTGGTAATGGTGAGTTTTTTCCCCGAAAGGGCAGCAATTCCAAACAATAATACGCTGGCACATAAAAAACGAAAGGATGCTAAAAAGAACGCCGGCAACTCTGTAACCGCAATTTTGTTCATCAAATACGTACTTCCCCAAATAATGTAAATCGCGATAAACGCAAGAATAATGAGGACTCTAGACGAGATTGGCTTCATGTGCAAAAAAGTAAAGCGCAAAAATACAACCTTCGCGTCACTTCTCGCCTATTTTTTTTAGGGTTTAATTTTTTAAATGTTCTTCTTTTGGATGTAGCTATGATACTCTTTAATACGCTCCAAAAGAAAAGCCTGATAACAAATTTGCTATCAGGCTTTTCTTTTTCAATATGATTATTAAGTTATGAAATCACGTATTCATCGCGTTTTGCGACTTTGTCCATGGCTTTTCCAATTAAGGTTTCTCCAGTTAAGATTTCGAAAGTTCTGTTGTGAGCTGCATTGTCGTGTAACGAACGCACTAAGGTTTGTGCAACATCATCTCTACTTATAGAACCAGATTTATCTAAGCTATCGCCCAATTGAATTTTTCCAATCCCTGCTTTATCTGTCAACGCACCTGGACGTACAATGGCATAATCTAACGTACTGATACGTAGATAATCATCGGCGTTGGCTTTGGCTTCCATATATTCTCGCAATTCGCCCGCCAATTCAGGTTTGTCTGCGCCCATAGAGCTTAACATGACAAATTTTTGCACACGTTCTTTCTTAGAAGCATCCATCAAGCGTTTTGCTCCTTCTCTATCGACAGTATCTACTTTTTTACCATTCGATCCAGCGGCAAACACTACTTTGTCAATATTTTTAGTGACGTGTGATACATCTTCTTCCAAATCGCCCAAAACCGTTTCAATATTGTCCATTTCAAACTGTGCTTTTTGTGATTCTTTTCGAATCATCGCAACAGGATTAAAATATTGTGATTCTTTTAATAAGTTAATTACTTTTCTTCCAGTGGCACCAGTAGCTCCGGCAACCAATACATTTTCTTTATGCTTCTTCATGCTATCTTTTCTTTTTTTATTTGTGATTAATTATTTAGTGTATACAATTATATTCTATGCGTGCGTTTTCATCATTTCCTTACGTTTGCGCAACTGACGTTCCAACTCGCTAATCGATTCTACAATCGATTCTCTAAACGAATCATTGCTCGATTCCGCAAACAAACGTGGTCCAGGAAGACTCAAACGAATATTGCAAATCATTCCTGTGTCGGTTGATGTCGTATTTTCAGTTTTTAAAAACACATCGGCACGAATAATCATTTGATATTTGTCTCCTAGTTTGTTTAATTTTTCTCTTGCGAATGTTTCTAAAGATTCACTTGCGGTTACGCCGTCGTATTCGAATATAATTTCCATAGTTTTTTCTCTGTTTTTTAGTTAATAATTGAATTTATTTCAATATAACCTCACAAAAAGAATCTGCTTTGCTCGAATGCTATTTCCTTGAACTCATTTGCTTTTTTGTATTATTTTTACGGCTAAACTGTTAAATTTTGTCTGTTTTGTAAGATTTTGTATTTTCAAGAAACTAAGTAACGTGAGTTCAATGTAATAATTTTAAGATACGTTTCTCTATGAGCGATTTATGCCAAATGTCAAATCGAGCATTATCGTAGCTACCGAGCGAAGCTACAGAGATTCGATTGAAACTTTAGTTTTTCTTAACGTTCTCGACTGCGCTCGAACTGACAAGTGTTTATTTATTAGTAAATTAAGTGAAAAACAGGAATTTCTTATATCTAACTCACTTTGAAAGTTATAAAACGCAACCTTTTGTATTTTTTTACATCTAGTTAAAAATGTATAGTTATGAAAAAAATTATCTTCCTATTTCTAATTGCTTCATGTATAATTGGCTGTTCGGCTGATGATACCATTGAAACACCTCCCGCAATTGTATTTAACGGGAATTTAGTCTTAAAAACGCAAGCCGATGTGGATGCTATTGGTACGCAAGGCTATAATGTCATTAGCGGAACTTTAGTAATTGGTGACTTTTTTACAGGAACCAATACACCTGTTCCATCAGATATTGTTGATTTAACTCCATTAAGTACCATCACAAGTGTTGGACGACAGATAGAAATACAAAGTAATCCATTTTTAACATCTCTCGACGGATTGTCCAACTTACGCGTCACGTCTGGTTTGATTATTAGAGACAATCAAAACCTTACCTCTTTAGACGGATTGACAAGTTTGAACAGAATTGACGCAAATCCGATTCTTACAGGGCAAACTTTCTTTTCTGGAGGTGCCATTGTGTTGATTGACAATCCTGCGTTGACTTCTATTGAAGCATTAAGCAATATCAATCCGCAAGTGATTCATGAAGTTACCATTAAAAATACAGGTTTGGCTTCGCTTGAAGGTTTGGGAAATCTTACCGAAATCATACGATTGCAAATCATCAACAACGACAATTTGACCTCGCTAACGGCATTAGAAGGCTTGACTTCTGTAGAGAACACCGTTTTTATCTTTGGAAATGATTCGTTGAGCGATTATTGCGCATTGCAAACTTCCTTACAAAGCAATTTAGACTTGACCATTTATAATGTGTTTGATAATCAATTCAATCCGACATTTCAAAATATTGTTGATGGAGATTGTGTTCAATAAAACAACTATTAAAACTGTCTAAAAAGGCTATAAAGACGAAATTTTCCTTTTTAGACAGTTTTACGTTTGTATCTTAATTTGAGTTTTCCTTTTTTTCCGCATCAAAGTCAAACGGACTCCACGGTAAGAAGTGAAAAACATGATTTATGATTTCTTCACCAACTTTAACAAGTTTACCTCCTACTTCTTCAAAAGCTTCTCCAATGGCATCGGCAGTATACCCTACTTGTTTCATCAAATCGGCAATACCTTCTGCGCTCATACCATATATGTTTTCTAATATTTCAGCGGTTTCTTTCGCTCCTATACCAACACCATAAAAAATTTCAGTAACTAATTCTTGCCCAGCGTTAAATGTTGTCTTTAATGCTGCAGCTACTTCCTTAGAAGGCAAATATGGAACTTTAAGCAGCATTTTCCCTGTTTCCTTAATCACGACTTCACTTTCACCATATAATGATTTGATAGCTTCCGTAAGTTGTTGCGCGGAAATGTGATACATTTTCCCTATTTCACTAATATAAGGTGTCATATCAGGAATGGGAATGCCTAATTTTTGCAGCATCGACGTTAAAAATGTAGCGGCTTGCTCTATTTTCTCTATTAAAATGTGTCCCGTTTGGAATAATTTGATGAGCTGTAATGGATTCGCCATTAAATACTCCATGAGTATCGCGGGAAGTTTTTCAATGAGTTGATTGTTAATCACTTCCTGTATTTCTTCTATTGAGCTACAATGGCTAATATCAATGGAATAAATATTGTGAGTAGTCCCCATCAATTCAAATTGTATTTCTGCCATAAAATTAGAATGAGTGATGGTACTTGCTACAGCGATATCATTATTGAAATTATATATGCCCATGTTTTCAAGTAATGGAATTTTCACATCTACGTGAGAAGTATACGCAACATATACTTGATTATCATAAAGAGAAAATTGTATGCTTTGATGTATAAAATGGGAAATTTGAGTTCGAGTATCAAACGATATTTCATGCTCGTTTACATTCAAATCTACAATGCCCATTTCCATATTCAAGAACGTAACCTGTGCACTTCCAAAAATTTCATGATCATTGGTATCTACATTGATTACAGCTCCACCGCTTTTGCAAATAGTTTTTGGTTGGCTATGCTTAATTTTATAAGCATCTTCAGAATTTAATGGTACTTCCCAATTCTTAACTTCAGGATTTCCTAAAATCGCTTTTCCTTCCCCTGCTAGCGCAAGAATATTTTTTCCGTGAAGCGAAAACGTAAGCGGACCATCAAACTGTAATAAACATGATTGAAATTGTCCATTGTTTTGTTTAAAAGAAGCGTATACTTGAAATCCAAATATGTCTGCCATTCCTTGAAATGAAATACCAGGAGAAGCAGTAGTACCATTAATTAACGGCACTGATTTTTCACACCATGTAAACTCAGGTTCTTTTAAAACAACTGGAATATTGGCTAACGCTTCTACTTTCATTGCTGAAGGATTTGCAAACTGTAATGCTTCTGCGAGTGTAATTTCTCCAAATGAAAATGATATATACAATGGTGCAAAGTCAGCATCGGGTGTGCAAATAATAGCAAAATCATCAACGTGTAGCGTTTCCTTTGCTGTTTTTACTGTTCCGCTCGCACTAATCCCTAATAAAGCGATTGGCGGTTCAACAATCATTCCTGCTTCAATCCCTAAGCTTTCTGCATTTAAAGTCAAGCCTTTCAATTCTGGCGGAAGCGAAAGTAATTCTTTGGGTTTTGAAAATGTATGTGAAAGACTTCCCGCAAAAGAACTGAGACTTTTGTTGGTAAAATCTACTTGAAAATTAAGCAATACAGGATACGTTTTTGAATCAAACGCAGAGATGTTCACGTATCCCAAGAAATCTATAATGGTATCTGCTGACTGAAGATTCAACGTGATATCAAGTGTTGGCGTATCTATGTCTGCATTCACGCCATCAATGTGAATACTGAAATTTTGAATTCCATAAGCAATTGTGAGTGTATTTTGTGATTTGGTATAGGTAAATGTGATGCCAAATTTTCCTGATTGCAACTGCAATCCAACAAAACTCAAAAAGATTTTTAACTCAGATATCCAATAAAATGCGGATTGCCCATTTTGGAAAGGCATCACTGTAGCGGTCACTTTGATTTGATCGCCATTGTTCTGCAAAATTTGAGGTTGAGCAATAGTTATTTCTGGAAAATAGCGCGGCAAGAGGTAATGTTGACTTGCCAAAAACTGAGGAATTGTAGTCATAATAGTTTGGTGATTACTTGTATTATTTATTCTAAAACTAGTAGTTACTCTGTAGTTATCCTAATATTTTTTACCGTGTTTTAAAAATTACATAGAATCACCTAGCGCATCATACTGAATTTGTTAATATAATAGTCAACTACTTCAGGGCAAGCCTACGAAGCATCTAGTAGAAACTATTAAAACATTTTGACACACAAGCGTCGGAGCATTTTTAATCTCGATTATCGAGTAAATGTATTTGCATCAATGATTCTTTCGTTTGTGTCAAGCTAATTCTATAGAGGATAGTATATTTAGAATGAACAAAAAAAGAAAGATTATGAAAAATAAAGACAACAATTACAATTCTAATATTACTAAAGACGATGCTCAAGCATTACGTGAACGTACCGAAAACACAAGAACTGACGGTGGCGATGACCGAATGTTGCGAAATCGTGAAAAAGCAGTAGATTTTACAGGGAAAGATTTAGATGTTCCTGGAAGAGATTTGCCAAACGGAAAACAAACCACTTCTATCAAAGATGAAGAAAATCAATTGTACAGTCAAGGAAGCGATGAAAATGCTGATTTGGAGCGCAATACCAATCATATTGAAACGGTATCGTGATTTTTAGGTAGTAGGTATTAGGGAATAGGCATTAGAAATAGAAAACGCGTAACTTTTGATTACGCGTTTTCTATTGTTTTTATTTGATGATTTTAGACGTCATTTTGAACTTGATTCAAAATCTCATCACCGTGAGCTTCAATAGTATTTGTATGAGATGTCAAATCAAGTTTTACATGACGAACTAATGTTATATTCCTTATTTTTATCATCTTACTTGATAAGTCATCAATAGAGTATACGATTTCTCATGTTTTGTTTGCTTTACGCTAATATGTAGTTCTCCGAGGTTTTTTGGAGTGTAAGATAGTGTAAAGACGCCGTTTTCTCTTTTAAAATAAGTCCAGTTGTTTTTACTATCGATAATCGTCATTTGATCAGCTTCTGGAATTTCAAATTTAAAATCAATACTTTTTTGAGCTTTTAGGGTTTTGTACTTTGGAGCGGAAATCATTTTAGCAGGAATATCAAGAGTACTACATTTAGGAAACTTTACATGTTTGGTTTGGTGAATTTTTTTATATGTTTTATAACTATCAAATCCCAACAAAAAATACCCTTTTCCAACATTCGGAAACTTCATAAAAGTTTTTAAATCCATTTTTGGATTGACCGTGACAAGGTTTTTATCTTCTGGCAAATGTGTAAAAATACTAGTGTACGCATCAAGATTAAACCAGAACTCATCAAACTTTTTCTTACTCTTCAATCTCCCACCAACGGTAATACCATCTCCTGCTGCCCAAGTAGCATCAAAAAATCTCCATTCGTCGTTAATCTTAATCAAATTCCATGCATGGTTGGAATCTCTAAATTTAAAATTCAAACTGTAGCCATATCCTTTAGCATAACCAGAAACTTTCTTGATTTCTAAATTCATAGCTTTACCTAAAGCTAAGTACAAATTACTAAATCCTTCACACACTGCAACTCGGTTTTTCAATACGGATTTCGCATCGTAATCTTTATAATTTCCTGAGTTATACGCATAATCATCATAATCAATATTGTAGGCTAACCAAACATAAATAGCTCTTGCTTTTTCTAAATCATTTGTACAAATTTCCCCTAAATACTCTGCTAAACTGACAATATCTTTTTCTACATTGCTTGGGCAATTTTTTGCATGTGAATCAACTGCTTCAAAAGAATTTATGGGTTTATGATTTACAATAGATGCATCAACTATTTTTGAAGAAAAAGTGCTGCTATTATGCGACATATCAATTTGGAATATCCACAATAGTAGCGCAAAATGGAATATGTATTTCATGAGTGTTTCCAAGTTTTTTGTTAATTTCTAAATTTATTTTCAATTAAAAAAACTAACAATTTAAAAAATTATTATGCTTTTTTAGTCCGTAACATTACTCTAATCATCTTAACTTTGAATTAATATCACATAAAGTCACTATTGAAGCTCTCTCTAATAAGGTTTTAAATCAAGTTCAAAATGACGCTTCGAACCGTCAAAAAACAAACAACAAAAAACGCATAACCTTTAAAAAAGGTTATGCGTTTTTTATGGTTTCTAAATATTCAGTATCTAGGCTTTTTTTAAACTTTCCATGTCAATTACAAAACGATATTTTACATCATTATTTGTCACACGATCAAAAGCAACGTTAATATCTTGCATGTCTATCATTTCAATGTCAGACACAATATTGTGTTCTCCACAGAAATCTAGCATTTCTTGGGTTTCTTTAATGCCGCCAATCAGCGAACCAGCAACTCTTTTTCGTCCCATGATTAGATTTCCTCCATGCATTTCTTCTAAAGGTTCAATAGCGCCAACCATGACCATTGTGGAATCTCGTTTTAAAAGATTCAAATACGGATTGATATCATGTTTTACAGGAACGGTGTTTAGTAAGAAGTCAAAAGTTCCTTTGTGTTTTGCCATTTCATCTTCATTTTTGGAAATCAAAACGCCATCAGCACCTAATCGTTTGGCATCATCTGCTTTTTCAGGCGATGTCGTAATCATGATGGTTTCTGCGCCCATAGCATGTGCAAATTTGATTCCCATGTGTCCCAATCCGCCAAGTCCAATCACGCCTACTTTGTCACCTTTTTTTACATTCCAGTGATTTAGTGGAGAAAACGTGGTGATTCCCGCACATAATAATGGCGCAACACCTTTGGTGTCTAGATTTTCAGGAACGCTTAATACGAAATCTTCTTTTACGACAATACTTGTAGAATAGCCTCCGAAAGTTTGTTTTCCGGTATGGACATTTTTTCCATTATACGTTCCTACCATGCCTTCTTCGCAAAATTGCTCCAAATCGTCTTCACAGGCACTACATTTTTGGCAAGAATCGACCATACAGCCAACGCCGACCAAGTCACCTTCTTTGAATTTGGAAACGCTGCTACCAACTTCCACTACTTTTCCTATGATTTCATGTCCAGGTACTAATGGATAGGTTGAGTTTCCCCAATCGTTTCGTGCGGCATGAATATCACTATGGCAAACGCCACAATATAAAATGTCTATTTTGACATCATTTTCTAAAATATTTCTTCTTTCTATTTCTAATTCTTTCAAATCAGCTTCTGCCGATTTTGTTCCGTATGCTTTTATTGTTGTCATTTTGTTTGTTTTTTTATAAGTTAATTTTTGTAGTTGCTTTTGGATAATCTGTATATCCTTCTTTTCCAGTGGTGTAAAATGTATCTTTATCCCAATCCGCCAAGGCAACACCATGTCGAAAACGTTCTACCAAATCGGGATTGGAAATAAACGGTTTTCCGAAAGCGACTAAATCTGCATCACCGTTTTCAATGACGTTATTTCCAGATTCTTGATCAAAATTGGTGTTAATCATCAATGTTCCATTGTATAATGGGCGAAAATGCTTTGCAATATTAGTTACAGCGTGTTCTACTTCAGATACATCTGTAAAAGGCTCTGATAAGTGTACGTATGCCAAATTGTAATCGTTGAGTTTTTTAACGATGTATTCAAAAGTTGGAATGGTTTCCTCATCAATCGTAATTCCAAACAGACCATGTAACGAAGGATTAAAGCGAACACCTATTTTTTCTTCAGGCATTACTTTTTTAAGCGCGTCTAAGGTTTCAAAGAAAAATCGAGCTCTGTTTTCAATACTTCCGCCATACTTATCTGTACGCGTATTGGAACATTTGGTAAAAAACTGATGAAATAAGTATCCGTTAGACGAATGTATTTCCACGCCGTCAAATCCAGCTTTCATGGCGTTCATTCCTGCTTTGACAAAATCCTGAATAGTTCTGTCGATATCTTCTTGTGTCATTGCTTTGGGCGTTACCGTGTCTTTATTGCCTTCTGGAGTGTACGATTTTGTTTCCGGATTGATGGCAGATGGCGCTAATGGTAAGTTTCCATTGTGAAAATCGGGATGCGAAATTCGTCCCACATGCCACAATTGAATAAAAATCTTTCCGTCTCGCGCATGCACGCGTTCTGTTACTTTTTTCCAACCTGCTACTTGCTCTGTAGCGTAAATTCCTGGCGTATTGATATAGCCGACAGCTTCTTTGGAAACTTGTGAACCTTCTGTGATGATTAATCCCGCAGAAGCTCTTTGCTCGTAATACAAACCGTGTAAATCGTTGGTAGGAACATTTCCTTCATTGTCCGCTCTACTACGTGTCATCGGCGCCATAATAACGCGGTTGTTGAGTTGTAAACCCTGTAAAGTATATGATGATAATAGTGGTTGATTGTTCATGTTTTATATAGTTTAATTTTTTGTTTAATCAAAAATACGAAACAATAAACAAAGTTCTAAATCATTCAACCAATCAGGTTAACAATTGTATGGATTGGATTAAAAATAGGTCGTTAGAAGAACCAAAGCGTTGAAAATAGCATACAAATGTACTGTTTTAGTATGAAATGGTTTTGATGAATTCACCATTTTCATCATAAAAGGTCCAAAGACCTGTTCGGCGTTTCCAGTGTTTAAATGTGCCTGAAGCTTTAAGTTTTCCGTTGGAATGGTAGAGTTTTACAGGACCTTCTACTCTATTGTCTACATACGTTCCGACTTCTTTCGGATTGCCATTTTCGTAATAATTAATGTAAGTACCATTACCGATTCCGTTTTTATATTCTTGCAAGGTGAGATACTTTCCATTATCAAATTTACCGTACAAAACGCCTGTATACGGTGTTTTTGTGCCTTTTTTAAAGTATACGCTTCCTACTTTGTATGGTTTTTCGATTGTAGCACTCATGGGAAGCATTTTTTGTTGTAAGGTGTCTATTTGGGCAAATCCGAATGTCATGGAAAAGCATAAAGTAATTGTAAAGAAATGTTTCATAGCGTTTTTATTTTTTGTTTTCTTTTGTTGAAATCAACTCGTTATGTTGATAGGTTTCTGTTTTTTCTAAGATACCTGCGCTATCGTAATATTGCCAAATTCCGTGTTTTTTTCCAAGCAACCAACTTGATTTTTGTGCGACTTGTCCATTGTTGTAAAACTCTCTAAAAATTCCTGTAGCGCGATCTAAATCGTAGAATTCCTCTTGTCGCAACACACCATTTTCATGGAAATATTGCCACAATCCATGACCTTTTCCAGCTTTCCAATACGCGTTAAAACGCAATTGTCCGTTTTCGTACCATTCTTGCCAAAGTCCGTCAATAATACCTTTGTCAACAGAAATCCACGATTTAGGTTTGCCATTTTCGTAGCTGTCAGTCACCGCGCCAGAATACAATTGATTGTTGTAATAGATTTTCTCAATACCGTTTTCCTTCTTTTTAGTAATTTCTTTAGATGAAATATGCTGTTGTGCATTTGTTAGGGTAAATGCGGTAATACAGATGATGATGGTTAAAATGATTCGCATGTGACTGTTGTTTTTTTAATTGAATAATGATTTAAGTTGTAAGTAGTTGGATTCTATACTATAAATGTTCCAGATGTCTTCTTTTTCTTTGTATTTTCGGTTGCTTACAAAGAAAAAATACTGTCCATCACGTGAAAATTTCGGAAATGCATCTTCGTTTTTTGAGTTAATCAACCCTCCTAAATTCAAAGCTTTCGACCAACCGTTTGCTGTTTTTTGACTGACATAGATATCTTCTCCGCCAAAACCACCTTCCACATCATACGCGTTAAAAAGCAAATAATTACCGTCGGGTGACAATGTTGGCGAAGATGTCCAATACGAATCTTTATCAAATAAGCCTGTAATTCGCTTTGGCGTTGTAAATTGTTGCTTTTCAAGTGTTGTTGTATATATTCCGATAGCATCCGTATTCCGCATCATTGTTGAAAAGTAGAAGGTTTTTCCATCTTGTGTATACAATGAACTTTCGTTGGAAGAAGGCCATTTTTCGCCATCTATTTGTACTTTATTGATGATGGAATCTAGTGGTTTGGTAGTTTTCCATGAATCTTTTTCGAGATTCGTCACCCAAATATTCATATCAAAATCACCCTCACTTTCACGATTTGGAATTGGTCTGGTTGAGGCAAAATACACGTGTTTTCCATCAGGTGTAATTGCTGGCATTTCATCTCTGCTCAATGAAAAGTCTGCCACCGTAGGCGTTGTCCAATAATTTTCTTTGAAGTGTGATACGAATATTTTTTGCGGTTTGCCTTCTACTCTACGCGTAAAATAGATTGTTTTTCCGTCAGGTGTAAAATCGAGATTGAATTCGTTGTGTGCTGTTGAAATGATACCTTCTGCAAAAATAGCAGGGGCTGAAATCGTTTCTGAAACATAGCGCACTTTGGGTGAATTGGAGCAAGAAATCATTCCCACGAAAGTGATTCCAACAAAAAGTTTCGCAATATGCTTCATGAAGTATAGTTTAAAATTTGCATCCAGTTGTCGCGTAAAATTTGGGCTGCTTCTTGTGTTTCGTTCTTTTCTAAAAGCACAATCATTGTATCATGATGATGTTCAGATTCTTTGTAGAAACCGTTTTCATCCATAAATCCTTTTTCATAGAAGAAAATCCGAATCTTTAAATCGCTCAAAATCTGCGCACTTATTGGATTTTCGTATGCAGAGGTAAGCACTTCATGAAACAACATATCGGCATTGATACGCTCGATTGCGGTTGTAGTTTGTTGAAAAATAGCTTGTTGTACTTTTAATTTTTGTATGATTTCAGGCGAATACGTCGAATTTTCTACTGCCAAACCTTCCAAACACGCCACCAATTCGTATAAATTTTTTACTTCTTCATGTTTCAGCGTTGGCAACACAAATCCGCGATTTGGAATGGATTCGATGATGTTAGCTTGTTGTAATTGCGTCAATGCTTCCCGAATTGGCGTTACGCTCACGTTTAACTCACGCGACAATTGTGCAAGTGAAATCTTATCTCCAGCTTGCATTTCGCCAGATTTCATGCGTGCTAGCAAAATATTCCGCACCTGATCTCGATAACTAATTTTTTCAATCATGACGTAAATATAATATATCGTATACGATTTAACAAATAAAATTATGCTTGTCAATTATTTTTGAATATTTAGTTACATTTACAACTCAAAAATAATATTCCTAATATGCCCATAGAAGTCGCCATCATATTCATGCTTGCTTTGTTGACATTTCGTTTGTTAACAACCGTGATTCATGAGTTGGGACATGCGATTCCAGCGTTGTTGTTGACGAATGAAAAAGTCACGGTGTATATGGGCTCGTTGGGAAATCCTGAGAAATCGTTGCAGTTTCAATTCGGACGCTTGGAATGTTTTTTTAAGTTCAATTTGTTTTATTGGAAAGGCGGTTTATGCGTGATGCATGAAAAAGATATTTCTGTCCGAACGAGTTTTTTAGTGACTATTTGCGGTCCACTACTCTCGTTGATTGTCGCCACGATGGGTATTTTAGTCCTTTATTATAATCAATTCGGTGACGTTACGAAGTTGGTCATTTTCGCTTTGGTGTTTTCGTGTTTGCTGGATTTTATCAACAATATGGCTCCAAAAAGAGATTCCATAGCGTTACACGACGGTACTTTTACCAATAATGATGGCATGCAATTGTGGATGCTGTTTCAGTTTCGAAAGTCGTATCAAAAATTTCAAAAAGGTTCGCATTACATGGAGCAATCGGAATTTGGAAAAGCAGCGGCTATTTTTGAAGAAGCCATACCACAAGCAAAACACAATGCAGGCATGTTTTACCGCTTGGCGATTTACGCACATATTCAAAACAATAAACGAGAAAAAGCCAAGCAGCTACAAGAGATATTTACTGAAAAATATAAAGATACTTTTACTACGGACGATTTTATCAATGCGGGAATTATTCTCGGTTTCTTTGATGAATACGAGCAAGCAATTCATCTTTACACAGAAGCTTTACAAATAGATTCCAAGAATAGTCTAGCTTTGAATAATCGCGGATATAATTACGGATTGTTACACGAACACGAAAAAGCTATTGCTGATTTAGACAAAGTAATTGCAATTGATGCTAAATTTGCTTTTGCTTGGAACAATCGTGGGTTTTCTAAGTTGAAACTCGGACAATTGGAAGCTGGATTGCAAGATATTCAACAATCATTGCAATTGGACGATCAAAATAGTTATGCGTATCGCAACTTAGGATTATACTATTTTTATAAAAAAGAATACGAGAAAGCGCTGGAATTGTATCAAAAAGCGAAGGAACTGGATGCTTCTACAAAGTTTTTAAACAATTATATCAGTGAGGTAGAAAAGTTTTTACAGAAATAGTTCGTATCTGAAATAATTAGACACGAACTATAAAATATTAAAGTTACATTTAACAAAGACTATCCATCGTTTTGATGAGTAATTCCAATGCTTTACGCCATTTTGGTGGTAAAAAAGGAAATTTTGCAATCAATTTGATAATTCCTCCAATTTTGCTCCAAGCCTCACATATATATGCAGGAATCGCAGCAACTCCAGCTACATTTGCTTGTACTTGTACTTTTGCTCTCGAAGCTATATTTTTTTCTAATTGATCCAAATCTAAAGATTCAATCTGAGCGTTTACGGTTTCAAAATTTAATTCTGCCATAATTCTGATTTTTTATATTAGTAATGATGCTAAAGTATCTACTTTTCAAAAAGCATAACATCCTCATACCTAGGTATTTTTAAATTTTACGACTACAAATTTAGTTTTACGACTATTTTTATAGTCATAAGTTAAAATATTCTACTATATTTGCTGCATGAACGAGTTAACAAAAGCCGAAGAGCAAGTCATGCAATACGTTTGGAAGTTAGACAAAGCTTTTTTAAAAGACATTGTTGAGCAATTTCCAGAGCCAAAACCTGCATACACCACAATCTCTACCGTAGTACGAGTATTGGTGCGTAAAAAGTTTTTACAGTTTGAAACCTTTGGAAAGGTTCGCAGATATTCCCCTGCGATTTCTAAGCAGCAATATTTTTCACAGCATTTTAAAAATGTAATTGGAAACTTTTTTAACGGTTCTACCAGTTCGTTTGCTTCTTTTTTTGCGGAAAGTGATACGCTCAATCTGACCGAAATGGAGCAAATGAAAGCTATTTTGGAAGAAAAAATTAAAACCTTGAAAGAAAACGATGAATAGCTTTTTGATATATCTGTTCCAAGTAAGTTTGGTATTTAGCGGTTTTTATTTGCTTTTTAAATGCATCTTTAGCCGATTTACCTTTCACGCGTTTAATAGAATTTTTCTAGTCAGCATGATTCCGTTGTCGTTGTTATTACCATTGAGCGACACTTTGTTTTCTACACTTCAAATACCAATAGAACTTCCAATATTAAAAGAAGTTACCGAGTTCACTGAAAGCTTTACGTTAACTTCTGTAGAAACTACAAATCATCAAACTGTAGCCATTGGTTTTTGGATGTTTTCAATGTATTTAGTGTTGTTCGTAAGCTTTTTGATACGATTTACTCGAACAATTTTTTGCTTAATTCGTTTACAAAGCAAAGCCACACAAATCATGCTTCATGATACAAAAGTATATGCTACAAACGTTTCTGAAGTGTTCTCCTATTTTCATTGGGTTTTTGTTCCAAAAACTACTGTTGCTACGATTGAAAAGTGCATTCTCACGCACGAAAAAGCACATATTTCAAAGTTACATTCGATAGATATGATTTTGACAGAATTGTTTATTGCATTTCAATGGTTCAATCCACTCGCCTACTTTTATAGGAAATCGCTCAAATCCATTCATGAATTTCAGGCTGACGCTGCTGTTTTAACGAAGGAAAACATTAAGAAATCATCGTATTTAACCCTGCTTTTGACAAGTTTACAACCTACAAAAGTCAATCCAGCCTATAATTATTTTTCACAATCAACACTCAAAAAACGAATAGACATGATGACAAAATCACCTTCAAAAAATCACTCAAAGCTCGCGTATGTATTACTACTTCCTGTAATCGCGTTGACATTTATGGCTTTTAAAAATTCAGGAAAAAGTACCATTTTAAACGAATTGATACCAGTTGCTATCAACGAAAGTGGAGTTCCTTCCTTATTTCCTGTAAAAAATAAAACGGTTGACCATATTTCTTCAGAATTTGGTGCCGTTCGGAAACATCCTAAATTGAAGGATAAAATACCACATGGTGGCATTGACATCAAAGCTTCTTTGGGAACTCCAATCGTTGCTACGGCTGATGGAACGGTTATTAAAGCGAAAGACGAAGGCAATTGGGGAAATTTAATCATCATATCGCATTCCGATGGTTTTGAAACTTTGTACGCGCATTTGCAAGGTTTCAACATCACAGCTGGACAAACAGTGAAAAAAGGCGACATTATTGGTTATGTTGGCAATTCCGGATTGTCCACCGCGCCGCATTTACACTACGAAGTGCGTCAAAACGGAATGCGTTTAAATCCACTGAAATACATCACAGAATAAAGCTTTTACAGCTACTACAATTATTTTTTAAAAAGAGCGTTATAGTGGCAGTTCTCTAAAAATTTATATTGATTTAGAAATAGAATATATAATGAAAAAAGTATATCTACTCGTTTGCGCATGCGCCATTTTTGCTAGCATGAACGGGCAAACAAAAGATAGTCTTGCAGTTGAAATTGATACAATAGCAAGTACAACAATTGAAATCAACACGGTGTTTCCTGCAATTTCTTTGGCATTGCAAGCATTACAAGAAGGAAAAACTCCCAAAAAAGACTGGATTGCAGAAAACTGGAACACGAAAGTCTTTAATCCGTATAAAAAGATTCAAAAAGAGTATCCATTGCAGCTTACTTTTGAAGATGCTACGTATGCATCGCCAATTCCGAGAAAAAAAGTCATTACTTCTCGTTACGGCTGGCGAAATCGCAGACCGCACAACGGAATCGACATTGATTTAATCACAGGTGATGCTGTCATGACCATGTTTGACGGCGTAGTTCGCTATGTAAATTACCATTCCGGACACGGTAAAACGGTGGTTGTGCGCCATTTTAATGGCTTAGAAACCGTATACGCACATTTATCTAAACAATTAGTAAAAGTCAATGATACAGTAAAAAAAGGACAAATTATTGGAAAAGGCGGCACCACAGGAAATGCGCGCGGAAGTCATTTACATTTGGAAGTATTGTTTCAAGGAATTCCGATTCACCCAGAATATGTGTTCGATTTTTCAAACGAAGAAAACAAAGTTCGCAATAATGAAATTTGGGTGACACGTCGCTGGACAACCGCATACAGACACAATTCGAAACGTAAATCCAAAATTGAATTGTGTACTACAGAAGCAGAAGCAATTGCAAGTAAAGCCAACGAAACGAAGATTTATACTGTGCGTCGCGGCGATACACTTTCTAGAATTTCCAAAAAGTACAATATTTCGATTGCGTCTTTGTGTAAAGACAATGCGATTCGTAAAACATCTACCTTGCGAATTGGACAAAAATTGATTGTTAAACAATAAAATTCGTTTTCTTGCTTTATTTTAATAATTACATTAATATCGACGTATGAAAAACACCTTGTATTTACTTTTGTTTTTGGCACTTTCTTCGTGCGGAATTAAAACTACAGGAACAGGATATCCTACACAAACAGCATACAAACCCGATCCGCCGATTACAAAATCGTTATTCAATGATCAATCGGCAACGATTTCAGAAGAAAACATTCAAAAAATCTTAGACGGAACGTACACCTTACCGCAGAATTTACGCGTTTCATTGGTAAAGTTAGAAAGCACGCAAAACCAACGTTATTACTACGGAAACAATGAACAGTATTTAAAATCACAACAAGCGTATTTGGATTTATTCACAAAAAACTTCAAAGAATCCAATCGTGTGACTACGGTTTCACAAATTCCAGATTTACTAATTTCTAACAATCCGACATTTACCAGCATTCGCGAAGCTGCCGTCCGAACGCAATCGGATATCGTGGTGATTTATAGCATTAATAGCGATTTGTACGCGCGTTATAAACTATTTGCAAAGTCAGACATTAAAGCGTTTGCAACGACACAATTGATCATTTTAGACGTTCGTACAGGTTTGATTCCATTTTCTACGATTGTGACCAAAGAATTCCAATCAAAACGTCAGGAAAACGAAGTCAACGAAGCAGAAGCTGCCAATCGTATCAAAAACGAAGCGGTATTGCTAACGATACAGGAAATTGGTTCGCAGATTCGAGCTTTTTTGAAGAAATGATTCTCATATAAAACTTCTTAAACTTACATTTGCGTTTCAAACACTGATTTTTGGGCAATTCACTCATTACATATCTTCGTGAACCGTATCCGTACATTTACGGAAACAAGCGACAATTACTCGTCATTTTAGGCGTAATTTCACTATTAGCTTTTGTGTTTTCGTATGCGTTTGAACCGTTTGAAGTCAACACGACAGAACATAAAATAGCGTACGTTTGGATTTTAGTTTTGCATGCAACGTTACCAATCCCGATTGTCTTTTTGTATTTTACAATCGTAAATTTTACCATCAAAGACGATTCTCGCTGGACGATTGGCAAAGAAATGCTGCATTTGAGTATTGCGCTGCTTTTGATTGGAATTGGAAGTTTTTTGGTACGCGATATTATTTATGACAATCCAAACAATTGGTCGTTTCGTTATTTGTATGAAGAAATTCGAAATTCGTTTATGGTTGGCGTGTTGTTATTACTGATAATTTTACCGTTAAACGTCCAGCGATTGATTCAAAAACACAGCAAAAGCCTAGAAAGGCTCTCTTTTTCAAAAGCTAACCCTATAACTACAGAACCGCAAATTTGTCATATTTCAGGAAGCGATTTTCAATTTTACATACAAGATTTTTTATTCGCCAAAGTAGAAGGTAATTATACCGAAATCTTCCTCGAACAGCACGATAAAGTCACCAAAAAACTACTTCGTATTACATTAAAAGATTTGGAGAATCAGTTGCAAGACTTTTCAAATATTTACAAAACACATCGCTCCTATTTGGTGAATTTGGACAAAATAATTGAGTGCAAAGGAAATGCACAAGGTTATCAGTTAACGCTTCAAAAGTATGCTGAAAAAGTTCCTGTATCGCGTTCAAAGTTAAGCGATTTCAATTCCTATTTTTCTGCTACTACACAAAGCTGAATACTTTTGAATGTATTTCATCACAAAACCATGTAAACAGTCACTTTTACAAGGATTTCGTTATAAATCTTTATACGTTTGTGCTATCAAAAAACGAACAATTTTGCACACAAAAACTCGCAGATACGATTTAGATTGGCTTCGCGTTATCGCCATTTTAGCTGTTTATGCACATCATATTTGTATGCCGTTTAACGGAGATGATTTTCACATCATGAATACAGATTCAAGCAAATTATTAGATGATATTATGGTGTTTTTTGAGCAATTTCGATTGCCATTATTATTTCTCATTTCAGGAACAGGAACCATTTTTGCTTTTTCAAAACGTACGTGGATTGACTTTCTGAAAGAGCGTTCTGTGCGACTTTTATTGCCGCTATTTTTTGGAATTTTCATCATTGTGCCACCGCAAACCTTCTTTGAAAATCGCGCGCAGTATACTTCCTACTGGGAAATCTACACAAATGCTGATTTTGAAGTCAATCATTTGTGGTTTATTGAAAATTTATTTTGGATGTCAATAATCGCCATTCCGCTGATTTTATTTCTAAAATCTACCAAATCCGCTAAATTTTTAAACCTTTTTAAGCATTTTACCGCCAAACGCTTCGGATTGTTCGCCTTGGTCATTCCATTGAGTGTAGGGTTTTTGTGGCTCAAAAGCTACTATCTGAGTAATGATAAAGACCTGTTTAACTTGTCATCTACCTTTTTCTATAGTTTCTTTTTTGTATTGGGAATGTTGTTCGCTTCCGCAGATATGACTTGGAAACATTTGAATCAGTATCGGAAGCTAAATTTCCTGTTGTTTATCATCAGTTCCGTCGTTTTTTACACATATTATTATGTTCCCGGTGAATGGATTGCGCCGTATTTAACTAAAAATCAAGGCTGGATGCTTTGGTATTTAGTGTGTTGTTTGGTCGGCTGGAGTTTTGTCATTACACTTTTAGGCTACGGACAAATTTGGTTCAACAAAGAAAGTACGCTTGTCAAAAAACTGAACGAAGCCATTTACCCGTTTTACATCCTGCATCAAACTGTCATTGTGGTATTTGCGTATTATATTGTGCAATGGGAAATGCCAATTGGTGTAAAAGTTCTAATATTACTTATGACGACATTTCCCGTTATTATAATTATCTACAGATTTTTCATTTATCCGTTTGCTCTCACGCGAATTTTGTTTGGAATGAAAAAACGCTAAGATGACTTTTTTAATAGCTTGAGTTCCTTTTCCAATGCTGTATTCCAAGGATTGTATTCCAAAGACTTTTCCAGTAATGGCAATGCTTCTGCTTCTCTACCCAGTTTTCGCAGACTTTCCGCATAATAATCATAAATACGATGTGTATAATAGCCTTTGGGATAGATTTCCAGATTTAATTGATACATCAAAATAGCTTCTTCATGTCTCCCTTTTTCTGCTAACGACAAACCGTACTCGTTGATTAATCGCTCGGAAATTCCGTAATCGGAGTCTTTTGTATAGTTTTCTCTGATGAATTCGATGATTTCTGCGGTTGATTTCTCAGTTTCCAACGACGCGATTGGTTTTCGGTGTAACAACAATTTTCGCAGAATCCACCAATAACGCCATGTTGGTGTGGCAGTTCTGTCTGAAAAATGTAATAATGTGTAAATATCAACGGTTGTTTTGTGGGCTACTACCATATTTCGCTTTGGAATGACGGTGATGTATTGCCCAAATTCTCCCTGTGCTGTATAAGCACCTTCAAAATCTGGATTGTCGTAAAAGCGGTCAAAAATCCACCAAAAATGGCCGTATGACTGTTGCAACGGACTTGACACATCTCTATCAAAACGTGCATTTACCGTGTCTTTTGGCGTAAAAGTGGTCGTGATTTTCTGAATCCAGTCTTTGGAAATGAGTTGTTTTCCGTTCCAGTTTCCTTCTTGCAGCATCAATTGTCCAATTTTCGCCATATCGCGAGTTGATAAATGAAAATTATACGCCGCATAACGCGATTTACTTTTTTGAATCGTTTTATCTTGATTGTGATAATTCCAATCTTGAAAACCTAGTGGAACTGCTAGTTGCTCCTGAAATTCTGTAAAAATGGTTCTTCCTGTTTTTTCTTCCAGAATATGTGCTGCCACATTATAATCCCACTGATTTGGCAAAAAGTACGTTCCAGGTGGCTTAGTTCCTCTTTCTTGTTTTTCAAAAATAGCACGTTCATCGTGTACAGCTTCATGAAAAATACCTGAGCGCGCCGTCAATACATCTTGAATAGTCGCTTCCTTTTCAGATGAAAGCAATCCATCTTCTTCATCAATTCCGAGTGTTTCAAGCGTTTGATTAAGCTCAATTAAGCCATTTTCTACATATTTTCCATACAATAGTGAAACGATACCTTTACGAACCGTACTGACATTGCTAATTTCTGACACATCACCATATTCAAACACTACTTTTCCATTTTCCAACACCAGCATACTTGTGGTTTCGGCTTCTTCTTTGAGATAGTTGCTGATTTCTTGAATTTTTTCTTTCGTAAAGATGGAGTTCGTCAAGGAAGTATTTTTCGGAAATGCTTCACCTTCAAACGAAGCACTTTTATACAACCACGTTTGCGGGCTGGTATGTGAAACTAAAAAGACACTTCCCGAAAGGATAAAAAGCCCAATCAACACTTGTTTTAGCTTGTATTTTTTGTAGATAGAAATTAACAATTCTCGCTTATGAACCCACAAATAGGCAAATCCGAAATTGGGCAACCAACTTCCCCATACTGAAATGCTGTAAGCAAATGCAAAATCGCCCGTAATTTCGATGAGTGGATATAAAATAAAGCGCAACATTACGGCGGCAAAACTCCCAACATAGCTGTAAATCATGTATTCGCGGTGTTTTGCAATATTTCCGTTACGAATGGCTTTATACGCCAAATACGTAAACACAAACCAAATAAACGCACCAAACGTGAATCCTATTTGTGGTACAATGCCGCCACTTGCAAAAAGTCCAATGTAAAAGCCTACGGGCGCGCTAATTAAAACCGAAAGCACATATATTTTTCCAATGATTCTGTGTGCTTTTCGGAATTTGTCGCGAAACTTTTTGATGAATTGTATCCAACCAATGAGCAGTGCAATTCCGCCAAAAGTGATGTGAATGTAAAATGCCGTCATATAAATGACACTGTTGAGTACTTTATCGGGTTTGCTTGTGAGTAAATCGATTGGACCGTCGGCTAGAAAATATTTTAGTGGACGAAAAATTCCGATGTACATACACAAATAGATGATGATGAGCCAAGCTATTTTTTTCATTTTTTTGATATTTTATTTTGATTGATGCGTCAAAAATACCATCAAAATGAGTCGTGAAAAATAGGTGAATTAGGGAAAGGTATAAAGTGTGTTATTTAGGTTGAAAACGTACAGTTTAGGTATGAAATAAGCTGTTTTAGGTATAAAAATTACAGCGCTAATACCTGTTCTTTGTAGTTTTTGGAAACAGGAAGCTCCATTTGTGTCAACAAAATGGTAGAAGCATCTTTCCACGATTTAAAATGTGACGGATTTATCAAATGTGAACGATGAATTTGTAGCAAAAAATCAAAATCCGCTTGTAACTTTTTTAGGGACGTACGAATCAATTTTGATTGCAATTCGTTTTGGTCTAAATAGAAAATCTCCACATAGTTTTGTGAATTGGAAATGCAGATTAAATCGGAAGGTTTTATTTTGAGAATGTCTAGTTTGTTTTCACCTTTAATCGTAATTGTTTCTTCTCGTGAAGGAATTAATTTGATGGCATACGTTCTGAAAAGAATTAAAATTGGCGTTAAAATCAGCATCGAAGTCAAGATGATTTCTCGTAAAAACGTCGTAAAATCATAAAATCCTTTCACTAAGGAACTTCGGTAAAAAGTATAGGTGGCCACAGTGTATAACACAAAAAACAATAGCAACATACCAACTTCTAGCAGAAAACTCCATTTGGAAAGTTGTTGATATATTATTTTTTGAATGAAACTTACTATCGCATAACACACAAATGCCAGTACACTAAACCCTATACTTACGGTTATCCAAATGGTAAAGTCCATGCTGCCATGCTCATACGGACGAATAAAAAACGCAAATAGAAATATCCAAACACTAGTAAGGGCACCAATAAGCAAGTGCAATTTTATGGATGGATTGAGTTGTTTCATGTCACAAAAATAAAAATGCTGACCATAGCAAACAAATGATAATCATTAAACACGCCAGATTCAGGTTTGTACGTCTAACACATCTAAAGATTCTAAGGAGTCTAAACTTCTAAGAAATCTAATACGCTAACAACTCTAACAATGCTGCTTCAAAATCGTTTTTTGGTAAATATTGTTGCTCCAAGCCTTGATCGAATGGAATTGGTGTTTCCAAACTCGCCACACGCTTTACAGGCGCATCTAAATACTCAAAACAGTTTTCCATAATCATTGCCGAAATATCGCTAGAAATACTTCCAAATAGCGAATCTTCTTGTAGAATAATGGCTTTTCCTGTTTTCTTGACGGATGCATAAATTGCTTCTGTATCTAACGGTTGTAATGTACGTAAGTCAATCAAATCGGCAGCAATATCTGTGTTTTTTTCTAAAGTTTCCAATGCCCAATGTACCGCTGAACCGAAAGAGATAATCGTAATATCATTCCCTTCTTTTAACAACGATGCTTTTCCTAACGGAAGTGTGTAATAATCCGTCGGAACGTCTTGATACACGCTTCTATACAAGGCTTTATGTTCAAAAAACAATACAGGATTCGGATCGTTAATCGCTGTCGCCAACAAACCTTTAGCATCGTACGGAAATGCTGGATACACCACTTTTAAACCTGGTGTTTTGGTAAACCACGCTTCGTTGGTTTGTGAATGAAAAGGTCCTGCGCCAACACCTGCACCACAAGGCATTCGCACCACAACATCGGCATGCTGATTCCAGCGATAGTGTGACTTTGCCAATAAGTTTACAATCGGGTTGAATCCACTAGATACAAAATCGGCAAACTGCATTTCCATCACGGCTTTCATACCGTTTACGGAAAGTCCATATGCCGCAGAAACGATGGCAGATTCACAGATTGGCGTATTGCGCACACGCTCTTTTCCAAACTGATTGATAAAATCATTCGTGATTTTAAAAACACCACCATATTCCGCCACATCTTGTCCCATAATGACCAAATCATCATGTCGCTCCATCGATTGTTGCAAACCTTGCGAAATGGCATCTACAAAGCGTATATTATCTGTGTTTGAATTTGACGTAACTTCTTCGTATACTGAACTTTTATATACATCATTTAATTCATTACTTTTAGCAGAAGTAATCTTTTCTTCGTCAAACGCTTTTTGCAAGTTTTCGTTGATTTCGGCTGAAATTTCTTGTTGATACGCTTCTTCAATTTCTTGCGTAAGCACACCTTCTAATAGTAAAAAATTACGATAATTATCTATCGGATCTTTCGCAGACCACGCATTCATCAATTCGTCTGGAACATATTTTGTACCGCTCGCTTCTTCATGTCCGCGCATGCGAAAGGTTTTAAACTCCAATAAAATTGGTCTCGGATTTTCGCGAATGCTATCTGCCAATTCAGAAACTTTCGAATAGACTTCCAAAATATTATTTCCATCAATGATGTGCGATTCCATTCCGTAGCCTTTGCCTCTATCTGCCAAATGCTCACAATTATATTGCTCTGAAGTTGGTGTGGACAATCCGTAACCGTTATTTTCAATGCAAAACAACACAGGCAAACTCCACACAGAAGCTACGTTTAACGCTTCGTGAAAATCACCTTCACTTGTACCGCCTTCGCCTGTAAATACGGCACAGGCTTGTTTGTTGTCTTTTAACTTATTTGCCAGAGCAATTCCACTTGCCACACCTAATTGTGGTCCTAAATGTGAAATCATTCCCACAATTTTAAACTCTTGCGTACCAAAATGAAAACTACGGTCGCGTCCTTTGGTAAAACCATTCGCCTTTCCTTGCCACTGCGAAAACAAACGATATAGTGGAATTTCACGCGTTGTAAAAACTCCCAAATTTCGATGCATTGGCAACACATATTCGTCTTTTGTCAATGCAGAAGTTACGCCAACTGCGATTGCTTCTTGCCCAATGCCGCCAAACCATTTTGAGATTTTTCCTTGACGAAGCAGAATGAGCATCTTCTCCTCTATCATTCTCGGTTTCAGCATCTTTTTATATAGATTGAGCAACGTTTCGTTAGTCAAATTTCTTTTATCGTAAACCATTGGTTTTAGTGTCGTTGGCATGAATTGTATTTCTTTAATTGCGAAATTCAAAAATCATTAAAAAAAACGGTTCCTCAAAGCGCAATGAGAGAATTTTTACAATTGTTAATAACTCTCTTTTTTCAACCGTATATTTTTAGCTACATTTGTATTCGTAAGCCTTTTAGGCTGATAAAGTTATTAACAATTCAGTTTTCAGACGAACTTCGAAATCGTTTGAAATTTTAAGTTTCAGTAAAATAAAATTTGAATTACATGAAAAATATTCCAAGTGTAGATTTAGCCGATTTCCTATCAGACGATCCGAAACGCAAGCAAAAATTTATTGACGAAATAGGAAAAGCATACGAAGATATTGGCTTTGTAGCATTAAAAGGGCATTTTTTAAGCAATGCGTTGGTCGATAATCTTTATGAGGAAATCAAACAGTTTTTTGCCTTGCCTTTAGAAACGAAGAGCAAGTACGAAATTGAAGGTATTGGTGGACAGCGCGGTTACGTTTCGTTTGGAAAAGAAAGTGCCAAAGGTAGAAAAGTCGGTGATTTGAAAGAGTTTTGGCATTTTGGTCAGTATGTAGAAGACAATCCGAAATTAGAAGAAGAATATCCTGATAACGTTACGGTTGAAGAGTTGCCAAACTTTAATGAAGTTGGGAAAGAAACCTATAAAATGCTCGAAAAAACTGGAAAGTATGTATTACGTGCTTTAGCATTGTATTTAGGCTTGGATGAATTCTATTTTGACGATTATATCAAAAATGGAAACAGTATTTTACGTCCAATTCACTATCCACCAATTACGAGTGAACCAAAAGATGCGGTTCGTGCTGCAGCGCATGGCGATATCAACTTAATTACGTTGTTAATGGGCGCACACGGAAAAGGATTGCAAGTACAACGTCATGATGGCGAATGGCTGGATGCAATTGCTGAGCCAGACGAATTGGTCATTAATGTAGGCGATATGTTGTCGCGCCACAGTAATAACAAGCTAAAATCTACAATTCACCGCGTGGTGAATCCGCCAAGAGAATTGTGGGGAACATCCCGCTACTCTATTCCATTCTTTATGCACCCAATCAGTGAAATGCCGTTGGATTGCTTGGAAAACTGTATCGACGAAAACAATCCGAAACAATACGAAGACATTACTGCGGGCGAGTTTTTAAATCAGCGTTTGATTGAATTGGGATTGATTAAGAAGTAAGTTTATTTTAAAATTAGATAAATTTTCACAAGTAAGAAATTGTCTAAAAAGTATAACCCAGCGTCATTCTGAGCTTGACTCAGAATCTCATCACATGGATTTCCAACTGTTATGCGAAACCGAATCAAGTTCGGTTTGACGAAATCGGTACTTCTTAGACAATTTCTTATTTTTTCATGAAAAGAACATGATTTTTCATATATTCACTCGTTAATATAACATTCATGGGAAAGAAAAAAATGAACAGTTTGGAGGATTTAGGCGGATTTGTCTTTTCTACAAATGATGATTTTGAATTAGAAGAAGGAACAACTGAAGAAACATTATCGCCGGACGAACAATACTTGGAAGCACATTTTAGCAACAAAGGTCGCGGTGGAAAAGTAGTAACCGTAATCAAAGGTTTTGTTGGAACAGAAGACGATTTAAAAGATTTAGGAAAACTCTTGAAAGTAAAATGCGGTGTTGGCGGAAGCGTCAAAGATGGCGAAATCATCATTCAAGGGAATTTTAGAGATAAAGTCATCGAAATTCTTGAAAAAGAAAATTACAATGTAAAACGAGTTGGTGGATAAATGCTACACAAAACACTCCATATAGTTAATGGTGATAGCTTAACACCAAGACTCACAAAAATTGGTGTTGCAGACGACCAATTGGTGTGGCGCGAAATGTTGTGTGAAGGTAAAACGGTATATGATTTAAAAACGGATGCTTTTAAAGAGGCACGAATGGAGTATTTAAAGCAATTCATAGATACAGAACTAACATACGATGAATCGTTTTTAATTCCGTTACTCACCACAAATTTTTCCAAATACTCTACTATCGTTTTATGGTTTGAATACGATTTGTTTTGTCACATTAATATGTTGGCAGCACTCAGTCACATCAAACAACTTAAAATTTCAAGTAAAATCTATTTGGTGTGTAGTGGTTGGGTTGAAAATGAAACACAACTAAAAGGTTTGGGTGAACTTTCGGACGAACAGCTTCTAACGCATTATAAAAATAAAATACTGTTAACAGAAGCTGATATTGCACTGGCTGATACGTTATGGAAACTATACTGCTCTGACAATCATATTGATTTTAAAAACTACGTCACTACACGTTCTTCATTTCCATATTTAACCAATTGTATCAATGCACATTTAAAGCGTTTTCCAAACATCGCAAGCGGATTGAATGTGCTGGAAACTCACATTTTAAAAATCATTCGTCAAGAAGAAATAAAAAATACGCGTCAACTCACAGGATACATTCTCCAATATCAAGGATATTACGGATTTGGCGATTTACAAATAACGCATATTATTGACAAATTATCTCGCTTTTACGAAACCAAAAATGAGCGTTTAGACTTAAACAGAGAAGGTTTTTTAGCGGTAGATGAAATGCAAAACTTTTATGAAGAAGTATTGGATGAAACTATTTTTGGCAATTGTGAAAAATACAAATTCTGCTATCATCCATCAGAACAAATAGTAACAAAACATGAATAGAATAGCTGAGTCAGAACTCATTATAAATCCTGATGGAAGTATTTATCACCTTAATTTACTTCCTGAAGACATTGCGCCCATTATCATTACAGTTGGCGATCCTGATCGTGTAGATTCGGTAAGCAAGTATTTTGATACCGTTGAACTTAAAAAAGCGAAACGCGAGTTTGTGACGCACACAGGAACACTTCGCGGAAAGCGTATAACAGTGCTTTCTACGGGAATCGGAACAGATAATATTGACATTGTGTTTAATGAACTCGATGCGCTTGTGAATATTGATTTTGCTTCGCGAACGGTAAAAAAAGAGTTGACAAGCTTGGATATTGTCCGCATCGGAACTTCGGGTTCAATTCAAGAAAATATTCCTGTAGACAGCTTTGTCATTAGCGAATATGCAATCGGATTTGACAGTCTATTGCATTTTTACGACTGTGAACATGTATTGCAAACCGAATTTACAGAAGCATTCGTACAGCAAACCAATTGGTCTCCCAGAAAATCAGAACCGTATGTTGTGAAAGGAAATATGGAATTGATAGACAAATTATCCTCAGCGCAGACGACTTTAGGAATTACAGGTACAAATGTTGGCTTTTACGGTCCGCAAAGTCGTAAAGTTCGATTGCAAGTACAAGATGAACAACTGAATGAAAAACTAGCGACCTTCCATCACAATGGAAAAAAAATAACAAATCTCGAAATGGAAACTGCGGGAATTTACGGTTTGGCAAATCTATTAGGACATCGCGCACTTTCCATGAATGCGATTATTGCCAACAGACCTTTGGGAGAATTTAGTCAACAACCCAAACAAACCGTAGACCAACTGATACAATACACTTTAGACAAATTAGTATAAGAAAACTACATGAAAAAAATTAACATAGGAGGAGTTCCAGAACATTTCAATCTCGCGTGGTATTTAACCTTAAAAGAACGTGCGTACGAAAAAGAAGGTATTAGCTTGCGCTGGAAAGATTATCCAGAAGGAACAGGCGCTATGTGTAAAGCGCTTCGGAATGAAAAGATTGACATTGCTGTGATTCTTACGGAAGGAATTATTAAAGATATCATTGCTGGAAATCCGTCTAAAATTGTACAAACTTTTGTGGAATCGCCTTTAATTTGGGGAATTCACGTTGCTGCAGACGCACCCTACAATACGATTGACGATTTAAAAGGAACTAAAGCTGCTATTAGTCGTTTTGGCTCTGGTTCGCACCTAATGGCGTATGTAAACGCCGAAAATAATGGTTGGGACACGGACGATTTAGAGTTTGAAGTCATCAATAATTTAGAAGGCGCGATTGATGGTTTGAATAAAGGAAAAGGCGATTATTTTATGTGGGAACATTTCACCACAAAACCATTGGTTGATCAAGGAATTTTCAAACGTGTTGCGGACTGCCCTACTCCTTGGCCGTGTTTTGTCATCGCAGTACGAACAGAATTGTTAGAAAAAGATGAAGAAACGGTAAAGACCATTTTAAGCATCATCAACGAAATGACAGCGAAATTTAAAGATATTCCAAACATCGACGAAATGATTGCCTCACGCTACGAACAGCAATTGGAAGATGTACAAAAATGGTTGTCGTTAACCGAATGGAGTCAAGAAATCATAGACGAAAAAACGATTACTAAAGTACAAGACAAACTGTTAAGTTTGGATATCATTCCTCAAAAATGGAAATATAAAGACTTGACACATAAAGTAACGTGAGTTCGATATAACTATTTTATTATATATCTGATTATCAATATATTACACTCAATGTCAAATCGAGCATTATCGTAGATACCGAGCATAGCTCATGAGATTCCTTTGAAATTGTCAATTCTTAGTTGTTCTCGACTGCGCTCCTGAACTGACAATTAGTTATTTCTTAGTGAATTGTGAATTACATAGTGATTTCTTAAGTCGAACTCACATTAAAGTACTATAACAGTACTGAGCGACCGAAAGAGTCGCTCTTTTTTTACTTCACTTTCAAAAAAACAAAGACTTTAATCCGTTCCACACCCGTAAAAACACCTGTTTACGCAGAGGAAATTTCCCCTTTTTCAAAAGGGGTTTTGTGTCGATGAACGGTGTATTTCACCCTGTGAATTGACGTTAAAAGACGATTTTATGTAATTTAACGAAAATTTAAACGGGTAATCGATAAAATGTTTCATTTCAACTTTGCGATGGTACATTTGTATCAGAAAGTAAAAAGGGCAAAATGTTACTTTCTACCAATTAAACCAAAATTTATCAGATTATTAACATTACAATTACTACAATCATTATGAAAAAATCATTATTAGCAATCGCAGCAGCAGGATTATTATTAGCATCATGTGGATCGAACTGCATGGGAAAAGGTGTAAACTTCGCTGATACTGACGACGCAAAGGAAAACTACATTATGACAGCTACTGCTGAAGAAGCAAACTGCGTAGAAGTATACTAGTAAAAACTATCCAATTATAAATAATAAGGTTGTAACTTTTTGTTGCGACCTTTTTTTATGCTTTGAATTAAATGATTAAATGACTGAAAAATTGAATGATTCGATTATAAATCCTTTTGAAGCTTCATGGATTCCTGCCTTCGCAGGAATGACAGCAATAATAAATCAAGGAAGACGCTAAAGCACATTAAAAATCTAAGAGCGAAGCGATTCTAATAATCCAACAGCGACAGCGCATCTATGAGCGAAGCGAGTAAAAAAACTACCACCGAATTCCTTCAATACGCTTGCTAACCAAATAATCATTACAACGACTAAAATGTTTGTTATCAAACCAATATCCGCGATTGGCACTCAATGGCGATGGATGTCCAGAAGTTAACACATAATGCTTGCTTTTGTCCACCTTTGCTCCTTTTTTCTTTGCATATCCGCCCCAAAGGAGAAAAACAACATTCTCTTTTTTCTCAGAAATCACTTTAATCACAGCATCGGTAAACGTTTCCCAGCCTTTTCCCTGGTGACTTCCCGCTTGATGCGCTCGAACGGTCAACGTAGCATTGAGTAATAACACACCTTGTTTTGCCCAACGCTCTAAATTTCCACTGGTTGGCGTATCAACTCCAATATCACGTTTGATTTCTTTAAAAATATTTATGAGCGATGGCGGATGCGGAACACCGTCATTTACTGAAAAACATAAACCATTGGCTTGTCCCACACCATGATACGGATCTTGTCCAATAATCACCACTTTTAAGCGATGAAACGGACAATGATCAAATGCAGCAAAAATATCTTTGCCTTTTGGGAAACATTGGTGATTGGTATATTCCTCTTTTACAAAATTTATCAATTGTTGAAAATAGGGTTGTTCAAATTCGTCTTGTAAGTGAAATTTCCAGCTTTCTTCAATCTTTACATTCATAGTTTTTCTTTTGTCATCGTTGTAATCATCTCAAAAATCAACAATTTATATATTTCAAATTCCACATATAAATAAGTACCTTTGCAATCGTCTTTAAAAACAGACCTTAATTGAGACGCTTAGCTGTCCAAATGTACAATGATTAAAATACATTCCAAAACATTAGATGATTTAGAGTTTGAAACGGTTTTACAACAAGTTTCAGAACATGCCGTAACGGCGTACGGAAAACAGAAAATCAGCAATACCAAGCCTTTTCAGGATAAGGATATATTGTTGACGCATTTGTCGTATGTGAATGAATACTTAGCATCTTTTGAAAATGAAAACGTCATTCCGAATCATGGTTTTGATGGTATTTCGTTGGAAATTAAAATGTTAGCGATTGAAAACAGTTTCTTGGAAATTCAGGGATTTCGTAAAATTTCTGCGATTTCTAACACAGTTAATGTTTTAATTAAGTTTTTTAAGAAATTTCTAGAATACTATCCCACTTTACACAAACGCTCCGAACAGATTGAGTTTACCAAAGTATTAATTACCGAAATTGATAATGTTATCAATCGTTTTGGAGAAGTAAAAGATACAGCTTCGCCTGAATTGGCACGCATTCGACGTGGAATTTTAAGCATTCGTGGGAAAATAAATCAGAGTTTTTCTTCTGCCTTGAGCAGATATCATCAAGCAGATTATTTGGATGAAATTCGTGAAACAGTAGTTGATAATCGCAGAGTGTTGGCTGTAAAAGCTATGCATCGACGCAAAGTAAAAGGCGCGATCATGGGAAATTCTAAAACAGGTAGCATTGTGTATATTGAACCCGAAATCACGCTGCAATATTCACGAGAGCTTTCCAATTTAGAATATGAAGAAAAAGAAGAAGTTACGCGCATTTTAAAGGAATTGACAGATTTTACACGACCGTTTGCGCCGCTTTTACGTGATTATCAAGACTTTTTGAGCGATTTGGATGTAAGTTACTCCAAAGCAAAATATGCAGCTTCTATGAACGCTATTCTACCTGAAATTTCCGAGAAACGTGAGTTATTCTTGAAAGATGCGTACCATCCACTACTCTATTTGACGAACAAGGAGCGAAACGAAACTACCTATCCGCAAACTATTGAGTTGCGTCAAGGCAATAGAATTATTGTGATTTCTGGACCAAATGCTGGCGGAAAAAGTATCACGCTAAAAACCATTGGTTTGTTGCAGCTCATGTTGCAAAGTGGTATGTTAGTTCCGGTGCATGAACGTAGTAAAATGTGTTTGTTTGAGCGAATTTTGACAGATATTGGTGACGGGCAATCTATTGAAAATCATTTAAGTACATATAGTTATCGTTTAAAACAGATGAATTACTTCTTGAAAAAGTGTAATAACAAAACGCTGTTTTTAATTGACGAATTTGGTACAGGAAGTGATCCGGAATTGGGTGGCGCTTTGGCGGAAACGTTTTTGGAAGTCTTTTACGAACGTGAAGCTTTCGGAATCATTACGACGCATTACTCCAATTTGAAATTATTGGCAAATGAATTGCCGCATGCAACCAATGCCAATATGATGTTTGACAGCAAAACGCTGCAACCTGTTTACAGATTGGCGCTCGGACAAGCAGGAAGCTCGTTTACCTTTGAAGTTGCGCAGAAAAATGGTATTCCGTACAGTTTAATCAACAAAGCGAAAAAGAAGATTGAACGCGGAAAAGTACGTTTTGATGCTACCATTGCCAAACTTCAAAAGGAACGCAGCGAGATGGAGAAAACTTCAAAATTACTAAAAGAAGAAGAAATTAAAGCACGTGAAGAAAATCAACGATTGGACACGTTGAATACGAAAATGAAGTCCAAGTTGGAAAGTTACCAGCAATTGTACGATCATGATAAACGTATGATTTATTTGGGAAATAAAATCAACGAAATTGCAGAGCGCTATTTTGAAAACAAAAAGAAACGTCCGTTGATTTCAGAGTTTTTACGTATTGTAGAAACAGAAAACTCCAAGCGTAAAAAGCAATCTGCGAAAGAGAAAAAAGCACAAAAAGCCAAACAACAAGCGGCTAAAAAAGAAGTCATTCAAAAAGTAGCGGTGATTCGTGAAGAAAAGAAAATAGAGAAGAAAAAAGCAGCTAAAAAAGAAGCAGAAAAGCCAAGACCAATTTTAAAAATAGGTGATCGCGTTCGCATGCCCGATGGAAAAGCAGTCGGAACTATTGACAGTATTGAAAAAGGGAAAGCTGTGGTCAACTACGGACTATTTACAACTACCATTTCAGTAGACCAGCTGGAATTGGTGGAAGCGGCTAAGTAGAGTTGCTGGTTAAAATATTTTTCTTTTAACTAATTCAAAATTATCATTCACGCATTCAGTTGCCCTTCATACTAACTAGCTCTTTTTTAGCGTTATTCCATTAGGTAAATTTATCTCAAAACAGCTAACTATGAAGTATTTTTTCATCATTCTTTTTACGCTAAGCATTGGCCTTTTCTCAAAAGCAATCTCACAAGAAAAACTCCAACAATCTTTATACAGAATAATTGACAATAACGTTTGGGGATATATGGATGGTGACGGAAAGGTAGTCATACAACCTCAATTCACGCAGGCAGGTTATTTCATAAACGGTTTGGCACTTGTTGCAAAAAACGGAAGATTCGGATTTATAAACACCAAAGGAGAAATGGTTATTCCTGCAACGTATGATACTGGTTCGCGCTTTTTTAATGGTATTGCGAGAATGTATCGCGATGGAAAACCTTATTTTATCAATACCAAAGGTGAAGTACTTTTTAATCACGATTTTCAACAAATCAATTTGTTTTCAGAAAAAGGTTTTTCTGTAGTAACGGGAAAAGATGGTAAAAAAGGACTCATTAATCGTCAAGGAAATATCATTTTAGAGCCAATCTACAATTCTATTATTTTCTTTGATAAAGAAGAAATTGCTATTGTGGAAAAAGGACGAAGAAGTTATGGAGTTATTGACACAAACGGTAACATTGTAGTTCCTCTTGATAAATTTGACAGAATTAATTATTTCATAAATGGATTCGCTTTTGTAGAGTTTTCTACAGATGACGAAGACGACGCGAATGACTTTGATGGTTTTATTGATACCTCTGGAAATGTTGTTTTAAAAATTAAGAATCAGCCATGGAAATTTGAGTATGATGAAGAATATTTCTCTGAAAATATAGGTGTGGTTGATTTTTTTAAGAAAAATCCTGATAGCATTAGCGATTGGCAAGAAAGAAAAAACAATTCATACAAAGGAATTATCGACACCAAAGGAACTATTATCAAAAAAGATACTTCATGGGCAGAAATGTCTAGCTACAGTAAAGAGCGCGCTTTCGTTAAAAATAGAACTACCAAAAATTTTCGACTGATAGATACGAAAGGAAATTATGTTGGTACTAATACGTTTGACGAATTTGCACCTAACTTTTATGATGAAAAACCTGAAAACTTCTTCAATACTAACGAAGTTTATGTTGCGCTTGATGATGCTTGGGGAATGATCGATAGAAATGGTGAATATACCGTGCCACTAACTAACCTTACTGAAGAATACGACAGTTTTCAACAAGTTGGTAAATATTTAGTGTATCGAATTGAAGATGAAAACAGCTATCGTTATGGGTTTTGTAATTTAAAAACTAACGTGATTGTTCCTGCAAAGTTTTCTGGGATAAATCTAGATACAGTATACGACGACTTAATTCATGTACAACAGAACGATGTCATGATGTATTTGAATCAACAAGGAGAAGTTGTTTGGCAAGAAAAAGAATCCAACTCAGATGTATTAAAGCCATTCAATATTTTAGCCATGAACCGTGGTTATTTTTATGCATCTTCGCCTTCAGTTGACGAATTAAACGGTTTAGGAGGTTGGGGAGGTTCTGATAATTCATTTCAAAAAATAGAAAAAAAGCAACAATTCCCAGAGAATGCATTTGGAATTTCTATTGATACGGAAGCTATCGTTCCGTATTATAAAGAATATAAAGGACATAAGGTTTATGTGTACAATGCAACGAAAGATTCTATTTTCTTTGATGCACAAGACAGTCGTTTGTATATGAATGTACAAGCAAAAGATGAAAATGGTTTGTGGAAAGATATTGAATATACTCCTAATAGCTGGTGCGGCAATAGTTATCACAGTTTATTTTTGGCCAAAAAATCATTTTGGGAATTCACCATTCCGAAATATGAAGGTGCCATTCCAACGAAATTACGTATAAAACTCTTGTATAAAACCAATCACAACGATAGAGAAGATAAAATAGTATACAGTGAAGAATTTGACGGAAGTGTCAATCCTGCACAATTTTGGTATAAAGGAGAATATACGCCAAGCGGCATCATGGATCCGTATTATGATTAATCACGAAATCTTTAAACCGTTTGGGATTTTGGTAGAAGGTTCCATTAAAATGACATCATCGCCATCCACTGCGCCCATAACCAAACATTCGGAGAAAAAATTTGCGATTTGTTTTTTAGGAAAATTGACAACTGCCATGATCTGTTTGCCAATGAGTTCTTCTTTTGTATAACGTTTCGTGATTTGCGCAGATGATTTTCGAATTCCGATTTCCTCGCCAAAGTCAATGGTGAGTTGATACGCTGGTTTTCTGGCTTTTGGAAAATTATTGGCTTCAATAATCGTCCCGATGCGCATGTCTACTTTTTCAAATTCACTCCAAGTTAAATCTCCCATTGTATTTTTTTGAGTAAATTTATGCTTTAAAAAACAATAAATCAAATGGCACTTACTCCATCCAACATGCTTTCGCTTGGCACAAAAGCTCCCGATTTTTCTTTACAAGACACTGTTTCAGCTAACATCCTTTCTTTACATGAATTAAAAGGAGAAAACGGCACCGTTATTATGTTTATTTGCAATCATTGTCCGTTTGTAAAGCATGTGAATCAAGGAATGGTAGAATTGGCAAAGGATTATCAGTCGAAAGGCATTGGTTTTGTGGCAATTTCTAGCAATGATGTGGAAAATTATCCCGCGGATGCGCCACATTTAATGAAAGAAAACGCAAAAAAAGAAGGATTTACGTTTCCTTATTTATATGACAAAACGCAAGAAATAGCCAAAGCGTATGACGCAGCATGTACGCCCGATTTTTATATTTTTGATGGAGATTTAAAATTAATTTATCGCGGACAATTAGACGATTCAAGACCAAATAACGGAATTCCCGTAACAGGAAGCGACATGCGAAACGCGCTAGATGCTTTATTAAATGGAGAACAACTTCCTGCGCATCAAAAACCGAGTATTGGTTGTAATATTAAGTGGTTTAAGGTTTAAGGAAAATCGTAAATCGTAAATCGTAAATCTAAAATAAAAAAGATTCGTTTTATCATAGAAATCACGTTAACTTATAACCAGCCTTTTCGAATTATGAGTTGTTCTATATGCGCATAATGATGATTGCAATGCCACGCGTAGATTCCGATATTTTCTTTGAGTGATACTTTTTCATTTCCTTCTGGATGAATAAACACTTTTTCTAACTCTTCACTAGAAAGTCCTTTCAAGAAATACACCCATTTTGCATGCAATGCTTTTAAAGTATCTAACGAGAGTTGAATTGGAGCAGTTTTGCTATCAAACAATTCTGCCCAGCGATCTTCATAATATGCTTTGATAACAGGTTGATGCTCTGTTAAAGCCCATTTGAAACGCGTATAACTATTGTGATGACTGTCTGCAACATGATGAATCACTTGTCGGATTGTCCAACCGTCGGGACGATACTTAGTATTTAATTGTTCTTCTGAAAGATTTTCAACAAGATTATGTAATCGTTTCGGAAATGCTTCTAACGTAGAAATCCAATCTGAAATATGTTGTTGCGAAATAGCTTTTGGAATTTGTGGTTTCCCGATAGGATATTTTAGCTGTTCTATGTCCATTATATATAGGTATAAAAAAAACGCTCTGAAATTTTCAGAGCGTTTGTATCATTTTATTTGATATCCATCAATTCTACATCGAACATAAGCGTTGCGTTTGGTGGAATCACGCCGCCAGCGCCTCTTGCTCCATAGCCTAAATGTGGTGGAATTACGAATCGTGCCTTATCGCCTACTTTCAATAAAGCGATTCCTTCATCCCAACCTGGAATTACATTTCCTTGTCCTAATGGAAAATCGATTGGTTCATTTCTTTTATAGGAAGAATCAAAAACGCCACCATCAGGAAACATACCTTTATAATGTACAAAAACTGTTTTTCCAGCTTCTGCTTTTGGTCCGTTTCCTTCTTGAATGATTTTATAGCGCAAACCACTTTCCGTTTTATCAAAACCTGTTGCAATTTCTTCTAATTCTTTTTCAGCTTTTTCTTTGGCTGCTTTCTCTCTTTCTGCTTTCGCTCCGTTAAATACTCTAAATGCTTCTACGGCATTAAAGTTTTCAGCATCTGCTCCTTCACGAATAATTTCTAATTTTTCAATTTTATCACCTTGTGCAATTGCATCAACTACTTCTTGTCCTGCAGCCACATGTCCAAAAACCGTGTGTTTTCCATCTAACCAAGGAGTTGGTACGTGTGTGATAAAGAATTGACTTCCGTTAGTGCCTGGTCCAGCATTTGCCATAGAAAGTACTCCTGGTGCATCGTGTTTTAACTCTGGGTGAATTTCGTCATCAAAGTTATATCCAGGACTTCCAGTTCCAGTTCCTAAAGGGCAACCACCTTGAATCATAAAATCAGGAATTACTCTATGAAATTTGAGTCCATCATAATACGGTTTTCCTTGAGGTTTGGCTTTGTTTTCTAAATTTCCTTCGGCTAGCGCTACGAAGTTCCCTACTGTTCCGGGTGTTTTTTGATACGTTAAGCTTACTAGAATTTCTCCCTTACTTGTATAAAATTTTGCGTATAATCCGTCTTCCATTTGTATATTTTTAATTAACATTGCGAAGATACGCATCCTAAAACAATTAGAAAAAGCACAAGCTTAAATATTCATCTCTCAAATCGTATTGTTTTCCCGTATTTCTTTTACTGAAAAACCATATCGCATAAAAAAAATAAGATGCTAACTTGATTTTCGAAATCAAGTTAGAAAACTGTTTAATTTAAACTATTGATAATCAGCTGTTTATCTTGATTTTAGGTTCTAAAAAAAGTAAAAAAATGATTGAATTAGAGTTTCGATTAGAATTTTGTAAGAATTTCCAAAACGAACTTGCATTATAATCAGTTTTTTTTTTATTAATAAATTTTAAACAAGAAAAATATTACGGTATTCGCTTAAAATTTATTCATAAAAGAACCGAAACTAATTTTAGGAAAAAATGATAACCAAATAGAACTAGTAACTTAATTAAAATTAAAAGAGATGAAAAAAGTATTCGGATTATTCGCATTATTAGTAGTAGTAAATTTAGGATTTATAGCCTGTGAGCCAAACAGTACAACAGACGCAGGTGACGATAATGTGTTTGAAGATGTAACAGGAACGGGGAACGAAGAAGAAGTAAAAGATGATGGAGGAAGCAGTGAAGGATAAAAAGTTTACCCCTAAAAAATATAAAACCTTAATCTTTATAATGATTAGGGTTTTTTTTTACAAAAAAATCAGATAATTTTGTTACATGTACAATTTCAATCTTGCAAAAAAAAAATATAGTATCATACTATTTCTTCTCTTTCTTTGCCATATTTCAAATGGACAAGAACAATCTGTTGAAAAATTTGAGTATGTTGTATCTTTAATTGATTCATCTGAAAAGATAAAAGAAGGTAAAAAGGAATTATTACTGAAAGCCTTTGCTGAAAGTGATTATATAACCAATGATTCCCTACACAATGAAGCAATTTATAAGTTGTCAACTTCTTTTTTTAGCCTCAGAGATTCCTTCAACTTCAAAAAAATAAATAAGATTGGCATCAAGCTTTCTGAAGATCTTAAAGATACCGCTACTTTAGCAAATCACTATTGGGATTTAGGAGCTTTTTACAAAAGGCATCAACAGGTAGATAGTGCTTATATATCTTATGATATTTCTCAAAAACTTCATAAAAAAATTGGTAAAAGTAGTATTGCTGGGCGATTGCTTCTGAGAATGGCAAGAATTGAAAAAGATGTAAAAGATTATACCGGAAGTGAAATTACAACAACTAATGCCATTAAAATTTTTGAGCCTTTAAATGATTACAAAAATCTATACAATTGCTATAATAATCTTGGTATTGTTTTCAATAATCTTGAAGAGTACGGAAAAGCTATTAAATATCATCATGACGCTTTAGGGATTTTATCAGAAATAGAAGATCATAACAATGATATTAAAAAAGCAATTTCTTTAAATAATATAGGTATTGTTTATCAAAACTTAAATAACCATGAAGAGGCTATAAATATTTATAATGAAGCTCTTAAAAATGATAGTTTGCCTATAAAAAACATACGATTGTATGCAACGCTTATTGATAATTTAGCATATTCAAAGTTTAAATTAAATGACTTTAAGGACTTGCCTGATTTGTTCTACAAAGCATTACATATAAGAGATAGCTTGGACACTCCTGCAGGAATTGTTATTAACAAACTTCACTTATCTGAATATTATTGGAAATTAAATGATACGTTGAAGAGTTATCAATATGCGATTGAAGGAAGAAATTTAGCAAAGAAAGTTGAGTCAAACGACCATCTTCTGGATTTGTATAAATTATTATCTGAAATTGAACCTAAAAATGCATCAGAACATTTAAGATCTTATATTAGATTGACTGATAGTTTAACTAAAGTAGAGCGCTCCACGCGAGATAAATTTACAAGAATTAAATTTGAAACAGATCAATATATTACTAAGAATAAAAAATTAAGCGATCAAATTAATTGGATTGTAGCAATTTCTACAATAATCATCTTTTTTGCATTTTTAATTTACATCATCACGCAACAGCGAACACGCAATAAAGAACTCGAAATGGAACAGCAACAACAGCGTGCCAATGAAGAGATTTATAACCTGATGATTGACCAACAAGATAAGATTGAAGAAGGTAGAAAACGTGAAAAAGAACGAATTTCATTAGAATTACACGACGGAATTTTAGGAAGATTGTTTGGTACGCGCTTGAGCTTGGGAAGTTTGAATGCAAAAAATGATGACGATTCCAAAAAAATCCGCCAACAGTATATCAATGAATTGCAAAGCATTGAGGAAGAAGTACGAAATATTTCACACGAACTTGGCTTGGATAATTTCGATAAATCGACGAGTTATAGTACAATGATTACAAATCTTTTGGAAGAACAGTCGAAAATAACTAACTTTAAATATCAAATTGAAGACGACGACAGAATTGTTTGGACAGACATTCCAGGGCACATAAAGATTAATATTTATCGTATTATTCAGGAATCTATCCAAAATATAAATAAATATGCGCAAGCAGAAAACGTAATACTAGATTTTAAGAAGAATGACAATCGAATTATACTTACAATCAAAGATGATGGTGTTGGCTTTGATCAAGATAAACGCAGTAGCGGTATCGGATTGAAAAACATGAAATCGAGAGTCGCTTTACTTCATGGACAATTTACTATAAATTCTATTCCAGGTAAAGGAACTTCTATTAGTGTTGACGTTCCAATGACATAAAACGAACTTAACCTTACCAAATGAACAAAGATATTAAAGTACTTATTGTAGATGATCACCCAATGATTATTGAAGGATATAAAAATGCTCTTTTGGGTATTAATTCCGATGAAATGACATTGCGTATTGATACTTCTGACAGTTGTGATGGCGCGTATGCGAAAATTAAAAATGCTTCCACGGGCACTCCGTATGATGTGATTTTTTTAGATATTAAACTACCACCTTCAAGTGACGGGAAAATTATTTCTGGGGAAGATTTAGGTATTAAAGTAAAAGAATTATTGCCTGATACAAAAGTGGTGATTCTAACCATGTTTAATAACAATTTTAGAATTCATAATATTCTTAAAAACATCAATCCTGATGGCTTTTTAGTGAAAAGTGACGTGACTTCCGACGAGTTGATGCGTGCTTTTCAAGTCGTACTGACCGATCCTCCGTATTACAGTCATACAGTAACAAAATTGTTACGTACGCGAATTATTAATGAAGTGGTGTTAGATGATATTGATAGAAACATCCTTTTCCACCTATCTAAAGGAATCAAAACGAAAAACTTAACAGAGTACATTCCGCTATCGTTAGCCGCGATAGAAAAGCGCAAACGTCACTTAAAAGAAGTATTTGACGTGGAGAAAAAAGGAGACGAATCCTTGCTAGAACAAGCTAGAAATACAGGATTTTTATAGAAATTTATTGCATATAAAAAGCTGTTTTAAATCTTTTAAAACAGCTTTTTATATAAGTTGAATAGGTACTACTTAATTCGCAACTTCACTGATAAATTTGATGCGATACAAACGCAATTCTTCATCGTCATAATCGCCGTCAAACTCTTCCATCGCTTCAGAAATTTTGTCCGTTTCAGACTCTAAGAAATATTCGTGAATTTCCTCTTGTTGATCTTCATCTAAAATTTCGTCTATCCAATAGTTGATATTCAATTTTGTACCACTATACACAATTTGCTCCATTTCCTTAATAAAATCAGGCATTTCCAAGCCTTTTGCAGAAGCAATATCATCCAATGGTAACTTTCTATCTACACTTTGAATTATGTATAATTTCAATCCAGAATTGACTCCTGTACTTTTTACCACCAAATCATCAGGACGTGTAATGTCGTTTTCGTCTACGTATTTTTTGATGAATTCGATAAAGTCTTTTCCGTATTTTTTTGCCTTTCCATCGCCAACTCCATGAATATTTTTCATTTCTTGAATCGAAATCGGATATTTGAGCGCCATATCTTCCAAAGAAGGATCTTGAAAGACTACAAATGGCGGAACACCTAATTTTTTCGCCACTTTTTTGCGCAAATCCTTCAACATATTCATCAATTGTTTATCCGCAACAGCATCACTTCCTTTGGAAGCTGTAATAATATTTCCATCATTTGCATCACCAAAATCATGATCTTCCGTCATCATGAATGATTCAGGAGATTTTAAAAATGCCAATCCGTCATCGGTGAGCTTAATCACGCCGTACGACTCAATATCTTTGCGTAACAAACCAGCGACTAATGTTTGACGAATCAACGCCATCCAGTATTTATTGTCATGCGATTTTCCACTTCCAAAAAACGGTTGAGAGTGTGTTTTGTGCGACTTAATCAACGCGTTTTCTTTTCCAATCAAAATATTAACAATATTCTTTGCCTTATACGTTTGTTTGGTTTCGTTAACAATGCGCAACAATTTCGAAACTTGGTCTTTGGCTTCTACTTTTTTCTTCGGATTGCGAACATTGTCGTCCATATCGGCTCCTTCTCCATCATCAGGAAATTCTTCTCCAAAATAATGCAAAATAAATTTTCTACGCGAAATAGACGTTTCTGCATACGCTACAACTTCTTGTAACAACGCGTGACCGATTTCCTGTTCTGCCACAGGTTTTCCAGCCATAAACTTTTCAAGCTTTTCAATGTCTTTATACGAATAAAAAGCCAAACAATGTCCTTCTCCTCCATCACGACCTGCTCTTCCTGTTTCTTGATAATAACTTTCAATACTTTTCGGAATATCATGATGAATCACAAAGCGAACATCAGGTTTGTCAATTCCCATACCAAACGCAATCGTAGCCACTACCACATCACAATCTTCCATCAAAAACATATCTTGATGCTTTGCTCTTGTTTTCGGATCTAAACCTGCGTGATACGGAACTGCGTTGATTCCGTTGACTTGAAGTACTTGTGCCAGTTCTTCTACTCGTTTTCTACTCAAACAATACACAATACCACTTTTTCCTTGGTTTTGCTTGATGAATTTAATGATATCAACATCAACATCTTTTGTTTTTGGACGAACTTCGTAGAATAAATTAGGTCTGTTAAACGACGCTTTAAACGTGTTTGCGTCTGTCATTCCTAAGTTTTTCAAGATGTCTTCTTGCACTTTGGGTGTTGCCGTAGCTGTTAACCCAATAATAGGAATGTCGTCGCCAATTTTTTTAATAATACTTTTTAGATTTCTATATTCGGGGCGAAAATCGTGTCCCCATTCTGAAATACAATGTGCTTCATCAACCGCCATAAATGATATTTCTACTGTTCGTAGAAAATCTACATTTTCTTCTTTGGTTAATGATTCTGGAGCTACATACAATAATTTTGTAATTCCATTGGTAATGTCTTCTTTCACTTGTCGTATCTCCGCTTTGGTAAGCGAAGAATTCAACACATGCGCAATTCCATCTTGAGAAGATATTCCGCGCAAGGCATCTACTTGGTTCTTCATTAAGGCAATTAGGGGAGAAACAACAATCGCAGTTCCCTCTTTCATCAAAGCTGGCAATTGGTAACATAAAGATTTACCGCCACCAGTAGGCATGATAACAAAGGTATTTTGATTGCTAATGATGCTTTTAATAACTTCTTCCTGTAGTCCTTTGAATTGACCGAACCCGAAGTGCTTCTTTAGTTCCTTGTATAAGTCAATTTCTACTAAACTCATTCTATCGTTTTACTATTTTATATACATTTGCATTCACTAAAGATACTATTTTCTTTAGGAACGACAATTTTAAAAATTATTCATTTTGAAATATAAAGATAGTATTATTAGTGTTGCCAAGCAAACCATTGAAACAGAATATAATGCGATAAAAAATTTAATTCCATTAATTGATGATGAGTTTGCAGAAGCTGTCTCGTATATTTATAACTCTAACGGGCGCGTTGTGGTCACTGGAATTGGAAAAAGTGCCAATATTGCAACAAAAATTGTGGCAACGCTAAATTCTACCGGAACACCTGCTATTTTTATGCATGCTGCCGATGCCATTCATGGTGATTTGGGAATTATTCAAGAGCACGACACAGTTATTTGTATTTCCAAAAGTGGTAACACACCTGAAATCAAAGTGTTAGTGCCACTTATTAAAAACAGTGATAATAAATTAATCGCGATTACGTCTAACAAAGAATCGTTTTTAGGCGTGCAAGCTGATTTTGTATTACACGCGTATGTAGAAAAAGAAGCCTGTCCGAACGGTTTGGCACCAACTACAAGCACTACAGCACAATTAGTTTTGGGTGATGCATTAGCAATTTGTTTGTTAGAATTGAGAGGATTTTCAAGTAAAGATTTTGCCAAATACCATCCTGGTGGCGCTTTGGGGAAAAAATTGTATTTACGTGTGAGCGATTTGTCAAGTATCAATCAAAAACCAAAAGTCTTTAAAAACAGCTCTGTAAAAGATGTGATTATTGAAATTTCCAAAGGAATGTTGGGAGCAACAGCCGTTGTGAATGATGCAGATGAAATTATTGGTATCATTACGGATGGAGATATTCGACGCATGTTATCTAATAATGATTTTATTGGCGATTTAACAGCTGAAAATATCATGTCAACCACGCCAAAACGGATAGATAACGATGCAATGGCAGTAGAAGCCTTGGATGTAATGGAAGACAACGAAATTTCACAAATATTGGTAGAATCGGAAGGAAAATATGCAGGAATCGTACATTTGCATGATTTGGTAAAAGAAGGAATACTCTAATGAAGAAAAATAAAAACGAAATGTCGTTCTTAGATCACTTAGAAGAACTAAGATGGCATTTAATTCGAAGCTTTAGCGCAATTTTCATCATTGCGTGTGTCATATTTGTATTCATCACTCCTATTTATGACCATTTTTTAATTGTGCATTTGGATGGAGAATTTATCACGTATAAAATTTTCTGCAACGCGTTTCAACTTTTCGGAATCGAAAGTAACTTTTGCGCGTTAACGTTTGATGATAAATTGGTCAATTTAAACGTTACAGGACAATTCACCATGGCAATTTGGACATCTTTGGTTTTGGGACTCATCTTAGCATTTCCATACATTTTGTATGAAGCATGGCGATTCATCGCTCCTGGATTGAATAAAAAAGAACGAGGAAGATCAAGATGGTTTATATTTTATGCTTCGCTCCTATTTTTAGTGGGTTTACTCTTTAGCTATTATGTCATCATGCCAATGTCATCGTATTTTTTCTATAATTTCACGGTGACGGACACTATCAAAAATACCATCACAGTACAATCGCACATCAGTTTGCTAACCAACACCTTATTAGGAGTTTCCTTAGTGTTTGAGCTGCCGCTGATTATTTATTTCCTATCAAAATTAGGATTGATCACACCTGCATTCTTACGCAAGTATAGAAAACATGCGCTAGTAGTCGTTTTAATACTAGCAGCAATCATTACACCGCCTGATGTAGCAAGCCAGATTGTGGTAGCGATTCCAATATTAATCTTGTATGAATTTGGAATTTTAATCTCAAAAAGAGTCGAAAAAAATTATAAAAAGAAATTTAAAAATGTCTAATCAAGTAGAAGAATTTAACGCTTATAGAGCTAAAATGAATGAGAAAATTTTAGCCGATAATAATAAAGTAATCAAACGAATTTTCAATCTAGACACCAATGCGTATATGGAAGGCACTTTGGACGTAAAAACGAAGGAATTACTTGGTTTGGTAGCTTCTGCTGTATTGCGTTGCGATGATTGCATCAAATACCATTTAGAAACCTCGTACAAGGAAGGAATTTCCAAAGAACAAGTCATGGAAGCGTTGAGCATTGCTACTTTAGTTGGCGGAACCATCGTAATTCCACATTTGCGAAGAGCCTACGAGTTTTGGGAAGCCTTAGAAGCAGAAAGTTAGACTTTTAGACAACACCCAACACCCAACACCCAACACCCAACACCCAAAACCTAACACCCAAAAACCCAGTCGTAAAGTTAATTAACTATTAAAAAGTAGAAGCCTTTTGGCAGAATTGTTATTTTTACCCTTTATAAGCACCAAAATATATGATTTTAAGAGCTGACAGTATCATGAAGTCCTACAAAGGACGAAAAGTTGTAAAAGGAATTTCTTTGGAAGTAAATCAAGGAGAAATCGTTGGATTGCTTGGTCCAAATGGTGCTGGAAAAACAACGTCATTCTACATGATTGTTGGCTTGATAAAACCCAACGGCGGAAAAATCTTTTTGGACGACATGGAAATTACCAAATTTCCCATGTACAAACGTGCACAAAACGGTATTGGATACTTGGCGCAAGAAGCTTCAGTATTCCGTAAACTTAGTATTGAAGAGAATATTTTAAGTGTGTTACAATTGACCAAGTTGTCAAAAAAAGAACAACAGCACCGAATGGAATCGCTAATTGAAGAATTTGGTTTGGGACATATTCGCAAAAACCGTGGCGATTTATTATCGGGTGGCGAACGTAGACGAACTGAAATTGCACGTGCGTTGGCAACCGATCCAAAATTTGTATTGTTGGATGAACCGTTTGCGGGAGTCGATCCTGTAGCGGTGGAAGACATTCAACGTATCATAGCACATTTAAAAAACAAAAACATCGGAATTCTTATCACAGACCATAACGTACAGGAAACCTTAGCGATTACCGATAGAACCTATTTAATGTTTGAAGGAAACATTCTAAAAGCAGGAAAACCAAAAGAACTCGCCGAAGACGAAATGGTTAGAAAAGTATATTTAGGACAAAACTTCGAACTACGCGAAAAGAAACTGGATTTTGAAAAGAAAATGGAAGAGTAAATAATTATACAAAATAAAAATTCACTTTACTCCTTACTTCTTCACCAAAGAAATCAACACATATAAAATAATAATCACAGGAATCGCTGTAAATTGTAGAAAAACGAGCAATACAACACTCAAAAGAAGAAAAATATATTTGACAGCGTTGTTTTTAAAACTCCAATCTTTAAATTTTAAGGCAAATAGAGAAATTCTCGCATTTAACAAATAACTGCTCACGATTGTCATCACAATTAAAAACCATTTGTTTAAAATAATGTCGTCAATGGTTGGATTTCCTTGATAGGCTAAAATCAACGGAAATGATAAAATCAATAAAGAATTGGCGGGCGTTGGCAATCCGATAAATGAAGACGTTTGGTTTTCGTCAATATTAAACTTTGCCAAACGATATGCGGAAGCCAAGGTGATTACCAATCCGAAAAGTGGCAATAAATGTACTTCATTTTCAAGCCAATGCCACGTATCTGACCATGAATGTCCGTCGTTTACAGCTTCATGAATATTTAATGCTCTATTAAATAATTGATACATTACAATACCTGGCACAACACCACTAGTTACCATATCTGCGAGCGAATCTAATTGCAATCCCAATTCGCTTTGGACGTTTAATAATCGAGCGGCTAATCCGTCAAAAAAATCAAAAAAGATACCTATAAACACAAAAAATGCAGCAATTTCCAACTGATTCTTCACTGCAAAAATTACCGCCAAACAACCGCAAAATAAATTCAGTAACGTGATAAAATTTGGAATGTGTTTTTTGATGTTCATGGACGTGATTTTTTGTAAAAATAATTAAACTTTCCAAACTCCATACTTTAGAAGTAAAAATGTTGATGAATTCAACACAATAACTAGGTAATTTTTGAGTTAATTAGGTAGAAAATTGCATATTTGTAAAAAATTATATTCTTGAAAAAGTTACTTATATTCCTCTTAATAATAGTTGCCTATTCAGCAAATGGACAGTCTGTGGTGAAATATTCAAATGAATTTATGAATATTGGCGTGGATGCAGGCGCGTTTGGAATGGGAAATGCTGTTGTGGCAAACATTGGTGATGTAAACTCAGGATATTGGAATCCTGCAGGTTTGGTGCAACTTGAAGACAAGCAACTGGCATTGATGCACTCTAGCTATTTTGCCAATATTGCTTTGTATGATTATGCCGCTTTTGCAATGCCAATTGACGACCGAAGTGCTTGGGGAATTTCCTTAATTCGCTTTGGTGTCGACGACATTTTAAATACTACTCAATTAATTGACAGTCAAGGAAATATAGATTTTAACCGAATCAGCCTCTTCTCTGCTGCCGATTACGGAATTACGTTTTCGTATGCCCGTAGAATGCCTGTACAAGGACTGAATTATGGTGTGAATGCCAAAGTGATTCGTCGAGTAATTGGTGATTTTGCTTCTTCTTGGGGATTTGGATTTGACTTCGGATTGCAATTCAGAAAAAACGATTGGAAATTCGGTTTGATGGCGCGCGATATCACAACGACGTTTAATACGTGGAGTATTGATGAAGATTTATTCAATGATGTGAGCGATCAAATTCCAGAGCAAGATTTACCAGAAACGACTGAAATTACGATTCCGAAACTGCAACTTGGTGTCGCGCGTACTTTTACATTTAATTACGATTATTCATTAACCGCAGAAGTGGATATGATTATGCGTTTTGCAGAAACCAACGATATCATTTCTACAGGATTTGCCAGTGTAACACCTGCTGTCGGATTGCAATTTGCCTATACAGACTTGGTATTTGTACGTGCTGGTGTAGGAAACTTTCAAAACGAAAACAACTTTGGCTCAGAATCGTTGACGTTTCAACCCAATATCGGAATTGGCTTTAAATACAAAGGAATTCAAATCGATTATGCGTTGACGGACATCGGCGACCAAAGTGCTGCAGTATATTCAAACGTATTCTCACTAAAAATCGATTGGAGTTTGTTCCGATAAACGAATCTCATCAAAATATTTTAACAAAAAGATAACGAGTTCGATATTTTCTGTCACAAATAAAAAGTGATATTTTTAGCAGATGAAAAAACTCGTATTTCTACTATTTTTCTTTTTGGGAATTGCCTTTGGGCAGAACGATTCTCAAATTCAGCTTTCGCCAGAAGCGACTTTCTCTGTAATTACGTGCGGTCCTGGCTCTGAATTGTACTCTACGTTCGGACACAACGCGTTTCGATTAAAAGATCCAGTGTACAACTACGATGTCGTCTATAATTACGGAACGTTTGATTTTAATACACCTTTTTTCTATATCAAATTTGCGCAAGGAAAACTGCCATATCAACTCGGTAGAAGCAGTTTCAAAAATTTTGTCTACGCGTATAAATACGAAAAACGTTGGGTAAAAGAACAAGTGCTGAATCTGTCACCAAATCAAGTACAGACGCTTCTCGCCTATTTGGAAAACAATTACAAAGAAGAAAATCGTTCGTACAAATATGACTTCTTTTTCAACAATTGCGCAACAAAAATTGGAGAAGTCTTGCGTAAAAATTTCGATGATGAAATTGAGTTTTCATACAATCACATTACCACAGAAAAAACCTTTCGCGATTTAATTTACGATTACGTAGACAAAAACTCATGGTCAAGCTTCGGAATTGACATTGCTCTTGGTTCAGTCATTGACCGAGAAGCCACTGCAAAAGAATATGATTTCTTACCAGATTACGTCTATAAATCCGTTGAAAACGCCACATTACAAAACGGAGAATCGCTGGTCAAAGAAGTAAATGTCATTCTAAAAGAGCCAAAAAATACACAAAAAGCAGGTTCTTTTGCGCTTAGTCCTTATTTTATAAGTACCATTTTATTATTAATCGTGCTCATCATCACCTTTCTCGATTTCAAACACAAAAAACGCACACGTTGGTTAGACGCAGCGTTGCTGTTAATTACAGGTTTGGGCGGTATTATGGTATTATTACTCTGGTTTGCTACCGATCATTCTATGACGGTTAACAATTGGAATTTGTTATGGGTTTTCCCAATAAACTTACTCTTCATTCGCAAATTCAGATCCAAACAAAAAGAAGCCAAAAACCGCTGGAAATACACTGCTTTTTTAATAGGATTGATTGTAATTCTATTGTTTTTATGGTTGCTTCAGTTTCAAGTGTTTGCTTTAGCGGCAATTCCGTTGTTGATAATGCTTTTGATACGATATTCGTATTTGACGTATTATTTTTTGAAGCAGTAAAGTTTGAAAGCAAACCGTCACTTCGAGTGTTTTTCCGAAGGAAAAATGTATCGAGAAGTACTTTGAATCTTAAAATTTTAAATACTGAATGCTAGATTTTTGAATTGTCGTAAACTCCTAAACTTATAACCTATAAACTCCAAGAAAGCATTGCTACATTTTCAAATTATCAAATTGATACATTAGAAAAAAACTATCGCCCACGATAAAACAACACCGTACTCAACGTCTTTACAATGATGTTTAAGTCCAAAAAGAAGCTTCGGTGTTTGATGTAGTATAAATCATATTGGAGCTTGCGTAAACTGTCTTCAACTGATGCGCCATAATCCGTTTTGACTTGTGCCCAACCTGTTACGCCAGGCTTTACGACGTGACGAATTTCGTAAAACGTTAAATCTTCCGACAATTGTTTTACAAATGCAGGACGTTCTGGGCGTGGACCAATCATGCTCATTTCGCCTTTGAGAACGTTGATAAACTGCGGCACTTCATCCAGACGTGATTTTCGTAGAAATTTTCCAAATTTAGTCACTCGTGCATCATTTTTTGTTGCCCAAACCGCTCCATCTTTTTCGGCATCTACCACCATACTTCGGAGTTTGTAGATTTTAAACGGTACGCCATTTTTTCCCACGCGTTCTTGCGTGTACAATAACGGACCGCGATTTCCAATCATATTTCCAATCAAAATAAACGGAATAAAAATCAAACTTACCGTTAATCCTAATACAGAAAATAAAATATCAAAAAAGCGATGAAAGAATAAGTACAACTTATTTTGATTGCTGCGACTGAACGGAAAATATTTGTAAAAATCTTTCCCAATGTATTGAACTGGAACGCGATAAGTCAATTCTTCATACACTTGAATGTACTCTTTAATCGGCAATCCTGTTTCTAACAATCCGATTAGACTATCAAATAAAGGTTTGCTCAATTCTTCGCGTGGATTGCTGGCAATGATGATTTCTGAAACGTATTTTTCTTTTACGACCGAATTCAAATCCAAATTGGTAATTTCTTCAATCGCTTCCAAATCAGCATCTTTCACACCTTGATTCGGCGTAGAATTGATATAACCGACAATTTTGTAGTAATTCGTATTGCGCTCAATTGCTTCGGACATGATTTTAATTTCTTCCGTATTCCCAATAATGAGAATATTTTTATAGAAACGCGGCGAAGAAATGAAGAAAATATACGCACATCGCCATAAAAAAATCGTCACAGAAATCGCCAAGAAAAAATAAAGGATTTGCAAACGATTTTCAGGCAATTCTGGCGTAAAAAAGGGCGTCAATAAATAACATAAGACCGTAATAGAAACTGTGAGGATAATTCCCTGAAACGTGGTATCATAACGACTCGCTTTCTGTAAATTATACAACTCTAAAATCGTGGAAAACAGCATAAAATATACAATCAACACTACGCTCCACAACCAACGCTCTTTTGTAAATCTGAAATAGTCAAAATCAAACACATTTGACACTACGTACAATCCGAAAAGTAAGGACAATACATCGACAATTCGTAAAAGCAGCTTACGTTCCGAAATTTCGAAATGCATGTTGGAGGTTGTTGCCATAACTATTTTGTAAGATAAGAGATAAAACTTTTCGTTTTTTGCTTACCGACGCTCTGTGTTACATTTGGGCAAATAGTGTAGTCAATGTCGTCGGCAAAATAGGCGTGAATCTCTTGTCTTAGCTTTTCTTCATTTGTGTTGGTTAAGTTTTCTTCAAGGTTAAATATAAGAATTCCTTTTTCTTTTTGTATAATTTGATAGGTAAGTTTTATGTTATGTTTTTTGGCTAAGTTTTTAAAGATGTAATAAAAGTACAAACTCGGATAAATTTCTTTCTTTCCGTATACGTTTTCCCCTATTCTACCCGTAACTTCTTCTAAAATGTAATGCGATTTACCACAAGCACATTTTTTATTTTTAGAAGCCAACTCAATATAATCACCTAATTGATAGCGAATTACAGGAAAGGTTTTCATTTGTAAATTGGTCACCACAATTTGATTGTTCAGTTCTTCCACAATCACACCTTCCATGTTGATATGCATGTTTCCGTACGGACATTCAAAGGCAATAATTCCCGTTTCTGCGGCACCGTATTCGCTGATAATTGGCACGCCAAAGGCTGCTTTGACTTCAGCTTTGTAACTGTCGTAAATTTTCTCTGAAGTACCTTTCACCATTTTGATATTTTTTGGCTTTGGAAGCTTCTTTTCAGTAATCAATTTGGCAGATTGGTAAATCATGGAAGAATATCCATGAATATACTTGGCACGTTGTAGTTTTTTGACAAATTTTTGAAAGGATTTTTCTTTATAATCGAACACACGAAAACGATTTTGAAGTGCATCTAACAATCTGACTTTTAATCGTTTTACTGTTGAAAAATCAAATCCCCAAAAATATCCGTTGCGTTCCCACGGTTGCACATTGTACCAAGAATAGCCTCTAAAAATAGACGCTCTGTTGAATGAATCGGCACTTTCTTCTCGTTGATATACTAGCGGATCTCCCGAAGAACCTGAAGTTGTTGCGGTAAATACTTTTTTAAAGTGATGTTTGGTGTGAATTTTTTCGGTGTGTTGCAATACATCTTGCTTCGACAGTAATGGCAATTGCTTAATATCTTCCAAAGAAGAAAACGATGCTACGTCAATATCGGCAAGCGTTTCTTTGTAGTATTCAGAATGTGCTTTCGCGAAGGAAACGAGTTCTTTTAACTGTTGCAATTGATACGCTTCCAATTCGTCAATCGACCAATACTCCGATTGTTTTAAAAATGAAAACCATTGTCGCAACGAAGGATTTCGCAAGCGTTCGCCCAATTGAAAAATAAGTTTGTAAAACATACTCTACGTTCTATCAACGGCGAAATGTACCATAAAAAAAGTGGATTTCCAATGAAATTGTGGTAGAGTCATTTGTAAAATTGATTTTAAAGCAATTGACGATGCAAGAAGATTAAATTCCATTTTAAATTTGTTATTTTGCAACCGAATTACCTACTGTATGAATCACAAAGCCAAATCTTTTATATTTAAGTCACTAGACATTTTACCGAATTCGCTGGGTTACGGAATCTATCACCAATTGCAGAAGTTTCTCAATAGAAACAGTGTCAATTTTAAGATTAAAACCAACAATCGTTCTTTTAAAGAAGCCTTGGAGATTTTGGAAAAAGAAAATATCAGTCTAAAAGATAAAACCGTTTTAGAACTAGGTTCAGGTTGGGCACCGATTATCCCCTACTTTTTTACAAATTTTGCAGAAGTAGAACGTGTGGTAACGTATGATATCAACGAGCATTACGATGCCAAAACCATTGCCAAGCTCAATTCGTATTACAAAGAAAACTATCAAATAGACATTGCTGCTGAAAAAGGAAAATATCCGCTTCCGAGCAATGTTACATACTATCCAAAGACGAATTTAGCAGCTGAAAACACACAACTAAACGAGCAAATTGATTTAGTATTTTCACGATTTGTCTTAGAACACATTTCCCCAGAAGATTTATTGCAAATTCATCAAAGTTTCGCAAATATTTTACCTAAATCTGCATACATTCTACACATGATTTCGCCAAGTGATCATCGTGCTTATGACGACAAATCGCTTTCGTACTACGATTTTTTAAAATACAGCAAAGCGGAATGGAAAAAACAGCATACCAAGTTCGATTACCACAACCGATTGCGTTTGCCAGATTACCTAACCATTTTTAAAGAAGCAGGTTACGAAGTCGTTTCACTCGATTATGATACTTGCGACAAAGATTCTGAAAAATACAAGAAATTCAAGGAATTAACACTTCACGAAGATTACAAAAACTACACGGAAGAAGAATTGTTAGCAGGAAGTATTAATGTGTTGTTGAAGCTGAAAGTTTAATTTGACAAAGTGCGAATTTGAAGATTTGAAAATGTATTTTTCACAAAATCCATAGTACTTCTCCATTGCTCATGTTTCAAATGTAAGCATTCGGTTCGTATTTGCAAGTAACATTAAAAAACACAAAACAAAAAATCACAAAGTCGAGCAATAGAAGAAATTCCAAAAGCGAAACGAAACAAACAAAAAGAGCGAAGTGATTTCCAAACAAACCTTGAATCGAGCGAAGCGAGTCTAAAAGCGAAGCGTATCTATAATCTAGTAGCGAAGCGGTCTAGATTCCAACAGCGAAGCGAATCTAAAATCACGCTATCTCAAACGCCTTCTGGTAAATAAACTCATACACAGGCACAATTTTATTGATATCAAATTTCAACGCTTCTTTCTTAGCGGCAGCTTTGAATTTTTTGAGTTCTTTTTCGTCTTTTAAGATTTTTAACGCGTTTTGCGACATCTCTTCTACATCGCCTACTTCGCTTAAATATCCCGAAACGCCATGCACATTTACTTCAGGAATTCCACCTGTATTGCTTGATATTACTGGAACAGACGAAATCATCGCTTCCAACGCTGCCAATCCAAAACTTTCGGTTTCTGACGGTAATAAAAATAAATCGGAGAAACAGAGAATTTTATCGATTTCATTACTGTTTCCAAAGAAAATCACTTTATTCGCGATACCAAGTTTTTCACACAATAATTCCGCAGGTTCTTTTTCCGGTCCTTCACCAACCATCATGAGTTTGGCAGGAATTTCTTTTTGAATTTCATAAAAAATCTTCACTACATCGTCTATGCGTTTTACTTTTCGGAAGTTGCTAATGTGTGTGATGATTTTTTCATTTTGTGTTGCCATCATCGTTCGTTGACAATCGGTAAAATCATGATTGTATTTAGAAGCATCTATAAAGTTTGGAATGACATCAATGTCACCCTTAATATTAAACAAACGCAGCGTATCTTGCTTTAAACTTTCAGAAACCGACGTTACCACATCCGATTGGTTGATGCTAAACGTGACCGCAGGCTTGTAAAATGGATGACTTCCCACTAAAGTGATATCGGTTCCGTGCAATGTAGTCACCATCGGAATGGAAATACCTTCTTCTGCCAACATCTTTTTCGCCATATAACCTGCGTATGCATGCGGAATTGCGTAGTGTACGTGTAATAAGTCTATTTTATGAAGTTTGACCATATCTACCAATTTGCTCGACAAGGCAAGCTCGTACGGTTGGTAATGAAACAACGGATATTCGGGTACAAATACTTCGTGAAAGTGGATATTTTCACCCAACAATGCCAAACGAACTGGCTGTTTGTAGGTAATAAAATGTATTTCGTGTCCTCTATTCGCTAAGGCAATTCCGAGCTCTGTCGCTACAACGCCACTTCCGCCAAAGGTTGGATAACATACTATTGCTATTTTCAAATTTAGTTGGTTTATTTTTCAATAGCTTCGTAAATAAGCTTTTGAATTTCGGTTCGTATATTGGTTTTAATCAGTTTTCGGTTCGACATTGTCGGAAAGGTTCTGTTGGACAAAAATACATAAACTATTTCTTCCTCAGGGTCTGCCCATGTGTACGTTCCTGTAAAGCCAGAATGTCCAAAACTTTTCATGGATACACAACCACAGGTTGGACCTACGTCTCCTAGTTGTGGTTTGTCAAATCCCACACCACGACGATTGTCTTTATCACAATAGTAACAATTATTGAACTTTGCAATGGTGGCTGCATCCAAATATTGCACATCGCCATACACGCCATTTTGCAGATACATTTGCATTATTTTTGCCACATCATTTGCGGTGCTAAACAATCCCGCATGTCCGCCGATGCCGCCTTGCATCGCAGCGCCCATGTCGTGCACGTACCCTTGTACTACTTGATTTCGATAGTAGTCGTCTTTTTCAGAAGGAACTATCACGTCTTTTGAAAATTTTTCCAACGGATTGTACGTTGTTCGATGCGCCCCTAACGATTTGTAAAAGTATTGCTGCGTTACGGCGTTTAAATCAGCATTATACATCGTTTCTACATATTCTTTTAAAATATAAAAAGGCAAGTCGCTGTAACGATAGCGATGTTTTTCCAATAAGTCGCTGTCTATAATTCGCTGCATCATGGAATCTTTGTATTCCGCTTTCATGTATAATTTATCTGCGACTTTTATATTGAATTTCTTCGATTGCTTGCGTCGGTACCACTTTTTGTCGGGTTTCTTCGTAACACTGTCTAACGTGTTGATGTAAAAAGGAATCCAAGGTTTTAAGCGCGCGTAATGCGATAGTATTTCTACAACTTTGAGCGTGTCTTTGTTGGTTTCTTTAAACATTGGCAATAAATCTTCCAATTTGGACGTCAGCGCCATTTTTTTGTTTTCTTCCAACTTCATCACTAAGGGCAATGTGGCTAAAATCTTTGTCATGGAAGCCACGTCGTATAAATCTTGGTCTGTGACTTTATGTTTCTTTTCGTACGTGTGATACCCAAAATTTTTATTGTAAATGATTTTTCCCTTTCGGGCGATGAGTAATTGCACACCTGGCGCCATTTCTTCTGAAACCACCAACGCTGCAAGCGAATCTATTTTGGATAATTTTTTGGAATTGAGTCCAACCGCTTCTGGAAAATCATATCCCAAGCGTGCTAAGGTTTGTGTTTCAACGCCAGTTCCGATTGGAAATTCGTCTTTGATGGCTACGGGTAATTTTCCTTGTGCTTTTACCGCTCCAAAAATGATTTGCGCAGTGATTTCTTGCGAAAATTCACTGTTTTGATACGACATTAAAATGGTATCAATATTGGTAAAGCTTTTTATGTTGGATAAACTGTGCGGACTTGCAAATACTGCCAAAATCACCTTGCTTTCTCGCGAAATTTCTTGCAACCAAACGATTTCTCGTTCTGTAAACTTATAATCCGCTTTCGGACTCGCATCCGATTTGTGCAATCCGACAATGACGGTTGTGTAATTTTTTAGCTTTTCAGTAAGGTCTGCGAGATTTTTTTCTTCAATAACATCAATCGCTGCATATTTTAGTAAGGTATTTACAAAAGTTGCTTCGTTCGCGTCGCCCATTTTGATATAGGCAATTTTTTGTTGCGATAAGTTTCGAATGGGTACTATGGAATTGTCAATTTTCAATGCTGTTATTGCATGTTTTATCGCTTTGTAATGCAATGCTTTGTCTTTTCCACTCGCAAGTTTTTCTACAACAGCCACTTCCGATAACGGTTCAAGCGTATGCAAACCAGCCTTGTATTTGGCACGCAGTATATTTTTTACGGCACGAGAAACGTCTGCTTCTTTGATCAAGCCTTCATTGTACGCTTCTTCAAACTTTGCTATGACGGGCTGCACATCTCCTGGTAACAGTAATACATCATTTCCCGCTAAGAAAGCCGCTAATGCGACTTCACTGATTTCTTTGTCTTGCAGCAAACGTTCATCGTTTAACAATGGAGAAAATGTCAATCCTTGAAAACCGAATTCGTGTTTTAGTTTTTTGGTGACAATATTATGCGAAAAAGATGCTGGTGAACTCGATACAGAGGTCATACTTGGCACTAGAATGTGAGCCGTTTGCACGCCGCCAATTTTTTGTTTGATGAGTTCTTTATACACAGGAAACTGAATGCTGTCTAATTCTTCCGAAGAAAGTGTCAATTCGGGCAGGTTTTCTGAAGTGGTTACTGTATTTGGATAACTTGGAAAGTCTGTTGCAATTGCCATAATTCCTGTACTTTGAATTCCTTTGGTAAACGCAGTGACTTTTTTGGATACGTTCGCTATATTTTCTCCATACGAACGATTTCCCACAAATGCACGATTATCTTCCGTTTGCACCACAGATTGCGGCCCAAATACTGCATGTACACCTATTTGTTTGCTGTGTTTTCCGATGTGTTTTCCGATGTTTTCAATGATGGTATCGTTTTCAACAGCGCCGAGTAGTAGGTTGTACGGAAATGTGTGTGTGGAATCGAGTTTTTTACCAAAATCCCATTCGGCATCCATAGAAATTAATAATGGAACTTTTGAAAGTTTTTGAAACTGATTGGTCAATTCTACTTGATGTGTTGGATTTCCGCCCATGAAGTGAATTCCACCAACATGCTGCTTCATAATTTGCAGTTTTACCCGATTGTCATGCGCTAAATCTTTATCCGAATACGCTGTAATGGTGAGTAATTGTGCAAAGCGCTCTTTTTGCGTCATATTGGTGTACAAACTATCAACCCATTTTTCTTGTGCCTCAAAAGCAGCTTTGTTGGCAAAATGTGGTTGTTTCGCGCCAGTTATAAAAAGAGAAAGTATGATGATAAAGATGATGCTGAATTTATTCATAGGGTATTTCACTAACATTGATAGTGTTTGCAGGGCAAAAAAGATGCCATGCGAACGTCTTTTGCATTATAGATTTAAAAGTACTGACTTTATTGCACAGAAAAAAGCAAAGACGGAATTTAACATCATTTTTAGAAATGGTTTTTGGTTACTACTGATTGTTAGCGTCAATAAGGTTTTTGCGTAACTCGATAGCAGTTCACCGTAAAACGAAGTTAAAACTTATAAAAAAAGCTGTCTAAAAAGTACATATTCCGTCAAATCAAACTTGATTTGGTTTCTCATAACAGTTGAAAGTCAATCTGATGAGATTCTGAAGCCCGTGCTGAATTTATTTCAGTATCAAGCTCAGAATGACGAATACAAAAACCTTTTAGACAGCTTTTTGTGGTATTAAACTTTTTCTCGTTTGATTTCTGCTTCTTTTGTTGATTTTGGTAGCGAGCGTTTTAAGAATTCTTCTATAAAACGTTGATGTGCTTGCATACGTTGTTTCCAGATAGAGTCTGTTGATTGCTGTTTTAATAAACCAAAAGGATCTGATTGAAATTCGAATGGCATGTTTGGAAACATGTTGGAGAATTCCTTTGGAAAGAAGTTTTTCATGAGAGAATCGAATTTTAACGAATGTCCTTTTAGGTTTCCACTTGAATACGAATACACCGAATCAAAACGAATTAGATTTCCGTATTCGTCATATTCTTTGTGAACTTCAACACGTTCATCAGGTTGTGTTGTCTTGTCTTTGGCTTGTGCAGTGACTGTTTTCGCTGAGAGAAACGTCAATAATACACACATCATTGTTAGATATTTCATGAGATTTCTATTTAAACAGTTAAACAATATTCAGAATTTCATTGTTCATTTTACAAATAAAATGCCAGTCTATTTTTAGCATTTTCTCGTTTGATATTTGCTTTCTTTTTTTAGAAAAACTGTCATTTTTTATGTTGAAATTATACTAGAAACCTACTAAAATCAACTGATAGTGTCATTTTGACAGCTGTATAGTTTTTGCATTTTTCCAAAAGTTTTTTTAATTTTAGTTTCCAGAAATGGTATATATTTTGCCTTTCATATTGTGTTTTTAGATGGTTTAACTTTTTAATTTAATAGATTATGGAGAAACAACCTTTAAGAGTTCAATTACTTACCCAAAAGGGAGAAAGTTTTCAAATAAAACTCCCGCATTTAGACATTCCTGTTACAGTAGATCGTGAAATTTATCAGCGAATGTGCAAAGACCCAAATTATCAATTTAGCAACGCTGCGCTTGCTAGTTAAATCACAAAAAAATCAGTACATACAATAGTTGCATCGCTTATGCTGCTATTGTGTTTGTGTTATCTGTATATTTTGTTTCATAAAAAAAGCCTTGTTCGTTTGCAGAACAAGGCTTTCTTCTTTTATCCAATTTATTGAATCCTTACTTTAGGTTTCCTTATAAACATATTGAAGTTGGATAAAGTGATATGTTTTTTATTGCTCAGGGCAACCACAAGTCCAGTCGCCTCGTGTTGGCGTTGGACACGGATATTCTTTGGTTGGTCCTTGACAATTGATACATGTATCTTGTGTTCCAGAACAGATATTTGTTCCAGCTCCTTTTACAGTTTCTGCCTGTAAATTAGATACTAAATTTTTCTTCAATGCTAACTTTGCATTCAAATTTTTCTTTTTCATACTATTTTAATTTAAATTCATTATAAAGATAAAACATATGAAAATCAAATACTTACGGTATTTCCATAGTTCAATTACTTGAAAATCATAGTTACAGCAAAAAAGAAAGAAATTGGCTATAGTTCGTTAACATAATTTTATAATTTGATGTGAGTTGGTATAAATATTTTCATACTTAACTGACTTCTAATTACTTATAAAAAGTGTCAAATTGAGCATTATCGCAGCTACCGAGCGAAGCTACCGAGATTCGATTGAAACGCACAGTTTCTTGTGTTCTCGACTGCGCTCGAACAGGCAAAGGATTATTTATCAGTGAATTAAGAACAATTTGACGATTTCTTATGTCTAACTCACATAATTTAACGTGAGTTGGAATAAGTTTAATTCCAATAGAAATTGTTTTTTCTCTGTAAAAAAATTAAAAAACTAAAAAAGACACATCAGTAACAATGTGTCTTTTTAGTTTATTTTGATAGTATTGTTTGATTAACTCAAAAAGCGCCCATGCCAACTTTCTTTGGCAGGCACTTCCCAGTTTTCTAAAAATTCCGCTTTTGTGGTAACCAAGTTGTTGAAAACGATGGTGTTTCCTGTGACTGCACGGTCTTTTGCCATTTTTCGGAAGGCTTTTAAGTCTTTGTAAGCAACATATTCACCTTGTTTGTACGATACGTTCATTTTGTCCATCAAATCGACATTGTAGTCTTTTTCTAATTGTTGGATAAAATGTACCGAAGCATCAATAGAACAACCTGTTGCCATTTGCTTAGATTGGTCTACAGCAAGGATGATAAAACGTTTGTATTTGATGTCGAAAGCTGCTTCTAAATCGCTTCCATGCGCTGTCCATTGCGTGATAAAGTTAGAAAGTTTCGAGTTGATTTCTTCTAATTCTTCATCGCTAAAGGAGCGATTGGCTTGGTAAATCCAAATTCGCGCGTCGTCTGAAATGTTGTCAAATTCTACAAGCATCTGTCCTTAATTTACAATTTCAATTTTTCGCAACACTTTGTACGTACGGTAGTCTTTCAATTTAGGATCGTACATTTCTTTATCTTCAAAAGAAACTTCGATGTTTTTGTTTTTCAGACTTTTAAAATCTAGCAACAATTCTTGTCCTTCAAAGTATTCTTGCCAAAGAAGCTTATACGTTCGCTTGTTGTTTCCTTTAAAATACAACACATTGAATTGGTCATTGTCTAACTTTACCACTTCGCCTGAAACTGTAGAAACTTTTGAGTTTGTTTCGCTTTCAGGATTGTAATTTTCGACTTCTTCTTCAATCAAATCTTTCGCAAAAGCCATAAAGGTATCAGGACAAACTGTGAGCATTTTCATGCCGATTTCCTGCCCAAATTTCTCCATAGATTCTGGATCACTAAAGGCAATTTCCATGAATTTTTCAATGCGTTCTCTATATTTCCCATACGAATTGATAAGGCATAAGCCTAACTGAACTTCAATTTCTTTTCGTGGAATTCCTTCTGCTACCTTGTCTGAGACACATTCACACACATCTTTGGTAATGTCTTCTAATACCGCGTCTTTTGAGTCTTTATCTTGTGCGTTGACAACTATTGTTGTGCACAACGCAAGTAGTAATACTATTATTTTTTTCATTTTATAAATCTTGTGCATTTGCAATAAGTTCCGCAATATCTTGAACTACAATACTATCTTCTTTTTCTTTGTTTTTAATTCCGTCCGTCATCATGGTATTACAGAACGGGCAACCCGCCGCAATGATATCTGGTTTTACGTCTAATGCTTGCTCTGTACGTTCAATGTTGACTTCTTTATTGCCAGGTTCAGCATCTTTAAACATTTGCGCGCCACCAGCTCCACAACATAAGCCTTTTTTGCGGCAGTTTTTCATTTCGACCAATTCTACATCCAATTTGCGAATGAGTTCACGTGGCGCTTCATATACATCATTGGCACGACCTAAATAGCAAGGATCGTGGAAAGTGATGCGTTTTCCTTTGAAGTTTCCACCTTCAATGGTCAATCGTCCATCATCTAACAAGGATTTTAAAAATTGAGTATGGTGTACTACTTCGTAATTCCCTCCAAGCGAAGGATATTCGTTTTTAATCGTATTAAAGCAATGCGGACACGCTGTGACTACTTTTTTAACTTCATACGCATTCATGACCTCAATATTCGTCACGGCTTGCATTTGGAATAAGAATTCGTTTCCAGCACGTTTGGCAGGGTCACCAGTACAACTTTCTTCTGCTCCCAATACTGCAAACTCAACATTTGCATTGTTTAATATTTTTACAAAAGCTTTGGTTATTTTTTTGGCTCTATCGTCAAAGCTTCCTGCACAACCTACCCAAAAAAGAACTTCTGGTTGTTTGCCTTCCGCCATGTATTCTGCCATTGTGGGTACTTTCATCTTCGTATTTTTTTAGTTGTATTAGTTTTCGTCTTTCCAGTTAAGTCTGTCCATTTGATTGTACGGCCAAGGAGCACCGTTGTTTTCAATATTTCCCATCATTACGTTTAATTCTGATGGCGCTGCCGATTGTTCCATGACTAAATATTTTCGCATTTCCATGATAATGGACAACGGATCGATATTTACAGGACACGCTTCCACACAGGCATTACAAGATGTACACGCCCATAGTTCTTCTGGTGTTATGTAATCGTTCAACAATGCTTTTCCATCGTCTACAAAGGTGCCTTTGTTGGCGTCGATATTTTTTCCTACTTCTTCCAAACGATCACGCGTATCCATCATGATTTTACGTGGAGAAAGCTTCTTCCCTGTTTGATTGGCGGGACATTCACTTGTACAACGACCACATTCGGTACAGGTATACGCGTTCATCAATTGTACCCAGTTTAAATCTTGTACATCCGAAGCGCCAAATTTTTCAGGTTCGCCTTCGTCTTCTCCTTCTGCTGGAGCAGCAAACGGATCAGCATTTGGATCCATCATCAACATTACCTCTTTCGTTACATTGGCATCATTCTTAAATTGTCCTTTTGGCTTTAAGTTGGCATACCACGTATTAGGAAATGCTAAGAGAATGTGTAAGTGTTTTGAATAGTATAAATAGTTTAAGAATACTAATATTCCTGCAATGTGTAGCCACCAAGCAGCTCTTTCAATGGTATGTAAATGTTCTCCAGAACCAAATAATCCTGCGATATGCTTACTAATAATGTTTCCAGAGTTCATTGCCTGAAATTCCACATCTGTTGCATTCATCACCAAAAACAACGTCATTAAGACAACTTCAAAATAGAGAATGATGTTTCCGTCACTTTTGGGCCAACCTTTCATTTCGGCACTTAGAAATCGCTTTAGTTTGATAACGTTTCTTCGCAACCAAAAGATAATTACCGTAATTAATACTAACACAGCCAATATTTCAAAAGTTCCGATAAGGAAACCATATACGCTATCTGGCAATACTTTGGTAAAGATTCGATGCGTTCCAAAAAGTCCGTCAATAATGATTTCCAACACTTCAATGTTGATAATGATAAAACCCACATACACGATAACATGCAAGAACCCTGCAATAGGTCTGCGCACCATTTTGGATTGTCCAAGGGCAATCATTGCCATGTTTTTCCAGCGTTCTGATTTATTATCAGAGCGGTCTACATCTTTTCCTAGCTTAATGTTGCGCGTTAATTTTCGAACATTTTTGGTAAAATAGCCTACGCCAGCAATTAAAAGAATGGCAAATAGAATATTAGGAATGTACTCCATAAGTAGTGAATCTTTTGATGGTTAGTTTCGCTTAGTTTTTCTTTTCTTCTTCCTCCGTTGGTGGTTTGTACGGTTTTGGTTTTTTTCCAAATAATGAAAAATGTACGTATCGTTTCGGATTCAATTTCATGTCTTGAAACAACTGCTCTAGCTGAAAAGTCATTCCAGTAAGATTGTCGTATAGTTCTTTGTCTTTTAGCAATTTTCCAATAGAACCGTCACCGTTTTCAATTCCTGCCACGATATTATCGAGACTTTTAATGGTAGATTGCAACTGATTGATTGTTTTGTTAAATTCTACTTTTGATAACGAATCAGACACTTTGGCAAAGTTTTCTGTGATAGTTTCCATACTTGCCATGCTGTTGCCTAGTTTTTCTTTGTTGTCTTCTAATATGGTATTAAATGTCGAAGAAGCATTTTTAAAATTGGCTATCGTAGTATTTAATTCTTTCAAACTATTTTTTATGCTATTTCTCGATTCTTTATCTAAAATAGCATTGAGCGATGTCATTAAAGAATCGGCACTCACAACCATTCCTTCTACTTTGGCTTGCAAAGGTGAGAGTTGACTTTTAATATCATCAATCATACCTGGACTTACCGAAGTTTTGAGTGTGTCGCCTGAAACAGCTAAGGGAGAATCGTCATGTTTTAATAGAATTGCCAATGTTTTTCCGCCAATAAAACCGTTTTCTTGCAATTGCACGGTACTGTTTTTGGAGAATTGAAAATCGTGGTCTAACGCTATTGTAACGACTGATTTTCCTGAAGGTTGCAATTGAATGTCTTGTACTTTTCCAACTTGATAACCATTTATCATCACTTTAGTTGCTGTCACCAAACCGCCAACATCAGTGTATTCTGCATAGAATACTCTGCCAGTTGAAAAGACAGATTTTGACATTAAGTAACTAATTCCAACGTATAAAAGCACTAGCGCAGTAATTGCTATCAATGCTGTTTTAATTTCTCTAGATATTTTCAATTTGCAAATATTTGTGAATAGGACAAAATTAGCTATTTTTTTGCTAAGAATATGTCTAATTAAGCACTTAGTTCAACACTTCGCTCAGTGGAACTTTTTTTCCGTTTTTAAATGCTACAACATAACAATCGGTGTACCCTTTGCGTTTTGCGATGACTTGTAGACGCTTTATTTCCTCATAATCAGAAGTTTCTCCATAAAAATAACGAAATATTTTCCCTGATTTTTCTCTTGAAATTTGATCCAATCCTTTGAAATTATATGGCTTTGTAGCAATTTTCTTTGAACTTGCAGAAAGCTGTACTTTAAACGTAATGTCTTTGTAAATTTTAGGTGTCTTCGTTTCTGTATTGTCAACTTCGATTTCCAAATTGTCTGTATCAATATCATTATCTGTAATGGTTGTGATGGATTTGGAATGCAAATCGATATACTTTTTTACCGCATTGTACAACGACTCTGTCATGATTTTCTTCCCGCGCTTTGAATTTAAAAAATCTTCTTCTTTTTTGTGCGTTAAGAAACCCAACTCTACCAATACACTTGGCATGTATGTTTTTGACAATACCCAAAATCCTGCTTGTTTTACGCCTCTATCTTTTCGTTTTGCAGTTACTTTGAATTCTTTTTGAATGTAAGATGCAATTTCAATACTTTGGTCTAAGTATTCTTCTTGTAGAATGATTAAACTGATTAAGGATTCTGGCGAATTCGGATCAAAGCCTTCGTAGACTTCTTCATAATTATCTTCTAAAAAAATTACCGAGTTTTCACGTTTGGCAACTTCTAAGTTGGTTTTGTTATTACTCAACCCTAATACAAACGTTTCTGAACCGTATGCTGTTCCTTTTTTTCCAGGTTGCGCATTGCAGTGAATCGAAATAAATAAATCGGCTTTCTGCTTATTGGTCATCACGGCGCGTTGGTTGAGTGTCGGATACGTGTCTTTGGTACGTGTGTACAATACTTTTACATTGGGAAGTTTTTCCAACTTTTTCCCTAGCGCAAGCGAAACATCCAAAGCAATGTCTTTTTCGGTAGTTTTATAACGTTTGGTGCCTGGCGTTCCTGTATCACTTCCGCCGTGTCCTGGATCAATCATTACAACAAACTCTTTTCGCTTCTTAGTTATTTCTGACGAAGGCATTTCGTTTCCAAAAGTTAAATGGGTAGAAAAAAGAAAAAGAATTACAATTGAAAAATATCTATACATAATGATGATTTATATTCGTTTATTATCTAACTAATGTGATTTGTGCTTTCCTTATTGTGTTAATTATAATTAAATTATCATAAATGTATGATAAAAATACACGACTAGGTTTGGCACTTCAAATATTGAGCCATACTTTTACGGCTTTCGAATAAGAAACGAAAATATAAAAGTTAGTTGATTATTCATAAAAGAAAGCTTTCTTTTGTGTAATATTAAGATTATTGGATTTAGACCATTGCAAACAAAGAGATTTTACATAGGAATACAACTCGTCCTACTCTTCATGAGTGCCGTTGCTTTTTCACAAGAACTTCCGAAGCGAAAGCAACTTCCTTTTAAACCAGAAAAGGAAACTACACAGCCAATGGACACCTTGAAAGTGAATGCAAAGGATGCTGTTCGAATTGGAACACGAAAAGTGAGAGATTCCATCAAAAACGATTCTATCAAAACAGATTCCGTTCCAACTAAACAACCCATTTTGCTCGATCAAGTGAAATATAAATCGAAAGATTATGTAAAAATTAGTCAGCGAACGAAAAAAATATACCTGTACGACGAAGCCGAATTGTATTATCAAGATACAGAACTGAAGTCTGGAATTATCATTTTAGATTATGAAAAGAATGAAGTCTATGCAGGGCGATTGAAAGATACGGCAGGCGTATACTCGCAAGCGCCGTATTTTAAACAAGGAAATAATGTGGTAGAGCCCGATTCTATTCGTTTTAATTTTGATACGGAAAAAGCGCTGATTTGGAATTCGCGCACGGAACAAAACGGAACTCAGATTTTAGGGGAATTGACAAAAAAGGAAAACGATTCGGTGATTTTTATCCAAAATGCCAAGTTTACAACTTCTAAAGACATTAACAATCCTGAATATTATTTCTTGGCGCGAAAGATTAAGTTGGTTCCGAATAAAAAGATTGTTTCTGGAGTGACCAATATGTATATAGCCGATGTGCCAACACCAATCGGATTTCCGTTTGCGTATTTTCCATTGACGGACGACAGAGCTTCAGGATTCATCTTTCCAACATTTGGTGAAAACAGCAGTCGTGGGTATTTTTTCCAAAACGGTGGTTATTATTTCGCGATTAACGATTATATGGATTTGGCACTTTTGGGCGATTATTATACGAATGGAAGTTACGCCTTTCGAGTCGAGTCGAATTATGCCTTACGATATCGCTTCCGCGGAAATTTAAGTATGCGATTTGAAGCTGTAATTAACAGTCAACGTGGTTTTCCAGACTACAGCAAATCGAACATTTACAACATTCGCTGGTCGCACAATCAAGATGCGAAAGCCAATCCGAACTCGCGTTTTTCTGCTTCGGTAAACTTAGGTAGTAGTCAGTTTTATCAGGCATCTATCAACCAATTAAATACGCCAAACTTTTTAAATAATACGCTCAATTCATCCGTTTCGTACTCTAGAACATTTCCGTCATATCCATCGGTAAATATTTCGTTAACGGCAACACATTCGCAAAATACACAAACGGAAAGTGTCAATCTTACACTTCCAACCTTACAAGCAAGTGTAGAACGTATTTTTCCATTCGCACCAAAAGACAAACCCAAAAAAGGAGCGTTTCAAAATATCAACTTTCAGTACAATTTGCGTGGAGAAAATAGAATCAACACCACAGATTCACTCTTTTTTACCAAAGAAATGTTTAACGATGCTAAATTTGGTATGCAACACAGCATTCCTATCAGCACCAACTTTAAAGTATTAAAATATCTTAGTGTGAGTATGGGTGGAAATTACGATGAAGTTTGGACCTTACAAACGACCAATCGTACCGATGCTACAATAGACGCCACTACAGGTGAACAAATTGCTTCTGTGAAAGATACTATTGCCGGATTTGATTCGTATAGAACCTATAATTTTAGCGCCAGTGTCGGAACTACGATTTATGGTACGTTCGATCGTGGAAAAGACAAGAAAATACAAGCGATTCGACATACCTTACGACCATCTATCAGCTATAGTTACAATCCTGCTTTTAATCAGTATTATGACGAATATATTGTAGATGCGGATAATGGTACAAAGCAACAATACACGCGTTTTGAAGACGGACTTTTTGGCTCTCCAAGTAGAACTTTTGCAAGTTCTATCGGAATTAATGTAGCAAATACGGTGGAAGCGAAAGTTCGTTCGAAAGATTCTACGCAGACAGAGCCTAAAAAAGTAATGTTGTTAAACAGTTTAAACTTTTCTACAAGTTATAATATTGCGGCAGATTCATTAGCTTGGGCGCCTGTGCGTGTTTCTGGAAGTACAGTGTTATTCAACAACAAATTGAATGTAAACTTTGGAGCGAGTTTGGATCCGTATGCAATAGACAATCAAGGTGTTCGTATTAATAAGTTCAATATTGATAACGGTGGAAGTTTATTCCGTTTGACGAGTGCGAATTTGAACTTAAACTATTCCTTTTCGAGTAAAAACTTTGAAGGTGGCGGAAACAATGTCGATAATACCCGAAGCGGTGGACGTGATGATGATTTATTCGGAAAAGCACAAGATTTTAGCAATCGACAAACTTTTGACGACGACAGTGATGACGATGAAGAAAAAGAAGATGTAGAAGCCTACAAAGCCAAAATTCCGTGGGATTTACGAGTCGCGTACACAGTTACCTATCTCAACAGCAATCGACAGAACGAGATTTCTAACAATTCCGTCATGTTCTCTGGAAACGTAGAATTGACGCCGCAATGGAAAGTCGGTGTTTCTTCGGGTTATGACTTCAAAAACAAAGGATTTACCTTTACACAAATGCGTTTTGAGCGCGATTTGAAGAGTTGGCGCATCAACTTTAACTGGGTTCCATTTAGCGCACGAGCTTCTTGGTATTTCTTTATAGGAATCAAAGCTTCTATTTTACGTGACGTGAAGTGGGAACAACGAAGCGAACCAGATCGTAGACTTTGATGTTTTTTTGTTCTTTGTTTTTTGTGCTTTGAAGTTTTTTATGTGTGTATTTTGTATTGAGAAGTTATTATAAAAATCAAATCAACAAATAGCGAATAGCGAATAGCGAATAGCGAAAAAACAAATTAACAAACAACAAAACCTAATAGCGAAGCGACCAAAAACCTAAAACCCAAAACCTAGAAAAAATGCCAAAACAAATCATCACTACACCAAATGCGCCAGCGCCTATTGGCCCGTATAATCAAGCTGTCTTAATAAATGGAACCTTGTATACTTCTGGACAAATTGCGATTCATCCCAAAACTGGAGAGCTTGTGCTTGACTCTATCAAAGCGGAAACTCAGCAAGTCATGGAAAACATGAAAGCTGTGTTGGCAGCAGCGAATATGACCTTTGAAAATGTTGTAAAAACCAGTATTTTCATCAGTGATATGCACAATTTTAGTCAAATCAACGAAGTGTACGGTCAATATTTTGACGATGCTTCTGCGCCAGCACGAGAAACGGTTGAAGTTGCCAATTTGCCAAAATTTGTCAATGTAGAAATTTCGATGATTGCGATACAAGATGCGTAAAATTGGTGTTTCTACTTTTCTAAACAAAAAAAATTAAAAAATATTCCCAACGAACTTTGTTTCACTTTTTTCTGTAAGAAAATATACGGTGTAACCGTAGCTTAATTAGTGATATAATTCTTACTTTTTCTGTTATTAACCATAAAATACTATATCATGTTAAAAAACATTTCAAAAGTAGGAGCTGTTTTGAGCAAATCTGAACAGCAAAACATTAGTGGAAAAGGACCCGTAAGAGGTTGTTACCAACAATCAGGAAACACATGTTGTCAGCCATATAGCGGCGGATTTACCTTCTGTGATGCTGGAAGATGTGGCGGAAATGGCTATTGCTTCTGGTATTAATGTATAGATAGATTTTCCCCTAAATCTCTTGTTTTTTCATCTTTCATTCCTACAAATAAAATCTTCAAACTTTTTATTTACACATTAAACAATCTTCAAAAAGCATTACAATAAACTGCAAATGAGTCAAGAGTTTACTGTGCAAATGCCTAATTTCACGTTTATTAAAAGTATTTTCGTGACGATTATAATTGCCATACTATCCTATATTTTTTCGCTGGTAAGCTATTTGCCTGCATTTCCTATAGCACATTGGACATTTCGTATTTGCGATTACCTTCGCATTCAATTGTTAGCGATTCAAGTGATTCTTTTTGGCGTGAATGTATATCTGTTTGATAGCGAAAATTATTATATACTTTTTTCGCTTGTTCTTCTCGGAATTACGATTAGCTATCAAGCAATCATCATCATTCCTTATTTGCCTACACACAATATTTTCCAAAAGAAAGATGCTTCACGCGATTCCATTTCTATATTGAGCGTTAATGTATTACAAAGCAATACTTCCTATGAAAAATTGATTGCGTTGGTAAACAAAATTCAACCAGATATTCTGCTTACACTTGAAACCAATAAAGCTTGGGAAAAAGCCTTGGAAGCTATTGAACCACATTTTTCTTTTACACACAAAGTACCGAAGGAAAACCGATACGGCATTCATTTTTACACTAAATTTAAAGTTGAAAGCGCGCAAACACATTATTTTATTTCTGAGGAAAGACCAGCTATTGAAATCCAGCTATATGATACTAATGGAAATGATTTTGTGTTTTTAGGAATTCATCCGCCACCGCCGAGTCCAACAGAAAAGCCCACTTCCAAACAGAAAGAAGCAGAATTTATGAAAGTAGCCAAATTGGTTCGCTCATTAAAATCACCAAGTATTGTTACGGGCGATTTCAACAATGTTTGCTGGTCAAAAAGTGCCAAATTATTTGCCAAAGTAGCCGATTTGGAAGATTCGCGCATCGGAAAAGGAATTCACGGAACATTTCCTGTACGCCCATTCTTTATGCGATTTCCAATCGATTTGTTATTTACTTCGAAAGAAATTAAAGTACATAAAATTAAAACCTTAGCGGACATTGGCTCCGATCATTTGCCTTTTTATGCGGAGTTTTCTATGGTAACATCTAGTTTTGCTAAAGCTGATGAATTATCTCCTGAACTAGATAAAAAAGCAGCTAAAATCATAGATTCAGGTCTTGAAGCATTAGAAGAGGAAGAATAATTTTTATCATTACAAAGCATAAAAAAGAGGCTGTCTAAAAAGTTTTTATAAACGTCATTCTGAGCTTGATTCAGAATCTCATCGTATTAATTTCCAAGTGTTATGAAAAACCAAATCAAGTTTGATTTGACGAAATCTGTACTTTTTAGACAGTCTCTTTTAATCAACTTTTTAAGTTTTTATCCTTCACAATCAACTTGTTCAGTATATTTTACGAAGCAGTAAGGCTTTACATTTGCCGAAGGACAATCGTTGTTTACGGAATGACATGTAAACCAATGGCAGCTTAATTCAACAGCTGTAAGACCAGTTCCTCCAGTAAGTTCATGATTGTTAATTCTTGAAATTGACTTTTTGTTCAACTTCAAAGATTTAAGATTTCTTTTTTTCATGATTAAAAAATTAAGTTAATAATACTTCAATTTAAGAATCACTAAAAGAAGAAGCAATGCAACATACTCGTATTTTATGAATTCAGAAAAGTTACAAATCTTAAAAATAATTTAGTTAAAATACTGTTTTTCAATTATTTAAAACAAAAACTTTTTCTCGTAAAAGTTAAAATAAGTAGAGTTTCAGACAGAAAAATTATTAAGAAAAAAGTGATGGTTTCACTGTGTAAGAAGTTGTATTTTAAGATTTTGATTTAATGAAAAGAAAAAGCGAACCGAAGTTCGCTGTAAAATCTATTAGGCACAAACACACCCAATCTCTTCAGGAATCGTAACTACTGTTCCATCGTAAAGATAATAATCTTGTTCTCCATAAATTGGAGTGTTTCCACTACCTGGTCCACACATAACAAGACACATAAAGCTATCTCCTCCCGTAATGTTTTTTTGTTCATTCTTGGAAAGTTTCGTAACTCCCGCAATGTTTTTTAGATTTTTCAACATGATAATGAATTTTTGGTTAATCTTTTAAAGATAAATTGAAGCTGAAAAAAAATGATACGGTTTTACCGTAAAAAGAAAGAAACCGCTTTATTTTAAATGTGTTTTTTCTTTTAAAAAGTTCACTTCACACTTTTAACATTTTTTCGTAGTTTTAAACAAAACTACAACCTGTGAAAAAAGCCGCTAAAATTATTGGAGTTCTGATACTAATTATCCTCATTGCAGGATTTATTTTTTACAGAACCCTGCTTCCTACCTATGATGGAAGTTTCGATATTGAAAACATCCAAGAAGAAGTTACCATTCATTACGATACGTATGGAATTCCTCATATTTATGCTCAAAACGAGGAAGATGCCTTTACAGCCTTAGGATTTGTACATGCGCAAGACCGTTTATGGCAAATGGAAGTCATTCGTAGAATTGCTCCTGCACGATTGTCAGAAATTTTTGGAGAAACAACTATCGATACCGATCGCTTTTTTGCGACCATAGGTATAGATGAAGCCTCCGAAATTACATTGCAAACCGCTGACAAAAACTCCGAAAGTTATCAATTGATGCAAGCGTATGTTAATGGCGTTAATCAATTCATAGCACAAGGCGCTACGCCAGTTGAATTTTACTTAACAGGAATCGACAAAACAGAATTCACAGTCAAAGACATTCATAACATTTTAGGCTATATGGCTTTTAGTTTTGCCATGGCACATAAAACCGATCCATTACTGACAAGTATTCAACAAAAACTAGGTGATGAATATTTAGCTGATTTGGGACTAGAAGTTGACCCTAACACTACACTAATACAAAATTATCCACCAAAAAAAGCAGATACTACAAAAGTAAAAAACACCTTTATTGCTGCTATAGATAGAATTTTAAAACCGCTACCAATTCCTCAATTTATTGGTAGTAATAGTTGGGTTTTAGCACCACAAAGAACCGCTACAGGAAAAGTACTTTTCGCTAACGATCCGCATATCGGATTTGCGCAACCTTCTGTTTGGTACGAAGCACATGTACACACACCAACCTACGAAATATACGGATATCACTTAGCCGGAATTCCTTTTCCGCTCTTAGGACATAATCGTAAAATTGCCTACGGAATGACGATGTTTGAGAATGACGATATCGATTTTTATTGGGAAGAGAACAATCCCGCGAATGCGTCACAATACAAAACTCCAAATGGATATACGGACTATACAGAAGTTACAAAAACCATCAAAGTTAAAGATGCAGAAGATGTTACGTTAACAGTAAAACGAAGTCATCACGGTCCAATTTTAAACGGCATCGCTGACGGAATTGATTTTGAGCAACCTGTTGCCATGTCATGGATATATACACAACGAAAAAATGAACTTCTGGAGGCTTGCTATATAATGTCACACGCTAACAATCAAGTTGAATTTGAAAAAAGCATTCCTAAAATTCATGCTCCAGGACTCAATATCATGTACGGCGATGCAGAAGATAATATTGGTTGGTATACCGCAGGACAACTTTATGAACTCCCTGAAAATGTAAATTCTAAATTGATTCTCAATGGAACTTCTGGAGAAAATGAGCCGCTTCGTTTTTTAACAACTGATGAAAATCCGCGTGCGACCAATCCGCCATGGAATTATGTGTATTCTGCCAACAATCAGCCCGATAGTATCAATGGAAGTTTATATCCAGGATATTATTTACCCGAAAACAGAGCCAAGCGCATTGTGGAATTGATAGAAGCTAACGACAAATTCACTAAGGATGACATGATGAATATGTTGTTGGATAACACTTCAAAAATACACGCAAAAGCCATCAAAGATGTTGTAAGTCTTATTGAAAATGATGGACTTTCACTCAAAGAAAAAGAAGTCGCGACTGTACTTAAAAATTGGAATGGTGAAAATAAATTGACCGATATCGCGCCAACAATATATCACCGTTTTATCTATCAATATTTAAAAAATACTTTTGGTGACGAATTGGATACTACGACGTTTGACATGCTACTCAAAACACATCTTTGCAAACGTTTCACCGTACCACTACTCTATCAAGAATCGATTTGGTACGATAATGTTGCGACGGATAAAAAAGAAACACGAAAAGACATTTTGCTTAAATCTTTTAAAGAAATGGTAGTCTTGTTGGAAGTTCAATTTGGTAATAATATACAAGATTGGACTTGGAACAAAGTACACACCGTTGAACACGAACATCCGATTGGAAAAGTAGAAATGTTGCGTTCGTATTTCAACGTGGGACCTTTCGAAGTCGCTTCTACAAGTGAAACCATTAACAATTTAGGATTTCACTATGATGAATCTGGAACTTACAATGTGTATTTTGGACCGTCTACGCGACGTGTGATTGACTTTTCAGACATTGAAAACAGCATGAGCATTCTGCCTACAGGACAATCTGGAAATCCATTCAGCGCACATTACGACGATCAGGCAGAAATGTATGTGCAAGGAAAATTCCGAAAAATGATGTTAAATACAGAAGAAATCAAGCAAAACGCAAAAAATACGCTCACACTAGAATAAAAGCACCTAAACGCATGGAATACAATTGCTCCGAAATCGTTCAAGCACAAAAAAACTTTTATCAAACGCGGCAAACGCACGATATTTCCTATCGGAAAAAAGCGTTGAAAAAACTTTTAAAAGAAGTAAAAGCACGCGAAGAAGATATTTGTGATGCGTTATACGCTGATTTTAAGAAACCTAAGTTTGAATCGGTCATTACCGAAACAGGCATTGTCATTTCTGAATTGAAATTGGCGATAAAGAAACTAAAATCATGGTCAAAACCGAAACGAGTTTGGCCAGCATTGCTCAATTTTCCATCCAAAGACCGTATTCATTCAGAACCTTACGGAACTACCTTGATTATTGCGCCTTGGAATTATCCGTATCAACTAGCCATCGCGCCGCTGATTGGAGCTGTTGCTGCAGGAAATACAGTCGTTGTAAAGCCGTCAGAACTCACGCCAAACACATCGCAAATTGTAGAAGAAATCATTTCAGCCGTTTTTGACGACCGACACGTAAAAGTCGTGCAAGGCGGCGTGCCTGCTTCGGAAGCGTTACTAGCTGAGCGTTGGGATTATATTTTCTTTACAGGAAGCGTCAATGTGGGAAAAATTGTTGCCAAAGCTGCGGCTCCAAATCTTACGCCTGTCACATTGGAGCTTGGCGGAAAAAATCCATGTATTGTTGATATTCACACAGATTTTAAACTCACTGCAAAACGAATTGTATGGGGAAAATTTTTAAATGCGGGACAAACCTGTATTGCGCCTGATTATTTAATAGTGCAAGCACAGGCGAAATTTGATTTTATAAAAGCACTCGTTGATGAGATTGAAACTGCTTATGGAAACAATCCGCAGGAATCGCCTGATTACCCTAGAATCATCAACGAAAAGAATTTTGAGCGATTGGCAGAGTTATTAGAAGGTGAAAAAGTGTTGTATGGCGGAAAAGTGGATAAAGACGAATTGTACATCGCTCCTACACTACTTGATGAACCTTCGTTAGATAGCAACGTAATGCAAGATGAAATTTTTGGACCTATCTTGCCAATTCAAGTATATTCTTCCTTAGATGATATTTCAAACATGATTGCGAACTACGAAAAGCCGCTATCGCTGTATGTCTTTTCAAACGATAAAAAATTTGCCAATCGCATGATTGCGCGTCATTCCTTTGGCGGCGGTGCCATTAACGATACCGTTACACATTTTGTAAATCACCGCATGCCTTTTGGCGGCGTTGGACATAGCGGAATTGGCGCCTATCACGGCAAACACAGCTTTGATACCTTCTCACATAAAAAATCCATTACAAATAAAAAAACCTGGTTAGACATTCCGATGCGTTATGCGCCGTACAAAGGAAAGTTGAAGCTTTTAAAGTTTTTTTTGAAGTATTTTTAACATCAGTCCCAAATAAAATCACTCATGAATCCCGAAAAAACAGTTTCCGAAGCTATTCAATATAGACGCTCCGTTCGCGTTTTTGATAAAGACATCGATATTGATGCCGAAAAGGTGAAAAACTGCCTTAAAAACGCTGTATTGGCACCTACAAGTAGTAATTTACAATTGTGGGAGTTTTATCATATTACGGATGAAACGATGCTGAAGCAAATGACCGAAGCTTGTTTGGGACAGAATGCAGCCAAAACGGCAAAACAATTAGTCGTAGTTGTGACTCGAAAAGACAAATGGCGTCAACGCGCGAAAGCAAATATTCAATTTTACGAACAACTTTTTGACAAACCAAAAGAAGAATACTCTAGAAGGGAAAAATTTGCTATTAATTATTACAAAAAACTCATTCCGACAATTTATCCTGACTTTTTAGGAATTTACGGTTGGTTAAAGTATGCTGTTTTTAATGTCATTGGCTTATTTCGTCCTGTGTATCGACAAGTTCGATTGAGCGATTTACGCATCGTAGCGCACAAAAGTGCTGGACTAGCCGCGCAGAACTTTATGATTAGCATGGCGGCAATTGGTTACGATACCTGTCCGATGGAAGGAAGTGATACCTTACGGGTAAAGAAGCTTCTAAAATTACCGCGCGGTGCAGAAATCAACATGGTGATTGGTTGCGGCGTTCGTAGTGAAAATGGCATTTACGGTCCGCGATTCCGAGTTCCTTTTGATGCGACATACACAAAGATTTAACAATCAATTAGTAGTGTTTTTAGTTGAGATTGACGAATTTTAGTTTTCAAACTATTTTCAATGACTTTATGAAAACAACCACACTTTTTCTATACGCATTTGCTTTGAGTTTAGTGCTTCCCACAGCATCCTTAGCGTGTTCTGTGATGTATTATGTGGATGCCAATACAGGAAAAATTTACGTTGTTAATAGTGAAGATTATTTTTTGGATGTCGATGCGTATATTCAAATTGAACCAAAAACGAAGAAGAAATTTGCCCGTTTGTGGTATGGTTGGGATAATTTTGCACAAGGTGGCATTAATGAAAAAGGGTTGTTTTTTGATGCTGCCGTCACGCCAACTCAAAAGAGAGTGAAAGGTTATTCAAATCCGAAAAATAATTTAGGCGATAAATTGTTAGCAACATGTGCGACTGTTGAAGAAGCCATCGCTTTTTTAGAAGCGGAAAAAATCGCCTTGGACAAAAGTCACATCATGTTTGGCGATAAAACAGGAAAAGCTGTGATTGTGGAGTGGATTGATGGAAAAAAGAAACTTCATTGGATGCAGGATAATAAATTGATTATGACCAATTATTTACTTTCCAATCCCGAAGCAGGAAATTATCCGTGTTATCGCTATAAAAGTATTGAAAAAAGAATTGCAGATATGGAAAAAAGCGATGCTGAAATCAATCTGCTAAAAGTTGGAAATACATTCGGTCAAGCTGTGCAACCACCCAAAAAAACTTCCGAAGGAAAAATGGCGGGAACTGTGTATGCAACATTTATCAATATTACCGACAATGAGTTTGTGTTATCTTATAAATTGAGCAATGAAAAGATTGTAAAACTGGATTTAACAGCAGAGTTCAAAAAATCCAAAAAGCAAAAAATTACCCTAGAAGATTTATAATTCAAAAACCTAACACCAAACATCTAACACCTAAAATCTAAAACTACTTACTATTCACCAAATTATTTCGAATAGCGTACAGTACCAAGCCAATTCTACTTTTTACTTTAAAGTGTTTGAATAAGGATTCGCGGTAGCCGTCGATGGTTTTTGGACTCAAGCACATTTCTTGTGCAATTTCTTTATAGGTCATTTCCGTACACGCTAACTTCAAGAAAGTCAATTCGGTATCTTTTAATTGTTTTCCGTTGATAGCTTCCTTTTCGTCATTTCCGTGAAGGGAATTCAGCAAGGTGGTTGCCACACGTTCGGAATAGTAGATTCCGTTTGAAATGACTTCGTTTAAAGCTTTATAGAAGATTTCTGGATGAATGTCTTTCAGTAAATATCCTTTCGCGCCCAAGCGCAACATTTTGATAATGGTTTCTTCATGATCATCCATTGATAATGCCAATACTTGAATGCTTGGACGGTTTTCCTTAATCCATTCCATCGTTTCAAAACCATTCATTACGGGCATATTGATATCTAACAAAATAATATCTGGGACATTTTCAGACTCTAGTAATTTTTTTATCAGTTCGCCTCCATTCTTTACATGGTACAAAACCTCAAACTCATCAAATGCATCGACCAAGCCTTGCAAAGATTGCGCAAAGAGCAAATGGTCGTCTACAATTACAACAGAATGTTTTTTCATTATTTTCATTTATAGGGATATGATAAAGTTAAGGAAACTCCTTTATTTTTTTCGGATTTCATCTCAAATTCTGCATTTATAATCGCGGCGCGACTTTTCATGTTGATCAATCCAGAACCTTTTTCAATTTCTCCTTCGTCAAAACCAACGCCATCATCTTGTGCGGTAATACGCAAGCTATCTGCTTCATAGCGTAGCGTTACGGCTAAATTTTTAGCTTTGGAATGTTTGATAGCATTCGAGAAAAACTCTTGTAAAATACGGAAGAGAATGATTTCTTCTTTGATGTCTATTTCACATTCTTCTCCAGAAACTTCCAGCGTTGCGACCAAAAAGTTGAGTTTGTTAAAACGCTCCAACTCTACTTCTATCGACTTGATAAGTCCCATGTTTTGGATAATTTCCGTATTCATGGTTTTGGAGAGCAGTCGGATTTCTTGCAGACTTTTTCCAACAATTTCGCTGATATCATTGAGTTTTCCTTTATTCTCTTCTGCAAGTTGTGTTCCCAAAATATTGATATGCATGCGCGCTACCGACAATAATTGTCCGATATTATCATGCAACTCCCAACTCATATTTTGCAATGCTTGCTCTTGAATTTCAATTTGCGATTTCGCGATTTCTTCCATATATCGCTTTTCGGCTTCTTTCTTTTCTAGGATAAACTTAAGTTTTCGCTTCTGAAAGAACACAAATAAGATTATCACCGTTAGTAATAAAATAAGCAACACCGTTGATGTTGCCGCTACAAGCATATATACTTCTTGATCGTTCATAAGATTTCTTCAAATAATATATTTTAAGGAAATGTCTTTAATTTTGACTCTAGGTCAATGAATTTCCGCTTTTTTTTATGTAAAACAACGAAAGTAACAACTAGAAGTATTCCTACAACAAAAATCGTTGAAGCGCAAAAAAACACCAATATATGAATTTCTTCCTCTGTCATTTCTAGTAGTCAATTACTTTATTTTGCTTGTATGATTTGTAAAATCCTATCGAAAAGCATAAATACATAATAGCATTTAAGACAAATAAAACTAAACTTAAAATGCGCTGATCTCCCTTAAGAAATACGTGAAATGCAAAGAAAAACGGCATAAATGTTCCGTAAAACAATAAAACTCCTAGAATAAACCAGAACTTAATAGAGTCTGTAATGCGTAACATCGTTTCTTTATTGAATGATTCTACAAAATAAAAACTTATCGCAATCAGCAAGAAAATAACGCCAATAGCGTATGTGTACGTTTGTAATCCAGTCATAAACGATTGACCGTACATGGTATTTAGTACTGCAAATACTAAATAAGCAATCAATAAAAGTCCGACAATACGCTTTCTATTCTTTGAATTCAATATCAATCGAATCCACCATAAAAAAAAAGAAATTTGAACAATTGTAAAAATATTAGCTATTGGAAAGTTGGTATTGCCAAAGATGGCAGTATACCATTTTCCAAAAGATTCAAAATATAAGCTTGCGAATTCGATAATGACCGAAAACAATATGCAATAAATAAAATATTTGGCATCAGTCTTTGCGTAATTTTTGTATGAAATACAAGCATAAATCAAAGTAGCCAATGCCAAATATCCTGTAAATGATCTTAATTCTTCTAATGCAATCATTTCTTATTGTTCTCCATAATCATTTCGTGGAGGATTTCCAGTACTTCCATAGTTCATTGCAGAAATTGTAGTAACATCTTCGCTGTCCCCATTGTTAGTTGTACTTTCACCATCTCTTGAAGTTAATGTTGTATTCGCTTTTGTAGGACACATAAACAATGTGTTTTGTCCTGCTTTTGTCTTATCTTCGGTATTATCAGGATATACTCCAAAATAAAATCGAATTCCATCCACGCTAATTTTTTGTGCCAAAGCTTGCTCTTTTACATAATTGATGTAACCTTCCAAGTCTTCTAGCGAATACCAGCATGAACATGAAAAATTATTGTCGTTTTCGGCACTTAATACACTTTTTTGCTTAGCCTTAAAATTTGCATTCAATGCCAATGCTTTCTCACTGCTGATTAATTTGTCTTTAGGGGTTTTGTAGTCACTCATACTTCATATTATTGTTGATTATTTTGCCAAGTTATTTATAAAGTATTACAATAAAAAATTAAAAAAATGAACGCATCTTCGTTTTGCAAGGTAAAAAACTGATAATTAGATTTTTAGCTGTAAAACACCTAAAAAATATCAGGTGTTTTCCTTTTAAAAAGGGGAAAAATCCCCTTTTAATAAAGGCTCTTTCCTCTTGTTATAAATCTAGCAGACACTTAAATTCGCTTTTCAACTAACCATAGATTTTTAGACCAAATGACTTCCCTTGATAGAAACAAAAATGCTTCGCGTAGTATTATAAAATCGCATATTGATAAAGCCTTCACTGAAAGATTTATCCAATGGAATGATGGCTTGGATTATACAGAATTTATCCGCGCTTTGTGGCGTTTGTTTCGAAATCACGATGGTTTTAAAGAAGGAACACAAGTCATTTTAGGCAAATTAACCGAAGAAGACGCTTTACAGTTGCTTTCTGAAGAAATTGATATTACAAAATTGAGAGCTTCTTAAATATTATTGCATCTCGGGTGTGTTTTTGTGCCAATTTGAAGATACTTTTTTGGTCTAATTGTAAAATTCTTGGATAGCCGCCCGTTGTTTGACAATCTTTCATCAAAATAATCAACTTTCCCGAAGGTGTGAGCTGAATGGTGCCTGGCAATACTGCTGATGTGATAATGGATGGACAATCATTCTCTAAAATTTCTTCTAATTGATACGCCATTCTGTTATTGAGTCCGATCGTAAATGTCGTGTTGAAGAGCTTTTCCTGTTGTGTTTTTGATAAGTAATTGAACTCTGGTCCTTCATACACTGTAATTTCTGTATCTGTAAAAAGTGCTCGCTGTAGCGCGATGTTTGCACTAGCTTTTACAGGATTTGAATTGGTTTGATATGGAATGAAATCGCCTTTCTCAACTCTTGCTTTTGGAGTGATTCCGTCATAAAAACTGCGGCTTTTTAATATGTTTTCTGTTTGAAAACCATGTTTCACTGCTAGATACGCCCGAACACCATACAAACGCTTGCCAAATTGAAGTACATCGCCTTTTTTAACCGTCACTGGAACGTTCAAACGAATTGCTTGATGATTTAGTTTTGGAGACAAATCTGCGCCGCAAATCACCATTTGTGTAGCTTCATGAAACTCTACTGTTGCGCCTTGCAGCGTCATTTCCATCACTGCAGAATTTTCATCATTTCCTAACAACTGATTCACCAATTTCGCATGATATTCGTCCATGACGCCAGCAACAGGAACACCAACGTTTCGGTAGTGCAATCGTCCCAAATCTTGAATAGAAGTGTGCAATCCGCTATGTATAATTTCTAACATACTGTCGATTTTACTGTGTACGTTCCGTTTGTAACAGCATTTGCTATTTCATGATATTCTTCCAAAGAAATCGCTGTAAATTTGATAAAATCACCCGCTTTGGCAAAACAGGGTTTTTCTTTGGAAACATCAAAAAAATTGAGTGGAGAATTTCCAATAATTTGCCAACCTCCTGGACTCGTTTTTGGATAGATTCCTGTCTGCATTCCGCCAATTCCAACGGCACCTTTTTTCACCTTCAATCTCGGTGTCGATTTTCGGTCAATATGTAGTCGTTTGTCGAGTCCTCCCAAATATAAAAAACCAGGCAAAAAACCAATCGAAAAAACTTGATAGGTTGGCGCTGTATGCAGTTGAATAATTTCTTTTGTAGAAAGTTTATTTTTTTGTGTAATTTCATCCAAGTCAATTCCAAACTGTGCATCATAACATACTGGAATATCCCAACAATACTGTTTTGGCAGTTGAATGGTATCTGATAATAACAAAAAAAGCCGTTCCAACAAATGTTGGAGTGTTATAAAATCTATTTTATTAAAATTATAAATAATTAATAATGAGTTGTTTGATTGAATTACATCAAGTATTAATTTAAGTCTAAAGTTTGTTATTTTTTCTTGGTATTCCAACACACTATACAGCACTTTTTGTGTCATTTCAGCTTCCCAAGTGAGTAATAAACCGTTGTTTCCATACCTAGTAAACGTTGGAAATTTAGGTTGAACAGTTACCCTTTCCGTATTAAAATGTGTGTATAATTGTTGTACAATTTCAACCGCATTTTTCGTGTCAGAATGCACACAAAATGTATCTGATTTTAACGTAGTTTTTTCACCTGAAATTGTCTGTACTTTTTGTTCGTTTTGAAGCGTTGAAATATGTGAAATAATGGCATCTATTTTTGTTAAAATTGCACTGCTTTTTGTGCGAGAAACGAGTGTTAAATCATCGTTGTAGTTTCTATCTGCAAAAGCTTCATACACTACTTCGAAATTCTGTTTGATAGCCAGTTTTTCTATGGCCGAATTGTAAGGCACAAAAAGCTTATACCTGTCTTTATATTCAGAAATTGCTTTTAGAAATGCTTTTGCCTTTTCTTCGCTTTTGGCAACATCGTTATACAACGCGCCGTGTGGTTTGATATGATTGATGTTTACATCGTGCAACTTAACAACTACTTCCAAATTGGCAATTTGCTCTTGAATCGTGTTGATGAGTTCAGTTTCGGGCAATTCCATCGAAACTCGCCCAAAATTCTCCAAATCAGGATATGAAGGATGCGCGCCAATTTCAACTTGATATTTTTTTGCCAGCGCAACTACTTCATGCATGGTTTCAACATCGCCTGCATGTCCACCACACGCTATGTTACAAGCGTTTAGGTACGGCATTAAGATTTCTTCGTTATCTATGCCTTCGCCAACATCACAGTTGATATGAATCATTTTTTTATTAGATTTTTTAGACTTGTTAGATTTTTAGACTTGCTCCTTTGGGGCTTTAGAACACGACGTAAATTCCTTTGATTCCAAGCATTATCGCGATGAGAATGATGGTAATAGCTAGTATATTTTGAAACAACGTGTTTTTATAGCTTCCTAAAATAGTGGTTTTATTAACAATCCAAACGAGAAATATTGCCACAATTGGAAGTAGCAAACCATTCGCGACTTGTGCAAACGTAATGACTTCTACAGGTTTGAATTGTAACGAGGAAAACACCACACCCAAAACGAGAATGATTGCCCAAACAATGCGAAAACGGTAGTCTTTGAGTGTTCCTTTCCAACCAAAACAGCTTTTTGCTACATACGCTGCTGCTAATGGCGCTGTGATTGCAGAAGTAATTCCAGCCGCAAACAAGCCAATTCCTAATAAATATTTGGCATATTCACCGTATAAAGGTTCTAATCCTTTTGCCAAATCGAAAGCATTTGCAATGTTTCCATTGGTAGTAGCTGTAGCCGCTACGATGATTGCCATAGAAACAATTCCACCCAAAATAATAGAGATAAACGTGTCTTTTCTAGCACTTGCTAAATCTTCTTTTGTTTTCCACTTTTCTTTGACCAAAGACGCGTGTAAGAATAGATTATACGGCACAACCGTTGTTCCAATTAATCCAATGATGATAAAAATACTATTCTCAGGAATGGTTGGTATAAATGTTCCTTTGAGCATCGCCAAGATGTCTGGCTTGGTTAGAATGGCGGTGATTAAAAACGAAATACTCATCACAAGTACTAGCGCAACCAAACTGCGTTCTAGTATTTTATAATTGCCAATAAATAGTACCATAAACGCAATACAACCAATCAAAATTGGATAGAATGCTATCAGTTCTTTACCAAAAACCTGCATTCCCAACGCTGCTCCGCTAATGTTTCCTGCTTCGTAGGCAGCATTTCCAATAACAATCGCGCCAAGAATTAAAAAAATTGCTAAGTTTCGCAATAAGACATTCGCCATTTGACTTTTGATGACTTCCGCCAAACCTTTTTGTGTAACGATTCCTGTACGTGCTGCCATTTCTTGTAATACAATCGTTGCGATGATGGATAAGAGCATCGCCCACAACAATCCGTAGCCAAATTGTACGCCAGCTTTGGTACAAATTGTGACCGTTCCTGGTCCGATGAATGCTGCTGCTACCAGCGTTCCAGGACCGATATTTTTAATCCACTTGAACATTGGCTGCAGTGTTTAAAGCATAAATGGCAAACGAGCCTAACCAATGCGTTCCTTCGTAATTGTCGTCCACAATGCTCGGCAACGAATAATTTACATGCTGATTCGCGATGTTTTTTAGGTGTGCGTATTCTGGAAATTCATTGGCAATTCCGTACAAACACCACGCTCTGCTGAAGTTTACGCCGTCTAAATGAACCAATTTGCCATCCGTTCTATCAGATACTTTTCCTTGTGCTAGTTGAAAATCTTTGTCTGCTAATTGTGGTAAAAATGCTTGTAACCAACTTTTAAATTCGTCTTTTGTCAACACTCTGCGTATGATATCGGCTTCTTCCAGACATGGTGATAAAAAGTCAAATCCGCTAGGTTCCCAAGAAATTGGACAGTTTTCATCTGAAAGGTAAAAATCTTTTGCGCGCTTTGTGATAAGATTGAGAAGTGTTGTATTGTTAACCGTTTTCGCATAATCATACGCAAACGTGAGTCCAAACGCCGTATTGGTGTGCTCTCCTACTCTGATTGGATAGTTCAATTTTGGTAAGAAATCTAAATATCCTTGTACAATGATGTCTGTCAACGGTTGTAAATTCGCTTCCAATTCGCGCGCCAGCGAATCGTTCCAAGTATGCAATTCTTCTGCAAGTTTTAACAACCAAGCCCAACCGTACGTGCGCTCAAAAGACTTGTTATATTTTCCTTTAAAGTAGTCAATTTCAATTTCGATGTTTTCTTTGGAGATGTTTTCGGCTAATTTTCTTCTGATGTCTTCGCTGTTTTCCAAATCGGGAAATTGCTTTAACAGACTTACCAACGACCAATGTCCGTGCACCGAAGAATGCCAGTCAAAACAACCGTAAAATGCAGGATGTAATGCTTTTGGCGATTGCAAATCTTCCGCATTTCCAATGGTTTGATTGAGTTTGTTAGGATATTCTTCCTGCATGCAATGCAGCGGCAAAGTTGCCAAACGATTTGCTTCTTTGAGTGTTAATGTCGTTATTTTGGTAGAAATGGTGTCTTTTTGAGCTGTTTTTGCTTCTTTTTGTACTGTTTTTGATGATTTTTCTGTTTTTTCTTCCGATTGACATTGTACGCAGAGGAAAATCAAAAGTAGATAGCCTAGCTTTTTCAATAGTATTTGGGTTTTGGTTGAAAGTTCAATATAGGAATTTCTTGTTAGATTTGCTTCGCTTCGCTCAATTCAAAGATTCAAAAATTTAATTGTTAGACTTGTTAGACGAAATTAGTTATTCTTTGATTATCAAACGAAACGTCATAAAAAAAAGCGAGCCTAAGCTCGCTTTGATTCAAAATCGTTCAACTAAATTAACAGATAAAGCATGATAAATTACACCATGCCACTACACTACTTGCACATTGATTGTTTTGCGTAGCGCAGTTGTAATTTGTCAATGGTTGACATATATCAGGACAGCCAGAAGCGACATTGGTTGCTGGAACTGGTGCTGGCTCTTCAATTCCTCCTTTTACTTGCTGTAAGTCAGATACAGCATCTTTGTTTAGTGTTAGTTTTTTGAGATTCTTTTTTTTCATAATTCTAAAGTTTTTAATGATTATTAATTGGTTTTTCAGAAGTCCTATAGACAATTTGTGTATTGCCTAAAAAACGTTTTAAAATTACAGCGTGCTTTTAGAATTTGAAAAAAATTGTGATGAGTGCACAAGCTTTGTGATGAATGAACAACTACTGTTTTTCTTGTTTTTTAAGATAGGAAAGCATTTTTTTGACATAACTTTTACTTACAGGAATCTGTTCTTTTGAAGCTTCTAATTGTAATACAATACGTTGTGAATTTCCTTTGTAAGACTGTACTTTTTGAATATTTACAAAGTATTGTCGATGGCATTGTACAAGAAAAGCATACGATGACAAACGCTCAGAAACATGCCGTAATGAAGCGCGCAGAAGTTGTACTTTTTGAGTTTCACTACTATGAATTTCAACATAATTTCCTGAAGCTTTGATGTATGCAATTTGTGAAGGTTGTAGCTCAACACATTGATTCACTACTGGCGATTTCAGCACTATTTTTTTATCCGATTCGCAAATCGATGCATTATCCTGACTTTTTGAAATAGCTACTGTGCTTGCTTCTATGGTATTTTTTGAAGTGTACAACCTGTCTAAAAGCAACGTAATGACAAACAGTGGAATGGCAATGACAATGGAGCGCGGAATGGTCACAAATACGTAATATTGCGTATCTACGTCGCCCACATCCATCATGAATCGATGATATACTGTACCAATAAAACCTGCGAGTGCTAAAATAGCGATAAGTAATAACCAATGATGATAGGTTTTCCAAGTACGATGTTCTGTGGAAAATTTCAACTTTCGAAAGAGCAACCAATACAATCCGTAAATCACGATAGTCGTATTGATTCCGTAGCCTAATTGAATAATTTTTATAGGAATTTCAAATTTCGGAATCGCAACATAATTGTCATACGGATCGAAGATATAGACAAAAATGGTAAGTACCATTCCAACCACAATAGCGAGTTTGCGATAGTATGAAGTATCGTCAATCAGTGGATGTTGTTGTTGAAAGTAGTATTGTATGTTACTTAGTGTCACTATTTTTTGAATTTAAAAAGTGACATTAATTTACAAAAATGTTTTGGTTTTTAATGCTTGTGTTAAGAATTTGAAGGTGTTTGTGATTAATGAAACAAGATTACATTAAGAATCTAAATGGTAATCAACGTGAGTTCGATATAACTATTTTATTATGTAGCTGATTACTAATAGATTATTCTCAATGCCAAATCGAGCATTATCGTAGATACCGAGCATAACTCACGAGATTCCTTTTGAAATTATCAATTCTTAGCTGTTCTCGACTGCGCTCCTGAACTGACAATTAGTTATTTCTCTGTGAATTATGAATTGCATAGTGATTTCTTAAGTCTAACTCACGGTAATTATAGTCCGCGTAAGGGATTGAGCGTTTGTTGGAGCTCCTTGTAGTGCAACGGAAAGAGCGACTGCGAAAGCCCGACCTGAGTTTGCGAAGGATACGCCCAAAACATATTATTAAATGTAATTATTTTAATAACTGCACATAAGGGTCTTAAAATCAATATTTTGCGAGTTGATTTTTTCGGAAAGCAATTCGTAATTTGCTTCAGATGCTGGAAGTTTGTATGCTATATGACACGCGTAATTTTCGTCGATATGCAGTTTTTGAAGTCCGTACGCAATGCCTTCTATGTGTGTTTTGTTTTTATGAATTTCATAGGATTTTAAGTCAATCGACAAGCCTTTTCCGCCTGCTTTGATAACAGCTTCTTTTTGCGTCCAATAGTCGTAAAACGCCTGCTGTTTCTGAGAAGCGTTGTAAATTGTATTCCATTCGTTATCGGTCATTTGCAGTTTAAAATCGTGAATATTGATGGTTTCTTTTACTTCAATGTCAATTCCAATTTGAAGATGTTCTGAAACGGCGCATATTGCCATGTTTCCCGAATGCGAAATGTTAAAGCTTAGCGGATTGTTTTCAAAATACGGTTTGTTGTATGCCGTGTATTGCAATTTTTGCTCTAAGGCTTCTTTTCCAAGCTTTTGCAAGCTGTGACGCAGCAATAATCTGCCCAATAGCGATAATTGTGCATCTTGCCATCTCCGGAATTTCAACACTTTTGTTTGAAATTCTTGCGGAAACGTATGCAAATAGGCATTCAGTAACTGCTGATGAATGGATTCGTGTATGTATGTGTAGTAAATATTAATCATCTAGCAACGCGTCATCCATTTCGTACACGATTCCTTCTACAGCGCCTGTAGCAGAATTGATGATTCCGACATCCGTTTTTACTTCCGACATGCGCACCCAAACGCCACCATAAGTATCACCAAATCCGAAAGCGCCCCAAATGAGTTTGTGTGGTGTCCATTGATTGTGCTTGTTTGGTGCTACGTAATTTAAAGAATCGCTGAATTCTTGCGCAATGAAATCGGTTTCTGTTAGTGCCAGCGATATTGCTTCTTCCCATTCTGCATCAGCGCAAAATTTTCCGATAAATACGTCTTTCCCTTGATAGCCACGTGCCGATTTAATGACCAAATTTTCTCTGTTTTTTCGGATAAAGTCTAGCAAGTTAACCGTTTCTTTTTGGTGAATGATGTCGCGATTTTTGATTTCTGCCGTCCACGGAATACTTTTTAAAATTAATTCATTGTCTTCATTGGCGAATTTTTCCTGTGCTGCCAATTCAATCAATAAACCTAAATTGCGCTTGTCTCCATAGAGATTGAGCGCCAAATTATCAGGAAAATAGACTTGATCCATTAAAAACGCTCTAAATACGTCCACTGGCGGTTCTTCTTGGTCCAAACTTAGAATGATAATACCATGCACAACCGTATTGTTTAGGTATAGTTTTCCTTGTTTTAATTGTAATGCTGTGAGTTTGTCGCTAAACACTTTTCCTTTAAGTCCTCGTTTTTGCAATTCTTTTTGCAATAAAACGTCGAAGAAATCCAAACTGTCTTTTTTGATTTTTTCACTTTGTATTTGCTCAATGGGCATGAAAACGTTGAGTTCACCCGAAATGGAGCTTACTTGTGCTAAAATTTTATCGATTAGAAATGTAAGATAGTTTTCTTGCGAATTTTCCGATTGAAAATATGTTGCTGTTTCTGGATTGGATAAGTAGGGATGGTATTTACGAATGGCTTTTTCAAAACTCTGTACTTGCCAACCACCGATGGAAGAACCGATGTTTACTTCCAATACTTTAAATCCTTTTTCGGTATGCGTCAAATCTAATCGACAACCAATGTCTATCTTTTTTTCATGACAAATTAATGCGTATTGCGCGATTAATTCGTTGCCTCCATAATAATAATCTGCAACTTTTTTAGGATCGTTTTGAAAATACAATTCTGGAATTTTGTATAATAATTTTGGCAATCGCACACAAAGTTCCCGCAACTCATTTGCCATTTCTTTGTTAATGATGACTGGCCACGAACTTACCGGATAGATATAATTTTCTAATAAGCTTGGTAATTGATGAGCAGAAGGATTGATCCAAGCAGGAATGTCTGTCGCTGCCTGATTGGTAAATGCATCAAATTTATTGAGCAGTATGTTTTTTTCAATAGTTTTTATCATAATGAGATTATTTACAAACGATTTTTATCATATTTTTTTGTCATCGCTACAAGGCGAAAATTCCCCAATACAACATATAAGTAACAATCAAAATGTTTGAGAATATGACAGAAAACACAATGCTTCTATCGTGTATCTTTTTGATTTGTACCCCAAAAAATAGTACGGTAATGATAACCAATACTAAGAAAACTAAAGTTAACTGAAAGAGATAATTATAATTTTCTGGCAATCCGAAAGCTAGAATAAAGAAGTTGCTTTTAGAAACACTCAGCAACGCGTTGATTAATCCTAAAAAGGACAACAACCCTACAATTGAAGTAACAATCGTCATGATTCTGATGATTTTATCCGATGTATGTTGGTATTTCTTTTTGAACAAACGGAAGAGATATACAAAAATGAACGCTAGCATGATTCCCACAGCAATCAACAATGGTGCTAGAAAGAGAATGTTCATTTCATTTAAACTATTTCCCATGTTTCCAACGCCGCCGTTAAGCGCTACATTTTTTACCATTTTTATTTTTTGCGCTTTGGCAAACGCTTCCTTTTCTATCGATTGTGCCGGATTGTTGATAAAAGAAGTTGTCAACGACGTTCCAATTCTGGTAAATCCTGGAATGTGTCCATACGTGTATGCAGGAATGGCATTCGCATTGCTAAAACGTGCTGCCGTTTTTTGACCATTTGTTGCTGGTGTGATAGGATCGTATTCGCCCGAAAATACCAACACAGGAAATGCGGTTTCTTTTAAATTACTAAGGTCGTGTTGTATGAGTAACGAATCGGGAATGTTACGGTTCCAAACGTCACAGACTTTAAAATCTGATTTGTAAAAAGACAATCCACCATTGAGTTTTGGATAGTTGGCAGCATTGGCTTCAAATTCGGTTTCTTCATTGTTTGGTAATGCTTCGTTACAACTCACACAGTAATATACGCCATAATCCATGCTTAACAAGCTTGAAAACGCCGCGACTAAGTTTCCTAACGCGCCTTCGTTTTTTTCCTTGAATTGATAGATAAGCAACGGCACAACTTCTACCAATTGCTTGTTGTACAACGCTTGCTGAATGGCGATTTTGAAATCTTCACTGTTAAATGTAAAGGTGCCTTCTTCGACTAAGTTTTTAGCAACATCCACCGTGATTGGTGATTTTTCCATGTCGGAAATGACTTCGTAATACACTTTTTCCAAGTTTGGATATTGCTCATTACACTCAGGGTCATTCTCGCAAGCCGTAAAAACTTTTGCCAGACTCGTCATGTAATTGCTTGTATTTTCTGTGTAATAGGTTTCAATATCAGCAATAGAAGAATCTAACACCAAAGCTTCAATGTCTTGTGGAAACATGCTTGCGTACACTTGCGCCATGTACGTTCCGTACGAAGCTGCATAAATATTCCATTTTTTATACTTTAGGTGATTTAACAACGCATGCAAGTCTTTTGCCACTGAACCACTATGATAGGCTTCAATATCCACGCCATGACGTACCATTTCTTGCTTACACGCCAATGCTGCGTTGGTTTTTTGTTCTTCGTCAGCTTCCTTAGGTTGATCTTTTGCAAGAATTCCTAAAAGTTCTCTTCCTAAGTCTGGACATAAACGCGGTTGTGAATTTCCCGTTCCACGAATGTCAAACAATACAATGTCATGATTTTTACGAAGTGGGTGATTTTGCCAAGAAAAAATATTTCCAATTCCGCTCGCACCTGGTCCTCCTTGTATAAATACGGTTGCGGGTGCATTTTCCTTGTTTTCAAAGTTTTTGAGTACCGCTACGGCAATTCGTACTACCGTTCCGTTTTGGTCGTCCCAATTTTCAGGTACGTTCAAATATCCCCAACGAATGTTGTCATTGTTGAGCACTTCTGCGTGTTTGTAAAACGTTTCAATTTCGTCAAAAGTAATTTCCGTTTGCGCATTACTGAGAGAAGTCACGCTCAAACATGCAACGAAAAGTAAAAAGGTTATTTTTTGTGTGATAAGTTTCATGAGATATTTCGTATTACTCGCTGTTTAAAAATTAAAATCAATATCAATAGCTTCTTGTGCTTCAAAAGCTACGTCAATGTTAATGGTGTCTATAGTTTGGTTTATGTTTTGAATGATTTCTTTTAGGAATTTTTCATATTTCATAATTAAGATGTCCATCGTTTCTCGGTGATATTTGCTGGTATCGTACAGAATGGAACCGCGCAAATAGTCATCGCTCAATGCAAAGTCTAATAACATTGGTAAACGATTGTATTTGGCGATTACAGGACTGGTTTTTAATGTCAATTCATCCGTAACGTCAATTTTACCGTAGTTGAAGGTTTGGTTTTGCAATACCAAAATCGCTTCCAAACGCAAGGTATTTAACACTTCTTCTGGAATATCTTGATGCTCGTCTACTTGCAATAAGTTTTGATGCATGTTCAATACCGTTGTCAAGAAATTTTCTTCAGGATTAATTTTACTTCGCAATGGCAATGTTTTTACAAACATTCCGATGTGATCGTTGAGTCCAAATGAGGTTCTTCCTGAGTTAATTGTTCCTAAACAGATATCGTCAATTCCGTACATTTTGTAGAGCAATACGTGAAATGACGTCATCAGCAACGTATGCAACGTCACTTTGTTTTGTACGGCGATATTATTTAATTCGTTTAAGAAAGAGGCTTCCCAATTGAATAGGTAAAATTCTCCTGTGTATTTGTCTTCTGCAAACTCTGTATCGTACGGAAGTAAGCTTTTCCATTGATATCCTTGCAAATAGTTTGTCCAAAATGCGCTGTTTCTAGCTTCGTTTCTGGCTTCGTGTGCATTTTGCCAAACTACATAATCTCTAAATTGATAGTGTAATGTAGGTAAGTCTAAGGCAGTTTTATGAACATTTGCGGTATAGCGATCGGTGATTTCTTTAATCATTAATTCCAACGACCAACCGTCCATAATTACGTGATGCGTTGCAAATACCAACATGTCTACGCCGTCTTCTACGTGAAAAATGGCAAGTCGGACCAACATATCATTTTCCATGTCAAATTCTTTATTGGAGAATTCGGATAGTTGTTCGTCATACGTAGCAGTTGTTGCGTAAAATTCTTCTATTTCAAACGAAATTTCGTCACTGCTTTTTACTTTTTGATACGCAACTCCATCCACTTCAATAAAGTTGGTGCGTAAAATTTCATACCGTTCTATGGTGTCTAAAAACACTTCCAACATAATGCTTTTGTCCAACGTTCCCTGAATTTCATACGCGCCAAACATGTTGTACGCTACCGATTTTTCAGGTTGCAACGACGCCAACCAAATGGCGTACTGCGGAAAGGTAATTGGATAATACGGTTGTGTTGCCACAGGAACAATTTCTATACTATTGCTCAAGTCTTTTTGTTGCAAGTATTCAGCAAGTGAAAGAATGTCCGAATGCTCAAATAAGTCTTTTAACGATACACGATAGTGGAATTCTTTTTCAATATACCCAATGAGTCGCACTGCGTTGAGTGAATGACCGCCAAGCGCAAAGAAGCTTTCGGAAATATCAAAATCTTCTTGTGTTTGCAAGGCTTTTTGGTAAAATGTGTACAACGTTTTTTGCATGTCATTTTGCGCTACATGTACGTTTTTAGTGGTTTTTGCAGAAACAATATCGCGTTGCGTCAGTTGTTTTCTGTCTATTTTTTTGTTTGGTGTTAGCGGAAAATCTGTCACGGTGATGAGCGTGTACGGAATCATATATGCAGGCAGTTTTTGCTTTAGGAAATTGATGATTTCTGCTGTATCTATCGTTTCTTCTGTTGGAATGATATACGCTACCAAAAAAGCACTTTGATTGGCTTCTTTTTTCGCAATCACAACTGCTTCGTTGACTTTTTCGTGCTTGTTGAGTTGCGCTTCTATGTCTCCTAATTCAATACGGAAACCTCTTATTTTTACTTGTAAATCGTCACGTCCTAAAAATACGATTTCACCAGCTTCATTCCATTTTCCTACATCGCCTGTGTCGTATATTTTTTCAGTTGTTTTGAATGGATTTTGGATGAATTTCTGATTGGTTAAATCGCTTGCTTTGTAATAGCCTTTCGCCAACCCTTCACCGCCAATATACAGTTTCCCTTCTGTGTTGACTGGCAATACGTTTTGATGTTTATCCAAAATGTAAAAGCTCGTGTTCTGTATCGGTTTTCCAATGTTGGAAGCTTCCGAAGCTTTGTGAATGCGCTTGGTACTTGACCAAATAGTGGTTTCTGTCGGACCATACATATTCCATAACGAATGTGTTGCAGCTAAGAGTTTTTCTGTCAAAGCTTCACTAAGCAAATCGCCACCACATAATATTTTTAAATTGTTGTTTCCTTCCCAACCTTCATTAAATAGCATTTGATAGAAACTTGGCGTTGCTTGCATGAGCGTTGGTGCAACTGTTTCGAGTTCTTCAATAATGCGTTTCGGGTTTTGCAACGTTTCCTGATTTGCCACATAGACTGTTGCTCCCGAAATTAACGGTGCAAAGAATTCTAAAATAGAAATGTCAAACGATGGTGTCGTTACGGAATATAGCGTATCTACACTTGTAATTTCTATACTTTCTTGCATGCTGGTCAAGAAATTGAGCAATGACCTGTGCCCTATTTCCACACCTTTTGGTTTTCCTGTAGAACCTGATGTGTAAATAATATAGGCTGTATCTTCTTGAGAAACTGTTGGCAAAGTTGTTGCTTCCGTTGGAAGTTGCAATACGAGAGTTGCTTCTATGAATTTCGTTTGTTCGCTCAGCGAAATTAGCGTGTTGCTTGAACCAATGATGGTTTGTAATTCACTCGCTTCAATGATGTACTCTAAGCGTTCTTTCGGAAAATTCGGGTCGAGCGGAATGTATGAACGACCTGATTTTAGAATTCCAAGTAATATGACAATCATGTCAGCCGAACGCTCCATTAAGACACCAATCGGCGTATTTTCTTTTGTTTGTGCTTGCAAATACGCTGCAATAGCGTTGGTTTTGTCAAATACTTGCTCGTATGTGTACGAAATTGCAAAATCTTTAATCGCGATGTTGTCAGCTTGTGTTACTGCATTTTTGTCAATTTTAGTAATTAACGTCGTAGATGTATCAAGTTTTTTGTAGGTGTTGTTAAACGCTTGTACTACTTGTTTTTTTTCAGTGTCAGACACATATTCGTATGCCGCTATTTTTTTTGTCGGATTGTTTTTTACATCGTCAAGTAAATTTTCAAAATGCGTTACGACACGCGTGATTTCGCTTTCGCTGAAATAGTTGAGGTTGTAATCAAAATCAATTTTTACATCTTCTTTTTCGTCAAATTCTCTGATATACAACGCCAAACCAACACGCTCTGATTCGTGTGTCATAGGAATTACGCTGGTTTTGGTGTGTAAAAAATTTGGCGCGTAGTCTTGCTTTTCATACGAAAGTGTAATGTTGAACAATTCCCTGTTTTGCGTTGCCAAGTTGAGTCTGTTGATGAGTTTGCCCAACGGAAAACGCTGATGTCTGTAATCGGCGCGTAATTGTTGTTTGATTTGCGTTAGGAATTCATCAAAAGTAGCTTCAGAGTCTATATGTACTTTTAGCGCCGAAACGCCCATAAATAACCCTACCGTTTTTTTGAATTTCGCCGAACCTCTGTTCAATACTGGAACACCAATAACCAATTCCTCTTTTTGGAATCGTTTCGAAAAATATACATATAAAATTCCCAAAATAAAGTGAAAGGTTGACGAGCCACAGGCTTTGGAAATTTCAATAAGTTCGTTGTAAACTTCGCGTTTTATGTAGAGTTCTTTGCGCTTACTTTTATTGATGGTAACATTTTCGTCTATCTTTTTTAGTAAGGTATCTGGTAAGTGTTCAAATTTCTGCTTCCAATATGTTTCGTCATTTTTGTACGCTTCTGAAGTCGCATACGCAGTATCATTCTCAGCAAAATCAGCATATTGAAACGGATATTCACTTTGTATTTTTCCTACTTCTACAAGTTCGTTATAATTTGCCACCAAACGCTGAAACATCAAAGAAGTTCCCCAACCATCTGTAATGATATGATGGTATTTGGAATATAAATAATGAAAATCTTCGCGCACTTTGAGCAACACGAATTTGTGTAAATTTTCGTCATTTTCTAGTTGAAACGCTACTTGAAAATCTTTTTCCATATAGGTTTCAGCCGCAGCGAGCGCATTATTTTCATGAGAGAAATCGAGATAGTCTAATGCTTTGTCAAACGTAGCAATTGTGGTAATTTCAACGTTGTCGTAATTGGCTGTTAGTTGACTTCTATAGGCATCGTGTTGGTTGATTAAAGCAATGTAAGCTTCGTTCAATAGTTCGTACACGAGGTTTCCTTCAATGGCAATTTTGGCTCCTATATTGTATATTGGCTCGTTAGGATACAATAATTGCTCAAAATATACATCTTGTTGTGGAAGCGTTAGTTTCATGGTTTCTGGTTTCAGTAATAGTGTTGCTCTTCGGTAAGGTGTTGTTGCCTACGTTTAGGCAAAGAAAGTGCACATTTGAAAATGGTTAGTTTTCAAATAGTTACGGATGTTTTTCACTATATTGAGTTGATTTTAAGACACTTGAAAAGCTGTCAGTATCTGAAAAAGCAATCAGATACTGACGCTATGTATATGAAGTTTGGTGTTTACTTGGTGTATTTATGACTTCATTTTTGCTTTCATCTTGCTTTTTATTTTTCCTTTTTTAAGCATGATTAATTCTGAAGTACGCAATGTTTTGTTTTGCTCTTTGTTCATTTCGCTAATCCATTTCGCGTCAATGCCCATTGATTTGAACGCAATGATGTTAGACATAGAGATGTCTTCATATCCTAACGATTTGATTTCGTTGATAAAATCTGCTTTTACTCCTGTAGAAGCCACTGCTAATAAATCTTTCAAATCGAGTTCGCCTGTTTGTGCTTTTACAGCTTTGATATCGGCTACAGAAGTATCGGACATCGCTAATACTAGTAACAAACCGTCTGGAGCTTTGGTAGCAATTACTTTTTCTAATTGATTTTTAAAGTCGTCATTCTTAGCGAATGCGAATTTATTTTTAGGTAAAAACGTAACTGTTCCTGCGTTTCGTTGCAATTCGTAGGTTTTACCGTTGGAAGTGTTTTCTACATTAAATGCTGATAATGGTATAGTATGCGTAGAATTTATTTTATTTTCTGTCCCTTTATTGTATTGAAAAGCTACGTGTAGGTCGCTTCCTTGCTCTTGTGTGGCAACTTCCCATTTATTGATATCGTTCAGATATTTCTGGAATTTATTGGTTTTTGATTGTGAAAACATAGTTCCTACTGTTAATGTTAGTATTAGTAATGAATAGATTGGTTTTTTGAATGTGTGTGTGTGGTGTACTTTTTTCATGAGTTTTTTATTTGATATATTTATTACAGATAATAACTACAATAACCGTGCAATTGTTGTACAAAACGGATATTTATGTCCAAATTGAAGTTAATTCCTGTTCATTTTTCTGCGTTTCTATGTCTTTTACGATTTTTCCATAATTGAATTTGATGATTCTATCGGCAGATTTGAAATACGCATCGTCATGGGTTACGGCAATGATTGTTTTTCCTTCTTTTTTAAGTTTTGGAATGAGTTGCTCGTAAAAGAATTTTCTAAAATGTGGATCTTGATCGGCTGCCCATTCATCTAAGATTAAAATTGGCTTCTTTTCTAACAAGGCAAATATCATGGACATTCGCTTGCTTTGTCCTTTGGAAAATCGTCTACGCGCCGATTCTTCTTTGTCATTCGTCACAACTTCATTCAATTGCATGGTTTCCAACAACTTGGCATATTCTTCATTTCCTTCTAATGCATAATTGTCATAGTTTTTTGAGAAGATGTGATTGTTGGTGAAAATTGCCGCCATCGAATCTTGTAAATCTTCTTTTACATTGATGGCTTCTTCGCCATTCAGAATGATCTCTCCTTTTGATGGTTCGTACAATCCTGTAAGAATGTTTACAAACGTACTTTTTCCAGAACCGTTTCCACCAATGATAAAAATGACTTCTCCAGCGTTGATTTTTAAGTTTACAGGCCCTAAAGCAAAGGCACTGTCTTCTTGCTCTTTGTTATTGTATGAGAAGCATACATCTTTGAATTCTAAGGATTGTAATTGTTTGTCGGTTATAACTTCTTCTTCTGTTGACATTATATCAATTTCAAAATCTTTCATAAACGTATTGATACGCCTGTTAGCAACCATAAAACGTGTATAGGTTTGCTGCAAGTTGATTAAATTATTGATAGGTCCAGAAATAAAAAGAATAACTACAACATACGCTATGACTTCTTCACTATCGAGCAATCCCATCGCAGGCAATCCGAAAAGAATAGCTGCAATGACAAAGTACAGTCCGTATTGACTTATCATGTTGATGGACAAGAATACATAGTTGATTTTAAAATCCAATCCTTCCGATTCGTCACGGTTAGGTCCTAAGTATTTGTTGAGAATGTTTTTTCTTCGTGAAAGACTTAATTTTAACTCTTTAAATCCTGATAATAAATCTGTTACATAACCATAATAATGTTCGTTCAGTTTTCGCAATTGTCCTACTTGTGACGACATTGAGTTCATCACAATAAAATAACACAACGCTACCAACACGACCAATACCAACACAATAGCTGCTGCTTTTACCGAAATGGTAAACATGTAAATTACACCTAAAATTAGCATGAGTAACGAGCTTACCGTATGTGTAACTGTATATGGCAAATTGGCAAACAATCGCAAATCTTCCATGGCAGTATAAAATCGCTGACTACCGAAGTTTTCAAGCGTTTTGAGCGGTGCTTTTAGAATTTGGTTGAATAACTTTTTTTCATTGTCGTACAATATTTTAAACGCATATTTATTGAGTCCTTTTTGAAAGATGATATTTAACAAATACGCATAAAATACAATGGCTAGAAAGACAATAATCATATAGTCTTTCATAAAGTTTGGATTGCGTGCTAAGACTTTATTTATTATAAACACAATTCCAAAACTAAGAATGGTATTGGGAATGGCGTATAAAAATAAAAGAAGTATATCTTTCTTTTTAAGTTTGATCATGATTTAGCAATTTAGATTGTTGTGGTAACTATCACAAAACTCCAAAAAACAGCAAGGCTGATTAAGTCAACTACTTCGGGGTAAGCCCACGAAGCATTCAGTAGAAACTATTAAAACATTTCGACGCAAGCGTCAGAACATTATACATCTCGATTATCGAGTAAATAATTGTCTCTATGCTGATTTTTGTTGTGTGATTTTTAGTGTTGTACTTCAGTTCCCTTGGATATAGTTAGTATGGTATTGACTACTTGTTTTGGATGATTGTGAATGAAGAAATGATTTCCATCAAATACTTCAAAGTCAAATCCCGCAATGGTATAGCGTTTCCAGTTTTCAATATTGACAACTTGGTCTTCTTCCGAGCCCATCATTGCAAATATTGGACATAAGAGTTTGATTTTTAATTCTATGGAAAGTGGATCTTTTTCTAAAATTTCAAAATCAGAGCGCATGATTGGTTCAAAAAACGTGTATAGCTCTTCATTGACCAATACTTCTTCTGGGATTCCTCCTAGTTCTCTCAATTCATCTTTAAAAGTAGCTTCGTCCATTAAGTAACGTTTTCCCTTTTTAGGCTTTCCTGGCACTGGTGGCGCGCCTGGACCTGAGTTTCCAGAAACTACCAAATGTTGCGGTTGGTCGCCCAAACGTTGCATTTCATACGCTACCGATAAACCTAAAGTGGCGCCCATACTATGCCCAAAGATGATGTAAGGCAATGTGCGGTTTCTTTTGTTTTGTATTTGGGTAACATAGTCCTGAATAGCTTCTTTCTTAGAATTGATAAAAGTATCCTTGAATCGTTTTCCTCTTCCTGGTAATTCTAAAGGAATAAATTCAACATTCGCAGGTATATATGGTTTTAAGAAATCGTACGAATAGCCGTTTCCGCCTGCAAAATGCAATAGAAACAACTGTACTTTTCCTGTTTTAATTTGTTCTTCTCTGCTCTTCATCATTTCCTGATTTTCTGTTTCTAACATTAATTTTATTATTCCCAAAATTATAGCTCAACGAAAATCTGAATCCTCTACCTCTAAAAACACCAAAACCTAAATGCGTGGAACGAATTCCATTTACAGTGTTGATACTTTTTCTCGGACTGGTATCGAAAATATCTAAAAAGTTAATCCCAAATTGAACCTTCTTACTAAACATTGACATTCTGTAACCAATGTTTAATGCTTGATTGGATTCGTTTTCCGTTTGGTTTCTAGTAAATGGCGCTGAATACCAATAATTGATTTGTAAACTTTTGCTTCTATCTTCGCTCAAGTTGATGATGTTGTCTGTAGATAAGTAATAGCTAAAATCTCTTCGTTCTGGAATGTTTAACGCTGCATTGGTAATTCTAGAATCATAATTCACTAAAAACAATAAGTTTTGGCTACTCCACCATGACACTGGCTTAAAGCTATACGATTCTGAAAGTCCGTAACGGTATAATGTATAATAGTTAAACGGACTGATGAGTTCATTAAACGTTGTATTATCTGCCACTGCGATGGTTCCGATTCCGTCAGTTTCTCTTTCGAAAAAGATTGTGGTTGATAGTTTTCCTTTGTACAAGTGTGAAAGCTCAAAATTATCATTAAACGATGGCTGTAAGAACGGATTTCCTGTACTAGAAGCAAATCGATTGATGAAAAATTCTGCCGGATTCAATTGCGCAAAATACGGACGGTTGATACGTCTTCCATAGTTGAAGGAATACGAGTTGTTTTCGTTTGGCGCGTAGGCAAGATACACTGTTGGGAATAGTTTTGTATAATCAATATCAGTAGTGATATTTAACGAACCTGAAGTTCCTTGCGTGTCAGTATTTTCCAAACGCAATCCAAGTTGCATTGACCATTTATCGTTGAACTTTTTAAACATGTTAACATATACTGCTTGGATTCGCTCAATATAGTTAAACTTGTCTTGTTGATTTATATTAAAGATTTCATCAATGTTAGTTACTTCATAATCACTATCAATGTAACTTATTTTAGCTCCATACGAAAAATCGAAAGCTTTGAATGGATGTTCTATATCAATTCGTGCACTGTAATTGGAAACATCTCTATCGGTACCATTGAATCCTAAGAAGTTTGGATTTTGAAATTGATTGTTGGAATCAAATATATTTGCAACAATGTCACGTTCATCTGTTGCAGAGAATTTAAAATAGTCCAAATCAACTGAAATATTTCTACCTAATGTATCTAACTGCGCGCTGTAATGAGCGTTTAATGAAAGGTTATTGGTTCCTGCGTCACGTGTTCCGTTAGACTTGATAATAGAATCTAATTGTCTTGACGGATTTAAAATGTCTGTATTCGCAAAATCTTTCCAAAACGGATTGCTCGTACTTGCTGATACTTGGAAACCAATTTTTGATTTGTCGTTGATTTCGTAATCAAAAATCAAACGTCCTGAAAAATCTTCAATATCTCTATCTTGCGACGTATAGGTTTCCCACGTGCTTTGGTCATAGAAAATTTCCGCTTCTTGAATATACCGTTGATCTCCTAATCGCGCATTCGCTGTTGCTAAAATGTTGACTCTATTTTTTCGATATTTAAAGTTGTTTCCAACCGTAAACATTGGCAAAATCATTTGTCGATACGAGGTTGAAATAGAATTGTTCCAGCTATTTTCTCTTGCACGCTTTAAAATAATGTTTATCAAACCTCCATTTCCTTGCGCTTCGTATTTTGCTGGCGGATTCGTAATGATTTCAACCGACTTGATATCAGATGCTTGAATTGAGTTTAAGAAATTAAGCAATTCATCGCCTGCTAAGTTTGAGATTCTTCCGTCAATCATCACGCGCATTCCGCTTTTTCCTAACATGGAAATGACACCGTCTTGCACGGTAACGCCTGGCGCAACGCTCAATGCATCTAACGCATCTCCACCTTGTGCGGCAACACTTTGTTCCACATTGAACACCAAACGATCCGTTTTTCGTTGAAATATCGGTTTTTCAGCAACTACGGTAACGCTTTTCAACTCGGTAGCAGCTTCTTCCAAAACGATAGTTCCTACATCAAACACGGTAGCGAGTTCTTCTGTAAGGTCAATTTCCTTTCTCCATTCTTGATATCCTAAATAACTAATAGTAATGGTATATTTTCCCTTTTCTACACTTACAGTAAACGAGCCGTCATCTTCTGTAATCGCTCCTGAAACTATTTTATTCGCTTCATCTTTAACAACGACATTTGCAAATGCGATAATCTCTTTTTGACTAGTTACCTTTCCTTTAATTTCTACTTGTGCTAAGGCTGTTGATGAAATTATCAACAAGGTGAATAGACAAAGAATGTTTTTAATCATGATTGTAATGTTTATGTAATTCGTTTTAATGCCCTTAGGCTTTTGTTGGTGTTAGGTGGTTATTTTTGGCTAAAATGCAGAAAAATAGTCCCACTTTTTTTTATTATAACTTACTATTGTTACGGTAAAAACGTAATTCTAGTAATTGAAAAATATGTTATTGGTGTTTAATATATTTTTTGGATCAAATACCTTTTTAATGCCCTTCATAATGTGTAAGTTTTGCTTTGCAGTGAACTCTTGAAAATAGGTCTTATTATGCGTTCCTACACCGTGTTCACCCGATATTTCGCCTCCTACAGCAATTACTTTTTCAAAGAGAAATGAAATGCAGGAATCCATTTTATCAGCCCAACTTTTATGATTGATATTTTGGTCTTTAAAAATATTGATATGAAAGTTTCCATCGCCAATGTGACCGACTACAACAAACTCTAAATCGAGTGATGTACAGATGTAGTTGATAATGGCATAAATATCACTACTTTTTGAGCGCGGAACTACGATGTCTAAATCGTGAAAGTGGCCGTGATTCATCGCTGCTTCTCCAATTTTTTTGCGATATTTCCAGAGATTTTCAATTTCCTTTTGGGTTTGCCCAATTAACAACTCTTGGTCTGTAAATTTTGAAAGCAATGTGTACAATGCTTCTATTTTTGCCAAGTTTTCCTCGTCTGTATCCGATTCAAACTCAATCCACAACGCGCCTTGCGTAGCTTTTTCATCAAATCTTTCCTGTAAATAGTCAAAAACTAGACGACAGCCATTTTTGTCTAAAAACTCTAAACTAGAAGCATGCATTCCTACCTTAAAAAAGGCTTCCACAAAAGAAAATAAATTTTCAAGATTGCTAAACGGCGCATACACCAACGCTTCTTTTTTTACAGGAACAATTTGCAATACGACTTTGGTAATGATACCTAGTGTTCCTTCGCTTCCTACAAATAATTGTGTTAAATTGTAGCCTGTAGCATTCTTTTTAACGTTTTTTCCTGTCCAAATCACTTCTCCATTGGGCAATACCACTTCTAAGTTAATGACATAGTTTTTGGTACTTCCATATTTGAGTGATTTTGGACTTCCGCTAGATACCGCTACATTTCCGCCAATAAAACTCAAACTAGCGCTGCTGATGTTTTGTGGAAAAAATAAGTTTCTCTCTTTCAAACTATCTTGAAGCACTTGTGTTACAACACCTGCTTCTGCTACGACGTATCGGTCTATTTCGTTGATTTCGATGATACGGTTTAAACGGTCTAACGATACAATAATGTTTGATTCATCTGTTAAGCAACCACCACTTACGCCACTTCCACCGCCTCTTACGGTAATTCGGAGTCCGTGATCGTTGCAAAATTTTGCAATTTTTGAAATTTGCGCCGTAGAGTTTGGTCGTACAATACACATTGGAGACGCTAGTTTTCCCGTACTGTAATCTTTAACGTAGGTGTAAAAATCGATGGGATTGGTGATGATGTATTTTTCACCGACAATTGTTGCCAGTTCTTCTATAAATGTTGCTACTTCCATTCGATTTTATGATTTATTCATCATTACTTCCTCTTCCATCGCTTCAAACAACGCGTGAATGTTATCTAAACCGAAACCTTCATAATAATTTACACGTTGTATGATTTCATAGAAGAATGTTGCTCTATCGCCAATAGGTGCTGTAAATACTTGTAGTAAAAACGTATCGTCAATCACATCACATAAAACGCCGTGTTTCTGCATTTTATCAACATCGAGCTTTGGATATTTTTTGCGCAAATTGTTGTAATAAGAATCTGGAAACGATGTGAATTTTACGCCGTTTTTTCGCAGTATTTCTACCGATTTAAAGATGTTTGACGATGAAAACGCAATGTGCTGAATTCCAGAACCGTAATTTTGATCGATGAATAATTGTACTTGTGTGTTTTTGTGTTGATCAGGTTCTACCAAAACGTTATTGACTTGTTTATCGTCCGTTTGCAACACTTTTAAATACATTCCTATTTTATTTTCGCCATCTTTTTGGCGTTCATCAAAGCAGGATACCGTTTTGGATGAGAAAATGTTGTTAAAGTACGTTTCCCAAATTTTAATTTCATTGATTCGCAATGCGCTGGCAATATGGTCAATATCTTGCAAATAGGACTCTTCTTTGTCAAAATCCCATTCACCGCTTTCTACAGGTTCAAACCCTGGCATAAAAACGCCGTCATACTTATCATAATCGACAAAGACAATTTCGTTATCATCAAAAATTTTCACAGAGGCCATATCTACCGAACCATGCGCATCTGAAATGGTGTACGGAAAACGCATCGGAACTGCACCTTTTTCTAAAGCATTTTGATAAAAAGTTGGCACATCTTTAATTTTTACGCCAATTCTTTTGATTCCATTTCCGTGCAAATCGACAAACGATACAATTTGATATGATTTTGGATTGGAAGCTGAGGTGATGACCAATTTGATATCATTTTTTACGATGTAATACGAACATTGTTCCGGATAGCCCGTTTCTGGTCCGCAGTACGCTATGACTTCAAATCCGAGGGCTTTTACGTGCCAGTAGACGACCATTTTCGCCATTCCGACATAGTATTCTATAAAGTCATATTCGACTTTTAAGAAGTCTGATTCAATTAATTTTTTTTCCATGGTGTAATAAGGTTAATAAGTATTATGTATTGGTAATTTTTGTAGCGAGAAAACGTACCAAGTTTTCAATCGCTGTTTCTATTTGATTTATTTTGACATAACTGTATGCTATTCGGATTTGATTTTCACCTCCTTTAGAGAGATGAAAGAAAGACATCGGTGTAAAGATGACATGATAGTTTTTTGCACAAGCAGTAACGTCTTCTTTGGTTATGGCAAAAGGCAATGTAAGTGTTAAAAAGTAACCGCCTTCAGGCACATTCCAAGAAACCGTTTGCAAAGTTTCATTTTGAGAAGCATTGATATACTTGGTCAATGATGCCAATACACTATCTCGTTTTTGACGTACGTTGTGACACTTTTCTTCGTTATATTTTTGAAGTGAATAGTTATTTTTGAGCAATACTCCTCCTAAAATGGCTTGTGGAATTGCAGGTGAATTTACCGTGGTATAGCCTTTTATTTTGGCAACAATATCGCTCAGTTTTGTGCCGTCTTTAAACACTTTATCAGTGACCATCACGCCCATTCGTAAGGATGGATGCAAACTTTTAGAAAACGAGTGCAGATAGATTACATTTCCTTCTGTATCAAGCGATTTCAACGTTGGATAGGCTACGTCTTCAAACACAAAATCTCCGTAAGCATTGTCTTCAATAATCATGAAATTGTGCGTTGCTGCCATTTGCAACAGCTTTTTACGCTTTTCAATCGGTGTGCGAATTCCTGTAGGATTTTGAAAATCGGGAATGACATATACGGCTTTGACGCGTTTTCCTTTCGTTATTGTCGCTTCAATGGTTTTTTCCAATGCTTCCAAATTGATTCCTTCTGCATCTACAGCTATTGGAGCAGTTTCGTAACCGTTAATCAACGCAAAGTGACTGATTCCCACATAGGAAGGATCTTCCACACAAAACACATCCTCATCACGATTCATAAGTGCTAACAAAGAAAGAATCATGCTTTCTTGCGAACCTACATTTACAATGATATCCGCTGGTGAGCAATCAATTTGATAGTCGTTTTTAAGATATTTAACTACAATATCGTTGATGATTCCTTTGGTTCGGTTGTATTGTCCCAAACTTCTCAAAAAGGCGTCGGTGGAAACATTCGTTTCCTTGCTTCTAAAATTCACAAACATATCCATGTATTCCTGTGCATGTTGTAAATCGAAAAAAGATTCCTCAGGTCTTCCAGAAGCCATCGAAATGGCTTCTGGAAAGTTGAGTTGTACTTCATTTAGGAAGCCCATTACATCTTCTTCTAGCTTGTTGAGTGATTTGTTTGTCATTGTTGCTCTAATTAAGCGTTGATGTTGGTTGATAGCAAATCTTCTGCAAAGAGTTCTTTTCCAAAGGAATCGTCCATTTTTTCTAGAATTTCTTTGCTGCATACTAAGGTTACTTCCAACGCATTGGCATATTCAATACAATTTAAGTGTATGCCTGGCATTACGTACATATTGGTCAAGTTGCGCGTGCTGTACACTTGCGAAAGACTGTGTTTTTTGTTTTGCCAAATTTGATAATTGAACTGTCCCGCCATCACCGCATCAATGTTTTTGTTGTATGCGTGTTGTGCATCTTGTAACATGGTTGTATACGGAATTTGCTGGTATTGACGCGCTTCTAAGTATTGTTGATAACTCTGTAGAATCAATTCGTTTTGTGATAGCAATTCGTTTTTAATGATTGGCAATGGCAGTAGATTATCAATTACACCAATCATAGTTTCCATTTCCAAATTCGCCACTTGTTGCTCTCTTCCATTCACCATGACACCGACAATTTCTTTTTCTGGTGCCAACGTTTGCAATAGTTTTTGGTAATATCCATACAATACTGCTGAAACAGGTACGCCCACACTTGCCGCCAATTCTTTTAACAGCTGTAATTTGGTACTGTTTAGCACAATTTTTTGTTCAACGTATCCAGAAACTTCTAATGAAATGCTGTTTGTGGTTTCGTGTTGAATTGTTTTATTTAAGAGGTTTTTCCAATAGTTTCTTGTCGTTTCAGCTTGAGCGGAATTCAAGAAATTTTGCTGCCATGCTACAAAACTGAAATAATCCTCTTGTGAATTTGTAGTTACATTTTCTCCGTTGAAGTATGCTTTGAAAGCAGTTTCAATCGCATTGTTACTATACGCATCCAATAAAGCGTGATGCGTGCTAAACACTATTTTTGCTGAGTTTTCGTCCTTTTCGAGAATAAAAATTCTGAGCAATGCACCATACACATCAAATTCGCTATGCATGCGCTCATTTATATTTGTAATTGTTGCGGCATCATAAATTTCAATAGCAACTTTTGCAGCGTTTGCATATTGTTGCGTTACCGTAGTTCCGTTGTTTGCAAACTGAATGCGTAGCATTGGAAATTGTTCTAAAAATGCTCGTAACGATGTTTCAAAGTCGATTGTCGTTGTAAAAGGAATTTCCGCAGTAAAACTTACTTGACTGTGTGGCAATCGGAAGAAACGTTCTTGATTTCCTGAAATATTTACCACTTTTTGCGCTTTCCAATCGGTTGAAGTTGCGGTAATTTCTTCCTTTTTACTTGGTTGCATCGCTTTAGCAATGGTTTCAATTGTTGGATTGTTTAGCAGATTTTTGATTTCTAAATCGTATCCTGCTTTTTTCAATTGCGAAACTACTTTCAGCGATGTGATAGAGTTTCCGCCTAAGAGATAGAAACTATCGAACATGCTGATATTGCTCGTTTGCAAGATGTTTTCCAGAATGCTTGCCAATACCTTTTCTTCTTCGGTACTTGGCGCTACGTATTCCACTTGTGTGTTCAACGCGGTGCCTTCTATTTTTGACAAGGCAACTTTGTCCACTTTACCATTCACCGTGAGTGGAATTTTATCTAACAACGTGAATTTCGCTGGAATCATGTACACAGGTAGTTTTTCAGCCAAATGTGTATAGATTTCCGTTGCTGTTATTGCAGATGAAGCTACGATAAAGGCCATCAATTCTTTTTCGCCCGAAGTGGTTTCTCTAACAGATACGACTACTTCTGAAATTGCTGTCATTGCTTTTAATTGTGCTTCAATTTCACCCAACTCAATACGATGACCACGAATTTTTATTTGATCGTCTTTACGTCCCACATACGCAATGTTTCCATCTGCCAAACGTTTTCCTAAGTCGCCCGTACGGAACAGTTTTGCTCCTTTTTGGAACGGATTTTCAATGAATTTCTGCTCTTTTTGATCTAAGTTCATATAACCAGCCGAGACACAATCGCCCGAAACACATATTTCGCCTGTAACGCCAATTGGAACAATTTCCAACGCTTCGTTCATGATGTAGATTTGCACGTTTCCAATTGGTTTTCCGATAAGAATATTCTTATTTGACGCTTGAAAAGCAGTTTGCGTTCCTGTAAAACGTTCAGTCGCAATGGCTGCTTGCTCTTCCAAGATGCTTTGCAAATCTTGCTTTGTGGTGTACGGATTCATAAAAACCGTGCGCATTACGACATGATCTTCTTCATTTTGTTCTTTTTTGATGCGCGTGTACGATACAAATGACGAACCTTTTTCTAGCTGTAGTGCATGAATTTTCAAATTGACTTCGTTTATCGCTTTGATATCTTCATCCGTCAGCGTTGGTAAGTTTCTGTATGCTTGTGGAATGAATTGATACAATACAATATTTAAGTCTGGCTTGTAAAACAAACGAAATGCAGGATGCGCTTCTATCAATGCCGCAAAGGTTTGTGCCGTTTGATAGTTGTTGTGAATGACTTCTGCAAAGGACTCTTTCCCATACGTGCTTAGTATTCCGTGCAGTATCAAACTGTTGAAATTACGCGTTCCTTCAATGGTGTGTTTTCCTAAATCGTAACTTCCTTTTCGTGCTTGGTAGTTGGAATTATGCTCCGAAGCCGAGGCAAAACTCGTATCGTTGAACAAGCAAATACTCAATCCGATTGGTAAATACATTTGCTTGTGCGCACAGATAGATACTGAATCTGCAGCTGCAATTCCTTTAAATTTTGGCTTCAATTGGTCGTCCATCAAGAAACTTCCGCCAAAAGCAGCATCTACATGAAAATGCAATTGATGCTCTTTGGCGATATCGCCCAACATTTCTAAGTGATCAATGTTTCCAGATTCCGTTGCGCCAGCAATTCCCACAATTCCGATAACTAAGGTTCTTGCCGCTCGCAATGCCTTAATTTTGTTGGTGATTTCTGCGTGAATTTCCTCAGTAGTTTTGTGATCGTAATCAAATTCAATAAATGCATCTGAGCCCAAACCTGTAAGCTTCATGGCTTTGTCGAACGAGTAATGACACATTTTAGAGCCTAGTAACGCTACATTTTCATAACCATAATATTTTAATGCAGCAATCAATCCTTCTTTTTTGATGCCTTTAAAGTTTCCTTTTGGTCCTAGTTTGTGATTTAGAATGTAACTAACTGCAGTAATGTTGGAAATGGTTCCGCCATTGGTGATGATTCCGAAGGTATGATTGACATCTTGCAAGGTTTCATCATAAAGTGCCGTTGGTTTGTCGAATACCAGTTTATGAAAATACCCTATGATTTGACGCTCAATCAGCGTGGCAGCCATTGAGGTTTCAATTTTTACCTGATTTTGATTTAACGCAATGACCAACGCGCCTAATTCGCGAACAATAGCAGGAATTGGTCCAGTCATGTGTCCGATGAATTTTGACGCAGCAACATTCATCACGTTTGGCAATATTTCGTTTTTGAGCAGTTGTATATATTCTTGTGACGAGTATTTTTTCTCAAAGTCCAATCCTTTGTACATATCACTTTCTAATAGCGATGCAAATGAATTGGCTACAATGGTATCATCATGCTCACGATTCGTAATTAACGTATCGATTTCATCTTTGAGCGAATGCTTGAATAAATCGAATTTCGCGTATGTATTGTACTTTTCGGAAGTATCGTAATACGTGGCATCTGCCGTCACTTCTGTTGAACCGTAAATGTTGAGTAATTTGATGTCTGCACGTCTGAATGTGTTGTAAAAACGTTGCACATCATTTTCTTTCAATGCTTCTCCACTACTCACCCAAAGATTCAGTTTTTGAAGTTTGGTTTGACATAGTTCTTTTTCAGCCAACAGTGCGCGTAATAAACTTGGCACTAATACAATTCTGCTCACCTTGTCTTTGCTGAGTTTTTCGATGAATTGTGGAATTTCCAAGATTTCTTCTTTGTTGTAGAATACGATTGGAGTTCCTTTGAGTAACGGTCCAAAAAATTCCCAAATATGGTCTACGAAACTGAGTGATGTTTTGGCACAGCATACTTCAGAAGCTTCAAAAGGATAGGTCTCCCACATCCAATTGAGACGATTAATCACACTTTGTGATGCAATTTTCACACCTTTTGGAACTCCCGTTGAACCTGAGGTATAGATAATCGCTTCTGTAGTATTGCCTGCTTTTCGGTCAATTTTGACGTTGCTTGTAGCTTCAAAAGCATTCATCAATTTGAGTGTTTCCGCGTCTATTTTGAGTACCGAATGACTGTTTTCAGCGTAGAAGTTTACACGTTCTTTAGGCGTGCTTGGGTCAACAGGAACGCACACGGCTCCTATTTTCTTTACGGCTAGTAATGCTGCCATCATTTCTGCATTGTGTGGCAAGCTTATGATGACGCAATCCGTTTGTTGTACACCTTCTTGTTGTAAATATGACGCGTAGCGTGTTGCCAATTCGTTCAACTCCGCGTACGTATGATTTTTTTCGTTTCCTACAATTGCTGTTTGGTGCGGATGTTCAGTAGCATATTTTTCGAATATGTCAATTACCGTCACGTTTTTTGGATAGGAGATGTTTGTTCCGTTGAAATCCAACAGCAATTGTTGTTTTTCCACCTCGTGCATGTAATCCAAGTCCGAAAGTTTGGCAGATTTGTTGTCTAAGAATGCTTCTATCAAATTGTGGAAATGGTTCAAACAGCTTTGTACACCAGCTTCGTCATATTTTGTATTGTCGTATCTAAAATCAACGATGAGTGCATTGTTTTCAGGATATCCAACTACGTTAAAGTCATAATTGGTTTGTTCAATAAGATTGGTGGCACCTGTAATGGTTAATCCGTTTGAAGTCGTATTATTGGTTGCTTCTTGAGTTTCCGCTGCTTTTTCGCCTTCTTCATATTCTTGTACGTGATAGTTTTCAAAAATCATCAAATGATTGATAAGGTCACTTCCCAATTCACTTTGCGATTGCACTTCCGATAAGGTCAAGTAATGATGCTTGTTTCCTGCAATCGTATCTTGGTGAACATTTTTGAGGATTTCTTCCACCGTAGTGTCATTTTCGTATTGCACGCGCACGGGAATGGTGTTTACAAATAACCCAATCATGTCCTGAATTCCATCCAACTCGGCAGGTCTGCCCGAAACAACAGCACCATACACCACGTCTTTGGTGTTGTTGTATTTTGATAATAAATATCCCCAAACTGTTTGCAAGAAGGTGTTTTGCGTAATGGCAACTTCACTACAAAACGTCGTTAATTTATCATATACCTCATCTTGAATGGCAAAACTTTTCGTCGTATTGATTTGGATGCGATTCGTTGTGTTTTCTGTTGATTTGAAAGGAATTTCAACAAATTCTGCATACGAGCCTAAATATTCTTTCCAATAGGCTAACGATTTGTTTTCGTTGAGTTTTTCAAGCCATTGAATGTAATCTGAATACTTGTAATTTACCGTAATATCTACTTCTTCATTAGCTTGTAGACTTGCAATTATTTTATAGAAATCGTTGATTAAAATGCTCACACACCAACCATCCATGAGAATGTGATGATGACTCCAAATAAATTCGTATCTGTTGCTTCCAAAGTCTAGCACGTGCAATTTCATCAAAGAAGCATCGTTTAGATTGAAACCGTCTTCCTGCGTTTTGCGACGCACTTTTTCCGTGAATGCTTGCATTGCTTCCGCAGAATGTTCGCCTTGGTATTTTTCGTAAATGAAGTTTCCTTTTAGGTCTTTGTGTACGATTTGAAGTGGCGTTCCAGCATATTCGTTGGTAAATCCTGTTCGCAATGCTGCATGTTTTGCGACTAAATATTGATACGCTTTTTCAATCATTTGAATATCAATACTCGCTTCCACACGATAAGAAGTTTGTTCAAAGTAGAGTTTTGAAGAACTTCCAGTCAACCAATCGTAATAGATTCCTTGCTGCAACGGCGATAGTTTGTAAATGTCTTCTATGGTTCCTTTTTTGGTGATTTCTGATAATTCTTCAACAGTTATTTCTTTAAATGTCAAGTCAGAAGGCGTAAGTTGTGCGTGTTCCTTTGCAACGATTTCTGCAATGAGTTGTTCTAGATTTTCTTTGAAGGCATCTTTGAGTTGCTGCATCGTGCTTGCTGTGTAGAAACCTTCTGGATAGCGAATAGTCATTTGCAAACGTCCATTGGTCATGATTCCAGAAACGTTGAGCAGACTACTTTCTTCATTTTCTGTAGCCACACTGCGACCAATATTGTCTGAACTTAGATTGAACGTGGTTGTTTCCGTATTTTCTGTGCTAGATGCTGCGCCAAATTCACCTAAATAGTTGAATAACAAACTTGGAGTAACGTCTAACTGAACATCTGAACGCAGGTATTTTAACATTCCATATCCAATTCCTTTGTTTGGTATGTTACGGTAATTTTCTTTGATTGCGATGAGTGCATCACTTTTTTTCTGGGTGTTTTTGATGTTTAAAATCACAGGATAGGTTGTCGTAAACCAACCCACAGTTCTGCTGATGTCTGTGTTTTCTAATATGTCTTCACGTCCGTGACCTTCTAATTCTATGACACTGATGTCCAAGTTATACGTATCTCGAATTGCCAATGCCAATCCTGTAAGCAAGGCTTCGTTGATGTTGGTATTGTACACTTGGTGAAATTTTGTTTGCAACGCTTGCGTTGTTTCTTCACTCAGTTGGAAACCGATTTCTTTTTGTGCGAATTTGGTATTGCTTTCCGAAGTTGATTCTATCGGAATTGGTGTAATGGTTTCTTTTAACAAGTCTTCCCAATAGACTTTTTCAGCTAACATTGCATCACTTTCTGCTTGTTGTTGTAAAGCTTTTGCCCAATCTTGGAAAGAATTTGTTTTTTGCGGTAATTTGATGGTATTTCCTGTACGTCTTTGTTCATACGCCGTAGCGAAATCTTCCAGTAAAATTCGCCAAGAAACGCCGTCAATTACTAAATGGTGAATGATGATGGCAATGCGATCTTCTTGTTTGAGTTTGAAATGTGCGACTTTAATTAAAGGCCCGTTTTGTAAATTGAAACTCGTTTGTAAGTTTTGACCAATGGTTTGTATGCTTGCTGCCGCATTGTCATCTTCTGATAGATTGTGGAACGAAACTTCGTATGTAGCTGGACTGTATTTTTGATTGATTTGTGTCCAGCCGTTTGCTGTTTGTTCGTAACGCATGCGTAATGCATCGTGATGTTTTACGAGCGCTTCCACAGTTTCAATCAACAGTCGATTGTTGATACGAACTGCACTTTGTAATACGACAGATTGGTTGTAATGTGTTTTGTTTTTGATTTGATTGCTTTCAAATAGATAGTGCTGAATTGGCGTTAATACTACTTCTCCTGTAACTTCCGACTGGTCTACGATATGCGTTACCGCTACCATGTGTGTTGCCAAGTCTTTGAGTTTTGGATAGCGTAAAATGTCGTCAATTTTTAATGCATAACCTTCTTGTTTTAAGCGTGAAATCACCAAAATTGATTTGATAGAATCGCCTCCTAAGTTGTAGAAACTGTCTTCAATGCTGATGTTTTGCTTTTTAAGAACGCTTTCCAAAACATTGACCAATACTTTTTCTTCTTTTGTTGTGGCTTCTTGGTACGCAACGCCAGAGTTAATAGTTTCACCTTCGTAATTTTCAAGATATCTTTTGTCTACTTTTCCGTTTTTGGTAAGTGGAATTTTGTCTAATTGTACAAAGCTTGCAGGAATCATGTATGCAGGCAGGTTTTCCTCTAAGTCTTTTCGTAAGTCGCTTCCATTTAGCGCTTTTTCTGCAACTACAAAAGCTACCAGTTCTTTGTTGCCTTCTGCATCTACAATAGCAATAACCGCAGCATCTTTGATATAAGTAAGTTCTAACAGGCGTTTTTCAATTTCGCCCAATTCTACACGATATCCTCTAATTTTTACCTGATCATCAGCTCTTCCGATGAATTCGATGTTTCCATCTGCGGTCCATTTACCTAAATCGCCTGTTTTGTACATGCGTTCTCCTTTTCGGAAAGGATTTGGAAGGAATTTTTCGTTTGTTAATTCTTCTCGGTTTAAATAACCAACTGCAAGATTGTTTCCACCAATGTACAATTCGCCTACAACGCCAAGTGGCATTAGTGCATGTTCTTCCGAAAGTACATATATTGGTGAGTTGTCAATTGGTTTCCCAATGGTGATGTTTTCTATATGTTCAGGAATTTCACAAACACTTGCCCATACGGTGTTTTCCGTTGGTCCGTATTCGTTGTAGAGTTTGCAGTTGGTAGTTTTTTCGTAATGCAACGCTACTAACGGTTTCGGCAAGGCTTCTCCCGCAAGGATGACACGTTTTAACGCCATTTCCACAAATCGCTCATCACTAATGATGACTTTGTAAAACGATGGAACACCCAAAATTCCTTCTATTTTTTGTGTTTTTAATACGCTTAGAATTGCCTCTGGATTTTTGAGTGTTTCGTTATTTACTACATGCAAGGTTCCGCCCGTAGTCAACGTATTCCAAATAACGGCAATGGAGGAATCGAACGCGAATGATGGCACTAATAGAAACGAATTGATGTTTTCTTCGTAATAGTTGTTTCGAACTATTGTGGAGTTTGTGAGCGTGTAATGATTTACCGCTACGCCTTTTGGCATTCCTGTTGAACCTGAGGTGTAGATGATATATGCCAAATTGTCCACCGAAGCTTTTGGTGTGAAGTTAGACACATCTTCTGTTAAGTATTCGTCTTCTACATCTAGTGCAAACAATTCACCTTCAAAATAATCCATGTCAAACGCATAGGTAGCTTCTGTTATGACTACCGAAACATCGCTATCATTCAACATGTGCTTTTTACGGTCTTCTGGTATGTCCGTTGCTATTGGTAAGTATGCGCCGCCCGCTTTTAAGATGGCTAAAATAGCAACTACTACTGTTTCGTTTCGCGATAAGTGTATTCCAATAATGGTATTTGGCTCAATTGTGTACCTAGATAGTAAATAGGCTGCTAATTGATCGGTTTGCGTGTCTAGCTCTTGATACGTTAGACTGCGATTTTCATAGGATACAGCAATATTTTCTGGAGTTTTTGCTACTTGTTCTTTGAAGTAAGAAAGAATGGTTTTTCCATGAACCAATTCTTTGACTGTCGGATTGAAATCTTCTAGTTGTTGTGTACGTTCTTCTTCTGTAAGAATATTGATAGCATCAATAGATTCGTTAGGAGCTTCCAAAACAACTTGAAGTAAGTTTCTGAAATGTTCCATAAAACGAACAATCATCGCTTCTTCATAGACAGAAGTATTGTACGTGACATCAAAATGAAGCAAATCTGAAATGACATTAATTCCAATATCTAAATCAAATTTCGATAAGACCAATCCGTTGTCTTTTATACCATCTTCATGAAATTCACTGTTTTTTTCTTTTGTTTCAATGTTGAGATAGGTAATGAAAACATCAAAAAGTGCACTTCTTGACGGATCTCTTGTGATGTTTATATCTTCTACTACTTTGTCAAAAGGATATTCTTGATGTGAAAAATCACTTAGAATTGATTTTTTAATTTTTGAAAAGAAATCGAGAAAAGTTGTATTTCCTTCTAACTGGTTTCTGAGAACAATTGTGTTTACATAAAAACCGATTTGCGTTTCTAATTCCGACATAAAACGATCTGCTGTAGACGTTCCTACCAAAATGTCGGTTTGTCCTGTGTATTTGTATAATAATACTTTTAAAATTGCTACCAAACCTGTATATAAACTGGTGCCTTCTTTGGTACAAAATGCTTTTAATTTTTCGACATGTTCTTTAGAAACCGCCATACTTAAGCGATGACCTTCGTGACTCATGATACGCGGACGTACTTTATTTGTCGGTAAATTGATTAATCCTAATGAACCCGATAAACGATCTTTCCAATAGGCTTTGTGTGGTTCGTATTTTCCAGAAGTAAGCTGTTCCAATTGCCACACGGAGAAATCTTTGTATTGAATTGGAAGTTCGGGTAATGGAGAAACTTGTTCCAGAGCAAACGATTGGTACAACGTCATAATGTCTTGTAACAGTATGCTAGACGACCAACCATCAAATACCAAATGATGAATACAGAAGTAAAAAGTATAGGTGTTTTCAGCTAATTTAAACAGACAAATACGAATTAGCGGTCCTTCGGAAAGTACAAACGGTTTTTTAGCATCTTCGTCAATATACGCTACCATTGCTGCTTTTGGATTGTCCGCTACGCTTACATCTTTTTCTTCTATCGAAAGGTTGAAAGATGTTACAGGAATAATCCATTGACGAACTTCTCCAAGATGGTTTTCTTTAAAGATTGTTCGTAATACCTCATGACGTTCAATACAAGCTGTTACAGCCTTCTTGAATATGTCCGTATCGCATCCTATTGGCAGTGAACGATAGTCATGAATGTTATACAAGCCAGCCATGTCTTCATATTGACTAATGACCCACAAACGGCGCTGATTTAAAGACATTGGATAGTTTTTCTGCTCCGCAGCTTTGGTAATTTCCATGTCTGTATGCGCATTGTTTTCTTTTAAGTATGCAATCAACTCTGCTTTATTAGCTTTGAGTTGTTGCACCAATGCAGGCGCTATTTTTTGCCCATAGGATTTTATTTGTAAGTTATCATCTTTCAATGAAACTTTAATATTAGCTTCCCTTAGTATATTTAGTAACTTTTTTACTTCTGTATTCATAAAGTTTGTTGTAATGGTGTAGGTTTATATATCGAATAGCTTAGTTTAGTATTCGATGGTCTTTTCCCCAAATAGACGCTCAGCTTCAATTCCAGCTTCTAAACAGTGATTAATTAATTTGTTAGATTCTACAATTGGTTTAGACTCGTCTGTGTATTTGATGGAGCTGATGAATTTTAACCAAGGTTCTAATCCCATAGCGTACACAAATACATTTTTTGGTTTGAAGATTTCTACCAAATCATTTCCTTGCGTATAGTTACATCCTGCCAAACGTCTCGATTGATCTTTGTCGCGCTCAATATTATTGGACATTAACGGACCATACAACCATGATAATGGCGCTCCGTCACATTCCATTCCTAAGAATAAGACATCGATGTCGCCAAGAATATTGTGAACTTTTCTATAAATTTCTGGTTGTACATTACATGAATCGGCAGCAAATAAGACCTTAAAATTATTGTGCAATGCTACGTGGAAACATAGTTTGCTTCGTACGTCTAAGTCAGAATGCTCTCCTAAAAACGGAATTCCTGTAATGGTACATTTATCCAATTTGATGGTTTCCATATCGCTTAATTCAATAATGTTATCGAATCCGATATTGTTGAACATCAGTTTTAAATCTGGATCTTGTAGGTTTCCTTTTCCACTGGCTGGTACTACAATGTTTTTCGTCATGTGACGCAATTGTAATAACGTTTCAAGCAATACGTGATCTTGGTGATTGTGCGTGATTAAGATATAATCGATTTGCTCTGGAAGATCGTTCACCGTGTAGCGATTTACGTCTGTTTCATAACCGTCATAGCTAATTACAGGATCAACCAAAATGGCAATTTCTTTTGTTTCTACCAATACACACGCATGTCCAAAATAACGCGTTCTGATTCCTTCTCCTTGGTATCTTTCGTATTTTGGTGGTGGCGTTTTGGTAAAGAACGATTTGAACAATTCTTCTTGTTCTGGTTTGATTCCTAATCGGTCTACCAATTTGGTAAAATCGCCCGGTGTTTTTTTCATTCGGAATAAATCGTCAATGACTTGATCTCTAAACGGAATGTGTGAATGAATTAAGTGTTCGTCATCCAATCTTGGTGTACTTAATACAAATGAGCGACTGTCATCAGATTCTACCAATTGCAATGAGATGGATTGTGCTGCTTCGTCATAAAATTCACTTTGGTATAAAAGCGATTCAAAAAAGCGGAAATTTGGCTTGTTGTTTAAGTCATAATACAATTCTACATATCCTTTTAAAGCTTCAGGAATTTTGTCGTATAACGGATCTAAACTGTACCCTGTAGCTTCCGTTTGAAGCATATCGTTCAATTCAACAATGGCTTCGTTCAATTTGAGCATGCTAGCTCTTTTTTCTTTCGTTTCTTCTAAAAGTTGTTTGATATCTTCTACGCGTCCGCCATCATAATCGATGAAAGGTCCGCCTAACATTTTTGGTGTTTTTACGGCAGCTGCATGAATTTTTGGATTTTTTATGTACGATTCCATAATTTTTATGTGACGCTCCTTAATATTCATTGCCGCAGTTGCTGGCGACACTAAATGTGCCCAACCGTACCATCTGTCTACAAGTGCTTCAATAGCTACATTTAATTTTAAATAATAAAGATTTTCTTCTTGATTCATGGTGTAATAATTTTTGTGTGATTTTTTATTTTAAGTAATTTTTGATTTTATATTTCTAAGATGTCAACCGCTTCATCCTTTGATTCTTCTTCGTTTTGCCATAAACTGTTGGCAATATCTTCCGCCAATGATTTGATGGTTGGTTGTTGAAAAAAGAGTCCCAGACTTACTTTAACATTGTATTCTTTTTTGATGTCAGATATGATGCGAATCCCTTTGATACTGTCGCCTCCCAAATGGAAAAAATTATCACTAACGCCTATGTTTTCAAGGTTTAGTATTTTTTCCCAAAGCGCTACCAGCATGGTTTCTATTTCGTTACTTGGTGCTTCGTATTCAATTCCGCTTTCCATTCCTAAATCAGCAGGATCTGGCAAGGCATTTTTATCTAGTTTTCCGTTAGCTGTCTGAGGAATTTCATCTAGGTTTACGAAAAAGGAAGGAATCATATAATTAGGTAATGTTTCTCCTAAGTAGTTTCGCAACTCAGTAACATTTTGAGTTTCTTTGCTTACTACGTAGGCAACCAATTCTTTTTGTTCCTGTTTTCCTTTTACAACAACTATTGCTTTTTCGATACCCACTTTTGATTGTAAGCGTTTTACAATTTCTTCTAGTTCAATTCGGTGACCTCTAATTTTTACTTGGTTGTCTTTACGACCAATAAATGTGATGTTTCCATTTGGCAACCACTGCGCTAAATCGCCCGTTTTGTAGATTTTTTCAGTTGCTTTGAAAGGATTTTGAATGAATTTTTCAGCAGTCAAAGCTTCATTGTGCAAATATCCTTTTCCTACTTGCGCGCCGCCAATACAGAGTTCGCCTGTTACTCCAAATGGTACTTTTTTATTGTATTCATCCAAAATATAAATCTGAGAACTTATGTTTGGTGTTCCAATGACAGCACCTTTGAACGTAGTTTCTTTACGTTCGTAATTTTTAGTAGTTACAAAAACAGTTCCTTCTGTTGGTCCGTAGAACACATGTATGGTTGCATTTGGAAACACTTCATACATATCTTCTAAAACATGCGTTGGCACTTCGTCTCCTCCAATGTAGAGTTCTTTTACTTTGGTATACTTATGCTGAATTTCGTGCTCTTTTATATACTTTACAATTTGCGCCATTAATACAGGAACCGCGTGGAAAGCAGCCACATTTTCTAAGGTTGTAAGTAAATAGTCTAAATCTCTTACTTCTTCATCTTTTAAAAGAATGACTTTTCCGCCTGAGAGTAACGGATTGAAAAGTTCAAATAGAAAAATATCAAATCCGTTAGAAGCCAATACTGGTTGACTTGAGATGTTTTTGAATTGTCCTTCTACATTCATTAAAAATGCTCCTAAACTTTGATGCGTAAGCACCACACCTTTTGGTTTTCCTGTAGTTCCAGAGGTGTAAATGATGTACGCTTCTGAATTTGGCGAAATGTCTTTGTTTGGATAGCCCGAAGACTCCAACGAAAGTTGTTCAAAATCTATGTGTAATACTTGTGTTTCCTCTGCTAATTTTACAGCGTTTATCAACGATGTTTTTGTTACAAAGTAGCCTGCTTTTGCATCATCAACAATGTATTGTACTCGTTCTTTCGGAAGATTTACATCTAATGGAATATATACACCGCCCGATTTGAAAATTCCTAAAATCCCTACAATCATTTCCAACGAACGCTCTACATATAAAGGCACATAATCTCCTTTGGAAACTCCTTGACTTATTAAATAGTTGGCAAATTGATTTGATTTTTCATCCAATTCTCTGTAGGTTAGTGTTTCTCCAGAAACTTCTAATGCTATTGCATCTACATTTTTTCTTGCTTGCTTTTCAAATAAACTGCTGACTAGTTCAATTTCTGGAAAAGCCGTTTTTTCATTGTTGAAATCAGCTAGTTGTTTATTTTCTTCTTCTGTCAGGTATGCTATTTCTCCCAATTTTAGAGAAGGATTGCTCACCAACGCTTCTAATAACATATAGTAATGTGTTATTAATTGTCTGATGAAGTTTTCTTCGTAAATGTCTGTGTTAAATATCAAGTTGAAACTTAAAAATCCACCTTGTACTTCGCGCATTTCTATATCCAAATCGAATTTGGAAAGACTAGAACCCTTAGTTACTTCATGAACCGTATTTATTTTTTCAGGATCGATGGTTGTAGCTTTTGCAGAATCGTCATCTAAGGTAAACATAACGTCAAATAATGGATTCCTACTCAAATCTCTAACCAATTGCAAGTCGTTCACCAAATTGTCAAACGGATAACTGTTATGTGAAAAATCGGAAAGAGTATCTTCTTTTACTTGTTGATATAAACCGTCAAAATTCGCTTCCCAATCAATTTTAGTACGCAATGGTAATGTTTCAATATAAAAACCTATCTGACTTTCTAAATCTGCATGATTTCTTCCTGATACAGAAGCTCCAATCACTACTTCGTTTTGTGAGGAATATCTTGCCAAAAGCACATTCCAAACGCTTAATAAAAACATGAATAACGTTCCGCCATTTTGATTGACGTAATTTGATGCTTTTTGCATCACTTTAGCATCAATATACATGTGTAAATGCTTTCCATTATTGGTTAACACTTTCGGTCGTATGTTGCTTGAACCTAAGTCCAGCAAAGGCAATTCTCCTGAAAAACGCTCTAACCAATACGATTGATGCGCTTTGTACGTAGCTGATGTTTGCTGATTTAATTGCCAAACAGCATAATCTTTGTATTGTATTTGCAATGGCGGTAATTCAGGCGTTGTATGTTGCAAATATGCTGTGTAAAACACCATCGTATCACTCATCAATACTTTGATAGAAATATCGTCGCTAATGATGTGATGCATGTTAAAATAGAACATATAGTTTTCAGTCGAAAGCCTGTAAAGATGTGCTCGCACCAATGGTCCATGTTCCAAATCGAACATATTGTATTTGTCAGCAGCAATGTGTTGTTCGGCAACGCTTCTTGGAGTTTCCTCTGTGCTACAATCTACAAACAACACTTTAAAATTTAATGCTGTTGACGGAAGTATCCACTGACGAATTTCACCGCTTTCGTCTTCTTTAAAAACAGTTCGAAGCGATTCGTGTCGTTCAATGACACTAGCTACCGATTTGTTAAAGATTTCGATATCAACATTTTGAAGAAACTCAGTATTCGGAATATTGTATGCCCTTGAATTATCATCTATTTGGCATACTGTCCACAAGCGCTTTTGTGCATTGGAAAGTGGATAACTTTCCTGCATTTCAACCGCTTTAAGTTCGTTTTGTACATCTTCTATATTGTGTTTTTGAAGAAGATTTATTAAATCTTGTTTATGTAGTCTAATCTTTTGAATTAATTCAGCATCCAGTTCGCCTTCAAAACTTACTTCTAGCTCGCCATCGACGACAGCAATGTGTATCTCTTTCGATTTTATTTCGGCAATAAGTTCTTTCATGATTGTTTTTATTGTAACTATTATTGGTTATATTTTGATTGTAGTTTTTCCTTTTTTGCTAATCTGCAAGCTTTGAACTTGAAGTGCTAAATCTATTTCTTCTGCCAACTCTTTTACGGTTGATTTTGAAAAGAAGTCTTTCAAATTGTACGAAATGTTGAAGGTTTTATTCATTCGTTTGATTACAGTCATCGCTTTTAAGGAATCGCCGCCTAAGTCGAAAAAGTCATCTTGCAAACCAACTTTTTCATAGCCAAAGAATTCTTCCCATAAGGCACATAATTCTTTTTCCGTTTTGGTAGTTGGTTCTTGGTACGAAGTTTCAATTTCTGGGCGCTCAATAATCAACTCATTTGCTGCAGCTGTTTCTTTATTAGCAGCTTGTTGTTGCTTGTTGTTTCTGGCATTGATATCTGTTGAAGATATAATTAGTTGATGGACTTCTTTGGTGTGAATTGAAGTTTCAAAAATTCGAACGATATCTGTCGCCTGCAATCCTTTGTCACTTACACCATCTAAATTTACCCACGACCAGTTTTGCAATTTGTTCATTTTAGATTGCATGAAAGCATCGATATACTTATTTGCTGAGGCGTATGTTCCGTAGGTTAATCCGCCAAGAACAGAAGATAAACTCGAAGTAATCCAAGCAAAATCTAACGGTTTGTCTTTAAATACATTGTACATGTTTTGTGTACCTGTAACTTTTCCAGAGAAATGTGCCTGAATTGTTGGTTGATCAATTTCTTCTACGAATTTGTACATATTTGTGTCTGAAATTCCTGCGGCATGAATCACGCCAGCTACTTTACCATATTCTGACTCTATATCAAAAATCGTTTTTAACAGTTCCGCTTCTTTAGCTATATCTGTAGTAACATAATGTACATTTCTACCATTCTTTTGGTGCGCCACTAGGTGTGCAATTTTTTGAATGATTCCTGGATTTACATCTTTATTTCTCGAATATTGTAACCATTCACTTTTGGGAGGTAATTCCGTTCTTCCCAATACAATTACGGTCGCATTATAGGTATCGCATAAATGACTAATAAGTGCTTCACCTACAATTCCCAATCCGCCTGTAATCACATAGGTTTTAGCGCCTAAAATTGAGTTGTTGATTTCTGAAGTTTCAAACGCTTCAAAAAACGACGTCCATTTTTGACGATTTCTGTAAGCCGATTGCTTTGGTGCTTCACTGTCTTGAATGTCATTGATGATGTTTGCAATTACTGAAGCGTCCGAAGTTTCCATACTAACATCGATGGTGATGGTTTTTAATAGCGGATTTTCCTGAGAAGCAATGTCCAAAATTGTATTGGAAGCTAAAGCGTTTGTTTGCACAGTTTCGTTTCCTAAGACTTCTTCTTGGTAATTACCAATAAGAACCAATTTGCGTTTGCTTTCACTTCTGTATGCTATTAATGCTTTTCCTAGGTTCAGTTTTGCGTTGAAAACTGTTTCATACGAATCTTCTGTAAAGACACTATCCCATGTGTACAAAATTGTATCAACTTCAACTTCGTTCGTTAAGGCTTTAAATAGTTGTTGATACTCTTCTGCGTTTGTTGGATTCATTGCAAACTGAACATCACTCAGTTTTTGAAATGTATCTCCTTTCATAACTTCAACGACTACATTACCAGAAGCTAGCAACGATTCTTTGATTGCATTACTACACGGAGTTTCGTTTGAAAAGAGAAGATACGTTTGTTTGTCTTTTGAAATCGCTGCTTTTTTAGATTGAAAGGTTTTTTTCCAATTTTGCACATAAAATAAATCGTTTTGTGTGCTTGTAGCAGCATTTTGCGCCATTCCTAATTGTGCATATAATTTTTTCAAATTGATTCGTGCAGGGAACTTGTATGGTTCAAAACTGTAAGTTGGTAACGGAATTTTATACAGTATTTCATTATTGTAATACGCTTTCCAATCAATGGAAATTCCTTGACTCCACAATGTTCCCAACGCATTGGCAAGTACAAAACTGTCTTCTTCTTGCTTTTTTGGATGACTCATGGTTTGAACAGCCGTATTTGTTTTGTCTCTAAAGCTTTTTTGCTGTTTTGCGAAATACGAAAGCGTTGTACCAGGACCAATTTCTAAATAAATTCCGTTGTATTTTTTGGTTAATTCTTGTAACCCTTTGTTGAATTGTACTGTATTACGAATGTGTTCTGTCCAGTATTGAGGAGTCGTGGCTTCTGTAGCAGTAATTTCTTTTCCTGTACGATTTGAAATAAAAGGAATTGTTGGATTGGAGAAACGAATGGTTTGCAATTCTTTCTCAAACGCTGGCAACATTTCATCCATCATTTCTGAGTGAAACGCGTGTGATGTGTGTAATTTTTTAAACGATATTTCTTGTGCGTCTAACAGTTTTTCAAATGCCGCAATGCTTTCTGGATTTCCAGAAACTGTGCATGAATCACTAGTATTTATAGCAGCAATCGAAAGTTCTTTTGGCAATATAAGCGCGATTGCTTCTGCCGTTTCGCCAACAGCCAACATATCTCCTTTTGGCAACGCTTGCATCAATGTTGCACGTTTGGTGATGAGTTTTAATCCATCTTCTAGTGAAAATACACCTGCAATACAAGCAGCAGCATATTCGCCCAAGCTATGACCAATCATTTGCGAAGGCTGAATTCCCCAACTCATGAGTAATTTTGCCAACGCAACTTCGATTAAAAACAATAAGGGTTGTGTGTATATCGTATGGTTAATCTGAGACACATCTACGGAAGTGTTATCAGTATAGCCAATAATTGCTTTGTAATCTTCTTTTAGATGCGCTTGAAGCCATGCAAAACCAGTATCCATCACAGATTTGAATATCGCTTCTTCTTGATAGAGCGTTTTCCCCATGGTCACAAATTGACTTCCTTGACCTGGAAACATAAAAATGATGTTTTTGTTTCCTGAGAGTGAATTTTTGGTGTTGGTTTCAATATTCTTTTCTAAGTTTTTGATTCCATTTGTAGTAGTATCACAGACAATAAAATCGCGTACATTGAATTCTGTACGACCAGTTTTGGAGGTGTATGCTACGTTTGCAAGTTGCGTTTCATCAATGGTTGCTAAAAAGTCTTTGAGTTTTGCTTTGTAACGATGCAACGCCGCAGAAGTTTTTGCTGAATAGGTAATTAGCTCGTGTTTTCTTAGTTTTTTATCAGCCGTTATTTCTGGAGCTTCTTCTAATAGAATGTGTGCATTGGTTCCTCCTATTCCCAAACTACTTACGCCAGCACGCAATGGAGAACCGTTGGAACGCACCATTTTTTGTAACGTATTGTTAACGTAGAATGGTCCTGAAGCAAAATCAACGTTTTCATTTTTTTCATTGAAATGTAATGTTGGTGGAATTTCTTCATGATACAATGCTAAAGACGCTTTGATGAATCCTGCAACACCAGCTCCAGTATCTAAATGTCCCATGTTCGATTTTACAGAACCTAAAGCACATTTGTGACCTTTTGCATCTTTAAATACTTTGTTTAACGAAGCCACTTCTACAGGATCGCCTAATTGTGTTCCTGTTCCGTGTGCTTCAATATAGTTGATACTTTTGGGTTCAATATTGGCAAATTTGTAGGTGTTAGTGATACATTTTGATTGTCCTACAATACTTGGCGCTGTATATCCAATTTTCGTATTTCCGTCGTTATTTACAGACGAAGCTCTAACCACTGCATAAATATGATCTTTATCGCGCAACGCATCTTCCATACGTTTTAACACAACGACACCAGCACCTTCTCCGCCGATAGTTCCTGAAGAGTTTTTGTCAAAAGGTTTACAGCGTCCGTCTTTGGAGTATATCATCCCTTCTTCGTAGAAATATCCTTTGTTATCAATCGTGTTAATATTTATGCCGCCAGCAATTGCAATGGTACATTCTCTCAATAGTAAATTTCTACATGCCAAGTGAATTGCTACTAATGAACTTGAGCAAGCAGTATCTATTTTTAAGCTTGGTCCCGTAAGATTGAGTTTGTAAGAGATAAGCGTGTTGATGAATTGACTATCTCCTAAACGTCTTGTAAAAAAGGTATCTACGTCTTTACTTGGATTTAACCGAGTATAGTTTAACCAGTTATAGCTATTAGCGGCAGCAACGTACAATCCAATATCATTTTTATATGTTTTTGTATCGATTGATGCGTCTTCCAATGCTTCCCATACGACTTGGTGCATCATTCTTGATTGCGGATCCATGATTTGAGCTTCTCCTTGCGTATATCCAAAAAAAGAAAAATCGAATTCCTCGGCGTTGTCAACTTTGGCATCTATTCGTTTAAAGTTTGGGTTTTTGATGAGAGCTTCTTCTATTCCAAATTGCTTTAATTCTTCGTCGGAATATGTATGTACCAAATCTTCTCCATTTCGAAGATTGTCCCAAAATTGGGTAATACTCTCCGATTTAGGAAAATTGCAAGCCATACCGACTATAGCTATATCTTTTACGTTACTTTTTTTCATTGTAAAGTGCTGGTTGTCATTCAACTGAAAAATACTTGTAAGTGTATTTTTCCTTTTGAATTTATAGGTTTGTGTAGTGCGCTATGTCACTAATTTTTTTGGTTTGATTGTTATTTTTAAAATAATTCGTCCAACGTATCATCAATTGCATCTGAAATATTGACTTCTTCTACTTCTTCTTGTGTATGGAATGTATGTGCCACTAAATCTTTGATGGTTGTATGTTCAAACAATGTGGTAATGTGTATTTCTGTTTGAAACTCTGTGCGAATCATGTGTTGCAACTTCATTAATTCTAAGGAATTGATTCCCAAGTCAAAGAAGTTGGCTATTGTACTAATTTTGTCTGCCGGAATTCCGATGAGTTGGTGAATAATATTTGTCATTCGCGCTTCTTCATCGTTTGCTGGAGCTACGTAATCTACTTGCGATAACATGGCACCGTTTGCAGGATTTGGCAATTGTTTTTTGTCAATTTTACCATTGGTTGTCAATGGCATGGTTTCCAATTGCATAAAGTAACTCGGAATCATGTATTCTGGCAGTTTTTGTCGAAGTACCTCTTTTAACTGTTCAATGTTTTCTTCTGCGGAAGCGGTAAAATATGCAATCAACTTTAGCTGATTTTCCGAAGTTTTTTGCGCAATGACAATACAAGAGTTAATAGTTTCAATGGCCTGAATGTTTTCTTCTACTTCACCCAATTCAATTCGGAAACCATTTATTTTTACTTGATTGTCCACACGTCCTAAATAGATGAGTTCGTTATTCTCAGCCAATACCGCTAAATCGCCTGTTTTATAGAGTTTAGCCGTTTTGTCGAAAGGATTTTCAATGAATTTTTCCGCCGAAAGGTCAGCTCGATTGAGATATCCTTTTGCCAACGCAGTTCCCGAAATACAGATTTCTCCAGCAATTCCTTTTGGTACTAGCTGCAGGTTTTGGTCTAAAATGTAGATATCCGTATTCGCAATTGGCTTTCCAATAGTGATGTTATTAGCGTCAGCAATTTCTTTTACAATACAACCTACGGTAGCTTCCGTTGGTCCGTATTCGTTGTAAATTCGAATCGCAGGATTGAGTTGTTGCAAGGTTTCTACATGTGTGCTTTGCAATGCATCGCCACCGACAATTGCCATTTGAATGTTTGTATCTAAAGACGTTGGAATTAACGTTGTCATTAAACTGATGTGCGCTGGTGTAAGTTTGATACATGCTGCGCCCGACGTTAAGTATTTTTGTAAGGTTGTACTGATTTCATCCGTATCGTTGAATACATTTAATTTTCCGCCGCTAACAATTGGCAAGAACAAACTTGTAATGGTTAAGTCAAATGCTAATGAAGTGAACAATCCGAAATCAAAGTTTGCCAAATCGTCTGTCAGATAGCTTTGCTTGCTCCACTGAATGTAATTGCGAAGTGATTTGTGTCCGACTTGTACACCTTTTGGCAATCCTGTAGAACCTGATGTATAGATAATGTATGCCAAATCTTCTTCGGTTACTGTTGTTGTGATGGTTTCTCCTTCAAATTCGCTTGCTTCAAATTCTACATCAATCGCGGTCATATTTCCATCGTAGAAATCCAATTCAAACATGTAATTTGTTTCTGTAACAAGCAATTTCATGTTGGTATCTTCTACCATAAACGCTTTTCGGTCATCTGGCAACGATGCTTGGATTGGCACAAATACAGCGCCTGCTTTTAGGATTCCTAAAATCGCCACCAATGTCCAATCGCTGTGATTGAGATAAATGCCCACAACATCGCCTTTGTCAATTTGATGTTCTTGTTGTAAAAACGCTGCATACGCTGTACTCATTTTTTGCAGTTCAGCATACGTATGCTGTTTCTCCTCATATTGAAGCGCTACACTTTCTGGAGTTGTCATGGCTTGTTGTTCAAATAAATCAATAACTGTAGTAGTATCATTTGTATGAATTTCAACTCCAGATAAGTTATGGTGTAGCTGTTGTTTTTCTTCTTCTGATATATAATCTACGTCCGCTATTTTTTCTGTTGGATTTGCCACAAAAGCCGCTGCAATGTTTTTGAGATGTTGCAACGTATTTTTAATAAATGCTGTGTCAAATCGATATGTGTTGTAGTTGATATCTACGCGAATTCCACGTGCTGACGGAATGACTTCTATATTGTATTGGAAGTTGTTTCGTTCTAAAATTTGCGTGTCTTCTACCACCGAATTTTCAAACGCATTTTGATCATTTTCTGTTACTTGTTCTTGTACCAAATAGTCTTTGAAAACCATAATGTGGTCAATCAGTTCAGCGCCTAAATCGCATTGTGCGTTGACTTCTGAAAAGTTCAAATAGTGATGGTCTGCTGATTCCAACGCTGCTTTGTGTGCTTTGATAAGCGTTTCCGCGATGGTTTCTTCTGCCTGATAATTGATACGAACAGGAATCGTATTGATGAACAATCCTAAAATTTCTTCAATGTTTGGAATAGCTGCTGGTCTACCCGAAACCACCAATCCGAAAACTGCATCAGAGGTGTGATTGTAACGCGACAATACATATCCCCAAACCGTTTGCATAAATACATTTTGCGTAATGCCCAATTCTTGACACAACTTCGTGATTTGTGTGTGTAATTCGCCGTCAATTACGGTGAATTCTTTGAGTTCTTCGTAGGCGTTTATGTCAAATCCTTGTTTGGTGTATGGCAAGTGTACTTTTTCTTCATAGTTTGCCAAATAAGCTTTCCAATGTTGTAAAGAAGCTTGTTTGTCAACTCCGTCCAACCATTCAATGTAGTTTGCATATTTTACTGGCGGCGCAAGTGTCGTTTCACGATGGTTGGTAAGGTCGTTTAACAATTGATAGAAATCATTGATTAAGATACTTACACACCAACCATCCATCAAAATATGATGATGACTCCAAATGAACTCATAGCCTTCGTTTCCAAAGTCCAACACGTGCAAACGCATTTGCGAAGGTTCTTCCAAGTTGAATCCTTTTTGTCGATCTGCTTTTTTAACTGAATCCACATAGTTTTTACGCTCTTCTGCGGTGAAACCTTTATCGTATAAAGCTTCATGCGTAAAGTGAATTGGCACCTTTTTCCAAACAATTTGCAACGGATCTTCCGAATGACTACTTGTAAAACTCGTTCGTAAGATTGCATGACGCTGAATGAGCAATTCGTATGCTTTTTGAAGATTGTCAATGTCAAACCTAACTCCGTTAAGCTTGTAATACGTTTGCTCAAAGTAAATTTCTGGGGCAATTTGCGATAGCCAGGTAAAGTAAATTCCTTGTTGTAATGGCGCTAAACGATAGATATCTTCTACATTGTTGTCTACATTTAAGTTTTGTAGCGTATCATACGTCAATCCCTTGTAGGTCAAATCAGAAGCCGTTGTATATTCTTGTTTTTCAACTACTAACGCTGCTACCAATTGTGTAATGTGACGCTCAAAAGCTGCTAGCAAACTGTTGATTTTTTCTGCGGAATATTCCGAAGCATCGTAAGTGATGGAAAGATTCAGTTGGTCAGACGCAATCATTCCAGAGACTTCTAAGTGACTTTTCCAATTGTTGTTAGCATCTATACTGTTTCCAGCATATTCGCTTGCATATTCGAATAAAGCATTGGTGTTGTTTTCCGTATTTGTATCACCAACCGACGAACCAAAATCTCCCAAATAATTGAATAAAATCGCTGGCGCAATTTCTGGCAATTTGGTATTTGACAAATAATGTAACATTCCGTAGCCAATTCCTTTGTTTGGAATGTTTCGCAGCGAATCTTTTACATGTACTAATTGACGCTCTGCATTGTCAAACGGAACTTCTAATACATACGGAAACATGGTTGTAAACCAACCTATGGTTCTGCTCACATCTATATTTTCTACGATGTCTTCTCGTCCGTGACCTTCCATTTCAATGACACATTTTTCTTGACCAAATACGTCTTTGAGTGCCAAGCCCAATCCCGTAATAAGAATGTCATTGACTTCGGTATGATATACGTTATGAATTTTGGTTTTTACGGCATCTGTGACAGAAGCATCCAATTGCGTGCTTGCTGTTTTTCTAACAGGTGTTGGTTTTTCTTCATGTTCAAATTCTACATAGAATGCTGGAATTTCCTGAGCACACGTTTTTTCCCAATACTTAATTTCGTTTTGAATTTTGGTACTGTTTGCATACGCTTGTTGTTGCGCTGCCCAATATTGGAATGAATCCGTTTTTTGCGGCAATACTACTGTTTGATTGGTATGATATGCAGTGTATAGCGTGATAAAATCTTCCAACAAAATTCGCCATGAAACACCGTCGATTACTAAGTGATGAACAATGAATGCAATGCGATAGCTGTCTTTTAACTTGAATATCGCTACTTTACACAATGGTCCATTTTCCAAATTGATAGAACTTTGTAAGCTGTCGCCGATAGTGCCCATTTCTTGTAACGGATGTGCAGTTTCACTAACGTCATGTGATGTGATTTCAACATGATTTGCTGCAATAGCTTCATTGTATTGTGTCCATTTGCCATTTTCATGATGATAACGCATACGCAACGCATCGTGATGTGTAACCAAATCATGCATGACTTTGGTCACGATTCCCTCATGGATAGCTTCCTCACTTTTTAACATTACAGATTGATTAAAGTGTGAAGGAACGCGCATTTCGGCAAAGAATTTTTCCTGAATTGGTGTTAAAATCACCTCTCCAGAAACCGCCGATTGGTCAATGATACGAACTTCTTTGCGAAGTAATTTTGCCACATCTTCTACAATTGGGTTACGTAAAATTTCTTCTACTTTGATTGTAAATCCACTTTGCTTCAACTTAGAAACTATTTGAATGGATTTGATAGAATCGCCGCCCATATTGTAGAAATTATCTTTGATTCCTACTTTATCTCTTTTGAGAACTGTACGTAAAACTTCTGTAAAAGCCTTTTCTTCTGCCGTTGTTGGGGCAACGTATGTTTCTTCAATTGTGGCAAATTCTGTTGGTGTTGGCAGCTTCTTTTTGTCTGCTTTTCCATTCACGTTGAGCGGAATTTCATCAATTTGCATAAACAAACGCGGCACCATATAATCTGGTAGCTTTTGCATTAATACATTTTGAATGGCTTTTCGGTCAATTTCTGTGTCTGCTACTATGTACGCCACAAGTTCATCTCCTGTTTCCGTTGTATGTACTTTGACAACCGTTTTTTGAATGTTTTCAATTTCTTGAATGACTTGCTCAATTTCGCCAAGTTCAATACGATAGCCTTTTATTTTGACTTGATCGTCAATTCTTCCTTTAAATTGTAAGGTTCCATCTGCATTCCAACACGCCAAATCGCCCGTTCTGTAGACAGTTTCATCTGCTTTAAAAGGATTTGGAATGAATTTTTGAGTAGTTAATTCTGAACGATTTAGATAACCTTTTGCTACTTGTACGCCACCAATGAGCAATTCGCCATATACCCCAATTGGTTGTGGTTGCAACGCTTCATCTACAATGTAAATTTGTGTATTTGCTACTGGCGCACCAATACTTACATTGGTAGTAACTGCAACATTTGACAAATTGATAGCTGTGACATCAATTGCGGCTTCTGTGGGTCCGTAATAGTTGTGTAACTCAACCGTTGGAAGTTTTGTTTTAAAATCGTTAGCAATGTTTGCAGATAATGCTTCTCCACTACATACTACATGTTTTAAGTTTGCAAAAGTTACTTCTGATACACTTTCCAAAAAAGCTGCCAACATGGAAGGTACAAAATGTACTAACGTAACTGCTTTTTCTTGAATGATTTCTTGCAGATAGAACGGATCTTTGTGACCATTAGGTTTTGCAATGACCAATTCGTTTCCTGCGATGGTTCCCATGAGTAATTCCCATACAGAAACATCGAACGTGTATGGTGTTTTTTGTAGTAAAACCGACGTGTTATCAATAGCTACATCATCTTTCATCCATAACAAACGGTTTACTAAACCTGCGTGTCCGTTGACGACACCTTTTGGATTTCCTGTCGTTCCAGAAGTGTAGATAACATACGCATTGTCTGCTGGTGAAATGGTCATCTTTGGCATTTCTGCGGAAGCGTCTGAAAGATTTTTAAGCGAAATAGCCAATACGTCAACAGCACTTGTTAGATTTGATGCCGTTTTTTGAGTGGTTAGCAACAGTTTCGCGTTGATTTCTTTTAAGATAAAGTTGATTCGCTGTGCAGGATAATCGGTTCCGATGGGTACATACGCACTTCCTGTTTTGAGCACTGCCACTATTCCAACCACCATTTCCAACGAGCGCTCTATACAAAGTGGTACAAAGTCTCCTTTTGAAATTCCTTTTGCTAACAAGACATTTGCCAATTGATTTGATTTTTCATCCAATTCAGCATACGTTAACGAGTTATTTTCAAACGTAATTGCTTTGGCATTTGGTGTTTTTGCTACATTTTCTTGAAAGAAATCCAAGATGGTTTTGTTAGCTTCATAATCAACCTTAGTATCGTTGAACGTTTGTAATAATTGCTCTTTTTCTTCCGACGAAATCAGTTGAATGTCTTCAATTTTTGTTTGTAAATGCGATTCCATTTCCATCAAAAATGTTGAGAAATGCGTCGCAAATTGGCGCATGAGCGGCACTTCATACACATCTGAATTGAAAATGATATTTAGGCATAACGCATCGCCCATTTTTTGCGCTTTACAGATGATGTCGAATTTTGCTTTGTTCGCTCCTAAGTCAATGACACTTCCTGCTTCTTGCGAAAAGCGTCCGTGTTCTACCGTAGTGATATCTGCGTTTTCGATGGCAAGTGACACATCAAATAGTGGGTTGCGACTTACATCTCTTTTTAAATCGAGTTCTTGTACCAATTCGTCAAAAGGATAGGCTTGATGCTTGTACGCATTAAGAATGTTTGCTTTGACCGTATTGAAAAATTCCAAATACGTTTGCGCTGTTTCAATTTCACTGCGTATGGCAAGTGTATTCACGTAAAAACCTATTTGTTGTTCTAAATCTTTGTGATCTCTTCCAGCAATTGGCGAACCGATAACGATGTCTTTTTCACCTGTGTATTTGTGTAATAAGAATTGAAATGCAGACATTAAACCGATAAAGAGACTTCCGCCATTTTTTTGGAAAGTTTCTGTTATTTTTTGTGCGATATCGGCAGTAAAGTTTATTTTTAAGTGATGACCATTATCTGTTTTAAACGCTGGTCTAACCTTGTTTGTTGGCAAATCGATTAGTGTCAATTCTTTTGCAAATTGTGCTTTCCAGTAGTTTCTATGCGCTTCATAGGCTTCACTTTGCAATTGCTGTTTTTGCCAGTATGCATAGTCTTTGTATTGAATTGGAAGCGTATCGGCAACTACATTTTCTCCTGTTTTTATGGTGTGATAAAACCCTAAAATGTTTTCAGTAATGATATTAGACGACCAACCATCGCTGATAATGTGATGCATGTTGTAGTAAAAGAAACATTCTTTTTCAGAGAGTCTGATAAAGACTATTCTAAATAACGGCCCTTTTTCTAGATGGAATGGTTTGTTTTTGTCTGTATTGAAATAGTCTTGCGTTTTTTGATATTTGTTTGCTTCGTTGGTATAGTCGAGGGTTTTGATATCTAAATTCGCTTCTGAAACAGGAAGAATCCACTGGCGAATTTCATCTTCAGCATTTTCTTTAAAAACCGTTCGCAAAATTTCGTGACGCTCAACTGTTGCCAGAATTGCTTTTTCCATGATTTCGATATCAAACGAATCATCTAACATTAGTTGAGCAGGCATATTGTACGCTCCTGAGTTTGGATTCATGTTTTGAATTACCCACAAACGATATTGTCCTGACGATAACGGATACGACTCCATTGCTGGCGCTTTTTCAATCGCTTGAAAAGTGGCAGAGGTTCGTTTGGACTGCAAATACGCTATCACATTTGCTTTGTGTTCACGAATTTCAGCCTTTATGTCGTCGGTCAAATTTCCGTTGTGACGTACTTTTATATTGCCATCATCTAGCAGTAAGTGAATGTCTAGATTTGATAGTTTTTTAATAAAATCTTGCATAATTTATATGATGTCTTCGTATTTGGTATTGCTAACTACTTCTTGTTTTTTCTTTTCTTCTTGAAGCAATTCTATTTCTTGTGCCAATGCTTGAATGTTGGGTTTTTCGAAAAAATCTTTGAGTCCTAATTCTACATCAAATGTTTTGTGAATGGAGTTTGATAATGACATTGCTTTGAGCGAATCGCCTCCGAGTTCAAAGAAATCATCATAAATTCCGATACCTTTTGCCCCAAAGAAACTGGTAAATAGTTCAACCAATGCCGTTTCGGTTTCGGTTGTCGGTGCTGTATATATTGATGATAGATTGGTTCTGTTTATTTCTAGTTGTTGTGTTTCGTTTGTTTCCGCATTTGCAGTGTCTTGTTGCGTTTTTTCAAGACTATTTTTTAAACGTTCTTTTACATCTCCCGTTGACACTATTATTTGAGATAGTGATGTATTTGCTAAAGCATATTCTAAAACAGTAATCGCTTCTTGTTGATTTAATCCATACGCAAATGTTTCATCATTAAAGTTGAGTCCATCATAATTGATACTTACTGTATTTTTCAACACTTGCGCTTTTGATATTTCATCTAAATATGTGTTGGATGCTGCATACGCTGCTGTTTGCTTTCCTCCCACAATTGCAGAAAGAGACGATGTTAGTATACAAAAGTCCAATTCATGAGATTTGAACACCTTGGTTAATACATTGGTTCCTATTATTTTAGGTTTAAAATGTTTTTGACTGGTTTCTTCATCAATTAAGTGAACTGGTTTTATAGCATCGTTGGAAACATTTCCTACCGAGTTGATGATTCCGTTTATTGGACCCAGTGTAGCTTCTAATTCTGAAATTAGGTTTGTAAATTCTTCTTCATTGCACACATCGGCTTGTGTATACGTAACCTTTCCTAGCGCCGTTAGTTTTTTAAGTTGACGTTGTTTTTCTGCGTTTTCAGCGAGTGCTGATCTTCCAATTAGCACCAATGAAACTTGATAGTTGCTTAGTAAATATTCCGCATAAACACTTCCAAGCGAACCTAATCCTCCAGTAATGAGATAGATACCATTTTCACGAATGTTTAGTGCTTTTTTCTCAGGTTTTTGCAGTGAAATGTTTTCATAGGTTTGAATCCAACGTTTGTTGAATCGGTAGCCTACAAACATTTCTTTTGTTTGTGCTTTTATTTCTTTGAGTATTGAAGCACTTATTTCTTTCATAGCCTCTGATGAGTGAATATCAATACATTGAGTTGTAATATTTGGCTGTTCTTGCGATGTTACCAATAGTACATTTTTGAGCATTGCTTTTTCAGCTTCAACAGTTTCATAACCAATAATTTGGCTTGTGTTGTTAGCAATTATGGTAAGACGAATTTTTGTATCAACGTGACGTATAACGGCTTTTGTAAGATATAAAGTCGTGTAATAGTCTACATAGTTTCTGTCTTGATTGCTAATTTTACTTTCGCCTTCATCTATTTGCCAAAGTGAAATGATATTTGAAGGAATCGTTTTTAATGCTACCAACGTTTCCAATAGTTTTTGATAATCGTTTTCGTAGTATGGATTTACGATAAACTCTTTGGCACTAAGCTGTTTAAATTCTGTTCCTTTGAATACTTGAATGAGGTGTTCTTTGTCTTCAAAACCTTTTACCACTGCGTCTGCATATCCGTAAATATCCATGAATACAAGTGTGGTTTCAGCCGTTTTGTAATTATCCGTTGAAACTAAGGTATTCGATTGCCATGTTGATTGATAGAACCATTTTGAACTGTCTATTTCTCTTGCTGAATTGGACAGTTTCATTCGTTCTGCAATCATTGTTTGCAAGTTTTCGCCGATAGGATATTTTATTTTGGCAAATGGATAGGTTGGTAAAGATATTTTCTTCGGAAGTGTTGTTCCATGCACTTGTTTCCAGTCAATTTTCGCCCCTTTTGTCCAAAGTTTCCCTATGTTTTCTAAGAAATATTCCGCATCGTTTTTGACTTCTTTTGGATGTCTTAACAAGTTTACGGTTTGAGTTGTAGCATCTTTTTCTGGCTGATTTTGACGCACAAAGTTACTCAATGTCTTCCCTGGTCCTACTTCAATACATATCAAGTCTTGTGTAGCTGCAAACATTGTTTTTAGTCCATCAGCAAAGCGAACAGTTTTACGAATATGATTGAACCAATAGTCATCATCTTTGACATTTGCTTCTGTAATTTCTTTTCCTGTGATGTTAGATATGTATGGAATTTTTGGTGCGTTTCGTTCAATTTGTGCAATGACTTCCGTGAATGTTTCCTGTATTGGTAACATCATTTGCGAGTGAAATGCGTGTGAAGTATGTAAATCTTTGTAGTTTACTTCAAAATCGTCTAACTGCGCTTTGAACTGTTCAATATTTTCATGAGTTCCTGATAGCACACATCCGTTTTGCGTGTTGATTGCCGCAATGTCAATTGCCGGATTTAAGAAAGGAGCTACTTCTTCTGCACTTAAATCAATACTGATCATCGTTCCTTTCGGCAATGCCTGAATCATTTCGCCTCGTTTTACTACCAAACTTAACGCGTCTTTGAGTGATAATACTCCGCTGACACAAGTAGCTACATATTCACCGATGCTGTGTCCAATCATAAGATCAGGGTGAATCCCTAAGTGCTGTAATTGCTTTGCTAGTGCATATTCTATACAAAAAAGTAATGGTTGTGTATTTTTTGTCTGATTGATGATACTCGCATCATTCGCCTCTGTAAATAGTAGTTGTTTTAGATGTATGCCGTGTTGCTCTTGCACAATTGTAAAGCAATTATCGAGTACTTTTGTAAAAACGCCGCCTACTTCATATAAATCTCTTCCCATGTTGAGATATTGCGATCCTTGCCCAGGAAACATGAAGACGATGCTTTTTGTGGAGTCTTTTACAGTACCATACGCAGCATGATTTGGTTGTTGTAATTTGTCTTTTAAGTCACTTATAGAGTCTGCCACTAGTGCAGCTCTTTGCGGAAATGCTCTTCGTGCTGTTTGCAATGTATAAGCGATGTTGGCTAATGATGTTTGTTCATTTTTGCTGACAAATTCTAGTAAGTTTTCTTTTTGTCTTTGTAGCGCATCTTGTGTTTTTGCAGAAAGTACAATTAGCTCCTTCTTTTTTGTTGGGACTTCTTTTTCTTCTGTAACAAATTCTTCTACAATAACATGTGCATTGGTTCCTCCTATTCCAAATGAACTTACACCTGCTCTGAGCAAATTTTGATCTTGTGCTTCCCAATCTTTGAATTCCGTATTTACATAAAATGGCGATTCGTGATAATTTAGATTGGTATTCGGTTTTTTGAAATGTAACGATGGAACTAATTTTTTGTGCTGTAAACTCAATACTGTTTTTATGAATCCGCCAACTCCAGCAGCTGTATCCATGTGTCCCAAATTACTTTTTACAGTTCCCAAAGCACAGTGTTTGGTGTTGGAGTTTTTAAATACTTTGCTCAGTGCTTCAAATTCTACTGTATCGCCTAAGCGTGTAGCTGTTCCGTGTGCTTCTATGTAACTAATGGTTTCTGGTGCTACTTGTGCTACTTGTTGTGCTTTTTGTATCACTTCAATTTGACCGTCAATACTTGGGGCCGTATATCCTACTTTTCGACTTCCGTCGTTGTTGATAGCACTTCCTTTTATAACTGCTAGTATGTTATCGCCATCTCTTTTGGCGTCTTCTAATCGTTTTAATACTACAATTCCAGCACCTTCTGACTCTACTGTTCCATTAGAATCGTTGTCAAATGCTTTGTTGTGTGCATCTTTGGAATTGATCATTCCTTCTTGATAGAAATATCCTCTGTCAAAGTTCTTTTTGATGGAAACACCTCCAGCAAGCGCTATGTTATTTTCTCCAGATAACAAGCTATCTACAGCTCTGTGAATTGCTACCAACGAAGTAGAACACGCAGTATTTAATACGTACACGCCTCCTTTAAGATTGAGTTTGTAAGCAATTAACGTTGTAGCAAATTCCTTGCTTTGCAATTGTGCTGCCGTAAACGAATTGACATTTTGATTCTCATTGATGAGTGTGCTGTAAATTTCCCAGTTAACATTAGCGCGCAATCCTGCATACAGACCTATGGCACCTTCATAGACATGCGGGTCGTACCCTGCATCTTCCAATCCTTCCCAAACCAATTCGTGCAACATGCGTGTTTGCGGATCCATAAGTTTGGCTTCATCTGGCAAATAGTCAAAGAACGCTGCGTCAAAGTTTTCTTTCCCATCCATAAAGAATCCGGCTTTTACATAGTTTTCGTTCTCTAAGGTTTGCTGAGAAATACCTAATTTTAAGAGTTGTTCGTCTGTGAAATAGGTTAATGGTTCTTCTCCATTTTTGAGATTATCCCAAAATTCACTCACATTCGCAGCTCCTGGCGTTTTTATTGCCATTCCAATGACTGCTACATCTGAATTTTGTTCGTTTCTAGTTCGAGTAGCTTTGAAATCATCAATTTCTGTATTGTCTGCTTCATTGTTTTTTTCTAGTAAGGCTACTTGTGAGGCTACAGTAACATTTTGAAATAGGTTTGCTATTTGAATATCTGTGGAGAATGCTTTTTTAATTTCCTGATGCATTTCCATAATCAGTAACGAGTTTCCTCCTAATTGGAAGAATCCAGTGTTTTTATCAATCGTAGAAGGTTCTTGATGTAGTAGTTTGCCCCAAATTTCTAAGATTTTATTTTCTACGTTGGTGTTTCGAGAAATTGAATTTGTATTTGTAGTCGCTTCAAGTGTTTTTAACAGTGCTTTTTTGTCAATTTTACCATTGGTTGTTAAAGGCATTTTTTCAACAATACTAATTTGCGACGGCACCATATATTCTGGCAGTACTTCTTTAACTTTTTCTTCTACAGCAGTTGTTTCAGTTAACGTTTGAGACGTGATAAAAGCCAACAATTGTTTTTGATTGTTTCCAAAAGTTTTTACGACAACCGCTACTTCATCTACTGTATTAATTTGTAAAAACTGAGCCTCTATTTCTTCTAATTCTACACGATAACCTCTAATTTTGACTTGATCGTCTTTTCTACCCAAAAACTCTAAATTCCCATCGGGCAACCAACAAGCTAAATCGCCCGTTTTGTATAGTTTTTCTCCTTTTTTAAATGGATGATCTATAAATTTTTCAGCCGTTAGAGCTTCTCTATTCAAATATCCTTTTGCCAATTGTGCGCCACTTGTACAAAGCTCACCCGTAACGCCTACAGGCACTATTTCTAAGGCTTCATTTAAAATGTAGACTTGTACATTGTTTAAAGGTTTTCCTATGGTTGCTTTTGTTTCGTCATATACAGGATTTAGTGACATTGTTGTACAAACACTATTTTCTGTAGGACCGTATCCGTTGATGACTTTTACTCCTGCAGCTTGCAATTTTTTAGTTTGTGGAATGTTTAATGCTTCACCCGCAGAAACAATGACACGAAGCGAATTTAGTGATGTGTTGAGAACAACTTGATACGATGGAGGCAACGTAGCAACCGTGATGTTTTTGTCTGCAATTATTGTACTAATGGCATCTTTTGATTTGATAGTGCTTTCGCTTACCATAACCAATTCTCCGCCTGAGAGTAAGGTAGCATAAAGTTCAAAACCAAAGGCGTCAAACGATACAGACGCAAACTGTAACGTTTTATCGTTTGCCGTAAGCTCCATTTTTTCAATTTGATTCTGAGCTAAATTCAATACACCTTTGTGTCCACAAACGACTCCTTTTGGTTTTCCTGTAGTTCCAGATGTGTATATGATATAGATTGCATCTTCTGATTGAACCGTTACTTTTGGAGTTTCCGTTTGCAACTGCGTAATTTCTTCAAATATCGTATCAATAGCTATTAGTTGTAGGTTTTCTTGATATGAGGCAAATTTTTCTAGTAAGTGCGATTGTGTTACTACATATGTTGCTTTGATATCTTCTAAGATAAAATCAATTCGTTGTTGCGGATAATTTGGATCTATCGGTATATATACACCTCCTGATTTTATAATCCCAAAGATGGCGATTATTGTATGCAGTGAGCGTTCCATAGAAATAGGAATGTGTGTTCCTTTTTCAATTCCTTTTGCAATGAGATAGTTTGCAAATTGATTGGATAGTATGTCCAATTGCTCGTATGAAAGCTTTTCCTCTCCCAAACTTACTGCAATAGCATTTGGAGTGGCTTCTACTTGTGTTTTTAAAATGTCAAGAACTGTTTCTTCTAATCCGTAGTTGACTTCCGTTTCATTGAAGGTTTTTAGTAATTGTGTTTTTTCTTCTTTCGTTAAGTAATCTATTTCAGAAATTAATGTTTTTGGTTTTGCCATTAATAACTGAAGTGTGTTTTTGAAATGGTGAATAAATTTCTCAATCGTAGTTTTACTATAAATTTTGTTATAGTAAGAAATATCTAATCGAATATAATCATTGACTTCTGTAAATGCGATTTCAATATCAAGCTTTACTAAGGTTTTACCTATAAACTCAATAGATTCAAAGTCTTCTTGACGTATTTGTGAATCTTTGATATGATTGTGAAAAACTATAGAAACATCAAAAAGTAAATTTCTACTAGAGTCTCTGTTTAGTTTTAAATCTTCTACTTGACTGTCAAAAGGATAATCTTGATGAGCAAAAACTTGTTTGATGTTTTCTGAGGTTCTTTTGAAAAAATCCAAAAAGCTTTCTTGAGATTCTATGTTGCTTTTAATTGCAAGTGTATTTACATAAAAACCAACCTGATTTTCCAAATCACTGTGTTCTCTTCCAGAAACAGCCGTTCCAATGATTAATTCTTTTTCTTGTATATACTTGCTGAATGTAATTTTCATTACTGAAAATAAAAGCGCAAAAAGACTTCCCTTTTCTTTTTTCAAAAAGGTGTTACAATTTTTGGTGATTTTTGGTGAAATATAAGTGATAACCTTTTCGCCATCATTTGTTCTTGTAATAGGTCTTTTATTTTTTAACGGCAGCTCTAATTTTGGTATTTCTCCTTTAAAATACTGAAGCCAAAAATCTTTACTTTTTTGATACGTAGCCGTATCCTTGTTAGCCTCTTTCCACAGGGTAAAATCTTTGTACTGTATTTTTAATTCTGGAAGATTTGGTGTTCTGTTATGTACAAAGGATTCATAAAACTCTAAGATGTCTCTTTTTAAAATTTCTTCCGACCATTCATCACTAATGATATGATGTATATTAAAGTGAAGAATATTCATTTCATCAGAAAAATTAATAATTGAGAACCTAAATAAAGGACCTTTACCCAAGTCAAAACTCTCTTTTTTATATTCTTCCAAGAATTTTTGAACAGCTTTTGCTGGCTCTTCTGAATTTCTAAAATCTTTATAATCTACCGAAAAAGTCAGCTGCTCAAAAGGAACAATCCACTGACTTACTTTTCCTTCATTGTTCTTTTTAAATATGGTACGAAGACTTTCATGTCTTTTGACAACTTCAATGATTGATTTTTCTAAGATAGCTACATCGTATTCTGTACTTAAAAAGATATCTGTAGGAATATTATACGCCGTACTTTTTTCTTCTAATTGTGATGCTATATAAAGTCGCTTCTGCCCATTAGAAAGAGGATAACTCTCTTGCTGTGGAGCTTTAGGAATTGGTGAGTACGCTTCTTTCTCTTCTAAAGATTTTTGTTGCACTAAGTATGCTGTAATTTGCTCCTTCTTACTTTTAATTTCTTTTAGAAGTGCTGTATCAATATTTTTTTGTTTGGTCAAGACTTTTAGCTCACCATCTTTTAGCTTAAAGAAAATTCCTTGTTTAGCCAATCTATTTAACCATGAAATCATATGAGTCTTTTTTGTTTTGGTTGGTAGTAACTATTGTTTGTTTACAGTTCAATTTCATTAAGATCAAGCGATTCAATAGCATCTTGATTTTGAATGAATTCAATATACTCCGCCGTTTCTTGGATGGTATTTTTACCATACATTTCCGCCAAGCTTAAGGATAGATTGAACTGTTTGTGATATTGGTTTTTCAGTCTGAGTAGTTTTAAACTATGTCCTCCTAACTCGATAAAATCGTCAATAAGTCCTACTTTTTCAACGCCTAAAACATCTTCCCAAATAGCTGCCAATTCTTTTTCAAGTTCCGTTTCTGGAGCTACATAGGTTGCTTTTAGTACATCTTTTTCTTGAACAGATGGAAGTTTACCGTACGCTATTTTACCATTCATTGTAAGTGGAATGCTATCCAATTCAATGATAAAACTTGGAATTTTATAGGATGGAAGTACAATTTTCATACTGTCGCGAAGTTGTTTTTTATCAAAACCTTCATTTGCAATAACATAGGCTGCAATATGCTCTTCGCCTTCAAACTCTGTAATTGTAAGAATCGCTTGTTTGATTGTCTTGAATGATAGCATTACTTTTTCAATCTCTTCCAACTCAATTCGGTAGCCTCTGATTTTTACTTGACTGTCTTCTCGTCTGAGATATACCATGTTTCCGTCTGGCAACCATCGTGCTTTATCACCCGTTTTGTATAACGTTTCTGCTAAGTTGAATGGATTCGGAACAAATTTTTCAGCGGTCAACGCTGGCTGGTTCAAATACCCTTTTGCCAATTGTTTTCCTCCTAAATAAATCTCACCTTCAACACCAACTGGCACTATTCTTTGTGCTGCGTCTAAAATGTATGCCTGAACATTGTCCGTTGGTTTTCCGATAGCAACAAATCGTTCGTTACTGTCTTTTGCTACTTCTTTGACAATACATCCTACGGTAGCTTCTGTTGGACCGTATTCGTTCCAAACGATAGCGCTATCACCAAAATAATTGAAAATACTGTTGACAACTTCATTCTTTAACGCTTCTCCTCCAATGATGAATCCTTTTGGTTTTCCTGTATAATTTCCTTCTTTGGATTGCAAGGTATCAATCAAAGCCGTAGCATGCGCTGGCGTCAATTTAATAATGTCAAAATCGTTCGTTTCTACCATATCAATCACTTGTAAATCGTGCTCTTTTGTTGGCATGATGTGAATACTTCCGCCGTGACACAATGGTGTAAAGAGCGTTGTAATGGTTAAATCGAAAGAGATAGACGTGAATAATAAGAATTTAGACATGTCTTCTTTCATGTACGTCTTTCCTGCATATTGTACATAATTGCTCAACGCTTCATGCGAAATCATTACGCCTTTTGGATTTCCTGTAGTTCCTGACGTATAAATGACGTAAGCTGTATCCGTTGGTTGAATTACTGTTGCTACGACATCTGAAGTCAAGGTGTTTACCTGAGAAATAAAGTCTGAAATTACCATTGCATCGACACAAATTTTAGCTTTTGAATCGTTTAGAATGAAATCTCTTTGTGCTTCAGGATAGTTGATTTCGATAGGAATAAACGTTGCGCCCGTTTTGAGCGTTCCTAAAATTGCTATGAGAAGCTGTTCGTTACGCTCCAAATGTATGGCTACATAATCGCCCGAAGTAATACTGTGTTTTTGTTGTAAATACTGTGCAAATTGATTGCTTTTTGCTTCCAATGTTGCATAACTGATGTTAGTTCCTTCAAAAGTCAACGCTGTTGCCTCTTTGTTTTGAGTTGCCGTTTCTTGGAACAATTCAATCACCGTTTTGTCAGCTACTACTGTTTCAGTATCGTTGAATTCGTTTAAAATACGCTCTTTTTCAGTATCAGCAATGTAATCGATATCTTCAATAATTTCTTCTGGATTGTTGAATACTTCTGTAAGTAGCGCTTTGTAATCATTGATGAATTTTTCTATGAATTCACGTTCGTACACGTTGGTATTGTATTCGATTCTAACGTTTACTTGCTCGCTCATTTCATTTAAAGCAATGTATAAATCGTATTTACTAGTTTTATTTCCAACTGCTACAATTTCGTCTCCATAAATCGTGGTGTCTTTTTCTTCAATTTCGAGCATATCTCTACGCTTCTGCACCACGAACATCACATCAAAAGCCAAACTTCTTGATGGGTCTGCTTTTAAATCCAAATCTTCCACCAATAAGTCAAACGGATAGGTTTCATGCGAAAATGCATCTAAAGTCGTCTGCTTTACTTGGTCAAATAATTGATTGAAGGTTTGTGTTTCATCTACTTGATTTCGCAATACAATGGTGTTTCCGTAAAGACCAATTTGATTTTCGATATCGGTGTGCTCTCTCCCTGAAACAATACTACCAATAACAATGTCTTTTTGTCCCGTATAGTGATAGAACATCGCGTTGAGCGACGCCAAATAGCCCATAAAGGCAGAACCGTTGTTTTTGTTTACATAGTCGCGCACTTTATTACTGATATCAACTGATAAATACGTAGTTAAGGTTTCACCGACAAAAGTTTTAAGTTTCGGACGTTCTTTACGAACTGGCAGTTCTAGTGTTGGTAATGGTCCTTCTAATTGTTGTAACCAGTATTGTTTATGGTTTTCCAACGCACCTTCTTGAATCAGTTTTGTTTGCCAAACTGCATAGTCTTTATACTGAATTTTTAATGGTGGAATGTTGACGCCATCGCGATAATAGAAATCCATGATTTCCTCAAACGCTAAGTGCAATGACCAACCATCAATGATAAGATGATGTACGTTGAAATAGAATACATATTCGTCTTCTGATGTACGGAACATGTGCATACGCAACAATGGCCCTTCTTCAAAATTATAGTGAATTACAAAGTCTGTACTGATGTAGTCGTGAATGGCTTTTTGCTGATTTTCAACGCTTCTGATGTCTTCAAAACCAAATTTAAAACCAAGCTCTTCTGTTGGAATAATCCATTGTCTGATTTCTCCTTGCTCGTTTTCTCTAAACAAAGTTCGTAGAATTTCATGACGCTCAATCAATGCTGTGATGGCATTTTCGAATTTGTTAGCATCAAAATTTGGCTCGCGCAAGTTGATAGACATTCCCACATTATACGCCAACGACGCATCTTGGAATTGACTTAACAACCACAATCCTTTTTGTGCTGCCGATAGCGGATAGCTTTCTTGTACTTCTGCTGGTGTTATGTCTACATATTCGTTGATTTGCAAGCTAGAAACCAAAGTCGCCAATTCTTTAATAGTTGGATGATGGAATACTTGTCCGACACTAATATTGTAATTCATTTTCTTGTGAAAACGCGCTACGAATGACGCTACCGATAAGGAATACGCTCCCAATTCGAATAGGTTTTCATGTATGCTAATTTGTGGTACGTGCAAGATGCCTTTCCAAACCTCTTCAATCGATTTTTCTATAGCGGTGCTTGGCAATACCATTTCTTTCGCTTCTTCTGGTGCCATTGTTGGCTCTGGAAGTGCTTTTCTATCAATTTTACCATTGCTGTTTAGTGGCAACGCTTCCAATTCCATAAAGAAACTTGGCACCATGTATTCTGGTAATTTTTCTTTTAGGTATGATTTGATGGTTTGTAAGTCGTAATCTGCCGTTGGAACGATATACGCACACAATAAGTTTTGTCCTTTTTGGTCTTTTACGACATGTACTATGGCTTCTTTTAACTGTTCATGTTTGGATAAGATGCTTTCTATTTCGCCCAATTCTACTCGGAAGCCTCTAATTTTTACTTGATTGTCCTTTCTTCCGATGAATTCCATGTTTCCGTTGCGCATCCATCTTCCTAAATCGCCTGTTTTATACATACGTCCGCCCATTTTATCATTGAACGGATCTTTCATAAACGCGGCATTGGTTTTCTTTTCGTCATTGTCGTATCCTCTTGCCACTCCAATTCCTCCGATAAATAGTTCACCAACCGTTCCTTTTGGTACAGGACGCAATTGGTCATCTAAAATGTAGAAGAAGTTGTTGCGCATTGGTTTCCCATACGGAATACTGCTCCAGTCCTCGCCTACTTCTTCAATTGGATAGTAGTTGGACCAAACGGTTCCTTCTGTGGCTCCACCTAAACTGATGATTTCTGCATTTGGGAAGAATGCTTTGGCTTTGGTTGGCAGTTGTACCGGAATCCAATCGCCACTCATAAATACCAAACGTAAATCTGGAAGAATACTATTTTCTCCTTCTTCGCGTAATTCGTCTACCAGATAGTTAAACGTTGTTGGCACCGAATCCCAAAACGTGATTTTTTCATCGCGCATGAGCGTTTTTAATTTGTTGAAATCTTGTACTTCATCTTTCGTGGCAATAACAATACTTCCGCCAGTTGCCAGCATTCCGAACATATCGTACACTGATAAATCAAAACACTCAGAAGTGATGAATAATAAACGGTCATCTTGATTCACGTTAAAACGCTCATTTACCCAACGAATTAGGTTTACGGCTGAGTAATGTTCAATCATTACTCCTTTTGGTCTTCCTGTTGAACCCGAAGTGTAAATGGTGTATGCCAATTGATTTCCTGCAATGTCAACTACTGGATTTGCTAGCTTTTGTGTATAGTCTAAACCTTCTAATCGTACAAATTCACAATCAAAAGCATCTGAAGAAACTTCTTCTAGATTTGTTAATACCAATTGTACTTTTGAGTTTTCAACGATGTATTGCTGACGATCTATCGGATAGCTTGGGTCAATCGGCACATAGCTTCCGCCTGCTTTTAAGATTCCCATAAGTCCCGCAACCATGTCAAAACTACGCGTACACAACAATCCTACATTGGTGGCTGGTGTAATTCCTTTGGTTAATAATTCATGTGCAATGACATTTGCGCGTTCATTCAACGCTTCGTATGTCATGGTTTCTCCATTTTGACGCAACGCAATATTGCTTGGTGTATTTGCAACTTGCTCCTCAAACAGACTGTGCATGGTCACTTCTTGGTCTTCTTCTACAATGGTGTCGTTGTAGTCGTACACAAGTTCGTTGTATGCTTCTTCCGTCATGACATTTTTCGGAGTCAATTCGCCTTTATTTGGAAGGTTTACCAAGATATTTTTAAACACTTCTAAGGTATCAACCGCATCGTCATGTGTAAAGTGCGTTGGCATGTATTTTACACGCAATACCAATCCGTCTGCTCTTCGTGACAGTTCAACATCCATCAAGGTATTGGTCATTTCTTCTGGCGCTAATACAGCATATTCTAAGTCAGATGCCGCCGAAGTAATGGTCGAATCAAAGTCTACTTTTTCATAGATGTGGAAGTGTGTATAGTTTAACAACGTATCAAATATCGGATTTGACATGGTTGTCTTTTCACCAATGATGCTCGCAATTTCACTAATGTGAACTTCGTGTTTTTTGGAGTGAATTAAATAGTCATTCACATGTAAAATCAAGTCTTCAACGGTGTGAATATCTTTAAAATTCACACGTGTTGGAACGGTGTTTAGAAAACATCCCATGATTAAATCACTGTTTTCCAACTCTGGACGTTCGTGCGAAACGACTCCTGTTACGATGTCTTCCTGCGAACAAATGGTACGCAATAAATACGCATGCGCTGCCAAAATCACTGCTTTGAACGATACTTGCAATTCTGTCGTCAAGGCTTCTAAGGCTTTTAATGTTTCTTCACCAACGCTACGCTCTACAATACGCATTCCGTGATCGTCACTGATTTTAACACCTTTAAAGTTGAACGGCAATTTTGTTCTGGTATAGTCTTCTAATAAGTTTTTCCAATATGCTTCCGTTGCTTCTGACGATTTTTTGCTAAATACCGAAGCTGCATAGTCTACATACGAATACGGCAAGTTTGGTAATTCTTTGTTGTCTTTTTTAGACAATAATACCGTCAATTCCTGCGTGAATACTGACGTACTCCAACCATCTAACAATGCGTGATGGAAATTCCAAATGATACAGTATTTTGAATCTTGCAATTTGATGAATCGGAAATCGTACAAGAATTCGTCGTCAAACGTAAGACGCTTTTTCATGTCAGCTTCTCGAATTTGATTCATGTACGCAATAAATTCTTCTTTCGATTTGTTACTGTAATCTTCAAAAACCATCGGAATGTCAATGTCTTTGTACACTACTTTGATAGGTTCGCTAAAGCTTTCCATATAGTATTTGGTACGCAAAATGGTATGTCGTTGCACCATTTTTTGCATCGCTTCTTTCAGCATTTCGATGTCTTCAATATCTACAATGTACACGAATCTGTCATAATACATTGGCTCTTCTACGTGTAGTAAGGAAGAGTAAATCATTCCTTCTTCTACAGGAACTAGCGGATAAATAACATCATACGCATCCGAAATAAGCTCAGGATTTTCAGCCTCAACACGTTCTTGAACTTCTTTGATGTATTCATAACCTTTAGTAAAGTCATTGATTTCTTCGTCTGCATTTCCTGCCAGAATGAAATCGCTCAAGGTTTTTACCGTCGTATTGATGTATAAGTCCGATACTGTAATGTTGGTGTTGAGTTTTTTGTTGACTTTGATGATGATGTTAATCGCTTTGATAGAATCGCCACCCAATGCAAAATAATTATCGTTAACTCCAATTTGCTCTTTTTGTAGAATTTCTTTCCAAATGTCTATAATCGCTTCTTCAGTAGCATTGCTTGGTGCCACATATTCCACTCCTGTGGAAAGTCCGACTTCTTTTGACGAAGGCAAGGCTTTTTTGTCCACTTTTCCATTGCTTGTTAATGGAATTTCTGGAAGCTGTATAAAATACGTCGGAATCATATATTCTGGCAACGATTGCTTCAAATATTCATGCAATTGTACTACGGTTTCTTCTTGTTCAGAAACGATGTAAGCAATCAGTTCTTTTTCGTTTGCGTCGTTTTCTTCTACAACAATCGCAACATCTTGAATGCTTTCTTTTTGTAATAAATGCGAAGTGATTTCCCCGATTTCAATTCGGAAACCTTTGATTTTGATTTGATCGTCAAAACGTCCTTCATACGCCAATTCACCATTTGCCAGCCATTTTCCTTTGTCACCTGTGCGATAGAAACGTTTTCCTTCATGCGTGATGAATTTTTCAGCGTTTAATTCTGCTTGATTCACATAGCCTTCTGCCAATCCTTTTCCTGCTATTACAATTTCTCCACTCGTGTGAATTGGTTGCCATGCAAAGGCTTCATTTACAATATAAATTTCAGTATTGTCAATTGGTTTACCGATAGATACTGCTCCGTTTTCTTCCGTTTTTGCCAAATACATCATACAACCTACAGTTGCTTCTGTTGGACCGTATTCGTTGTAAATGTTCATGTTTGGATTGATGTTTCGTAAAATCTCCACATGATGTGCGCCCAAAGCATCTCCTCCAACCACGGCGACTTTGATATTGCTATTTTGAATGTCTAAAGCACCTAACACGCTGATATGCGCTGGCGTCAGTTTGATACATTCAATATCGCTTTCTACGTAATTTTTTAATACCGAAGAAACTTCTCCATCTTTCAATAGTGTAAGCGTGTTTCCTGAGAGCAATGGCAAGAATACGCTGGTTACGGTAAGGTCAAACGATAGAGTTGTGTATAATCCGAAGTTGAGCGGAATTTCGCCTTCGCTGGAATAGTAGTTCGTTGCCCATTGTACATAATTCATCAACGATGTGTGACCGATTTGAACACCTTTAGGCGTTCCTGTAGAACCCGAAGTGTAAATGATGTACGCGCTACTCGATTCGTTTATATGATTGATAGCTTCTGTACTCCACGAATCTTCAAACTCAACATCAATTGAGAAGAGTGTTCCGTCATATTCACTGAGTTCAAAAATGTAATTGGTGTCTGTAATGAGTACTTTTAAATCCGCATCTGAAAAGATGAAGTTTTTGCGTTCTTCTGGCAATTCTGTATCAACATATACGTAGGTCGCGCCTGCTTTTAAGATTCCTAAAATAGCCGCAATCGTCCACGAATTGGTATCAAAATGCAATCCGACCGTATCTCCTGAAACAACTCCATAATTTTCGCGCAAGCCAACAGCTATTTGATTTGAACGTGCTTCCAGTTGTTGATAGGTTAACATTTCGCCATCACTTACCACAGCGACAGCATTTTTATTTTGTTTCAAATTCGCCTGAAAAGCTGTAATGATATTTTCGTGTTCCAATTCGCGCAAAGCACCTTTTGAGAACGTTTCTATAGCTGTAGTTTCACTTTCTGAAAGGAAATTTGCTGTTCCGAGTTTTTCGGTCGAATTGATATTTTGTAAAACCACTAAATAGTGCGTCATCAGTTGCTTGATGAGTGCTTCTTCGTAGATGTCTGTGTTGAAAATAAAACGCAGTTCAATCGTATCATTTACTTCGTAAAAGTGAAGTTCAATGTCAAATTTTGCCGAAGTTTTTCCTATGACGTCTATTTCGCCCGCAGGCACTTTTAATAAAGATTCTTTTGCAACACCATGATAATCAATTAAAACGTCAAAAATTGGCGTTCTGCTTTGGTCGCGCATGATGTTCATTTCCTGCACTAAAACATCAAAAGGATAATCTTGATGCTTGTAGGCTTCAAGCGTATTTTCTTTAACTGTTTTGAAGTTTTCTACAAACGTAGCTTGCGCATCTACTTCATTTCGCAACACTAAATTGTTCAGGTAAAACCCAATTTGATCGTCTAAATCTGGGTGATCTCTGTTTACCACAGGAACTCCCGTCACGATATCTTTTTCGCCTGTATAGCGACTGCACAACCAATTCCACGCTGTGAGTAATACCATAAACGTACTTCCACCATTGGCTTTGGTAAATTGTTTGATATTGCTTGTAATTTCTTTCGAAATCCCTAATCCGAGATTGAAACCGTTATACGTTTTTTGATTGGGTCTTTTTTTGCTCGAATGAAAATTAAGTACTGGAATTTCAGCACCTAATTTTTCTTGCCAATACAATTTATGATATTGATATACAGAAGTTTCCAAATTGCGCAATTGCCATGCGGTAAAGTCTTTATAATGAATACGTAACGGTTCTTTTTCCAACACATCTGCATCACTAATTGCTCTGTATGCTGCTAAAATATCGTTTGACAATACTTGCATGGACCAACCATCACTAATGATGTGATGCATGTTGTAATAAAAGATAAAATGCTCGTCAGTAATTTGCGACAGACTCAATCGCACCAACGGACCATTTTCCAAGTCAAACGGTTGTTCCCAGTCTTCTCTAATGTGTTTGTTTGCCTTTTTATTTCCATCTTCTACACCTCTGTAATCTTCATATTGAAGCTCAATTCCCAAGTCAGCTCTCGAATGTACTATTTGCTCAGGAACACCATTTTCATTTGCTCTAAATGTGGTACGCAAAATTTCGTGTCTGTCCACTACCGCATTGATGGCTTTTGTAAACACATTTACATCATAGGAACCATATAAATCAAAGGAAAGCGGAATGTTGTAGGTTGTCAATGCATCTTCAAATTGACTTAAAATCCACAATCTACGTTGCCCGTACGAAACTGGATACGATTCGCTTTTTGCAATCGCAGGAATTTCTTCAGACATCTGAGCTTTTTCCGAAAGAAATGTGACCAATTCGTCCTTGTAAGTTGCTATTTGCTGTTTTAATTCATTGGTCAATGAACCTTTAGAAGCGTCCAATTTGAGTTTGTCTGCTTCTAAGTATAAACGACATCCGAGCTTGTCTAAGCTTTGTAAGAGTTTGAAAATTTCTTTGTTCATGGTGTATTTTTATTACGAATGATGGTAAGTCAACGTGTGTATTTTTGGTTTTTTATGTTGAAATGGTGTAGCGTTTGTTTTTAAAACTCAAACGTTTCTATCTGTGCTTCTTCCTTGTTTTGGGTTTGTGCAATCAATTCTTTATGATCTTTAAGTGTGCTTTTTACAAAAATGTCTGTCAACGAAATTTTTGTTTGAAAGTCTTTTTGATACGCATTTACCAATTTGATAGCTGATAGACTGTTTCCGCCAAGCGTGAAGAAATCATCGAGCATTCCTATCTTTTCGCGTTGCAACACTTCTTCCCACAAAGCGACGAGTTTAAAGTCCAGTGCATCTTCAGGCGCTACGTATTCAATTCCTGTCGAAATACCGTCGTTGTTGAGTTCTTGCAGTGCTGAACGGTCTACTTTACCGTTTTTAGTCAATGGAATTTCTTCTAATTGAATAAAATGCTCAGGAATCATGTATTGTGGCAATTTGTCTGCTAAGAACGTGCGAATATCGCTTGCGTTTTCTTCTTTAGAAGCGGTGATGTACGCTACCAATTCTTTTTCCTTGCTTTCTGTTTCACGAATTAATACAACTGCTTGTTGAATGCTTTCTTTTTTTAATAAATTGGAGATGATTTCATCCGTTTCAATTCGATAGCCTCGCAATTTCACTTGATTGTCAATTCTACCCAAATAATCAAGTTCTCCGTTGGTTGTCCATCGTGCCAAATCGCCCGTTTTGTACAAACGTTCTCCAGTAGTTGTTGTGATGAAACGTTCTGACGTAAGTGTGTCCAATCCGTGATAACCTTCTGCCAATCCTGTTCCGCTTACGTACAATTCGCCCGCAACTCCAATAGGTTGTGCCGTTAACGCATCGTTTAGGACTTGAATTTTGGTGTTATACACAGGTTTTCCAATTGGAACTGCGTTGTATGATGTATTTTTTACTTTGTAAATGCTACAACCTACCGTAGTTTCTGTGGGACCGTATTCGTTGTAAATTGCAATTTCAGGATTGATGTTGCGTAAAATTTCCACATGATGCGGATGCAACACATCGCCACCAACAATGACGGTTTGCAATTTGGTGGCTACATTTTGGAAATCTGATAGCAAATCAATGTGCGCTGGCGTAAGTTTGATACATTCTAGCTCACTTTGTACGTATTCCTGCAACATTTCCAAGATTTCTCCTTTTGGAATTACTTTTAATGCGTTTCCTGCTGTAAATGGTAAAAACAAACTTGTTACGGTTAAATCGAAAGATAAGGTGGTGAACAATCCGAAGTTGAGTGGCACCGTATGTTCGTTTCCATAACAATCTTTCGCCCATTGCAGGTAATTCATCAACGCGGTATGTCCGACACGAACTCCTTTTGGAACGCCTGTAGAACCTGAGGTATAAATGATGTAGGCTGTGCTATTTTCTGTGATGTTGTTGATGCTTGCTGTGCTCCATTCTTCGTTCAATTCAACATCGATTGAGAATAAATTCCCGTCGTAGTTTTCCAAATCGAACATATAATTGGTTTCCGTGATGACCAATTTTACCGCTGCATTTTCAAGAATGAAATATTTACGTTCCAACGGCAAATTGGTATCCACAAACGTATACGTTGCACCCGCTTTTAAGATTGCTAAAATTGCTGCAACTGTGGTATGATTCGTATCAAAATGCAACGCAACTACATCACCACTTTGTACATCGTATTCAGTAGTTAAACCATACGCAATTTGGTTCGACAAAGCATCTAATTCAGCGTATGTCAACGAAGTATCTTCAAACTGTAATGCGATTGCTTCTGTATTCGTTTCAACTAGCGCTGTAAAGTTTTCAATGATATTTTGATAGTCTAACGCAACTTTTTTGCCTTGTTCAAAGGTAGCAATTGTTGCTTTTTCATCTTCAGTTCTGAAATCAATGTTTCCTATAGTTTCCTGATTTCCAATATGTTTTAATACTTCAATATAATGTGTTGCCAAATTCTTGATAACAGTTTCGTCATAAATGTCTGTATTGAAATTGACTAAAAATTGTATCGTATTTTCTACTTCATAGAAGTGAAATTCCAAATCGTATTTTACCAATAAGTCTTTTGTACTTACAATGCCTTCTTGTTCAACAGCGTGCAACGCGCCAGCTTCGCCGTGATAATCTACCAAAATGTCAAAAATTGGATTGCGTCCAGGATTTCGGTCTACCTCTAAGGTTTCTAGCAATACATCAAATGGATAATTTTGATGTTCAAACGACTGAATCATATCTTCTTTTACACGCTGATAGAATTGCGTAAAGTTTTCTTCCGTATCAATTTGTGACCTGAAAACGAGCAAATTCAGATAAAAACCAATCTGATTTTCCAATAAATAATGATCCCTTCCCGAAACTGGCGTTCCTAAAATGATGTCGTTTTCATTGGTGTATTTGTGTAATGTTGCTTGCAATCCGGATACCAATAGCATAAACAAACTTCCGCCATTTTCCTTGATGATTTTTTGCAAATTCGTACTTACAGATTTTGGAACTGTTACGCCAACACTTTTTCCGTTGAACGATTTCATTTTCGGACGTGGTTTTTCAAAAGGTAAGGTCAATCGCGGCAATTCTCCGCTTAGTTTTTCTTTCCAGTAGTTGGAAGGAACTTCAAAACTAGCATCTTCTTTACGACTGATTTGCCAAGATGCGTAATCTTTATACTGAATTGACAACGGTTGTATGGTTGCTTCCGAACCTTGCAAAAACGCCTGGTAATACGTTATAACGTCATTTGCAATTACGTTCATTGACCAACCATCGCAAATGATGTGATGCATGTTGTAGTAAAACATATATTCGGTTGCCGAAACACGAATCAGCATGGCGCGTAACAACGGACCGTTTCTAAAGTCAAACGGTTTTTTAACATCTTCAACCATGTATTGTTGTGCAATTGACTCTGCATTTTTTTCTTCGTGAAGATCAATGATTTGCAAAAACGGCTGCATGTCGGCTCTTTGTTGAATGAACTGTCGCACTTCACCGTCTTTATTTTCTCCAAAAACCGTTCGCAATATCTCGTGACGATCCATCGTAGCGTGAATTGCTTCCACAAACTTAGATTCATCTTCAATCGTTAGTTTCGTTGAAAACGACATATTATATGCTACCGAAGCTTCTTCAAACTGACACAAAACCCACAAACGCGATTGTGGCGAAGACAACGGATATCCGTCTTCACTTGGCGCCAATACAGGAATCTTCAACGCTTCTTTTGAGCTTTCATTTGCCTTTAAATACGCGACAAGCGCTTGTTTATTGGCTTTGATTTCTTTGACAAGATGTTCCGGAAGTTTCGTCCCGTTGAACTTAATTTTTAAGTCGTTTTCTTTAAGAGAAATGTGAATGTTCTCTTTTCGTAAAGATGCTAATAATTGATCTATCATTATGGTTGAGATTATATGATCACTTCGTTTTCTGAGGCTGTATTTTCTGCCAGCCATTGTTTGTTTTGAATATGTGTTGCCAATTCTCGAATCGTAGCGTATCTAAAAAAGTCCGCTAGTTTCACTTCTACATCGAAGTTGTGATTGAGTTGGTTGATGAATGAAATGGCTTTTAAGGAGTTTCCGCCAAGCACAAAAAAGTCATCGTTTACACCAATTTTTTCTTTATTGAGCAACGTTGCCCAAATTTCCGCCAACTTGATTTCTACGTCCGTTTCTGGCGCTTCATACGCCACATCAGAGGCAATTTGGTCGCCGTGCATCGCTTGCAAGGCTTTTCGATCGGCTTTTCCACTGATGAGTAACGGAATTTGTTCAACAGCAATAAAATGACTTGGTACCATGTATTGCGGCACTTGCTGCAGTAAATGCTCACGAAGTTCTTTGCTGTTTTCTTCTCCTGAAGAAACAATATAGGCTACCAATTCGTTGGAATTATCAGTTGTTTTTCGAATCAGTACGATGGCTTTTTCTATGGTTTCTTTGGTGAGTAAGGCACTTTCTATTTCGCCTAATTCAATACGATGTCCGTTGACTTTTACTTGATGGTCAATGCGTCCTAAATGCACGAGGTTGTTATCAGCATTCCAGTAGCCAATGTCGCCTGTTTTGTACATGCGCTCATTTTCTTTGAACGGATGTGTTACAAAGCTTTGTGCTGTCAATTCTGGTAGATTTAAGTATTCGCGTGCAACGCCTTCACCTGCAATGCAAATTTCGCCCGTAACGCCCATTGGAAGTACTTCATTGTTTTGATTCACCACAAAGATTTCTACGTTTTGCAATGGTTTTCCAATGGTCAATTCCGTTTGTGGCGTTAATTTTTCTTGCGTTGCATACACCGTTGCTTCTGTTGGACCGTACGCGTTTCGAATGTTTAAGTATGACAAACGCGCTAAGTTTTCATGTACATCGTTGTGGAAGGCTTCTCCTGCTACGATTAAGTGTTGTAATTCGCCCACAGGCACATCATACAAATATTCTTTAATCATGCTCAAACGCGTTGGCGTGATTTGCAATACGTGTACTTTTTCGTCTATTAACGTCTGCATGAATTTTTCTGTGTCCGAAAGTTGTTCGTCACCAAAAAGAATGATTTGTTTTCCGTGTGCCAACGCACCAAATATTTCTACTACCGAAACGTCAAAAGATGTATTGGTCACTGCGCCAATTCGAGTGGCGTTTTCAAAATCTAATTGTGCGTCAATCGTATTGACAAATGCATTAAGATTTTTATGTTCTAACACAACACCTTTCGGATTTCCCGTACTTCCCGACGTGTAAATGATATATGCGATTGACGAAGGAGAAACTTCAATTCCTGTTGGCGCATCGGTTGAGATGTGTGCTTGCTTCGCTTCAAAATCGGCAATGACTTCTGTTGAAATGCGCAACACATATTCAGTATCTTTTTCAATGAAATCAATTCTGTGTTGCGGATACGTAATGTCTAACGGAATGTATCCAGCGCCTGCTTTTACAATCGCGAGTAGCGACATGATTAGTGCTTCTGTTCGTGGCAAATGCACCGCTACTAAGTTTCCAGCTTGTACGCCGTGTTCTTGAATGAGATAATTCGCAAATTGATTTGATTTTTCATCCAATTCTTGATATGTGTACGTGTTTCCATTAAATGTTAACGCGTCACTTTGCGGAGTTTCCGCTACGTGTTTTGCAAATTTCGTTACGAAGGTTTCTGAAGCATCGTGTGCTAGTTTTGTATCATTTACTTTCTGAATGCTTTCTAATTGCGAATCCGCCAACAAGTCTGCCACAGCAGCGATACTCTTCGTTTCATCTTTTAATATGTTTTGAATGAACGACATGTAGATTTCTGTCAATTCCTTGTTCGTCAAGCCAGAAACCAACTTGCGAGAGCGATTCCATTCTACGACCATTCCGTCATCGGTTGGACTTACCAATACGTCTAAATAGGTATTGTTCAACTCAAAGCGAGAAACATCTAAAATGCGCTCGTCTTTAGATGCCATTTCGTCTACAGACTTTTCAGCTTTTTTGTAAATGTGAAAATCTACATAGATGAATAAGCTGTCAAAAAACGGATTGTGACGGTTTTCGTCTTTTCCAAAGCGTCTGTTCAATTCTGCCAAACTTAAACGCTCGTAACGCTTTTGAATGTTGAGTTTTTCGTCAATATTTTTGGTAAATGATAACAAGGTATCATTTGTACCGTTGTAACGATACGGCGTGGTGTTTAGGAAACAACCCAATACTTCGTCTCCGTGCGTTTCCAACAAACGTCCGTTGGTCACCAAACCTGTAAGAATGTCGGTATTGTACGATAAACTTCTCAACGTGAACATATACGCCGCAAAACAAATCGCTCTGGTACTAATTTGATGTGTTGCCGCAAAGGTTTCTAGTTTGTCAAATGTGGCATCTGTTAGGTGTAATTTGGTACTTTCATGTTCGATTTCAGTTGAAAAACAATCCAAACGTTTGTAATCGTGCAAAGTTTCTTCCCAATACGAAAGCAAGGCATTACTTTGTTTTAGACATTCTTGGTCAATCACATAATCTTTGTACGTCATTGGCAAGACTTCTGGTGCAAACGCCTCATTTTCCGTAAGCTTGAAATAGATATTGTTCAATTCTGTAATCAACGAAGCTCTACTCCAACCGTCTAAAATAGCGTGATGGAATTGAAAGAGTAAGATTTGCTCTTCCGCATTGAGCTTAAATATTTTCATGCGCCACAAGCCTGGCTTCGTAATTTCAAACGGAACTTCCTTGCGTTCTGTCGTCATGAAATCGTTGACATACGTGCTTTGCGCATCTTTTGTTAAGTGTGAAATGTCTTCGTACGCCGCCGAAACTTCTAAGCTTTTGTGTATAAAGCGCAACGGTGTTTTGTAGGTGTCAATGTTGTACGATGTGCGTAAGATATCGTGCTTTGCCACCATTAAATTCAACGCGCGATTGAACCTTTCTAAATCGAAAACTGGAATGTAAATCGGATATAAAAACTGATCGTGATATACACTTTGCTCTCGGTTGATGATGTAGTTGTAACACATTCCGATTTCGATGTCACTCATCGGATAGGCATCTTCAATGCTTTCATCTGCGATGAAATCGTTTTTGTAGGTTTCAAAAGTGGCAATAATTGCTTCTTTTTCCTCGTCTGAGTATAAACTTTGACTGACTTTTTGTTTGGCAGCTAGTTCTTGAATGCTTGGCGCTTCAAAAATATCGGCAACGTCTAGTTTGGTTTGCAGTACTTTGTTGATTTTACTCAACACACGAATCGCACGAATAGAATCGCCTCCTAAGTCAAAGAAACTTGTAGTAACGCTGATAGCTTCCAAGCCAAATTCTTCTTTCCAAATCGACACAATTGTTTCTTCCGTTGGCGTAGAAGCTGCTACGAATACTTCTTCGTCGGTTTTTATTTTATTGTTGATTTGCTGTAACGCTTTACGGTCAACTTTTCCATTGTTCGTTAGCGGCAACACTTCCAATTGATGGTAGTATTGCGGAATCATATATTCTGGAAGTTTGTTGGCTAAGAATCCGCGAATGTCTTTTACATTCAGTTCTGTATTTCCAACAATATACGCTTCGAGTGTTTTTTCAGCTTCCGAATCGTTTACAATAACGGTTGCTTCTTTGATGTTTTCGTGTTGATGTAAGTGATATTCTATTTCACCTAATTCGATACGGAATCCTTTGATTTTTACTTGATGGTCTTTTCTACCTTTAAAATCCAATTCATTGTCAAAACTCCAACTTGCGATGTCGCCTGTTTTATAGATTTTTTCTGAGGAATTGAAAGGATTTGTGATGAATTTCTCATTGGTCAATTCAACAGTATTCACGTAGCCTTTTGCCAATCCTTTTCCTCCAATACAAATTTCGCCCGAAACACCTTTTGGTACTAATTGATGATGCTCATTAAGAATATACACTTGCGTATTTGCAATTGGCGTTCCGATGTAGATTTTTTCGTCTGCTGATTTGATTTCTTTGACGATACAACCCACCGTTGCTTCTGTTGGACCGTATTCGTTATAGATTTTTATATCAGGATTGATGTCTTTTAAGATTGCTACTTGATGATTGCTCAAGGCATCACCACCAACAATTGCTACTTGCAAAGCTTCACTTTGAACGTTTAACGAACCTAATACACTGATGTGCGCTGGTGTTAATTTAATCGTAGAAATTCCCGTTTCTATATAGGTTTGCAAATTGTTAGTTACATCTTTTCGACTATCGAGAATGTGTAAACTTCCGCCAGCAACTATTGGTAAAAACAGACTTGTAATCGTTAAATCAAAACAGATGGAAGTAAACAATCCGAAGATTGGAGTTGCTTGTGGTTGAACATAGGTTTCTTTCGCCCATAACAAATAATTGAGCAGCGATTCGTGTCCTACCAACACGCCTTTTGGTGTTCCTGTAGAACCTGAAGTGTAAATAATATATGCGTCGTCAGTTGGTAAAATACTTGGTAATGCTTTTATTTCAAAGTTTTCTGGCAAGTATTCAATATCAACCGTCAAGATTTCCAAATCATATTCCATGAAGTCAAACATGAAATCGGTTGTGGTTATCATCAGCTTCATTTGAGAATCTTCAATGATGAATTGCTCTCGTTCTGAAGTGTATTTTGGGTCAATCGGCACAAAAACGCCACCTGCTTTTAGAATGGCTTGTAAGGCAATTGGAATGTGTTCAGAATTCTCCATTTTGATTCCAATACGATCGCCTTTTTGAATGTTGTATTCTTGCTGTAGGAAGCTTGCGAGTTTGGTAACTTCCGATGCAAATTGTTCGTAGCTTAGTGTGTTTTCTTCACTGATAATTGCCGCTTGCAGTGGAATGGATTGTTGTTGTTTTGCTAAATGGTCAACAACCGTTTCATTCGCGTCAAGCGTCACTAAGGTATTGTTCAACGTTTGGATGAATGCTGTTTGTTCCGCTTCAGAAAGCAAAATAGTTTCGTTGATGTTTTTATCAAAATTCGCTTCTAAATGGTCTAAAAAGTGCGCATAATGCGTCATGAATTGACGAATCATCGCTTCTTCATAGATATCTGTGTTGTAGTGGAAACTGATGCCCAAGGTGTTTTCACATTCTGAAAAGTGCAATTCAATATCATACTTTACAGGTTTGGCTTCCGATTGTTCAATCGTGCCTAAACGCTCATCTTCAATAGTCAGACTGAACGATTTGTGATAGTCCAGCAAAACGTCAAAAACCGCATTACGACTCACATCACGCTTGACGTTGATTTCTTCTACCAATTTATCAAAAGGATACGCTTGATGCGAATACGCATTCAACACATTTTTCTTAACTTCTTCGTAAAAATCGCCAAAAGTTCCGTTGCTATCTACCTGATTTCTAAGGACAATCGTGTTTAAGTAAAATCCAATTTGATTTTCCAAATCGGCGTGGTCTCTTCCTGCAATTGGACTTCCAATCAACAAGTCGGTTTGTCCTGTGTAGCGATAACACAAGCTTTTAAAAACACTCATCAGCAACATAAACGGACTTCCGCCGCGTTGTTGGATTGCTTCACGAATGCGCTCGCTAGTTTCCTTTTTTAAGTATGCTGTGAGAACGTTTCCGTTGTAGGTTTTTGATTTAGGACGCAGGTTTTCCGTTGGCAAGTTGAGCGTTTGCAATTCGCCTGACAAGTGCGTTTTCCAGTAGTTTCCGCTTTCGTTGAATCCGTTTCCTTCCAATTGTGAGCGTTGCCATGTTGCATAATCTTTGTATTGTATTTTAAGTTCTGGTAATTCTGGTAATTCGTTTCTTTTGAATGCTTCGTACGATTTTAAGATATCTTTCATCAACACTTCCATCGACCATTCATCGGTAATGATGTGATGCAAGTTGTAATACAGATGATACGCTTCTTCCGAAAGTTTGAAGAAACAAATTCGAAATAGTGGTCCATTTTCCAAGTCAAAAGCTGTCAACGCATCTTGCTTTCGGTAGTTTTGTAGTGCTTTTTCGGTGTTTTCTTCGTTAGAAAAATCGCGATAATCCATCTGAAAGTTAAAATCTTCCGCAGGAATGATGTATTGATATACTTCGCCATCATCTTCCAATTTAAAAACCGTGCGCAATGATTCGTGTCGTTCAATCAAGTATTGAATTGATTTTTCCAGTACATTTTTATCTGAAAAATCACTCGAAAGTGGCACTGAAAACGGCATATTGTACGCCACAGAAGCTTGTTTTATTTGACTTACAATCCACAAACGTTTTTGCGAAGAAGACAACGGATATTTTTCAGCCGAAGCCGCTTTTGGAATGGCAACATAATCGTTGTCTTTTCCGATAAGCTTCAAATAGTCAATCAGTTGTTGTTTGTGTTCTTTCAGTTCTTGTAAAACATCTGCAGGAATTTCATCTCCGTCAAAGTTGATTTTAAGACTGTTTTCTACGTACGATATGTAAATTCCTTTACTGCGTAAAGATTTTATAAGGTGCTCCATATTGATACCTTGATGTATGGGTTATATGAATATTTCGTTTTTGGTGGTTGGCTTTTCTGCTAGCCATTTTCTGTTGTCAATCAATGATGCGAGTTCGTTTACGGTGGCATTATTGAAAAAGTCCGACAGTGTGAGTTTGATAGAGAATTCCTTGTTGATTTTGTTGACTAATGAAATTCCCTTTAATGAATCGCCGCCAAGCGCAAAGAAATCGTCTTCCGTGCCAATGCCTGTTTGACCGAATAAGTCTTCAAACAAAGCTACAATACGTTCTTCCGTAGGTGTTTTTGCGGCAGTAAATTGTGTGTCTAATTGTGTTCTGTTGATTTCGAAACGTGCTTCTTGGTTGTCTTCGTTTAATGTGGCTCTATCTTCAAATTGATTGAGATTTCTACGCGAAATGATGAATTGTGATTCACTTGTGTAAGCAGTCGATTTTTCAATATTTTCAATGATGTCTGTGACTGAAATTTGTGTATCTTCTGTTCCTAATTTGTCAAAATTAAATACAGAAACGTTAGTTTTTTCAGCGAACAATCCGATAGCTACTTCATCTAACAATGCATTGGAAGTTGCATACGCGCCAAAGGTAACGCCTCCTAATTTTGCGGACAGACTTGAAAAAACTTTCAAAAAGCCTAACTCTTTGTTTTTAAATATTTTATATAAGTTCACCAAACCATTTACTTTTACTGAAAAATGGTTGTGAATTGAGTTTTTTGTCGTCGAAGAAACCAAGAAATGTTCTCTCGATTGAAAACGTGCAGCGTGAATAATTCCATTAATTTCACCGTGCTCCGCTTCTATGTTGGCAACGATTGTTTCTAGCGAATTCAAATCTGAAACATCACCTTTGGCAAACGCAAAACTTCCGTTAGCAATTGCTTGCAATGCTGCAATTTTTTCAGCGTATGCTTCATCCAAAATATTTTTCCCAATTAAGAAGAAATTGCTTTTGTAGGTTTCTTTTACATGTTTGATGAATTCAAATTCTACCGTGCCTAATTCGCCTGTAATCATATAAACTCCTTCGCTTGAAAAGCTTGTGTTTTCAACTTCGATGTCTGTTTCTAGGTTTTCGTAGGTTGGAATCCAGCGTTTTCCGTTTCTGTAGGCAACTTTGTAATAATCTGCCGTATGGTGAATTTCTTTGTGAAGCTGGTCAATATCAACTTTTTTATCAAAATCGACATCAATATGTGTGGCTTGAATGTGACTCGCTTCTTGCACCAACACACGCAACAAAATACTCGTGTGATTGTTAGTACCTTTTAGAGTATCAACGCCTGTTACTTGTGCATTGCTGTTTGTAAGCAACACAATGTGCGCGTCATTTTCAAGCGTATTGATTTCAAACGTACGCATGAATTCCAATACCGTTGAAAATTGTTGATTGTACGCTTCAAAATTGTCTTTTTCAAAATTGAATTCAGGTGTTTCGTTATTCCAAGAGAAAATTACTTTATCAACTACGATTCCTGCTGCTGCAAATGCTTGTTTTAGTGCTTCTAAACTGCTTTTTTCAGTCGGATTGATTTGATACTGTGTTTCAGAAATTTGTTTAAATTCCGCACCATTCTTCACCGTAATTACCTGAATGTCATTTAGTTTCCATAAAGCGATGAGTTCATTGTTTACGTTGCTTTCATCACAAAACACGATGTATGTTTTACCTACAAAATTTTTAGGTGTTTCAAATACTTTGGTTTCCTGTTTCCACGTTGCGACTTGTAAAGTGCTTGTTGGTTGCTCTGCGCCTAAGTTGATGTTTTGACTTTTTAATTGCTCGTCAATAGAAACTTTCGTTGGAAAGTCGTACGTATCAAAACAATAGGTTGGCAATGCTATTTTACTTGGAATGTTTCCTTGGTAGAATGCATTCCAATCAATGTCAAACTTGTGCTGCCAAATTTGTCCTAAAAGATGCAAGAAGTGCGTACGCTCGTCAACCGTTTCTTTTGGATGTTTAATCGTATTAATCGCTACATTTTTGTCGCCAGTTGTATTGCATTGGTTGAAAAATGTCGTCAATGTTCTTCCTGGGCCGATTTCTAAGAACAATCCGTTGTTTTGTTGTTGCAAGAATTCAATTCCTTTTTTGAAATCGACCGTATTTACAATGTGTTTTGCCCAATAACTTGCTGAACTCGCTTCTTCTGTTGTAATGTATTCGCCAGAATTGTTAGATACAAACGGAATTGTTGGTGCTTGAAGCGTGATTTTTTGAAGTGCTGTTTCAAATTCTGCCACAATGGCTTCCATCATGGAAGAATGAAACGCGTGTGATGTTTTTAGCACTACATGTTGAATGTCTTTTGCCTGTAATTCATTGACAACTTTCTGAATGTCATCATCCGTTCCAGAAACTACAAAGGAATTTGGTGAGTTAATGGTTGCAATTGATACATTCGCAAATAACGCTTTATCAAGTGTTTCTTTGTTAGCACTGATACTCAACATGCTTCCTTTTGCAACCGTGTACATTAAATTGGCGCGTTTGCACAGAATTTGAAGCGCGTCTTCCAACGTAAATACGCCACTGATGGTTGCTGCTACATATTCGCCCAAACTGTGACCAATCATGGCGTTTGGTTGTAATCCGAGCTCAATAAAGAGTTTTGCCAATGCATATTCAAATAAGAATAAGATGGGTTGTGTGTATTTTGTTTCGTTGATTTTTTCTGTATCCGCAGTATCGAATAAAATTGCTTTGTAATCGATTCCGTTGATTTGAAATAGTGTTGCAAAACCATCGTCCATCGTAGTTTTGAACGAAGAAAAGTGCTCGTATAGAAATTTCCCCATGCCAACGTACTGACTACCTTGCCCAGAAAACATAAATATCAAGTCTTGCTTTTCTTTGACTTCTTTGGTTTTTATTCTTTTGTCAGAGAGTTTTTCAATCAGTTCTGCTTTGGTTTTCACTTCAAACGCTTTGCACAATCCAAATTGTTTTCTTCCTACTTGTAAGGTATAAGCCAGCGCGCCTAAGTTTACTGTTGGATGTTCATGAATGTGCGCGAGTAAAGCTTTTTCAAAGTTTTCCAATGCTGAAAGACTATCCGCTGAATATCTGATTTGATACGATGCTTCAGGAGTGGCGATTTTTTGCACACCGATTGGTGTTTCTTGCAATACCATGTGAATGTTAGTTCCGCCAATTCCAAACGAGCTGATTCCCGCCGTTAAGGGTTTGTTGTTGATGCGATTCCAAGCAGTGGTTTTAGTATTTACATAAAAAGGTCCGCCCGCAAAATTAATCGCAGGATTGGCTTTATTGTAATGCAAACTTGCTGGAATTGTTTTGTTTTTGATAGAAAGCGTCGTTTTGATAAGTCCCAAAATTCCCGCAGCTTCATCGGCATGGCCTACGTTTGACTTCACCGTTCCGATAGCGCATTTGTGTGTACTATCATTGTTAAATGCTTTGTTGAGCGATTCTATTTCTATAGGATCGCCAATTTTTGTGGCAGTTCCGTGCGCTTCTACATAGGTAATGTCTGTAGGTTGTACACCTGCAATTTTGTGTGCCAATTTGATACATTCCGATTGTCCACTCACGCTAGGCATGGTATATCCGCCTTTAGCGCTTCCATCATTATTCATCGCAGAAGCTTTGATCACCGCATACACATGATCGTTATCTTTGATGGCTTCTTCTAGTTTTTTCAAAACCACAACACCGGCACCATCACAAAAGATGGTTCCTGACGAAGACGCGTCAAAACTACGTACGCTTCCATCTTCCGATACAATCGTTCCAGGTTCATACAAGTAACCATTATCATGATGTGATAATAAGCGAACACCACCGACAATTGCCGTTCCGCATTCGTTCAACAGTAAACTTCTGCATGCCAAATGTGCCGTACTTAGTGACGTAGAGCAAGCTGTGTCGATAAAATAACACGGACCGCGCAGATTCATCTTGTACGCAATTAACGATGCCATAAAGTTTGGATTCGTGATTTTTGCTTTTGTCATCGCATCCACATTTCCAGCTTCTGCCAATGTTGCATACACGCTCCAGTTTAAATCGCGATTCGCTCCTAAAAAGATACCTGCTTTTTTGTTGTATGTATCTAAGTTCAATCCAGCGTCTTCAATGCCTTCCCAAACCAATTGATGCATTAATCGCGTTTGCGGATTCATCAATTTGGCTTCGTCTGGAGTGTATTTGAAAAACGAGTAATCAAACGTGTTGTACGTGTCTATAAAAGAAGCCGCTTTTATGTAGGAGCTGTCGTTTAGTTGTTTGGCATCAATTCCTCTTGAAAGTAGTTCTTCATCCGTAAAGAAGTGAACTAATTCTTTTTCGTCTACTAAGTTTTTCCAAAATTCTTGGACATTAGTAGACTTGGGGAATTTCCCAGAAATCCCTATGACAGCGATGTCTCTCTTCATGTTGCGCTATAAAAGTTTAGGTGTATTGGTGTGTTGTTATTGTTGGGTTTAAAGACTTTCCATAAAATCAATTACATCGTCTACGTCTTCCATTTCTTCTTCAATCAATTCAGGTGTTTTGTTGTGTTGTTGCAAGCTTTCTGCTAAGACACGAATGGTTGGAAATTGAAAAAACGAAATGATTTGCAATTCCAATCCTAAGGTAGAATTCATAATGTTTTGCAGTTCAAAAGCTTTCATGGAGTTTCCTCCTATTTCGAAGAAGTTATCGTCAATACTTATTTTTTCAATATTCAAGAAACGCTCCCAAATTTCTGCGATTTGTGATTCGAAATTGTTTCTCGGTGCTACGTAATTTTTAGTTTGAACCGAATCTGTGGTTGGTGTTGGTAATTGCTTCGGATCTATTTTTCCGTTTGGCGTATATTTGAATTCATCCACAAAAATGATATGCTGCGGAATCATATAGGTTGGTAATTGTACGCGCAAGTAATCTTTGATGTATTCAGTTTCAAGTGCTTTGTCCGCTTTGATATATAACGCTAAGGTATCGCCAGAAACATCTCGAATGGCTTTTACCACACATTGCACAATTCCTGAAATGGAAGCCGCTACGGCCTGAATTTCTTTTAATTCAATACGATAACCACTAATTTTTACCTGACTATCACGTCTGCCCAAATATTCCAATTCACCATTTGGCAACCAACGTGCTAAATCGCCCGTTTTGTAGATAATGCCTTCACCTGTGATTGGATTTTTGATAAAGTTTTCGTCTGTTTTGGCTTTATCGCCCAAATATCCTTGCGATACACCTTCTCCGCCAATGCACAATTCGCCCACCACTTCTTTTGGACATATTTGTTGGTTTTCATCTAAAATGTAGATGTGTGTATTTGCAATAGGTGTTCCGATGGTGACATTTTCTGCCGAATCAACTTGTTTTACCGCTGACCAAATCGTGGTTTCTGTCGGACCATACATGTTGTAGATTCGCTCCGTTCCCACAATATCGATTAGTTTTTTAGCGAGTGAGCTTTTCAATTCTTCTCCGCCAACCAATAAAGAGTTTATATTTTGTAAAGCCGCATCAACATTGTCCGTTAGCAAGAAATCTTCATAGAAAGATGGCGTTGCCTGCATTGCTTTGATGTTGTGCGCTTTTAATAGTTGTAAGGTAGTTTCTTCTTGAGTCAATTGTTGCAACTTGCTTACAATGTATTCTTGCTGCGTTCTGCTACGTTTTACAATGTCTTTTACTTTCTTTAAGTTTGACAGATTGTCTAACACAACGTCTTCCTCAATACCGAAGTCTAGCAAACACGCGATTTCATTGATGCCTGCTTGATACAGTTTGTTCACCATATCCAAACATTTTTCTGGTGTACCAAAAAGACTTGACGTATTGTAATAACGCTTGAAGCCCATTTCCAACACCTGATCCATGTCGTCTTCAATGTCCATATTGTTGTTTTCCGCTACAGGAACCAACAAGCCTAACGAGGTTTTCAGGTATTCTTTGAATGGTTTTTCAACGGTGTTGTACACGTAGTTTTCATCTTCGTGAATGAAGGTATGCAACATAATCGCCACTTTTCCTTTTGCTGGATCAAATCCGTGTTCTTGTAAGGATTCGCGGTAAGCTTTTATTTTGTCTTCTAAATCTTCAATGGATTGTCCCAATAAGTGCGTTAAAACGTTTGCGCCAATTGAACCTGCGTATTTGAAGGTGTGAATGCTTTTTGCAGCCGTAATCCACAAAGGTAAGGTTGGCTGAATTGGTTTCGGGTGAATTTTGAATTCGAATTCTTTCCCAACACCATTAGTTCGTGTGCGTGTTTCACCTTTCCATAAACCTTGCAACGCGTCAATTTTATCAAACATGATTTGATGTCTGTCCTTGAAGTTGTTAGGTTGCAACACGAAATCGTTTGGTTGCCAACCCGATGCTATAGACAGTTCTACTCTACCGTTTGACAAGTTATCAACCATTGACCATTCTTCTGCCACTCTAATTTCGTCGTGCAATGGCAATACCACACTTCCAGAACGTAAACGAATGTTTTTTGTAATGGTTGACACTGCCGCCGCTGCTACTGACGGATTTGGAAATTGATCGCCAAACTCGTGAAAGTGTCTCTCTGGAACCCAAATTGCTTTAAAACCGTGTTCATCTGCGTAGGTGGCACCTTTTAGTAAAAGATTGTATTTGTTGGTACTTTGACTGTCTGATGTTGGAAAGTAAAAGAAACTAAAGTCCATTTCAGGCTTCGTTTTGATTTCCACAGGACGTTCTAAGTGAATGACAACTTTGTTTCCGTTGGTCAGCGTCCATAACAATTCTAAAATAGAAATATCAAAACTGATACTTGTACTTGCCAACCATGTTGTGGCTTCTTTTCCAAGTTTTTCATTCATTCCTACCACAAAACTCAATAGATTTTTGTGCGCTACTTGCACACCTTTTGGCTTTCCTGTAGATCCTGAAGTGTATATGACATACGCCGTTTGTGAAGGAAGTACTTTTGGCAAGGTTTGCATAGTGGTTTCTTTCCAAGTAGTATCAGTAATGTTGATAGCTTCTGCACTATCGCCGATGATATTGTTGGTAGCATCATCCACAATAACAAATTGCGAACCGCTGTTTTGCAAGCTGTAATCGATACGCTCTATTGGATAGAAAGGATCTAACGAAACATACGCGCTTCCCGCTTTTAGCACACCCAAAATCGCAATCATCATTTCTATTGATCTTCCCATGCAAATTCCTATGTATGAATTTGGCTGAATGCCTTTGTTCAATAAGTAACTTGCAAAAATGTCTGATTGTTTTTGAAGTTCTTTGTAGCTGATAGCAACGCCCTGACATACAACAGCCGTCGCGTCAGGATTTGCAATGGCTTGCTGCGCGATTAAATCCGTCACCAATTCGTCTTGGTTGTACTCAACTTTTGTATTGTTGAATGTCGAAAGCAGTTCTTGTTGCTGATTTTCAGAAATATATGGTAATTGTGATAGTTTTTCGTTGCCATTTTCCAATCCGTTTGCTAAGAAACTCCACGTGTTTTCTGCCAAATTTTCAATATACGATGCGCCGTATAAATCGGTATTGTATTCAATAACCAGTTTGATAGACGTTTCGCCTTCTACAAATTTGAACGTCATGTCAAATTTACTCACACTCGCTTCTGCATCTTTTTGAATGGTATATTGCAAATCTCCAAAACCAGCGTTGAGTTCACCCACCTCATCGTGTCGTTGATGCGTGACTAGAATGTCAAATATCGGTGAACGACTGATATCGCGCTGAATGTTGAGTTTGTTGACCAAATCGCCAAACGAATAGTTTGCGTTTAAGTAGGCTTCTTGCAAGCATTGTTTTTCAATCGCCACCAATTCATTGAACGTTGTATTTTTTTCAAACGTCGTTCGTATTGGCAAGGTATTGATGTACAATCCAACTTGATGTTCCAATTCCGGATGCATTCTCCCAGAAACAGGCGTTCCTAAGATGATATCCGTTTGGTGAGTGTATCGTGATAAGACACCATTTAACGCAGATAGTAATATCATAAATGGCGTACACGCATGCGCTTTGGCGTATTTTTTTACGTTTTGGAATGTGCTGTCGCTCAATATCAATTCGTGCTGCGCTCCGTTATAGGTTTTTAATGGAGGACGCTTAAATGTGCTTGGCAAATTTAACACAGGAAGTTCACCAGAAAATTTATCCAACCAATAGGCTTCTTCTTTGGTAAGCTCGAGATTGTTGGTGTACCAATCTGCATAATCTTTGTATTGAATTGGCAATTCTGGAAGTGCTATTTCAGCATTAGCCGTCGTATTGTTATACGCTGTGATGAAGTCTTTAATCAAAATTTCTTGCGAACGCGCATCTGAAATGATGTGATGTACGTTTAAGTAAAAGAAATATTCTTGTGCTTGACTTTTTACAACACCAACTCTAAATAATGGTCCATTTTTAATATCAAACGCATCCGAAACATACGAGTTTACAATAGATTTATAGGTTTCAGGTGTTGCTTCTTCATAGTTAAAAATCGTTTCAAACTCACTGATATTTTGAATGGTTTGCGCAATTTTACCATTGCTTGTTTCTACAAATTTGGTTCGCAATACTTCATGACGCGACACGATAGTATTGACTGCTTTTTGCAGATTTTCTACTTGTAAATCACCGTTAATTTTTATGACCACTGGCAAATTGTAGGCTTTGTTGATGTCTTCAATTTGGCATAAAATCCAGAATCTGAATTGTGTAGAGGTAATCGGATAGAATTCTTTGTTTTCCGCTTGTGGAATCGTGATGGCAGCAGCATCTTGCTGTAACGACGTCAAATAGGAAATGATGTCGCTTTTGTGCTCTTTAATCAGTCCGATCAAAGCGTTATCCACTTCTTCCGTAAGGAAATTGAGTTCCAAGTTTTCTCCTTGCAATTCAATGTGAATTCCGTTATCTCTACAGTGTTTTATGAGTTCGGGTGTTTTCATAAATTATATGATGATTTTTTTGTTTACTGTTTGTGTAGTATCCATTTGTGTTGCCAATACGTTTTCAATGTGTACTACCAAATAGGCGATGGTTGGTTGTGCGTAAAATTCTTCGTAATTGAAGTTTACTTTGTATGTTGTTTTTAATTGGTTGAGCATTTTGTTCATGCTCAAACTGTGTCCGCCAAGTTCAAAGAAGTTATCATTAACACCTATTGTGCTGGCAGCAATTTTTAAGATATCTGCCCAAAGTTCTACCATACGGAATTCCATATCGCTTTGTGGCGCTTTGTACGGTGTTTTTTTGAGGTCTGCCATTGTTGGTTGTGGCAAGGCTTTTCTATCTATTTTACCTGTTCGCGTCAGCGGAAATGCTTCAATAAACATGTAGATAGAAGGAATCATGTACTTTGGCAGTTGGTTTCTGAGTTGTTGCTTTAACGCGTCGGCTTCTATGTTTTCTGTTTTTTCAAGATATGCTGTTAAGAATTTTATTTCTTCTACTTCAGTTACCAAAACGATTGCTTTTTTGATACTTGGCAATTGTTCTAGTTGATATTCGATTTCTGGCAATTCTATTCGGACACCATTTAGCTTGACTTGTGAATCTTTTCGATGTAAAAATTCAATTTCTCCGTTGGACAATCGACGTCCGATGTCTCCTGATTTGTAATAACGATGTCCTTTTTCATCGGTTAAGAATGCTTTTTCTGTTAATTCTGGACGATTCAAGTAACCAAGCGAAATATAGTCGCTTTTGAATACGATTTCGCCTTCCTGATACATGCCAACTTCCGTATTGTTTTCATCCCAAATATATACTTCCGTGTCTACAACAGGTTTTCCTAAAGATAAATTCGTTCGGTGCCATGCTGAGTCGTGTGACAAGAATTTTTGCGAGATAATCGTTGCTTCTGTCGGTCCGTAATCGTTTACTAAAAAGGCGCCTTTCGGGAAATGTTTTTTGAACAATTCCAAATCCGATTTGTAACTCGCTTCTCCACCAGAATCCAACAAACGAACCGTGTGTAAGATGCTTGATGGCTCCAATTCTTTGATGAAGTAACGATACAAGGTTGGCACCATGTGAATGATGCTGATTTTTTGTGTAGCAAGCCAGTTTTGAATATTCGCAACACCTTCTGCCGCAATATTGTAGAAACTTACCGTTGCGCCGTTTAAGATAGCTCCATAGATATCTTTGATTGACGCGTCAAACGTATAGGTTGAGAATACGCTGAGATTGTCTTGGTTGGAAATGTGCACATTGTTCGTATATACGCGAATGTAATGCAACATATTTCGCTGCGTTTGCACCACACCTTTTGGCTTTCCTGTAGAACCTGACGTGTATAATACATACGCTTCTGTGCTTGGCGCAATTGTTTTGTTAGGATTTTCAATTTCCGTAACTTCTTCTGGCAAACAGATGAGTTTTACCGCTGGATAGTCTGCTTGTACTTCTTGTGCTTTTTGTAATGTACGTTGGTTGCACACTAAAATATTCGCACTCGCATCTTCCAGAATAAAGGTGATTCTGCTATTCGGATTGTTTACGTCAATCGGCACATAGGAATAGCCTGCTTTTAGTGTTCCTAACATTCCGATGACACAGGTTTCATCATGATCTAATAATAACGCAATTCGCTGCGTTGCTGCGGTAGCTTCTGCTAGAATTTGATGTGCTACGTGATTTGCATGCGCGTTTAATTCGGCATAACTTACTGCTTTGTTTTTAGCATGAACTGCAATCGCGTTTGGATATTTTGAAACTTGCTTTTCAAATCGTGCAGTGACATTTTGTTCAATTTCTGATGCTTCAAATACTTCAAAAGCATTGGTTGGCATTGCATCTGTCGCGATTTCGATGTTTGTGTTGAAAATGTCAATTTCTGAAATGTGTATCGCCGTATTTTCAACTACTTGCTGAATGAGCTGTAGCAATTCGTTCGTCCAATAGGTAATGGTTTCTTTTGAGAAAAGTTCGCTATTGAACACACTTTTGAGCATGTATCCGTTTTCAAAGCTTTGAATATACCATTCCAAATCGAATTTTGGCGATGCTTCAATTGTTCCTGTTTGCGCTGTAAAATCTTGAATTTTAGCCGTAGTTTCTGCTTCAAAATCAAGCATATTCAAGAACACAGGACTTATCGGGAAACGTTTGTCTTCAGCCGTAATATCTAAATCGTCTAGCAATTGCTCAAACGGATAGTTTTGATTTGCCAATGCAGCAATGAGTGTTGTGTTTACCTTTTGCAGAATCGTTGTAAAATCTGCGGAAGCGTCCATTTCATCACGAATCATCAACGTATTTAAGAAACAACCGACTATATTTTTGAGTTGTTCGTGATTTCTATTTGCCGCTGGAATTCCGACGGTAATGTCGTTTTCTGCTGTTAGTCGTTGCAATAAGACTTTTATCGCGGTCAAATAAAACGCAAACGGACTTACCGAATGTTTCGCCGTAAAAGCTGTGATTTTTTCTTTGATTTCGTTGGAAATAAAGATGGTATGATAGCCTGAAATCGTTTGATTTGATTTTATCGCTGTATTGTAATCTCTAGGCAATTCTAAATACGGAATGTTTCCTGAAAGCTGTTGTTTCCAGTAGTTGCCTTGTGCTGCAAGTGTTTCTGTTTGCAAGGCTTTGTTTTGCCAAGCTGCGTAATCTTTGTAATCGATGGTTAGCGCAGGTAACGCTGCTGTTGCTTTTTCAAGTTTCGCTTGATAGATTGTCAGCAATTCTTTGATGATGATTTGCATGGACCAACCATCGCAAATACTGTGATGAATGTTGAAATATAGTTTTGTTTCTTCACCATTGGTAAGCGTTCCGATTTTGAATAGCGGATAGCTTTCCAAGTCAAATTCATGTTGAATGACTTCGTTTGTAATGGTTTCAACAGTATCGTATCTTTTGATTGTTGTAGGTTGAAACGCTTCTATGCGCTGTTTTGGTGCTTCTATTGCATCTACAAATACTGTTCGTAGTATTTCGTGACGTTGTAAGATTTCGTTAAATGCGGCTTCTAATACGTCAATATCAGTTTCTTTTTCTAAATCGAAAATGTTTGAGATATTGAATTCTTTTGATGCACCTTGAATTTTATGAATCAACCAAAAACGTACTTGTGTTGGCGAGAGTTCATATACTTCTTGTTCGGCTATTTTTTCAATTTCTTCGTATTGAACTTTCGTTCCCGAATCTAACAATATAGCGTGCGATTCCAATGAAGTTTTTACATACACATCTTCTAAAGACAAGCGCACATTGAATACTTTGTGATACGCGTTGATGAGTTTTGTGAGAATTAAACTGTGTCCGCCCAACTCGAAAAAGTCATCCAACACACTTATTTTCTCTTTGTTGAAGAAGTCTTTCCAAATAGTGACTAACATTTCTTCTGTTTCCGTTCTTGGCGCAATGTATGTTGCTTGAATACTGTGCGTTTCCGAGATTTCAGGCAATTGTGCTACTGCAACTTTTCCGTTTGGTGTTAGCGGAATTGCGTCAATTGGAATGTAATATTGCGGAATCATATACGATGGCATTTCCGCCAATAATCGCTCTTTAAAAGTTGCGGTATTTATTTCATTTTCAGCAATATAATACGCCACCAATACTTTTTCTTTTTGAACGATTTTCACTAAAACTACCGCTTCTTTAATTTCTGCAAAATCGGTAATCGCTTGTTCTATTTCACCCAACTCAATGCGGTGACCTCTAATTTTGATTTGCGTGTCTTTTCGTCCAGAAAATTCAAGTGTTCCGTTTGGCAACCAACGTACCAAATCGCCCGTTTTGTATAGTTTTTCTTCCGAATTGAATGGATTTTTAACAAAAACCGTATTTGTCAACGCTTCTTGATGTAGATAGCCTTCCGACAAACCAATTCCAGCAATACACAATTCGCCCACAACACCAATTGGTTGCAGTGTTAATTCATCAGACAAGACATATACTTTCGTGTTGTCTACTGGTTTTCCAATAGCGATATTTCCCTTTTCTGAGTTCGTGTATTTGTGGAATGTGGTAACGACTGTATTTTCTGTAGGTCCGTAATTGTTGTAGATGTGAAGTGAAGTTGTTTTGTTGAAAGACAATGCTTCTCCACCTGTTAATAGTATTGTACTTACATCGTCAACATCGTTTGCTACCAATTCTTGACAGATTCTCGACGGTACGTACGCATGTGTAATTTTATTATGATTCAAGAAATTTTTAAACTTGAATATGTCCAATCGAACTTCTTTGCTCGTAATTGGAAATAATGTCGCTCCTTTGGTGAGATACGGGAAAATTTCCCATACCGAAGCATCAAAGGCAATTCCTGAGAATAGTGTTGCGCGACTTTCACTGGTAACGCCATACGCAGCTTGATGCCACTGACAAAGATTTACCAGACTTCGTTGCGAAATCGGTACGCCTTTTGGCTTTCCTGTAGAACCAGAAGTATAAATTACATAGGCAATATCATTTCCGCCTAGTGTTGCAGCTGTAAAGCCTCCTGTATCAATGCTTGCATTGTGATAACTTTCGATGAAATTTGTATCTATTACTAATACTGCGCCTGCATCCTGAATCATATAGCTGATTCTGTTTTCAGGATAGTTTGTGTCAATTGGCAAATAGGTTGCTCCTAGTTTCATGATTGCCAATAGTGACGTGATGTAATCGATTCCTCTATCTAATTGAACTGCTATAATAGCTCCTTTTACAATTGCAGTAGTGTTTTGAATGTGTACTGCAAGTCTGTCTGATTGTGCATTGAGTTCGTGGTATGAAACGTTGGTTTCTTCAACTGTAATAGATGTATTTTGCCCATTTTTCACGACTTGTTCAGCAAAAAGGGATAACACATTCGCGTTTTCTGCAACAGGCACTTCTTTTCCTTGAAATGCTTCTAGTAATTGTACTTTTTCTTCTGGAGAAGTGATATCAATACTGTTGATTTTTTGTGTAGCATCTTCCAAATACTGCTCAAAAATCAATTCCAAATGCTCACAACTACTTTTGATGAATGTTGTATCATATACATCCGTATTGTATTGTACTTCTAAGAACAACTCTTCGTCAACTTCCACAAACGTATAAGTGATGTCAAACTGCGCTGCTGTTCGTTCAATTTCGTAGGCATCTACGGTTAATTCACCTAAAGATTGCTCTTTAAAGTTGCCTAATTGCTGTTGATTTTGCAAGGCAACCATCACATCAAATAATGGTGAACGAGACGTATCGCGCTTTAATCCTAATTGCTCTACCAATTGGTCAAACGGATATTCTTGATGCGTGTAGGCATTGAGTAATTGTGCTTTTTCTTTTTCTAATAAGCTCGCAAGCGTTTCGTCATGTTGAATTTGTGTGCGAATTGCTAATGTATTGAGATACAGTCCAATTTGATTTTCTAAATCTGGATGCTCTCTTCCAGCAATTGGCGTTCCGAGAATGATATCATCTGCATTGGAATATTTATGCAATAACGCTTTTACCGCCGCCATAATGGTCATGAATAGCGTTACTTGATGTTCTTTAGAGAAGTTTTTCAGTTTTGTGAGGTGTTCTCTTGAATAGGTATATCGAATTTGACTTCCCGAATAGGTTTTAATTACAGGACGTTTGCGACTTTGTGGTAGTTGCAATACTGGCAATTCTCCTGAAAATTGTTGCAACCAAAATGCTTTTGATGCTTCTAATCGTTCAACCGTTTGCGATTGTTGTAACCAAACTGCATAATCTTTGAATTGAATGTCTAATGATGCTTTGTCACTAGTGATTCCTTTGCTTGCTTGCAGGTAGTTATCTATGATTTCATTGGTGAAAATTTCAAGCGACCAACCATCGCCAATAATGTGATGAATGGCAACTACAAATATGGTTTCCGTCGCCGTTTTTTTGATGAGTGCTGCTTTGAAAAGTGGTGTTGTCGCTAAATTGAACCCTTCTGACAACAAATCGTCAATATATGCATCAATAAACGTTTCAGGTTGTTCCTTTTGCGAAAAGTCAATTTGTGCGATAGAAACATCAATAGCTTCAAACGGCACAATATATTGTTGTGGAATTCCGTGTTCGTTTTCTTTGAAATAGGTGCGCAAACTTTCATGTCGCTTCACCACATTTGTAAAGGCATTGATAAAGATTTCGTCGTCTAAATTTCCTTTAAAATGATATGCTCCCGTGATTTGATAGGCATTTGTTCCGCCTTCTAATTGACTTAATAACCACAAACGATGTTGTGCTGGCGTCAACGGATAGGAAGTCGCTTCTGCCGCTACTGGAATGGCTTCGTATTGCTTTTCGTTTAATTCGGCACTGAGGTTTTCAATGGTTGGATTTACAGAAAAGGTTTTAAAACTTACGCTTTTGCCCATTTCTTTATACATCGTGTTGATGACTTGCGAAATCATCAAACTATGTCCACCAAGTTCAAAGAAATTGTCTTTGATTCCGATAGTGTCTACGCCAATAATTTTTTCCCAAATTTCTTTTAATTGCTCTTCCACATCGTTTCTCGGCGCTACATATTCCGCCTTGATGATGTTGTCTGTAGAAATTTCAGGAAGTGCATCTCTGTTGATTTTTCCGTTCGGCGTTAATGGAATGTCTTTAATGTGTACAAAATACGTTGGTACCATGTACGAAGGCAATTTTGCTAGCAAATGTGCTCGCAAACCTGATTTGTCAACACCTTTATCTCCTACATAATACCCTACCAATACTTGTTGTTTGTTTACCAATTTTACAGCAACTACTACACGTTGAATCGCATCAGTAAAATCGAGCATTTCGTTTTCAATTTCGCCAAGTTCAATACGATAACCACGCAATTTCACTTGATGATCTTTTCTACCTAAGAATCCAATGTTTCCGTCTGGCATCCAATAGGCTAAATCGCCCGTATCGTACATGCGTTCGCCTTCTAAGTACGGATTCGGAATGTATTTTTCAGCTGTTAATTCTTCGCGATTCAAATAGCCTTTCGTCACACCCAAACCAGATAAATACAATTTACCAGGAACTCCGATAGGAACTACTGCTAAATTTTCATCCAAAATAAACGCTTGGGTATTCAACAATGGTTTTCCAACAGGAATGGAATTGTATCTGATGCCTTCTTCCAATTGGTAATACGTACTATACGTCGTATCTTCAGAAGGACCGTATAAGTTTCTAATTTCTGCATCGGAATCTGCCAATAATTTCATCGCAATATCCACAGGAAAAGGCTCTCCTGCTAAGTTAACCGCAACTACATTTTCAAGACTGTATCCTTTTTCCAACAGATTTCGCATGCTTGATGGAACCGTGTTGATTAAGATATTTTTGTCTTCTAAAATATAGGTTCCGATGTCGAGTGAGTTTTGCAATAATCTGATTCTTTTTCCTGTAGAAAGCGTATAGAATATTTCATAGACCGACAAATCAAAACAATGCGAAGTCACCGCAAATGTTACTTCGTGACCTGTATTGGCAAATTCGTGATGCGCCCAATAAATCATTGCCACAGCATTTTGATGCGTAATCATCACACCTTTTGGTTTTCCTGTAGTTCCCGAAGTGTAAATGATATAGGCTAAATCGTGCGCATCTTTTTGAATTCCGAGATTTTCTGTAGCGTATTGTTTGTTGTTGTTGAAGAAATCCAATTCTTCTTCTATCACCAATTTGCACTGACTGTCATTTTCAATATATTGAATTCGTTCTGCAGGATAACTTTTGTCGATTGGCACATACGCAGCACCTGTTTTTAAAACCGCCAATAGCGAAATCACCAATAATTCTGTTCGTTCTAATTTTACACCCACAAAATCATTTACTTGAATGTTTCGCTCATCTACCAAATAATGCGCTAAGGCATTCGCTTCTTCGTTGAGTTCTTTGTACGTATATGACTTTTCTTGAAAAACTAATGCCGTATTGTTAGGTGTTTTTTCAACTTGCTTTTCAAACAAATCAATGATAGATTCTTCTAAAGGAAAGTCGTAATTTGTGTCGTTAAATGCTTTTAAAATAATGTCTTCTTCCTCGCGTGTCGTAATAGAAATATCGCAAATTATTTTTTCCAGATTGCTTTCTAAATTCTCCAAACAAGTTTGAAAATTCTTTAAAAAGTGCGTCACTACGTGTGATTTTTTAAAGCTCTCTGCAAAGCGAATAGCTAGTGTTATTCCTTTTACTTCTTTATTGATTTCTAAAAAGAATGGAATTTCATTTTGTTCCACCGAAGTATTGTACGAAAACCCAAAAGGGCTGTAATTTTTGAATTTTTGAGGCAATACAGCATCTTTTTCAAAACTTGCATACTTATATACTTCTTGAATTTCCAGCTTAGTTTCGTTTAAATATTCCTTGAAATTTTTCTTTTCAATCAGAATATGATGCAACAATAATGGTGTCTCCGCATCTTGCACTTTTGTTGAGAAAATAAAGTGCGATGGCTCAAAATAGCGTTGCAACATTGCGCTATAGATAGACAGCAAAATCGTGTATTCAACAATAGGCTTTTCGTTGGTGATTTTCAGAAAATAAGAAATATTTTCATTCGGAATCAACAACTTTTCAGTAGTTTCTAGTTGAAATTGTTCTTTTGCAGAAACGGTTTGTTTTTTCAGTTTCTGAATCCAATAATCAGAAACCAATTTACGTTCAATAGTTGGCATGCAGGTAATGTAAGTTATAGTGTTACTGCTTCGCTTTCGAAGTAATATGAAGGAAGAATTGCGGTAATATTTTGCTGTAGTTGCTCAATACGCACTACAATTTTATTAACATTGTCTACTTTAAGAATTTCGCACTCTAAACCGCTTAAAGAGCCAAATTCTATTTTTCTAAACTCTCCTACTTTTGGGAGTTGTGAACCGACTTCTATATTCATAACGTCCTCAGCTCCTACCAAGAGTTTCATTTTTACAATTTCTTTTTCAGAAACTTTTGCAAATGAGTTTCCAAATCTGATATACGCACAAGCGCCGTCTGCAGATAAGGCTTTATGGAAGTCTTGAGGTGATGTAAGGTTTACAAATATATAGGAAGGAATCAAAGGTAGTTCAACAATCTTGGTTCGGTCACTCCACTTTTTCTTCGTTTTTATCAACGGTAGAAAAGTTTCAAGAGATAGTTTTATTAATGCATCTAAAACTTTCTTTTCATGACGAGATTTGACATATAAAACATGCCAACCATGATATTTTTGATTCATCATTAAGCTAAATTTTCTTCTGATTACTTTTTGATTTTTTGACAGAGCTTCGCTTCCCTCAGTCACATGAGGCACTCTTTCATTACATTTTAAAGTGAGGGAAATTTCTAAAATTACTTTTAGATCAATTCGTCAAAATAGTTGAATTGATGTATCATTTTTTCGTGTACAATTATAACAGAATTTTTTCTCGCAAAACAACTCAAAATTCATAAAAAAGGTAGAATCACAAAATGATTATGGTTAAACCGTAAACTATATGTCTTTATAGTTAAAATGACGTTAAATTGACGTAAAACGTTTAAAAGTTGTTAAAAAAGGTGAAACAATTTGGAAATTTAATTGAAAAATCATTTCTGCTTTTTGCTGTTTTTGTAATAAAAAATAATGTTTTTAATACTAAAAATATTACAAAATTAAACTAAAGATTCTAGTTTTGGTTTTTTCATCGGAATAATTGGCATTTTTATCGTTTGAAATAGTATATAAATCTGTCAGAATTTATTTTTGAATGATATCTCTGTCGTACTTAATGATTTTTCTTACTATTATTTTTTTTTAAATACAACTCAATCAAGCAAATACATTCAAAAAATTGAAAAATAAGTGCAAAAAAAACTAATCAAATAAACTATGTAATTTTTCAAAGACTTCTTTTGCATACGCTTTGTTAAAAGGCACGTATTTTTGAGCGAGTTTGGTATCGGTTAGTTCAGCTTCAACTTGTGCTAATGGTATCAGTGTAACATCGGCAACTTCTTCTTCTTGGAGAGTAACAATCAAAGGTGCATCTGGAATTTCAGAAGCGAAAATGGTTATGAATTCTCGATCACGATAGTCTTCTGCATGTTGATAATCAATTCGGAAGCGTCCGATGTGTTGTAGTTTTGCTGACTGAACTTTGATTCCTAATTCTTCTTCGGCTTCTCTAATGGCAGTTTCTTTGGCAGTTTCGCCACTACTTATATGTCCCGCCACTGACACATCCCAACGATTTGGAAAGTTAGGTTTTGTCGCTGCACGCAATTGCAATACGATTTTCCCTGTTTTGGTGTACAACCATAAATGCGTTGACGCATGAAAATGTCCGTAGCGATGCACTTCGCGTTTGGGAAGTATTTCGCCAGTTGGATTTCCGTGTTCGTCTAGAATGTCAATAAGTTCCATTTTCTGAGAAGTTTAAGGGCTTTATGAGTTAAATATATGCTTTCAAATGATGAAAAACAATCAAACTTGCTGACTTCGGTATGACTTTGGTGAAATTCCTGTTTTTTTACGAAAGGCGTTGTAAAAAGAGGTGCGATTGTTAAATCCGACGGTATAAATAATTTCGTTGATATTCAAATCACTTTGTTTGTCTTGCAATAGTTTGATAGCTTCTTTGATACGATAGGTATTCACAAATTCAAAAAAATTCATCTGAAAATGCTCATTAATCAATTGTGAAGTGTGATGTCGTGATAAATTCAACCGTTCTGATAATACATCTAGCGTAAGCGCACTATCCAAATACAACTGTTCAGATTCCATCAAAGCCGTCAGCTTATCTTTCATTTCAATAGCCATTGACGAAGACAAACCGTTATTTTGGTACTTTACAAATGGAATTTTGACTGTCCCCGAAAATATATTAGGCTGCATAAAACTGAAATACGACACAATTCCCATAAAAAAGACCATGGCATACCCAATTAAATAATCTTTATAAGGTGTAATCAGTCGGAAATAAATCAAAATAAAATATAAAAAGAACACAAACGCATAACCTGTAAAGCACAACCACAACGATTTAATCCAAAGACGTTTGGCTTCAGACACCTTACTTTTTTCTTTTCGATACAAAAGATACATTTTTACGGCATAAAAAACCATGAGTAATGTTACAACATCTACCATATTATATCGAGGAATCAGCCACCAATTGACATACGCAGAATAGCCATTGGTTGCCGCAAGTTCCAATTTAACATCATGCGATAAAAAGTAAAAGCGCCCAAATACAGAAAGTATCCAAATCAGCGGAAGCAAATGTCCCAAATCGCGCCATGAAAAAGAACTGCGAAGCACGCGTTTTAAATAGACATATAACAAAGGCCCATACGAAACCCAAGGAATAAAGTTGGTAAACGACAAATGCTCAGAAAACGAACTTTGGTAATCTGTCCAAAAAGCGCAATTAAACAATTGATTATACGAAAAAAGCAATAAAAAAACGCCAAATATGCTATTGGCGACGCGATCTCCTTTGGGTTTTAAGAAAAATAAAATTCCCAATACAAAGGCTTGAATGGCAAATGCAAAAAAAAGCAATATCCATATATCTATGTTGGTAGTATTCATCGGCAGTAGTTTTAGAAACAACTTGTTAATTGATTGATGCGTTTTCAAAGTACAAAATAGACCGTAAAATCTGTCTTAAAAAACTCTTAATTCTCAAAAAAACTACCGAAAAGAAAGACTATACAAACTGTGCTAGCGATATTGTATTAATCTGACTATGAGAGGCATGCACAACACTAACCCTATTTTTTACAATGATTAATTGCGGACTTTCATGCCATACCTGAAAACGTGCGGCGATTTCTTGAGAAATCGGACGGTAATTCAACAAATCTAAATAATAAACCTGCATTTGGTTTGCTTCCAAATCGTATGAACGCTCAAATTGATTGATAACCATTTTACTAATTCCGCAACGTGTACTGTGTTTAAAAATAGCCACAGGTGTTGTTTTTGATGTTTCTTCAATCGTATCCAATTGTGCCATTTCTGTCAGTGGAATCCATGGAACTTTTGAAGGCTCTGGTGTTTCGGAAGCTTCTGAACTTCCAAAAATTTTATTGAATATTCCCATAAGTATCTGTACTTTTAAAGATATGAGTCGCTCGCATTATGAAAAACTTGCAAAATGTCAAAATGTCTTATAAATACGTAGTTTAACCGCCATTTTGTCTTGTATTTTCAATTGGAATAACTATTGCAAAACTACCAAAAAAACACAGAACTAAACGCTATGAATTTTAACAATTACACTATAAAATCACAAGAAGCTGTGCAGCAAGCACAGCAACTGGCGCAAACTTATGGACATCAACAAATTGAAAACGAACATTTGTTTAAAGCAATTATTGATGTTGACGATAATGTATTGCCTTTTTTATTAAAGAAACTGAATGTAAACGTATCTCTGCTGAATCAAATTTTAGACAGCACGCTGAATAGTTTTCCAAAAGTAAGCGGCGGAAATATTATGCTATCAACAACAGCAGGAAAAACGTTGACCGATGCGAATATTGTTGCGAAAGAAATGAACGACGAATTTGTGTCTACTTCACATTTAATCCTTGCTATTTTTAAATCGAACAGTAAAATTTCGCAAATCTTAAAAGATCAAGGAGTTACTGAAAAAGGGTTAAAAACTGCCATTCAAGAATTGAGTAAAGGCGAGCGTGTTACCTCTGCAAACGCAGAAGAAACTTATAATGCGCTCAACAAATACGCAAAAAACTTGAACCAATTGGCAAACGACGGAAAACTCGATCCTGTAATCGGTCGTGACGAAGAAATCCGTCGTGTGTTGCAAATTCTTTCTCGTAGAACAAAGAACAACCCTATTTTAGTAGGAGAACCTGGTGTGGGTAAAACCGCTATTGCGGAAGGATTGGCACACAGAATCATTCAAGGTGATGTTCCGGAAAACTTAAAAGACAAGCAAATCTATTCGCTCGATATGGGCGCGTTGATTGCTGGAGCAAAATTTAAAGGTGAATTTGAAGAACGTTTAAAAGCGGTTATCAAAGAAGTAACTTCATCAGACGGTGACATTGTGCTCTTTATTGATGAAATCCACACACTGGTCGGCGCTGGTGGCGGACAAGGTGCTATGGACGCCGCAAACATTTTAAAACCTGCATTGGCGCGAGGAGAACTCAGAGCGATTGGTGCGACCACGTTGGACGAATACCAAAAATATTTTGAGCAAGACAAAGCCTTAGAACGTCGTTTTCAGAAAATTACGGTAACCGAACCGGATACGGAAAGTGCGATTTCGATTCTGCGAGGTATCAAAGAAAAATACGAAACACACCATAAAGTTCGTATCAAAGACGAAGCAATTATTGCGGCCGTAGAACTTTCGCAACGTTATATTACCAATCGTTTTTTGCCAGACAAAGCAATTGACTTGATTGACGAAGCCGCTTCCAAATTACGCATGGAAATCAACTCAAAACCAGAAGAATTGGATGTGTTAGATAGACGCATCATGCAGTTGGAAATTGAGATTGAAGCCATTAAGCGTGAAAATGACGAAGCCAAATTGAAAGCGTTAAATCTTGAATTGGCAAACTTAAAAGATGAGCGTAACGAGATTTTCGCCAAATGGCAATCTGAAAAAGATGTCGTAGACCAAGTTCAAGCAACAAAAGAAGCTATTGAGAACTATCGCGCGGAAGCGGAAAGAGCTGAACGCGAAGGAAACTACGGAAAAGTAGCCGAATTGCGTTACGGGAAAATCAAAGAAGCACAAGCAAAACTGGATACGCTGCAACAAGAATTGGCAACACAGGAAGAAAATGCTTTAATTAAAGAAGAAGTCACCAACGAAGACATTGCAGAAGTCGTTGCCAAATGGACAGGAATTCCTGTAACGAAAATGTTGCAAAGCGAACGCGAAAAACTGTTACAGCTAGAAAACGAATTGCACAAACGTGTGGTGGGACAAGAAGAAGCCATCACAGCAGTTTCAGATGCTGTTCGAAGAAGTCGCGCAGGATTGCAAGATGCCAATCGTCCAATAGGTTCGTTCCTTTTCTTGGGAATGACAGGCGTTGGTAAAACCGAATTGGCAAAAGCATTGGCAGCCTATTTGTTTGATGATGAAAACGCCATGACGCGTATTGATATGAGCGAATACCAAGAAGCACATTCGGTCAGTAGATTGGTGGGTGCGCCTCCAGGATATGTTGGCTATGACGAAGGCGGACAATTGACAGAAGCTGTGCGACGCAGACCGTATTCTGTAGTCTTATTAGACGAAATTGAAAAAGCGCATCCTGATACGTTCAACATTCTATTGCAAGTGTTGGATGAAGGTCGTTTGACGGATAATAAAGGACGTGTGGCGGATTTCAAAAACGCCATCATCATCATGACATCGAATATGGGAAGTCATATCATTGAAGAAAAGTTCAAGGCGATGCAAGACATGCACAGCGCTACCGAAGCTGCCAAAGTAGAAGTGTTAGGCTTGTTGAAAAAAGCGGTGCGACCAGAGTTTTTAAATCGTATTGATGATATTGTGATGTTTACACCGTTGACGCAAAGTGACATCAAGGAAATTGTGCGTTTGCAGATAAAGAAAACTGTTAAAATGTTAGCAAAACAGCAAATCACGTTAGATGCTACCGAAGAAGCAATTACCTACTTAGCTCAACAAGGATTTGACCCACAATTTGGTGCGCGACCTGTAAAACGTGTCATTCAACGCAAGGTGTTAAATGCACTTTCAAAGGAAATTTTAAGTGGTCGAATTACGGCAGACAGCATCATTTTACTGGATGAATTCAATGACGAATTGGTCTTCAGAAATCAAACAGATTTGATAGAGAATTAATTTTCCATAGATACTAATAAATAAGAGCAGCTTTTTGGGCTGCTCTTATTGTTTACTAACAAAGACAGGAAACAAATATATTTTCCTGAACTACAAGATTCTTTAGTAAAACGTTTGGCAAAAGGCTTTATTTTGTTGGGAAACGTTAAAGTTTTGAGAATTCTATCTAGCAAAAACAACTGTTAATTACACTTAAATTCGGCGTAAGAAATCGCCATATTATTCGTAATTTTCTGATAAACAACTATTTGTCATTTCGATTTCTATGATAAAAACAAGCGATTTTGGTAAAAAGTTTGATTTCTAATTACAGCCATAGCAATATGTAATAATTTGTTTCTTACAGCATTAAGAACACTCATTTT